>NZ_CP017761.1:0-2767908 GCF_001895285.1 Marinilactibacillus sp. 15R
GATTGCTAATCCAGCCGTTACACTACCACCTGGAGAATTAATATATAGGTAGATATCTTTTTCTGGATCTTGAGCATCCAAGAAGAGTAATTGTGCGATCACTGAGTTGGCTACTTGATCATCAATTGGTCCACCGAGCATGATAATGCGGTCTTTCAGTAAACGAGAATAAATATCATATGCACGTTCACCACGGGGTGATTGTTCAATAACTGTTGGTACTAAATTCATTTTTAATGTCCTCCTTAAATTCAATCAAATTCATTTTAACATACGTTGATTAATGAAACTAAAGATATTGTACTCCAAAGGTCAAAAAAGGTCAAATAGTAAGTTTGAGGTTCTCATTTTACTTAATATATAAGATTCTTAAATCGTAATTAAAATTTATTTTCGCTATTTTGTGATGAGCTTCCAGAAACCGATTATCATGAAAACTGCAAATATAAATGCAACAACCCCTTGAAAGACAATAGAAACTGCATAAGTCGAAAGATTCAGTATTACAGCAAAAATTGCTATGTTTCTATATAATTTCGTTCTTACATTTTGATCCGCAAATAACCAGATGTTTCTTAAAGCGTAACTAAAAATAATTAACAGGACAATACCAGTAAAAATTTCAAAATACCCTTCTACGTTACCTGAATTCCAACAATATAACATGGCTGAACCAAATAATGAAAAAAATAATGGAAATAGACATTTTTTATAAATGGTCTGATTGATACTGTTTAACATAGAATCCCTCTTTGTTAATTAGTTATGATTTCTTCCAAACAATTAAGTAATTTTTCTTTAGACTTCACAATGACGCCTCGTTTTTTAATTAAGCCTACTATATATTAGATTTACATAAGAAAACTGAGATTCTGCAACTTCGTCGATTGCATCCAGTTTCTGCTGGTTCCCGAAGCTTCCTTGTCTTGAATCTGTGTAAAGCGCAACGATTGGTTTATTCATCGAATAAAAATAACCGATTTCTGCAGCTAGCCCAGGATCCACAACTGACCCATCCAGTAAAGCTACCAATACATCTGATGTTTCTAAATGTGCATTATCACCTTCCGCAATCATTATACTATCTGCATATCCCGACTTATCATTTATTGCTTCGTTTTCGACCGGATTATAAACTTCCACATTAAGCTTACTTCTAATTTCACTAGCCAACCACTTATTATAACTCGCTTCCATTTCACTGAAAAGCGGTCCGCCTAAATATATTTTCTTCATACATATTGTTTCCTTTCCGAATTAAAAATTATGCTTTACTGATAATCTTAGCACATTGCCACTATAAATAAATCACTTCTCACAATATTGTTAATCAGTAAATTAAATCATTTAAATCTTAATAAGATATTAGCATATTCTTTTTCTATTATGATATTAAAAACGTTACCACTCTGTGATATACTTATCAATATAGTAATAATGGGAGGTATAAAATTATGTCCAATTTAGTATTAGGGTTAGATATTGGTATTTCTAGTGTAGGCTGGGGAATTATCAATGAAGAAACTGGTGAAATCATTGATGCAGGCGTTCGTTTGTTTGAAGAAGCAGATCGAAATGCAAATGAAGATAGAAGAAATTTTCGTAGTGCTAGGCGCTTGAAAAGACGGAGAAAACACCGCCTGGAGAGAACAAAAGAATTTCTTACAGAAAACTCACTTAAAAAATGGCTAAAAATTTTCCCTAAAGATCTCGAGTTGTCAAATGAATTACACATTAAAACCCTTCTGTAAAAAGGAACTGATTGCCATTATATAAGTTTTCATACGAAAAAAGCTAATAGAGAAACCTATTTACCTCAAGTTTCTCCATTAGCAGAATCCTTTAATTTCCAGAATTTAAATATGTTTTCGACCATTTGAACAACAGCTGCCATATCTTCATCATTTAATGGTTCAATGTATTCAACCTGTCTAAGTTCATTTATAAAATCAAAAGTGTAGAGTTGTAATGGATTGACACATCCCTTCACTTTCTGATTTTCATCTATTTCAACAAATCCAAACCGCTTGGTACTTGTTATAGGACAAATAGCAATCATTCCTGTTGTCCCGTTATATTGTTTGGTACTTAGAACTAGAGCTGGTCGCCTTTTTTTAATTTCTTTCCCAATGCTAGGATCAAAGTTAATCCATACTAAATCCCCCTGCTGTGGTAAATAACCATTAACTTTATATACCATTAAGTCATCTCTCTTCCAACCGGCTTAATTTCTTCTAATGATTCTTCATATCTAAGACTTCTTCCTTCTTCAAGTGCTTTTTCAAAGATATCTTCTTGTACTGGAACATAAACAACTCCCCCGCGCCTTCCTTTAAATGCCATAAATTCTTGACCTTCTTCTACTCCAAATTTTTTAGGAATGCTTAGAGTTAGAGAGTTCCCTTGTTTTCTAGCTTTCATTTTATTCCCCCCTTTTATTTTCTCTAATTTATTATACCACAAATAATTACACTGTAATTACTTACGGAATTGAAAAATAAAAAGTCCACACTAATTTTGTGAAGACTATCTTCTTAAATTAAATCAAGTTCAAATTTTTCTCATGTCAATATTTCCTCATTTTTTTCATCTTTAATAATCAGATAACATTCTTCATTTCTTCCAGGGGTATTTTCTAAGAAAATGAACTTTTCTGTAAAAACTCGCTGGTCACTGGATGCAGCTTCTTTGTCTGCTATGATTGTTACTTCATTGGATATAGGTATTTCATTTGAGCTCTCAAAGTACATTTTAAAATACCGTTTATGTTTATTATTTGTAACGGGGTCAACTTGTAGTAATGACAACCACAGGACTGTATTGGTTATTCAGCGTGTCTACGTGATGCTTGAAACAGTACCCCATTCATTTCGGGACCGGTCTGTTTTGATTTTTAAAAGAAAATTCAATCCACGCACTCATGTAGAGTGCGACCTGAAGGAGTGATAAATAGTGGCTGATATTAAAAATTTCAATCCACGCACTCATGTAGAGTGCGACCAGTCTATTTGATTACCTTGAAGACTATGAAGGGATTTCAATCCACGCACTCATGTAGAGTGCGACGGTCGTGCATTGAAAGTAAAACAAAAGTTAAACAATTTCAATCCACGCACTCATGTAGAGTGCGACTGTTGGTCTAAGTAATAACTCTCGTATAAAAATATTTCAATCCACGCACTCATGTAGAGTGCGACTGTGCAAGTGGATATTTTACCAGACACAACAAATATTTCAATCCACGCACTCATGTAGAGTGCGACAAGTACGTGTTTGTTGCGTAGTTATATCTTACCATATTTCAATCCACGCACTCATGTAGAGTGCGACTGATGGATTTATTGGGAACGCCAAGACGATTAAAAATTTCAATCCACGCACTCATGTAGAGTGCGACATCTGCAACCTTCTACTTTATTTGGCAGCAAATTCATTTCAATCCACGCACTCATGTAGAGTGCGACACGGCGTTTGCTGGACACACGCATACGACACGAAAATTTCAATCCACGCACTCATGTAGAGTGCGACGAGAAGTTATCGCAAAAGAAATCTGGAAAGATATAATTTCAATCCACGCACTCATGTAGAGTGCGACGTTGCAGATATTTCTCTGCACTAGTACCATTCGAATTTCAATCCACGCACTCATGTAGAGTGCGACGGGGTGAGTGTGGTATTCATCAACGACTACAAAGATTTCAATCCACGCACTCATGTAGAGTGCGACTTTTTATTTTGTTCCCGCCCGCCATCAGCAGGCAGATTTCAATCCACGCACTCATGTAGAGTGCGACTTCAAATACGGATGTTAAACAAATGGGAGACGCTATATTTCAATCCACGCACTCATGTAGAGTGCGACGATGTAGGAATTAAAATTGGGTTCGAATACGATGGATTTCAATCCACGCACTCATGTAGAGTGCGACAATTTATTTGGGGGGTTGTTAAAGATTGGTAGTTATTTCAATCCACGCACTCATGTAGAGTGCGACAGATAGAATACTGTTGCCCAAAATGGTGTTACCAATTTCAATCCACGCACTCATGTAGAGTGCGACCGAAATGCTAATTGATTATCTGTTGAAAAAGGAATTTCAATCCACGCACTCATGTAGAGTGCGACACTCGCTTTATTGCCATCATCGTCATCATCTGATATTTCAATCCACGCACTCATGTAGAGTGCGACGTGATATAACCAATGCCGTTACTGACCAAATCAATTTCAATCCACGCACTCATGTAGAGTGCGACGCGATCGGCTTCATTTCTTTCTGTTCTAACTTAAAAATTTCAATCCACGCACTCATGTAGAGTGCGACAAAAAAGACGTATACGATAAAAAAGGATACTCAAATTTCAATCCACGCACTCATGTAGAGTGCGACTGGAAACAGGACGAATTGAATGGGGGATGTTTGATGATTTCAATCCACGCACTCATGTAGAGTGCGACTTGCACTTTTCAGTACAAACTTTGGATCTATCGAATTTCAATCCACGCACTCATGTAGAGTGCGACTAATTTTTTCGACAGTGACCAAATGATCGTTATGATTTCAATCCACGCACTCATGTAGAGTGCGACTTCTGGAGGCACAGTAGTGCAGACTGGGTAGAAGATATTTCAATCCACGCACTCATGTAGAGTGCGACGTAAAGCGCATATACAAAAGACTCCAGAACCTATATTTCAATCCACGCACTCATGTAGAGTGCGACAAGAGCTTCTAACTTTTATCAATCCTCGTCTAGAATTTCAATCCACGCACTCATGTAGAGTGCGACTGGATCCACTGCAGAATCGGATGAGCGAACAACTATTTCAATCCACGCACTCATGTAGAGTGCGACTGATGGATTCGATCAACAGATGGCAGTCATCTTAATTTCAATCCACGCACTCATGTAGAGTGCGACTAATGAGGATGAGTTGGAACCAACCAACAAGGAGATTTCAATCCACGCACTCATGTAGAGTGCGACTACAAATTTTCTCGTGAGAACCTTTGAAAGGAGCTATTTCAATCCACGCACTCATGTAGAGTGCGACAGCATCTACTAATGTACCCATCAAATCAAATAATATTTCAATCCACGCACTCATGTAGAGTGCGACATTTCTTTCTTGTCGTTCTACTTCATCTTGCTGTCATTTCAATCCACGCACTCATGTAGAGTGCGACATCACTTGCTGTCATTTAAAGCAGCAACTTTATTATTTCAATCCACGCACTCATGTAGAGTGCGACCTCTGTCATCTCTATATCCTTTAAGAGTACCCATTATTTCAATCCACGCACTCATGTAGAGTGCGACCCTTAAAAATCCGAGATTATTGCAGCGGATTATTTATTTCAATCCACGCACTCATGTAGAGTGCGACGAAATGCTCAACAATTATGAAATGAGTTTATTTTAATTTCAATCCACGCACTCATGTAGAGTGCGACATGATACATTTAACCTCAATGAAATCTTTACAATATTTCAATCCACGCACTCATGTAGAGTGCGACGATTCTTAACACCTGTTATTGCGTTTTTAGTCGAATTTCAATCCACGCACTCATGTAGAGTGCGACTTTGCATAGTATACATATCAAATTTAATCTTATTATTTCAATCCACGCACTCATGTAGAGTGCGACATTATATATGGTTGGCAACTCGTATCTTCTCCCATTTCAATCCACGCACTCATGTAGAGTGCGACAGTTAGTGCTGATATGCCAGAGGCTCCAAATGTTATTTCAATCCACGCACTCATGTAGAGTGCGACCAATTCGGATCTATTATTATCAGTGACTCAATCTATTTCAATCCACGCACTCATGTAGAGTGCGACGGCGTTTTTAGCTAAAATTTAAGCATTACTTTATAAAAACGCCCAAAAAATTATTTTTAGATTAAAAATAATCTTTTCGTACTTCTATTTTTTCATTTAATCTTAATAATAAGTGAATACTTCAGTGCGAATCTCCCTGTAAATATCTGGGCACATCACATTCGCACTAAAAGATTAATGGATCTTCTATTTGCAAAGTTTCTTTTACTCCTATATGTTCAACTTTAGCTTGGTAGTTATTTCCTAATCTATAATAACGCAAACTATCAAATTCTTTATCAATGATTTGTTCGAGAGTGATTTTTAATGACTCGAACTGAGCAGAATCAACAATACATTCAAACACGGAATTTTGAACTCGTTGTCCATAATTTTGACATGTTTTAGCGACTTTTCTTAACCGTTTTGTACCTCCAACAGATTCTGTACTTACATCATAAGTAACTAACACTAACAATTGCTTCACCTACTTCCATAAGAAAGGTGGATATTCATCAATATCTCCCCTAATATATCTAGCAAGCAATAATGCTTGTGCATATGGAACTAATCCCCATGTTATTTTATCTCCTAAAAATGGGTGTGTAATTTTTTCTTGTTTTTTCTTTTGCCAGGCTTGTAAAAATTTTTTTCTTCCATCTTCCGTCATTAGGATAGCGCCATTTTCTTTCTGGACGAAATCATTTTTATTCATAACTTTCTTATTAACTAAAGATAGTACAAAACGGTCTGCATAAACTCCTCTTAATTCTTCCATTAAATCTAACGCCAATGATGCTCTACCTGGTCTATCTCTGTGAAGAAATCCTATATATGCATCTAATCCAACGGTCTCCAATGCAGAAGTTGTGTCATTCGCTAATAAAGTATACGCAAACGATAACATTGCATTTACATTATCTAAAGGTGGTCTTCTGGAGCGAAAAGTAAAATAAAAGTTTTCCTTTTGTTGAAGGATCATATCATTAACTACACTGTTATAGGATAAAGCGGCTTGTCCTTCTAATCCTCTAAGCAAATCTAAATCTAAACACTGCCTGACTTCTTTTAAAAGTTCTGTGATTTGTTTAGAAGATTTTTTGAATTTATCAACGTTCACTCTTAATGGATAATCCCGTGTTGTTCGTTCTATTATCCATTTACTATTGTATAGTTTCCCAATAATAAAGTTACTTGCTATCCTTGCCGATTTTTCTTCATCATCTGAAATTCTATATTGTTCTTTTCTTAATGTTACATTCCCTCTACTATTTCCAATAACTCTAGCTCTAAACTTTCCATTTTGATTTAAAAATACAATAGAAATATTTTTTTCTGCACAATATCCCATTAATGCAGGACTTGCTCCAGTATACCCAAACGTTATCACCGATTCTAAATTATGAAGAGGAACTCTCCCTAAAACTTCTTTGTTTTTCTTTAATACTATATTATCACCATCTAAAGATAAATAAGTATCTGGTTGTGTTACAAACAGAGTATTCAGAAGCTTCCTCATTCGTTAATCTTCCTCTCGATATACTTACTTACAGATTCTTTTTGCATCAATCTTGGCAAACATATATTTTGTAGCGAACAGTTTTTGCACCAACTACCCGTCTTTACTTTAGGTGTATGTTTTTTTGAGTAAAGTTCTTGCATTTGTTGAATTGTTTTTCTAACTTCGCCTCTTAATTGATCAGTAAATTCAATTTCTTGCCTATTTCGAATTTCATTGTAATATATATATCCTTTATCAACTTCACACAAAAGCATTTCTTCTAAACAAATAGCCTGGGCAGTTAGTTGTAGAATATCAATATTATCTTTTTTTGGTTTTCCTCTTTTATATTCTATGGGAATCACTCGAAATACATCATTTAATTTTGGAATAAATACTCCATCTTTATCTTTAACCAATTCCACCACATCACATATACCTGTTATTCTAAGCTCTTTAGATTGGACGTGCATGGATCGAGTAACTAATTTGTGCCCTCGTTTCTCTTTCATAAAAGGTTGATCCGCATTTCGGTGTAGATGATTTCCTTGAATTGTTTTTATATTTTCTTCCCATTGTTGTTCTATATGAATTAACGCCCATTGTCTTGGGCAGAATTTAAAATGTTGTATCCCCGATAGCATTAAAAACTCTTCTGGATTAGAGTCCATTTATTTCATCTACTTTTAAGCCCTCCAATGGACTAAGATTAAATTCGTAGTCTTTAATTGATTTTGGTAATGCTGTTTTTGATTTAATTTTTAAAGCGCGGTGAACTTTTGCCGATGAGTATTGTCCTAATTTTGAATTATGTTCCCACCAATATAATTTCAAGACTTCCATACTACCATCTGGACGCGCAGAAGATGCATCATTTTCAAATAAAGTTCTAAGCGCTTCTTTGATTTTTTCTGCATCTTCATAAGTAAATCCAGTTTTTTCTGCAAGTTGGGTATTGATGCTCCCTTTAACTACATATATCCCAAAGTCTACTCTATGTTTTGTTCCCATTGTATCTGAACCTTTTTTATCGCCAGTCACAGAGTTTACACTTTTAGTAATTTGCATACTATTAATGTCAATTGGATCAATACTAACTGCAGTATGAATAGATACCGGTCCTCTTACTCCAACTGAGAGGTCTTGTCCTTTAAACGCAAAGACTTGTCCAAAGCTTCTAACATCTATCCAAGTTTTTGAAGCAATTTCAGCATATCTATCTGCATCTTTACTCTTACCTTTGCTTACTTCCTGTAATTCTTCTACAGATTCTACTCTTTCTTTTAAGCTTTTGAAACCATCTACATTCTTATCATTAGACTGAACAAATACATTCTCACCCATATCGATTAAACGATTTCTGATTTTTCTTTTAATTGCAACATCAGAAATTTCACCGTAACCATCAAAATTTTGTCGAGGTCGATTCCCATTTAATGGATCTCCGTTAGGATTAGCATTATTCACTGAGATTAGTAAAGCAAAATCAATTTTATGATCTAAAGTTGTCATTTAAATCTACTCCTTCATCATCTTTATGTTTTCTTTTATCTAAATCCATAACTTGACTTGAAAAACCTAATAAATATTTACCATCCAATGGTTTATCATTAAAGTCTTCTTCATCAAATTGATCGGTAATTTCTATAATTAAATCATACAATTTTGTTGCTCTTCCACCTAATCTTGCTTTATAAGGAAGCAAATTATCATGTATAATTTTCCAAGTTCTTTGTGGTTTGTTCGAAAAACTCACCATATATCTTTCTGCATTAGTTTCTCTATATTCATTTTGAACACTTTGAGCCCATTTCTCTATTTGATATGCTACAGCAAGTAGTCTACCAAAAAGATAATTTCTATCCTTTGATTCTTTACTTAACGACACACCTATTCCCTCCTTATGATTTAACAATGCACAAGCAATACTTAATGTTTTTCTCCATTCCCAATTATCCATAGTTTGGGGATTGGAAGCACGATAAACAATACTTCTAATAATATCTTGCGGAATCCTTCTATTCTCAACTATACAAGGAATCATTCGTTCCATTGTTGATTTAATCACTTTCTCATTGGCTTTTCTTCCATATGCTGCGTAAGCAATATCTTTAGTAGATGGTGCACCATAAAAACTTAAAATTTCTTTATTTTTATCTTTTCTATAATCATGCTTCCACACACATGATTGATGCCAATTTTTTATTCGATCTAAATATAAACCTTTATCAATACTTTTATAATATTGGACACTCATTCTTCCTTGAGTAGCAGCATCTAGTATTAAGATATTTACCTCTGCTCTAGTATTCAAATCACTTTTATATCCATCAATTGCTTTACTTACTTCATTTGCAAAGCCCTTTAAAGTATTCGTCTCATTTTTTTTGATATTTTCTCTAGGGATAATAGAAATCGTATCAAGATCAGGTGCAATAATATCTAGGGCTTCATTTCCCCATACTAAAAACAATCTTTCGTTCACGATCTTCCCTTGGCGATTAATCAGCCATTTTAATGCGTTGTGTGCTTTTTGTGATACTTCATAGCTAATTGAAGCAGCTTCTATGCTTTTATCAAATCTACCTCGAAAAGTAAATTCACTTTTATCATTAGAAGAAATCAATTTTGCCATATCGGCTGTGTTTCTTATTTTGCCTGAATGCTTTTCTGTTATCAGGCCATATTCCCCAGTTACAAAACAATAATCTTTCTTAGATATTTTATTTAAATAAAAATCAATAAAAGATTGTTGAACTTGTCTATCATTCCAAATATCTATCTGCTCTTTATTTGGAGAATATATATTGAATCGCACAAATGAGCTAGTTAATTTTCCAGATATTTTAGAAAAAATTTCAGGTTTATTCCCGTATTTTTCGGTATACTTTTTATCCCACTTAGTTATCAATTCTTTGTTATCAAGAAATAAGATATTTTCTTTTACTAAATCTTCAATTAAGGATTCTTTTGAAATATACTCATAAATGGCTTTTACTTTTGAATGACTATACTGAGAACTTATCCATTCTCTTAACTGATCAATATAGTAGTTAAACTTTTTTTGTTCTTTTGCTCCTCCTCCAAACCTTTTCAAATCACCGGCAACATATGCTAAATTATCATGTAATGGGTGAGCCACTATGTTACTAGATTTACTAGCAGAATCTTCTGTACAAGGAATCAAAGTAATAATTTTATCTAACACTCTAGCAGAATGAAATTCTCCGTTTTCTGTTATACTTACTTCTATATGTGCCGTCTGTGTAGTGTGAGCGATAGGCATTAGTGTATATTCTTGATTACCTTTTTGCTCTATAACTCCTACTCTAGATAAATTCTTTTCATATGTGTCATATAAATTATTTATCCAAGTCATCGATCGTCCTCCTGTTCCAAAACAGATAACAGATCCGTCGCAGACTGTATGTTAGATTCATCAAAATGTTTCGGTTTCATTTCTTTGATTTCTCGAACAATTTCACATTTTTCAGGTCTCGGAAATGTAATTACCCCATTTTTCATTATTGGCTTCCATAATCTTACTTCCATAATATCTTTTCCTGTTTCATCAGGATAATTTATCCCATGTAACATAGTTCCAAAATGTAATTCACCATAATTATCGTAAAATCCTTCTTCTTCTCCAAAGTTACATGGTTCCACGTATCCTTGACATTCTCTAGCACCTAAAAATACATCTCTTCTTCCACCAGCTTTAAGTGCTCGTTTCAATATATTGTGGTGTTTGTGCTCATTACGATCGAAAACTAAATCTTCTCTTAGTTCATTAAACTCAAAATGTGCTTTCACTTCATAGTGAGGAATTCTTAAATACGTGTAATTTGCAAGTGTATTTCCTCCCGACATGGTAATCGGTCTAATTCCCTTTGACTCCATTTGTATTGGATTTACAATTCTAACTTCATCAATAATATACTTAATCGTTGGCTTCCAATAGATACTCTCCACGATTCCTTTTAATGCTTGATATGTTGGGATTTGATAACTCAACTTCTCTCCACCAATCTTCGTTAAAGGATCGGTAAATAATCCATAATCAGCATATACTTTGAACTCGATACTATTTCTCATACGTTCCCCTTTCACTCAACTCACCTATTTTAAAACATATTAAAAGACAGTTCCTCTTCACCTTCTAAATTTAGTCCATACTTATTACTATAGTAACTTTCTTTTAATGCCAAAACTGCTCCTTCGAAATAATCAACTAGAACATCTTCTTGTATTAATTGTTTTAATTCATGGCTATACAAATTTACACTAAATAGTTGAGCCTGTTTAAATAAATTCGATAGCTCTGAGAGTGTTTCAAATCCATTTAACTCTTTAATAATTTCTTTCCCATAACCATATGGGACTAAAATCGAAGTTGTATCATTATTAATTACATTAAATTTTTTCGCCGCAGTGCCTATACTATTATTATTAAATAAACCTGGAATCTTTCCATGCTTACTTTTATACTCTTGTAATATTTCGTTTTCTTGAACTCTTTTCATTAATAAATCTATTTGAGAATACCCTATATCTCTGATTGGATACTCTAAATTTGGCGCTAACTTGCTATAAAAGTTTTTAAAGAAAAAGTTCATCGCTTGTTTAGATAGTAAATCACCACCATGATTCTTTGAATTAGATATAAGATCTTTGAGCATTTTAGAGGTAATATCTTTCCCCACTTCGATCTCTTTCAAAAATTTCGTAGTCTCTTCACCATGATCTACTAAAAATACTTTCCCAATATCTTTTTCTGCATGCCTATTACATCTACCTGCAGCTTGAGCAATTGAATCTAGTCCTGATAGAGAACGGATAACACATTCGAAACTAATATCGACACCTGCTTCAATCAATTGAGTGGTTACACAAATTACTTTCTCTTTATTTTCCAACTTTAGTTTTACTTCATTTAATATTTCCGTTCGATGTGTTGCACACATTGAAGTACTCAAATGATAAATAGCGTAATCTTCCAATAATTCATTTAGCTCTTTATATAACTCTTTAACTACTTTCTTTGTATTCAAGATAACTAACTGATTATTAAACTTTTCTGTATTCTCTAATATAAAATGTGATAAATCTTTCGTATTCATTTTATTTTTAGTAGCTTTATCTATAATTTCTACTCTTTTAAATTGTTTATTTACTTCATCAATATCACTAATAATTTCTGCTTCGGGATTAATGTCTAGTTTATGTTTGACATAATCCAGCGCTGGTTGAGTTGCTGTACATAAAAGGATACTTGTATTGCAGTGAAAGTTTAAATAGTTCAATGCTTCGTTGAATAAAGACACACATTGCGTAGGTACCTTTTGAACTTCATCAAAAATGATAATAGAATCTGCAAAATTGTGGAGCCTCCGTATATTTCTGGCCCCTGAAGCGTAAAATTGGTCTAAAAATTGTACCATAGTACTAAAAACGATTGGTGTATCCCAGTTATCTTTAGCTAAATTCACTTTTTCACGCATACTCATTGTTCCATCAAAGTCTTCACTATCATCGAATTCAGAAATCACATTAGAATGATGTTCTAATACATGTTCATCATCTTTAACAATCTTTTTAATTTCTTGAGCATTTTGTTCAATAATGGTTGTAAACGGTACAATATAAATAATTTTTTTCTTATTATGTTCTATCGCATGCCTTAATGCATAACGAAAACTAGATAAAGTTTTCCCTCCTCCAGTAGGAATAGAAAGCGTATATATACCTGATTCTTTATAACCCCATGCTTCACATTGTTCAGACATTTGCTTTCTTAAATCATCAATTCGTGTAGAAGATGTTTTGTTTTCAAACGTTACTAACTTATCCATCAATTTCGAGTAGTACTCTTTAAATAATTCCACTGTATCTAATTTATTCGTTTGAGTACTTTTTTCTTCAAACTGACGTGTATTTGTTCGATCAGCATCAATTAATGCACTAAAAACAAATTTTGTTAAATACATTAAATGTGCTTCACTATAACCTTCTTTATTGTGAGACGTAATTTTATTAACAAATTTTCTTACTTCTTCGCACGCTTTTCCAACGTATTCATCAAGTGCTTCTTCCGACATAACTTGGTTAAAAAAGTACTCTTTAATTTCAGGATAATTTTGTATTTCTTTTTCTTTAACTCGTTTTAAATAGTTTGATTCTAATCTAGGTGATAAAAAATCTTGGAGGTAACTGTGATGAGAAATTATTGCATTTCCAACAATCTCTGCGATTAATTTCTGAAACGGATTGTTGTTTTCATTATGATATAAATCATATAAAAATTTCCCACCTGCTGTTGAATGATCAACAGACCCTCGTTTAGGTGGATTATTAGGATTATTTACAGCTTCTGTTATGTAGTCTTTAAATTGGTTTGTCGCTTTTCCAAGATCATGTAGTAGACCAGCTAGCCCTGTGAGATGTTTAATACCTAAAGGTGTTCCGTATTCCTCAGCTAAAGACTTAGCTTCTAACAAATGATCTTTTACACTTTGTATCTCTTTATTTTCTGAGTTTCTAATATGTGCTATAAATTCCATTTTTGCCTCCATTCATAAACATATTTCAAACTTCTACTATATTTTGTCATAATCTTACAAACAAATCAATATTATTTGGTAAGGGTTTCATTTTAAAAGAACCCTCTTTTATATGCTTTAGTCATTGCTCAGTATTTATAAATTTCTTTTCTACATCAAGAGTTATTTACTCCATTTATCTTTGTAGTCGAAAACAGTTTAGAAACTACTTAGCTAGTGTAATCCAATTACTTTTCCGTATGAATAGTCGTCTTTCGATTAATATAATTATAACTTCTACAACTACTAATAGACGTTTTCATCTAACAAATAAAATTCTTTTTCAAATTTGATAAAACTGTTACCTGGTAAACTTATGCGCCTTAAAAGAAGCAAGGCTGGGAGAAACTAGCCAAAAAAGAAATACCGTCATACCTAAGAACTCTAATCCTTGGTTTGACGGTTTTCTACTTATTTAGCTATGCAAACCCACCTCAGAAAGAGACTTTTGCCCCAACTTCACTTTTATTTACAACGGTAACTGGACACAAAATTTGGTGCCAGCTCCGGGTTTGCTTTCGGCCATGATTTTACCTTCATGCAAATCGATGATTTCTTTTACCAGGGACAGACCTAATCCATTCCCTTGGGTCTTTCTTGTTGTATCTTCTTGATAGAAGCGTTCAAACATCTTTTGAGTAGTTTCTTCTGTCATACCGATTCCAGAGTCTTTTATTTCGATGTAGCAGTCTGTTTCGTCTTTTGTCAGCGTGACTGTCGCCATTCCGCCAACTTTGTTATACTTGATTGCATTATCAATCAAGTTCAACCATACCTGATGCAGGAATTCTTCGTCTCCATCAATGTTGACCGTTTCCAGATCAAAGGTCCATTCCAATTGTTTCTTTTCCCACTTAGGCTGTAGAAATAATATGACTTCTCTTATCTGTTCATCTAACCGAAAGTTTTTCTTGTCTAAGACAAAGTTTTCGTTATTCAATTTAGTTAGATTCAAAATGTTGTCTGATAAAGTAGATAACTGCTGGGTTCCATTCAAAATACGTTTATAGTAATCCTGTACTTCCGCCTGAGACAGTTCTGAATTCTGGAGTAATTGTACATATCCTTGAATAGTTGAAACAGGAGTCTTGAATTCATGGGATACCGTAGTAGTGAATTCGTTTCTTAAGGTTTCTACACTATTCAATTCTCTAACCATCGTATTAAATGATGTATAAAGTTTCTGAACTTCTTTAATCGATTGATGCTGGTTCAACTGGATCGTAAAATCTCTCTTGGCTACTTTTTCCATATTGGTCCGTAAAATCATAATAGGATGTAACACTCTATGCACTACAAAAGCTGATACAATTGTCCCAATCAAAATACTGAAACTTCCGAAAATGAGCAATATAGGCACTGCTCTAAAATTATTTGTATCAATAATCTGCAGACTCGTCAGCAAATACATCAACGCAAAGAAAGCCAATGTAGACAGGACTAATGAGAAAAAAATCAGCAGAGTCAGATAAATCCACAATTGCGAAGTTACTTTATTTTTCATTTTTCAACACCGCCTTATATCCTAATCCACGTATAGTTACGATTTCAAAATCAGCATTTCTTGAAAATCTACTGCGGAGTCTTTTAATGTGAACATCTACTGTCCGTTCATATGTGTCAGATTCAAATCCCCAGATATCATTCATCAATTGGCGACGCGTAAAAATTTTCTCTAAATTGGACAATAGCTTATATAATAGATGAAATTCTTTATTTGGTAACTCAATCATTTCTGATCCTGAAGTCACAGTCAACTGATCCTGAGTCAAAATTGTGTTCCCAACCGTTAATTTATGATCATTATTCATTTTAGATCTTCTAAGAAGAGCTTCTACACGTAAAACCATTTCTTGTACATCAATTGGCTTGACCATATAATCATCAATTCCAATACGAAACCCGATTTTTTTGTCTTCTAAAGAGCCTTTTGCAGTGATCATCAAAATAGGTATTTCGTTTTCTAAATCTCTCAAGAATTCAGCTAATTCATATCCGTTCATTTTTGGCATCATGACATCCGTAACAATCAAATCAAGGTGTGTATGTTTCATTAAATTTAAAGCTTCTTCCCCGTCATGTGCTGAAAACACAACGAATCCAGCTTTGGATAAAACTTGTTTATATAACTCGATTAAATTTTCATTGTCTTCTACGATCAAAATAGACTGCATACTTTTTTCTCCCTTGTGCATCTGTATTCCCCTATATTTTAACAAAAATTTCTTTCAATTCATATTCAGTTCATAGACGAGTGCTATTCTAAATCCATTCGAGTAAAGAAAATCGCAGTGAAGGAATGAATCAGGCATGTTAGAAGTACAAAATATCAAGAAATATTACAAAGTCGGTGAAACTACTACAAAAGCATTAGATGGTGTTTCCGTTGCTTTTAGAAAACAAGAATTTGTAGCAATATTAGGTCCAAGCGGCTCTGGTAAAACAACGATGTTGAATGTGATCGGTGGACTGGATCAATATGATTCAGGTGACATGATCATTAATGGCAAGTCGACTAAAACCTTTAAAGACAGAGATTGGGATGCTTACCGTAACAATTCTATCGGGTTTGTTTTCCAAAATTATAATCTGATTGGTCATCTTGGCATTATTGATAACGTCGAATTAGGAATGACATTAAGCGGTGTGTCCAAAGACGAAAAGCGTGAGAAAGCAGAACGAGCTTTAACTCGAGTTGGATTAAAAGATCACATGAATAAAAAACCCACTCAACTCTCTGGTGGACAAATGCAGCGTGTAGCAATCGCACGTGCTTTAGCTAATGATCCGGATATCCTGCTTTGTGATGAACCTACGGGAGCACTAGATACGGAAACCAGTATTCAAATCATGGATCTGATCAAAGAACTATCCAACGAGAAGCTAGTAGTCATGGTAACACATAACCCCGAGCTGGCTCATAACTATACTGATAGAATCATTGAATTTGAAGATGGCAAAATTTTAAGTGATTCTAATCCTTATACTGAACAAGACCAGACCGATCAATTCAATCTAAAACAAACTAAAATGACGTTTTTTACTGCTCTAAAATTATCTTTCAATAATATCCGCACGAAAAAAGGGCGTACTATTCTGACATCATTTGCCTCCAGTATTGGAATTATCGGTATTGCAATTGTACTGGCGTTATCTAATGGTTTTCAGATTCAAATCGATCAGACTCAGTCAGAAACGTTGGCTCAATTCCCAATCACTATCTCAAGCGTAACGACAGATAGAAGTTCGATTGAAGACAACGAAGAGGAAGAAGTCGAAGAGTATCCTGACACAGAAACGGTTACTGTTGAACAAAGTGATCAAGAACAGATTCAGCATATAAACAATATTGATGAAGAATATGTTGATTACATCGAAAATATCGATCCTGAGCTAAGTAATAATGTCGGATTTACTAGATCTATTGGAATGAATCTTTTAAGAGAAGTTGATGGTGAAGTAGAGCCCGTTTCATTCTCTAATGCTGGTTCTAACGACAGTAGTTCAGCTATCACAAGCGCCTTATCAACTTCAACTGGTATTGGTGTTTCAACTTTTCCAACACAATTAGATGATAGTAATGGAAACTTCTTGGAAGATAATTATTCATTGCTAGAGGGCAGCTATCCTGAATCTCCAACTGATGTTGTGCTGATCGTTGACGAAACCAACACTACAAACATTCATGCTTTGGAAAATTTAGGTTTTGAACTTGAATCTGGAGATGAGCTGAATTTTGAGGACATCGTTGGTACAACAATCAATTTAGTAGCTAACGACGATTACTACACTGAATTACCAACTGGTGGATTTGTACCTAATACAGATTATCAAAGCCTCTACGATAATGAAAATAATCAAACCATTACTATTTCAGGAATCTTGCGAGTAAAAGAAAGTTCTACAATGGACTTACTGGCACCTGGCATTGCCTATAGTAATGATCTTACAACTGATATTATTGAACAGAATCAAAATTCTGCTATTGTTCAAGCCCAAGAAGACAGCGATATAAATGTTATGACCGGAGAACCTGTTGATGAAACGACAAAAGGATCTTTAATGACTTATTTAGGTGGAGAAAGTATGCCTTCAAGTATTATGATCTATCCTAACAACTTTGAGGATAAAGAAGAAGTATTAAATTATCTGGATGAATATAATGAAGATTTAGCAGAAGACGATCAAATCGTTTATCAAGATTTAGCAGGAACGATGACTGAATTGACCGGCGGGTTGATGGATGCTATTACGTATGTACTGATTGCATTTGCAGCTATTTCATTAATCACTAGCATGATTATGATCAGTATCATTACCTACACTTCCGTTATTGAAAGAACCAAAGAAATTGGTGTCTTAAAAGCTTTAGGTGCTCGTAAGAAAGATGTTACTCGTGTATTCGATGCCGAAACCTGTATATTAGGCGTTACTTCTGGAACACTAGGTGTCTTGATTGCCTGGTTAGTAACTTTCCCGGCAAATTATATTTTATACCAAGTAACTGATTTAGAGAACGTAGCTCAATTAAATCCGCTTCACGCAATTCTGTTGATCATTATTTCAACAGTTCTGACGATGCTTGGTGGTCACATACCTGCTCGTATGGCAGCTAAGAAAGATGCAGCAATCGCTTTAAGATCAGAATAATGCCTCAGCCTTAAGACCTTTTCCTTGTAGAATAATTCTACTTGGGAAAGGTCTTTATATTTTACCCTCTTTTACTTTACGATTCACTTTATCCTTTCAGGTTTCAACTGATACTTCTGATATATGTTAAAATAAATTTAATAGTAAACTAATGAGCATCTGTTGAAAGCACAATAAAACTTGGAGGGTCCGATAATGAAAGGAATTATTTTTGATTTTAATGGCACGATGTTTCAAGATTCACATTTTCATGAGAAGGCTTGGATTCATATTATAAAAAAATATTCGACTAAAGCTGTTACAGAAGAAGATATATTACATAAAATCCATGGCCAAACAAACGATAAGATTTTAACCTATTTTTTGAATGAAACACTATCAGAAGAAAAAATAACTCTATTATCAAATGAAAAAGAAGCATACTATAGAAAACTCGTTCTTAATCAGCCTGATCTTTCTTTAACTGAAGGCCTGGAAGAATTATTAAACAGCTTGCTTCAACGACATACTCCCATGACAATAGCAACAGCAAGCCCAAAACAAAATGTAGAGTTTTATTATAGCCTTTTCAACTTGGATCGCTGGTTTGATAAAGATAAAATAGTATATGATGATGGCTCTTTCCCTGGCAAACCGTCTCCAGATATTTTTGTTTTAGCCGCTCAATATTTAAAGTTGCTTCCTAAAGATTGCCTAGTAGTTGAAGATGCTATTTCCGGTCTCAAAGCTGCTATGAATGCTGGAATCGGGTCAATTATCGCAATTGACCCAGAAGGTAAAAATCAACCGCATTTTGACCAAAATAAATTAACTTATGATGGGATAATTAAAAACTTTAATGATTTTGCCGATTACTTGTAATTTATAATAAAAACTCTTACACAGAGTCAGCTGCACATATCCTTATGCGCTGCATTAATCTGTATAAGAGTTTTAATGTATTTTACTTTTTTATTCTCCCATAATCATTATATGGCACGTTCGGTCTCTTTCTCTATTTTGGTCAAAGTCAATGAAATAGATTGAACCAACTGTTCCAATTTGTAAAGCGCCCTCTTTAATAATCAATGATTCACTGGCGCCGAAAAATGAAGCTCGAATGTGTGCATCTCCATTTAAAATGGTTCCTGGATCTGCTGGGTAATTCGGATCATTCATTCCCATCAGAAAATCAACATGTTTTTGACCAGGATAGCGATAATTGGTATTTTCACTTAATTCTCTAGGGATGATTTGATCTAATATTCGATTTAAGTCTACTTGCAGATACTCATCTCCATTAAAATCAAAATCATGAACAAATTCTTCAAAAATTACAGAACAGGTTGTATGTGGAGACTGAATGACACATAGCCCATTTTGTATACCACTTGTTTCTAATATACGCTTTACATCTTTTGTAATATTGTGGTAAGTGACTCGTTTTCCATTAGAATGAAGGGTTAGTTTATCGGTAATAATCATTTAATCAGTCCTTCCATTTCACTAGTTCTTGCAGCATTACTTCTACTGTAGCCACTGGATCAGCTGCTTTAATAATACCGCTTGTTCCTCCCGTACCATCTGCTCCAGATTCAATTGCCTGTTTCACATCTTCTACTGTACTTATTCCAGCAGCTTGAAGGACTTGAACAGTTGGGTTAGCTTCCTTGACTGCTTGATTTGTTTCTTTCATATAGCTGACATCACTGACTTTTCCTGTACCGATCAATTCTGTCGGCTCGCAAACCATTATATCTGGTTCTAAAGAAGCTATGGCTCTTGCTTCAGCAATTGAATCTGCACATACTATAGTCAGAAGATCTAGTTCTTTTGCCCGCTTAATCGTTGCTACTAGTTCACTGACTTGTACTGGGTGTTCAGCATGATTTAAAAAGGTTGCTTCTACACCAGCATCAACCAACGCCTCTCCTAGTATATATCCCATGCCTCTGCCGACTTCTAAAGAATCCATGTGTTGAACCGTCACTATAATGTTTGACGTTTCTTGTTTGATTCTGTATGCATCTACGTGCTGCACCGTAAAAAGAATATCAACATCATATTTTTCAGCCAACTGGTCAACTGATTTTGCTAGTTTAAGTGATTCTTCTCCATACAAGTATGCTTTGGGATTCACTACAAAAAACGGTTTTCGTAAAATTCTTTTGCTCATTTAAATTCCTCCAATGACATTGTTTTAAAAAGATCAAAATAATGTGTGAGTACTTTTTCCATTGCTTGATTAGATAGTTTTTTTAATGAAAGATAATCTTCAGGTCTTTCTTCTTCAATGGTTTTCAATGCTTTGCTGATAAAATCTGTAAAAATATTAATTTTACAAATACCACTTTTAGCACATTTAGCTAAGTTTTCATCTCCTGAAGAAGATCCTCCATGTAATACTAAGGGAATTTCTAAGGCAGCTGTTATTTCATCAAGACGATCAAAATTAATATGCGGAACGCCTTTATAGATTCCATGTGCTGTTCCAATCGAAACGGCTAAGGAGTCTACTTTGGTTGCCTCGACAAAGCGAACGGCATCTTCTACTTCTGTATAGATACTATCTGTATGGTCATGATTTTCATAATTGACTCCAGATCCCACATGGCCAATCTCAGCCTCTACAACTACTCCATTTAACCGTGCAAGATTAACGACTTCTCTGGTTTTACGAATATTTTCATCTAGTTTTTCCTGAGAAGCATCAATCATGACCGATGTAAAACCTAACTGGATTGCACGTTCAATAAAATCAATATCTTCTCCATGATCCAAATGCAGGACAACTGGCATCTTACTTTTTTCTGCAAAGTATTTCCCGATCAATGCGGCTTCTTCTAATGGAAGCACTTCTGCATGAGCTTGTGCAAATGGTAATATTAACGGTTTTCTTAATTTTTCAGCAGTATTTACAAAGGTTCTGGCTGAGTCTAAATCAATAAAGTTCGTTGCTGGGATCGCATAGGCGTTTTTTTGTGCTTTTTGAAATAAATTTGTTGAAGTTACCAGCATCCTTTTTCACCTAACTTTCACGAATTTGTCTTTCAATTTCATCGTACATTTCCTCTGTTCCCATTCCTGTCAGTAAAGGAACTCCGCTAATTACTTTATCTTTTACTCGATCTGGAACAACAGTTGTACTCAGTACTACATCATATTCGTCTAGTTTGTTTACTTCATCAGCAATTTTAGATTGATATAATTTGACTTCTGATTCTAATCCTTTTTCTTTTAGCCACACTTTTATTTTATTTGTTACTACTGTCGATGTTGCTACTCCAGTTCCACACATGATCAATAATTTTTTCATCATTTTTCCCCTTTTCTATTATTATTCATTTATTCCTTGATATCTTTTAAATTAACTTTTTTTCCTGGTAGAATCTTATTAACGTAATACAATCCGCCCAGTACGATTAATCCAATGACTGTTAATCCGATCCAGCCCATTAGTTGTGTAATTCCCACGTACATTCCTGTAGTCCACAACCCGCCTTCTGCTAAGGCTGTAATGGCAGAATTTCCTTCTAAATCGAAGTTAGCAGATATTGCAGCCTGGGTGACTAAAGGTGCGACCCAAGAAGTAATATATAATACACTTACCATATAAAATGTACCTGACTTTGCTCCCAACACTATTCCAAAAATAAAAATCAATATGGGTAATACGACAACTGCTCCAAGATCTACAAACCATTGTAATGCTGACAATGCCCAATCCATTTTACCTTCCTCCATTCTTTCTCTCTATTCATTTAGTTCCTTACTCAACAGTTCTTTCCATTTCCTTTTTAAATAGTGCAAGGATTTCGCTTTCACTATCTGTATTTTTAAACGCTTTTATAAACTCTTTATTACTGAATATTTCCATCAACCGAGATAACATGCCTACTTGTTCTTTTGGTTCCTTAATTCCTAATACTAAAATCACTTCTGCTTCGACTAAAGTATCACTTGTTCCCATTTGTATAAAAGGAATGGTTTTTTCCAAAGTACAGATATAAACAAATGGTTGTTCAATATGTTTTACATCTGTATGAGGAATGGCTATTGATAAATTTTCAAATTGTAAGCCAGTAGGATAATTCTCCTCTCTATTCTCAACCGCTTTCAAAAAAGTGTTTTTTACTAGTTCTTTCTCTAATAATTCTTTATAAATTGTCTCAAATAGTTCATTTCTGTCTCTGAAAACAGCATTTAGTTGTATGAGATCTTCTCGAAATAATTCAGCGTATTCCATCTATTGTCTTCCCTTCTATAAAATTCATTGCTTCTACTGAATCAGCAGCAGATAACAACTTTTCCTTCAAATTACCAGAGACAAATTTTTCATTTAATCTCATCAGCCAGTTCACATGTTCGTTATGCTGCCCTGGTGCTAACGCTACAACCACCTGATATTCTTCTCCATCTGGATCAATTATCGGTTCTTTGAGTATAGAGATCTGTGCATCCATTTTCTTAACACCTTCTTCGAATCCTACGTGAGGAAGCAACACTTGTGGCCCAATCAGCATGGTTTTATATGAACTATCAAATGCTTTTTTACAGACTTCAATGTACTGCTTATCAATATTTCCTCTTTTCGAAATGGGTTTAAATGCTTTTTCTATACAATCTTCCCATTCCCATTTTTCATTAATAATAGATATCTGAAAGTCATTATTAATTAAGTCCTCTGACTTTTCTTGTTCCTTCTCTTCTTCGATCTGATCTTCTGCTAAAAACTTTGATAAAGTATCTATTGCTTCCTTTTCTTTTTCCTGCTTTAGATAATCTCCAAGGTAAGAAAGAATATATCTTGCTTTTTTAACTGTGTTCTCCTCAATATTTTTATCTAAACGTTCTTTTAACTCTACACGATCTCTGTAATTCATATAAGAAGAGACTAGTAAAACTTCTTTATCCGTGTTAAGAGGAACCGTTGAAAAAATAAAATCAGCTTCTATAATACTACTTTCAAATTGTCTTGCAGAATATGTTCCTTTAAATGAGATAAATGGAAACAATTCTTCTAGCAAACCAAGCAACATTTTAGAAATACTCGTTCCACTTTTACATACAACTACTGCTTTGAACGGTTTATCTTCCTTTTGTTTAGAGTATTCCATAATATTACTTAATACGATCATTGCAATAAACGCTGTTTCGTCTTCAGAGAAGGGGTTTGGAACAAAAGCATCAAACATTGTCATTTCCTGTTTGACTAACCTATATATCGACCGATACTCTTCTTTAAACTGTTTTGTCAATGGATTAACGATTGAAATACCTAACTCTGCTCTAAAAAGTGCTGGACGTATATGCTGCAATAATACCTTTTTCAATTGTTCCACATTGGAGAATTGAATAGCTAACTTACTTTCGATGGTTGCGATGAAACACGTAATCGTTTGATCTAGTGCATCCGTATTATAGACAGTGAACTCAGAATTTATCATATTAGATGATAGAACTAATACAGCTAAATAGATTAAATCATCTTCATCTAAAAAATCGTAATTCCAGAAAGCTGAAATAATTGTTTCATATTCTCTTGAATTTGTTACCGCCATTATTTCAGTGGTAAGGGAACAGGAACTATTCGTATTCTTTTTCCTCTGAACAATGGAATAGGCCGTATAAGGTAATACCTCAACCATTTCATCAGATAATAATATGTTCAGACGTTCTTCTACTTTTTGAAGTCTCTTTTGTAGAAAAATGACTTCATTAGCATCCAATAGACCTTCTTCAAATAATAAATATTTTCCGACAGGAATATTAAATATTTTGTTTACTGTCTCCACTAAAAGTTTCCTTACTATTAGTTCCTCACCTTCTAAACTATAGCCATCTTTTCTCGAGTAAAATAATCTACACTCTTTCTCTTCCAAATCGCTTTTTAAGGTATTCAAATCTGAAACGATAGTATTCTTACTTACTTTCATCTTTTCTGCTAAGTCTTGTAAGGAATAAGAGCGTTCTTTTAATGCCAGCAAAAGGATGAGCAACATTCGTCTTAGTGAAATTGAGTACTGCAGGAATCCCTCTTTTTTTGAGATTTGATAGTATTTTTCAACTTGTTCTTGAGAAAAATATATTTTTTCTTTTTGATACTTTATAACAGGTTTTTCGTCTTCAGAATTAATACTATCTATACTTAAAATCACTTTGTTTTCTGTTATTCCTAAAGATCGAGCGATTGAATGAACGGTTACTTCATTTCTAACTAAGGTATTTGCGATAATTTCTAATGCTAATTGATCCATTTTCTCACCTCCTATCCTTTTACTTCTACACTTATTTTATCACTACTATTTAACTTATTAATTACGTTGATCACAAATAAAAGAAACCGCTTTTATATAAATTGTGATGAACTTCTTCTATTTAATTTTTGGCTAGGTCATTATGTTTATTATAGATTTCTAGACAAAAAATTTCGGATAGACACAGATATATAGCCCCCTGTGTCTATCCGAAAAATAAATACTCTATTCTATTTAATTTAAACTTTTAATTAATCGATGGAGTCCATCTACCACTTTGTGTCTAGGACACCCGACATTGAGTCGTAAAAAGTTCCTTCCGTTTCCTCCGTATACTCCACCGTCCATTATAGCTACTTGACCAATTTCTAGTAACTTTTTTTGAATTTCTTCCATTGTTCCTGGATAATTTGTCATATCCAGCCACATTAAGTAGGTAGAATGTGATTCCACTACTTTTATAGTAGACATTTTTTTTAACAATTCTTTCTTTACATATTCAATATTTCCATCAATATACTCATTCAATTCTTCTACCCAATTTTCACAGTTGTCGTAGGCAGAAATGGTGGCTTCAAGACCTAAAGTACTTGCAGAAGAGAGCCCGTCTCTATTTTTCAATCTATATCTAAATGCTTTCCTATCCGTTTCACTAGGCAAAAGGACGTAGGAAAAAATTAAACCTGGAAAGTTGAATGTTTTAGATCCTGAAGTTACAATAGCAACATTTTGCTCAGAAAGTTCCAGAATGGGATGATGAGCATATTCTTTTCTTACTATATCCATATGGATTTCATCCGATATTAAGAATACTTGGTACTTCTTACATAATTCTACGATTTTCTTTAACTCTTCCTTTTCCCACACTCTTCCAGTTGGATTATGGGGAGAGCATATCAACAGTATTTTATTTTGTGGATCTGATAGCTTTGTTTCCAGTTCAATAAAGTTGATAGAGTATAGTCCATTTTGATAAAGTAATGGGTTCTCAATAAGTTTGCGCTGGTTTCCTACAATCGTTTTGAAAAATGCGTCGTATGCTGGCGTTTGTACAATGACACCATCTTGTTTGTCAGAGTGCATATCGATCAATAAAGAAATACTATAAATAACTGACGGACTGTAATTCAGCCATTCTTTTTTTATTTCTAAATTAAATCTATTCCGATACCACTTCAAAACTGCTTCTTGGAATGCTTGATGATTCCACCTTGTATAGCCAAAAATCCCATGTTCAAGCCTTTTAGATAAAGTATATCTAACTTCACACGGCAACATAAAGTCTGTATCAGAAATAGTAAATGGTAAAAGATTATTTTCTCCAAATCTGTCTTCAATATAATCCCATTGTGTACAATGAGTGCCCTTTCGATCGACTATCTGATTGAAATCCACACACTTTTTCTCCTTCCTAATCATATAACAATGAATCTAATTCATTTCTGACACTCGTTACCTTAGTCCCTACGATAACTTGTACATTATTCTCTCCGAGATGAACAACTCCTAAAGCACCCAGTTCTTTAAGTTTATTATCATCAACGATTGCTCCCTGTTTCAAAACTAACCTTAAGCGAGTAATACAATTATCCACTACTTCAATATTTTGTGCTCCACCTAAAGCATCAATCATTTCGGGCACATTGTAACTTCCTTTTTTCTTGTAATGAGTTTCTTCTTCCGTATATTCTGTTTCATCTGTAACTTTTTCTCGTCCAGGAGTCTTTAAGTCAAACTTTAGAATAACTGTCTTAAATACAAAATAATAAAACGCAAACCAGATTGCACCTATTACAATAACCATCCACCATCTAGTATAATTTCCTTGCATAATACCGAAAATAAGAAAATCGAGTAATCCTCCATCTGTATTCCCAATGACAACACCCACTAACGGCATAATCATAAATCCTAAACCAGTCATAATAACATGGAAGATCCAGAGTAAAGGACTTATAAACAAGAAGAGAAATTCTATTGGTTCTGTAATACCCGTAACTGCTGTTGCTACAACACCTGATATCAATAGTCCTTTTATTTTGTGTCTATTTTTAGGCGTTGCTGCATGATACATGGCTAAGGCAGCGGCAGGTAACCCAAAAATAAATGTAGGCATTTTCCCTTGCGAAAGGAACGCCGTTGCATCGCCTGATATCGGAAGGCCTTGTTGTAACTCCGCATAGAAGATATTTAATGCACCAAATATTTGATTTCCTTCTATAATTGCTGATCCACCTGCTTCTGTGAATCGAACCATAGCCACTAGGATATGATGTAATCCAAATGGTAATAGCAATCGCTCCCCCGCACCAAACAAGAAAGGCCCAAATACTCCAGCGCTTTGAATCAGTGTACCGATTCCGGTAATTACTACCGCAAATATTGGCCAAATGATCGGTATAATCAACCCTACAACTGCTAAGACTAAAGAAGTGATAATAGGAACAAACCTTACTCCTGAAAAGAAGGAAAGGCTATCTGGAAGTTGAATAGTATAGAAACGCTTATGAAGTTGGTAAACTAACAAACCAGCAATAATTCCACCAAGAACACCCATTTCAATTGTCTGAATTCCAAAAACCATTCCTTGTCCAGCTTCTCTTAATTCTTCTGGATCAGCCAGTAAACTATTTTCTGTTAAATAAAAATTTATGGATAAGTTCATAATCGTATAGCCTACAAATCCTGAAAAAGCAGCAATCCCTTTTTCTTTTCTTACTAGTCCTAACGGAATTGCCATTGCAAACATCACTGGTAAATAACTAAATGCAAATGCTCCAATTGTTGACATAAAGCGAAAAACTATTTGTAAGAATTGATTTCCTAAAAATGGTAATGCATCAATCGTTGATTCTCCTGAGAATGAACTACCAATCCCAAGTAAAAGTCCCATAAATGCAAGCAATGCTACAGGTAACATGAATGTTTTACCTAATCCCTGAAAAAACTCCCAAAAACTTACTTTTTTCTTGTTTTTCATTTTTATCCCTTCCTTTGCTAAATTTGCCCGGGCATTTAATATACTTTTATTATATGGACTATAATAGCGAAATGCTACCGCTTACATAACGTTGGAAGTTCTTACACGATTATGTACCGATTTACATTATCTAATGCTTCTCTCCAGCATATCGAATCAACAATAAATCTAATATACCAGTTAGTGCTACTCTAGAACTCAAATCTACTTCTCCAAAATATAGGGGTTCAACAATTGCCTTTAGAGTATAGGTAGCCATTTTCTCTAAAGAACTATTATTGACTCCTACAACAGCAATAATAGGTACATTATTTTTTACAAAATTAGTAGCATATTCAGTAACATGGATTGTTTCCCCACTTAAACTGACTATTATAGCTAAGTCTCTTTGAGTTAATGATCTGGAAATCGATCTTAATTCATCCCAGTCTGTTCGAGCTGTAGCTTTTTTCCCTAATGCTATAAGTTTTTTTGCTGTATCTATACAAGTTGGTAAACTTCCACCTACTCCTATAATTTCTATCGTATCAGCTTCTTTCATTAGCTTTGTTACTTTACTGACAACTTCATCATTAACATTTTCAAAAGACTTAGAAATTTGGAGCTTTAAATTATCACTAAAAAGAGAAGTTTCTTTTGATAACTCTTTAATATTGGTCTGGCCTCGCTCTTTATTTGTATAATGTAAGATAGCATATTTCAACTCCTGAAACCCTTTAAAACCAAGATGCTTTGCTGTACGAGAAATTGTTGCAGTAGAGATAAAAAGTTTATCAGCTAATTGCTCAATCGTAATCTCTGATACTTCAATAGGATTTGCTAAAATATATTCCAAAACTTGATTTTCTAGGTTACTTAATTTTGATTTCTTTTTTTGCAACTTACTAATTAGAGAGTCCATTAGTTTCCTTCTTTCAAGTATAGTTTTAAAAAGCATATCATATAAAAGAGGGATTAGCTTGTATCCGCTTTATGAATGTACTTTATTATTTGTTTATGCTACATTAAAAATAAAGGAGTCCTAACTTGTGAAAGAAGATAAAGATAACGAGTCACCAAAAGAAAAAGATTCAGCTGCTGGTTCAAGTACGGGTATGGGAATTGGTATAGGGGTAGCTTTAGGAGCTGCCATTGGAATAATGATGGATAATCTAGCTGTTGGATTAGCAATTGGCATTGCCCTAGGGACCGTTATCGGGGCTGCAACTTATACAAGTAAAAACAATAAAAATGATGAATGAATTAAAGCACAGTATCCTTATTTTCTTGGGTACTGTGCTTTATTCTTGAGAAAAATGTTGTATTTATTATTCTTATTTTCTTTACTAGACCTTCAATCCTTTTCCAGATTCTCTGTTATTGAATATAGATTTTTTTTATTCAGCAGTCATCAATTCTAATGGAGAAGAAATTACGTTTTCTACATCTTTTCCTGAGACATAGTCATAGGCTGCTTGCACTGCTAATGAGCCCATTTCATATGGTTGTTGCGCTACTGTTGCATCTAATCGACCTTCTTCGATTTGAGCAAGTGCATCTTCATTTCCGTCAAATCCGATTACTACAATATCTTCTAATCCTGCTGCTTCTATAGCTTCTATAGCACCCAATGCCATTTCATCATTTTGAGCAAATACAGCATCAATATCTGAGTTGGATTGTAGTAGGTTTTCCATTACGGTTAATCCTTCTGATCGGCTAAAATTAGCAGATTGACTATCTACAACATCTAATTTTTCATTTGCTACATTATTAAATCCTTCACCACGTTCATTAGCAGCAGATGCTCCTGGGGTTCCTTCTAGTTGAACAACTTTAGCTTTTTCTCCCACAAGCTCAACTATGTGTTCAGCAGCCATTTCTCCGCCTTGAACATTGTCTGAAGCAATTAATGTAACGACTTCTCCACCTTCACTTGAACGGTCTAAGGTAATGACAGGGATCCCAGCTGCATTAGCAGATTCAATAGCTGGCGTGATGGCATCAGAATCTACTGGATTAATTAAAAGAACATCTACGCCTTGTTGAATCAAATCATCAATCCCATTGATTTGTGTAGCTGTATCGTCTTGAGCATCAACCGTTCGCACTGTCGTACCATTTTCTTCGGCTTTATCTTCTACCCCTTCTTGCAGCTGACCAAAAAATGGATTATTTAATGTTGAAATAGATAGACCAATAGTCATTTCATCTGGAGATATTTCCGCTACTTTTTCACTTTCATCAGATTGTTCGCCTTCTAATGTTGCTGAACCACAAGCTCCTAAAAGAAACATTGTAAAGATTGTTAATAGTCCAAAAAGTTTTTTCATGTTAATTCCTCCATTTATCTATTTTTTTCTGTCTAACAATACTGCAATAATAATAACGATTCCTCTAACTACTTGCTGATAAAAACTAGATACGCCAAGGAGATTTAATCCATTATTTAATGTTCCAATAATCAACGCCCCAATAAGTGTTCCCACTATACGTCCTTTTCCTCCTGCTAAGCTTGTGCCACCAATTACTACAGCAGCAATTGCATCTAATTCATAAGCGGTCCCGGCAGTAGGTTGTGCAGAATTTAATCTCGAAGTTAAAATCAGTCCGGCTAATGCTGACATCATTCCTGAAATAGCATAGACGGTATATTTAACTCTATCACTTTTGATCCCAGCTATATAAGATGCATTTTCATTCCCACCAATCGCAAAAGTCTTACGACCAAATGTCATTTTGTGTAAAAGAACAAATAGTATCCCGAAGGCAATAGCCATTAATACTACTGGGAATGGTATTCCAAATAGATACCCCCTTCCAAAAAATAAAAATGTGAAATCATCACTAAATCCTGTGATGGGATTCCCTTCTGTATAAACTAACGTTAATCCACGAAATATTGTCATTGTCGCAAGCGTTGCAATAAATGGAGCTACTTTACCTTTGGTAATCACAATCCCATTCAGTAACCCTAACGCTGCCCCTATTAATAGACCAGCAAAAATTGCGACAACAGGTGGTACACCTGCCGCTAGAATCCCAGCAGTCAAAGCTCCACTAAGCGCTAGTGTGGATCCTACTGATAAATCAATTCCTCCGGTAATGATAACGAATGTCATACCAAAGGCAATTAAAGCATTCACAGATACTTGTCTTAAAAGATTTAAAATGTTTGTCGGATTGATAAAATTTGTATTCAAAAATGTTACCACAACAACTAAAACTATTAGGGCAATTAGTGGCCCTAACTTCCTAAATAATTCACTTCTTTTGGCTTTTGTTTGAGTAATGCTTTTAGATTTAGCTTCCATTAAGATCCTCCTGTTGCTAATGTCATAATTTTTTCTTCAGATAAAGATTCTTTTGAGAGTTCTCCTGCTATTTTTCCTTCGTGAACTACAATTACACGATCACTAACACCGATTACTTCTGGTAAGTCACTCGATACCATAATAATCCCTACGCCTCTTTCCGTTAATTCTTTCATCAAACTGTAGATTTCTTTTTTGGCTCCTACATCCACTCCACGAGTTGGTTCATCTAGAATCAATACTTTCGATCCAGCACCAATCCATTTGGCAAGCACAACTTTCTGCTGATTCCCTCCCGAAAGAGCAGATGCCGGCAACTCCATATCTGTTGTTTTAACCGTCAATCTTTTAATTAGTAGCTCTACAAACTCTGCTTCTTCTTTACGATTGATCCAACCATATTTAGAAAATTCTTCAAAAGCCGTCATGCTGATATTATCTCGTATAGAGAAATCTAAAAATAATCCTTCGTCTTTGCGATTTTCTGTTAGGAATCCAATTCCTTTTGAAATAGCATCATTCGGCGTTTTTATCTCTACTTTTTCACCTTCTAAAAATATTTCCCCTTTTTCTAATCGATCAATCCCAAATATTGCCCGCATGATTTCCGTACGACCTGATCCCATTAATCCAGAAAATCCAATTATTTCACCTGAATGTAGCTTGAAAGAAATTTCATTAAAAAGGTTAGATCGAGATAGTTCTTTAACCTCTAATACCACCTCTCCCTTCTCGCTTTCGATAGTTGGGTAATAATCCTCTAAGTCTCTTCCAACCATTTGACGAACAATTTCATCATAGTATGTGTCCTTGGTAGGTTTAGTACTGATTGAGATTCCATCTCTCATAACTGTTACCCGGTCGCTAATTTTAAAAATCTCTTCCATCCGATGAGAAATGTAAACAATCGCTACATTTTTTTCCTTAAGTTGATTTATTATCTTGAATAATAGCTCAATTTCTCTATCCGTTAATGCAGCTGATGGCTCATCCATTATGATGACCTTGGTCTCGTTCATTAAGGTTTTTGCAATCTCAACTAATTGTTGTTGTCCTACACTTAATGTCTTCATTTGTTTGTCGAAGTCTATTTGGATACCAAGTTCTCGAAAAATATTGTCTGCCTTATTCTGCATCTCTTTGGTTTTTATCCAACCAAAATTTGTTTTTATTTCTTTTCCCATAAACAAATTTTCTAAAACGGTCATTTCCGGCCAAGTAATCATTTCCTGATGAATAAAGCTAATACCATAATTTTCAGCTTCCTTTGGATTCTCGAATAACTGCTCCTTTCCATCAATAACTATTTGTCCATCATCTTTTTTGTGTAGTCCTGTCATGATATTCATTAAGGTAGATTTTCCTGCCCCATTTTCTCCCATTAGTGCATGTACTTCACCCGCTTGTAGATCAAAGTCCACTCCTCTCAAGACATAATTGCTGCCAAAAGATTTAGTAACCCCTTTCATTTCTATGTTCATTTTTTGCACCTCCTAGAATAATACTCCGGATTGTAAAATCACATTTGCATAGGGTGTTGCTTCTCCAGTTCGAATAATTGTTTTAGAAAATTGAGACTGTTTTTTAAATTCTTCATGTTGTATATAAACAACTTCAATATCAGAACTTTTTAATTTTTCTACTGTTCTTTTATTAAGGTTCGAATTTTTACCTTTTATTTCTTCAGCCAATATCGCTTTTTCTATTTTCATTTCATTCATCATTAAGTTTAATAACTCTTCAAAACTGGGTATGCCTTCAGATATCGATAGATCAATTTTTTTCACTCCATCAGGAACTGGCAACCCGCAATCTGCAATAATCAATTGATCTGTATGCCCCATATCCGCTAATATTTTACTGATTTCGCTATTCAAGATCCCATTTTTTTTCATATTCCATTCTTCCCTTCATTTCTTTTAATGTCGGCATTCCATTTTGTGCTCCCTTATTTTGAATAGCAATAGCTGCAGCTAAATTCCCGAATTTTATACTTTCTTCTATCTGCAGACCCGAGGTAACCGCTACAGCAAATGCTCCATTAAAGGTATCTCCTGCCCCTGTTGTATCTTCTACATTTTCTACGGGTATTGACGGGACTTTAATAATAGATTTACCATCATGGAATATGGCTCCTTTTGAACCTAAAGTTACTATTATTTTTTTTGGATATTGTGTTAAGACATCTTTTAAATTTTCATTAGGAAACATCGTCTTAAACTCCGTTTCATTTGGAGTCAGAAATGTTAATTTATCAATAGTATTCTTTGCTATTGTTCTAGCTGGAGCTGGATTTAATAAAACAGGCACATTCTCCAGATTACATAAATCAATTAAACTTTCTACCGTTTCTTCTTTTGTCTCATTTTGTACCAAAACTAAATCAATTTTTTCATCTTTTCTATTTTCAAAGTAAGTTCTGACCGCTAGTGGATTATACTCAGCATTTGCTCCTGGCACATATATAATTGAATTATCTCCTTCAACCAAAGTGATCACTGCAGAACCAGAAGGTGAATGTGTAACCCGTTCCACATTGCTTATGTTTATATTATTATTTTGAAGATTCTGTAAAAGTCTTTCCGCAAATTCATCTCCTCCAACAGCTCCTAGTATTGATGTCTTTGCTCCTAAACGAGCGCAAGCAATGGCTTGATTAGCTCCTTTCCCTCCAAAATCTGTGGTAAAACTTGTTCCTTCTATCGTTTCTCCAACAAGAGGTCTCTTATTAGCTCCAACAATGAAATCTGTTGATATACTTCCTACTACTACAATATTTGACATTTTCAAGCTCCTATCTTAAAGTATCTCGACAAACCAGATCCGGTTTTAAAATAACTCTTTTTTGTGTAATTGACTTTTTTTCAATTAAATTAAATAACATTTTTGCTCCTCTGTGCCCTACTTCATAAGCTGGTTGAGCAATAGTAGTAAGCCCCGGAAACATGTAGCGGCTAAAAGGCATATCATCATAACCAATGATCTGTATATCCTGTGGAATACGATACCCCCGTCTCATCGCTTCTTTCATAACGGCTAGTGCGTATACATCATTACTTGCTATTACACTATCAAAATTTTCAAAGGTTTCAAAAAGGCTTCTTGCTATTTTTTCTGCTTTATCAACTTGATAAGTATTTGTTTCAAAGATTTTATAATTTATATTAGATCGGTTTAAGATTTGAAGGTTTCCAGTAAGACGATCATTCGCTCCTGGTACTTTTTTAGGTCCCGCCATTACAATAACGCTCTCTGCTCTTGCTTCTTTAATTGCCTTAGCTGCTAGTTTACCGCCCAAGAGATCATCAGTAGAAATGGAATAGTCTTCTTTTTCCATTGCTCTATCTAATAAAACAAATGGTATGGTTGATTTAGCATCTTTTTGTATAGCGGAGGCTGACAATACTCCAGAAACATTATATTGTGAAAAAAACTTAACATAAGATTTTTCTTTTTCTAAATTATCTTCCACATTTCCAAGAATTACCATATATCCTTTTTCTTGAGCATAATCCTCTACTCCCTTTGCTAGTAAAGGAAAATATGGATTAGAGATATCAGGCAGTAATAATCCTATCATCTTAGATGTTTTTTGAAACAAGGATCTAGCCACTTCATTAGGATAATATTCTAAAGTTTTAATCGCTCTTTCTACCTTTTTTCTGGATTCTTCTCCCACATATCCACTATTATTTAACGTTCTTGAAACTGTGGCAACGGATACCCCAGCAAATTCTGCAACATCTTTGATTGTAGTCATCTTATCTCCCTCTATCTGTAACCGATTACACAATTAGTTTACCATCATTTTCTACTTTGTCAACTATAAATAATTATCTTCTAAAAAAAGTATGCTATCTAAAATAATTTACTAAGGATATACCTTTGCATATTAACTAAGAAACGTTTTTCAACATACAAAACTAGCTATATTAAGCCGATGAAACTCAAGACTTAACATAGCCAGTTAATTTTATTTTACTTACTCAATTTCAACCCATACCAATTATTTTAGAACCTACTACACTATCTATTGCCTCGTGGTCAACATTCGGATACATTTGCTTCAATAAATCTAATGTTTTTTTAGCTCCGGTATCCATTGAATGGGCTCCAGAAATCAATAAGATGTCATCCGGATTTAACCTTTCAACGCCTAGTTGCAGCGCATCGTCTAACTCCTCAAAAAAAGCTACATCTATTTTATTCTTCTGCATCACTTCTAAGAATGCTTCTAATTCTTCTTTTGTAACCTCATCTTTTTTCATTACATGCGATCGACTGGTTGTTAAAATGATGTTTTCTATATTCATTTTATTAAACCACCCTACTATTGATTCTGCAATTTCTTCGCTTAATTCTGGTCCATTACTTCCTCTAATCGCATGTACAAGATGCATATTTTCATATTTCAGATGACTGATTGCTTCCATACAGGAATCGATATTATTTTTATTTAATAATAAATCATCAATGACCTTAAACTCTTGATCATAAAGAATTTGAAACCGTCTTTCTACTCCTTTGAAGTTTTCAATCCCTTTTTTAACATATTCAAGAGGGATATTATTGATTAACGCGGTTAGAATTGCTGTTGTGGCATTATATATTGAGTGATAGCCTGGAACGGATAATTGAATCTTAAATTTTTCAGGGCTGATTTGTGTCCCATTTAATGTATTAAGGTGGGACATAATATTGACGGTAAAAGACGGCTTACCAGACGATAAATCGATATCCGTTATTTTAACAGTCCCTGAACTATTTTCTATTCCAAAAGTTACGACCTGAGCTTCCGTTTGATTTACCAACGGATTTAATAACGGCTCATCAATATTCAGAATTGCAAAGCTATTTTTTGGTGCATTTCTTATAAGTAGCGCTTTTGCATCAAAATAAGCTTCAAAAGATTCATGTAATCTAATATGTTCAGGGCTAATATTAGTAAACGCCACTACATCAAATGCTGTTTTATGAACCCGTTTAAGTTCCAGCGCTGAAGAGGAGACCTCCATAGAAACATGAGATATTGCCTCATCTACCATTTTTGCAAAGTATTTCTGTAAATCATAAGATTCTGGCGTTGTTAAAACACTAGTTTCTATCTCGTTATCAATTTTAGTAATAATCGTGCCGATTAGTCCTACTTTCAATTTATATGCTTTAAAGATCTCATCCGTCATATATGTAATTGTCGTTTTACCATTCGTTGCCGTGATACCAAAAATGCGCATAGACTTAGATGGTTGTTTAAAAAAATTACTAGATATGGTAGCTAAAGCTTCTCGACTGTCCTTTACTTTAACCTGAAGAACATCCAAATCCTTAATGAACCGCTCTACAACAATGACAACAGCTCCTTTAGCAACAGCTTTTTCTGCATACTGATGACCGTCTGCTAGATGACCTTTGATGCAAACAAAGAGTGTATCTTGGCTAACTTCCTTTGAGTGGTAGGCTACATTTTTTATATTTAATTTTTCAGTATTCGTTTTTTCTTTAGCAAGACGTTTCGAATCAATCTCTACCAATTTTAATAGTTCAGTTAATTTCATTTAATAGTGTCTCCTCCCAGAGATTGCTTACAGTAGCTTTTAAGGACTAAATAATTTCGTTTCGCGAGTCTATTTAACAATGGGTATCATTTAGTTTACTATTTAATCGGTATTATGTCATTTTATTTGCTTGTATAAACAAATACTGAGATTATTCTAAATCAGTTTAAAAATTTTATTTTTCGATTTCTATTGATTTATCCAAGTCACAATGAATATTAAGATTCCTTGATGCAGCGGGTAAAACACGTAGAAAAAATACTTAGATACTTTAGGAAGTTTAATTCTTATATTACCTAGAAACAATGGAAGGGCCATTAAAGAAAATGCTTGAACCGAAACACCCATAATAAATTGTATAATAATGGAAAACAAAATACCTTGGTCGCGATTATACTCCTTCATCCAATATATCCCCCAGCCAAACAACATACCATAAACTCCATATTCCACTGGGATGCTCAAGAGTAAAAACACTATAAAATATTTCTTATATTTTATAGAAAGGGAGAATAAAGCAAGTAAGAAGATGACATTTAAAGTGTTCGGTGTGATCGGCATAGAGATTACGCCAAGTATTAATAGTCGTATAATATACTTTTTATAATTTTTAGTCCGCTTTGTTCCTTCTATGATGGCATATAAAAAACAGGGAAAAGCAATTCGCCCTATTACTCGCATCCATAATAACTGTGGAAATAAAAAATAGCCCATATGATCGATCAACATTGTGATTATCCCGATCCACTTGATTGTATTTAATTTATGGTCAAATGTTTTCTCCATATCACGATTCCCTTCAAAAATGAATTTGATTGATCTTATCGTTTAAGCAACTTTAATTTATTATAACAGGTTCCGTCTGCTTTTGAGACCTGTTACCTTGCATTCCATCTATAAAAGAATAGAAATAAACACTCTAAACGAATGCATACATTTAAAGTGCTGGCTAGTGATTGTTCAATCATTTATTTTAAAAGTTTTCTGGCACTCAATGCATAACGAGAAGCTTCATGACTTTCGTTCTCTTTCTCTACATCATAGAATCGATCGATTTGCATCTGTTCAAATCCTATTGCTGAAAGTTCATTTTTTAAACCCGTACTGTCAATTCCGTAACCATAAGGGGGATTTGTTCCTTGTTTCTGCATTTCAATGACCAGTGGATGGTAAAGGTATTCTAAACTAAAGTCAATAGAAAAAGGTGGCATAATATGAAGAACTCGTTACACTAAAAAAAACCCCTAAAAGGGTTGTAAAAATACAACTCTTCCAGAGGTTCTCTATAGTTTGAGACCTTCCAAGACTTATGGTTCGGTCTCTTAATATTAATCTGTAAGTTATATGCCAGAAAATTACTTAGTTCATTACTTAGCTACTTTAGATTCAAGACCTTCAGCTTTTAAGAATTCACTAAATGGTACTAATTCTTCAGCTTCATATTTTTCTTTATAAGCTTTGATTTCTTCTGCACTGTATAATGAAGGATCTAATTTTAATGTCTCAACTGGAATTGGACGATCTTTAGTAATTTTAGCATCTACTACGACTGTTTTGCCTTCTTTATAAGCTTTAACAGCATCAGCCATTACTTGATCGATATCTTCAATACGGCTTACTGTGAAACCAACTGCGCCTTGAGCTTCCCCAATTTTTGCGTAGTCTACATCAGTAAAGTCAGTCCCAAAAGTATTTGTGTTTGTATCTTCATACTTATTCTTGATGAATGCATATTCAGTGTTAGTGAATACGATGTTGATAACAGGCATGTTGTAACGTACGTTAGTAACAATATCTTGATAGTTCATTGAAAACGCACCATCACCCATTATGTTAAAGACTTGACGATCTGGATACACGTTCTTAGCACCAATACCACCAGGAAGTCCAATACCCATAGTCGCAAACAATGGAGATGTTCTCCACATATTTTTAGGCGTCATGTGTAAGTGACGGATAGATGTTTGAGTAGAGTTACCAACGTCGATTGAATAAATCGCATCTTCATCAGCGTATTTGTTGATCGCGTTGTATACTTGATAAAGTTGTAGCGCGCCGCTTTCTTTTGTTTCCAACTTAGTCATGTAGTCACGCCAGTTTTGAATGTTTTTCAAGTTAGCATTCCACCAAGCTGATTCTGGAACTTCTGTTACTTTTGCAAGTAATGACTGAACAGCTTCGCCTGCATCTCCAAGAATCGCAACATCTGCATTATGACGTTTACCAAGCATAGCTGGGTTATTATCAATTTGGATGAAGTTTTCAGTATTTGAGAATGTACCTTCAATTTCAGCAAACGGGAAGTTTGATCCAACGAATAGAATAGTATCTGCTTCTTTAACTGTTTCATTAGCTGGTTTCCAACCAACACGGTATGTTGAACCTGCTAATGCTTCAAAGTCATATTCGAAAGTTTCAAAGTTTTTACCAGTTACAATGACTGGCGCTTTAAGTTTGCGAGATAATTCTTGAACTGCTGGACCGTGTCCCATAGTTCCAACACCCGCATAAATTGCAGGACGCTCAGCTTTGTTTAAGATTTCAACTGCAGCATCAACATCCGCTTCGTTAATCGCTGGAGATACATAATCACGATAGCTGTGACCTGAAGAATAGAATGCATCTTCATCGATTTCATGGTAACCGAAATCACCAGGTACTTCGATTACAGCTACTCCATTTTTAGCTAGCGCTGTACGGATTGCATCGTCAATCATTTTTGGTAATTGTTCAGCATAAGCCACACGACGGTTGTATACCGCAATACTTGCGAACATTGGATTTTGGTTCAATTCTTGGAACGCATCCATGTTCAACTCTTTCTGAGGGCGAGATCCTAAAATAGCTAAAACTGGAGTGTTATCCATCGCTGCATCATAAAGACCATTGATTAAGTGAGAAGCACCAGGTCCACCTGATCCAACACAAACAGCAATATTTCCGCCGAATTTGCGTTGCATTACAGCTGCCATTGCGCCAACTTCTTCATGTTTTACTTGTAAAAAATTAATGTTTGTTTCTTCTTGTTCACCTAAAGCTTCCATTAGAGGAGCCAAAGTTCCTGAAGGAATACCATAAATTGTATCTATTCCCCATCCTTCAAGAACTTTTAGTGAAGCTGTACTGACTTTAGTTTTTCCGTTCGTCATTTCAAAAATCCTCCTAGATTAATTTCACAAAATTCATGCTAGAATATTTTAACACGTTTAACTCAAGAATCAAAGTATATTTTTCATTAAAAAACATAATCTAATTATCAATCCCGAAAAAAACATCATTTATTCTCCATATTTACAATTAAAAATAATAAATCTTTTAACTTACGTAGTTAAAAATGACTTTGTTAATAAATTTACAAATTATATATTATTGGGAAAAGTCGACAAAGATATGCACAAAAGAAAAGTTCTCTTCTACAATATTAACAATCCTTAAAGCGCATCTTCTTTATTCTTTAAATAAAGTTAACTCTGCATACTAGATTTCGGTCTAACATATAGGGTTTGGCACTATTCTACTAGATTTTTCTTTTTTAATGGTTCTAAAGAAACTTTTATCTTAGTCTTCTTATAATATATTTATTTTTTTAGAGTATCTACGCGTAAAATCTTCTCCATTTTCTTGCCTTTCGCCAGTTCATCGATCATCTTGTCGAGATAGCGGATTTCTTTCATTGTGGGTTCTTCGATTTCTTCAATTCTCACTCCGCATATTACGCCTTTTACTTGTACTCGGTTGGGATTCATTTCCGGCGCCTGCTCAAAGAATGTTTCAAAATCTGTTCCGTCTTCTATTACTGCATCAAGTTCGGCCTGTGAATACCCAGTCAGCCAGCGAATGATTTCATCTACTTCTGCTTTTGTGCGTCCCTTTTTCTCGGCTTTGGTAACATAATGCGGATAGACACTTCCAAAACTCATTGTATAGATTTTGTGTTTTGCCATTGTTATCCTTCTTTCTTATCAAATATTGGCTTCTTACGGTGATAAGTACTTTGTTCATATGCATAAGCACATTCTAACAGCATTGGTTCTGAGTATTGTCCAGCCGTAAAGGTTATCCCTACTGGTTCGCCAGCTGGAGTATAGCCGGCTGGCACCGTGATTGAAGGATATCCCGCTTTAGCCGGAATAGTTGCGCCCACATTGTTCGGTGTGATGATAGCATCTAACTGATTGTCTGCCAGCACTGCATCAATGCCTTTTTCTCGAGATTGTTCCTGGTCAAAAACTAAGCTGTTCAAGTAATCGGCATCTATCAAACGACCGCTCGTTCTTTCTGCTTGATAGAATAATGCTTGCCCGTACTTCAGTGCTTTTGTTCCAAGTCTGCGATTGCCTTGGATTAAATCATTTAATGTATTTAAATCAGTCGACACATTTACGGTCTTCAAATAAGTCTCGACTGCTGATTTGAATTCATACAGCATTACATTGATATCCCAATCATTATTAGCGGAAGGAATTTTGATATCCTCTATTATGATTGCACCAGCTGCTTTTACTTCTTCGATTGCAGCATCGATCACTTTTCGATGTTCTTCACTTACATATTCAAAGAAAGGCTTACGGGCAACTCCGATACGCTTTCCTTTTAAACCATCTTTTTTTAGAGAATCGGTAAAATCTTTTTTCCCGAAAGGGTTGGTACTAGTGATCGGGTCATTTTCATCTTCGCCGTTCAATACATTTAATAAAATAGCCCCGTCTTCAACAGTTCTTGTCATGGGTCCGGCAGTATCTTGAGTAATTGAGATCGGAACAATACCACTACGACTGATCAAACCTACAGTCGGTTTAATTCCAACTAACGAATTCTGACTAGCTGGACTAAGAATCGAACCTGAAGTTTCTGTCCCAACCCCTGCTGTAGCCAGATTGGCTGCAACAGCTGCTCCTGAACCTGCGCTTGATCCTCCAACTATAAAGCTTTTTCCATAAGGATTTACTGTCTGCCCACCACGGGAACTATAGCCAGTCGGCATATCTTCCGCAATAAAGTTTGCCCACTCTGTCAGATTCGTTTTCGCTAGAATAATTGCACCGGATTTACGCAACTGCTCGACAACAAAGGCATCTGCTTTTGCGACATGATCTTTCAACAGTAAAGATCCAGCAGATGTATGCATTCTATCCTGAGTATCCACGTTATCTTTTATGACAACGGGAATCCCATGAAGACTACCGTATACTTTTCCGGCTTTTCGCTGTGCATCCAATTTATCTGCAATATACAAAGCATCTGGATTTACTTCAATAATTGCATTCAATTTCGGTCCTGATGCATCGATTTCTGCAATTCGTTTCAGATAAGTCAAAACCAACTCTCTAGATGTTGTTTCACCTTTAGCTAAGGCATTTTGTAATTGGCGGATTGTCTTTTCTTCAATCCATTCTGTTTGTTTACTCACTATTCTTTCCTCCGTTAAGGTCGTTTGACTGTTTCATTTGCAAAAACATAATAGTTTGGTTTGTCGTCGTAATAAATTTCTTTCTCAAAGTTCAAAGCTGAGATTTGTTCATCGAACAACTCAGGATTCATTGAAGTCATCTGCTGTTTTGTATTTCGGAAAAATAAGAATGTTCCACACTGATTACAGAATCCTCTTTCAATCTCTTTGGATGAAGGATACACGCCGACTGTCTCTTTTTGGTTGAAATGGATTTGGTTATCTGGGACTCTATCTGTGTAAAACATAGGGCCAGCTGCCTGCTTTCTGCACATACTACAGTGACAGACCGTAACATCACGAGTAATTTGGCTGACGGTGATAATGGTTCTTCCGCATAGGCACTGTCCTTGTAGATTTTCCATTTTTTTCACTCCTTGCTTTGTCAGTTAGTCTTATTTTAAAGAAAGACGATCATCTCTACAATAGAAAAACGAAACTTAGCTAGTAATAGATTAGAATATTGGAGATAATAAAAGAACGTCAGCTATATCCAGCTGACGTCCCGCTTATGTTTCATTACATGTTGTCGGTAAATTAACCGTTACTTACGTCTTCACCGTTTGTTGCGATGACTTTTTTATACCAGTCAAATGATTTTTTCTTCGTACGTTTCAATGTTCCGTTACCCGCATTATCACGGTCTACATAGATGAAACCATAACGTTTTTTCATTTCACCAGTTCCGGCACTTACAAGGTCGATACATCCCCAAGAAGTATAGCCCATAAGGTCAATACCATCTAATTCAACAGCATCTTTCATTGCTTTAATATGTTCAGCCATATATTGTATACGATAATCATCTTCTACATACCCATTTTCATCTGGGGTGTCTACTGCACCTAGTCCATTTTCTACAATAAATAATGGTTTTTGATAGCGATCATATACATCATTCATAGTAATACGCAGCCCAAGTGGATCGATCTGCCATCCCCATTCACTTGCTTCTAGATATGGATTCTTGATTGAAGCAAAAATATTTCCTGCAGTTTTTTCATTCACTTTAGGATCTCCTGATGCTACACGAGATGAGTAATAAGAGAATGAAATAAAGTCTACTGTGTTTTCTTTAAGAAGTTCTTTATCTCCTTCTTCAAATGGGATTTCGATTCCATCACGTTCTAATTCTTTAATTGCATATGCTGGATATTCTCCGCGAGACTGTACATCGATAAAGAAGTAGTTTTCATGATCTTCTTGCTGGGCAGCAAATACATCTACTGGGTTTGGTGTATTCGGATAATATTTACCTGCTGCAAGCATACAACCTACTTGGTTTTCAGGATCTACTTCATGGGCTATTTTAGTTGCTAATGCGCTAGCCACTAATTCGTGATGAGCTGCTTGATATTTCACTTGTTTCTGGTTTTCATCTTCATCAAAGGCTAATCCGGCACCCATAAATGGAGCATGTAAAATCATATTGATTTCATTGAAAGTCAACCAGTATTTTACTAAACCTTTATAGCGACTAAAAATTGCACGACAAAGATTTTCATAGAAATCAACCATTTTACGGTTACGCCAGCCACCATACTCTTTAATCAAATGCATAGGGCAGTCAAAGTGAGTGATTGTAACTAAGGGTTCAATACCATATTTATGACATTCCTTGAATAAATCTTCATAGAATTTCAATCCTGCTTCATTTGGTTCTGTTTCGTCTCCTTTAGGGAAAATGCGTGTCCATGCAATAGATAGACGATACGTTTTAAAGCCCATTTCTCCAAACAGTGCAATGTCTTCTTTGAAACGGTTGTAGTGATCGATTGCTTCTTTAGCTGGATAGAAATGATCGTCATCAAAATCAAAATGTTTCACTTGTCCTGTAATAATCGGTCCGCGGTCTTCTCCAACGGGCACTACGTCAACATTTGCTAATCCACGTCCGTCTTGATCGTATCCACCTTCAAGTTGATTGGCAGCTGTTGCGCCACCCCATAAAAAGTCTTTTCTGAATCCCATTATATATGTTCCTCCTTGAATAAATTATCTGTTTCTAAATAGTAAAACGATTTGTTATAGATTCAGTGTATAGGATGTAATCCATTACATACAAGCGCTTTACTGTAAAGGTATGCGTCAAGTTTTTCTCGGTAACCTTTAACTAGTAGAATTAACAGAAATTATGTTGTGTTAATATTTTCAGGAAAATGCCCGGCCTAATTTCCCAATGAAGCTACTCACAGGGCCATAGTTGGATATTTTCCCAGTTTGAACAGTGTGTGTGGTTGAACGAGGCTTTTTCAAAGCCTGACGGACTGCTCCCTTAAGATCTTCACCTAACGGTTCAACGATAGAATCAACTTCTGTGGTCAAAGCTTTTTCCAGAAGACTGTTTTGTTCTGCTGTTAGTAATGCTACGACATTAGCTACACCTGCTTTTGTCCAACTACGTCCCTGCCTTTTCGTCCGGTAACTATACACACGATGTCCAGTTTCACAAACGCCTGTCCCATCGGACAGGGGGAGGTCACGTTGTTTAAAGCTTTTGATGTATTCCCAATTTCTATACAAATATTTTTTCAATTTTTTAATTTGATCTTTGCGTATTGCTTTGCTTTCTTCTGGCATGTCTATCAATCTGCTTTCAGCTGTTGCACAAACGGATTCCACTAATGACCAGTCAAATTTTTTTACAGCTTTTATCATTAATCCTTCCATTTTTTTATCGAAAGATAAACGTTCTTTTACCTTTCGATGTACGTGGTAGGTATCTCTAAAATGTTCATGCCGATGACAATAGCCAACGATAGTGTCAAATTTATCTTTTTCATACCCGCTTCCTCCATCGCTGTTTGTGATGACAAGTGTCTCTTTCAAGTCATAGACTTGATTTAAATAATGAGCAGCTTGCTTAAAAGCGTCTTTACTGGAATCTAAACTTGAAAATGCCATCTTGTTTATAAGCGTATGTCTCTGCTTCTTTTTATCAATGCCTTCATGTACGATGACGCGATGAATGGTTGGAGAGTCGCCTTGCCTTCCTTTAACAAGCAAACCATCACCTTCAATATATAATGCTTTTACCTTCTTTCGCTTAGTCTTAGGAAGGTCTGATTTATAGTAATATTTAGACAGGTAGTGTTGAACCTTTTCTCCAACCTCTTGCGTTACACGGTGAATGGTAGAATGGCTAGCTGTCACAGAACTACTTATCAGAAGAGACTTTTTGGCCTGTCTATAAGGCATATTAGCCCCCAATTGAGCCATCACCTTTTGAGTGTTAGGAGAGTAGCGCTTATACTTTTGTAAGCCTAAGGCTTTATCCAAAGCGATGAAAGATGGTCTCCCTTCCTTTTTTAGTCGTCTCCGATAGTAAGTGATCTTACCAAATACAAATTGAACAGTTCGAGGTTCAATATTGTCTACATGCCAGCCTTTATGTTTATACTGCTGATAAAGTTCTTTATCTATTCTCTCTATGGCATGCTGCATTAACCATTCATTCCAACCTTGAAACCAAAGGTTTAAATTGTTTTCTATATCGATAACAGATTCTTCATTCTTCCAGAGTTCAACTATTTGTGATATTATATGATTCATAACGAGGCCTCTTTTCTACTGGTGTGGTAACTACTAGATTAAAGGTCTCGTTTCTTTTTGTCTAGAAAACGAAATGATATCACTAACCGAGAACTATTTTACACTAACACTGTAAAGATTGCATGATTTATTGACGATTGCTCAATCTTTGCTATCTAAAAATGATCATACACATCATATCTGATAGTATTATATGGCAAGATCCATTTTTAGAAAGGAGAGATACACTTGCTGAAAAAAATAAGTATTCTATTTTCTGTTATGGTGCTCATTCTTGCGAATTAGGGATTACTATCTCAAGATTTCAGATTTTCAACTTTAATACTTTTTCTGTTGGGACTTTCTCAATTATTTAATGGATTTGTTGAGTTCACTAAAAATAAAAGACTCGAAGGCCGGTTATTAATAGTATCATCCGGAATTGTCCTATTTATTTCCTTCTATATTTTTTTATCGTAAAATATGAAATTGATTAAATAGAAAAAATCTATTGAAATATTACATAAATCCGACTATCTCAATCTTTTATAGCCTATTTTTGTAAATTATGGTACAGTAACGGATAGCTTAATGAGTAAGTAGGAGGAAATAATATGACCCACTACGATGTACTTGTCGTTGGAGGCGGAACGAGTGGCATGATGGCCGCAATCTCAGCCGCAGAATCCGGCGCAAAAGTTGCTGTCGTTGAAAAAAACAAGATGCTGGGCAGAAAGCTGCTGGTAACGGGTAATGGTCGTTGTAACGTCACCAACAACCGTGATAAAGAAGAAATTATTACCCATATTCCTGGTAACGGACGCTTTTTATATAGTGCATTTTACCAATATGATAATTATGATATTATGAAATTTTTCCGTTCAAACGGAATTGCTTTAAAAGAAGAAGATCACGGGAGAATGTTCCCGACGACCGACAAATCAAGAACGATCGTTGAAGCATTGAAAAGAATCATGGAAGAAAACAAAGTCGAAATTTTCTTGAATGCTCCTGTAGATACAGTTTTATATGAAGAGGGGAAAAGCAAAGGCGTTCGTTTAAAAGATGGACGTACCCTACTTGCTTCAAGCATTATTCTTTCTACCGGTGGACGTGCAATGCCTAAGACAGGATCCACTGGAGACGGTTATCAATGGGCTAAAAAAGCTGGACATACATTAAAACCTTTGTATCCTACAGAAGTTCCTATCACATCAGACGAACCGTTTATTGAAGCAAGAGTCCTGCAGGGACTTGCTTTGAGAGATGCCAATTTAAGTGTTTTGAACAAAAAAGGAAAAGCCGCAATTTCGCACCGTATGGATATGATTTTTACTCACTTTGGTATTTCAGGTCCTGCCGTTCTGCGTTGTTCAATGTTCGTTCATCAAGTGATGAAGCGTGACAAGACGGATCGAGCTACCATGATGATTGACGCTTTGCCGGACAAGACGATTAATGAACTGAGACAAGAGATCGCTCAGCTGATTAAAGATGCTGGGGATAAAAGTGTGAAAAACTCGCTTAAAGGAATGGTTCCAGAGCGCTATCTATTGTTTGGACTTGAGAAATTGAATATTGAAGATGGAACCCCATTGAAACAGTTGACTCATGCTCAAATCGATTCGGTTATTGAATTCTTTAAAGACTTTCGTTTCACTGTCAACGGCTCACTTCCGATTGAGAAAGCTTTCGTTACTGGTGGCGGAGTCAATACTAAAGAAGTCAACCCCAAAACTTTAGAAAGCAAAAAGATGCAAAATCTTTACTTTACTGGTGAAATTTTAGATTATAATGGCTACACGGGTGGTTATAATATCACGGGTGCCTTTATTACTGGACGCGTTGCCGGTATGCACGCTGCTCAAGCAGCTTTAGGTATTGGTCAATAAAAAGATTTTAAAAAACAGTCACAACTTACGCTATTTTGTGTAAGTTGTGACTGTTTTTTGTGACTAATTATTTTCTTCACTTTTCATTTTTGCCAAAACAAATTTGATAGCGTCGTATGAAATCGACTCATCAACTGCTTCTTTGATTGGTTTCAAGAATTCATTTCCTTCTTTTTCTACTGCTGATCTGACCTCTGCTTCTGCGTCAGCTGAAACGAGTTGATTATAGCCTATCTCCATTTCATTTTCGATTGCTTTACAGATGTGATTGACGATTGTATTTGTAGTGTATCCTCTAAGTTCTGCTATTTCTTCAATTGAGTGACCATTCTTTAAAAGGTCAATTGTTTCTTCCATAGAGTTTTTTCCAGAATACTTTGAAGAACTGACTGGTTTGGAAACTTCTTTCTCCGTTACATTCTGTATTCTCAACTCTTCAGTCTGCAAACCCTGTTCTTCCACGTACGCTTTTATAACTGGAAGAAACTTTTCACCATAGTCAGCTAATTTGGTTTCTCCTACTCCATTGATCGCAAGAAATTCCTCATCAGTTTGAGGAAACTTAGCTGCCATATCAATCAGACTTCTATCTGTGAATACGACAAAAGGCGGTTTACCAATTTCCTGCGCTATCTTTGTACGTATATTTCTTAATTTTTCGAATAACTTTTCGTCATAATTTTCGATATTTTCGATTTTTTTCGTTTTGTGTACTGGCTCTTGTTTCAATTGCTTGCGTATAGATAATTTCGTTTTCCCTTTAAGCAAATCAGCTGTTTTTTCTGTAAACTGCAGCACAGGATATTGATCCCCACCTAATCTCAAATAATTATCGCTGACCATTATTGAAATCATATCTTTAATATCCCCATCAGTGTAATCTGACATGATGCCATACGTACTCAGTTCATCAAAGTTCACCTGTTGAATCCGACTGGTCTTTTTACCGCGAAGAACATCCGTCACTAACCCAGCTCCATACATCTGTTTCATTCGATAAACACAAGATAGTATTTTCTGACATTCGACAGTGATATCGGTTGTGATTGTTTCTTCATCACAGTTAGAGCAGTATTCGCATTCCTGCCACTCCACTTCTTGATTAAAGTATTTTAAAATACTTTTACGCAGACAGTTTCCCGTTTTACAATAAGTGATCATAGAATTCAGATTTTTCTTGGCATGTGGTGATTTTCCTTGTTCAATCAGCATCGTGTTCGTAATGATATCCTGTGCTGAATAGAAAAGAATTGCTTCTGCAGGTGCTCCATCTCTTCCAGCACGTCCGGCTTCCTGATAGTAACTCTCCATATCAAGCGGCATATTATAGTGAATGACTTTTCGCACGTTAGATTTATCAATTCCCATTCCAAAGGCATTCGTTGCTACCATGATCGGTTTTTCATCATATAAGAATTTATCTTGATTTATAATACGTTCTTCTGGTTCGATTCCTGCATGATAACGGGTAACAGGAAAACCTTTTTTATTAAGCGATTTGTATACAGTATCGACATTTTTACGGGTATTACAGTAAATGATACTAGATTCTTTTTTATCTAAAATTCGACTCAGTTCATTGCTTTTTTTATCCGGTTTAACTACTGAAAAATATAGATTTGGTCGGTCAAAACTGGCAATATGCTGAAAAGGCTGATCTAAATTCAGCTGATCAATCATATCCCGCTGAACAACTGTCGTTGCCGTTGCAGTAAATGCTGCAAAAGGTGGTCGTGAAGGCAATACATCCATGATTTGTGGGATCACTTGATAACTTGGTCTAAAATCATGTCCCCACTGAGAGACGCAATGAGCTTCATCGACTGCAACCAGGTTCACATTCATGCGACGTACAGAATATAGAAATTGTTCATTTCCCAAACGTTCTGGAGATACATACAATAGATCCAATTCATTTCTGATTGCTTCATCGATAATTACTTGTTGTTCAAAATAAGATAATTGGCTATTGATATAAGCTGCTCTAACTCCCATCGTCTGTAATGCATCGACTTGGTCTTTCATTAGAGAAATGAGTGGTGAAATCACTATCGTTACACCATTCATTATGATTGCCGGAATTTGGTAACATAGTGACTTGCCGCCTCCAGTGGGCATTACTCCTAAAACGTCCCTACCATTTAAAATAGCATTGATCAATGCTTCTTGTCCGGGACGAAACGTATCATATCCATAGTAGTGTTTCAACGTTTTGAAAATTGTATCCATATTGCCTCCAACATTCTAATTCCATTTTTCTACTTTTACAAACTGTTCGTATTTTTCTCTTTGCGCCCTATAATTGTAACACAGCTATCAAGTTATTTTTCTACGCTACTTTATTTATAGAGCAGGCATTACTGTTCATACTGTCTAATTATTTAATTCCTCTTTTTTTCTTTTGGCCCATGAATAGCTTCCGGGGAAAAACTCTACTTTTTGTTCATCTATCCAGTATACTTTATTGAATGTTTTATCTAAAAAATAGCGGTCATGAGAAACAGCCAGAATGGTTCCTTGAAAATTTTCCAAAGTTTCTTCTACTAATTCTCTGGATTCGATATCTAAATGGTTAGTAGGTTCATCTAAAACTAAAAAATTTATATCTTCTTCCATAAGTTGTGCCAACCTCAACCGCATCCGCTCTCCGCCACTTAGTCCTGAAATTTGGTTAAAGACATCTTTTCCATAAAACAAAAATCGAGCTAGTTTCGTCCTAGCCTCCTGTTCGGTCATCTGGAAGTTCTCTTTAAAAACATCAATCACCCTCTCACTTTTTTCCTTAGTGAATAAGTGTTGTGAAAGATAGCCGACTTTTATATTACTGCCTCTATCTATTTGACCAGAATCTGACCTTTCTTCTCCTAAAATCATTTTTAACAAAGTCGATTTCCCGGTACCATTCTCCCCTACTAAAGCCACTTTTTCTCCGAAACGAATATGAATATTCACATCTTCTAATAGTACTCTTTCATCAAAAGACTTGGCTACTCCTTCAGTAACGATAACATCTTTTCCACTTCGATCTGAAGTCTTTATGTCCAGTTTCATTTGTTTACTTACATGCGGTTTTTTAACTTTCTCCATTCTTTCGATCATTCTTTCCATATGCCGAGCTTTTTTATGCAATCCGGGATTAGGTGGAACTGCTCGATTAGCCCATTCTCTCAGTGTTTTTGCTCTTTCTTTCATCTTCTTTATTTTACGTTGTTGTTCTTCATAAGCTTGAAATTCTCTTAAAATTTTTTCTTCTTTCTCTTTTATATACCCAGTAAAATTAGAATGATAAATTGTACATTCACCATCTTCTAGATCAATTATTTTGCTTACTCCTTCATCCAGAAAGTATCTATCGTGGGAAATAATGACGACTGCTCCATTATAATTTCTGACAAACTGTTCCAGCCATTCTGTAGCTAAAAAATCTAAATGATTCGTTGGTTCATCTAATAACAACAAGTCTGGATTTCTAAGAAGATTCATTGCTAAACCAATTTTGGTTTGTTCTCCTCCACTTAATATCTCAAACTTCTTATCCAATAGCCGATTTATATTTAATCCTTGAGTGATTTGCTGGATTTTAGCATCCATCTCATATCCTCCTTCTTGAAGATAGGTTTCTTGGATGTATCCATAATTTTCCACTAGCTGCTCCAGACGATCGGCATTTTTTTCGTTGCTCATTTCCATTTCTAGACTTTGCATTTGCTTTTCTTTTTCTAATAGATCGTAAAATGTGGAACGTAAAACATCTTTCACAATGATTCCTCTAGAATAATTAGGTATTTGTTCTAAATATCCAATTGAGCATCCTTTTTTCCAATGAATCATTCCACTGCTTGGTTGTTCCGCTTGTGCTATCAATTTCATCAGTGTAGTTTTACCACTTCCATTTCTTCCAACTAATCCTATTTTTTCTCCTTCTTTTATTTCTAATTGTATATTTTCAAAAATTTGAGTTCCTCCATATGCTTGAGAAACACCGTTCATTGTACAAATAATCATCATTTTCTCCTTTTGTCCTTCACCCTCAAACCCATTGTTAGACAAAAGTTTATATATATACAAACAACCATAGAAAAGAATCCTCTCCTATGGCTATTTACAACAAAAAAAGAGAGCACAAATCTGCTCTCCCATTTTGTATATTAATGGCAGGGGTGAGATGTTTTCACTGCGATTCTACTATTCAATTGCTAAAAATGGACACACTGATCCAATTATGCAATGACAGTAGAAAATTCAGCACGACAGATATACAAATATAATTCTTCTTTTCCGTGCTTTTTCGCAGTTAGAAACATCTAACCTCCACCTCCGATCAAATAAGTTAGTATCATTTTATCGGAAGAATGCATTTTTTACAATAGCTAAAACAAACCTTTACAGAATTTATATGCAAAGGTTTTTGTTTTAATTAATTATTTTTTTCAAGTTCTCCAGTCAATTCGATGATGCGATTAACAGACTCGTCTAGATATTTGATTGTATCTGAAAGTGGACGATCTGTTGTAATATCTACACCCGCTACAAGAGTTGCTTCAGCTGGAACTTTTTGTCCGCCTAATGCTAGAAACTCTAACCAGCCATCTACTTTTTCTTCTCCGCTCTTGATTTTAAGGAATGCTTGGGTCGCAATCGTTAAACCTGCAGAGTAAGTGTATGGATATAATCCCATGTAGTAGTGAATCTGACGCATCCATGTCAATTCTGCACCGGATTCTAATTCTACTGAGTCACCCCAGAATTGTTCCAGTACACTGCGCTTGATTTCGCTAAGTTTCTTAGCATCAAAACTCTTGCCTGCATCAATCAGTTTATACACTTCTCTTTGATAAGCCGCTTCAAGCAAATGCGTTACAAAATTGTGGAAATATGTTTTAGAAATCATTTTAGATAAAACTGAACGTTCCATTCGAGGATCTTCAGCTTTGTTCTGCAGATAATCTGTTAATAATAATTCGTTGAAAGTTGATGGTCCTTCAATTAAATAAAGTGATGGACGAGCACTTGTTAATGGGTTGTTTTCATTTGATAAAACTCCCTGACCGGCATGTCCTAACTCGTGGAACAATGTATAAGCATCTGTTAGCTCTCCAGTCCAAGTAATCATTACATATGGATGTTTGCCATATGTTGTTGAACAAAATGCACCTGAACGTTTCCCGATATTTTGGGCAAAGTCTGTCCAGCGTTCAGGATATGAGCGCAAGATCATGTTGACGTAGTCTTCTCCAAGTGGAGCCATAGCTTCTTTGACCAAGTCTTGAGTTTCTTCGATTGTGATTGGTGTTGTATATTCAGGGTCTAAGTCAACTTTTAAGTCAGCATAGGTCATTTTTTCAAGTCCGTGAACTTCTTTTAAATGAGTGATGAACTTACGCATGACTGGAGCAAAGTCATTCATAATCATATCGATCTGACGATTATAAAGCTCCTGGCTGACTTCTTGACTTTCTAATAAGTAATCAAAGATCGAATCATATCCACGCATGGTTGCTAATGTTTTTTCACTTTGCAAGTGTGTATAATAAGCTGTTGCCACAACGTTCTGATATTGGCTTAACACTTTACTGAATTGATCATAGGCAGCACGACGAACTTTTGGATCTTCGTGATACATATAAACTTCTTCATAGAGGACAAAGCTTAGTTCATATTCTTTTCCGTCTACTTCAAATGTACCGAAGTCTGCATCTGCAGAACGAGCTTGTTCAAAAATTTCAGAAGGAGATTCAAATACAGGGCCTAATTGTGCCAATGCTTTTTCAACGCTCGGATCTAGTTTAGCTTTTTTAGCCGCTTTTACTTCACGGACAAAGGGAGCGTATTTCGGCTCTTTTTCTACAAGAGCGTTCAAAGTCGACTCGTCAGTTTCTTGAATTTGTGAGTTAAAGAAGCTTAAATCTGCACTCACATTTGCTAGAACATTGGATACGTGACGCGCCTGCTGTTGTGCTTCACCATTAGAAATATCTACTGATACCGGCAACATACCGTATTGTCCCAAGTGAGAAGCTGTCGCTCTTAATGCTTCGTAAGATTGAATGGCTTCAAGTAAAGTATCTACATTAGATAACTTTCCATCATATTTTCCCGCAAAAGCTTTTACGTCTTTCGGAAGTTGCTCTGCAGTTTCCTCAAATTCTGCTTGTGTCTTGAAAATTGCTGTTAAATCCCATTTTAACTCTTCTGGTATATCTGTACGTGGTTTTAATTTTTCAGCCAATTTATTCTCCCCTTAAGTCATAATATGTAGTGAAATGCAGTCAGTTATATAATTATAACTCAGTTGATGTATCTGACCTAAAACTTCTTCAATATACAAATACCAAGTTATTCTTCAACTAACCTAAGTTACGCTCTTTTTCAGAGGTAATTCTCATTTACCAATTCACTATTTCAGATAATTATACCACTTATTCTAACATTTGTGTGAGAAATCTTTGCAATTTTCAAATTATATACTAAGAATTAGTTTGTTACTTTACAGCTAGTCGCATAATATTACTGAAAGTTATAATAAATGGTTTATACTAAGCTTTATGGCTCTATATGCATTTTATCTGCTAAGTTTCATTTGTTCCTGCAAAAAACATTTACTAAAAATAGATTTAAAGTAAATGTTTCGGATCAATATTTAGTTGTGTTTTCAACTGTTCCATTTGTTGCATAACTGCTTTTGCTGAAGGGCCGCCCTCAATATTGCGTTTGTTTACACAGTTATCTAAATCGATAGCTTCATAGATATCTTCTTCAAACAGATAGTGTAATGACTGATAGGTTTCTAGCGGGACTTCTTCTAATGTGATAGCCTTTTTCATACACATTTGAACTAACGAACCAATCACTCCGTATGCTTCACGAAACGGCACACCTTTTTTAGTTAAATAATCCGCACAATCTGTCGCATTGATAAATCCTTTTGATGCTGCATCTCGCATGCGATCAGCTTTCACTTCCATAGTATCAATCATTGGGATCATAGCAGATAATGCAATTTTGACTGTATGAATACTATCAAATAATGCCTCCTTGTCTTCTTGCATGTCTTTGTTGTAGGCAAGCGGAAGACCTTTCATCATAGTCAGCAGTGTCTGTAGGTTGCCATAAGCTCGACCTGTTTTTCCTCGTACCAGTTCTGCTACATCCGGATTTTTCTTTTGCGGCATAATGGAAGACCCTGTTGCAAAAGCGTCATTCAATTCTATAAACTGGAACTCCTGAGAACACCACACGATCACTTCTTCGGATAAACGAGACAAATGCATCATAATCATGCTTAAGGCATATACAGTATCCATCACAAAATCACGATCGGAAACACCATCTAAACTGTTGGCTGTCACTTTCTCGAACCCTAACTGATCCGCAACAAACTGACGATCGAATGGATAGGTCGTTCCTGCCAGTGCCCCATTTCCCAAGGGCATCACGTCTGTATGTTCTATTACTTCATCTAGTCGTTTGATATCTCTTGAAATCATTTGTCCATACGCTAAAATATGATGGGCAAACGTAACAGGCTGCGCGATCTGTAAATGCGTATAGCCGGGCATGATTGTATGGATATGAGTCTGCGCTTTATCTAGAATAACCTTTTCAAACTGCAGCAATTGCGTTTTGATTTCAGCAATTTGCTTTTTTGTGTACATCCTTAGATCCAGCGCAACTTGATCATTGCGGCTTCTACCTGTATGCAGCTTTTTACCCGCATTTCCAATACGATCAGTCAGCTCAGCTTCAATAAACATATGAATGTCTTCAGCAGTCGGATCGAACTCCAAGTCTCCATTTTTTATATCCATCAGAATGCCTTGGAGACCTTCAACAATACTGTGTTCATCCTCTTTAGAGATAATCTGCTGTTTACCCAGCATTCTAGCATGTGCAATGCTGCCTGTAGTATCTTCTTCATAGAGTACATAGTCAAAACTGATGGAAGAATTAAATACATCGACTTCAACTGCGCTGCTTCCGCCTAATCGACCTTGCCACATCTTATTTGAATTCGCTGGCATACATTGGAACCCCCATTAAATGAACTAGAACGGCTTTTTGAACATGAAGACGGTTTTCAGCTTCTTCAAAAATATAATCCGCATACTGTTCAAATACTTCCGTTGTGATTTCTTCTTCTTTATGAGCCGGCAGGCAATGTTGGACCATCACATCTGGCTGGGCAACAGACAAGAGTTCTGTATTTACCTGATACAGATCCTGAAAAATCAGTTTCCTTTTTCCTGCTTCGGACTCATCCCCCATACTGGCCCAGACATCAGTAAAGACGACATCGGCATCTTTGACAGCTTCATATGGATTTTCCGTTAAAGTAAATTTAGGATTTTTACCATACGTTTCAAGAATAAATTCATCCGGCTGATATCCTTTAGGTGAGGCCACCGAAATAGATGCTCCGGCCAACAAGGATCCAACGATCAATGAGTTAGCCATATTGTTTCCATCGCCTATGAAGGCAAACTTCAAGTTTTCAAGCGATCCTTTGACTTCTTGAATCGTCATCAGATCGGCTAAAATCTGACAGGGATGATACAAGTCAGTCAATCCATTGATAATAGGAATAGAACCATACTCCGCAAGGCACTCTAAATCTTCCTGTTTGAATGTACGAATCATGATTGCATCAAGATAACGAGACAAGACTCGAGCTGTATCTTCAATCGGTTCACCACGTCCCATCTGCAAATCACTGGCACTTAAATATAACGGCTTTCCACCTAATTGACTCATCCCTACTTCAAATGATACTCGGGTACGAGTAGAAGCTTTCTGGAAAATCATACCCAACGTTTTCCCTTTTAAATAAGGCGTTTCAATTCCATGCTTCAGCTTCTTCTTCAAGTCATGTCCAGTCTCTAAAATAGACAGCAATTCTTCTTTGGTCAAATCAGAAAGTTTTAGTAAGTGGTTCATTTCAAGACCTCCGCTTCTTCCTTTTTCAAAACTTTGTCTAAACAGCTAACTGCTTCATCAATTGCAGCTTTATCTATAATAAGAGGCGGCAGCAGGCGTAATTTATCCTTAGCCGTTAAAAACAGTACTCCTTCCTCCTTTGCTTTAGCTAAAACTTCTTTTGCTGTTGTATGCTTAAAGGTTATCCCAATCATCAATCCTAATCCTGTTACTTTTTCTACTTCTTCTAATCCTTCTAGTTTCTCTATCAGGTAGAGACTGTTTTCATGGACCTTTTCTAAAAATGCGGGTGTGATGGTTTCAAGTACAACATTTGCCCCGGCTGTTACAACTGGATTCCCGCCGAAAGTAGAACCATGGTCCCCTGCTTCTAATACATCTTTGACTTTTTCTCCTAAAATAGCTGCACCAATGGGTAGACCGTTTCCGAGTCCTTTGGCACTCGTAACGATATCTGGTTGAAGTCCGTAATGTTCGTAAGCAAAAAGTTTTCCTGTACGACCAATTCCTGTTTGAACTTCATCTATAATGAGTAAAATATCTTTCTGTTTACAGACGGCCGCTATTTCTTGGATGAAGTCTGACTCTAGCGGAACAACGCCGCCTTCTCCCTGCACGATTTCAATCATAATGGCACAGACGGTCTGATCTATTTTCTGATACAAGTCTTTTATATTGTTCGTTTCAATAAATTCGAATCCTTCCGTAAAGGGATCAAAGTATTTATGAAATGCATCCTGACCTGTTGCAGATAAAGTCGTTACCGTACGGCCATGGAAAGAATTGCTTAGAGTAAGAATTTTATGTTTATTTGGGCTTTGTTCATGTCCATATTTTCTTGCGACTTTAATCGCAATTTCGTTTGACTCTGCTCCAGAGTTCACGAATAGTACATGCTGCATTCCTGTATGGAGGCAAAGTTTTTCTGCAACTTGTGCGCTAGGTTCTGTGTAGTATAAGTTTGAGATATGCTGCAGTTGGCCTAACTGTTTCTGTGTAGCTTCTACCCAATCTGGATGATGATATCCTAGTGAGTTCACTCCAATTCCTGCTGTGAAATCCAGATATTTTTTCCCATCCTGATCATAAATGTAATAGCCCTCTGCTTTTTCAAATACTATTGGTATACGGTTATACGTTGGAGTTACATACGTATTTGTCAATTCAATACTATTCATCATTTACTCCTTTCTATTCAATCCTTTTTATAGAATAATGTGCCAATCCCTTTATCAGTCAAAAATTCAACGATTAATGAATGAGGAATCCTGCCGTCTAGTATCACTGCTTGTCTTACTGAATGTTTGACTGCATCTGTGCAACACTGGACTTTAGGGATCATACCGCCACTGATGATATTTTTTTCGTATAAATGATTTACTTCTTTTAATTCAATCTGTTTGATTAGTGTAGTAGAATCCGTTGCATCTTCCAGTACACCAGGGATGTCAGACATCAGAACCAAGTTGTCTGCTCCTAAGGCTTTAGCAATTCCGCTGGCCATTTCGTCTCCGTTGATATTGCAGATTTCACCATTTTCATCTGTTCCAATACAGGCGATAACTGGAATATATCCATTTTCCACCAAATCTTCAATGACTTGCGTGTTTACTTTAGTGACTTCTCCTACAGCACCCATGTTTTCAGGATCTCTGAGTTTGGCTGTGACTAATCCGCCATCCACACCACTGATTCCCATGGCTTTTCCGCCAAGAGAATGAATCATACGTGTCAGGTCTTTATTGATTTTTCCAGCAAGTACCATCTGAGCGATTTCCATCGTGTCAGTATCTGTTTTTCTAAGTCCATTCACGAATGAACTTTCTACATTTGCTTTATTGAGCCAGTAATTGATATCCGGGCCGCCGCCATGTACGATAACGACATTGATTCCGACTTTTGCCAGCAGCATGGCATCAGACAAAACAGCCTTTTTCAGTGATTCATTCTGCATTGCTGAACCACCATATTTAATAACGACCATTTTCTGATCGTATCGCTGAATATAAGGTAGGGCATTGGTTAAAATTTCTGCTACTTCAAATGAATCCATCTTGGCTCCTTCTTTTGCCTAAACACCTTATGTTCTATAGGCACTATTAATTTTTATATAGTCATATGTGAGGTCGCAGCCCCAGGCAGTCGCCTGACTTTTACCTTCATACAAATAAATATCAATACTCAGTCTATCTGTTCCTAGAATCTCAAATGCTTTTACTTCGTCAAATGACACAGTCGAACCTTCTTCACACACACAGACACTCTGGTAATTTTCTGATCTCAGATAAATATCCAGGTTGTGATAGTCAAACTCCGCATCGCTGTATCCGATTGCGCATAATAAACGACCCACATTTGCGTCTCGTCCATATACTGCAGTCTTGACCAAACTACTACTGATTACCTGTTTCGCTATTGCTTTTGCCTGCAATTTATCTGCTGCTTCTAGTACATTGCAGGTAATTAGCGTACTCGCCCCTTCTCCGTCTTCTGCAATTGCAATAGCAAGTTCTATACACACTAGATGCAAGGCTTCTTTAAATACTTGCAGAGCAGGTTCTGCTTCTGATTGAATCAGCTGATTCCCGGCTTCACCGTTTGCTAATATCGTAACCATATCATTTGTTGAAGTATCTCCATCCACACTGATCATATTAAAGGTATCCTTTACAACCTCTTTTAAAGTTATCTGAAGCAGTTCTGGTTCAATAGCTAAATCTGTCGTAATAAATCCAAGCATTGTAGCCATATTCGGATGAATCATGCCGCTGCCTTTTGAAATCCCGCCGAGTCTTACAGTTGTATTTTCAAGTTCAAATTCTACTGCATATTCTTTTATATCGGTATCGGTTGTCAATATGGCTTGAGCTGCTTCACTCCCGTCTTCTTCATCAAGCTGTTCTACTAAATCATTCATACCATCCTTGAATGGTTCGATGCTCAGTGGCTGACCAATCACACCAGTAGAGGCAACTAGAACATCCTCTTTTTTGATTTCAAGCGCATCCCCAACTAATGCACAGACTTCATTTGCAATTTCTTCTCCATTTGCGTTACAAGTATTGGCATTGCCACTATTACAGATAATGGCTTGAGCTCTGCCGTTTATACTGTGTGCTTTGGTAACTTGTATCGGAGCACCTTTTACTTTATTCTGTGTATAAACACTAGCTGTACTGCTGATTGTTTTACTATAGATCAATGCAAGGTCTTTTCTTTTCTTTTTGAATCCCGCATGCACTCCCGAAGCCATAAATCCTTGAGGTGCACATACATTTCCTTGGATTAGTTTAAACTGATTTTCTTTTTTATGTTTGATTAGGGTTTCCATTTTTCCACCTCAAAACGATGGGGCTACCATCGACAGTCCTTTAGTTTCATCAATTCCCAACATTAGATTGAAATTCTGTACTGCTTGACCTGCAGCACCTTTTTGCATATTGTCAATGACACTGACTATGATCAATCGATTGGTTCTTTCGTCTATTGTTAATCCTATCTGACAATGGTTGGAATGTTGTACATGGCTGATATCTGGTAATTTGCCTGCTTTCAATACCGTTACAAACGGTTCATCTTCGTACCAGTTTTCATATGTTGGCTGAATACTTTTTGCATCGACTCCATCTAAGATATCCACATACATTGTGGATAAGATTCCCCTGTTGACTGGTAGCAGGTGCGGAACGAAGGATACCTTGGTTTCTCCAGCTCCCATAAGATTCAATTTTTCTTCGATTTCTGGTGTGTGTCGATGGGTCGCCACTTTGTAGGCATTAAACCCTTCATTCTTCATTGCATAATTTGTACCTTTTGAGAGAGCTTTACCCGCTCCTGTCACACCTGACTTTGCGTCAATAATCAGACTGTCTGGATCAACCAATTTCTTTGAGATCGCTGGATATAGTCCCAGTAATATACTCGTGGGATAACATCCTGGATTAGCTACTAACTTTGTCCTTTTAATTTCTTCACGATTCATTTCTGGAAGCCCATAGACCGCCTGCTCATGTAGTGCTGGAAATTCAACGTCCACTCCATACCACTCTTTATACACATCAAGATTTTTCAGACGAAAATCTGCGCCGACGTCAACGACTTTTTTGTTCTGATCCATACACTGCTTGACTAAATTTTCGCTTTCTCCATGTGGTAAACATATAAACAAGATGTCTGACCGATCAATTACTGTGTCATTTTCTTCAAACTTTTGATCATATTGAGCAGTAAAAGCAGGATACAATTCTGAAATTGCTTTTCCGACATGATTTATGGAGGATAACCCAGATATTTCTACTTCTGGATGCTTGAGCAGGATACCAGTTAATTCAGCTCCAACAAATCCGCTTGCTCCGATTACACCGACTTTGATTTTGCTCATGCCTTAATTCCTTCCTCTTTCAAAATAAAGCTACTGTTTACTTGCTTTGCGAGTTGTGTCTTCTTTTTCATTTCAGCATGAATGACACTTGATAATCCATATAGATTGATAAATCCAGCGGCGTCTCCTTGATTGTAGACATCGTCGTCATCAAAGGTTGCAAAAGCTTCTGAATACAAGCTATAGGGTGAATCCACACTTGAAATAATCACATTCCCTTTATATAATTTCAGCTTCACAGTGCCTGTAACAGTCTGTTGAGTTTCATTTATGAATGCATCCAAAGCCTGCTTTAGTGGTGTAAAATACTGACCGTTATATATAATATTGGCATATTTCTGAGCCAGCTCTTGTTTATATTGAAGCGTCTCTTTATCCAAAGTAATCATTTCTAGCTGCTCATGTGCAAAATAAAGCAGCGTTCCACCGGGTGTTTCATATACACCACGGCTTTTCATTCCGACTAGACGATTTTCTATCATATCCAGAATCCCTATAGCATTTTCTCCACCAATTTTATTTAGAGCTTTGATTAATTTTACGCCACCTAGTTCTTTTCCGTCGATTGCTACTGGAACGCCCTGCTCAAAGTCAATACTTACATATGTTGGCTTATCTGGAGCTTTTTCTGGAGTAACACTCATTTCTAAAATCGAATAATACTTCGGTTCATTCAATGGATCTTCTAAATCTAACCCTTCATGAGACAAGTGCCACAAATTCTTGTCTTTGGAGTAATTCGTTTCACGAGAAATCTTCAATGGGATTTCATGTTTTTCTGCATAATCGATTGCCTCTTCACGAGAAGTGATTTCCCACGTTCTCCATGGAGCAATAATATCTAGTTCAGGAGCTAAAGCTTTAATTCCCATCTCAAATCGAACCTGATCATTTCCTTTTCCAGTACAACCATGACAAATGGCATCTGCACCTTCTTGTTTTGCTATTTCTACGAGAGCTTTGGCAATGACTGGACGAGCCGTTGCTGTGCCTAACAGATATTTATTCTCATAGATGGCACCTGCTTTTAATGTTGGAAAAATGGAATCATAAACAAATTCTTCTTCCACTTCAGCTAGATAAAACTTTGAAGCACCTGTCTTCAAAGCTTTTTCTTCTAGTCCTTCTAGTTCGTCTTCTTGCCCGACATTAGCTGTAACTGCAATAATATCGCAGTTATAATGTGCCTTTAACCAATGGATGATTACGGAAGTATCTAATCCTCCTGAATAAGCTAGTACGATTTTTTTGTATTGTTTGTCAGTCATGATGCATACTCCTTTTTTTAATTTTTGTTTTAATTTTTAAAAATGTGTATTAAGAAAAGCTAAGTACACCGTTCAGCCCTGAAAAGAAAATCTAAAACCTCATAGGAAGCGTCGACCTCCCTAAAGGTCGTCGACATAACATATCTGTAACTCACATCCGTTCGAACAGCTATGTCAATAAGCATCCCGCGCAATTGCTCTAGCCGTTTGAATGAAGTGAATTACGGATAGAGTACTAGACGAGCGCAGCTAGAGTAGTCTCCGATGCCATGATCGTTTGAACAAAGTGAATTACGAACATGGTACTAGGCGTAACAAATGTGGAACGTAGGCCGTTATCTTTTTCTCGAAGGGTTGGTGTGTGAAGCTAGACAATAAAAAAAACGCCTGCTGTTTTTACACAGAGACGATTTAAATCGCGGTACCACTCTACTTGCAGACAAATATTTACTAACGGGTGTCTGCCACCTCAGTACATTAACGCTGTATGACGGCTGTTTCTCCTTCTCCTGCCCAGACCTTACTTGTCCCAGACAGTACGATTCAAAACAGCATCTTCCAAGTGCGGTTCAATGAGTTTTTCATGCCGATCTTCCACTCTGTATCGGCTCGCTGATTGCCATAGGCATTTATGAAAGTATCTCATCTACTCTCTTGTTCATTGATGTTATGAAGTAGTCTACATCAGCCAATTTTCTATGTCAACTGTTTTATTATCTTTTTTGAATATTTTGCACTGTTTAATAAATTAAATCGCCATTTTAAGTATATTTATACATTTTTTTATTTATAAAATTCAAAACAAAAAACGATTGTGCAATTACTATAGAAACAGTAATTGCACAATCGTTTAAACTTTTATTAAATATATCATTGTTTAGCAGTGCTTAATAGCCGCGAGAGTAATCTACTAAATTAATAGGTAATTCTTCTCCGTTCACGTAGGCTTTTAAGTTTTTTTCAAATATCGGAAAGAGACTTTTACTGTAATCCTCTAATCTACCAGCAATGTGCGGCGTAATCAATACATCTTCACGATTCCAAAGTGGATGATCGTTTGGTAAGGGTTCTTCGTGAAATACATCCAATCCGGCATAAGCAATATTAGAGTCCAATGCTTCCAGTAAAGCATCTGTATCTACTGTTCCACCACGACCGACATTAATAAATATACTTTGATCTTTCATTTGTTTAAATAAATTTTTATCAAACAACTTATCAGTTTCATCTGTCATCGGAAGAATATTCACTACAATATCTGCGTGTCCAATTACATTCTCTAAATCATCCTGGGTATATTGTTCATCCATATGCTCCACTTCACCACCACTGCGATTGATACCAATCGTTTTCATATCAAAAGCATGAGCAACTTTACCAGTTTGTTTTCCAATCTCTCCAGTACCCACGATTATCATTGTCTTACCACTTAACTCTAGTAATGTGTCGACTGATATCCATTCACTTTTCAATTGTGCTTTTAAAGAAATATCCATTCCTCTTGTATAATTAAGTAACATTCCGAAGACAGACTCTGCAATACCATTCGAGTGAATTCCGCTTGAATTTGTTAGCAAAATGTCTTGTTTCTTCAATTTCTCCTGGTCTAAATAATCTACGCCAGCAGAAGCCACCTGTATCCATTTTACCTGATTCGCTGAATGGTCGATCAGTTTATTCCCATCTTCACTTTTCCAACCATATACTACCTCTATATCTTCTAGATTATCTGCTTCTTCAAGTGAAGAAATCAGTTTATAATCAGGTGCTAATTCTTTTATTTTTTCTTCTTGCTGCGCTGTAAGGTTACGCCATGTCAAAATTGTTTGAGTCATTTCTTCCACCCCTTTTTTAATATTATGACATAGCTTTTGTAAAATTTCTATGATGTCGTATTTTTAAGATAAAAAAAGGATATACCTAGTATCGGTATATCCTTTTTAATTGAAGTATGGCTATTCAACATCCTGATATTCTCCAGTTACTGAATCCAGTTTTTCGATAGAGTCAGTCTGCAAGTCATATCGATATAACCCAATTAAATTAGACCATTCTACTCCGTCTTGTTTTACGGTTTCTCTTACCTCAATAGAAACCCATTGATTATCTGTTCTATCTACAAAGATTGAATAATTTTCGTTATTTAATTCTAGACGATCTACAGATTGGGTAAAAGCGTAGTCTTCTGCTTCTTTATCTGTGGCAAATGTTTTTTGATCTTGTGTTTCAGTTTCTTCTGTAGCAGTTTCCTCAGAATTAGTTTCTGCTTCAGCTTTTTCTTCTTTTTCAGCTAGCCAATTACCCAGCTCTTCATCTGTTGCATCTTCTATAGATTTACCTGTAGCAGCCAGATACTCTTCTCCTAGTACACTTGACTGACGTTCTGTCTGATATTCAGTTTTATCTGAAGATGCACTGGCCACTTCCCTTGCTTGTTCGGCTTGGGTCAAATTCACTTCTTCTAATAAGCTTTCTGCTTCTGACTGAATATCTGGATACTCTGTCAAATCTTCTTTCAATAAAAGAGATAGCGTTCCAGCTGCTTCATCCAATTTTTCTGCATCATATTGCACTTTTGCCTGGTCCAGCATTGTTTGATAGTCATTATTTACATTTGTTTCAGTATTCGTAGTTTGCTCAGATTCCGGCTCCATCGCTGACTCTTCTGTGTCATTACTGCACGCAGCTAAAGTAGCTCCAATAGTTAAAAATGCCACTAATCTAGTCCATTTTTTCATTGAAATAGCCTCCTTCATTTATTTATATTATACTGTATCTTTTTCAAGAATACTATCTAGTATTTATAACTCGTGATAAGCAGAATAAACTTCTCTTTTTTGTACATTTCTAAGTTGCGCCACTTTTTTAATAGCTGCTTTACTCGTTACGTCCTGCTTGTCGATTATTTTTTCAACATGCTCTTTTAATGTCCAGTTTGTCCATTCCGCCTCTTGTTCATCTAAATCAGGGCTTTTATTTCCTTCTACAATGATACAGAATTCCCCTCTAATCTGTTCGTTCTGTGCCCATTTAAATACTTCAGAAACTGAACCACGAATAAATTCTTCATATCGCTTCGTCAATTCCCTCGCTAGAACAATTTTACGTTCAGATCCAAGTACAGGTTCCATTTGTTCCAACATCGTTTTCAATCTGTGAGGTGATTCATAAAAAATCAGTGTTTCTTGACGATTTTTCAAATTTTCCAGTTCTAACTGTAGATCCTTTTTCTTTCTTGATAAGAATCCATAGAAGCAGAAAGGCTGTGGTGCGATTCCAGAGGCAATTAAAGCAGGTAAGGCAGCATTTGCACCCGGTAATGGAACAACAGCTATTCCTGCTTCTATAGCTGACTTCACTAAGTCAACTCCCGGGTCACTAATTGATGGCATTCCGGCATCGCTAACCTGTGCCACTGTTTCTCCAGCTAGCATTCTTTCTACTAATTGAGTCGTTCTTTCTTTAGAGTTATGTTCATGAAAACTGATTTGTTTTGTTTCTATCTCAAAATGATTCAATAACTTTTGTGTATTTCTAGTGTCTTCAGCCGCAATAATATCTGCTTCTTTTAATAAACGAATCGCTCTAAACGTCATATCTTCCAGATTTCCAATCGGAGTAGGAATTAAGTAGAGAATGCCTTTTTCACTTGTTTCAAAACTCTTCTGTGTCTGCATCATTGGACTCCTCTGTATTATTGATGATTCGATTTAACTGGTCCTTAAATGGAATCGATACACCATTTCTTTTTAAATAATATTCTTTATTTTTACGCGTCAGTTTCTTGAATGCTGCTTCAGCTTTTGTTGCTTCACTTCTGGAAACATAGCTTTCTGCATAAATCATTCGTACAGGTCTCCTATAAGCTGGACGTGTATATTTTGCACCTGTGCCGGTATTATGTTCTTTCAGTCTACGGTCCAGGTTTGTTGTATACCCACCATAAAGTGTATCATCTTTACAAAGCAGTACATAAAAGTAACTAGCTTTCTTTTCTGTTGCTTCCATATATCATCCTTCTAACTTCTGGTAAATATTCATCTTGCTGATCAAATACATATAATGGTGGAAGAACCGTAAATCCAGTTTCTTTGCCATTTTTTATTCCTTCGATCAGCAGCATGTTAGCCTCTTTATGTTCTTTGGGATAAACAAATCTGACTCGCTTTGGTACGAGATTAACTTCTCGCATAGCATCTAAAATTTCAAGAAACCGTTCCGGTCTATGCACAAAATATGCTTTTCCTTTTGTTTTTAATAAAAAAGCAGTCGCTTTCATAAGTTCTTGCAAATTCAAGTAGAGCTCATGTCTAGCGATTGCCAGATGCTGATTAGGATTTTTGGCACTTTCCTTTGTATGTTTGAAATATGGAGGATTGCAAGTCACCACATCCACTGAGTCATGTCTGATCCAATTTTTTATTTCATTGACGTCTGTATGAATCATATTAACTTTACTTTCCAGCCTATTTAAGCGGATGCTCCTATTCGCCATATCAATTAGTCGCTCCTGAATTTCTACCCCTGTTACTAAGCTCTTTGTCTTTTGGCTCAACATCAAAGCGATTGCTCCATTTCCTGAGCACAAATCCATTATACTCGCGCGATCATGTCTTGGAACCTGAGCAAAATCTCCTAAAAGTACCGCATCTAATGAAAACGAAAAAACAGTGGGACTTTGAATAATCTTCAGGTCATACTGCATCAGTTGATCGATTCGTTCATCATTTCTAAGTAAATCTTCCACTTGTTCGCTTCCTTATCTATTCATTTATTCCAGTATACCAAAATTCACTTATCAATATTACTCTAGAATTGACAAAAGCCCCTCCAATTAAGGAGCGGCTCTCTAATTAAAAATAAATGACTTATACAGTGATTTTCGTGCTAAAATACTATTCAAATTATATTACTGAGTTTCTCATTTAAACAACACAGTCCCTACCTCTACTATGTCCTTACAACTCTATAGTTGCGCCAGATCGATTAAACTTCGTTAAAACGATTTTATATAATGTTTCATATTTATTCCTAATATAATTCTATTATACCATATTCTACTAATAAATCAATTTTCAAAACCTTTGCAAATTCTCTATAAACACTTTGATTCTACAGTTTATAAAGTGTGATATGATTCTTATTATAAATTTAAATAATTCTATCTGTTAAAAATTACCTTTTTAAGGATCCTCGATCTATTGTTTCATTCTCAGGAATCCAATTAATATACGGTAGTTTAGTTCGTTTGAGAGAACTTATTATATTTTTTCCAGTAGTATCCCATTGGATCATTCGATAGAAAGCATCATGGTAGAATAGGAATTTAGCATTTGCTTCTATTGCTTCTTTCATCCAATACTGTTTTGCTGCAATGGAATCCATTGGATAATCATCAAACCCAAGTACCCACAACGGATTCTGATGAGCATGCGTCGGCATAATATCAGCCATATGCAGTAAAGTCTCTCTTTGCTGAGTTAATTTTACAATCGAGTGCCCCTCACTATGACCTCCAGTATGGAACAATTCGATCCCCGGCACCACTGTAATATGATCATCAAATGTTCTAACCTGATCTTGAATGACTTCCCAGTTCTCTTTCCAGTAAGTACTTTTAGAACGTATATTAGGGTGACGAATTTCGTTCCACTCAACATTATTTACGTAAATTATAGCATTAGGGAAGGTGGAGACATATTTATCTTTAATTAATTGAGTAAGACCACCGGCATGATCAAAATGCATATGGGTCATCAGAACCATATCAATATCATTTGTCGTTATTCCCAATTGAGCCAGGCTTTCTTCTGCTTGTGTTTCTTCCCTCACGCCATAGTTTCTAATCTGTTTTTCAGTCAGCTTCCCTCTACCTACTCCTGCATCAATCAAATAATTTTTCCCTTGATATTGAATTAGAATCGCATCTGTCGGTAACTCTATCTGATTTTTCTCATTTACCGGATATTTTTTTGACCAAAGTGGTTTAGGTACGGGGCCAAACATGGCTCCACCATCCATTGAAGTAATCCCACCATTTATCCATGTCAGTGTCATATCATGAAAGTCCATTGAATCTAATTCCAGTACCATATAATTATCCCCTTTTTTAAACTAGCCATTCTTATTTTATAACTACAGGAGCTACTGGCTAAATTATACTAAAAATAAAGATCCCTATGCAAAAAACGCTCAAAAGTAATTTATCTTCTGAGCGCTCTAATTTATTTCATTATTTTATACTTCTACAACTTTTTTCTGATAATAGAAATAGCCCGCAATACAAATCAGCAGAGAAAAGATCAAAAAGAATGGCACGAATGTTGGATTTGAGAAAATACCACCTATCAAGATTACCATTGCCCCAATCGTCCCAAATACTGGCGCAATATATCCTAAGAATATACTCTGAACAATACCTTCTCGTTTTAGTTGAATGACTTTAAGGTAAAGTACTGCATAAGCGAGATAGCTGAAAACAATTGCAATCTCACTAACGTCCCCGCCTGATAACAATCCTGTCTTTTGAGTAAGGTAATGTAGCAGCATCCATACGAGACTAATCATATAAGCTGCCGTAGCAGAAGAAGGTGATAGTTCACTTTTCGGATCTATTTCTGCTATCTTATCACTCATCGGAATCATATTCTTCATTGCCAACGCCTGCGGTAAACGGATAAATCCCAATGTCAAACCATTAACCACACCTAGTACTGCAATTAATACGAATGTCAACATGATCGATTCTCCATTTGCTCCTAAAATGGCTGTTCCGATCTGGTTAATTGCAGCATCTCCTGTGGAAAGGATATATTCTTCACCTACAATTGCTACTGTCCCTAAGAAGTATGCTAGATAAACTGCTAGCACAATCAATGGCCCAATCGTTAATGCAATCGGCATATTACGTTTAGCATTTTTCACTTCTGGAGTAATGGTTGTTGAAATAACCCAGCCTTCAAAAGAAAAGGCCATAGGAGCAAGCGCCGCTAACCATCCTAGCCCAACTGAACTTGTTCCAATTGCTGCAATTCCACTTGGTATTTCCGGTGTAGGCGAACTCCAAAACAGCCCTACAACTCCAATACCAATCAACGGAACCATTTTGATCAAGGTTGTCAAATTCTGAAATCTTCCACCTGTTTTAAGCGAAAGATAATTTAATGAAAAAAGAAAAGTTAAATAAACTAATCCAATACCTATTTGCATCTCCAGTGTTGTTGAAAGTCCAAATAGCATCGTCGTATAAATTCCCGCGACCCAGGCCACTACGACCGTTATCGTTGGAAAGTAGATCCATAACTGAAACCAGCCAAATGCACTTGCAGCTGACGAAGAAATAAATTCTTCAAAGTAGCCTACAACACCACCAGTTTTTGAAGTTCTACTTGCCAGTTCTGTTAAAGTAATACTTCCGAAAATAACACAGAAAGCTCCAATTAAAAATACAATAATTCCTAAGAAAACATTACCACCTGTGTATGTTAAAATGTCGTCTGCTTTAAAAAAGATACCAGAACCTACACATATACCTACAATCATAGATAATGCTGTTAATAATCCGTAATGCTGCTTTATACTTTTATCTTCCACTATTTATCTCCTTAAAATCTGAATATATTATCTATACTTTTTATTTTTGAAGTTGATTTCATTATATAAAGTATACAACAGAATATACCAGAAATCAGGGTTCAAGAAAAGCAAGTTTTCATCCTTACTTCATTAAACTCTAAACAAATTCTCTACATTTTCTTTTTTAATATAAAAACATTAAGAGCAGCAAGACTTTCGAGTAATTTTTTGAAAGCTGCTCTTAATGTTTTAGAAGTTTATTTATAGGCCCCATCATTCCATAACTTTACTGTTTCTGTTTTTAAAGATTGCTGAACGTCAATTATTCTCTGATTTGAACTTCCTCTAAATGCTAAGTTTAAATCTTTTTTATCAAGTTCAAAGCGACCATCGACTATAACATCTAAATAAGTGAGCAATGTCTGTTTATCTTCAGTTCCCCGCATCAATTCATCCCATGTGTAACCTGTCCAAGACCAGATGTCTTTTGCTGATCCAAATTCTTCTCGGATACGTCGACATAGTTGTATCGTAACACCTGTATTCAAAAATGGTTCTCCACCAAGCAGTGTAAGGCCTTGACAGTATTCAGCTCGTAAATCTTCTACAATTCTATCTTCTAATTCTTTGGAATACGGTTGCCCATAAGTAAAATTTTGGGCAACTTTGTTATAGCATCCTTTACAGGCAAACGGGCAACCACTGACATAAATACTGCATCTAACACCTTCTCCATCTACAAAATTGTAAGGTTTATAGTCTGCAATATAATGCTTACTGAACTGATCTGAGGTCCAGGCTACTGGATCAGTTGGCATTCACGTCAGATCCTTTCATATGCTTCAATCTTGAAGAGATTTCTTTATGTCGTCCATCTACCATTGGCCTTTTTTGAGGATTTCCAAGATAACCACATGTTCTTTTAACGACATCACAAGTCTCCGGATCCGTATTCCCGCATTCAGGACATTTAAAGCCATGTTCAGTAGGAGTGAAGTCTCCTTCAAACCCACACTTATAACAGTGATCAATTGGTGTATTAGTTCCTAAATATCCAACTTTATCGTAAGCAAAATCCCATACAGTTTCTAATGCTTTTAAGTTTGTTTGTAATTTTGGATATTCACAATAATGAATGAATCCTCCACTAGTATAAGGAGCATATTCTTTCTCAAATTCAATCTTTTCAAATGGTGTCGGATTTTTTCGGACATCATAATGAAAGCTGTTTGTGTAATAGCCTTTGTCCGTTATATCTTTAACTATACCAAATTTTTCTTTATCTAATTTACAGAAACGATCTGTCAGGCTTTCACTTGGCGTAGAATATACACTAATATGCAAATTAGTCTCTTCACTCCAGCTGTCGGCTGTCTGTTTGAGTTTTCGAATAATATCCAGTGTAAATGCTTTAGCTTCTTTATTTTCTTCCCATTCACCACCATAAAACACTGTAGCGACTTCATACAATCCTATATATCCTAGAGAGGCTGTAGCCCTTCTGTTCAAGAATAATTCACTGACACTCTGCTCTTTTGTTAGTCGTTTGCCGAATGCACCGTGCATATACAATATAGGGGCATTTTCTGGTGTAGCATCCATCACCCGTTCAGCTTTAAAAATCAGGGCATCATGAAGAGTATCAAGTCTTTCTTCTAGTAATGACCATAATTTTTCCTGATCTCCTTTTGCCTCCAATGCTATTCGAGGTAAATTCAAGGTAACGACCCCGAGATTCATTCTTCCAGAGTTGATTTCTTGGCCTTGCTCATCTTTCCATCCTTGTAAGAATGAGCGACATCCCATTGGCGCTTTGAAACTTCCAGTCAATTCAACAATTTTATCATAAGATAATATATCTGGATACATTCTTTTAGCTGAGCAAGCTAATGCAAGCTGTTTGATTTTATAATTAGGATCTTCCGGATTCAAATTAATGCCACGCTTTAAAGTAAAAATCAGTTTGGGAAAGATCGCTGTTCGCTTTTCTTTTCCCAAGCCTTTCAAGCGTACTTTTAAAATAGATTTTTGGATTTCCCGCTCTAGCCAGTTCGTACCTAATCCAAATCCCACACTTGTAAATGGTGTTTGTCCTTGAGAAGTATAAAGTGTATTAATTTCATACTCTAAACTTTGCATGGCATCATATATGTCTTTTTTTGTTTTCTCGACTGCATACTCTTGTCTCTTTACTTTATCATCTATCCATTTTTCTGCTGTTTGCTGATGTTTTTTATAATTCAGTTTTGCATAAGGTGCCAGTACTTCATCAATACGATCAAAGCTGCACCCGCCATATTGACTGGAAGCTACATTAGCTATGATCTGAGCTGTTTGTGCAGTTGCAGTCTGTATAGACTGGGGTGAATCAACTTCTGCATTACCGATTTGAAATCCTTTTTCAAACATTTCTTTAAAGTCGATCAAACAGCAATTACTCATAGGGGAATAAGGCGTATAATCTAGATCATGATAGTGAATTTCACCTTTTTCATGCGCGTTCGCAACATGTTCTGGCAGCATCTTCAATCCAACTGCCTTACCCACTATTCCAGCCGTTAAATCTCGTTGTGTATTGAACACATTGCTGTCTTTGTTTGCATTCTCATTGACGATACTTTTATCTTTTATTAGTAAACTTTGAATCATTTTGTTTACATCTCGCCGATTTTGTCTTTCGCTTAACTTATTTTCTTTTTCTTCATTATACGAAATAATCAATTTTGGATGCCCTGATTCATTCATTACCTTTTTTAAAATGTGTTCAATTTCACATGTTTTGATGAAAGGTGACACTCTTACTGCTATTTTTTCTTCTATTTTATCTTTAATTATATTTAGCTCATTATCGGTCAACTGTACATTATTCTGTCTTGCTGATTCTATATAAATTCTCAGGACTTTATTTAAATTGAAAGATTGTGTACGACCATCTTGTTTTAATACTTTTAATTTATTTTCTACTTTCTCTTCTAGTAGGATCGTCTCGTTTTCTTTATATGTAGTCTGCATTTATTCTGCCCCTCTCAATTATTTTGTTCCTTTGGTTGTTTTTTCACAAACACTATCAAAAGTATATCCTGCTTAAAATCATAAGCAGGAAATACTTTTCAGTTAACACGATCAATCTAATACCATTTAACGTAGTCTTCATCTTCCATAGTTTCAACCATTCCCAGTAGATAGCCATTCCCTACTTGAGAGAAGAAATCATGATTGCTGGTTCCTGTGGAAATTCCATTCATTATAATGGGATCAACGTCTTCTGATGTATCTGGAAACAAGGGATCAAAACCTAAATTCTGTAAGGCCTTATTGGCGTTGTATCTTAAGAATACCCCAACACGTTCTGTCCAGCCAATTGCACCGTATAGATACTCTGTATATTCCATTTCGTTCTCATATAGCTTGAATAATAATTCATATGTCCAGTTTTTTAATTCTTCTTGTTCAGGTTCAGATAATTGATTATAGCCAATCTGAAACTTATATCCAATGTATGTGCCGTGTACTGACTCATCTCTTAGGATCAGCTTGATAATCTCAGCTACGTTTGTCATTTTACTGTTCCCCAAATAATGAAGTGGTGCAAAGAATCCAGAATAAAACAAGAATGATTCCAAAAAAACACTAGCAACTTTTTTCTGTAAATTTGTACCTTCTTGATAAATCGCATTGATAATTTGAGCTTTTTTCTGAAGCATTTCATTTGAATGTGTCCATTCAAAAATTTGATCAATCTCAGATTTAGTGTTTAATGTGCTAAAAATCGCACTATAGCTTTTTGCGTGCATAGATTCCATGAACTCAATATTATTATATACTGCTTCTTCATGTTGAGTACGAATACTCTTCTTCAATGCTTCGATCCCATCCTGAGATTGTAAAGTATCTAGTAATGTTAATCCTCCGAATACTTTAGCAATCATATCTTTCTCATCAAAAGATAACTTTTGCCAGTCACTCAAATCATTGGACAATGGAATACGAGTATCAGTCCAGAATTGTTCTACCAATTTTTCCCATGTCAGTTTATCAACCATATCTTCGATCTGATTCCAGTTAATGGCTTTATACGTTTCAGTCATTTTATTCTCCTTGTCCATATCCTTTGCTCTGTCTGAGTCATTTACAGCATACAAGGAAATCCCTATAAAAGAACAATATAGCTTTTCAGGGATTTACTCCTGTACGTTTTGACGTGACTTATATCGTGCAGCTTTCACATGCATTTGATCCGATTTCTTCTGCATCGTCCGTAAACGTACGAACATAGTAGATAGACTTAATCCCTTTTTTATGGGCGTAGTGTCTTAAAATATTCAAATCACGCGTTGTCTGTTTTGTTGTCTTGCCTGCTTTCCATTCATAAATACCTGCTGGAATTTCTGACCTCATGAACAAAGTCAAACTCATTCCCTGGTCCACATGTTTTTGAGCTGCAGCATAGATATCAATGACTTTACGCATGTCCATATCATAAGCACTCTTATAATAAGGCATCGTTTCATTTGATAAGTATGGTGCTGGGTAATAAGTTTTACCAGTCAGTTTTTCTTGACGTTCTTCTACTAAACGGGTGATAGGATGAATACTAGCAGATGTTTCATTCACATAACTGATTGACCCTGTTGGAGCAACAGCCATGCGGTATTGGTGATATAATCCGGATTCCTGGACAGATTCTTTAAGTGTATCCCAGTCAGATGATGTTGGAATACTGATACCACGTTCTTCAAAAATTGCTGCAACTTTCTCTGAAGCAAAATTAAAATCTTCTTTTGTATAGTTATCAAAGTAAGTCCCATTTGCATAATCCGATTTATCAAAATCATAAAATACCTGATTACGCTCTTTTGCAATCTTATTGCTGGCTTTCAATGTATAATAGTTCAGCAGCAAAAAGTACGCATCTGTAAACTCTACTGATTCAGGTGATCCGTAATGCATTTGATTTAGTGCAAAAAATGTATGCAGTCCCATGGCTCCTAAACCAATCGTATGATATCTATCATTTCCATTTTTCACAGAAGGAACAGCTTCGATATTTGAGCGATCTGTGACATAGGTCAATGCACGTACCATTGTATCCACTGAACCCTCGAAATCTGGAGTAGTCATCAAATTCACTACATTTGTCGACCCCAAATTACAGCTAATATCAGTACCAAGAGATTCATATTCTTGATTATCTTTGATTATAGATGGTTCTTGTATTTGCAGTACTTCACTACACAAGTTACTCATTGTAATTGTACCGTATACCGGATTCGCCTTGTTCGCTGTATCAATATTGATTACATATGGATAACCAGATTCCTGTTGCAGCTTGGAGATTTCATTTTCTAGCTCACGAGCTTTGATTTTAGTTTTCTTGATTTCGGGATTTGCGACCATATTGTCGTATTCTTTAGAAATATCTACATAAGCAAATGGTTCACCATAGATTCTTTCTACATCATATGGGCTAAATAGATACATATCTTCATTGCGAGCAGCCAAATCGTAGAATTTATCTGGTACCACGACGCCTAGAGAAAGGGTTTTAACGCGAACTTTTTCATCCGCATTTTCCTTTTTAGTTGATAGAAAACTCATAATGTCCGGATGGAATAAATTCAGATATACTGCACCAGCACCATTTCTTTGTCCTAACTGGTTGGAATAACTAAAGCTGTCTTCCAGCAACTTCATAACCGGTAAAACACCGCTGGATGCATTTTCGATTTTTTTGATTGGATCTCCGGCAGCTCTAAGGTTCGTCAAGTTGACCCCGACACCTCCACCAATACGAGACAATTGAAGTGCTGAATTGATCGCACGACCGATACTATTCATATCATCTGTCGTCTGAATCAGGAAACAAGAAACTAATTCTCCACGTCGTTTTCTTCCAGCGTTCAAGAAAGTCGGTGTCGCTGGCTGATAACGCTGATGAATGATTTCGTCTGCAATCTTTCTTGCAAGTGTTTCATCCCCATTTGCTAAATACAGAGCATTAAAGCCGATACGATCTTCAAATCTTTCTAGGAATCGATTACCATCATTTGTTTTAAGCGCATATTGAGTATAGAACTTATACGCAGACATAAATGAACGAAAACGGAATTTCTGATTATATAAATCTTCAAATAATTCAGTGATAAATGACCTTGAATATTGAGATAGAAAAGGTTCTTCAATAAAATCATGTTCAATCAGATAATCAATTTTTTCATTGATACTATCGAATTTAACAGTATTAGGGTTTACATGTTCAATAAAGTAAGCTCTAACCGCTTCTCGGTCTTTATGAAGCGGAATTTGATTATTTACTGGTCGATTGATTTCATTGTTTAATTGAAAATACGTCACTTCTTTAGGTATTTCTTTTACTGGACTAGTTGAAGCCAAGATCATCCACCGCTTTCTTTAATTTTTTCACGTCTACTTCATTCCCTTGAAATTCAAAGCTGTGAAGCAGAGGCACATTATAATCTTTCGCTAGATCTTTTGCTGTAAAAACAAATAGCTGACCAAAATTAATATTTCCTCCGCCAGCTACTCCTTTTAGAAAAGATTCATTATGTTCTGTCTCAATAAAGTCATTTAGAATTTCCGTCACTTCCTTATCGTATGTAGGAGTAATGACGATGTAAGGCTCATTTATAGTAATGAAAGGATTTGTTGGAGTTATTTCCAACAAATCCATCCCAAGTTTATTTACGAATTTTCTTGTCTGGCCAGTTAAAGAAAGATAAACTACTTTCATGGCACTACGCTAACTGATTCAGCATATCAGGACGAAATCCGTTGAATGCTTCTAGTCCTTCAGCAATAACAACTGGTAAAGAACTAAATCCTAAGCTTTTCACTTCTTCAATTGCTGCTTCATTTTCAGCAATATCTTTAACTTCGTAAGAGATTCCTTTATCTTCTAAATATTTTTTAGTAAAGTTGCATTGCATACAATTAGGTTTTGAATAGACAATAACTGGTTTATTTGACATGATGATTTCCTCCTAAATAAATGAAAATTACTGCGTCGATTTCGTTCGATATCTTTGTGAATTTCTCTGTGAATTAATTTACTTCAGCCAATGAGCTCATCTATATATAGTGATTAGCGCTAACTGTTCGCCATCCTGTTTCAGCGCTAAGCTCGCTTGGTATCGTATCTATTATTTTACATGACTTCAGATTTTTTTCAAGCACAAAACACTGTATGTAGAAAATTAATTTAACGAGAACACAATATGTTGTGTCAAGACACAAAAAGACACTCTCGCTTTTTTTGCTCAATTTAACAAGCAAAACGAGAGTGTACAAGGAGTTGCACTAATAATATACTTTTTTGTTTTTTTCGATAACCACTATATATAGTATCTAAAAAATTATATATTTTTCTGATCCGACTGACTACTTTATTTTCGCTCTCCATAAATAACTTCCAAACAAAATGCGCATGGTTCGTCTCCATCTCTTCTGGAACCATAAAAAAGATTACATACATGAAATCCATCTTCATATATCTTTTCTAGATTCATTCGAGATTTAGTCATTCCCGTATCGCTAATTTGTTTTTCAATGGACTGCTGCTTGATGACTTCAGCTAATCTGTCTCGTAAATGCTGGTTCTCCATACTCAAAGCATGGTTCTCTTCGGTTAACTGAGACAGCTCTTGTTTTACTTGCTTGAGTGTCTTCAGAGTGGCTTCTGCTTGGGATTCCAACTCGGAAAATGTGTCATGTAATTCCTTTTTATTCATTGTACACCACTTTTTCATTTCTACAGATTTCTTCACGTTTGATTTCGACTTGAATATTTTAAACGGTCGAGCAGTTAAAAAATTGAATTGGCGATATAGTATCTTTTAATAGCATAACACGATTAGAATTGAATTGGCAAACACTCAATAAAGAAAAATATAAAATCTCAGTCATTATCTGTATTTATATGCTTACTCTTTTTAAATTTAACTAAAAACTATCTGTAATGCAATATCTTCGAAAACACCTTGGGCTGCTACGTTACTATTTAGCTTCTTTTTTGCTTCAAGTAGTTGTTCTAAAACTTCAATTAGTTTTCTGCTGGATAACTGAGCAGCAAATTGTTTCATATTGGATTCTTGATTCAAAAATGCCAATGTGACTGAATCTGAATACGTCAAATTAAGAAGATCTCGATATATAATAATCAGCAGATCAATAACAAATTGATAAGATTCTCTCTCTTTGACCGTACTCATCAGTTCTGTCTGTACAAAAATAAATGCCTGTTCATCCTGCTTAGCTAAAAGTTTGAACCAATTCCAGACAGTCTTAACTGTATCCTGGAACTCTTCATCATTTGCGAGTTCGATTGCTTTATCAGCATCGTGAGTAACTCTAGAAGTTAAAGAAGCTTGTGACAAAGTCAATCCTCTGGCTTCTAGTTCCCGAATTCTTTTTTCAAGAGACTGGACTGGGAAATGAATGACTTGGCATCTAGAAAGAATGGTCGGCAAAAGTCTCTGCTTTGCTGTAGTTAAAAGCAGTGCTGTTGTTTCACCATCGGGTTCTTCCAGAAATTTCAGCAAACTGTTAGCAGCATTCTGGGTCATCTTTTCAACATCTTCGATAATAAACAACTTTCTTTTACTCTCTACTCCACTTTTAGAAAATTCCGCTTTCAATTCTCTGACTTGCGCTACTTTGATTGATAATCCATCTGGTTTGATTTCAATAATATCTGGATGCTGATGCGTATCAATCCTCTGGCACTGATGGCAAGTGCCGCATGGCTCATTATGCTCAAAATAATTGGGACAAAAAAGAGCTTTTGCGATCCACAATGCCATTTCTTTTTTTCCAGCTCCAGCAACACCTTCAAATAAATAAGCATGCTGTATAGTCTGGTTTTGAATCATTTTAGAAAATAATTCATGGATATTAGCTTGCTTTTTAACAATGGTAGACATTAGACGTCTCCCCTAGCTTTAAAATTGTTGGAATTGTTCGATTGGAAGAACAAATAATGTTGCTCCTCCTACTTCTATATCTACCGGATATGTCAAGTCAGATTCTAATGTAAAATCATAAGAAGGCGGGCTCATCATCGTTTGACTTCTAGTTGAACAATTTTCTTTAATCAGAGCTAATACACTTTCTACTCTACGGTCTTCCACTCCAATTAAAAAAGTTGTATTTCCGGCACGTAGAAACCCTCCTGTAGAAGATAGTTTTGTTGCACGGAAGCCTTTCTCTACAAATTCATCGGCAAGTCTTTTGCTGTCTTGATTTTGAACGATCGCTACTATCAATTTCATGTTTTTCATCCTTCCTTAATCGTTATCTTGATTCTTATACTCTTCTATTGCTGTTTCAAGTGCATCAAGTGCATTCTTGTACACGCTATCCTGGTCCAAGCTTGCATCAATAACACGGAAGCGATTCGGGTCTTTTTCAATTAGTAAATGATAGGCCTTGCTTACTTCTTCATGAAATGTCACAGCTTCTAATTCTAGTCTATCCTGTGTTCTTTTAGATTTTTTGTCCTTAATCCTCTTTAATCCTACTTCTGCATCTACGTCTAGATAAAGGGTAATATCCGGTTTTAGTCCTTCTATCGCAAATTCATTTATAGCCATTACCTTTTCCATGCCAATTCCTCTAGCTTGTCCTTGGTAGGCTATTGAACTGTCAACAAAACGGTCACATAATACAACTTCCCCTCTTGATAAAGCCGGTAGGATTTTCTCTACCACATGCTGTCTACGACTAGCTGCGTAAAGTAATGCTTCTGTTCTAGCATCCATTGCCAAATATGCCGGATTCAAAATAAGCTTGCGAATTTCTTCAGCAATTTCACTGCCTCCAGGCTCACGAGTTACAACAAGAGGATGATTGATCATGGATTGGATGGTCGGAACCAGCCGTTTGACTAAACCAGATTTTCCCGCTCCATCTGGTCCTTCTATTGTAATAAACATACCTGTCACATTTATTTCCTCAATTCTAAAATAATTATCCTATTTAGTTTATTATACGTGAGATTCATCCCTATTGTCTATGGATTTTATAAAAGGATTTTCTCAGAGATTTTTCTATATAAATAAAAAAAGCAAATGTCTATTTCCAGCGACACTTGCTTTTTCATTTAATATTAGTCAACTAATTTCCTTTTATTTTTCTCACTTTTGCCTCTTTGAATAAATAAAAGTATTTTGCCTGAGCTAGTTTGCGTTCTGCTTTAAGTTTTGGATGTTCTTCTACGATAATTTCTTCCATCACTTTAGAATTTTCCCACAGTGCTTTTTGATGTTGCATTAAAGATAAAAGTTTTTCGTCATATTCTTTTCTCAGTTTTGACTTTCTTTTAAACAATCCCATTTCATCTTCTCCTACATATCCCTGCGGCCTTCAACTGCTTTAAGCAGAGTTACTTCATCAGCATATTCTATATCGCTTCCTACTGATAGACCATGCGCCAGACGCGTGACTTTAATGCCTGATGGTTTAATCAAACGCGACAAGTACATTGCTGTAGCCTCTCCTTCAGCTGTAGCATTGGTTGCAATAATGACTTCCTTTACTTCTTCGTTTTGAAGTCGTTTAATTAAATCCGGTATATTGATATCTTCCGGACCTGTTCCCTCAATAGGAGACAATACTCCGTGAAGTACATGATACAAGCCTTTAAATTCCTGCATTTTTTCCATTGAAATGACATCTTTGGGATGTTCAACAACTAGGATCAATGACTGATCTCTGCTTTTATCTTGACAGATTTCACAAGGGTCTTGTTCGGTCATATTTCCGCATATTGAACAGTAATGCAGATCTCGTTTGACACTAATTAGGGATCTGGCAAAGCCGGTCACATCGTCTTCGTTCATATTAACTGTATAAAAAGCCAGGCGGGCAGCTGTTTTCTCCCCAATTCCTGGCAATTTCATATAACTTTCCATTAATTTCGAGATCGGTTCTGGATAATGCATGACCGTCTCCTTTCTAAAAAGATACTCTCAATCAAAGATTGTGTTAATTGGCTTCTACTTGAATCTCAGTGTTACATTCCAGGCATACCTTTAGTATATTTCCCCATTACACGTTCTGTTTCTGCATCTACTTTTTGAAGAGCATCATTTACTGCAAGCAGCACAAGATCTTCAATAATTTCTACATCTTCAGGATCGACAATTTCTTCTTTGATTAAAACTTTTTTTAATTTTTTATCACCTGTAAAAGTCACAGTTACCAGGTCATCATTAGCTGATCCTGTAAATTCTGTCTGATTCAATGTTTCTTGAGCTATTCCCATTTCTTTTTGCATTTTCTGCATTTTCTTCATCATACCTTGCATATTTCCCATTCCACCGCGCATTATTCATTCTCCTTTATTAATTATTATAATTTTTATTCTTCGATTTTAACGATTTGCTCTCCAAAAATCTTAAGTGCTTCTGATACAATCGGCTCGGTTTCAAGTTCTCTTTTATCTTCTGGAGAAAATGTTTCTGACTGAGTATCGCTAGTATCGGCAGATTCTTCCTTCATACTTTTAATGAATTCCTGACGGATAACTGGCCATTGTTCAGCAGGAACACTAATTAATTCAGCTTTATGTCCAATAACTTTTTCAAGATATTCACCAATAGTATTTAACAGAAGTTTATCGTTAGTTGCTCTCTCACATAGAATATCATAATCAAAGGTCACAACCAACCCTTGAGCACTCGCTGCTACAGGGGTTGAAGTATTCATAATAGCTTTTTGACTTGCTTCCAGCACATTCATCAAATCCGGCCAGACATCTTTCAATTGGGCTAAGTCCTTTTTTGTCGCTTTTTCAAGGACTCTATATACGGATGGACGGTTGACTTTAAAGACTAGGCTGCTTTTAGATCTTTTCGGCTTGGATGGAGATAGTTTTACGGTGCCTTCATTCCCAGCCATATTCTGAACCAGCTTCTGCATATCTGCTAATTGTTTTTTTAAATCTGAGATTTCTGCAGATGACGTAGTATCTTCTTCAAGAAAATTTTTAGAATTTTCTCTTTTTGAAGAAGGTTTAGTGGGTTGTGTTAGTCTGACTGTTGCTACTTCAAGATAAACTTCAGCATGGCTGGATAATCTCATTTCTTGCTGCGTCTGGTTAAATACTTGTATCACTTCGTATAAAAGCGGTGAAGCCACTTCGTTTGAAAGTTGTATAAACTCATCATCTGCTTTTCCCATTTTTAATAACACATCTGTTTGTGCTGTTTGATAGAGCAAAACATCTCTGCTGAATAGAATCATATCTTCTACAAAGCGGCTAGGGTCTTTCCCTTCAGCAATCAGTTCATGGAGAATGTTTAAACCCTGTTCAGTTTGCTGAGTATAAAGCGCACGGATATACTCAATCAAAAGTTCTTGAGTAATACTACCGGTTATTCTCATTGCATCTTCTGTTTTCAGTTTCCCTTCAGAGAATGATAAGGCTTGGTCTAAAATGCTTAACGCATCCCGCATACCTCCCTCTGCCGCTTTCGATATAGTAGTCAGTGCATCTAATTCAAATTCTACTTCTTTTTGATTCAGAATATATTGCATTCGACTAATGATATCTTGAGGAGATATCCGCCTAAAATCAAATCTTTGTGTTCTGGAAATGATTGTTAAAGGAATCTTGTGAGGTTCCGTCGTTGCCAGAATAAATATGACATTAGCAGGAGGTTCTTCAAGTGTTTTCAATAAGGCATTAAATGCCCCCATTGACAACATATGAACCTCATCGATAATATACACTTTGTATTCTGCTTGCGTGGGAGCATAGTTTGCTTTGTCTCGGATATCACGAATCTCTTCAACCCCATTGTTACTTGCTGCGTCGATTTCAATAACATCTCCAAGTTTTCCTTGGCTGATCGACTGACAAATCTCACAGTCATTACAAGGTTCACCATCTTTAACATGTGGACAGTTGATTGCTTTGGCAAAAATTTTGGCTGCACTCGTCTTGCCTGTACCACGAGGTCCCGTAAACAAATACGCATGACTCGTTTTATCTTGTACAATCGCATTTCTCAGAGTCTTTGTAATTGCCTGTTGTCCAGCAATATCTCCAAATTTTTGCGGACGCCAGACGCGGTACAATGCTTGATAGCTCATGATTCCCCTCTTCTCTACTATAATTTTACTGCATTAGATGATCGCTTTATAAAATTTATACTTACGGTTTTCTATTTTGATTTCTCTACTCTTCATTATAAGCGAAATCAGAGTGAATGAGAAATAGATTTTGTATATTTTTATTCAATTTACCCTTTTATAGAAACTATGCATAAACAGAAAAAAGATGCCCTAATAAAAGGAACATCTCTTTTCTTATATGCACAACTATCAATTGTTCATAACTATGTATACACATAACACATGGAGGAATGTACTTAGTGCTGCTTCCTTCCGGACCTGACACGGTTCATACACCCGCCATTGTCATGCGGCCTTTCGGCACTTTTAATTATACTATAGATAGAACAATTTTTCTAGTACTATTTTAAATTATCTTAACCTTTATACTGAATATTTTCAAAAATCATTCCACTTTTAGGTGTTGTCGGCATGTTGACTAAACTAAATCCAACATCTTGTTCCGGAACGGTATAATCAATTTTGTTGACTAAGAAATCCGTGATTATTTCCATTGCCCGTACTGTATTCCATTCTCCTGGACATCGATGACCAGCAGAATAACTACCTCCGCCTTGTGCCAATAATCTAAACTGAATCTGATCAGTAGGACTCTCATGCCAATTGCTGAATCGCTCTGGCTTGAAGTCTTCAGGATTTTCCCAAACTCTTGGGTCATGGTTCGTTCCATAAAAATCAAATATTGTTAAAGTATCTTTTTCAAACTGATAGCCATTCCATATGAAGTCTTTTCGCGTAATGGCACCATTGAATGGGAAGAACGGATAATATCGTCTGATTTCTTGAATAAACATATGCAGGTAGTAAGGATTTTCTCCATTCAATTTATTTTTTTCTTCCGGAAACTGCTGTAAGGTTAACGCCGTGAATGCAAAGTATAAAGCAATTGCAACAGAAGGTCGAATAACATTCAGTAATTCTACTGCCGCAGTTTTCAAGTCCAATAGCTCTCCGTCTAATTCTTTATGCCAAGCTATCTGGTATAACGCTGTATCTTCGTCTGGTTGAAGTGTTCCTTCTCTTACCTGCTCAATTAATCCAGAAACCCATTTTTCTCCTTTGATCCTACCGATTCGTCCTTCGATATGGCGTTTACTTACAGCAACAGGTGATTCAATCATACTGATCAATTGCTCTGTCCGTTTATCAATTTCTTTATCTTTTAATGGAACACCACACCATTCACATGCAGCTTGGGTCAGCACTTTCTGGCTTTCTTTATAAAAGTTGATCGAATCTTTTCTGATCCATTCTTTTGTAGCAATGTATAGATATTTCTCCACTAATTTTGCCCAGATTTCAATACGTTCTTTAGACATAAGATCTAAAAACATCTTTTTGCGATGACGATGTGCTTCATCATCTAACTGTTGAACACCACCTTGACCAAGCAAAGTCGATACAGCAGGTTCTGGAGCAGCACCTTCACGCTTAAATTTATCTTCATCATAAAATAGTTCTGCTGCTTCTTCTCCTCCTAGTAATATTGCTTCTTGCCCGAGGACTCTAGTTTTAACTGCATCAGATTGATATGCTTTTCGACGATTGGGTATATACAAATACCCTTCTCTTAATAATCTCAATCCATTTTCAATTCCTTTTTCTCTAGGAAATGGTTTGACTTTTTGCATGGCTTTCTCCTCCTAAATAAATATCTGATTCAACTATAACTTTATTCATCTATTCATTTAGTATATTCTTACTCGGTATGTAGTTTCAAACATTTCTCCTCGAAGGAAAAGTCCCTTATTTCTAATGGTACTTTCTGACGGAGTTAATTTGGAATAAAGATAAATGTAACCAAAATTTATCAAAATAGTTTTATTAAATACTACTAGTAATTTTTGATAGTGCTAATCAAATAAACATCTATGTAGAACGTTTCCTCTTTCGATGTACTAGAGTATATCTTGCGCGTCTTTTAAGGTTAATGGACATGAATACAAATGTGATGTTTCTATTGTGCTATATTTTACGTAAATCATTTCTAATTTTGATATTTTCCACACTCTTTCTACAAGTTTCAATCATCTTGTCATCTACTTACCCTAGTATTTATTCTTCTGATAAATTTGCTACATGCTTCTGTTTTTATTCTCGCTTTTCCAAAAATTATGGTAAGCTAGTAACAACAAAAAGAATTTACATAGTTTCTTAAGGAGGAAAGTACATGAATTTTGAAAAAGCACATTTCGAACAATTCTTCCATACCAACCGTATTGGCAGTTTTGCTATTGCAAACGATGAATCAAAATTGATTTATATGTCTGATATAACTGGAGAGCCTAATCTATGGGCAATTGATTTAAAAGAAAGTACAACACCCTATCTATTCGCCAAGTATGATGAATCTGTCTCCTTTATCAAGATCAGTCCAAACTCTGATTACGTTCTAGTGGGATTTGATAGGGATGGAAATGAAAATACTCAAATTTATGCTCTTCCAATATACGGCGGATATCCAACCCCGCTTGTAACAGGTGATGCTTCAGAAAAATTTTATTTTGCAGACCTTTCTGAAGATGGAAATCGTTTATATTATACTACCTCTCTCGCTAATCCTAACTTCTTGAACACACATGTCAGAGATCTTGATACAGGAAAAGATACACTTTTAGAAAAGGGGCAGGAAGCTCCAACTTATCTGACAGCCGTTTCCAGAGATGAAGCCCTCTTTATTTACACAAAATTATATTCTAATACGCATCAAAAAGCCTTTTTAAAAGTTGAAGATGAAATGATTCCTTTACTTCCAGAAGATGCTAAACCACCTTATACGATCAGTGGAACAACTATCACTGAGAGCAATATGATCTACTTTGTAACAGACTATCAAAGTGAACAAGCCTATCTGGTCCGTTATGATCTAGCCTCTCGCCAAAGCGAAACAGTACTTTCATTCAGAGATGAAAGCATTACAGAGGTTTCCTGGCACGAAGAATCCGAAACTTTTATCTTAGCGACTACTGCAGGCGTTACAGATAATCTATATCGCTTTAATCCTGAGACACGTGAAGTAGAAGAACTTGTCTCTCCTGTACATGTATTGCAAGAAATAAAAATTGCTAAAAACGGAACAATCTATTTATCGGGATCTAGTGCAGTAATGCCTGTCAATATATTCCGTTCGGTTGATGGGGTTCATTGGGAATCGCTGACAGAAAATCGTGTCCTCGGAATTGACTCAACTGAAATGGTCGAACCCGAAACCATTAAATTCAATTCTTTTGACGAACTAGAAATTGAAGCATTATTATTTAGAGCAACTGAAGATAATGCGAATGGATATACAATTTTCTGGCCTCATGGTGGTCCACAAGCAGCCGAGAGACAAAATTTCCGTGCTTTATTTCAGGCACTTTTATATAGTGGATATAATATTTTCGCACCTAATTTTAGAGGTAGCACAGGATATGGAAAAACTTTTGCTACGCTGGTAGAACAAGACTGGGGTAATGCTCCAAGGTTAGATAATGTTGCAAGTATCGAATGGTTATTCAAACAAGGTATTGCTTCGAAAGATTCTTTATTCCTAGTAGGCGGCAGTTATGGCGGATATATGAGTCTACTGCTTCACGGTCGTCATCCAGATTATTTCCGTGCTGTTGTGGACTTATTTGGACCTTCTAACTTATTCTCTTTTTATGAATCTGTACCGCCGCATTGGAAACCAATCATGAAACTGTGGTTAGGTGATCCAAATCAAGACAAAGAAAAATTCATCGAAGATTCTCCTATTACGTACTTGGATCAAATGACTAAACCGATGTTAGTTGTACAAGGTGCACAAGATCCGCGAGTTGTAAAAAAAGAATCGGATCAAATCGTTGAAAAGTTAAAAGAAAAGCAGCGTGATATCACTTATCTTGTCCTAGAAAATGAAGGACATGGATTTGCAAAAAAAGAAAATGAAATTGCTGTATATAAAAAAGTAATGGATTTCTTAGAAAAACATCAAAATTAAACATAAAATCTCCCTACTTCTATATTCAAAGTAGGGAGATTTTATATTGTCTATTCCTTACAAACAGTACTCTCAATTCGCACATAATTGTAATCGGGAAGTTTAACTATAAAAAATGAAAACTAATATCAAATTTAACAGTACTTTCTTTAACTTAACGTCTCCCATATTCCATTCAAGTAACTTGCTCCTAATGCGCGATCATATAAACCATATCCTGGTCTACCGGATTCTTTGAAAATCATCCTCCCATGATCCGGTCTTAGATATCCAGTATATTGATGCTTTTTCAATAGCGAAAGAATTCTAACCATATCAATTGAACCATAATTTGAAACATGCGCTGTTTCTTCAAAACTTTTGTCCTTATGCAGTAAAATATTTCTGACATGCATAAAGTGTACTTTTCCTAATGAAAGATATTCGTCAAGCATTTCATACAAGTTATTGTAAGGATTTGCCCCTAAAGATCCAGTACAGAAGGTGATGCCATTTGCTGAACTACTGGATAGTTGAAATAACCTTGCGTAAGATTCTTTGTCTTTAATGATTCTAGGTAATCCAAAAATTGAATAAGGAGGATCATCTGGATGAATCGCCATATTGACTTGTGCTTTTTCTGCAACTGGAATAATCGCTTCAAGGAAATACGTTAGATTTTCCCAGAGTTTTTCTTCATCCACTGTACTATACTGCTTTAAGATGTCTTTTAATTTATCCTTATCATAAGATTCATCCCATCCCGGCAATGAAAGAGATTCATCTAATGGATCTAATTTTTTCAATTCTTCTGTACTCAATGCTAAGGAAGTTGAGCCATCACTGTTGAGATGATGAAGCGTTGTTCTTGTCCAGTCAAAGACAGGCATAAAGTTATAACAAATTGTTTGTATCCCACATTCAGATAAATTCAGTATTGTCTGCTTATAGTTTTCAATCCACTGATCCCTGTTAGAGTTGCCTAATTTAATATCTTCATGTACAGGGACACTTTCAATCACACCAAGATTTAACCCATTGTTTTCGATTTTTTGTTTCATTTCTTTAATTTGTTCAACAGGCCATACTTCTCCCACCGGTATAGAGTATATAGCACTTACAATCCCATTCATATTGGGAATTTGTCTGATATTTTCTAGCGTAACCAGATCATCGTTCCCAAACCATCTAAAACTTAACTTCATTTTATCCTCCTGAATTATTCAATATCTTACTTTCTTATAAACATAATCAGCCACCAAGCCTGCAACTCGATGGCTGAAATTTAGATTTGGTTTAAATGCTATGCTTTTATGTTGCACATCAATTTAAACTTTCTTTCAAACTTCTTCAGCATCTGCTTGTGCTTTCGATACTCGTTCGCTAACTTTAATAAATGGTAGGTACAAGAATACACCGAACACTATAATAATTAATTGGACAATTACTGCACGCCAGTCTCCTGCAGTAGTAAGATAGGCATTCATCAAGGGTGGTGTAGTCCAAGGAACCATGATAACCGATCGATTAATAAATCCTAATGCTGTACAGAAATAAGCAAATATAATTCCTAGTGCAGGTAAAAGGACAAAAGGAATCATCATAGGTAAGTTAAAGACGATTGGATATCCAAAAATAATAGGCTCATTAATGTTGAATACTCCTGGAGCAAAAGAAATACTTGCTACATCTTTTGAAGATTTTAATTTAGCAAACAGAAATATCGCAAGCATCAAAGCTATTGTTGAGCCCGTTCCGCCAATCATTCCAAATGACGAGACGAATGAGTTTGTTATAATATTAGGAGCTTCTTCTCCTCCATTAAATGCAAGCATATTTTCATTCATATTTTGCAGGGTCAATGGGTCTAATATTGCTCCATTTACTACTGTTTGATGAATCCCTATTGTAAACAGAAAATTTGAAAAACTATAGATAATTACTGTTCCAATCAAGCTCGTATTAATAGCTCTCAACGGTTCCTGAATCAGTGTAGTGATCAGGTCTATAAGGTTAGTATCAAATATAGTAAGTAATATAGCTGATATGATTCCAAATAAGCTTAATGTAATCATGGTAGGCAGCATAACTGTAAAAGACTTACTAACTGCAGGTGGAACACCCTCTCCAAGATTGATCTGTAATCTTTTCACTCCTGAGATTCTTACGAATATCTCTGTTGCCAGCAACCCAATAATAATTCCAGAAAACATTCCACTTGTACCAAGATTTCCGTAAGTCAGTCCTCCTGATACGAGCATGGATTCTCCACTTTCAACTGCTGTCATAGGGATTGAAATCGGCATCATAATGATCAGTGATCCTATAGAGATAGCTGCAGCTGCCAGCGGATTTTTGAACCCTTTATTCTTGGACAAGCTATACCCGATCATTGGTGCAACGAGTAAACTGGCTAAGTTTAAAGTCCCGTTTGTAATCACGTTCCCCCAAACTTTCAGTTTTTCTAACGTGTCACCAGTAAAGAGCCAGGGAAATACCACATTATTAATGAGTACCGCTAATCCTGCTAAGATAAAAAATGGAATAATAACGGCAAAAGCATCACGCAATGAGCGTAGATGTACTTGATTGCCTAGTTTTACAGCAAACATGGTAAAACGATCAGTAAATGAATTCTTGTTTTTCATTTTGATTCTCCTATTCTATATCTTCGCCATTTGTTTCAATAACTTTTTTCAACCACCAGTAGCTTTTTTTAGGTACTCGTTTCATGTCTTTCAAGTCATGATTGTCCCGATTCACATAAACAACACCATATCTTTTTCTCATATCTCCCTGTGAACTCAAAATATCAATCAGTCCCCAACCGAGATAACCAATGACTTCTACCCCATCTTCAAACATAGCATCTTTCATTGCCTGCAAGTGTGCTCGATGATAATCAATACGGTACTGGTCATTAATCTCATTTTCACCATCCCATTCTTCTTTTACTCCAATTCCATTCTCTATAGGGAATATTGGCAACTGATATCTCTGGTATAATTTATTGAAAACATCTCTAAATCCAAGGGGGTCTATCTGCCAATCCCATTCCGTACTTTCTAGATAAGGATTTTTCTGTTTTCCTTCTTTCATTATATAATTGATAGGGGTCTCCTCACTGACTAAGTTAGAATTGATCGTAGAACTGGCATAATAACTGAAAGAAAGAAAATCACTTTTCAAATTTGCCAACTCTTTTAATTCTTCTTCAGTAGCTTTCATGTCAATTTGATGATTCTTGACGTAAGTAAGCACTTCATTACTGTAGCGACCATGCACAAAGGCATCCAGTAAGTTATAATTAATGAACTCATCCCATTTACGCGCTAATAAAATATCTCTAGGCGCACATGTTGCAGGATAACTTTCCGAATAGGCTAGCATTCCACCGATCTTACACTCTGTATTTTCGTGAATATAATTTGCTACTTTTACATGTCCCATCATAACGTTATGACTAATCTGGTACAGTTCATCAAGCGTTTGTTCACCCTTTAAGTATCCACTGATTCTGAAAGCCTCAGGTACATGAAATAAGTTTTGTTCATTAAAAGTAATCCAGTACTTCACTCTATCTCCAAACCGCTTGACCATTTCAATACCGAAATCAACAAACGCTTTCATTACATGCATACTTAAAAAACCATTATATTTTCTGGCAAGATTTAATGGCATATCAAAGTGATACAGACAAATCATTGGCTCAATCCCTCTGTCAATCAGAGCATCAATCAGTTTACTGTAATACTCAATACCTTCTTCATTAAATGCCCCATCACCATCAGGATTAACACGACTCCATGATATTTGAAAACGGTAACAATTCATCCCAAGTTTTTTTAAATGATCAAAGTCTATATCGTAGTTATTATAGTTATCATTAGCAACTTTCCAGTCAGACGAAAATTCAGTAGCCTCTCTTATATCATAGACAGACAGTCCTTTTCCGCCTTCATTCCATCCTCCTTCAGTTTGCATGCTTGATACTGAATTTCCCCATAAGAAAGCTTCCGGTAATCTTTTTGATACTTTATCCAACTATTACTCCTCCTACAATTTTTTTGAGAATCATATAAAAATCCTACGTATTTTACTGATCCACCTCTGAATCATAAAATACGTAGGATGATTTGTCAAATAAAATCCGTTTTATTGTTTTTAAGGTAGAAAAACGGATGATTCATCCTACCTATTAGCGTCTGTATCATTTTCAAGAGAAACACGATTATTGCTCATATGGATCAACATTGCTTGTTGAGCACCTAAGCTATCTCTATTTTTTATAAAATTTACGATTTCTCTGTGTGATTCTATTGTTTCAAGTTTTTTCTTTTCACTAGTAAAATTATCATTATATAGATGAATAGATTCATTAATGATTGGAAGTAAATGGTACAATGCAGTATTCCCAGATGCCTTAGCAATTTGGGTATGCAGCTGCTGATCCAGCTTTAAATGCTCTGTTCCTTCGTTTAGTATCTCTTCTTCAATTTGGACTCTTAATTGGTCTATGGATGCGATTTCTTCTTCCGTAGCATTCTGAGCAGCTAAGGACGCAATATAAGGCTCTAAAATAAAGCGAATATCAAATAAGTCCTTGGTCATTTTGATTTTGTTTTCTAACAACGAAAAACCAAACGGATCATCCATTAGTCCTTTTTTTGCACTAATGAAAGTTCCTGATCCTTGTTTGACTTCAAGAATATTCCTTGATTTCAACATTTTCGTGGCTTCTCGAATAGTATTTCGACTAACTTTCAACTGTTCTGCCAAGGTAAATTCGTTTGGTAACCTTTCTCCTATTTGCAGATTTTGTTCTTTAATATAGTTCAAAATTTTTTGGGTTGTAATTTCTACTAATGTTTTATTTTCCATTTATCTATACCTCTACTTTTGTTTTGTAGTCATTTTCATTATACCTTTCTACAATTAAAAGTAACATGTATTCCAGGATTTTTCTTTGGATTTCCGTTTCTAATATGAAAAAGCTTCCAATGAATTTAATCATTGAAAGCTCCATTTATATTATACTATGAATTTATTTTTTTGGCCTTGCGGTTACTTTTCAGTAGTCCCCATGAGCGTTTTAATGACTTGATAACTCCGCCATCTGAATAAATCAATACATTCGCACGATAAAAAACAAATGACAGGTAAGTTAATATTGCTGTAAAACCTACTGTACCAATAATGGATATCCATATTCCTAGTTGTCCTACTGTCTCTGAAGCAATCCTAAACGGCATTACAAAAGGTGTAAATAAAGGAATATAAGAAAATACCACAGGCACAATATTTTCTGGAGATGCAAAAGCAAATATTCCTACGTATAGTCCAATAATAGCTAACGTTACAATTGGTGTTATCGATTTATTTACATCTTCAATTTTAGTAACAAGTGATCCGAAGAAGGCAGCAAATACTACGTACATCAATACTCCTGTTATAAAGAATATGCTTGTATATCCTAATAATTCCTTAGCAATCGTTGCTAAATCAATACCTTGCGTCAATCCTTGGATAGTTGCTGAATCTTTTACAAAGAAATATGTTACAAATCCTATAATGCCATATACTACTAACTGAGTTAGTAATATAAGCATTACACCTGCTAATTTCCCAAAGAAGTGAACGGTAGCAGAAGCACTGGATAAGATAATTTCCATAATTCTTGTTCCTTTTTCGCTCGCAACTTCACTTGCAATGATAGAAGCATAAAACAAAATAAACATGTAAACTGCAAAACTGACTATATAAGCTCCTATCTCCTTAACCGTCGTATCATTATTTTCTTCTTGAGTTAAATTGCCATCTTCAATACTCACAATCGATTCTTCAATGACTACTGGTTCAGACAATGACATGACTTGTTCTTGAGATAAATCCAGCTCATTTGCTCTCAGCAAAGTTTGATAATTAGATAACTGTTCGTTTAAGATCGGAATAATATTAGTTAATGAATCAGTATGCACAATTGCTGAATCAATGGTATTTCCAGTTTCGCTGATTGTTAGATAGCCATCTATCTCTTCATCCAATAAAGCTTCTTCTGCAGCTTCTTGAGTCGTGATATCTTCTTGCACTTCATACGGTCCATCTTCTATAGTAAAAACATCTTGTATAGCTGGATCCTCAGAAATAACAGCTATTGCAGATGGCTCAGCATTTTTTTCGTCTTGCGCAATAAAGTAACTGATTCCATAAAAAATCCCAATTGCCAGAAGCGGTGCTAGTAACATGATAATAAAGCTCGTTGACTTTACGTTCTTTTTATAAACTTCTTTAGTAATGACCCAAAACTTATTCATTCTTCTCACCTACCATTCGTTTGAAAATTTCTTCTAAAGTTGGTGGTTGCTGGCTGAAGGTTGGAATATATCCATCTGCCGTAGCTGCATCAAAAATCGCTTTTCCATTTTCTGCAGCACTTAGCTGAATAACAGAAATACCATCTCTATTGACTGTGGCTGATTGTACACCTGGGAACTGCTTCAACTCTTCAAGCGATAATGATGATTCTAAAAATAATTTAGTTCGACCAAATTTTTCTCTAATTTCTTTCACTGTTCCATTTAATATCTGATTTCCATCTCGGAGCATAATCAGACTATCGCAGAGTTCTTCAACATTATTCATATTATGACTTGAGAAAATAATGCTGGCACCATTTGCTTGCGCTTCTCTAATTCCTGATTCTAGAAGTTCCGCATTTACAGGATCTAACCCACTAAACGGTTCATCTAATATAATCAGTTCTGGTTGATGAATCAAAGTTGTAATCAATTGAACTTTCTGTTGATTTCCTTTTGAAAGAGTTTTGACTTTGTCTCCTCTTTTACCTTTTACGTCGAATTTCTCTAACCAGTCATCAATTAATGGCTTAATTTCTTTTTTTGATTTGCCTCTTAATTGGGCAAAATATAAGATCTGGTCTTCAATAGAAACTTTTGGATAAAGGCCTCTTTCTTCTGGTAAATATCCAATCTGATTAAACACTTTATTTGTCAGTTTTTTTCCTTTCCAGAGAACTTCTCCCTGGTCAGGTGTGAGTAAATCTAATATCATACGGAAGGTCGTTGTTTTACCAGCACCATTTTGACCAATCAGACCCATTATTTCGCCTTTATTAATCTTAAAGGTGATTCCATCCACTGCCGTAACATCTCCGAAATTTTTTTGGAGACTCTTTGCTTCAAGCATCTTTTTCTTCCTCTCTTCTTTATTCTATGTAATCAAGAGACCCCCTTGGGTAAGTCTCTAATCTCTATTCGTATTGTATTATTGTTTAGATTGATTTGCATCCGCCTTTAGGATGAAATTTCTATTTTTACTCTTTATTGGTTATATATTTACTAATATATTGTAAGTTTCATTTATCCTTCAATTATTTTAATGTATACTGTTCGCTTTCTTGGACCATCAAATTCACAGAAATAAATACTTTGCCAAGTACCTAGTATGATTTTACCATTAGAGATAATCACTGTCTCGCTTGCTCCAAAAACAGAAGATTTCATATGTCCATCGGAATTGCCTTCCATATGAACAAAATAATCATGATTAGGAAATGTATCATTCAATGACGCCGATAAATCTTTTTTTACATCTGGATCTGCATTTTCATTAATAGTAATACCCGCAGTTGTATGCGGACAATATATAATCATTAGTCCTTCTCTGATTCCACTTTCCTCTAACGCTTTATATAGATATTCATCTATATTAATCAGCTCTTGTTTTTGTTTTGTGTTAACTTCATACTTAAATAGATTTGACATATACTTATTTCCTTTCTGTTATTTTGTCACTTCACAAAAAAGACTTGATTCGTTTGAATCAAGTCTTTTTTGTTCTTAAACTTTCACGATCCATCCTTCAGGTGCTTCAACATCTCCTGTCTGGATTCCAACTAATTCATTATACAAACGTTTTGTTACAGGTCCTACTTCTGTTTCAGAATAAAAGACATGAAAATCATCTTTAATTTGTAGCCCTCCAATCGGAGCTATTACTGCTGCTGTTCCACAAGCACCCGCTTCTTTAAACTGATTAATTTGATCAATGTAGACATCTCCCTCAGAGACTTTAAGGTTCAAGCGATTTTCAGCTAACCAAAGTAATGAGTATTTCGTGATACTTGGCAAAATAGAAGAGGATTTAGGCGTGATAAACAAATCGTCTTTGGTGATTCCAAAAAAATTGGCTGCGCCGACTTCTTCTATTTTAGTATGTGTTTCTGGATCAAGATAAACGGCATCACTGAAGCTACGTTCTTTAGCCTCTTTTCCGGGAAGTAAGCTGCCTGCATAGTTACCTCCTACTTTAGCAGCCCCTGTTCCTTTAGGTGCAGCACGGTCATAATCGGTCACTAGGAAGTTTGATGGTTTCAGTCCACCTTTAAAATATGGTCCCACGGGCATCACAAATGCTGAGAAAATATATTCATCTGCTGGCTTCACTCCAATATTATCTCCAATACCAATGATAAAAGGACGGATGTATAAAGTACTTCCAGTTCCATAAGGCGGTACCCATTCTTCATTTGCTTTAACGACTTTTTTAATTGCTTCCACAAATTTTTCTTCAGGAAATACCGGCATCAGAAGTCTTTCACAACTCAACTTCATTCTTTTAGCATTTTCATATGGGCGGAATAGTTGAATCGAACCATCTGCTGTACGATAAGCTTTCATTCCTTCAAAACATTGTTGACCATAATGTAATGCAGTTGATCCTTCTGAAATATGAAGCTGGTTATCTTCTGTTAATGTTCCTTCATCCCATGAGCCATCTTTGTAGTAGGAAATAAATCGATAATCCGTTTTAATATATGAAAATCCTAAATCTTTCCAGTCAATGTTTTCCGGTCTTAAATCAGTTGTCATAAAAAAACAATCCCCTATTCTATAAAATCTTTCAATATTTAAGTATTGAATACTAATTTAACTTACTTTCAGAGCCATATCTCCTACTTTTATTGCTTTTGAAGCATAAAGCAATTTATTTATCCCAAGCGTTATTAAGATTGGAAGAACAGCCCCACATAACAAGTATACACCAAAAGCCTGCAGACCTGAATTGTTGATTACCCAAAGTGGCGCTACACCAGCGGCAAAACCAACTCCACCCATTTCAGGAATTGTCTGAAACCCGAACAGTACGGTGGCGATCGGCCCACAGACAGCAGAGGCTATAGTGGGTCCAATTAGAATTTTTGGATTTTTTATAATGTTCGGTAACTGAACTTTTGGTGTACAAAGCCCCTGAGCAATATATCCACCTAAGTTATTTTCTTTCAATGATACGATTGAAAATACAAAGTATTGAGCTGTTGTTCCAATCAGCATAGCTCCACTTGCCATTGGACTCAATGCCAGTGCAATGGATAATGCTGCGGAAGACAACGGAGACATTAGAAATAATCCAAATAGAACTGCCATCACAGAAGATCCTATAATTGGACTACCTTCCACAGCGCTGGAGACAAACTCACTGACTGAAAGTAATATCGGTGTAATGATTTGAGATAAGCCCACTCCTGCCAAACCACCTCCTAACAGAGATAACGTTGGAATAGACATCATATCCAGTGGTGAAGTTCCAGTCAGTTTTTTACCAATCCAAGTTGCAATAACCCCAGCAACCAGTGCCCCAATCGGATCTCCTCCAACAATCATAAATCCTGCTTCAGAAATTTTTATAGCACCGCCTCCAATTGTAGAGGATGCCATAGCGGCAAAGAGTGTCAGCGTATTAGCTTGCATATTGTAGGCAATACCTGCTCCTAAAGCGGGGGCTAGTAAAACGCGAGTTATACTTCCTATTGTAACTAATATGGGTAAACTAAACATATCTCCTAATGTGCCAAATAAAAATCCAATACCAATCGTTACAAAAATTGCATTAGCTACTCCTGATGATACTTTCAATACATTACTTTTAATATATCCTTTCATCTTACTATCCCCTCTTTCTAATTATGTTCAAAATTCTAATATAAAAAAACCAGCCTCTTTTATCAGAGGCTGGTAAATTATGTAACGTATCCCGAGCCCTTTTTAAAATGCTAAAATAGGACTCTATCTTTTATAAAGAATAGAATCCAAGCTACGGAATGAGTAATAATAAGATTTTAGATGAATCATACAAATTTTGTTTTGATATATTGGTTATTGTTTGACTTTCGTATAGAAAATTCATATGTATTCATCTCCTTATCTTCTTTTATATTATTATGATAACTTTATATGTTTATATCAGATAAGTCAACTGTTTTAATTAAATAAATTTCATTTAAAACTAGTTATTCTTTTATGCCCATTCGAGCTCAGGGCTTTCATATGATATACTTTAATCAAAACTTTAGGAAGAAGGGAAAACTATTGAAAATAGGATTCATTGGATTTGGAAATATGGCCCAAGCTATTGCGACTGGATTAATTGAAAATAATGTAACTGATTTAACAGATTTAATATTTTCTAATCGTACCGAATCAAAAAGAAAAGTATTAGAAACTCAATTCAATATTAAAAGCACCCCGCATAATCAAGATGTATGGAACCAATCTGATCTAATCATTTTAGCAGTCAAACCTTACCAAGTTGAAGAAGTTCTCACTAAAATAGATAAAGTTCATAGCCCATACGTAATCTCTGTAGTTGCTGGTGTGACAAATCAGCAGCTAGCAGCCTATTTGCCTGAATCTAGCTTCATTCGGACTATGCCGAACTTGAATGCTCAAGTTGGTGAAGGAATTACAGCAATCATTGAAAATTCAACTGCTAAAAATGAATTATTAGAACAAGCTAAAAAAATATTTGAATCTATCGGTACAGTAGTGGAATTGCCTGAATCACAAATCGGTCCGTTCATAGCTATTGCCGGGAGTTCTCCTGCATTAGTATTCATGTTTATCGATACATTAGCCCGTTCAGCTGTAAAATATGGAATTACCAAGGATAAAGCTACCGAAATCGCGGCTCAAGCTGTTTTGGGAAGTGCAAAGACTGTTCTCAATTCCAGCCAGTCTCCATGGAACTTAATTGATCAAGTATCTTCTCCAGCAGGTATCACTGTAGACGGTATATTATCGTTACTACAAAATGATTTTTCTGCATCAATTATACAATCTGTAGATGCTATGGTAGAAAAAAATGATCAACTTTCTAAGTAAAAAAAGGACTCTCCTAGTCGGGAGAGTCCTTTGCCTTATCTGATTTTTCTGGAAAAATTTCTGATTTCAACTTCAATCTCTGCTTTTCTATTTTTTTGTTTTGGCGCAGTTCTTTAAAAAACGTTGTCAGCAATTCTCGACATTTTTCTTCTAAAATTCCTCGTTCTACATAAGCTTGATGATTCATTCGCTCATCCCCTAAAAGATTCATTAATGTACCCGCTGTTCCACCTTTTATATCAGCTGGTCCATAATAAACTTCACCAATTCGTGAAAGCAAAATTGCGCCACTACACATTGCACATGGTTCTAATGTTACAAATAACTGACAATTTTCCAGTCTCCAATTATTTAAAAAATGATTAGCTTCTTGAATTGCAATCATTTCTGCATGCGTAGTAGCGTTACGAGAAGTTTCCCTTAGATTATGTCCTCTGCCAATAATTTCTCCTTTATGAATAACAACTGCTCCTATCGGAACTTCTCCTTTTTTTTCAGCTTTCCTAGCTTCTTTAATGGCCTCTTTCATCCATTTTTCTTTTTCTTTTAAATCCATATCATAGCTCCCATATCTTTTCTTTATTATACCTTAGTTTATTATTCTCTAAAACAGTGTTAAAATAACTTTAATCATGAACCGATATGGAGGATTAAAATTGGAATTTACAGATTTAAAAACAGTCTATCCTGAAGCTTATTTGTCAGATAACCCTTTTTCTGAAAATGATTTATTATCATTGCCCTATAAAAATAAATGGATTCATGTACCTACTTCTTCTCTGACGGAAAGTGAAATAGATCTGCTGACGATGTTATATCAGAAACAAGAATCAATAATCTCAGCATCTGATTCCTCTCAATGGCATGATTATCTAATTGGCAAAAAAAAAGCTGTACCTAAAAGCTCTAGATCAGTCAGAATGATTCAATTGAAGTTAAATAATAAAGATCAACAATTCGATCCAAGTCTCTGGTCCGAATCAGCCAAAACGTTATTTGAACCAACCATTGATAGTTTTTTTTTATCAGATGATCTCTATATTATCATACAACCACAGTCAAAATATTATTTGGATAAAAATGAAATTCAAGGAATCCTGCAAACATTAGAAATCGATTTTTCTTTGAAATCATTCTGCTATATTGGTCAATACTGGGAACCCTCCAAAAAATTGAGAACTTTACTTCAAGAAGAACTGGAATTATTTTCTCAAGAACTTCCACACTTAAATGGTCGTATCGGTTCTTTAACGGATATTTCTTTACATTTTTTTACCAAAGATGCGCTTATGGACAGTACGGTAGTTCAACAATTAAGATATAAATTTGATACATTAGAAAACTGGAAAGAGCTGATTCGAGCTCTATGGGAAAACCAGGGAAATGTTAGTATGGCTGCTAAATCTTTATTCATTCACAGAAATACACTTCAATACAGAATTGAAAGATTTTATGAAGCTACAGGATTATCTTTGAAACAAATTAATGATCTTACTCTTTGTTTTTTATTAACCTTATAAATTTAAGTAAAAAACCCATGAACTCAGTTTAAATAAACTGCTTCCATGGGTTTTTATTAATTATTTAATTGCTTTTTTTGCATCTTTGATTTTATCACTGAAAAAATTTTTAAAATCAGCTGAAACATCTGATAAATTACTTTCAATTTCTTTAAATTTGTCTACTGTTCCAAGTAAACTATTTACTTCATCATCTGATAATTTGTCTACAACTTTAGAAGTCTTTTTACTGCCGTGCATCTTGTTTTTGAAAAAATGTTTTGCTTTCTGGCGGTTAACTGCTGTTTTTGTTTTCTCTTTAGTATCACCTGTAGAAAAAATAACAGCCAATAAACCTACTGCTACAGCAAGTCCTACACCTAAAAGAATTCCTTTATTTTGATTATCCATATTTTTCATAAAATGTCATCCTTTCTTAATCTATTAAGTTTAGGATAACAGAAATTGTGTTATTTAACTAAAGATATGCACTACATCTATTTATTTCTAGTCCATTGAAGAGGTATTATAAACATCTTTTGTTACTGGTTTTAATACAGGTTTTTCACCCATAACTTCAGGTTTATCTTTATATATAAACTCTTTACCATCTTTAGCTGTTTTACCATCTACAACTTTTTTACTATCGTTGCCTTCAGAGAAATTGTACAATACATGAGATACATCATTTACTTCGTATTTTTCAGGTACTTGTCCTGGAACTACAACCCCTTCTTTTTCTTCTAACTCTTTGATTGCTTCAATCCATTGAAGTTGGTGCTGCGTATCACGTGCTAATAAGAAACCTAGCATGTCTCGGATACCTTTATCTTCTGTCATTTCATATAATCGAGCTACTTGAAGTCTGCCCTGTGATTCAGCAGTCACATTCATCCGCATATCAGCAAGTATATTTCCGCTTGATACAATGTAGTTAGATGTCCATGGATTGCCATTAGAATCTCTTGGTGCTGCACCTAATCCTGATACAATCGCGTGTTGAGGGTTCATTCCTCCCATCACAGCAGCCAGTGCCGGATCAGAGTCTACAGCTTTTTCCTGTGTTTTAAGGGGTGCACCTTCCAGTAGCTGTGAAATCATAGTCGCAATCATTTCAACATGTCCAATTTCTTCTGTTGCTGTATCTAATAACAAGTCTTTATATTTCTCGTTTCCACGAGCATTCCAGCCTTGAAATAAATACATATTCATAACAGACATTTCTCCCCATTGTCCTCCGAGAATCTCTTGCAGTCTTCGAGCCATTATCGGATCAGATCGATCTGGTTTTTGCATGGTACTGTAATTCTTTACTGTGCATAACCATATTGTCAACATCTCCTTTAATTTTTTTTATTACAATTTGAACTTTAGCACGTTAATTACGTATAATCAAAACATAAGACTCGTTACAAAAAAGGAACGGACGCATATCAGCGTCCGTTCCTTTTTAGAAATTTTCTGTATTAATTTTTTACAGTTATTTCCTTTTCATTATTAGTTCTATTTCTTACCTTTAAGGTTATTTCACCTTTTGATGCACCAATTGTCACTTTATCTCCGATAATAACATTTCCAGCAAGTAATTCTTCACTCAATTTATCTTCGATTTTTGTTTGAATAGCTCTTCGCAAAGGTCTTGCACCATATTCGGGATCAAACCCTGCTTTTGCAATCACATCCATGGCTGAAGATGTAATTTTCAAACCAATACCTAATTCATCCATACGTGTAACAATACTTTGGGTTAACAATTTCACGATTTCACGAAGTTCTTCTTTTTTAAGTGATTCAAATACGATTGTATCATCTACTCGATTTAGAAATTCAGGGCGGAAAGCATTTTTAAGTTCTTCACGAATCCTTTTTTCCATAGCCTTATGATCAAATCGTTTATCAACTGCTCCGAATCCTACTGATTTTTCGTCTCTTAAAGCTGTTGCACCTAGATTAGAGGTCATAATCACAATAGTATTCTTAAAATCTACCTGTCTACCTTTTCCATCTGTCAGTAAACCATCATCAAGTACCTGCAATAAAATATTAAAAACATCAGGATGCGCTTTTTCTACTTCATCAAGTAAAATTACAGAATAAGGTTTTTGGCGGATTTTTTCTGTTAATTGACCACCTTCATCGTATCCAACATACCCAGGAGGAGAACCTACTAGTCTACTTGTACTATATTTCTCCATGTATTCAGACATATCTACTCTAATCAAAGATTCTTCACTACCAAACATCGCTTCAGCCAGTGCTTTTGCAAGTTCAGTTTTCCCTACACCGGTTGGTCCTAAGAACATAAATGATCCAATCGGTCTCTTCGGATCTTTCAATCCACTTCGTGCACGTCGAATAGCTTTGGAAACTGCTACAACAGCTTCCTCTTGACCTACTACACGTTCATGCAATACTTTCTCTAAATTCAATAAACGGTCAGTTTCTTTTTGTTCCATTTGTTGTACAGGAATACCTGTCCATTGAGACACTACTTCAGCAATATCTTTAGCTGTTACTTCTAAGGCAACTTCTTCTGAGACATCTTCATTTTCAATCATTTTTTCAATCCGCTTACGTTGTTTCATTTCTTTTTCGCGGATTTGAGCAGCTCTTTCAAAGTTCTGTTCTTGGATGGCCTCTTCTTTCATACGGGATAAATCACTTAATTTTTCAGTTGCTTTAGACATTGTAGTTGGCTGATCACTGGCATCGATTCTAACTTTAGATGCAGATTCATCCATTAAGTCGATTGCTTTATCAGGCAACTGTCTAGAAGTAATATATCTTGTGGAAAAGTGTACAGCAGAATGAATCGCGTCATCTGTAATTTTAACGCCGTGATGTTCTTCATAACGCTCTCTTAGGCCAAGCAATATAGCTTCTGCCTCAATTTCTGAAGGTGGATTTACTTGAACAGAGGCAAATCGACGCTCTAATGCTGCATCTTTTTCAATATGTTTCTGATACTCATCTAAAGTTGTAGCACCAATTGTTTGCAATTCGCCCCTTGCAAGTGCAGGTTTAAGAATATTGGAAGCATCTATTGCTCCTTCAGCTCCCCCCGCTCCGATCAAAGTATGCAGTTCATCAATGAAGAGGATAACTTCTCCATCTTCATAAATTTCATCAATGATCTTTTTCATTCGCTCTTCAAATTCACCGCGATACTTCGTTCCAGCTACTAAAGATCCCATATCCAGTGTCATCAATCGTTTGTTTTTCAGTGCAGGAGGTACTTCACCCGCTACAATTTTCTGAGCCAATCCTTCGGCAATCGCAGTTTTTCCTACACCTGGATCTCCAACTAAAACAGGATTATTTTTCGTACGTCTACTTAAGATTTGAATGATTCTTCTAACTTCTTTATTACGTCCAACAATAGGATCTAAGCGATCTTCACTTGCTGCTTGTGTCAAATTCCTTGCTAATGAATCCAAGGTCGGTGTTCCTTCTACTGATTTCGGACTTCTAGCTTGTCTACGTCCTTTAAAGCCGCCTCTAGCTTTGTTTTCTTGAACACCAAGTTTCTTAAGAATTAATTGTCGTGTTTTAGAAAGACTGATATCCAAATTACTCATAATCTTAGAAGAAAGGATATCTTCATCTCTTAAAAGACCTAATAATAAGTGCTCTGTTCCAACTAAACTTCTTTGCATTCTCTTAGCTTCATCTGTTGCATATTTAATAACTTGTCGTGCCCTAGGAGAATATGGAAGTACAGCACTTGCTGGCAATTTTTCGCCTGGTCCATAGCTTGTAAAGTGTTCAATTTCCTCTCTGACTTCTTCTTCTGACAAAGATAATTGACGTAATGATTTTCCAGCGATACCTTCAGTTTCCATCACTAACCCTAACAGCAAGTGTTCAGTTCCTACAGTACGATGGCGGAATCCCTTTGCTTCTTCTTGTGCTATTAATAAAGCTTTTTTTGCTTTGTCTGTAAATAGTTCATTCATTTAATTTATCCGCCCTTCTATTATCTCGGCTCTTCATATTTTAAATTAGCAATCATACTTTTCAGCATATTCGCTCTAATTTGATTGTCTATAATTCTTTCTCCAGTGTACATTGTTTTGTCAACTGCTACTAACATTAACTTGGCTTCTCTTTTAGATATAATATCATTTTCATACAGTCTTTGTACAACTGATTGCGCATCTCTTTCTGAAATACTCTTCCCAATAATTTCAATCATCGTATCCAGAACATCGGAATCATCCAATAATTGTACTTTTATAATCCGAATATACCCTCCACCACCGCGTTTACTTTCAACGAGATAGCCTTGCTGGATAGTAAATCGAGTATTAATCACATAATTGATTTGAGAAGGGACGCAATCGAATAGTTCGGCAATTTCACTACGTCTGATTTCAACTTTCTCTTGTTGATTCAAAACTTTTTTCAAATAGGATTCAATTATATCTGACATGTTTTGATTTTCCATGTTGAACCATTATTAAGATAAATATTTAATGAATGCACCTATAGTAACGTCTTTTACTATCACATTCAAGTCTTTATCTTAATACCCTCCTTTTCGTTTTCATTTTGAATTTCACCAGTTTTTCTTTGACTAACTTTGACTAACTTTGACTAATAACATTATACCAGTGATATTCTTTTTTTTAAAGTAGCAAGAATCAAGTATTTGTTGCAGTGAGTAATCCTTAACTTTCCAATAATTTAATAAATTCCATATTAAATAATATAAATTGTTAAAAAACTTTTTTCAAACAAGAACCCCATTTTTTGAATAAATAAAAAAGCCAATGTATAGACTACACGGCTTTCAAAAAATATATATGTACTTAATCTCTAATGAGCCATGCAGGGTTCGAACCTGCGACCCTCTGATTAAAAGTCAGATGCTCTACCGACTGAGCTAATGGCTCAAAAAAATGGAGGTTAACGGGCTCGAACCGCTGACCCTCTGCTTGTAAGGCAGATGCTCTCCCAACTGAGCTAAACCTCCAGAAATAAAAAAAGAGCTGCACGGCAACGTCCTGCTTTCACAAGGGGAAACCCCTCACTATCCTCGGCGCTGGGAAGCTTAACGGCTGTGTTCGGAATGGGAACAGGTGGATCCTTCCCGCCATCATCACCGCACAATGACTCTTTTTATATCTTTTAGAGAACGTTGTTCTCTGAAAACTAGATAGTTGAACTTTCCAAACAAGTTTGTCTACAACACCATCATACGCTTTTCCCACTTTATTCCAGTTTCACTCGCCAGGCTTCTCAGAAATACTTCGACTCTCTTCAGCTGTCTAGGGACCGCTAAAGAACGTCTTTTGTATTTCGAGCAAGCCTGAACGTCTCGTTCCACTTTCTATTTAGTGGTTAAGTCCTCGATCGATTAGTACTGGTCCGCTCCATACATCACTGTACTTCCACTTCCAGCCTATCTACCTGATCATCTCTCAGGGATCTTACTTCCTTAAAGGAATGGGAGATCTCATCTTGAAGGGGGCTTCACGCTTAGATGCTTTCAGCGTTTATCCCGTCCACACATAGCTACCCAGCGATGCCTTTGGCAAGACAACTGGTACACCAGCGGTATGTCCATCCCGGTCCTCTCGTACTAAGGATAGCTCTTCTCAAATCTCCAACGCCCGCGACGGATAGGGACCGAACTGTCTCACGACGTTCTGAACCCAGCTCGCGTGCCGCTTTAATGGGCGAACAGCCCAACCCTTGGGACCGACTACAGCCCCAGGATGCGACGAGCCGACATCGAGGTGCCAAACCTCCCCGTCGATGTGAACTCTTGGGGGAGATAAGCCTGTTATCCCCAGGGTAGCTTTTATCCGTTGAGCGATGGCCCTTCCATACGGAACCACCGGATCACTAAGCCCGACTTTCGTCCCTGCTCGACTTGTAAGTCTCGCAGTCAAGCTCCCTTCTGCCTTTACACTCTTCGAATGATTTCCAACCATTCTGAGGGAACCTTTGGGCGCCTCCGTTACTCTTTAGGAGGCGACCGCCCCAGTCAAACTGCCCATCTGACACTGTCTCCCAACCGGTTGACGGTTGCGGGTTAGAGTGGCCATACAGCGAGGGTAGTATCCCACCATTGCCTCCACCAAGACTGGCGTCCTGGTTTCATTGGCTCCTACCTATCCTGTACAAGCTGTACAGACACTCAATATCAAACTACAGTAAAGCTCCATGGGGTCTTTCCGTCCTGTCGCGGGTAACCTGCATCTTCACAGGTACTATAATTTCACCGAGTCTCTCGTTGAGACAGTGCCCAAATCGTTACACCTTTCGTGCGGGTCGGAACTTACCCGACAAGGAATTTCGCTACCTTAGGACCGTTATAGTTACGGCCGCCGTTTACTGGGGCTTCAATTCAAAGCTTCGCCGAAGCTAACCTTTCCTCTTAACCTTCCAGCACCGGGCAGGTGTCAGCCCCTATACATCTTCTTTCGAATTAGCAGAGACCTGTGTTTTTGGTAAACAGTCGCTTGGGCCTATTCACTGCGGCTGACCAGTTGGTCAGCACCCCTTCTCCCGAAGTTACGGGGTCATTTTGCCGAGTTCCTTAACGAGAGTTCTCTCGATCACCTTAGGATTCTCTCCTCGACTACCTGTGTCGGTTTGCGGTACGGGCAGCCTACTTCTAACTAGAAGCTTTTCTTGACAGTGTGACATCAGATACTTCGGTACTATAAGTTCCCTCCCCATCACAACTTGTCCGTGTGAGCAGAAGCATTTGACTCCTACTCAGACTTGTTGCTTGGGCACGCATATCCAACAGCGTGCTTATCTTAGCCTCCTGCGTCCCTCCATTGTTCAAACAAAGCAGACTGGTACAGGAATCTCTACCTGTTGTCCATCGCCTACGCCTATCGGCCTCAGCTTAGGTCCCGACTAACCCTGGGAGGACGAGCCTTCCCCAGGAAACCTTAGTCATTCGGTGCACGGGATTCTCACCCGTGTTTCGCTACTCATACCGGCATTCTCACTTCTAAGCGCTCCACAAGTCCTCACGATCTTGCTTCAATGCCCTTAGAACGCTCTCCTACCATAGAACCATTGGTTCTATCCGTGGTTTCGGTACCTTGTTTAGCCCCGGTAAATTTTCGGCGCAGGGCCACTCGACTAGTGAGCTATTACGCACTCTTTAAATGATGGCTGCTTCTGAGCCAACATCCTAGTTGTCTGAGCAGCCCCACATCCTTTTCCACTTAACAAGGATTTTGGGACCTTAACCGACGGTCTGGGCTGTTTCCCTTTCCACTACGGATCTTATCACTCGCAGTGTGACTCCCGGATCTACATCAGTGGCATTCGGAGTTTATCAGGATTCGGTAACCCGATAAGGGCCCCTAGTCCAAACAGTCGCTCTACCTCCACGATGCACTATCCGAGGCTAGCCCTAAAGCTATTTCGGAGAGAACCAGCTATCTCCAAGTTCGATTGGAATTTCTCCGCTACCCACACCTCATCCCCGCACTTTTCAACGTACGTGGGTTCGGGCCTCCAGTGCATTTCACTGCACCTTCACCCTGGACATGGGTAGGTCACTTGGTTTCGGGTCGACGACGGCATACTAAACGCCCTATTCAGACTCGCTTTCGCTGCGGCTCCACCTCTTCGGCTTAACCTTGCATGACATCGTCACTCGCCGGTCCATTCTACAAAAGGTACGCCATCACCCGTAAAAGGGCTTTGACTACTTGTAAGCACACGGTTTCAGGTGCTGTTTCACTCCCCTTCCGGGGTTCTTTTCACCTTTCCCTCACGGTACTGGTTCACTATCGGTCACTAGGGAGTATTTAGGCTTGGGAGATGGTCCTCCCGGATTCCGACGGAATTTCTCGTGTTCCGCCGTACTCAGGATACCAGCTAGGTAAGATCAGATGTCGTATACGGGGCTTTCACCCTGTTTCGCACAGCATTCCAACTGTTTCTACTATCTTCACTCGTCCATATCGCCGGTCCTACAACCCCAGAGAGCAAGCTCTCTGGTTTGGCCTCTTCCCGTTTCGCTCGCCGCTACTCAGGGAATCGCATTTGCTTTCTCTTCCTGCAGGTACTGAGATGTTTCAGTTCCCCACGTCTACCTTCTCTCCAGCTATGTATTCACTGAAAAGATATCACCCTATGATTGGTGATGGGTTCCCCCATTCGGAAATCTTTGGATCAAAGCTCACTTACAGCTCCCCAAAGCATATCGGTGTTCGTCCCGTCCTTCGTCGGCTCCTAGTGCCAAGGCATCCACCGTGCGCCCTTATTCACTTAACCTGGTGGTTAAGCGTATGATTATTAGCGATGAGAGTTTCATTCAAGGAACAAAACTGTTCTCAATTGTTAATCTCGGTGTTGTTACTTAACATGTTTGTATTAATTCAACTATCCAGTTTTCAAAGAACAAGCACAATCTTTTTTATTGATAAGATTGTAATGGAGCCTAGCGGGATCGAACCGCTGACCTCCTGCGTGCAAAGCAGGCGCTCTCCCAGCTGAGCTAAGGCCCCTAAAGTAATTACTAATATATCGTATTGATAAAGTGGGCCTAAGTGGACTCGAACCACCGACCTCACGCTTATCAGGCGTGCGCTCTAACCAGCTGAGCTATAGGCCCGATATATTGAGCAAATAAAAAAGATGTTGCTATATATTATATTAGCAGATCTTTCAAAACTAAACAAAGTAAAATACCTGTGCAAGGTTCCGTTTGCCCTTAAGGCAATATCCTTAGAAAGGAGGTGATCCAGCCGCACCTTCCGATACGGCTACCTTGTTACGACTTCACCCCAATCATCCATCCCACCTTCGGCGGCTGGCTCCCAAAAGGGTTACCCTACCGACTTCGGGTGTTACAGACTCTCGTGGTGTGACGGGCGGTGTGTACAAGACCCGGGAACGTATTCACCGCGGCGTTCTGATCCGCGATTACTAGCGATTCCAGCTTCATGCAGGCGAGTTGCAGCCTGCAATCCGAACTGAGAATGGCTTTAGGAGATTAGCTAAACCTCGCGGTCTCGCAACTCGTTGTACCATCCATTGTAGCACGTGTGTAGCCCAGGTCATAAGGGGCATGATGATTTGACGTCATCCCCGCCTTCCTCCGGTTTATCACCGGCAGTCTCGCTAGAGTGCCCAACTGAATGCTGGCAACTAACAATAGGGGTTGCGCTCGTTACGGGACTTAACCCAACATCTCACGACACGAGCTGACGACAACCATGCACCACCTGTCACTCTGTCCCCGAAGGGAAAGCTCTATCTCTAGAGTGTTCAGAGGATGTCAAGACCTGGTAAGGTTCTTCGCGTTGCTTCGAATTAAACCACATGCTCCACCGCTTGTGCGGGTCCCCGTCAATTCCTTTGAGTTTCAGCCTTGCGGCCGTACTCCCCAGGCGGAGTGCTTAATGCGTTAGCTCCAGCACTGAAGGGCGGAAACCCTCCAACACTTAGCACTCATCGTTTACGGCGTGGACTACCAGGGTATCTAATCCTGTTCGCTCCCCACGCTTTCGAGCCTCAGCGTCAATTACAGACCAGAAAGTCGCCTTCGCCACTGGTGTTCCTCCATATATCTACGCATTTCACCGCTACACATGGAATTCCACTTTCCTCTTCTGCATTCAAGTCTTCCAGTTTCCAATGACCCTCCACGGTTGAGCCGTGGGCTTTCACATCAGACTTAAAAGACCGCCTGCGCTCGCTTTACGCCCAATAAATCCGGACAACGCTTGTCACCTACGTATTACCGCGGCTGCTGGCACGTAGTTAGCCGTGACTTTCTGGTTAGATACCGTCAAGGCCGGGGCAGTTACTACCCGACTTGTTCTTCTCTAACAACAGAGCTTTACGATCCGAAGACCTTCTTCACTCACGCGGTATTGCTCCATCAGGTTTTCACCCATTGTGGAAGATTCCCTACTGCTGCCTCCCGTAGGAGTCTGGGCCGTGTCTCAGTCCCAGTGTGGCCGATCACCCTCTCAGGTCGGCTACGTATCACAGCCTTGGTGAGCCATTACCTCACCAACTAGCTAATACGCCGCGGGTCCATCCATAAGCGGCAGCCGAAGCCACCTTTCATCTAAGAGACAGGCGTCTCAAAGACCTATGCGGTATTAGCATCCGTTTCCGAATGTTATCCCCCTCTTATGGGCAGGTTACCCACGTGTTACTCACCCGTTCGCCACTAATCCATTCTCTGCAAGCAGAGAATTTCATCGTTCGACTTGCATGTATTAGGCATACCGCCAGCGTTCGTCCTGAGCCAGGATCAAACTCTCGTTTTAAGTTTGAAAAGCTCATTATATTAATTGTGGATGAACCTTGTTCATCCGATAGTTGTCTTGATCCAATAAAGAATCGAAGACCCCTGCACATTTGGTTGTTTTTACTTTGTTCAGTTTTCAAAGATCTACTACTTTATAAGTCGTTGCCTTGTTTGTCGGCAACTTTTATATCATACCATGTTGTTGAATTGATGTCAACTACTTTTTTTAAAAAGAATTATCAACCCTTTTTGTGTAAGCGTTACACATGCCTCTATGACAACTACTTAAGTATATCTGATTGTTTGTTCGTTGTCAAGAAAAAAATACATTTACTAAAAACTTTTTTTCGCTTGTCGCTTTATTTGTTTTGCAGCAACGAGATTAATAATAACAGGTTGCCAGCTTCTAGTCAATAGATTTTTAGATAAAAATAAAAAAAGCATACTCTTTTATTAAGAACATGCTTCTTTATTACTTATCCTCTTGTTTTTTCTACTCTTTTTCATGATCTGCTTCATGCATTTCTTCTTTTGCTTCATCTCTATTCTCTTTTGCTTCTTTTACGTTTTCTTCGTACTGTTTATCTTTATGATCTTCCCCTCGAACTGCATCTTCAATCGATTTAACCTCATACTCACCAGCTACGTCTCCATAATACTTATTATATCTTTCTTTAAATTTCTGGAAAAAATGTACAAAAATTACTTTAAGTATTGCATAGATAGGTACTCCAAAAATCAAACCAAAAATACCCAATAAATCCCCTATTACTAATAATACAACAATAATCGTTAAAGGATGAACATTTAATTGTTTACCCATAACATTTGGTTCTATAAGGTTTCCATCTATGAATTGGACAACCATCCAAACAACAATCAAGAGCAAAACCATAGTCCAAGAGCTCATCAGTGCTATGACTACTGCTGGTATAAATGCCAGCGTTGGTCCAATATAAGGTATGATAGAAGTGAATCCTGCAATGATAGCTAAAATTCCAGCATAATCCAAGTCAATAATCAGGAATCCAATAAACATCATAACCCCGATTGAAGTAGCAATGATCAGCTGCCCCTTAATATACGCTCCAACTTGAGAATTGATTTCACTAGAAACACGCAAAATATCTTCTCTCCATTTTGGCGGTACGGCCGATAAGACAGCTGTAGACATTTTTTTCTCATCTTTTAATAAAAAGAATAGAATCAGCGGAAAGGTAACCAGAGTAACTACAACATTAGTAACACTCGAAACGACTGAAGATACTCCACTAAGTCCATTAGTTAGATACTGATTAAGGTTATCAGGAACTTGAGAAATGAAAGTTTCACCTTCGTTTATAAACGATTCGATCTGTTCTCCGAATGGTACATTTTTTAACCATTCAGAAGATGTATTTACAATTGTATCAACGAATGAAGGGAAGTTTTCAATTAAGCTATTGAATTGATTGCTTAACAAGGGAATCAATGTTCCAATTAACAGTACAAGCAGGCCGATCATAACAATAAATAAAAGGGCTACTCCCCATAACCTTTTAACTTTTCTTTTTTCTAGAAAATCAATTATTGGATTTAATAGATAATATAATAATAGTGCTATTACAAATGGCATCAACACACTTGATATTAATACGGCGATTGGATAAAAAATAAAGTTAACTTGATTAAAAAGTAATACTATAATTCCAATCATGATTAAAATTCCTAAAGTGAAGACCAGACTCGATCCTCCTAAAAAGTTAGTCCATCTTGATTTTTTCATTTAATTTCCTACTTTCTATATAACAAAATGTACTTATTCTATTATTCTATATCATTTGCGTTACATAATCGAATGATTTGGGTGTATCAGTTCTATAAAATAAAAAAAGCACGCTTGTCCCGTACTTAAACCGGTATAAGCATGCTTTGAACGTAAACCAGAAGCCTATGTTTAATCAATGTTTTTTAAAGTAGGAAATAATAGAACATCTCGTATAGTATGAGCATTCGTTAATAACATAACCAGACGGTCGATTCCGATACCGAGACCACCTGTTGGCGGCATACCATACTCAAGAGACTCGATAAAATCTTCATCAATTTCTTGAGCTTCGTCATTACCTTGATCTTTTTCTTTCATTTGTGCTTCAAATCTTTCCCGCTGATCAATTGGATCATTCAATTCACTAAAAGCATTGGCATATTCGTGACGTGAAATAAAAAGCTCAAATCGATCAGTGAATCTTGGATCTTCATCGTTTTTCTTTGCAAGCGGTGAAATTTCTAGCGGATGTCCATAGACAAAAGTAGGTTGAATAAGTGTTTCTTCCACGAAAGTTTCAAAAAATTCATTCACAACATGACCGAAAGTAGCATAGTCATCTACAGCTACGTTATGATCTTTCGCTAACTGACGCGCTTCGTCACTAGACATCTCTTTCCAGAAATCAATTCCGGTTTGTTCCTTGATTAAATCCACCATGTGTCTACGTGTCCAAGGTTTACCTAATTCAATTATTTCTTCACCATAAGAAATTTCGTTAGTACCTAGTACTTTTTGCGCTACTGTCTTGATCATATCTTCTGTCAAATCCATGACATCTGACACGTCATGATACGCTGTATAAAGTTCTAACATTGTAAATTCGGGGTTATGAGTGGTATCTATTCCTTCATTACGGAACACTCTACCAATTTCGTAAACTTTTTCCATTCCTCCAACAATTAGACGTTTCAGATGCAATTCAATGGCAATTCTTAGATATAGCTCCATATCTAACGCGTTGTGATGAGTAATAAACGGACGCGCTGCTGCACCTCCTGCTAAATTATGCAGTAAAGGAGTCTCTACTTCAAGATAATCATTACTGTTCAAATAATTTCTAATTTCTTGAATAATTTGACTACGTTTAGTGAAACGATTAAACGAATGTTCATTCGCAATCAAATCAAGATATCTCTGACGATACTTTTGTTCTACATTAGTTAATCCATGATATTTATCTGGCAATGGCCGCAGAGCTTTGGATAAATAAGTTAGTTTTTTAGCCCGTACTGTTATTTCGCCAGTATTGGTTTTCATCACTGTACCTTCAATACCTAGAAAGTCTCCTAGGTCAGCTGTTTTGAAACTTTCGTATTCTTCATCTCCTACAGCATCTTTACGTACATAAATCTGAATCATACCTTTTTTATCTTTGAGATGAGCAAATCCGGCTTTTCCTTTTCCACGTTTAGTCATTAAACGACCCGCTATAACAACTGAATACTCTTTTTCAGACAATTCTTCTTTTGATTTATCTTCAAATGTTTCTTGTAACTCAGAAGAAAAATGCGTTCTTTCAAACCTGCCTCCAAAAGGGTCAATTCCACGTTTGCGTAATTCATTCATCTTTTCCCGACGTACCATAAGTTGATCATTTAATGTTTCTTGATTTGATGGCTCTTGAGTCATTCGTTTCTTCGCTCCATTCCTGTTCAAACTTTTTTAGAATTAATCATTTTTTAAGTTTATATTTTCTTTACCTTATTTAATTCTATTATTTCTCTATTCATTTCTATTTGACTATCTATAAATAAAGTTTTCAATCATTTTATGCCATGAATTAGAATCAATTATCTCAATAAGAGTATTTTTACTGTTCAACTTTTTGATTAGTTGATTATTTCAAGTAAGCTAGCTACATTCTTTGATTCTTATTATTGTACACGCAGAATCTAAAATCTCTATTTTAGGGATTCATATGATCATTTGAGTCTCTTCATTTGACAACTTTCATTCTGAATTATATTAACACAACTTTTACCCTTCTTAAAGGTAGAATGCAAAGCACTACTTAAAAATTTATAGTTTTATAAAGAAACAGCTTCTTCTTTTAATGCCTCTAAATCATTCTCGGTGTATTGATACTTCGTACGACAGAAATGGCAGACTGCTTCTGCCCCATGATCTTCATCTATCATATTTTGAATCTCTTCTGCTCCAAGTGAAATAATTGCATCTGCGAATCGTTCTTTTGAACAGTCACATTTAAACATAACAGGCGTAGTCTCAAGTAATTGATAATTGTCTTTGCCTACTAGTCTTTCTAAAATCTGGTCAGGTTTCTCTCCATTTTCCATTAATCTGGAAACTAATGGCAATTCAGCAATTACTGTTTCTATTTTATTGATCGTTTCTTCTTTAGCATTTGGCAATACTTGTATCATAAATCCACCTGCCGCTTTAACTGTTTCGTCTGGATTAACTAATACAGATACACCTACTGCTGATGGTATCTGTTCAGAGTTTGCCATATAATAAGTGAAATCTTCTCCCAATTCACCACTTACTAAAGGAACTTGTCCGACAAATGGCTTTTTCATTCCTAGATCTTTGCTGACTGTCAACATTCCTTCTGTGCCAACAGCACCTCTTACATCTAATTTACCTTTTCCATTCAATGGTAAATTAACTTGCGGGTTATGAATGTATCCTTTTGTCTCGCCTTTCCCATTACTGTCTATAACTAAATAGCCGATGGGGCCATTTCCTTCAATCCTTACAGTTATCTTTTCGTTTCCTTTTAATGTTGCGCCCAACAGTGTGGTTCCGATCATTGCTCTACCTAGCGCTGCAGTGGCTGTACTCCAAGTATCATGTTTCTTCTGAGCTTCAGTCACCATCTCTGTTGCATCTACTACATAAACTCTAATTTCATTGTTATATGCTAATGCTTTTATTAATTTATCTGTCAAATCATTCTCTCCTTGACTGGTTAGAATTATTATTTATGAACTTTCCATCATCTTACTATATTTCATTAAACAAGGAAAGAAGAGGAGGTTTACGTTCCACCTCCTCTTCTCATCCTTTATCATTTTAATTATAAAGATTATTTGTTTTTATCATCATCTTCTGAAGGAACTGTATTGTTACCTTCTGAATCTGATGCTTCTTCATCACTATTTTTTTCTTTGAATTCTTTTTCTCGCTCTTTTTCTTTTTCTTCTCGAGCAGCTTTCACTTCTTCAAACGAAGTACCGATAGGCTCCTCTTCTGGATCTCTATCAGCTTCTTCGCTTTCACGAGGAAATTCCACTGGATTATCACTGCGTTTATCCGGCATTTCGCCCTTTTCAAATAAACTCTTAATTTCTTTTTCATCCAGCGTTTCAACTTCAAGTAATTTTTGAGCAATCAGTTCATGCGCATCTTTATGTTCTTCAACGATTCGTTTTGCTTCGTCGTGCGCTTCATTAAGAATTCTCAATACTTCCTGATCGATCTGGTAAGCGAACTGTTCAGAATATGCTTTAGATTGAGAATAATCTCTTCCTAAGAATACTTGGCTGTTGCCTTCATATTGAACAGGACCCAGCAGATCACTCATTCCATATTCTGTTACCATGCTTCTGGCTAACTGTGTCGCTTGCTGGAAGTCATTAGAGGCTCCACTAGATTGTGAGTCAAAGATAAGTTCTTCCGCAACACGCCCACCTAAAAGCCCAACAATTTGTTCAAACATTTCTTTTTTAGTCATCAAGAAACGATCTTCTCTTGGAAGCATAATTGCATAACCACCCGCACGTCCTCGCGGAACAATGGTTACTTTATGAACGATTCGAGCATCATTTAATACTAATCCAACAATAGTATGTCCTGCTTCATGATAAGCAACCATACTTCTCTCGACTTTAGAAATTACACGATCTTTTTTCGCTGGACCAGCTATCACTCTATCGTGTGCTTCATCAACATCTAAAGCTTCGATTTGTTTGCTATTACGTCTAGCGGCAATTAGTGCTGCCTCATTTAATAAGTTTTCAAGATCTGCTCCGGCAAAACCTGGAGTTTGTTTAGCAATTTGTTTTAAATCGACACTAGAGCCCATTGGTTTATTTTTAGAGTGTACTTTAAGAATCGCTTCACGTCCTTTGACGTCTGGTCGACCAACAAGGATTCGACGGTCAAAACGACCCGGACGAAGTAAAGCAGGATCTAATACATCTTGACGGTTGGTAGCTGCTACAACGATGACACCTTCATTACCTGTGAAACCATCCATTTCGACTAGCAATTGATTTAATGTCTGTTCACGTTCATCGTGTCCGCCACCCATTCCAGCTCCACGCTGACGTCCTACTGCATCAATCTCATCAATAAAGATAATTGCTGGTGCATTTTTCTTAGCATTTTCAAATAAGTCTCGTACTCTACTTGCTCCAACACCCACAAACATTTCTACAAATTCAGAACCCGAGATAGAGAAGAAAGGAACGCCTGCTTCTCCGGCTACTGCTTTGGCAAGTAATGTTTTACCTGTTCCTGGAGGTCCTTCAAGTAATACCCCTGCCGGAATTCTCGCACCTAAGTTAGAGAATCTACGAGGATCTTTAAGAAACTCAACTATTTCAACTAATTCTTCTTTTTCTTCATCTGCTCCTGCCACATCGGAGAAGCGAACTTTACTTGTTTTTGCGTCGCTTTCTTTAGCTTTAGATTTGCCGAAGTTCATTACACCACGGCCACCACCAGCACCGCCGCCACCTTGCCCAGCTTGATTCATCATAAAGTACAAGAATCCAACTAGTAAAAATAAAGGTAATATAGATATTAAAAGACTCGCCCAGATACCAAGAGATGGTTCCTCAAGGGGCTGAATTTTTACATTATTCTCGTCGGCCAAAGCCATTACTTCTTCTACTGAAGAATCATTCTGTAGAATAGCTGTTGTAAAACTCGTTGTATCCTGTTCTACATTTCCAAAAATTGAAACACCTGTGTTATTTTCTACTTCAGGTTCTTGATCTTCTCGGAACTCTCCACTGATCTCATAAATACCGCCTGTTGGTTGAATTGTAAATTCTTCTACTCGATCTTCTTCAAGAAATTCAACAAACTCAGTTGAAGTAAATCCCTCTGATGCACCGTCAGAACCCCTTGTCGCCCAAGACACAATCCCTATGACTGCGATAAACACCAAGATGTAGAAGAGTCCACTATTGAAAAATCCCTTCTTCATGTCATCCTCCATCTAACTATTAGTTTTGTTATTTAAATAGTCTATACTATTTAGAAATGATACTGTTTTATACTTTACTTATGTTAACATACTTGACCTATTTTGACTATGAATTTTGTTTGATGATTTGATTATTAAAAGAAAATTCATCTATTCAAAATGTAAAAGAAAGGATTTTTGACTTTATTGGTAGATTTCAGGTTTCAAAACACCAATATATGGCAAATTACGGTAGCGTTCTGCAAAATCCAGACCATATCCGACTACAAACTCATGAGGAACTTCAAAACCTATCCAGTCAACTGTCATATCTACTGCTCGGCCAGATGGCTTATCAAGTAAAGTTACAATTTTTACAGAAGCGGCTTTTCTATACTTGAACATATCCTTTAAATACGCTAAAGTACGGCCAGTATCAATGATATCTTCCACAAACAATACATGTCTTCCTTCTACATTTGTATCTAAATCCTTAAGTATCTTTACTTCCCCTGAAGAAGTCGTCTCATTCCCGTAACTGGAAACATCCATAAAATCTATTTCCAAATAAATTTCCATAGCTTTGATCAGATCTGCCATAAAAGGTAATCCACCTTTCAGTACACCAACCAGTAAAGGATTTTTATCTTTGTATTCCTCTGCTAATATTGCTCCAAGTTCTTTCACCTTTTTCTGTATTTCTTCTTCTGATATTAAAATCTTTTCCATATCTGACTTCATGCTGATAGTACTCCTTTTTAGTTAATTTATACTTTTTATAGATAAAAGTTGATCTATTCTTTTAAAATCAATACGTACTGTATTTTATCAGGTATCGGTTTAGTAGACAACGCTGACTCTTTTAATCCCACCAGCCAGATAATCTGTTTTCTTGCATCTTCTATCAGAATTGCTTCTTCTCTTTTTGAAGGGGGTAGTTTCTGGTCAATCATGATTCTCTGAATTTTTTTAGTGCCATTTATTCCCTTGATTTCCATGCGATCTCCATCAGCTCTATGGCGAATAGTCAGCGGCAGAGTAATAGAGTCCAAACCCAAGAAAAGGGTGACAAAATTTATTTTCAAGTCAGGCATTTCATTAGAGTAAAATAAACCAATTTTTTTACCATCAGGCAGAACAGCCCATTTTCCTATTTCAAGTTGTAATGGTTCAGACAAGCGATTTATCTTTATATTGTTTTGCTTGCAAATTAAAAACTTTGTGTATTCTTTAATGCCTACATAATCTCCTGGAAGCTCTATTTTACTATTAGCCGTATCACTACTTATCCATTCCTGTAAAATTTCGAGGTGGACTCTCTTATATTGCAACGGAGTCTTCTCATAAAGCCGATCAAGCATATATTTAAGAACTAGTCTTTGCATACTATCTGATTGCTTTATAAAATGTTGTTTGCTTATTTCAACCTTATCTTCTTGAAAAGTTAAACAATCTACTGCTTGTTTTTCGATTATCGGACTCGCTATAGTCAATAAATCCTGAAGATCATCTGCAAAATTCGTCAAATGGTCTTCAACTTCTTTATTCTCTTTTTTCAGTAACGGCAAAATCCTATTTCTATAACGATTTCTAGTATATTGAAATGAAGTATTACTCTCATCTTCATAAAAATCAAGTTCATATGCTTTTGCATATGTATAGAGCTCTGATTTTGTAAATCTCAATAATGGTCGAATGATTTCTTTATCTTTAAATAATCTTTTTTTGTGAATACCCACTAACTGGTTTATTGCACTTCCTCGTACGATTCTCATTAAAATGGTCTCCACTTGGTCATTCTTTTGATGACCAGTCAGCAACTTAGTTATATTTTGTTCAACCATGACTTTATGAAAAAAATGATATCTTATTTCTCTTGCGGCCTTCTCGGTTCCAGATTGCGGATGAGTCTCTTTCTCCCATATATAAGAGTAAAATGGAATCCCTAAGTTTTCGGCTATTTTATTAACGGCATGTCGCTCTATTATTGAAGTATTCCGTAATTGATGATCAACATAGGCGACCGAAAACCGCGGTCTGATATCATTAGGTAAATGAGCGATTAAATGTAGAAGGACCATGGAATCTACTCCACCAGATACGGCGATCAACACTTTATCTTCATTTGTCCAGTAATGATGTTCTCTTACTAACTTAGAGAATTTATCTGTTAAATTCATCTCAAAGCCCTTTCTATAATTATTAATTCCCAAAAATTAAATAGAATAAGTTTTCATCATTATATGTGCTCTATGGTTGGTAACAAAAAAGGGTTAGGGAAACTCCCTAAACCCTTTTAATAGATCGGACGTTTACTTAAATCAGCAAACCCTTTATCCTCGGCGTCCACCGCGTCCGCCACGTTTGTTTTCAGTATTGCGTTTTAAAGAAGTTAAGCGATCTTCACTATCTTTTAAGAATGAATTCATCAAAGAATCAAAATCTTCTTTTTTAGGAGCTGAAAAATTGTTTCGCTTATTTGGCTGACTACTGCTTTTAGCACGTTGAGGCACTTTTTTCTTGGGAGCTTCTTCGGCAGGTTTATCTTGGGCTTTACGAATAGATAATCCTATCTTTCCATCATCCGCTATAGACAATACTTTCACCATGACCGTTTGTCCAACTTCAAGCACTTCGTTAATATTTTCTACATAATTATCGGATACTTCGCTAATGTGTACTAATCCAGTTTTCTTGTCTCCCAGATCAATGAATGCACCAAAATTCGCAATCCCGGTAACCTTACCTTCTACTTTGCTTCCAACTTCAATTGACATGTTTTCTTTGTTGCCTCCTAATTAATTTGTCCATATTATACCATGCTAAAATTTTAGAATAAAGTGTTTTAGAAAGGTTTTGACTACATTCATCAAAAATCATTCGGTATTATTCCACTTTAATCATTTAAATGAGCGAATATATTTTGTGGTTAGAACTATTTAACCTGCTAAAACCGAATTCTAAATGGATATGATATCGTATTTCTATACCGCATTACTTATCTATTTCAGACTGTCCATTTGCAGCTTCTGCAAAATCCGGATTTTTATCTTCTGGAAAACTAAAAACGATCTCGTCATCTTTCGTTAAGTAGTATTCGCTCCTAGCAAGCTTAAGTACATATTCCTCGTTTTCAAGAAGCCCAACATAATAATCCAGTTCTTCCTGATGCAGCTCTAGTGCTTCCAATTGTTCCTTTGCCTCTGCTTTTTCGATTGTCGATTCTTGTAACTGCTGATAGTTATTAAAAAGTGGTGTGACTAAAAGAGAAACAAAGAAAAGTCCACAGATTGTAATCAGCGTTGTTCGCCTTTTAATGAACTTAATTCTTTTTCGATTTCGAATACTCTCCAAAGTCTTCTCTTCTATGTACTGGTTATTCAGTTTTGTAATGACCGGTTGCTTTTTATTCTCCATTACACTCTACCCTCTCAAGAATAACTTTTCTTATAGTATAGTGATTATAGCAATAATCTCTCTGTATGCAAAGGATTGTCACAGTAATTTAATATAACTTATCTACTGGCCCCCTATACTCAAAGAGACTATAGCTAATTATCTATTAAACAGACTCAATCATATGATTTCTAGCTGTTATATTTTTCTTCAATAATGCTGTATAACTCTTTAGCTTCATCTTTTTTAGTTGTATCTCTTAAATCTTCAATCTTAGCAATCATTGTCTTATTCCCAAATCTTATTTCCAGTTCATCTCCAACTTTTACTTGAGTGGAAGACTTCGCTGTCTTGCCATTGATCTGAATACGATCTTTATCAGCTATTTCTTTAGCAACTGATCTTCTTTTGATTATTCTTGAAACTTTTAAAAATTTGTCAAGTCTCATCTCATTACCTTCTCTCTTCTTTTTCTTTTTTCTTTATTTCCTGCCATATTGCATTTACTTCTTCCGTTGTTTCGGCACTAATTCCGTCAAATACATGAGGGTGTCTCCTTCTTAATTTACGATTGATGACCTCTAATACTTCCTCTAAAGAAAATTGTCCTGTTTTTTCGGCTAAGTTGGTATGGTATAGAACCTGTAATAATACGTCTCCTAGTTCTTCTATTACATTTTCCATATCTTCTTGCTCATACGCTTGAATCAATTCATTCGTTTCTTCCTTTAAATATGCTAACAAAGACTCCGGAGTCTGTTCACGTATCCAAACATCTCCATTTTCGCTGGTTATTTCATCAATATAAAGTTGCAGTAATTCAAAAGACCTGACTCTTTCATCCCTTTTCAGCGGCGGAATATAAACTGACCTTAAATTGTGTACACCCTCAAAACGGTCTAATTCATATAGAGGCATCCACTTTATTTTTTCATAGCGACTTCCTGCTGCATCAATCCTGCATACTTGATGATCATCTGGATATATCTCCATTAATGTCAGCTTAACTTCACTCGCCATCAACTGATTGAATATCTGCATGACGATGACCGCTTGGCCTGTCTGTATCTCATCATGAGATAAATCAAAAGCATCAAGTAACTGAAATCCATCTACTGGATCAATAGCTACTGCCTGGAACATATCATCAATGAAACTTTTTCCACCCACAATTTCAACTTTTTTTCCTGATTCCAGCAGTAGTTGAACACTTTTTTCAGCAACCATTGGATGTCCCGGCACTGCATACACAATATCTTTGTTCTCTGACAATTTCAAAAGCTTTTCTACAATTGCAGGATAGACCTGCTGAAAAGAGGAAAACTTTTCATAATACTCATCAAAAAAGGACATCTCAACGCCTTCTTCTTCCAGTTCTTTAACTATTGGATGATCTTTAGTTCTAACATAAAGTTTATCTGACTGTTTGATTGTTCTGTAAACACCTAATGGTAACTGTTCCAACTCTGATGATCCTAAACCAATTATTTTGATTTGCCCCATTAGAACCTTCCTTCCCGAGAATACTTTATTTACTAATAAAACGATCAATTTTATTTCTAAAAGGGATATATTGCCATTCTTGTTCACTCAATAGATTAAAATAGATTAAGCCAAATATAAATGCTACGCTACCCAGCGTGGTTCCAATAAGTGTCAAAACCAGTGCTAACATTCTACTCATATCAGGAATTATCAGCGTCAGTCCTTCAAGGCTCAAATATGTTAACCCCCCCATAAGAATAAGCAGGGTTATGATTTTAAAAATCTTTCTATTTTCAAGAAATTTAGTCCAAATGTTTTTTGGCATTTGATTATTCATCAATAATAAAACGACTATTAAAGATATAATAGTTAAATAACTTGACCCCATAATCCCTATATATCTTACTGCTAACTGATTCATTGACGCCTTGAATATCAACCCGGCTAACAAGGAGATCACAGGCATGATCCGATTCGTCTCGCTTTGTAAGATAGAGTGAGTGCTGGTGACCAGGGAAGCCAATAAAATACTAACTACATAAACCTGCAATATTCCTGTTCCGGCTTCATCAGAAAATAACGCATGATTAAGCCATGGCATAATCACAATTAATCCAACAGAAGCCGCTCCTGAAAATAAAAGAGTCAGATTTAGAACTGTAAAGCTGATTTTTTCCCACTCTTCCTTTTTATTTTCTTGGCTGTATTTTCTAAGCAATGGTAATGCACTCGTTGAGATACCTAGCCCAATGACTAATCCGAGTTGCACAAACGGTTGTCCCCTATCGTAAATTCCTTTTGTACTCATTGCCACTCGCTCAGAAATACCTGAATCTATCAGACCATTGTAGACGGTAAAAGAATCCAATAACTGAAAAAGCACCATCATGCTGCTCATTGCTGTTAATGGCAAGCCTTCAATTATTAATCTTCGACCAATCTTCAAAAATTTTTGTTTATCGAATGTCTTGTTAAGATTCATACTTTCTGTTCTTTTGAAAACATACCAAAAAAGAATAACTGATCCAACTATCCCGGCGATCCAAGAAGAAGCTAAAGCTAAAGAGCCCATTTCATAAACGGTCCAATCGGTAAGTGTATAAAGATATGCTGCCCCTAACAGTACAGTAATTCGAGCAACCTGTTCCCCAACTTGCGAAATGCCGGTAGGAAGCATGTCTAGATTTCCTTGGAAAAAACCGCGTATACTTGATAAAAAAGGAATAAACAAATAGATGTATGAAACTGAACGAATCACTGGAAAAAGTTCTGCATCTCCCATTTTTCCAGCAATCCAGCCAGCTCCAAGCCAGAAAAAAGCAAATAAGATGAATGATACTATAATCAGCCATACTCCGATCAGCTTTATGACGACTTGCTGTTCAGAACGCTCTTTTTCTTCTGCAATGATTTTTGAGACAAATAAAGGAAGACCATTTAAGGAAAGTGCAACAGCAATACCATAAAGTGGATAGATTTGCTGATAAACGTAGAAACCTTCATCTCCTGTTAAATTCTGAAATGGAACTTTATATAAAGCACTGAGCACTTTTGTTATAAAAGCAGCGATCGACAAAACCAAAGCACCTTGCATCATATGATTTTGATGGTTATTATCCACTCTATTCATTTCCTTTACCTGCTACTGCCTCTTTTTTATTCATTTGAAATTCTGAAATGTTTTTGGAAAACAAAACTAATGAATCTAGCCATTCATTATCCACCAATCTAACAGGCAGCTTGAAATCGATACTCAAACGGTCATTTGTGTTCATATTTGTTTTCAGACTGATTTTTTTCAAAGCTTTGAAAACTTCTGGTAACGGTAAAGTTTGCGTCCCTTCTTTGGAGAAGGTAACAGCCACCTTTTGCTTATCTCGTTTAATTGTTTCAATCAATGCTCTATCGCTATACATTTTAAGCAATCCAACTGTTAACAGATCAGAGACTTCTTGAGGATAATCTCCGAAACGGTCAATCAATTCATCTTGGAGTTCCACATAGTCCTGGTCACTAGCAAATTCACGTATACGTTTATATAACTCGATTTTCTGTCTTTCATCTTCAATGTATGTGCTTGGAAGATACGCATCTACTGAAAGATCTAGTTCAACATTCGTCTGCAGCTGTGCAGTGTCTCCTCGTTTTCTAGCTACTGCTTCTGATAACATCTGAGAATAGAGATCGAATCCAACTGAATCAATAAACCCATGCTGTTGCTGACCCAATAAATTTCCAGCTCCTCGAATAGATAAATCTCTCATTGCAATCTTAAATCCGGAACCAAGTTCAGTAAAATCTTTGATTGCCTGTAATCTTTTTTCACTGACTTCTGTTAAAATTTTATTCGGCTGATGCATGAAATAAGCATAAGCAATTCGACTGCTTCGACCAACACGACCTCTTAGCTGATACAGCTGTGACAAGCCCATGCGATCAGCATCCTCGACTAGAAGTGTATTGACATTGGGCATATCAATCCCAGTCTCAATAATCGTCGTTGTAACTAATATATCAAACTCTCCCTGAATAAATTCGAATAATACATTTTCCAGTTGTCCTTCTGACATCTGGCCATGCGCAATACCTATACGTGCGTCCGGAACAAGCTGCTGAAGTTCTTCAGCTCTCTGGTCAATCGTACTTACACGATTATGCAGATAAAAAACTTGTCCACCTCGAGCCAGTTCTCTCTTCATCGCTTCACCAACCACGGCACCATTCATTTCCATAACATAAGTTTGGACAGGATAGCGATTAGCCGGCGGAGTCTCAATTACTGATAAGTCTCTCACTCCAAGCATAGACATGTGTAAGGTTCTAGGGATAGGAGTCGCAGTCAGCGTTAATACATCAACTTCGTTCTTCAACTGCTTCAATCGTTCTTTATGTTTAACTCCAAAGCGCTGCTCTTCATCAACAACTAGTAAGCCTAAATCTTGAAACACAACATCTTTAGATAAAATTCTGTGGGTTCCTACTACTACATCTACTTGTCCTTTACGCAATTCTTCTGTTAACTTTTTCATTTGCTGACCAGTTCTAAACCGACTCATCAATCCAATTTCAACTGGAAAATCGCTAAAACGTTCTAACATGGTTTCATAATGCTGCTGGGCTAAGACAGTTGTCGGTACTAATATAGCCGCTTGTTTTCCGTCTTGTACAGCTTTAAAAATTGCCCGCATTGCGACCTCGGTTTTCCCATATCCAACATCTCCAACTAATAGACGATCCATTGGTTTATCTTTTTCCATGTCTCGTTTAACTTCTTTAATTGAACGAAGCTGGTCATCTGTTTCGGTATAGGGAAATGCTTCGTCGAATTCATGCTGATATTCATTATCTTCTGAAAAAGGAAACCCCGTTTTCCTTTCTCTTTCAGCATATAATTCAATCAGATCATCTGCAATATCCTCTACTTGGCTCGCAACTTTTCTCTTCGTTTTTGCCCAGGCAGTCCCGCCTAACTTATTTATCTTAGGCGTTTTCCCTTCTGAAGATACGTATTTCTGCAGCAAGTTTACTTGGGTGACTGGAATAAATAATTTAGAGTCATTATCATATATGATAGACATATAGTCTTGATGGACTCCACCAATTTCCATTGTTTCCATTCCAGTGTATCTTCCGATACCGTGATTAACGTGAACAACAAAATCTCCTGGATTCAATTCTGTATAACTTTTTAGTCTTTCAGCGTTTGTTATATTCTGACGACGTACTTTCTTGCGATTGACACGATTAAATAGTTCTTTTTCAGTCAGAACGGCCAATTTTTCAGTAGGCAATTCAAATCCGTTTTGAACAGTCGATGAAATAACTTGTATTTTTTTTTCTTGTATTTCTCCATTTCCTGAAAGGATGCTCGGAATTTCAAAATCCAGTAATGTACGATTCACTTTATCTGCTCGCTCTGCATCTGCTGTCATTACAACTACAGTGTATCCTAATTTTTCCCAGCGATCCATTTCTGTTTTCAACAAATGCATTTGCCCGAAAAATTGCTGCATGTTTCGGTACTGGAAAGGATGAATTGCATCAAAACGCAAACCTCCCATACCTTTCTGGAATAAAGCAAAGTGCAAAGTATCATGTTGATTTTTTTTAAGCTCTTCTCTAAAGTCGTTTGAAAAAGTCTGTTTCTGTAAAACTAGCCGCTGGCTCAACTGGGAAGTAGCCCATTCTGCCTCTTCTTCATTCAAAAGAGCATCTTTCTCTAGAATTCTTGGATATTCATCCATTGCTAAAATTGCATCATCTGCCATATAATCAATTATAGAAGAATGCTTTTCGTACACAAAATCTCTGAATTTGACTAGATCATCTGTCAATTCACCGGTTTCCAATCCTCTAATCACAGAATTTAATTGCTTACTCAATATTTGCTTAGCTTCGTTATCAGTTAGAGCTGCTAAATTTCTCGATAGTGCTTTTTTCAGCTTTTCAGCTGCTGGCTTCATTTGCTCTTTTGTTACTAGAAAATCTGTTGCAGGTATTAAAGAAATTTTACTTACATTTTCTATTGAGCGCTGGGTATCTGCATCAAAAAACCTCAATGAATCAACCTCTACATCAAACAGCTCAATTCTTACAGGATTTTCTTCTGTCAATGGATAGACATCAATAATGCCTCCCCTGATACTAAACTCTCCTGGAGCAGCAACCTTTTGTTCTCTTCTATATCCCATTCCTATAAGCGATTCAGCAAAGTGGTCAAACTCGATTTCGGCACCCAGTTCAATATTGATGTGAGATGCTTGAAATATTTCTTTGGGTGGCAATAATTTTCTAATACCAGAAAGCGGGATAATAACAATCCCAGGTTTCCCAGATAAAAGATAATCTAGCGCTTGCACTCTTTCTGCCCGAGCTTCAGGCGAAGCAATCGCCATTTCAGCATGAATCATATCATCGACTGAAAATACAAATAACTGGTCATCAGGAACTAGACCAGTTAAATCTGCCATCAGTTGATTAGCATGATATAAATTTTGTGCTATAATCACGATCTGCTTTTGTTTTTCTTTCAATAAAGAAGAAAGGAGTAATGCTCTAGCAGAACCAGCAATTCCGGTAATCAATTGCGTCTGTCTCTGTCCAATAGTAGAGAAAACCTTTTGAACAGAGGGTTTTTCTGATAAAAAACTTGTAATCGTTGACAATAGTTTCCTTCTCCTTTTCAAATTCGTACAATATTCATACTATCTTTGTTAGTTTGCTTTTAATTAATTATATTTAGTCATTGTATCCTGGAATGTTTTCCCTTCTGACCAGTATTTAACTGCATCAGCTGTAACTTTGACCGCTGACAGCATATCTTCATGAACATCTTTTTCAAATCCACTCAATACATGAGAAATCACAGACTGATCTGGATAAGGTCTTCCAACACCTATACGAATTCTGTTAAAATTCTGCGTTCCAATATGCTGGATAAGACTTTTAATTCCATTGTGCCCGCCAGCACTACCTTTCATTCGTAAACGAATTTTTCCAGTTGGTAAATCCATATCATCATATATCACTACAATATCTTCTTCCGATAAATTATAAAAATCCATCCACGGACGAATAGATCTTCCGGAATCATTCATGTAAGTCTGCGGCTTGATCAATATAATTTTTTCTGATCCAATTCTTCCTTCTGCATAAACAGAATCAAATTTACTTTTATTAAATGCCAATCCCAGCTGATAAGCAATTTCATCCAATGCAATAAATCCTATATTATGTTTCGTTTCTTTATATTTTACACCTGGATTTCCTAATCCTATGATTAATTTCATCCTTAAACTCCCTTAATTCACGTTTTCTTATACATGCAAAAAAGCTGAACGAGTTATCCGTTCAGACTTTTTTCTTTAATTGCTTTAAATTGAGTATAGCATAGTCGTCAAATGAATTAAATCATTCTTACTTTGCTGGTTGTCTTGCTACTAAGTTTTTTTAACAAATTGATTCTGGCAGGATGGACAAGTTATCCTAACCTTCCCTCTACCTCTAGGCACGCGTACTTTCTGTTTACAGGCACCACATTTATAATATTTATAGACTTTATGCTGGGCTTGCTTATTTCTCAGTCTTTGGATCGTTGATACTATCTTTTGTTTTAATTTAATATATCGAGTAAATTCTTTATAGCGATTAGCTTTTTCTTTAGATAAAACACGTAAAACTGCATAAGCTATAAACGCAACTCCTAAGATTTGTAAGAACCATCCTCCAAAGAAACTAGACAATACATTAGCGATAAGCCCTACTACCATTAACACCTTCGATAGTTCATCCATTCCATAACGACCGTTCATATAAAACAACATTTTTTGAATAAATTGCATTAGTCCCCACCCTTTTGTCTTGTTTAAATATTATACCAATAAAGTGTTAAGAATTTATGAAAAACCTTATTCTTTTGAATTTTTTAAAAAGACACAAAAACCGCAGCTCCCTAATAAGGAAACTCCGGTTTTGAACATTTTTCATTAAAAATCATCTATTTATTCTTCTGCCGCTGGTTCAGTTTCGGTTGAAGAAACAATCACTGTTTCATGACGAACTAATTCTTCAGCGTCTGCTTCATCGCCGACTTCCCATAAATCTTCATTAGAAACGCCTACTTCATAACTCATATCTTCTTCCGGCGTTGACACAGGATAAGTGAATTCACCTTCAGTTACTTCTGGTTTTGCAGTAACTTCGCCACCTTGAATTATATAAGCATAGATTGTTGTGTCTTCTTCATTGGCAACCGCTGTCCCAGTAATCACTGCTTCACCACCTACTGGTGAGTACAGATAGCCTTCTTCAGTCCATGTAGCTCCAGACATTTCTAATTCAATAGCTGAAGTATAGTCTAAGCTATCAGTGTCGATATTATCTATAATATCCATTGCGCTATCAGATTCATTTTCTGCTTGTTCTGTTTCTGTTGTATCGCTTGCTTCATCTTCTCCTGAATCACATGCAGCCAGCAATAGTCCAGACACTGCTAGTAATCCAATTAACTTTTTATATTCCATTATTTCTCCCCCTAAATGTATGTAGCCTATTCCGACAATTCTTCAAATAAAAAAATCTGCTCAAACAATATATTAGCATATCTATGCTTTTATAACAAACTTTTCACTTTTCGTTATTTGAAACATAAATAGCAAAAAATTACAAATTAGCGTTATAATAATTCTTTTAATTGGCATTTCATAGAAATAGACTCATTAGGGTATATTATAATTCGAATATAAATATAATAATATAATTAAATAGTTATAAAACGATTTTCAATTCCACCGAATTATCATGTTTAATGTTATACTTTAGAAATTTTTTCATATTTTTTTATGATTTTTTCTTGGATTTCATCATTGCTTAATTGAGTAACCTCTTGGATAACAGACGAAATAGATTTTTCTGCGAGCATCTTTTGAAGTTCAACACTTTCTGAATCATTCGGATTATCATATCGTAATGCTTTAGCTACTGTAGCAATCAAAGCATCAACCTCTAATCCTCTTTCAACGGCTTCTCTAATTGGTCTGATGAAACGTTCATCATAACCAAGTTTGCGGATAGGTGTTCTTCCTACTCTAGTTACATCGTCAGATAATCTTGGATTTTGAAATCTGGATAATATTTTCTCTATATAAGCTGTATGTTCTTTCTGATTAAATCCCCATTTATCAATCAATAAAGCGCCTGTTTCGTGCAGCACATTTTTGACTTCATTTAGAACTTTTTTATCTCTTAATGATTCGTCGATCGTTTGATAGCCTGCAAAAGCTCCATTATATGCAACTGTGGCATGTCCTGTATTAACTGTAAATAATTTTCTTTCTATAAACGGTGCAAGATCTTCTACATAATGTACCTGTTTCAGTTTTAATTCTGTATTTTTCATTCCCTGTAAGCTGACGACCCATTCTTTATATGGTTCTACGGTAACTTTTAGTAGATCTGCATGAGTTTGCTGCGGAACAATACGATCTACAGCGGCATCCGGAAATCCTACATACTTCTCTAAATAGTTAGCTGTATGTTCATTTTCAATGTGGCTCATCACTTCTTGCTTCAAGAACGTACTGCCACCAATCATGTTTTCACAGGCAATTACGTCAATAGGAGTATTCTTTTTCAGTTCTTCTCTTTTTTGTATACCCTGAGCAACCAAAGGTGCAATCAGTGGTAAAATATTAGGTCCGATTGCTGTTGTGACCAGGTCAGCTTGTGCTATAGTATCTACTACTTTTGCTGGATTTTTGGCATTATTTATTCCATATACATTATCTACTCCAATAATTGTTCCTTCGTCAGAAGCTTCTTCGATCGTATATTTCTTTTCTTTATTCAGTGCATCAATGACCTGTTCATTTACATCTACAAAAGCGATTTCTGAATTGTTCTGATTTAAAATTTCTCCAATAAAGCCTCGACCGATATTGCCGGCTCCGAAATGTACAGTTAACATTAAGCTTCAATACCTCCTAATAATTGAACAATTTCTTTTTCTGACTTTGCATCTGCCAGTTTTGTGACATTTTCAATTTCAGAACAATATACAGCAATCTGAGACAATACTTCTAAGTGATCGTTCCCTGCCCCTGCAATGCCAATAATGATAGTTGCTAGTTTATCTTCTCCATCTTTCCCGAAATTAACCCCTTGGGGTACTTGAACAACAGATATCCCTGTGGATTCAATCAATTCTTTTGCATCTTCTCTACCATGGGGAATAGCTATAAAATTACCCATATAAGTTGAAACAGTTTCTTCTCTTTCAAGCATAGATTCAATATACTCTGGTTTAACATATCCCCCATCCACTAATAAGCGCCCTGCTTCTCTAATTGCATCTTCTTTGTTTGAGAACGATTTATTCAAAACCACATTCTCTTCTTTTAAAATTGTCATACTGTTTTACTCCTCTTTAATTCATTTTCTCTAAAAAAAGTTGGTTTAAATGATATTCAATTTGCTCTTTCGATCCGTTATTAAATAGATGCAGGTTTGCATCACTTTCTACTATAGAGGCACTAATCGTACCCATCATATCTTGTATTGAAGTATCCATAGGGTCTGGTGCTAGAAGTAATAAAATTCGATTCAATTTCATTTTTTTCTGCTCCATGTTGACAATCTCAAAAGACTGCGATAAATCGACTACGCTGAAATACGGTTCTTTTATTGTCTTATGGATACAGTGAAACAACCCTAATCCGGTATTTGGTATCCCAATTGGTGCTGTGTTCATACGTTTCTCTAGTTTTTGAGCTACTGCTTGTGGATCCTCAAGTATAGAGTTTGGCAGTGATAGACAAATCTGATATAGCGTTTCTTTCAAAGATTTATATTGTGGCATTACTTTTAAGTCAAATGATTCGAGCAAACGGTTGACAGAAACGATTTTTACATATAAATCTTGAAAGCTTTGATGATTATCACTTTGTCTTAAAATATTTCTATTTGAATTTCTCAATTCTCTAACTTTTTTACGCAAAACTTGGTCTATATAGGTTCGTATACTTTTGAGTTCATCTTCCATCAGCAGAGGTGTCACAACTTTATATTCTTCTTCAAATCCTTGAAGAAATATAGTAGAAAGAATCAAGTCATATTTTTCATAACTCAGCTGGTGTAACTGAGAAATTCGTGAAACATCCACATTGGTTACTTCTGGAATATTTTTTCTCAGTCTACTCTCTAATATTTTTGCTGTTCCCATTCCACTTGAACATATAATCAATACATTGAGCAGCTGTGCACTGGAATTCCTTTCATAAGCTGAAGCAAAATGAATAACGACATATAACAATTCGTTAAACTGAAATTCAAAATTCGGAAATTCTTTAGAAAGCTTATCTTCTATTGTGAGACTTAAGTCTTCATATTCTTTATGGACTTTTTCAAGTAACGGATTATTCACTTCTGGCATCGGCGCTTTATTCCGTTGTATAGCTGCTGAGATATGTGCAAACAGGTCTTTGAACAGCGTTTCATCTTGATAAAATTGTACTTGCATCTCCTCAGAAACAGAACGAATCAGTTCTCTAACTTGAAAACTTAGTTGAAGGTCATATTCATCTGAAAATTCATCTCTAAGTGGAACATTGAGCCCCTCAATCTGCAGCGCTAAGAAAATGACTTCTTCAAGCGGAATATGATTTAAACCATATTGTTCACTGATTTCCTTTAATAATTCTCTAGAAATCGATTCGCTGTGTTCACGAACTTTCAATTCATCTGTATATTTGTTGATTTCTTTTAATGCGACTAAATGATTTTCTTTGATTCGCTTGATTGAGAAAGTTATGAATAGAATCAGACTTTGAAGCTGGGTGTCGTTTACTTCTTCAAATTGAAACTCTTCATATTGTTTGACCAACTTAAATACAATTTCTAAAGCATCCGGATCAAGTACATTCAAAAACGGATTTTTATTTTTATTCATAGCCTTTTTTTGAAGCTGATTTTTATGATCAAACAACTTAAAAAAGTTATATTCATTCAATTCACTAGCAATCAACCCGCTAACGATTAACCTAAGTGAAGATTCTGAAGCTTTTGCTTTAATTCCTCTGGCTTTTTTACGTTTGATTTGGATATTGTACTCTTTGAATATTTCATCTATTGTCTGAAGATCTTGCTGAATCGTTCCCACACTCACTTTAAGATCATAAGCCAAGGATTCCATTTTTATTTCGCTAGTTTCTAGTAATAAGTTGATCATCAATAAACTTTGTCTCTTTTTAGTAGTCAATTCATCTGAGGCATTGTAAATTTCCGCCTGCAATTCTTCAATAAACTTAGGATTACCTTGAATAAAATATCCATCGTCTTCTTTTTGGAGCCTTAATTGGTATTGAGCAAGCGTGCTTTCTAAACTGGAAATTTCTCTGTAGATTGTTCTAGTACTTACATTTAGTCGATTCGCTAGATACTTGATTGTCACACCATTTTTCTGATTCAATAAATGCTCTAATATTATTTTTTCTCTATTTGAGATGTACAGGTCGTTCACCTCTTTTCACTTTCTTTGTTCGTTTCAAATTTTTGCATACCCTAATTTATAAAAAACACAGAAAACAGTGAATTTCTCCACTGTTTTCTTAGAGTTTCTGCCTTTACGACATAGACCTATTCATTAAGATTGATTTTTTATTTTTTGAACGATCTCATCATATTTGGGACTGCCCAAGAAATTATCTACAGAAACATGTACCGCACTTGGTGTATACTGCGTTGCTCTTTCTGTTAATTCTTTTTGGGTAATAACCAGTAAACCTTCTTCATCTTGCAGGTTTTTAATAGAAGAATTGGTTACACTGATATTCAACCCAGCTTCTTTCACTTTTTTCTTCATCAGTGAAGCACCCATCGCTGATGAACCCATTCCTGCATCGCAGGCAAAGATGATTTTGCTGACATGATTGTTTTCTACAGCATCAACACCCACTGTAGCATCTCCTGCTCCAACCGCGCCAGTATTATTTGCTGAAACTTGACCTTTTGCTTGTGCTTTATTCGCACTTGATTGTGCAACGGCTGTTTCTAACGCATCTTCTGCGTCATCAGATTTGTCTAATTTAAGAATCAGTGCTCCGACTGCGAATGAAGCTGTAGCTGCAAAAATAACACTCAAGATAACTCCTACATAAGAACCTGAAGCTGTATTAGCCAGAATCGCAAGTATTGAACCTGGTGAAGCTGGTGCACGAAGCGCGCCATCTAGTAATACGTTTGTTAATGTACCTGTAACCCCACCGGCAATTGCTGCTAAGAACATAGCTGGTTTCATCAATACATATGGGAAATAAATTTCGTGGATCCCACCGATGAAGTGAATTAAGATCGCTCCAGCAGATGAAGATTTTGCTGAACCTTTACCAAAAACCAAGTATGAAAGTAAGATACCAAGACCTGGTCCAGGGTTAGCTTCTAATAGGTAAATGATTGATTTACCCATTTCAGTTGTCTGCTGTGCTCCCAGCGGTGTGAAGATACCGTGGTTGATAGCGTTGTTCAAGAACAATACTTTCGCTGGTTCAATAAATACGTTTGCGAAAGGTAATAAGTTAGCATCAATGATCCAGTCTACTCCAGCTGCCATTGCATTGTTTAATCCCAAAAATACAGGACCAATTGCAAAAAATGCAGCTAATGATAATCCAAATCCGATAATCCCACTTGAAAAGTTATTGACGAGCATCTCAAATCCTGTTGGAATCTTGTCTGAGAAGAAATCATCAAATAGTTTAATTGCATAACCACCCAGCGGACCGGCAACCATTGCACCCAGTAACATTGGTGCATCAGGTGCACCCATAATGACACCCATCGCTGTGATAACCCCTACGACTGCTCCTCTTTGACCATGAACCATACTCCCGCCTTGATAAGCGATTAATATCGGAATCAAGAATTTAATGATCGGGTCTACCATTGTTGCTAGACTTTCATTGGGTAAGAAACCATCCGGAATAAATAATGCTGTAAGAATTCCCCAAGCGATCAGCGCTCCAATATTCGGCATGATCATACCACTTAGATAAGAACCTAAGCGTTGAATAAATGCTTTTCCACCTCTACTCTTTGTTTCTTGCATGTTATACTCTCCTTTATTATTGGTTTATTTATTGCTCAACCTTATGCCCATATTGTAAGCGCTACGCTTACTTAATACTAGTCATACTAGTACTGACTTTGTCAAAGATTTATTGACAAGATTTATTTTATGGACCTTACTATTAAACAAGGGTTAGCAAAAAATCTTTATTTATCAAAGAGTTAACTGCTAATGACTTCATTTTATTAAGTCTAGGTTCTTTTGCTTAAGAAAGTTAAGTAAATCTCTCTATAACCAAGCCTGCAAATAGCAAGTATACCAATTTTATTATCTTATTAGTTTAAAGTTTGACAACAGGCTTAAATGGTTATAATATTGTCATGCATCAAGATTATATTTTTAAAAAACAGTATATACCAATTACGTTTTGGTCTATACCTCAAAAAATTATTGAAAGTAGGAAAGCATATGTGTGGAATTGTAGGATATATTGGAAATAAAGATGTGAAGGAAATTTTATTAAGCGGTTTAGATACACTAGAATACCGGGGATATGATTCTGCGGGTATCTATATTACAGATGAAGCTAATCAAGGTCATTTATTTAAAGAAAAGGGACGTATTGCTGCTTTACGTGATAAAGTAGATAACTCAATCAGCGCCTTCTCTGGTATTGGCCATACACGCTGGGCTACTCATGGTATTCCTAGTGTAGAAAACGCACATCCTCATCAATCAACCAGTGGTCGTTTCACTATTGTACATAATGGTGTAATCGAAAACTTTGAAGAAGTAAAAGATGCTTATTTGGCGGATGTACATTTCCATAGCACTACAGACACAGAAGTAATCGTTCAATTAATTGCCTGGTTTGTAGAATCCGAAGAACTAGACACCATTGATGCATTTAAAAAAGCAATCGTTACCTTAAAGGGTTCTTATGCTTTAGCTTTAGTTGATAACGAAAATCCTGATACTTTATATGCTGCTAAAAACAAATCTCCTCTATTACTAGGTACTGGTGAAGGTTTCAATGTTATTTCTTCTGATGCAATGGCAATGGTTCGCGAAACAAGTCAATTCATAGAGTTGATGGATGGAGAAGTAGCTACTTTAACAAAAGATTCTATCAAGATAGAAGACCTCGCAGGTGAAACCATTGAACGTGACAGCTATACTGCTCATATTGATGCAAATGATCTGGGTAAAGGAACTTACCCATACTATATGATCAAAGAAATCGATGAACAACCAGCTGTCATGCGTAAACTGGTTCAACAATACCAGAATGAAGATGGCAACTTAGAAATCAATGAAGATATACTAGCAGAAGTTAAAGAAAGTGACCGTGTTTATATCGTAGCATGTGGAACTAGTTATAACGCTGGTTGGGTCGGCAAACAACTGATTGAACGTATAACCGGCACTCCTGCTGAAGTTCATTTGGCAAGTGAGTTTGCGTACAACACCCCATTACTGACGAAGAAACCATTCTTTATCTTCCTATCTCAATCAGGAGAAACAGCAGACAGCCGTCAAGTACTAGTTCAAGTTAATAAAGCAGGTTATCCTTCATTGACACTTACAAATGTCCCTGGTTCAACATTGTCTCGTGAAGCTAAGTATACCTTATTGTTACACGCTGGTCCTGAAATCGCAGTTGCTTCTACTAAAGCCTATACTGCTCAAATTGCTGTTCTTGCTATCCTAGCAGAATGTGTAGCTAAATTTAACGGTGTAGATTCTCCATTAGATGTAGCCCATGAACTAGGAATCATCGCAAATGCTATTGAAACAGTCATTGACGATCATGAAGTTTTCGAACATTTGTCTGTTACTCACTTGAGCACTAGTAAGAATGCGTTTTATATTGGTCGAGGAATCGACTACTATGTAGTAATGGAAGCTGCTTTGAAACTCAAAGAGGTTTCTTATGTTCAAGCTGAAGGTTGGGCATCAGGAGAATTAAAACATGGAACGATTGCATTGATTGAAGATAACACACCTGTCATTTCAATTATTACTGATGAAGTTTCTGGACCACATACTCGCGGTAACGCCCATGAAGTCATTTCTCGTGGTGCAAACAGTATGATTATTTCTATGGAGGGCTTAGACCGCCAAGAGGATGCTTATGTCCTTCCAAAAGTGCATGATCTATTGACTCCACTAATCAGCGTTATTCCTACACAGTTGATTGCTTACTATACAGCATTGCACCGTGGAAACGATGTTGATAAACCTCGTAATTTGGCAAAATCAGTAACCGTTGAATAATCATCAATCTAGATAGAACAAAAAAATTAAAAAGAACCGAGAGTGCATTTTATAATGCTTCTCGGTTCTTTTCATTTGTTCTTAATAAAAAAATTGTTCATATAATTATTTACAGAACCTACTATTATAAAATATAATTCTTCCTTCGCTGTCAAGCGATGTCAATGGGAAATCTTTATTATTACAAAAATTTAATAAAATAGCATATATTGTGTACTGAGTAATTATTTGATACTATATATAGTGTCAAAAACAAAATGAAAGGAAGCTATATAATGGAATTTTTACCCACATCTTACGTAGAAGAATACGTAGCGCAACATTCTAATCCGCTTAATGAACTTGGAGAATTTGTTTACAGCCGTACCTACTCAAGGTGGCTCGAAGATAAAGGTCGCAGAGAATATTGGCATGAAACAGCAAAACGCGCTATCGAATACAATATGGCACTTGAATATAAGCATTTAAAAAAAATTGGGTATTCTACTGATCTTGAATCAATGCGCAAAGAAGCAAAAGAGCTTTTTGAATCAATCTATAATACGAAACAATTCCCTTCAGGCAGAACCTTGTGGCTTGGGAATGCCAATGAAAAAGTAAATGAAAATTTTGCTTTAGGTAATTTTAACTGCTCTTTCTTATCTATTGAAAAATGGGAAGATTTAGGTGAACTCTTCTATCTCTTACTCGTAGGAACCGGCGTAGGATTTAAGTCACGCAAGAAAATGGCCCAAAAGATGGATCCAATTCGCACTAACACCTCCCTCTTACATTCTGAGTACCGACCTGTCCCCGTAGAGGAACGCTTAGAACATACACAAACAGTAAAAATGGAAAATGGCTATGCAAAAATTTACGTTGGAGATTCCAAGGAAGGATGGGTTGAATCTCTTACTCAGTATCTAGATTTACTAATAAAAAAAGAAAACGAAGATATTCATACAGTTAAAATCAGCTATAACAGTGTGCGACCTGAAGGTGAGCGCTTAAAGACGTTTGGTGGAACAGCATCAGGACCTGCACCGCTGAAAGAAATGTTTGAAGGCATTAATAAAGTACTTAAAAATGAAATTGATCCGTATCTAGATCCAATTGAAATTGACGACAAAGGCTACGGCAAGGTTCGTCCGGTCCATATTTTAGACATCGGTAATTTGATCGGCGCAAATGTTGTTGTTGGCGGAGTGAGAAGAACAGCAGAAATATTCTTGTTTGATGCAGATGATCATGAATCTATGTTTGCTAAATATGGTATAAACGGTATCTGGACTGAAGAGCAACTGGAACACCATAAAAACATTGGCAATCTCTTGGAAAAAGCAAAAATCAAGCCTCGTTGGTTCGATAACTTGAAAGCAGTGGGCGATCGTCGTGAAGGTTTGGATCACCGTCGCATGAGTAACAACTCCATTGCTTTTGAGAAAAAACCATCTCGGGACTTCTTACATCTTGTATTTGAAATGATGCAGCTCGAAGGAGAGCCAGGTTTCTTCAATATGGAAGAAGCTCGTCGTCGTCGCCCTAATGCTGAAGGCGTCAATCCTTGCGGCGAAATCATTTTGGATTCTAAAGGGGTATGTAACTTGACCACAATCAATGTCAAAGCTTTTGTACAAGAAAATGAAGACGGAACCTACCGTCTCGACTTGGACAATTTAAAGCGCGCTCAAGAGCTCTCTGCTCGCATTGGCCTGCGTATGACTTTAACTCCTTTGGAAATCGATTCATGGAATGACATACAACAACGTGATCGACTCATCGGTACATCTGTAACTGGCTGGAAAGATGCGCTTGCGCTCGTTAACGCTACTGAAGAAGACGAAGTCAAATGGATGAACATTCTGCGTGATGCTTCTCGAAATGCAGCAGATGAATACGCCAAAGCTTTGCGTGTCAATGCTCCCTTACTAGCGACAACTGTTAAACCTGAAGGAACGTTATCACAAGTTGCTGGTGGCGTCTCTCCTGGTGTTCATATGAGCCACAGTCCGTATTATATCCGTCGTATCCGCATCACCGCTACTGACCCACTTGTTAAAGTCGCTAAAGAACTTGGTTGGAAAATTCATGCAGAAATCGGTACAGCAAATATTTATGATCAAAACGAATTGGCTAAAGAGCATGTTATTGCGCAAGCAAGAACTGTAGTAATAGATTTCCCTATCGCTAGTGGCTCAAAGCGTACAAAAGAAGATACGACGGTCGACGAACAGTTTGATACCTACTTCCGATTCCAGAAAGAATACGTGGAGCACAATGCCTCCAATACAATTGACGTTAAACCCGGTGAATGGGCTCAGGCAGAAAAGCGTGTTTGGGATGGCTGGGATAAATTTGTCGGCGTCTCATTCCTAAGCCACGACGGCGGAACTTATACTTTGGCTCCTTATGAAGCCTGTACAGAGAAAGAATACGAACAGCTCAAATCATCTATGAAACCTTTTGATACAACCCTGCTCCATCAGTTTGAGCGTAATGAAACAAATGCTGATTTGGATAATATGGAAGCTTGCTCATCAGGCGTTTGTCCAATCAGATAAAAAAGCAGCAGGGTAAGAAGGATAGAGAAAATAAAACTTGAATTGTATTCGCACTTTTGTCTTGTAAATTTATGCTAGATTCTTAGATCTATTATATGGACTAGTGGTTTATCTTGTTTAGACTCCGTTCTTCGTTTGGAATATTTTTATTCTGTGCTATTTATCAGGACTGCTTGTAAATTTTATATATGCTAAGGGAAATATTAGTTTCTCTGCACTTTTATATCCAAATAGTAATACACATATTTAATCGTTCTGATTCAAAATCAATTTAAATATGTGTTGAAAAATAAAGGAGTATTTTTATGAAAAAGAAAACAACTATCTTACTGTCTACTGCAACAGCACTCATAGCTCTTGCATTTATTTTATGGATTATAGGGCGAAACAACGTCCCAAATTCTAATTCTGAAAAAGCCACTGAAGTAACAGTCCAAATTTATGCGAACGAAGAAGAATTGGCAAATGACTCGCTATCTGTTTCGGCGGACACGACCTTGATGGATGCTATGGAAGAAAATTATGAGCTTACAGTTTCGGGTGATGGTTTTGTTGAAGCTATTGAAGGCATTGAACAAAGTGTTGACAATAATGAGTTTTGGGTCTTTGAGGCTAATGATGAAATGGTAACTGAGCCAGCAGAAGAATTCATTCTTGAAGATGGAGATACGATTTCATGGGAATTGATGGAATTTTAAATACTACGCGAATTTTATAATTAAACTAGAAAAAGATATTTGAAAAACCACACGTGTTCCCTTAAAGTAGTTTGTACCACCAAATCTACAAGGAAGAAGGAACACGTATGGCTCACAAACAGTTTACCATGGATGATATCATCCTCATAGAAAAATATTATTTGGCAGATGTAACGACTTCTAGAATTATTGAGATCATGGGCAAAAAACAGCCGGTTTATGATGTGATCAATTTCTTTAAGACTGGGAAAAATTCAAAAGAATTCTGGGAACAGAGAAAGACAAAACAATCGCGTTGTGGTCGTAAACGTTTAAAACTTTCTGTTGAAGAAGACGGTCATGTCGAACATCTGCTTCGTCAAAAGTGGTCACTTGATATGATCGCCAATCACCATAAAGCAGATAGTACCTTTCTTGCTTTTTCTATGGGGGCTACTACTCTTTATCGCCGGGCAAGAGAAGGGATGTTTGATAAACACCTTCTTCCAATGAAAGGAAAACGCAAACCTAATGGGCACAAGGAGAAACGCGGAAAACAAGCCTTCACTCGGAATATTGCTCAACGAAAAATTGACCACCCTAATGTAGAGAAAGAATTCGGTCATCTTGAAGGCGACACGATCGTTGGATTGAAGCACAAAAGTGCAGTCGTTACTTTTGCAGAGCCCTTGTCTAAGATGATTTTCACATTCAAACCGGCGAGTCGCAAAGCCAAAGATGTAGGAATGGTCATCACTGACTGGCTCAATCATTTACCGGCACATTTCTTTAAATCACTCACCTTTGATTGTGGAAAAGAGTTTTCAAACTGGAAAGATATTTCTAACGCGAACGATATTGATATCTATTTTTGTGACCCTGGAACTCCTTCACAACGGCCATTGAATGAAAATTCAAATGGTATTCTTCGAAGGAACGGACTGCCCAAAGAAATGGATTTTAACAAGATAAGTGAAACATTTATTCAATCCATGTCTGATGAGAGGAATCGAATTCCAAGACGGTCTCTCGGGTTCAAGACACCCATGCAAGTATTCGTAGAAGAAATTCACAATAATTTGGGACAAGCTATTTCTCTTGCCTCCCTCCAGAAATGGGCGGAAAGAACATTTTGTCCGTCAGCTGTGTAATCTAACACAGCGAGTCAGCGACTACAAGAGAAGAGCACTCTTTCCGTCACTGACACGCCGTGTTTTAACGTTTACGCCGACCGACAGAAATGACTTTCCTTATACTTGCATTTATTCATAAAGGGAACATGAAGGAGTATAAATATTTTCTAGTTTAATTTGACAAATGACACTATTAAAAAAGTAAAAATCGGCAATCACTCCACCTTATAATTTCACCCAGTACACAAAGAAAATATAGCAAAGATAGCTAGCTGCCTGCTTCTTATAAATCATTTAGGATTTAGACATAAAAAAGAAATATTTATTCAAGCTATGCTGAAAATCATTGCATCTTTTTTACTGAGTGCCAACCCAAACCTTTAATAATAAATTCCAGTTTCGAAAAATCTTTTCCTGTTTCTTCTATAAGTAATAATCTCTAAAAAAACAGGAACTAAGCTAATGCTTAGTTCCTATTTTTATATACGTAAAACATTTATTCTTTTGATTAAGCTTCAGTAGGTTGAGTTGCTTGTACAGCACCATCTTCTACTTGCTCAATTCCTTCTGTACCTTCTTTTTCTAATTTATAAGCTTTTTGGTCTACAATTCTAAAGAATGGATAATAGACTGCTGCACTAACCCCAATTTGGAATACTTGTAGTACAGCTCCTCGCCATCCACTTAACAAGAAACCCGAAATAATTGGAGGCGTTGTCCAAGGGATATTGGCCCCGTTAGTAAGTGGAACCAAATCCCAAGCCATTGCTGCATAAGTCATTCCAGCCATCAGTAACGGCATTATCAGGAAAGGAATAATCAGTACTGGATTCAATACAATTGGGAGTCCGAAAATTAGCGGTTCATTAATATTAAATAACCCTGGGACAATTGCGAGTTTTCCTAATGTTTTATATTGTTGTGATTTAGCAAACATTATTACACATAAAGCTAACCCCAGCGTCGCACCAGCTCCTCCAATTTTTACAAAGTTACCATAGAATTGTGCATTGATAATATTCGGCAACTCTGCACCTATTTTAAATGCTGCAGCATTCTCAGCTGTCAGGTTTAACCAGATTGGATTCATAACTGCTCCAATAATATTGGAACCATGAATACCAAATGACCATAATAATCCTTCAAATATAAAGATAATAAATGTTGTAGGTAATGTACGTGCCAATGCTAATAGTGGTGTTTGTAAGATTTCAAAAATAAATGCATGCGCTGTTTCATAAGGCGTAAAACTAAATGCGATACGAACAAAATTGAATAAAATAATTACAATAAGACCAGGAACAAGTGCTGAAAAAGATCTAGCTACATTGGAAGGCACAGAATCAGGTAGTTTGATAACCCAGCCTTTTTGAATAACCCAACGGTATACTTCAGTAGAAAGAACTGCTGCTATCATACCGACGAATAGTCCGCTTGCACTTAAGTTCAGTGTTGGAATACCAGTTGCGCCATCTGCTGTTGCAATTGATGGAGTTAAAATAAAGAATGAAACTAATGCTAATAAGATCGCTCCAATATCATCCACTTTATAATAATTTGCCAGCGATTTTGCTACTCCAACCATAACAAATGGTGTCATAATTTCCATAGTCATATTATAAGGTACCATGAAATAGCTATTCCAATCTGATCCTAAAATCCCTTCCATAAATTCAGGATATCCATTTATTGGTATATTAGCGAAAAGTAAAAAGACTGATCCAATGATAAGTAATGACATAGCACCAAAGAATCCTGCCTTGACTGCTGATAAATATCTGTTGGCATCCAGTTTAAAAGCTATCGGCGATAGTATATCTGATAATTTATTTAAAGCTTTTTCCATATACAATACCTTCTTTCCTTTATATATATTCTGATTATGGCAATACCGATCCACACAATTAAGCGCTTGCATAATTATGTAATAACACCCGAGATTCCCCTCCTTTTTAAATGTTTGATAAATCATCCTATTAAAGATGTTTTACTTGATAAATCTAATTGTGAATTTTTCGAATCTGGTCACAACTGAACGGATAAAAATCATTGTAACCTCTTTCATGTTTATGTTATATTTCTTACATCGGATTTAAGTAAGCGTTTTCTTTTCTTTAAAATCGATGTTTCCCATATGTAATCCATTACATACTTGGTATAACAACATTTTAAAAATATAAAAAATTTAAATTAATTTCTATATTTTATATTTTTTGATTCAATTAATAATAGGCTTATTTTATGAAAATAAAAAATCTTCTAAAAAAGAGTAAACACTCATTTTACAGAAGACTTATTGCATAATTATTTATTTATATCATTCCATTCTTCTCTCAATATTCCCATACGAATAGAATCATAATATATTTCTTTCCAATAACGTACCTTTCTTAAACGGCCTTCCATTGTCATACCTAATTTTTCACCTATACGAATCATCCGATAATTCCCCGACCATGTAGTATACCCTACTCGGACTAAACCTAATGTGTCAAATAGATATTGAATCCACAGCTTCAATATACGTGTTCCATATCCTTTTTCTCTATCAAGTTTTTTATATACAATTATGCCCATTTCGAGCCATTTCGATGGTTCATGTTCCCAGTAGTAACTAACTGTCCCTATAATTCGCTCATTAACTTCGATAATTTTCATTTGATTACTATCGATCCACTTATCTTTTTCATCTAGAAATTCATTAAAAGATTTTGTGTGGTGTTCATAGTACGGCGCATCCCATAGCTTCCATTCGGGATTTTCTTCTTTATAGATAAGCGTCCACAATATTTTTAAATCTGTTTCTTTTATGTTTCTAATTACTATTTCTTGATCTCTTAATATGTTCAAATTTTCAGTCCTTCGGGTACTTTATATAGTTCTATCAGAAAAAATTTTATTTATACTAGCTTATACAATTTTTCTTTTTTAAAATTCCATATCCATAAATGATTTTTTTATTATACATATTTCTGTATATACAAAATTAATTATGGTTCACAATCATTTTTATATCAATCAAAAATTTAGAAAACGTGTACCAGACACAAACAATAGCCAGCACACGTCTTTATTATTCACATATTTTTATCTCCATGATTGATACATTCGTTCCACCATACTAGTAATGCGTTTCCCAACTTCAGCATAAGTTTCAGTCGGTAAGTTAGCTAATGATACTCTTACTGTCCATTTGCTTGAACCAAACGCTTCAGACTTCAACAGCATCAATTGCTCTTCTTCTACTAATCGAGCTACTAGGTCAGTCATTGTCCAATGACTTTCAACATACTCGACAAATTCTGTTTCATATTTTTTTTTCAGCCACCATTCGAAGTCGATTTCACAATAATATGCTGTATTTAATTCTTTAAGCGGCATAGTCATCCCAAGTGATGCATAAAGGAGTTTCCCTCGTTCCTGACAGATATTGATAACTTCTCTTTTATAGATGTTTTCTCTATCCAACAAAGCATACAGACTGAACAAGGTCATCATTACTTGCTGCGGAGAAGAAAGTCCTGCTGCATGATTCAGTGCAACTGAACGACTATCCGCTACTAGACGATCAATGAACTTTATCTCTTCTGGCTCTGAAGTCAATGTTTCGTATCTACGGTTTAATTGCGATTTTTTATGTTCAGGTAATGCTTTTAATCTTTTATCAAAAACATTTTCTTTTGCAACCGCAATCGTCCCAATTCTCCATCCTGTTGCACCAAAATATTTAGAATAAGAATAGATGCAAGCAGTGTTATAAGGTAAAACGGTAAATAAAGAGGTAAATTGATTTAAAAATGTTCCATATACATCATCAGATAAAATCATCAATTCAGGATTATCATTCTTTACGATATCCTCCAGCTGTGAAATTGAGTCCCCGTAAATTGCATTGGCTGTAGGATTACTTGGATTTACAACAAATACTGCTTTAATATTTGGGTCACGTAAACGATCCAATTCTTTTTTAGAAAATTGATAACTAGTATGTCCGTTAATATCCATTAATTCAGAACAAATATACTCAACATTAAATCCATATTCCGGCAACTCAGGGATTTCCATATACGGTGCAAATGTAGGGATTAACAGTGCAATAGTATCGCCCTTTTCCAATAAAGCATTATTGAAGAGTGAATTAAAAGTATACACAATCCCCGCTGTGCCACCTTCTACTGCAAAAACATCAAAAGGCGAACTCTTAGCATCAAACAATTCATGGTGCAAGTACTGTTTGATCGGCTCTTGACAAGGTTTCAAAACTCTTTCCGGATGAGGGTAATTATCTCCTATCACATAATCGAGCATATTTTTCAGCCAATGATTTCTAGGCATTCCCATTAAATGAGTTCCACTCTCCCAGATATCACGTAGTAATATTGCTCCTCTTGACTCTTTTTCTGATAAAAAATGTTCAAAACGTTTTGCTTGTTCCTTTTGTTCTTTAATCATTCCACCGATCTGACTACTTTCATTGATCATCGTTTCTTTCGTAGCAAATTCTCCTAATAAGAAAAAAGCTTCTCTTGGAATCGGGGCTGTCCAGTTCGGATTCCCTCTACCCGCATTTAAAAATTCTTTCGTATTAGGGGTATTCTGCATACGATTTTCCAAATATAAATTCAATTCAAAAGGACTTAGACTTTCTAGATCCTGCTTCAAAATTCCACTCCTAAGTTTTTATTCTTCTTTTTATTTCTCATCCGTGATTGAGTATAACAAACAAGATAAGTAAACCCAAGTTTATAGGCTGGTTTATAGGCTGGTTTATAGGGAATTTATCCAAATTCTCATTTAGAGAACACTATTTTTAAGTATTTCTTATTTTGCTATCTTAACAATACTTAATTACTCTTATATTGATATAAATCAAAAGAAGACAGATTTTATATTTAAAATAAAGTCTGTCTTCTTTAAAACTTTCTATTTAATGCTGTTCAAACCAGTCTGAAATAGCGCTCATTCGTTCAAGTCGTAAATTAGGTAAGCCCATTCTGGATAATCCATGACTAGATTTAGGAAAAGTAATCAGTTTCGTTTCTACTCCCTTTTTCTTCATTGCAATATACATCTGTTCAGCCTGTTCCTGAGGGCAACGAAGGTCTTCTTCTCCATGAATAATAAGCAGCGGAGTCTCAACTTTTTGAGCATATGCGAGCGGTGACATTCTCCATAGCTCCTCCATATTGCTCAAGTCATGCTGTAATTGAAATTCTACAAAATGCGGTCCAATATCACTGGTTCCGTAAAAGCTGATCCAGTTGGAAATACAACGTTGTGTGACAGCTGCTTTGAAACGATTTGTATGCCCAACAATCCAGTTAGTCATAAAGCCACCATAGCTGCCTCCCGCTACATATAATGCATTCTTATCGATTTCCGGATGCTGTTCCAACACATAATCCGTCCCAATCATAAGATCCTTATAATCTTTATTACCATAATCACCCAGAATTGATGCTACAAACTCCTGACCGTATCCATTTCCTCCCCGTGGGTTTAACAAGATAATTCCGTATCCCTGGCCGGATAGTTTCTGCATTTCATGGAAGAACGTCTCTCCATAGTTCACTTGCGGTCCACCATGAATATATAAAATCGCTGGATGCTTTTCTTTTTGATTTACTGGCGACATATACCATCCTTGAATATCCCAATCATCCGCTCCTTTATACCAGAACATTTCCGGTTCGACAATTGTATGTTCAGATACAAAAGCAGCATTCGGATCATAAAGTCCTTCAACTTTTCCAGTACCCAGATCAAGCAGCCCCACTTCACTTGGCTTAATGGCTGTGGAGTACGTTACTGCCACAATGTTTTCTGAACCAGTTAAATCTCCACCTGTTAAATGAAATTTTTCATCCACTAGTTTTTCATATGTGCCGTTCTTGTTCCCTTTGTATACTTGTAGTTTTCCATGTTCAGTTACCGGGAATAAATATTCCTCATTATTGACCCATTTTACAGGAAATTCTGAGACATTCTGCTGGAAATCTCCAATAATAGTATCTCCTACTTCTGCGTCCAGATTTTCTGTGAGGCAGCTCAGTCTGCTGGACTTTACATCATATCCATAAATTTTTGATTGCGAAACAAAAGCAAATTCAAAATCATTTCCAACTAATAAATAATAATCTTCTGTTTCATTTGCTTCTAAGAACTGAAAACTTCCATCCGGTATAGAGCTAGTCAACATCGTTGTGATGTTTGTTGATAAAGTATATTTGTAAATACTCCCTCCATAAACCCATTCATCTTCAGGATTTAATTTGTCAGTATATAATAGATAGCTTTCATCTTTAGCAACATAACTCAACCCAATAGGACGCTCTTTTTCAAGAATTATTTGTGCTTGTTTTGTAGCAACCTCTATTTTTTTGATTTGATATATTAAATCAGTTGGAGAAATACCACTACCATCCATTTTATAGTGGAGCTTAGTAATTACTCGAGATTCAGGTAATGATTTTTTGTCTTCTGATTTTTCGTCTTCTATTTTTTGAGTAGTCTGGTAATAAATCCCAGATCCATTACTTGTCCATTCATAGCTAGCAATTCCCTGCTTTTCATCAGTCAACTGTATAGCTGAACCACCTTTTAGACCAATTAAAAAAAGTTGTTTCTTTTTATTCTTTGTATTATTAGATACATATGCTAACCATTTACCATTTGGAGAAATACTGATACCTATATTAGCAGAACCGCTATCTCCCCAGTGAACTCGCTCCTTTGTATTTTGATCTACACTATAGATAGAAGTGCGATACTCATTTTCTTCTTTATCCATAATTGTTTCAACAAAAAATACATTATCTTGAAACACTACCGGTTGTGAAACAGTTTTTAATTCAAATAAACTTTCTCCCATAATTGTCTTCAAATACTCATCCCATCCCTTAATATAATAATGAAAATAATTAAATTATAACTACAATATAGTTTTTTGTATAATTTCATCAAGTGCTTTCTTGCGTAAACGCAATCATTACTTGAAATTGGCTTAATTAACTAATTGATTATTTCATTAATAAATAACTTAATACAATTCTGCCACTTTATTTAATTATAGTCAATATCATTTTATGATAACCATCTAACGATTTATCAAATAACATGTAAAGAAATATTCTCTATATTTTAATTAACAAAATTTTAATCATAATTCCTACCTTAATTCATAGTTTTTCATAGGAAATGTGTGATATAATGAACTTATAATTTAAAAGGGAGTGTCCTATTTTGAAAACTTCAAAAGATCAACAAAAAATCATATTAATTGGAGACGGTGCCGTCGGATCAAGTTATGCTTATTCTCTGATAAATCAGAACATCGGACAAGAATTAGGGATCATTGATGTTAACCGCGAAAAAGCTGAAGGCGATGTAATGGATTTAAGTAGTGCGTTAGCTTTTACTGCTCCAATGAAACTTTATGTTGCAGATTACGCTGATTGTGGAGATGCTGATTTAATTGTTTATACAGCAGGAGCTAGCCAAAAACCTGGTGAATCTCGTTTAGATTTGACTGAAAAAAATCTGCGTATTACAAAAAGCGTAGTAGAGAGTGTAATGGCAAGTGGCTTTAACGGTATTTTCCTTGTTGCAGCTAATCCAGTAGATATCTTATCTTATGCAGTTTACAAATGGTCTGGTCTTCCTGCAGAACAAGTAATCGGTACAGGTACTTCTTTAGATAGCGCCCGTTTCCGTCAAGCTGTAGCTAATTTACTTGATGTAGATGTGCGAAATGTTCATGGTTATATTATTGGTGAACATGGTGATACTGAATTCCCAGTTTGGTCTCATGCTAACGTTGCTGGTTTACAAATTAATGAATGGGTAGAAAATAATCCTAATACAGATGAACAAGCTCTTGTGGAAATTTTCTTTTCTGTTAGAGATGCTGCCTACACGATCATTGAGAAAAAAGGCGCAACTTTCTATGGAATCGGAGTTGCTTTAGCTCGAATCACTAAAGCAATTTTGAATAATGAACATGCTGTATTACCATTATCAGTATATTTAGAAGGTCAATACGGAGAAGAAGAAATCTATTTAGGAACAACAGCTATTATTAATCGTAATGGACTTAAGAAAATCATCGAAATTCCTTTAAATGATTCTGAGAAAGAAAAAATGAAACATTCTGCTAATACTATACGTACTCACTTAAGCGAAGTTCTTGAAAGATGTCCCGATTTATCTTTTGATAATTAATCTTAAACTTATAAAGCAAGTGCTGAAAATCAGCACTTGCTTTATTTATTATTATATATAGTAAAAATTCTTTTTTTATCTAGCTGGATTAATTTAATTATCGCTTCATATAAATCCCAGTCAGTTTTTGGAAAATATTTATAAAAAAGCCAGACATCCTGTCCGTTTAATAGAATGTCTGGCTTTTCTTATCTTTTAATTTATTTTAGCGAGATGTCTTATCTTTTAATTGGCTCTTTCGGAAGAATTTTAAAGTATTGATATGTGCCATCATATAATTTGCAATAATACCATTTGCTACACCAGCAAGTATGCCCATAAAGGATAGTATCGGTAGATATAAGAGAACTGTCCAAGATTGGGCAATCGTACTTGCTACAATTAATTGCCCAAGATTGTGCAAGATACCTCCTGTTGCACTCACACCTATAACACTTACTTTATTTGATCCTAGTAACTTAATCACTAGCATTCCTATATAGCTTAAAAGTGCTCCGACACAACTGTAAAGAAACGTCGATAACGTTCCGCCAAGCAATGTTGTCATGAGCAATCTCATCCAAACTACAGTAAAGCTATCTTTAAATGGTAAAGTATAAATGGCAATAATGGTAATGAGGTTTCCAATTCCGAGCTTGGCTCCTGGCGCAAAAGCAAAAGGTGACGGTATCATTCTTTCCACCAAGCTCAAGACAACTGCCTGAGCAGCGAGTAAAGCGATATAGATCATTTTTTGGCTTTTTGTCATATTCAGCACCTTATTCTAAAAATTACGTTGAAGCAACTGCAGTGTTAGTTTCTCAATGACCTTTTTCTCTGGTGTATCTGGTAATTTTTTTATTCGTTTTATAGCTTTTTCGGTATATTTCTGCGCTATTTGTCTGGCTTCTTTTACCCCTTCAAATTCAAGGACCCACTGTTTAATTGTTCTAATATCTTCATCTGTCATTTGATCTTGTTTCGATAGCAAAGGCTCAAACTTAGAACGATTTTTACGCATAGCAAAAATAAGGGGAGCGGTATAGATTCCTTGCCTTACATCTTCTAAAACCGGTTTTCCGAAGTCTTCTGCACTTTGTGTATAGTCTAAAATATCGTCTAATAACTGAAACGCCATACCAATGTGGCTTCCAATATAATAAGCATTTCTTGACTCTTTTTCAGATTGGCCCCCCTCTAACGCTCCAGTATAACAGGCCAATGCAAATAACTGCGCTGTTTTACCAGAAATTTGTGTTAGATACTGACGAATGGTCATATCTTGCTTATAATACAAATTCATCTGATCTAATTCGCCCATCAGTATTCGTTCCATTCCCCGAGTATTTACTTCAAACTGATTAACCGTATTAGCATATTGTGCACTTAAACGAAATGAAACTGTGAATAAATAATCTCCAGCATAGACCGCTGCACTTTTTCCATATCTAGATTGTAAAGAAACTTTCCCTCTTCTTTGTGATGCATCATCGATAATATCATCATGAATCAGGGTCGCCGTGTGCAGCACTTCAATGGATGCAGCTAATGCCTGAGCGCGTTTGGGATTATGATCAGCTCCAAAAGTAGAAAACAGGAGCGTATAAGCCGGGCGCACCATCTTCCCTCCCGAATCAAGCATATCTTTTAATACAAATTCTACTTCCTTATTTCTCATGCGGACTGATTGTTCAATTAGTCCGTTTACTTGTTCCAATTCAGTTGCTACCTGAGGGTAATTATCCCACATCGGATGCAGTTTCATATATTTCTCCTTTAAACTAAAATAACTTAGATAGAGAGAGGAGGCAAGTCTGCAAACCTGCCTCCTCTCTCTACTATTATACTCAATATTCAACTATACGTTAAGGGTTAATACAGAGATTTTTCTTTTCCATACCACCATGATCCAGCTTTTTTCTGAATCCATGGGATCACGTAGTAATCAAGGCCGAATGCACGTCCTGATCCATTCATCAATGCAATTGCAACAAAGATAAACCATATATTAATCCAGTAGAACATACCTGAAAGAGCGAAGGATATTACAAGCCCAATTGTTGCGGCACTTGTCAACCAAGTAAATAACCCAAAGATCAGTGCTAAAGCTATAGCAATTTCAACATAAGTCATAAATTTCTGGAAGAATAACGCCATTTCTGTATTAGGAATCATTATTTTCATAATGCTTTCAAACCAGCCTGGAGCTTCTTTAAAAATCATCATCGGTTCTTCTCCATATGCATAGCTTAGTCCAAATACTGGTTTTGCCACCTCTTCTACTACTGCTTCGGAAGCACCAGATGTAGGTTCCTGTAGCCATGAGAATGGTAAAGAAACCGTATCGCCAAACCAACTTTCTGCTCCAAGTATACCGAAGGCTTTCTTCAATCCTTCTACTAACCACATACTACCATAAAATACACGTAAAGGAACACTCCATAATACATTCCCGTATCTTGATAAGTGTCCGCGGAAAATATTTCGTTTATTCTTAATGTGGAAGAATTCGTGGAACACATATTGTACTAGATAATATAGTGAATTAATGTCAATAAAATACTTAAGATTGACGATATGTTTCATTAATATTGCGAAGAATCCACTTAAATGGATTTTATCGAATAAATAAGCTACCCCATATTTAGAGCCTACTGAAACTAAAGTCCCTTGATAATTTGATTCATGTGGATGTTTTTCTCCACCTTCAATGGCTGCCACAATATTTTTAGCAGCAGTATGTCCTGTTTGTTCAGCTGCCTGTACGATTTGTGGAGTGGGTTTCCCATTTTCTTCATAATATACAAGATCACCAATTACATAAACATCTTCTAGATCTTTCGCTTCCATAAACTCATTTGCTACAAGTCTTCCAGCTCTAGCTTTTTCTCCACCGAACTCGTCAGTGTCTGTATTAGCTTTGACTCCAGCTGCCCATATAAGTGTGTGTGTAGGTAAGTCTTCTTCTGTTTTCAACTCTACATTATCTGGAGCTACATTCACAACTGGAGCATTTTTCAATATACGAACTTTCTTCTTCGTTAAATATTTTTCTACTTTATTTGAACTAACACGAGGAATAGTTGCCAATATTTCCGGTAATGCTTCTACAACGACCAATTCAATTTCACTTTCATCGATGTGATACTTGTCCGCAAGTACTGGTTTCCAATCAATTAGTTCCCCAACCATTTCAATACCAGTTAATCCAGAACCACATACAACGAATCGTAACATAGCTGTTCTTTTTTCAGCATCTCGTTCTCTGGCAGCTGCAGCTATTGTATCTTCTATATGACGACGAATACGAACTGCATCTTCCCATGACCAAAGAGTAAATCCATTTTCTTTAACACCTGGAGTGCCATAATCATTTGCTTCTCCACCCATACCTAAAACAAGGTAATCATATGCATATTGACCATTTTCAGTAATAACAGTTTTATTTTGGTGATCTAATTCTGTTACGTTATCTGTCACCAACTGAACATTTTTTCTTCTAGAGAACAAACGTTGTAAGTCATACTGGATAGCGCTAGGTTCTACCCGTCCACCTGCAACTTCATGTAATTCAGTCATGTAAGTATGATAAGGATGACGATCAATTAATGTGATCACTACATCACTATTTTTCTTCAATTTTTTCGAGAGTGATTTCGCAGCAGATACCCCTGCAAACCCGCCTCCAACAACAACAATGTTAATCTGTGGCATATTGGTATACTCCTTTTATAATAGCTAATTCTATTGTGATTCCAACATCAAATAATTTGATAATTATTTCACAATTATTCCGAATTAATTATAACGTAATTAATAAGCATTTGTCTAGACTATTTTTAAATTATTTTAAAACTTTTAAAATAGCATATAATCAAACATGAATAGGCTTTCTATTTATATGAAAATTATATTAAAAAATAGATAAATAAAAATAATTTATTGTGAAAGTATAGACAAACGATAACTAGAAAGGTATACTATGTTTGTAAATTAATTTGCAAGCGAGTAAATGCTCGTAAGCTAAAACTAAATTCCTATTGGAGGGACACCATGAAAATCATGAAAAGTTTCAAATTCGCAACAACACTTTTTGCATCAACATTAATTTTGGCAGCATGTGGTAATTCAGATGAAGCTGAAGATACTGAAGAAACAACAACTGAGGAATCAACTACTGAAGAATCAGAAGACCAAGCAGCTACAGGTGAATTACAAGACGGTACTTATTCATTGGAAGAACAAAACTTCGATGAAAATGGCTGGCGTGTAGTTTTCGATATGACAGTAGACGGTGGAGAAATCACTGAATCAAACTATGACTACAAAAATGAAGCTGGAGATTTGAAATCAGAAGACGAAGGCTACCAAGAAGCTATGTCAGAAAAAGTTGGCGTTGGTCCAGCTGATTATCTTCCTGATTTAAACAGCCAATTAGTAGAAGTTCAAGATCCTTCAGAAGTTGATGTTGTATCAGGTGCTACTCAGTCATCAGAAAGCTTTATCAAATATTCTGAACAATTGATTGATGCTGCTGAAGAAGGCAATACTGAAATGATCGAAGTAGACAACGCTGCAGAATAATAAAAAGACTTTGCATTAAGTCAATTTAATATTGCAATAAAGCGTTTCTATAAATACAATGAGTCTTAGAGATAATTCTAAGGCTCATTTTTTTATGTAAATCAAATGAGCTAGTATCTATAATGAGGAGTTTTTACATGAAAACGAGAATGCACACTCGAATAATTTTGTTATTATCAATTTTGCTTACTCTCAGCGGCTGTAACTCTGCTGTTTCTGAAGATGAGCGCACGCTTGCTGACCAACCATACGAAGAGACAGAATTTTTAATGGGCACTGTGGTACGTGTGACAATCTATGATCAAGGAAAAGAAGAAGTCTTGTCAAAAGCATTTGACCGAATAAAAGAATTAGCTAAATTTATTACAACGGAAGATGAAGAAGAACATTCTATGATCAAAGCAATCAATGAAGCGGCCGGGCAAGAGCCTGTTCCAGTTTCAGATGATTTATTTGCTCTTATTAAATCTGCTCTTACTTACAGCGAAAAAACAGAAGGTAGTTTCGATCTAACTATTGGACCAATCACAGATCTATGGCGAATTGGTTTTCCCGATGCTCGAGTACCTTCACCAGCTGAAATTGATACAGCATTATCTTTAGTAGACTACAAAAAAGTAGAGTTAAACGAAGAGAATCAAACTGTTTACCTTTCTGAGGAAGGTATGAAAATTGATCTTGGAGCAATTGCAAAAGGTTTCATTACAGATGAAACTGTTAAAGTACTAACCGAAAACGATGTTGAAACAGCTGTTATCGACCTAGGAGGCAATATTTTTGTTATGGGCAGTAGCCCAAGAGATGTAAATGAAGACTGGCAAGTAGGAATCCAAGATCCTTTTGAAGAACGCGGGGAAATCATTGGTTTTATTCCTCTCAGTAACCAATCTATGGTAACTTCAGGCGTTTATGAAAGATTCCTTGAAGTTGATGGTAAAAAATATCATCACTTAATGAACCCGGAAACTGGGTATCCTTTTGACAATGAGCTCGCCGGAGTAAGCGTAGTAACAACTAGCTCAATTGATGGAGACGGATTATCTACTTCCTTATTTTCAAAAGGATTAGAAGGTGGACTGGAATATGTCAATCAATTAGACGGAGTAGATGCCGTGTTTGTTACGAAAGATAAAAAAGTATATCTTTCAGATGGCTTAAAAGACTTTAAATTAAAAAATGATGATTTTACATTAATGAATGGAGATTAATCATGACGGCAAAAACGTTTTTAGACCTAGTAGAAATCAAAACTAAATTAGCTAGTTTATTTCCTTTCTTACTAGGATTACTGTTTACAATTTATTATTTTCAAGTTTTTAACTTAACAAATTCCCTCATATTTTTTGTTGCTATGCTGTTGTTCGACATGGCGACCACGGCAATCAATAACTTAATGGACTACCAGAAAGCAAAAGCTGCCGGCTATAAGGAAGAAGTCAATATCATCGGTCAAACCAAATTATCAGAGAAACTAGTCATTTATCTAATTCTCAGCATGCTGACGCTGGCTTCTCTTTTAGGGATCGTTCTAGTAATTCGGACTAGTCTTCTATTACTCTTTATAGGTGGACTATGTTTTCTGATTGGAATATTTTACACTTTCGGTCCTGTACCGATTTCAAGAATGCCTCTAGGTGAAGTCATTTCCGGATTAACAATGGGCTTTGGCATTTTCTTTATTATTGCATTTGTTAATGTAGATAACAGTCTACTGCTGGATTTAAGTTTGCATTTGCCTGAATTCAATATATCAGGTAACTTATGGTCTCTATTAATTATTTTTTTCGTATCCTTGCCAACCGTCTTCTTAATTGCCAACATTATGCTAGCTAACAATCTTTGTGATCTTGAGCAGGATATTTCCAACCATCGTTATACTCTACCTTATTACATCGGAAGAAAAACTGGTGTGCAACTCTTTAATTTACTAGTATATGCTGCATATCTCGTTATTGTAATATCCGTTTTAACAGGTTGGTTACATCCATTACTTTTACTTGTATTATTAACACTTATTCCAATTCATAAAAATTTAGCTACCTTTAATCAAGCACAAATAAAGGAAAAAACATTTATTGTTTCTATTAAAAACTTAGTTCTATTTTCTGGAGCTGAAGTGATTCTATTAGGTATCAGCGTCTTAATCAACTAAATTTAATCCATTAAAAAACCACTGACGATTATTTAATTCGCCAGTGGTTTTTTTATTATTGAATTAAAGAGGAATAATAACCTCTTCGTCATCTTGAATCTCTGTGCCATCAGGAGATTCTGCATGGATTTCTATAATTAATTCATGAGGCAGCACTACTGCAGTCTCACCTGGTTTACTAATCCAACCTTTTCTGACACCGATTTGATCTGGACTGTTATCTTCTTTATTACGTATTCGGGTTCCATCTACTTCAATAATGTTATATTGATCCTCCGCAGGGTAAAAGGTCATTGTTTCATGAGGGGTATCCTCAGAAAGTTCTACTCGATAAACTTCTTCTCCCGAGATTTTAACAGTTGCATAGACCAAAGCATCTTCATCTATCTGACTCAACTGGATACCATAAACCACATGTGGGATAAAAGAAGCTACAAAAAGACATACAATGATGACTGCATCTAGTGGTTTCATTTTGCTCAAATGAAATTTAATTTTATCAAGCATGACTGGTTCTGCTCCTTTTCCCCTAAAAGACCAACAAAAGACACTAGCCTAAAGTAAAATCATCTCACTATTATTATACATTTAGAAAAACTAATAATAATCAGAAATAATCGTTTAATTTGTTTAGTTAGGCCAGTGACTCTTATTTTAGCTATTTAGTTTATTTTTTAAATTTTTTCTCAAATAACGGACTTACTGAGCGGTTTTCGTGAATGCGTTTAATGGCATGTCCCATAAGCTCTCCAACACTTACTTGAGCAATTTTATCAATCTTTTTATCTTCTGATAGGTTGATAGAATCTGTAACAACCATTTTTTTAATTGGTGATGCTTCTAATCTTTCAATTGCTGGTCCAGAGAATACAGCATGAGTCCCACAGGCGTATACTTCGTTAGCACCTTGATTAATCAGTGCATCAGCGGCTAAGGTAATCGTTCCAGCAGTATCAACTAAATCATCAATCAGTATTGCAGTCTTTCCATTTACATTCCCAACGATATTCATAACTTCTGCAACATTTGCTTTTGGTCTACGTTTATCAATAATTGCTAATGGTGATTTCAAGAATTCTGCAAGTTTACGCGCACGTGTTACGCCACCATGATCAGGAGACACAACTACTGTATCTTCTCCACCTAACCCTTTATCCAAGAACCAGTTTGCAAGTAGTGACGCTCCTAGTAAGTGATCTACAGGGATATCAAAGAACCCTTGAATCTGAGAAGCATGTAGATCAAGCGTTAATATTCTATCTGCTCCTGCTTGTGTGATCATATTCGCTACTAGTTTAGCGGTAATCGGTTCACGAGATCTCGCTTTTCTATCCTGTCTTGCATAACCATAATAAGGGATAACTACATTAATTGTCTTAGCACTTGCTCTTCTCAATGCATCAATCATAATCAGCACTTCCATTAAATGATCATTTGCAGGTGCTGATGTAGACTGAATTAAATAGACGTGATCTCCACGTATACTTTCCTCAATATTGATGCGAATCTCACCGTCGCTGAATTTTTTTACAGATACGTCTCCTAATTCTACTCCAACGTCTTTTGCAATTTTTTCTGCAAGTGGCACGTTAGAACTCAAAGCAAAAATCTTAAGTTTTGGATCTGAATAATGTTCGGACATGTCGGCCTCCAATTTTTTGTGCGTTTCTATTTTTTCCCATCTCCTAGTTTATGATGAAGCGCGGGATAAATCAATATTCTTATTTAATAATAACGCTTTTAAAGAGAGACTTCTAATCTTTTTGTGGCATTTTAGTGAAATATCCTTCTTTTATCGTTTGACGAGCTCTAGCAATCGCCAAGGCATTTTCGGGAACAGTATCTGTGATTGTTGAACCAGCAGCAATATACGTATTTTTCTCAACTGTTACAGGCGCAATCAAGTTAGTATTACATCCAATGAATGAGTTGTCTCCTATATCGATTTTGTGCTTATTCTTTCCATCATAATTCACAAAAACCGTTCCGCAGCCTACATTAATATTTTCTCCCAATTCGGCATCTCCCACATAAGTTAGATGTCCAATTTTGGTGTGCTTGCCGATCGTAGCTTTCTTCACTTCAACAAAATTTCCAATATGAACAGATTCTTTTAAAATCGTTTGGGGTCTTAAATGACTGTTTGGTCCAATATCACTACCATCTCCCATAATTGATTCTTCAATGGTAGAACTTATAATTTTAACACTGTTGCCAATTGTACTATCTACGATTACTGAGTGAGCACCAATCAGTACGTCTTCTCCAATCACTGTGTTTCCTTTAAGGTAAACGCCTGGCTCTATGACTGTATCTGGACCGATTTTTACATCACTTTCAATATACGTATTTGCCGGATCGATAATTGATACTCCATTACGCATATGTTGCTCATTGATACGCTCTTTCATTGATTTATGAGCCTGAGCTAAAGCAACACGGTCATTTACTCCCAGCGCTTCGTCCATATTGTTTAATTGGAATGCAGCCACTAATTCTCCTTGCTTTTTCATAATCTCAATCACATCGGGTAAATAATATTCTCCCTGGATATTCTCTTTTTTCACTTTTTCCAGAGCATTAAATAACGCTTTATTATCAAAACAGTAAGTCCCTGTGTTGATTTCTTGAACAGCAGCTTCTTCATCTGATGCATCCTTTTGTTCTACGATTTTAACTACCGCATCATCATTTGAGCGAATTACACGCCCATAACCAAATGGATTATCAGCATGAGCTGTCAAAACAGTTGCCTTGGCCCCTTCATTTTCATGAAAATCAACTAATCCGGTCAATGTCTTTGCCGTTAATAACGGAGTATCTCCACAAATCACAAGCGTTGTACCCTCTTTATCTTTTAAGATTGAAGCTGCCTGCTTCACTGCGTGCGCTGTTCCTAGTTGTTCTTCCTGCAGTACATAAGAACTCTTATCCCCTAAATAATCTTGAACAGTTTCCGCTCCAACACCAGTAACAGTTACTACTTGATCCATTTTGACTGCATGTGCTGCATCTACCACATGACCAACCATTGGTTTTCCCATGACCGGATGCATAACTTTATACAATTTTGATTTCATTCGTGTCCCTTGACCTGCTGCTAAAACTACTGTGTATCTTTTACTCACTATAGTACTCCCATTCTATTTATTATGTCTTAGATTATATTTATAAATTAGTCAACTTACGCTTAATATTAGATTCTGATTTTTTAGCTGTATTATGCAGATTCCTTACTATATGATACTTTACCTCCCTTCTCTTTTCAAGTTTCTAGGTTGTTTTGTTTGTAGGATATTACCTGTACTTTTATAATAGGACTATATTGAATCAGACACATTTTCGTCACAATTATGTTTATACCAAGTTTATTATGACTCTTGAACATTTTTTAAAGGTAACATTAGGAGGAAAAAGCATGAGAAAAAATCAAACCGTCATAGGTAGTTATAAAACAGAAGATGAAGTAATCAAGGTTATTAAACGATTAATTACTGACGGCTATTTAAAAGATGAAATTACACTGTTTACAAATCAGAAAAGAATGAATAGTTTAGATAATCCGGAAGATATTGATATCGCTGAACCAAATATGAGTGACCCGAAAGAATCACATGAAGATGATAAGAATTTCTGGCAATCGATCAAAGATGCTTTCAAAATTCGTGAAGATCATCATTTTGATGATCCTAATTACACTGCAGACAATGAATTACTTTATCGATATAGAGATAATCTCATTGCAGGCGAGATTGTTATTGTAGTGAACAATTTTAATGCTGATCGTTCCGGTAGTACCAATAGCACAACATCTCAATGAAGAATTTCAGATTAATTTCAAGGCAGGTCAGATGCTGTCAGTTCTTTGGGTTCACTAACAGTGATACCCTTCTGCAGGTGCTGTAGAAAGCATGACAAACGGCGGGCAACCTCCATTAGAATCTGAACAATCCGAAGAAGGCATACCTACTGAACTTGAAGATACTCATGGTCATACAGTAAATAAAAAAAGGTCTAAAAGATCTGATGATTTACTTTAAGTATTTAGTCAAAAAAGGAGCTGCCTGAGCAGCTCCTTTTTTATATTCTGTTATTCACTATAAATAGGCAATAAAATTACCGGGAACAACTTGAATTGTTCTGCTTTCAACATCCACACTATCTACCTTTAACAAAGCTGTATAATTATCGATTGAACGGACACCTTGATAAATATTCTCGGCAATTACAGTAGCACCAACGAGTTCTGCATCAAATTCTTCAATGAGACTCTTCATACCGTTGACTGTACCTCCTCCTTTTAAGAAATCGTCAACAATCAAGACTCTTGAACCGCGTTTCAAACTACGTCGAGACAACTCCATCTTTTCAACTCTTTGAGACGAAGAACCTGATACATAATTGATGCTTACGGTTGAACCTTCAGTTACCTTAGAATCGCGACGAACAATCACAAATGGTACATTAAGATAGGTTGCTACTGCTTGTGCAATTGGCACACCTTTTGTTGCGACAGTCATAACTGCATCGATTTCCTTATCCATATAAAAAGAAGCAATCACTCGTCCGATTTTTCTCAACCAATCCGGTTGGCCCAGCATATCGGATAAATAAACATAACCTCCTGGAAGAAGTCGTTCAGAGTGATTCAATTCATCACATAACTCTTGAATAATTCCTTCTATGTCTTCTTTTTTCATCTTAGGGATATATCTGGCGCCTCCAGCTGCCCCAGGTACCGTTTCAATAATTCCGATCCCTCGTTCACTGAAGGTCTTTTTTACAATCGTAAGATCTTCACTTATGCTAGACTTTGCAGACTCATAGCGTTTAGAGAAAAACGTAAGCGATACCAATGTATGCGGATGTTCAAGTAAATAATGCGTAATGTCGATCAGTCTTTCACTTCTTTTTATTTTCAATTACAGACACCTCATTTAGTTAACGTACATTCTTTTTCCTTATTATCCATTCTACATCTTATTAGATTAAAAACATAGCAATTTCTATATTTTTTTCTAAATTGTTCGGAATTTTTAATAAAAAAGTGAATCTTGCATTTGGATTTTCCATAAATATACGCATAGTCTATTTCAACCTACTCGACTTTTATTGTAAAAGTATGGCATTTCCTTACAAGATTCACTATATTGAGTTTTAAATTTTAAAGTTGCTTATTTAGCCTCGATTTCAATTAATAAATCACTTGTTTCAATCTGATCTCCTTCAGTAACATATAAGTGTTCTACACTTCCTGAAATTCCTGAACGAATAGTCGTCTCCATTTTCATAGATTCTGTAATTACTATTGGGTCACCTTTTTCGACTTTGTCTCCACGTTTAACAAGAATCTGCAATACAGCTCCTGGCATTGTCGCTCCAATGTGACCTCTATTAGAAGGCTCAGCCTTTTTCCGGACTGCTTTTGTATTTGTGATACTCTTATCTTTAATCTCTATTTGTCGTCCTTGGCCGTTCAATTCAAAATATAGGACTCTATTTCCTTCTGAATCCGGGTCTCCTATCTGATTAAGCTTGATAATAAGTGTTTTTCCTTTTTCAATACGAATCTCGATCTGCTCTCCAGTTCGCATACCATAAAAGAATGAAGGTGTATCAAATTTCGTTATATCTCCATAGGTGTTCTGGAAATAAATGTAGTCATTGAATACTTGCGGATACATGGCATAGCTAAGGACTTCTTCGATACTCGGCTCACGATCAAGCTGTTCTTTCAGCTCATGAGTAAGTGCATCGAAGTCCAAAGGTTCTCTATAATCTCCCGGCCGTCCTTCAATCGGTTTTTCATCTCCCAAAATAATCTTCTGGAGACGTTTTGGAAAGCCACCTTCGGGTCTTCCTAAATCCCCTCTAAAGAAACTAATAACAGATTTCGGGAAATTCAGGCTTTCCCCTTTCTCAAATACGTCTTGTTCCGTCAAATTATTTTGAAGCATAAACAATGCCATATCTCCAACTACTTTTGAAGAAGGTGTTACTTTAACAATGTCTCCGAACATATTGTTCACGACAGCATACATTTCTTTCAGCTCATCCCATCTATCTTCTAGACCGACCCCTTTAGCCTGTTGCTTCAAATTTGTATATTGCCCTCCGGGCATCTGATGCTTGTAAACTTCAGTTGATGCAGCTGGCATACTTTCTTCGAAAACAGAATAGAACTTGCGAACATCTTCAAAATAGCGATTAATATACTCAACATTTGTAATGTTAATATCCGGTTCGCGATCAGTGTTTTCCAATGCATAGTATAAACTGCCCATACTTGGCTGACTTGTTTTCCCGCTCAAAGCACTTTGTGCTACATCAACAATATCAACACCAGCTCGAATCGCCGCACCGTACGTATAAACACCATTTCCGCTTGTATCATGCATATGAAGGTGTATTGGTACATCAACTGCTGATTTCAATTCACTGATCAATCGATAAGCTGCATGTGGTTTCAACAATCCGGCCATATCTTTTATTGCAATAATATGCGCACCGACTTGTTCTAGTTCAGTAGCCATGCGTTTATAATAATCCATTGTATATTTTGTCTGCGCTGGATCGTTTAGATCTCCTGTATAACAAATCGTTGCTTCTGCAATTTTGTTACTGTCTCTAACATATTGGATACTTTTTTCCATTTGAGGAATCCAGTTTAAACTATCAAATATACGGAATACATCAATTCCGTTTTTGGCAGCAACTTGAATGAATGTCTCCAAGACATTATCTGGGTAATTTTCATATCCTACACCATTTGATCCTCTAAAAAGCATCTGGAATAATGTATTCGGCATTTTCTTTCTCAGTTTTCTTAATCGTTCCCAAGGATCTTCATTCAAGAAACGGTAAGCAACATCAAAAGTTGCACCTCCCCACATCTCTACTGAGAATAATTCGGGTATTCCCTGCTCCATTTGTTTTGCAACTGCAAGCATATCTTTAGTTCTCATTCTTGTAGCCAGAAGGCTTTGATGCGCATCTCTGAAAGTCGTATCTGTCAGTAATACCGCATCTGTTTCTTGCACCCATTTTGCAACTGCCTCTGGACCTTGCTGATCTAAAATCTGTTTTGGTCTAACTAGTTCTTGTTTAGGTAAAATCAGTTTGTCAGGCATTCTCGGATTTTCAAATCGAGGTTTTTCGATTTTGCCGATTCCCGGAAATCCATTGACGGTTACATTTCCAATGTATTGTAACGTTTTATTCCCTCTATCTTGACCCTTAGGAAACTCATATAGTTCAGGAGTCTCGTCAATAAATGTAGTAGAAGCTGCTCCACTAATGAAATCAGGATGCTTAACAACATTCGCCAAAAATGGAATATTTGTTTTTACGCCTCTAATGCGAAATTCTTTCAGCACTCGGCCCATCTTTTGGATTGCTCCAGGAAAGTTTACTGCGTGAACAGAAGCTTTTACAAGCAATGAATCAAAAAACGGTGTAACAACTGTTCCCTGAAATCCATTTCCGGCATCTAATCTGACACCAAACCCACCAGGTGATCGATAAGTATTGATTTTTCCAGTATCTGGATAAAACTGATTCAATGGATCTTCAGTTGTGATTCTACATTGAATTGCCGCACCAATCAGATGAATATCTTTTTGTAACGGAATGCCTACTTCTTTATGCAAATCTTTTCCTTGAGCAATCAGAATTTGTGACTGAACAATGTCTATTCCTGTGATCATTTCTGAGATAGTATGTTCAACTTGAACTCTGGGGTTTACTTCTATAAAGTAAAATTGATCATTTTCAAGTAAAAACTCTACCGTCCCGGCGTTTACGTATTCTACGTGCTTCATCAATTTAACAGCTGTCTGACATAGCTTCTCTCTAACTTCCGAAGACAAAGTTACACAAGGTGCCACTTCTACAACTTTCTGATGACGTCTTTGAACAGAGCAGTCTCTTTCATATAAATGCACTAGATTTCCATGAGCATCTCCTAAAATCTGTACTTCAATATGTTTTGGATTTTGAATATATCGCTCTACATAAATATCTCCTCGTCCAAAAGCTGCAATGGCCTCACTTTGTGCACGTTTGAATCCCTCTATAGCTTCTGCTTCATTATAAGCGACTCGCATTCCTCTTCCACCACCACCAAGTGCGGCTTTCATAATAATTGGATAACCGTGCTGATTGGCAAAGTCTAGGACTTCATTAATAGAATGGATGGCATCCTTTGTACCAGGTATCGTTGGAATACCTGCTTCAAGAGCAACTTGTTTAGCTTTTAATTTATCTCCAAATACATCTAATTGAGTTGTTGTTGGTCCAATAAAAGTGATATTTTCCTCTTCACATCTTTTAGCAAAATCAAGATTTTCAGATAAAAATCCATATCCTGGATGGATTGCATCTGCTCCAGAATCTTTTGCAATATGAATCAGGCCTTCTATATCTAGATAGGCATCGATTGGCTTTTTCCCTTTTCCGACTAAATATGCCTCATCTGCTTTAAACCGATGAACACTTTTTTCGTCTTCTTGAGCATAGACACCTACTGTGCTTATTCCAAGTTCAGTCAGCGCCCGAAAAATTCGAATAGCGATTTCTCCTCTATTTGCTACAAGTACCTTTTTCAATGCTTTCACCTCTAACTTATATTTCTTCTATGAATATTTCATCACTTTACCATTTTACCAGAGTTTAAATCAATAAGTTTAAAAATCTCTATATTTTATTTCTATCTAGAATTAATTTGTTATTATATGGAAATAACAAGTTCTATCAATTTTTTAATCATTTAGTTACATATATGATAAAACCATCTTAAAAAAGGAGTGAAAAAATGAAACATGTCAAAGCAGTGATAATAAAGTTGATTGCAATTATTTTAATTGCTTGGATTATTCTTTCATTAATATGGAATATTCCACTTATGGATGCTGTAATTGGAGGCGCCATTGTCTCAGTAATGATTTATGTTATCGGAGACTTGTTGGTATTAAGAAAAATCGGCAACATAGTAGCTACAGTTGTTGATATGGGTGGTGCACTTGCGATTCTATGGAGTTATCTGTATCTTTCTTTAGGAGAAAGCTACTTCTTGGAAAGCCTAGCAGCTTCAGCAGGTATTGCTGTTTTTGAATGGTTCTTTCATTCATGGTTACTAAAAAAACGTATTGTTCCAGATGAACGTTCGATGAAATAATCTACAGTTAAATCAAAAGGCTGCATATATTAGAAAGTCACATTGACTTCCTAAATAATGCAGTCTTTTTTAGTAAATATTGCTATTTTTCAAAAAATTTAAACAAAAATCATTTTTTACAAAGAAATTTGGTTTCTTCCGTTTTCTTTTGCACGGTAAAGTGCATTATCCGCAGCTTCTACCATATTTTCAATTAAACCGGTTGTCTCAGGAAAACTTGTAATCCCAATAGAGATAGTGACTAATAATTTTGTATTTCCGTCTATTTTAAACTGATGTCTTTTTACCCTGCTTCTAATTCTTTCTGCTATCTCAATTGCTTGAGATTTTGAATAGGTTGGTAGAATAATCGCAAATTCTTCTCCACCTTTTCTAAAAACCGAACCTTTTTTTGTAATAGCTTCTTCCATTATCCTAGATACTTCCATCAAAACAAAATCTCCATTCCCATGACCATACGTATCATTGATTCGCTTAAAATGATCAATATCTAACATCAATAAGGATAAGAATTTATTCTTCTTTTCAGCTAGCTCTTTAGAATATTTCCAAATACTATCAAAATTTCTAACATTTCGTAATCCTGTCAGAAAATCAACTGTAGATTCATTTTCATATTTTCTAAATAAATATTCAGATCTTCTAAGATAATTCACTAAAAATATAGAAGTAAATCCTCCTATTGATGAAACAGTCCAATAAATAACCGTTAACGGAATAAGAATACTGATATCGCTGAGAACATAATTTAAAAAGATCGTTACAATAACATTTGAATAGATAACCATGTACATTCCTTTTAAAAGAATGTTATCTTCATTTCTAAATATTTTTTCTATAATCAAATAACCTGCTAACAAAGTTGTAATCATCAATATAGCCGCATAAGAAGACTTGTTCACCCCAAAAAGAAAGCGACTAATTATAATCAATACAGCACTTATTACTGCGGGAACCTTTCCTACAAAAAGTAACATAAGTAAAATGGGTATATAGCGCATATCGGCTAAGGTCTCACTTGTAACACGAATGGAGAATTGCATCAAGAATAGGCCCAAGATGCCTCCACAAAATCCATCTATTAAATGAGAAATCCAAGGATAACTACTTTTTTCTCGATTTCCCCATCTGATTTTCATGTAAACAAATACAAGTGTAGTAACGATACAAATATTAACAAATAAATCTTCAAACATAAATTTCTCCTTAAATATTTCCGATATTATGTGAAAAGTCTACTTTTCATTAAATCAATTGCTATTTTATCTAATCCCATTAAAAATATAATTATAAACATATCGTAACATTTTTTACCTTACAATAACAAAAAAAGCTCTGAATCCTTCATTCTAGGACTTCAGAGCTTACTTATAGGTTCATCTAACTATTTAACTTCTCTAAACAATGATTTACGACGTAATTTTTGAGAATACTTTTTCAATTCAAGTCTCTCAGGATTATTTCTCTTGTTTTTAGTTGAAATGTAAAGTCTTTCACCTGTTTCAACAGATTCTAACGTAATATTTACTCGCATGAATCATCCTCCTATTTTTTCAGACCTTTTCTTAATCTTTTCACTTCTTTGATTACTTTTAGTCCCCGTCTAGCTGTTATTTTATTAGGGCTTTTCATCATTCTACGTGCAGTTGCAAGGTCTTTTTTTTCGGCCATATCAACCATTCCCTTTCTTCATTTAATCAGTTATTAATCTATAATGCAAGGTTTAAGTGCATTAGAATAATTTTACTATATAAAACTTTTTTACTTTATATAGTAAATCACATTGCTATTTACCAGCTTGCTTTTTTGACACCAGGGATTTTACCTTCATGTGCTAGTTTTCTAAAATTAATTCTAGACAAACCAAATTTACGCATATAGGCATGTGGTCGTCCATCTAACTTATCCCGGTTTTGAATTCTTGTAGGGGAAGCATCTTTAGGTAACTGAGCTAAACCTTCATAATCGCCTTTTTCTTTTAACTCTTTTCTGATTGCTGCATACTTTTCCACTGTTCTTACTTGTTTTTTATGTTTTTCGATTTTACTTTTCTTTGCCAATATATATCCTCCTATACACTTTAAATCGTAATGGTTACGATTTAAATAATACACTCTTTTCCTATTTCTGTCAAGTCTTTTGAAGATCATTTTATACTACGTTAATATGAGCAGAAACAGATAACTTTATTAGGACATTATAAAAAATCAGTACATCTAATAAATGTACTGATTTATCTTTATTTGGATAAATAATTTAACTATTTCTCATTTTATTTTTTTCACTTTCAACTTTTCAACTATTAAAGTCACTATAAAAACACCAATAAAAATAATCGTTATTGTCGCTCCGGGAGGTGTACCGTACTGATAAGAAGATATAAGTCCTGTGGTCATTCCAAATACGGCAATCATGATTCCAATCAGTATGACCCCAGTAAAGCTCTTACTTAATCGCATTGAAATAGCAGCAGGCAATATTAAAATAGCCGACACCAGTAAAGCTCCCACGATTGGCATAATCACTGCTATCGTTATACCTGTCAGTACATTAAATAATATGGACATCAATTTAACAGGTAGTCCGGCAGTATAAGCTGTGTCTTCATCGAACGTTAATATATACATTGGTTTACGGAAAATTATATATAATAATCCAATGATAATCGTCAATACAAGCAACATCCACACTTGCTCTTGACTAATTGTAACGATGGATCCAAATAGGAACTGATCTACAGTTAGTGTTGCGCCTCCACCATTTAATCCCATCAGTACCAGCGCTACAGCCATTCCGCCAGACATCAGAATAGCAATCGAAATCTCTGAATAAGAGCGATAGATTAATCTTAGATATTCAAGTAAAATGGCTACCCCAACGACTACTATAATATTCGTAACAGTCGGATTAACTCCTATCAGCATCCCTAATGCCACACCAGCAAGAGAAACATGTGATAATGTATCTGCCATCAAAGATTGTCTACGCAGGATCAGGAATAGCCCAAGTACAGGAGCAATCAGTGAGATGAAGAGTGATGCTTGGAAGGCTCTTTGCATAAATCCATAGAAAAACATCTCCACGGTGAATTCTCCTTTCTGATCAATTCAATATGTTTGTCCACATACTGTTTCAGTTCGTCATGATCATGTGTAACCATCAATATACCTTTACCATGAACTTCACTATTATGTTTCAGTAGTTTATAAAATTCTTCTCGTGACTCTACATCCATTCCGGTTGTAGGTTCATCTAGGACAAACAAGTCAGGATCGGTAGCAAATACTCGTGCAAGTGAAATCCGCTGTTTCTGTCCGCCGGATAATTCTCCGATTTTTTTATTTCTCATATCCCACATTCCAACAGATTCTAATGAACGACGAACGTGTTCTTTATCTTCATTATCTAATTTTTTAAACCATTTCCCTCTAGGATAACGTCCCGACTGTACAAGTTCTAATACAGTACTTGGGAATCCGGCATTAAACGATGATACTTGTTGAGGTACATATCCAATTACTAGCTTTTTACCTCGTCTATTTTTTTTTGAAAGTATTACATTTCCTTTAGTTGGTTTTAATAACCCTAAGATATTTCTAAGTAGTGTCGTTTTCGCAGCTCCATTTTCTCCTGTAAGCATAACAAATTCACCAGAATTCACTTCAAAAGAAATGTTTTCCAGCACTGGTTCATTCTCATAATAAAAAGCAAGGTCATTTACTTTTATATATTGCATTATTGCACCCTCTCTTTAAACCCTTACGTTCTCTTTCGGTATTCTACTGGATTATTGTAACGATTGCAACTTGTATTCTAAACGGAACAAAAGGACAGACCTTTTTATCTACATAAGCATAAAAAGTTGTCCTCTAAATTCCTTATCTAATTTTTAGTTAATACTTAATTTTAGTGCTTCAATATTTTGTTCCATTGCTTCAATATAACCTAAATTTTCTGACTGCAATTCTTCAGACAAACTTTCCAGATCATGGAGCACAGCTGTTTCAGTTCCGGTTTCTGCGGCAATTGTTTGTGCAATAGAAGAGTCAGCTCCTTGTTGATAGTAAATAACAGGCACATTATTTTCTTCTACTAAAGCACCAATTTCTGCAATCCTAGAAGGACTAGGTTCTACTTCAGTTGATAATCCACCCACAGCAATCTGCTCCAGATTATAGCGTTCAGCAATATATCCAAATGCTTGATGTTGAACGACAAATGTTCGATTTTCTGCATCTGCGAACGCATCTTGAAATTCTTGATCAAGTTCTTGTAGTCTCTTATTGAAATTCGCTGCATTTTCTGTATAGACTTCTTCACCTTCTGGATCTACTTCAATCAAGGCATCACGAATCGCATCAACTTGTTCTTGAACCAATACTGGATCTAACCAGCTATGTGTATCTTCGTTTTCATGATTTTCTACAATAATCTCTACCGGATCAGTATTGACAACTTCTTCACCTTCAGCATCTAGCCCTACCCCTTGCACTTCAAAACTTTCTTCATCTGCTGACGAGCTGAATTGTTCAGTTATTTGATCAGGTACAACTTCCCACTCTGAATTCTCATCTTTTCGAACTGACCATTTCCATTCACTAACCTCTTCTTCAGTTTCGGCAACAATTGTTACTTCGTCTCCTGAGTGATAATGACCTGCTAATCCTGCAATAACTACATCTCCTGATTGAACAACCTCATTTGCTTCTCCTTCTTGATTGGTTGAGGTCTCTTCGCTTTCATGATCATCTTCTTCATGAGTATCTCCATCTTCATGGTTTTCTATCTCTATAGTGACTGGATCTGATTCAGCAAAGACTTCATGATCATCTCCATATAACACTGCTTTTATTTCAAGACTTTCTTCAGGAGCCTCATAAGCTAACTTTGGACTAAGTTCTTCAGCAATTGCTTCCCATTTTGCATCTTCAGCTGTTCTTGTGTACCAATGCCAGTGATCTAAAGAGTCATTGCCTTCCATTTCAGCTGTCAATTCAACCGTGTCTCCAGTATGGTAATGAGCAGCAAGACCTTCAATAGAAATTACTCCAACTTCAGTTTCTTCTTCATGGTCGTCTTCAGAATGAGCCGTTTGATTCACACCCTCAGCTGCACTTACAATTTTCAAATCATCATTTTCAATTGTATCAAATAGGCTTTCAGCCCAGAATTCCATTTCCGGACTACTATATACAAATAAATCGGCTTCATTAACAGCGGCAACATCTTGTGCGCTTGGTTCATAATGATGCGGATCATCTCCACCTCCGACCATCAATGTAACATTTGCTCGATCTCCAGCGACTTGACTGGCAAATTCGTACATAGGATAAAATGAAGCTATAACCGATACTTCTGCATCTTCATTTGTTGCTTCCATTGTTTCTTCTTCAGTTTCTTCAGTCGAACAGGCAGCAAGAGTTGTTCCGATCATTAAAGTAAGTAAGGCCGAACCTAACCATCTATGTTTCATTTTTCATTCTCCTTTTAATACTAGATAGTAATTTATCAAGATATATACTATGACTTCAAAATGTCACGAAAGTAACTTTTTTCTTCTATTTATACTAATAATTACGTATACAAATTCTTCAAAATCGTATTCGTTACGATTCAAACAATAGCATGCTTCCCTTTAGAAAGTCAACAAAAATTTAGTAATTCACCTTAACGTGCTGATTAATATTTTCCGATTATTTCTATCTCCATATTTCTGAAGATGTATTTGAATTTTGACTCGCCACAAAAATAATAGTTTGATAAAATCCTATATATATTGCATTTTATTCATTTCGTACTATCCACCTTTCTCTATTTATCAAATCGTAATCATTACGATTTGATAACTTTACAGGTAAATCAGATTGCTGTCAACCTTTTCTTAGAAAAATAAAACGAGAGTATACATTTCTCTCAAAGTATACTCTCGTTTATTAATATGCTAGATAAGAATAGAAACGAGTCTTCTTGTTATACCCTTTCATAAGAACATCCTTTTTAGTTGGCTGCAAGATAAAATCCTTAACTTTACCCACTATTTAAAGGCTCGTCAAAGTTAATGGCAAGTTTATTAGTCTATCTAAACTTACTCTCTACTTGAATTAAGTACGATGAATCACTTCTACGTTAGGTTCTATATCTCCATTATAAATTATAAATACTGATGTCCGGATAAGCAGATAGTACATCTGTTTATTTTAACGTTCTGACTAAATAGACTTCTTTACAGAATCCTTTTAAGCCATTAACTATTCTCAGTGCTTTTGAATATTGCTGTGTCAGTCCATACACTGTAGGTCCGGTTCCACTCATAACTGCTATATCTGCTCCAAATTTCTTCATTTTCTCTTTGATCATTTTAATGTCAGGCTGCTGTCTGATCGATATATCTTCCAAAGCATTCCCAGCATGCTGAACCATACCGTCGTAATCATTCAAATTGATTGCTTCAATCATTTTGTGATAATCATATTGAGGAATTTCTTTCAAATCTAATTCTCCAAATACTGTCCAGCTTGAAATCCCTTTAGGTGGTTTGACTAAGATAACCCAGCACTGAGGGACTTCTTTTATTAAATTGATTACTTCGCCTCTGCCAGTAGCATAGGCTGTTTTATTATAAATACAGAATGGAACGTCAGACCCTAACTCTTCTCCTATAACGGCTAATTCTTCTAAATTCAAATTCAGTTCCCATAACCGATTCAATCCTCTCAATGTAGCAGCGGCATCACTGCTGCCTCCTCCTAGCCCAGCTGCTATAGGAATCTGTTTGTCGATTACAATATTCACACCTGATTGAACATCAAACTTTTCTTTCAATATCCGGGCTGCCTGATAGACAATATTCTTCTTGTTCAAAGGCATGAAAGCTGTATTAGAGGATAAAGTAATCTTCGAATCATTACGCTCTGTAAAAGTAAGATGGTCTGCCAGATCTATGGACGTCATGACCATTCTCATTTCATGAAATCCATCTGCTCGTTTATCTATTACATTCAAAGTCAAATTGATTTTGGCCGGCGCTTTTTCTACAATATCCACTGCTATCCTCCTTTTCTTGAATATTCTCTTAGTTTACTTACTATACAGTTTATCGAAAGCTAGGTTAATTTAAAAAGATGACGCTTACTATTTTAAATCTATTTGTTTCGAATTTTATGTATTTGAATGTACTACCCGTACCATTCAGCATATTATTCTTGTATGGAAACCATTTAATATTTTCACGTATCAGTGGTTTATTGCAATGGACTACTTTTTTTATATGTAGTCCATGAACTTGTTTTGAGTTATCTTTTATACGCAAATAACACCTTCACTTTAAATATTTTATTAATCTTAAACTAGTAATATCATGCCCAATACGATCACAACAACAAAAACATAACGTCCAAATTTATAACTTGGTATCCGTCCATGAATAAAGTTCCCTAATAATATAGCAACTCCAATAACAGGTAAAGATAAAACATATAAAAGAAATAATTCTTTAGACCAAAACCCTCCCATAAACTGGCCTACAATAATCAGTGAACTAGAAACTAAAAAATGTGCCTGCAGGGTCTCTCTGAATACTTCTGGTTTCCAGTCACGCATTGTGCCATAAATAACGACAGGTACACCATTCATATTATAAGCACTTCCGAATATCCCGGCAACAAATCCAAAAGGAAGCGACCAGATAGATTTGTTTAGTGATAAATCTGGCAACGACTGAAATAACCGAGGTTTAACCAACGAATAAATACCGTAGATAACTAGAAAGATCCCTAATCTATATGTAATGACTTTATTAGGGGCAAACCTGACTAATAACAAACCACAAGGTATCCCCAATAACGTAGCAATAGAAAGCCTCCCCAAAACAGGCCGATCAACATTTTGCCAACCTGATAGAATGGTTAATACTGCAACCGTAAATCCCACTAATCCAATAAGTGAAATGGAGGTAGATAAATCAATCGGTAACAACGCTAATAAAGGCATACTGATAATAGAGTCTCCAAAACCAAATACTGCCCTCATTAAGGATCCCAGAAAAACAATGCCTATTACTAATAAGATAAGCGTAATACTCATTATTAATACTCCTTTTTGGTAAATATCTTTTACCCTTTTTTCATTGATTCTAACTAGTCTCGTAACTTTTTATATTATCAGACATATACTGTTTTACAAAGGAAAAATTTGTTTATAGTTTCCTTCTTTTTTGGGTTTATAAACGTATTTCATTTCTGATAAACTTATTAAAATATTCGTTTAGGAGTGAACTGAATGTCAAAGGGATTGTTACATCATATTGAATTATATGTATCAGATTTAAGTCGTACAGTGGAGTTCTGGGGTTGGTTACTGGAGGAGTTAGGCTATACGCCCTTTCAAAAATGGGAAAGTGGTCAAAGCTGGAAACTAGATGCGACTTATATCGTTTTTGTTCAGACTGAGGATCGGTTCTTGGATATTCCTTACCATAGATGTCGAGTAGGATTGAACCACCTGGCTTTTTATGCAACATCACGTCAGCACATCGACATTCTGACGGATCAGCTTAAAGAACGTAATACAAAAATCTTATATACAAATACACATCCTTATGCAGGCGGAGATTCTCATTATGCCGTTTACTTTGAAGATCCAGACCGAATTAAAGTTGAATTAGTTGCTCCATAATTTTAAAAAGAAACCTGTCCAGCACTATATATAGTGCTGGACAGGTTTCTTTTATTTTATATTTTAACTTAGACATGTAAAATCAAGCGTTTATTATCGGCTTTTTTCATAGGCTAAGTACATGATTAAATTAAGTGGTTAAATTTCGTTTCCTAAAAATTCTAATTCTACGGTTTGTGTTAAGACGTCGGCATAACTATATGAAACACGTTCAAAAGCATTTTCTTCTTTATTCAATTCCACAATGAACACAGCTGGGAAAGTATCAGTCAGTATCCCTTTGCGTTCAGTCGTTTTCTTCCGTCCGGCTTGAGCTGTCAATTTGATTTGTTTCCCTAACTGACCGTCAAGATTTTGCTTAATACTTGCTATAGTAATTGGCATAATCTATTCACCTCACAAAGTTATAAATATAGTATAACATAAAAAACCGAAAATTAAAAGTTTATTTGAAATAAAAGATTGGTTTCAAATAATTTTCTAAAAAATGGTTATATTCTAATAATTTCATATGTTTATAATATTCACTCTTGCTAAGGATGTATCTCCCGATATTCTTTCAGTAAAATATTAACATGGTCATATCGATTATTCTTTCAGCTTTCAGATTATATCCACCTCAACATTATTCAAACACTTACTTAACAAGGAATTTACATAAATTTATACTAGCTAAAAATATTCATATATCCTTCAATTTAATTCAAGTTAAAATATTCATTTTAATAATTTTTATCTTACTTTAAATAATTAGATAATTCAGCTTAACATTTCTATTCCAACAACTATTCAGCTTACTAGTTTAAATATCTTTTTATTTTCTATTTAGCTAAACCCGAACTATCTTTTGATTTTTTTATGAATTTATATTTTTTTGCAAAAAAAGAAAACTTCCTTTTTATAAGAAAGTCTTCATTTTGGATAGTATATAAAAATGTTTTTATTTTTTCAGTTCAATTTGAAGTTTCTGTTCAACTAAAGCATCTGAAAGACGACCAAACTCTTTCAATGACAACGTTTCGCCTCGTCTTGTTGGATCAATTCCAGCAATATCCAGCGATTTTTTTAGTTTTTCTTTGATTTCCGGTTCTTTTCCATAAGCAGACTGCAAATTATTCCATAAAGTTTTCCGTCTTTGTACAAACGCTGATCTAGCAACTTGGAAGAAAGCAGCTTCATCTTTAACCATGACTTCTGGTATTTCTTTACGAGATAATCGTATCACAGCAGATTCAACGTTTGGTTGTGGAGTGAAAACTGTTTTAGGAACAATAAAGGCTACTTCAGCATCCATATAATATTGAACCGCTATTGATAGCGATCCATAAGCTTTGGTGCTAGGACTTGCTGATAATCGGTTTGCTACTTCTTTTTGCATCATCAATACCATGCTGTCAATTGGAAGTGATGATTCTAAGAATTCTAAAATAATCGGAGTTGTTACGTAATATGGCAAGTTAGCAATAACGACAACCCGTTCTGCTTCTTTTAGATATTCTTCTTCGAAAACTTTCAAGTCAACTTTCAAGATGTCTTGGTGAATGACCTTTACATTATTGTAAGGTGACAGCGTATCTTCTAAAACAGGAAGCAGTCGGTCATCAATTTCAAAAGCAATGACTTCTTTTGCCTTTTTGGCAATTTGTTCCGTTAAAGCTCCAATTCCCGGCCCGACTTCGATTACTGTTGTTTCTTTATCGATTGATCCAGTAGCTACAATTTTTTCTAATATATTCGTATCCACTATAAAATTTTGTCCTAAGCTTTTCTTAGCAGCCAGATGATATTTATCTAATATAGCTTTTGTTCTAGCTGGTGTTGCGATATCTTTATGCTCACTCATTTTGCTTCCTCCTTTCTGATCTTCTCTAAAGCTTTCTCAACTTTCCCCTGTGTGATTCCAAACATATTCAATCTTTTTTCTAATTGTTTTCCATTGGTATAACCAATTCTCAGTTCATTTCCTAATTTAATTCGCAGCTCTTTGGAATGAGGTCTTCCCATCAATCCTTCGTTCAATAAGAATAATCGATTGATCGTTGGTTCAGATTCTGGTCGTTCACTATATAACCCTTCAAGTGCTTTTTGTATTGTTTCAATAGAAGCATGTTCTATCCCTAGACTACCCTTTTTAGTCGGTTTTGCTTCTTCGCGATTTAAAAAAGCATGCTTTACCCCTGGTATTCTCCTTGAGATTGTTTTACGAATCATTTCCCCGGATACATCCGGATCTGTAAAAACGATCACTCCACGTTTCTTTTGGGCATGTTCAATTTTAGCTAATGTCTCTTCATTGATCGCTGATCCATTGGTTTCGATTGTATCCGCATCAACAGCTAATCTAATTCGTTTCGTATCGTCTCTACCTTCAACGACGATAATTTCTTTGATTTTTTTCAAAATCTAGAGCTCCTATCTAAATTAATCTGAAAAGCTTTTCAGCATTTATAGTAGTCTGATCTCCAACTTCATCAATAGAAATTTCTCTTAAGCGGGCAATTTCTTCTGCTACAAAACGTACATAGCTCGGTTCATTCCTCTTACCACGATAAGGCATTGGAGACAGGTATGGCGCATCTGTTTCGATCAATAATTTGTCAAAAGGTACTGCTTTAGCTATTTCTTTAACTTCAGGCGCATTCTTAAATGTCACGACGCCACTTAATGAAATATGCATACCAAGATTTAAAAATTTTTCCATCCAATAGGTATCCACATTAAAGCTATGCATGATTCCACCGATTTTTTCGATCTTTTCTTCTTTCAAGATTTTATACGTATCTTCTGTTGCATCACGGTTATGGATACTAACCGGAAGATTCAATTGTTTGGCTACTCTGATCTGACGTCTGAATGCTTCATGTTGAATCTCTTTAGGAACATTTTCCCAATAATAATCGAGTCCCATTTCTCCCATTGCGACAACTTTAGGTAATTGCAGCTTTTGGATCAGCATCTCTTCTACCTCATCTGTATACGTATCAGAATCCGTTGGATGCCAGCCGATAATAGAATAAACATCTTCATAATCACGACTTAATTCTAATGATTTTTCTATAGTAGGGGCATCAAATCCTACTATCGCCATTTTGTTTACATTATGCAGTTTTGCTTCTGCTATCAATTCTGCTTCTTCACCTTTGAACTTATCTACATTTAAATGAGTATGTGTATCAAAAAACATTTATTGATCTTCTCCTTTATATTTTGTTATCTTCATACTACCAGATGCCTCACTTAGATGCACTTTTAAAAGCAAATGAAAGAGCTAGGGTTTAGCCTAGCTCTTTGTCTGATTCATAAAAATTTAAGCAACGATGGATCCATTAGGCATATGTGCCGGTGCTTCGACAATAGTCAGATTTCCGTCTTCATCCTCTGCAGACAAGATCATACCCTGGCTGATTTCTCCACGCATTTTCCGTGGTTTCAGATTCGCAACAATCACGACTTTTTTGCCAATCAGTTGCTCAAAATCCGGATAGTATTCAGCAATTCCTGATAAGATCTGACGATGTCCACCTTCGTCATTTGCATCTAAACGAAACTTCAGTAGCTTATCTGCATTTTCAACTTTTTCACAACTAATGATTTCAGCAACTTTCAACTCTACCTTATCAAAGGCATCGTATTTGATTTCTTTTTCTTTGACTGATGATAGTTGTATTTCTTCTGGGTTCCAGTTTTCTTCTTCAGGTTTCGTTTCTACACTCGAAGCATTTCCGGACATTGCTTCTTGAATCGCTGCGATTTCCTCTTCTTTATCTAATCTAGGGAAAATCGGTTCGCCCTTTTTCGTGACTTTAGTATCCGCTGGAAACTGTCCGAATGCTACTGTATCCCATCCTGAATTTTCTTTATCTATACCTAATTGTTCAAACATTTTCGCCGGTGTTTCTACTAGTACTGGTTGTAATAGAATCGCTGCAACTCTTAAACTCTCAGCTAAATGTACCATAACACTGCTTAATTCTTTCTGACCTTTTTCTTCCTTAGCTAATACCCAAGGTTTTGTTTCATCTATATATTTATTTGTACGTGAGATCAATGTCCAGACTGAAGCTAAAGCAGAACTGAACTGCATTGTGTTCATATGCTGGTTATATTCTGAGATACTTTGAGTAGCTGTCTGACGAAGAATCTCATCAAACTCCGTGACGTCACCATTATACGCCGGCACTTGTCCATCGAAATATTTATTGATCATCGCAACTGTACGGTTCAATAAATTCCCTAAATCATTTGCTAAATCATAATTCATTCGATTGACAAACTCTTCGGGTGTAAAAATTCCGTCACTGCCAAATGTTACTTCTCGCATTAAATAATATCTCAATGCATCTAGTCCGTAACGTTCTACCAAAAATTCGGGATAAACAACATTTCCTTTTGATTTGGACATTTTCCCATCTTTCATCAATAACCAGCCATGCGCGAAAATTTGTTTCGGCAACGGGAGATCCAGCGCCATCAGCATGATTGGCCAATAGATCGTATGAAAACGAACGATTTCTTTTCCAACCATTTGTACATCTGCCGGCCAGAATTTTTTGAATTGTTCAGATTGATTCTCAAAACCTCCTAGATCAGGGTCATAACCCAATGCAGTAATATAATTGGTCAGTGCATCGATCCATACGTAGATAACGTGTTTCGGATTTGATTTGATCTGAATTCCCCAATCAAATGTAGTACGAGAGACAGCTAAATCTTCCAATCCTGGTTTAATAAAGTTATTGATCATTTCATTTTTTCTTGATTCAGGAAGAATGAATGTCGGGTGGTTTTCATAATAATCAAGTAATCGGTCTGTATACTTGCTCATCTTGAAGAAATAAGACTCTTCTTTTACCCATTCAACTTCATGACCGCTTGGTGCGATTCCGCCGGTTACGTTGCCTTCTTCGTCTCGGTAAACTTCTTCCAATTGCGTTTCAGTAAAGAATTCTTCATCGGAAACAGAATACCAGCCTGCATAGTCTCCCAGATAAATATCACCTTGCGCTAATAATTTCTCAAAGATCTTTGCAACAACTTCTTTATGATAAGAATCAGTGGTACGAATAAACTGATCATTGGTGATTGCAAGTGTCTTCCATAGCTCTTGTATTCCTTCTGCCATGCCATCTACATATTCCTGAGGTGTCTGGCCAAGTTCTTGAGCTTTTGTTTCGATTTTCTGTCCATGTTCATCTGTTCCTGTTAGATAAAAAGTATCAAATCCTTGTAATCTCTTATAGCGAGCCACTACATCACAAGCAATGGTCGTATAGGCATTTCCTATATGCAACTTACCACTTGGATAATAGATTGGTGTAGTAATATAAAATGAATTTTGTTCAGACAATTCCGTGTCCTCCTAGATAATTAGATTCTATAACTCATAAATTTTTATTTATTGAAGTACTGCTTCAGCAGCATGATGAATCTTCCTAAATAAGTATTCCCTGTTCGATATACCTAAATAGTATAGCATACAAAAACAGCAGAATGAAGGTACGAAAAATACCTTCATCCTGAAAAGATATTTTAGTATCTATCTTAATTTAATGAACGTAACTCCATTGGTGATAAATGCTAAACTCTTTTTTGCGAGATGACTTATGACTAAATGCATTTAAGTACTTTCAACATTTGTATAATGTTCTATGTTCTTCGTATCATAGATTAGCTTGCTTAACACTTCTGGTTTAAGTTTATGTATCTGCTTCTTTTCTATCCAAGTAATTAATTCACTGTTTTCTTCTGTCCCACTATAGCTTTCTCTAATTCCAATTTCTCCTTTAAAAATGAAGAGTAATTCATGGATTTTATCATCTCTTTCATAGAAGTTTTCAATGACAGCATATAATTCTGGATTTAATAATTTTTCTCCCGTTTCTTCTAGTATTTCTCTTTTAACCGCTTCTAGTGTAGTCTCACCAAATTTTATTCTTCCCCCAGGCAATGACATATTCCCATCGGGAAATGTAGTGACTAATATTTTATTTGCATCTGTTATCCAAGCAGCTACTCTTAAATTCAATTTCCCTTCTTGTGTTCGCACCGTTAAATCCATTGACATACTCCTCTGCTTTTTAGAAAACTATATTTTAATTATTTAGTCAAAAATAACTGTCCTCATTACCAAGGACAGTTACTAAATCATTTCTTTCAAGGAATCAAGTTCAACTTCTTCAAACCCTTTTCGATTCCATCTTCTGAAACATCTTCTGTAATCATGTCGGCTACTTTTTTCAGTTCATCCCAACCATTTCCCATTGAGACACCTGTTCCAACATATTGAATCATTTCTAAATCATTCAGACTATCTCCAAAAGCATAAGTGTTTTCCAATTCAACACCAAGCTCTTTAACCATTTTTTCTATACCTGTAGCTTTAGTAACACCCGAACTGATTACATCCACTGTATAATCATTCGATCGCGCAAAATGCAGCTCTTTAAAGTTCTCTCTATAAACACTTTCTTCTCGCTCTCTAACTTCAAGGATTACTTGACAAATATCTTTTCCTTTATAATCTTCGGGTTTAGGTGGCTTACGAATCAACCGACTGAATAAAGACATTTGGATTTTATTTGGAACAATTTTCCCTATACTTTTGAGAACTTTCAACATTGAACTTCTTTGCACTAGAGAGATTATTGAATTACTGAAAATATCTTCTGTCCCACATAAAACAATCCCTTTTCTATCTTCTGCAGCCTGTTCCATCAATCTAACCAACAGATCCTCTGAAATAGGATTAGTATAAATCGGTTCGCCTTCAAGTACAATATATTGTCCATTCATTGCAATATAGCTGTCTATCTCTAATTCATTTCTAACTTCTTCCAGCAGTACAGTAGCACGCCCTGTAGCAATAACAGGTAAAATATCTTGTTTTTTAAGTTCTTTGATAGCTCTTTTAGCAGATTCTGGAATATAATTCTGTCTTGAGACCAGTGTTCCATCGATATCAAAAAACACAACTTTTTTCATAGATAAACTCACTTTCTATAAAAGGATTTTTACTACTATATCATCTTAGATCGCCAAACGTCTCATAATATGCTGAGAAATTTATAAAATATTCTTAAAAAATCATTGTATTCTCTTATCCTTAATCTTCATAAGAAACAAAAGGAACTAGATTTCACTCTAGCTCCTTATCATTTTGTGACTATCCTCTTAATCTACATCATCAGGATTTGCCCAGATCAGCTCGCTCAGTGCTTCAAGTAAATCGGGATCAATATCTAAAGCAAGCAAACCACTAATGACTCTTGCACTATTACGACTCTTACGAACAGTTGCATAAATTTTTTCTTTCAAGCTAGTCGATAGCTGTGCACGATCTAAGAATCTAAAGATTTCTCCATACATATCATTTTTCTTAGCTGATACACCTCTAAATCGTACAAAGTACCAGGAATCAATTTCTTGTTCAGGGATTTCTACAGTTGTAAATTTGCCTCTTTTGGTTAATTTGACATCTACTAATTTATCTTTTACATAGACTTCTGGTACATCATCATATGAAAATCCAACAAATGTCAAAGTGTACTGTCTTTTTTCCGGCAGGCATTCCCAGTCTCCTTCCGGTTCTTGAATCTGGAAGTAAGACCAGTCTGTATCTTCTTCATGCCATTTCAATGAAAATTTAGTCGTAGCATGTTCATCGTTTTTTCCCAGACCATCGTCCTCATACATTGTAAAGCTGCCATCAGCTCCAGCAAAAATACGTACATCCATTTTTTCAGGGTTATCTACGCTATTTCCAAAAGATTGATCCATAGGGACGATTCCACCTGCTTTCGCAAAAACCGGCATTGTCGAAATCGGGCGGTAGACATCTAGTACCCTGCCACCTTCATACATTCGCCCATTAAAGAAATCAATCCACATACCTTCTGGAAGCCATGTTTTGACTTGTGCAAGACGTAAATCTCCTCTAAGCGGCGTTGTAATAGGTGCAACTAGCAACTGTGTCCCAAAGAAATACTGATTTGGTGCTTCATATGCTTCATCTTCTCTAGGATGGTGATAATACATAGGACGAATCAACGGAAAGTTGTCTGTATGCGTTAGTACATTCATTGTATATAAATAAGGAATCAGCTTGTGCCGCAACTGCATGAACTGAGTCACGATTCTTTCGGCTTTCAGCCCATAACGCCAAGGTTCTTTACCACTGAATTCTCCGTCTTGACTATGCAGTCGATTAATCGGAGAAAAGACTCCGAATTGTACCCAACGTATGAATAATTCACTGTCTTTCACTCCACCAATATGACCACCGATATCATGACTCCACCAATTATACCCTACATTTGAGGCAGTTGATGTGAAATAAGGTTGAAAATTCAAAGCATCCCAAGTCGAAGCAGTATCCCCAGAAAATCCGATTGGATAGCGGTGTGACCCTAACCCCGCATACCTAGAAAAAATTAGTGATCTGTTTTCACCTCTACCTAAATCCAGATAATGATAATGGTTCAGCATCCACAATGGGTCCAGTCCTTCTACTTTGGTAACACTGCCTTGCTGCCAGTCAATCCACCAGAAATCTACTCCAATTTCCTCATGGGGATGATGTAAATATTCAAAGTAAGCATTCAAGAATTCAGGATCAGCAATATCAAAGTTAATCGGCTCTCCGTTTTCTGTATCAACATCTAATTCTTTTGCCATTGGTTCATACATTTCTTCAAAAGGCTGTACGCCATTTGCGGGGTGCAGATTCAATGTCGTTTTAAGACCTTGTTCATGCAACCATCCCAAAAATTCTTCTGGATCAGGAAACAATTCATTATTCCATGTATATCCTGTCCATCCAGAGCCGTATTCTGAAGGAACTTCCGTCACATGCCAATCCATATCTAGTACGGCTACTGAAAATGGTATTTGCTTCTCTCCAAATTTTCTGATCAGCTTTTTATAGCCATTTTCTGAATACGGATAATATCTGCTCCACCAGTTCCCTAAAGCGTATCTAGGTAATTTAGGTGTCTTACCTGTAAGGTGATGATAATCTCTTAATGTACCTAAATAGTCTCTACCATATCCCAGGAAATAAATATCAACGATATTGGATTCTCGTTTATCTACCCATCCATTATTCAGCAGCTTCATTGAATGGCTATCATCAATGATTGAAAAGCCGTTCTTACTCATCAACCCTTCTTCTAAATCAATTGCTCCATCTGAAAAATCCAGTGTGCGAGCCGTACCTTTCAGTGTATCGGGCTTATCCCCAAAATACCAAGTGCTATGATATAAACTATAATTCCCTAGCGCTTCAATATTTAAATTATTTTTCGTGAATCCTCCTAATTCTTTATGGAAGTTCAGATGAACATGGGTAGTAATGATTTCAATAAATTCATCTGTCTCTTTCAACTTATATTCAGGAGTCTCAAAATCTCGATTTAAAATCGTCTGTGTTGCAGAATCTTCAAACGTTGCATTCGGATCATATTCCACTCTGATCATTGCAGGTGTCAATACTGTAAAACGGTACTGTTTCCATATCACTTGAGACTCTTCTGGTGCTTTTGGTTTTACTTCTAGCCTAAATGTTTCTTGTCTTTTCGTTACCACTAACCGTCTTCCTTTCTGCAAATATCTATCATTATTTATTTTAGCATACCTAGAACTTGTAAAGAACTGCTTTGCCCGTATTAAAGTATGAATCTATTTTTTTATGAAGTAAGTCTTGATTTAACTACTTTTAATTATTTTAAAAGACTTTTTCTTATCGAAAGTTGACTAATGATTTTTAATAAATTATACTGAAATTCATATATAATGCAAATAAGCGATGAATGGGCATAGTAGTTTATCTGTCACTGTCTTAGAAAGCGAATGGCTGCTGGAAATTCGCACATACAGATCAAATGAAGTACACCTTGGAGCTTTCCTCTACAGGCGCTACCCAGCGTTATGGGAATAAGTGAAAATGGTCTGTTTCGTCCATTTTAATCAGGGTGGTACCACGGCGCTGTTCGTCCCGGTAAAAAGTTTATACTTTTTATGGGGGTTTTTTTATGTCTTGAATATACACTTTAAGTGCAACACCTAATCCTTAAAAAAGACCCCTAGCTAAATTCCAGTTAAAATAGGGTTGTCCAGAACACTATTTGAAAGGAAGATAGCTATGAGCCACTATAACCATCTTACAATATTTGAACGAGAAAAACTATTTTTAATGTTCAACCAAGGTCATTCTATTCGTACTATTGCCGCTGCCGTCGACCGAAGTCCGTCAACGATCTCTAGAGAACTGAAACGTAATTTTAAGAAGGGGACTTATTCTCCTATCATTGCTCAGACGTTATATTCTTACAGAAAGCAAAACTGTGGGCGAAAGTTGATTTTGTCTAATCCCAAGGTTTGGAAAATCGTTCGAAGGCTATTCGTAGAAGAACAATGGTCACCTGAAGAGATTGCCTATCGATTGAAAGACGAACAGGTAGGTATCCATATAAGTTACCCTACCATTTATCGCGGAATCTACAGGGGTCTATTTGAAACAGAACCACTCAGTAAAGGAAACCGCGGGCTGGTTCGTTCTCTCAGACACCGTGGAAAAACTAGACATACGAAACATCATATTGAGAGAAGAGGTAAAATACAGATCTCTAATACGATTCATGAGCGTCCAGCTACTGCTAATGATCGTTCTGAAATTGGTCATTGGGAGGCAGACACAGTGGCTGGTAAGACGGGTGGTGCTTGTTTAGTTACGCTTACCGACCGTAGATCAAGATACTTGATGAGTGGAAAAATCGAGAAAAAACGATCTGAACTAGTCAGAGATAAGATGATTCATTTATTCTCTTCTATTGAATCTAATCAAGTAAAATCAATTACTCCAGACCGTGGTAAGGCGTTCTCAAGACATTGGGAAATCACTAAAGCTCTTAATAACGTCCAATTCTACTTTCCTGACCCACATGCTCCCTGGCAACGAGGGACGAACGAAAACACTAACGGCTTATTAAGAGAGTATTTACCGAAAACAAAAGAGATGGATACGGTCACTGATCAGGTTGTAGATCAATATGTTCGTAAACTCAACTTACGCCCAAGGAAGTGTTTAAACTGGAAAACACCCTATGAAGTATTTTTCGGTGTAGCGTTGCACTTAATTTGACAATTCAAGGTTCAAATATTGATTTTTATTGAAAGGATGGTGATAGTATTGGATGAACCTGAATATACTCTGCATTTCGGTGTATATGGTGTAGTAATTGAACAAGGGCATATTTTATGTATTCATAAAAATTCAGGACCGTATAAAAATCGGTATGATCTTCCCGGTGGAAGCCAGGAACCTGGAGAAGGTCTGACTGAAACGCTAGTCAGAGAAGTGTACGAGGAAACAGGACAGAAAGTCAAAAAATATAGCCATCCTAGAATCTATGATACTTTTATAAAACCTCATACAAAATCAGTAACGACTCACCATGTTTTCGCATTATATACAGTTTCACTGCACGAAGAAGTCAGTGATCTTCCTTTATATGTAGCCGATGGTTTAAATGATTCAGACGGAGTTACATGGGTCAAGATAAGTGAATTGAATGAACTAAATGCTTCCCCGCTTATTTTAAAAGTTCTAGATGAGCAGAGTAATAAAGAGACTACTATAGATAAAAGCCGCTATGAACACTGGACAGTCATAGATAAAAAATTAAATAATAATCAAAATCAAAGGAGATGAACCATGAATATACTAGATGAATTAGAATGGCGCGGAGCCATTAATCAACAGACAGATGAAGAGGGTTTAAGAGAATTGACAGAGGAAAAAAGTGTCGCTTTATACTGTGGTATCGATCCTTCCGGAGATAGTATGCATGTAGGACACCTAATTCCTTTTATGATTTTAAAAAGATTTCAGTTGGCCGGGCATAAACCCGTCATTGTAATTGGAGGAGGAACAGGATCTATCGGCGATCCAAGCGGACGAAACTCTGAACGAGTACTCCAGACGATGGACAAAATTGTTTCAAACGCTGAAAAATTAAGTGGACAAATGCGTAGTTTATTTGAAGCTGGTGCTGAACATTCTGGAATCAAACTGGTCAACAATTATGACTGGTTAAGTAATCTGAGCTTTCTTGACTTTTTAAGAGACTACGGAAAAGAATTCAATATCAACACGATGTTAGCAAAAGATGTCGTTGCTAACCGCATGGACACCGGAATCTCTTTTACAGAATTCAGTTACCAGATCATTCAGTCTGTCGACTTTTTACATTTGTTCCAGAATGAAGATGTTCAGCTTCAAATCGGTGGATCCGATCAATGGGGTAACATCACAGCTGGTCTTGACTTGATACGTAAAAAAGAAGGTTCTGAAGCAAAAGCATTTGGTTTGACGATTCCTTTACTATTAAAAGCAGATGGAACAAAATTCGGTAAATCAGCAGATGGTGCAATATGGCTAGATCCTGAAAAAACAACTCCTTATGAGTTCTACCAGTTCTGGTTTAATCAAGATGATCGTGATGTCATAAAATACCTTAAATACTTTACTTTCTTATCAAAAGAAGAAATTGATGTTTTAGCAGAACAAGTAGAAACTGAGCCGCACAAACGCGCTGCTCAAAAGGCGCTAGCTGAAGAGATGACTCGTTTTGTACATGGACAAGCTGCATTGGATGAAGCCATTCAGATTTCTAAAGCTTTATTTTCTGGTGAGATTCAAGACCTTACAGCTGAACAGATTGCAGCAACATTCAAAGATGTTCCTTCTTCAGAAGCTACTAAAGGGAACCATAATTTAGTTGAATTTTTGGTAGACGTAACTAATATTGAGCCTTCTCGACGCCAAGCTCGAGAAGATATTAAAAACGGTGCGATCTTAATCAAAGGTGAACGTATTAAAGATGTTGACTATGTATTATCAGAAAAAGACAGTTTTGAAAATCAATTTGTAATTGTTCGTCGAGGAAAGAAAAAATACTTCTTAGTGAACTTAATAGACTAAAATGAAAGCACGTTACTCAAAAGTTAATGAGTAACGTGCTTTTAACTATTTAGTTAAAGAACCCTGAGATAGCCTCCCAAATTGAACGAAAGAAATTTCCTATTTTATCAAATAGACCACTGTCTTCAGCTTCTTGAAAAGCATCACCAAATCTTGAACGAATATCACTGGATAATTTTCCTAACTGTTCTTTTACCTGATCAGAATCAATTGCACCAGTTCGCTGGTATGTCTCAAAGAACGACAACAAACGATCTAGTTGTTCTTGAGAAATCACATTTTGCAAGTTGTTATTTTCCAATGCATCGTTAATGATTCGTTCAATATCTTCTCTTGTTGCCAGTTCTCCTTGTTGTTCTTTCAGCTCTGCTAGCTGTTGTTTGATTTCGACAATCGCCTGATCAAACCTAGAAGTGTCAAATTCTGAATCTCCACTATTTTCCTGTGCAATCTGGTTAGTCGTCTCTAATTCTTCTTGAGCTGCTTCCATACGGTCCTGATCCAGCTCTTCACCATTTACATCAAAAGCTTTATAGATGCCCGTCAGTGCACTTTCTCCTGTTACGGGACGAATACTAGCGACCATGATCGTTACATCTTCAACACCAGCTGTAATAGCAGCATTCGCATATTGTTCCTGAGTAATCTCTGTAATATCATCCGGCGTTTCAATCAATACATTGACGCCTTCTCCTTCGTCTTCACGTTGTACCAGTACAGACGAAATCATACTTGCTGTATTTCCAGAGCCTGTACCCAGATACGTTTGTAAATCTTCTCCAGTCACCTCTACACTAGCCACATTTTCCATACTATCAATTCCAAGAATATCTGCAGTATCCTGGATTTGAGTTTCATCCAGACCACCACCATACACATAAGTAGGTAATCCCCATGCTTCATCCACGACACTCGTATCTATACCTTCGGCAGCTTCTGCTTTTTCATTTCCAAACAGTGCTATCGATGCCATTGTTGTCATAATTGTTAAAGTTTTAATGAATTTGGTTGTTAATTGCTTCATAATTATACTTCCCTTCAAATAACTATTTTTAATTCTACTGAATCTATTCGTATTATAGCATTCTATATTATCTTTGCACTTATTAGATGAAATCTAAACTGATTCTTAAATTTTGAGATTATCGTATCAGCGTTTTGCTTATTGTGGATGTTTGATTGTATAATCCCTTTTGCTCTTCCATATTCATTTCCTTTTCATAGGTTAAAGCCAAATATTTTTATTTTTCTTCATCATACAAAATACAAAAAAACTTTCTCGAACTATTATCCTAGCTCGAGAAAGCTTTAAAATTCAAATTATAATTCGTTTAACGCTTCTTCAATTTCTTTATCACCCGTTGTTACGTCAAATGACTGTAAGTAAGTGTGGTCATTTTCTAATACTGCTACAATCAATTGCGCAACATCTTCTCTTGGTATCGTCATTGGATCAGTTGCTTCAGTTAGTGCTCTAGTTAGTGATACCTTTCCGATTGCAGGTTTATTTTCAAGCATACCCGGACGAACGATTGTATAGTTTAAATCACTATTCATCAAGAATTTATCTGCATAATGTTTAGCAGCAAAGTATGGTTTCATTTCTTCGCTCCAATTTTCTCTTACATCTGCTTGGAAAGCACTAACCATAACAAAACGCTTGATATTCATATCTTCTGCTGCTTCCATTACTTTTACAGCACCGTCAAGATCAATTAACATTGTTTTATCTGTTCCAGTATTTCCACCAGATCCTGCTGTAAAGACGATTGCATCAATATCTTTCATGCTTTTTTTTATATCTGTTACTGAACTTTCTAAGTTACCAAGTCTTGCTTCTATACCTTTATCTTCGAACTTAGCCACTTGTTCTTCTTTTCTTACAAAAGCAACTGGTTTATAGCTTTCTGTTTCATTTAATTTTTCTACAAGGTGAGTTCCGATTTGTCCGTTCGCTCCAACAACTAGTACGTTCATTGTTATAACGCTTCCTTTCATTTTCCATTATATGCTTACTCTAACAAAGTTAAGTAAGAATACCAAAGAGTTCGACTTGATATTTTGTTTAGTGAACTTCTATCTGTGCATTAAGAAGAGGCTGGGACAAAAGTCTCTGAAAGTCTTTAAATATAGAGAACCCCTGAGAAAATTGTAGAATACAATTCTCTCAGGGGTTCTACTTACTGAATGATTCTATTTTTTCTTTCTTTTATTATATTTTCGTAGGTTATTAGCCATGAAGATCAGATTCGTTTCATTTTCTACATTCGATTTTCCACGAACTGAAAATCGAGTGAACCTCAAATTGGCCTTCACCTGTCCGAAAGTTGGTTCTACATCAATTTTACGTTTACCATAAAATTGAGTCCCTTCTTCTGACGAAAGCTTTTCTCTAATATTTAGTTTTTGTTCTTCGTACTCATAGTTAATGGAAAATGATTTTCTCCCATTTTTGTAACTTGGATCCGTCGATTGGTAAATATGAGACAATCTTACAAATCCAGAATCTGTTTTTTGCCTACTAACATAACCGTACGCATAGATAGTCCCATCAGGATGTGTATAGGTATTTTGATCTTCATCGTGAATCCAATTCTCTCTATTTCTATCCGAAAGTCTGTATTTCTTTTTCTGTTCCTTTTCGTACATGCCGTATTTAACCAAGCCAGTCCATCCGGACCGTTCTAAATATTTTAAATTTTCTTGGCTACCATATCCTGCATCTGCCACAATATAAGTGGACGGTTGAATGGGTTTAGGAAGCGAATGCAAAAACGGGATAAGGGTTCTTGTATCCGTTGGATTAGGATAGACTTGTGTATGCAAAACAAACTGGTTTTCCGTTGCGATTTGGATATTATAGCCTGGCTTTAATTGGCCGTTTCTCATATGATCGTCTTTCATACGCATGAAAGTAGCCGTTTTGTCTGTCTTAGAGAAGCTATTTCGACCGTCAAATGTGCTGTAGTAATCTTCATATTTCTGTTCTCTAGGTATAAAGTCCTTTTTCAATCTATTTCTATGTTTTTTCAAGGAACGACGCTTTTTCTTCTTTTTCTTAAGTACCTCTTTTTCGTTTTCCTGATTAATTTCTGTTTCAATCTTTTCCAGCTCTTTTTGAAGAAGTTCATATAGTTCCTCAATTTCTTTTTTAGTAAACTCCTGATTTTGATCTCTTTCGACCGCTTGATCGATGAGTGGGGCGATCTCTTCTTCATAGTAGTGAATTTCTTTTTCTTTTAAAGTAGAGTAGAATTGATCCGTGGCTTTCTTCCAAACAAAGGTATATTTATTGGCGTCTGCTTCGAACTTCGTACCATCTATAAATAGCGCTTTTCCTTCAATCAGTTTTTCTTCTTTTAAACGAAGAGAAAACGTGCAATAGAGATCTTGTAAAATAGCCTTAGTCACTTCTGACACTCTGAATCGATTAATTGTACGATAAGACACTAACGTTTGACCTGTTAACCATTGCATCGCTATATTTTCTTGCATCATTTTCTCGATTTTCCGACCGGAAAAAATCCCTTCTGAATAGGCAAATAGTAGCGCTTTGAGTAAAACTTTCGGGTGATAAGCCGGGCGACCAAAGTCGTTTTCAATTAAGTGATATTGCGAGTCATCTAAATCTTCCACAACTTGATGAATAGAGTAGACGATATGATTTTCTGGTAAGTAACAGTTCATTTCTAATGGCAAGGTTGTTTGGTTCATGGTATATTGAGTATACATAAGGAGCACCCTTTCTATGATGTTTTTGTGGTGATTATATTATACCAAAGCCGTGCTCCTTTTGCTTACATAAACAAATAAGATCCACTGAAATCTCAAGTAGATTTTCAGCGGATCTTATTTGTTTGTTAAGACTTTTGTCCCAGCCTCTTCTTAAATCAACCTGTTATTCTATTAACTGATAGCTGAGAAGAGCCGGCTTTCCTGTATGAGGGTCTTCTACAATACTTGCTTCTATATCAAAGACCGCTCGTAAAATGTCCGGCTGCATGACTTCTTCTGGTGTACCAGACTTCATGACTTCCCCTTCACGAATTGCAATAAGATGATCTGAAAATCTTGAAGCATGGTTCAAATCGTGCAGTACCATTACAATAGTCCGCTTATATTTCTTGTTGAGTGTCTCTAAAACTTGCAAGACTTCTAGTTGATGTGCCATATCTAGATACGTTGTCGGTTCATCCAAAAGGAGACAATCTGTATCCTGCGCAAGCGCCATTGCAATCCAGACTCTTTGTTTTTGTCCCCCAGATAATGAACTGACTGAACGATCTGCTTGATTGAGTAATTGCGCTTGATCTAATGCCCAATGAATTTTTTCCCAGTCTTTTGTTTGTAGCTGCCCAAATCCTTTTTGATAGGGTGCCCTTCCATATGACACTAATTCTTTCACTGTTATGTCCTCTGGCGTTTGTGGTGCTTGAGTCAATATTGCTATTTCTTGAGCGATTACTTTCGTAGCTTGTTTATGGATTGATTTCCCATCCAGGGTTACACTTCCATTCGCTGGTTTTAGAAGCCGGGCGATAGTTTTTAATAACGTTGATTTGCCACAGCCATTAGGCCCAATGATACATGTAATCTTAGATTCTGGTATTTTTAATGATAGATTATTTAATACTTTTCGCTTTCCATATCCAATTGACATTGCATGTGATTCAATCTTCGTCATATACTCAGCTCCTCTACAGCTCAGTTGAGTTTATTACTGAACACTATTTGTTATGCTTTCTACTACATCATCCATTACTTGTTCACTAGCTATCGGACCGTAATATAACCAAGAAGTTTCTGGTCCAAACTCATAAACCTGCTCATTTTGTACCGCAGGAATGTTTTGCCACAAGCGATCTTCGAACATTTCCGCATTAGGTCCATCACTATTTACAAAGAACAAATGATCAACATCCATTTTTGCTAATTCTTCTAAAGAAATAGCTGCCCAGTCTGCATCACTTGAGAGTTCTGAAACAACTTCCGGGACTGCAAGTCCTAAATCTTCATATAAAACTGCCCCACTTGAACGTTTGGGATGGACAACAAACAAACTATTGTTTACCATCCATATGGCTGCAGCCGACTCTCCGTCTGCTACTTTGGCCAGTTCCGATGCCTTTTCTTCTGCTTTTTTCTCGTAAGAATCCAACACTGACTTCGCTTTTTCTTCTTTTCCCAAAACTTCTCCAATTTCTGTCAAAGTTTCTCGCCATTCAGTCGGGCTAGAATTAAGTACATAAGTTGGAGTAATCTGAGCATATTGGTCATACATATCTGGTTCAATAGCATCACGTACAATCATTAAATCTGGCTCATATTCTAATACCGATTCATAAGGTAAATCGTGGGGAATCAACGGCACCCCCACTAGTTCATCCTGAAGGTATTCCTGAATACTTTCTCCGTCGTATACTGACCACTGAGCAACTGGAATAACATCAAGCGCAACTAGGTAGTCTTCTAAATAGGAAGCTAATACTTTCTCAGGATTATCAGGAATTTCAACTTCATTACCCAGTTTATCTGTCATAACTTTAGATGCCGAGTTTTCTGTTGTTTCCTCTAATGATGTTTCTGAAGAATCTGATTGATTACTTCCGCAAGCGGATAACGTTAGTCCCAATACTAGCAACACACTACCTGACAAAATTTTCTTCATTCTATTTTCCTCCATTTGTTTTATAGATATTTAATTTAACTTTCGCTATTGACTAGTAAGTATAAGAAATATGGCGCTCCCAAGACTGATACAACTAATCCAACTGGAACTTCTGATGGTGCTAATAAGTTTCTTGATATACTATCAGAAATAAGCAAAACCAAAGCACCAATACAAGCAGCAACTGGCAGTAATCGTTCATGCTTATTCCCAACTAATTTTCTTGCAATATGCGGTGCCCCTAATCCTAAAAAAGAAATTCCGCCGGCAACTGATACACTAGCTCCTGCTAGTGCCACCCCAATGGCAATCATCTTGACTCTTTCTAGTTCAATCGACACCCCTAATCCGACTGCCATCTGATCTCCAAGCTGTAATATATTCAGAATTCGAGATTTATAAATACTGATTGGAATCAAGAAAATAACCCATGGTAATAAACTAAAAACGGCTGGCCAATGTGCATTCCATATGGATCCTGAAAGCCAGATTGCTACTTGATTAAAATCACTTTCATCCATTCTGAGCTGGAACATTGTCAGTAGCGCTCCAAATCCTGCATTTACGCCTATTCCGACTAATACCATTCGAATAGGCGTAATGCCTTTTTTCCATGCAATCACATAAATACTGAAGGCTGCAATAAGCCCCCCAGCAAATGCTGCAAAAGGCAAGCTGATTACATTGATTAGACTTGACGAATTTATCTGACTAGAACGAATTGTTAAAAACACTACAACTGCTAAGCCTGCTCCTGAGTTGATTCCTATAATCCCCGGATCGGCAAGCTCATTTTGCGTAATCCCTTGAAAGAGAGTTCCAGCCACTCCTAAGCTAGCACCGGCAAGTACTGCAACCAATAACCTCGGTAATCGAAATTCTATCAGTAAAAGTTGATTTCTTTTCGTACCTTTCCCAATCATCGTTGCCCAAATATCACTTAATGAGATTGACAGATATCCGGTAACTAAACTAAAAAGGCCAATTACCACAATCAGGAGAATTAGAAAGAACAGGAAGCTTTTATAATTTTTAGTTAGAGTATTTTTAAAATTCATTTCCAGCCTCTCCCATCTCTTCTTGCTAGAATTAGAAAGAACGGTACCCCGATTAGCGCAGTGAGTGCTCCTACAGGAGTTTCATAAGGTGGATTGATTACTCTCGCCACAATGTCTGCAGTAACTAAGAGCCAAGCACCGAAGATAGCAGAAAATGGTATAATCCAACGATAATCCATTCCAATCAACTTTTTAGTAATATGCGGTATTACCAGCCCTATAAATCCAATTGTTCCAGAAATCGAAACAGCTGTACCTGTAAGGAGTAGTACAACAAGGATGCCTACCGTTCTTATTACTCCTAACCTCTGTCCTAACCCTTTCGCAACTTCATCTCCAAGACTCATCAAAGTCAAAGGTCGAGACAATCCAATTGAAAAAACAAATCCAACTACTGCTACAATAGCTGCTAAACGAACACTTGCTAAAGAGACGCCTGCTATTCCCCCGGCATACCAGAAACTAATATCTCGGGTAACATTAAAATACATTGCCAGCATAGTGGATGCCGACTGCAGTAGAGCGCTAACAGCTGCTCCTCCTAAAGCTAATTTTACTGGGGTCAAACCTCTTTTAGAAACCAGTCCAATTGAGAATACTAGTCCTGCTCCTAATCCTGCTCCCAAAAATGCCCATATAATTAATCCACCCTGACTCGTTTGTGGAAATAACGCAAAAGCAACCGCTACCATAAAGCCCGCTCCTGAACTCACACCCATAATAGATGGGGAAGCTAGTGGATTACGAGTCAATCCTTGCATAATTACGCCGGAAATTGCTAGAAAGGACCCTACTAAAGCAGCTGCTATAACTCTCGGAAATCTCAAATCATACAAAATCAGATGATCCGTATTCTGATCATCGAAATGAAGTATAGCTTCTCTGATAATCGACCAATCTATATCCGCGGCTCCATATGAAATGGAAAAAGTCATGGTTCCAAATAATACCAGGACCCCTATCATAAAAAAGGCAGCAGCTGAACGCGAATGAAATCTTTTAAGAATTCTTTTTTTAGTTTCTTCTTTATTTAATTCTTGTTTTCTGATCTGTTCCATAATTATTCCTTCTCTAGTCGACGAACAATCTACAGATAGTAACGTTCTTTCATTTCTTTATTCTTTTCATCAAATACTTCATTATGGGAAGAGACTTTTGCTTTTTCATCCGCACTTGGGTCTAGTGACTGCTTGATTTGATTTACAGCATTAGCGGCATCGTTATATGCTCCTGCAATCAAACGAACTTTTCCATCGAACTCCAGAATATCTCCTATAGCGTATACACCTTCAACCGCTGTCTGGGCTTTAGCAGATCCTTCAATGTAATAATCATCTTTCAATTGAAAATTCAAGGCAGGGTCATGATGAAAATTCAGATCATTATCAAATCCAATGTTTACAACTAATTCGTCTAAATCAAGAATAGTATCTTCATCAGTCTGATCATTTCTTATTTTAATAGAAGTGATAAAACTTCCTGTCTGATCAGGAATAATTTCACTTACTAACGAATGAGTATGTACTGTTACAGCTGATTCTATTAATTTTCTATAATTAAATTCATGGGCTTTGAACTTGTCATTCCGATGGACGAGATGAACTTCATCAGCAATTTCTACAAGGTTGTTCGCCCAGTCAACAGCTGTATTACCTCCGCCCACAATTACAATTTTTTTACCTTTAAAGGCATTTAACCGATATATATTATAATGCAGATTCTTTTCTTCAAACTTAACGTCGTACTGTAAGGGAAGTTTTTTGGGATTAAATATTCCTCCTCCCGTAGCAACAATTATTCGTTTACTTAAGAATCGATTTCCAGATTCACTTTCTGCTGCAAACAAACTATCAGCCGTTTTTTCAAATCTACTTATTTTCTGGTCTAATATCACTTCTGGATTAAAAGCACGCCCCTGTTCAACCATTTGATCGATTAAATTAGCCCCTGTTGTTGCAGGAATACCCCCAACATCCCAGACTAGCTTTTCTGGATAAAAATTAATTTTCCCACCTAATGTTTTCTGTGTTTCAACAATCCTAACGTCCAGATCCCGCATACCAGCATAGAATGCTGCATACAATCCAGCAGGACCGCCACCAATAATAGTTATATCTTTTACCGACATTTATGTAAGCCCTCCCTTACACTAAAAATCTGAATGAGAACGATTATCACTTGCATCTCTAGTTATATCATTCACAATCATAAGTGTCAAGTTCTAGGGAACTGCTAAAAATAAGGTCTACCATTTTTACTTTCTCTTTTAATTTATACATTTAGCTTATATAATTTGTTAAAGTGCTATATGCGTTATTTATTTAAACTAATCAAAAATAGTTTGTAAAAGGAGTAAAAAATGAAAAAAAGAGAATTTGTGATTCAGGATTTATTGAGTAAAATTTATCAGGAACAATTTAAAGACGGAAAACTACCTAATCAGCGAACGATGGCCCAATCTTATCAAGTTTCAAGATATACCATACAAGAATCCATTAAAACATTGGAAGAAATTGGAATTATAGAGACGGTACAAGGTTCAGGAATGTATGTAAAAAAACAGTTTCAGATGAATCCATTGATTTTCAATACTTTGACTCGTACCCCTTACGAACGAATCACCTCAAAGTTTTTGAGTCTAGAAAAGAAAAAATCTACTCCAGAAGAGGAGCAGATTTTCCAATTAGATAACTCAGAAGATATTTGGACATTCGAGAGAGTCAGGATTGTTGATTATAAAATTGAACAGATCGAGCGCTCTAAAATGCCAGTTTCTATGTTCCCGGACTTGACTGAAGAAATCATTGAACAGTCTATTCAGGAATACGTATTGAGTAAGAAATATTCTATTTCTCATTATATTACAAGCTACAGTCCAACTCTGCTGACAAAAAAACAATCAGAACTATTAATGTCTAAGCGAAACACCCCCGCTATGCGGATTGAAAACAGATGTTTACTGAAAAATGGTAAAGTCTATGAATACAGTGAATTGACAGCTATTGATTATACCTGTACTTATATTACACCATTTGATAAAAAAGGGCATCAAGCCCGAAGAACGAATATTTAAACTTATGGTGTAAACAATGTCCCATCCGGTAAACGACTTTGCGTCCATTCATGCGGACGATAAACAACCGGAAACTTTTCTGCCATCTCTTCATCAAACCCTACTCCGATACCTGGACGATCAATTGGATAGAAATATCCTTTTTCCGGTGTTGGTGCATTCTTAAATAGAGCTTTCGTATTGTCTTTTAAATCAATATTTTCTTGAATTGCCGCATTATGCAGGTGAATATTCAAATGAGTATTTACAGCTAATCCGATTGGTGAAATATCTGATGGTGTATGCCATGCAACGCGAACACCGAACGCATCACATAAGTGTGCCAGTTTGATCGCCGGGGTAATTCCTCCAATTTGAGAAATATGAACACGAAGATAATCCAGCTGCTGATTTTTAATGATTGATTTCCACTCCATTGGATTGTTAAATAACTCTCCGATCGCAATTGGCGTTGCTGTCTGGCTTCTGACTTGACTCAGCCACTCTGTTTGGTCCGGAGGTAAAATATCCTCTAAAAAATATAAATTATAAGGCTCAGACTTTTTGGCAAACTGCACAGCCTGGTTAGGATGTAACCGTTCATGGACATCATGCAACATCTGAAAAGAATGTCCATACTTTTTATCAATTTCTTTGAACATTTTAAGCGTAGTATCCATGTATTCCTGCTGATCAAAATAACTGCCTTCTAAGGCATCAGCAGGCGCTTTTATACTTTCAGCTGTTCCACCATAAAACCCTAACTGACAGCGAATATAACGATACCCTTCATCCATATATTGATCGATCTGCTTAGTCAGATCTTCCATATTCTCCGCTACTGCATGAGTATATGCAGGAATGGCCGTTCTAGATTTCCCGCCTAAAAGTTGATACAGCGGCATTTCCGCTAGTTTTCCCTTGATATCCCATAATGCCATATCTATTCCGGAAATCGCGTTATTCAATACTGGCCCATTACGCCAATAAGCATTCACATACATCAACTGCCATAGATCTTCGATTTCATTCGCATCTTTTCCAACTAGTAACGGTTTTAAATATTCATCTACAATCGTTTGTACTGCTTTGGGCCTAAACTGGAAAGTCGCACAGCCATATCCAACTACGCCCTTGTCCGTCTCCACTTTTACGACCACCAAATTATGTCTATCAGGTTTTATGCCGTAGCTTTTAATGTTAGTTATTATAGTAGGGATCAATTCACTACTTCCTCTCCTATCTAATCTGTACTCTATTAGTATTAGAACACGAAGAATAGAACGCTGTCAATTTGGACTGATAAACATTCACTAACCCCCTTAATACCAGTCCAATTAACTTGAAATATGTATTAAAACCTTTATTTATAAGGATTAAGAGTAGTTATTATCTATTTTAGGACTGGTTTACTAACAGAAATATATTTGTTATGATTTTATTTGTAAACGGACACATCTAATTGGGGAAAGGAAGAGGTTTATGAAACATCATGATGTTGCGAAACGCATCATTGAAAACGTAGGAGGAGCAGACAATATTCAAAATGTCTGGCATTGCATGACTAGATTGAGATTCAAATTGAAGAATTATGATATAGTCAATCACGAAGCCTTAATGAAAGAACAAGCCGTTGTTGGCACAAATCATAAGAACGAACAGTTACAGATTGTTATTGGAACAAATGTAAATGAATATTATGAAACTGTGGCTTCAATACTTGGTATGGATACTGAGGATTCTTCAACAGAATCAAATGAACCAGCTGAACGCAAAGGTATTATTTCTACATTTATGGATATTGTATCTGGAGTCTTCGGACCCATCGTACCTGCTATTGCTGGTGCAGGTATGATCATGGGATTGATGTCTGGATTAAGCGCATTAGATATTATAAGCAATGAATCACACACTTATATCGTAATCGATATGATCTCTAAAGGTGTATTTACTTTCTTGCCATTCTTCGTAGCGGCTTCCGCTGCTAGGATATTCAAGACTAATCAGTATCTTGCTATCGCAATTGCTGCAAGTCTTCAAGTACCTGCTATGACTGACGCAGTAGCAGAAGGCGTTATTGATCAGTTCAATTTGTTTGGATTCTTACCAGTACCAGTATTTAGTTATGCCGGAACAGTTATCCCGATCATTATTGCAGTATGGGCATTGAGCCATATTCACCGCTTCATTGATAAAGTACTTCCTGAAGTATTGAGAACGGTTTTCACACCTACGCTTTCACTATTTATTGCAGGTATTCTTACACTCGTTGTTATTGGACCTGCAGGAATTTATCTAGGTAACTGGTTAGCAGCCGGAGTAGAATGGTTATTCGGAGTTTCTCCTATCCTAGCTGGTATCATTGTTGGTGGTATTCGACCAATCGCTGTCTTTACTGGTTTACACCATGCTATGACACCAATTGCCCTGCAGAACTTCGCAAATCAGGGATATGATATGTTGATGCCGATGATGTTCATGGCAAACATTTCAATCACTGGTGCTACAGCAGCAATGTATTTGAAAGTAAACACCAAAGAAGAGAAAAGCATTGCAATCTCTGCAGTTGTTTCCGGTTTCTTAGGAATAACAGAACCGGCATTATTTGGGGTTTTAACTAAAAATGCTAAAGCATTTATCGCAGCAACTGTCGGAAGTTCAGTTGCATCTGCATTCATTAGTTTCTTTGGAGTAAGAATCTATGGATACATCCTATCAAGTGTTTTCAGTTTGCCAGCTTATGTTGGTGAATACTTTATCTTTATTATCTTAGGAATTATCATTGCATTCGCTACTGCATTTATCATTACGTACATGCTTGTGCCTAATGAAACTGAGACAAATAAAGCAAAATAATAGCCGTTTAAATGCCTGAAGCGTGCACCTTCATTTGAGAGGATGAAGGTGCATGCTTTTTCATCCTTAAAAAAAGGCTCTTAATTACCATGACCGAGTCAGGTAGCTAAGAACCCTTTTTTTATCTATTATTATGTTTCAAATACTGATCCAGTTCTTCTTTTGTAGGCAAGCCTTCATTATCTCCAGCATGCTGAACTTGTAAGGAACCAATAGCGTTGGCACACGCCGCTGCTTCTTTCCAGTTTAATCCTTCAAGATAGGCATGTAAAATCCCTACCGCAAAGCCATCTCCTGCACCAACTGTATCGATAACTTTTTCAACTTTAAATCCTTGGATATTGATTGTCTCTTTACCTTTTTCTGTTACATAAGCTCCTTGGCTTCCGCTTTTCGTTATCACCACATTAGCACCGTTTCTTATATAAAATTGTGCAATAGCTTCGACATCAGATGAACCGACTAAAGTTTCTCCTTCTGATATTCCTGGTAATACAACATCCGCATATTTTGCTAGAGCATTTAAAACTTCCAGCATTTCCTGTGTCGATTTCCATAAAGCAGGTCTTAGATTAGGATCGAACGTAATAAAAGTTCCAGCAGATTTTGCTTTCTGCATCAGATATTCAACCGCTTCTCTTACTGAATGACTTAAAGCAGGTGGGATCCCCGTTACATGCAATACTTTTACATTATCAAAGTCAATGTTTTCTACATCCTTTTTAGAAAGTGTGGAAAATGCACTAGATTTTCTATAGTAGGCCGTATCTGGATCATCATCTTTCACTTTGTTCTTCAACATAAGCCCCGTATTATAATCTTTATCAAAAGACACATAATTTGTACCTATAGACTCCTTTTGCAGTGCTTCAAAAATAAATTCTCCGATTGGATCTTTACCAAGCTTTGTTATGTACTCTACTTGATGACCTAATCTAGAAAGACCTATTCCAACATTGATTTCTGCACCTGCGACGGATTTATTGAATGTCACTGCCTCTTTCAATGATCCATATTCTGTCGCTGAGAATAACCCCATCGGTTCTCCCAATAATAGTACATCTGTCATTATCCCACCTCCTTAATGTAACTCTTTATATTTATCTACAAATTGTTTAGAGATTTCCGTCACACTATTCAGTCCATCAGCGGCCAGGTTTTTAGTCAGTGCACTCCCGATTCCCACAGCCCATGCACCATTATCAACCCATTCTTGCATATTTTCTAAACTTACGCCACCTGAAGGCATCATTTCAACATGCGGAATTGGTCCGTGAACATTTTTGATGAAGGACGGCCCTAAAATTCCTCCCGGGAATACTTTAACCACTTCCACACCGGTTGCCATTGCACTGGTGATTTCTGTAACTGTGCCACATCCTGGAAGATAAGGTACTGCATAGGTATTACAAACTTTAGAAATTTCAGGAATAAAATTTGGACTTACGATAAATTCAGCTCCTGCAATAATCGCAATTCGAGCTGTTACATCATCCATTACTGTTCCTGCGCCTACTACCATATCAGTATCAGCATACTTTCTAGAAAGTTCTTTGATCGATTCATCCGCTTGCGGTGTTGTAAAAGTTACTTCGATATTTTTTATTCCACCCTTGTAAACAGCTTCCGATATCTCTGTTGCTTCTGAAGCAGAGTTCCCTCTGATTACGGCGAATAAATAATTTTCTTTCAAACCTGACAAAATCGTTTGTTTCTTAGTCATGATTGCCTCCTAATAGTTAGCGTTTTCTCAAATTACAGTATACCTTACTAGTTAACGTGACTCAATAAAAATTGGGCTATTAAACTACCTAAAAAACAGTCCAATTTCATTTCTTCCTTTTTAAATAATGAAGCAAAGCTTGTAAATCATCAATCTGTTCTTGCAGACTCTCTCCAATCGTTGTATCTTTAATCAGTTTTCTATCTAATTTTCCATCAATAATCTGCTTTAAGCTTGTTTCATCTCTTTGTTTTTCAAATAATGCATCAATGGATTCAAATGGTTGATGAGTTACGATCTGGAATCCATATGAATTATTGATTAAAGAATAACCTGCTATTCCTGTAGACTTCTGGTAAGCAGCACTCATTCCTCCATCGATAACAATCAAACGACCATTAGCTTTAACGGGTAATTCTCCTTTTTTGGCTTTAACTGGAGTATGTCCATTGATAACTTTTGCATCCTCATATTCCAAATCAAACTCTTTCAAAATATTCAGCATAATCTCTTCATTGTCTCTTAGCTTAAAGTATGGGTTCCGATTTTCTTGAGAAATTTCATCGTCTTCAATGTAATATCTTTCAAACGTCGTCATACGATCTCTGCCAAAAAGAGGAGACTTTTTCCCAGTCCAGGAATACCATAGAAGATCTGTAGCATAATCTTCTGTTTCCTGCTTGGATGAAGCAGCATTTCTAATATATTCTTCAAATTTATCAAGCATTTTTCTGCCTTTTAGCTGTTCGCCTTCAAAACTGAAAGAGTCTAATTCTCCCTGTTCTGTTAATGGTATACATCCATGATAAAGTAATTGCCCGTTGTAAACTAAATACATACTGCCTTTTTTTAATAGAAAGTCAATATATCGCACTAATTTTTCAGATTGTTGAAAACTTTCCAGCAGTGTATTTACAACATGTTCTTCTTCCGGACAGAGTTTATATGGATCCTCTTTGTAAAATTGCTGTACGGGAAAACCATTTAATTGAAATTGCTTGTTATCGATTTCTATAGTTTCTTCATCAAAATTAATTTTATCTAAAAGTAAACGCTCATCCATATCAAAATCAGGTCGTCGCTTAATAATCTGACCTTCTAACTTAAACTGGATAACTGCTAAAGCTTGATGGACTTTAGTCAGCAGCTCTTCACTTTCTTCCTGAAAGGTATTCGTTGGTTCTACAACTTTCGGTTCAAAATTCGGATGAATACCATATCGCTCTTCCGCAAATAAAAATAGTGGTCGTAAATTTAATCCATATGTCTTTTCCAGTTCAAATAAATAGCCATATCTTGCTGCAATTCGCAGCATTGTAATTAGATTCGCTTTAGAACCATACATCGCCCCCATCCATAGTAAGTCATGATTCCCCCATTGGATATCAACAGAATGATGGGCCATCAATTTTTCCATTACAACTTTCTCTCCGCTTGCACGATCAAATATGTCTCCAACAAGATGTAAATGATCAATGACTAAGCGTTGGATTACCTGACAAAGTTTGATCATGAATTCTTCAGCTTGTCCCAAACTGATTAGACGGTGCAAAATGTTTTTATAATATAAATCTTTTTCATTTTGTGAAAGGTCTGTATACAATAATTCTTCAATCACATAAATATATTCTTTGGGCAACGCTTTTCTCAATTTAGATCGTGTGTATTTAACTGCACAGAATTGCATGAAGTCAATCAGGTTCCTGATCATCTGCATAGACCACTCTTTATCTTTTGGTTGGGAGTGGTAACTATTTTTCATTGCCTCAGTAGGATAACTGATGAAGAGATTGAACCAATCCATTTCTTCCGTGGACCATTCCTCACCAAAAAAGTTGTTGATTTTTTCTCGTAAATTTCCTGCTCCTGTTCTTAGAATATGATCAAATGCCCTATCCGCACCATGAACATCAGATAAATACAGTTCTGTTCCCTTAGGAAGATTCTGTATCGCTTCAAGATTAATCAGCTCTGTATAGATTGCTTCTGGCGTCTCAAATTTTTCTTTAAGTAATTCCAAGTATTTATTCTCATTCATAATTCACTTCAGTCCCCACCTTCGTTTTTATACTTTTCTATTATACCACTTAAAAAAAAGAAGCTTCAACTCAACACATTTTATGTTGAATTAAAACTTCTTTTTATCTATATTCTTTACAAATTTTATATCCGTGTATGATCTGTTTTTCTATTGTTATTCATATTTTTTCTTATCGTGCTCCACCGCCACCGCCTCCGATAGCGCCGCCTCCACCACCAATGGATGTTGAACCTCCAGCACCAGTAGCTGCATTGTAGCCACCACTTTCCATTCCGGAAGACATACTATGAGAGAAACCGTACAACCCATGATAGCCTCCGTAAAAATAAGGATATTGAACGACCCAGTCATTCCATTGTTCCGGGTAAAATTTTTCTAAGCTTTCTACCACATCTGATCCTTTTCCATATAAAGTTGCCCAGATAATGAATTCTTCCCACGGTAAAGTTTGTTTGTAAGACAATGATTCGTCTAATTCCAAATCATTTAAATGATTCTCAAACTGAGCGACTCGGTCAAACAAACGCTCCCCTTCACGCGTAGCTGAAATAAATGGCAGCTTCATTCCCAGATAAGTGGTTGCTTCTTGTCTGATATATCCTTTTGCTTCTAATATATCTTTGGATTCGTCTTTCATACTCGTTGCTAATTCACTTAATTCTTTTGCATGCTTTTTAGACCATTTTTTCATATCTTTTTCCGATACTTTCCCACTCAAGTCAGCTACCTCTTCAAGAATGCTCCAGACCTTCTCTTCAAAGGTCATAGCCTCATTATCAAACTTATTGAATGAGTAGTTTTGTCTTTGCAGCAGTTCTATCACTGTATCTTCTTTATCAAGCCAGCCATCCGTTTCTTTGGTATGGATCTTGATTCGTTCTTCTTTTGACCATTTTAAAAGATAGGCAAAGAAATAATCTTCAAATGTTCCATGCTGAATCTGCTGAAGCAAATATGATACATCAAATATATCTCCATCAGTATAAGGGATATCCCCGTAAGTTTGTCCTTTATTCCGTTTTTTTAGTGCATAACCTGAACGCATCTTACCAGCTTCTTTTTTCCGTACTTCTATTCTCCAAAATACGATTCCCAAAAGCGATGGAATTCCTATGACAATTCCTAAAATCAAGGACAGAAGCCAACCACTTAATTTTCCGTCTCCATTATAAGTTGCACCATCTTGTGATTCAGCAAGTTGCTCTTGTAAAGTTTGATCGTCTTGTACAGTTGTATTAAATGGTGAACCAGAAAACTGCATTAAAATTACTAAGCGTCCATCCGGTTCTAGCTGTGCTTGAGCTGCAGAAGTTAATCTCCCATTCTCTAACTCCACAACTCCTTCATATCCGAATCCCCATATATCCACATTTTCCTGGTTAAAAGCAAAGGGACCATTAATTGTCAGCGACATGGCTTCTGGAGCAATTTCACCATAAGTATTGAAGTTCCAGTTCAAAGCTTGTCCATCTTCCAATTGACGGACCATATTAGTAATCGTGTAAGTTAGTTCATATTCTCTTTCACCATATTCACCGATACCCCAGACTAATTCTACTCCCTCATCTGACTCTAAAACTCCATATTCGCCAGCTTTTTCCTCACGGCTGTCATTTAAGTTCCAGTCAGGATTGTAAGAAAATCCTTGTACAGAAAAATCAGTCACTTCTGAACCTTGTAAATTATTCATCTCAATGTATAGCTCTGTTCCTTCAGTCATATTCATTTTTCTATGTTCTGTTATAATACCAGTTCCATTTTCTAATAATTTGACATCATATTCAATCAATGACATCGAATTATCCTCTGCATAGACCGTTTGTCCTCCAACAATCCAACCTATCCCCATCAAAAGCATTAAACAGCTAACTATTTTTTTCATCTCTTTTTCCTTTCTTTATCTTATGAATTCATCATAACAAAAGAGTATGGGATAAAATACGGTCTAAAGTCTGAATTTTCTGATTAAATTAACTTCATTCTTTATATTTCGTTTATTTAAACCGAAAATTCAGCTTCCCCAATTTCCAGGATTCCACAATCTACCATCTAATTCTCCTTGTAACTGTTCCTTTCTTTCTTCCTGTTCTATGATGAGATTGATAGTTGCTTGAAGCAATGCTTTTTGTTTATAGTCGTGACTTTTTTTAAAAAGTTCTTCAAGTTGAGTGATTAACCATTGTTGGTCTTCCATGCGATTCCACCTTCTATTGATCGTTGTTATCGATATGCATTCTTAATTCATCTAGTTCTATACGATTATCTTCGATGATTTCAATTGCTTGATCTAATATAAAAGAACTTTCATCTGCATCAAGTGTATCGTGACTGGTTTCTTCCAGTTGATTAACTATCCATACTTCTCTAGCTTTTAAAGAATCTGGTTTTTCCATCATGACCCACTGCTGGTATTTGATCAGCAACTGCATTTTCTGCGCTTCTTTCATATACGGAAATTGAAAGATCGTCAGAGGTTTTAAATACTGCATTCCGATTTTTTTAGCAATTGCTTGGTAAGGTTTGGTCAGTTCACTAATGCTGAACCCTTCCTGACCGCCAGTCTGATACTCTTTTTCTCCTACACCGACTACTAATATCAGTCCAAATTCTTTTCCATGTAGTTTATTCCCTCGATATCCAAATGCAAAATGCTCTTCAAGCACTTCATCAAACCAATGTTTGAGTAAAGGTGGAGAAGAATACCAATAAAACGGAAATTGAAAAAGGATACGATCATACTCTTTCAACAGCGCCTGCTCTCTTTTTACATCAATCTGTCCATCAGGATAAGTGCCTTCTAAGTGATGCATAGTAATCTTCTCTGACTGTGGAAAAGATTGAATCAAGAACTGCTGACTACTTGATTCATTTATATTCGGGTGAGAAATAATAACGAGAGTCTTCAATTAAATGCTCCTTTCTAGTATTTTAAATAATAAAAAAATTAGATTTGTATATAATAAGATAAATATTATTCTCATTTTCATTTATTAGTATAACAAATTCTTTTTTATAATACCTTATCATTAGAATTAACACTAAAAATGAATTACAATGAAAGTAATCATGAATAAGGAGGATGTACAAATGACAATGAAAAAAATCATGAATAACCCAGACCAGATAGTAGATGAAATGCTAGATGGAATGGCTTTTGCCTATGATTCAATTGTAGAACGGATTCCAGAAACAAAAGTGATCCATCGGAAACATGAGAAAAAAGGAAAAGTTGGACTAGTTAGCGGAGGCGGTAGCGGACATGAACCAGCACATGCTGGATTCGTAGGAAAAGGTATGTTGTCTTCTGCCGTGGCAGGACAAGTCTTTACCTCTCCAACTCCTGACCAAGTTCTAGAAGGAATCAAAGCTGCCGATGAAGGTGAAGGAGTTTTCTTAGTCATCAAGAATTATACAGGTGATGTATTGAACTTTGACATGGCTAAAGACTTAGCTGAGCTAGAAGATATTGAAGTTGAATCAGTCGTAGTTGACGATGATATTGCTGTAGAAGATAGCACGTTTACTGCTGGTAAACGTGGTGTAGCTGGAACAGTGTTAGTGCATAAAATACTTGGTGCTGCTGCTGAAGAAGGGTATTCCTTGAAAGAGCTTAAAGAATTAGCTGATAAAGTTGTCGCTAACCTTGCTTCAATTGGATTAGCTTTAAAACCAGCAACGAACCCAGAAGTCGGTAAACCTGGATTTGAATTGGCCGCAGATGAAATCGAATTCGGTATCGGGATTCACGGTGAACCTGGATATCGAAGAGAAAAGTTACAGCCTTCAAAAGACTTAGCTGCTGAACTCGTTAACCAACTGAAAAAAGAATGCAACTGGTCTGCTGGTGATTCTTATGCAGTGTTAGTCAACGGCATGGGCGCAACGCCACTAATGGAACAGTTTTTATTTATGAATGATGTAAAAAAACTACTCTCAGAACAAGAAGGACTTGAGCTTTCGTTCAGAAAAGTCGGAGACTATATGACTTCGATTGATATGGCCGGTGTTTCTGTTACTTTACTGAAAGTAGAAGACCCTAAATGGATTGAATATCTGAATGCACCAGTAGATGTAATTGGCTGGTAATTAAATAACAGAAAGGAAGACTTAAATGGTTGAAATAGAAAGTTTAAAAAAATGGATCGAATTATATGGTGAAAAAGTTACAGAAAATAAAGAACACTTAAATCAATTAGACTCTGATATTGGTGATGGTGACCATGGAAGCAATCTTACACGTGGTGCTGCTGCAGTAAAAGAGAAAGTTTCTGAATCAGAGTATGATAATCTTTCTGACTTCTTCAAAGATGTAGGAATGACCTTGGTCAGTAAAGTTGGCGGAGCTTCTGGTCCTCTGTATGGTTCAGCCTTTATTTCAATGGCTAAGCAGGCAAAAGAATCAGATGATTTAGCAGCTTTGTTAGAAGCTGGATTAGAGGGGATTCAAAAACGCGGTAAAGCTGAAGCTGGCGAAAAAACAATGGTAGACGAGTGGATTCCCGTTGTAGCAGCTTTGAAAGAAAATAAGTTAACAGATGAAGTTGTAGAAGATAGTCTGGAAAAAACAAAAGATATGAAAGCAACCAAAGGTCGTGCCTCTTATCTAGGTGATCGTTCAATTGGTCATATTGATCCCGGCGCTCAATCAAGTGCTTATCTATTCAAAAGTCTACTGGAAGCAGGTGCTGTAAATGGGTAAAGAAATTGGAATGTTGGTCGTTTCTCATGTCAATGATATTGCAAATGGATTATCAACTTTGTTGGATCAAGTTGCACAAGATGTAACCATCAAAGCAATCGGCGGAACAGAGGATGGCGAAGTTGGAACAGACTATGCACGTATCCAAGAAGCGATGGATTCATTTGAGGAAGACAAAGTTTGGGCATTTTACGATCTTGGCAGTGCCAAGATGAATCTTGAGATGGCCATGGAATCTTCAGACAAAGAAGTCAGACTGTTTGATACAGCCTTTATCGAAAGTGCGTATACAGCAGCTTCACTTATCCAAGCAGATGTTGGTGAAGAAGCTATCATAACCCAACTGGATGAACTAAAAATCAAAGAGTAATTCATTCCATGTAAAACAGCCACCCATTAAACTGGGTGGCTGTTTTTTTATAGCTTACTTACTTTTTCATTACTTCATTAAATAAATCATAAATCTCTTTATGGTTTCTTTTTAACGAAATGGGTCTATAGGATTCTTTATCTAAAAAGGCATGTTTTGTCTGCCCCGTCGTTCTGAGTTCTCCTGTTTCTACATCTCTTATCTCATACTCTATCACCATTTTCACTCCTGTAAACTGGCTAATGTGAGTAGTGATTTCTACTGTTTCTCCGAACTTCACCATACTGATATATTTTGCAGAAGCTTCCAGAACAGGAACCAGAATGTTTAAAGCTTCCATTTTTTCGTATCCGAACTGCATCTCATCCATCATCCATGTTCTAGCTTCTTCAAACCAGCGAATGGAATTGGAATGATGAACGATTCCCATCTGATCTGTTTCATAATACTGTACTTTATGCTGCCAATTTTTCAAAACTTTCGACTCCTTCAATACTATTCTAGTATAGTTTAGCATAAAAGAGTGCTTATTCGTACACTTCATAGCTCTACTCAAAAACTTCAATACAATTTAGCTCAGCTTTACTCACTTACTCAACCGTAATCTCTTGAACTCTTCCGAAGGATTCAGACGCTTCTTCTTTTGCAATATATTTAAAGTATATTTTCTCTACTACTAGAGTAATAGCATTGTCACAGGATACATTTGCAGCAGTTCCAAAACTGTCTTGTGTAAGATATAACGTTATCAGTAAATTCCCTAAAGTACCTGTCGGATCAATTCCTACAATCGTCAAGAACGGTAATGCAGACATAATTGCCCCACCAGGAGCACCAGGAGCAGCAACCATCGCAATACCTAATGTGCCAATAAAACTTGCCATCATCCCAAAGTTTACTGGCATATCATATAGATATAGTACTGCATATACACATGAGATGATCGTTACCATGCTACCCAATAAATGGATGGTTGCACAAAGTGGAATCACAAACTCCCGGATTTTTCTTGAAACCCCATTTTTCTGTGCACATTCTATATTAATTGGAATTGTCGCAGCAGATGATTGAGTTCCAATTGCTGTAAAATATCCTGGAATCTGGTTTTTGATTAGTTGAATCGGGTTCTTCTTCCGATATAAACCTGCAAAGGTAAACCATAAAACAATCAATATTAGATGAAGCGCGATAATGATTAAGAAAACTCTCCAGAATACAGATAAAATATCAAACACTTGACCTGTATAACTCAAGCTGACAAAATTGCCAAATATAAAAAAAGGAAGCAAGGGAATAATTGCAGTATTCAGCACTTTCACAATAATCAGGTTAAATTCATTAAAAACATTGTATAGGGCATCACTTTTGTGCTTTGCTCTAAGCCAAGAGATACTCATACCCATGATAAAAGAAAAAGCAATCGCGGCTGTCACATCTAACATCGGCTCTAGAGGGATTTCAAATAACGTTGTTAATTCAGCACTTGCCTCTTGTACATCTGTGTTAATTTGGGAAGTGATAAATAATGGAAAAACCGTTGAAGCAACAAAATAGGCTACAATCCCTCCTATAATAGTGGAAGCATAAGAAATAACAGTTGCTGCGCCTAATAATTTCCCAGCCCCTTCCGTCAAGTCAGAAATTCCTTTTACAATAAAACCTATGATCATTAAAGGTATGATAAATGATAACAAACTACTGAATAAATTAGAAAACGTCACAGGTATTCTTAATAAAGTTGTGGGGATAAATGATAATTGTCCCACAATAACACCTAGTATAATTGCTAGAAGCAGCTTAGGAACTAACCCTAAGTTCACTTTCTTTTTTCCCATATTCCTCACTCCATGTATTAGATTTTTATAGTTCAAATTATATGCTCACCATTTTATAACACATTATATTCAAATACATTATTTATTTATTATAATTCGATTATTCCTATAAAAAAGAGCAATGAACCTTAATGAAGACGGTTCATTGCCCTTGATCGGTTTATATTCTTAAGTTCAACTGCTAATTAACATAAATAGTAACGATCCCACAATTGCACCTAAAAATGGACCGACTATCGGAATCCACGCATAACCCCAGTCAGACGTTCCTTTGTTCGCAATCGGCAATATCTGGTGTGCAATACGAGGACCTAAGTCACGAGCAGGATTGATCGCATATCCAGTTGTTCCACCTAAGGAAATACCAATAGCAACAATCAATAGCCCAACAACTACCGGATTCAGTCCTTCTGTAAACTCTCCTTGTGTAAAAGCCAGCAGTCCATATACTAATACTGTGGTCGCAATAGTTTCTGAAACTAAGTTCCATATACTGTGACGAATAGCTGGTCCCGTAGAGAATACGGCAAGTATTGCTTCTTGATCATCTGTCGCAGCAAAGTGAGGCATATAGTGTAACCATACTAGTGTAGCTCCTACTATCCCCCCTGCTACTTGTGCAATCATGTAAGGAATTACCGATGCCCATGCAATCTCTCCAGCAATCGCCATTCCTAAAGTCACAGCTGGATTAATGTGAGCTGGAGATAACCAACCTACCGCGTAAACAGCCATAGTTACTCCTAGTCCCCAGCCAATCGTAATCAGCAGCCACCCTGTATCAGCAGACTTTGTTTTCTTTAATACATTTGCTGCTACAACTCCATCTCCTAAAAGTACAAGGATCATTGTTCCAAAAAATTCTCCAATTAATTGTTGCCATAAAGTTGTATCCAATTACCTTTCCCCTCTCTTACTATTTTTTTACTAGTATCCTGAGTATTCCTTGCTGTAGAAGTTTCCTCATATAGATTCATGGTTTAAAGAATTGATTTTAGAATATTATTGTAAAAATGCCTAGAATAACAATAAGATAGAAAAGGAAGTACCCGTCTTTCCTCTCTAGTCTTATATATATTCTATCTAAACTGACTTAATGTAGTTTCAGCTACTTTTTTATCGACCTGATCTGACCATTTTTGCTTCTCTTGATCTGTCCAGTTGAAACGTTTGGCAAAATGTTCAACTAACGGTATTTTTAATTTTTCTATACGAGGTGTGTCAAACAATAAAGTTTCTGTGCGGCGAGCCAGAAAGTCTTCCGGAAGCAATGTCATTTCAAACTCAATGGCATACTCTAATTGTAAGGCATCTTTTAAAGGCAGCTCACTATCCGTTATTTTATCTTTCAAGCTATAAACTGTTTCTACATTTGTACCATACCAGTTAACCAGGGCTCTAGCTTCATCTTCTTTAAGTCCGATAGCCATTCCTTTTTCAGTCTGTTCATCAGCGTATTCGCTGAATGTCTGGTGCTCAGGAATGTCCCCTCCTGATAAACGGATATCAGCTGTATCCACCTGATCAAAAAATTTATCAAATTGTGCTAGTTCTTCATCAATCATTTCAAATGTATCATTTGCCATTCTTCTGTAATCTGTCAGTTTTCCACCGGCAACACTAACTAGTCCGCCTTCAGAGACAAACACATCATGACCACGAGAAATTCCTGATGGATCGGAGTTATCCTCGTCTTGGATCAACGGTCTAAGTCCGGCCCAGCTTGCTTCAATATCATCCAAAGTAATATGTGTATTAGGAAAACGATAATTCGCCGCTTTTAACAGATAATCTATATCGTCTTGAGTAATATTCGGATCATCATATTCCCCTTCAAAAGGCGTATCTGTTGTCCCAAAATATGTTTTTCCACTTCTAGGAATGAAAAAGATCATTCGATTATCATCCATACCAGTATCTGTATAGATGGTACGATCAATTGGAATTTTACTATGATCAACTACAAAGTGGACGCCCTTTGTTGGAAATAATTTTTTCTTTGTATTTCCTTTTAATTGTTTACGGACAGTATCTGACCACGGACCAGTTGCATTTACAACAACAGAAGCATGAATTTCGAATAATTGCCCTGTCAATGTGTCTTCAGCTTTGACACCAATAATTTTATCTTCATCATTATAGATAAAGTCAACAGCTTTTACATAGTTAGTAATCAAAGTGCCTAACTCGTGAGCTTTTTTGATAATTTCAGTTGTGAGCCTAGAATCATCATTTGTATAGTCAAGATAAAATCCGCCACCCAATAATCCTTCCGTTCTTAAATCAGGTTCTTCTGCTTCTACTTTGTCTTTATCGATCATATAGTGTGCCCATTCATTATCTACTTTTGCCAGATAATCATATAAATGTAGTACTACTTCTGCTGAAAATTTATTAAATGACGCTCCAGGTTCATCATATACCGGCATAAGCATATAACTAGGTTGTACAACATGAGGAACATTTTTTCCGATAACTGCTCGCTCCTGAGCAACATCAGCAACAAGTTCAACATCAAACTGTTTTAAATATCTCAATCCTCCGTGAACTAGTTTTGTTGAGCGACTAGAGGTTCCGGCTGCGAAATCCTGCATTTCGATCATACCGGCTTTAATATCTCTGGCACCGGCTTGTAATGCAATTCCTGCTCCGGTAATACCGCCGCCGATAATCAATAGATCTAGTTTTTTGTTTTTTAATTCATCAATATTCTTTTTTCGCGTTTGAGCCGAAAAAGTCATACTGCACTCAGCCCTTTCTTTGTATAGGTTAATATTCTTGATTGATTTTTTTTGGTTTAAATTTAAATGTCTGAGTAGATTTAACTGCTGCTTGCCATCCAGCATATAAATCTTCTCTTTTTTCTGCACCCATTTTCGGTTCAAATGAGCTTGCTTTTTCCCATTTAGCTTTAATTTCTTCTTGATCGTTGAAAAATCCGGTAGCTAGTCCAGCCAAATAGGCAGCACCTAGGGCTGTGGTTTCCATAACCTTGGAGCGTTCAATTTTCACATCTGAAATATCTGCCTGGAACTGCATTAGAAAGTCATTCATGCTTGCTCCGCCATCTACTCGCATGGTTTCAGTTTTCAAACCGGCGTCTTGATTCATTGCATCAACAACATCTCTTGTTCGATAAGCTAAAGACTCAAGTGTAGCCCGAACAAAATGACTTTTGGTCGTTCCTCTAGTCAAACCGAATACAGAACCTCTAGCATCCTGGTCCCAATACGGCGCACCCAATCCTGTGAATGCCGGAACAACATATACACCATCTGTAGTATCTACTTTTAAAGCAAGATCTTCAGACTCTGGCGATTCTCTGAACATATCCATTCCATCTCTTAACCATTGTAAAGCTGAACCCGCTACGAAAATGGAACCTTCCAATGCATAATAGACTTCACCATTTAGTCCATATGCCAACGTGGTCAATAAACCATTTTTAGATTGAATTGGTTCTTTTCCAGTGTTCATAATGATAAATGAACCTGTGCCGTAAGTGTTTTTTACCATACCTTTATCAAAAGCTGTTTGTCCGAATAACGCTGCTTGCTGATCTCCTGCAATACCCGCTATCGGCACGCTTACTCCATGGAAAACGGCATCCATTGTTTCACCAAAAATACCAGAAGAAGGTAAAACTTCCGGCAACATTTTTTCAGGAATATCTAATAGTTCTAATATGTCTTTATCCCATTCTAAATCATAAATATTATAAAGCATTGTACGACTCGCATTAGAATAATCAGTAGCATGAACTTTTCCACCAGTTAATTTCCATAATAGCCACGTATCGATTGTTCCAAAAAGCAACTCCCCATTTTCAGCTCTTTCTTTTGAACCTTCAACTTTATCAAAAATCCACTTAATCTTTGTAGCTGAAAAGTATGAATCAATGATCAATCCAGTTTTTTTATGAATATTATCTTTATGTCCATCTGCTTTCAATTGATCAGCAATGTCTGAAGTTTGTGTAGATTGCCATACAACTGCGTGATAGATAGGTGTACCTGTTTCCTTATCCCAGATTACTGTTGTTTCACGCTGATTCGTGATTCCGATACTATCAAGGTCTTCAGGTTCCAACCCTGATTCAATCATGACACTTGCAATAACTTGTAAGGTTTTAAGCCAGATTTCATTAGCATCGTGCTCCACCCAACCAGGTTCCGGGAAGTACTGTTCAATATCTTTCTGAGAACTCCACTTTGGTTCTCCTTCTTCATTAAAAATAATTGCTCGTGTGCTTGTGGTTCCTTGATCTATTGACAAAATATACTTCGCCATTTGTGCACTCTCCTTTATGAAAATGATCTGAAAAGGCTTACCAACAGTCCCAATTATAACATACATAGTATAAACTATCTAACCATATGTCTTATTCTGTACAAGTGAATGTTTTCACTAAAATTTATAATAGTAGTCTTTTTCAAACAAAAAAGTTCTCCCATCTTACCTGATCAAGGTAAAACGGGAGAACCGGAAGTTATTTATTTAGTTATATTTAATTTAACCCATAATTGACTGGTTGGCTGTAATAATTGCCGTCTTATATACATCTTCTTCTACACATCCACGTGATAAATCAGACACTGGTTTGTTCAATCCTTGTAAGATTGGTCCAACTGCCTCAAATCCACCTAAACGCTGTGCCATTTTATAACCGATATTTCCAGATTGCAGCTCTGGGAATACGAATACTGTTGCTTCTCCGGCAACATTTGAACCAGGTGCTTTTTGTTGTGCTACTGCTGGAACGAAGGCAGAATCAAATTGTAATTCTCCATCAATTTCAAATTCAGGAGCCATTTCTTGTGCAAGTTTAGTTGCTTTTTGAACCTTTTCAACTTCTGGTGCTTTAGCTGATCCTTTTGAAGAAAAGCTTAACATCGCTACTTTAGGATCAATGTCAAACATCTTCGCTGTACGAGCACTTTCAACTGCAATCTCTGCAAGAACTTTTTCATCTGGATTCGGGTTAATTGCACAGTCAGCAAACAAGTATTTCTCTTGTTCTCTACCACGTAACATGATAAATGCTCCTGAAGTACGGCTTACACCTGGACGAGTTTTGATAATTTGCAATGCTGGACGAACAGTTTCTCCTGTTGAATGAATTGCTCCAGATACTAGACCATCTGCAAGATCCATATAGACTAGCATTGTTCCGAAATAATTAACATCTCTCAATTGTTCTTGAGCTTGTTCTTGGGTTGCTTTACCTTTACGGCGTTCAACAAAAGCAGCCACCATTTCATCATACTTATCATAAGTTGCAGGGTCAACAATCTCAATAGTACCTAAATCGAATCCATGATCTTTTGCTGCTTTCGTCACTTCATCTTTATTTCCTAAAAGAATAGGGTTTAAAATCTTTTCCGACTGCAAACGGACTGCTGCTCCTAAAATGCGTTCATCAGTTGCTTCCGGAAAAACGACTCTCAACTCTTTTCCATGAATCTTCTGTTTTAAACTTTCAAATAATTCCACTGCTTAATTCCCTCCAATGATTTGTTTTCACTAATATATCATAACACTTATTAGTGAATTTTCACAGAAAAAGTCCTATTCTTTCATTGGATCTACCGGCAGTTTCCAGTCGATTGGTTCTTGATTACTTTGTCTCAGAAATTCATTCGTTTTTGAAAAGGGTTTAGATCCAAAGAAGCCCCTATAAGCAGCTAATGGACTAGGATGGACCGAAGTAATAACCTTGTGTTTAGCTTCATCAATCATGGCTCGTTTTTTCTGTGCCGGTGTTCCCCACAGAATAAAGACAATCGGTTTTTCTCTTTCATTTAGAGCTTTAATCACTTCATCTGTCAATAATTCCCAACCCACATTTTTATGTGAATGAGCTTGCCCTGCTCTAACAGTCAATATCGTATTCAGCATTAATACGCCTTGCTTAGCCCAACTTTTTAAATAACCATGTTCAACTGGAGTTATATTTAAATCATCTTGTAATTCTTTGTATATATTTTTTAGAGAAGGTGGCAGTTTTACTTCGGGTTTGACTGAAAAGGCTAATCCGTGTGCTTGATTAATTCCATGATAAGGATCTTGTCCTAGAATAACTGCCTTAACTTCATTATAGGGCGTCCATTCGAATGCTTGCCAGATATTTTCTTTTTTGGGATAAATCGTTTCCGTGTTATATTCTTTAACCAAAAATTCTCTAAGCTGCTTATAGGATTCAGTTTCTTCTATTTTTTTCAGAATTGGTTTCCAATCATTTTCTACTGGTATTGGCACAATCCAACACTCCTTTTATGGTATTTTCATAATTTTCTATGGTCTTCTTGAATTGATTGTAACAAATTTGTCTCTATCTTTTCTAAGTATACACTGTAAAACAGTTTATTTTTTACACCAATCTGTTAGACTTATAAGTGAATCTAATATTGGAGGAATTATACTATGATCAAACTAATCGCTTCAGATATGGACGGCACCTTACTAAATAACCATATCGATGTTTCACTATCAAATGCTCAAGCTATCAAACGAGCTCAAGCAAATGGAATTCATTTTTTAATTGCTACCGGGAGAGATTATCCGCTAGCTATCCATCCTTTGCAAGACCACAACGTTGAGTGCCCAATCATCACTCTTAACGGGGCACAACTTTTCGATAAAGAGGGTAAAAATCTATATAATAAAGGCTTAGAAAAAAATGTCGTGAAAAAAATTAGATCAATTATTTCTCAGTATTCTGATGTCCACGAGGAACTAATGACATCTGATGGAATCTATTCCAGTAATCGAGAAGAACGTTTAAAAACTGTAGCTTCTATGTTAGCAGATTTAAATCCAGATTTAACTTTTGAAGACGCTATGGAAAGTGCTGCTGCTCATGTTGAAGAAATGAACGTCAAATTTGTAAATAGCCTTGATTCTGTTGTGGAAGATAATCACATCGTCATATTAAAAGTATCTGCTCATTCGGAAGAAGGGCCAGCAATATTAAAGCCTTTAAAAGAACAATTAGCAAACGAAGTTCCTAAATTAGCCATTACCGCTTCTAGTAAAAAGAATATCGAAATCAATCATGAATCTGCTCAGAAAGGTATTGCCATTGCTCAATATGCCAAAAAACTAGGGATCAAAGCAGAAGAAGTTATGACAATCGGAGATAATATCAATGATTTATCTATGCTAACGTGGGCTAAATATGGAACCGCTGTAGCTAATGCAGTCCCCGAAGCAAAAGAAGCCGCGAGTTACTCCACTTCCAGCAATTCTCAAAATGGCGTAGCTGAGGCTATTTCCAGAGTACTAAACGGAAAAATCTACAAAGACTAATAAAAAGAGCAATAAATACATATAAAGTATTTATTGCTCTTTTTATTTTCTATTCGTTTTTTACTGGAAATAATTATGTTTCTTTTGCATATAGTTTCTTTTTTTTTTACTTGTGATAAAATTAAATGAATAAAGAGTAAACCCTATTATTTAATTGGAGGAATGAATTGTGACTCAACCAAAAATCACTTTAACGATTGCAGGCAATGATGCCAGCGGTGGTGCTGGCATTGGAGCCGATCTAAAAACTTTCGCAGAATTTGGAACTTATGGAATTGCTGCGTTAACAGTTATCGCTACTATGGATCCTAATAACAACTGGAGCCACGGTGTGACTCCTATCGATGCACAAATTGTAAAAGACCAGCTTGTTACTGCAACTGCAGGACCAAAAATCGATGCCTTCAAAACAGGCATGCTTCCTAATGTTCCGGTGATTGAAGTTATTGCTGAAACAATCAAAGATAAAAAATTAACAAATTTAGTAGTGGATCCAGTAATGGTCTGTAAAGGCGAAACAGAAGTATTGAACCCGGAAAATGCTGAAGCGTTGAGAGATTTACTTGTTCCTCTTGCAACAATCACTACTCCTAATTTATTTGAAGCCGGCCAGTTATCTGGTTTGGGAACATTAAAAACACTTGATGATATGAAAGAGGCTGCTAAATTAATTCACCAAAAAGGGGCTCAGTATGTAGTCGTAAAAGGTGGAAAAGCACTAGAAGGCAATAAAGCTATCGATTTGTTTTATGATGGTTCAGACTTTACTGTTCTTGAAGTAGACAAAATTGAGAGTGCAACAAATCATGGTGCCGGTTGTACATTTGCTGCTGCGATCACTTCTGGCTTAGCTCAAGGATTAGAGCCTAAAGAGGCAGTGCTCAAAGCAAAAGACTTTGTAACTGCAGCAATCAAAAATGGTTTTGAATATAATCAGTTTGTCGGCTCTGTTTTCCATAGTGGTTATCGTCTAGAGCAAAATAAAGGGATCTGATTTCTTAATACTTTATAGACTTCAAAACGAGTACATCGCTCAATCAGATGTATTCGTTTTTTCCTAACCGGGTTACATTTTTTTCTTTTCAATCGTCATTATTAGTAAGGGGTAATGGAAAGGATAGGTGTAATGGAACAAAGCGCCGCTGTCTTTGGTGCTGTAATTGAAATGATCGAGAATGTGGGTTTTCCAATATTTATCTCGCTCTTTCTACTTTACCGCATGGAAGCAAAGTTGAATGCGGTTGTACAAGCAGTCAATCAACTGACCGCTGTACTGTCGCAAAAAAAACAATAGTATCTCAGCCGAAACACATCTTGTTTCGGCTTTTTAATATGTTGTCTATGCTTTTTTAGTAACATACTCTTTTTTATGCAGTTCGACATTTTTATTTTGGGTGTTATAATATAGAAAACCGATTAAACAAGTTTGACTTTACGAACTAAGAGGTGAAAGTAATGGTTCGTCTATATATAAACAATGCGTATATGTCTATGCAGAATCGTATGATCGTTAAAACACCTTCTGGGAAAGATACGTATCTGATTGTAGGAAAATGGGGAAGGGCTCGTGATGCTCTTTCATTGTATGCAATGAATGGTGATCGCTTAGTAGAAGCCAAACAAACTGTATTATCTATTTTCCCTAAGTTTGACTTTTATGTGGATAATCAAAAATTAGGTACAGTTAAAAAAATTCCTGGATTCCAAGGATTAAAACAGCCCTATTACCTTTTCAGCAATTTAAACTGGTTTATTTCAGGGAACTTTGTTGAACAGCAGTATGTTGTCAGACATCACGCCGAAGTTATTATGCGTGTAGAAAAACACTACTCTTTTCAGGGAGATTTCTATGCACTTGAAATTGAAAAAGAAGAATATGCTCCAGTTTGTTGTGTATTAGCAGTCATTATTGACCACTACTCTTCAGAAAAAGACAGTATCTGGCAGCAATATAAAAAAGAAAAATACAGCTTAAGTTTTATGCATTCTTTTATTTTTTCTAAATCTTCGAAATGATCAACCACTTTGCTCATTTCACCTATTTATGAGAGAATAAGCTAACTTCACAAATAAGGACGTGTTTATATGGAACTTGGAATGACGCCTCGCGCGCAAAAGAGAATCACTAACATCCTGGAAAATCATTCTGGTAAAATTGAACTTTACTATAATGAAAATTTTCAAGGATCTTACGCTTGTAGTATTAAAGGAGTATTCGAACTAAGGATTTCAAATAAGATCAGTGAATCATTAAATGCATTAGAATCTCCTTTAGGTACCGTTTATATCGATCCAGCAAAAGCAGAACATTTAGATGATGACCCTTTTATAGATTATCAGGAAAAGATGAATACACTACAACTAAAAGGCCGTTCAGGTATGATGGTTGATAATTTACGTGTGGTCAATAGTCTGAGTAAAAGCTTATAATTAAAAAAGATCACCTAAGGATTATTCCCTAGGTGATCTTTTTTAAACTAACTTTTGCATATGCGTATAAAGGTGACCCGATAATTCAACTTCTCTTGTTTCATGAAATCCTTCGTTTTCATATAGTCTGAGGGCTTTATGGTTTGACTGATTTACATTTAATCCAACTTTATTTATCCCCAAAGACTTTGCTTTCTTATAAACTGCATGTAGTAATTCTTTCCCAATTCCTCTTCCTCTAAGTGATTCATCTACTGCTAAAGAATCTAAATACCATTCTCCAGCTTCTGTTTCATCCTCATTAAAAATCACAAAATGTGGTAAATTATGTTTAGTCAATACTTCTAAAAGAACTTCATCTGCTCTTTTATTTATTTCTCCACGATATCCATAACTAAAACCAACAATTTTTTTATCTATTTCTTTAACGATCGCATTCTTATAAGAATAGCGGTATTCAATATTGACTGCTGCTTCCATTAAAGCTGACTTTAGCTGGTTCCAAGAGGTGCTTTGTAAAATAGATAAGTCTAGGTCCTCTAAAATGATTTTGAATAATTCTACGATATCTTCTACATCTTTTGCTTCTGCGTCGCGAATCACTGTACTTCCTACTCTCTACCTAGATTAACTTGATTGATATTCAGCAAGTGTCTCTTTTATCCGTACTGCTACTTTTTCAGAAATTCCTAATTTTTTAATTTCTTCTATATCAGCATCTTTCAAACGTTTCATTGATTTGAAATGTCTTAATACTTTTGTTTTGGTTTTCGGTCCTACACCTTCCACTTCATCCAACTTAGAGGTAAAACTATTTTTGCTGCGTACATTACGGTGAAATGTGATAGCGAATCTATGAACTTCTTCCTGTATTCGCTGTACAAGATGAAATGCTTGACTACGAGGGTCCAACACAACTATTTCAAGACTTTCTCCAAATATTAAACTAGCCGTACGATGTTTTTTATCTTTTACCATTCCTGCAACGGGAATATCTAAAGAAAGTTCATTAACCAGAACATCTACAGCAGCATTTACTTGAACTTTCCCTCCATCCATCAAGATGAGATCAGGTAATGGCTTTCCTTCTTTTAAAAGACGACTATATCGTCTTCTAATTACTTCTTGGGTAGTAGCCGCTTCATTGCTTCCAATAACTGTTTTAATCTTATATTTACGATAATTATTCTTGTCCGGTTTGCCATCTTTGAAAGAAATCATTGCAGAAACAGGATTGGTTCCCTGAATATTCGAATGGTCAAAGGATTCTATCCTTTCGATGTAAGGTAAGCCCATTGCTTCAGAAAGCTCTTCTATAGCTCCGGTGGTTTTACGCTGGTTCATTTCAATTAATCGGAATTTTTCTTTTAAAGCGAGTTCACTATTTTTTCCTGTTAAATCTAGTAATTCTTTTTTTCTGCCTTTCTTAGGATTGACTACTTTGGCTTCAACTGCTTCTGCCAGAACTTCTTTGTCAACTGTATCAGGCACATAGATTTCACTAGGAAGAATATTATTTTTATTATTATAATACTGTAGGATAAAACTCATCAGTTCTTCTTCTGGCGGATCATAACATGGAAACATTGTCGCTTCTCTTTTAATAAGAGTCGCTTGACGGACGAAGAAAACTTGAATTGAAATCCATCCTTTATCCATATAATAATTGAAAAAATCCCGAGGCATAAAACTATTTGAGATAATCGACTGTTTTTCTACAGTTTTTTCGATATAAGCAATCTGATCGCGAAATTCTGCAGCACTTTCATAGTTCATTTCTTTAGCAGCATCATCCATTTTTCGTTTAAGATCTCGCTTGATATCATGAACATTTCCATTTAAAAAGCTTCGAATTTTACGAATCTGCTTATCATATTCTTCTTTCGGTACCTCGTGATCACACGGCCCAATACATTGACCGATATGATAATATAAACATGCTCTTTTCTGATAACCGTTACACTTTCTAAGAGGATAAATTTTCTGGATCAGCTGCTGTGTTTCTGATGCAGCGTATACATCTGGATATGGCCCAAAATATTGAGCACCATCTTTTACAACTTCAGATGTAATAACTAATTTAGGATCTTTTTCATTAGTTATTTTTAGATAAGGGTAACTAGTTCCTCTCTTCAAACGAATGTTATATTTCGGCTGATGTTTCTGAATCAGAGTTACTTCTAATAAAAGGGCTTCTTTATCTGATCCGGTGACTATGGTTTCAAAATTTCTTATATCCTGAACAAGACGGGCAGTTTTCCCGTCGTGTGATCCTCTAAAATAAGATCGTACACGATTTTTAAGATTCTTTGCTTTTCCAATATAAATTATACGATCATTTTTATCTTTCATGATATAACAACCTGGCAGATCAGGAAGCAAACTCAGTTTATTATCAATCAATTCTATAGACAAAGAAATACCCCCCTTTTTACATTACGATTGTTTATTTTTCTTCTTCAAACAAATATACTTGGTGAAACTGATTATAATCAGATTTGCCCACTTTGATTCCAATGTATTCAAACACATCTCCAAGCTCATGTTCTCCAGCTTTTACTTCACGATCAATTTCTTCTGCAATTTTTGTGTATAACTCATCGATTTCTTCTTCTGATAAGTCACCATACTGTTTTTGCCAAGCTGACAAAAATGCGTCTTCATCTTTTCCGGTAAAAAATTCCATATCATTATTAGACATTTTTCCCTCAATTCTGTTTGTTTTTCTCTGTATTTTTTAAATTTATCATTATTTATTTAAATCAATAGGAATATTCTACCAAAAATGGGAACATTTGTCAGGTATAGAAAGTTAGCATCTGTTTATAGACTGACTTAATTTTCTATCTTTTTCCTCATCATCTAACAAAAAAAAGAAGCGATCGCTTATATTTGCAATCGCTCCATATGATTCATTTAACACTGATTAATTAAGAATTTTAACTGTTATTGTTTTTCTTCCCCATGCATATGCTTCCGACACTGTAGAGAAGTGAATATCAATTTTATTTCCTTTTATTGCTCCACCTGTGTCTCCAGCAATATAAATACCTTTTCCAGGAATTTCAACTGTTGATCCTAATGGAATAACTGAAGGATCTACTGCAATAACTCTCGGATTAACTCGTAAATCAATTCCAGTCGCAGTCTGTGTACTTAAGTTTGCTTGTTGAGTGGAATACCCTGTTGCACTTACTTGAACTGTACGTCCACTTGCATTTGAATTACTTTGGGCTGGTTTGGAAGTTTGTTCAGCTGTTTCAGTTTTTCCTGACTGCTTAGTTTCATTACTTGTTTCTGCCGCTTCTACAGTGGAAGAATTATCAGGGCTAGAAGAAGTTGAGACAACTGCTTCGTTTGCTGCACGTTGTTCTTCAGCTGCTTTGATTGCTTCTGCACGTGCCGCTTTACGAGCTTCTTCAATACGAGCTGTTTCGTCTGCTTCTCTTGTTTCCAGCTGAGTTAATTCAGCTTGATTTTCTTTTATTAAAGCCTGTAAAGAAGAAACTTTTTCATCATAATCAGCTTTTTCTTCTGAAACTAATGCAAGATCTGATTTCAAACTTTCTTTTTCAGTAACCAGTTCTTCTTTTAATTCTGCTAATTTATCAGCTTCTGCTTGTGCTTCTTCGATTAACTGATTCCCTGCATCAGTTAATTGCAGCACTGCTAATGTACGACTGAATAGCTCGGAGAAATCTTCAGCTTCAAAAATGGCCATAATGATATCATTATCCATTCCATTCGTTTGTAGTGCTTGTAATCTCTGACTAGCTTGTTCCAATCTAGCTTCTACAATTTGTTCTTGTTCTGTGATCTCTACTTCTTTATTTTCGATGTTTACTTCTGTATCAGAAATTTCTGAATTTAGAGCTTCAATTTTTTCATTCATTGCACTCGTTTCTTCCAGTGCATTAGCGACCTTAGCTTGCAGTGAATCGATCGCTTCTTGTTTTTGTTCTTGCTGCTGACGAATGTCATCCAATGAATCAGCTGAAGCAACTTGAGCACTAAATATGTTAACGACTCCTAGTATGAGTACAGCAAATCCTGTTATCCATTTCTTCATGGCTTTTAAGAACAACCCTTTCCTTAATAGATTTCAATATAAATATGTTATGAATGTGTATTGCTTTGCTATTATACATATAATATCTGGGCTGTACATTTCTAGTTTCTTACAATTTATTACAAAACATTTTTAGTTAGAATTCATTTTTATCTAAGGAGCTCTGATTTTGTCATGATATGACTGAATTTTATCTATATAGATTCTAATGTAATGTTTTTGTAATATTTGTCCATTGTTTTCGACATTTCCCCTTTCTTTCAAGTATGATATAAAAGTAAAGAATTCAATCTGTATAAAAGGAGACTGCATAATGCCTAATCAGAGAATAGGATTAATTGACGTTGGTTCAAATACCATAAGACTGGTTATATTTGAAATAGATACCAGTCAGACCATTACAGAATTACAGAATATTAAAACTCCAGCCAGACTAGTACAGTACCTGGATAAAGATCAAATAATGAAAAAAGAAGGAGTTGCCGTTTTACTTGAAGCCCTGGAAAGCTTTACAGAGATCGCTAGTCGTTATCACATTGAAACAATGATTTCTGTCGCAACTGCTGCTATTCGCCGTTCTAAAAATGCGCAAGATATATTAAGACTTGTAAAAGAAAAAACAGATTTAGATCTGAAAATACTCAATGAAGAAGAGGAAGCTTTCTTTGGAAACTATGCAGTACGCCATACAATGGGATTAAGCGATGGTGTCACGATCGATATTGGTGGTGGGAGTACCGAGTTAACACTATTTAAAGATAAACAAGTTGTGAATTCTCATAGTTTCCCGTTTGGTGTTGTCAGTTTAAAAGCACAATTTTTTGATGGAAAAGAACATAATGATAAAAAGGCAATTGAAAAAGCTGGAGAATGGGTACTAGAGCAGCTTTCTGCATTAGACTGGCTTTCCGGAGTTAAAGTACCTCTGATCGGTATCGGAGGTTCTGCCCGTAATATTGCCGACGTTTTCCAGCGTCAAACTAATTATCCAATTGCAGGTATCCATGAATATACTATGAAAGAATCAGAACTAGTGCATACTTTTCAATTGTTAGCAGAAAGTTCTATGAAAGAACTTTCTAAACTCGATGGATTGAGTGAAGATCGTAAAGATATCATTATTCCGGCAGGTATAGTTTTTGTTCAGCTATTTCACTATATGGATTCTTCCGAATTTGCTCTAAGTACTCGCGGACTACGAGAAGGCTTGATAATTGATTATATAAACAGGACAAAGAACACGCCATATGATTTGTACGGAGTCAAACGACAAACAATAGAAAGAATGTCGAAACGATACAATATAAGGGCTATAGGAGCCCACCAGCGAATTTTGCTTGCAGATCACTTATTGAACCTTTTACAAGAAAAAAATATTATTTCCATAGATGAAGACCATCTGATTCTTGTCCATTATGCTGCATCTCTTTATAATCTCGGAAGCTATGTTGAAGATGACTCAAAATCTCAGCATACGTTTTATATTATTTCTAATAGTAATCTTCAAGGGTTTAGTCATAAAGACCGAGTTCGTTTAGCTTTAATGGCAAGCTATAAAAACCGCTCTCTATTTAATCAGTATATTAAGACTGTAGAGAATTGGTTCAGTGAAGAAGAAACTGAAACCCTGCTTCATTTGGGAAGTATTATAAAGTTTGCAGAAGCACTAAATGATTCCCATGTCAATATGGTTACAAATATCAAATTAACTAGAATAAAAAATTCAGAAGACGAATTTGAAATAACGGTAACTTATAATGGAGATGTCGTTTCAGAAAAATATCGTGCTAATAAACATAAGAATCACTTGGAACGCGTTCTCGGCGGTAACGTCCATATTATATTTAAAAGTGAATCAAAATAGAATTGATCGACTAAGCTATTCGGAGGGAATTTCATGCAATATCAGTCAATTGATTTACACAATCCAAAATATTATCAGAATAGAGAATTATCATGGTTAGACTTTAACGAGCGTGTACTAGCAGAAGTAGAAGATTCAACAAATCCTCTGCTTGAGAAATTAACTTTTCTTTCTATCGGCAGTTCAAATTCAGATGAATTTTTTAAAGTTCGAGTAGCCGGTCTCCAAGATCAGTTAAAACTCGGTGTAGATGAAACAGATACAAAAAAACAATGGAGTCCAGAAAAACAATTAGAAGAAATCTCAAAAAGAAATAAAGATATCGTACGTTATCAATATGATTTATATAATCAGAAATTAGCAGAACTAGCAGAAAAAAATATTCTATTCAAACATATTGAAGATTTGAATGAATCGGAACTTCATCAAACTGCTGATATTTTCCGAAAACATATTAAGCCAGCAATTACACCCTTCGGAGTAGATGCTTATCGCCCTTTTCCTCATTTAAACGATGGGGTTATCCATTTGTTTGTGCGTTTGAAAAAGTCGGGCAGCCCTTTTATTGCAATATTACCAGTTCCTTTGCTTATAGAAAGATTCCATATTCTTGAAGAAAATGATAAAAAAATCATCTTATTCACTGAAGAGATTCTCTTCAAATTTCTAAATGAGTTATTTACAGGTTATAATGTAGAGTACTCCTTTACTTTCCGTATCACCCGAAATGCTGATTTAGAGCTTCAAGAAGAAGGGGCAGATGACTTGCTTTCCGTCATTGAAGATTACCTTTTGAAACGAAAGAATGGAAGAGCTGTCCGACTGGAGGTTGATGTCAGAACAGCATCCTATACATTTAAAGAGGATGTTACCTATTTAATGGAAGAACTTGACTTGTTAAAACGTGATGTTTATGAAATCAGCGGTCCTCTTGACCTAACTGTTCTATCCGATATCGCTTCACAGTTAAAGCCAACTCTTCTAACGGAATCGTTTCAAAAATTTACGCCTGAATATCCTAGCATTTTAAACAAACAAACCGTATATGAGCTTTCTGAAAAACAAGATATTTTTCTGCATCATCCTTTTGATTCCTTTCAACCTGTAATCGATCTAGTCAGACAAGCAGTAGAAGATCCTAATACAATTGCCATTAAACAGACTCTCTATAGAGTAAGTGACGAATCACCATTTATCGAAGCCTTGAAAAAAGCTGCTAGAAAAGATATTCAAGTTACTGTATTAGTTGAACTGAAGGCACGATTTGATGAAGCTAACAATGTTCACTGGGCCAAAGAGCTCGAGGAATCAGGTGCACATATCCTTTACGGGATTAAAAACTTGAAAACTCACAGCAAGGCTACCTTAATCGTAAAAAAAGATCATAGAGGCTTTAAAAGATATGCTCATTTGGGTACTGGAAATTATAATGAACAAACAGCAAGACTGTATACAGATATGGGTATTATTACAACTAATGAAAAACTGACACAAGATGTTGCAGATTTCTTTAATTACTTAAGCGGGTATTCAAAACAGCCTATTTACAACTATTTACATGTCTCTCCATTTGAGATGAGAGATTCATTTATAGATAATATCGAAAAGGAGATTACTTTACACAAGCATTATGGAAATGGCCACATCATTGCAAAAATGAATTCTCTGACTGATAAAAAGATGATTATCAAACTATTTAAAGCGAGCCAAGCCGGTGTAAAAGTTGATTTGATTATTAGAGGCATTTGCTGCTTAATTCCTGGCATACCTGGTGTCAGTGAAAATATAAAAGTGCACAGTATTGTTGGCCGTTTCCTGGAACACAGTCGCGTTTATTATTTTTATCAAAACGGAAATAAAGAACTTTATCTTTCCTCAGCTGATATGATGACCAGAAATATGATTAAACGGGTAGAACTTGCATTTCCGATTATAGAAGAGAAATGGAAAAAATATGTAATCAATATTCTAAAACTATATATGTATGACAATACAAAAGCCTGGATACTAGGAGCTGATGGCAGATATACTAAAGCAGTTCCAAATAACACTAAACCAATTAGTTCTCAACATCAGTTAATAAATTACTTTTAACTCCTATATACTAAAACTAATATTTTATTCTGCCTCACTTCTTTTATACACGATAATGCTTTTTGAATTCTGTTATAATAGTAAAACAAAGGAGGTGTTAGAGTGCCCACAATTCAAGATATTGCCAAACTTGCCGGTGTCTCTTCAGCTACTGTTTCTCGGGTAATCAATTCAAATGGCTATGTAGGGGAAGAAACTCGTACTAAAGTTGAACAAGCTGTAAAAGAACTAAACTATACTCCCAACCGTAATGCTCAATACTTACGAAGAGGTACTACAAAGAATCTTGGTATTATAAGCACCCAATTCAATGAAACGGCTGTTGCACGTATAAACCCTTTCATTGAACTTGCTCATGATGCTGGCTATACTTCTACTCTATTCGCCACTAATGGTAATAAACAGCGAGAACTCGAGGCTTTTGATATGCTAAAATCTAAACAGCTTGACGGCATCTTTTTAGTCTATAGAGCAAACGATTGGGAAATCTTAGAAGAATACGCAACTTATGGACCGATCGTAACTCTCCATAGTATAGATTCTAAAGCGATTCCTTCTGTTTTTATTGACCATTATCAAGGTTACAAGATGACTCTAGATTATCTTTGGAGTATTGGACGCAGCAATATCCTCAACCTTTACAGTTCTACTAACGGTCTCAATACAAAAAGAAGAATTAAAGCTTATGAAGATTTTTGTCAAGAGCATGATCTGACGCCACATGCAGCAGAACCTTTTTTAGATATCATACGAACTGAACAGGCCGAAAATGTTGTAGAGTGGTTTCATAAGCAAAGAGTTAAACCGGAGGCAATTGTAGCCCATTCTGATACCATCGCGGCTATAGTGGTTTCCAGACTGAAAATACTGGGATACAGCATACCTGAAGATGTCGCAATTGTAGGGTTTGATAATCTTCAAATTAGTGATTTGATGAATATTACAACAATCGATTATGCCATCGTTGAACAAGGAAAGAATGCTTGCAGACTATTACTTAATGTATTAGAAAAAAGAGATGATCCCTTATTTCATCTAGAATTCAAATTAATCGAACGAGAGACTACTAATAAATCACCCTAATTAGAAAAAGGGATCACTGAACTGGTTTAACAACTTCAGTGATCCCTTTTTCTGTCAATAAACTTTTTTTATTTTCTCATTAAACTCTTTCTGTCTTTTTCGTCTGTTCAATGAATTTTGGATCAGTCCTTTTCTCGGCGAAAAAGTAAAAGCCAATAAGCAGACTATTCCGGTAACAACAGCAATCATTCCTGCTATAGAACTATCAAATGCAAATGCCAGACGCACTCCGATAATGCTATTTACTGCAGCGAACAAAACCGTTAGTCCAATCATTTTCTTCAACTGATGAGTTAAAAGATAGGCCGTCAGTCCCGGACCAACCATGAAACCCACTACAAGAATAGACCCTACTGAATCATAGGCCCCTACAGCTGTCAGTGAGACTAATGTCATCAGTCCATAATAGATAAGAACTGGAGAAAACCCTACAGCTGTTGCAAAAGCAGCATCAAAAGTCGTAACTTTCAGCTCTTTATAGAACAAAGCAACAAATCCTGCATTGACCAATAAAATAATCATCATAGTCACAAATGCTCTTGCGCCTATATCGATTCCAAAAACTGTCAGTCTTCTAAAAGGTGCAAATGCCAATTCACCCATTAAAACAGTATCCTGATCTAAATGAATGTCTCCGGTATAGCGGGTAATTAAAATGATAGCAATACTGAAAAATAATGGAAAAACTACTCCAATCGCTGCATCATCTCCTAATAACTTTGTATGTTGCAGTGTCTCTATTGCCCATACTGTAAAAACACCCATCAAGGTTGCTCCTACTATAAGAAATGGTGAGTTAAGATCTTGAGTAACGAAAAAGGCTAAGACGATTCCAAGTAATACGGTATGTGTGATCGCGTCTGATACCATTGTTGTCCCTCGCAAAACTAGAAATACCCCGGGAAGTGCACAGGCAATGGAAACAACGACTGCAATCAATGTGATTTCAGTTATGATAGTCATTTTCCATGCTCCTTTTCTAATGATTTAATCTGTTTCATAAAATTTTTCTGCTGCTTTTTATGGATTGACCGTTTAACTATCATTCCTCTTTCTGGCGAAAAAAACAAACTAAATATAACGAAAATGCTGAGTACCACAACAATAGACGGTCCAGTTGGAATTCTGTTTCCTATAGAACTGATTATTGTGCCTGATATCCCCGAAACAAAACCTATAGCTCCTGCTAACGGCAAAACAACACCTAGTTTATTAGACCATTGTCGAGCCGCAACAGAAGGTCCAATCAGTAATGCACTGACCAGAATAACCCCGACCGACTCCAGTCCTAAAATAATCGTCAGTACAATCATCGTAGACATTAGAAACTCAATAAATTTACCAGAAAAACCAAGAGTTCTCCCAAAATCTGAATCAAAGGCGAATAATTTAAATTCCTTCCAGAAAACTATAACTAATAAAAATATAATTGTTCCGATAATAGCAATCAGACGAACATCCCGTACTAGCATTGCACTTGCTTGGCCGAAAATAAAACTATCCAGTCCTGCTTGTTGTGCATTCGGACTGCCTTGTATATGGGTCATGATGACTAATCCCAATCCAAAAAAACTGGATAAAACTAATGACAAAGCACTATCGAATTTTACGGAAGACTTTTTACTCATTAATTGAATGATCGCTGTCGCAATTAATCCAGAAATCGTTGCACCAATTAACAATCCTGTCAGTTCTTTACTTTGAATAATTAAAAAACCAATTCCAATTCCTGGAAGCGCCGAATGACTCAAAGCATCTCCCAGTAAGCTTTCCTTTTTTAAAGTTGCATACGTACCAATCGCTCCACTTAACAAGCCTAAAAAACCTGTTCCCAATGCCACTATTTGAAAAGTGTAGTCCTTAAACAATAAAGTAATCTGATCCCACATTACGTATCCTCCTCTTCTCCAAGGTTACGATCTTGTCGATATGTTTCTTCTATATTAGCTTTTGTGAATACTGATGAGACAGGTCCGCTATTTAATACTTCCTGATTGATAAAAATAACTTCATCAAAATACTCTTCGACTGTCTGCAAGTCATGATGAACGACGATGACCGTTTTATTCTTCTTTGTCAACTCTTTTAACAAGTCCATAATAATATGCTCTGTTTTCATGTCTACTCCAGCTAATGGTTCGTCAAGCATATAAATTTCTGCTTCCTGAGCCAGTGCTCGGGCTAGAAAAACTCGTTGTCGCTGTCCTCCAGACAACTGGCTGATCTGTCTATTAGAAAAAGAAGGCATACCCACTTTAACTAACATTTCTTTTGCTATATCTTTGTCTTTTTTCCTTGGACGTTTAAACCATCCCAAATGACCATAACGTCCCATCAGCACTACATCCAGTACCGTAGCAGGAAAATCCCAGTCTACTGTACTATTTTGCGGTACATAAGCAATATGATTCTTAATCTCTTTATATTCTGATGACTGTTTGCCTACAAAATATTCAATCTGTCCTGTAACTGGTTTAATAAAATCCAATATTGTTTTGATAAGTGTAGATTTACCTGCTCCATTAGGTCCTACAATAGCGGTTAATTTTCCTTTTTTGAAAGCTACTGAGGTATTCCATAAAACAGGTTTTGCATCGTAAGCTACTGTAAGTTGATGAATATCAATTGCTTTTTGTTCTTCCATCTTAGGTTACCTTCTTTCTTCCTGCTTAACTTTATATTTTATTTCAGCGCATTCACAATAGTATCGATATTTGCTTTATACATTTTAATATACGTGTCTGCATCTTGTTCTCTATCGCCTAGAGCATCAGAATATAACTCTCCAGCATTCTCTAATTTTTGACCTCGGCTATTGACCGCTTCTATCAATGCTTCAATATTTCTGGACGAAACTGAACTTTCCACAAAAACCGCTCCAATTTTCTGTTCAGCAATGAATTCGGCCAGTCCGCTGATATCTCCTGTACCAGCTTCTGTTTGAGTATTGACCCCTTGCAGTCCGACTACTTCAAAGTTGAACTCTCTTCCAAAATATTGAAAGGCATCATGTGCAGTCACAAGATAGCGAGATTCCTCAGGTACTTCTTCAATTCGATCTTTGATATATTCAGATAAACTTGCCAGCTGAGCGATATAGGTTTGAACATTTTCTTCATAGTCAGCTGCATGCTTTGGATCATGTAATTTCAGTTGATTTGCCACATACCTGGATGCATCAATCCAATTGTTCACGCTAAACCAAATATGAGGATCAAATTCTGAACTGTCTTCCCCTCCAACTTTTAAATACTGATTTTCAGGTATACCTTCAGCAATCACAGTCGATGGTACTCCACGCTTTGAAAACTGTTCGAACATCTCGATAAATTGAGCTTCCAGGTGAAGACCGTTATAGACAATCATGTCAGCTTCATCAAGCGTATAAACATCTGAAGCTGAAGGTTTGTAAGTATGAGGATCTACTCCTGGTCCCATCAGACCTGTAACTTGAACATGGTCACCACCAATATTATTGACTAGGTCAGTGATCATAGTGGTTGTAGCTACAATATTGATTGGCTCTTCTTTATCAGAAGTATCAAAAACTCCTGAGTCTGTTCTGTTTATATTCGAACATGCTGGTAATATTAATACTCCACAGAAAATGATTAAACCTAATATCTTTTTCATAGTTATCTGCACTCTCTCTAATATAAAATTCACTTTTAATTATTTTTAACATATCCTAAAAATAAATTTAAGTCAACTATATAATAATGGATTTTTTTATCGTCTCTTTAAAGGCACAGAAATTTGAAAAGATATTTGTTTGTTTTGACCTTAGTGCGTTATAATGATCGTGCTTAGTAGTTTTATCTCCTTGCGATAGAACTATAAAAAATATAAAATATAATTTCTGCGACCGATTTATAGTATACCTGAATCATTTATTATCTAGAATTGTATCGCGCTTATTGATTAAACAAAGACTGTATAAGGAGTAACATCCATGACACCAAATAAAGAAGACTATATCAAAGCTATCTACGAACTAGGCGGCGAACAAAATGTCGTAAGCAACAAAGGCCTAGTTAAAGCCCTATCTGTCTCAGCTGCCTCTGTAACTGAAATGAATGGCAGATTGCTGAAAGAGAATCTATTAACACATACTCCCTATCAAGGAGTCAAACTAACTGAAGAAGGCTTGAGAATCGCTAATAAATTGATTCGCAAACATCGCTTATGGGAAGTTTTCTTATCTGAAAAATTAGGTTATGATTGGAATGAAGTGCATGCAGATGCTGATTTACTGGAACATGTTTCCTCTGATTCCTTAATTGAACGCTTAGATTTATTTTTAGGGGAGCCCAAGTTCGATCCCCATGGCGGTGTCATACCGAATAAAGATGGAACAACGCAGAAAGTTGATCATATTCCGCTTGTCGACGTTAAAGTTGGAACACCGCTTATTATCAAAGAAGTCGATGACCAGCAAGAATTTCTGGAATATCTTCTTCATAAAGATGTTCAATTAGGCAAACAGTATACTTTAAAAAATATTGAGGCCTACGAAGGTCCATTAACGTTAGAAACTCCTGAAGGAAGTAAAACGATTATCAGTCATAAGGCTGCCTTCAAAATTTTAGTGAAAGAAATTCTGAACTAACTTATTTTAATTTATAAAAGGAAGTTTCATGATGATGAAACTTCCTTTTTGTTACATAACCAAATTTTTCTAGTTACTATATAAATTTACTCTCTCTTTCTGATTTCTCCAGCTGCTCTTCTAAATCCAGCATAAAAGCGTGCTTTATTTCTAAATAATCAGCTAACTTTTCACATACATTTGTTTCTTTATTTATACTAAATTCAACTCTTTATACAAGCTATTCTTTTCCAAGATTGCTATAGTAGTAATATATACGATTTGATTTGGCTTTAATCAGTCAAGAATATCTATTCAATTTTTTCTATCTTTAAGAAAAAATCCATTACAAATCAACGGAGGAAATCAGTTGGAAAAGACATTTGATTCAATACAAGAAAAAATCAATTACTTAGAGGAACACGCTTGTGAAAGCGAACAATTAGGACTAACATACTCAGAACAAACTTCCTTGTTCAAGATCTGGTCTCCTCTTGCTAAACAAGTTATATTAAATTTGTATGAGACAGGAAATGAAACTGATGATTCCTTAATCGAACAAATTGAAATGACTCAAGAAAATAATATTTGGCAAGTGGCAATTGACCGAAATCTAAACGGTCTCTTTTATACTTATCGCCTTTTGCATTTTGATGGAACAGAAACAGAAACCCCCGATATTTATAGCAAAGCAGTTGGAATAAACGGTAATCGTTCTGCAATCATTCATCTAGAAAGTACTGATCCAGCTGATTGGAATAATGATATACCTGTCAGACAAACTTCAATCACTGACGCTGTTATATGGGAAACACATGTCGAGGACTTTTCAAGTCATGAAAATGGTGGGTTTTCTCAGAAATACAGAGGAAAATATCTAGCTTTTACAGAAAATAATACATTTTTAAATGGGGATTCTTCTTCTGAGATTTCTACAGGAATCCGTTACTTAAGTGACCTTGGAATCAATTATGTTCATCTGCTTCCAGCATTTGATTTTGAAAACGACGAACAAGGCACACAATACAACTGGGGATATGATCCCAAAAACTATATGGTTCCTGAAGGTAAATATTCTACTGATCCTAATGAGCCGGCTGTCCGCATCAGAGAATTTAAGCAAATGGTCCAAAGTTTGCATAACCAGAATATCGGTGTGGTTTTGGATGTTGTCTATAATCATACGCATGCTTATGATTCTTCTTGCTTTACTAGGACTGTTCCCGATTATTACTACCGCCATAATGATCAAGGTGAATTGACAAACGGATCAGGTTGTGGAAATGAAACAGCAAGTGAACGAAAAATGATGCGAAAATATATGATTGATTCTTTGCTTTACTGGGCAAAAGAATATCATGTAGATGGATTTCGTTTTGATCTGATGGGATTACATGATGTAGAAACGATGAACCATATACGTCAGGCATTCAATGATGCGGGCATGGAAGATATCATTTTATATGGTGAACCTTGGAATGCTGGTAGTGTAGAAATTTATGAACCAAATGTTCCAGCTGATAAATATCATTTAGGAGAGCTGGCAGAAGGAATTGCCGTCTTTAATGATGAGTTCCGTGATTCGATAAAAGGTCCTGTATTTGATGCACACAAAGGAGGATTTCTGCAAGGAGCTAATGGTTTTGAGGATAGTGCTTTTATGAACGGAGATATTATCGGTGGCCTTCTAGCAAATACTCAAGTGGAAGTCGGTGACTTTAGACTTCCTGATGGAAAAAATTGGGCAAAAAATCCATCTCAAATTATTAATTATGCATCTGCACATGATAATTTACCTTTATACGATAAATTAGTCCAGTCTCTCAAAAATCAAGATGCTTACGAACGGGACGAAGAACTTATCCAAGTCAATAAGTTGAGTGCTGCTTTATTAATGACTGCTCAGGGCGGAATATTTATGCAAGCTGGTGAAGAGTTTGCCCGAACAAAATTTGGAGATGACAATAGTTATAACTCGTCTATAGAAATCAACAGACTAGACTGGTCTAAAACACAAGAAAACAAAGATTTAGTTGACTATTATAAAGGAATGATCAAAATCAGAAATGCTTACCCGCCTCTAAGAGATCAGACAAATCAGACTGCAGAGAAAGTACATTTTACAGAGCTGAGAGAAAATATTCTAGCTTATACAATTCCAAATATTATTGAAGAAAATCCAACATGGAAACAAATGGCTGTGATCATGAATACAAGCTGGACTACTGAAATGATCGAATTACATTCTACTCTCCCAATGCCAGAAGAATGGACTATTATTGCAAACCGTCACACAGCTGGTCTAGATTCCTTAGGTGTACAAGTCGGTCATGAATTATTGATCAACCCTAGAGAAGTTCTGATTTTTGTTTCAGAATAGACAAGTTTAAGAAAAAAAGATAATGACAACTTAGACTTTTAAAAATCAGGATATATTAGAACTAACTCAACAAGATAACAGAACAGTTCATCACATCGGAGTCCTTTTTAAAAGGGTTCCGGTGTTTTTTATTTTTTACCTAATTACTTCTCTCTGGTCATTTGTTTAGTAGATCTATTGTATTGCCTCCGGTCACAACTAGTTCTTAATGGAAACTGTATTTGCGCGTAGGCTAAATAAAAGGTAAACTATAAAAATGAGAGAACAATTATAATTATATTAGAGGATGATTTCAATGAAAAACATATTCCAAGATGAAAAAACAGACATACTGACTTTATTGAAAAAAATTGTTAATCAGGATAGTGGATCTTTCAACAAAGATGGCTGTGATGCTGTTGGAAACATTTTAATAGAAGAATATAAGCAACTGGGATTTAATATAGAGATTCTGCAAGAAATACAAAATGGAAATCATTTATATATAACTCATCAGCAAGCTGTCGATCCTGATATTTTAATCATTGCTCATATGGATACTGTTTTCCCTGATGGTACTGCAGCAGCACGTCCCTTTACTATCACTGATGATCAAATTGCAAAAGGTCCCGGTGTATTTGATATGAAAGCAAGTCAAGTCCAAGCACTTTATACTTTAAAATCTTTAATTCAGGAAAATCATCCAGTATATAAAAAAGTTGCTATCCTCCTAAACTCTGACGAAGAAATTGGTTCAATTACTTCTCGTCACTACATTGAAAAATATGCTGCCAAAGCAAAAGCGGTATTAATTATTGAGCCTGCTCGTGGAAAACAACTTACGACCAGTCGTAAGGGAGGTGGAAAGTATTATTTGTCTATAAAAGGAAAATCTTCTCACGCTGGAGCAGCTCCTGAAAAAGGAATCAGCGCAATCGGAGAATTAGGCCATAAAATTATTAAATTACATGAACTAAACCATCATGATGGAGTCAATGTCAATGTAGGTGTAATATCTGGTGGTACCTCTCCTAACACCATTGCTCCCAATGCTGAATGTAAAATCGATATACGATTTGAAACTCAAGCACAGGGCGAATGGTTAGACCATTCAGTCAGAGAAATCTTGAGCTATTCTGACATTGAAGGAACCCAAATTAAATTAACTGGGGGCATCACACGTCCTGCATGGAAAGCAGATACTGCTTCTATGAAACTATTTGATTTAATCCGAAAAGAAGGCATAAAATTAAATTTAGAATTAGAACCGATTTATAGCGGTGGTGGATCGGATGGAAATTTCACTGGAAACTTAGGTATTCCAACGATTGATGGATTAGGCCCAATCGGTGGCAATGCTCATCAGGATACTGAATTCTTGCTTTTGGAGAGCCTTGAAACAAAAGGCATGCTTCTTATCAACACATTAAAAGCTTTGAATAATATTCCCTCTTTCAAATCATAAAATAAACCCCATCACTTTTATAGTGAAGGGGTTTTGCTTTCTCTAATACCAGTATTTTTTAACTGCTCCACCTTTACTCTGAACTGGATCTAAAGTTGGTACTGGAACATTCTTTATTTCTTGTTTTAAGCGTTGATATTGCTCATCTGAAGTAACATCTTCAGATCTATATGTGTTGTAATTTTTTCCATCTGGATAAGCCCCGATAATTTTAAAGTCCTTGGAAGCTTTAACTCTTTTATGAGCAGTACCGGCCGGCAGTAAAACTACATCTCCTGTTGTAAATTTGATGATTTTTCCATTTGATCCACCTAATTGAACGGAAGCTTCTCCAGAGATACAAGCCAGTACTTCATGTGTATTAGAATGAAAATGATGATATGGAAAAATTCCATCTACCCATGCATTAGCGTATCCATGCTCTTCAAATAAATCGATCCCATTCTGAGCGGGCTCATCCGTCTCTAAAATTTCTCTGAATGCTCCTGGATAAAATAAGACCGGCAACATACTATTCGGATAAGGTTGATCTTCTTTCAATAATATTTGCTCGATCATTGATTAGACTCCTCTCTATTTCTTTCGATTATTCTCTCACTCTTTGCTCTTGATTTCAAAAATAATGATTTATTAACTTTATAAAAATTTATCCTTTTGAAATTGACATTTATCCCTCGATTTCGTATTCTATAAGTAAACAAACTTATAACAATTTAAACTAAAAAAAGTATAAGACACAACATGTAAACGCCTCTATCTCAGGAAGGTGAACTGATGAAAATTTGCAATTTTTTTAAATCAAAAAAGCAGCCTGCAACAACTAAACTGAAAAAATGTACTGAAACAAAATCACAGAAAATCCAATATGAAACTAAGTTTACAGCTAACGACTTAACTCAAGATAGACACCTCATGGAATCAATCATAAATAAAATGGTTAAAGAAGATCCTTTTAAAAACTTTTACACTGGAAAAGTAGATGCTGACTTCGGTCCATTATCAAAACGCGTCTATAAATATGATGCCATTACAACAGTCAATGTCAATCTACTTGTAGATTCCGATAATCATTACATTATTAATGTAGAAGGTATAGAACTTGGGAAAATCCCTGAGTTAATCAGTAAAGAATTTGCTCATTACTATGAAACCTATTTACTCACTGCCTATGCTTATGTAACTGGTGGCTACTATAAAGAGTACTCTTCAGCGTCTCAAGAGGTAATCGAAGGATTTGAACCATATGGATTGGATCTTTACGTACAATTTACCTGATTTCATTATAACTTAATTCTATACGCCAACTTATTTCTATATGAAATGAGTTGGCTTTTTTATTAATAAAAGTTACTCTATAAGCTGATTAATTGAACTTTTGGTAATCAAATAGTACTCTTTAAAGTAACAAGGTACGTTTTATTATAAAATATTCAAAAATAACACTGGAGGCGTAAGACATGGATTTAGGAATAAAAGGAAAGATCGCATTAATTACTGGCTCTGATTCAGGAATTGGAAAAGCTACTGCCAAACAACTACTTGCTGAAGGCGCTACAGTCATTCTAACTGATATAGAAGAAGATAAACTAGCTGAAACAGCAGAAAAATTGCAACAGGAAGGTAAAGTTTATTCTTATCCTGCAGATATAAGAAATACTGAAAGCTTAAAGAAATTACATCAACAAATCAAAGATAATGTTGGAAAAATTGATATTCTTGTACAAAATGCTGGCACTTCAGGTGCTCAAGGAGAATTTCATGAAATCGAAGACGATGGATGGGTAGAAACTCTTGAAGTTGATCTTCTGGGACCTGTTCGTGTCACAAGAGAATTTCTATCTGATTTAAGAAGTGGTGGCTGGGGTCGTATTGTATATTTATCTTCCGAGAATGCTGTGCAACCTTATGCTGATGAACTGCCTTACGATGCAGCAAAAGCTGGTGTGCTTTCCTTCTCCAAAGGTTTATCTCGTGCATATGCCAAGGAAGGGCTACTCGTTAACACTGTCTCTCCAGCTTTTATTGAAACACCAATGACTGACGAAATGATGGAAAAGCGTTCCAAAGAAATGGATGTTTCCTTCGACAAGGCAGTTGAAACATTCCTAGATGAGAAAAGGCCGCATATAGAACTTAAACGTCGTGGACAAGCTGAAGAAGTTGCAGCAGTGATTTCTTTCTTATGCTCTGATAAAGCTTCATTTGTTAATGGTGCCAACTACAGAGTCGATGGTGGTTCTGTTGCAACGATTCAATAAATCTAAATAAAACTAAAGTCAAACCAACTAAGGAGATTTGTATATGAATAATGAACAAATGTATCTTGATTATTTAATCATTGGTGGTGGAATTGCTGCAGGTAACGCCGTAGCTGGAATCCGTGAAGAAGATAAAGCCGGCACAATCGGTATCATATCTGCTGATGTAGATAAACCTTATGAAAGACCCGCACTATCTAAAAAATTATGGACAGACGATTCTTTTACAGAAGATCAAATCTTTTATGATGTGAGTGAAGATCACCAGGCAGCACTTATGTTAGAGACAGAAGTGGTCTCAATTAATCGTGAAGCTCATACTGTCACAACCAACAAAGGCGATACTATAAACTATAAGAAATTACTCATTGTTACGGGTGGTGAACCGCAAACTATCGAAGGACCGAAAGACGATAAAGTTTATGCTTTCAGATCTTATCAAGATTACCTTAAGCTACGTAACTTATCCGGCGAAAATCAGCAGATCGCTGTTGTCGGCGGAAGTTACATCGGTACTGAATTAGCGGCTAATTTAGCACTGAACAATACAAAAGTAACCCTTATCTATCCTCAGAAGATATTAGGCGACAACCGTTTCCCAGAAGAAATTGCAAAAGAATATGAACAGACTTATAAAAATCATGGCATAGAAATGATTAATGAAACCCGTGCTGAACGATATACTAAAGAAGCAGACAAATTCCTTCTGCATTTAAATACTGGTACGACTGTGGAAGCGGACTCTATCATACTTGGATTAGGTGTATCTCCAGTTTTAGATCTAGCAAAAGATGCTGGACTTGAAGTTGATGACGGGGTAATAGTAAATGAATATCTGCGTACATCAGATCCAGATATTTATGCTGCTGGAGATATCGCTTCTTACCCGGATCCGATTTTGGGAAGACAACGTATCGAACATGTGGATCATGCCAGAAATTCTGGTACAGCAGTGGGTAAAGTTATGGCCGGTCTTAAAGAACCTTATAATTATACTCCTTACTTCTACTCTATGGTCTTTGATATTTCCTGGAAAGCAATCGGTACACTTGATCCATCATTAGATCTACTTATTGATGAAGTAGATGGTGGAAAAGTCGTTTATTATCTGAAAGATGACAAACCAGTCGGGATTTTAACCTGGAACATTGAACCAGATCTCGATCAAGTACGTAACTTGATTGATAATCCACCTGTGTCTTCTGAAGAGTTAAAAGGTGCTATTCGCAACAAAGAAAATTAATAAAACCCTATTAAACGATACTAGCTAAATGTTAGTATCGTTTTTTATCGCATCAGCTTGACTTAGAATCATATCAATTGTAAATCAAATTTATGGTTTATATACTATGGAGTGTAAGTAGAATTTTTAAAGGATAATTGCCTGAAATAACTAAACTATATTCAAATAGAAAATAGTTATCTCAGCTTGCGGCCAGAACAACTCGATAAACAATCTGAACCAAAAATTTCCAAACCAAACAGGAGGAATTATTTATGGGAAAATTTGTAGAAGGAAGCTATCCTTCCCTTCAAGACGCTGTTCAAGCTATCAACGCTTTAGTAACTAGAGGATATTCTAAAGAAGATATTCTATTAGTAACAAATCAAAACAAAAAGAAAGAACTTTCAGACGTTAGTGTAAACGTTACAACCGACACCTCTCATGAAGCACTGAAAAGTTATCAAAGTGATATTGAAAAAGGAAATCTTGTTGCATTAGTAGAAGAGGATTCGAGTATCAATGATGAACAGAAAACTGGTTCGGCAAATTATGAGGCAGATAGTCCGGCGGAAGATCCTGCTCCTAACCCAAAATTAGATTCGAATGTTACCAAAGATAATCCATTAAGTGATAATAGTACCCCTGGCAATGTTCCAGTTGGAGATGACGATGATAATCCTGGTGGAATCCCAGTAGATGATCATAATGATTTAACAGACAGACAATTATAAAAGATAAGCCACAGCAAGAACTAAATATGCTGTGGCTTTTTATCTGAATGATTTTTCTTTTACTCAGGTTTTAGCGTAACTTTTTATGTTATATTTTTGAAATCCTACATTCTGACTAAATATATTCAAGCGTATAATTTGTATATATTTAGGATGCTCAATATACTTACATTGTAATCCATTATTGCAAAAGATTAATAGGAGGAAATTAGTTATGAGTAAATATGTTGAAGGAAGCTATTTAACAGCAGAAGATGCAAATCGTGCAGTAGAGGCTTTACTATCTCAAGGGTACGATAGAAGTGCCATTACTATGGCAAGTAACCAGGCTACAAATGCTAAATTGTCAACCGATGTTCATACTAAAGTCTACGGAAATGATTCCAGTCATGAAGAAGATGAATCAATGATGGATAAAATCAAAGATGTCTTCACTGGTGATTCTAATAATTCAGGCTCTGATTCTTCAAATCTAACTTCAGATTCTGAAAACACTCTATTAAATGACTATAGAGACGATATTCAAAATGATAATGTCGTTATTCTAGTAGATGACAACTCCAATGTAAGTACAAACGACAATCCTGCAAATACAAATGCTCCTGTTACTCCACCAACCGGGGACCCAATTGCACCGAACACTGTCAATCAACCAATTGTCGATCCCATTAATCCCGGATCAGATACAGTAGTTGATTCTAACGCAGATAATTCAGTTGAGCCAGCTCCAGATCCTACAGATGATCCTGGAATTGATCCAACTGATCCGGCTCACAATTCAAAAGATACTGACAAACATTAAACATTTGATTCTAAAAAAAGCTGAAGGAAGCAGATATCTGCTTTCTTCAGCTTTTTGGTATTGAGTATATAATTTAATATATTCTAGGCAGAAGTCGCCCCATTTTTATAGGTTGAGGTAAATACGTTATGCTGACTTGTTAAGAAATGCTCAGTCAAATATGCGTGAGTTCCAGGAAGCGTCAGTTCAAGCGGTAAGAATCATTAAATTTAGCTAAGTGGTGAGTAGTTCACGTAGTGTATTTAATTTGATATTTCAAGAGAGAAGAAAGAAATTTACAAAATTCACTGTCAAACGCTCACTATCTACTTTAATTTGTCCCTTGCTTATCAGATGGCAATAGCCAGGATTCATCCAGATTTTTACTCAAACGATAAGCTTTCCCATGTACATCAACTGCTGCATGCCATTCTTTACAAAGTTCAAGTGGAACCATTTCTGCTAAATGATTGAATTCCCTGCGCATATGTTCCAAACTTTTATATTCTCCAAAGCCTAATCGTTTAAATAAGCGAATCGCATATTGATCTCCTATAAAGACTTTCCGCTCAAAGAGATATAGCATCATCGCATCTGCCGTTTCCGGACCTACCCCTTTGATTGACAGCAACTCGATTCTCAGTTCTTTGTTTGTATACTTATCAAATTTATCAAAACGTTCACCATGATCAATAAACCACTGCATCAGCGCTTTTATATACTGGCTTTTCTGTTTATAAAATCCTGCTGGTCGAATCAACGCTTGTAGTGTCTCTTCATCCATTTCATGTAACTGTCTAACAGTCAGATAGGGCTCCAAATTGAATAGTGCTTTATAAACATTCTGTTGAGTCGTCTGTTGAATCAAAATCATAGAGACCCAGTCTTTTATCCGATTCTCGTCGGACCACCAATTTTGAATGCCATAATGTGAAACCAGTTTATTCAAGACATGAATTTTTTCTCTATTAAGTTTTTCTTGGTTTATCTGCAAAATAATTGATCCTCAGTTCTATTTCATCGACTTTTATAACATCTCTTTTGCTAGCAAGCGGTACGTATTTAAGCGCTGCTCTTGAGAATGCGCAATACTACAGATCATAGCTTCTTGAAAACCATATACTTCAGCATCTTCTCTTAACTTGTCGGCGACTTCTTTAGCCGTTCCTACCAAATGAATCTGACGATTTCTTTGAATTCCTATTATTTCTTCTTCAGATAACTTGTAGTCTCTCGCCTGCTCTGGTGTTCTCAACTGACTCATCCTTCCTTGAGCAAGATGAATACGCGCGATATCTTGAGGTTTAGCTTGAAATTCAGCTTCTTCCTTAGTTTCTGCAACAGTAACTAAATACGCTACATTAATTTCTGGCTTTTCTAAAAATTCAGAAGGTTTAAAGTGGTACCGATATAATTCAAATATTTCTTTTCGCATAGCGTTTAACATGAAGAATTGTGCAAATGAATAGCCTATCCCTCTTTGCCCAGCTTCGATTGCACTATTTCCACTTGATCCTAGTAGCCAAGCTTCCGGTAAAGTTACTTTTCTTGGAGTCGCAATTGTATGTTTATATAATGTTTCTTCAGGTACTTCGTCTTTTATTAGCTTTAAAGCCACATCAAGTTTTTCATATAAATGATCAAAGTCAGGATTATTCCCTTGCGACAATGCATATATAGATCGCTGATCTCCACCAGGTGCACGTCCAACACCATAATCGATACGACCAGGTGCTAGTGCACTCAAGGTTTTGAATACTTCTGCCATCTTCAATGGAGAATAGTGCATCATCATTGTTCCGCCTGTTCCTAGACGAATGTTTTTTGTTTTTGCAGCAATATATGCGGTAATAATTTCTGGAGCGGAACTTGCAAAAGCATCACTACCATGATGCTCGGCCATCCACATACGATAATATCCTAATTCTTCAGTTACTTGTGCTAATTCTACCGCTTTTTCCAGAGCGCCTTGGGGAGAGTTTCCTCTCGTAATCGGTGCTTGATCTAATACACTTAATCTCATTATATATAACAACCTTCCCTTTTACTTACTTTTAGTATATCATTGTAAGACCTATTATTCATAATGAATTATCTAGGTTGTTTATTTAACCACTATCAAATGATATCTTTTACTACATTTCTTTCACAAAAAATGCTGCAATCATTTCCATTGTGGGAACTTTTACTAGATGAACTTCATCTTCTTCTACGAATGTAAGATTCAGATCCGGATTCTCTGCTACAAATTCTGCAGTATCTTCAAACGGAACAATTTCATCTTGATTACCATGCCAGAATAATACCGGTCTACCAGCTAATTTTTCTGGCTGTAGTGATAAATCATAACGTGGAACCCAGGCCAAAAGATTCTCATAATCATGTGGGTAAAAACGATCCAGTTGTTCTGCATGTCTAAAGATTCTTTCACGATAAGCAACTGGTTTGGGTGACCCCATTATACAAGCCGCGACTTTGATCTCTGGATGATTTGTCAATAAAGCACAAGTTGTGATTCCACCCATTGATACTCCACCAACCGCAATCCGATCATCCGCTAATCCACGTTCTTTAAAATGATTTACTATATATCCAAACTCAAATAGATTGGTCTGAATACTTTGCCAGAAAGTTAAAGAAGGAATCTTGGTTATCGGCTGTTTACGTTCTCCATGATTCGCTGCATCAGGAAGTAATACGCGAAAACCTGCTTCAGCTAATTTACGGCCTTGAGTAAGTACTAGTTCTTTAGAGGATTGCCAACCGTGATAATAGATAATCAAAGGCTGTATTTCATTTTTCTTCTCTTCACGAACCACTTCTAGTAGTGGAATGGTTCCCAATGTTCTTTTTCTTATCGTTAATTTCATTTATTATCACCTCAAAGATAAGATTACCTCAAATATCAGCACCTGAATAGATTAAAATCCTTAGATTTTTCTCACTTATAAAAAATAAACATTTAACAAGGTCTTTGAGTTGGCTTTCTTAAATATTTTTTACATAATAGAATTAAGGAGAGGATTTTAGTGAGAGAAGAAACATTATATTACAATGGAGAATGGCAGAAAGCTCAATCAACAGATTATACAGAAGTCATTAATCCAACTACAGAAGAAACAATGGGAAAAGTTGTGAATGCTAATCAAAAAGATGTAAATTCAGCTGTAGCCTCAGCCAAAACAGCCTTTACAGAATGGAATCAGACTAATCCTGAAACTAGAGCAAATTACATGGAAAAATTTTTAAATGGCATTAAAGATAGAAAACAGGATCTAATGGATATTATGATCAAAGAATTAGGAACGTCGGCTACATTCGCTGATCAGACCCAAGTTGGTCTTGCTGTAAAAGAAATGTCAGCGAGTATTGAAGAAATTCGAAAATATGATTTTGAAGAAACAATCGATAATGCGACGATCATCAAAGAAGGATTCGGAGTAGTAGCTTGTATTACACCATGGAATTATCCCCTCAATCAGATTCAGAGAAAAATTACACCTGCACTACTGGCAGGAAATACAGTAGTGGTAAAACCAGCAAACATGACACCTTTTACTGCCCTGCTATTAGCAGAAATTGCAGATGAGGCTGGATTGCCTAAAGGGGTATTTAATATTGTTACTGGTCCTGGTAGTGAAACCGGAGACTATTTAACAAGTCATCCAGATGTTTCTGTAATCTCGTTTACAGGATCTACAAAAGTTGGATCAAGCTTATATGAAAAAGCAAAAACAAATATCAAGAAACTTGTACTAGAATTAGGTGGGAAATCTCCAATGGTTTATTTAAAAGGCGGAGATCTAGAACTAGCTGTGAAAAATGCAGCCAATACTGTTCTGCATAACCAAGGACAAACTTGTTCCGCATTGACTCGTCTATTTGTACCAAAAGATGAACTTGAGCGAACAAAAGAAGTTCTGAAAGACTATTACAAAGATATCAAAGTCGGTGATCCAGCAGAAGAAGATACTATTGTAGGACCGCTAGTCTCCAAAGGCCAAATGGAAACTGTCTTAGGCTACATTGAAAAAGGAAAAGAAGAGGGCGCAGAAGTACTAATTGGTGGTAATAAAATGGACCGTAAAGGCTATTATGTTGAACCTACAGTATTTGTTAATGTAACAAATGATATGACGATTGCTCAAGAAGAAATTTTCGGACCTGTTCTTGTCGTCATCACGTATGATGATATTGAGGAAGCAATTGAATTAGCGAATGATTCAATATATGGATTATCCGGCGGAGTTGTTGGACCTGAAGAAGAAGCCGTTAAAGTAGCACGTCAGATCCGTACAGGAAACATTACAATAAACGATGCTGCCCGTTCTCCTAAAGCACCATTCGGAGGATATAAGCAATCTGGTTTCGGTAGAGAAAACGGTTTGTACGGCGTTGAAGATTACTTTGAATTCAAAGCGATTTTTAGATAAATTTAGACCAAATTAAATGACGCTAACTATTCGGAAGAGTTACTTACCGGTAGTTAGCGTTTTTATATTTTAATCATGTAAATTTGACAGGTTGCAAATTAATAGATTTATTTTATAACAACTTGGAATCTTTTATTACAGGACTTATGTAGTTAATTTTTACTAATTAAAAATATCTGTTTTTAAATCCCCCACGCTCTAATAACTTGTATTGACGCACTTCTTCCAGTTCTTGAAGAGATTGTCGATGTGATTCAAAAAAGGAACGAATGACTTCAAGGATATCTGCCAGTTCCTCTACAGCATTGCCGTCATTGGTCGCTTCTAAGTATTCTTTTACTTCTTCTTTTAATTTTATCTTTAGTTGATCTGCATACTCATCTTCATCAAGAATTCTGTATTTACAGTTTTCTCCATTATCTTCAATCATTTCTGGGATTTTGTCTCTTACAAGTTTATTGAATGTCTCCATTTACTTTCAACTCCTCTATATTTTATTCACTTTGTTTTTTCAGTATTAATTCTAGTAGTTTAATGTCTCTAAAATAATGCGTTTATCTATAATAAAAATCTCAACAGACAGTATAAAAATCGATATGATTTCTATACTATCTGTTGAAAAATTATCGTTCATTTATTTGTCGGCTTGCTTTTAACCAGCTGCCACATAATTAAGGTGTGACCAATCAGTAGCATTCAGATGACGAACTTGTTTTTCATCCATTTCAAACAAATGAGACACTTGTTCTTCAAGACGACTTGTATCTCTTGCGCTGAACGCAGCCATTTGAACAAAATCAAATACAGATTCGTGGAAAGCTCTTCTTCTGATATAATCTGCATCTGAAATGAGAAAGTAATCAGCCAGCACCATATCAGAGTAAATCATTTCTAATCGGTTCTCATCGTTTAACACTTTTAGTTCAAATACTAATTCTTTGGTTTCATGTTTTTGTTTTATTTTATTGAATAAGATTTTCATCGTTTGTTTACCAGGGGAGTGTTCCTCTGTCAGTAAAGTAATCACCTTTTTAGACATCTTAATCCCTCCATATTAACTTTATTTTGAAAACAGCTTTTCTGTTTTCATTAACAAATATGAGTTTACACCTTAGACCCCACTGTAAGTCAAGTATTTAGTTTTTACTAATTTTTCAAAAAATCTTCCGAGAACTTTTTATACGCTTTATCCTTAATCGGAATAATTATATTCTGGACTAATTTATACTATTAAAAGACCTATAAACGCTAGATTAATTCTAACGTTTATAGGCCTTTTGCAGTTCATATTTATTACTTAACTTTTCAAAATTAATTTTAGATCTTAAATCGTTCAACAAGTTTACTTAACTTTTCTGCTAGTTTGGCTAGCTCTTCTGAACTAGAAGATACTTCTTGCATTGTACTGGTTGTTTGCTGCGCAGTGGCTGAAGTTTGTTCAATACCGGCAGCAGACTGTTCAGAAAGTCCTGCAATTTCTTCTATGTTAGTGTTCATATTTGCAGTTGTTGATTTATTGTCAGCCAATCTATTAGAAATATCTTTGATCGCATTACCCATAGATTCAACTGAAGATGAAATTTTATTAAAGGTTTCTCCCGTCTGCTGAATTTGGATTGTGTCTTTTTCAACTTCTTCATATCCTGTTTCTAATTCAATAGCAACTTTCGAAGATTCACTTTGAATATTATTTACAATACGAGTAATATCTACCACTGATACAGACACTTGTTCTGCCAATTGTCTAATCTCATCTGCTACTACAGCAAATCCTTTCCCTTGTTCCCCGACTCTCGCCGCTTCAATAGCTGCATTAAGTGCTAAAAGGTTTGTTTGTTCAGCAACTGTTTCAATAACGCCTACTAACTTAGAGATTTCCCTAGACTTAACATCCAATTCTTTCACACCAAGAACTGAATTCTTCACAATACTATCAATCGACTTCATTTGCAAAACTGAATTAGACATCATTGATCTGCCATTTTTCGTCAGTGAGTAGACACCATTTGAAGTTTGATAGATTTTATCACTCTCTTTTGACGAGTCTTCGATTGTTTTAGCAAAATTCTGCATGTGTTCAGAAAATTTGCTGGTGTAATTCGCTTGTGCTTCTGATCCTGTAGCTAACTCCTGCATTGTAGCTGCAACTTGTTCTGCACCAACAACCACTTCGTTGGTTGATTGTGTTAATTCTTCACTTGAACTTAACACCTGCAGTTTTCATTTTTCAGATATTCTTTATAAAGCATTAATAATACCGACTTTCCTGAACGGCGCACACCAGTAATAACTTTAATAAAGTCAGAATCTTTAAACTTAATTAATTGATTTAAATACACTGGTCTCTGAAACACCTGACTTCCTCCTTCACTGTCAACTTATATTCATTTATTACTCTACATAAATTTGAAGCAAACTTCAAATTTACGTTAATTATATAATTAATTGAAGTTTATTTTAAACATAGTGCTTATAAAAATAAAAAAGATATCTCTCAAAAATAGAAAGATATCTTTCAGTTATACTTATATTTAATTATCCAAACTAAAATCTAGTTCTGGTCCTTTTGGTACGATGCCGTTCGGGTTGATTTGTTTGTGACTCCGGTAGTAATGTTTCTTGATATGATTGAAATCGACTGTTTTTTTGACACCCGGTTCATTGTACAGTTCCCTTGTATAACGCCAAAGATTTTTATAGTCGACGATTCTTCTGATATTACATTTGAAATGTCCGTGATAAGCACTATCAAAGCGAATCAACGTGGTAAACAAACGCCAGTCTGCTTCAGTGATCTGGTTCCCTACTAAAAATCGGCTTCCCTCTAACCGCTCTTCTATTTCATCTAAAGCATCAAATAGCTTGGTAACTTCTTTTTCATAAACTTCCTGGCTTGTTGCAAATCCTGCTTTGTAAACACCATTATTGATAGCCCCATAAACTTTTTCATTGATCTTATCGATCTCCGGTATCAAGTCTTCCGGAAGATAATTTCTGTCATTTGCACCTACTTCATCAAAAGCTGAATTCAGCATACGAATAATATCGGCTGATTCATTATTGACGATTTTGTCTTGTTTCAAGTCATATAACACTGGTACTGTAACATGTCCACTATATTCCGGATCAACTTTTTTATAGATTTCATACAAATAATCGGCATCCATAACCGGGTCAGGAACAACCCCTTCTTCTGGTTCAAAGGTCCATCCATGTTCCCCCATCAATGTATTAACCACAGATAGTGAGATCAGATCCTCTAATCCTTTTAAGCTGCGCATAATCAATGCACGGCTTGCCCAAGGACATGCTAAAGATACATATAAGTGATAACGATCTGGTTCTGCCTTAAAACCGCCTTCGCCAGTTGGTCCGGCACTCCCATCTTTTGTGATCCAGTTTCTAAACTGTGAATCTTGGCGAATAAATTCACCTTCCTCATTATTATAATCCCACTTGTCATACCACTTTCCTTTTACCAATATCCCCATAAGCGACTCCTTTCGATTCGAATATTAAATTCAAAGAATTGATTTCTATATCTAGTATAAATCTCGAAATCAAAATAAACAAATCACTTTGTTTGTCTCTACAGTGAACTTAAATTTCTAAAAGAGTCTTTAAACTATTTTTTCTAAAAAATAAGTCAAAACAGCGTAGTCTTCTGTTAATTCAGGATGATGAGCCGTCACTAGTACATTCCCTTGTTCGGCAGCTACAATTTTCTGATCTACTGTTGCGAGCACCTTGACTTTAGGCCCAACAGATTCAATATAAGGAGCACGAATAAATACTGCTTCTACTTTTCGGTCGATTCCTGAAAAATCAAGATAGGTTTCAAAACTGGCAATTTGTCTTCCAAATCCATTTCGTTCTACTTCCATCTCAATAAACCCTAGGCGCAGATCTTCTGTAGCATGACTTTTATCTGTACTGCATAAAATCAGTCCGGCACACGTTCCAAAGATAGCTTTTCCTTCTTGATAAAATGTTCTCAGTACGTCTTCCAGTCCTTGTTCACGAATCAAACGACCAATAGCTGTGGATTCTCCACCTGGAATAATCAGACCATCTAATCCAACAAAATCTTCCGCTGTTTTCACAGATACTGCCTTTACGCCTAAATTTCTTAAAGCAATAAGGTGTTCCGCAACTGCTCCCTGCAGATCCAATACGCCTACAACTTTATTCATTTTTATAACCCTCTATCCTGCATTCGCTCTTCTGATTGTAAGTGACTAATTTCGATTCCTTTCATTGGTTCCCCTAAATCTTTAGATAATTCAGCCAATAATTCGTAGTCTTCAAAATTAGTTGTTGCTTGAACAATAGCACGAGCAAATTTTTCTGGTGACTCAGATTTAAAAATACCTGAACCGACAAAGACACCATCTGCTCCAAGGCTCATCATCAATGCAGCATCAGCCGGAGTAGCCACACCCCCTGCAGCAAAATTAACCACAGGTAATGCCCCCAATTCTTTTACTTCTTTCACTAATTCATAGGGTGCCCCAATGTCTCTGGCAAATGTCATTAATTCATCATTTGATTTAGTAGATAGTACATTTATCTGACTATTTACTTTTCTCATATGGCGAACAGCTTCCACTATATTCCCAGTTCCTGGTTCGCCTTTTGTTCTCAGCATTGAAGCTCCTTCACCAATTCGTCTTAAAGCTTCTCCTAAATCTCGGCAGCCACAGACAAACGGCACTACGTATTCTGATTTCAGTAAATGATATCCTTCATCTGCCGGGGTCAGAACTTCACTTTCATCAATATAATCGACGCCCATTGCTTCCAGAATTCTTGCTTCAGAGATATGTCCAATACGCGCTTTTGCCATTACTGGAATACTAACTGCATTCATCACTTCTTCAACAATCGTAGGGTTAGCCATGCGTGCAACACCACCAGCTTTTCGTATATCAGATGGTACACGTTCCAGCGCCATAACCGCAACCGCTCCAGCAGCTTCTGCTATTCTAGCTTGTTCTGCATTTACCACGTCCATAATGACGCCGCCCTTTTGCATTTGTGCCATTCCACGTTTCACTCTTGAACTGCCAATTATTTTTTCACTCATTCTATTTCCTCCTAGATTATTCTCTAACATCTGTATTGATTGATAGTATACGCAAAAGAAAAAGAACAGGCTACATCCAATTGGACTATAATTTGACCATCCAATTTATGGTAGAATAGTTATGCACCTGAAAGGAGTTTGTCTTATGAACAAATGGATGATTAGCAAAGTCAGCAGTTTACCACTTTACCAGGAAATCATGTTATTGATAGAAGAAAAAATCAAATCAGGAGAATTAACGCCGGGAACTCGGATTCCTGCAGAGAGAAAACTGGCTGAAGAATTAGATGTAAATCGTTCTACAGTGATTCGTGCAATGGAGGAACTGACCGCCCAAGGAGTTCTGACTAGAAAAAAGGGCAGTGGAACATATGTCAATCCTGATAAGTGGGGACTTCAGACAAAACCTACCATCAACTGGGGAACTTCCCTGACGACTGATAATTTAAAAAGGAAAAGTATTTATCAACTAGCCGCTGATCAGTTGAAAGCAAAACATCCCGAAAAGATCATGGATTTATCTAACGGTTCTCTTCCTTCTGATTTATTGCCTGAACTTCATTCCCCCAGTCTATCCTGGAAAGAACTAGTTCAGCAGGAAAAAGAACAGACGCTTATTAATAATGGTATGTATACTTTACGAGAAAGTGTTCAGTTACATCTGCAAAACACCTATCAAATGACTATACCGTTAGAAGAAATATTAATAACTTCCGGTACACAAAATGCCTTATTTCTGATTACACAAGGATTGTTGAAACCTGGAGACGCTGTCGGAATTGAGGCTCCATCTTATTTTTATTCCCTTCGTTTATTTCAAGCAGCTGGTCTTCGCATCGCACCCATACCAATGGATAAAGAAGGAATGACCGTCAAAGGATTACAAGAAGCTTCGCTAAATCACCCTTTAAAGATGATTTTTCTAAATCCTATCTTTCAAAATCCCACAGGCTTAGTCATGAGTGCTAAAAGAAAAAAAGAAATCCTTGATTATTGTTTGATGAAACGTATTCCAATTGTAGAAGATGATGCCTATGGCGGACTGAGTTTTGCTGATTCCGTTGACAATACACCTCTTAAAAAGATGGATCAACGGCAGCAAGTCATCTATTTAGGAACTTTATCAAAATTAGCTGGACATCATTTGCGTATCGGCTGGATGGTTGGTCCTCAGACGGTCTTGAAAGAGCTGGCAGATATTCGAGTTCAAATTGATTCAGAATTGAGCTTCCTCCCTCAATTTATGGCTGACTACTTCTTACGAATCGAAATGAACAAACACCAGAAATATGTTCGCAGGCAATTAGCAGATAGAGCTCACAATCTAGAGAAATGGTTACGATCAGAGTTTGGAGAGGAGATAGAATTTCAATCGCCAAAAGGTGGATTTCATTTATATTGTCACTTCCCTAAAAAAACAAAAGCAGAAGTTGATGCAATTCTGATAGAGTTATTGCAAAAAGGGATAATCGTTTTAGAAGGAGAGAAATTCGGTGACCACAATAATGGATTCCGACTCAGCTTCAGTCATCTTAAAGAAAATTTATAAAAAAACTCGTACACTTCAGTACGAGTTTTTTTCTATTTAAATGATTATACTGTAAATTTTTCAACTACAAGATTCAATTCTTCTGCAAGTTTAGCAAGTTCCTCAGAACTAGATGAAACTTCTTGCATCGTGCTAGTCGTTTGCTGGGAAGAAGCTGAAGTCTGTTCTATTCCTGCAGCTGATTCTTCAGAAAGACTGGCAATTTCTCCTAATTTAGAATTCATTTGGAACGTAGTTGCTTTATTTTCCGTTAATTTCTCAGAAATCTCTTTTATAGCATTACCCATTGTATTGATTGAAGAAGAAATTTTATTGAATGTTTCTCCCATTTGTTGAATTTGAGACGTTCCTTTTTCAACTTCTGCATATCCAGTTTCTAAATTTGTAACTACTTTAGAAGATTCTGATTGAATGTCATTTACAATATCTGTAATATCTACAACTGACACAGATACTTGCTCAGCTAACTTTCTTATTTCATCTGCGACAACAGCAAAGCCTTTTCCTTGCTCTCCGACTCTGGCTGCTTCAATTGCAGCATTAAGAGCCAGAAGATTTGTCTGCTCAGCAATCTCTTCAATTACATTAACAAGTTTGGATATTTTATTTGATTTATTGTCTAGTTCTTTAACACCCGTTACTGAGTCTTTGACAATATCATCAATTGTGCGCATTTGCTGAACAGAGTTGTCCATTTTATCTTTACCATCTTCAGTTAACGAATGGACCTGATTTGAAGTTTTATAAACCTGATCACTTTGTCTTGAGGACTCTTCAATCGTTTTAGCGAAACCGTTCATACTGTCCGCCAAATCACTTGAGTAGCCTGCTTGAGTTTCAGATCCTGTTGCCAGTTCCTGCATAGTTACGGCAATCTGTTCAGCACCTGTCACAACTTCATTTGTAGATTGGGTTAATTCTTCACTTGAACTTAATACTCGCATCGTTGCATCGGATACAGCCTCAATCAATATTTTCAACTCATGTTGCATCTGTCTAGTTGTATTGACCAAAATGCCGATTTCATCTTTACGGTTAGTTTTCTTTATATCTTCGTTCAGATCGCCATGCGCGATTTTTGAAAGTTTCCCTGAAATATCTTTCAGTGGAGAACCAATAAGTCTTCCCATAAGTATCCCTATAGCGATTGCAAATACAGTTGCTATAACGCTGGCGATAATAATGATCCACCTAAGCGTTGAGAAAACATTTTGGTTGGTTTCATACTCGCTCAAAGCTAGATTATCTACTATATCAATCAACTCTGTTACATTGGTACTTGTAGCACTATATGATACCTCTGCATTTCTCAAACCTTCTAACGTTTCATCGTATAATTGAGCGGATAAAGTTTCGACATTTCCTCTAACATTTTCAGAGAAAATTTCCCAATTACTTTGTAGTTCCGTAAACTTTGCTTCTTCCTCTTCTCCCATATTTCTATTTTGATATTCTTCCAGAAGAATATCTATACGGTCAAGGTCCATTAAAGCTATCTTACCACTCGCAGGGTCTTCATAGGCCACTCCTGATGTCATCTGTACTCGAGTATTTTCTATTTTTTGAGCAATCTCAGTTAGGGTAATAGTAGGTTGTAGACGATCATTATATAAATCGCTGGACCCTTCATTAATAGTATGTAGTCCAAAGTAGGACAATGTACCTAAAAGTATAACAATAATAGCTAAAGTTAAATAAGAAATGATCAATTTTGCAGTGATTCTCACATTTTTCCCTCCGGTATCTCTTTTATAATTAATAATGATACTTAATTCCATGACGGCAACCTTACTATTATCGGTCATGGAACAAATACATTAATAGCAAAACCGACAGATAATGTGAAATCATTTTTTGTTATTGGATGTTATCTAGACATTTAGAAAATAATACAAAAAAGCTGCCCACTATAGAAAGCTATAAACGACTTCTTAAAATAACTTATATCAATCAATCAATATTATATAATGATAAAAATTTATAGATTTCACACTAATTGATCATGACGTAAATCAATCAAAAGATTTAAAGTCAAAGGAATTAGGCAAAGAAAGATGCTCTGCGCTCCAAATAGGTAGGTCAAAGCAATACCTGTTAAAACGCCTACATGATAGTAGAGCAATGTATACGTATAAAACAGTCCTTTTGTTTTACTTTCAGCTTTAGCTGTTATTTTATAATCCGTCCAGGCGCTAATGCATTGTCTTATATTTCCTGTTGAAAAGAGCGTTGGACTGACATATTTTCTTGTTCCATTAAACATTCCCCATTGAAAAGCCGTCAGCGCGAACAACGGAAGTAGGGCCAATAAGTCATTAGCACCATTAGGTATAAGCCCAATAGCACAAACACCTACTATTTCCACAAGTAAACAGATCTTGATCGACTGAAGCGTATATTTATCTTTAACATAAAATGATAGCATTAAGAATAAAATAAATAAAAATAGCGCTAAAGTTCTAAAAAGTATGTCAATTAGATTGAACGCACTGACATTAATAAAAAGTTGAATCAAATTAGCTGTCTGAGCAGATCCGAAATTCCCTCTTAACAGTAGTGCGTAGCTCCCGAAGAAACCGCCAAGCATACACATGGAGTAGTGGATATAGTTTTCATAACTCTGAACTTTCGTAATCGATATTTTCATTTAATAGATTCCCTCAAATCTGGTCGGTCTTGATTGAAATTTCTATTCACTTTCTTCATTCTCTATCAAAATTCTTACTACTTATTATTTGATGACTCTCGTCTCCCAAACATTAGCCGGAAAATATAATAGAAATAAAGATGAAGTGAGCGATAACAGCCTCAACTTCATCTATTAGATTCTTTTAATGAGCAGAAAAAAGCTCTTTTTCTATAAGAGTTGGATTAGCGCATCTTATTTTTATAATTGATCCATATATTCATCGTCATTTTTATGAATCTTTTCACTGTTTGCTTTATATATATCCAAGAACTGACGTAATACCAGCATACCATAAATAATAGCTACTATAGCAACAACAGCAAGTATAATCATTAGAATCTGCAAAATAAAGCTTGATAATAATGTTGCTTCCAACCATTGGAACGCTCCAGTCGGATCCATACCTATCGTATCGTTCATCATTATTTTCACCCACTTTCCACTAAATTAAGCGTAAAGAATATAGAAGGTGTAGTCAAATAGTAGACAAAACTTTATGACATCTAAAATTTAGTCACTTAATCCGAAAAGTAATTTTATATGAGATATACTCTTTCTTGGTAGCTGTTTAAAACCTGGACTTGTTTGTTCTATACTCTATTTATAGAAAGGAGTCCATGTTTATGGTAGAGATCAAAAAAATCCAAGTAGAAGAAACTTATCCTATTCGTCATCACATATTAAGACCACACCAGTCTTTTGATGCTTGCAAATATGAAACAGATCATCTGGAAACCACATTCCATATTGGCGCTTTTATAGAGAAGAAATTAGTATCAATCGCTTCCTTTTCAATAGAAGTCCATCCTGACTTGCCCGGATACCGCCATTACCGTTTAAGAGCTATGGCAACTCTTTTGGAATATCTCAGAAATCATATTGGCAAATCCATAGTGGTCTCAGCAGAGGCTGAATTGAAGAGTAAGCATATAGATTACCTGTGGGTGTAAAGGACGAACGAACGCGAAATCTTACTATGAACAGATCGGCTTCAAAGCTGTTGGAGAACCCTTTGATTACCCTGATTTAGGCCCGCATGTACTGATGGTCAAAGAACTGTAGTTTTTTCAAAATAACTTATAAGGATACTTCTTTTATCTTATTTTGACAAATAGAGATTGTGGGAGTTTCACTTTGGTTAAGTTTACCAGTATTCACATTTTCTATAAAAAGGCACTCCTTCGTTTGACTGAAGGAGCGCCTTTTTTGAAATTAAGTCACTTTAAAAACTATTCTTAATTTTCAAGTATTATTCTTACTATAATTGCTAACATATATCCTAGATAATTCATACTTTTGCTTGAATCGTGGAAACACTGCCTAATGGCAGGCACTATGATACTTTTATTGTTTCACCTGTTAAGTGATGAAAAAAGAACTCCATTCTGATATAGTAAAGGTGTCGAAACCAACCATAAGAAAAGGAGTTCTTCTAATGACTAGCTTACACAAAAAACAGATTAAATTCAATTCTAACATTACCATTTCGCATACAGGTGGACGCTTATCTAGTGATTCCGGTTTGGTCTTAGTTAAAGAACTAATGAATACCTTTGGTTTCTCTGATTTAGCTAAACGACTACTTCACTTAAAAGAAAATCGTGCTTACTTCATACATGATAATCTAGCAATTTTTGAGCAGCTTATTATGCAGCTAACGGCTGGTTATTCGACAGACTCTTCGGCTAATATATTAAGACATGATCCAGTATTTCAAGTTATTCTAGGTAGAAATCAGTTAGCCTCGCAATCGTCGCTTTCGCGATTTCTAGACCGTTTTTCAGAAGAGAACTTAGATCAGTTACAGTCATTAAATCAATCATTAATTGATAAAGCGCGTCTGATTCGTAATGATACCGAGTTGATCATTGATATTGATTCAACACACTCAGATACCTTTGGAAATCAAGAACAAACCGATTATAATGCCCACTATCAAACTTATGGATATCATCCTCTAGTTGCCTTTGATGGACTGACTGGAGATTTCTTAAAAGCTGAACTACGTTCAGGAAATCAATACACATCTAAAGGTGTAAAAGCTTTCATAGAACCTTTACTGCAGCATTATAATCACTCCTTACCGAATACCGACATACTCGTTCGTGGAGATAGTGGATTTGCAACACCAGAGGTGTATGAAGCTTGTGAAGCCAACAATAGCCACTATGTTATTCGTTTAAAGAACAATAAAAAAGTGAGTCAACTAGCTGAAAAATCAGTTCTATATGGTGAAAATCAGAAATGGGAAGAGAGAGAAGTGCAGTACTTTTCAGTACCTTATCAAGCTAAGTCATGGTCAAAACCTCGTCGTCTCTGCATTCGTTCTGTTCGAGAAGGAGGAGAACTCCTTTTTCAGCATACATTTATTGTGACAAACCTATCAAAAAATGTATCCCCTGAAGTCATATTCTCTCTTTATGCCAAACGTGGAACGATGGAAAACTTTATCAAAGAAGCGAAAGCAGGATTTTATTTTGATAAAACCGATAGTCCACGCTTCTTAGAAAATCATGTAAGGATGTTAATGAGTTTACTCGCTTATAACCTCATCAACTTTTTAAAGACGATTGGGTTTGATGAACGAGATAAAGGTCTGACTGTTCAATCCATACGACTGAAATTACTTAAAGTAGCCGGGAAACTTGTCCAAACAGGTAGGCAAGTCTATCTTAAACTGTCTAGTTATCACGTTTATCATAAAGAATTCTATGCTGTCTTCGACCGCCTGAGGCGGTCCCATTCATGGGTATAAACTAAGCGGATACTATTTATTTAAGAGAAAAGTTCCAAGGGATAAGTGTGCCCAAAATTATACAAAAGTAATTTTTGGGCACTTACAAAAATGAAAAGAGTCTTTAAAAAGATTGTTTTGGGCAAAAGTTATCAAAATAAATAAAGCGAGAATGATTTTTTTAAGAGATTTACTTAAAATACAGAGTTATGAATTATTCAGGTATATAGTTTTTTATAAAAAATAAATCTAGGTAAATAATCCTTTTATATATTCATAAACTTGTTCATCCGAAAAAAATTGCAGGACATTTTCATCTTGTATTTCCATATTATTTACATTATAAAATATAGCTTTCCAGTCATTTTTCAAACTACTGCGTATATCACTTTCATAGTGATCACCAATATATAATATTTCATTACCATTTAATTTAAGTCTATCTTCTATTACATCAAAAATTTTTTTGTTAGGTTTGGCTACTCCTAACTTCTCTGAAATAAAAAAACTATCGTGCTGAATATATTTATTTATACCCAGATTATGCAATTTTTTTAACTGTGTCTTTTCAGGACCATTTGTTAATATAAATAATTGAACATTTACAGTTTTTAAATAATCGATTAATTTTTTCATTCCAGGTCTAATTTTTATCTGATCTCTAAAATGAAGACATACACTATTGAAAATGAGTGCTTGCTCATTACTTAGTTCCCATCCCAGTTCCTTATAAGTGTCTATAACCCGATCTGTTTTATAATCCAATTCCCCTTTTATTCCTTTAACAAAATTTTGAAATTCTATGAGCGATTTCCGCTGAAATACTTGATTAAATTCTTCAAAAGAAGTTTTAGTTGAAAGAATATTTCTTTCCATAATAGTGTATGCTTTTTCATAAACTTGATTTCTATCATATAATGTATCATCTAAATCTAACCCTACTGCCTTAATCATTTTATTCCACCTTACCTTATAAATCTGTTTAATCTTTTTCTATAAGAAAATATATCGCAAATTTCAAGTTTAAGTTAGCCACCTGTTAAACATTTATTTCATGTGCTATTTTACGATTATCAACTCATATAGTGAGGGCTTGATAATGAGCTGAGGCATGATAGTCTTCTGACAAGCTGGCTTCAGCCAGCTTCACAGCTTTCAAGTCTTGCCGAAGGAGGCTCGTTGTCAAGTCCTCGCGGCTTAAGCAGCCTGACGTTCTGAACGAAGCGCATTGACGAAGCACTCGTGCGGTGTTCTGTAATCTAAGATTTTTCTAGGGTAATCATTCATCCATTGTTGTATACGCATGCATTGTGCTTCTGAGACCCGGGCGATAGGCTTCCCTTTGGGAATGAAACGACGGATAAATTTATGCTGGTTCTCGCTTGTTCCTCGTTCAAACGATGCATAGGGATGACTGAAATAGACGTCTAAAGCCTCCTTTAAAGCCTCATGAAGTCCTGCAAACTCAGAACCGTTATCTGACGTTATCGTTTTAAATAGTGTAGAAAATGCATGTCCTGATCGTCTTTGAAGGTCACGAATCGCCTGATCAACTGATTCTTGGTCTTTTCCATTCACTTTTAGGATGATTTCAAATCGGGTCTGTCGTTCAGCCAAAGTGAGCAGTACAGCATCGGTCTTTTCTTTATTCCCTACAACGGTATCGATTTCCCAGTGACCAAATGTTTCGCGAGTATCAATTTCTTTTGGTCTACTGTCAATCGAGGGGCCAAGAACACGTTTATTCGGTCGGTTCTGTTGAGTAGAAACCTTTGGTTTGCGAGATAGCTTCTCCAGCAAATCAATGTTTTTTGTTCTCATAATCCCTTTGTCTATCCAGCCGTAAAGCGTTGTGGTACAGGGGATAATGGAAGCATCGAACAAGTCATGTTTCTTAGCAAAACCGATCACAGTATCAGGGGACCATTTATCATCCAGCAATTTCTCGTCAGCCCATTCTATGAAAGCATCCGTATCCGCCCATTTTGGTCGTCGGCCACAGTTCAATCGATGTTTATCATAGGTGGCTTGAGCAGCATTGGCATCATATACTTTGATGTAGTAATCATAAATCTTACCATTTTGCTTTTGACGTTTGAGCTGAGTGATTTCCCCACGATGGATTTCGTTATTAATGGTCTGAGCAGCACACCCGATGATCTCAGCAATGCGTCTATTGGAGTAATTTTCTTTCCTCAACACAGCTATTTGAGCTCTCTCTGCATATGATAGGTGTTTTCCTTTACGTGATAATGTGTTATTGTTAGATTGCGTCATGTGAATTCATCCTGTCTATTGAGAGTTAGTGGTAACTTCAATATAACATGAAATTCACATGGCGTTTTTTTATTAGCCTAGGTGGCTAACTTCATTATAAAATCCAGCATAAGAAAATATATTAACTATTTTTTAAAATAAATTTTTCGATGGCATATTGAACACCATCTTCATCGTTACTTAGAGTTACATAATCTACACTGTTTAGTACTTCTGGAACTGAATTCTTCATACCAATAGATACACCGGCAATTTTTATCATAGGTAAATCATTTAATCCATCCCCAATAACCACGATATCTTTTTCATCAATTTTAAGCTGTTTCGCTAATGATAATATAGAACTTCCTTTATCAATCCCTTGAGGCAGAAATTCAATTAAATAAGGTTGTGAGAAAACAATACTAAATTGACGAAAGAACTGTTGTGGAATCATATTTGTTACTTCTTTCATTCTTTCAGGTTGGAAAAACAACAATACTTTCGCGATAATATCCAAATTCTTAATATTCTCTAATTTAATTTCTTTCATTTCCATTTTGTTTAAACCAGCATCATATTTCATTAAATTGGTTGTTTTTTCAGCGGTAGTATAAAATTCTTTAGAATCTAATACCGCCACATCTACGTTTATTCTTTTAGCAAACTGTTGAATTTCCATAAACTCAAGTAAATTCAAACTATAACTTTTTGTAGTATTCATTTTGGGATCTACAATAATGCTTCCATTTAAACCAATAATATATAGATTTTGCTTGATTTTCTCTGGAATCATGTTTATGACTCCTTTTAATGGTCTGCCTGTTGTTAAAACTAGATGAAAATCTTTTTTAGTATCTAATTTTTCCAAGAAATTAAGTTGTTTATTAGTAATATAATTTTGAGAATTCAAAAGTGTTCCGTCCATATCAATTGCTATTAATTTCATATACCCTCCTAATGTAAAAAGAATGAAGGAAAATAATTCTTCCTTCATTCTAATTCAATTATTTTATTCGAAACCTTCGTCAGCTTTACCTTTATTCCAAATTTCATTATGGCTTACCAAATCATTAATATCTCCAATTTTATATCCTTTAGAATAAAATCCATCAAGGATACCAAGTTTTTGAAAAATTGTTTGCTTATACGCAATTTCTGCATTCCATTCTACGGTATCAATAATCTGCAGAGCTTTATTTAGTGCTTCAACTCCATCTAATCCTGGTGTGAGAACTAAAACTCCGTGGCTATCTAATAAATATTCTTTAGGTAATCTTGAATCTTGCTCTAATTCACCTTTAACGATCGCTGCTAATTCAGGTGTAGTATTTGGCTCGAAATCAAGTACTTTGATATACTCAACTTTTTGTGTAGCTTCAGTAAGATTTGGCATATCTAAATGACTGGTTGCCCAAAACATAGCATTTGGGGCATGGGCATGGAATACACATTTAATTTCAGGATTTGTTTCATAACAAGCAAAATGCATATTAATTTCTCTTGTAACTTCTCCTTCACCAGCCACCTTTTCTCTCGTTTCTAAATCAACAACTAATACCTGAGATGCACTCAATACACCGTGATAAGTTTCAGACATCATAGATGGTGTCATAATAATGTAATCTTTTCCATTTTCATCTGTCGTCTTAAATGAGAAGTTTCCTCCTGCTGTATTAGTATTTTTTCGATAATAAGTTAACTCTACCGCTTTTGCTAAACTTTTTCTTTCATCTTCGAATAAAATTCTGCCTTTTGTCATCTAAATGATACCTCCAATTATTTTGCTTTCGATTTGTACAAAGCATTGTAAACTTGTTTAGAACTTTCCCTTTTCGCATCTTGCTTTTTATCATATTCTTGAAAAAGATCAGAATAACCTTTTCGGTATACTAAGAATGCTATAATTATAGTTAGTACATTATATAAAAAATTATTTGTATTTAACCCAACTAAGAATAAGCCACATGCAATCATCAATAATAAAATCCATATTATTCTATTATTTTTCATTAATAGCTTCATACCTTTCTGAAGGAATCTTTTCAGCATTCATAACTTTATAAAGCCATACAAACAATGCTATAAAAATTGCTGCTCCTCCAATAGCTAACCAATTCCCTTTAAAAGCCTCTGCAAACATAATTCTGAATTCAGGAGCTTCGATAGTAGACCACGTAATTAAGCCACCCTCATCAACTTCTACAGCACCTGTTGTATTTGCTAATCCTGTAAGAATAGGTGCAAAGTAAGTTGCACTATAAAGATAAAGTGGTGTAAATAGGACCCCTAAAATTAACATTCTGTATAGGTTTCCTCCTGTTAAGAGTAATCCACCAACTGCAATTGAATAGTTTAATACGCCAGCAATAGGTAATACAATGTTTCCGGGTAAAAACAAGGAGAATCCAATGAACACAGGAACTATCAATATTAATGTAACCCATATTTCAGAACGGCCGGCTAGTACTGGCCAATCCATGCCGATGAAAACCTCTCTATCTTTAAATCTTTTCTTCATAAATTCACTCATTGCATCAGCTAATGGTGATAGTGATTGCATAAACAATTTACTTATCATTGGGAATAAAGTCATGGCAGTACCCACTTGAATTGCTAAATTCAATGATCCTGAAAGTCCATAAGCTCCAGCAAAGCCTAGTAATAATCCTATCAAAAATCCCATGACTGAATTTTCAGAAAAGATACCAATCTTTTTACGTAGAGCATCTGTATTCGCCTTTTTATTTAAAAACGGTACTTTATCCATTAATTTATTGATTGGCAACATCAAAACTGCTGAAAGAATCATAGGATGAGTTACTGTTACTAAAGGAATATTAGTTAAATCTTCAATATGTTTTTGGAACATATCTCCTAACTTCAACTCTACAATAACTTGAATCCCTGCTACTAAAAATCCTGCCCAAAGTTGTCCACTTACAAAATAAACTAAGTAAGCAGTTAAAGCTTTTCCCCAGACATTCCACATGTCAACGTTAAGTGTCTTCGTCCAGTTTAAAGTCAGCATAATAATATTGATGACAATCTGTATAGCAAAAAATACAAATGCATAAACCCAAGACCAGGTAATACTTGCCGCACCTGTCCAACCCAAGTCTAATGCTGGTAGCGAAATACCCGTATTTAAGGCAAGTGCTTCAGAAGCTGGTGCTACTGCATTTGACATAAACTCGATTACAAGGTTCATGCCTGTAAAAGCTACACCTAAGGTTAATGCAGAGATAAATGCTCTTTTAAGTGGCATTTTTGCGATAATACCTATAATAAAAATAATAATTGGAACAAATACTGCAGATCCTAGATTAAGGACCCATTGTATAGTACTTTCAAAAGCTCCCATTTTTTCCCACTTCCTTCTCTATTTTTTAGTAACTTCTACAATTTTTTCATACGTATCTTCTAAACCCATTCCGGTTAAGAAAGGAATACCCGGGAAAACAGATACTCCTAGTTTTTCGGCTTGATCTAAAACTTCTTGATCTGGCTTTGCAATATATACATAAATACTTGCACTTGGTAATTCATTTGTAATAGATTTATAATCCACTGCTTCTACTGGATAATCAATGTTGTCATTTTCAAATTTATTTTTAATTTTTTCAGCTATCGTTGTACTCGTTGCTACTCCACTACCGCATGCTACAATTAATTTTTTTGCCATTTTAAGTACCTCTTTCTATATATTAGTTTTTATTAATTCGTACATATCTTTCTCATCATCAATAGATTTTAGACTTTTTATGAAATTTTCATTCATAAAAAGTTCCATTAATTTTGATAATAGTCCTACTTGCTTATTTGGTTCTTTAATTCCTAAAAAGAAAAAATAATTACATTCTAATTCCGTATTATCTCCCATTTGGAGCATTTGAATGGGTCTATTATTTCGAGCAATATAAATAAATGGTTCTTTAATATATTCTGGATCCGAATGGGGTAGCGCAATATTTAAAGATTGGGTCGCTAAACCTGTTGGATACTTAGCTTCTCTATCGATAATACCTTCTAGATACCCCTCAGTAACATAATTTTTCCTATATAAATCCTCACCTACATTCTGAAACAATTCTTTTTGGTTCTTTCCATCTAAATGAATGTTCACAAGATCTGGGATTACCATGTTGTTATACATAACCAAAACCTCCTTTTTTGTTAATATTTTTTCTTTATAGTGTTATTATACTAACATTCTAGTTTTTGTCAACGCTTTCCATAACATTTTTTCAAAGGTATAATCCTTTATTTTACTAGCTTTATAAAAATATCATTTATTTTCTTTCAAAAAAATATGATATTTTTCACATCTTTTGTTATAATACAAACATATAATGTTAATCTATATAGTAGAAGGAGTGAATTAGTTGTTATGAAGAATGAACGACAAAAAAAAATAATCTCCATTTTGGAGGTAAATGAATATTGTTCAATCAGTGAACTGGCTAAAACATTGAATATTTCTGAGATGACTATTCGACGTGATATCAATGAATTGGAAAAAGAAAAATTATTATTTAAAGAACAAGGGGGGGCTCGAAGAAGAAACAGAGTATTATCTACTGATGAAAAAATTAATAAGCATATTGAAGAAAAAGAATATATAGGGACAGTCATGAATAGTATTATCCATGACAATGATGTGATTTTCATTGGTGCTGGTACAACTGTCTATCATGCAATAAAATCTATTGATAAATTGTATAAATCAATTATTACAAATAGTCTTTTTACTTTTAACTGGTTAGTACAAAATAAATTTGATAATATTTTTTTAACTGGCGGAGAACTTTATCAGCGTACTAGTGAATTTGTCGGGTTACATGCTGAATCTTTTTTTGATAATTTAAATATTGATATAGCATTTTTATCTACGAATGGAATATATAATGAAAATGTTACAACTTCGAACCCCTCATTAGGTCGTTTACAAGTTAAAGTAATGAATGCTTCTAAAAAAAATATATTGATTGCTGACAGTTCAAAATTTGATTATTCTGACATGTACACTTTCACTACATTAGACAAAATAGATAGCGTTATTACGGATAATAAAATATCTGATGAGAAATTTGAATATTACAGCAAATATACAAAAATGATAAATAGGAGGATAGACTCATGATTTTAACTATTACTCTTAATCCTTCTATGGATTATATATATCATATTGATCATTTTAATCTCGGAAAACAAAATAGATTCAATACTCCTACAAAAATGCCCGGTGGAAAAGGAATAAATGCTTCTCGTACGATCGCCTCTTTAAATACAGAGGTACTAGCTTTTATTTTTCTTGGGGGGACTAACGGGAAAATAATTTACAAAGAATTACAAAAAGAAAAATTTTCTAATTACCATATCAAAATTGAAGAAGAATCCAGAAACGCCATAACTATTATGCATGATAATGAAACTCATACCGAAATTGTTGAAAAAGGGCCTTTAATATCTGAAGAGAAAAAAATAGAGACTTTTAATTCTATTCTTGAAATTATTAGCGCAAATCATATCAACATTGTCAGCGTTAATGGTTCAGTAAACAGTGAAAATGAATTTTTTTATAATGAATTGTTAGAAGTTCTTAGAACAAAGATTAATCATGAAATAATTATTTTAATGGACGTTTCAAAAGAAAAATTAAAAAATATTGTAAATAAAAGTAAATATCGACCAGATTTTATTAAACCTAATCTCTTCGAATTTGGGGAGCTTTATGATAAAGAAATTACAGAAAAATCTGAAGTTATAGAGATGCTTAAACTGCATAATATAGATATCCCCTATGTATTAGTATCGTGTGGAGGAGATGGAGCAGTAGCAAAAATGAAAAACAAAATTTATGATGTAAGTATCCCAAGCATTCAGCTAGTTAATCCTACTGGTTCTGGAGATGCTACTGTAGGTGGAGTCGCTTACTCATTTGAGAATCACTTTAGTGACGAAGAAATTCTTAGACAAGCTATGGCTTGTGGTGTAGCAAATGCAATGGAATCGGGTGTCGGAGTTGTTTCGCAAGAAAATGTGAATGCTATTTCTAAGCAAATAACGATCAAAGAAGTACATTCTTTTTAAAAATCTATGACTAATTAAATAAAAAACATTGATATAATGCTTGCCTATAAATATCAATGTTTTTTATTATATATTCTCTTTTCCAATTTGATTCTGTTTCATTCCAACCTTAAACTTACTAATATATATAATTTATATTTTTTCTTTAAAAATTTTTAGGACATTAGAGGTTCTTCCTAATATATCTTCCCTTTTAGAATGCCAAAAACAAACAAAGAAATCGCATATAATTTTATCAAAAAAATCCCAGTCTAAACCTATGAAATTGTTTCAAAATAATCATTAATAAATTATGGTTAAAAGCTATAAAAATTGTAAAGAACAGTTATAAAATGTAGGAAAATGACAATGTAAAATTGTTGGTTTTCCTACATTTTTTATATACTCTTCTTATCCCCTATAGAATTGGAGTGGAATAGGAATGAGAAGAGATATCAGAGAAGGAGTGAAAAAACATATGATTGATGGCATAAAGCCCAATTATACTGCGTTAGCGGAACAATACGGATGTGACTATCGTACGGTTAAAGCAGCGTATGAAGAAGCGTTACAAGGTAATAAACCTAAAACAAGGAGGACATATCCGAGTAAATTAGATTCATTCAAACAAATCATAGATATCAAGTTAGAAGATCAATGTACCGCTAAAAGTATCTTCAAATTCATACAAAAGAAAGGGTTCAATGGGAGTTACAGTCTTGTTAGAGACTATTGCCGTGGAGTGAAAAAAGAACGGATACAGAAAGCAACGGTACGCGTCGAATATACGCCTGGTCTTTCAGCACAAATCGATTGGAAAGAAGAAATGCGACTGATAAGCAGTCAGGGAGAAGTCTTCCGCTTTAATATTTTTCTTTATATATTGCCCTACTCAAAGAAGAAATTTATTACGCTTACCTTTGATCGTAAACAAGATACATTGTTTGAGTGCATGAATGATGCCTTTTATCACACCGGTGGTGTTCCAGAAGAAATATGGTTCGATAATATGAAAACTGTCGTCGACCGGTCACGAACTCAATTCTCTCAGGTTCATTTAAACGATCGCTTCTATTCTTTAAGTAAAGATGCAGGGTTCAGAACAATGGTCTGTCGCCCTTTTCGCCCCCAAACAAAAGGCAGCGTAGAAGCTCTCGCTAGAACAATGGACCGGTTACGGGTTTACAATCATGAATTTTATGATTCGACAGATCTCATTCGAATCGTTGACGAACTTTGTGATGAATTAAATTCGGAAGTGTCTCAAGCAACGGACGAGATTCCTGATATACTTTGGAAAATTAATGAAAAAGAGCACCTCCATAAGCTAAAAGATGACTTGTTAAATCCTTATTTTGAAGACTCTATTCGCCGTAAAGTCACAAAGGAAGCAATGGTCATTTTCCGCAAATGTAGGTACTCTGTAGACCCTCGCTATATCGGAAAAGAAGTTAACTTGGATCTTTCCGAAAACGAAGAGCACGTGCACATTTATTATAACGGAGAACAGATTCGTTCGCACCCACTTACCACAAAAAGATTGAACTATAACCAAGAAGATTTGGTTCAGATACTTAAATCAGATGTCATGAGCCACAAAGAAGAAGATGACATCCAAGAACATATTAAACGAAGTTTAAAGCAATATGATTTACTGGAGGTGCCTTCGAATGAGCAGTAACTATCAAAAGCTATTAAATAATCTAGAGGCCTTGAATTTAAAACATATGAGAGAATATGTGCCAAACTATGTTGAAATTGCCAATCGGGATGAGCTTTCTTTAACAGAAGCTCTTTTAGAATTAACTAATCAAGAATTAGACTTTCAAACGAATCAGACTGTGGAACGTGTCATCCAGCGCGCACACTTTCCCAAACGAACATCACTTGAAGAATTTGATTTCAACTTTCAACCAAGCGTTAACAAAAAAGAGATTCTAGACTTGAAACATATGGCTTTTATGGAGAAAAAAGAAAACTTAGTTTTCATTGGAAACCCTGGTGTAGGGAAAACACACCTTGTCATTGCATTAGGCATTGAAGCATGTCATCAAGGCTACCGTACGCTGTTTATCAGTTGTCATGAATTACTTTTACGTCTTCGTTCTGCCTTTGAAAAAGGGACCGTCGATCGTGTTCTGAAACGATATGCCAAATATGATCTTTTGATTATTGATGAAATAGGTTATTTACCAATTCAAAAAGTTGAAGCTAACCTTTTCTTTCAACTATTAACGATGCGTTACGAAAAGAAATCAACAATGATTACGACAAATATTATCTTATCTCGATGGGGGGAGCTATTTCAGAATTCTGAAATAGCCGCCGCCATTCTTGATCGCCTGGTTCACCATGTTAAAGTCTTCAAGATTACTGGAAAATCATATCGTATGAAAGGGAAAATATAAATGGACTTCTAAATTAGACTGTCAAAAACCTACATTTTTATTCTGTCATAAACCTACAATTTTATACTGTCCTTGACATAAAAATAGAAAAGATCTCTTTAAAAAGAGATCTTTTCTATATAATTTTAACTAAAATAAATCTAACGTTTTACTCTACTTGTTTCTGCTCTCTCTCATAAATACCACCTTTGCCAAAGAAATCTTTTGTAGATTTAGCAATGACTGGACTTAGAATCAATAATCCTATCAGGTTAGGTAGAGCCATCAATCCATTTAGCGTATCGGCTAATGCCCAGACTACTCGCAGACCTCCAACTGATCCAATCACAATTAATGGTAGATAAACTAGTCGATAGATAATGATGGATTTTGGTCCGAATAAGTATTCCATGCAGCGTTCTCCATAATAAGACCAGCCTAGTAACGTTGAAAATGCAAAGAATATCAGTCCGAATGTCACGACATATCCACCATATGGTAATCCTTCTTCAAACGCTGCAGTCGTCAGTGGTGCACCATCGAGTCCAGTATCCCATGCTCCTGTCATAACGATAACTAAAGCAGTTATCGTACACAAAACGATTGTATCTGCAAACACTTCAAATACACCCCATAAGCCTTGTCTTACTGGGTGATCTGTGGTTGCTGCCGCATGTGCGATCGGCGCACTACCAAGACCCGCTTCATTCGTGAATATCCCTCTGGCAACACCATATCTTATAGAAAGCACAATAGAAGAGCCCACAAATCCTCCAGCCGCCGATGAACCCGTAAAGGCATCATGGAAGATCACTCTGAATGCTTCTGGTATCAAACGAATATTCAATAAAACAATACTCACACCACCGATAATATAGACAGCTGCCATAAATGGCACAATAATTTCTGTAACTTTTCCAATCGATTTGATTCCTCCAAGAATAACCAATGCGACTAATATCGCCAGTACGACTCCGGTTATTAAAGGATTGATCCCAAATGTAACATTTAAAGAATCCGCCACTGAATTGGATTGAACCATATTTCCGATTCCAAATGTCGCCAATGTTCCAAATACTGCAAAAATGACTGCCAGCCACTTCATATTAGCGCCTTTGCTTAAGTAATACATCGGTCCCCCGACAAACCGGCCGTCCTCTGTTTTCTCTCTATATTTAATAGATAAGACAACTTCACCATATTTTGTCGCCATACCAAACATTGCGGCGACCCACATCCAGAAAACTGCGCCTGGACCACCGATAGCTATCGCCGTTCCGACACCCGCAATATTCCCGGTGCCAACCGTTGCCGCTAAAGCTGTAGAGACCGCTTGAAAGGCTGTGACTTCTCCTTCTCCGACTTGGTCTTTTTTAAACATCTTAAAAAATGTTTCTTTAATTATATAACCGAATTTAGTAAAAGTAACAAAATGTATATATATCGTTAAAAAAATACCTGTTCCGAAAATCAGTAATAATAATGGCCATCCCCAAACCAGGTCATTAACAAACTCGTTGACCTTCATGATCCATTCCATAAAACCTTCCATACATCAGACTCCTTCAATTTACTTTTCATATTATAATTAATAATAATACCACATTAAAGAAGTCTGATGTTGAGCAAATTCATGAAAAGAATTAAGGTTGCGTTTACAGTTTTGTTTTTTAAATTTCCACTAACTAAACAAAATTTAATCCGGATAATTTACCTGTTTCTACCAAGATGGTACTAATGCTCCTTTAAATTCTTCTTCAATAAATTGTTTGATCTCAGGAGTCTTGTAATACTCTACAAATTGTGCCAATGCTTCGTCATCTTTATTTTCTGTTCGAGATACAATGTAGTTCACCTGGAATAAGTCATCTACATCTTCCATAAACAAACTTGTTTCAGCTGGATTCATTCCGGCATCAAGTACAAAGTTCGAGTTAATTCCTGCTGCTCCAACATCTTGTAATTGTGCTGGTAATTGAGCCGCTTCAGTTGTCACAAAATCCAGATTTAATGGATTTTCCTCAATATCACTAGTTGTTACCTCTATACTGGAACCTTCAGGCAGTGTAATCAGACCTGCATCTTCAAATAGTTGCAGTGCACGTCCTTCTTGCGTTGGTGAATTAGGAATTCCAATAACATCCCCATCTTTAATTTCGCTGATGTCACTATATTTTTCTGAATAAATCCCCATAGGAATGGTAACTGTTGGCTCTATTTTCGTTAAATCATATCCGCTATCTTCTACTACCGTATCTAAGAAAATGCCAGTCTGAAAGGAATTAATATCCAAATCACCTTCTGCTAAAGCTGTATTAGGTTTTACAAAGTCTGTAAAAGAAACGACTTCTATTTCCAGTCCATCTTCTGCTGCAATTTTTTTAACTTCGTTAACAATGTCTTCGTGCGGTCCCGCCGTGACACCAACTGTTAGGACACCATCACTCAACAAATCCTCAGATTCTGCAGAATCTGATTGTCCAGCTCCACACCCCGTTAAAATTACTCCTGTTGCTATAGTTGCTAATACTCCCCATTTTTTACTCATTCTAATTCCTCCAAATATTATTTTAATTTATCCCGTTTAAAAACTTACACTTTTACTGAGTAAGGTGATAATCGTGCAATTCGTCTGGCTGCTTCCAATAATCGGTCGTCTGGTTGGGACAACCCAATACGGACATAACCTTCTCCTAGACTTCCAAATCCATCTCCCGGAGCAACTAATACATGTGCTTCGCTCGCCAGGAATTCCATAAACTCTTCTGAAGTGAATTCTCCCGGTGCTTTCATCCAAATATAAAAAGAACCTTTTGGTTTGTTGATTTCAAGTCCACTTTCCGCTAATTCAGCTAAGAACAAATCGCGTCGTCGCTCATATGTAGCCGTCAATGCTCGGACAGATGACTGGTCTTCTCTTAATGCTTTCGCTGCTGCTCTTTGGATTCCCCCGTACCAGCCACAGCCAGTATGATCCTGCAGCAAATTGATTCCTTCGATGACAGAAGCGTTTCCGACTGCAAAGCCCATGCGCCATCCGGCCATATTATGCGACTTAGATAACGTAAAGAACTCAATTCCAATATCCTTAGCTCCAGGCGTCTGCAGAAAACTCAATGGTCGTTCGCCATCGAACCCGATTGTGCCATAAGCAAAGTCATGAGCCACACAAACATTATTCTTCTCTGCAAACGTAACTGTTTCAGCAAAAAATTCAGGCGTTGCCACTGCAGAGGTTGGATTATTCGGGTAATTTAAAAACATCAGTTTAGCTGCTGCAGCTGCCTCCTTACTGATCAGGTCATATCTCGGTAAGTACTGATTTTCTGCCAGCAAAGGCAATTCTGCTACTTCAGCACCTGCCAGGGCAATACCTGACAAATAGTCCGGATAAGTTGGATTTGGCAACAACACCATATCTCCAGGATTTAATAAACATTGACTGATCTCAACAATCCCAGCTTTTGAACCCTGTAGAATCGCTACTTCTTTCTGGGGATCAAGCGTTACTCCATACTCACGCAAGTAATACTCAGCAACTGCCTCTCTCAAGTAATCAAATCCTCTAGCCGGTCCATATTGATCATTTATCGGATCACTGGCAGCTTCTTTTAGTTCGTCCACAATAAATTCAGGTGCCGGCAAATCTGGATTTCCCACCCCTAAGTCGATCACATCGGTATATTTTTCTTTATACCCTTTCTTTTTTTCTGCAAGATAACTGAAATATTGTCTCGGCAATCGTTTTAATGTATCTGACGTCTCGAAATCAACCATCTTTTATCCTCCATTCTATTTAGATGATTTTCCCTTTATATATTCTTCTAGCTCTACTATGGCGTTTGTCATTTCTCCTTGAGAAACTGGATAACCAGATTCTTTTAGAGTCGCATCCTTGACTATTTCCCCGGCGAATGTTTCTAATTGCTCATTTGTCAGGTAACTTAATTTCAAGTCTGCTAACGACTTGGGTAATTTTAATTCTTCATAGAAGTCAGTCAACTGATCTATTTCGCGCCATTTTCCCTCATAGGCTAACTGTATCATCACACCATAGGCTACTTTTTCACCGTGCAGGTATGCATGTGTTTCTGGAAAGACAGTGATTTTATCATGAACCGCATGTCCGATAGTTGTACGTGCATAGCCATCTCCCAGCCCGCCAACCAGACCACTCACAGCAATAATTGTTTCCACAACCTGAATGAAGGCTGATGTTAGTGACTGACCCTTTATGTCAGCTACCGCCTGCTCTCCATACTGAACAATGTTATTCTTACAATTCAAAGCTGCAGCTCGTGCCATAAGCAGAAATGCATTATTTTGGTGTGCTGGTTGCGACAAGATGACATCTGATTCATACCATTTGGCTATCGTATCCGCCACTCCGGCAATAAAATAATTTACTGGAGAATCAAGCACCAGCTTCGGTTCAATCAGCAATATCCCTACTTGCTTAGAATGAATATCATGTCCCAAGCAAACACCGTCAGCTGTATACATTACACTTAAAGGTGTCCAAGGTGCACAGTTACTTGCTAGAGTTGGAATCAGGATAGAGTTTACTTTCGAAGATTTAGCAGCTGAATATTTGACTGTATCCATTAGTTTACCGCCACCTACCCCAATAATGGCATCGGCATTTATTTGACTGGCAAGATCTGCGATGCGCTCAACTTCTTCGTAAGTACATTCTCCATTAAATGTACTCAACTCTATTTCAACATTACTTCCCAACAGCTCTGACAGATAAGGTTGGGCGATTTCCCAAGAGGTTGTTCCATGGACGATCACAATTTTATGAATATCATGTTTATTAAGTCTTTCATTCAGTGAATCTAATACACCTACTCTGCATTCATACTCTTGAGGACCCGTTCTCACGATTAATGACATATCTTTATCCCTCCAATTTTTCAAAAAAAAATTCCGCCCTCACACAAATAAACTTTGTGCAAGGACGGAAAATAAAATTCTCTCGCGTTACCACCTTGATTTACAACCACTTCACAGTGACTGCCTTAACCAGTGCGTTCAGTCCTATAGACTTACTGATACTGTGGCGCTTTATCGGGCGCACCCGTAACGGTTTGAAGTTCACAGAACCTTCGACCGTTTCACTCCAAGACCATCTTCCATCCCTTTTCCGCTACCTCATCCCACCAACAGAGGCTCTCTATAAACATACTCCAGAATGTACTCTTCTCTTCAACGTGCAGGTATTATACTCTTTTTAATATTTATCTAATCATGATTTAATTTCCATAATAATAGCAGTCTAAAAATCATTTGTCAAATGTATTTATATATATATTATTGATCCAGATCATCAATCCTATAATGGCTCCGATTCAAGTGACATCACCCCAGCTCCGGCACAATTACTAAGATGAATTTCCACTATTTCACTTTTTTAAAATAGTAGGTTATTATTTTTTATCTATTAGGTCTTCGCTAAAACTACTCATCTCTATAAAGTTATATTTTCCACCGTTGGTTTCCTGCACTTTTTCACCTATATAGTTAAATCCAACTTGTTCATATAACTTTATAGCTCTCTGATTGAAGTCCGCTACTGATAACCATACTTTTACAGATGAGTGTTCTTCTTTTATGTACTGCAAGATTGTTGTAACAAAGTTCTTCCCCAATCCTTTCCCTGTTAAATCAGGTTTCAATCCCAGACCAAGTTCGATTTCATTCTCTCCTGACTCTTTAGGGAAAATACCAAAGAAGCCAATCAGCTTGTGATTCTCTAATACTGAATAATAGTGATGGCCACGAGAAACAGGGTCAATAATTTCTTCATAGTCTTCCAGATCCGCCGTCATATCGTAAAAATCATATGGCTGCGGATACTTCCATTCGTCCGCAATCTCGATAACTTCTCTTTGATTCATTAATCTGATTTGTATGTTATCCATTATCTGTTTTACTCCTTTTTAATTTCCTTTATTACAAACTAGTTGTTGCAACTGATACTATTGCTTTTCCTATTGAACAATTATAATACGCCAAATTTTAATATTATACTTATTGATTATTTTACAATTTAAATTTTACTTTTCATAGTCTTCATGTAAGTCTGAGAACTACAAATTATTAACCGTTACTTCGTAAACTTTAGTATGCCGACCTGTTTCAGGTAAAATATCATCAAAGTATATCTTCCTTCTAGCTAGTTTCTTATTCAGTAGTGTTTTCTTTGTAAATGCCTATCTATTCTAATTAATTCATGTGAATGACTATAAGATAGTTTAATTTAGATTAAGAGAAAATAATGTTCATTCCGTTTGAATAAAATTCACAATCGGAATAGAATTGAGATGTCAAATCATATAGGAGGATCATATAATGAGATACACAAGTGGAAACTACGAAGCATTCGCAAGAAGCCGGAAACCTTAAGGCGTTGATGAAAAGAGCGCTTATATTGTCGGTGCTGGCTTGGCCGGATTATCAGCTGCTGTTTTTTTGATACGAGATGGACATATGCAGGGTGAAAATATTCACATTTTCGAAGAGCTGTCCCTTTCAGGTGGTTCTTTGGATGGAACCTTTATTCCACACGACGGGTTTGTTACTCGTGGTGGTCGTGAAATGGAAAGTCATTTTGAGTGTTTATGGGATCTTTTTCGCTCTATTCCTTCTCTTGAAGTAGAAGATGCTTCTGTCTTAGATGAGTTTTACTGGTTAGATCACGATGATCCAAACTCTTCTAATTGTCGTATTATCCATAACCGTGGAGAACGTGTTCCAGATGATGGACAGTTTACATTATCGGAAAAAGCACAAAAAGAATTAGTTGAATTATTCATGACTTCTGAAGACCAATTAATTGGTAAAAAAATTGAAGATATTTTTAGTGATGAATTTTTCGAATCAAATTTCTGGTTGTATTGGTGTTCAATGTTTGCGTTTGAAAAATGGCATTCTGCAATTGAAATGAGACGCTACGTAATGCGCTTTATTCACCATATTAAAGGCTTACCTGATTTTACTGCATTAAAATTTACTCGTTTTAATCAATATGAATCTTTAGTTAAACCTTTGTTAACCTTCTTAAAAGATAAAGGTGTCGACTTCCAATATGAAACACAAATCAATAATATCCAAGTTGACATTGATACCGAAACAAAAGTTGCACGCAATATTTTATTGACCAAAGATGAAGAAACACTAGAAATTCCTTTGACTGAAAATGATTTAGTTTTTGTTACAAATGGATCTATAACGGAAAGTTCTACCCAAGGAGACCATTACACACCGGCACCTATAACGCATGACTTAGGCGGAAGCTGGAAACTTTGGAATAACTTAGCCAAACAATCTCCAGAATTCGGGCATCCAGAAGTCTTTTATGAAAATCTTCCAGACGAAAGCTGGTTTGTTTCAGCAACCGTTACTTGGGAAAATTTTGATATTGAGCCCTATATTTCTCGTTTAACACGACGGAAATTGAGAACAGGTAATATAGTTACCGGCGGAATTATTACCATTAAAGATTCTAATTGGCTAATGAGCTTTGCCGTGCATCGTCAACCACATTTCAAGGGACAAAATGATCACCAAACGATTATGTGGGTATATGGCCTTTTATCAAATAAACCAGGAAATTATATAAAAAAACCAATCGAGCAATGTTCCGGTCAGGAGATTGTACAGGAATTAATGTATCATCTAGGAATAGTGGAAGAAGATATTCAAATGCTATCTGAAAAATCTTGTAAAGTGATTCCTGTTTATATGCCTTTTATTACTTCGTACTTTATGCTCAGAGAACCAGGAGACCGACCTTTAGTGGTTCCAAACGGATCAAAAAACTTGGCCTTTATCGGGAATTTTTCAGAAACAGAACGCGATACTGTATTTACTACTGAATATTCTGTCAGAACGGCTATGGAAGCTGTTTACCAGTTACTAAATGTCGAACGTGGTGTTCCTGAAGTTTTTGCTTCTGCTTATGATATTCGCACACTTGCTGATGCGATCTACTACTTGTCAGATAAACAGAATCTCACAGAAGCTGATCTTCCTTTTGTAAAAAGAAAATTGGTAGATGCTGCTATTAAAAAAACTCAGCATACGTATATAGAAGAGATTCTAAAAGAAGCAAACCTTATTTAACAGCTTCTTATCCATTGTTTCCCATTTGAAACAATTCTTTATATGCAGAATGAGCGTTCCGAAAAATAAAATTACTGAAGAAAAATCACGTAGACTCTATAATTTAGGGTATGGATGAAGAGATTCGTTCATACCTTTTTTATAGACTTTAAAATATGTTTATTTCAAGAGAAAGCAAATCCCCTACTATCTATCTTATTTCGATAAATCAAAAGTAAACATCCTATTATAATTATTGGTCTGTTCCTAATTCATACCATTTTATATCCTCATATCCGTATTCTCCGGTGGCTCTGAATAACAAGTCTCCATTCACTTTTGCGATTTCTACTGTATCATTGACTTTGTATACAAGCTTTCTTTCTTTCCCTTCAAGATCCATCTGATAAACACCATTGTCTTCTTCTAGATACATAGAACTTCTTCTATATAAGGAATAGAAAATCCCTTGTTCCGTTATGGTAAAGTTGGAGATGTTGTGTTCGACAAGTACTTCTGGTTCAGATTCTAAAGTCGTTTTCACACGGTACAGTCCTTCGTTTTCCCCAATATAGTAATAATAATTCTCCCACTTCACTAGATCGTGCATTTCTTCATTCATAATCGTGCTATGATAATTTCCAGGAGTATCTCGGATAATGGTTTTCAAATCTCCCTCCTCTTCAAAACTACTAATGATCAACTGGTTATTATATACAGCTAGATCTGTAGTAAATTCCGCATGTACACTTTGGACATCATTTCCATTAAGATCCATTTTGTATAAACTAGATTCATCCTCAGCATTAATAAAATAGATCCAGTTATCATAGATATGGAGTTGGGTTGCGCCACCCATCATATAAAGAGTCTCACTTTTTTCATTCTCTAAATTCATTCTTTTAAGTGCAGCCTTATCTTCTATAAAATCCTGCTCTGTGTAATAAAGCCAGTCTCCAACCAGATTCAGTTCTTCTATCTCCCTATTTTTTTCGGCTGTTACAAGAGTCTGACTATCTCTAAGTTCTTGTTTTGCTTTCTTGATTTGATAGCCCTCTTCTACATAAAAAATATATCTATCGTTCGCTACTGCGAAGCTGCCGTTATTAATATTTTCAACAGAGTTTCCTATTATCTGATCTTCCGGCATTTCAACTATGGTCTCTGCCTCCACAAAATTATTGTGGTATAAACGCTTTATCTCCCACAACATACCGCCATTAAGTATGGATGGGAAGATAATGGCAAAAGCTACAGCTCCAATTGTACTTTTATACCAGCCTTTTTCTTTTTTCTTGTCACGATCACTTGTATCCCCGCCAAGATCAGTAATCAATTGGTCAACATAGTAATATGGACCTGCGAACTCAAGCCTATTTTGTTTATACTCTGCCGATATTTTACTATTAAGTACGATACGATTTGGAAAATCAAACCTTGGTCTAACGATCATTTCATTATTATGTAAAACCAGAACTTCCCATCGGTTTTCATTTAAGGTTTTTTTGACACCTTCAAAAGTCGGCAGATAAATTCCTGCTTTATGATACTGGTATCTTTTTATCAGAGGCACTAAATAACTTGATAAAGCAATTAAGAATAAAATAAAAGATTCTTCAAATAGATTATACAACTCTATATTGAACGTAACTTCCAAAATAACATATAAGATAAAAAATATGGGTATCAGATATCCGATAGTAGCACGCAATCCGATATTGATCCAATCTCTGATTTTTTCCATTCATACGATCCCCTTTCTTTTGATTCAAGTTAACTATGTATTGATTTTTTCTCAAACTTCAATTGCTGTATTGTTCATATGTATTCCTGTTAATTACTTCTATCTTAGCAAATCCTGCATTCATTAGAAACCGATTTTTAGTAAATCATTAACAAATTCCTATTTCTTAGAAGGTTACAGAATGATAGATAATAAAGCTAAAATATGTTAAGATAACACTACAATAGAATAGCAAAGCTTATTAAGAGCAAGCGGAGGGAATTGGCCCAATGAAGCTTCAGCAACCGACCTTTTGGCACGGTGCTAAATCCAACAAGTGTGAACTTGGAAAATAAGACCATCATTCAGGCGCACACTTCTTAATTACTAAGTGACGCTTTTTTTATTGCAAAATATAAAAGGAGAGGTTAAGTAATGGAAGTAACAAATACTGAAGTAAAGCACTATTTCGAGGAGCTGCAGCAGCAATTGTTAGCTCAGCAGGCACACTGGGAGCAAGTCGATCCGTATCCTCACGCAGTAGGGGTTCTGATGCGCGCCAATCGACTCGGCTGGTACGAGAAGATTTTGCCTGAGATTGAGAATGCTATCAATACACTAGAGGATATTGACTATAGAAAAGACTTTATCAATTAAAAGAATAAGGAGCAGCTATCTGACAGATAACTGCTCCTTATTCTTTTAAAAACTTATATATTTAACATCTTATAGAACAAATTAAACAAAGATTCTAAAAATTTTGGTCCTTTAAAATACTGAAGCATTCTAACTATAATCTTTTAGTCGCGGATTTATACACTTCTTTATCACTTCTCTTACCGATTGCTAGAATTTGAATAATCTCCAAACCTTTTTTCGTCTCTCTGAAAACAACTCTTAAACCTGCTTTTTTATGTTTTAGCTTTCTACAGCCTGAAAGTTCTCCTCTTAGAGCTTCACCAACCTGCATGCCATATTTTTCAATTTTCAAAATCGATTTTCTTATTAAAATCTGTTGCGATCTGTCTAACTTTTTAAAATCCTGAATAGCCTCTTCAATAAACTCAACTTTATATACCATTTATTCCCACTCATCTTCTTCATCAGGATCAAACTGCATTTCCATTAATGTTTTCCCAAATACTTCTTCGACTGTATAGGTTTCAGGACTTTCTTGTGTATCGTATCGAGCTAACCGCTCAGCAACTTTAGTTTCCAATACTTTTTCTTCTAACTCTTCAATCAAATCTAATAGACCTTCATACTGTTGTTTCGAAATCATAACGCCCGCAACATTATCCCGATTCAAAATATATACACCTTGTTTTAATTCTTCGGATTTCTTAAAAATATCCATAGGACTTTTTTTTACATCTGAAATAGAGCCCTTTGGTATATTCCTAATCATTTCAATAGCCATCATATCTCCTCCTTTTTTATTTTAATTCTATTATATCATTTTTAAAAGTCTTTAAAAAGTCTTTTAAAATATTGAATTCTATAAAATGCTGACACTACTTATATATTGAACAGAATAACCAAAAAATCTCTAGTATGTATGATCAGAAAGTTCTTTATTATTGATGAGAGATAGCCCGATGACTCACTATAATGTAGGAAAGACTTGCTTTATCTTCAACTTTTGATACTCTAACTATACATAAACTATTATATGAGTGGTTACCAGAAAGGATACTGATAGAATATGAAAGCGTTGATCAACATTGATTATACAAATGATTTTGTTGCTGAAGACGGTACATTGACATGTGGAAAACCCGGACAAGCTATTCACGATAAGGTCTTATCCTTAACTAAAGAATTCTATGAAGCGGGCGAATTTGTGGCTTTTACAATCGACAAGCATACTGAAAATGATCCATACCATCCAGAGACTGGACTATTTCCTCCCCATAATATTGAAGGAACCGACGGACGTCTGCTCTACGGCGACTTGGAAGCTTATTACCAAGAAATCAAAAATGCCAAAACTGTTTACTACACGGATAAAAGGCGGTACAGCGCGTTTAACGGGACAGATTTAGAAACAAAGTTGAGAGAACGAGACATTACAGAAGTACATTTAGTGGGTGTCTGTACAGATATCTGCGTGCTGCATACAGCGGTAGATGCTTACAACAAAGGCTTCTCAATCGTCGTGTACCAAGATGCCGTCGCAAGTTTTGATCAAGCTGGACATGAATGGGCACTAAGACACTTTAAGAATACACTTGGTGCAAAAGTCATTTAGTCAACTATAGATAGTTAAAAATCTCCTCAATCCTTTATAGGATTGAGAGAGATTTTTTAATTCCAATTTGAAATGATGAATACCTACCTGAATACTTTGCAACTTTTTGTTTTATTGAATACAATATAATGAGCGACAAAATTTAATGGTAATTTCAATCTGATCTTCACCAGGTAACTCCCAATAATCTATGAAAAATTATGTTTCCCAAATTTCTCGTTGCTCGTATGATGATTTCTGTCGATGAAGGTAATATAATCCAATCATTGTCTGGATTAAACAGCTTTATAACAGATCCAGTAAAGCAACGAGAAGTATAAGAAGGCATGTTTAAAAAACTTCGTTTTTTTGAAGTTTTTCGAGATATGTAAAATCACTTCTACAGTATTAGTCCGTGTACTGTAGAACACTGTTCCCGAAAGATAATAAACGGATCCACTTGTCGGGCATTGTTTTTGCATCATCATGGACGAATGGAATCCTCACAGGAACTTCGCCATCTAATGACTGATGTGGACGTAGAAAGTTGAAGCAGGCAGTAAAGCAAGCGACATGAGCACGTGCACCATTTTGAGATTTAAATCCATGGGTACCACGGTAATTGCCTTTGTAAGTCCGGTTCAATCGTTCGATGATTTGTTTAAGGGGCCTATATTGTCTAGATACTTCGTCCTCGTTGGTTAAACCAATGACTTGAGTGATATCGAAGTTCAGGCCGTGTTGGGCCAGGAAATGTTGTGCCAGTTTGTAAATGGGGTTTCCGTCAACGATGAGGTTTAAATCCTCAGGGATTTCGCTAGCTATATAGTGGTCGAGCACATCGTGAATGGCCCTGATTGCTAATTCAGTATTGCGTTTTTCAGACACTCTTTGGGATAAGATGATTTTATTCTTTGCATCGAAGAAGTAACAGATATAGTGCCATTTTTTCCCGACACGGATGTAGGTCTCGTCTCCACAGATCTGATCAGAAAGATCATAGGGGTAGTGTTGAGTAAGGGTGTAAAGTTGAGCCCCTGCTGCTGCCGCGTAGTTTAATATCGTCTGTCTACCAATCTTTACTCCGTGTATGTCGTAGATTAATGCGGCAACCTTAGGTGCAGGAAGGCCGTAATTAACGTGGTAGGTCAAAATCTCACCTAATAATCGAGGTGAGGCATGAATGCGACTTAAGTCAACTGGCGATTCAATCAGTCCATAGGACTTGATGTCCTCGAGTTTTAAATTAAACTGACGATAGACGTATCGTAGCTTTAAGTAGTATGGTGCGACAGTATAGAGTTCCTTTTGCTCCTCACTCAACTGGTTTAACGCCTGAATATAATAAGGACAAGTGTCGTTTTTACACTTGTAGATGTCGAATTCAGACCGTTGTTTAATCTTCTCAAGACACTTCTCACAGTGAGGACATTTGAGAATGACATCTTTAGAGTAATGATTCTTCGAATTAAATAAAGCACAACAGACTTTGCACTGATATTGTCCGTGCACACCATTATTCTTATAGAGATAGTTATGGGGCGCATGACACTTAGCGCAACGTACATTTTCAGGAACTTCAGAAGATGACTTGTGGCGACGAACAGGTTTGATCGGTTTACCTGCTTCCACGGCCTGTTTTAGAAGGTATTTATAGTCCGCCCGTTCAAGCTTTACAACTTTCGGTGGGTCATCAAGGGTCAATTTGTTGTAATCAAGCTTTGTGATATCGGTCCCTTTAGGTGGTCGATCACCCGCATCTTCAAGCCAAGTAATATAATCGTTTAAAAGTTGAATTAAACTGTTTTGCCACTTGATTTTATTAACTAAATACATGATAATCTGAAGTAGATTAGGCATCTCTTTTCACTCCTTAAGTGATGAATGTTTGTTTTAGTGAACTTCATTTTATCAGATTAAGGGGGGGAAGAGGTGCCTTTTTGTATTTTAATTGATAGAGCAACGATAGTTGCATTAAAACAACACGAAAAAACAAAAAAATTGGTAATTACTCTTCACCATAATGGAGTGAGAACATGAAAGTATTTTTTAAATTTTTATTTATTATGAACATCGTTTCAGTTTTGCTAAGTATCCTTTACCTTGTCTTCCCTATAGAGACTGTCTATCTGAATGGTTATGGCCTATTATTGATTGTTACACTGACCGGTAATATTATCGCCAGTGTAATTGGAAGCCAATCTATAAAGATAGATTATACTTACCTTATCCTGTCCAGTGTTGGACTTATAGCTGTGATGCTTTTAAACACAGTTGCTTCATTGTCTCCCACGAATGCCTCCTCTAGAAGTGTACTATCGATTGGTATTCTTTTTTTAATGATGATTCTGGGCGCTATCGTCACTCGTACACCGCATATAAAAAGGTCAACTAGAGGACCTTTTCTATCACAAAGACTGTCAGAAAAGAAAACAAATAAAGTCATTAGAATTATCCTGATGTTATTATTAAGTATTGTCTTATTGATTGGTGCTTTTTTAGCATTCGTTATAGTAACGGGTATAGATGTAGGATTAGTCCAAGTCGTTATCTCTCAATATAGCTTATTTTACAGCTTGATCTTTCTCAGTATTGCGGGTCTTTTACTTAAAATTTCAATAATTAAGCTGCGGTCAATCATAGGGGTTCTGATTTCATTTTTAGGTATCTCCTTATTCGTACTCTTCAATTTACCTTTATTCACTCTACCGTCTCTATTAAATGAAGCAAAGACCGACTATACTGAAGTATTTGGCGAAGAATGGAAAACGATTGGAGAAGACAATTCTTTATTTATGAGCAGTCCAATATCTATTCCAGGTTACTTCTTTGGGGTACCTTCAACAGAATACAATGTTACTGAAGATATCTTATTTTATGAAGGAACAGAAGGTGTGGACGAAGGACTGGAACTTCGGTTCGATGCATACACACCACCCGTCAATGCAGATCAACTCCCAGGACAAGGATCTACCTTGATACGCATTCATGGAGGCGGCTGGAACTCGGGTAATAAAGGATCCGAAAATTATTCGCAAATAAATAAATACTTTGCTGCTCAAGGATACGTCGTTTTTGACGTTCAGTATGGGCTGAACGATCAAGACCAGTTTGTCGAATTTGCTACTATTCCTGATGAAATTGCGGGTGATTTTTCAATAGATGATATGGTACGTCATCTGGGAATCTTTACAACTTATCTGGCAGATCATCATGAAGAATACTCAGCCAATATAGACTCCGTATTCGTTTCAGGTGGTTCAGCTGGAGGACATCTGGCTAATGCTGTGGCACTGGGATTATCTAGTGGTGAATACACTGAGCTGTTAGACGACAGACTGACTGTCAATGGAATCATTCCTATCTATCCTGCAAACGGACTAGCTGGTTATCAAGATATCACCGGAGAAGACGAACTGGTCGATCCTGCCTTACTTGTAGAGAAAGATAGCCCACCTGCTTTAGTCTATCAGGGTCAGCACGACACAATCGTTGATCCACAAGTAGCCGAGAACTTTAAAGACGCTTATCTGGAAAATAACAACACCGAAATTGCCATCATCCGCATGCCTTACGGTGAACATGCCAGTGATTTGTACTTCCCTGGATTTTATAGTCAAACCTTCATATACTATATGGAAAGATTTATGTATCAGTATAGATAGATATGGACAGCTCCTATCTTCACGATGAAAATCACTTTCCATCTTTATTAATGTGACATTAAGTATATTTTTGACTTCATGCTTAACGTTGCTTTATCAATGTTGATAGAAATTACTTGATCGACTTTTTAAGTAGTATTTGAATTAATCTATTTTTTCTCTCACTATTAATTCTAAATTTCTTTCTAGTTATCTTTGCATAATATTTTTCAGGAGATTCTCTCAATTTTAGTCCTATTATCTACAATTTCTGAATTACATTGAAACTTTCATGCAAAAAAGAGTCGTATATCAAAAATTACTGTTATGATTTTTAAGTGAAAATTATTCTATTTACTTTGTAATTAATTGTAAGCGGTGAATAGGTGAACACCTACAAATAAAAATCGGACACTTCTATACTAAGAAATGTCCGATTTTTATGTTGAATGTCTAACGACAGTCGTTCTGCACTTTTGGATGCCATGGCAAATAAGCCTCCAAAGGTGTATTTTGTCGATTGGGGAGGTGAGTTAAGAGGTACTCCAGATATTTTCTTGGATGCAATCCGTTGGATTTGGCCGTTTCAACTAGGCTTAACATTGTTGCGACGGCCTGTGCACCTTCTATCGATTTAGAGAAAAGCCAGTTTTTTCTTCCCATAACGAGAGACTTGATGCCTCGTTCAGCCAGATTGTTAGAAAGTACAAGACGCCCGTCTTCCAGTACATTCATCATGCGCTCTTTCAGGTTCAATGCATAGTTGACCGCCGTGCCCAACTTCCCATGCGCCGTCAACGTTTCACACCAGTCAAAAAAAGCCTCAAGCTTGGGCTTTACTACTATTAGGCGCTGATCATACCGTTCATTGACAGATAAGTCCTTTAGGGACTTATCCAACGCAAATAATTCATTACACAGCGTGACCCCTTTATGAGCGACACTTTTACTGGAATAGTTCTTTGGACGTGCTTCATAGAACTTTCTTCTGATATGTGCCAAGCAGGCAACCATCGTCATTCCTGGAAGATGGTTGTATCCAGAGAATCCGTCACTATGTAGATAGCCGGTATAGTTCTCTAAGAAATCTCTGGGAACAGATCCGCTGCGTGACGGACCTAGCTTGAAGATATGTATGGCACGCTCGGCATATGCGCCGGTACTGAACAACCACATATAGGACTTTTGTCGCTCTTTGTCGTTTAGTACTTTGAAGGTCGTTTCATCGGCGTGTAGAACCTTCTGGTTCAAAAGGACTTTGTGCATTTCAGCCACCATCGCTTCGAAATAATACTGTGATGTTTTAATATGCCAGTTTGTAATGGTGTGGCGAGGAATCGGATAACCAAGCAGTTTCCAATAAGCCTCTTGACGATAGGCGGGAACTTTTTGCTCGATCTTCTGATACATCGTTTCTGCGATCAGTGATGCAGAAGCAGCTGTATTGTTTAATGGAAGTCTAGGGATCTCTGCTTTGGCAAAAGGCGTACGCGTTCCGCTTTTCTCACAGTTTGCGCAAGCATAGGTTTTCTGGAAATGTCTGTGGTTTTCCACTCTTGCCGGGATAAATTTAACTTCCTGGCGGATGAGTTGTGTGCTGATTTCTTTCATAGCTGCTTTGCAGGTTGGACACGTACAAGATTCAATCTCATGAATATGATCAACCGTAGGCAAAGAAGACAACTGCTGGTCTTTTAACCCTTTTCGTTTTTTGCGACGACTAATGGTCGTCACGATCACTTCATCTTCGTCGCTTTGGTCACCAGTCTGCTCTGGTTCGCTAAAAAGGGAATCATTGAATAGATTGCCTTGGTTGGGATCCTCTTTCAACGTTTCTTTCTTTGGGCCGTATAATTTCTGAGTTAAGAATTCGATCTGTTCTTTCTGTAAGGAAAGCTCATCATCTTTCTGAGCAATAAGGGTCTTCAGTTGTTTGTTTTCTTCTAACAGCTGATCGAGCTTTTCAATAATCACTTCAAACTGTTTTTCACTCTTGATCGACATGTCTGCTTCTCCTCACATAAATGGTACTTAAAGTTTACACTAGTCCGGAACAGAAAACGAGAGAGCCATTGATTTTTTTATCAATTTCTCTCTCGTTTCTTAGGCTATACTCCCTTTGACTGCGGGTTTAACAGAGACTTTCTGGTCGATTGATAATCCTTCCAGCAGCCAACGCAGTTGTTGTGCGCTTAACTTTTGGATCTCGTTCTGATTACGCGGCCAGTTTAATTTTCCGTTCTCTAACCGTTTGTATAAGAGAAGGAAGCCGTCGCCTTCCCAGTAAAGCGCTTTGAAACGGTCTTTCTTTCCTCCGCAGAACAGAAAGAGTGCCTCACTGTATACATCCATATCATATTCTTCCGTGACAGTGGCGGCTAACCCATCGATTTGTCGGCGCATATCTGTTTTACCACACACAATAAAAATATTCTCTACTTGAGTAAAGTCAACGAGTTTCATTCGATGACATCTCCGCAAGGAGCACTCTCAAGGTTGAGGGTTTGATTCCTTCATAGATAAGCAGCTCCGCTTGATTCTGTTTGAATTGCGCCACTAATTTCTGTGTCGGCTGTTTTTTCTCACCTGCAGAACGATAGATAGGATCACTCTGCAATGTTACCGGTACGATCGTTTGTCTCTTGTTTTCCAAATAAAAACCTCCTGCATCCTTAAGCTGTCTTAAGTTTAACAGGAGGCTGTCAAGCCTCATAGGTACCTAGCTATTCATCGCTTACAATTAATTTCCCCATTCTTTGAAAACCTTCCATCATATCTAATCTTGCTTAGATATGATGGAAGGCTTTTTTTATATTTAATATATTTTAAATGATCAACCTAAAACTTTTCAGTTAATACAGAGAATTCAATTACTATTTCATTCTATTTTCAATAATACATTATTGGAATGCCCTGAAGAAATTGTATTTGACTACTGTTCTGTATGTTTTATACAGCTTCACTTGCTGTATAAAATCAGTTCTTATATTGCTCCTTCTGATTAAAATCTAAAGAAACCTTTTTCACTTTCCTTTAGTAACTTACCCTATTTATATTAGAAGTTTATTAAGAAAATTTTATTGTTATGTGTAAGTTCACTATCACTTCATCGAAGCACATTAATCAGTATATACCTTTCATCAAAAAAGTATTTTAGTTATCTCGCACCTTTTCAACCAATAACTTTAATTCATTTTTGAACGCATTTGAATACTCTAAATAGTTCATATTTTTACTTTTGCTGCTGTTATGAAAATATTCTTTTCTACGAAGTTCCTGATAACCATTTTGCATATTTATTTCTTTTTTTAACTGATAATTCTCTAGGAAGAAATTAAGTTTCTCTTTGTTTATACCCCATTCATCGACAAATTCAGAGATTTGTTCATCCATTATTATGATATTTTTAATTGCCTTATTTTTCTCCTCATTAGTTTTAGAGGAGGATCTAAACGGTTCGCTTCTTTCTACTATTAGATCTAATATGTTTAATTCCTTAGCATTTTTGTTACTTTCACTTATAATTTTCGAAAAATAAATTTTATCAGTATTATATCTTAGTATAGGAGAATAATTGAAAATATCACAAAAAATATCAACTTCTAGAGTATTTAAAAACATATTGTTAATTTCTATTTCTTGCAATTTTGATAGTAAATTATTTTCTTTCTGGAAAAACATACTCAATTTTAATTCTTCATCAGCAAAATCATTTACTTTTAAAACACTTATTTTATTATTAATTGTTATACTTGGAAGTGAAATATCATCTATACCATACATCTCTAAATGTTCCACTTTAGGAAAATGTACATTAGCAGTTGAAGAATCTATTTGGATTTTTATAATTGTGCTTTCTATTCCTATATCCATTATTTTCTGGTTTACAGTCAAATTATTATTATATATCACTATAAGCCTATACATATTAGCTAATGAGTGTTCAATAGTTATTTCAAAAATGCTTTTAACATTAAGTTCATTGGCATCGTCTTGAAACTCATTATTCTCAATTTGTAAATTTTTCATTTCAGGAAGCTTGGATATGTCAAACTGACTATTACTTTCATCAAAGATTATATTATTATTTTTCATGATACATTCTTCTAGTTTGTTAATATCTATTATATTATATAAAGCTTTCCATTCAAACGTAGAATTTAAGATTTCTATTCTATTAGCATACTTTAAACTATTCTTGAAAACTCGATTCGCAAATAATTTTGATAATGCTTTGCTATCTTTAACTTCCTGTATGTGGATTGCAAAATTCGGTTGGAATTCGACAGTATATTCCTGTTCGAACTGTTCTAGTACCTTTAATAGATTCTCTAACTCTATCTTTCCATTTATACTTATTTGCCTTAGTTTGTAAACTATGAAACTATGAGAGTCTATTTGGACATTTTCGAAGATCAAACTACTTTCTTTATCCTGTGGAATTGAAAAAGTAAAATTATCTTTTACTAAATTATAATTTTCTAAACCGTCAATCACAACAAGATCTTCTTGTTTCTGCAAAACATTAAAAAATGGTATAAGATATATCTTTTCAGCTTGCTCCCTTCCTAATTGTTTTATAAAGTATTGCAGTTTTGTAGAGTAATCTTTCTCGTGATAAAATAAATATATTTTGTGAGCTTTTTCAAAAAAAGGTTTAAGAAATATAAAATCGCTTCCTATAATAGAGTGACCCATTATAAAAAGATTGAAAGATTCATTCTTATTCGCTTTCAAATTTTGAATTAGTCTTTGTCTATTTGAAAATAAAGTAGGATCATTTTTCATTCTCACTAGTTTATCGTTGGTTAATGAGTCATTCAAATTAACATTCTTTAAACCTTCACTTCCAGTAAATCCCCCTCCGAAAATGATATTGTTATCCTTTAGGGATCCATGAAGCTGGTAGTTATTTGAATTTGTTATTCCGTTTTCTTTAAGAACATCCTTTAAAGCATTTGTAAAATTAAAAGAAAGTATATGGGTATCTTTATTGGAAAAAAGTTCTTTATAAAACCTATTTGATTATTTCGCGTTTTGGAGTCCATGAATATCCATTTCGAGTCCACTGTTTCACGAACTGAGTCCACCTTATTTTTTAATCAAATTCGCGGTTCAAGACCACTATTTCGCAGTTCAAGACCACTTTTCAGTCTCTTTTGTGTATAGTAAATTTAGAAGTTCTTACTTCTAAAATACATGAAGGAGGCTATTTTTAATGGCTAGAAAAATCCCAGTTAAACGAGTGATTCAGTATCGAGATCAAGGATTTTCTCGAAACATGATTGCTAAAACTCAGAAAGTAGGTCGCAGTTCAGTTAGTGATGTCTTTAAACGAGCAGATGAACTAAATCTCTCATATGAAGACATTAAGGAATTGTCTGACAAGGAAGCGTATCGCTTATTCTTTCCTGAACGCTATCAATCAGAAGTGTTATACACACTACCTGAATACGATAAAATCCATAAGGAGCTTCAGAGTGTAGGGGTTACCCTCAAGCTTCTATGGCAAGAATACGTCGATCAGTGTAACGATACCAACGGTATTGCAGTAGGTTATACAAAATTCTGTGAAGACTATCAAAAGCACATTGACCAGTACCGTTTAACGAATCCTTTAACACATAAGCCGGGTGTTTCTATTCAAGTCGATTGGAGTGGAGCTACCATGCAATTATTGGATCCGGCTACTGGCGAATTAAGGAAAGTCTATTTATTTGTAGGAACCCTTCCTTATAGTCAGTACACCTATGTTGAACCCACTCTCGATATGAAAAGTAACACATGGCTTCATTGTCACATGAATATGTTTGCCTTTTTTGGTGGGACAACCGTTAGATTGATTTGTGATAACTTGAAGACAGGGGTCATTAGCCACCCAAAAGAAGGAGACATTATCTTAAATGAGCAGTATGAAGCCTTAGCGAATCACTATGTGATGGCTGTTATGCCTGCTCAAGTACGAAAACCAAAACAAAAAGCAGCTGTTGAGGGCGCAGTGGGTAAAATTGCAACGGCTGTTATTGCTTCTTTAAGGAATGAACTATTTACTTCTATGGGTGATCTAAAGATCGCAATTCGCGAAAAAATGACGGCTTTTAATGAAACACCTTTTCAAAAACGTGAAGGAAGCAGACAGCTTATTTTTGCTGAAACCGAACAGGCTAAATTGCGTCCATTGCCACTTGTCCCCTATGAAATTGCAGAATGGGTTTATGGAAGAAAAGTGAAATTGGACTGTCATATCTCTTACCAAAAGAATCATTACTCTTGCCCCTATCAATACGTTAAAAAGAAAGTAGATTTAAAAGTAACCCATCATTTTCTAGAAATCTATTTCCAAGATGAACGAATCGCGACTCATAAACGTTTCCCTCAGTACAAAGAATATGCTTTCTCTACTTCCCCAGAACATCTCCCCGACCAATTCAACCAACTCGAGTGGAATGACCAACGGTTGTTAAATTGGGGCCTTAAGATTGGTCCGTATACGCACAAAGTTATCCAGCGTGTCTTTGAGAATTTATTACTCAAAGAACAAGGATATCAGTCTTGCTTATCTATTCTTAATCTATCTAAAAAATATTCGAACGCTGCTTTAGAGACAGCTTGCCAGGTTGCTTTAGAGAAAGTCTACTCTCCAAAATATCGCCAGCTGAATGCTATATTAACCAATCCTGCCAATAATAAGACCATGGAAAACGCTCAAAGTACTTATACGGAATCCATGGGATTTGTTAGAGGGGCAGACTACTACGGAGGAAAACACAATGATAAATAACGAATCCATAAGAAAATTAAGAAAAATGGACTTAAGTGAGTTAGTCGATCATTTAGAAATGCAAGAAATAGAGAATGATACCCGTTACCTGTCATTTGATGAACGATTGCAGCTCAGTATAGATTATCTGTATCAAGAGAAATACAATAGCCGAGTAAAAGGATTGATCAAGCGATCTAAATTCCGCATTCAAGATGCTCATTTTTCTGCCGTTTATTATGAACAGCGAGAGATCGATCGTCATACACTTCAAGAATTGGCAACCTGTAATTATGTCACCCACAGAAGAAATATCATATTTCAAGGATTTACAGGTTCCGGAAAAACGTATCTCGCCTGTGCTCTAGGACGAGAAGCCTGTAAGCAAGAGATCCGTACACGTTATATTCGCTTGCCTGACTTGTTAATTGAGCGAGACGAAGCGACGCTTAAACCTAAAGGTGTAACGAACCTCATTACTAAATTCTCCAATTATAGTCTGCTCATTATTGATGAATGGCTGCTAGACGACGTATCGGAAGAAGATCTAAAATTTTTATTCGAGATTATTGAGCGTCGATACGACTCCGGTTCCACCATCTACTGTACACAATTTCGTAAAGGAGACTGGCATAAGAGATTAGGAGGAGGCGTCCATGCGGACGCAATCATGGACAGAATCGTTCACAATGCAGTCTGGTTCGATACTGGACAATTAAATATGAGAGAACAGCTTGCTCAAAATAATCATCAATAAAGTATGACTCACTAGCCACGCTCTCACACAGCGTGGCTATTTAGCGGACTCAAAGCACGGACTGATGGACTGCTATTGGATATTGTAAGACTCAATACTTCGAAAAGGAGGTCCTGAAAGCACGAAATAATCACCTATTGATTTTACTCTTTTTATTCTTTCTATTTTCTGTCCAATTTTCATATTCTTTTTTTATATAATGATAGAACAGTTTTTCCAGCTCTCTCAAATTTCGGTTAATTTTATCAACTCTGAAATTATTTGTATAATCACTATTGCTTTGCATGTAAGATTTATTTATTTCTATTATTTGATTTTCGAAAATCGTTTCAAAATCAGACCAGTTTAACTCTTTACCATCAAATTCTTTGATAAAAAGATTGTTGAATTCATAAAGTAAATTATTGTCATAAAGTCTGTACTGCCTTATGGTTTCTTCTAAAAAATTATTATATGAACTCTTCAATCCTAAATTTAAATCAAACCCATTTCCAACTATGACATAGTTACTTTTTTGATCTTCTTTTTTCTCTCTCTCACCAAACAGATTGGTACCATCACTACTATTTTTTTCTGAATTATTATCCAAATGTCTTTCTTTCCCTTCATCACCTATACATTCAAAGAACCGGTCATAGTAAAATTCAGGTATTTCTTTTATATACATAATAACTGAGATCTAGTCAGACTACGTTAGGTTTTATCATTGTCTAATAAGTACTAAAATAAATTAATATTTGTTACAATCTTTACCGCCGTTGCAACGGCAAGATCTCATTCTTCATTATTTCTTCAAAATCAGAACGTACATGTTTCCAGTATTTTAGTTTGGATACTGGTTTTTCAGCTTTTTCTTTGTAGGCATAGTAATTGGCAGACTCTTTTAATTCGCTTTCGCCATTCTGTTTGTCTTTTTTAGGACTGTAGTTGGCGACTACATAACTCAGCTCTTCTTGCTTTACTTGCCATTTTTGTGAAAAGTCTTCGATGACGTATTGTTGTTCGCTTTGGATGACGTCTTCTAAAACGTTAGAGATATTCTGATCACGGTATTTCTCTGGGTTTAATCGAATGTTGCCCCAAAGGTTCTGCATGATTCCGGCTAATCTTGGGTTGTTTTTTGCCAGATCATCAATATACTTATCCACTTCAGCGGTTGCTTTTGCGTCTTCTCTAGCCAGCAATTCATATTCGTCGTCACCGCTTGGCACGAATGCTTGAATCAGCTGCAAAATGTACTCATAGTTGATTTCTTCTGTTTTCACAGATTCTAGTTCATATTCGATATTGATCTCAATGAGTTCTTTTTCATTGGGATCCTCTTTCAACTCTTCAAGGGCATTCACATACTTGCCGTTAAACTCTTCGATTTCAGCTGGAATAATTGGAAATTCTGTACCTAACTGTTCCACATCAAAATCCGTGTATACTTGAACAGCAGCGTACGTTTTATCTAGTTTCTGGAAAGCTTTCACGAATTTTTTAAGTTCCGCTCGGTTTAATCCGTCTACTTCGGTCGGTGTTTCAACCAATTCTTTTAATTCCGTAATGGCTTCAATAAATGCTTCTTTTGCTTCTTCCCATTCTGGGGCAAGCACTTCATTCTCTCCGCCGTTAGAATACAAAATCAAAGCTTCTTTTACTTTTTGTTCATACGTTGTGGGTGTTTGGAACGTTACGATCTGTCCGTATTTTTTCGGTTTATCAAATAAACGATTGGTCCGTGAAAATGCCTGGATCAAATCATGAGGTTTCATCGGCGCCCGGTCAATAAACAAGGTTGATAAAGACGGTGCATCAAACCCGGTAAGCAGTCGATCGACTACGATAACAACATCCAACTGTTCCGCACGCGCTAAATATTTTTCTTTTTTGCGAGATAGTCTATCATTTACGTTTCGATTATAAGCACGCATTGTATCGATTTTATAACTTGTATCAAATTCTTCGTTATAGTCTCTTAGTGATTCTTTCATTTTTTCTTGGTTCGCAATGGATGCTTCTTCGTTTTCACTAATTGAATACGTGATGGCAACTTTTGGAAAATCTGGCAAGACCCGTTTTGTTTTTTCATCGATCGTGACGGTTGTTTCTCCTGCTTTGACCATTTTAAATAAATCATAATAACGCTGAGCTTGCGCAATAGAAGAAGTCGTCAAAAGAGCATTATAAGTTTGTCCAGATCCCTTTTGGAATCCCAACTTCATACGCGACTTATTAATGATCGAGTCAATGACTTCCAGCATATGCCGTTCATCTTCATAGACAGACTTAGGCAGCCAAGCTTCTTTGTCTTCTGAGCTCATATCTCCCATGTCTAGTTCATTTCTACCGGAGAGTTCCATTACGGCACCATCTAACTCTTCTTCAGAAAACGTCGATTTATACTCCACTTGAAACCCAAGTACGGCATGGTCATTAATTGCTTCTTTAACGGTATATTCATGCAGTCGGTCTCCGTATTGTTTCGCTGTTGTTCTGGGCAAGTCTCCGACCACTTTTTTAGCATTTTCAAAAAAGATCGGTGTCCCTGTAAATCCGTACCATAAAGAATGAACGAAAAACTCTTCAATTTCTCTTTGCTTTGCGGGACTAACAGCACGGTGACATTCATCTACGACAAAAGCAATTTTCAACTGAGTTAACTGGGTATGCTTTTTCGACCCTTCTTGATGGGCGAATCGTTTCATCACAAAATTTAGCTTTTGAATCGTCGTGATAATGACTGTGCGGTCATCAGAAAGCAATTTTTTGATCAAATCATTTACATTTTCTGTTTCGTCAATGTTGATGACGTCATTTTCTGCATATGAAGTGAAGGACGCAGAGGTTTGCTGGTCCAAATCTACTCTGTCGACAATAAAAATTGTTTTTTGCAGTGAAGGAATTTGCAACAAATTCCGAGCCACTTTATAAGAGGTCAATGTTTTACCCGAACCGGTTGTATGCCATACATATCCTGATTTTTGGTTACGAGACGCTTGTTTAACTGCCTCTATGGCATGAATTTGATACGGACGCAGCAGAATCAACGCTTTTTTATCTCGATCAATCACTGTATATTGCGTAACCATTTTATGTGCCATTGGAATGGATAATACTTCTTCCGCAAATTCTAGGTAGTCATTTACTGGCTGGTTTTGGTTATTAACCCACTTCGTTAAAAACTGTTCATTCAACTTCGTATCTTGTGCAGAAGCAATATAACGGGTATCTGTTCCGTTCGTCACCACAAACATTTGAAGCGAAGAATAAATTCCTGTAAATTTTCCTTCTTTTAAATACTTCTTCACTTGTCTGAACGCATCCATATAAGGATGGGCACGATTCTTCAATTCGATGTGAATCATCGGCAAACCATTGATCAACAGCGTCACATCAAACCGACGATTCATATCTTCAATGGACCTCTTATCTGACTTAAATTGATTGATCACTTCATAAGAAGACATCCCGCCCGCAACATCTTGGCGATTGATGACATTTAATCGAATGGTTCCTAAAGCAGCATCTTCTCTTTGAACTTGCACTTTGGCAATACCATTCTCTCCAGCCAGCCATTTCGCGGCCGCATAAAAACTTGGAAACAACAGCTGGTTTTGAACTTGTTTAAATTCTTGTTCAGTCAACGGATTGCCATCTAAAGTACTTTTATTATTCAGCTCCAACTTATGGCGGAAATTCTCCCATAGCTCCTCTTCAGTATGCAAGTCATCCCGATAAGTCCACTGCGAATCTCCGCTAATCAACTTTTTAATTAAGTTATCTTCCAGTACTTGTTCAGCTGTAAAATTTGCCATTGTTTCACCTCGTTCCTCTACTGATTAGTTATACGAACATTTTTTGTAAGAATGCTTTTTTGGTTTGTTTAAGCTTTTCTATGTGTTGTTGATGAAGATTGATACTGTCATCAAGTTGTTTGAAAAAGGAACCAATTTTTAGTTGCTCATTATAACACGGTATTTTTACACTGAATTCTGAAAATTTCGATATCCAATGACGCTCGTGACTTTGCGGAACATACGAAATATTTTTTAAAATATAATACAGAAAGTAAAAATCATTTCCTTCTGTTCTTTGGCTTAGTAATTTCATAGCTGAGCTCTTGATTTTAAAAGGAAAGTCAACATAATGAGATCCTGTTGTAAAATCGTCAAATATGATTACAGGATTTGAAGCACTTGCCATCTTTATATCTTCTGTTTCATTTGTATATCCCAAGACAAAACTTTTTCCAGCTGTTAAAACTGGAGTTTTAAAACTGTTATCATAATCAGTTGATTTCACAATATATTTCGAAGGTTGTTCATACTCTATTAATGATCCAAGTTCATATTTTTTCCATGGTTCACCAAACTCTTCAAACCGAATTTCAGGAGTACTTTCATTATTATTCGGAAACATTTTTTGAAGAAACCCTTTTTTACTTTTGATCAAGTTATCTAACTCACGTTGATGAAGAGCGATAGTTTTATCTAAATCAGTGAAAAATTTCCCAAGCTTAAGCTGTTCTTGTCTATCTGGTAAAGAAATGTTGTAATTTGAAACATCTTTTTTTGTCAACTGGGGTTGTGCTGAACCGAAACTAATTAAATCAATTTGACGTTTTCCAATTGGTGATTTTAAATATTGAGAGATAAAATTTGCTTCAATATTATTATTCGATCGAAGTATTAACATTCCCGAATTGATACGAGCATGAGGAACTTTAGATTCAACTTCCCTACTATACCAAGCAATATGCCCCACTGAGCCACGAGAAGTAAGTATAATGTCATTGTGTTTAAGTTTTCCATTACCCAGAGCATTTGATCTTTCTTCAGTAATATATTGATTTTTCTTAAATGAAAAACCTTCCTTTGTTACATTATTTGCGCTCAAAAATAATGTATGCTCTTTGTTTGAGAAGTCATCTTTTGACGGATAATTTTTGCCTCTATCTCCATCCATTACATTAACCACTTTTGATAACTTACGCTGTTCCCAATCGTCAGTAAATCCGTTAAATCTAATTTCAGGACTTTTACTACTCAAATTGTCCACCGCCTTGCACATCATTAAAGCCTAGGAGTTCAATGAATTGATTTAATTCTTGCTGAGCTTCGTCATTTGATGCAGTTAATTCTTGTACCATTTGAGCTAATGCCGCATTTGATTCGGCAATTTCTTTTTGCACTTCTTTCATGTCTTGTGCTACTTCAGCTAACGAAATAGGTTCTTCTTCTTCAAACGTATCCACATATCTTGGAATGTTTAAGTTAAAATCATTCTCTACAATCTCATCATAAGTTGCTGCATGGGAATACTTTTCAATATCTTTACGCTCTTTGTAGGTATTTAATATTTTTTCAATATGCTTTTCTTCTAACTTGTTTTGATTTTTTTCTTTTGTGAATTCATTTGAAGCGTCGATAAATAAAACATCTTTATTTTCACGATTTTTCTTTAGAATAATAACGGTTGTTGGAATACTTGTATTAAAGAAAATGTTTGCCGGCAATCCAATCACTGTATCGATTGCGCCATTTTCAAGCAAGATTTTACGGATTTTGCCTTCTGCTGCTCCTCTGAATAAAACACCATGGGGTAATACGATAGCCATTACACCTGAATCTTTTAAGTGGTAATATCCATGTAATAAGAAAGCAAAGTCGGCTTTAGATTTAGGCGCTAGTACTCCGTACATTGAAAAGCGCGGTTCGTCTAAAAAGCCTTTATCTGCTGTCCATTTTGCACTATAAGGTGGATTCATCAGTACTGCATCAAAGTTCGTTGGTTCTTCTGTAGGCCAGTCTGCATCTAATGTATCTGCATTGCTTAAATGCTGATTCGCTACGTCTACTTTATGAAGAAACATATTCATACGAGCTAAGTTATAAGTAGAAGTATTTAATTCTTGACCAAAGTAATTAACGGTACCTGGTTCATTCGTATATTTTTTGACGTTTAATAAGAGTGAACCTGATCCCATAGTCGGATCGTAAACGGAAAATCCTTTTTGATCTTCTTTTCCTTGAACAACGATTTGTGTCATTAAACTAGAAACAGCTTGCGGTGTATAAAACTCTCCAGCTTTTTTCCCAGAATCTGAAGCAAATTGACCGATCAGGTACTCATATGCATCCCCTAAAATGTCTCCTTGATGTGCCATATCTAGCGTAGCTAGCTCTTTCATAACATCGGAGATTACTTGATTTTGCTTTTGCGGTGTAGCCCCTAATTTTCTGGAATACAAATCTACATCTTCAAATAAATTTTCAAACAGTTCGCTGCTCTGTTCAATATTGCGAAATCCTTGCGCTAAATCTTCTAATTGAAATTTCCCTTTATAAATCGATTGCATCAAAGCCGTAAACGTGAGATTTGGTTCTAAGGCGTAAGAAAAATCAAATTTCAATTCATCGATCAAGTCTTCTTTGATTTCAGGATCGTTAAAAGCATCAGCGTACACTTGCTGTGCTTCGTTTAGATCAGTGACCTCTTCTTCCAATAATTCTGCCGCATGATGCAGCATGTTGTCTGATAAGTATTTGTAGAAAATTAACCCTAATGTATAGTTTTTATACTCACTTGCATCCATTTTGGAGCGCAGGATATCCGCACTGTTCCATAGTGACTGATAAATTGTTTTCGGATTCTGGTTTGCCATTATAAGTTACTCCTCTATTTGCTTTAATGATTAACTTGCTACATTCTTTTATTATAAAACAAATATTGCAATATTTAAATTTTACTTTGTACCTATTTGGGGATATACAAATAGTTTTTCTGTTTGATTAGGCCCAACGAACATACAGTTTGCCTACTTATCCTTACAAATAGTAACAACAGTAAAGCCAAATTGAATAGAAATGATAAAAGACAACCGTGCTTCATCTAATACTATTAAGTTGCAATAATAGAAAATCAAGCAGAATCATAATAAATACTATTCTACTTGATTATCATTTTTTAGTTGTTAGCTTCCTTTATTTAATCATCTGACATTTCAATAGATTTATGAAGTAAATTTTGAACGTTTATTACTTTTACTCCATTTCCTTCTAACCGCTCAAATTTGTATTTAGTGTACATAGCGCTAAAATCTTTGTGTGTTGAGAGTATAATTTGATATTCTCTACTAAATTCATACTTTAACAATTCTATAAATGAATGTATATTTAATGAATCCATATCTTGAATTGGATCATCTATTACTAGAAACTTTAAATTATTTGATATATTGTATGTTTTATTTATCGCTAGTGTAAAAGCAAGTGATATTACAGCTATTTGTCCAGAACTTAAATGGTGCATAGCATCATGATCTGTAGTCGGATCTGTTATAAATCTTATGGAGTCATCCTTTTTCAAGGTAGACAAGAATATACCAAACCCTTGTTGATAGTTCTGTAGTATTTTTGCTGTATATAGATAAAATGGGAATTTTATTCTTTCTATCATTTCTTTTTTATAGGAAGTAATTTCATCTCCATATACCTTTTTAAATTTTCCAAATTCAACTAACATAGATTGAATAACATCCATTCTTTCTTCAATGCGACTAACTTTTTTATTTAACTTCCACTTATACTGATTATGAATATATCTTTTTTTCTTTGTTATTTGATCTATCGTTACTTCTTCAAATCTATGACTATTATTGTCAAAATAAAAATCATATATTCCTTCAAGATCAATCACTTTTTCGTGGCTAAATTTAAACCTTTCCTTAGATTGTGTTAGCTTTTGATCAAATGATCTCGTAACACTTTTAAGATCCAATAAAGACTTCTGTTGGTTGCTATCAATCTGTAAAGAAAAATCATTCAAATCTAAATCATCTAAACATTTCTTAATAAATTTTAGCTCTTCACTAAAAGAAATTGTATTCAATCTCGTAATCACATCATATAAGTCTCTACTAACTAATGTTTTGCTTTCTATATAGTTTTTAACCTTATTACAAATTAAATTTAATCCATTCGAGTCTAATTCTAAAACATTTATATTATCATCAAATCGAAAACCTTCTGTTAATTTGTACATATGATCAATGTTTAATTTGGCATTTGCAATTTGTTTAATAGTCGCTAATACTTCATCATCAATAAGTGTCAGATTTTCGCTCTTTTCTTTTATTATACTTAACATAGGATCTATATATGCTTTCTTTATCTGATTTTTCAATTCCATTGCTCTACGGCTTTGTATATTCATAAGATCACTTATAATAGATTCTGTTTCAATAAATTTTTGATCAAGTTCTGTTGATTCCCAACTTTTACCACAATATGGACACATACCCTTATCATTCAAGTCAGGGTTTTGGTGATATTCATAATGAATTGTCTTTCGATTTTCTAAAATTTTCTGTAGTGAATTATCATTCACTTGGACCATTTTTTGAATTAACAATAATTCGTCTAATTTTTCAAGCAAACTTTTAGTTTTTTCAGGAAATATTTTATTACAAATTTCCTGAATCTTTTTTGTATCCTCATTATATACATCGTTTTCTAAATGTTTAATATAATCTCGATAGAGGTTATATTGAACTTTTTCTTTTTCTAAGTAACTAACCTTATTAAAATATTTTTCTAAAATAAAACTTTTTACGTATTGTTTATTATTTAAGTATCTATATTCTTTATCTAATAGACTCATCGTGTTCTCATTAGTGTAATTTTTAAGAGCCACATAATTTAACAAATTTTCTTGCTTTAATACATTTTCTATATAATTCAGTTTATTTCTCTTTTGATACTCTTTGGGTGAAAAATTTTGTTTAAAATCTATAATCTTATTAATTTCATCAGTATATTTTTTGTATTTTACTTCTAAATCTACTATACTTTCATTTACAAATAACGTTTCTTGATCGAATTCAATATCTTTTCCCTTTATTAACTTATAATATTCCTCTTTCTTGTATGATTCTGCTGTTTTATAACTCGCTATCTTTTTATCTAGAGATTCATAAATCGAATCTAGCTTCGTTATTGCTTCAGAAATATTTTTTAACTCATTTTCTTGTTTACTTGTTTGAAATAAAAATCCTAAAGACCTTTTCCTGTTTTCTTCTGATTGTTTCAAGAAATATGTTGTCTCTTCTTGTTGTAAATAATTAAACAGTTTGTAAATTTTCTCAACATTAAAAAGGTTGTCACTAATCTTTAAAAATTTTTCAATTTCTTTATCCTCTATTACTTTACTATTTTCAGAACTATATTCATCATTGTCGAATTTTTTTGGATCTTCCGTATATGTCTTAAAAATAGAAAAGTCACTTGGTTTATTTTTTCTTTCAGTTACCTGGTTTTTTCGATAGTAGTCCTTATCAAAGAATTTAACGATAACTAATTGTTCTTGATCCTCATTTTCTAACCAAACTTTTATTATTACATCTTTGTTTTCATCATTTTGAAAAAATGGCTTCTTGTAATTTTTATTATCTTTCGTTACCTTTAATATATCTGTACGATGAATCTTCCCTGTAAAAGCCAATTCAATTGCATCGAATATTGTAGTTTTACCGAACCCATTTGGACCTACGAGTAAAGAAGTTTTATCACTAAAATCAAGTATAATCTTATTCTTTATACCTTTAAAATTACTAATATATACCTTTTTTATAATCATATTCCACCGTCCTTAAATATTTTATATACTTCTTTCAACAATTCCCCTTCACTATTCTCGTCAAGAAATTCTTCTTCAAATTTATTATAAAAGTTATCACTGTTAATATTTTTGATCTCCCAAAAGTCATTCAATATATTGGTAGCACCTATATTCTCTTTAATAGCAATATCTATTTTATCTTGCATAGATATAAATTTACTTGTTTTTTTTGGGATAGTTACAAAAGGAAGCTTGATTGCTAATTGCATATTTATAAAATATTCATCACTAAAGTAAGTATCCACTTCAAACTTATCTATGTTACTAGGCTTCTCTAACATTTCAAATAAAGTGCTGAGAGAGAGATCATTTAATTCATCTACACCAGATTGAGTATAAATTATTATATACTTTCTAAAAAAGTATTCATCTTCTTCTACTGCCATCATTTGATTTTTATAATTTTCAATAAAATATTTTATATCACTAACTTTCAACAAGATAATTAGTGAAGTATTTTTTATATAGTCATTATTATTCTTACTTTTAAACAAAAAGTCGTCCACAATTTTATTAGTTTTTTCAGAGTTAAAAAAGTCAATAAAGTCTTTAAAATTATACTCAGATACTATATAGTAATCAGAATTGTTACCATAGTAATTATAACTTTCCTGTTTATCTAAGGTTTTGATTTTATACTCTTTAACTATTTTTTCAATATATTTTAACATTTTTAACTCTCCTCATTTAATTTTTCTATTGCCGTCTCAACCTTAATTAAGTGCATTTTTGATAAGTAAAATATATTATCTAAACTAACCTCTCGATTCCAATTTACACTATTCGTGGCTGCAACCTCATCAATCTTTTCTCCTATGAAATGGTTATCAATATGGCCATTAATTAAGTATTTTTCATTGTAAATTTTCTCTACTGAATATTTTTTACTTATTAAATCATTCAACAATGACCCAATCCGAGCAGGCTTTTGATTAATTAGAGTTAAAAGATATCCTTCTCCAAAATCATACCCCACAATATTCTTATCAAATTCAAGAGAATCTACTTGTATTAAGATACTGTAGAATATTTCATTAAAGGCATCTACTGAACAAATTTTCGGAACATCTTCTGGCGTAATTTCGTCCGGCACAATAACTCTGTGAATATTAATTTTCATGAGAAATTCTATGAACTGTGCGTCATCTAGATAGTTCAAATCTTTAATAACACTTTCAGTTTTTCTAAAATGTTCATCAGAAACAGTTATATTATTAATTTCTAGATCATATACAAATTTATCCCAGCATTCTACAAATGATCTTCTAATAATATTTAAAGCTTGATTTTTCTTTTTTTCTATACTAGTAACAATATTAATAATATCTTCAAATAAAATTTTTGGATATTTTCCCTCTATGTGATTAATCCTTATTTCAGTATCTAATAGGTTTAAAAGCTCATAATATATATATTCACAATGGCTTCTATCATTTTTATATATGTGATCTTGCGAGTGTAAGATTTTTTCAATTTCTTTAATACAAAACTCTTTTAAATTGTCATTGTCGTCTTTGCGTAAGGGGCAAAAATCTTTTCCATCAGGGTATTTATATAGTTTTATATTGTTATCGTTAGGTACATACTTCGACCGTTTATAAGTACTTTCAAACTCAACTTTATCCATGTTAAATCCTTTAACTTCATTTATCACATGCAAAAACCTGCTTTCTTCGTCTACTTCTAATTCGTACTCGCCTGATTGTTCATTGTATTTCATTATTTGAAATCCTTTTTGGATTAACTTTCTTTTTCCATTTTCAATCTCATATTTTTGCTTTGACAATACATCAATATAATCATTAGGATATTCTGCATTCTTATATGCTTTAACTTGATGTCTGGATATTACTACATTGCCTAGTTTTAAATCAATATCTTCTGCTGATTCATATTCCATCGTTATTCTATTAAAATCTTTATCATTTAAAAGACAGTCATTTATTTTTTGAAGTGATAAAAACATACCCACTTTTCCTTGATGTAAATATCCACTCCAACTCGCTGTTGCATTTCTATTGTCCAAGGTATTCCTCCTTTGATTATTAAATCTTCAGATTCTATGTTTATGTTAATAGGTATCTACTGTTTCATACATACTTTTAATACTGTTTATATAATTAATCTATACTTCTCTATCTAAACATCGTATTAATAGATTGATTCGTTTGTAATATTTAACTTGGTCGCGAGCTTGTCATCCACCAGATTGGAATCAGTGCTAACCAGTAAACGTCTAAATCTGCATTGAACAGCAACCGATAAATTAAAAATAGCAGCAAGTATGCTGGCAAAAGCATGAAAATAGTACTCCTGACAGCTATCTCGATCCAGTTACGATATTTATTCATCCTTATTCTCCCCCAAGTACTGAAGCATTCAGTGTAAACATGCTGATTGTTCTTTTCGTCTATTTCTTAGAGTGTCTTGCTTTCTCCTGTTTCAGTATCCAATTGCTGAACTGTAGATTCTCCCGATTGTTCATTCACAGCATTATATAAAAGGGCACTTTTTATTTTGAACAGTCCTTCAATTGTATCTTCTGACAGTTTTCGAGCAGGTTCTGCGCCTGAGAGGTCAGTTTGATAGATCCCCTTTCCTTCGTGTCCCATTTCCGCCTGATAAGGGCTATAGTAAAGCTGGTTCTCATGAATCGTATAGTATGCCACCCGCTCATCGATAATCAGCTCCGGGTGTGTGCTACTATTCAACTGATTCCGATATAACCGATCATTTTCCCCAACATAGTAATACTCGTCTTCTCGCTTAACAAGCGCTCTTGCTGATGCTTCTAACACTACATCTGTATACTGTCCGTCCAGCGTCATGCGCTCAACAACCGATTGACCTGCTTCGTTCTGATGGCTGACATATAAGAACTCACCATACAGAGCCAGGTCCTGGATTTCTCCATCCATCATTTTCTGCAGCTGACCGCCGTTCAAATCCATTTTGTAGAGAGCGCTATCCTCGTTGAAATTAATAAAATAAATCCAGTTTTCGTATATATGTATATCAGATGAGTAGCTCAAGTTATAAATAATCTCTCGTTCCGACCCGTCGAATCGACTGCGGATCAGTTCCTCTCCTCTGGTGTAATACAGCCATTCTCCCACAATATTCAGTTCATCTATCCCTATACCCTGTGTCTGTTCAGATAGATACGTTTTCTGTTCAAATAACTGATTTGTTCGAACGAGATTCAAACTGTCTTCAACGTAAAATACATGATCTTCATTTTCTACGGCGTATCCGTAGTTATTAGTGTTTTCTACAGTATTCCCCAGTCCATTGTGATCCAGTCCAGAAACAGTGCTCATAGATTCTGCAGCTGCATTATGCTGATACACCTTCCATTCCCAGACCAGATTTCTTCCTTGAAGAACCGGTGCCGCTAAAATGAAAAGGACAAAAGCAATCTTCAATCCCGTCACGATTTTCCCATTTGCAAAACTGTTTTTTCCTTGCAGATTCTTTTTTAAAATATCTACGTAATATTTCTGCCCGATCATTGTGACTTGCTGGTTAGCGTAGATGACTTCAACTTTTCCATTAAATAGTTTATTGAAGGGAAAATCGAATCTAGGTCTGACGATCAGCCGGTGAACGCGGCGCTCAATCACTTTCCATTTGTATTTTGTTATCAGCTGTTCTAGTCCAGAAAAAGATTGCACTTCAACTTTTTTCTGAATCTTTCTATAAATATCAATCGTCCATCTGTAAATCAATAATATGTATAAAAGGTACACAATCCACTGCAGTGCATCAGCTTCCAAAAAACGAATGCCATAATAAAAGTGCATCAATAGTGCAATAGGAATAACTAAAAATACGGTGCTTTTTAATACAATATGTGACCAGTCTTTGAATAGTTTCATTCGAACCTCCTGTTTATCAATTGTCTATTCATCTTTTATTGAAAAATGATTGTGGTATGTTTAATTTATTCTATTTTAACAAAAAAGACTACTCAGTAGAAACCGCTTTTTAATAAATATATGAACATTTCTATTTATAACTTGTTACGAAAAATTTATACAAAACAATAAAAAGTCAATTCAATGTTTCGACAAGTTTTAACTACAAAATGACAATAAAACTTGTCAAATAACTCAAGTTTTGATAAAGTAAGGTTAAGGAGGAATTCATATGGATAAGCAAGAAATTCTAAAAAAAGCCAGAAAAGAACAGGACGAACGAGAAAAGGTTATTAAAACCTATGCATTTCGTATTGGATGGATTGGTGTAGTACTAGTTACACTGTTTATTCTTGTATTAAGGATGCTCAATAAAGAAACTGTCAGCGATATATTGCTGATTCTAATGACTCAACTTGCAGCAGCATCATTTTATCAGTATTCCAATATTCATAATAAAAAACACTTGGTTACCGGAGTCATAAGTTTAGTTGCTGTCGCTCTAAATTTTGCTGCCTTGCTCAGCCAATACGGAGTTTATTAGATGAAGACTAACAATGATTCCCTTATTTTAAAAAATCGTTTGAAAGTGGCTAGAGCTGAAAAAAATCTTAGTCAAGGTGCATTAGCTAAAGAAGTAGGGGTATCGAGACAAACTATCAGTTCAATCGAAACGGGGCAATTTAATCCGACGGCAAAGCTTGCTTTAATTTTATGTATCGCATTAGATAAAACCTTTGAAGAGATATTCTATTTTGACTAACTGCAAATAAAAAAAGCGTATAACAATTACTTTGGGTACAAATCCAAGATAGTTGGAATACGCTATTTTTATTTAACCTTTTGATATGGTTGGCCTTATAAATGATTTCAACAAACTCTATAATTATCAATAAGGATTCATCCATTGCATGTGCATTGGCTTACTTAGTTCCTCCAAAGGTTATCGTCATTTGCCGATTTTCACATGTGTATTTTCGGAAAGATTCCAGCAGCTGTATGGAAAAGCTAAGAAATGCCCACCTTTTTAATAGTGCTTGATTTGTCTGCTTGTTTGCAGCATCAAATAACCCAAAAGCTTCCAGCAGATCCAGCGCGCGCTTCTTTGAATCTTTTCTGGAAAAGCCCATCAATCGACAGATCATGACCAGATTTTCTTTTCCTGTCAAGTCTTCATCTACCGAGGAATACTGTCCTGTCAAAGCAATTCGCGGACGGATTTTTTTCGGTTCTGTCTGCACATCGTATCCGAAGATCGTAGCTGTTCCCCCATCAATCTCAAGCAGTGTCGCCAGCATCCGCACGGTTGTTGTTTTCCCCGCTCCGTTTGGTCCTAAAAACCCATAGACCATGCCTTTTTCGATGTTCAAATCTATTTTCTTTACTGCTTTAAAATCACCAAACTGCTTCGTCAGCCCCCTGACTTCAATAGCATATTCCCTCGATTTTTCCATGAGCATTCTCCCCTTTTACCCCGCAACTTTTCTTCGAATCATCCTTTAACACTTGTTATTCTACCTTATTGACATAACTTGTTATATATATTTACTGTAAAATCTGCTATTTATTTAATTGTTTAGTAGGACAAGTAAAGAGACGTCTTTTCTAGAAAAAAAACGCCTCTTTATTGCTGCCTTATTTTATTATTCGGTATGGCTTATTTCTTTCTCTTCTTATGAACGTAATAGAGAATACCGCCTATCAAACCAATCACGATCAGGAAAGGAATGGCATAGATGATCCAGATCAGAAGGGATTGCAGGAAATAAAAGAATCCGTACATCGATTCCATAAAGGCTTCGCTCACTCTGTCGATAAATGGCAGATGATCACCGCTGGAATCTGATAGGCTTGGACGCTCCATAACATACAGCTGTACCTCAGTATAATCGATCAGACTGTCAAATGTTTCCAGTACAGCCTGTAACGATTCTCGTTCTTGAATCGTCTCGCTCAAGCTGTTTTCCAACTCAATAATGTCTTCAATAGACCCTGCTTCTTCCAGCAGAGCTGTCAGCCGTGCTTCCTTGTTTCTGAGGACTTCGATTCTGGCTTCTGTATCGCGGTACGTTTGCGTGACATCCTGTGTTCCGATTGTCTCACTCTTTTTATAAGCCTTCATGTCTTCCAAGGCATTTAGAAAGTCTGTCAGCGATTCTGTCGGCACTCTCAGTGTGTAGCTGATGCTTTTATATTGTTGCCCGGAAATACCACCCGGTTCATCAGTTGTTTCATTGGAAAATTCTATATATGCGTCAAACTGGTCGGCCAGATCTTCGATTGTGTCGGTTGTCTGCTGAAAATCTAAGGTCTCGTATTCTAAAGATACTGTCTTGATGACTTTTTCACCAATCAATTCCCCACTTTGATTGGTGTTGGAAGCTCCTTCTTTCGGTTCTATCACTGTATTTTCTGAGGGTGAAGACCCAGGTTCTGATGCCATTTCCGAATCGGACATTTCAACACTTGAATCAGCTGATTCTTCTGCCATGTCGCCGTCACCGTTTGATGAACAGGCTGACAGGATCATTATAATTACTAATGCTATCCATACTATTCTTTTTCTCATTTTCTTTCCCCCTAATGATGATCGTTATGCTGTTTTATAATTCCTCAACATGTAAACATATTAAATCTACTGTTAATGTTCCACACTTTTCCCCTTTGTTATTCCGTTCTGCATTAGCGTTGTCTTCTGCGCTTTCCTCTAGTAAACTGTAATAAACAGCAAGCAGGAGGCGACGAAAGATGAATACACAACATATTGAATTACAGAACAGTCACTTGGACTTAGAAGATCCAGCAGTTCAAAAGGCACTATCTTTGTATGACCAGCATGAAGAAGCACCTTATATCTCTCCTAACCGAAACCTGGATGAGTGGCTGGAAGCTGTAGAGATTGGTTCTGAGTCGCTTGTTCCTAAGCGTAACATGGTGCGTTTAGAAGAAGGGATTCTGCCTGGCTATCTGATTTTACTTTGGCGTATCAGTTTCTCGACTTTTACCAACGAAAGTCCTTTTCCAAAATATTTCGAATATACTTACGGTATCAATGCAGAGCAGGCCTTGGATGAATTATTGGAAAAACATTATGTTAAAGAGATGTCTACCTTTGAATCTCTGACCTACCTAAACGCTGCTCAGTTAAAAGATCTGCTGAAGAAAAGAGGCGGATCCGGCTTTTCCAACTTGACCAAAGGCAAGCTGATGCAGCGTGTACGTTCTGCTTACTTGGAAGATGAATTAGAATCACTTTTCTCTGTTCGCGGATACAAGCTGACCTCTCCTGGTCTGGCACTGCTTGGAAAATATCCTGAGATCATCGACAAGCATCCGAAAAAGAAATTTTAATGAGTATTATTGGCGCGATAGTCTTCTTAATGGCTATCGCGTCTATTTCTATATTCATTTTTTCTTTACTGTATACTGTTGATTACTTCTATGAGAGCTGATTCTGAGATCGGCTGGTCGAATTGAAGACGATAGTTGAATCCATCGTTTTGCCATTCAGCCAAGTAAATTTGATTTTCTTCTCCTGACAAGCTGACGGTTACGCCGTTAACTTTTATTGTCTCAGTCACCGCAGCGGAGTTCTCTCCGTCTCCAAATTCATAAAATCTTTCTTCTTTAATAAATGTCAGAGTATTTTCTGCCCCAAAGAATTCGATCATGGCTTGACCCGCTTCTCCGGATGTATACTGACGGCTCTTCACCTCAAATGGTACTGTTTGGATGTTCTCTACCTCAAAACCGACACTTTCTGACAATGCCGCTCTTGAAGCATAAACATCACTCGATGGTGCACTTTCTAGCGCTGAATCCTCGCTGGCTATTTCTGTCTGATCGTTTCGGCTGCTCTGATTGTAGATCAGGACGCTTCCGAAAATGAATAGCCCTATACAACAGACGGCTGTTACCACAGACAGGGTATGTTTCGGCATCCGGAAAGTTTTCTTCTGAGGTTCTGATTGTTCAGATAGGTCAAAGTCATATTTACTGATGGCATACAGGATGCTGTCTTGCATCTCCTCCGTCACTTCAAGATGATCCATCACCTGATTATAGTTATTCTTCAAAATCATAGGCCTCCTTCAATACTGTTTTCAGCTTAATACGGGCACGTCTAAGTAAAGAGCGGACCGTGGCTTCTTTTTTGGAGAGCATATCAGCTGTTTGGGCAGTAGAATAGCCTTCTTGATAATATAAATGAATCACTTCTCGGTATTTGATCGGTAGCGATTTTACGGCTTCCCAGACATAGCTCAAGTCCTCACTCTTTTTTGCAGTCAGTGTCTCATTCAATTCGTCCGTTTTGCGTATATGGTTGTACTTGATTTTATTTTTACTGAGATTGATTGCCACTCTCAAAAGCCAGGCCTTTTCATGTTCAGCGGATTCGAACTGCGGATGCTTTTTCAAATATTGGATCAGTGTATCTTGTAAAATATCTTCCGCATCACTTTTATTATGCAAGTAAGAATAGGCGAGACGGAAAATTGCATTCCCGTATAATGTCATTAACCTGCTTGCCTGTTCCTGATGGGTCTCCTTCTGCTTTGACTGCGCCGATTCAGGGCGGCTAAACGCAAAAGAATAAACGGCTTGAATCATATGACAGATTGTCTGAAAAAAGCGTCCGCTCCTCCTTCCTCTATTACTCATTAAGTCAGCTTGCTGCATCTGTTTTCCTCCTTACCCATTTTAACCATGTAAATCAGACGGCTTAAAAAAGCTGTCTTACCTTATATACAACTCAACAAGTCATAATGTTGCAGAATTAAATAAATTTTTTATTCTTTTTTATTCTTTATGATACATTCTCTAGAAAGCAGAACGTTTATTAGTTCCATTATAGCCATATCTATTCTTCAATAGAAATAGGAATTTGCATGCGAGAATAAACCTGGACAGGTCATAAACGATTGCCAAAAGACCTGATGGAATGATTTGACCCTTTCTCTGATCACAGAACAGGTGCCTAGATCGAGTTTGGAACCACTTCCTGACGAAAATCCACCGGAACTAGTCTCAATATCCCGTTTGAAACCACTTCCTGACGCGAATCCGCCTGAACTAGTCACAATACCGCATTTGGAACCACTTCCTGAAGAAAATCCGCCTGAACTAGTCACAATATCCCGTTTGGAACCACTTCCTGAAGAAAATCCACCGGAATTAGTCACTAAAGCTGGATACTGCTACTGAATAATAATAGATCAGGAATAATCATCTTTTTGAGTGAGTATTGGAAAGGAAAGCATTAAAAACTCCATCAAATCAAGGAAATGATTCCCTGCATTTGACGGAGTTTTATTTTCCGGTTCATTTTATCCGGGGCTCTAGTTTAATCATATTCTGCCAGCTTCTGCTCTTTGTCTCGGATGCAAAAACGCAGCGTGCATCATGACCAGTTGTAAAAAAACTTTTGATCTCAGTTTAAAGGACAGCGAAAAACAAAAGGTGCGCCATCAGGATAATCGATAAAACTGCGAGCGTCTTATATTTATTGATCAAGTAAGCTGTACCTGCATCTCCAACAGGAGACCGTTCGCGTACACAGCAACAAAACAGCACTGGTCTAGGACTCTTTATTGCTAAGAATATTGTTGAACAACATGGCGGAACGATTTCTGCTGAAAGTGATATTGTTCAAACCGTCTTTGAAGTCAGACTGCCTCTAGAGAACAGCCAATCTTGATTTAAGAAAGGTTTAAGGATTACCCTAGTTCAAATTTAAAATTGTTCTTTTATTCTATATACAGTTTGAAATTATCGGCGGCAAGTCCGGAACCACAGAAGAATCTGGACAGAATTGGGCAACTCTCGGCTTAGTAGACGGCCAGGAGTATATCAGCATTGTCATGGGGGTTCCTTTAGAAAACATCAGCGATCCAGATCATGCACAAGTTACAGACACGTTGAGATTATTTTCTTATTTAGCAGCTGAATAGGACATTACAACTCTAACACTTTCTTTAATTTAACCGATCAAAAATAAGAGGTTGGAACAAAACTAGCCGAATAGAACAAAGCCGTTAAATCTAGGATATCTAATCCTTGATTTAACGGATTTTATACTTTTCTGATTTTGCAAAACAATGTTAATCAAAGACTTATGCTCCAACCTCTTTTTAAAATCAAAGCAGTTTAACCACTTCCTATTAAAGAATATCCCTAAAATACTCTATCTCCATTTCTTCTGTATCTTTTTTCAATGAGTGGAAGATCACCAGCAGGTAAATGATGGCAGCGACTTCCAGCAAAGTTCCTGGTATGAACAATACCAGACTGCTGAATACGAGGTTCAGCGTCAGCAACAGCGCAGAGAGTCCTTTTAAAAGGATATAGACTCTGTCTCGGCGGCTGTATTTTTCCACTCCATATGTAAAGTCGCGTGCTTGGAACTCAGTTACGGACACTTCAAGAATCTTATGAAAAGCGACTAACTCCATCACGGAGAATACAGTCGGAATAAACGACACCAGCGGCATTGTTTCATACTGACTGCCTGTAAATAAATTGAATGCAGAATAGATAGCAGTCAAAATTACGAGAGCCAGCAGTGTTCCTTGCGGCAAGTCAAATGATTTTGCTGCCGTCTCCGTTTTCATATCTAGATCTGACAGTCCTGAATAGGCGATCAGAAATCCGACAAATGCCGGAAGCAGCGTGATGGCCCCAATGTGCAGGTGGATATTCGCAAAAAACACACCCCAGAATAGTTTCTTATATGCTTCTGACATTACAATGCTCCTCTCGCTTTTACATATTCCAACAAGTTGAAGAACGTAAACGCTTCTCTGTCCTCTATTTCAAACGTTCGGCTCGTATGCTGCTGTCCCTCCGCATCCGTGAGAGTGAGTTCTGGACGAAGCTTGATTTCGGTAAAGCGGTCCAGAGTATCTCTATTATAATTTTCAACCATTTCACTGCTGCCACTGATCGTTTCCCCAGATTGGAATGTTTTTCCAATCCAGGTTTCTAAGGGCTGGTCGTTTATTTTAAAATTTATCCAGTCAGCATACTTGTCTAAATGCTCAGAATGTATCCCTGTCAGTGTGACCTCACTTTTCACTTCATAAAAATGACTAGTATCTCCTTCAGAGGTGCTGGTGGAACTAAAGAAGTTGAGCGGCTCTGTATCTAATTGATCAGGAGAAACAGTATAGAAGTTCACTTCCCCTATATCGACAGTCATTGAACTGTTATCACTGAAGAAAAGTTTTACTTGGGTCAAGGTTGTCTGGTCGAATTGTTCAGCCCCAAATAGTTCAAGCGGTTGTACATAAACGGTTCGGACAGAATACGGCCCCTTAGTTTCCTCTGGAGTTGGAGTTGAATTCGGACTTATACCAAATGGATACTCTGAAGCCTGAAATGCTAAATCCGGTTCCTCTGGAAACTCCACATGAATGACTGTCTTATCTTCAAACGCATTTGTAAGGTATTTCAACTCAAATTCCCCGCCATGCGAGTCTAAATCTCCATCTGACAAAACGGTCACTTGCTGCTCATAATACTGTTCAAAAAACAGCGGTTCGTCCAATTTTATGTAACTTAAAAATAAAAAACCTATGATTGCGATGGTTGAGATGCTTCCAAGTATACTCAGAAACAGTCGATTATTCACTTTCAAATTTGTTCTCCCCAATTTCTGTTATTCTATTCAACTTGTTCTTTATGTAATGATTCCTATTCTCTTAGGTAAATTTTATAGAAATTACATGCTTTATGCAAAGAGACTTTTGCTTTTCTATAAAAAATACAGCATCCGTCTCAGCGGCTCTCACTGATCCAGATACTGTATAGAATGATTATTTAAAATGAAATAACGCCAATCAAGGATAAGCCGTAAGTAATGCCCATCAAAATCGGAATTGAAATAACGGTTCTAAAAATAAAGACTTTTACAATATCCCAGAAATTCAGTCCGATTTTTGTTTTGATCAAAATCATGCCCGTTTCTGACATGAAGACCAGCTGTGTGAAAGCGAGAACGCCGATAAAGAAGCGAGCTGCTTCAGAAGACACATCCGTAATGAATAGTGCCGGCAGATACATATCTGCAAATCCTGCTAGAGATGCTGGTGCCATCTGGCTGGCTACTTCCGAACTGAAACCGATCCAGTCATAGACATAAAACAGCGGAGCACTAATGATGTCGAAAAACGGCGTGTACTCTGCGATAATCAGTGAAACCGTTCCAACAGCCATAATGATCGGCAAAAAGCTGACGTAAATATTAATGATATTTTTAACGGCTTCTTTTAAAGCTCCACCGACTGTAGAAGACTCTGCTTGTTCGATCGCTGATTCGTAAGCATGTTTGAACTTCGATTTACCCTCCGGGGTCTCTGCCGTTTTCGGTTCTTTCCCCTGATAGTAGGCTGCCGGAAACTTCTTCCATGGCAATCTCGCTGTGATAAATGCCAGTATCAGTGTTACTACTAAAATTGAACCGTAAAAGATTGGAAAAATTGAGCTGAACCCCAGCTCCTGTGCCACTGCAGCCGCAAAAGCGATCCCTACGACCGAAAAACTAGTCGATATCACATAAGCTTCTCTTCTGCTGTAGTACCCTCTCTGATACTGATTATCCGTCACGACGATTCCAATCGTTCCATCTCCTACGAAAGAGGCAATAGCATCAATCGTTGAGAAGCCGGGTACTTTAAAAACTTTTTCCATAACCGGTCCCAGAATCACACCCAGGAATTCAACGATCCCAAAGTGTGTCAGCAAAGGCAGTGCCAGCAGTCCGACCAGAAATGTGATGTATAAGGTCGTCAATAGGCCTTCTTCTCCTGCCATGGTCCCGCCGGTTCCCGGATCTATAATAATACTTCCAACGCCCGTCTGCAGGAACCATTTGTTGATCACCATCAGATATAAGAAAGATCCGACAATCCGCAATATTACATTCAAAGGAGAAGCCTTAAATACTGAATTCACATATTTATTTTTAGAAGTATAAAATAGAAAAATGATTGTTCCCAGCAAAACGATCCAAGCACTGATTTGAGTAAATAAAATAAAGGCATTAAAGATATTCTCCGTAATAAAGTCAATGATATGCGAGATCATAATGCTGCTTTCGCCGCCGATTTCAAACGGAACTAAGAAAAAGACAAGTCCCAATAATGATAAAAAGATAAACTTGAATGAATTTTTGATCACTTATATTTCCTCCAATTTACAACGGTCTAAAGGTTATCATATCTGGATACTGAATACAATTAAACCGCTTCTATATGTATAAATGATTGTACAAATGAATAAATCGTTTCAATTGGATTGGGGCAGCTGCTTTACATAAGCAAAAAAATCCATAATAAAAGGATCAACCTCTCCTATGATTGAGAAGTTGACCCTTTCTTTATTTTCAATCTATGCGTTTCGCTTTAAATCGTTTCAATCTTAGTGCATTCAACAATTCAGATACTGAACTGAAACTCATTGCGGCTCCGGCAATCATCGGATTCAATAATGGTCCCCCGAATGCATAGAGGATACCCATTGCGACCGGGATTCCAAGTACATTATAAGCAAATGCCCAGAATAGGTTTTCTCTGATATTCTTGATCGTCGCACGGCTGAGCTCGATTGCTGTCGGTACGTCCATCAGGTCGCTTCTCATCAAAACGATATCCGCTGATTCGATCGCGACATCTGTTCCTGAACCGATTGCGATTCCGATGTCCGCTTGTGCTAATGCCGGTGCATCATTGATACCATCTCCGACCATTGCCACGTGTATCCCTTCGCTTTGAAGTTTTTGTACTTCGTTGGCTTTATCTTCAGGCAAGACTTCACTGAATACGCGGTCGATGCCGACTTGTTTGGCAATTGCGTTTGCAGTCCCTTTGTTGTCGCCGGTAATCATCGCTACTTGAATACCCATTTTATGCAGTTTTTCGATTGCCTGGACACTGTGTTCTTTGATCGTGTCGGCTACTGCAACGATCCCAATCAGTTGACCGTCCGCTGCGATAAACATAGGCGTTTTTCCTTCAGCTGCCAGATGATCAGCTGCTGCTTGTGAATCCAATAGATCGATGTTGTTTTCTGTGATCAGTTTTTTGTTTCCTAACAGCAAGTCTTGCTTTCCAACGGTTACTTTGATGCCTTGTCCCGGAATTGCATTAAAGTTCTTCACTGACTCTAACCGCAAGCCGCGTTCTCTGGCCCCTTCCACAATTGCTTCACCAAGCGGGTGTTCAGAACCTGTTTCTGCAGAAGCCGCTAATTCCAATACCTCTTCTTGGCTATACCCATTGTAGTTGAGGATATCTGTCACAACGGGCTTACCTTCTGTGATCGTTCCGGTTTTATCAAATACAATCGTTTGGACTTTCTGGGTAGATTCCAGCGCATCTCCGCTTTTAATTAAGACGCCGTTTTCTGCTCCTTTGCCCGTTCCGACCATGATCGCTGTCGGTGTTGCCAAGCCAAGTGCACAGGGACAAGCGATCACCAGTACGGAGATTGTGATTGTCAAGGCAAATACCCAAGACTCTTGTCCTAAAAAGAACCAGACAAGTCCAGAGAGAATCGCTAAGCCAATAACGATCGGTACGAATACACCAGATAATTTATCCGCCAGCTGTGCAATCGGTGCTTTTGATCCTTGTGCTTCTTCTACTAGTTGAATGATTTGAGATAACGTGGTGTCTTTTCCGACTTTTGTTGCTTTGAATTTGAACGAGCCGGTTTTATTGATGCTGGCACCGACGACATTATCTCCTTCATTCTTTTCTACAGGTAGACTTTCTCCAGTGATCATCGATTCGTCTACTGCAGATGTACCTTCAACGATCACACCATCGACTGGAATTTTCTCTCCTGGTCGAACAATCACGATGTCGTCTGTCATCACTTGATCAATGCCGATCTCTATCTCTTGACCGTCACGGACAACATTGGCTGTCTTTGGTGCTAAGTCCATCAGTTTCTTGATAGCTTCAGAAGTTTTGCCCTTTGAGACGGCTTCAAAATATTTCCCTAAAGTAATCAGCGTTAGGATAACAGCGGCTGATTCATAATACAGGCTCATCGCAAAATGATTGTCTCCCATGTAAATCAAGATTGTGCCGTATAAACTGTATAGAAATGCGGCACTTGTTCCCAATGCAACCAGAGAGTCCATATTGGGATGACCTTTAAATAGATTTCTAAATCCATTTGTAAAGAAAGAACGCCCGAAATACATGACCGGCAGTGTCAAAATCAATTGTGTGGTCGCAAAAGCGGTACTTTGTTCCATAGGATGTAAAAATCCCGGAATCGGCAGTCCAATCATTTCTCCCATTGCAATATAAAGAAGCGGTACGGAAAAAATGGCTGACCAGAAGAAACGGGTCCACATCTCTTTTATATGTGCTTGCTTCTAGTCTGCTTGTTCTTCTCCTGCTTCTTTGTTTTCTTCCAGATCGATTGCTTTGTAGCCGGCATCTTGGACTGCTTTCATAATGTCCGCTTTAGATAAAGCTTTTGCCTCGTATTCAACAGTCATCTTTTCAGTGGCCAAGTTGACTGAGGCACTGCTGACGCCACTGAGTTTACTGACGTTTTTTTCAACTGTCTATGCGCAAGATGCACAAGACATCCCCTCAATCTCATAAGTATGATTCAGGGTATTTTTACTGGCTTTATACCCGGCATCTTTAACAGCTTGTTCGATTTCTTGATTTTTAAGGACGTTTGTGTCGTAAGCGACACTCATTTTTTCTGTCGCCAGATTGACGTTGACCGAGTCGACACCCTTTAACTTGGCTACCGCCTTTTCAACCGTCTGTGCGCAAGATGCACAGGACATTCCTTCTATTTCATACGTTTCTTTTAACATAAGGCTTCCTCCTCTATTGCTTGATGATTTTTTATTATTCGTTTACGATTGTAACCTTAACTATGGATACACTATATCACATACGTTTACGATTGTAAACATATTAATTCAGATCTCCTTTAGAATCAATTTTCATCAATCACGGAATATATATCTTGAATAATGTAATATATACTGTACAACGTACACTATATATTACATGGAAGGGATGATTCAGTTTGTGGAAAATCATTTAAAGAGTGCACGCGCAGCCGTTAACCTGACGCAACAGCAGTTAGCGGAAAAAGCAGGTGTAACTCGTCAGACAATCAGTTTGATTGAAAAAGGAAGTTATAACCCGACGCTAAAGTTATGCCTGAACATTTGTCACATCGTCAATAAAACATTGGATGAACTGTTCTGGATAAACGAGGAGGAACGGAAACATAAAGAAAATCACGGATGAGCGACTTATACTAAAAAACCTAAAACAGATCAGAGTGTTGTTTGCGATTCAAATGGTCGGAATTTTAGGGATACTAGGTTACGACTTGATCACTAGAGGGTTCAGTGAAATGACGGATCGGCCATTATGGTTTTTACTGGTGATAACAGGGATTATAGCTGCCTATCAATCAGCCACTGTTAGTGTAGAACAGGAAAGGAAAATACCTCTCCTAATAAAGGATTCATCATCACCTTGATCATTATCAGTCTGCTTGTGATCGTCAGCGGAATTCTCAATTCCGTGATCGATGGCCTCAGCTGGATGAATGCCGTCATTATGCCGGGAATACTGTTTATCTGCTGTATTATCCCTGCTTATTACGTTTTTCGTTTAAGAAAGAAAAGAGATGACGAGCTGGATGACGACTAAAAGACACGTTGGCTTAAAGGTGGCATTCTTTTTGGTATACTAGATAAAACAGCTAGTAAAACAATTAGTAAGGATGAATATGTTATGTATGAATCTATTTTAGCTATTACCGGTCCAACTTCTGGTATTGGACAAGCAGCGGTCAAAGTGTTGGTAAAGCAATATGACCGTGTTCTGCTGTTGTGCAGAAATCTCACTAAGGGAGAAGCGCTAAAGAAGGCGTTATTTGAAATCAATCCGCAAGCAAGAGTCGACTTGATTGAATGTGACTTGAGTGATTTATCTTCTGTCAAAACAGCTGCAGCAACGACTCATAAACAAGTGAATCACATCGACTGTCTGATCAATAATGCCGGCATGGTCTCTACAACAAAAAGAGAAAGCAGCGATGGTTATGAGCTGATGATGGCAACAAACTATCTTGGACCGTTTTTACTTACGCATGAATTGCTGCCGCTGGTTATGAATAGTGAAAGCAAACAAGTCATAGTGGTTTCTTCTGGTGCTTATAAATTTGTCCCGATGAAAAGACCCTTCTTCAGCCCGCAGCATTTTAATCCACTCGCTGGATATGGCAGATCAAAACTCGGAACATTGTATCTGGCACAGGAACTGCATGAACAGTATTCACGACAAGGCTTAAAAACAACTGCCGTTCATCCGGGAATGGTCTCAACTAATATCGGTAGAAACAACGTCAGTCAGAAAGTTGGAGATTTTGTCTTCAAGCTGCTGGATCCTTTATTCGTGACGGTCGATGAAGGTGCCCAGCCGATTATTTTAGCCGCTGATCATCCTGAAAAATATGCTGGTGTTTATTCAGACGAGGGAAAAATCGCCGCCGTCAAGCAGTATGGGAGCGACTTTATCATGCGCAGAGAATTTATCGACGCCACATTACTAGAATTAGATCTTAAAGCCCTTTAAATCAAAAAGTACGCGTTCACTGTAAATTTTGGGTGAACTCGTACTTTTTTATCTTGTGATCATCCTCTTTTCCACTCATTATTACCTAATATAGGCTTATAAGCTTTTGAGCACTTGTTCTTTCAAAACCGGCAATACCTGTTCTTCGAACCAGGGATTCCGCTTCATCCATCCGTAATTCAACGGCGATGGATGAACAAGCGGTAAATATTCAGGTGCATATTGTTCAAAGTTCCGAACGGTCTCGGTCAAGTTTTTCTCCCGGCGTTTTCCCAGATAGTATTTTTGAGCGTAACTGCCGATCAGTATAATGGTTTCAATATGCGGCATCTCTGCTAATAGACGAGAATGCCATTTTTCAGCAAATCCTTTACGGGGCGGAACATCGCCTGATTTCGCTTTGCCAGGATAATAAAAATCCATCGGCAGATGAGCAATTTCATTCGTACTATAGAAAAATTCTCTAGAAACACCCATCCACTCACGCAGTCTATCTCCGCTGGCATCATTCCAGAACATTTGGGTTTCTTCTGCTTTTCGTCCTGGTGCCTGGCCGACGATTGCAATGCGGGCTTCTTTTGGTGCACTAAACAACGGAGGAACGCCGCGCTTTGTATAGCTTTCATTCATCGGATCCGCCATGATTTCTTGTCTGATTGCTTCTATTGTGGTCATTTCCTTAACGATCTCCTTGCTTTATTTTTTATCTTTTGAATTGATCTCATTTGCTTGATTCTATCGCTTTCTTTACACTATAACAAATTTCGATGCTCTATACTAAATGATCAACTGATTTACTGCTTCACTATCCGGTATATCATTAAATAACAGGGTCATTTCGATAAAAGCTTAAAATCATATCCTGACTGTGATAGACTTAGCTTGTAATAACGATGAATGAATGATGAGGAGATATAAACGTGCAGCAGATGAAAAGACTGAGTTTGATGGTAATCTCTATGGTATTTGTAGCATTTTCGGCTTCACTGACAATCAAAGCAGCTATTGGTCTAGCCGCATGGGATGCCATCGCTCAGTCTCTGGCGCACCTTTCTGCCATAAAAGTCGGCACGATCGGTATGATTTTAAATATTTCCTGTGTATTCGGACAACTGCTTTTATTAAAGAGCGCATTTCCGCCTAGACAACTGCTGCAAATTCCAGTCAGCGTTTTACTAGGCGTCTTAATTAATTATTTTTACTATACCCTCTTTGCTTCTCTGACTTTAACTCACTATGTATTTACTTTGCTGTTGTTCTTAACAGGAACCGTCTTGGCTGCTTTTGCGGTAAGTATGGTTATGACACTGAATATCGTCACATTTCCGCTGGAAGGTTTTTGTATGGCGCTGGCAGAAAAAACTCACACCCGCTTTGCTGTCATACGGCAGATGGTCGATGTCCTCGCTGTTCTCCTTACTGTCTTGCTGACCTTATCAGTTGGCGTTCCGATGACTGCAAGAGAAGGAACTGTAATCGGCATGCTGATCTTTGCCCCGCTTTTAGGCTTTTTCATCAAACGCCTTCAGCCCATTGTTGAAAATGTTACTGTAGAAGAATAACTGCGCTGTCTGACTAAATACTGATGTATCCATTTATAATTGAATGAAAAGCAAAAAAGTATTTCTCCTTAAAGAAATACTTTTTTTACTGATTTATTATTGCGTTTTATGTTTACTTCGTAATTTTCTTGACTGGCAACCATATTTCACTGTACGCATACCCACTTTTCTGATCATCCATTTTAGTAAATGAAAAATTCGGTGCCTGAATCAATTCATAATCAGAAGCCGGCAGCCACTCTGAGTAAGTTCTTGCCATGGTTTCTTGTAATACTGAAGGAAAAGGTCCTTCACATGGAAATACTGCCCAAGTGCAAGCTTCAACGAATATAGTATCTAAATCGTTGCTGATTTGACTTTCGGTTGTCATTACCCCAATCAAGTGCGTCAATTCTCCCTCCTCTTTCATAAAGTTTTCGTCAGCATCATAAGACACATTTACAATTTCACGTGGTTCTATATTTTGAAGAGTATGCATTTCTTTCCTTTGCTTCTCTGTAATACTCTGAGCCAGCTCGACAATTGCATTATTGACGCCTTCAAACTGCATTGGAACTCGTTTGCTGACCCCTGCGAAGCTAAATGCCGGTTTTTCTTCGATTCGGTAGTTCATTGAAATGCCTCCTTTTACATCAATGAAGAAAGATAGTCTTGGTACAAATTTGCTCATCCCTTTTTTGTGAACATCTGATGGTAAGAACCCACACCAATTCTTAAAGGCTCGCGTAAATCCATCAAGCGATTGGTATCCATACTTGAATGCCACTACTGTTACTTTTTCTCCATTCAATAAGTCTTTGTTGGCTTCTGTTAATTTACGGTTTTTTATATACTCAGTAACCGTCATACCAGATAAATGAAAGAACAACGTCCTTAAGTGATAATCAGAAACCCCCGCATATTCCGATAGTTTTTCAAGGGAGTCATCTTCAGTCAAATGCTCCTCAATATAGTCAATTACTTGATTCAGTTCTTTTAACATGGTCTCCTCCTTTCATAACTGTATAATAACAAAGTCACTGAGATATGACTCGATCATTTAGAAGCAAAACTGTCGTATTTCTCATTTTTATGTGAATAGTGTGGAAAATGAATAGTCTTATAAATAAGCCTTTTGGATATTTGAACAGAACCCATGATTCTATCCGCCAGGTTTAATAAGCAAAAAAATAAATACCTGATAGAATCATTCGATTTATGATACACTTTAACCGACAAAATACCCCAAATTAAAATAATGAATAGAGGAAACAACATGATAGCAAAAACAGAAGAAGATTTTAATGGATTAAAAGAAATCGGCAAGATTTGCGGATCCATTCGTGACGCATTAGTGGCGCATACAAAAGCGGGTATAACGACGAACGAGCTAGATGAAATGGCAAAAGACCTTTTTGAAAAGGCTGGAGCTCAGTCTGCCCCTAAAGGAGAATACAACTTTCCCGGGTATACTTGTATCAGCGTAAATAAAGAAGTAGCGCATGGTATTCCTGGTAATCGAATCATTCAAGAAGGTGACTTGGTCAATATTGATGTTTCCGGTTCTAAAGACGGTTACTTTGGGGACACGGGTGTTTCATTTGTCGTCGGAAAAGGGGATCCTGATGCACATAAGGTGTGTGAAGTCGTAAAAGAAGCTTTCGAAGCGGGACTTGCAAAGGCAAAACCTGGTTCAAACGCCAGCGGACTCGGAAAAGCGGCACATAATGTTGCCAGAAAACATAACTTGACCGTCATCAAAAATCTGACTGGTCACGGCATCGGGCGTTCTATCCATGAATCACCCAACCATATTTTCAATTACTACACTCGTTATGACGATACGCTATTAAAAGAAGGTATGGTCATTGCATGGGAACCTTTTATCTCGACCGCTGAAGAAGAAGTTTTTGAAGGCGATGACGGATGGACTTTTTTAGTTAGAGACAGCTATGTTGACTACCGCCAGCGAAATGTACCAGCGCTGCCAAGTTTTGTACCACCCTTTGCCATGAAATGTACCAGTCATTGCCAACCTGTTTACCACTTATTAACTTCTGTATAATTAATGTGCATGCCTACGGCATTTAAGCCTAAAGCATGACATTTATTATATGGAGGTTTTTTTATGTTCCAATATAGGAAAGTATTGGAGATGAGGTCTGATGGCTTTTCGCTTCGAAGTATTCGTGCAGCTACTGGTCACTCAAGACAAAAAATAACGGAAGTCATTCGACTTGCGGAAAAAAAGGAGGTGACACTACCGTTAACAGATGAGATGACAGATAAATGGCTCGAAGAGTTTTTGTATCCTGAAAAGACGATGGAAGGATCAGGTTACCGACCGATTGACTTTGAATACATTCACAAAGAGTTGGGAAAGAAGAATGTCACTTTAACACTGCTTCATCATGAATATGAAGTGCAGTGTCGAGCAGAAAACGCTATTCCTTATGCCTATCGCAGTTTCATTCGTCATTATAGAAAATATGCAGAAAAACATAAGGCAACGATGCGAATTAAACGAAAGCCAGGAGAAATTTTAGAAGTCGACTGGGCTGGATCTACCGGTACTTTAATTGACCGAGATACTGGTGAGAAGGTGAAAGTCTATGTATTCGTAGCGACATTTCCTAGTAGTCAATTGTCCTACGTTGAAGGTTTTTTATCAATGAACTTAACGTCGTGGATCACAGCCCATAGACATGCTTACGACTATTTTGGTGGTGTGAGTGAAGTTCTAGTCCCTGACAACTTAAAAACAGGGGTTCAGGAAAATACGCGAAAGCAATTAGTACTAAATCCTACTTATAAAGATATGGCGAATCATTACGGCACATTCGTGATGCCAGCTCGAGTAAAATATCCAAAGGATAAAGCGTCAGTAGAAGGGTCTGTACGCACAATCTCGACTTGGATTATCGCTGCCATGAGGCACACTCAATGCTTCACTTTAAAGGAATGGAATGACGTTGCCAAAGAAAAATTAGAAGAGTTCAATCATCGTGATTTTACGAAGCGTGAAGGTTCCAGATGGTCAGCATTTTTAGAAGAAGAGAAATCGTACCTTTCTCCTCTTCCGCCAACACCTTATCAGATGTCTGAATGGTTAACCGCCAAAGTTCAACCAGACTATCATATCTCTGTTAAAAGTCAGTTTTATTCTGTTCCTTATGAATATATCAGTCAACAGGTAGATGTGAGAGTTACAGATCATCTTATTGAAGTATTCTACAATCATATGAGAATCGCTTCTCATTCACGATTATATGGGAAATATGGCAGGCAGTCCACTAACCGAGATCATATGCCAGAGAACCATAAATTATATACGGATCAAACCCCACAAAATGCCATTGCATGGGCAAAAGATATTGGACGATCTACCTTACAAGTGGTCGAATTAATTCTAAAAAACGCTGCCGTTGAACGACAAGGTGTTCAGTCCATTTTCACTCTTAAGAAAGTGTTACGCAAACACACAAAGTATGAATTGGAAAAAGCCTGCCAGACGGTACTGGACGTCACAGAAAGACCGACGGTCTCTCTTGTTAAAACAGCCCTTAAAAATAATCAGAAGCAGATAAAAGAAGAACAAATGAAGAAAGCAGTAGATAAATTAACTCAGAACCATGGATTCACCCGTGGAGCTAGATACTATGGAGGACGTTTAAATGATGAATGAAGATACGATAACAAAATTGATTGAAATGAAAATGAGTGGCATGGCAGAGGCCTATAAGCAACAGGCACAAAACAAGCAATATAACGATCTGGGCTTCGAAGATCGCTTTAAGCTATTAGTAGACAGCGAACATTCTCGTCGCAAAAGTAATAAGCTTCAACGCTTAATAAGGCAAGCTGCATTCGAAGTTCCTTCAGCATCAATTGAGGAGATTCAATATTTCGAAGACCGACGGTTACCAAAAGAAGAGATCTTACGCTTAGCTTCTGGGTTGTACTTAGAAAATAAGAACAACATCATTCTGATGGGAGCAACTGGAGCTGGGAAAACCTACTTAGCCTGTGCCTTTGGTATAGCTGCTTGTCGTCAATTTTATAAAGTTCAGTATGTTCGCCTACCTGAACTCCTAGATGAGTTTAAGATAGCAAAAAATCAACCAGATGACAGCTATAAAAAATTAATGCGTAAGTACACCAAGAAAGAACTACTCATTATTGATGAGTGGCTTCTTCATGACTTAACAGAAGAAGAACTATACTTGACCATGGAAATCATAGAAAAACGGGAAAAGACGACTTCTACGATCTTCTGTACCCAGTTCAACACAGCCGGATGGCACTCTAAACTGGGAGGTGGTCCCACAGGAGAAGCAGTTATTGATCGGATTGTTCATAATTCCTACACCATCACTATTGATGGTGAAACATCTATGCGTGAACGACTGGGTTTATCCAATAACTTCTAAGATATTATTATGAAAAACTAATATAATCCTATGGATTATGTAAAGGTGTCCCATAACTAACTTAAATCACAGTGGTTATGGGATATTTCTTTAGTGGTACATCGAGCTGGCAAAAGGTGGTACATTCTTTGGCAAACAGTGGTAAGAAAGTTGGCATCAATGGTACAAATGTGTGGCAGTAGTCAGCTATGTCGCTCAATATGAGCATACAATCATTCTTTCAAAATCTGGCCCAATCATTACGACGCTGTAGTCAGCAGACACTTTCTGGATGATTGAAGCGAGCTTTTTAACTGAAATCACAAAATAAAAAATAGGCTTCGCTGATTATGCCGGCGAAGCCTATTTTTTTGATTACTGTTTTACAGATACCGTTTTTTCTGGTACTTCTAGTATTTCCGGATGATGTGCTTCGTACTCGTCTAACAATGCACGAACCTCATTGGTGGTGACGGTTTCCATCAATTTTGTTCTCAACTCGCTGGCACCTTTTATTCCGCGGACGTAGATTTTGAAGAAACGACGCAGCGGTTTGAATGAACGTCCGTCTTCAACAGAATACTGATCAAACAAATCCAGATGCATTCTTAAAAGATCCAGCAGTTCTTTGCCGCTGTGCTCTCTAGGTTCTTTTTCAAAAGCGTGTGGATTTGTGAAGACTCCGCGTCCAATCATGACTCCGTCGACACCGTATTTTTCAACCAGCTCCAAGCCGGTTTTGCGGTCAGGAATATCTCCATTAATCGTAAGTAAGGTGTCGGGAGCGATTTCGTCTCTCAGTTGCTTGAGATCTCCAATCATTTCCCAGTGTGCATCATACTTGCTCATTTCATTTCTGGTTCGTAAATGAATCGACAAGTTGACGATATCTTGTTTCAACAAGTGTGTAATCCACTCGCGCCACTCATCTAACTTCGCATAACCCAGTCTTGTTTTCACGCTGACTGGAAGTCCTCCAGCTTTTGCTGCTTCAATCAGTTCAGCAGCGACTTCTGGACGCTTGATCAGACCGCTTCCTTTTCCTTTTTTAGCCACGTTCGGTACCGGGCAGCCCATGTTGATATCGATTCCTTTGAAACCTGCTTCCGCCATCCCGATACTCATTTCACGGAAAAATTCCGGCTGGTCTCCCCAGATATGCGCCACGATCGGTTGTTCATCTTCTGTAAAGGTCAGACGTCCGCGTACACTATTGCGTCCTTCTGGGTGGCAGTAGCTCACTGTATTCGTAAACTCCGTAAAAAAGACATCCGGTCTGCCGGCTTCAGCGATGACATGTCTGAAGACAACGTCCGTGACATCCTCCATTGGTGCCAAGACGAAAAACGGCTTCGGCAAGTCTTTCCAAAAATTATTTTCCATATTTAATAACGAATCCTTTCTTATTCAAATCCACTATTCTGTTCATTTAAATAGGTAAGTTCATCTTTCAATTTACCTAGACTAACTCTATCTATTTTAGCTGTTATAGCGATTTTGTCAAATGAACTTTGAATAAATAAGTCGATTGACTTTTATAAGGAAGTATAATGAAGTGAACAATCAACCATACTTTTTCTGATGAGCCCTTTTCATTTCCAGGTATGCTTTATCTTCGCGGACAATCTTCCACTTTTCCTCAAAGATTGCTGCTGACTCAGCTTTTTCTTCATTGATTTCCCGCTCTTTTACTTCACCGTTCTCGTCGTATTTTTTCCCGCCTTTATAGTTTGCATAGCGGCGCGAGCGGGTATAGCCCATCTGCAAAAATTTCCTGGCCATATCCATTCCGACAAAGTCCTCTGCTTCTTTGTAATCCAGATACATTTGATAAATTTTTTCAGATGATTTCTTGGCAATCTCAGGTGTCTTGAAGCGCCAGTGCGGCAGGATCTCACCTTTGTACGGCTCGACCATCAGTACACCCTGCTCGCCGCGTCCGATTCTATACAGCTCGGGTTGCTCGCGAAAATCAATTTTGTCGAAGTCCAAATCATAGTTAAAAGCCATATGCCATTCCTCTTTTCACTCATCTGATATTTTTTACTCGTATTTTCATCATATCATCCAGCAGCAGAATGATTGAGTAAGAGACCTTGTGACAAGATAGTGATAATAGCAACTGTATAGATACTCATTCAGCTTTCCTTATTTTAATCAGTGATAGAAAAATAATAATGACAATGCCCACCACTACTAGCTCCGTCTCTATCAGCACGAGTCTTATATCACAAAAATTACCCAATCCGCTTACCGCAGCGACAGTCGCCAGTTCCATTGTAGATTTCAATGTAGTGAAAGCCGTCATCAACTGACCGATTTTGTGCTCAGGCAAGACGAATTGGATCAAAGTGTAAAAGCCAGTATGGATGTACGTCAGCGCGAAAAAATCAGGAAGACAAGAAAAAAGATACTTTCCAATTGGAGAGTATCTTTCACTGCGTGTCGAGAGCTGGATGCTGGATTCAACAATATTCTTCATTTTTCAATTGTTTTCTTATCAATTTGACTGTCTCTGTATCTGTAGCAGTTCCTAATTCAAAGTGTTGTTGGTAAGTTTCATGTCCTTTACCTGTTACGACGATGATCGTCGGGCCAGCAGCTGCAGCTGCAGCTTTATAAACAGCACGCGTTCGATCCATTTCTACGACAATACTCTTATCTAGATATTTTTTATACTCTTCTTTCATTTCTTCTTCAGGTACTTTGTTCAAATCGTCTAAAGTTAAAATCGTTTTGTCGCTTCTTTTAGAAGAGACCTCAATCATTTTATTTCGTTTCGTTATATCTCTATTTCCTCTAAATCCAAAAATATGGATCAGATGATACTTTGGATAAATTTCCCTTACCGTTTTCAGCAGCAGATCTACAGCTTCAGCAGTATGAGCATAATCGACTACTGAATAGACTTCATCCTTTATTAAATAGCTCTCAAATCTTCCCGCTATCTGTTCAATATCTTGTATCCAATCATTTACTTGATCAAATGACTTACCCATATCATAAACAACTGATCCTGCCATTATTGTATTGATTACATTATAAGTTCCTGGCAGCGGAGATTTCACCTTATAAGTATCCTGTTCTATTGATATCATACCATTCGTCTTTAGAATTTCATCTATTTGAATATTAGCATTATTCTTACTTCCGACTGTCAGTACTTCCTGACCTTCTTGTTCTAACAAGTTTTTAAGTTTCATTCCCCAGTCATCGTCTGTATAGACGATGGCTTTCCCATTGCTTTTCAAATATGAGAATAATCGTTTTTTTGAATAAAAATAGTCTTCCATTGTATTGTGATAATCTAAGTGATCATGTTGCAAATTCATAAATAACGCATAGTCGAATTCTAGACCTTCCATACGGTGCTGAGCTAAGCCTTGAGAGGAAACTTCAATGACTACTGCTTCATCATCAGATTGCGATAACTGTTCTTGAATGAAGCATGATGGCGGAGTAGTCAATGCACTTTTAGTTCGAACACCATTTACTTCATTGAAAATTGTCCCAAAGTAACTTACCCGATAGCCTATTTTTTTCAATAAGTGCTGAATAAATAATGATGTCGTTGTTTTTCCATTCGTACCTGTAACCCCTATAACTAATTTATCGCGGCTGGGGAATCCATAAAAAGCCGCAGCCAACTGACCTAATACTTTTCTTGAATTATCTACTTGAATATAAGGAACAGAAATCTGTTCAGCCGGATATTCTCCAATCACAACAGCAGCGCCTCGTTCGACTGCTTCCTCTATAAAATCATGACCATCCACTTCATGTCCTTTTACTGCAATAAACAGATACCCTGCTTTTACTTTAGTAGAACTTTCTGTTATCCCTGTGATATCCTTATTTTCTGTCGAGTTTTGAAGTTCAGTAACAGAGCTGAGCTTTGATAACTTGTAGAGTTCCATCTTCCTTCTCCTTAACCTTAATAAATCTATAATCAATATTCCTTTATTTTTATTAAAACAATATGGTTGTAACTTACTTTTTTTACATTCCTAACGATAAAGTAAAAAAGTCTTTACTTCAACTAAAAGAAATAAATAACAAGAACAACTTTATACATATAATTTGCAGTTCAGTTTAAATACTTAAATTCATCATTTAATGAGTTAATTTGTCATCATGATTTGCATATAACTGCTGCAACAAAATTAATCATTTAAAGCTGCAGGTAAAATAAAAAGCTGATTTTGAACAGGAGTTTGTTCAGAACCAGCTTTTCTATTATTAACTTCTCAATCCGCGGCCTTTTTCAATCAGGTACCAGCAGATTGCATACAATACTACGATGAATATGATGAGAATAGCTATTGATAGTAAAACAGGTACGTCGATTACGCCAAGGAATCCGTAACGGAATCCTGAAACCATATAAACGATCGGATTGACCTGAGAAACTGTCTGCCAGAATGGCGGTAGTGTCGAGATCGCGTAGAATACTCCACCTAGATAAGTCAGCGGTTGTAAGACAAATGTTGGTACGATCGATACATCATCGAATGATTGAGCAAAAATTCCGTTCAGCAATCCTGCTAATGAAAATAATGTCGAGGTCATTAATAGTGTTAGAATGACCATAAACCAGGAGTACACTTGAAGCGGTACAAACAAGAGTGAAATGATCGTTACCAGTGTACCAACAAGTATACTTCTGCCGAGTCCGCCAATCACGAATCCCCACATAATGACATGTGTCGGTACTGGCGCAATCAGCAGTTCTTCAATATTCTTCTGAAACTTTTGAGAGAAAAATGATGAAGAAACATTGGAATAAGAACTGGTAATGACAGACATCATGATCAGACCCGGAACGATAAATTCCATGTAAGAGAAGCCTTCCATCTGTCCAATTCGTTCTCCGATCAAATTTCCGAAAATAACAAAGTATAGTGATGTTGTGATAACTGGTGGTACTAATGTCTGTACCCAGATACGCAAATAGCGGTTTGTTTCCTTGACCGCCAGACTTTTCAGTGCGGTTAAATAAAGATTAAACATGTGCAGCCTCCACTTGATTTTCTTCTGTGATCTTCAGGAACAGTTCTTCTAAACGATTGGATTTATTCCGCATCGAAAGAACTTTTATTCCTTGTTGTGTAAGCTGGTTGAAGACCTCATTGATTCCCTGATTCCGCTCCACTTCAACTTCAAGTGTATTTTCATCTACCAGCGTGCTAGTATACCCTTTGATCTCGGGTGCCTGAGTATGATCGTCCAGATCAAAAATGAACGTTTCAAACTGCAGTTTTGCAAGCAGTGATTTCATGGTGGTATTTTCAATCAGTTCGCCTTTTTGAATGATTCCGATATTGCGGCACAGCATTTCTGCTTCTTCCAGATAATGGGTCGTCAGGATAATGGTGGTTCCGTTCTGATTCAATTCTTTCAGGAAAGTCCACATTTCCCGGCGCAGCTCGATATCCACGCCCGCTGTCGGTTCATCTAATATCAGTAAACGAGGTTCATGCATCAATGCGCGTGCAATCATCAAACGCCGCTTCATTCCGCCAGACAGCATACGAGCACGTTCATTCCGTTTTTCCCACAAGTCAGATTGCTTCAAGTATTTTTCACTGCGCTTCAACGCTTCTTTACGCGATACACCATAATATCCCGCTTGATTGACGACGATCTGTTGTACGGTCTCAAATGGATTGAAGTTGAATTCCTGCGGCACTAATCCAATCTGTTGTTTTAAGCGGACTAAATCCGTATCCAAATCATACCCAAGTACATTTACCTTTCCAGAAGTCTTATTCACGAGTGAGGTAATAATACCGATTGTTGTTGATTTTCCGGCACCGTTTGGACCTAATAGCGCATAGAAGTCTCCTTCTTCTACGGTCAGGTCAATGCCTCGCAGAGCTTCAACCCCGGTTCCATAGACTTTTCTCAAGTCTTTTATTTCTAGTGCATATGTCATGTACGAACAATCTCCTTAAACTTTGATGCTTTATTTTAACATGGAATGACTTATTATTTGTATAAAAGATCATTAATCGGATTATTATTTTCATTTAACGGCAGAGGAATTACTATATTCAATCCTCTTTACTGTCAGTATTTCTTTTTAAGGAGAATGAGACCACTTCCGTGCAGCACAGTCGGCAGAACTAGTTGCAATATCTCTTTTGGAACTAGTTAATCTGAAATACTTGCACGAACTGGTTCTAATAGGGGGATTGCGACCACTTCCTTGCAGCACAGTTGTCAGAACTAGTCGCAATATCCTTTTTGGAACCAGTTAATCTGGAATACGCGCACGAACTGGTTCTAATATGGAGATTGCGATCACTTTGGTACCGCACAGTCATCAAACCTAGTCGCTAACGAACGAAATATAATAGAATTTTAGAAAAACAAACTGCAGAGATGTACTTGCTATACAATTCGTTATGCTATACTTAGTCCACCTTTTACTAACAGAAGGAGCAAACTTGAACCAGAGGTGGAGGTTGAAATGAAACCTGATCAGGAAACGTTACTCAATACGCTGTACAACCTTATTCTGAATCCGGCGACTCGGAACTTTGAGCGTTCTATACTGCAGTCTGCTAAAGATACGTTAGATGACGATAGAAATCTGAACCGCCACTTGGCAGAAATTGAGGCTCAATTGCGTCCGCTGGCTTTAAGGAACAATCTAACGCCGGACGTGATGGATTTTTATAACCAGATCACGGGAAATGATTCGACGGTTGGTTCATTTGATTTCTCCAACCATCAGCTTGAGAGTGCAGAATATCAGGATTCGGCTACCTTTGCTGGAGGCTGTTTCTGGTGCATGGTCGAACCCTTTGAAGAACGGAATGGAATCCTATCTGTCTTATCCGGATATACCGGAGGAGATTTTGAGAACCCCAACTATGACCAGGTAGTGGGTCAGTATACCGGTCATGTAGAAGCCGTGGAAATCCTTTTTGATAAACGGTTGATTGAATATGAAGAACTGTTGGACATTTTCTGGAAATTAACGGATCCAACAGATGCTTCCGGTCAGTTCCAGGACCGCGGGGAACAGTATCGTTCAATCATCTTTGTCAAAGATGAAGAACAGCGGTTGACCGCTGAACGTTCCAAGCTGCAGCTGGAGGAATCTCATACGTTCAAACAGCCGATCGTGACTGAAATCAAATCCGCCGGAACCTTCTGGCCGGCTGAAAATTATCATCAGCAGTTTTATAAGAAGAACCCAAAGCGGCATAAAGGCATGTGGAAATCTCATAAACAGTTTCTGTTCTTTAGACGGCTGCAAGCCAAACTATACTACGGACTCAAACGGTTCAGAAAATAGCTTAACCCATGATTTTAATACAAGCAAAAAGGACGTTGGTGAAAAATCCCAGCGTCCTTTACTCATTCTATCCTTTTAAAATAAAATAGATTTAAATCTGTTCTTCAGTATCTACGTTTGATTCTTTTAATCCATTATTCCCTCTGCGTTTATGCACATGCACGTCTAATCCTTCTTGTTCCAGGAATTGACTGAACGGGACGAGCTCTTCTGCTTCATAACGTTCTTTAAATTGATTGATATCTTCTTCTGAATATAATTTCGGATCCAGTTTCAGTTTTTCTACTGGAATCGGACGGTCGTCACTGACTTTTAAATCGATGACCACAGTACGTCCTGATTTTTCCAGCTCAACAGCTTTCTGGAAGACTTCCTCAAGCTCGCTGATTTCTCTGACTGTGAATCCGACTGCTCCGAGTCCTTCGCCGACTTTGGCGTAATCTGCAGATTGAAAATCGACACCAAAGTAATTATGGTTAGTGTCCTCCTGTTCCGCTTTAATAAACGCATACTCGTCATTTGAGAATACAACATGAATGCTTGGCAGTTTATGCTGAACAGTTGTGATAATGTCTTGCATGACCATCGCAAACGCGCCTTCACCGGTCAGATCCCATACTTGTCTGTCTGGGAAATTTTTCTTAGCCGCAATGGCACCTGGCAGTCCATTTCCCATTGTGGCAAATACACCTGAAGTTCTCCACATGTTTTTCGGTGTCATTTTCAGATGACGTATGGAAGTTTGCGTCGTATTTCCGACGTCCGTAGAAAAAATCGCATCTTCATCTGCAACTTTATTGATTGCATTATAGGCTTGATAGACTTGCAACTCGCCTTCTGTTTTCTTTTCCAGTTTTTCGATATAATCAGCCCAGTTTTTGATGTTATTCAGGTTCGCACGATACCAGCCGCTTTCTGGTTTTTCAGAAATTTTATCGGTAATGGAACGGATCGCTGCCCCAGCATCTCCTAGAATAGCTGCATCCACTGGATGTCTTTTTCCTAGTTTATATGGATCTATATCGATTTGGATAAATTTCTTAACGTGATCAAATACACCCGTCACTTCAGTAAACGGATAGTTACTTCCAGCAAACAGTACGGCATCTGCTTCTTCAAACACTTCTACTGCCGGTTTTCTAGCAACCCGGTTAGCAGAACCAAGTAATGCCTCAAAATCATGCGGGAATGTATCGTAATTGATTCCTGTAACAGCTACGGGTGCTTTCAGCTTGCGAGATAATTCCATAACAGCTTCCCCATTACCGCGTGTTCCGATTCCGGCATAAATAACGGGACGCTCCGCATTTTCCAGAATTTCAACTGCTGCCTCGATATCTTTTTCATCTGGAACTGGAAATGGTAATTCACGGTGAGCACTTGCGGATGAATACCAGCTGTCTTCTTCAATTTCGACCCAGCCATAACTGACCGGTACCTCCACGCAGGCTACTCCATTACGCGTAATCGCTGTTCGAATTGCTTCATCGATTATTTTCGGTAATTGTTCCGGATACGCTACTCGTCTATTATAAACCGCTACATCCGCAAATACTGGATTGTGATTCATTTCTTGAAAAGCATCCATATTAATCTCATTCTCTGCGCGCTGTCCAATAATCGCCAGCATCGGTACGCCATCTTCCCGTGCATCATATAGCCCGTTCATTAAATGCGTCGCACCCGGTCCGCCTGATCCTAAAGCTACTCCGATTTTCCCACTGAATTTGTACTGCATTGATGCGGCCAATGCTCCGACTTCTTCATGACGAACTTGGATAAAGTCCATATTCGTTTCTTCGTGCTTCAAGGCATCCATCCAAGAGTTCAAAGATCCTGCCGGTATTCCGTAGATCTGTTCTACTCCCCAGTTTTCTAATACCTTGATCGCGGCAACCCCTGCTTCGATTTTACCAGTTTGTTTATTCATAATTCTCCATTCCTCCTGTCATTAAAAAAATGCTTCATTATTAGTATATATTCAGTAGTCTAGCTTATTAATTAAGCTAAACTGTCATCATGAGAAAATAAACTCTTCTCCTTACATCCCTTACCTTACACCCACTCAGTTTTTCATTCAATTATTTTGAATTTATTGCACCCTATTACAATAAACTTAATTTTTTGAACGAAAGTAGAATTTATCTACAAGTATGAAATTTTCTCATTATAGAAAAAACTTATCCACTTAATTCCTTGCTTTAGCTTTAGGAAAATTGGCCAATTCCCGTTTATTTCTTAAGCACTTGTATTGTGTTTCTTATAATATATATTAGCCACCATTGCTGTTATCCCTGTACTTATACCAATTATAACGATAAATGGTATAAAAATAGAGCGAAAGCTTTCCTCATATAAAAGTCCTCCTAAAGTAGGTCCAAGAAAAAAAGCAAGATTTCCGCCCATTGTGGTAAATGCAAAAGCCGTGGTTTATAGCTCTTCAGGTGCTGATTTCCCTGTTAAAACTTGTATTTTAGGTGCAATAATTAATTCTCCAATTGCCAATAGAATAGCTGAAAGAATAAAAATAGAAACTGAAAATGAAAACCCAAAAATCAAAATTCCAACTGTATAAAAGATAGAACCAATAATTAATTGTACATTTAATTTTACAAATTTAGATATTTTAATTGAAATAGGTTGTAGTATCAAAATAGTAGCTGTCATCGCAATCATCATACTCGCTAGAGCATTAGGTCCATCCTTTGTTACTTCTGTTAAATGCAAAGCAAAATTTGTATTATATTGTGCTTCTATAAAATTAATACTGAAAAAAGAGAAGAACAAAAAAAGAGAAGCTTTACTTTTACATAATATTAAAATATCATTCTTTAAATTCTCTATTACAGCTAACAATTGGGGTGAATCTTGTTTTTCTTCTAGTAATTTCTTTTTTCTTTTATATGGAAAAAGAATTAATGTACTAATTGCCAAGAAAAAGAGTGCTCCTGAAAATAGAAAAAATGGAAATTCTGATTTTCCATCACTCAATAGCGCACCCACAAGTGGCCCGATTGCTCCGCTCAAATTTATAATCCAATAATTGATTTCGATTATAGTATCGGAATTTCTGTTAGAATATCTCATCAAACAACTCATTAATAATGGGTTGTAAATAGACCATCCTATTCCACAAACTACTGAAGAAAGTAGCATAAGTACATAGCTATCAAAAAAAATGTACCCCAACATTCCATAGGCAGGTAGAAAAATCGATAAAATAATAGAAAATTTATCTGAGAAATAATCAATAATATTAGAGGCTATTACCCCTAAAAACAATTGAATCAAACCAGGAATCCCAATAATTAATCCGATTTGGGCTGTAGAAAAGTAAGTTGTATAGCTTAAGAAAATTGTAAGAAATGGCATCGATAAAAATCTGAAAAAAGTGATAATAAAACTAGTTGATAAAAAAAAGTAAGTATACTTGTTCAAATTAGTTAATGATATTTTTTTCAACATTTATCCCCCTTTCTATAAAATTCAGCTTTGAAAAATTTCATTTTCAACTTCTATCCCTACAGTATTAATATAGTATGTTTTACTGTTGTTCCCGTCTTCTAAATTATCATATTTTGTCATTAACTTATTATATTCTTCCATCCATGATTTAAATTCTTCTTCTGTACATTTGATTTGTCGTGTTTGAGATATACTATTTTTCCCATTTATTAAATTGATATTCTTAGCTATAACCATTTTTGCATTCTCCAATTGTTGCATAATAATGGTGTTATGCACAGAACCAATATCTTCTTTTAGATGGGGTAATAATTTTTGATCTACTTCAAAGCCTTTATGAGTAGCTCTATAATATTTGTAGACATTACCTTTCACTTCTTCTTTCCTCGTAATACTAATCATTCCAAATTTTTCTAATTCTTTTAAATGATAAAATACTTTTGCTTTTGGTAAATTAGTCTCTTTCCCAATTTCAGTAACCGTCATTTCTTTTTCTATCAACATAATCACAATTTTCACTCTCAAGGAATCCGAAATCACTTTAAGTTGATCATAATTTTCAATTAAATATTTTTCCAATTTAAACACTCCTCATTTCATCTTTATAGGTTAATAAAAATTAACTGGTAAATTAATATTAACCCTAATGAATATATTTGTAAAATGTCTTTTAATAACTTTTTCGAATCGCAAATAAATATAAAGCCCTAAGAGGAAAGCTTTACTCTTAGGACTCTATTAATTGTATATATGCTTTAATCATTCAATTTATTAATTATAAAAAAATTTAAATATATTCTAATCGACTTCAACCTCATCAGCTGGATTGACAGGGTTTTTCCATTGTTTCTGCTTTTCTTTATGATATTTAATGGCTTCTAAAAGAGGGACTAGTGTAGCAGCAACAAGTCCTCCGGCAAATCCATTGTTGTATAAATTAACTCCCCCATGTAAAAAACTCGTGTTCATTACAACAAGTAGATGTAAGGCTCCGGCGATGATGCCTACTTTGTTACCATAATGCCCTGCCAGAGGAGCTAAGGTAGTTCCAAAAAGTCCAACGGTAATAACAGAAGTCGAACTGATATCATATGAGCTGATTAATCCTAGCCCAGTTACCCCTATTAAAATGGGTATTACATTTTTGGGATGTTTTCCAAATGATCCAAATCCAGCTAAGGTAAGAATGCCTCCTATTACTGGACCATTTAGATCTCCTCCTAATACTAATGAATAGCCAATTCCCAATAATCCTAATATAGAAACATTGATTAGACTGATGCTAAACCCACTTATATCTACAAAATCTGTTGATAATTGTCCAGTCTCTTTAATTAAATTTTTATATCCTCTAAATGTCCACCCATTTAAAAATAGCCCAATTAGCAGAAGAGAAAGAAATAAGATAAAGAGAATAATTTTAGCTGGAATATTATTCCCTGAAGAAAGCAAAATTACAGGTTCAATATCTACTCCAAAACCTCGAAGCAGCGAAGAGAAAACGGTACCAATAATGCCGCTGGTAAATCCTATATTATACAAACTGAATCCTTTAGTGAATTTTATAAAACTATCTGATAATGGAGGAATAAGAAACCCTGCTATAATTCCTGAAATCCAGCCAGCACCTATTCCTATTGGTATAGAAAGCCCTATATTAAAGGAGATCTCACTCACTAAAGGACCTAATGCTGTTCCGAATAATGCAGCTAGTAGAGAGTTCTTAGCTGGAACATGGGTCACCTTAGCATATAAAAATGCACCTATCACAATCGGCATGGAATTATATAAATTCTTACCAAAAAAGGAAAATCCGGCAATTGTTAAGACTGCGGCAATGATGGGACCATTGATTTTAGCATGAACGATTCGAATAATCGCCATTGCATGCAGAATCATTAAGCCAGAGTTGAAGAAAGTCACCCCTGCATCTGTTAAAGCAAAATAATCAGTAAATAAATTGGCTGGAGACAAAAGAATTTTTACCTGTCCGTTGAAAATTTCTTGGGGAGTATTAAATATAAAGGATAAAATTATGAAGTATCCTGCGATACCAGTAAAAATCAAATATTTTGTATGTTCACTTACCTTTTTATCTATATTTAACGTGTGACTTTTCTGTCGGATCACCTTCATCTGATTCCTCACTTTCGATAGATTTAATAGATACTTATCTTAAGTTCAGTAATTTATTTAAAGTCGAATTCTACCATCACTTCTTATTATATTCTCAATTTTTTCGTATAATTCTTCTAATTGATGAGTTCGGTTTCTTCCACAGCTTTTTGCAGCTTGCTTACATATTAGACATTGTCGTAAAGGATAACTTAATTGTTTACGAGATATGCTTTCAATTAGACCATTTTTATTATATAAAACATCATTATCAAAGAGTCGTCCTAATTCTTTTTGTTCTTCGATTTCGATCATAAGCTGTTTGATGTCTATAGGAAGACCATTTATCACGTAAAAACATTCAGGACCTGTGGGTAAATTTATTTCTTTAAAATAGATAATTTCGTAGTCATTTCTGTATAAAGTTTCCTCTATTTCTTTTTTCCCGAATTCAAATAGTTGCTGGATTATTGCATTATTCTTTACTGGTCCAGGTATGTTACATTTTAAAGAAATCAATGTATGTTTTGGAAATTTATCACTTAATTTTTTTTGAAATAACGAACGATTCTCTCGATTTTTCAGTACTTCTTCTAGAGAAGGAATGGAACCTTCAAAAATACCCATACTTATCCTCCCAAGTTTATATTTTCTAATTTAATAAATAAAATAGTAATAGCTAATAAATCTGCGGAACCTCCTGGGCTGATCCACCTTTCACGAAAGCGTTCATTTATATTAATAATTTTTTCTATAGCATTATGTTGCTGCATACCTCCGTTTTCTAGAAATATTCTAGCTGTTTGTTTTACGTATTCCAATGCTTCTATTCCACCACGAGAAACTACAGTGGAATCTTGAACATCTGACATTAATATAAAAAGTATATCTAAGTAAATATCCTTCGTACTATGTGCTGGTTTTCTAAAGCTACCTTTTCTTAATTTTGGGAGAACATTTTTAACAGTGGGAAATCCAGCTTCTGCTTCTCCTCGTATCCCTAAAAATCCAAACTCTATATACAATTTTTCACCATTCGTTAATATTTCTTTTGTCTCTAACGCAGAAAAGTCTTTTGAAACTAATCCTTCCGTCATTTTTTGTATAGTTGAAAAAACGATTTCCACTTCGGTAGGTTTAAGGACCGGTAATTCTTTAACAGTTGTTTTCTGATAATTCTTTAAAGAAAAGGCAACTGCAGAAATAACAATTCCCATTGAAAAAATAATGCCTTTATGTGTATTGATTCCATTTGTTACTTTAAACATATTTTTTTCTATTTCGATACCTGTTTTGCGAATTTTCGTAAACAGTGAACGAGCATCTCCAGTATGATTGAATCCATTCATAGCAAATTCTACAAAACCACTATACAAGCTGCTGGCACTATCTATAAAAGTGAAAATATCCATATCTTTGTGAGAACCATTATCTATAGAGTCTACTAGCCCAGGTTTCGGCTCTAATACAGCTTCGTATAAGACAGCTTGCTGTGCATAACGTCCAAGTTTATTGGCCCAGTTCTGATAACGACTTATTTCATTTTCTGGGATAATTTCAGTCTCTATTTTAACTTCTACCATGCGACTCCTTAACTCCTTCTTGTACACGGACCATTTCTTGAATGACAAATGATTTTGAGTAATCTAAATGTTCTTCGATGACATCTGAGATTTTATCATATTCTTGATTTTTCATCATTTTAAAAATCTGACAATGTTCATTCAATGCTTTTCTTCTTCTATTTTCTCCTGATAGTGAGATATCACGGAATCTCATAAGATATTCTCGTAGTTTTCGAACAATGGCTTCCAAACGAGGCATTCTACTATACTGATAGATCATCATATTAAAATCTGAGAAATATTGAATGACTTTATCTACTTCTTCTGCTTCATTTGCACGCTTTGTCTCTTCTAGGAGGTTTTCCATTTGAGAAAATTCCTTTGCTGACATAATTTTCATAGCATTAGTGGTCGCTAGAATATCGAGTGATTTACGAATTTGGTAGATTTCTTCTGCATCTTCTACGGAAATTTTTTTAACGACTACTCCAAATTTTGGAATATACTCCACTAACCCTTCTTTCTCGATCCTTCGAAGTGCTTCTCGAATGGGTGTCCGGCTAATATTCAATTGTACTGCACATTCCTTTTCATTTATTCTTTCCCCAACAGGAATGATTCCTTTAATAATGGCTTGGCGAAAACCTTCAAACACAATCTCATTTAATGGTTTGTTTTGGGACAAATCCATTATTTCTATTACTTCATCAATATAGCTGTCCAATATTATCTACTCCTTAACAATTGCAGATTGTCAATTATTCAATAAGTTACTATAATAATTAAGTCTTTCATCTCTTCCTCTATACTATCATCGAAATATGCTAAAAGAGCAAGTCAATTTTGGCTTACTCCTTTTATAGCATTTAATATATTTAGAAAATTTTTATTATAGCAAAGCTCCAAAAATTAGACTCCCGATAATTAATACCATACCTCCTCCTAAACGAGAAGACAATTGTGCGTATGAGATTAGGTCCATTCGTCCGGCAGCTCCTAAAACAGCTAAATCTCCTGAACCTCCACGATTAGCCATACATAGACCTGCTGTAACTGCAGAATCGATTGGATAAAACCCTACAAGGTAGCCGACTATAGCAGAGCCAAAGATTGCTCCGATAACTATAAATAGCGCCATGACAACATTTGGTATTGTAATCGCAGCCATTAATTCACCAAGATCTGTATCTGCTCCGACTCCAACCATAATAATTAGAATCATATTTTTTGTGAAGAATTTTTGTAATGTCTGAGCTGCTTTACGAACATATGTCGGAATCAATCCAAAAGCGTTAGCTGCAGCTACAAAAATAATCATATAGGCGAATTGATGAATTGCTACTCCAAATACCTCTGGAAGCAACACCTTACTAAATAAGAGACCTAATGCATAAAAAGTTAAGGACAGCATCATTGCACCACCATAATCTTTCATTGATACTTCTGTGACTTCTTCTTCAGATGCAATCTCAGAGGCATTTCTCATTAATGTCTTTTTATCTCCTGTTAACCCTTTTCGTTTGTTCCCTAAAGCATTTAACAAACCACCAGATATAATAGCAAAAATATTGGCAATAGTTAAAATTGCAATTGCAAATGCATAATAATCAGCTGCTGGGTTTCCTGTTACTGTCTCGTAAATTTGGCTTAAAGGTACTGCTCCCGCACCATTTCCTCCTCCCATGACTGGCAATACGTAACGAATCATTGTGTCCGCAGGAGACACTCCAAATAAAAGCCCCACTCCTATGCCTAGTAAGCCAGCCCCTGCCACGCCACCTAGAATAGCAGGAACATAACCAGCAATGGATTTCAAAAGTAGTTTTCTTTCCAAACCTAAAACTGAACCAGTAATCAAAATGACAATAAAGAAAGTTAAAAAGTTTACTTCCCCGTTTGCCCAGTTAATTAGATCTACGTATTCAGTTGGTAAAATATTAAAGTAAGCTAAAGCAGCTGTTCCTAAGAAGGCGAGTACAATACCGCCTCCAATATAAGTATTCCAAATCGGAATTCGGTCTCCAATTTCATTGAAAACCACCCCAATAGCAAACATCAATGCAAATGCGCCTGACAAGTCTTTTGATAATGCGCCTGTATAAGTTGCTGTTAAAACAATCCCTATCAATACAACTACTATCCAGACCGGAAGTCCAAAAAATTTTTTGATTGTTTTCTTTTCTTTTTTCTTTGTTGTATGTTCTTTCACTGACGGGTTTCCCATCTCATGATTTTTTTTACTCATTTTCATTACTCCTCTCTAAAACTTTTAATTTTTAATTAATATAAAGTGAACCTGAATAATTCATACTTTCTTTTGGAACATGTAGAAACTGCCTAACGGCAGGTGAAATTAACTTTTTATATCATCACCCTTTAAGTGATGAAAAAAGAACCCCTTTCTGATATGGTAAAGGTGACTAAACCAACCACAAGAAAGGAGTTCTTCTAATGATTAGCTTACACAAAAATCAAGTTAAATTCAATTCAAACATCACTATTTCCCATACAGGTGGTCGCTTATCAAGCGATTCTGGATTAGTCTTAGTTAAAGAAGTCATGAATACCTTCAATTTCTCTGAACTGGCCAAAGGCCTGTTGCACATAACGGATCATCGTGCCTATTTCACCCATGATAATATAGCGATACTTGAGCAGTTCATCATGCAGCTGGTCGCTGGCTATTCGGCAGACTCTTCAGCGAATCTTTTAAGACAAGATCCCGTATTCCAAATGGTGCTAGGCAAGAAGCCTTTAGCCTCTCAATCATCACTTTCACGTTTTCTAGACCGTTTCTCAGAAGAAAATATCCATCAACTACAGTCTTTGAATCAAGCATTAATCGATCAAGCACGTTTGATCCGCAATGATACAGAATTGATCATAGATATTGACTCTACCCATTCAGATACCTTTGGCCATCAAGAACAGACTGATTATAACGCTCATTATCAGACATACGGGTACCATCCTTTACTTGCCTTCGATGGTTCAACGGGAGATTTCTTGAAAGCTGAACTGCGTTCAGGGAACCAATACACATCCAAAGGCGTGAAAGGGTTTATAGACCCGTTGTTACTTCACTACAATGAGGCATTACCCCATACCGACATATTGGTACGGGGAGACAGTGGGTTCGCTACACCAGAGGTGTATGAGTCTTGCGAAGCCAACAGCGCTCATTATGTGATCCGGTTAAAGAACAATCAAAAGCTCAGTCAACGAGCTGAACAATTAGTCCTGTACGGGGACAACCAAAAATGGGAAGAGCGAGAAGTTCAGTATTTTTCTGTACTGTATCAAGCTCAGTCATGGTCCAAACCTCGTCGTGTCTGTATTCGATCTGTTCGTGAAGGAGGAGAACTTCTCTTTCAACACTCGTTTATTGTGACTAGTCTTTCAGAGACGATCTCTCCTGAAGCTGTATTCTCTCTTTATGGTAAACGCGGTACAATGGAAAACTTTATCAAAGAAGCGAAATCAGGGTTTTATTTTGATAAAACCGATAGTCCACGATTCCTGGAAAACCATGTCAGAATGATGATGAGTGTCTTGGCTTATAACCTCGTCAATTTTTTGAAGACCATTGCGTTTGAGAAACTGAATCAGGGCATGACGATTCATTCCATTCGATTGCGATTACTTAAAGTTGCCGGTAAACTCGTTCAAACAGGGAGACAAGCTTATCTCAAACTGTCGAGTTACCATGTATATCAAGCTGAATTTTATAAGGTTTTTGAGCGCCTAAGGCAATCCAGGCAATGGATTTAGACCCTTAAATGCAAAAAAATTTTCAATCCTTCACTTTCAAGGGAGAAGTATGCCCTTAAACACTTAAGAAAATCCTTAAGAGATTGATTCAGTAGAAATCAAGTCCAAAGACACATTGTTTAATGAAAAAGTCGCTAATTTTTTCAAAAACAAATAATCTGTTCAAGAAAACAGGCTTAATTACAGAGCTATGAATTATTCAGGAGTGAATGTTTTCTCAAATTTATTCTTTAAGATTGATTTTGAACACTTCAGTATTAGTTCTGGAAAGGTTACCTCAAGAAATCTCTTTTTCTTTACACTATCAGAAGTTACCCGAACTCAAAAAATTATAAATATGCTTTGTGTCGATCATCTTCTTTATAGTTCAGAGAATTCGAGTAAATCTCCCCAAAACTACCAGCAAATCAATTCATCTAATAATATTTTAAAATATTCAAAAGGTATTATTGTGAATGTTTTCACTTTTAAATTCACTATATCTCTCTAGTGCTTACATCTGTTTTAACCCTATCGTAGAAAACTATTTAATCTATTAAAGCTAGATAATATTGTGGACAGTATCAATAATGCTACCATCTCGATACTGGATAACCGCTACTGTTTTATCACCATATTCAATCGCTTCCGGTTTCCCTACGATCTTATACGCTTTTTCTTTCAATTCTTTCATTGTGAATTGAGGAATCGATAATGATTTAAAGCTATCTTTTAAATCTTCACGCTTTGGATTGATAGCAATCCCAATCTCTGTGACAACAACATCAACTGTTTCTCCTGGTGTAATAACGGTATTTACTCTATCAACTATAGTAGGAATACGCCCTCTAATTAGTGGACAGCATATAATATTCATTTTAGAAGCAGCAGAAGTATCATTATGTCCTCCTGATGCACCTCTAATTACGCCATCAGACCCTGTTAAAACATTCACATTGAAATCTGAGTCCATTTCAAGTGCTGAAAGTACGACAATGTCTAGTTGATTCACTGCGGCTCCCTTGTTTCCGGGGCTTGCATAAAATCCAGCATCTATCTCATAATGATTTGGATTATTGATCATTGATTGAATGCCACCTTTATCAAAGGTTTGCACATCAATAATATTTTCAACTAATCCCTCTTCTAACATGTCCCCCATCTGCTGAGTAATACCCCCAAGAGCGAAACTCGCAGTTATTTTCTTCTGACGCATTATTTCAGCTAAGTATTTCGCAACAGCTAATGTTGATCCACCTGTCCCCGTTTGAAAAGAAAATCCTTCTGTAAAGTAGGGTGAAGCTTCAATAACGCGTGCTGCATTTTTAGCTATAAGTAAGTCTTTTGGATTTTTAGTAATACGCGTAGCACCCTTTGCAATACCATCAGGGTCTCCAATCGAATCAACTTTTACTACGTAATCTACATCTGTTTGAGAAATACTAATAGGCGTATTTGGATACGGCACTAAAGTATCCGTTAATATAATTACCTTATCTGCATATTTAGCATCCATTTTTGCATACCCAAGAGATCCACAAGGCGCTTTTCCTTTAATCCCATTTACGTTTCCGTATTCATCGGAAGAAGGTGCTCCAAGAAAAGCAATATCAATATGGATTTCTCCGGTTTCAATAGCTCTTGCACGTCCGCCGTGGGAACGAATAATAACTGGATTTTCCATTAAACCGCTTGAAATGGCAGCACCCAAATTATCTCGTAGTCCGCTTGATGTGATGTTCGTTATGATTCCCTCTTTAATATAGCCGATCAGCGGTTCATGAATATTAGAAATCGAACTAGGTGCAATTGAAAGATTCTTTATTCCTAATTTCGCAATCTCTTCCATAACCATATTCATAACTGCATCACCTTCTCTAAAGTGATGGTGGAAGGAAATAGTCATACCGTCTTTCAGTCCTGCTGCTTCAATCGCTTCACGAACTGTAGAAAGCATTTTTGAATCGCCAGGATTTACTGATGTAACTTGGCTCGTTGCTCTTGAATAGACTGGTTTACGACTAAAGGCACTCTCGTAATTCCCGTATTTTTTTTCGATTTCTTCTGGTATGTCTCGTTCTACTCCATTTTTCATCATTCTATTGCTCTCCTTCCTGCAACATACCCGCTGCTTTTGCTAGTTGAAGTGTTCTTTGAGCTCTCTCAACAATTGGCTTATCAATCATTTTTCCGTTTAATGCAATTACCCCTGATCCTTTTGCTTCTGCTTCTTTAATAGCTGACATCACATCTTCTGCATTCTCAATTTCTTTTTTCTGCGGAGTAAATACTTTATTGATAACTGAGATTTGACGAGGATTGATAACTGATTTTCCATCAAATCCTAATTGTTTAATAAATTCAGTCTCTTTACGCAAAGTATCCATATCATTAATATCAGAAAAAACTGTATCAATTGCTGCAATACCAGCTGCCCTTGCTGCATGGATAATCATTGAGCGGGCAAAAAATAATTCTTCACTATTCTTTTCTGGGTAGCGACGTGTTTTCATTGAGGTTACATAATCTTCTGCACCAATGGCAATTCCAATAATACGTTCACTAGCTGTCGCAATACTATAGGCATTCAATACACCTAGAGGTCCTTCAATTGCTGCAAAAATTTTTGTTGAGCCTAATTTGCGACCACATTTTTCTTCTACTTCAGCAATTACTTCTTCTGCATCTGCAACATCTTGAGCTGTTTCAGTTTTTGGTAGACGAATGGCATCAATTCCGGCTCTGACCATAGCTTCTATGTCATCTCGGCCACCAGCATCCAATGCGTTTATACGAACTATAATTTCTGTGTTTTCATAGTCTATCGTTTTTACTGCTTGATAGACCAAAAACCTTGCAGAATCTTTTTCAAGTAATGAAATAGAATCTTCCAAGTCAAACATTATAGAATCAGCACCATATAAGTTTGCTTCTCTCAACATACCTGCATTACTTGCTGGAACAAACATCATTGTTCTTCTTATACGTTCCATTCTTCGATCCCCTCCCAATCAATTGATGAGACCTTGTTTGCTGCCCGGTATGCTGCAGCAATCGTCCGCGCTTTGATCGTACAATCTAGTGCTCCTTGATCTTGAGCTTTTAATTTTACGTTTTCCATTCCCAAGTTCATTAATGTTTCTGTAATTACTTTTCTGATTTGTTGTCCATATTGTTTTTCAACAGAACTGGATAACTCAATTTCAATTCCATTGTCCATATTTTGATTGATCATTATCTGTATATCTGATGATTCAAGTGTTCCAGCAACGCCCTGTCTGTGAACCATAAGTTGTTCCATAATCCTACACTCCTTCTAAATGATTTTTAATATACGAGAAGGTTGCTTGCGGAACGAAAGGTCTAATTGCTTTTAGATCTCCTTTCCGCCAGAGTTCCCTCACTATAGAAGCACTAATAACCTGTTCTTCTATCCTCTTTCTTTCTAAAATGATCAATTGAACTTTTTTATCAAAAACATTTTTCATCTGCTCATTATAAATAGCGGTCGTTTTTGACAAAGGCTCTTCTCCGGCATAGCGATAACTTATATTCATTGCTGGAGCAATTTTTCCCTTGAATAAGATGGCATCCAGTTTGGCTTGGATCATTGTAACGTCAATTTTCTCGGGTAGAAAATAAGAAGGAAAGGTTGCTTGAGAAATTAGATAAGGTCCGGTTTCTAGCACAACCACATTCGAAAGATGTTCTGTACCTTTTTGTACTAAATAATATCGATCTTCAAAAGGAACATAGGAACGATCTTCTGAAACAACAAACACATACACTACATCATTTTCCTTAGCTGCTATTTCAACTAAATATTGATGTCCCAAAGTGAATGGGTTCGCATTTATCACTAGCGCCGCTTGTTTACGCCCTGGCTTGCGGAACTTCTTGATTTGCTTCAAATACTCAGAGAATCCATTAAGTGCCTTTTCCATAAATACAAGAACATCATCTACACGAGCAATTTCTTGAAACCCTAAATATCGAAAGGAAGAAGTAACTTCAGGTTTTGTATATAAATAGCAAGAATCATAATCCTGATAAATCAGTTCCTCTAATCTACTGACTAATAATCCTACAACGGATCCACCTATATATTTTTTACAAACAGCAACGCATTTTATCACATTCCCAAAAACAGCTCCAGTTGCTATTAGTTTGTCTTCTTCATATATTCCAATAACTAGATCAATATTTTTTTCTTCACGGATTCCTACCTTTTTCAGTAATTCTAACCAGCTTAGGTAATCTTTCTTTCTTTTATTGATCCAGAGTCTCCGTACTTCCAACTTTTCACATCCCTCCTTTCAAAAATCTTAATGCAACAAAAATAGTATACGCTTCCAAAGCGGGTATTTGAGGAAAAACACAGTAAAAAAGCAGGGAAAACAGTAAAAAAACAGTATGAAGAAACTAAGTAGTTTATAGGATCAAATATTTCTCAGTTTCTTTACTATCTTCTACCCAAAGTATTGTAACAACACACCCGCTGCTACCGCTGATCCTATTACTCCTGCAACATTAGGTCCCATGGCATGCATCAATAAGAAGTTAGATGGATTTGCTTTTGCTCCTTCTTTTTGTACTACTCGTGCAGCCATAGGTACCGCAGATACTCCAGCAGCACCAATCAGCGGATTAATTTTTCCTTTTGATAATCTATACATGACTTGTCCCATCAATAAACCACCTGCCGTTCCAGCTGAAAAAGCAATTAACCCTAGTATAATAATTTTACCTGTTTGCATTGATAATAAGATATCTGCTTCAGCTTTTGCCCCAACAGTTATTCCTAATAGAATGGTAATAATATACATAAATGAGTTTTGAAGTGTTTCAGTAATCTTAGGCACTTGTCCGCTTTCTTTTATAAGATTACCCAACATCAGCATACCAATTAGAGGTGCAGATGAAGGTAGAATCAAAATTGTAAATATAGTTACTACGATGGGAAAAACTATTTTCTCTGTATGAGATACATTTCTTAATTGCTCCATTTTGATTTTGCGTTGGCTTTCTGTCGTTAGTAATTTCATAATAGGGGGTTGGATGATCGGTACCAATGCCATATAAGAATAAGCAGCTAATGCAATGGCGGAAAGCAAATGTGGTGCCAGTCTACTTGTTGTAAATATAGCTGTTGGACCATCCGCTCCCCCGATAATTCCAATAGATGCTGACTCGGGTCCTGTCATCCCAAGGGCAATCGCTCCAAAAAAAGCAATAAAGATACCGATTTGTGCAGCGCCGCCTAATAACAAAGTTTTTGGGTTAGCAATGAGTGGTGCAAAATCGGTAGTGGCTCCTAGACATAAAAAGATCAAAGGCGGGTAGATTCCTAAGTTTGTTCCTTGATAGAGGTAATACAGCAATCCGCCATTTGTTCCATTTCCAGGGGATGCCATTAACCCGCCTAAAGGCAAGTTTACAAGCAACATCCCAAATGCAATAGGAATCAATAAGTAAGGTTCATACCCTTTTTTTATCGCTAAGTAGAGAAAAATACAGGCAATCCCAATGACAATGATATTTTTATACGTAATTTCTGAAAAACCAGATTCTGTAAATATTCCGAGTATAGCTTCAAGCATTTTCTCAACTCCTTATTTTCTTTATATTTTCACTAAAAGCTCTCCAGCTTCTACCTGGGTCCCTTTAGAAATCTTCATTTCGCTTATTGTTCCATCTTCTGGCGCCACAATTTCATTTTCCATTTTCATAGCTTCTAATACACAGATTACTTGTCCTGCTTTAACAGTTGCTCCAGCTTGTACTCTTACATCAATAATGGTTCCTGGCATCGGTGCTGTAATATCTATTCCAGAAGAAGCTGGTGCTGGTTGGCTTTGAGTTGTTTGAAGCATTTCTTGTTCCTTGGAAGTGTTCTTTAATGAATCTTTTGCAGCACCCACTGATTCGTTTACTTCTTCTACTGATACAGCATATGTTTTTCCATCTACTGTAATTTTATAATTCTTCATTTTTAAGCTCCTTCATTTTATCCGTTTGATTGACGTAATCTGATAATGTCTATCCTGTTGTTCCTCATTTGCCATAATTAACGCAGTAATGGCTGCTACTCTTTTACTTTCCTGATCATCTTCTATTGAAATACATTCTTTCGTTTCTTTTTTTACTATCTGAGCATTTTGTTGTGCACTGTCTTCTTTAAAAATATATTTAAAAGACTCAATAATCAGCATAAGTCCGACAAGCACAACGAAAACAACTGTTATAGAAACCAGAGTAATTTCTACCCCTTTCAATAAACTAATATCAATCAAATGTCTCCCTCCCTCATCGTGGCGTTGATTCGTATGACTTCATTTTCTTGTTTTACTTCTTGTTTATACTTATTCTCTAAAAACTCTTTTCCTATTTGAGGGAACATAGCATAAACCAGTACATCTTCGTCTGATTGAGCTAAATCACCTAACTCATTTTTTAATTCCTCAAATTCTGGTTGTAGCAAATCGGCTGGTCTACCTTTAATTACTGCTTTATTTCCAATAATTTTATGCTTCATTTCTTCACTTATTGGAGCGGGTGATTTTCCATAAGCGCCGCTAACATAATCTTTAATTTCATTTGGAATCATCTTATATCTTTCACCAGAAAGAACATTAAAGACTGCTTGGGTTCCTACCATCTGGCTCATAGGCGTTACTAGCGGCGGAAAACCTAGATCTTCTCTGACTCTTGGAACTTCTCTTAATACCTCTTCATATCTATGTTCAGCTTTCGCTTGTTTCAGTTGAGAGTACAAATTGGATAACATACCTCCAGGAACTTGATAGAATAACGTTTTTGGATCGACAGTCAACATCTTCGGATCCAATGTACCTTCTTTTAGGTAGTGATCTTTAATTGGCTTAAAGTAGTCTGCTATATCTTGTAAAGTCTCCATATCTAAGTGCGTATCATAACCTAATTCTTCAAGTACAATTCCAAGTGTTTCAGTAGCAGGTTGACTCGTTCCACCAGAAAATGGAGAAATCGCTGTATCAATCTTATCGGCACCAGCTTTAACGGCAGTTAGATAAGTCATCTCTGAGGTTCCACTTGTCGCATGAGTATGAACTTCTATAGGTAAACTCGTTACATTTTTAAGAGCAGGAATGAGCTCTTCTGCAACTTTAGGTGTCAAAATACCTGCCATATCCTTTATACAAATTGAATCTGCTCCCATTTCGTCCAATTCTTTTACCAAGTTTATATAATACTCAATTGTATGAATTGGACTGACGGTATAACAAATAGTCAATTGTGCATGTCCTCCATATTTCTTAATAGCTTTGACGCAACCTTCCATATTGCGCGGGTCATTCAATGCATCAAAAACTCTTAATATATCAATTCCATTAAAAATAGCTTTTTCAACAAACTTATCGACAATATCATCTGCATAATGGCGATACCCTAAAAGGTTTTGCCCTCTTAAAAGCATCTGTAATTTTGTATGGTGGATTGATTTTTTAAAAATTCTCAATCTATCCCAAGGATCCTCATTCAGAAAGCGGATAGCAGCATCAAATGTTGCTCCACCCCAACACTCCAAAGCATCATAGCCAGCAGCATCCATTTTTTCTAATATCGGGATCATTTCGCTTGTTTTCATGCGAGTTGCCATCAAGCTCTGATGGGCATCTCGCAATACTGTTTCAGTAAATAAAACTTTCTTTTGTTCTCCCACTATATTCACTTCCAATCTTCAATTCATAATTAAATAAACAACGTATTTAGAGCATCTGTCACTGTCTTTGAGTATTTAAAGAACCTTAATGATTATGTTTTCTGTATAAGTTTTACATCCATCAGTATACGCTTTCAATTTTACTCAAAGTCAAAATAAACAGTAAAAAAACAGGATACACATTTTAAAAACACTTATCACCTCTTTTCTACTCTTTAATTAATTGAGCTATATATTTTCCAGTTTTTAAAATTTCAAGTAAAAAAAGAATCTCAAAAATGAGATTCTTTAAAATTTATATATTTTTCCAAACTATATATTGTCTATTCACTTTGACCTTAATCCTAAAGATATTAATAGATGAACTGACTTTTACTTTTCGTCATTATCACTAAATCTATCTGTGGCTGCAATCGTCTCTAAACCTCTTACGATCAGGCCTTTCATATAATCTTCAGTAAAAAATGTTGAGATTTTGATAACTGGAAGATCTACATAAGGATAGATTACTCTTAAGTCTTCTTCTATTTGTTTAAGTTGATTACTCCAAATTATGTCAGGGTTAGCATATAAAATTATTCTGTCTGGATCATACATACTAATAATCGTTTGAATGACTTCTCGTATATGTTTCTCGATATTAATCGGAATCCGTGGATAATTCTGCCATTTCGCTTCCAAGGGTAAACTTTTAACTTCTCCCGCTAATCCATTTTTCCCTTGAAGTATTTGTCCATTTATAACTATAACCGCTCCCGGTGGAAAATTCATAGGATAATAGAGACCAACAGCAATACTTTCCCGATTATGAAGGGAACTACTATAGCCTAGCAAAGCAGCGTTCACGTCGTTTTCAATCACTATGGGAAGGTCATCAGATTTTTTTCAAGCTCGAAGTTCAATAAGGACGAAAAATCAATAACTTTTAATTTCCCTTGAACTTCAACACCTGGAACTCCAAATGCAATTGCGGCAATAGCTTCATACCTGTCGATTAATTCTCTGATACATGTAGAAATTCCCATCCATGATGAAGAATTTTCTCTAGCAACTTCTTCATAGATACGTTCCCCCTACATATCACAGATTGAATAAACACCTCTCATTTGTTCTTCAGTTTCAATTAACTGAACAACTAAAAGTAGCTTATGTCTGGGATTATATTCATAGAGACGTGCGCTTCTTCCTCCAGTTATGGAACGTTTATCCGACTCTTGGACGCTACCATTTTCCAGTAATGTTTCAAGTACTTTTTTTATGGTTACAATACTTAATCCATTTAATTGAGCTAACTCTTTTTGAGAAAGTTTTGTATATTTTTTTAGAAGAAATTCAATATACTCAAGATTATTTTCTCTAATATGTTGTGGTTTATTACTTTTCATGTCTTTCTCTTTCATAAACTTACAGTCCTTGTTAATCTATTTTCAATTAACTGCTACAAAATCATTGCGCTAGCGCTACTCTGTTGTGATTTCTATCAAGTTTCCTTCTGGGTCAGCGATGACTGCTTCATAATAACCATCCCCAGTAACTCTTGGACCGTTTAGTAATGGATATCCATCTTTTACAATTTTATCAGTTAATTGATCTACGTCTTTTTCTGTGCCCACTCCAAATGCCAAATGTGCATATCCGAGCATCATACCATTGTTAGTATTTAACTCTGCTTTATTCATAATTTCTAACCGTGCCCCCGTATCAAACGATAGGAAATAAGACGTAAATCCAGTTTTCTGATTATGGTATAACTCGCCACTTTTTGCTCCAAAGTATGTTTCATAAAATTTCTTTATTTTATTTAAATCTTTAACCCAAACTGCAGCATGTTCGATTCTCATAAGAGCATCTCCTTTAATATATTTTTCTGTCCCGACAACTTTTTAAACTATGTTTAATAACTAGCGTCCAGTATAGCATGGATAATTTAAAAAATTATTTTTTTATTATATAAAGCTAAACTATATTAAAACTTTTATGTATCTGTTGGAATATATGAAGCTAATAATTATATCCCCTTAAACATAAAAATACTCCTAGAAAATATTTTAGGAGTATTTCTTAATCATGATATCATCAATTTATTCTCAGTATATTAGATAAATTTATTCATTTCCAAAAAAGTCGATTTTATTTATAACCTCTTGTTTTACTTTATCGCTGGCAAATGCATGCTGCATCGCTGTCTTATTCAGATCCTTCATTTCTTGTTTCGTTAAGTCAAACTGGTTTGCACAAATCAGGAACTCATCGGTCAGCGTCGTATCGGAGACCGTCCGGTTATCAGTATTGATGCTGACAGGTATTCCGTAATTCATAAAGGCTCTTAGTGGATAGTCTTTCCAGCCAGTGACAGCGCCTGTCTGCAAGTTGCTGGTTGGACATAGCTCAAGCAGTATATTCTTTTCTTTAACGATTGCCATAGATTCTGGATCCTCTTTGATTGCCACGCCATGACCAATCCGTTTGGCACCAAATGCGATTGCCGTAAGCACATTTTCATAGCTACCTGTTTCCCCTGAATGCATGGTTAACAGCATCTTACTATCAACGCCCGTCTTTACCGCTTTTTCTACACAACTATTCGGGAAGTTTCCTTCATCTCCGGCTACATCAATTCCAATAACTTGCTCTACCTGCAGTTTACTGACTTCTTCGAACAATTCAGTATTTCTCTCTTCTGAGTGATGGCGCAAAGCACACGCTAGAATCGTAACGAAGATTGGAAATTCAGCCATTGCCTGCTCGACACCTTTGCAGACTGCTTCAATAACTTGTCTGGTTGATAATCCTTCTCTCTGATGCAGCAAGGGTCCAAATCTCATTTCCAGATAAACGACATTCTCTTCATGCGCTGCTCTAGCAACTGCATAAGCAGCTTTTGTTAAATTCGCTTCACTCTGCAGTACGGGCAGCACCGCATCAAAAGTGGATAAGTAATCTTTCAAGTCTAGACATAAGGCTGGTGCTACGGCTTGTTCCATCCAATCTTTTGGTAGGTCTGCTGCTTCAGCCAGTTCTTTCAAAGTCGCCATTGGAATAGACCCGTCTAAATGACAGTGTAATTCTACTTTCGGTAATGCGTGTATCCATTCTCTATTCATAAAGTCGCCTGCTTTCAGTCCATTCATCGCTATACGATATTTTATGGACTATCATAACAGAATACCAGATTATTTAACAGATATTTATAAAAAAAATTCTTCTATCATTCGTTTTTTTATTCGTTTCATACTATAATAAATTCCTAATTAAAATTAATGGTTTTAAAAGCGAATAATCTTAAAAAAGCACCTCCACAAGGAAGATGCTTTTCTTAATCTAAACAAACTTTATTCAATTACTTCTGATACTTTCAATTCAGGTGCTTTCGAACTGTACTCTGGAATATCTTTAAATAACCTCTGCAATAAAGGATTCTTTCCGTGCTCATCCATTGCTTCCTGATTTTCCCAATTTTCTACCATCATGAAATGGTTAGTTTCTTCTAGAGATTCATATAGATGATACTGCAGACATCCTTTTTCTAAACGAGTAGATTCAATCAAAGCTTTGATATCTGATAAAAAAGTTTCCCGTTTGTCTTCTTTAATAAAGAATGATGCATTAATAATTTTCATGTATTTTGCTCCTCTTATACGAATGTAGTAAATCTGTCAGCTTCTAGGCGAATAGAATTGTAACCTGTTTCTGCAGCTTTTCCGACTGAAAGAATCATAACAGGTACATAACGGTCTTTATTCAGTCCGAAAGCTTCAGCTAATTGGTCATCTTCAAATCCACCGATTGCGTTCGTATCGTATCCATGACTGCGTGCAACCAGCATAAACTGCATAGCCGCTAGACTTGAATCGATTTTGACAACGTCGTTCATTTTTTGTCTAGTGAAGTTTTTGTAGTGAGGAATAATAGCTGCCAATTGTTCGTCTCTAACTTCCGGAGACATTTTCCCTTCTTCTACGGCTCTATTATAGATTTCTTCTCCGTATTCATAACATTCCATATCTCCAAAAATCAGAACCATGGCTGCTGAAGTATCATTTTGTCTTTTGTTGAAACGAATCAATGGTCTAAGTTTAGCTTTCTCTTCTTCGCTTTCAACAACCACAAAGCGCCATGGCTGCATGTTGACTGAAGATGGTGCTATCGTTGATTCCTGAATCATTTCAAGCATTTCTTCATGAGAAATCTTAACCTTTTCATCATAAACGCGGACGGACTTTCTGTTGTATGTGATATCTGAAAAATCGTTGTTCTTGTTCATATTAATCCCTCTTTTTTTCCATTAATTTGTCTAACAGTTCTGATAATTTCTTTTCTTCCAGTTCGCTGAGAGAACTACTTAGAGTATTTTCTGTCGAATTATGATCTGACTCGCATTTCTCTAATTCCTTAATAGCCTTTGGGGTTATTTCGACAAAGATTTCTCTATTGTTTTGGCTATTTCGTTTTCTAGTGATATAGCCTTTTTCTTCTATTATCTTCAAGTGTCTCGTTACAGCTGCACTATCGATACATAATTCTGTTTGGATCTTTGTCTGAGAACATTTTTCTGTTTCTTTCAAAAATCTCATAAGTTCATACCTTGTCAGGCTAAATCCTGTTTCTTTCTCAAACTTGGAAGTCATTACCTGGTTCGCAATTTTCAGCTGATAAAGCAACCGACTAATCTCTCTAATGCCCATTTCATTCTCCCCCTCACTGAACAATTGACTAGTCAACTGTTGATAAGTCAACTATACACCTTTGCTTACTTTATGTAAATACTTTTAGTAAATTAAATAAAAAAACTGATCTTGAACAATAATCTGTTCAAAATCAGCTTTTCATTTCTTAACTTCTCAATCCGCGGCCTTTTTCAATCAAATACCAGCAAGTCGAATAAAGACCCACAATAAAAATTACAAGAATACCCATCGACACCATGATGGGTACATCAATTACACCTAAAAAACCATATCTAAATCCGGATATCATATAAACGATCGGATTGATTTTTGAAACACCTTGCCAGAAAGATGGCAATTCTGAAATAGAATAAAATACTCCACCAAGATAAGTCAATGGCTGCAAGACAAAGGTAGGTACAATAGATACATCATCAAATGACTGGGCAAAAATCCCATTCAATAGCCCGGCTAATGAGAATAAAATTGAAGTCATCAGTAGTGTAACGATAATAATGAACCAGGAAAATACCTGAAGTGGTACAAAAAATAAAGAAATAACTGTTACTAATATACCTACTAGAATGCTTCTACCTAGTCCCCCAAAGACGAATCCCCACATAATGACATGCGTTGGGACAGGTGCAATCAGCAGTTCTTCAATATTCTTCTGAAATTTCTGAGAGAAAAATGATGACGATACATTAGAATACGAACTGGTAATGACAGACATCATAATCAAGCCAGGTACGATAAACTCCATATAAGAGAATCCTTCCATCTGACCAATTCGTCCACCAATCAGATTACCAAAAATAACAAAGTATAATGACGTTGTGATAACTGGCGGTACGAGTGTCTGTACCCAGATGCGTAGATAACGATTAGTTTCCTTTGCAGCCAGACTTTTTAAAGCTGTGAAATAAAGATTAAACATGTTTTTCCTCCACTGGTTTTTTGTCTTCTGTAATTTTCAGGAATAACTCTTCCAATCGATTAGACTTATTCCGCATTGAAAGAACTTTAATTCCTTGTTGAGTCAACTGCTCAAACAATTGATTCACCCCTTGGTTACGTTCGATTTCCACAGCGAGTGTTTGCTCATCTTCAAAATAATTTGTGTATCCTTTGATTTCAGGCTTCTTATCAAAACGATCCAAGTCAAAAATGAATGTTTCAAACTGCAATTTTGCTAGTAAGGTTTTCATACTAGTGTTTTCAATCAGTTCACCCGACTGAATAATTCCGATATTCCGACAAAGCATTTCCGCTTCTTCCAGATAATGAGTCGTCAGGATAATCGTTGTCCCATTCTTATTCAATTCTCTAAGAAATGTCCACATCTCTCTTCTTAATTCGATATCCACACCAGCGGTTGGTTCATCAAGAATCAGCAATCGCGGCTCGTGCATCAAAGCTCTGGCAATCATCAATCTTCGTTTCATTCCACCTGAAAGCATACGTGCCCGAACATTTCGTTTTTCCCACAAGTCAGATTGTTTTAAGTACTTTTCACTACGTTCTAATGCTTCTTTACGAGAAACTCCATAATATCCAGCTTGATTGACAACGATCTGTTGAACTGTTTCAAAGGGATTGAAGTTGAACTCCTGAGGAACTAATCCAATCTGTTGTTTCAATCTTACCAAGTCAGTATCAAGATCATGTCCAAAAACTTTTACTTTTCCAGAGGTTTTATTAACCAAGGACGTAATGATACCAATTGTAGTAGACTTTCCAGCACCATTGGGACCTAATAGCGCATAGAAATCTCCTTCTTCCACGTTTAAATTGATTCCTTTTAATGCCACAACGCCTGTTCCATAGACTTTTTTCAAATCCTTTATTTCGAGTGCATACGTCATTTAATAATGATCTCCTTATAGATATGATTCCTTATTTTAACATGGATTCTTCTACAATGATGAAAAAAAGCATTTTTTCTCATTTTTTGTAAGTAAATAAGCTGTCTATTGTTTCTCTAAACGAAAAGACGTCATTTTCATAAATAATTTCCTATTCGTCAACATTCATTGATAGCCTTTCCTTCACCAGTAAACTCTACTTCATATGATTCACTTATCCCATGATTTTTTCATTCAAAATTTTCACAATATATCTTTCTAGTTGTTCTTCGAAAAGAATGTTAATAGTGGTTAAATGGATTTCCACCTAATTCTATCGGCTCTTAAAGGACTATAGCGGTTAATTTGCTTTACGGTTTAAAATAACCCCCTCTTAATATATTAAGGTGGGGTCATTACATAATTATTTAAATTAATACAGCAAATCGCTTATATCTTCTAATTTTATATATCTTTCTTCCAAGTTTCTTTCTGATAGGCCATTTCCCAAAAGCCATATTCCATTTCACTGCTGATAACAAAAGCTTCCAGCATCTGTTGCTGTTCTAATTCAGAACTTTCATCATACAAACGGTCTAAAATCTTTCGTTCTTGTTGTATGTGTTCTAAAGCTTCCAACCCAGCATACGTTTCAATCCAACGTTGATAAATCGGAACAGGTGACTGTTTAGCAATTAAAGTATTTCCTATTTCCTGATATAACCATGAGCAAGGCAGCAAGCTAGCCGCTGCTGTATTTGGTGTACCTTCAATTAATTGTCGATACATATGGGAAACATAATGGTAAGCTGTCGGAGCAATAGGTGTTTCCTCTATTTCCTCCTCCGTAATACCCAATTCTTCGAAAAAATATTCTCGAATGGCGATTTCTCCTAAAGCTAAATTTTGGGCATTCTCTAAAAGTAAGGTTCTCAGTGCTTGATCATTTGTCTGTTGCGCAATCAAGGTATAGAGCTTATTAAAATGGTGTAGATAATAATGATCCTGCACTAAGTAATAGCGAAAAACATCCTCTTTTAATGCACCTGATTGTAGTTCCGTAATGAACGGATGAGAAAAACTGCCTTGCCATGAAGCTGAAGCTGCTTGTCGTGCTTTTGCTGTAAATGACATCATATCCTCCTGAAAATTTGATTACTGTATTTGTTTGTCCTATAGTTCATGAATCGTGACGCTGTTTTGTATTTGCGCCCAATGGTTTGTCGGTCCATGACCATGGCCGACAGAAATTTCCTGACTGATTGCAGCCTGGATAAATTCTTTTCCAATTATAATGGCTTCTTTCAACTTAGTTCCTTTAGCCAGCTCTGCTGCGATACAGGCTGAAAAGGTATCGCCTGTTCCATGGGTATTTGCCGTTTTGATTCGCGGTGTACTTAGCCAGAAACTTTCTCCGTTTTCCAGTAAAACAAAGTCAGAAGCTTCTGTGTTTTGGCTATGCCCGCCTTTAATGATAATGTTTATAGTCCCTAAAGCCTGCAAGCTTTTTGCTGCTTCAATCATATCATGATCTGTTGTAATACTTTTTCCTAGCAACATTTCTGCTTCGGGCAGATTCGGTGTTACAACAGTCGCTAGTGGTAAAAGCTGTTCTTTAATTGTTTGAACTGCATCGTATTCTAATAGCTGATGTCCACCTTTAGCTACCATAACCGGGTCAACGATTAGTGGTCCGAAATCTACTTTTTTAAAGTTCTCAACGACAGTTAGTACATGTTCCGTATCTGCCAGCATACCGGTTTTGGATGCTTTAATCGAAAAATCTTCAGCCAATGAATGGAACTGGCTATCAATAAAATCACTGGGAATGGGCAGACTAGATTGGACCCCATAAGTATTCTGCGCCGTTAATGCAATGATAATGCTCATTCCAAATGCCTGACGTGCTTGAAAAGTTTTTAAATCAGCTTGAATTCCGGCGCCACCACCAGAATCAGACCCTGCAATGGTTACAACTTGAGGTGTACTATTAATCATTGTCTTCCCTCCAATATTTGTTCAACAGCTTGTTTTAATTTCTGAACTTTTTGAGAAACCTGTTCTGCCAGCATCAGTTCACTCACAACTGCAATCCCTGAAATAGCTGTATTAGTAAAGTTTTCAATATTGCTTTCATTGATTCCACCGATTGCAACAATTGGAATATTCACTGCTTCTGCGATTGTATTCAATGTCTCTATCGTTGTGCGCTGCGGATCTCTTTTTGTTTCAGTTGGAAAGATTGCGCCTACTCCTAAGTAATCTGCCCCATCTTTTTCTGCTTTTTTTCCTCGCTCGATCGATTTAGTAGAAACACCTAGTAACTTTTCACCACCAATTAATGAACGGACTACTTTTACTGGCATTTCATCGTCCCCAATGTGTACTCCGGCCGCATTAACTGCCAGACAAATATCGACTCGATCATTAATAATCAAAGGAATATCATAAAGGTCCGTGATTTGTTTGACTGCTACCGCTAACTCATAAAATCGATTTGTCGTAATAGCTTTTTCCCGCAGTTGCACCATCGTTACGCCATTTTGACAAGCTGTTTCAATAATGTTTAAAAATTCTTCGTCACTAAAATCATATCTGCCTGTGACCAAATAAAGTGTCAACTCTTTCATTTTTTCCATCCTTTCGCCTGCTCATACCATTTTTCTGACATCTGTAAAGACAACTGATTTAATGTCTGCTGACGAAAATCTGCAAGCCCAAAACTTAACTGCTTCGCCTTTTCTCCACAAATATTGAAATAACTAACTGCCCCGGCTATCGCTTCAGTAGAACCATGACCTTCACCTAACAGAGCAGCTATAATCGCTCCAACAATATCTCCGGTTCCTGTGAAGCGGTCTAATTCATCTACCCCATTATTCAATACTATGACCTGTTTCTGGTTAACAACCAAGTCTTTCTGCCCGGTAGCTAAAAATGTTGTCGCTGGATAAAGGCCTCCAATTTCCTGCAGAGCATCAATCAATTCATTTAAATTGTCTTCTCCTTGGTCCCACATACTACCATCGACTCCACGACCCTGACTAGGCAAACCACAAAAATGACGGAATTCAGAAATATTACCTTTGACTACAGCGGGATGAGTTTCTACTAAGGAAATACCTATTTGGTTTCGTATATCACTAACCCCATAACCAACTAGGTCCACTACAGTGGGTTTCCTTGTTCTAGTAGCGTAACTACTGGCTGCTAGCAGGCTTTCTTGACGTTGTTCAGATAAATGACCTAAATTCAGTAATAATGCACTGGTTTTCTCAAAAAGTTGTGAGAATTCCCTAGGATCATCTGCCATTATCGGCTTTGCACCAATATACAACAAGGCATTTGCGATTGATTCACAAGTGATCTCATTGGTAATACATTGGACCAGTGGTGCATTTTCTAAAGGGAAAATTTTTGAAAAATCAATATTCATCTTCATTTAGTACTCCTCCCAAAATAAACGCTGAGATTTTTTGAAAATGGATGTTTCTTTTAATTTGACTAATACTAAGAATGCAATAACTGAACCGATCAATGTTGCACCAATAAATCTAGGTGTATAGATAAACCAATATAGTTCTTGCTGGCTGCCGGTAAACCAAACCATTACTGGATAAGACAGTAATGATCCAATTAATCCTGTACCAATAATTTCCCCAATCATTGATCCGATGATTTTCCCACTCCATCTATAGAAGAGACCGGCAAAAAAGGCTCCAAAGACCGCTCCAGTCAAAGCAAGCGGAGGAATCCCCATCAGCAGCATGCGGATTATTCCACATACAAAAGCCATCAAAGTTCCATACACCGGGCCTAATAAAACACCCGCAATGATATTCATTACACTAGACATCGGTGCCATTCCCTCAATTCGTAACAATGGCGACAAGACTACATCCAGTGCAATCATCAGAGATAACAATGTTAGTTTGTGGATTCGATTTTTTTCCACGCAAAAAAACTCCTTTCTGCGAAAAGCAAAAGGAGTACAGTCTGAGACAAACAGAAAAAGACTATCAAAATAAAAATTGAGTCCATTCGTTTACAACTACATTTCCCTGCGCCAGTTCTAACTGTATCAGGTTCCATGGGTATAATCTCAGCATAAAGCACCCCAAATGTTTCTATTCAATTAGGTAAAGTATAACATATCTATTTTGTTATCGCTATTTAGTCTTGGAATTCATAATTCAGCACTTAAACTCTATATGATTGAGTAAAAAAGAACATCCTTAAGCAGAAAGTTTTGAGAACACTGCTATATTTTTCAAAAATAGTCAGGAACTTCAAACTTTTATTTCTTTTTACTTTAATCATAATCGTTCTTACTGATGTATGTTCTGGTACTCATCAGATTTGCAGAATGAACGAGTTGTTTCATCATAGACGAACACATCACCTGATTTGATATCATAATGCCAACCTTCTACTTCAAGTTCTCCTTTTGCAATCAACTGCTGGATCTGAGGGTAACTTTTCAAATTATTGAGTTGAGTAATCACATTCAACTGCTCCATCAGTCTAGCCTTGGATTCTGCATCTTTATGATGGTGACTGTGTTCAACTTTCACTTTTATATTTTCCAGTGGCTTCAAGTATTGTTGTGTATAAGGGAGTTGGTCCAGTTTCTCCTGTCCTTCAAGTGCCGCAGCACACCCTCCACAATTTGAATGTCCGCAGATAATAACTTCTCTTACTTTAAGGACTTCTATCGCAAATTCAATAGCAGATACCGTTGTAAAGTCATTATGGCTGACTTCATATGCAGGGACCGTATTCGCAATATTGCGAATCGTAAATATTTCTCCTGGATTGCTGCCTATTAATCTCTCGGGATTAACTCGCGAGTCAGAGCACGCAATAAATAGTGTGTGTGGATTTTGAACCTGTTCTAAATCATGATACAGCTGCTCATGTTTTTTATACGTTACTTCTTTAAAATTTTTCAATCCATTTTTTAATCGTAAAAGCATGTTTCTCCTCCATTATACCTAAATAGGTTCTTACTATATCATATTTACGTTGCATAATTCGAAGAGAAAACCCTAATTTTTAAACATTTTTATTGGATATAGATTACAACTTCACAACTATATTTAATTGTTTTCTTGCTGGGTATATCTTTTCTACTTATTCAAATCAATTAATCTACCACAAATAACGATACCTACAGCGTTAACTCCCACTACTGATAATACAAGATTCCTTAGAAATATTTTATAAATTTCCCGACATATTCTGAAAAAAATTCAAAAAAGATCTTTTTGAAATTATATTAAGGGAATACTTAGCTTTTTTTATAATTACTGTCACACAAATGGATATATCAAATTTATTTGAGGTAAAAAAAGAACCCCAACGAATGAGGTTCTCCAAGATAAATATTAACGTTTTGAGAATTGTGGTGATTTACGCGCTTTTTTGCGACCTGGTTTTTTACGTTCAACCATACGAGGGTCACGAGTTAATAAACCAGCAGCTTTAAGTGGTCCGCGGAAATCTGGGTCTACTGTTAATAGTGCACGAGCAATCCCGTGACGAGCAGCACCAGCTTGTCCAGCGTATCCTCCACCTTGAACATTAATTCTAATGTCATAGCTGTCCACTGTATCTGTAATAGCAAGAGGTTGTCTTACAATTAGATGCAAGTGTTCAAAGTTTAAATATTCAGTAATGTCTTTACCGTTGAATGTGATGTTACCAGAACCTGGAGTCATGATTACGCGAGCTGTAGAATTTTTACGACGACCAGTTCCGAAATATTGTACTTGAGCCAATGAATGTACCTCCTTAAATTAAGTTCGTGATGTCTAATGTTTCTGGTTGTTGAGCTTGGTTTTTGTGCTCAGGTCCAGCATATACGTGTAATTTTCTGAATTGAGTACTTCCTAAAGAGTTATGTGGAAGCATTCCTTTGATAGATAATTCAATTAATCTTTCAGGTTTTTCAGCACGAAGAGTACCAGCAGAAACCTGTTTCAATCCACCTGGGAATCCTGAGTGACGAGAATAAATCTTGTCACTAGCTTTGTTACCTGTTAATTTGATTTTTTCAGCATTAACTACGATTACGTTATCGCCAGTGTCGACGTGTGGTGTATACGTAGGTTTGTTTTTTCCGCGAAGAATAGAAGCAACTACTGCTGAAAGACGTCCTAATGGGATATCTGTAGCATCAACTACATACCATTTGCGCTCGATGTTGCTTTCATTCGCCATAAAAGTTGTACGCACGATCTTGACCTCCATAAAATATCATTTTCGATTTCAGTTATTGTGTTTTCATTCTTGCTCTAATGTAATAGTCTTGTGAATAGTCCAGAACTTTCTTGATCAGAGCTTCGTTTTGTTTGTGACATAACAAGTTTCCGGGGCTTATCATGGTGGCAAACAATACCATTTAACATAATACCTCGAATGACTAGATAAGTCAACTGTATATAAAACATTTTTCAATATAAATGATATATGTTACGGAGTTGAAAACTGCAAAAACAATGCCTATTACTAATTTTCCTAGAACTTTATCATCACAATTTCGCTCTATATAGAACATATCTAAAAAAACACTTTCCAAAACGGAAAGTGCTTTAGGCATTATTTATAAAAAATATCAATTAATTTTTTCAGCGTCTTTTCTAATATGGACTGTTGCAGGTTCTTTATCTTTAGACATCAGTTTTTCTGCAATAATTAATAGAATTGGAACAATAACATCATCCGCATAACCCATTACGGGAATAAAATCTGGTACCAAATCAACTGGACTGATGATATAAACAATGATACCCAATACCATCCATTTCTTTCTTGTTTCTACTTTGGCTTCAAACAAAGAGGTGACCAAAGATTTAATTTGCTTCATAGGCGTTCTTTTTCGATTTTTATTCATTTTCATCTATAAGCACCCTTTTTAGAATTATTTTGAATTCAGTCTTCTGACTTTCAGGTTTATACTGATTTAAAACACAATTTTTGTACATTATTAGTATATAATAATGCACTGATTAATAAATCAGTCTTAAGTATGAACTATTAGAATAGAATTTGTGATTTTCAAATATGCGTATAGTCTTATAGATAATTGTTTACTTTAATAAAAAAGAAGAACAGACATAAAATCTGCTCCTCTTTTTATCAGTATAATGCTCATAGCAATTTCTACCTTGTCGCACATACTTATAATTAAAGTCTCTGCTTTCTTTCTTCTCTCGTTTCATCACGAACGATTTCAAAGGTTTCAGATGCTAGCTCTATTTTGTCTGTATGTTGGTTAAATCTTTCTAAGATAGACATAAATATGCGATCTTTGACTGCTCGCCTTTCTCTGGTATCTACGATATATCTTAAACTTAGCGTTATCCAGTTATCATTAAATGAGATAAAAACTTGTGGTTTCAAAGAAGCATTCTCTATTCGGTAACGACGTTTCATATTATCCCAGTCTTCTTCAGCTTGCATGTTGTACGTACCGATTTGCTCTTCTGCAATTTGTAAAACCAGCTTTCTAGCCAATTTTACATCTGTATCAAAGTGCAGCGGAATATGAATTTCGTCCCACAGAAATTTAAAGTCGGCAGTATAGTTATACACCGGTGAAGTAAAGATATAACTGTTGGCCACTCGAACAATACGACCAGTATACTGGTCACCCTCTACCCACTCCCCCATTTCCATCAAGGTTGTGCGCAACAGTCCAATATCGACCACGTCTCCCTTTGTTCCTCCCAGCAAGACCCGGTCACCCGTCTTAAAGAAGTCTCCAAACATAATAGCGAACCACCCGGCAAAACTAACGATTACTTCTCTTAGCGCATAAGTTATACCTGCACCTGCCAGACCTATCGCCGTCGTAAAGCCACTTAAATCACTTCCAAATATATAGATAAAGGTAAGGGCTAAAATAAAATTAGTCATCCACTTCGCTATTTTTCGAGTAACATACCAATTGTCTGACTCGTTGAACTGTTTATATAAACGATTTAAAGCAAATCTTCTAATCATCAGTAGTAAAATGATAACAATGATAAAAATGGATATATTTGTAATTAATGGGTAAGCTTCTGCATATTGATTGAACCACTCTTTCATACTTAAGCCTCCTTTTCAAACAAATATATAGTACCTTAATGATAACAGTTTATAGCGAATAAGCAGATTATTAAGCATCCACTTATTTTATACGATTTACCTAAATAATCAGTATAGTCTTACTTTTTCATCTCTTTTTAAGCTCTCTTTTTTCTGTTAGCACCAATTGAATATCCGCTTTGCTGGAATGTTCCAGCACTCTTATTACATTTCGCTGATCGCTTTGCTCGTAAAAAGATTCGGCTTCAGTTAGTGACAATCCGCCCAACATTTTACGTTCTATCAGTCTCGGTTTTAAACTTTTTTCTTTTGCTTCTATAAATACTGTTAAATCAGCTATATTCTTTAATTCCTTCCAACCGGGTTCATCCAATAATAGATAATTTCCTTCGATCAAAACGATCTCAGCATCCACTACTATAGTTTCTTCACTTACATCATGTAACTTACGGTCATACATTGGCCATTTTGTTACATTACCTTCAGTCAGCAGTCTGATTCTTTCTTTCAAAGCCTCCAGGTCAAATGATTCTGGGCTTCCTTTTACACTATTAAGTGACTTCTTTTCTCCACTCACTTCAATCCAGTTATTCATTAAATACTTGCGCTTATAATGAAACCCATCGATTGAAATTGACTGGAAAGAATAAGGAAGTTTCTGCTCTTTATACAAAAGCTCTAGTAACTGGCTGAGTGTTGTTTTACCAGCCCCTGGCGGCGCAGCTAAATATGCAACTACACGAGAATCTTTATCTGTTCTCAGTAAAGCCAATTGCTTTAATAAAGGAATAAAAATCTCATTCACTTCTTTTTTGGTATACTCTGCATCTACCATTAATCCATTAACGTTAAAGGGGATTTTCAATGACTGTCCTCCTCTGCACGTGCTTCCTCTTCTTCTTCAGCGGTGATTCGATCATCTACTTCGATAGAAATGATCTGATTATACCGTTTTTCAATCAACTCACGATCAAGTTGCTGTGGAAAGTTATCGATTACTGATTCATAAACATAACGACTATATTCTTTAACTATTCCAATTTTGTCTTGATGTGCTGAGTGGGCAATCAGAACTAGTGCATCAAAAACAGATTCCATAGCTGAAATATCTTCTTTCATATAATGAACCAGTTGTCGGTAACCTACATGTAAATGTCTGAAGAAGTCATTAAAATCGTATAGCAAAACACCTGTTAATTTCGAAAAATCCGGCTCATTTTCCAGTTCTTCTCTTGATTTTCCGACCACGACGTACCTTCCTCTGAGGGCTGCAAATTTTGCTTCTAACAGTGATTTATAGTGAACTGCATGGATTGCCGTATTAGGATCATTAATCCCTGGAGATATTGCTTTCAGAGCAATCTCATTCAATTTATTTCTAGAATATCCAGAGTCAAATGAAGTAGAACGCTCTGCTTCAAAGGAAAATGTTTTATTGAATGATTCTTCCAGTTCATTTACTTCGGCAACTTTTTTGTTCGTATAAATCGTTGCCACCGGCTCCTTGCGGGAAACAAAATCCCCCACTTTAATACTAATTCTACAGATAGCCTCGTACTCTTCACATAAATCTTTTAATTCATCAAATTTGATAGAGCCAATATAAGCCTCTGCATTTGTCTTCATATCATATTGATAGGTGGTAGTAATTTCAGGTAATCTTTCAATTCTAGTATGTTCTCTAAAGTATCCGATAGTTTCATCGTACTGTGTTCTTGTTTCGTTGTACATCCTACTAACCAGTTTATCTGCTTGAATATAATTCGAGACTTGATATACAAACTTCGTAAAGTAAAGTGCACTTCCCACAGCGTAACCCCATGCAATAACAACCGAAAAGACCCGATCATCATATAAACTTCCATCCATGAAAACCAGTGATGTCAAAGAATAGATAAATCCACCCAGAAAAATACCAAGTGTACGCATGGATGTGGTATTCAATAAAAAGTCTTCTACAGCACGCGGGCTGAAATTTGAAGTATATAACGTTACAATCGTTAGTATGGCAGAGAATACAAAAGTAGTAGCGGTAAATAGCGTACCGGCCAAGGTACTCAGTACTTGTCTGGCCGTCGTTACATCTGTCAACATCCAGTCTGGTAATTCCTCAAGCAGAGGAAGCGCACTTGTATCTAAGAAAATCATAAATACAGATAGAATCAGCGAAAGGGCCATACTTCGACCAAAAACGCGCCAGATTCTCTTATCCTCCAACCGCAATCTCCATTTACTAAATAACATATTCCAATCCTCTTTTCTCTTTATGTAGATTTCAGTACCTCTGTTATACAAGTTAATTTTTAGACGCACTATAACTAAAAAATAAGAACCCTTACCTTATTCGCTTCTTTATAGCAAACTCCTCGGTGGGTTCTTTAATCATACAATTCCTCTTTTTCTGTGTCCATTTCCTTTTTATTCGACTATTAGCTTCGTTACTTATTTAAATGCATCTTCATCATAATAAACTTCCATCATACATAACCCTTTAGCTTCAACAGTTGGACCTGCTGTTGTACGATCCTTTGCTTCAAGGATCTTTTTGATATCTTCTACTGGTCGTCTACCATCTGCAACCTGCAGGATAGTTCCCATAATAATTCTAATCATATTATACAAGAATCCATTGCCCCGAAATGTGAAGATCCATTCTTCCGTTTTTTCATCGATTGCGACAGATGCCTCGTAAATCGTTCTTGTTTTATCTTCTTTGTCTGAATGAGCAGACGCAAAACTTGTAAAATCGTGGGTTCCTTCCAGAAAAGCCAGTGCTTTCTGAGTGCGCTCCAAATCCATATCAAATGGATGATGATGTGCGTAGAAACGTGTGAAAGGGTCTTTCAAAGAATGATTGTCTACTCGGTACTGATACATTTTGCCTCTAGCTAAGTACTGAGAATGAAAGGTCTGATCCACTATATCAGATTCCAGAAATACAATATCTTCTGGTCCTAATGCGTTCAGCGCTCTCAGCATACCGTCTTCTGGAATATATCTCGGATAATCAAAATGGATAATTTGTCCTCTAGCATGCACACCTGCATCTGTACGACCAGCACCTTTTATACGAATGAACTCTTCTTTAGACATTTTACTCAATGCTTTTTCGATTTCACCTTGGACAGTCCGCTTATTGGGCTGGACTTGAAACCCAGAAAAATTTGTACCATCGTAAGCGAGCTTCATTTTATATCTTATCTTATCCAAATTAATTGCTTCCTTTATCGTTATTTTTTATATAGAAAAAGGATAAAGACTTGCATCCTTATCCTCTTCTTCTTAGGTTCTCAATAATAATAACAAGGCCGTTAATATGCCGAGCGATACCATAGCAAGTGTATCTTTGGTCTCCCAGCTCAATTGACGATACTTAGTGCGTCCTTCACCGCCTTTATATCCTCTAGCTTCCATTGCTGTAGCTAGCTCCTCTGCACGGTTAAATGAGCTTACAAACAGTGGAATTAGAAGTGGCACGACAGATTTCATCTGTTCATAGATATTTCCTTCTCCAAAATCGATTCCTCGAGCTCTTTGGGCGTTCATGATTTTCTCTGTCTCATCCATTAAAGTTGGTACAAATCTAAGTGCAATCGATAGCATCAGCGCAATTTCATGGACGGGAACTTTGATGACAGCAAGCGGTCGCAGCAAATACTCAATTGCATCTGACAGAGACAGCGGCATAGTTGTTAAAGTCAGCAATGTCGACATAAAAATGATCAGTACGAAGCGCATGAAGATAAAGCCACCATTAATTAATCCTTCTTGTGAAAGAATGATAGGCCCAAATCTAAAAAAGATTGTTTCTCCACTTGTAAATAGAATCTGAAGAATTACTGTAAATAAAATCAGCCAGATAAGTGGCTTGATTCCGTTGATAAAGAAACGAACTGAAATTTTTGATAAGGCAACAGCTAATCCAACGAAAAGTGCTAACGCAAGATACGTGATTATATTATTGGCAAAAAAGATGACAATAATAAAGAGAATGGCACTCATGAGTTTCGTTCTAGGGTCTAGCCTATGAATTAAAGAATTCCCAGGAATGTAGCGTCCGAAAATGAGTTTATCCATCATACTCGATCACCTGCTTCCTGATCTGTTACACCAAGTCTATCTTTAATTTGTTCCGCTAGTTCATCTGTTGTCAAAGGCAACGGATCAAAGGCCCATTCAAATTTCCTTTCTAGTTCTTGTGCAAAATGAACTGTTGAGGGTACTCCTAACTGCATACTAGTTAACCAGTCTGATTCTTTAAAAAGCTCTCTTGGAGAACCCTCTTTTACTACCGTTCCTTTTTCCAGTACTACCATATGATCAGCATAATTCGCCACATCATCCATTTGATGTGTTACTAACACTATCGTTAGTCCCTGCGTTTTGTATAAATTATAGAACATATCCATGATCTCTTTACGGCCTTGCGGATCAAGTCCTGCTGTTGGTTCATCCAATACCAGCACTTCCGGCTCTAAAGCTAGTACGCCAGCAATAGCAACACGGCGCATCTGTCCTCCCGACAAATCAAATGGAGAACGATCTAAAAAACTCTCATCTAGACCAACTTGTGGTAGTAAGGCTTTTGCTCTACTTATTGCTTCTTCTTCGCTTACCCCAAAGTTTTTAGGTCCGAATGCAATATCTTTTCCAATTGTTTCTTCAAATAGCTGCGCCTCTGGAAATTGGAAGACAATTCCAACTTTTTTGCGCAAAGATTTCAATCCTTTGTTATCTGTAGCAGCTGTGACTACGCGTTCTCCAATAGTGATAGAACCTTCCGTTGGTTTTTTCAAGGCATTCAAATGCTGAAGAACTGTTGATTTACCACTTCCAGTATGTCCAACCAGTGCTGTATAGCCACCATCTTTTATTGAGAGATTGATATCATACAAAGCTCGGCTTTGGAATGGTGTCCCTTTTTGATACGTATACCCTACTTCTTCGAACCGTATGTCCATAACCATTCCACCATGCCTTCCTCTGTTAAATACTCACTTGGTACTCGTATTCCTAGTTCTTTCATTGATGATTTCAATTTCTCAGGAAATGGTAAATCAAGACCCATTTCGATCAGTTGATCACCATATGAGAAAATTTCTTCAGGAGTGCCTTCTTTGACTAACTTTCCTGCACGCATAACAATAATTCGATTTGCAGCAGCTGCCTCATCAATATCATGTGTAATAGAGATAACAGATAAATTTTCTCTTTCTTTTACTTCTTTGACTGTACGTAATACTTCTTCACGACCTTTAGGATCCAGCATGCTTGTCGCTTCGTCTAAAATCATTATTTCTGGCTGCAATGCCACGATACCGGCAATGGCTACACGTTGTTTTTGTCCTCCAGATAGTCTAGCAGGTTCACGTTCAGCAAATTCCAGCATATTGACCTTTTCCAGTGCATCACGAACACGTTCGACCATTTGTTCTCTCGGAATGCCCAGATTTTCTAATCCAAATGCTACATCATCTTGAACAGTCGATCCAACAAACTGATTGTCAGGATTCTGAAATACCATTCCAACCATTTCTCTAATCGACCAAATATTATTTTCGTTCAAATCAAACTTGCCTACTTTGACTTCTCCACTTTCAGGTTCAACTAATCCATTAATGGTTTTTGCCAACGTTGATTTTCCAGAACCGTTGGGTCCAATTATTGCTATCCATTCACCTTTTTCTATCGAAAAAGAAATATTATCCAATGCATACTGAGTTTCTTCATCAGTATATTTATATGAAATGTTTTTCAGTGTTATGATTTCATTCATTCTTTTACCTCAATCTTTGAGTCATGATGCTTTTGCATCTCAAATTCATCATTGTCAATCATTATCGACTTGACTATTATACCGTATTTCAAGGTGTCTTGACAGTCCTCAACAGTACAAGATTACCAAAAATAAGTATGCTAAACAATCTATATTCGTTATTCTTATGTACTATGATCAAAACTTATAGATATAATTGATTAACTATTCGTCTTTTAATTGTTAGGGAAAAATGATTATGCGCATACAAAAAAAACACTTTAAACGATATATGGTCCTCCTAAAAGGCAAAACGCCTTTTAGGAGAGACTTGAGCTAGACACTTGGAAAAAATTCCATCATCATAACGCTCATCATACATCCAAAAGTGAATTTGGTTAAATTCAATTTAAATGAATTTTATTAAGCTTCTTCTGTCTCTTCAGAATCAGTTTCAGCTTTAACCACGAATTCTAAGATAGCCATTGGTGCGCCATCTCCTCTACGAGGTTCAGTTTTTAAAACACGAGTATATCCACCGTTACGCTCTGCGAAACGAGGAGCTAAATCATCAAACAATTTTTGTAAAACTGTTTGTACTACGATTTCTTCTTCAGTCTCTGCAACAGTTGCTAATTCATTACGAACAAACGAAGCTGCTTGACGACGTGCGTGCAAGTCTCCACGTTTACCCAAAGTAACCATTTTATCAGTCATTTTAGAAACTTCTTTTGCACGAGTTTCAGTAGTAGTGATACGCTCGTTAATAATTAAGTCAGACGTAAGATCACGTAACAATGCTTTACGTTGTGAACTTGTACGTCCTAATTTACGATAGCCCATTAGTCGAAACCCTCCTAACTACAAGATTATTCTTCTTCACGTAAGCCTAAATCAAGCTCACCTAATTTATATTTAACTTCTTCCAGCGATTTACGTCCTAAGTTACGAACTTTCATCATTTCTGGTTCAGTTTTATTTGTCAATTCTTGAACAGTGTTTATCCCCGCGCGCTTCAGACAGTTGTAAGAACGTACAGATAGGTCAAGCTCTTCGATTGTCATCTCAAGCATTTTTTCCATCTGAGTTTCTTCTTTTTCAACCATGATTTCAGCTTCTCGAGCTTCTTCTGTCAAGTTTACAAAGATGTTTAAGTGTTCAGTCATTATTTTTGCCGCTAAACTCACGCCATCCTCAGGAGAAATTGATCCGTCAGTCCAAACGTCAAGCGTTAACTTGTCAAACTGATTTTTCTCTCCTACACGAGTATCTTCCACATGATAATTCACACGGCTGATTGGGGTATAAATCGAATCAATCGGGAGCACACCAATTGGCATATCTTCGTGTTTGTTGTATTCGGCGCGAACATATCCTCTGCCTTTTTGCGCTTCCATGCGTGCATGTAAATGCCCACCTTCAGAAACTGTACAAATATAAAGGTCAGGGTTCATTACCTCAACATCACTGTCATAAATAATGTCAGCAGCTGTTACAGTTGCTGGTCCTTCAACATCAATCTCAATCGTTTTTGTTTCATCAGAATACAACTTAAGTGCAAGTTTCTTTAAGTTTAAGATGATGGCAGTCACATCTTCTACTACCCCATCGATTGCTGTGAATTCATGTAAAACACTATCGATTTGAATATTTGTGACGGCAGCACCTGGTAAAGATGATAAAAGAATTCGACGTAGAGAGTTCCCCAACGTTGTACCATAGCCACGCTCAAGTGGTTCTACGACAAACTTACCGAATTTTCCATCCTCACTGATCTCAACTGTTTCTATTACCGGCTTTTCAATTTCGATCATCTAGTCCGTTTACCCCTTTCAAAACGTTCAGTTCACGCAATATTTTTAGTTCGATACTACTATTAAACGCGACGGCGTTTTGGAGGACGACATCCGTTGTGTGGTACCGGAGTTACGTCACGAATTGCAGTTACGTCTAATCCTGTTGCTTGTAAAGAACGGATTGCAGCTTCACGACCAGAACCTGGTCCTTTAACAGTAACCTCAACTGATTTCATGCCATTTTCCATTGAGCCTTTAGCAGCTGCTTCAGCAGCCATTTGAGCAGCAAATGGAGTTGATTTTTTAGAACCTCTAAATCCTAATGATCCTGCAGAAGACCATGAAATAGCATTTCCATGAACATCAGTGATCATAATGATTGTATTGTTAAATGTTGAACGGATGTGAGCCACTCCGTGTTCAATATTCTTTTTCGCTCTTTTTTTACGAGAACGTGCGGGTCTATTTGCTTTAGCCATACGTAGATTGACCTCCTAACTTTAGGTAATTATTTTTTCTTCCCAGCGATTGCCACTGCTTTTCCTTTACGAGTACGAGCATTGTTTTTTGTGTTTTGACCACGAACTGGCAAACCACGACGGTGACGAATACCACGGTATGAACCGATTTCGATCAAACGTTTAATATTTTGGTTTACTTCACGACGAAGATCACCTTCAATTTTAAGTTTGTCTACTTCAGCACGAATTGCATCTAATTGATCATTAGTCAATTCACGTACACGAGTTTCTTCAGGTACACCTGCAGCTTCTAAAATGCTTTTAGAAGTTGTTTTTCCAATACCATAAATATACGTTAATGAAATTACCACATGTTTATCACGTGGAATATCTACTCCTGCTACACGAGCCATTTATGAGCACCTCCTCTTTTATTAACCTTGACGTTGCTTATGTTTAGGATTCTCGCAGATAACCATTACACGGCCGTTACGACGAATCACTTTACATTTGTCACACATTTTTTTGACTGATGGTCTTACTTTCATGAACTTTCCCTCCTTGGTTTTACGGAGTCTTAAGTTATTTGAATCGATACGTAATGCGTCCACGAGTTAAATCATATGGAGACATTTCAACTGTTACTTTATCTCCAGGTAGAATACGGATATAGTTCATACGAATTTTACCCGATACATGTGCCAGAATTTCGTGACCATTCTCAAGTTCAACTTTGAAGCTTGCATTTGGCAGGGTTTCTAGTACTTTTCCTTCAATCTCAATAACATCGTCTTTTGCCACGTTGAGTTTCCTCCTTCGATGACTCTCTTTTGTACGCATGAAATTGTGAGGGCAGACTGCTCCCACATTTTCTTTATAAATTTAATTATTATATTAACCGTCATGTTAACACGACGCTCGAAATATTATACCACGCAAAGTTTGTTGATGCAAGATATTTTTAAACTTTGATGATTATTTCAAAATATTTCTGATATCTTCAAATACTGAGTCTGGATCTTGTTCTCCGTTGATTTCTTTTACGATTCCTGTTTCTTCATAATATGCAGCAAGCTCTTCTGTCTGTGCTTCATTTACGTCGATACGTTTTTCAACAGTCTCTGGTTTATCATCTTCACGCTGATAAAAATCATGACCGCCACATACATCACATGTTCCTTCCACTTTTGGTGGATTAAACAATTTATGATATGTTGCACCACAAGTGGCACAGATAAAACGACCGGTTAGACGTTCCATTAAGATATCTTTGTTGACTTTGATGTACAACACAGCATCTAACGAACGACCAGAACTGCTAAGTGCTTCTTTCAAAGCATTCGCTTGATTCAACGTACGAGGGTATCCATCTAATAAGAATCCGTTTTGAGCATCAGGCTCTGCCAAACGCTCTTTTACGATTCCATTGGTTACTTCGTCAGGTACGAGATTCCCAGCATCCATATAGCTTTTAGCTTCCTTGCCCAGAGGTGTGCCGTTCTTCATTGCCGCACGGAACATATCGCCTGTTGATATATGAGGTATACCATAAGTTTCTGCAATACGTGCAGCTTGAGTCCCTTTACCCGCTCCTGGAAGTCCTAAAAGAAAAAGATTCATTCTGTTTCCTCCTTGACTGTTCCTAATTTTCAATGTCTTAGGAAAAAAAGATCGATTTACCCAACAATGGATATTTATATCTCTGGGGCAAATCGTCTATTTTCGTACAAAGGATAAAATTCAATCACTTTATCTCTGGATAAATCCTTGATAGCTTTTTTTACTTAGTAATCCTTCAAGTTGTCTCATTGAATCAAGTGCTACACCGACTACGATCAGTAGACTTGTACCACCTAAAGAAAGTGAACCCGGAAGATCCCAAAGCGCAGAAGCTATTATAGGTAAGATAGAAATGATCCCTAAATATATCGCTCCAACAGTACTTAATCGAATCAGCATGTATCCTAGATATTCTTCAGTCGCTTTCCCAGGACGAATACTTGGGATATAACCGTTTTGTTTCTGCAGATTTTCTGCCGCTTTCTCAGGGTTAACCTGAATGAAGGCATAGAAATAAGCGAAAACTACAATAAGGAATAAATAAAATACTGCACCCGTTGGTTCCTGTAAGTTAAAAATATTATTTAAAACTTGGTACCAGCCGGCATTTTGATTGTTTTGAGCAAAGTACCCAAGAATAATCTGAGGAGTCATTAAAAATGAGCTCGCAAAGATAACTGGGATAACACCTGCTGAGTTGACTTTAAGTGGTAAAAACGCACCCTCTTTAGATGCATTGGCACGTTTGGAATAACGTACAGGTATATTTCGTTTAGCATTTTCCATATAAGTGACAAAGATTACTAATATAATCATCGCAACGACAATTCCAATAGTAAACAGTATACTTGTAACAATTTCATCTCCAGCATTTCGGATCTGAACATTATAGAATTCAGTTATATCCTGTGGAAGACGGGCAACGATACCAGAAAAGATTATCAGTGAAATTCCGTTACCGAAACCATGCACTGTAATCATTTCCCCTAACCACATTACAAGCATCGTACCTGCTGTCAGCATCACTGCAATCATCAGATAAGTTGTTGGTCCAGGATTTCTCACAAGATCCAACTCAGATAATGCATTGAAGCCATAAGAGATTCCGATTGCCTGGAAAAATGCTAATACGATCGTTAGATAACGAGTTGCCTGATTAAGCTTCTTCCGTCCAACTTCTCCTTGTTCTGCCCATTCTTTGAACTTAGGAAGGACATCCATTTGTAGAAGTTGAATAACGATGGAAGCTGTGATATATGGCGAAACACCAAGAGCAAATACAGAATATTGGTTCAATGCTCCACCACCGAATGTATCTAACAGATTAAATAAACCTGTTGTCGATAATTCGTCAAGTGCTTGGGCGTTAACGCCTGGTACAGTTATATGTGTACCAAGACGAAAAACAATTAAAATTCCAAGAGTGAACATCACTCGTGTTCTGACGTCTTTTTCTTTAACAGCACCTTTAATCAGCTCAATCATAAACTAGATCACCTCTACTGATCCACCGGCAGCTTCGATCGCTTCTTTAGCTGCAGCAGAAATCTTATGTGCTTTAACTGTAAGCTTGCGATCAACGCTTCCCTTCGCCAATACTTTCACACCGGATTTTTTGTTTTTAACAACACCTGTTTCAACTAATAATTCTGGAGTTACTTCTGTATCTGCTTCGAAACGATTTAATGCATCTAAATTCACGATTGCATATTCTTTACGTGTATAGTTAGTAAAACCACGTTTTGGTAAAGTTTGGAATAATGGAGTTTGTCCACCTTCAAAACCTAGACGAGTTCCGCCTCCTGAACGTGCTTTTTGTCCTTTTTGACCACGACCTGATGTTTTACCATTACCAGAAGACGAACCACGTCCAACACGGTTACGTGTTTTACGAGAACCTTCTGCAGGTTTTAATTCATGAAGTTTCATAAATCTTGGCACCTCCTTTAGTTAAACTCTAGACTTACTAAACTTCTTTTACGTCAATTAAATGAGCGATTTTTTTGATTGCGCCTCTGACTGCATCATTATCAGGTCTCACAACAGAAGAGTTTGTTTTTCTAAGACCTAAAGATTTAACTACTAGATGTTGGTTTTGAGGACGACCAATTAAACTACGCTTTAAAGTAATTTCTAGATTTGCCATTGTGTCATCCCTCCTTATCCAAGTAATTCTTCTACAGATTTTCCGCGAAGTTTTGCAACTTCTTCAGCGCGTTTCAATTTTGTAATACCATCGATAGTTGCACGAACCATGTTGATTGGTGAACTAGATCCAACTGATTTAGAAGAAACATCTTGTACTCCAGCTAATTCTAGTACGGCACGAACAGGTCCACCAGCAGAAATTCCAGAACCGGCAACGGCTGGTTTCATGATAATGTTACCACCGCCATGGCGTCCGATAATTTCGTGAGGAATTGTTGTTCCTACCATTGGTACTTTAACAAGGTTAGTTTTAGCTGCTTCAATCGCTTTACGGATTGCTTCAGGAACTTCCTGTGCTTTACCAGTACCAAATCCTACATGTCCGTTTTTGTCTCCAACGACTACTAGTGCTGCGAAACGTAGACGACGTCCACCTTTAACAACTTTAGTAACACGGTTGATTTCAACTACGCGATCTTCAATGTCTAATTTTGCTGCATCAATATGAGTTGTCATGTACCTTAACTCCTCCTTTACTCTAGAATGTTAGTCCGTTTTCGCGAGCTGCGTCAGCTAATGCTTTCACACGCCCGTGATATTGATATCCACCACGATCAAATACTACTTCTGTAACATTTTTTTCGCTTGCACGTTTAGCAACTAGTTCGCCAACAGCTGCAGCTTTCTCAACTTTAGAGTTACCTGAAACATCAGTATCTAAGGTAGATGCACTTGCGAGCGTTACACCCTCTACATCATCAATTACTTGAGCGTAGATGTTTTTATTAGAACGGAATACGTTCAAACGTGGGCGCTCTGCAGTACCAGAAAGATTTCTACGGACACGTTTATGTCTTTTTTGACGTAATTTGTTTTTATCTGGTTTTGTAATCACAATTGTCACCTCTTTATATTTTATTACTCATTCAAGCCTGAGTATAGCTTAACTAGGCAATCGACGCAAAAGTAAGTCGAACAGTTTATTTCTGAGATCAACTACTTGATTCAGGAATAGAGAGAAATCATCAATTTTGAATACTGAGGTCATGTAATTTACATGTTCTAAGTTCAATTTTAATAATTTCAATATCAGGTTCGACTTTGTTGCACGATTATTTACCTGTTTTACCTTCTTTACGGCGAATATGTTCACCTTGGTAACGAATTCCTTTACCTTTATATGGCTCAGGAGGACGAACACCTCTAATGTTAGCAGCTAATGCGCCAACTTTTTCTTTGCTCGCACCTTTAACAATAACAGAAGTGTTTGACGGTACTTCTACTGTCAATCCTTCGATTTCATCAAATTCAACTTGGTGAGAAAGACCAACGTTTAATACTAATTTGTTACCTTGTTTTTGGGCACGGTAACCAACACCGATCAATTCAAGTGTTTTCTGGAATCCTTCAGTTACACCTTCAACCATGTTATTCACGACAGCGCGTGTAGTTCCATGAATTGTACGGCTAGCTTTTGATTCATCAGGTCTTGTAAAAGTCATTACGTTATCTTCAATGTTTACTTTAATTACTGGACTTAATGTACGAGTTAATTCGCCATTTTTTCCTTTAACTGTGATCTCTGTTCCATTAAGGTTGACTTCAACGCCTTCTGGAATAGTGATAGGTTTATTTCCGATACGACTCAATGTACGGCACCTCCTTCATTTCTTATGTTAATTACCAAACGTACGCGAGGACTTCTCCTCCGATATTTTTAGAACGAGCGATTTTATCAGTAACAACGCCTTCTGAAGTAGAAACAAGCGCGATTCCTAAACCGTTTAATACTTTTGGCATTTCTTCTGCTTTTGCATAGACACGCAATCCTGGTTTTGAAATACGTTTCAAGCCAGTAATAACGCGTTCGTCATTTTGACCGTATTTCAAGAAAATGCGGACGATTCCTTGTTTGTCATCTTCCACGAATTCGATATCTTTTACGAATCCTTCATTTTTCAAGATTTGGGCCATACCTTTTTTTAAATTTGAAGCAGGAATTTCTACTTTCGTATGACGAGCGTTATTAGCGTTACGTACACGAGTCAAGAAATCTGCGATAGGATCTGTCATGACCATTCGTTGTATCCTCCTTTATGGCAAGTTTTCTTATTTTACCAGCTTGCTTTTTTCAAGCCTGGAATTTGCCCTTTATAAGCTAGCTCACGCAAGCAAATACGGCATAATTTAAATTGTTGATATACTGAATGTGGGCGTCCACAACGTTCACAGCGAGTATACTCTTGAGTTGAAAACTTGGCCGGTTTTTTGTTTTTTTCAATCATTGATTTTTTAGCCATTTCTGAATTTTCCCTCCTATTAAGGTGTCAAGGTTATTTTTGGAACGGCATTCCCAATTGTCCAAGTAATTCACGAGCTTCTTCATCTGTATTAGCTGTTGTTACAATAACGATATCCATACCGCGGACTTTATCTACATCATCGTAATCAATTTCAGGGAAGATCAGTTGCTCTTTAACACCTAACGTATAGTTGCCGCGTCCGTCAAAAGCATTTTTGCTGACTCCACGGAAATCACGTACACGAGGTAGTGAAACAGTTACTAATTTGTCCAAGAAATCATACATACGGTCTCCACGAAGAGTTACTTTAGTACCGATTGGCATACCTTCACGTAAACGGAAGCTAGCGATAGATTTTTTAGCACGAGTGACAATTGGTTTTTGTCCCGAAATTAATGTTAATTCTTCTACTGCTTTATCTAGATTTTTAGTGTTTGATACAGCATCACCAACACCAATATTTAAGACGATTTTGTCTACTTTTGGTGATTGCATAACTGAACTGTACTCAAATTTTTCTACTAATGATGGTTGTACATCATTTAGATATTTATCTTTAAGGCGTGTCATTTATGAATGCCCTCCTTTCCTACTATATTAAAGTGTTTCGCCAGATTTCTTAGCGTAACGAACTTTTTTACCATCTTCTACTTTATATCCTACTCTTGTAGGTTCATCTGTTTTAGGATCAATTAATTGAACATTAGATACGTGAATAGGCGCTTCAGTTTCAACTATTCCGCCTTCTTGTCCCATACCAGTAGGACGGGTATGTTTTTTCATGATATTGATACCTTCAACGACAACTTTGCTTTGCTTTGGTAAAGCTTTTAAGACAGTACCTTGTTTCCCTTTATCTTTACCAGCTAAAACTTTAACTTTGTCTCCTGATTTTACAAACATTTTCTAGCGCACCTCCTTATGACATTTGTCGGAATTAAAGAACTTCCGGAGCTAACGAAACAATTCTCATAAAGTCATTCTCACGCAATTCACGAGCAACTGGTCCGAAGATACGTGTTCCACGTGGTGCTTTGTCTTCACGAATAATAACACAAGCATTTTCGTCAAATTTAATATATGAACCGTCTGGACGACGAGCTCCTGATTTAGTACGTACGATTACCGCACGAACAACTTCACCTTTTTTAACAACGCCGCCTGGTGTTGCATGTTTAACAGTAACAACCACTTCATCACCGATGTTAGCAGTCTTGGCACCTGATCCGCCTAATACTTTGATTACAAGTACTTCACGCGCACCAGAGTTGTCAGCGACTTTCATTCGACTTTCTGTTTGAATCACGTTAGGATCCTCCTTTCAAACTCACGAAGAATCTATTCTTCGTTGTTTAGCCCATTAGGCTTAAAATGCATTTTCTTATTATAAAATTACTGATTCTTCAACCACTTCAAGCAAACGGAATCGTTTGTCTTTAGATAATGGACGAGTTTCCATGATTCTAACCACGTCGCCTGCTTTAGCTACGTTGTTTTCGTCATGAGCTTTGAATTTTGTTGAGTACTTCATACGTTTTTGGTATTTACGATGTTGTTTTTGAGTAGCGATTTCTACAACGATTGTTTTGTCCATTTTGTCAGAAACAACACGTCCTTGATACACTTTACGTTCGTTACGTTCAGCCATTTTCCAGCCTCCTTTGAATACAGATCAGGCACGATTATTTAACTAATTCAGCTTGACGCAAAACCGTTTTAACACGTGCGATATTTTTACGGACTTCTTTAATGCGCGCAGTATTTTCTAACTGTCCTGTAGCTAACTGAAAGCGCAAGTTAAATAGTTCTTCTTTGTATTCTGCTTCTTTTTCAATCAATTCAGTAGTGGATAAGCCTTTTAATTCATTAGCCTTCATGTGAGTCACCACTTTCTTCACGAGTTACTACCTTAGTTTTAACGGGTAGTTTGTGTGAAGCTAAACGCAATGCTTCGCGAGCTACTTCTTCAGATACGCCACCAATTTCAAACATGATTTTACCACGTTTTACAGGTGCGACCCAGCTCTCAGGAGCTCCTTTACCAGAACCCATACGTACACCAATTGCTTTAGCTGTCACCGGTTTGTGAGGGAAGATCTTAATCCATACTTTCCCACCACGTTTCATGTAACGTGTCATAGCGATACGAGCAGATTCAATCTGACGACTTGTGATCCATACTGAATCAACTGCTTGTAAGCCATATTGACCGTAAGCAATTTCTTTTCCACCTTTCGCTTCGCCTCGCATTTTACCACGGAACTCACGACGGTGTTTTACACGTTTTGGTACTAACATTGATTATTTTCCTCCTTTCTTGTTCTCTGTAATTGCTGGAAGAACTTCTCCTTTGTAGATCCATACTTTAACGCCGATTTTACCATAAGTTGTATTTGCTTCTTCATTAGCAAAATCGATATCAGCACGAATTGTGTGCAATGGAACTGTTCCTTCAGAAAAACTTTCGTTACGGGCCATATCTGCTCCGTTCAAACGACCTGATACCATTGTACGAATTCCTTTAGCTCCTGAACGCATTGTGCGTTGGATTGCTTGCTTTTGTGCACGACGGAATGAAATACGGTTTTCAAGTTGTTCAGCGATACTTTTAGCTACTAAAGTAGCGTCAAGATCTGGTCTTTTAATTTCAACAATGTTGACGTGGACACGTTTGCCAGTCATGTTGTTTAGTTTGTTTCTTAAAGTGTCAACTTCTGATCCACCTTTACCAATAACCATTCCTGGTTTAGCAGTGTGAATAGATAAGTTGATTCTATTAGCAGCACGTTCAATTTCAACACGTGAAACTGAAGCAGTACTTAGTTTTTCTGCAATGTATTCGCGAACTGCGATATCTTCAAGCAAAGTGTCTGCAAAATCTTTTTCAGCATACCATTTAGCGTCCCAATCACGGATGACACCAACACGCATACCATTAGGGTTTACTTTTTGTCCCACAGATTACCCCTCCTTCTTCTCTGATACCACTACAGTAATGTGGCTTGTACGTTTGTTGATTCTTGAAGCTGCACCTTTTGCACGCGGACGGAATCTTTTTAAAGTAGCTCCTTCGTTTACATAGGCTTCGCTTACGTATAATTCTTCAATATCCATATCATAGTTATGTTCAGCATTCGCAATTGCTGACATTAAAACTTTTTCTACCTCTTCAGATGCTCCTCTGTTAGTGAAGCGAAGGATAGAAATAGCTTCTGCAGCACTTTTTCCTCGGATAGTATCGACTACTAATCTAGCTTTACGAGGAGCAATACGAACTGTACGCGCAGTTGCTTTTGCTGCTGTTACTGTTTCTGCCATGGAAATTTCCTCCCTTCGCTATTAACGTTTACCGGTTGTGCGGTCATCTTTACCGTGTCCACGGTATGTTCTTGTTGGTGCAAATTCACCTAGTTTGTGACCAACCATGTCTTCTTGAACATAAACTGGTACATGTTTTCTTCCATCATATACGGCAATGGTGTGACCTACAAAGTTCGGGAAAATCGTTGAGCGACGTGACCATGTTTTGATAACACGTTTGTTGTCTTCACCAAGTTCACGAACTTTTTTCATCAAATGAGCATCGACGAAAGGTCCTTTTTTCAAACTACGGCTCATGTATTGCCCTCCTTCCAGGATATATCCTGAGATTTCTACATTTATTTTTTATTATTTGCTTTTACGACGACGAATGATAAGTTTATCTGAACGATTTTTACCATTACGAGTTTTCTTACCAAGAGTAGGTTTACCCCATGGAGTCATTGGACTTGGACGTCCGATTGGAGCTCTACCTTCACCACCACCGTGTGGGTGATCGTTCGGGTTCATAACAGATCCACGTACTGAAGGGCGTTTGCCTTTCCAGCGGTTACGTCCTGCTTTACCAACATTGATCAGTTCATGTTGTTCATTTCCTACAGCACCAATAGTGGCACGACAGCTAGCTAAAATCAGACGGCTTTCTCCTGATCTCAAACGTACTAATACGTACTTGCCTTCTTTACCAAGAATTTGTGCAGAAGTACCAGCAGAACGAGCTAATTGTCCACCTTTACCAGGTTTCATCTCGATGTTGTGGATAGTTGAACCAACAGGAATGCTGCTCAATGGTAATGCATTACCAATTTTGATATCTACATCTGTACCCGACATGATGTCTTGTCCTACTTCAATACCTTTAGGAGATAAAATGTAAGCTTTAACACCATCTTCATATTGAATCAATGAAATATTTGCTGAGCGGTTTGGATCATACTCAACTGTTTTTACAATACCGCGAACGCCATCTTTTTGACGTTTGAAATCAATAATACGGTATTTTTGCTTGTGGCCTCCGCCTTGATGACGGACTGTGATTCTACCTTTATTGTTACGTCCAGCACGTTTTGGGCTTGGAGCCAACAAACTTTTTTCTGGTTTGTCAGTAGTGATTTCAGCGAAATCTGACCCAGTCATGTTACGACGTCCGTTTGTGGTAGGTTTGTACTTTTTAATCGCCACGCAATTCCCCTCCTTGTAATAATCAATTGACTAATTTTCAATTAGTCGGTAGTCACTTGTCTTAAAGTGATCTTTTTATTCGTCTTCTTCTCCGAATAGAGTAATATCGTTAGATTCAGGTGTTAAAGTAACGATTGCTTTACGGCGTTTTTTAGTATATCCCATGTAACGACCCATACGTTTTGGTTTACGAGCAGTGTTAAGGATATTAACTTTTTTCACTTTAACATCGAAGATTTCTTCGATTGCTTGTTTTACTGTAGTTTTTTTAGCGCGAACATCTACTTCGAATGTATATTTTTTTGCATCCATAGCATTCATAGAAGCTTCAGTGATGATCGGGCGTAAAATTACGTCACGTGCATTCATTATTGAAGTGCCTCCTCTACTTTTTCCAGAGCAGCCTTCGTTATGATGAGGTTGTCATGAGCAACTACGTCCAGTACAGATACATTGTTAGGTGCAACAATTTTCACGCCTGGAAGGTTGCGAGCTGACAGCGCTGCAAAGTCATTGTCATTTTCTAAGACAACTAAGACTTTTTTATTCACGTCTAAGTTAGTTAGAACAGCTCTGAACTCTTTAGTTTTTGGTGCGTCGAAGTTCAAACCTTCAACAACGATCAATTCTTTATCTAATACTTTAGAAGAAAGTACTGATCTGATTGCTAAACGACGAACTTTTTTGGGTAATTTATAGCTGTATGAACGTGGTGTTGGTCCGAAGACTACTCCACCTCCACGCCATTGTGGTGAACGGATTGATCCTTGACGAGCACGACCCGTACCTTTTTGACGCCACGGTTTACGTCCACCGCCTCGTACTGCACTACGGTTTTTAACCGCGTGTGTTCCTTGTCTTAAAGAAGCGCGTTGCATGGTAATTGCATCAAATACGACACTTTCGTTTGGTTCGATACCAAAGACTGCATCATTTAATGTTACTTCACCATTTTGCGTTCCATCTTGTTTATATAACGCTACAGTTGGCATTCTGCTTGTCCTCCCTTCCTAATCTATTACTTGTTACCTGCTTTTAATGCAGATTGAATTTGAATAAGTGATTTCTTAGATCCTGGTACATTTCCTTTAATCAATAATACGTTGCGATCAGTATCGACACGTACAATTTCAAGGTTTTGTACAGTTACTGTATCTCCACCCATACGACCTGCTAATTTCTTACCAGGGAATACACGTGATGGATCAGATGCGCCACCCATTGAACCAGGACGACGGTGATAACGAGATCCGTGAGTTTCTGGCCCACGAGATTGTCCATGGCGTTTAATAACACCCTGGAATCCTTTACCTTTTGAAGTCCCTGTAACATCCACAATGTCGCCTTCTGCGAATGTTGCTACTGTAATTTCGTTTCCAACTTCGACATCTCCAAGCTCAGCATCTCGTAATTCTTTAATGAAGCGCTTAGGAGTCGTGTTAGCTTTTTTAACATGACCTTGTGCCGGTTTGTTTGATAAAACTTCGCGTTTGTCATCGAATCCTAATTGAACTGCGTTGTAACCGTCAGTTTCAACAGTTTTAACTTGCAAAACTACGTTAGGAACAGCTTCGATTACTGTTACAGGAACTAATTCTCCTGATTCGCTAAAGATTTGAGTCATTCCGACTTTTTTTCCTAAGATTCCTTTGGTCATGAGTACACCTCCGTTATATGATTTTTTATAGTATTATAATTTAATTTCGATATCCACACCTGATGGTAAGTCTAGCTTAGTTAAAGCATCAACTGTTTTAGGCGTTGGATTCACAATGTCGATAAGACGTTTGTGTGTACGCATTTCAAACTGTTCACGTGAATCTTTGTATTTATGTGGTGAACGAATGATTGTGTATAGTTTACGTTCTGTAGGTAACGGGATCGGACCTGAAACTGTTGCCCCAGTTCTTTTTGCCGTTTCTACGATTTTGTCAGCTGATTGATCAAGCACACGGTGTTCATATGCTTTCAAACGAATACGAATCTTTTGTTTTGCCATGTTTTTCCCTCCTTCGCTTATTTAAGAAATAAACCTAGCTCCACGAAAATTTAACCAACTCACCCACCATGGCAATGCACCCGGGTGTGTCGCAACCTCTCGCTTCAACGCCTTGGATCTGAAGTTATTACTCCTCTTTAAGTACATTTTATTGAACGCACACAAAGAAAAAGCCCCTCGCAGACACTTTTACAAGTATACATACAATCATATTAAATTTCAAGTGTTTTCCAGTTTATTTTACAAAAAAAGTGAATTATTTTTGATTTCTTTCTATTTTATTCTAAATCCGTTAAATACTTGTTATATCAGCTTTCACTGACACTCTTCTAGTAGGTATAAATCGTGTTCCTTCTATATTAATAGTTACTATTTCAATTTTCGCAAAGCATAGAAAATTCAAAACTTTTCATTCAATTTATCACTATAAAAAGCAATCGCCTTTTTATAGTTTATGATATCAGCATCTACTGTTGTTTCAGTCAAACATGTGAGTATTATTTTCATAGCTGTACTATACTCTTTCATATTATATAAAGTCATTGAATAAAACACTTGTATCGCTTTATTGTCAGGAAATAAATCTTTCCCCTTTTGCAATATATTTTTCGACTTCTCATATTCACCTAGTGCTCTGTATGTACTCCCTAGACCTAAAAAAGCTTCCTCTAAATCGTTTCCCGTTAATCCTAATCTAATCGCACGTTCATAAAAGACGGCTGCTTCTTTTTCTTCGCCTAGCACATCACAACATGCATATTGTTAATTAATAATTATCATGATAATTATTAATTAATTTAGAAAACATTTTATTTGATTCTTTCAAGTTTCCGTTTTTTCTTAATTTAATTGTCATATTTATTTTACTATTCATTACTTTCATCTCCATTCAGATAATGCTGTCATTAGATACAATAGAATTGCTCATTACATAATAAAAATTCTTTTCATAGTATTTATTTATAGTCAGCATTCTTTATCTACCTCTATACTAATTCCCCTTTGTTGCTGCTTACTTAAACATGTTATACAATATACCGTATCCAAATGCTGAAATGAATATAAATAAAAAAGCGCAACTTTAAGATTTACTCAAAGTTGCGCTTTTACTAATTAATTAGGCTTTTTCAATTAATAGAATAAAATTATTCTATAACTTTAGTTACAACGCCCGCTCCAACAGTACGGCCACCTTCACGGATAGTGAATTTAGTTCCGTCTTCAACAGCGATTGGTGCAATCAAGCTAACAGTCATTGTAGTGTTGTCTCCAGGCATAACCATTTCAGTACCTTCGTTCAATTCTACGATACCTGTTACGTCCGTTGTACGGAAAAAGAATTGTGGACGGTAGTTTGAGAAGAACGGAGTATGACGTCCACCCTCTTCTTTAGAAAGAACATATACTTCTGCATCAAATTTAGTATGCGGAGTAATTGAACCTGGTTTAGCTAGAACTTGTCCACGTTCAACATCCTCACGTGACATACCACGTAAAAGTGCTCCAATGTTATCTCCCGCTTCAGCGTAATCTAACAATTTACGGAACATTTCTACACCAGTAACAGTTGTTTTAGCAGTATCTTTGATACCGATAACTTCAACTTCGTCTCCAACTGATACTTGACCAGTTTCAACACGACCAGTTGCAACAGTACCACGACCAGTGATTGAGAATACATCCTCAACTGGCATCATGAATGGTTTGTCTGAACTACGTTCTGGAGCTGGAATGTAGGTATCTACAGCTTCCATTAAATCAAGAATTTTTTGTTCGTATTCTTCGTCACCTTCTAAGGCTTTTAAAGCTGATCCAGCAACTACAGGAATATCGTCGCCTGGGAAGTCATATTCTGACAATAAGTCACGAACTTCCATTTCAACTAATTCTAGTAATTCTTCGTCATCAACCATATCAACTTTGTTTAAGAAAACAACGATGTATGGAACACCAACTTGACGAGAAAGTAAGATGTGCTCACGAGTTTGAGGCATTGGGCCATCAGCAGCAGAAACTACTAAGATAGCTCCGTCCATTTGAGCAGCTCCAGTGATCATGTTTTTAACGTAGTCAGCATGTCCCGGGCAGTCAACGTGTGCATAGTGACGAGTATCAGTTTCGTACTCAACGTGAGAAGTAGAGATTGTGATTCCACGTTCTTTTTCTTCTGCAGCGCCATCGATGCTGTCGTATGCTTGTGCTTCTGCATATCCTTTTTTAGATAATACAGTAGTGATAGCAGCAGTTAAAGTTGTTTTACCGTGGTCAACGTGTCCGATTGTACCAATGTTCATGTGTTGTTTTGAACGATCAAATTTTTGTTTAGCCATTTTAAACATTTCCTCCTTAGATTGTGTTCATTTATTCAGAATGAAAACTCAGTTTCCATCCCATTATATCTCATATAATTATACCGAGTAAACGGTGAATAATCAATTAATTTAAGCGAAAGCTCAGAAAGATTATTCTGAGTCAGATCCGCCATTTTTCTTGATGATTTCTTCAGCAATACTCTTAGGCACTTTATCATAATGATCAAATTGCATTGAGAATGTACCACGACCTTGAGTTGCAGAACGTAGTGTAGTTGCGTAACCAAACATTTCTGCCAAAGGAATCATACCTCTAACGATCATTGTGTTACCACGTTGTTCAGAACCTTCGATATTTCCACGTCGAGCAGAAATGTGACCCATGATATCACCCATGTAGTCTTCAGGAACTGTAACATCTACAGCCATGATTGGCTCAAGAATCACTGCACCAGCTTTTTTAGCTGCATTTTTCAATGCAAGAGAAGCTGCTACTTTAAATGCCGTTTCATTGGAATCGACATCGTGATAAGATCCATCATAAAGTTTAGCTTTAACGTCCACTAATGGATATCCAGCTAATACTCCGTTAGCTAGAGAAGCTTCTAATCCAGCTTTAACCGCCGGGATGTATTCACGAGGAACAACCCCACCAACGATAGCATCTTCAAATTCGAAACCTGCTCCTTCTTCGTTTGGTGTAAATTCAACCCATACGTGACCGTATTGACCTTTACCACCAGACTGACGAACAAATTTACCTTCTGATTGTACTTGTTTAGTGAATGTTTCACGGTAAGATACTTGAGGAGCACCTACATTAGCTTCAACTTTGAATTCGCGTTTCATACGATCAACGATGATGTCCAAGTGTAACTCACCCATACCAGAGATTAGAGTTTCACCAGTTTCCTGATCTGTTTCAGCACGGAAAGTTGGATCTTCTTCTGCTAATTTCTGTAATGCAATACCCATTTTATCTTGATCTGCTTTTGATTTAGGTTCAATCGCAACTTGGATAACAGGTTCAGGGAATTCCATTGATTCAAGAATAACCGGGCTATCAAGATCACATAGTGTGTCTCCAGTAGTTGTATCTTTCAATCCAACTGCTGCTGCGATATCTCCAGAAAATACTTCAGGAATTTCTTGACGTGAGTTTGCATGCATCTGCAAAATACGACCTACACGTTCACGTGAGTCTTTTGTTGCATTCAAGATGTACGATCCAGACTCAAGAGTACCAGAATATACACGGAAGAATGTCAAGCGACCTACATAAGGGTCAGTCATAACTTTAAATGCTAATGCTGAGAAAGGTTTGTCATCGCCAGCAGTACGTTCGATAATTTCTTCCGGATCTCTTTGAGCGTGTCCTTGGATTGCAGGAACGTCAAGTGGAGATGGAAGATAATCAACTACGGCATCTAAAAGCAATTGTACACCTTTGTTTTTGAAAGCTGATCCAACTAAAACAGGGTAAAATTCAACACTAAGTGTTGCTTTACGGATTCCTTCTTTTAGTTGTTCTTGAGAAATTTCTTCTCCTTCAAGATATTGCATCATTAGATCTTCATCCATTTCAGCAACAGCTTCAACGAGTTTATCATGCCACTCTTCAGCTAATTCTTGGTAGTCAGCTGGAATTTCTTCTTCAGAAATTTCAGTTCCCAAGTCATTACCATACATGAAAGCTTTCATTTTAACCAAGTCAATGATTCCACTAAAGTCATCTTCAGCTCCAATTGGTAATTGGATCGGATGAGCATTTGCTTGAAGGCGATCGTGTAATGAATGATTAGCGTCTAAGAAGTTAGCACCTAGTTTATCTTGTTTATTTACGAATACGATACGAGGAACACCATAAGTTGTAGCTTGACGCCAAACTGTTTCAGTTTGAGGTTCAACACCAGATTGTGCATCCAGGACAGCTACCGCTCCATCTAGTACACGTAATGAACGCTCTACCTCAACGGTAAAGTCCACGTGTCCAGGTGTATCGATGATGTTTACACGGTGATTATTCCACTGAGCAGTTGTTGCTGCAGAGGTAATTGTAATCCCACGTTCTTGTTCCTGTTCCATCCAGTCCATTTGAGAAGCACCTTCATGTGTTTCACCAATTTTGTGGATACGTCCAGTATAATAAAGAATACGCTCAGTAGTAGTAGTCTTACCCGCATCGATATGCGCCATAATCCCAATATTACGCGTTTTTTCTAGAGGGAATTTTCTTTTAGCCACTTGTTCTCTACACCTCTCTTTGATTGTTTCTATCCATACTTATGCATAAAGATTAGAACTATTCAATAATAGTACAAAAGAATGAATCAGGAAGCATCGTTTCTTTATAAACAAAGAAACAGCTTTTTCTGATCACATTCTTTAGTTATCCTACCAACGGTAGTGAGCGAAAGCTTTGTTAGCTTCTGCCATACGGTGCATTTCTTCGCGTTTACGAACAGCTGCTCCAGTATTGTTAGCAGCATCCATGATTTCTTTAGCTAAACGATCTTCCATAGTTTTTTCTCCACGAAGACGAGAATAGCTTACTAACCAGCGTAATGCTAGTGTAGTACGACGATCTGGGCGAACTTCTACCGGTACTTGGTAGTTAGACCCCCCCACACGGCGAGCTTTTACTTCAAGAACTGGCATGATGTTCTTAAGTGCTTGTTCAAACACTTCGATTGGATCATTTCCAGTTTGTTCTTTAATTGCAGCAAATGCATCATATAAAATAGTTGAAGCTTTTCCACGTTTACCATCAACCATCAAGCGGTTGATCAAGCGAGATACTAATTTAGAATTATAAATTGGATCTGGTAATACGTCACGTTTTGTAACAGGACCTTTACGAGGCATGTAAATTCCTCCTTTCACTCAAATTGGTTTTAATGTTTAAATTAGCTAGGTTTTTTAGTACCGTATTTAGAACGGCCTTGTTTACGATCAGTAACTCCAGCAGTATCAAGCGCACCACGAACGATGTGGTAACGAACTCCCGGTAAATCTTTTACACGTCCACCACGAAGTAAAACAACACTATGTTCTTGCAGGTTGTGTCCTTCTCCAGGGATATACGCAGTTACTTCAATCATGTTAGATAAACGTACACGAGCATATTTACGTAACGCAGAGTTTGGTTTCTTAGGAGTCATTGTTCCTACACGAGTACAAACACCACGTTTTTGTGGAGAATATACAGTTGTCTGTTTACGTTTTTGTGTGTTATATCCTCTGTTCAATGCTGGTGATTCAGATTTTTCGATTTTTGATTTACGAGGTTTACGAATCAATTGATTAATAGTTGGCATTTTTTGTTTCCTCCTTCCGAATTTACTTATGTTATATGGTTTTTCTAGACCCACACATCCAGGTGGTTCATCAATTGGCAAAAGAAAGAATCGCTTGGTCAAGCGACTTTATTCAACCTGCCTGCAAATGAATATCCAAACATCAAGTTCGGTGTATCCAAATTTGAAAAAGCGCACCAAAAATCTGCGGCACAATAGCGGCTCTTGCGTTCCAGTCAGAACGACTGTTGACTCTAATGAGCTAAAACGATCTAGAACAGGAATCTGTAAACAAAAGCACCTCTAGCATAATAGCACGTCTATATAATGCTGTCAACATTCCATAGTATATTTTTTTGATAAATGATGAATTGAGGATGGGACAAAAGTCTTAACAAACAAATAAGATCCGCTGAAAATCTACTTGAGATTTCAGTGGATCTTATTTGTTTATGTAAGCAAAAGGAGCACGGCTTTGGTATAATATAATCACCACAAAAACATCATAGAAAGGGTGCTCCTTATGTATACTCAATATACCATGAACCAAACAACCTTGCCATTAGAAATGAACTGTTACTTACCAGAAAATCATATCGTCTACTCTATTCATCAAGTTGTGGAAGATTTAGATGACTCGCAATATCACTTAATTGAAAACGACTTTGGTCGCCCGGCTTATCACCCGAAAGTTTTACTCAAAGCGCTACTATTTGCCTATTCAGAAGGGATTTTTTCCGGTCGGAAAATCGAGAAAATGATGCAAGAAAATATAGCGATGCAATGGTTAACAGGTCAAACGTTAGTGTCTTATCGTACAATTAATCGATTCAGAGTGTCAGAAGTGACTAAGGCTATTTTACAAGATCTCTATTGCACGTTTTCTCTTCGTTTAAAAGAAGAAAAACTGATTGAAGGAAAAGCGCTATTTATAGATGGTACGAAGTTCGAAGCAGACGCCAATAAATATACCTTTGTTTGGAAGAAAGCCACGGATCAATTCTACTCTACTTTAAAAGAAAAAGAAATTCACTACTATGAAGAAGAGATCGCCCCACTCATCGATCAAGCGGTCGAAAGAGATCAAAATCAGGAGTTTACTAAAAAAGAAATTGAGGAACTATATGAACTTCTTCAAAAAGAGCTGGAAAAGATTGAAACAGAAATTAATCAGGAAAACGAAAAAGAAGTACTTAAGAAAAAGAAGAAAAAGCGTCGTTCCTTGAAAAAACATAGAAATAGATTGAAAAAGGACTTTATACCTAGAGAACAGAAATATGAAGATTACTACAGCACATTTGACGGTCGAAATAGCTTCTCTAAGACAGACAAAACGGCTACTTTCATGCGTATGAAAGACGATCATATGAGAAACGGCCAATTAAAGCCAGGCTATAATATCCAAATCGCAACGGAAAACCAGTTTGTTTTGCATACACAAGTCTATCCTAATCCAACGGATACAAGAACCCTTATCCCGTTTTTGCATTCGCTTCCTAAACCCATTCAACCGTCCACTTATATTGTGGCAGATGCAGGATATGGTAGCCAAGAAAATTTAAAATATTTAGAACGGTCCGGATGGACTGGCTTGGTTAAATACGGCATGTACGAAAAGGAACAGAAAAAGAAATACAGACTTTCGGATAGAAATAGAGAGAATTGGATTCACGATGAAGATCAAAATACCTATACACATCCTGATGGGACTATCTATGCGTACGGTTATGTTAGTAGGCAAAAAACAGATTCTGGATTTGTAAGATTGTCTCATATTTACCAATCGACGGATCCAAGTTACAAAAATGGGAGAAAATCATTTTCCATTAACTATGAGTACGAAGAACAAAAACTAAATATTAGAGAAAAGCTTTCGTCAGAAGAAGGGACTCAATTTTATGGTAAACGTAAAATTGATGTAGAACCAACTTTCGGACAGGTGAAGGCCAATTTGAGGTTCACTCGATTTTCAGTTCGTGGAAAATCGAATGTAGAAAATGAAACGAATCTGATCTTCATGGCTAATAACCTACGAAAATATAATAAAAGAAAGAAAAAATAGAATCATTCAGTAAGTAGAACCCCTGAGAGAATTGTATTCTACAATTTTCTCAGGGGTTCTCTATATTTAAAGACTTTCAGAGACTTTTGTCCCAGCCTCTTCATCAAAATTCATTTCGTTTTTAAGAGAAAGTTTTATTCTTCTGTTGATTGCGCTGCTTCATCATTAATGCTGTAAACATTTTCGCTTACAACACCAACACTTTTCGGTTTCATTTTGTTATATACTTTCATACCTGTTCCAGCTGGAATAGATTTACCGATAATAACATTTTCTTTCAAACCAATCAGTTTATCGTTTTTACCGCGGATAGCAGCATCTGTTAATACTCGTGTAGTTTCCTGGAATGAAGCAGCCGACAAGAAACTGTTGGTTTCAAGTGATGCTTTTGTAATTCCCAGCAATACCGGACGAGCAGTTGCCGGAAGCCCACCTGACATTAAAGTATCTCTATTTTTCTCTTTAAAGTCATGAATATCAATTAAGCTACCTGGCAGAATTGATGTATCGCCTGGATCAAGGATGCGTACTTTACGCAGCATTTGACGAACCATTACTTCAATATGTTTATCGCCAATTTCTACCCCTTGACTACGGTAGGCATATTGCACTTCTTGAAGCATATAGTTCTGTAACTTGATTACATTACTTACTCCCAATAATTCTTTCGGATCGATTGAACCTTCATTAAAGGCATCTCCACGTTCGATATAACTTCCTTCTTTAACTCTTAAGCGAGCATTGATTGGAAGAGTATACGTACGAGTATCTGTTGCACCTTTAACCATGATATCTTTTGTACGTTCTGAAGGATTTTCATCGATAGAAATAATTTCACCTGAAACTTCGGAAATCATTGCTTGACCTTTAGGATGGCGAGCTTCAAAGATTTCTTGTACACGAGGCAAACCTTGTGTAATATCATCTCCGGCAACACCCCCGGTATGGAATGTACGCATTGTCAACTGTGTTCCTGGCTCTCCGATTGATTGAGCAGCAATTGTTCCAACAGCTTCCCCAACTTCAACTTCACGACCAGTTGCCAAGTTGCGGCCATAACATTTCTTACATACTCCGTGATTTGTATTACAGTTGAATACAGAACGAATTGTTACTTCTTCAATTCCTGCTTCAATGATCTGTTTTGCAATATCTTCTGTAATCAAGTCGTTTTCAGCTACCATTACTACATTCGTTTCTGGATGTCTAACTGTTTTACGAGCGTAACGGCCAATGATACGGTCTTCTAGCGGTTCAATTTCTTCATTACCATCTTTAATTGATTTAACCAGGAGTCCTCGTTTTGTTCCACAGTCTTCTTCACGAATGATGACATCTTGTGCAACATCTACTAAACGACGTGTCAAGTAACCAGAATCGGCAGTTTTAAGCGCTGTATCCGTCATACCTTTACGAGCGCCGTGAGTAGAGATAAACATTTCTAAGACTGATAATCCTTCACGGAAATTAGAAGTGATCGGCAGTTCCATGATTCGTCCACTTGGAGCGGCCATCAATCCACGCATACCTGCAAGCTGTGTAAAGTTGGAAATGTTACCACGTGCTCCAGAGTCACTCATCATAAAGATGTTATTTCGAGCATCCAATGAATGCATTAAATGTTGTTGGATCGTATCTTTTGTCTTAGTCCAGACATCAATAACAGCTGTATAGCGTTCTTCTTCAGTAATCAGACCACGTCTGTGAGAAGCATTAATACGATCTACTTGCCCATGAGCTTTGTTTAAAATTTCTTCTTTTTCTTTCAAGTTAGAGATATCTGCTATCCCAACTGTAATACCAGATCTTGTAGAATATTTATATCCCAAGTTTTTCATAAGATCTAACATCTTAGAAGTTTCGGTAACATGGAATCGTTTAAAGACTTCTGCGATAACATTACCTAAATTTTTCTTCTTGAATGGCTCGATCGTTTCGTTCTCTTTAATATGCGCCGGAATATCGGTACCATAAGGAACAAAGTATTTATCTGGTGTTTGTTTTTCAAGGTTTGCTTGAGTTGGTTCATTTAAATAAGGGAATTCAGCTGGCATGATTTCATTAAAAATTAATTTCCCAACTGTTGTCATTAGATATTTATCACTTTGCCATTCAGTGAATGGTTTGTTTGGTAAAGCTGACACGTGAATCCCTACACGTGAATGCAAGTGTACATAACCACTTTGGTATGCCTGGATTGCTTCCGATGTGCTTGAGAAGATCATACCTTCTCCTTCACGCCCGGCTTCTTCCATAGTCAAGTAATAGTTTCCTAAAACCATATCCTGAGAAGGCGTAACAACTGGTTTACCATCTTTAGGATTCAAGATGTTTTGTGCACCAAGCATCAGAATACGTGCCTCTGCTTGAGCTTCATCACTTAGCGGAACGTGAACAGCCATTTGGTCTCCATCGAAATCGGCATTGTACGCTTCACATACTAATGGGTGAAGACGGATCGCTTTACCCTCAACTAAAATCGGTTCAAAAGCTTGGATTCCCAAACGGTGTAATGTAGGTGCTCGGTTCAATAGTACTGGATGCTCACGGATTACATCTTCAAGAACTTCCCAGATTTCTTCATCCATGCGTTCTACTTTACGTTTAGCATTTTTTATATTGTTTGCAATATCTCTTGCAACAAGTTCTCTCATTACAAATGGTTTAAATAATTCAATTGCCATTTCTTTCGGCAAGCCACATTGGTACATTTTCAAAGTAGGTCCTACTACGATAACAGAACGACCTGAATAGTCTACACGTTTACCAAGCAAGTTCTGACGGAAACGTCCTTGTTTCCCTTTCAACATATGAGAAAGAGATTTCAACGGGCGATTCCCTGGGCCTGTAACCGCACGTCCACGACGTCCGTTATCTACTAAAGCATCAACAGCTTCTTGCAGCATACGTTTTTCGTTTTGCACAATAATGTGTGGTGCATTGAGATCTAACAGACGTTTCAAACGGTTGTTACGATTAATAACCCGTCTGTACAAGTCATTCAAATCACTTGTAGCAAAGCGTCCACCTTCTAATTGAACCATCGGTCTTAATTCTGGTGGAATAACCGGAACTACATCCATAACCATCCATGAAGGGTGATTTCCAGAGTTACGGAATGCCTCAAGAATGTCTAGGCGACGAACAGCCCTCGTACGTTTTTGACCAGTAGCTGATTGTAATAATTCCTTCAATTCAGCAACTTCTTCTTCTAGATCTACATCATTTAATAAAGTTTTGATAGCTTCTGCACCAATTTCAGCACGAAACTCATTCCCATATTGTGCACGACGCTCACGATATTCGCGCTCTGTCATTAGTTGCTTCTTCTCAAGAGGTGTGTCTCCTGCGTCAGTAACAACATATGAAGCAAAGTAGATGATTTCTTCAAGTGCACGCGGGCTCATATCTAAAACAAGTCCCATACGGCTTGGAATACCTTTAAAATACCAGATATGTGTAACAGGAGCAGCTAACTCTAAATGTCCCATGCGTTCACGACGTACTTTAGATTTAGTTACTTCTACTCCACAACGGTCACAAACGATCCCTTTATAGTGAACTCGTTTATATTTCCCGCATGAACATTCATAATCTTTAGTTGGTCCAAAGATTCTTTCACAAAACAGTCCATCTTTTTCTGGTTTCAGTGTTCGGTAGTTAATTGTTTCTGGTTTCTTAACCTCTCCAAATGACCAGCTACGGATTTTATCTGGCGAAGCAAGTCCTATCTGGATACTTTCAAAATTATTTACATCGATCAAAGGGGCGACCTCCCTTTTGTTAGATTATCGAGCTGCCCTAAAGCTCCAATACAAAGCGGTGCTAAACAGTTCAGCAAGATCATCCGACAGCTTTATTAATAGGTGTCTATCATCTTGATTGAACTGTTCAGTTTACTCTGTATTTATAAAGTGTTGCAATTGAGTAAGGTAGATGATTATTCTGTTTCTTGTTCTTGGATTTCGATCATTGCTTCTTCTTCCGTACGTAATCTAGCTTCTTCAGCACGTTTGATATCTTGTTCCTTTTTCATTTCTTCTAAAGAATCTACGTTACCATAGTCATCATCTTCTTCTGTATCTTGAAGATCGATTGGTAAGTTTTCTATATCAAGAACTTTAAGGTCTAATCCTAGTGACTGTAATTCTTTTACCAACACTCGGAATGATTCCGGTACACCTGGACGCGGAATTGGCTCACCTTTTACGATAGCTTCATATGTTTTCACACGACCAACAACGTCATCTGACTTGTATGTCAAGATTTCTTGAAGTGTATAAGCAGCACCATAAGCTTCCAGTGCCCACACTTCCATCTCTCCGAAACGTTGTCCACCAAACTGGGCTTTACCACCCAATGGTTGTTGCGTAACTAAAGAGTAAGGACCAGTTGAACGGGCATGTAATTTATCGTCTACCATGTGGGCAAGTTTGATAAAGTACATAACACCTACAGAGACTTTATTATCGAACACTTCACCTGTACGACCGTCATACAATACAGTTTTCGCATCGTCGTCCATACCAGCTTCTTTGATTGTTTCCCAGATATCTTCCTCATGCGCTCCATCGAATACTGGAGTTGCAATGTGAATACCTAATTTACGTGCAGCCATTCCCATATGCAATTCGATTACTTGTCCAATATTCATACGAGATGGTACACCAAGTGGGTTCAACATAATATCTACTGGTGTTCCATCTGGCATAAACGGCATATCTTCTTCAGGAAGGATCAATGATACAACCCCTTTATTTCCGTGACGTCCAGCCATCTTATCTCCAACGTTGATTTTACGTTTTTGAACAATGAATACACGTACTAAGAAGTTGACACCTGGAGATAATTCGTCTCCAGCTTCACGAGTAAAGATTTTAACATCATGAACGATTCCGCCACCACCGTGTGGTACACGTAGTGATGTATCACGAACTTCACGTGCTTTTTCCCCAAAAATTGCATGCAGTAATTTTTCTTCTGCAGACAGTTCTGAAACACCTTTAGGGGTAACTTTACCAACTAGAATATCGCCATCTTGTACTTCTGCTCCGATCCGGATGATTCCACGGTCGTCAAGATGTTTTAGTGCATCTTCTCCGACGTTTGGTAATTCACGAGTAATTTCTTCAGGTCCTAGCTTTGTATCACGAGCCTCTGATTCAAATTCTTCAATATGAATCGAAGTGTACACGTCATCTTTAACTAAACGCTCACTCATGATGACCGCATCTTCAAAGTTATAGCCGTCAAATGTTGTAAAAGCAATCAGTGGGTTGCGGCCTAATGCCATTTCCCCATTTTCCATAGATGGTCCATCTGCTAAGATGTCCCCTTTATCAACTTTTTCGCCTTTACTTACTAATGTACGCTGATTATATGAAGTACCTGCATTTGAACGTTTAAATTTAGCAACGTTGTATCGATCTAATGATCCGTCTTCTCTACGAACGCGAACTTGTTTCGCATCAACATACTCTACAATTCCATCATGTTTTGCAATAATCGCTGCTCCAGAGTCACGTGCAGCAAGATGTTCAATACCAGTACCTACAAGCGGTGCTTCTGGCTGCATCAATGGAACTGCTTGACGCTGCATGTTCGCACCCATCAAAGCACGGTTAGAGTCATCGTTTTCCAAGAATGGAATACTTGCTGTCGCTACAGAAACAACTTGTTTAGGAGAGACATCCATGTAGTCAACTTTTGCTACATCAATTTCTTCGTTATTATTTTTCGTACGCGCAAGTACAATATCATTAGTAAATGTACCATCTGGATTTAACGGAGCATTTGCCTGTGCCACAACGTACAGATCTTCTTCGTCAGCAGTAAGATAACTGATTTCGTCTGTTACACGTAAATTTTCACGATCTACTTTACGGTAAGGTGTTTCAATAAATCCATATTCATTGATTTTAGCGTATGTGGATAAACTATTGATTAACCCGATATTTGGTCCCTCAGGTGTTTCGATAGGACACATACGACCATAGTGAGAATAATGTACATCTCGAACTTCATATCCAGCACGGTCACGAGTCAAACCACCGGGTCCAAGTGCAGATAGACGACGTTTATGCGTCAACTCACCTAGCGGGTTTGTCTGATCCATGAATTGAGACAGTTGAGAAGAACCAAAGAATTCTTTGATTGATGCAACAACAGGACGAATGTTGACTAACTGCTGCGGAGTTGTTGTAGACGTGTCTTGGATAGACATACGTTCACGTACAACACGTTCCATACGAGATAGCCCGATACGGAATTGATTTTGCAGCAATTCACCTACGGAACGGATACGTCGGTTCCCTAAGTGGTCAATATCATCTGTTTCGCCGATTCCTTCTTGTAAATTGAAGAAGTAACTCATCGAAGCAATCATATCTGCTGGTATAACATATTTTATTTCACGATCAGGATTTGCATTACCAATCACATTGATCACGCGATCGCTGTCTTTAGGTGAATACACTTTGATAACCTGCAGATTGATCGGTTCAGGAACTACACCTTCATCTGAAGGATGAATTGTAATACTACCCAAGCCATTATCTAAGTGAGGTCCAAGGTTATCCATTACATCACGTGTTACTTCCGTTCCTTCTTTTGCAAGTAGTTCTCCTGTTTCAGGGTCAACTAGATTTTCTGCTAGCGTCAAGCCCATCAAACGGATCTTAAGGTCTAATTTTTTATTTATTTTATAACGTCCTACTCGAGCTAAGTCATAGCGTTTAGGATCAAAGAAACGAGTAGTCAATAAACTCCTTGAAGAATCCGCTGTTTTAGGTTCTCCTGGACGTAGACGTTCATAAACATCTTTCAATGCTTCTTCCACACGAGAGTCAGCAGTGTTTTTGTGAACATCTTTTTCTAAAGTTGCTTTCAGACTTTCATTCGAACCAAACAAGTCCATAATTTCATCGTCTGATCCAAATCCTAATGCGCGAACTAATACACTTAAAGGAATTTTACGAGTACGATCAATTCTTACATTAGATAATCCTTTTGAGTCAGTTTCGTATTCCAGCCATGCTCCTCTATTAGGAATAACAGTAGAGCCAAAGCCTTCCATACCATTTTTCTCAACTTTAGGGCTAAAGTACACACCAGGTGAACGAACTAACTGGGAAACGATGACACGTTCAGCACCGTTGATAATGAAAGTTCCTTGTTCAGTCATCAGCGGGAAATCACCAAAGAATACTTCTTGTTCTTTAACTTCCCCTGTTTCTTTATTGATTAACCGTAATTTTACATATAATGGTGCAGAGTAATTAGAGTCGTGCTGTCTTGCTTCATCGACTGAATATTTCGGTGCTTGTAACTGATAGTCAGTAAACTCCAGTGAAAGATTTCCAGAAAAGTCCTCAATAGGCGAAATGTCTTTGAACATTTCTCTTAGTCCATCTTCTAAAAACCATGTGTATGAATTTGTCTGTATTTCTGTCAAATTCGGGAGTTCCAGCACTTCGTTGATTCGTGAATAACTTCTTCTTACACGGTGTTTACCGTAGTTCACATTATGGCCTGCCAAACTTTTTCACCCCTCGTTAGTATTCAATGCATGGCTTCTTTTGATCTTAAAAACTAAGTGTTACAATTTGGTAACAATTATTTCTATTTGTTTAAATCGTAACTATTTTAGGTGTTTTAGACCAAAAAAAATACAAAAGATGTGTGATAAATTGATTGATTCATTCTCACGTTCTTTTGTTTATCATATAGAATACCGTACGGACAATATTTCGCACAGTCTTCCATTACATACATTGTTTAGCGTCTACTAATTGTACACAATACAAAGAAGACTGTCAAGAAATTCTTGAGAATTTTGACAATCTCCTTTATACATCAATTTTTATTTCTTTTGCGATTGAAGAATCCAATATCCACTATCTAATGAAATTCTTTCCACATTCCCGAACACTGTCTCCATTTTTTTCTGTGCACTAGGCGCCCCTTGTTTTTTCTGGATAACAATCGTTAAATAGCCGCCTTTTTTCAAATGAAGGCTCGCTTCTTCGAGTACGGCATGAACAGTTTTTTTTCCTGCTCGGATAGGTGGGTTAGAGAAAACTCCCGCAAACTCTTGGTGTCTGACGTTTTCGTAAAGTGATGAAGCATAAATAGATACATTTTCAATTTGATTGTCAGCTGCATTTTTTTGTGCCAGCGCCAGAGCTCTTTCGTTGATATCTACCATCTCCACACTTCTTGAAGGATCAAGTTTTGCCAGTGTCAATCCAAGAGGACCGTATCCACATCCTACGTCTAGCAGCTTTCCTGCGGGATAGTCAGCCAGTTCGACAGCATTCAGCAGCACTTGCGTTCCATAATCCACTCGTTCTTTTGAAAAAACACCGGAATCAGTAGTGAAAGCCAATTTGTATCCTCTTAATTCAGCAGTCCACGACTGGGGCTGATTTTTTGATTGAGGAGAATTTGTATAGTAATGATCACTCATATTTATTTATACCATCTTTCTAGGGTCTGTGTACTTATCAAAATCTTTTTCTGATAAAAGGCCGGAACTCAAAACAACTTCCTTCAATGTTTTACTTTGTTCATAAGCTTGTTTAGCGCACTGGCTCGCTCTATCATAACCGATGACTGGTGCAAGCGCGGTAACCAGCATCAATGACCGATCAACATATTGTTTCATTTGCTTTTTATCTGCTTTCAGTCCTATCAGACAACGCTGATTGAAACTGTCTAGACTATCTGCTAAAAGAGTAATCGATTGTATAGTATTATAGATAATCACTGGCATATAAACATTCAATTCAAAATTCCCCTGAGATGCCGCTATACCAACTGTAGTATCGTTTCCCATGACCTGTACGCAAACCATCGTTAACGCTTCAATCTGCGTAGGGTTTACTTTTCCAGGCATGATTGAACTGCCAGGTTCATTGGCAGGTAAAGTAATTTCTGAGAACCCTGTACGAGGACCGCTTGCCAGCCATCTGATATCATTAGCCATTTTCATGACATTCGCAGCCAGTGCTTTTAATGCCCCATGAAAAAAAACAAACTGATCTTTACTAGATAATCCGTGAAACTTATTTTCTTTTTGTACAAAAGGTTCATTAGTCCAACGTTTCATCATTTGAATAGCTTTTTCCGGAAAATCAGGATCTGTATTCAATCCAGTACCTACCGCTGTTCCACCTAATGGTAATTCATACATCCACTTAAGTGCATCGTTTAGCATTCTCTCGTTATATTCCAGCATTGTTAGCCAGCCGCTTATTTCCTGACCAAACGTCATAGGTGTAGCATCCTGCAAATGAGTTCGCCCGATTTTGAGTGTATCTTTGTAAACATCTGATAATCCAGCCAGTGTCTCTTTAACTTTTTCTAAAACTGGCAGTAAGCGTTCTTTAACTTTTAATACTACAGCTATTTGCATTGCTGTGGGAAATGTGTCATTTGAACTTTGGCTTTTATTAACATCATCATTTGGATGTAGCCAATTCTTTTGCTGTTTTTCTTCGTTACAGACATATGATATAACTTCATTTAAATTCATGTTCGTCTGCGTTCCACTACCAGTCTGCCATACAGACAAAGGAAACTCTTCATCTAACATGCCCCAAATCAGCTCATCACATACATCTGATATAGCTTCCGCCTTATCCCAATCTAATAACTCAAGCTCCGAATTTGTTAGAGCAGCTGCTTTTTTAATCAATCCAAATGCCTGGATGAGTTCTAACGGCATCTTTTCTTTTCCAATTGGAAAATTTTTCAAACTTCTCTGCGTCTGCGCACCCCATTTTTTTGAGGCAGCTATCCGAATTTCTCCTAAAGTATCTGATTCGATTCTTTCCATCATTTATTTGCACACTTTCTAAGTCATTTTTAAAACATATGGTGAATTTCCTCTGCCTACTATTTTTCCATTAAATAAATATACTATTCTGAAGTTACTTTTCATTTTACCGCAATTAAAAAAAATATCAAAAAGTATTACTATTTTTTATCAAAAAATAAAAAAAGAAGATGCTTCTGCAACTTCTTTTCACTAAAATAGTATTTAAATTTCTGCTTCAAAAGGTTCTTCTCGAGGAAGAATCTGATTCAAAATAACCCCGGTAATAGCACTCAATGCCGTACCAGAAAGTGTAACAATACCTGCAAAATCTAAAACTGCTCCGCCTAACCCAACGACTAGCATCGAACTAGCAATTATTAAATTTCGTGACTGATTAAAATCAACCTTATCCTCAATCATGACCTTCAAACCATTACTTGCGATAACTCCATAAAGAAGGATCGACATTCCTCCTAAAACGGCATTGGGAATTGTTGAAATCAACGCTGTGAATTTTCCTAAAAAGCTTAACCCAATGGCGATAAATGCGGCATTTCGGATAACAGAGACAGAAGCTACCCGAGTCATACCGATTACACCAGTATTTTCTCCATAAGTAGTATTAGCAGGACCTCCGAAAAACGCTGAAACAGCTGTCGCAGCACCATCTCCAATTAGAGTTCTAGACAGACCAGGTTTTTTCAAAAATGGTCGATCAACAATCTTCCCTAAAACAGTATGGTCCCCAATATGTTCAGCAATCGTTACTAAAACAATTGGTAGAATCGCCCATGTCTCAGGACCAAAATAGAAATGATAAGAATTGAATGTACTATTTTCGAATGGTAGATAAATTTCTGGAAAAGCTAACCATTTTGCTTCCAAAACTGGGTTAAAGTCTACTATTCCCAGTACAACAGCAATAAGGTATCCAGCTATAATCCCTGTTAGAAAAGGAATGATTTTGAAAAATCCTTTTGCTTTAGTATTAATGAATGCTGTAATCAAGAATGTAGAGATAGCTATTATGATGTTTCTCCAATCCGAGTCCGCTACAAAACCTGCATTTTGGACAGCATTGCCAGCAAGACCCAAACCAATTACCATGATCATCGGACCAATCACAATAGGCGGAAGTAAATGGTCGATCCATCTTGTACCTATAACTTTAACTAACCCAGCAATAAGAATATATGTCAGTCCAACTAATACAATACCTGTTTGAGCTGCACTGATGTCCCCACCCATCTGTTCAATCGCAATTTGCATGGCTGCAATATAGGCAAATGACGAACCTAAGTATACAGGAACTTTCGCTTTAGTTGCGATCTGATAAATAATTGTTCCTACTCCACTAGCCAAAAGAGCTACGGATACTGGTAACCCTAGTAAGATTGGAACTAGAATCGTTGCCCCGAACATTGCAAAAACGTGTTGTAAACTTAAAAATAACCCTGTTCCTAAAGCCGGTTTATCTTCTATATCTAATATCAATGATTGCTTTTGTACTGCCATTCACTATCTTTCCTTCCCCGTTGTAAGATTAGGTATTTCCTTAATTTTTCGTAAAAAAATACCCTTTGCTTTTATGCAAAAGGACCTAGAAATTCGATGGAAATCGCCTACTCTTCGCCTCTACTCTTCAGACATTTCTATAAATCAGTTTGCCTAATTATAGTTGAGGGAGAAAAGTAATGATATAAAGCTTTCCATCCTTTTTTACCTCACAGGGTAAAATTTAAAGGAGTTTTGCTTTAGTTATTGTAGCAATTTTAATAGTAGGTTGCAACCTAAAATTGAGCGACCTGAATTTGCTTCCTGCCGTTTATCAGGAAGATCCTTGCTTCCTGCTGGCGGAAATCACACAATCTATAACGATAACGGCTCGCAATAATAATTCTTTCTGACTGTTATCTTGAATATCGATCGCATAAGAATCTCCCCAAGACAACCACTTTTTACTGATATCTGCGACTACTTTTTCCCGTTCCCTGATTACATAATCATGAGCCATGACTGACCCCTCTATATCCCAATCCGGTCCATTGATAGAATAATCATTTTTAAAAAATCTAAATTCTTTTTTGATTGTTGCGACAAGTTCTCCTTGTTGATAAATATCGAATTCCGGAAGAAATCTCCAGATTTTCTGTTCAATGTACAAGATTTCTTCATTATTTGTATTGTAAATATGTAATTTACTTCCGAGTGTGAAAAGTTTCCCTTCTACATAGTAGGCATCTTGCTCATCTTCATTTTTAACTGTAAACTGCTCTTTGAGCGAAAACACTTTTTGTTTAATATAGTATTTCACAATCAAAACTCCTTTAATTTAATGGGTTTATCTCCATTATAAAGAAAACCACAAAAAAGGCCATATCGTAAAAATATGACCTTTCAGTTATTTTATTTCAGTTTTCTTTCTAGATTAGCTCTAGCCGACACATTTGCAACTAAACCTACAGATGCAGATAAAATCAGCATACTAGATCCTCCATAACTTAATAACGGGAAAGTCATCCCAGAAATCGGCAAGAGTCCAATTACGCCACCTACGTTGATTGTAGCTTGTATCAAAAATAGCGTAGCAATACCGATACACATCATAGATTCAAAACTTTTTTTAGAGCGGATTCCGATTAGATACATTCTAGAAATCATTAAAGTCGCTAGTCCTAAAACAAATAAAATTCCTAAAAGTCCTAATTCTTCTCCAGTAATTGATAGAATAAAATCAGTATATGGCTCCGGAAGATAACCAGTTTTTTGGACACTATTACCGATTCCAACTCCAAAGACTCCACCTCTGCTTAATGCATAATAGGACTGAACAAGCTGTAATCCAGCACCTTCCGCCAAGGCAAACGGATCCCAAAAAGCCAGAAACCGCTGATATTGATAGTCTTTTAAGAATGGTAAGCTTTCACCGAAGCGCCTAACAATTTCTAATATTCCAAATAAAAATACTGTTCCTGAAAAACCAAAGAGTAAGCCAAGCCTTGCAGAAACACCACTTGAAAATAACAAAATGATGCTAATTCCTAAAATAACAACCGCTGAACCCGTATCCGGCTGAATCAGTATCAATGCAACAATAAATCCAACTAATATGCTTGGCGCCATAATTGAATTCCAAAAATCATTCGCAATAACATGTTGTTTTTTTGATAAGATATACGATAAATACCAAATGACGATCAGTTTTGCAAATTCAGCTGGCTGGATATTGAATAAGGGGGTTTCAATCCATCCTTTTGCTCCATTGATCTCTCTACCGAAAATAAGCAAGAGCATTAAGGTTACGATGATTGCTAAAACGACCAGCATAACGAACTTTTTCTTTTTAAGTAATCTAAAGGGAAAGATAAATCCTGCAAAAGCAAATAATAATCCCAGCCCCACAAACATGAATTGTCTAATAAAATAAAATTGAGGATTCCCATACTCCTGCAAAGCCACATAACTACTTGCACTATATACCATTACAATACTGAACAATGATAATATCAAAAAGGGAATTACAAGATATTTATCTACGTGCTTCAATCTATCTTTTAACATCTCAGCAACTCCCCCTTACCTATTTTTAACTTCCATTTTATTATGCACCTGAATGAAATTCTTCTCCGTCTCCGGAAAAGAAATACGATTTGTGGTGATAGCGCATGGACATCAGCAACCCTATCGCCATCATATTGCCTAGTAAAGAAGATCCCCCTTGAGAAATAAATGGTAATGGGATGCCCGTCATAGGAAGCAAGCCTACACTCATTCCAATGTTTTCCAGCACATGGAAGGCAATCATCATGATAACGCCTGTTGCAATATAAGCATAGAATTCATTTTTGGTATCATAAACAATTTTAACCATATGATAAATCAAAACGAAATAAGTCAATATGAGTATTGCGCCACCAACAAATCCAAAATTTTCACCTACAGTTGAGAAGATCATATCTGATTCTCTAACCGGGATATTGACTTCAGTGACACCCAGACCTTTACCAAATATTCCGCCGGATCCAATCGCTTTAAATACTTGAGTAATCTGATATGCAGCATTAGAAGTATCCTGATATGGATTCAGCCAAGTTTCTATACGCGCAAGCTGATATCCGCCAAATCCCATCTGTATGAGTAATTCACGATTATACGTTACTAATAGTATTAACGTAATCCCAGCACCTGCAACTAAAGTAAAAGCTGGAAGCAAGATTTGCCATTTGATTCCAGACAGTAAAATTATTCCAACGAAAACAGCTAGGTATACAAGCGTTGTACCTAAGTCATTCTGAAATAACACTAAGGCAGATGGTATAGCAGCAAAAAGCGTTAATTTTCCTATTAGTTTAAAATCACTTGCATAATCTCGATAATTGTAATAATTGTTATGTCTGGTCACAATTTTAGATAACATCAGTATATAAGGTATCTTAACGAATTCTGATGGCTGGACAGTCCCAACGGCTGGGATTCTAATCCAAGATCTTGCTCCTGTAGCGGCTTGTAGTTGTCTATCATACAGTAATGTTGTTAAAATCAGCAATATGATACCCGCTATATACAAATAAGTTGTCATTTTCCATAACTGTTCAGAATCAAACTGCATAATAATGGCTACTGCAACAGCTCCTAAAACATACCAAGCAATTTGCATGATTGTAGGTCTAATTCCAGCATCTTCCATAAGTGCGGTCGTTGAGTAAATCATAACGATACTAAATAATCCAAGAAGCATAACAGTCAGAATAATACCATAGTCTATCCGCTGCACATTTTTGTCGTTACTCATTTCTTAATTCTCCTTTGCATTTCACAAATACTGGTATGCATCTAACATTTAAATCAAAAAGAGTTTTATCCTCTTCAAAAAAACATTTTAACAGATTCGATTCCCTTTTAATAGGTTTCCTGTACAATTAGCATGAAATTGCCATATAATTGCCAATAATTCTTGATTTTTTACCTTAGAAAACAAAAAAAGCATCCACCATTTTGATTAGAAAATCAAAATAGAGATACTTTTTTGTGAGCAAGTCAATTCACTGACTCTTTTACAACCAGTAACTAGCACAGTAGAGTTAAATTATTTAACTTCTACAGATCCGCCAGCTTCTTCGATTTTAGCTTTAAGTTCTTCAGCTTCTTCTTTAGAAACGCCTTCTTTAATTGCTGAAGGAGCGCCATCAACTAATGCTTTAGCTTCTTTCAAGCCAAGACCAGTAGCTTCACGAACTGCTTTGATTACTTTAATTTTAGCAGATCCAGCACTTGTTAATTCAACTGTAAATTCAGTTTGTTCTTCTGCAGCACCTTCTGCTGCTCCTGCAGCTGCAACTGGTGCTGCTGCTTCAACGCCAAATTCTTCTTCGATTGCACTAACTAAGTCGTTTAATTCAACGATTGTAGACTCTTTCAAGTCAGCAATGATTTTTTCAATATCTAATGCCATTTTATATTTTCCTCCAATTTAATAGTTGTTTTTTTTTAATTAAATGATACTGCATATAAATCTCTAGAGTAGGCATTTCCGTACTGGAAATTAAGCTGCTTCCTCTTCTTTCTTCTCTGCCACTGCTTTGATTGCCAATGCAGTGTTTCGAACTGGTGCTTGAAGTACAGATAGTAACATAGAAAGTAAACCTTCGCGACTTGGTAGTTTTGCAATTTTGTTGATATCTTCAACACTTGCAACTCTTCCTTCTAATACGCCACCTTTAATTTCTAAAGCTTCTGCATCTTTAGCAAATTCTGCAATAATTTTTGCAGGTGCTACTACTTCTTCATTACTGAATGCTACAGCTGTAGGTCCTTTGAAGACGTCTTCTAGTCCTTCTAGTCCCGCTGCTACTGCCGCACGACGAAGCATTGTATTTTTCAATACGCGCATTTCGATTCCAGCTTCACGTAATTGTTTACGCAATTCAGTTACTTGTTCCACAGTCAATCCACGATAGTCAACTACGACTACTGCTGATGCATCTTGGAATTTTTTAGTAATATCTTGTACTAATTCTTCTTTTTGTGCTAAAACACTTGCTTTGCTCATTGATGTTTCACCTCCTGATCAATTAATTGATAAGGGCAATAAAAAAACCCCATGTCTCCGTAGACAATGAGGGATTGTGTGTTTAATGTATACATACATCACAATTATCCTCGGTATGATTATTAAGGCTTACGCCACATACTGTCTTCGGTATAATCTAGTAATTTCTTCTACAAAATCAAGATGTAGAATCTATTTACTTTTAATCATCAATGTTTAGTTAATTGCTTAACCTGCATAAGTATAGCAAGCTACCTTACACAGGTCAAGAATTAATTGATTTTTTTAGAATATATTAGAATTATTTAACTGTTGTTTGATCAATTTTGACACCAGGGCCAAATGTGCTGGCAACAGCCATATTTTTGATGTAAACGCCTTTTGAGCTTGCAGGCTTCGCTTTAACAATTGTATCATGAAGTGCAGCAAGGTTTTCTTGTAATTTATTCAAGTCAAAAGATACTTTTCCAATTGGAACATGTATATTTGATTGACGATCTACACGATAAGTTACTTGACCAGCTTTGATATCATTGACTGCTTTTACTACGTCAGGTGTTACTGTACCAGTTTTAGGATTTGGCATTAAGCCTTTAGGTCCTAAGATACGTCCTAATTTCCCAACTTCAGCCATCATGTCTGGGGCTGCTACGACAACGTCGAACTCTAACCAGCCACCTTGAACTTTTTCTACTAAGTCACTATCGCCAACGAAATCTGCTCCAGCTTCTTTTGCAGCTTTAGCTTGATCTCCTTTTGCGAAAACAACAACTGTTGAAGTTTTACCTGTTCCGTGCGGCAATACCATTGCTCCACGAATTTGTTGATCAGCTTGTTTAGGATCTACTCCTAGACGGTATGCAACTTCTACAGATGCATCAAATCCAGCGTAGTCGATTTCTTTAACTAATTCTAGCGCTTCAGTAGCATCGTATAATTGTTCTCTGTTTACTTTTTCTAAAGCAGCTAAATATTTTTTACTTTTCTTCGCCATGATTATTTCCTCCTTGTTGTGGTATTAACGGCTTAACCTCCCACTTGTTCTCCACAGTGCGATTGAAATGATTTTCAGTGAGTCAGTCTATTTGATGACAATTGAAAAAAATCCTCCAATAATAATCGTCTACTTAATAAGTATTGATTTTACGACTTTGGAGACAGCAAGAGCTTATAGTTTCTGGTTTTTATTAACCTTCAACTGTGAAGCCCATGCTACGAGCTGTACCTTCGACCATACGCATTGCAGCTTCTACGCTTGCTGCGTTTAAGTCTTCCATTTTTGTTTCAGCAATTTCTTTAACTTGATCACGCGTTACAGATGCCACTTTTTTAGTGTTTGGTTCGCCTGAACCAGACTCAACGCCGGCAGCTTTTTTAAGCAATACTGCAGCTGGTGGAGTTTTAGTGATAAATGTAAATGAACGGTCTTCATATACTGAAATAACAACCGGAATGATCATTCCTGCTTGATCAGCAGTACGAGCGTTGAATTCTTTACAGAATCCCATGATATTTACTTGTGCTTGTCCTAATGCTGGTCCTACTGGAGGAGCTGGATTAGCTTTCCCTGCAGGAATCTGCAATTTGACTACGTTTACGACTTTCTTTGCCACGAGACATACCTCCTTGATTTGTTTCGCGAGTGGTTAAATGAGGTTATAGTTTTCCTCTCCCACCTATTTCTTCGCATGCAAAATATGCGCACTGCATATTAGGCGTACTGATGTATTATAGACCTTCAGCGTGTCAATGTCAATAATAGTTTTGTTATTACTTAATCTTTAATCTGAGCAATCTGATCATATTCTAGCTCAGCATTCGTTTCACGACCGAACATTTCTACTAAAGCTTTAACTTTACCTTTTTCAGATTCAATTTCAGTAATCGTTCCTTCCATTCCAGCAAAAGCTCCTGTAACGATTTTAACGCGTTCACCGATTTCAACATCGATATTTACTTTACGAGGATTGATTCCCATACTTCGCAAGATTTGGTCTACTTCTTCCGGCAGCAATGGAGATGGTTTGCTTCCTGCTCCGTGTGAGCCAACAAAACCTGTAACACCAGGTGTATTACGGACAATATACCAAGCATCATCTGACATAATCATTTCAACTAATACATATCCTGGGAATACTTTGCTTGTAGAGACTTTTGTTTCCCCATTTTTTTCTTCATAAGTTTGTTCTTCCGGGATTAGGACTTGGAGAATATTATCTTCCATACCCATACTTGTCGCACGAGACTCTAAGTTTTGTTTTACTTTATTTTCGTAACCTGAGTAAGTATGCAATACATACCATGCTTTTGACAATTCTATTTCGTTCATTTTGTTCTCCTTTAATATTGTTTTTTGAGTTGTCTGTCTACTAATCATTTCTAACCATAATAAAAAACCTTCTATGATATTGGTTAAATGAGAAGGTTTTCTTACGTGTCTTTTTACGTATTATATCATGTAACTTCATGATAATCTATTTATTCTTAATGTTCAAATCATTTTTAAAGTAAATTCAATAAAAATGTAATAAGAGAATCTACACCGAAAAAGAAAACAGCAAAAAAGGCTACTACTCCAAAAACTGTCAGAGTATTTTTACGCATTTCTTTTGCAGTTGGCCAAGTTGTTTCTTTTAATTCATATTTTACTTCACCGAAGAATTTTTTGATTTTACTCACGGGTTACGCCTCCTTAAATGAAAATTGCTTATCACGCTTTTATTTATTTTGTCTCTCTATGGATCGTATGTTTCCCGCAGTAGCTACAATATTTTTTAACCTCTAATCGCTCTGTGCGTATTTTAGATCCACCATCTTTAGAATAGTTCCTAGATCCGCAATCAGTACATGCTAATATGACTTTCTTTTTCATTAGTTTAGTTCCTCGTTTCTGATTTACACCGATCAAATTTGTTATTTATTTGCATGGCGTACCAATACAAATAATACTGTTAAATAAATGGTTAGTCAACCGCTAAGTTTATTTTATAGCTTTGTTCGATTATTGAAATCCCAGAACTCATTATACCTAACTACCTTTTCATTGAGTACATTTTTTAGCAAACACTCTATCATTGAGTTCTAAACAAGATAAGTAAACTGATTATTTATAAAAATCTAGCCAACTTTTTCCCGTCAATAGAGTATCAGTCAGCTAGATTTATAACACAGAGATTGTTATCTATTTACTATTAATAATCGTTTAGTCCTTTTCAATTGACCATAACGACACCTTAAGATTCCAATATGTGGTAGAAGGTAATTATTTCAATTCATATCTATGATGTTTCATCTCCAATAAACGATTATCTATCTCATAAATAGATTTTTATATTTCTGACTACAGCGATGTTTTGCATTCATGACCTTTTCCCTAGAACAACTCAGTTCTGCAGAAATCTCATCATAAGAATACCCTTCCATATAAAGCATGCTGACAATCTGTTCAAATCTTGATAAGACTTCACTATATTCTGACATTGACTCTTTCACGATTACAGCTTCCGGAGGTGTTAATTCTTTTGAAGAACCCATAATATGCTGGCCGGCCTGCTCCACTAATCCATCTAATGATAAGGCTTCTATATTTGATTTCCTTTTTAGAGCATTATTCCATCTTCTTAGTCGATTGAAATGATTATCTAGGCTCAATGATACATATTGACTGAAACACATCCCACGTGTTCGATCATACTTTTTGGTTACTTCGACAAAGCATTCACAGGCTTCTTGCCAAAGATCATCTTGATCATATCCTTTTATGTATCGCTTCTTTCTAACAGCCTTTTTGAGTAGTGGTTTGCACCTTTCGAACAGTTTATCGAAATGACTGTCATCTATATACTGAATCATGAATATCAGCGTCTCGTTTATATGCTCCTCCATTTTCCTATTTCTAAAATTTGCTCCTTCTCCTAAGTTTTTATCCATTTATTATTACTCCCTTCCAAGTCACTTTGATAAAACATTCACATGAAATGAAAAGACCTTCTAACTATATACTGACACATATCTGTTAATTGTCACGGGTTATTTTATGATATTTTTAACTTTTATAATTATTATATTCTTTTTTCCAAATAGATATATATGTAATATAGTATTAAACACACTTGTTATGTTAACGTTTCCCGTAATTATTATGATGAAAAAGAACTCTGTTTAAGAGCTCTTTTTTTGTTCACATTTTATTCACAATCACTTTTTTTCTTTAGATTTTTCAGTCGATTTTGCCTGGATCATCTGCTGATAAAGATTCTTTAATCTTTTTTCGTCTTGTTCTTTCAGAGGAGAGTTACGTCGATACTGCTGCATACGATATAAGGTTGCATCTACTGAAATACTTTTTTTCACTCTATTAATATCTTTGTAGAGTTCCAGAGCAGACATTCTTGCTGCACCTCGCTGGAAAATAATCCATTGTTCTGCTAAATCAGAGGTCGCTACGGTAACATTCGTCATTAGCAGATTTTCCTCTCCTACCGATCTCTCGATATAACTATCCGCCGTTTCACCTTCACTTGTGAAAATTACGATCACATCATATTTATCATATCTCTGTTGGATGCCAGGTACAAGTTGAGCATCAAAAACAATGCGTACCTCTACACCTTGATATTTAGCAAAATTGCTGAGTTCATGAAGTAATAGATCTCTGGCATCTGCCATTTTATCCAATTTTTTCAACTTCACTAATTCCGGCCAAGCACCAATCATATTGTATCCATCTACGTATAGCAGTTCCTTTTTCATTGCTCTCCTCCTCTCTATAACTTAAATTTATTTTATAATGAATGACGTTTGCGAAATACTTCGTACATCAATAAACTTGATGCCACACTGGCATTCAGACTCTGAACATGACCTGTCATCGGAATAGTCAGCGTTTCATCTACTTTCTCTTTTACTAGTCTAGAAAGTCCTTTTCCTTCATTTCCGATCACTAGACCGATTGGAGAATCAACTTCCCATTGTCTATAGTCTTTCCCATCCATATCTGTTCCAAAAATCCATAGTCCACGTTCTTTTAATTCATCAATTGTCTGTACTAGGTTTGTTACTCGTACGACTGGAACATGTTCTATAGCTCCCGTTGAAGCTTTCGCAACCGTTGAAGTTAATCCAACCGCTCGACGTTTAGGAATGATGATTCCGTGTACCCCTGCAGCATCCGCCGTTCTCATGATTGATCCCAAATTATGCGGATCTTCAATTCCGTCAAGTAACAAGAAAAATGGAGATTCTTCTTTTTCTTTAGCTGCAGTAAATAAATCTTCTAACTCTGCATATGCTACTGGACTAGCTGCAACAATAACACCTTGATGATTTTCACCATCGCTCAATAAGTCTAGTTTACTTTTGGGTACAAAACTGAGCTGAATTTTTCTTTTTTTTGCCTCACTCTGAATCTCTTTTAATTTCCCACCTGACAGCCCTTCCTGTAAAAAGACTTTATTGATATCTCTATCAGATTTCAGTGTTTCAATTGCTGGTATTCTTCCCATCACCATCTCATCTTGATTTATCTCAGCGAGGTTATGTTTCAATTCGTTTCCTTGTCCCGCTCTCGGCTGAATCCTTGACTGTCTATGCTGTTTGGGATGCTCATTATTCTTGTTATTCTTTCTATTCTTTCTATTATTTCTTAGCCTTTTATTATCATTTTTTTTAACCATACTATTATCCTCCTTTCAAATTGAGTAACTAGCTTAAAGTACTGTCAATTTTTGAAATACATTCATTTATTATTTCATTCAGTCGTACTGATTGCTGCGTTAAATATAAATACCCCAAAACTGCTTCAAAACCTGATGATTTATTATAGGTTGAACCATCGGTATTTTTAGCCTTAGAATAACTTTTAGCATTCCTGCCTCTTTTAAAAAAGTCTAGTTCTATTTCGCTCAGTTTTTCTTCGGCTATCAACTCATCAATCAGCCATGCTTGAGCTTTTGCTGAAACGTAATTAGTTGCTAGTCGATGCAGTTGATTAGGTTTAGTCTGACCTTTCGTCAGTAAATATTCACGAATATATTGTTCATAGACTGCATCTCCCATATACGCCAGTGCTAGTCCATTCAAAAGCTCTGCGTCTTTAGGTTTCATAGTCTATCCTTTCTTTTCCAGCGAATACCTTGAGGTGTATCTTCAAGTATAATCCCCTTTTCTTGCAAGATATTTCTAATTTCATCTGCTCGTGAAAAGTTTTTCTCGCTTCTTGCTTGGTTTCTTTCTTCAATAAGTGATTCAATTTCTTCGTCTAATAGATTATTATCATCCGTCGCCTTCAATTGTATTCCAAATATATCAAGAATGGCTTCCAGTTGTTCCATCGCATAGTTCACAACAACTTTTGAAACTTCAGGGGCTTTCAAATAACGATTTAACATCCTGACCATTTCATAAACATCTGTAATTCCGTTTTGAGCCTGAAAATCATCATCCATATGTTGTTTAAACTGATTGACCATTTGAACCCATTGGCTTATGTGAACTTCGTCTCCATCCAATGCATCTACAGCCGTATTCAGACGGTGACTTGCATTCGCATAAGCCGTCTGTATTTTATTTAAGTTAGTTTTAGCTTCTTGAATTGTATCTTCTGTATAGCTGATTGGATGACGATAATGAACAGTTGCCATAAAGAAACGTAAGACTTGGGGATCATGAATCATTCTCAATTCATTCACCAGTACAAAATTCCCCAGCGATTTACTCATCTTTTCTTCATCCATTGTTACAAAACCATTGTGCATCCAATAATGTGCAAATGGTTTACCCGTCTTTGCTTCTGATTGGGCTATTTCATTTTCATGGTGAGGGAATGTCAAATCGTGTCCACCAGCATGGATGTCAATCGTATCTCCCAAATACTTAGTTGCCATGACTGAACACTCGATGTGCCAGCCCGGGCGTCCTTCTCCCCATGGCGAAGCCCAACTGATTTCATCTCCTTTGACTGATTTCCATAAGGCAAAATCTAAAGGATCTTCTTTTTTACTACTTTCTATTTCTTCCAAACGCTTACTTGCTCCAGACTCTAATTCATCTACTGATATTCCACTTAGTTTTCCATATCCAGCAAATTTTCGTGTTCTATAATATACGTCTCCGTCAACAGCGTATGCAAATTCTTTCGCAATCAATTGTTCAACGAAATGCATAATATCCTGAATATTTTCCATCACTCTAGGTGTATGTGTAGGTTTTTTGACGTGCAGCGCTTCAGTGTCTTCATAATAAGCTTTGATAAATCGATCTGCTACTTCTGGAGCAGTAATTCCAAGTTCTCTGGCTGCTCTGATAATTTTATCGTCTACATCAGTAAAATTTGACACATAATTTACTTCATATCCACGATACTCAAAATAACGTCTGACCGTATCAAATGCAATCGTACTTCTAGAATTTCCGATGTGAATGTAATTATAGACTGTCGGTCCACATACATACATTTTCACTTTTCCATCTTCGATCGGTTTAAAAACTTCCTTTTTATTTGATAGCGTATTGTACAACTCAATCATTACTCCATCTCCCTTCCCATCTGTTTTTTATGAAAATTTTATTTACTATAGTAAAAACCACGTGATCAGCCTCTAAAAAAGACGCCAAATACGTGGTTCCACTTTTGTTTAGAAAGCTTTTCTTGGAAACTTTCCCTTTCTATCTTTTAACGGTGATAAATCGAGACTGCCTACTATACATTTCGACAATCTTATTCAAAGAGGCACTTCATTTGAATTCTGTCACCTGTTCACATCTACTCAGGTTTTCTGAAGACAGTTTTCAAACTACTTTTCTTATCATAATATTTGGCTGTTTTTATGATAGGTGTTTTTTTGCTTTTTCTAGATGTTCTAAAGAACGTTCTCTTCCCAGCAATTCAATGGCTTCATTTAATTGTGGTCCATGTTGCTGTCCGGTTACGGCTACTCGAATCGGCATAAATAGATTTTTACCTTTTACACCAGTTTCTTTTTGAACATTTTTGATTGCTTTTTTGATTTCATCTGCTTCAAAAGGTTCTACTTCTTTTAATTGAGCACTAAATGCTTCTAATACTTGAGGGACTGTTTCACCTTTCAAGATCTCTATAGATTCTTCATTCCACTCGATATCTTCTTCAAAGAATAAGGTAGCCAACTGTGTTATCTCAGCAGCATAACTCATTTGTTCGTGATATAGTCCTATCAGTTTTTTGACCCATTCACTTTTTTCGGGTGAAGGAGTTTCTTCTAGAAAGCCTGCTTTGACTAAATGAGGGATCGCTTTTAATGTCAATTCATCTAAATCAACATTTTTCAAATACTGATTGCTGATCCATTCTAATTTTTTGGAATCAAAAGCTGCAGGTGAAGTACCAAGACGTTTGTGATCAAACATTTCAATGAATTCTTTTCGAGAAAATAATTCGTCTTCTCCAACCGGTGACCAGCCCAGCAGTGTTATAAAGTTAAATAAAGCTTCTGGAACATACCCCAAGTCACGATACTGCTCAATAAACTGCAATATTGTTTCATCACGTTTACTCAATTTCTTGCCTGTCTCACTGTTGATGATTAAAGTCATATGACCAAATCGTGGTGCCGTCCAGTTAAAAGCTTCATACACCATCATCTGTTTAGGAGTATTGGCAATATGGTCATCCCCTCTTAGTACATGAGAGATTTCCATATAGTGATCATCCACAGCTACTGCAAAATTGTAGGTCGGCATTCCGTCACGTTTACGAATGACCCAATCGCCTCCGATTGAATCAGCTTCAAAAGTAATATCTCCTTTGACCATATCATCAAAGGTATATGTGCTGCCTTTTGGAATACGAAAACGTACTACAGGTACAATACCTTCATCTTCTTTCGCTTTTTGCTCAGCAGGAGTCAGGTGAGCACATTTCCCACTATAATGAGGCATTTCGCCGCGTGCGCGCTGCGCTTCTCTTTCCGCTTCTAGCTCTTCTGTCGTACAGTAACAATTATAAGCTTTATTGCTTGCCAGTAATTGTTCAATCAGTGGATCATATATGTCTTTACGCTCAGATTGACGATAAGGTCCATATGCTCCTCCAATGTCTGAACTTTCATCCCAATCAATTCCCAGCCATTTTAAATTATCTAATTGGCTTTGTTCTCCACTTTCTACATTTCTTTTGATATCTGTATCTTCGATTCTAATAATAAAATCTCCACCGTGGTGACGAGCAAATAAATAATTGAATAAGGCTGTACGTGCATTCCCAATATGCAGATGTCCTGTCGGGCTTGGTGCATATCTTACACGGACTTTATTTTCCATATATACTCTCCTTTTAAAATTTACTAGCTATTCTTCTTTAAAACTTAACATGTTTCAGCATAAAACACCAGATTGTCTAATCAATTGTTTGTTATTCCCTGCTCCCTGATTCTCTCAACAATTGCTTCTGCTATCATAAAATCAGTAGCAGTTGTGATTTTAAAATTTTTATCTTTTCCTTCTAAGACTTTAACTGGATGATTCATTCTTTCTACCAGTTCTCCTTCTTCATTCCCAACAAATTCATCTACACTAGCTTGCTTGTGCGCTTGAATAAGCAATTTACTTTTGAACATCTGAGGCGTTTGTACTTGCCAGATCACCGGACGATGAAGAGTCTGATGGACTTCACTATTTCGTACAACTTTGATCGTATCCTTAGCAGGGATTGCGAGAATAACAGCTTTTTCAACTTTTACCGTTTCAAATAATTCATTAATCATTTCTTTATCAATAAAAGGTCTGGCAGCATCATGGACTAGTACATATCCATCTTTGGGATTATTCAAAGCACTTAACCCATTTTCGACACTATATTGCCTTTCCTTACCACCCTGTACAAAGGTTAACTTTTTAGGCAATGAATTATATAATTTTAATAACTGATTTTTTATGTTTGCCTGATCCTCTTGCTGAACTACGAAAATGACTTGTTCGCAGCAATCATCTTCTATAAATAAATTCAACGCATAATCGTATACTGGACGATCTTTCAACATTAACATTACTTTATTTTCCAAAGTTCCCAAGCGAATACTCGACCCGGCTCCTAGAAGAATAACTTCATATGTTTCTTTCACTTTGTTTCCTTCCAATCATCAATAGCTTTTTGACTATGTGCCATTTTAGCAAAAATCATACGCCCAGCATTTGTCTGAAGCGCACTAGTCACAACAACTTCGACAGACTGATTCATATAGTGTTGACCTTCTTCAACAACTACCATTGTTCCGTCATCCAAGTAAGCAACTCCCTGGCTTCTTTCCGTCCCATTCTTCACAATCATGACACGCATATTTTCTCCTGGTATAACAACAGGTTTAACTGCATTAGCCAACTCATTGATATTCAAAACAGGTACGCGCTGAAATTCAGCAACTTTATTTAAGTTATAATCATTTGTTACAACAACGCCATCCATTTTTTTTGCTAAATGAACTAATTTCATATCTACCTCGTCAGATTCAGGTAATTCGCTGTCATCCATTTGTACTACAACATTTTCTTCTTTTTGTAAGGCATTAAGGATATCTAATCCTCGGCGTCCTCGTACTCTTTTAAGACTATCAGAAGAATCAGCAATATACTGTAATTCTTGTAAAACATGATGAGAAATAACTAAGATACCTTCTAAAAATCCTGCTTTAGTAACATCTAGAATACGTCCATCAATGATTGTACTTGTATCAAGAACCTTGTACCGTCTAAACGTGTCGCCTTCTTTTCTTTCTAAAATCCCATTCTCCTCAGTTTTCTGAGTTCTTGAAGTGAATAAGCGGCGGATTTCTTCTCTTCTTGAGGTACCCAACTGAAAAAACAGATAAGCTAGAATCACCGTTAATATTAATGGAACAACATCACTTACAATGATTAAATTGAGAGCTCTTAAAGGTAAGCTAATTAATATTGCTAGAATAAGTCCAAGAATCGCACCGATACTCCCAAAAATCAGATAAGAAACGCTTTGTTCATTGAAAAAATTCTCAATTCTTTTTATTGCCCGTTCAATTGGCTTGATTGTCTGAAATGAAATCAGGTAAAAAACTGCTGCTCCAAGGATCATTCCAACAATAGGATGAAAGATCCAAGAAGGAGCAGATGGGACGAAAGTCATTAAATCTGGAAAGAAATTATATCCAAGACTTCCGCCAACTAAAACAAGTGTCAATATTATTAAATTTGTAATCATCTAATCCTCCTTTCAAAACTTTATACAAATGCTTTTTTTATCACTTCTGAGATAGTAGCACAACTAATAATTTCGATTCCCTCAGGGAAAGTCCAGCCATCCTGATTGTTTTTTGGAATAAAAATCCTTTTAAACCCTAACTTGGCTGCTTCATTCACTCTTTGCTCTATTTTTGATACTCGTCTAATTTCTCCAGTCAGTCCGATCTCTCCAATAAAACAGTCAGTTGCTCTAGTTTCTTTTTCTTTATAACTAGAGGCAATACTAACAGCGATAGACAAGTCAATAGCTGGTTCGTCTAGTTTGACCCCACCAGCTGCTTTTAAATAGGCATCTTGATTCTGCAGAAGCAGACCCGCTCTTTTTTCAAGGACGGCCATAATCAAAGATACTCTAGAATAATCGAGTCCACTGGCTGTTCGCTTAGCGTTACCGAAAACAGTTGGAGAAATCAGAGATTGTATCTCAACTAAAATGGGTCTTGTCCCTTCCATTGCTGCTACTACAGAAGACCCTGTTGCTCCAGCAAGCCTTTCTTCTAAAAACAGCTGAGAAGGGTTTAATACTTCTTCTAACCCACCATTTCTCATTTCGAATATGCCAATTTCGTTAGTCGAACCAAAACGATTTTTTACTGCTCTTAATATACGGAAAGTGTGATGTCTTTCTCCTTCAAAATATAATACAGTATCGACCATATGCTCTAACATTCTAGGTCCAGCAATGTTTCCCTCTTTAGTTACATGACCTACAATGAAAATAGCAATATTGTTCATCTTGGCAAGCTGCATCAATGTTGCAGTTGATTCACGAACTTGAGATACACTTCCAGAAGCACTATCAATATTAGGATGATGCATTGTCTGAATTGAATCAATGATTACATAGTCTGGTTTAATATTTTCGATAGTCTCTTGAATAAGATTTAGATCAGTTTCTGCGTACAAATAAAAATCTGTACCACGGAGCTCTAGTCTTTCAGCTCGCATCTTGATCTGGCTGGCACTTTCTTCTCCAGAGACATATAAGACAGTTCCTCCACTATTATTCAGTTGAGCAGATACTTGAAGCAACAAAGTTGATTTGCCAATACCCGGGTCTCCTCCGATCAATACAAGTGAACCTGGAACAACTCCACCACCCAAAACTCTATTGAATTCAACCAATTTAGTTTTGACTCGTTCTTCTTTTTCGATAGTAATATCTGTAATAGCCTCTGCTTTAGAGGTTTTACCACTAATGGATACACGACTTCTACTGTCATTTTTACTTGGAAGTTTTTCTTCAACCATTTGATTCCAAGTTCCACAACTCGGGCACTTCCCTAAATACTTGGGAGACTCATACCCGCATTGCTGACAAACAAATACTGTAGGTGCTTTTTTTGCCAATCAGGTTACCCCTTTTGTTTTTGGATTGATAAAGACTACCTTATGTAAGATAGTCTTTTCTAAAATAAATCGTTTCTCTATTATACCATATCATAAGCTAAAACGAGTTATCTTCACATTATATACATAGAAGGTTCTTCAAAGTTTCTCATCTTTTCAAACAACTTTCTCACTATGACCCCGAAGAGCCGAATCCACCTATTCTTGTCTGAAATTCATTCACTTCATTATCAATTATTTTATAAGGAGTGAAGATACCTTGAGCAATACGTTCCCCTTTTTTCACTAGAATATCTTCAAATCCATAATTGACCAGCTGCACAAAAATTTCACCTTCATTATTAGCATTCCCATAATAATCAGCATCAATAATTCCGATACCATTCGGCAGTGCTAGCTGTTTTTTCATAGGATTACTTGAACGATTAGCTAAGAGTAAATACTCCTGCTCCGGCATGAACGCTTTTACTCCTGTGGGAACTAAAGTTGATGCTAGAAATTCTTTGTTTTCTTCTTTTATTGGACTTCCTTCTAAAAGATTTTCAAGACCATTATTTGCTAGCAAAGCTTTCCAAATTGAAGGAATCACAGTATCTTTTGCTGCTTTAAGATCATAACCAGCCGATCCTTTTGTCGCTCTTACAGGTAAATCGATTGTTTCTTCTTTATATTTTGACACCACTTCAAACCCGCGTATATGTTCGTTCATATTTTTATATTCTCCTCTTAAAATCATATGGTCTTATTCTACATGAAATGATATTTTCTGAAAACCATATTTTATAATAAAGACTGCCTTTATAACTATACTGCTCACTTAGCAGCACTTCTTATGAAGAATATAGATCAAAGCAAATTCATTTATGATTCTTGGATAAGTAAAAACCTCTCTAGTCTGGTTAAACTAGAGAGGAAAGAACTAATCTATTAAATTCTTTATTAAAATTAGCGGATAACGTTTGTCGTTTCAATATCGAAGAAGTGAGATTTGCCCATATCAAAAGCGAGATCTACATTTTCTCCCGGATTGTGATAATCACGTGCATCTACTCTTGCAATAAATTCAATACCGCCAATTTCAGAATACAACATTGTTTCAGCTCCTAATAGTTCAGAAACAGCTACCTTAGAAGTAATAACAGAGTTAGGCGAAGCTTCCAATGCTACTTGTTCACTATGGATATCTTCTGGCCGAATACCGAAAACTAATTTTGCTCCCTCAGTATATCCTTTTTCTCGTAACATTTTCAGTCTGCCTTCTGGAACTTCTACTTCCATACCACTTCCATTAGATATTCGATTTCCGGTAAGTGTCACATCAAAAAAGTTCATAGCTGGTGATCCAATAAACCCACCTACAAACGTATTTACTGGATAATCATATACTTCTTTCGGTGTTCCAATTTGTTGAATGAATCCATCTTTCAAGATAACAATACGATCAGCCATCGTCATCGCTTCTGTCTGATCATGTGTTACATAGATAGAAGTTGTGTTCAAGCGTTGATGCAATTTTGCGATTTCTGCACGCATCGCTACCCGTAATTTAGCATCTAAATTTGATAAAGGCTCATCCATCAAGAATACTTTAGCATCACGAACGATCGCACGTCCTAAAGCAACACGCTGACGTTGACCACCTGATAAGGCCGCTGGTTTTCGGTCTAAGTATTCAGTCAACCCAAGAATTTCTGCAGCATTATCTACACGTTTTTTTATTTCATCTTTTTTATATTTACGTAATTTCAGACCAAAAGCCATGTTATCAAACACAGTCATATGAGGATACAAAGCGTAATTTTGGAAAACCATGGCGATATCACGGTCTTTAGGTGCCACATCATTCATCATTGTGTCACCGATCCATAACTCACCATCTGTAATTTCTTCTAGTCCAGCAATCATGCGTAAGGTAGTGGATTTGCCACATCCTGAAGGGCCAACGAAAACAATAAATTCACGATCTTTGATCTTCATATCAAAATCTGACACTGCGTAATCTTCCGAATTATCATAACTCTTATATATATTTTTCAGTGCGATTTCTACCATTTAATTCACCAATCCTTTTTATTTTTCTATAGTTTAGTTTTATCAGTTTCTTTACACTCATCATTTTATTGTAAACGGTTTTATTTCTCTACGGTAACATGCACAAATATCTAGTAGATATTTGTGCATGTTGACTAAAATATATTATTCAAGAATTTTATTGATTTTCTATTATACTAAATTTCAATGGTTTTAATAACCCGTGCCGGATTTCCAGCAATTACAACGTTGTCTCCAAAAGACTTCGTCACAACAGATCCAGCTCCTACTACTACGTTATGCCCTAAAGTCACACCACCAATGATCGTTGCATCTGCACCAACCCAGCAATTGTCTCCAATCATTATAGGTCGACCAAATTCAATACCAGAATTCCGCTCTTTTGGATGCAAAGGATGTTCAGGCGTCACTAAACTGACTCTCGGTCCTAACATGGCGTTTTTCCCAATGGTGATAGGACAAACATCAAGCATTACAGCATCAAAATTTGCATAAAAATTATTACCCACTGTTATATTTTCTCCGTAATCTACTCTTAATCCTGGTTCAACATGAAGTTTTTCTCCAGTTATTCCGAATATCTCTTTGATCATTTCGGATCTTTCCTGTTCTGTTTCTAAAAGGTTATAAGTATGTGCCAGATTATGAGTCTTTATCCTCATTTTAACTAATTCCTCATCAGCCGGATTATATAACTCTCCTGCAATCATTTTATCTCTTTCTGTCTTCATTCTGCTCCCTCTTTATTGTTTATTTTTATTCAACTGATAAGCTCGAAATGCTGTTTCTCCGGCTTCTATCAACAGTTTTTCCACATTTTCGATAGCTTCTTTTAGTGGCATTGGTCGATTAACAGTATCAATGATCAAATCAATGCCTGCTTCATAGATTTTAGAAACATCATCATCTCTTCCGCCAACAACAGCTATTACTGGCAAATGATATTTTTTTGCTAACTTTGCTACTCCTGTTGGTGCTTTACCTTGAACAGATTGTCCATCCATTCTACCTTCACCTGTTATAACCAAATCAGTTCTTGGCAAAACGCTTTCTAATTCTATTAGTCTAAGAACTTCGTCTATACCGCTAGCCATTTCTGCTCCACAAAAAGCCATCAAACCAAATCCTAGTCCGCCAGCTGCACCTGCACCTGCTGTATTGATATAACTGCATTTCAATGTTTCTTCTACTATTTCAGCATAATACTGCAAAATAGAATCAAATTCTCTAATCTCATTCTTCTTGACTCCTTTTTGAGAACCGAAAACGGCAGTAGCACCATTGTCACCAGTTAATGGATTTGTTACATCTGATAAAATGGTAAATTTACAATTTTTAACTCGCGAATCGATCTGAGAATAATCTATAGTATGTATTCGTTTCAACTCATTTAATCCTGTACCAATTTCTTTACCATTCTTATCCAACAATTTTACTCCTAGAGCTTGCGCCATGCCCGCTCCTCCATCATTGGTTGCACTTCCTCCTAACCCTATAAAAAGATCGGTGACACCTTTGTCCATTGCTGCTTTAACTAATTCCCCTACACCATAAGTATGTGCTTCTATTGGAGAGTCTCCTACACTTTTCAGGTGCAATCCTGATGCTTTAGCCATTTCAATGACAGCTTTTGAATCACCTAACATTCCATATCGAGCCATCACATTTTTGTTGTACGGTCCCTTCACCTGAGCTATCTCATACTCTCCCTTTAATGATTCAACAAGAGCATTTACCGTTCCTTCTCCTCCATCGGCAATCGAAAAAGATAAAATCTCTACTGTATTATCAACCCGTTTAATTCCTTTAGTAATATATTCTGCTATCAATTTTGAACTTGCGCTTCCTTTGAAAGAATCAGATGCAATTACAATTGTTGTCATATAAACTACTCTCCTCATTATTTTAAATCTATCATACCAGAATTCCATTATTCATAGCCAGCTATAGAATTGACTTCCCATATCATTACACTTAAAATTAAGATTAGAAACAAACATAAAGTAAGTTACAAAAGAATCTAAAAACCGGAGGGATCCAACATGTCCATTGCTATAACAGGAGCAACAGGTAATTTAGGAAATTTAGTGATCCAGGAACTTCTTGAAGAAAACCCAAAAGAAAAAATAGCAGCCATTGTTCGCAACGTAGAAAAAGCAAAAGAACAACTCCCAGGTACTATTGAGATAAGATATGGTGACTATTCCTCATACGATTCATTAGTAAAAGCTTTTCAAGGAATCAAAAAATTACTATTTATTTCAAGTCCCAGCACTGATGACATGGAACGAGTAATCCAGCACGCTACCGTAGTAAAAGCTGCCCGTGATGCAGAAGTCGGCCGAATTTACTATACAAGTTTTTCTAATGCAGATCATTCAACTATTCCATTAGCAAAATTGCATCTTGCCACAGAAGCTGCTATAAAAGTTTCAGGTCTTACCTATACATTTATACGAAACCCACTTTATACGGAAGTTTTCATTAATCCTTCTCTAAACCAGTCTATAGCTTCTGGAAAATTAATAGCGAATGTAGGTGATGGAAAGTTAAATACCACTTCACGTACAGATCTAGCAATGGCAACAGCAGCATTATTAAGTCAAAATGGTTCTCAAAATGAAATAATAGATCTAGCATCTTCTACACCTTGGTCTTATGAAGACCTTGCTGTCACCTTGAGTGAGGTTAGTGGAAAACAGGTAACATATAAAGCAGTTTCCAATGAAGAAGCTGTACAATACTTTATTGATTCAGGACTTCCGAAACCTGCAGCTGAATTTACTGCCTCTATGAACCATGCTATAGCTAATGGTGATATTGAAAAGCCTGGAACTGATATAAAAAATTTGATTAAAAAGGAAGCTAGTCTAAAAGACTTGGTCACCAATGCTCTGGTGACTAGATGACCAACTACAAATTACAAGACTAAGCTTTAAGAGGAGAATAATAATGAAAATCGATGTAACGGAACGTGCTGTAAAATGGTTTGAAGACGAACTAGCTTTAGAAAAAGGTGACAGTGTTAGATTTTTCGGCAAAACTTACGGAAATACAGAAGTCCACGAAGGATTCTCTATAGGCATGAGTGTTGATCAACCTGATAGCGAGCCATTGGCACAGAAAGAAGTTAACGAAGTAACTTATTTTGCAGGAAAAGAAGATGAATGGTTCTTTAGTGGCTACAACTTAGAAATTGACCTTGACACAAAACTCGAAGAACCAGTTTATCATTTCCAGGAAACTCAATCATAATTTTTTGGGATAGGTATTAATGAAAGTTACAAAATATTTTATTTAACAGATAATAGTAGATATAATAAAAAAACACAATCTTTTTCCTCACTAATTTCACTACTGTAGGAAGGAAGATTGTGTTTTTTACTAAATATTTAACTATTTTAGTATAATTGAATCTAAAATTCTGAACATAGCTATATTTTTAAACCTTGAATATACACTTTAAGTGCAACACTTAATCCTTAAAAAAGACCCCTAGCTAAATTCCAGTTAAAATAGGGTTGTCCACACTATTTGAAAGGAAGATAGCTATGAGCCACTATAACCATCTTACAATATTTGAACGAGAAAAACTATTTTTAATGTTCAACCAAGGTCATTCTATTCGTACTATTGCCGCTGCCGTCGACCGAAGTCCGTCAACGATCTCTAGAGAACTGAAACGTAATTTTAAGAAGGGGGCTTATTCTCCTATCCTGGCTCAGACGTTGTATTCTTACAGAAAGCAAAACTGTGGGCGCAAGTTGATTTTGTCTAATCCCAAGGTTTGGAAAATCGTTCGAAGGCTATTCGTAGAAGAACAATGGTCCCCCGAAGAGATTGCCTATCGATTGAAAGACGAACAGGTAGGTATCCATATAAGTTACCCTACCATTTATCGCGGAATCTACAGGGGTCTATTTGAAACAGAACCACTCAGTAAAGGAAACCGCGGGCTGGTTCGTTCTCTCAGACACCGTGGAAAAACTAGACATACGAAACATCATATTGAGAGAAGAGGTAAAATACAGATCTCTAATACGATTCATGAGCGTCCAGCTACTGCTAATGATCGTTCTGAAATTGGTCATTGGGAGGCAGACACCGTGGCTGGTAAGACGGGTGGTGCTTGTTTAGTTACGCTTACCGACCGTAAATCAAGATACTTAATGAGTGGAAAAATCGAGAAAAAACGATCTGAACTAGTCAGAGATAAGATGATTCATTTATTCTCTTCTATTGAGTCTAATCAAGTAAAATCAATTACTCCAGACCGTGGTAAGGAGTTTTCAAGACATTGGGAAATCACTAAAGCTCTTAATAACGTCCCATTCTACTTTCCTGACCCACATGCTCCCTGGCAACGAGGGACGAACGAAAACACTAACGGCTTATTAAGAGAGTATTTACCGAAAACAAAAGAGATGGATACGGTCACTGATCAGGTTGTAGATCAATATGTTCGTAAACTCAACTTACGCCCAAGGAAGTGTTTAAACTGGAAAACACCCTATGAAGTATTTTTCGGTGTAGCGTTGCACTTAATTTGACAATTCAAGACATAAAAAAAACTCCGCAAGCAGGGCTCGAACCTGCGACAACGCGATTAACAGTCGCGCGCTCTACCAACTGAGCTATTGCGGAATCAAAAAACTATTTTCAATAAATAAAAAAGAGCTGCACGGCAACGTCCTGCTTTCACAAGGGGAAACCCCTCACTATCCTCGGCGCTGGGAAGCTTAACGGCTGTGTTCGGAATGGGAACAGGTGGATCCTTCCCGCCATCATCACCGCACAATGACTCTTTTTTTATCCTTTAGAGAACGTTGTTCTCTGAAAACTAGATAGTTGAACTTTCCAAACAGGTTTGTCTACAACACCATCATACGCTTTTTCCACTTTATTCCAGTTTCACTCGCCAGGCTTCTCAGAAATACTTCGGCTCTCTTAAGCTGTCTAGCGACCGCTAAAGAACGCCTCTTGTATTTCGAGCAAGCCTGAACGTCTCGTTCCACTTTATATTTAGTGGTTAAGTCCTCGATCGATTAGTACTGGTCCGCTCCATACATCACTGTACTTCCACTTCCAGCCTATCTACCTGATCATCTCTCAGGGATCTTACTTCCTTAAAGGAATGGGAGATCTCATCTTGAAGGGGGCTTCACGCTTAGATGCTTTCAGCGTTTATCCCGTCCACACATAGCTACCCAGCGATGCCTTTGGCAAGACAACTGGTACACCAGCGGTATGTCCATCCCGGTCCTCTCGTACTAAGGATAGCTCTTCTCAAATCTCCAACGCCCGCGACGGATAGGGACCGAACTGTCTCACGACGTTCTGAACCCAGCTCGCGTGCCGCTTTAATGGGCGAACAGCCCAACCCTTGGGACCGACTACAGCCCCAGGATGCGACGAGCCGACATCGAGGTGCCAAACCTCCCCGTCGATGTGAACTCTTGGGGGAGATAAGCCTGTTATCCCCAGGGTAGCTTTTATCCGTTGAGCGATGGCCCTTCCATACGGAACCACCGGATCACTAAGCCCGACTTTCGTCCCTGCTCGACTTGTAAGTCTCGCAGTCAAGCTCCCTTCTGCCTTTACACTCTTCGAATGATTTCCAACCATTCTGAGGGAACCTTTGGGCGCCTCCGTTACTCTTTAGGAGGCGACCGCCCCAGTCAAACTGCCCATCTGACACTGTCTCCCAACCGGTTGACGGTTGCGGGTTAGAGTGGCCATACAGCGAGGGTAGTATCCCACCATTGCCTCCACCAAGACTGGCGTCCTGGTTTCATTGGCTCCTACCTATCCTGTACAAGCTGTACAGACACTCAATATCAAACTACAGTAAAGCTCCATGGGGTCTTTCCGTCCTGTCGCGGGTAACCTGCATCTTCACAGGTACTATAATTTCACCGAGTCTCTCGTTGAGACAGTGCCCAAATCGTTACACCTTTCGTGCGGGTCGGAACTTACCCGACAAGGAATTTCGCTACCTTAGGACCGTTATAGTTACGGCCGCCGTTTACTGGGGCTTCAATTCAAAGCTTCGCCGAAGCTAACCTTTCCTCTTAACCTTCCAGCACCGGGCAGGTGTCAGCCCCTATACATCTTCTTTCGAATTAGCAGAGACCTGTGTTTTTGGTAAACAGTCGCTTGGGCCTATTCACTGCGGCTGACCAGTTGGTCAGCACCCCTTCTCCCGAAGTTACGGGGTCATTTTGCCGAGTTCCTTAACGAGAGTTCTCTCGATCACCTTAGGATTCTCTCCTCGACTACCTGTGTCGGTTTGCGGTACGGGCAGCCTACTTCTAACTAGAAGCTTTTCTTGACAGTGTGACATCAGATACTTCGGTACTATAAGTTCCCTCCCCATCACAACTTGTCCGTGTGAGTAGAAGCATTTGACTCCTACTCAGACTTGTTGCTTGGGCACGCATATCCAACAGCGTGCTTATCTTAGCCTCCTGCGTCCCTCCATTGTTCAAACAAAGCAGACTGGTACAGGAATCTCTACCTGTTGTCCATCGCCTACGCCTATCGGCCTCAGCTTAGGTCCCGACTAACCCTGGGAGGACGAGCCTTCCCCAGGAAACCTTAGTCATTCGGTGCACGGGATTCTCACCCGTGTTTCGCTACTCATACCGGCATTCTCACTTCTAAGCGCTCCACAAGTCCTCACGATCTTGCTTCAATGCCCTTAGAACGCTCTCCTACCATAGAACCATTGGTTCTATCCGTGGTTTCGGTACCTTGTTTAGCCCCGGTAAATTTTCGGCGCAGGGCCACTCGACTAGTGAGCTATTACGCACTCTTTAAATGATGGCTGCTTCTGAGCCAACATCCTAGTTGTCTGAGCAGCCCCACATCCTTTTCCACTTAACAAGGATTTTGGGACCTTAACCGACGGTCTGGGCTGTTTCCCTTTCCACTACGGATCTTATCACTCGCAGTGTGACTCCCGGATCTACATCAGTGGCATTCGGAGTTTATCAGGATTCGGTAACCCGATAAGGGCCCCTAGTCCAAACAGTCGCTCTACCTCCACGATGCACTATCCGAGGCTAGCCCTAAAGCTATTTCGGAGAGAACCAGCTATCTCCAAGTTCGATTGGAATTTCTCCGCTACCCACACCTCATCCCCGCACTTTTCAACGTACGTGGGTTCGGGCCTCCAGTGCATTTCACTGCACCTTCACCCTGGACATGGGTAGGTCACTTGGTTTCGGGTCGACGACGGCATACTAAACGCCCTATTCAGACTCGCTTTCGCTGCGGCTCCACCTCTTCGGCTTAACCTTGCATGACATCGTCACTCGCCGGTCCATTCTACAAAAGGTACGCCATCACCCGTAAAAGGGCTTTGACTACTTGTAAGCACACGGTTTCAGGTGCTGTTTCACTCCCCTTCCGGGGTTCTTTTCACCTTTCCCTCACGGTACTGGTTCACTATCGGTCACTAGGGAGTATTTAGGCTTGGGAGATGGTCCTCCCGGATTCCGACGGAATTTCTCGTGTTCCGCCGTACTCAGGATACCAGCTAGGTAAGATCAGATGTCGTATACGGGGCTTTCACCCTGTTCCGCACAGCATTCCAACTGTTTCTACTATCTTCACTCGTCCATATCGCCGGTCCTACAACCCCAGAGAGCAAGCTCTCTGGTTTGGCCTCTTCCCGTTTCGCTCGCCGCTACTCAGGGAATCGCATTTGCTTTCTCTTCCTGCAGGTACTGAGATGTTTCAGTTCCCCACGTCTACCTTCTCTCCAGCTATGTATTCACTGAAAAGATATCACCCTATGATTGGTGATGGGTTCCCCCATTCGGAAATCTTTGGATCAAAGCTCACTTACAGCTCCCCAAAGCATATCGGTGTTCGTCCCGTCCTTCGTCGGCTCCTAGTGCCAAGGCATCCACCGTGCGCCCTTATTCACTTAACCTGGTGGTTAAGCGTATGATTATTAGCGATGAGAGTTTCATTCAAGGAACAAAACTGTTCTCAATTGTTAATCTCGGTGTTGTTACTTAACATGTTTGTATTAATTCAACTATCCAGTTTTCAAAGAACAAATATATAGAAGGAATAAATCCTTCAAAACTAAACAAAGTAAAACACCTGTGCAAGGTTCCGTTTGCCCTTAAGGCAATACCCTTAGAAAGGAGGTGATCCAGCCGCACCTTCCGATACGGCTACCTTGTTACGACTTCACCCCAATCATCCATCCCACCTTCGGCGGCTGGCTCCCAAAAGGGTTACCCTACCGACTTCGGGTGTTACAGACTCTCGTGGTGTGACGGGCGGTGTGTACAAGACCCGGGAACGTATTCACCGCGGCGTTCTGATCCGCGATTACTAGCGATTCCAGCTTCATGCAGGCGAGTTGCAGCCTGCAATCCGAACTGAGAATGGCTTTAGGAGATTAGCTAAACCTCGCGGTCTCGCAACTCGTTGTACCATCCATTGTAGCACGTGTGTAGCCCAGGTCATAAGGGGCATGATGATTTGACGTCATCCCCGCCTTCCTCCGGTTTATCACCGGCAGTCTCGCTAGAGTGCCCAACTGAATGCTGGCAACTAACAATAGGGGTTGCGCTCGTTACGGGACTTAACCCAACATCTCACGACACGAGCTGACGACAACCATGCACCACCTGTCACTCTGTCCCCGAAGGGAAAGCTCTATCTCTAGAGTGTTCAGAGGATGTCAAGACCTGGTAAGGTTCTTCGCGTTGCTTCGAATTAAACCACATGCTCCACCGCTTGTGCGGGTCCCCGTCAATTCCTTTGAGTTTCAGCCTTGCGGCCGTACTCCCCAGGCGGAGTGCTTAATGCGTTAGCTCCAGCACTGAAGGGCGGAAACCCTCCAACACTTAGCACTCATCGTTTACGGCGTGGACTACCAGGGTATCTAATCCTGTTCGCTCCCCACGCTTTCGAGCCTCAGCGTCAATTACAGACCAGAAAGTCGCCTTCGCCACTGGTGTTCCTCCATATATCTACGCATTTCACCGCTACACATGGAATTCCACTTTCCTCTTCTGCATTCAAGTCTTCCAGTTTCCAATGACCCTCCACGGTTGAGCCGTGGGCTTTCACATCAGACTTAAAAGACCGCCTGCGCTCGCTTTACGCCCAATAAATCCGGACAACGCTTGTCACCTACGTATTACCGCGGCTGCTGGCACGTAGTTAGCCGTGACTTTCTGGTTAGATACCGTCAAGGCCGGGGCAGTTACTACCCGACTTATTCTTCTCTAACAACAGAGCTTTACGATCCGAAGACCTTCTTCACTCACGCGGTATTGCTCCATCAGGTTTTCACCCATTGTGGAAGATTCCCTACTGCTGCCTCCCGTAGGAGTCTGGGCCGTGTCTCAGTCCCAGTGTGGCCGATCACCCTCTCAGGTCGGCTACGTATCACAGCCTTGGTGAGCCATTACCTCACCAACTAGCTAATACGCCGCGGGTCCATCCATAAGCGGCAGCCGAAGCCACCTTTCATCTAAGAGACAGGCGTCTCAAAGACCTATGCGGTATTAGCATCCGTTTCCGAATGTTATCCCCCTCTTATGGGCAGGTTACCCACGTGTTACTCACCCGTTCGCCACTAATCCATTCTCTGCAAGCAGAGAATTTCATCGTTCGACTTGCATGTATTAGGCATACCGCCAGCGTTCGTCCTGAGCCAGGATCAAACTCTCGTTTTAAGTTTGAAAAGCTCATTGTATTAATTGTGGATGAACCTTGTTCATCCGATAGTTGTCTTGATCCAATAAAGAATCGAAGACCCCTGCACATTTGGTTGTTTTTACTTTGTTCAGTTTTCAAAGATCTACTACTTTATAAGTCGTTGCCTTGTTTGTCAGCAACTTTTATATCATACCACGTTGCCGATTCGATGTCAACACTTTTTTTGAATTTCTTTCGTTTCCAATTTACCAAGTGATGCTTATGTCGTTGTCAGCAACCTATTTATAATACCATTTGCTTAACCATTTGTCAAACATTTTTTGAAAATAAATTAAATTCATTTTCAATACCGGCGGCCGGGGTCGAACCGGCACGCCCTTAACGGGCACTGGATTTTGAGTCCAGCGCGTCTGCCAATTCCGCCACGCCGGCCTGTTAATAATGAAACTAAAAGACAAGGCGGTAACCGGATTTGAACCGGTGATGAAGGTTTTGCAGACCTCTGCCTTACCACTTGGCTATACCGCCATACATTTATCCACTTTGAAATACTAAGTAAAAAACAAAATGAAACTGGGCTACCAGGATTCGAACCTGGGGAATGACGGGATCAAAACCCGCTGCCTTACCGCTTGGCTATAGCCCAATGTTACAAGGGCGACTGATGGGGATCGAACCCACGAATGCCGAGACCACAACCCGGTGCGTTAACCACTTCGCCACAATCGCCAAAATATCAAATTTTGTATTGTAATTCTAATGTTTCACAGGGATAGTAGGAATCGAACCCACATTGACGGTTTTGGAGACCGTAGTTTTACCGTTAAACTATATCCCTAAAAATGGAGGGAGTAGGATTCGAACCTACGAACCCGAAGGAGCGGATTTACAGTCCGCCGCGTTTAGCCACTTCGCTATCCCTCCAATGGCGCAGGACAGAGTCGAACTGCCGACACACGGAGCTTCAATCCGTTGCTCTACCAACTGAGCTACTGCGCCTTGGAAAATATTTCTAACGGTCCCGACGGGATTCGAACCCGCGATCTCCTGCGTGACAGGCAGGCGTGATAACCGCTACACTACGGGACCTTGTCTTTAAAACTTTCATAGTTTGATACTATAGATTCAAATATCTATCATGCTTTAAATTACCAAAGCACCTATAACCATGACAATTGCGGGGACAGGATTCGAACCTGCGACCTCCGGGTTATGAGCCCGACGAGCTGCCAGCTGCTCTACCCCGCGATGATGAATGCAAGCATTCTAATAAACACAGTGGTTAATTCCTATACACATTGTATCTCTGATCCCGCTAAATAACTAGTGCTGCAAGATAAAGGAGGATGTGGGATTCGAACCCACGCGCGTTTTTACACACCTGACGGTTTTCAAGACCGTTCCCTTAAGCCGGACTTGGGTAATCCTCCAGCAAAAACTATATAGTGATTAATCACTAATGACCCCTACGGGATTCGAACCCGTGTTACCGCCGTGAAAGGGCGGTGTCTTAACCGCTTGACCAAGGGGCCAGTATAATATCATTTTAAAACTAATGGGCCTAAGTGGACTCGAACCACCGACCTCACGCTTATCAGGCGTGCGCTCTAACCAGCTGAGCTATAGGCCCCAAACAAAAAAGCGGGTGACGAGAATCGAACTCGCGACAACAGCTTGGAAGGCTGTGGTTTTACCACTAAACTACACCCGCGTTACATTAGGAAGTAGTCCCAACGGGAATAGTCGAACTCGCGATCTCTTACACAAAAAGACAAGTATGATATTCGCTACATTACGGGACCTTTATTTAAAAACTAACTATAAGAAACTGTGGGTTTTACCCATATGTATCATGCTGCAAATTGCTAAAGCAATAACAACCATGACAATTGCGGGGACAGGATTCGAACCTGCGACCTCCGGGTTATGAGCCCGACGAGCTGCCAGCTGCTCTACCCCGCGATAAAAAGTATATGATTCGAAAGTGGACCTTGCAGGACTCGAACCTGCGACCGGACGGTTATGAGCCGTCTGCTCTAACCAACTGAGCTAAAGGTCCGATTTCCTGTAAAATTTATAGCGGCGGAGGGAGTCGAACCCACGACCTCACGGGTATGAACCGTACGCTCTAGCCAGCTGAGCTACACCGCCAATTTATGATAGTTATAAAAGATAACTATCGGGAAGACAGGATTCGAACCTGCGACCCCTTGGTCCCAAACCAAGTGCTCTACCAAGCTGAGCTACTTCCCGTATATCCACTCTTTTACTCCCCATTCGGAAAGATGCACCCTAGAGGAGTCGAACCTCTAACCGCCTGATTCGTAGTCAGGTACTCTATCCAATTGAGCTAAGGGTGCGAATAAAACTAGTGCCGAGGGCCGGAGTCGAACCGGCACGGTGAAAACTCACCGCAGGATTTTAAGTCCTGTGCGTCTACCAATTCCGCCACCCCGGCTAAAAGGTGTTTACACTTAGTAGAACTAAATAATTTTCAACTTGCTGTTGTTTTTGATTTTAATAGTAAGTATCCAAGCGAAAGACGGGATTCGAACCCGCGACCCCCACCTTGGCAAGGTGATGTTCTACCACTGAACTACTTTCGCTAAATGATGCCGGCTAAAGGAGTCGAACCCTCGACCTACTGATTACAAATCAGTTGCTCTACCAACTGAGCTAAGCCGGCATATTAGAAAATTCAAAGCTATGCGGATGGAGGGACTTGAACCCCCACGCCGTGAAGCGCTAGATCCTAAATCTAGTGCGTCTGCCAATTCCGCCACATCCGCGTTGCTTGTTACACTTATAGTGTAATGAGACATGCAGGGTTCGAACCTGCGACCCTCTGATTAAAAGTCAGATGCTCTACCGACTGAGCTAATGTCTCAGAAGACTATGGAGGTTAACGGGCTCGAACCGCTGACCCTCTGCTTGTAAGGCAGATGCTCTCCCAACTGAGCTAAACCTCCATTAGTACTTTTAGAAGTACTTTGCATAACGACGTCCTGCTTTCGCAAAGAGAAACCCTTCACTATCCTCGGCGCTGAGAAGCTTAACTTCTGTGTTCGAAATGGGAACAGGTGGATCCTTCTCGCCATAACCGCTATACAATTTAAGCTGTCAGTGCTTAATGAAATAATCAATTAGCAGCAACTCTTATATAATACAATGGCCTTGTATCTTTGTCAATCATTTTTACTGATTTTTTCAAAAATAAAAATGCCGAGAACAAATTCCTCGGCATTTCAAACAAACAAATGGCTGTTCGCTCTTTATTGATTTCCCCAGTTCTGTTCTATAAAACCAACTCTCCCAGACCCTCTACTATAACGATTATAGTGGGCGGATTCTTTTTTATAAAAGTCTTGATGATATTCTTCTGCTTTATAAAAAGGATGCGCTGGTTCTATTGAAGTCACAATTGGTTCACTGAACTTACCACTTTGTTCTAGTGCCTCTTTTGATTTTTCTGCTTTTTCTTTTTGCTCCTCAGATTTGTAAAAAATAACTGGTCGATAGGAATCGCCTCTGTCAGCAAATTGCCCACCGGCGTCAGTAGGGTCGGTTTGATGCCAATAAATCTCTACAAGCTCTTCATAAGATATTTTAGAAGGGTCGTACGTAATTTCTACCGCTTCAGTATGTCCTGTTTTTCCAGATGTCACTTGACTATAAGTGGGATTTTCAACAGTTCCCCCAGTATACCCAGAAACAACTTTCTCAATCCCAGGTAATGAATCAAAAGGTTTTACCATACACCAAAAACACCCACCAGCAAAAATTGCTGTTTCAAAATTTTTATCAGACACATTATCCCTCCTGATCAATTTCTTCCTTTATAGTATATCATCAAAACCCTTAAGTATTTAATTAAAAACACTTACAAGTCTAAATCATTTTATAACTGTTACTCCACCCATATATGGTACCAGAACTTCTGGGACTTTGACAGAACCGTCTTCTTGCTGATAATTTTCCAGAATTGCTGCTACTGTTCTCCCAATAGCTAATCCAGATCCATTAAGAGTATGGACAAAATCAATTTTGCCGTCTTCTTCACGTCTATAGCGAATTTTCGCCCTTCTCGCCTGAAACGCTTCAGTATTTGAACATGAGCTAATTTCTCTATAGGTATTCTGGGCTGGAATCCATACTTCCAAATCGTAGGTTTTAGCAGCGGCAAATCCAGTATCTCCTGTTGAAAGCAAAACGACTCTATATGGTAAATTCAGCTTTTTCAAGATAGCTTCTGCATTGGCAGTCATTTTCTCCAATTCCTCATAAGATTCTTCTGGTTTGGCAAGTTTTACCATTTCAACTTTATTGAATTGGTGGAGTCTGATTAAACCACGAGTATCACGACCGGCACTTCCAGCTTCGGAACGGAAAGAAGGTGTTAATGCAGTGAAGTATTTAGGTAAATCAGTCTCTTCTAAAATTTCATTTCTGTAGTAATTCGTCAACGGTACTTCTGCTGTAGGAATCAACGTTAATGCAGAATCTTGAATCTGGAATACATCTTCTTTGAATTTTGGAAATTGTCCTGTAGCATATAATGATTCTTCATTAGCTAAATAAGGTGGAATCATTTCGTAATAACCATGTTCTTCTGTATGAACATCCAGCATAAAGTTGTAAAGTGCTCTTTCTAAACGTGCACCTAAGCCTTTATAGTATAAAAACCGGCTCTTCGCTACTTTTGCTCCTCTTTCAAAATCTAGAATATCTAAATCCGTTCCAATCTCCCAATGTGGTTTCGGTTCAAAGTCAAATTGTTCGTTGGTTCCGTTACCCCATCTGCGGACTTCTTCATTAGAGTCTTCATCTGCACCAACTGGCAAAGAATCATGTGGTAAGTTAGGTAACCCATCTGCTATCTCTTGAAACTGTTCTTCTACTTCTTCTAGCTCTTTATCGATACGCTTAATATCTGCTCCAACTTTTTGCATAGCAGCAATTGACTCGTCCGCATTTTCTTTATTTCTTTTCCTTGTAGCGATTTCGTCAGAAACTTGATTACGATATTTTTTTAATCTTTCTGATTCTTGGATAGCTTCTCTTCTTTTTTCATCCAATGCTTTTAATTGGTCAAGTTCTTTCGGATTTACTCCACGTGTTTCTAATTTTTTCTTTACCTGATCAAATTCGTTACGAATCATTTTAATATCCAACATATGTTTTCCTCTTTTCTTTTTTGTTGTAGGTACGAAAAAAAGCAGTCTTTCATTCCTTCTATTATGAAGGGACGAAAGACTGCTTTTCGCGGTACCACCCTGATTCAGGAAAATTTCAAATCTTCCTGCTCTCTATGAGTTTTAACGGGCTCTACCGAGACAATTTAAACGATAGTCGTCTCACTGTCTACTCATGCGATGGATTCAGGTTATAAAGTATCAGTTCACACCATACACTGACTCTCTTAAACTTTAGTCTCCTTACTATTTCACACTTATACGTTCAATTTTATATACACTGATTTTACTTTAATCTTTAGGTTAAAGCAACTAGTATTATGATATTTATTTTAAAAACGCTCCATCAATCCACCAAAGAAATCACTGAACCAAGTACCGATTACAGAAAAGAAACCTGCACGATCTACTGACTCAGCAGTAACTACTGATACTTTATTATGTTCACTTCCATCAAGGTATCCTAAATTTTCCCCTTCATAAGTGAAAGTTAACGTTCCTATTTCTTGTCCTTTTTCTATCGGGGCTTCAAGTTCACCATCTTTATTCAAAGCCTCTTCATCAACATCAAATGTCCATGTGACATCTTCCTGCTCTACTCCGTTAGGAAGTAAATATTCTAATGATTCAGCTGACATGACCTCTACCGAATCTTCTTTCCCGTTACGCACCATAATTGGGTCTACATCTTCAAGGACAGTGTTTCCTTCCATGATAGACGCCGCTTCCCACTCATTGAATCCATAATCCATAATTTTGTCTGTTTCATCAAACCTCTGATTTTTGTTCTCGATTCCATCGCCTGCGCCCATGACAACTGTTATAATTCTACGTCCGTCTTCCATAGATGTTCCAGTAAAATTCGCCCCTGCAAATGGAGTCGTTCCTGTCTTCAGTCCATCTACATTTGGCCTTTCGTGAAGTAACCCTTCCAGCATCCAGTTCCAGTTTTTCATTAAGATAGCATCATCTGTGCCTTCACGAAATACCATACTCGGAATACTAGATGTGTCTAAGACTTCTGGATAGTCTTTCAGTAAATGAGAGGCTACTGTCGCTATCCCTTTAGCAGACATAACATTCTCATCCTCAGCAGTGCTTCCAGGGTAGATGTTCTCTCCTAAAGAAGCATTACTCAATCCAGTAGTATTATAAATTTCATAATCTGTAATTCCCCATGATTCTACTAATTCATGCATTCTATCTACCATCGCCGGCTCTGATCCTGCTATTTGTTCAGCAATAGCTACTGTAGCTCCATTGGCAGAATATATAGCAAGTGCTTGATAAAGTTCTTCCAAACTGTATACTTCACCTTTTTTTAGCGGAACATTAGATAATTCATAATTTTGACTAACTTGGTAAGCATAGTCACTAATCGTTACTTCAGTATTCCAGTCGAGATTTCCCGCTTCTATTTCTTGAAATAAAATATATTCGACCATCATCTTAGTCATTGAAGCAATCCCTCTTTGATCATCAGCATTCTGATCTAAAAGTATTTGATTAGTCTCAAAATCTACAACTAAAGCTGACTCTGCATCGACTTCTGGTGCTTCTGCTGCTAGTACTGTAGAATTAGTGTTTATTACAAATGGAAGCAGTACGCTAGCAGATAATCCTGAAACAGCGATTTTTTTAAATTGGTTTTTAAGTATTTTCATGGTTTAGTGAGCTCTCCTATAATATGCACTCTTTTTTATGCATCTATTTTTTTGTTTTAGCAGTTGATTCAGTCTGGTAAGCTATTTATATCGTTCAAAAATCAACCTCTTATATCGTACTCTGACATCCATAAAAACACAACCTGTTTTGAGTGATTTTCAAAAATTAGACATTTCTCTAAACATTCTACCAAACATGTTTTCCTCTTTATAAAAAAAATACCAGTTATTTAAAATAACTGGCACTTCTAAAATAACTCATCTTACATTTTCTGCTCTAAAGGAAGTTGAATATCAAAACTTGTCCAGTCATCATCTGATTTTGCTGTGATGGTTCCTCCATGTAATTCTATAATGCTTTGCGCAATAGCTAAGCCTAATCCAGTTCCAGCTGTTTCCTGAGATCTAGATATTTCAGCGCGATAAAATCTTTCAAAAATCTGTTCAACTGCTTCTTTCGGGAGAGCTTCACCATCATTTTTCACAGATATGTTTGCTTGACTATCTACTTTATCAACTTCTATCTTAATAATATTGCCGCCTTTTCCATATTTCAATGCATTCGAAATTAAATTATTGAATACCCGGACTAATTTTTCTGTATCAGCTATCATCATCAGCCGTTCGAACGGTGAATGTACGATAATTTCTACTTCTTTGCTCTGCGCTTCCAGTTCAAAATCAATAGCTAATTGTTCAATCAGCTGAATCATATCAAAAGATACACACTGCAGTGGTGTAGTTGTTTGTCTTACTTTGGTATATTCAAACAAGTCGTCAACTAACACTTTCATCTGCTTCGCTTTCTGATAAGCAGTATGAACATATTTTTGAAGTTCATCTGTTGAGCGGAATCTTCCTTCTTCTATCAAACCTAAGTAGCCAATAATTGAAGTCAGCGGTGTTCGAATATCATGACTCACATTCGTGATCAACTCATCCTTTGATTGTTCGATTCTCCGTTCTTCTTCCATCGCTTCGACTGTAGAATCGACTAACACATGAATACTGTCAACCACTTTACCTATATCTCCACTATATTTCCCTCGGATTTTATGAGTATAATTCCCCTGAGCAATAAAATGAAGTTCATCAATAATATGTCTTAATTCATATTGTCTATATCTTCTTTTCAGCCGCCAGTAAATTGCCCCAACAGCTACAATGACCAGCAGAAACAAAACAAAGGGTGTAATCCCCCAAAGGTCTTGTTGGCGATCTTGCAAAAAAACCTCTTCAATAAACCATAGATTCCCAAATACACTGGGGAAAGCTTCCACAAACCAGCCCATGATCTCATATGTTGCGAAATAACATAATAAGATGATTCCTGCTGTGACAAAACCTTCAATCAGCAGTCGAAATCTTTCTCTTAATGTCAGTTTCATTTATTTGCTCCTTCTGCCTGCTTTGATCAACCCACTATCCTTATTAGTCAAAACTTTGTTTTTCTTCTATTTTATAACCTACACCCCAAACAGTTTTGACCACATTTTCTCCGCCAGTTGCTTTTTCAATTTTATCTCTTAAATGGCTCACATGAACCATTACTGTTTTTGCCGGAACAAGGCTCTCCTGCTTCCACACTCTTTCAAAAATTTCATCAGCACTGAAGACGCGGTTTGGATTACTTGCTAGCAAAAACAAAATACCGAACTCTAATGCCGTCAACTGAATTAAAGACCCTTCTACTGTTTCAACTTGATGTTGTTCTTTTCGAATGACTAATGGTCCGATTTCTAATTCTCCGGCCTCTGACTCTCTATTTGTATAAGAACTTCTTCTCATCAGGGATTTAACTCTTGCAACTACTTCTAATGGATTAAATGGTTTAACTACGTAATCATCTGCTCCATTAGCCAATCCTCTAATTTTGTCAACATCCGCTGTTTTTGCACTCAACATCAGTATAGGAAGTTGTGATTCTTCTCTAACTTCTTTTACCACTTCTAAGCCTGTTTTTTTAGGCATCATGACATCTAATATTAAGCAATCAATTTCTTGTTCGTGTAATTTTTCAAGTGTTTCCTGTCCGTTATAAGCTTTTTCAACTTCAAAGCCTTCATTCTTTATATAGATTTCTAAAAGGTCACAAATTTCTTTATCGTCATCAGCAATCAATACTCTCATGATATTGCCTCCTTTGATTATATTCTCTTATATTTTAGCATGTAATGTCCTGTCAATTCATAAACTTTTCCTTAAATTCATACTAAAAAGCACTTTTCAAAAAAAGAAAAGTGCTTTCGAAGTTACTATTGTTTATCTATTCTACGATTCTAGACTAGTTCGAACCTACTTTAACAGATTCATAACAGTTTTCTGTACAAGAATAGGTGCAATATTGAAACTATAATTTTTTTCTAAACGTTCCGTGAACTTATGAGAGTCTTTTCCAAACGGACCGATATCAACAACCGGCAACTGCAATTGCTGCATGTCCTCGAGTGGTAGAGAATATTTCACACCGAATCCAGGCATATTTTGCTTCAACGCCTCGACTGCGCCTACTTCTCTTGGAGCAGCTGCATAACTCAGATCAGAAATATATGGGAAAAATTTCTTATATACTAACTGATAGTCTGTTTCCGTAGTATCTACAGCATCTTTAACTGCCTCAAGCAATTGTTTCTCTTGATTAGTTTTTCCTTCAACATATATGTGCGGATAGTAAGGTGGTGTAAAGTAGATAATGATAACTGGCTCTTGATTTGTCCACATCATCTGTAACCATTCCACTTCTTTCAATGCATAATCGCGATCATCTATCGAATCGTCCATCAACCATTTTTGACGATTCACTTCTAACTGATCATCCAGATCTTTCCCCTTTTCTTCGCGAACTGCAGCGTATAATTCATTATATGTCATTACTCTTACTTTAAAGGGTATAGACTCATATGATCTTTCTGTTAAAGCACAATATTTAGCATATTGATCATTTATATTCTTTAAAACTTCTGCAAAAGCCGATGTTGCGACTCCGCGCATTTTTTCCAGAACCATATCCGGTGTAGAGTAATGAGTCGCAAAGTTATAAAACGCATGCGCCGTTTTTGCGGTCTGAACAGAATATTCAGGTTTCAGATCTTGTTGTTTCAAGCTCATTGGCGGCAGGGTTACTTCTCCTTCTACAACATCACATAAATCTGTATTCAAATTGATTCGTTTGGTTAATTCTGCAACTACTTGATTAGGATCAAGTCCTTTAAAGGCTTCTCCAACATGCGTTTCTTTTCCAACTACATAAAAGGAAGGCATTAACTTCCCAACCGTACCTACATATACATATTTATTTAAATCTCCTGGATACTCCGACGTCATATAATCCGTATTGATCAGTGCCGTATATTTAAACTGATTATTTTCTCTTAATTCCACTAATTTAGGAACACAAGACCTCATCCCTACGGAATTGGCTTCTTCATCACAGACTGCACAATAAATGATATTACCCGAGAAACTTTCCAGATCTTTTTCAATTTCTTCCATCAGACTCATAATAATAGCATTACCAGCCTTCATATCAAATATTCCACGACCAAATAAGTAATTTCCAGAATTCAAATCATCTTGAACTTCCCTAGGTAATTGTTCTATTCTAGCTCTTAGTTTCTCTGTCAATTCATAAGGTAAGTGGGCAAAATCTTTCAAATCTCCATAATCTGAAATACCAACAGTATCTGTATGACCAATTAAAATAACTGTTTTTTTATTTTGTGGATCTTTCTTTCCTCGAAGAATGGAAATTACACTCTTTCTTCCCCATGGATCATCAGGAGCCGGTACAGTAATTAAATCTTCAGGATGTTCTTTAAAGTAATCAAGACCTTGAAAAAAATGCGCTACTTTCTCTGTTACTAACTGTTCTTCAATTGTCTCTGTGACACTTCTTTGCCTTGTCAACATGACGGCGAGCTCTTCAATTCTTTCTGGTCGCATCTTTATGTTCATTCTCTCTGTCCTCCAAATGTCAATCTTGCCTCACAAGTATAATTTGCTATCTAGTGGATTGCAATCCTTCTTGATTTTTTATTAAAAATCTTACTGAATAAACCCGTACCTCTATTGTTCGTAAATAATAGTATCCAAGTCAAAGTGATAGATATAGTGATCAAACGATAACTTCTTATCGTCAAATACAACTTGTTCAAATTCTGAAGAAATCATTTGGAACTCAACAATTTTTTCACGGTTTCCTGACATGTCTTCAGAAAAAATCAGATACAAGTCTTTTTCTTTATGCTCGAACACATATAATGCTGCTACTTCAGACATCCTTTTTTGCTTAACCTTTCCCAAAGTAAAGATAGATTTCAGCAATTCTGTCATTTTGAATTGGGGGGTTCGATAAGATTCCACTGATTTGATTTTGCAATTCGATTCTTTCATAGTTATTCACCTATATTCTCATTCTTGATTTTTTTCTTCATTATACTATCCGATTCTTCACTTTTTAATTTAGTCTAAGTGATTCTTCTTTTAGTTTGTCTTCGTCTTTTCTGAGTTCAGATGATCATGAGTATTCTGACATAAAAATCCACTTTAAAAGTAATTTAGTGATTATGCCGATTCTTTTGTTTGAGAACTAATAAATAATCTACTAATTGAGCAGTTTTATCCTTGATATCTGTTTCTGTAATTCCTCTATTCAAAACAAATTCTTCTTGTAATTTTGGACTGTTAGAATCTAAAACCCCTATCTTCTCATCTATGAAGCAGAAAATTGAATGTCCGCTCTCATATTCCTTATCCACTGGACTTGGATGGACATGATAAAAATAAGGCTGGCTCTTCTTATTTTTAATCACTTTAAAAAAACGCAGGGACAGTTTTTCTTCGAGTTCAGTAATAGTATTAAAATACCCTTCTCTAAGTAGCCTTGTTTTATGCATTTCAATATAAGCATCGCTTAGACCAGCCACTGATTGCTCTTCTACATCTACCATTGACTTTAAATAATCGACAACGTTAACAGGATAATCCACAATCTTAAGTTCTTCTCTATACTGATTTAGGATTGAATCTATTTCCTTTTTGTTATCCTCTGGATCATCCGGGTCAACTGTAATTCCCTCTCCTAGATAAATAAAATTTTTGGTTGCAGGGTTGCGTTTCAGCACAAAATGATCCGGGACTTTATCAACACCGCCTTGAACAAATGGATTGCATCTTAAAATTCGTGCAATCGCCATTAGACTTCCTTTCAACGCTCCATGCCTCTCTATGGCTTGTACCGTATAATTAGAACAAGTCGGATAGTATCGACAACTTGGCGCAAATAAAGGAGAGATGACTCTTTGGTAGCTTTTTACTAAACTGATCAGTACTTTTTTCAAATCAATCCTCTCCTTTCCTCATACTGAACTGAATTGATTTTATTATACCAAAACGAAAAAAAAAGAGAAGAGCCTCTAAATGAACTGACCCTTGTCAAGTAGACAATAAAATAATAAAAAATCTATATGGCAACCTGATACCGAAATTCCATCGGTGTTAGGTTGTTTTTTGTTTCTTGTAAACGTTCGAAATTATAAAATTCCATGTATTCATCAATATCTTTAATGAGTTCTTGATATAGAGTGTACTCCTTCAAATGATACGATTCGCATTTGTAGTGCCCAAAAAAGCTTTCCATTGGTGCGTTATCAATACATTTCCCCACTCTAGACATACTACGTGTAATTCCAGCTTCTGTCGTGATTTGACGGTACTGTTTAGAGGTATATTGAGAACCACGATCGCTGTGAAGAATCGGTGTCGCTTTTGGATTCTGCTTAAGGGCTTCTTTTAAAGTCTCCATAACTAAAGCATAATCGTTATTCTTGCTTATTTTGTAGGCGATAACGGTTCCATCATAAAGATCTTTAAGGGCACTTAAATAGGCCTTTTGACCCTTTCCGTATTGTAAATAAGTGATATCCGTTACCCATTTTTGATTTGGTTTATCTGCTTTGAACTGACGATTCAAAATATTCTCTTCGATATTGACATAGCTCGTTTTCGTACAATATCCTTTGGAGCGTCGAATGTGCGATTTTAGCCCCATTTTAAGCATGAGTCTCCGAATTTGTTTGCGTTCATATCTTGCTTCGATACCCTTTTGTTCATTCTCTTTATTTAGATAATGCGTGATCCGTCTATATCCAAAAATGCCTTTATATTTATAAAACATTTTTTTGATCCGTTCCATCAATCGCTGATGATCGATTTCTCTAGTTGAAGGGACATGATGCACCCATTTATAGTAGCCAGAACGAGAAACACCCAAAATAGTACACAATAAGTGAATAGGATATCTATTTTCTTGGTGAAATTCATATACTGCTTGAAACTCATCTAAACAGGATCCTATACGGGCCGATTCCTCCTTTCGATTTCCTTTAACTTTTTTATTAGACCATTTTCAGCTTCTAAATATTGATTTCTTTCTTCTAATTCTTTAATGCGTAGTTTATCGTTTTCTTCCTCTGTAAGAGATTCTTTGGGTTTGGATTTTAGAGTATGTCCACGGCGGTCACGAAGTGCTTCAGGACCGTTTGCTTTGTACTTGCGTACCCATCCATAGACTTGTTGGTAAGAAACATGATAGACTTTTTCTGCCTTGTGATAATCCAAATTATTAGCTATTGTGAATTGAACAATTTCAATTCTTTCTTTCCAGGTTGTTTTGCGCCCCTTATTCATCTGATTATTCCACCTTTTACTAATTGGTTTAAACCCTTTACCACTAGTATAAAGCTTTATCCACTTACGTAAAACGGAAGAAGAAGAAATATTGAACTTCTCACAAGTTTTCTGTACCCCCATAGCCTCCTTCAAATAATATTCTACAGCTTTTGTTTTCAGTTGAGGAGAATAGCGCTTCCAAGTCTTGGACTCTGTTAATCCTGCCACGCCATCTCCTTTATATTTTGCGATCCACCTTTTAACTGTTTCAGGAGCGACTCCGAGTTGTTTCGCCATTTTTTTAATCGAACGGTTTCCTTCCATCACATTTAGAACAGCTTCTAAACGTTCATCTAGGGTATGCTTCGTTATTCTTTTAGACATCAAAAAAACTCCCTTTATAGTGTCAGAGAATTTTTATTATTTCTCTGTCTACTATAAAGGGAGCATATCAAAACCTCGCCCTTCTCTTTATAAATTTACTTATTCTGTTTCGAAAAGTTCATCCACTGTTCTAGTTACATAACGCGCTCCTTTGATTGACTCAAACAAGTTCACGCCTTCTTTTTCAAACATATTCTGATCTACAACTTTCTGCATAGCTGCTTCTACTACTTCTGAATCCAGCCCCATAACCGGTTGACTGATTCCAAGCGTTTTACTTTTCCCTTCTCCTGTTTTAAAGCGCAATTCTAGTGTCGTTGACATAAACTATTCCTCCATTTATAGTTTTGATATACGGGGTAATTGTGGTATTGAATTGTCTCTGTTAAATTAACTAATCAACATAACGGTACTCTTCAACTAATATTGTATGTGAAGAAGGCAAATCACTTACTACATCTATTGCTTGTACAAATTGAGTAACCTGTTCATCTGTTGGTGACTGAATTACTCCATTGAAACTACGACGTACTAATTTCTCATTCTCCAGGTCTTCAAAGTAGATTCCTACTCTACTCTCTGTCCATTCTTTTTGCATAGAACATTCCTCCAATTTTTTTAACCAGCTTATTTAGTAAGTTGTGATCACTCCTTACACTATTAATAACGAATAAAGCAGTAAAAGTGTTACCTGATCTTTTATAAAAAAAGCCTGCTCTGCAGCAAGCTAAATGTCTAATTAATTAAATTTTTCTAGGGTATTATTCCTTCATCAATATTCAAATTCAGCTCCCATGTTTCAGAAACCAGGTTTTCACCAAACTCTTGATTTACTTCCTCTTTGACAATTTTAAATCCTGATTTTTTGTAGATGTGTCTCGCTGAATCCAGTATTTTCATCGTCCATAAACAGACTTTCTCGTATCCTGCTTCTTTTGCAAATCTTATAGCTTCTTCTACTAATTTAGTTGCAAGTCCCAAGCCACGCGCTTTCGGCTCTACAAACAGCAATCTTAGTTTCGCGGTTCCCTCACCTGCATTCACCAAGAAAACACAACCAATCATTTCTCCATTTTTTTCTGCGATGAAGCACCTTTCTTTTTCTGAATCGTATGTTTTAATGAACTGCGACGTAATATCACCTACAACCGCTTCAAACGCTCCTCCCCAACCAAAGTTCTTAGCTACTGTTAGAGCATGTCTATAAGTAATCCATCCCATATCCCCGAGTTGGTGGGTTCTTATTATGTATTCTTGACTTTGCATATCATTACCTCTTTCCGATTGTTCTCTTTTATTCTTCAACACTAAACCCATTTTGTCAATGTAGAAACTGTTTACTTTTTTCAAAAATATGATAGAGTAACGTCAAAAATAAAGTAATAAAATTTTCTATTTTGTTTCATACTGCACCCAGATAAATAAAACTTAAATTACGTATATTATGTTGATATACGTAATTTAGGTTTATGACTTTTTATCTTTCTAACTTTCACAGCTAAAATTTTTTAAGGTTTTTGAGTATTCATGAAACGCTCTAAAAATTCTTTTAATCTCTGCGATTGAGGATTATATAAAATTTCAGAGGGCGGGCCGTCTTCTACTATTTTCCCATCATCAAAAAACGCAATACGATCGGCCACTTCTTTTGCAAAATCCATTTCATGTGTGATTAACAACATAGATGTTTCGCCTTGATCAGCTATGTCTTTAATAACTTCGAGCACTTCTCCTACCAGTTCAGGATCAAGTGCTGAAGTCGGTTCATCAAAAATCAGTACTTTAGGTTCCATGACCAAGGCACGAGCAATAGCCACTCGTTGCTTTTGTCCTCCAGATAATTGTGCCGGGTATGCATCTGCCTTATCCAATAGCCCCACTTTATCTAATATTTCTTTCCCTTGTTTGATTGCTTCTTTTTTCTTTTTTCCTTGTACGGTTATAGGCGCTTCGATTACGTTCTCTAAAACCGTCATATGAGGGAAAAGGTGAAAATGCTGAAAAACCATTCCAATATTTGAACGGACTTTTCGTAAATGTTCTGTACTAGCCGGGCTTAACTCTCCCTTTTCATTTTTTTCATGCCATAAATAATCGCCATCTACTTCAATGGTGCCGTCTGTAATTTCTTCTAAGGTCATTAGTAATCTGGCAAATGTCGTTTTCCCGGATCCGCTTGGTCCAATTAAAGCTACTTTTTCTCCTTGCTGGATTTCAAAATCAATTTTGTCTAGTACCTGTAAATCATCAAAATATTTGGTGACTTTGTTATATTTAACAATAGGCTCTGTCATCGTTTCGTCCTTTCTTTGTATGATACTCGGTTACTGATATCTCTCAGAGATTCTATTCTCTAGGTTTCTTAATAAAAGCGAAGCAGGATAACTCAATGCTAAGAACAGTATCCCAACTATGGTAAATGGTTCCGTGTATCTGAATGTTCCCGCTCCAATATTTTTAGCCGTCTGCAGTATTTCTACTAAGGTAATAGCAGAAAGTAGCGGTGTTTCTTTAAACATTGTAATAAAGTAATTCCCTATTACTGGAAGAACCGGCGGAAAAGCTTGGGGAAGAATAATTCTTGTCCACGTTTTTCTTTTAGTAAAATTCAAAGCTGTGGCAACTTCCCATTGACCTGGATTAACAGATTCTATTCCGCTGCGAAACACTTCTGAAAGGTAGGTACTATAATGTAACCCTAACCCAATTACTCCTGCTACAAAAGGTTCTAACGAAACTCCAAACTCTGGAAAGACGTAAAAGATAAAGAACAGCTGCACTAGTATAGGTGTATTTCTCACAAACGTAACGATTCCTCCTGCAATAGCCGAAACTCCTTTAGAGTCAGAACGAATTAAAAGAGTCCATATTAGTCCAAGTACAAGCGCTAATCCAAATCCTACTATTGTTGCCGTAATCGTTACCCATAGCGCCGAGATAATTTCTGGTAGTATTTCGAATGCATAATCCCAATCCCAAATTCTCATTTACATCCTCCCTTCTGTAAGCTTTCGCTCTAATACTTTCATCCCTTTTGTCATCGGCCATGCAATCACAAAGTAAATCACTAATAAAGCAGTATAGATCTGTGTAGTCTGTAATGTCGTTGCATTCAGTACATCAGCTTGATATGTTAGATCTGTTAGAGTAATCAGCGCTACTAATGATGTACTTTTAAATAATTCAATTAACTGATTCCCAAGATTAGGCAGCATTAGTATGAAGGCTTGCGGTATAATGACTCTGCGCATACGCTGTACTTTGGTCATGTTTAAAGCAATCGTTGCTTCTATCTGACCTTCGTCCACTGATTGGATCCCGCTTCGAACAACTTCCGAAGTATACGCTCCATAATTGAGACCAATTGCTAGAACAGCTGCTGTTACTGCAGAGAGCGTAATTCCAAACATTGGCAATACGTAATATATCCAGAACAGCTGTACCAATAGTGAAGTCCCACGAAACACTTCTACATATATCCCCACTATAAACCGAATAATTTTATTCCGCGAAAGTCTCATTAACCCTCCTGCAAAACCGAGAACCAATGCTAAAATTGCGGAGAGAATAGTCGTTAGTAAAGTAATCCATAGACCCTGACCGAGTAAAGAAATTATAACTTCCCAAAAGTTCATTTTTATGCCACTTCCTTTCATTTATTACTTAATAAATTTTTATATTGGAGAGTATTTTCACTTAATTGCGTCTTCTACTGTAGCATCTCCCGGCAAGTCTTCTTCTGTAAAACCAAATTCTTGAATAATTTCCAGTAATTCACCAGACTCTTTCAACCGTTCTAGTTCTTTGTTAAAAGCCTCAATGAAATCCTGATCAGCTTCACGAAACACTGTAGCACCATAGTTGATTGCTTCTTTGCCATCTATTACTGGCTGTTTAAAATCCTCTACACGTTCAACGCCTTCATCTTGAGCTGTATCAAGTATAGATTGCAGGGAAGGACCTGTTGCAGTAATAGCATCTACTCGCCCTGCTTGCAGCGCCGCCAAAGCAGATGGCATATCTGGAACTGTCGTAACTCTATTTTCAGGTACCCCCACTTCCAATAAATAATCATATTCTACTGTCCCAGAAGGCACAGCAATAACCGCTTGTTCATTTGCTGCAATATCTTCATAAGAAAAAAGTTCCAAGGGATTTCCTTGTTCAACAGCAATAGCTTCTCCAATTGTATACTCTGGATTAGCAAATTCCACATAATCTGCTGAAGCTCTATCAGGTGTAATGAACATTCCTGCTGTTACTAAATCAAATCTTTCCGCTTGCAGTCCAGGTATAAGAGACGCAAATTCCGTTAACACTCCATCAACTTCAGTAACACCTAAATTTTCTAATATTCTTTTCGCTATTTCAACAGAAGAACCTGTTAATTCTCCACTCGCATTCTGATAAGCATATGGTTGCTCATTCGCAAAGCCTACCGTTACAGCTCCTTCTTCTTTTATCCTTTCTAGTGTCGTCTTACTTTGATCATTTCCAAAAATACTGCAACCTTGTAAAAAAAGTAATCCAACCATAAGAAAAAGGCAAAAGTTTCTTTTCTTAACTTTTGTCATCATATTTCCTCCTATTTTATTTAAATCATAAAGAATTTAAACAGTATGCTTTCATTCTTAACGATGTTTCTTCATATATTAATGCAGAAAAATAAAGAGTTATGATTCATTTATTTTAAACATCAATATGGGCGCCTTTACCTTATCAAAGATTTTTTCTTAGAGTCAACTAATCCATCTTTGCTGTATTATTAATATTATACAGGTTAGCAATGTCTATATTCTGTTTTTCAATAATTACATTATTCTTGGTAATATATTTATTTTTTTATGTAATAATTTTAACATTGTTGATAAACGAAAATATTCTTTTACTAAATAATTTCAGTTTCTCTTATAATTGATTTTACAGTAAAATCATTTAAAACCCTTTTCTTTCAACTTGGAACGTCCGTTATTTAATTTATTCCATTAAAGCTTATCCGCTCATATGATCCAAACTATATTACGTGATTTTATCACTTACTTGCGTTACAATATGATTACATACTAAGTATTATTTTCCATTTTCTAATCGAATTCTTAGAAAAGCTTCGCACCAACATATTGAAACGATTACATTTCAAGCTTTTATTTATAATACGGGCAAATCGTTTTACAGTTACCTTATGGTTTGTTACGATTGTAATTGTGCAAAAAAAGGCGCAAAAAGTCATGTTATGTAAACAAAGCCTTTTGTTACAAGCAATAAGTGAAAGTCTAATTCACTATATACAGTAAGAACAATATTATTGAGGAGGTAATGATTTCTTGACTACAAAAGTAGAAGTACAAAATTTAGTTAAAATTTTCGGTAAGAAAGAGCAGCAAGCTCTTGAGTTAATTCATCAAGGAAAACAGAAAGATGAAATTCTACAAAAAACTGGAGCAACTGTCGGTGTTAATCAAGCAAGTTTTGAAGTCCAAGAAGGCGAAATTTTTGTCATCATGGGATTATCTGGTAGTGGTAAATCAACTTTAGTTCGTATGTTAAACAGATTGATCGAACCTACAGAAGGAAACATATTAATTGATGGTGATGACATTTCCAAAATGGAGAAAAAAGAACTACGTAAGGTCCGTCGCGAAAAAATTTCGATGGTCTTTCAGAACTTTGGTCTTTTCCCTCATCGCACTATTTTAGAAAACACCGAGTATGGTTTGGAAGTTCAAGGTATTGATAAAGAAGAACGTCAGAAAAAAGCTGAACAAGCTCTTGATAATGCCGGACTTCTTCCATATAAGGATCAACACCCTAACCAATTATCTGGTGGTATGCAACAGCGTGTCGGTTTAGCGCGTGCCCTTGCGAATGATCCAGAAATCCTTTTAATGGATGAAGCATTCTCAGCATTAGATCCATTAATCCGTAGAGATATGCAAGATGAATTACTCGAAATGCAAGAAAAAATGCACAAAACAATCATATTCATCACTCATGACTTAAATGAATCTCTTAGAATCGGTGATCGTGTTGCGATTATGAAAGACGGAGAAGTGGTTCAAATTGGTACCGGTGAGGAAATCCTAACCAATCCTGCTAATGATTACGTAGAACGTTTCGTTGAAGATGTCGATCGCTCTAAAGTATTGACTGCAGAAAATATTATGGCACGTCCACAAACTGTAAGATTAGGACAAAGTGGACCTAGAGTTGCTTTAAATCGTATGAGAACAGAAAGCTTATCTAGTCTATTAGTTGTTGGAGAAAATCAAAAACTATTGGGTTATGTTGTAGCTGATGATGCTGCTCGTTTAGTTAAAGAAAACGTTGCAACATTAGAATCAATTATTCGCACAGATATCCCTAAAGTACCAAAAGAAACATTAATTCATGAATTATATGATGTCATTCATGAAGCGCAAACACCTGTAGCAGTTGTCGACGAAAACGATAGACTATTAGGAATCGTTGTTCGTGGATTAGTAATTGGTGCTCTTGCAAAAGAACGAGAGGAGGTAACAATTGATGGAGAATAGTATATTAGACTTTATCCCTCGCGTACCCGTTTCTGAATGGATCTCGAGTATGATTGACTGGTTAACAGATAATTTAGCGTTCCTATTTGGAGCAATCCAAGATGGTGGAACATGGTTTATGGATACAGTAACTGATTTGTTACTTTTAATCCCACCTATTGTATTTATTCTTATAATGGTAGCCCTAGCTTTCTTTGCGACTAAGAAGAAAATTGGAATACCTCTTTTCACATTAATTGGTTTAATTTATATTCAAAACCAAGGGTTATGGGAACCTCTAATGTATACATTTACGTTAGTTATAGTAGCAAGTTTGATTTCAATTATTATTGGTGTACCATCTGGTATTCTAATGGCAAAAAGTAAAGTTGCAAATGTGATTCTTACCCCAATATTAGACTTTATGCAGACAATGCCGGCTTTCGTTTATCTGATTCCAGCTGTAGCATTTTTCGGAATAGGTATGGTTCCCGGTGTTTTCTCAGCTGTAATATTTGCTTTACCACCTACTGTTCGCTTTACCAACTTAGGTATCCGTCAAGTTTCAGAAGAAATGGTAGAAGCTGCTGAATCATTTGGTAGCACAGGTTCACAACGCCTATTTAAAGTGGAATTGCCTCTAGCAAAAGCAACTATGATGGCTGGGATTAACCAAACTGTCTTATTAGCATTATCAATGGTCGTTATTGCTTCAATGATCGGTGCTCCAGGACTCGGTGAACGTGTAATCAACGCCTTACAACGTGCTCAAGTTGGACCTGGGTTTGTAGCTGGGCTAGCTTTAGTTGTCCTAGCAATTATCTTAGATAGAATCATGCAAGGATTTAACAAAAAATAATGATCACCATTGAGTGAGGAATATAACTTACTCGTTAAACTCTTTTTATATCACTTAACTTATGAAAAAACATCTTTGTACTCAAAGATGATAAAAACTAAAGGAGAGATTTATTTTGACAATTAATTGGAAAAAATTCGGACTAACTGCTGCTTCTGCATCAGCACTATTTTTAGCTGCCTGCAGCAATGACTCAGATTCAGCTGATTCTGGAGATGATAACGGGGTATCCGGTGAAATCAACTTAGCTTATGTTGCTTGGGATACTGAAATTGCTTCTACAAACGTAATTGCTACGGTTCTTGAAGATTATGGTTACGATGCTGAAACAACTCAGCTAGATAACGCAATCATGTGGGAAGCTGTTGCAAGCGGAGATGCTGATGCAATGGTAGCTGCCTGGTTACCCGGAACTCATGCACCTCAACTTGAAGAGTATGGAGACGATATGGTTCACTTAGGTACCAACCTTGAGGGAGCTGCAATTGGTTTAGTTGTTCCTGAGTATATGGATGTTGATTCTATTGCTGATTTAAGTGATGAAGCTGGACAAACTATTACTGGTATCGAAGCTGGTGCTGGTGTTGTAGCTGCTGCGGAACAGTCCCTTGAAGATTACGAGAATCTTGCAGATTGGAATGTGCAAACTTCTTCTTCCGGTGCTATGACAACTCAGTTAAAACAAGCAATTGATAACGAAGAAGATATTGTTATTACTGGATGGTCTCCGCACTGGATGTTCCAATCTTATGATCTTAAATATCTAGAAGATCCTGAAGGCTCATTCGGCGATGCTGAAACAATTGATACCTTTGCTCGCGAAGGTCTAGAAGAAGATATGCCAGAAGCATACCAGATTCTAGAAAACTTCCAATGGTCTACTGAAGATATGGAAGCTGTTATGTTAGATATTCAAGAAGGTACTGCCCCTGAAGATGCTGCTCGTGCTTGGGTTGATGCAAATGAAGATAAAGTAGCAGAATGGACTGACGGAGTAGGAGAATAAAATTCCCCTAAACTTTATTCGGTTTTAATAATACTTTAAAAGCTGGTTACTCTCTCTTGAGAGTAACCAGCTTTTTTTGTTTTAATACAACATTAACTTAAAGAACAATTACATTGTCCTGGTGTACACTGACACAGAATCACTTCTGGGGCCGATGTTTTTTTCTCTTCCAAAAGTTTCTGCATTTTTTCAATATCTTTTATGCTTACCGTAGTATCTTCTATCATCTGATAAAGAACAGATCCTCTTTTTTTCGAACATACTTGCTGTAATACTTCTTTACTGGATTCTTGTATACATTCCTGCTCAGTAACTTGAGGTGAGTATAAATATTTCCTGCCTTCTTCAATTGTACTTAATTTATTTTTTTTAACTAATCGGCCAATCAGTGTTTTTGTAGTAACTGGTTTCCAATTCATTTTATCTTCTAAAACTTCGCTGATATATTTACTAGTGGTTTGTTTATTTGCCCAAACAACTCTCATGACTTCCCATTCTGAAGCAGTAATTTGATTTTCCTGCATGTTACTTTCTCCTTCTGTTCGGTTAAATACTCCTATTGTTATTAGTTTACATCCGTAAACGAATCAAGTCAAGTTTTGCTTTATTAGTAATAACTTACTTTATACGAAAAATCAGTATATAAGATAACTAAACCTTATATACTGATTGATTTCCTATTCAGTTGTAATGGTTCTAACTTCTTCCCATTTAGGGGGTCGATTCAGACTCTGCGTAATTCGAAACTTCCCTGTTCCTGCTTTTTCCCCTATACTATTCAGAGCGTCTACATCGTTAAAGTGCCACCACTCAGAAGCTAAAGGTGTGAAGCCAGCCTCTGTCATATATTCCTGCAATCGTAAAGCTGGTTCTGTCACGGCACTACTTACTTCCATCTTTTTCCAGCCTTCTTGATCTTTTGATGCAATAGGCTTAGTAAACATGGCTGAATTAATACTTAGTTCATGAAGTGGCGTTTGCATTTCATAGGGTGTATAGTCCAAAACTTTAGGAACATGATAATCTCCGACGATACGTTCTGATAGTTCATCCACTCGGACAAGACTTAGGTCAATAGCTACTCCTCTTTGGTGATTTGAAACATTCGTATTTATAAACCACGTCATGCTCCACGGTTCTTTTGTTATACCCGCTTTAACTACATCGTTACTTTCTGCTAAATCAGCTAACGCTTCATTTACTAACAGTTGAACATCTCGTGGTCTAAATGTTTCATAGACTATTAAAGATTCTCCATTTTGAAGTGCAATTTGTTGAGCATCATATACTTTTTTAGCTGTTTGGTAAAGAATTGGCATTATATATGTCTCTTCATCTAATCTATTATTATAGTCAATCATCTCATATAATGCCTGCCCCGTAAGCTCTGGAATATCCACATAAGATGATTTAAATTGTGCATTGTAACTATTCGTATGATCATAAATGATTGATGGAACCACATCTGGCAAATTAATTAAAGCAAACTGATGTTTTAACCAACCCAAATTCCCAGATTCTGTTTTAACTAGCCACCATTCTTCTTTTTCTTCCTGTATTTCGAATGGAGTACCCGCTTCTAGCTTTTCAACTATTGGCGTCTGGGCGTTTGGCTCTGTATACATATTCAGTTCAATTGATGTATACCCACCAGCCCCTGTAATTGGTAATTCAAAAGGACCTTCCTCATACCAAATAGGAAACTCTGGAGTTTCAACTTCTGGTTTTTCTGTCAACTCTCCATTTTCTTCATCAGACTGGTCTACAGGAGGTAGCTCCTCTTCTACAGAGTCTTCGTCAAGCGCTTGGTTTCTATCAGAACGCACATCTTGTATAATATAGACAATCAATACAAGCAGTATCACACTAAGCACAGCGATAATAGCTGGTTTTTTATCTCTCAAATCAAAGCTCCTTTATCTATTCAATCTTAATGTTTAAATTTCAAATAATATATTTAGTTGATTTTATCACAAAAAGAATGTACTTAGTAGCAAAAGCAAGACTAAATGAGCCGGGTAAAATCAATAGAATGACCATTTTATAAAGGCATTTCTTTTACCAGGCTGTCTGTTGTATAAATAAAAGAATACAATTGCCATTAAAAATCCGAAGCGGTACGAAACGGCAGCACCGTATTCTTGTATACCCGGCAGTACGTATAGGAAAAATCCAATCGCCACATAAGCAACTACCTTTTTGTCAAACTGGTCTCGAAATACACCAAAACTAACGATCCATAATACCGCTATGTAATTCCAGTTGGCTGTATAGGCTGCTAAACAACAAGCTAAAATAAGCGCTGACTTTGCATATAAGTTCAATTTTTTATGATTCGCTATTGTCAGCGCAATCAGTCCCAAAGTTAAAGACCACATAACACTTGTCGCCTTCCATATACTCAAATTATAGTACAATACATAAGGAAAGTGAGAAATTAATGCAAATAAGAATAGTCTTTTAGTATATGCTTTTTTATTACTTGTGTAGTGATATCCTTCTGCAATCAGATAACAAATCAGTGGTGCAGCAAGTCTTCCAAAAAAATGCACACTCCAATTCAGTGGTGTTCCTTCCGGTATAAAAGCTAATGTGGCATGGTCAAAAAACATGGCAATTATAGCTACGATTTTCAGGACATTTGCATTTACTCCTGTCGAAGCTATACTTAATGATCTATCACTTTTCAATATAGGCACCCCAATCGATAATTATTACTAATAAGTATTACCAGATTTTATTATTTTCTATAACCATAAAAATTCTCTAAAGTCTAATTACTCGTATTTTCTTGAGCTAGCTTTTTCTTCAAGTAGGATGCAAGCTCCAACATGGCGTATGTATTACTCTCTTGTTCGGCGTCTGGATTGTAATTCGTATTTGTATTAACATCATAGGTATACATTTTCCCTTGTGCGTCCCTAATAAACTCTAGTGCAGCTACCTGGATATGATTTTCTGTCAAAAAATTCTGATAGGCTTTTATTTCTAGAGGAGTCAAAAGATTTTCTTTAATTTTAAACTTTACTGGTTGGATAGTTTCCCCCCGATTAGTTTCTAATGAATTGGGTATTTGACAATTATCTGCTGGGCACAATTCAAAACTGTCATTAGACTCAATTTCTACACTATAAAAGAATTCGCCTCCTATAAATTCTGCACGAACGATTTTCCCACTTGCTGATTCGATATATTGTTGAACTAAGCTGATTCCATCTATAGAATCTTCAAATTCTACTCCGTTTAGATATTCTGTCAATTCTTCCAATGAGTAAATCAGATGAACCCCCAATCCTTTGCCAGCTCTATTATGTTTAATAATAAACGGCCATTCATTAAGTGTTTTAGCTGCTTGAATAATATTTTGGATACCAACTGCACCAATGGTCTTGGGTGTTAGAATACCTACTTTATTTAAAGCAAAGTATTGTTTTAATTTACTGACTTCTAATTCAATTGCTTCTGGGCCATTTATAACTGTTCGTCCATGAAGTTCTAACCAGTTTAAAATGTGATCTGTTAACTCTGGTGCAAATCGATGTCCTCTAGTATGAGAAGAAGCACTCATTCGATTATAATAGATTCCAGGTGGCGGAGTTTCTGATAAGTTAATTAGCCCTTCAGACAAGTCCCATTCTTCGTAGGGCACTTCCAACATTTCTAATCTATCAATTAAATGTTTTGTCCACTCCATATTTTCATGAATAATATAAACTTTATTCATTAAGCATCCCTCAAGTTTATTATTTTATAGTAATCTCTTTCTTACAATTATAAGCTAATTACCATCACACTATTATTCGTGTTTCCAATCTATACTCTTGACTTTTTGTGATATAAATGAAATGTTTTAATGGACGCAAAAAAGGTTATACTTTTCTATCTTAAAAATCGTATAACCTTTTTTATATTTAATTATTAGGTATTTCTTGTTAAACTTTCTGCAAGAACCTGCATAGGATCAATCAGTGGGATTGTTACATCTTCTTGTTTTAAGGCTAGTTCTATCTCTGTACAACCTGAAATAATCACATCTACACCCGCATTGATCAATTCTAACGCAGCTTCCTGAAGTAGTCGTTTAGGAACATTTCCAATATTTCCTTGTTTAATTCCTTCTGGACCGTATATAGCTTCCATAACTTTTGCTTTTTGAGTATCGGGACTTGGATAAAAAATCTCAAATGCATCCAGCTTATTTTGAAAAAGTTCAGTTTTACGAGTTCCGGTTGTACATAATACGCCAACTTTTTTTATGTTATTTGGATTTTGTCTGAGATACTTATCCAACTCGGCAAATACGTCTGCAATTGGAATAGGTACTTCCTTTTGAACTTCTTTCAAGAAATAATTGGAGGTTATACACGGAACAGCAATAACATCTGCACCGGCTTTTTCCACATTTTTAGCAGTTTCTATCAAAGCTGGCAGTGGACTTTCGCCTTCTCCTAGTATCGCTTTTGTTCTATCAGGTATCTTAGGATTGTTATCAATAAATATCCTAAAATGATCTTGATCCTTTTTAACTCCTTTAGTCGAATGAATCAATTTGTAGAAGAAACTAGCTGTTGCTTCCGGTCCCATTCCGCCTAAAACACCGATCACTTTTTCCTGTTTATTCACTGCGCATCTTCCTTATTCAAAAAAGACTCGTCTATTCCAGCAACTCGCTCTTTCAAGGGTGCGAGTATAGCTTCTGCATCTAATTCAGGTTTCATTTCGACAAGCTGGTTCAAGATATATTTAGCTCCAAAGTCCATTCCTTGTGCTCCCCCCATTACAATCAAATCTCCTGCCTTTACTTGTTCAAGGCTTGACTGTAAAGCATCCGGCATTTCATGGTGCAACTCAACTTCTACACCAGCTTTTTCCATCGTTTTTTCAAATGCTTCAAGCTCTTTTGATGTCACTATATCTTTACTCGTTACATGGGATTCGCTTAAAGAAACAATTACCTTTTTCAAGCCCAATTCTGGAACCCATTTAGCCAAGGTCTCTGCATTTTCCAGGTTTGTTGTCACTCCTCTGCTTCCACGAATCGCATAAACTAAATGTAAATCGTTGTAATCCATTTTTGTGAGTGTTTCTAACGTTACGTCAATATTGCCTGCATTAGCAAAATGATCATCTACTATTTTAAAATCATTTTCATAAATAAACTGGAATCTGCGTTCTACACCTTTGAAATTTCTGATTCCTCTCTGAATTGTCGAGATAGAAACACCACTAATCAAACCAATGGCAATTGCACTCATTGCATTGTAAACAGAATGATATCCAGCTACTGAGAGTGTTACTTCAAAAGAAGATTCCTTTACCCAATCACCATTCACTGTTTGAAAAGGTCGTTTGATTTCAACTGTGAAGGTTCCTCTTCCTGTGGACAAATCAATATCTGAACAATATAAATGCCCATTATCATTTTCTATACCGTACGTGACAGTAGTTGCTTTTGTTTCCTGGGCTAACGATGCGGAATGAGCATCGTCTAAATTTAATACTGCAAATTCATCGGCAGAAGCTTCTCTGATCAGACTTGCTTTCGCATTATAATATTCTTCAAAGGAACCATGAAGATCAATGTGTTCCCGACTGATATTGTTTAGCGCTACAATGTTAAAGTCAACATTTCCTACCCTTTTCAAATCTAACGCAGAAGAAGAAACTTCCATTGTTACATGAGAAATATTTTCGTCACGCATTTTCGCAAAGTATTCATGCAAGTCAAGTGACTCAGGGGTTGTTAAAACGCTCGGAATCAATGTCTCACCGAATTTGACCATAACTGTACCCATAAGTCCAGTTTTCCAGTTGTTTTCTTCTAAAATTGCATTAGTCATAAATGATGTAGATGTTTTACCATTGGTAGCTGTTATTCCAATAACATTTAAGTCTTTAGAAGGATGATTATAATACTGATCACCAAGAGCTGCTAGCGCCTGACGGGAATCATCAACTAAGTATTGGGCAACATGAAGATTCGGGACAAATTCTTCTACCACAAGCGCTGCTGCCCCACTTTGAACTGCCTTTTCTGCGTATTGATGTCCATCTGTTTTATATCCTCTGATACAAACAAACAGTGCATCTTTTTTTACTTTTTCTGAATGATAAGCCACTTCAGAGACCAATTGATCATGATGGTTTTTCGATTCTTTTACTTCAATTGCATCAAGTAAAGTTGATAATTGAATCATTAGTCGTTTCTCCTTTTCAGTTTAACCTTCTAATTTAAGTGTTTCTTTTCTTAGCTTTACTCACAATACGTTTTATAAATTTGCCTATGAATCGGATGCCCGGTTTCGGATCATCACTTGACCAGATAGCTCCGGTTTTGTTGGCTTTATAAGATCTGATTATCTGACCCCAAGTTAAGTCTCCCGCTTTTACATAAGCTCTTGAAGCATGCAAGTCCTCATACATATAGTGGAAGACTTGTCCTGTATCTTCTTTGATGATTCTAGAACCGATTGGTTGACCCGTCAATTCTTTATAAGCTATCAAGGGCATATTCAGTCCCACGTCTGCAATCATCTGATTGAAATTCGTGGTTCTTACATTAATTTCAATTAGGTAATATTCACCAGTATCTGCATCTTTCTTGAACTCGATTTCTGCGAACCCTTTATATCCTAACTTCTCTAAGAAAGGTGCGCCAATTGTAAAGAGTTCCGGAACGTAACGCTGTTTTGTATATACAGATGCTCCAAAATGAATTGGATACTGACGATGTTTCTGGGCTGTCATCCAGTGAGTCACCTTAGACTCCTGATTCAAATAGGCATCAAATGTATACATGTGATCATCGAATCCTTGAACTAGTTGTTGAACAACAACTTCGATATGTGCATCTTCAGATCTCTTCAAAGCTTCTTCCAATTCAACCCGATCATGTACTTTGAATAATTTTTTACGAAATTCAGCAACAAATATAGTGGAATCAGCCGGTTTCACTAAGCAGGGATATCCCAAATCAGATTCAACTACCTCGATCAAATCTGGTCGAGTTGTTTGAATCGTTTTAGGTACACGTACCTGATGTTGTTCCGCTAAAATATATAAAGAATCTTTATCGATCAGACGCGTCCATAAGCCTTTTTCTTTTTGTGTAATTAGGAAATATTCACCTAACTCATCTAAATACTCATCTATAAACTCTACATATGGATCCGCCGTCGGATACAGAACAGGCTTATAATCTTGTTTTCTCGCATATTCAATTAAAAAATCTTTTAATGCAGAGCTTTCTTTTTTATAATGTGGTCCAATCAGTTGTTCAGATAAATACTTTGAATGAAGTGCATAAGCTCCTTCTTTCTGATATTCCACTGCAACCACGGGTACTCCTGCACGACCTAAGCATCGAATGATACTTAATCCAATATAATAATTTGCTCCTAAAACGACTGCTTTATGTTGTTGTGTCATTTAAATTCTCTCTTCCTTCATAAGCGTTCACTTTGAATAGTTTCCATGCATAGATCTCAAAAATACGGATTGGTACTCAATTAATACGGATCTACACACGTTCACTCATTATACATCAAACTGCAAGATTTTTGTAGAAGTACCAACTGTTTCATTAAGGTAAATTCTTAAATTTTAACTACAAGTTCTAATTATTTGCAGCAAAGCTGATAGATTGCTTCTGCATATATATCCATTGCTTTATATAGTTCTTCTAATATTATTCCTTCATTCTCCTGATGTGCCAAACTCGGACTTCCCGGAAAGTGCGCACCAAAAGCAACCATATTCGGCATTGATCGAGCGTAAGTAGCTCCCCCAGAAGTCATCGGTTCTTGATGATCGCCTGTCTTATCTTTATAAATGTCCATTAAAGTTTTCACTAGCAAACTGTCTTTAGGAACATAAAGTGACGGCAGCTCATCATACTTCTGATATTCCAACCCATAATCTGCTGCTACTTCTTTTAACTGTTTAACTAATTCTGTTGAGGAAAATGAAACCGGAATTCGCATATCTATCATTATTTCAGCGTGGTTTTCATCGATTCTTAAAGAAGCTACATTAAAAGTCAGTTGCCCAGAAATCTCATCACTAATTTTACCAAAAATACTAAATCCATTTGCTTCCTCTCCTACCTTTTCTGCTAAAAAAGAAATAGCTGGATGAGGCTGAAAAACAGCTAACTGAGTTGCTAGTAAATTGATTGCATTAACGCCCTTAAAAGCCGTACTTGCATGCACAGACTTTCCATATACAGTGATTTGTTCATCTGTCAGTTTATATTGGATTCCTTTTTGAGAGAATGCTTCAGCTAGGGATTTCTTTTCAACACCTTGATAGTCTGCTGCTGCCGGCACAACATTAGGAGCTCCTGGGCAATTCAGTTTCACTTTATCAGAGCCGGGACCAGTCAATTTGAATTGTAGCAGTCCTTTTTCTGCGTAGGTAAGTGGAAATGCCCCATCTGGTACAAATCCCATATCAGGTATTTCTTCATATTGTTTGTACCTATCCATTCCACGCCATAAACTTTCTTCATCTGTTCCAAATACAAATCTCAATTTACGATTGAAAGTTTCTCCTGCATCTACTAGTGCTTTAAACGCATATAATACTGCAATTGTAGGTCCTTTGTCATCTTGCGTTCCTCTTCCATACATTACGCCATCTAGTTCCGTTGCCACGAATGGAGATGTGTGCCATTTTGCGGTATCACCTTCAGGTACTACATCTAAATGACATAAAATACCGACCGTCTCTTTACCCTCTCCGTAATCTGCATATCCATAATATCCTTTGGGATCGTAGTAAGTATCCATTCCTAATTCTTTGCATAACTGGAGTGTTTCTTTTAATACCCGATCAATTCCTTCTCCAAATGGAAATCCCCCTTCTTCTGACTCGGCTTGCGTAATATATGAAGGAATATTGACTAGCCTTTCTAAAGAAGACAAGCTTTGCTCTTTAATCACTTGAGTAATATAATTTTTCATTTCATTCTCCCTCTATGTATACTTTGCTTCAACTTTCTTGAATTTCATATTCTTTTTCTTCTTAAATACGTTACTAGTTTGTGTGAAAAAGTCAAGCTTTAACATAAAAAAACCGTCTTTCCTTTTTGGGGAAAGACGGGTTCAATTACTTTTTTGTGATAAGCTTTTTCTGTTTTTTAATTTATACTTTTACTTCATTTTTAACTTCAGGTTTCCAGAATCCTAAAATTATTGCTGAAATAATTGTTCCAATAACTAATGCAAGTAAGAATAAGAGTATATTATCTCCTAATCCAACTACGAAGATACCACCGTGTGGTGCTGGGATAGCTGTATTCCATAATTGACTCAATCCCCCACCAACTGCTGCTCCAATGACTGATGACCCTATTACGCGCATTGGATCTGCTGCTGCAAAGGGAATAGCACCTTCTGTAATGAATGATAACCCTAATACAAAGTTAGATAATCCTGATTGTCTTTCTACATCAGTAAATTTATTTTTAAATAACACTGTTGCAAGCGCTATTGCTAATGGCGGAATCATACCACCCATCATAACTGCTGCCATCAAACTACCATCGCCAGTATCCGTGAAAATTCCGATTGAGAATGTGTAGGCTGCCTTATTGAATGGGCCACCCATATCTATTGCCATCATACCACCTAGAACAGCTCCAAGTAGCACTGCGTTTCCCGTACCTAAATTTTCCAAGAAACTAATCATTGCTGTATTAATAGTAGAGAATACTGGACTGATAATAAAGAACATTAACAATCCGGTTGCCAACAGACCTAATACCGGGTACATCAGGATTGATTTTAATCCTTCAAATGACTTCGGTACTCCACGAAGTGATTTTTTGATTAAGTTCATAACATAACCAGCTACAAAACCACCAATTAAACCACCTAAGAATCCAGCGTTACTATCAACTGCCATAATACCAGCTGTCATACCAGGTAACAGCCCCGGACGGTCTGCAATACTATAAGCAATATAGCCGGCTAAAATCGGAATAAGAAATTGGAATGCTGAGCTTCCAATCGTATTAAATGAATCAACCAAGAAATTATTGTCCATCGGTATACGTTCAAACATGAATGAAATCGCCATGATAATCCCGCCACCAACAACAAATGGTAACATATGAGAAATACCGTTCATTAAATCTTTATATAGCGTATTCCAAGCGCTTCCGCCCTCTTCTTCTGAAGCATTATTATCAACTGCATCTCCGTCCACTCTTAATACGGGCGCTTGTTGATTCATTGCCTTGGTAATCAGTTCTTCTGCTTTATTGATTCCTTCGGCAACTGGACGTTGCAAAACATGTTTACCATTAAAACGAGCAAGTTCTACTTTTTTATCCGCTGCGATAATCACTCCATCGGCACGACGGATTTCATCAGCAGTCAATTGATTCTTCGCTCCATCTGATCCGTTTGTTTCAACACGAATTGTCACACCCATTTCATCTGCTTTACGTTTCAAAGCATCTTCTGCCATGTAAGTATGTGCGATTCCAGTAGGACATGCTGTAACTGCTACAACGAATTTTTTATTTGCTGAATCACTGTCTGTGCTTGGTGTTACTTCTTTAGTATCTTCTTCAGATTCTGCAAAGATTGTTTGAACATCTTCTGGAGTAGTCGCTTGGTCCAATTGTTCAAGTACTTCTGGATTGACTAATTTACGAGATAATGAAGCTAACACTTGCAAGTGTAAATCATTCCCGCCTTCTGGAGCAGCAATCATAAATAAGTAATGCGTTGGCTGTCCGTCTAATGATTCATAATCTACTCCTTTAGAAGACTTAGCGAACAACACTGCTGGTTCTTTTACTGCTTTATTCTTAGAATGCGGCATTGCCACGCCATCACCTAATCCAGTTGAGGTTTGCGCTTCACGTTGCATGATGCCTTCTTTGTATGTTTCTTTATCAGAGATGACATCTTTTTCTGCTAGACGCTCAATCATTTCATCGATTGCAGCTTCTTTTTCAGTTGCTTGAAGATCTAATATCATTAGGTCTTTTCTTAATAAGTCGTTGATTTGCATTTAATTTTCCTCCAGTACTTTGATTTTTATTTGTGAAAGCAGTCCTTCTATTTTATCTTTTGTTGCCAAATCTTCTTCAAATGCTGTTGCGCTTCCAGACGCAATACCATATTTGAATGCTTCTAGAGAATTTCCTGTTTGTTTCAACATACCTGTAAATCCAGCTACCATTGAGTCTCCTGATCCCACGGAGTTTTTCAGATTGCCTTTAGGAGCTTTTCCATGGTAAACACCTTTTTCGGTAAATAGCATAGCACCTTTTTCTGCCATCGAAATAATTACATGTTGTGCTCCGGCTTCAACTAATTTTTTACCATAAATTTTCATGTCCTCTTCTGTCTTAAGTTTGACATCAAACAATTCTTCCAATTCGTGGTTGTTTGGTTTGATCAGTAATGGTTTTGACGATAAAGCATCTTTCAGCTCTTTTCCCGTAGTATCGATCACAAATTCCGTTTCAGTCTGTTTCAATTTCTCAATGATTTCTTGATAGAATTTTTCTGAAAGCCCTTTTGACTTACTTCCTGATAGGATAACGACATCTTCTCTGGACAAGTTTGAAAGAATATTCAATAATTCGTTCGCTTTTTCTTGAGATATATGAGGGCCAAGACCATTAATCTCTGTTTCGTTGCTGCTTTTTACTTTCACATTGATACGTGTATCTTCTTCTACTTGAACGAACTCAGTTATGATATTTTCTTTTTTTAAAGCATCTTCAATGAACTTACCGGTAAAGCCACCGATAAAGCCCAATGCTTTATTTTCTATATTTAACTGCGATAATATTCTAGAAACATTGATTCCTTTTCCGCCTGGGAATTTGCGATCTTTCTGGATACGGTTCACTGCTCCAGTTTTTACTTCATTATCCATATAGACTACATAATCGATCGATGGATTCAGTGTAACGGTGTAAATCATTTAGTTCTCTCCTCTACCACTCGCGTTAAGTTTGCAAGTTCCCTATTTTCTTCTGATAATCGAGTTGTAATAATCGTACAATCTTCAATATCACTTACTTTAACGAAACTGACTTTTCCGAATTTAGATGGATCAATCAACACATATGCTTCACCCGTCTGAGCGATTGCAACTTTTTTCATAATTGCTTCTTCTAAATCCGGGGTCGTATACCCGACCTCTTTATCTATTGAATTCATTCCCAGGAAAGCGCGACTGAATCGATAACCTTCCATCTGTTCCTGTGCCAAGGTACCGATGATCGCTTTTGTATTCTGCTTGATTTTTCCACCAAGTAAAATTGTCTCGATTTTCAAGTCTGTTAGAAGTGATGCATGAGGGACACCATTTGTTACAACCGTGATCTCTTTATCTTTCAAGTAAGGGATCATTTCAAACGTAGTCGTTCCTGCATCTAAGTATATCACTTCATGATCTTGGACAATGTCAGCTGCCATCTTAGCAATCGATTGCTTATCTTGAACGTTTTTGACCGTTTTTTCTTCCATAGTGTCTTCAGTAGAAATCGCCACTTTTCTCTTTGCCCCACCATGAATTCGAATCAACTCACCATCCGCTTCAAGCTGGCTCAAATCTCTACGAATCGTCGATTCCGAATGATGCAATGTATCTACAAGCTCTTGAACAGTAATCGTATTCCTTTGGTTGATCTGTCTAATGATATAAGCGTATCGTTCTTCTGTAAGCACTTACTTCACCTCTCGCTAATAATATAACATCCAATACGATCAAAATCAATCAAAAAATGTCTTTTTCTTTCATTTATGTCACTTTTTGTTCACGGTTTATTTTTAAATGAAATCTACCTATGTATCTATTTAATATAATATTGCAGCAATACTATTGCTTTTATCTCTCAGCTAGCTATAATTACTTGGTATCACATTTTATTTATATTTAAATTTGCAATTATTAAAAATTTTATTTTATTTTATTTTTTCAGACAGGAGGAATTATTTTAATGAAGAAAGACATGACTACTGGAAGTCCCATGAAACTGATATTAAGCTTTACTGTACCTTTGCTGATCGGCAATCTATTCCAACAGTTTTACAATATGGCTGATTCTTATATCGTCAGTCAGACTGTTGGAGTGGAAGCTTTTTCGGCTATAGGATCAACAACCAGTTTGCAGTTCTTGATTATTGGTCTTGCGATTGGTTTAACAGCTGGCCTTTCCGTAATTACAGCCCAACGTTTTGGTAGAAAGGATGATGCGGCACTTAGAAAAAACTTAGCAGCTAGTGTCGTTATCAGTATTGTAATTGCCCTTATCCTTACTCTATTGACCACTACTTTTACAGAAGAAATTTTGACTTTGATGCAGACGCCTGCAGAAACCTACCAATATGCATACGATTATTTGAATGTAATCTTCTGGGGGATTGGGGCTACACTCCTATTCAACTTACTTGCAAATCTTTTGAGAGCACTAGGAGACAGCAAAACTCCTCTCTATTTCTTAATATTGACTTCCATCTTAAATATCGTACTTGACTATATTCTGATTCTCTATTTTAATATGGGAATCAGAGGTGCTTCTGTCGCTACGGTAATTTCTCAAATTGTTTCCAGTATTTTATGTCTGATATTTATCTGGCGAAAAGTTCCCTTGCTTAGAATTCATAAAGAAGACTGGACCTTTAACTGGATTGAATATAAAGAACACTTAAGAATCGGTTTACCTTATGGCTTTCAGTATTCTATCATAGCAATCGGAGCTGTCGCTATTACTGTTACCCTGAACAAATTAGGCGCAAATGCTGTGGCTGCTTTTACAGCTGCTCAAAAAATCGATACTGTTGCTATGTTACCTCTACAGTCTTTTGGTGTTACTATGTCGACGTATGCAGCACAAAATTATGGGGCACGTAAACTGAACCGAATCTGGTACGGTGTAAATCAGGCTATTAAACTGAGTTTGTCCTATAGTATAGTAATTGGTATTGTTTTATTAATATGGGGTAGACAATTAGCATTACTTTTTGTAGGCACAGGTGCATCAGCTGAAGTTGTCAGCATGATTCAACAATTCTTTTTAGTAAATTCAACGTTGTATGCTGTATTATCTTTACTCTTTATTTACCGGCATACTCTTCAAGGCTTAGGAAACAGCTTAGCTCCTACAGTAGCAGGGGTCGGAGAATTAGTTGCACGAGCTGGTGCAGCAACTTTATTATCTATCCCTTTCGGATTTTTAGGTGCTGCTTTGTCAAATCCTTTGGCATGGATTGCGGCATTAGCTCCACTTGCCACTGCTTATTATTCAACTAGACGAAGCTTGTCAGGCCGTGTATCTAACTCTTTAGAAGATATCGAAGCTATTACTCCTGAGTTAAAACCTCAAAAGGTCAAATAATTAATCCCATTAGAAATCTAAAGCCATCTTCCTCTTAACAGGAAGATGGCTTTTTTATCTATTGTATTTTCCTATGTAAAGATTGTGAAATATAAAAATTATTAATCAACATTTTCTGTTCATTTTTTTGTCGCATTTTCATAAAAACCTATAAATATCAACGTTTGGCTCTATGAAAACAATGAAAACGCATAACTTTTATAACCTTCAAATCCGTTCACATTCCTTTCACAAAGAATATTTCAAAAGGGGTTGTATTCTTTTAAAAAGCGCCTATACTTGTCAAAAGTGTTAACAATAAATATTATTCGATACACCTTATAACAAAGAAATAAATCACTCATTGGCTAACTTAACTATTTATTTATTACTGAACTTATTCATAAGCCAACCTAAATAATGAATTATTCGAAAATGACTCAAGCATAACTGGAGGTTATCATATTGTACAAAGACATGACTAAAGGCAACCCACTTAAATTAATCGTAATGTTCTCTATCCCACTTATCTTAGGAAACTTATTCCAACAAATGTATCAAATGGCAGACACTTTCATTGTTAGTAAAACAATCGGTGTCGAAGCTTTTGCAGCTGTCGGAGCAACTGGTAGTATCAACGGATTAATCTTAGGACTAGCAATTGGATTAACTGCAGGTCTATCTGTATTGACAGCACAACGTTTCGGAACAAAAGACGAAACAAAAATCAGACAGAACCTAGCAGCAAGTGTTATTATTTCTGGAACTATGAGCGTAATCCTGACTATTGTAGCAGTGATCTTCACTCGTCAGATTTTAGAATTCATGAACACACCTGCTGAATTGATTGAACATGCTTACAGCTACCTAATTGTATTGTTCTCTGGTATCGGAGCAGCTGTAATGTTCAACTTGATCTCAAACATCTTACGTTCTATTGGAAATAGCCGTGCCCCACTAGTATTCTTAATCATTACGTCTATTTTGAATATCGTTTTAGACTTAGCATTTATTCTTGTATTTGACATGGGTGTAGCCGGAGCTGCTTTAGCAACTGTTATTTCTCAATTTGTATCTAGTATCATTGGATTAGTTTATATCAAGAAAAATGTTCCTATCTTACGTATTCATAAAGAAGACTGGGCTGCCGGGTTCAAACAAATTAAAGAACATTCAGCAATTGCATTCCCAATGGGATTCCAAAGCTCAATCATCGCTATTGGATCTATCGCTATCCAAATGACTTTGAACAGCTTAGGACCTGAAGCTGTTGCAGCAACTACTGCAGCTCAAAAAATCGATGGTATCGCTACTTTACCACTTGTTTCTTTTGGTATCACAATGGCTACTTTCTCAGCTCAAAACTACGGCGCTGGCAATATTGAGCGTGTATGGCAAGGTGTACGCACTACATTAAAAGTTGTATTAACTTACAGTGCTGTTATCGGTCTAGTATTAGTGTTCTTTGGTCGTCCACTTGCTGCACTTTTCGTAGGATCAGGAAACACAGAAATTCTAGACTTATCTCATTTGTACTTTGCAACAAATGCGCCATTCTATTTCTTGCTTGCTATGTTGTTTATCTATCGCTACACACTTCAAGGACTTGGAAAAAGCACTGCACCTACAATGGCAGGAATCATGGAGTTATTCTCTAGAGTCGGCGCTGCATTACTGCTTTCAAACTCTTTAGGATTCGCGGGGGTTACACTTTCTAACCCGCTTGCCTGGTTAGCTGCACTTGTTCCATTAACTTTCTCTTACTACAGTTTGAAACGTCGTCTAGATGGAACAGAACGTCCAAAACTATTACCAAAATTAGCAGGACTGATCCGTTAAATCCTATTTAAAAAGCATGCTCCCTACTTTTAACTGATATGCTCCCTTTATAGTAGACAGAGAAATAATAAAAATTCTCTGACACTATAAAGGGAGTTTTTTTGATGTCTAAAAGAATAACGAAGCATACCCTAGATGAACGTTTAGAAGCTGTTCTAAATGTGATGGAAGGAAACCGTTCGATTAAAAAAATGGCGAAACAACTCGGAGTCGCTCCTGAAACAGTTAAAAGGTGGATCGCAAAATATAAAGGAGATGGCGTGGCAGGATTAACAGAGTCCAAGACTTGGAAGCGCTATTCTCCTCAACTGAAAACAAAAGCTGTAGAGTATTATTTGAAGGAGGCTATGGGGGTACAGAAAACTTGTGAGAAGTTCAATATTTCTTCTTCTTCCGTTTTACGTAAGTGGATAAAGCTTTATACTAGTGGTAAAGGGTTTAAACCAACTAGTAAAAGGTGGAATAATCAGATGAATAAGGGGCGCAAAACAACCTGGAAAGAAAGAATTGAAATTGTTCAATTCACAATAGCCAATAATTTGGATTATCACAAGGCGGAAACAGTCTATCATGTTTCTTACCAACAAGTCTATGGATGGGTACGCAAGTACAAAGCGAACGGTCCTGAAGCACTTCGTGACCGCCGTGGACATACTCTAAAATCCAAACCCAAAGAATCTCTTACAGAGGAAGAAAACGATAAACTACGGATTAAAGAATTAGAAGAAAGAAATCAATATTTAGAAGCTGAAAATGGTCTAATAAAAAAGTTAAAGGAAATCGAAAGGAGGAATCGGCCCGTATAGGATCTTGTTTAGATGAGTTTCAAGCAGTGTATGAATTTCACCAAGAAAATAGATATCCTATTCACTTATTGTGTACTATTTTGGGTGTTTCTCGTTCTGGCTACTATAAATGGGTGCACCATGTCCCTTCAACTAGAGAAATTGATCATCAGCGATTGATGGAACGGATCAAAAAAATGTTTTATAAATATAAAGGCATTTTTGGATATAGACGGATCACGCATTATCTAAATAAAGAGAATGAACAAAAGGGTATCGAAGCAAGATATGACCGCAAACAAATTCGGAGACTCATGCTTAAAATGGGGCTGAAATCGCACATTCGACGCTCCAAAGGATATTGTACGAAAACGAGCTATGTCAATATCGAAGAGAATATTTTGAATCGTCAGTTCAAAGCAGATAAACCAAATCAAAAATGGGTAACGGATATCACTTATTTACAATATGGAAAGGGTCAAAAGGCCTATTTAAGTGCCCTTAAAGATCTTTATGATGGAACCGTTATCGCCTACAAAATAAGCAAGAATAACGATTATGCTTTAGTTATGGAGACTTTAAAAGAAGCCCTTAAGCAGAATCCAAAAGCGACACCGATTCTTCACAGCGATCGTGGTTCTCAATATACCTCTAAACAGTACCGTCAAATCACGACAGAAGCTGGAATTACACGTAGTATGTCTAGAGTGGGGAAATGTATTGATAACGCACCAATGGAAAGCTTTTTTGGGCACTACAAATGCGAATCGTATCATTTGAAGGAGTACACTCTATATCAAGAACTCATTAAAGATATTGATGAATACATGGAATTTTATAATTTCGAACGTTTACAAGAAACAAAAAACAACCTAACACCGATGGAATTTCGGTATCAGGTTGCCATATAGATTTTTTATTATTTTATTGTCTACTTGACAAGGGTCAGTTCAAACAGAAAGGGAGCATGCTTTTTCTAATTCAAAATACATCTAATATTCTTACTTTTAAAGTAAAGTGACATCCCTCTCTTCATAGTATAGTTCACTTACATTATTGTTCATAAATACTTCCAACATTAAATCAAAGCCTTCAACAGTCCTTTCTTCTTTAAGAGAAGTTACAGGTACCCATTTTACTTCTCCTTCTTCAGAAGATTGGATTTCTCCTTTATATGTATGCGTACGATATAAGAAAACGACATAGCGCTCATCAAGTTTTGTCTGAAATTGTTTTACCCCACATAACGACAGATTGGATATTGTCAATCCCGTCTCTTCTTTTACTTCTCTAATGGCTGATTCTACAAAAGATTCATGCGCTTCTACTTTACCACCCGGAAAAGCAATACCTTTCCAACTTTTTAAACGATTTTGAACCAGTACATTTCCTTCACCATCTTCAATCATCACCATATTCGTAAAGATAGTATTTTCCATAATCAACATCCTGACTACTCAACCTTTTTCTTATAGTATAACAAACTTTAGAAAAAGCTGTTGACTTTAAAAGTGTATGCACTATATAATACACTTATCCGGTGTATGGAGGGGTTAATACACTGGTAGCTTTTTAGCTATCATGTATTAACCATTTAGTACAATATATTTTTATCGTTTTTTTTTTGAACAAAAAAATTTACTCCAAAGCATCTTAAATAAAAATTTATTGAAAGCTACTTAACATGAACAGAAAGGAGTACTGCATATGGATTTGATTTTAAATAAACGTGATCCGATTTACTTACAAGTAATTCATTTTCTTAAAAAAGAAATTGTAGCCGGACACTTGTGTCCTGGAGAAGAAATTCCCTCTAGAAGACAGCTGGCTAATGATTTAAAGATAAATCCCAACACCGTGCAGCGAGCATACAGTGAAATGGAGGCAGAAAATTTGATTCATACTGAACCAAATCGACCAAGTAAAATAACCGAAGATCCAAATGTTTTAAGGCAGCTAAAAAGCGAATGGGTAAATCATGCCGTAAAAGATTTCGTTAGTGCTATTCGAAATGTAGATATCTCTATAGAGGAAGTAACAGAGTTGATCACAACCGAAATGAATCATACTAAAACAGGAGGTTAAACAATGTTAGAAGTTATAGATATTCATAAAAATTTTGGAAGAAAAAAAGTATTAAATGGGGTTTCTTTCACTGCTGATAAAGGAGATATTACCTGTCTGATCGGAATTAACGGAGTCGGCAAAACAACCATATTGAATTCTATCATGAATTTAACACCCATTAAAAAAGGAGAAATCTTGATTGATGGACAGCCGCAATCTCCCAGTATGTATAATAAGATTGCTTTTATCCCAGATGCTTCTATTATATTGCCAGGTATGACCGTTCAGGAAGCAATTGATTTTATGAAAGATTATTATTCTGTCTGGAACGATAAGCGAGCAAAAGATTTGATCCGTTTCTTTCGCTTGAAGGCAACTGATAAAATACAGGATTTATCAAAAGGAAATCAAGCGAAAATTAATTTGCTTGTTGGTTTATCTTTGGATGTGGATTACATATTGATGGATGAGCCTTTTTCGGGAATCGATATTTTTACGAGAGAACAGATTGCAGAAGTTTTCAGCAGTCGTTTGGTGGAAGATCGAGGTGTGTTGATTACCACACATGAAATTGCTGACATCGAGCACTTGATCGATAAAGTGGTTTTTCTTGATGATGGTGCCATTATAAAAGAATTCTATGCTGAAGAAATGAGAGAAAACGAAGGCATGTCTGTAGTAGATGTCATGAGGGAGGCTTTCAACGCATGAAAAAGCAATTACAATATTTTATTAGGTTAGTGAACTTTGAGTTTGAGCGGATGTACAAATTTCTATTAGGTATTATGATTATTCTAATTTTATCAAACTTTGCTGGATACATTATAGGCCCGCTTAATTATGTTAGTAAAGCAAATGAAACGATGAAATTAGAATCATTAAGTACTACACAATATATAGAAACTTATGGTTCATTTTCGTTAGAAACCCTTACAAGATCACTTTGGATTCTTGGTCCAATAGCTTTAGGCATTATAGGTTTTTTATTCTATTCTATCTTTATCTGGTACCGGGAATGGTTAGGAAAAAATACATTTATCTATCGATTATTAATGTTGCCAACATCTAGAATGCATATATACTTTGCCAAACTACTCATTATTTTCGTAGGCATCTTTAGCTTACTATCTTTACAGATCATTTCACTGTGGATTGGTAGTTTCATAATATCCAGTTTAACACCACCAGAATTTTTTAGTGCTATGACTGTAAGTGAAGTTGTTAGAACGGGAATTATTTTCCCTATGATTCTTCCTAATACTTTAGAAGTATTCTTAGGAATTTACAGTCTAGGCTTAGTAGCTATTTCAGTTTTATTTACAATCATCTTACTTGAAAGAAGTTACCGTATTAAAGGCTTCCTCCTTGGGATCTTTTATGCTCTAGCAAGCATTGGATTTATAATTTCTCCAAATTTAGTCTCATTAATAGCTAAAAATAATTATATTCTATTTAATTCTGAATTAATTATTATAGTTGTAATTTTTGCTCTTATTGTTGGTTTAGTCTCCCTGCTAATTAGTAGGTATCTACTGAAAAACAAAATCACTGTTTAGAAAGGACTGAAAAGAATGTCAAAATATTTAAAGTTGATTGCTTTCTTAAGTTTTACTGTAGTGACAATGAGCGTGTACAGCATTATGCAAGCAATGGCTCAATCTGTTGAACCTTTAGAGTTGATCACACTTGAAGGAGATGAAACATACGCAGACGACCTTTATCTAGCTGGATATGTAAATTCTGATGTCAATACATTAAATCCAGGCTTTACTTATGGACATGGAAAATTCAACTATGTTGCAGACCTATCTTTTTTTAATCAGCTCGATCACTCATTAAATCCATTAGTCAATGAATTAACAAATGAATATCGTTCTTTTTTAAGAGGAAAAAGTCCATATGGAACTTTTAAAGAATCTGAAACACATATTCTTTATGCAGGCACAGCATCGGATGTCTATTGGCCTGGAGAATTAGATAATCAATTAATTATTTCTGTACTGGATAAACTTACAAACGAAGAAAGTTCCTATACACTTTCGTTGCCTGAAGATTCGGAAAATTCTAGTTATCTAGATGTAAGAGATACTTATATTCAATATCCAAATATGTATTTTACAATCGGTTCTTATAATGTAGCTACTGAATCCAATGAATTTAATATATACGCTGTAAATTTAGAAGCGGCAGAACCGCAATTAAACCTTATACAATCTATCGATCCGCAATTAAATGAAGTGAACGGTGGAGATTACGAGCAACAAAATCTTGATTCAAGATATCTAGAATTAACTTCAGTTGATTACGAAACAACTGGTCAGCCAGTTTCTGGAGAACTGTATATTTATGATTATATAGAAGATAAAATGCTCAATATTCCAGATCTGGAGACATTGAACTCTCCTCGTATTTTTTCTACTGAAGAAGGTCTCTTTATCCTGAATCCTACGGAACAAAAATATGAGGTTTATCAAGCAGACACAGCAACTGATCCAGTCAGCTTATCTAAAGTCAGCGAGATTAGTTCTTCTGATTCAAACAGCCAATTAATCCCTTCTTTTATCTCTAACGGTCTTCTTTATTCTTATGAAGAAGCCTATACAGACTTAACCTCCCAAATCGGAAATTATACGATCAACATACAGATAAATGATCTCAACACTGGAGAAGTTGTCTACCGCGGTGAGTTCGTTTCACCTGATGGACAAAATAATGACGTTCATGTTGATTATCTGGATCAATTTGGATTAATAGAATAACCCGCTTTCTCAGCTATTCTCTGATACAATATATCAGAGAATAGCTTTTTCCTTTATTCTTTACTGTTACTCTATACTAAGGGGCACGGATATGAACACTTCTTTTAAACTGAAACAATTCAACTCAAACAAGGAATCTCTTTCACCAAATTTACAGAATCAACTGTCGTCGATTCTCTCTAAACTGCACTCTAACTGTTATCGCCAGATTATTGCTGCTTCCAAAGATAAAAGTACAATCGGCTTAGCCTTAAGTTGGGAAAATCCATTTCATCCACATGCAGATTATCTGAAAGTTTACTTAGATGAGTCTGCACAAGAAACGAATGCTCTACAAAAACAGCTTCTTACTCAACTAGAACAAAACGCTACATCTTCTTCAGATCGATTCATCTATTCTTTAATGAACGATCAATATAATATCATTTCATTACTTGAATCCAGTGGTTATGAATTGATCAGAAAGACCTATGAACCTACATTGGCTATCGATGATTGTCTAATTCATATAACTGAACCTTCTCATTCCACTGTTCTCACTTACAAAGAGGCTCTGAGTAATTCTAGTTTAAAGGTTGAACTTTTTCATCTGCTGAAGAGAAACTACGTAAATACTCATCAGGTTAATCCAGCAGCTGACTTGACACTTTCAGAATGGGAATCACTTTTTTTACATGAACAACCTGATCTGGACTTAAGTCTCATTGGATTGACCAATGGATCCATTTCTTCTTATATAACTGTCTTTTCTTCAGATCAAAATTCTGTTGAAATTGCTTGGGTAGGTTTGGATGAAGAAACGCCTATTTCTTATTTAGAATTAAAGCAGCTCTTCAAAAAACAACTGGAACTGTTCAAAAGTAAGGGAGTTAATTCTATTGAGACAGAAATCGATACGACTGATTACTATGCTTGTGGGTTATTTTCTTTTATAAAGTTAACTGAACTTGAATCTTTCCATACTTATAGAAAAATGATCTAGCTAGATCATTGCGTATTCATCTAGATTTTCTTAATATAAATTGTTATACTGTTTGAAATTATACATCTTATTTTCAAGCAATCAGCAACTTATATAATCAACTTTAGATTGGATGAAATCATGTCAACTTCTATCAGACACTCATTAACACAAAGCAATCGCATCGTAATAAAAGTTGGAACCAGTACGATTATGTATCCAAATGGATCCATTAATCTTCAGCGACTTGAAAAACTTGCTTTTGTATTAAGCGACTTGAAAAATCAGGGGAAACAAGTCATTCTGGTATCTTCTGGAGCAATTGGAGTAGGATTGTCTCGCATGAATCTCACAGAACGACCCGTAACGATTCCTGAGCAACAAGCCATTGCAGCCATTGGACAAACAGAATTAATGAATTTATATAGTCAGTTTTTCTATCATTATGGTCATCAAATCGGTCAAGTTTTATTGACGAAGGATGTAATTGACTTTCCTGTTAGTCGAAAAAATACTGCAAATACATTTGAACAGTTGTTAATCAAAAATGTTATTCCCATTGTGAATGAAAATGATACAGTCTCTGTTGAAGAGTTGGATCATCTGACTCGTTTTGGTGATAACGACACCTTATCTGCTATTGTATTAGAAATCACGGATGCAGACTTACTCATCCTTTTATCTGATATTGATGGGTTCTATGATAAGAACCCAATGAACCATGAAGATGCACTGCTTTTTGATACAATCCATGAAATTACGGATGCAACCTATGCATTAGCGAATGATTCAGGATCACGTTTCGGAACTGGCGGTATGACTACTAAATTGAATGCTGCGCAACAAGTTCTAGAAGAACAAAAACAAATGGTTTTAGCGAATGGAGAAGATCCTACGATCCTCTTTCGTATATTAGCCGGTGAACAGATTGGTACTTTATTCATCCCTACTCAGAAAGGAGAACCACTGCTATGACATTGATTAACTTAGGAAAAAAAGCAAAAGATTCGACTAAATTCCTTGCTTACGCTTCGACTAAAGATAAGAATGAAGCTTTAAATAAAATGGCTCAGTCTTTACTGGATCATAAAGAACAGATTTTAAAAGCTAACCAGAAAGATACAGCTGCTGCTGCAGATAACGGAATTGCGGAGACTATGTTGGATCGTTTAACACTGACTAATGAGCGGATCACTGCTATGGCTGATGGTTTAAGAGATATTGCGTTGCTTTCTGATCCGATTGGCTTAGTCAAACAGATGTGGACGAATGAAGCAGGGTTAAGAATCGGTCAGCAGACTGTGCCGCTTGGTGTTATTGGAATCATTTATGAATCACGGCCTAACGTAACCTCTGACGCTGCGGGACTATGCTTCAAGTCAGGAAACGTTGTAATCCTGCGTGGAGGAAAAGAAGCTTTTCATTCAAATAAAGCGATAGTTGAAGTGCTGCAAAAGGGATTAGAATCTACCACTTTCCCGAAAGAAGTCATTCAACTTGTTGAAGATACTTCCAGAGAGACAGCTCGAAAAATGATGCAGTTGAATCGTTACCTGGATGTGTTGATTCCTCGAGGTGGTGCGAATCTGATTAAAACAGTCGTAGAAAACGCAACTGTTCCAGTTATCGAAACAGGAACTGGAAACTGTCACGTGTATATCGACCAGTCTGCAGAACTTGAAATGTCAAAAGATATTATAGTCAATGCCAAAACGTCTAGACCTTCTGTCTGTAATGCCGCAGAGACCTTACTGATTCACGAACGTGTTGCAGAAGACTTTCTTCCTGTTATTGAGCAAGCTTTAGCAGAATGGAACGTCGAATTACGTGCTGACGAAGCTGCTCAAGCTATCTTTACTCAGTCTGTTCCAGCTACCGAAAAAGATTGGGAAACAGAATTCTTAGATTATATTTTAGCAGTCAAAGTTGTTTCTTCTATTGATGAGGCTATTGCTCATATTAATCACTACAGCACCGGGCACTCTGAAGCTATCGTCACGAGTGACTATAGTGCCAGCCAACGATTCCACAAAGAAGTTGATTCCGCTGCAGTCTACATTAATGCATCGACTCGATTCACAGATGGATTTGAATTCGGATTCGGGGCTGAGATTGGGATCAGTACCCAAAAACTTCATGCTAGAGGACCTATGGGATTACCTGAACTCACTTCAACCAAATATATAGTATTTGGTGAAGGTCAGATTAGATAATCATAAAATAAAGGTTCGTAAAACAGATTTTCATAGCTGCTTTACGAACCTTTTTCTCTATCAATAATTATTTCATCATTTTCGTTTGAGTCTCTTTAGTAATGTCCATCATAGACTGGAAAAACTTTGTCAGTTCTTCTTCAAACTGCTTGTCTTCCAGACGATCGACATTTTTAGCAATCACTTTCTGTTCTCGACTGGCATCTAGCACAGGTAATTCATGCTGTCTTTTATACTCTCCCACTTTCAATACTGTTTTTAATCGAGCTTCGAATAGCCTTGTCAGTTCCTGATCGATCGCATCAATTTCATCTCTGTATTGTTCTAACTCACTCATGATGTTGTCCTCCCATCATCAAGTCCATCAATCCAAGGGCAGTAACGGCTTCTAATACAGGCAAGACACGTGGTACGATACACGGATCATGTCGCCCTTCTACTTCAAGTTCCGCTGCTTTACCCTCTTCGACGTTAATGGTCTGTTGTTTTTTCTTAATAGAAGCAGGTGGTTTTACAGCTGCCCTGAACACAACGGGCATACCATAAGTAATCCCACCAATAATACCGCCATTATTATTTGAACGAGTCTTGATCTGTCCATGTTCGTCATAGTAGTATTCATCATTTGCTTCTGACCCTCGCATCTTCGTAATATCAAACCCTGTTCCGAATTCGATCCCTTTGATGGCCGGGACTGCAAAAACTAAGTGCGCAAGTTGAGACTCTACGGAATCGAAAAACGGATTTCCATAACCTGCATCTAGTCCTAATACAAATGTTTCAACCACTCCACCCACAGAGTCGCCATCTTCTTTTGCTTCTACGATCAAATCTTTCATTTCTGTTTCTTTTTCAGCATTAAATAATGGCAATTGCTGTTCCTTGAAAGATCGAATCTGTTCCAATGTCACTTCTTTTTGATCAGCGAACGATTCATCTTCAATCATCCCGATCGACTGGATATGCGCGCCAACCGTTACGCCTTTTTGTGCCAGCCATTGTTTGCAGATGGCTCCTGCAAAAACTAGCGGCGCCGTAATTCTACCAGAAAAATGGCCACTTCCTCTATGGTCATTATGTCCTTTGTAACGTACCCGTCCAGGATAATCTGCCTGTCCCGGTCGCATAACATTTTTAAGTAAACTATAGTCTTTTGAGCGTGTATTCGTGTTCCAGATGATAGCAGTAAGTGGTGCTCCAGTTGTTTTTCCATCTAATAGGCCACTTAGAATTTCTGGTTGGTCCTTTTCTTTTCTTGGTGTAGTCAGTTCATTTCTGCCGGGTGCTCTTCTTGCCATTTCAAACAGTACTTGCTCCATATCTACTTCTAACCCTGGTGGCAGACCATTGATTGTAATCCCGATCGCTACACCATGAGATTCTCCAAATATTGAGACTTGTACATTTTTACCCCATATTCCACTCATGTATTTCTCCTCCTACATTTTGAAAAACTTCCCAGAAATCGGGATAAGATTTTTTAACACATTCTGTATCTTTAATGATGATCGGTTCCTGACATATAGTTGAAGCAATCGCCAGCATCATCGCCATGCGGTGATCTTTATGGCTCCAGACCTCTTGACCACCTTTTAATATTGAAACACCTTCGATATGCAAGTCAGCTCCTACAACTTTAATCCGAGCCCCCAAAGCAGCCAGCTCTTTTTGAGTAGCAATTAAGCGATCACTTTCTTTGATCCGAAGTCTGTCCAGATTGATCAGTCTTGTTTTGCCTTTACTCAAGGCAGCAACTAGGGCAACGACTGGAATAATATCTGGCACTTGAGCACCATCAATCACTCGTTCATCCGCTTGCTGACTTAAGTCTTCCAATATCTCTACGATTTCCCGGTCGCCTTGTAGTGAGTAGTCGTTTAGTCCTTCGACTGAAATCTCATTAGCCAACGTTCGAGCACTTAACCAGAAAGCAGCTTGCGAATAATCTCCTTCTATTTTGTAGTCCTGTGCTTGATACGACTGGTTTCCTTTTATTTTGAAAAACTTGTATTCTTTGTCGTGATTAATTTCTATCCCAAATTCTTTAAGTACAGTCAGAGTCAGATCGATATATCCTTTTGATTCTAGATGCGTAGTCATTTTGATAACAGATTCTCCGTCAAGCATTGGCAGTGTCAGCAACATACCCGTAATAAATTGAGAACTGATATCTCCAGCCATTTCATAAACACCTGGCTTCAAGCGGCCTTCAATTGTTAAGTCGAGCAGTTCTGTAGGTGCTGGCTCATATCTCAAGGACTGATTTTCAAACATTTCCTGATAGGGTTCAAGCGGTCGTTGGCCAAGCTTTCCTTTGCCTACAAAACGTGTTTCTCCTTCAAATAGAGTCGCTAATGGAACGAGAAATCGGAGTGTAGAACCCGATTCGTTACAATTGATTTCCTGACTGCGCCTAGTTATGCCCGTACCAATTCCGTCAATAGTCAGTGTGTCTCCATCATGCAGGATCACTGCTCCAAATGCTCGCATTCCTTCAATTGTTGCTTTGATATCATCCGATAACTGGATATTACTGATTACACTTCGCCCATCTGCCAGACTAGCACAGATAACTGCTCGGTGGGCCATGCTTTTCGAAGGAGGAACGGTAACTGTTCCTTTTAACTTTTTTGGAATAACTTTTAAAGTCGTCAATTCGTTGTTCCTCCTGTCTTTAATGCATCAAAAAACTGTCGATTTGTCTTAAGCTTTTGAGCTTGTCCAATTTCATTTAGTAGAATGACATTTAAACTGCCTTCAAAGTTCTTTTTATCTTTTTTAATGTAAGTTAAGATTTTTGCATAGTCTCTTGGTTCTGCCAGTTTTGTCGGTAAGTGATTTTTTTCTAAAATAGAAATGATTTTTTCAGTTGTGCCACTTTTTGTCAGAGATTTCTCTTCAGCAATTTTTGATAGTTCAACCATTCCAATCGCAATGCCCTGACCATGAGAATAGGTTTCATAGTTATAGTAAGCTTCGATAGCATGACCGAGTGTATGACCGAAATTCAGCAGCATCCGTTCACTTGTATCCTTCTCATCTGCCTGAACGACTTCTTTTTTAATCGTACAGCACTTTTCGATAATATACTCAATCTGTTCCATCACTTCTTCTCTTGAAGATAAGTCCATTAAAAGGTTAAAAAATGGTTCATCTTTTATACAGCCGTATTTGATTACTTCCGCCATTCCATCTGCAAAAGACAAATCGGTCAACGTTTCAAGTACTAAGGGATCAATCAGGACAAGTTTAGGATGGTAAAAAGCCCCAACTAAATTTTTTCCTTCGGGTAAATCAACACCGACTTTGCCGCCGACGCTGCTGTCTACTTGCGCAAGCAGCGTCGTTGGAATCTGCACGAAAGAGATCCCTCTCAAATAAGTTGCAGCTGCAAATCCCGTAATATCCCCTACTACTCCACCACCCAGTGCGATGATCAGATCACTTCTCGTTAAGCCAAATTCTATCAGTTGACTATAAATATTAGGCATTGAACTGAATGCCTTCGTTTGTTCTCCAGGCGGCAAGACGATGCACTGAACGTCATATCCCGCCGTTTTCAATTGATTTAAAACTGTTTCACCATAGTAACCGTGAACTGTCTCATCTGTTACAACCATGATTTTTGAACCATCAAAGATTTGAGCAATTTCATTACCCACTTTATCTAGGAGTTGTTTTTCGATTTTTAAAGCATAACTTGTCTCATTTGCAGGAATCGCTACAGTGATTTCAGGCATGTTTTACCTCCTTAATATTATTTTGTCAAGATTGCTGATGCTTCTTGGATAGAACGTCCTTCAATTTCAGCTAGTTTGCGAGCTTTCACCATTAGTTCTGCAAATTCGTCTGGTGTCAGACATTGTTCTCCGTCACTCCATGCATTTGCAGGATCGTCATGTACTTCGATCATTAACCCATCCGCTCCGGCTGCAATTCCTGCTTTTGCACCAGCTTCAACCAAGTAAGACATTCCACCAGCATGACTTGGGTCAATAATAATTGGTAAATGAGACAACTTTTTGATTACTGGTACAGCTTGAATGTCCAATGTGTTTCTAGTCTCTGTTTCAAAGGTACGAATACCGCGTTCGCATAGGATAACATTCTCATTTCCTTCAGACATAATGTATTCCGCTGACATCAACCATTCTTTGTATGTGGCAGATAATCCCCTCTTCAACAAGACCGGTGTCTGTGTTTTTCCTACTTCTTTTAATAAATCAAAGTTCTGCATATTGCGGGCACCAATCTGAATCATATCAACTGAATCCACAAATTCATCGATCCATTTCGTAGACATCAGCTCTGTTACGATGGGTAATCCCGTTTCCGCTTTAGCGGCTTGAAGCATTCTTAGTCCCTCTAATTCTAGTCCCTGGAAACTGTATGGAGATGTTCTAGGCTTGAAAGCTCCACCGCGCAGGAAATTCGCACCCGCTGCTTTGATTCTTTTCGCCACATGAATAATCTGTTCCTCACTCTCTACAGAACAAGGTCCGGCAATAATCCCTAATTGGCCGCCACCGATTGCTTCTTTATCGATTTGGATGGTTGAGTTTTCTGGGTGGAATTTTCTGTTGGCACGTTTGTAAGGTTCTTCAACGCGTACAATCTGTTCTACTTCTTTCAATGCTTGCAGTTGATGCATATCAATGCCACTCGTATCTCCGATCAGTCCTAAAAAATCTCTCTTGATATCTGAAAAATGGCTGACAGATACTCCTTTTGCTTCTAGTCTTGCGGTTACCTCTTCAATTGCTTTAACTGAAATTCCTTGTTTTAATACAATAATCATTTTATATTCTCCTCATTTTTAGTCTTTTATTTTGTAAAGACACCAGACCATTACAGGCTCGTATCGCTCTTCCACTTGGTGTTCTGGATGCTTCTCCTTTTCGTATACATCTTCACTGATAATTGTATACTTCAGTTTTTTCTTTTTAAAAGCTGTCCAGGCTTTATACTTACTGTCTGTATAGCTGATAATCGTTTCATCGGCTTCCTTTTCTAAATACTTTTTCATAAAAATCATCGTGGCTGGATGAATCATTGTGGTGTTTTCGACATATTTTGTATTTTTCACTAGCACCATCGGCTTTGTTTTCTTTTTGAAGACTTCAATCAACTCGACTTGATCCCAGTAATCGTAATTGAATTCTTTCCAGCCATATTCTCTTCTAGCACTTTTAAATGCGACTGGAAATAATACGTGCTGCCCTTTTATCTGCTCTAAATTATGTAGCAGACTGTCAAAAGACGGATACTCAACGATATCATCCTCCTCTGATTTGAGAAGCGACTCTGCTGCTGCGTAGCTGTCTGTGCTGTTTGGTCCTAAAGTATGGATGATCATTTTGGCTGCTCCTTCTTTTTTTATTTTGGCTCGAACGGGCCTTTGTAAATCGGTGACTACGCTCGCTTTCGCTCGCCTAGTACTTTGCCCGTAACTCGCTTTGCTCGAACGAGCAAAGCAAAAAGCCGCATTCGTCTTCTTTAGAAGATCGAATGCGGCTTTGGTTTATATTCACTCATAAAATGTTGTTATTTTACTTGTGCGCCCCATTCGATTTCTCTGAAATCTATGGGACGCTGTTGTCAGCAGCTTAAAGCTCTCTAGCCTCCATAGATTTGGTTCTAAAGAAGCTAAAGTAATAACTATTCAATTGTGGGGACATTTTGATTTGTAATTGTGCGTTCATCTCTGTTTCTCCTCAATTGATCGATATCAGCTGTTGTTCAACTGTGTCCCAATACTAGCAAGTAGATTTAAAGATGTCAACAGAAATCATGAATTTTTTTCAAATTATTTTTTAATAAAACTTTCTGACCTCTTATTTTCTTATATAGAATCATGCTGAATTTTATAATTCTAATAAGATATTTTTTTAAATTTTAAGTATTCGGTTTATTTTTTATTTGTATTTTATTTCTCTTTTGTCTATACTTCAAACCAATATCTAAAACTTGAAAGGAGTCTGTTATGGAATTTTACGGATTGTTTGGAGAGTCTCTATCGCACAGTTTATCTCCTGAATTACATAAATCAATTTATCATAAAACAGGGATTGAAGCAGCCTATAAAACTTTTCCTTTCCCGCCAACTCAATTACAACAAGCTGTAGAAGGGATTCGCGTGTTATCTCTCACTGGTGTGAATGTAACCATTCCTTATAAAGAAAAAATCATTCCTTATTTAGACGAGTTGGACCCCTTTGCCGAAAAGTTGCGCGCAGTGAATACGGTTCAGAACCAAAATGGCAAATTAGTCGGCTATAATACAGATTATGCTGGATTTGGACTAATTTTTACTCGAAGAAATTGGAAGTTGAAGGATAAAAGTGTAGTCATCTTGGGAACAGGGGGTGCTGCAAAAATAGTTGAAGCTTATTTAATTGATCAGGGAGTCAAGCAAATAATAATCGTTTCAAGGTCTCCTGAAAAATATAAAGATACTCCCATTACCACCTATACCAGCTATAATAATATCCAGTCACTCAGCGGTGACTTTTTGATTAATACGACCCCTGTTGGAATGTATCCAAATGTAGATGATACACCAGTGACTGAATCAACTATCCAACGTTTCGGTACATTGGTTGACCTGATTTACAACCCTCAGGAAACAAAGTTTTTGTCACTAGGACATCATCATAATAAACAGACTGCAAACGGACTAGATATGTTGGTCGGTCAAGCAGTACGTGCAGTAGAAATCTGGGAAACTCTCTCTATTGAAGAAAGAATTATTGATGAATTGATTGAGAAATTTAAAAAGAAACGAGTGGATGCTAATGAAGACTAATCTTGTCCTGATTGGTATGACAGGAAGCGGAAAAAGTTGTATCGGTCAGCTGTTAAGTACTAAACTATCTACTGCATTTATTGATACTGATCAGTATATCGAACAAATGACAAACCAGACAATTCCAGAGTTATTTGAAATCAGTGAACAATACTTTCGAAATGTCGAGACAGAAGTATGCAAGAAGCTAGCTTCCGAAGTTACGTATACTGTCTTGTCTTGTGGTGGAGGCGTTATTCTGAAGCAGGAAAACATTCAGGAACTAAGACAGACTGGCTGGATCGTATTCATTGATCGTCCAATAGACCATATTTTTCAAGATATACAGACTAAAAACAGACCGCTTTTAAAAGACGGAAAAGATAAACTATACCAATTATATAAAAACCGCATTGATCTTTATAGAGAAGCAGCTGATTTCATTGTAGAAAATCATTCTACAATGGACGATGTCATTCAAGAAATTGAAAAATATTTTATAGAAACTATTCAAAAAGGAGAACTAAAATGAACCTTGTCATCATTAATGGACCCAATTTAAATTTCCTTGGCATACGTGAGCCAGATATTTACGGAACTCAAACGTTAAAAGATATTGAACAGAAAATACAGAGCTACGCTGAGGAACGTGGACATACTTGTTCTTTTTTTCAAAGTAATTCTGAAGGTATGCTAATTGATCGTATCCAAAAAGCGCATTTAGACGAAGCAGATGGAATTATTTTGAATCCTGCCGCCTATACTCATTATAGCTATGCCATTCATGATGCCGTTAAAGCTGTTTCTTTACCAACGGTCGAAGTCCATTTGAGTGCCATTCACGCTCGTGAATCATTCCGCAAAGAATCAGTAATTGCTCCAGCATGTATTGGCCAGATTTCAGGGTTCGGCGCTACAGGATACACGCTAGCGATTCATGCATTAGAAGAAACCAGAATTAAAGGAGGGTAAAATGAATATTGCTATTATAGGTTTAGGTGTAATCGGCGGATCTTTCGCCATGGGTTTACAAGCTGCCGGCTATGAGAATGTATTTGGAGTTGATATCAACGAAGAATCAATTGAATTTGCAGAAAAAAAAGGATTTATTCGTAAAGGTGTCGTTGATGCACAGGAGATTCTACCTGATATGGATGTAATCTTGCTTTCTTTATACCCTAGCCAGATTGTGCCTTTTGTTAAACAGCACAAAGCTCTTTTCAAGACCGGTGTTGTACTGACTGATGTAACCGGTGTAAAAACAGAAATCATAAAACAAGTCACTACAGTTCTTCCTGAAACGGCAGACTTTGTTTTTGCCCATCCGATGCGTGGTAGTGAAAAGAAAGGTATCATCGGAGCGGATTATACACGGTTTATTGGGGCAAATGCGCTGATTACTCCAATTCCTTCAAATACAGAAAATAATCTACAATTGATTGAAAAACTATACAGAGGAATTGGTTTTAAACAAGTAACACGTGTTTCACCGAAACTACATGATGAACAGATCGCTTATGTCAGTCAACTGATGCATGCATTATCAGTAGCTGTGGTTAATAGTTCTCAAGCATCTGAAGAAACTCTGACGTTTGCCGGGAACAGTTTTCAGGAACTGACGCGAATCGCGGACATAAACGGTGAGCTATGGAGTGAGCTGTTTTTAAATAACCGCCAGGCTTTATTAAATTCCATTAATACTTTTGAAACAGAATTAGATAAGCTTAAACAAACACTAGCCGAAGATGATGAAGAATCATTAAAGGAAATTTTTAGCCGTGCAGCAACTCAAAGGAGAAAATGGTATTAGACTTAATCTCTATAGTAACCAAAAAGTGATCTTATTCAGTTAATAATCTGAATAAGGTCACTTTCATAATAAGCTTAAAATGATTGGATGATGAATTATTCCCTTTTCATCAATTGACTTTTGAAGAATAAATATAGACTGTTCTGCCTTTTAAATTTATTTTTTTTAGAATACTCATCTCATTTTTTTCTGCAACTCGCTGCGATGCTATATTTTCCGTTTGGATCAGTGAAATCACTTCTTCTAATTGCAGCATATCTCTCCCGAATTTCTTGAGCCCTTGTGCTATTTCTGTCGCATACCCTCTGTTCCAATAGTCTTCTGAGATCCAATATCCAATTTCCATATATTTAACATCTTCTATTACTTGAGGAACAAACCCAGCATGACCAATCTTTTCCCCGTTCTCTTTTAACTCAATTACTTTCAATCCATAAAATGCGTTTACTTCATAAAATTCTCTCATTCTATTCAGAAAAATTTCAGTTTGTAGTTTATCTCGTATTTCTCCAGTTCCGATATATCTCATTATTTGCTTATTAGATAATAAAGAATATAGAAAATCAAAATCTTCTTCTATATAATCTCTTAATATCAGCCGTTTTGTCTCTAATATAATTCTCCGCTCCCCTCAATAAAGCAATAAATAATAGTGCACAGAATATTCTTAATGTAGTGAAGAATAAATTAAAAAGAAAATGAAGAATCGAATTCAATAGTCAGCTTTTACTTTCCTAAAAACATTTTGATGTCAACCAAATGACAGTGTCAGCGGATAAACTGTAACCAATATTTTTATGTAGATACATAGATCCTTCATTACTACAAGATATTTGAGAATATGGAGTTTCCTCTCGTTCTAAGTATACTTTTGTGATAAATCTCAGCAGTTTCTTTCCGTACCCGAGCCCTCTACATTCAGGCAGAAATTGCAGCATACCGATTGAACCATCATCATGCTTTCCAACAAATCCAACTATCTTATTTTCTACGGAGCACATCCATAAAGAACTATTTAAAATTCTGGCGTAAAGATATTGCTTGTTTTGAGTTTGATAATATTTTTCTGCTAAAAACATATCATCTTCTTTTAACAATTGATAATATTCTCCATCATTTACTAAATGTATTTTTTTGCTATCATAAACAGCTTGATAATATTCTGCAGATTTTTCCAATTCAAATGTCTTTGCAACATACTTCCAGTATTCTTTCTGAATAACTAGAAAGTCAGCAGGCTCTTTTAAGACTTTCAGAGCTTTTACTACACTACTCATTGACTTGGATGAAAGTAACATTGTTTCACTGGGTATATCATAAATCAAGACACATTCAGAATCTTGATATATAGTTTCTGAATGATTATGTTTTATACTTTCAATTAATGTTATATTTGCAATTCTATCTCTTTCGAGAAATTTCATTACTTTATAATTCTCATTTTTCATATTTCTCTCTCATTTCCTATGTAATCTTTTGTGAGATTTATCTTTTATAGAACAGACATTCATACATACAAAATTAACTAATGCAATATTCTTCGAATGAGTCCTGAGAAAACGAATGAACTACTAGAAAAATAGGGCCACACAAACTAAAAATGCATTAGTTGTGTACCCCTTATTATAACTTATCTTTATTTCCCCATTAAATAATACCTAGAAATAATTGATTCCCATCGCTGCTTTCACTTCAGCTAACGTCTCTGCAGCAACGCGTTCTGCTTTTTCACTACCTGATTTCAGCATTTCTAAAACTGCATCTCTATCTTTTGCGTATTCTTCTCGTCGTTCTCGGATAGGTTTTAATCGTGCTTGTAAGACTTCGTTTAAGTAACGCTTGATCTTAACGTCTCCTAGACCGCCTTTTTGATAGTGATCTTTTAATTCTTGGACTTTTTCTTTATCTTCATCGAACACATCCAAATAGGTAAAGACGACATTTCCTTCAACCTGACCTGGATCTTCTACACGAATATGATTCGGATCCGTATACATACTCATAACTTTTTTCTGGATTTCATCTTCAGAATCCGATAAATAAATTCCATTGTTCAAGGATTTACTCATTTTTCCTTTACCGTCAACTCCAACTAATCTCCCGTGACCTTTTGGTGGTAAAATGATATCAGGTTCAACTAAAGTTTCAGTTCCATAGATTCTATTAAAATCTCTGGCAATTTCTCTGGTTTGTTCCAGCATTGGTCTCTGATCTTCTCCAACCGGAACGTGCGTTGCTTTAAAGGCAGTGATATCTGCAGCTTGGCTGACTGGATACATAAAAAACCCTGCTGGGATACTTTCGTTGAAACCTTTCTCCTGAATCTCAGACTTAACCGTTGGATTTCGTTGTAATCTGGCCATTGTGACTAGATTTAAATAGTACATCGTCAACTCTGGTAATTGTGGGATTTGTGACTGTATGAAAATAGTTGTCCGTTCTGGATCCAATCCTACCGCCAAGTAATCTAGTGCTACTTCCGTTACACTTTGCTGAACTTTTTCTGGTGTTTTTGCATTATCTGTCAAAGCTTGTTGATCAGCAATCATAACATATATGTGGTTATTTGGATCTTCTTGCATTTTTAAACGATTTTGAAGAGATCCTACGTAATGTCCTAAGTGTAGTTTACCTGTCGGACGATCTCCTGTTAAAATGACTTTATCCATAGATCCTAGCTCCTTAATTTTGAAGTTTCCTTTTACTTATTGTATCGTAAGTTTACTATATAAAACAATGTAGAATCTCTAGAAAGAAAAAGATTTTCTTCATTTGTTATTCTTTTTAAAACCCGACTTAAGTCTGATGTATAATTTCTCGAGTTTGACACTTAATTAAAACAAAAACTCTCTAACCCCTTATTTTTCAGGGATTTAGAGAGTTTTTTTGCTTTTGAAAAAGTGAGTACTATTTTGCTTTTCTGGATAGCTTTAAATTATTTTTCATTTTTTTAATGGTATTGATTTCATAATCCGTTCGAAATCCAAATATCTCATGTAATTGATCTGTTAAATGTGTTCGTTCATAGAGCGGTATGTAGCCATCTCCCGATGTTTTCATCACATTCATTTCCCTTAAAGTTTTAATGATTTTTTGACAAGAAAAATTGTTATCCAGCTTTTGTTCTAAAATACGATAAATCAATAAAGAGAGAAAACAGGTTAAGAAATGGGCTTCAACCCTATCATCGTTTCTTACGTAGATTGGTCGCGATTTCAACTCTGTTTTCATAATTCTGAAGCTCTCTTCTATTTCCCAGCGCTGTTGATTCACACGAATCAACTCTAAAGGATCCGATGTCAGATTCGTACAAATACCGTAGAATCCATCATATTGTGCTTCCTTCTCTATAACGGACTCATCAAGCGTTACATGCATATTTTCGGCTATTTCTCCGTCTGTTGTTGCGTGTTTAACTGTAACGAATCGTAATGGATCATTGGCACGTTTCTTTTTTAATGATGAAGGATTTTCAACTTTCTTCAATGCGCGTTCTATTTGGCGCTTCCGAATAGTTTCTTGATAATGCTTATACTTCGGTGAGAATGTTACAAGTAGGCGTTGTTCTAAATCATTTTCCTTAATCCATCTTTCTTTGTAATAGGTTTCTTTGTTGTTTTCAATATTTTTAATACTTGTTAAATTAATGGGTTTATCACTTGCTTTTGTTCGCCATCCAGAAGGGTCTAGTGCCCATTCTTTGAGGTGCTTTTTTAATTTTTTGATGGATTGTGTGGTGATAAATCCGCGACTACCTAATGTATTGTAAATGCGATTATTTTTAGAAGATAAGCCTGCGTCTGTACAGACAACGATCTCAGACAACTCAAAATCCTTCAGGATTTTCTTTTCTAACGGTTTAAGAGATGTTTGTTCATTTTCATTCCCACCAAATATTGAAAAAGCAAGGGGAAGGCCGGAAGCATCCATAAATAAGCCCATTTGAACAATAGGATTTGGGCGATGTTCTTTTGACACTCCATACCTTTTCAAGCCTTCTTCCTGTTCCATTTCAAAATAGAAATTTGTGCAGTCGTAATACAAGATTTTCTTGTGTCGTTGAACTAATTTCAAACTGTTTTTGTAGACAGCAGATTGAATATTATCTGATTCTTTCTTAAGTATATCTAAAGCCCGGTACATTTGATGTGGCTCACATTGAATACCTTCGAGTAATTGTTTTGCTTGTTCGAACGAACTCCGCTTGGAGTTCGGGTGTAAAATGCGCATATAGATTAATTTAGATAATATTTCGTTTAAGTCATACTCGAATTTATATTTAGATTGAATATCTTGCGTAATTTTAGAGAGGCCAAGTTGATAATAAAGCGACTGTAAAAAGAGATAACCAACGTTGAATGAACGCTGTTCATCAGCGTCGATAAGTTTCTCTGCATTAAATTTTATGATGCTAGGTTCTCGTTGACTCTTTTGTTCTTCTGTTAGTTTCTTGGCGTATTGACGTGCCCATTCCTCAGGATCAACACCTGGGTGTTTTTTACGAATTTCTTGTTCATTTCCCAAGGCTTCTATAACGCGCGTGGTTGATTTGCCGTTAATATCTCGAACATTTTCAATGACAGAATAGGAAATGGAATTTTTAGAAACACTCTTTTTTATACGCATAATCAACGCCTCGATTCAGTATTAGTTACTCTTATTATAACATAGTACTAAATAGTACTCAATATTTAAAGTAGAAATTTGACAAAAAAATAAGCCATATCAAGGCTTAAGAGTGTTTTTAGAGAAATGAAGTGTCAAACTCCCAGTTTCCTTTTACTTATTGTATCGTAAGTTTACTATATAAAACAATGTAGAATCTCTAGAAAGAAAAAGATTTTCTTCATTTGTTATTCTTTTTAAAACCCGACTTAAGTCTGATGTATAATTTTTATCAATAGCGTACAGTATATAATATAGAGTGCAACTACTGTCAAATCTTTAATGAATATAAAGTATTCTAAAATTTTTAGTAAATTTTAGATGATATTTTTAAAAAATGGTCAAATTCAGGCTTGATTTGGAGTATAATGAATACAATTAATTTTGGAGGAAGATATGAAGATATTAATTACAACAGAATGGTATACTCCAACTGTTAACGGTGTAATCACTTCTATTATCAACCTAAAAGATATTCTGACCAAACAAGGGCATGAAGTCCGTGTATTGACACTATCAGATAAAGACAATGTTAAAATTTGTGAAGAGGAAGGTTTATATACAATGTCTTCCTATGGCATCGGCAAGATTTATCCAGGTGCTCGATTCGCCTTCACAATGGACGATGATGTTTTGTCTCATATATTGCAGTGGAGTCCAGACATTATTCACACTCAATGTGAGTTTAGTACATTTCGTATTGCACGTCGGATTTCTGAAATTCTAAACGTCCCTCTAGTGCATACATATCATACTGTGTACGAAGACTATACACACTACTTTTCCCCCAATAAAAAGTGGGGTAAAAAAGCAGTAGGATTATTCAGTAAAAAAGTATTGAACAGCTCAGAAGCTGTCATTGCGCCAACAAAAAAAGTCGAATTACTTTTAAAAGGATATAAAGTTACTCAACCTATACACGTTATCCCTACTGGTTTAGACCTGGTCAAATTCAGTAAACCTTTGCAGCCCGAGGAAATAAAATCCTTCAGAAATTCTTTATCAATCCCCGATGATTGTTCTGTCCTAGTTAGCGTAGGACGAGTTGCAAAGGAAAAAAATCTAGAAGAAATCATTTTTTATATGAGTCGTTTACAGGACCCTTCTATTCGCTTATTAGTTGTTGGAGATGGTCCATACCGAGCTACACTAGAGGAATATGTCGATAAATTAAATATGAGTCCTTACGTTATTTTTGTAGGAATGGTAGATCCTGTAAATATTCCTGCCTACTATCAATTAGGAGATGTGTTCGTCAGTGCTTCAACAAGTGAGACCCAAGGACTCTCTTATATAGAGGCTTTAGCAAGTGGCGTACTCGCTTTATGCCGTAAGGATGATTGTCTGCTTGACGTTATTCGTAATGGAGAAAATGGCTATCAATATACTAGCTATGAAGAATTCAAATCTTATCTTTACACATTACTAAGCCAAGCTGAATTTAATGAGATTCAGAAAAAAGAAGCACAAAATAAAATCGAAGAAACATACTCTATTGAAACTTTCGGAAAACAGGTTGAAGCAGTATATTTTGAAGCAATCCGAAACTATACTCATCAGCACGTTTTCTCAATGTAGGAATGAGGATTCAGTTGAAACACTTTGACATGAAAGTTTTACTTTATACTGGTTCAGAAAAAGTCTTCACTCAAAGCGGGATTGGGGAGGCACTTCGTCACCAAAAGAAGATGCTGAAAAACTTGAACATTCCTTTTACTGAAAATCCTGATGAAGCGTACGATGTCGTTCATTTGAATACAGTACTGCCTGATTCATTGTGGATGGCTAGAAAAGCTCGATCCAAAGGTAAAAAAGTCATTTATTATGGACACTCTACTATGGAAGATTTTATGAATTCATTTCGTGGATCTAATCTGGTAGCTCCATTATTCAAAAAGTGGCTCCAGACTTGTTATCGACAAGGTGATATGATTATAACCCCTACAGAATATTCAAAAGAACTTCTACTTGGTTATGACTTAAGTAAACCTATTTTTTCACTTTCAAATGGTGTCGATACGACTTTCTTCTCTAAAAGTAAAAAATCTGGAGATCGATTTAGAAAAAAATTTGCTCTAACTAATACTCAAAAAGCAATTATTTCGGTTGGCCATCTTATTGACAGAAAAGGCATTATTGACTTTATCGCTTTAGCTGCAAAGTATCCGGAATACTCTTTTTACTGGTTTGGCAACACTCCTAAATCACTGATGACGAGTGCTGTTCAAAAAGCCATTAACCAAGCAACTTCGAACGTTCATTTCCCTGGATTTATTTCACCAGAAGAACTTCATGATGCTTATTCAGGCTGTGATTTGTTTTTATTCATGACCTATGAAGAAACAGAAGGAATTGTTTTACTAGAAGCCTTAGCAAACGAAACACCTGTCCTTGTCAGAGATATCCCGATTTACAAAAAATGGCTGCCAGATAAAGAAGTTGTTTATAAAGCACGAACTCAATCTGAATTTGAAGATGTCATACCTTTAATTCTAGAAGAAAAGCTTCCCTCCCTGACAGCAAACGGTCGTCAGGAGGCTTTAAGGCTGGATATAAAAAAGGTCAGTCTAGATTTAGCTATTCTATATAATAAATTATTAGATGTATAAAATTTAATACTATTCTAACAAACAGAAAGGACTGTCACTTGATTAGTCCTTTCTGTTTTTGTATAGTATTTGTAATTTTTTCTAAAGTTATGGTTCAACCATTGTTTTAGAGATATTTTATATTTACAATAATATCAACTAACCTGTATTTTAGGAGGATTTAAAAGGTGACTTTTTCAAACCAAACCACTCAAGCAATTCGGAAGCTGCATACTTTAATCGAAGTAGTCGATCAAATCGTTATTGGAAAAAAGGAAGTAACTCGTCTCACTCTCAACGCTATGCTAGCAAGCGGGCATGTATTATTTGAAGATATTCCAGGAGTAGGAAAAACACTTTTGATCAAGACAATATCTAAATGTTTAGAAGCTGATTTTTCTCGTATCCAATTTACTCCAGACCTGATTCCTTCTGATATTATCGGTTTTTCTGTACCTAATCTACATGACGAACAATTTGAATTTCGAAAAGGTCCAATTTTCAATCAAATCGTTCTAGCAGACGAAATCAATCGAACTTCTCCTAGAACTCAAGCTGCTATGCTGGAAGCTATGTCTGAAAAACAAGTGACTTTGGATGGAAAAACACATCAGTTGCCTGATCCTTTTTTTGTTTTAGCCACTCAGAATCCTATTGATTACGAAGGAACATATCCTTTACCGGAAGCTCAATTAGACAGATTTCTTTTCCAGCTTTCTTTAGGATATCCTAGTCCAGAACAAGAGGTTCGTATGCTTGAATCTCCAGAACAGTTAACTGCTATTGAGAAGTTGGATCCGATTTTATCTCTTTCAGATTTCAATTCATTAAAAGCAACAGTCAATACTATTCATGTAAACAAACAGTTACTTGAATATATCGTTTCTCTAGCAGATGCTAGTCGCCATCATCCAGCAGTTAAATTGGGAATCAGTCCTCGTGGTGTTCAAAATTGCCTAGCTGCTGCTCGTAGTCAAGCATTGCTCAATGAGCGAGATTATGTTATTCCTCAAGATATTCTATCAATTGTTAAACCTTTATTCCGCCATCGACTGCTATTTGAAAATAAATTAGACCGAGAAGATATTGATCTGTTTATTGAACAATTGATTAGTCAGATAGCAATCCCTACAAAAAGCAGGCGTACAGAATGAAAAGATATCTCCCTAGTTGGCGTTTTCTCTCCTTTTTCTTTTTATATTTATTAATCACACTTTATACTTTTACTTTCCCTGAAACTGTTACCTGGTTCATTTTCTATGCTTTTACCCTTGTATTATTGATTGCATTTTTATCTACACCATTAAATATCCAATTCAAGGATATCGACTGGAAAATCCATGATAATGGAACGGTAGATCTTATATTTACACTGACTCCTCGTTGGTCTCTGGCTTTCATGATGTCTTCTTTAAAACTTACGTTATTGGAATCAAGTTCGCTTAGAACGATCTACCCTACTGCTTTCTTTAAACATATGATTCAAGTCCGATTTGGTAATTTTTCTCTTACAAGAGGTCAGTATAATCATCTCACACTTGAAATAAAAGGATATGGCTTGTTTGGTATTTTCAAATATTACTCCAAGCAGAATATACCAGTCTTAATTTCTATTTTTCCTACTCATTTAACTAAGAAAGCGTTGGTCTCATTAATAGATACTCAATCAATCAAGACTGCTCAAAGTAGCTCCTTTTCTCATCATGAATTTCAAGTCAAAGAAATCAGACAATATCAAAGTCGCGATTCACTGAGTGCAATCGATTGGAAATCGAGTTTAAAACGTGAGCAATGGATGGTTAAAGAATATGACACAGAAGAGATTAGGCCTATTACTTTATGTTTTTTCGGTTCTTCATCTCTGCAATTCGAAGAATTACTCAACTTAACCTATAGTTTATATCAACATTTGTCTATTTCTCATAAGATTAGATTACTTCTCATTGGTGATTTTGATGGGGTAACGCTGTCAAAAGATGATAAGAGAGATTTTTTAACGATTCAGCCTAGCGCAGATACGCAAAAGATAAAAAAACTGATTGATAGGCTCGATTATACCGCTGAACAACTTATCATTGTTAAGCCCAGCGATCTTACTATTCCAGTATATCTAAGTCAGCCAGCCTCTTGTACTATTATGACCGAAAAGCAGCTTACTCCAGAGAAAGGAGAAGGGCTCAGTGAATAATTATATTAGTCCCCTATCTAATTTTATTCGTTCATTTTTACTCAGTATCGTGCACACGTTTTTGCTGCTTCCTGTCTTATTTCTTTTTTTAAAAATCAATGAATTAAATGGATTTTATTTTTTTGTACTATTTTTTGTTATGACTCAAATCATCGCTGCTCTATTTAAAAAATGGTGGCTTTACTTTCTGATTCAATTCGGAACAATAACTATTTTCTTGTACTATACGTTTCCGCCATCTAATAAACAGATGAATTTCATAGAATGGCTCTCTCTAATCTGGCAATATGGGAAAACAGAATGGACTACTCTTCTTTCAACCAGTATGTCGACTATTCCTGTTTTTCTTGCAACAGTTTGCTTATTGTTTCTAATCACATTACTCACTTACACATCTATCCGGCAAAGATTAGCAATGCCTTCTTTTCTGATAGCTCTTGGATATTTAATTGTTATTCATACTTTCACAAATCAGGCTATTTTGAGTACTGCTGTTTCTGTAACTGGGTTTGGTCTTTTATTGATTGGTCTAGTGCATATTGACCACCGTTTTAATACGTTTCAGTTTTTAAAATCTGCAGGACTCACGGCTTTACTAACCTCTATATTAATTGGAATAACTTATTGGAGCATCACTCCTTTAAGACCCGTTCAAGAATGGTTGGAAAAAAGTTCAGAAGCTTATCAGCAATATCTAAATCAGCAAGGTTTCTTTGATTGGATCAGGGCTAGATCGCCTCAATCCAGATATCAGCAAATCGGTATGGATACAGATGATGAAGTATTAGGCGGTCCTTTACAAAATGATTTCACTCCGTTATTTAAAGCCTATACTGAAACCCCTCAATATTGGAAAGTGTTACACCGTATGGAATATACTGGTAGCGGTTGGAACAGCGATCTTCCTTCTGATAGAAGTCTCGCCACCTCTCCTTATGAGCCAGAAAATGTCGACTTATTATATGGAACCACACCCAAAAAGCCTGCTGAAATTCAGGAAACCACAACATTAGTATGGGAAAATCCGGTTGACTATATTGTTTATCCTTATGGGTGGAAAAAATTAGAAATACAAAATGCTCCAGACGACTTTACGATGCTTGCCAGTAATATAAACGGTCATCATAGAGTTACAGATTCAAGCCAGGACATATCTAGTTATACAATCACATATGATGCAGTTTCTTTAGGAAGTATAGATGATGAGAATTTTCACCAAGACGACGGATGGCGTACACTACTATTAGAATCTCTAAACAGCAATACAGAAGTTCCAATGTTTGATGCTGATTTATCACTCAGAGAAAAGATGGTTCAAATTTTTCCAGATGATTTACAGCTTCCAGCTTCCCTACCTCAAAGAGTCACTGATTTAGCAGTCGAACTGACTGAAGGCATAGATAGTGAATATGAAATGGTCCGTTCAATTGAAACATACTTGAAAAATGATGGAGGATATCGTTATAGTCTACAAGATGCTTCTCAAACACCAGAAGAGGAAGATTATGTAGATCAGTTTCTATTTGAAACACTGGTAGGGTATTGCGATAATTTTTCTACAGCAATGACTGTAATGCTAAGATCAGTAGGTATTCCCGCTCGATGGACGAAAGGCTTCTCACCTGGCAGTGAACAGACTGATACTGATGGTAAAACTTACTATCAGATTACCAATGCAAACGCACACTCTTGGGTTGAGGTCTACTTCCCAAGTTCTGGATGGGTTCCTTTTGATCCCAGCCCTTCTTTTTCTAATCCAATGACTCGTACAGAGGCTGATTTGGCGGCAGAAAATTCAGGATCTTCTTTCAATGAGAATGATATGCCAGAAGAGGGTTCTCCAGAAGCGGAAGATCCTGAAGTTCAAACTCCAGAGGAAACGCCTGACGAAGAAACACCAGAAGAGACTGAAAGAGGCTCAGAAGAAGAAATTATTGAAGAATCGTCTGAAAATAATTCTGTAACTTCATCTGAAGAGAGTCTTAATTCCTGGTACCTATTATTCTTGATTCCTATCTTTTTTATTCTACTGTTTACTTTTTACTTTTTTTCAGTCCATTTAAAAGTAGCTATCTGGATTTTAGAAAAGCTGATCCAGAAAAATAAACTATCTTTACTGCAAGCAAGTAGATGGACATTGAGACTCTTTCAAATTAAAAAGAAAAAGTTATCAAATCAAACATTCGAAAATTATTTTGAAGGTTTAGATTTATCTGTAAATGAATATTCAGATGTCCTGAATTTATTTGCTCATTTATTGAATCAAGTATTTTATGGACATGAAACAGCTAAAGATTCTTTATCGGCTGAACAAAAGATAATTTTATTAGATTCGTTACAAGTGTTAAAATTCCTGCCTAAATATAAAAATTAAAAAATAGCTATCCTCATCTAGAACTTTGAGGATAGCTGTTTTGAGTTTTATAAGTGGTTAAATTTTGTGTTATTGAAACCTTTGGTAAGCAACCAGCTATCTACTGCTAGCAATAGTACTAAAGCAATATAGGAACCTAAAGGAATAAACTCTTGTATCAAGAACATTGATAGAGTTGCGATAATTACAATCCCGAAAAAGATAACAGTCGCTAGACATCCTTGGTTTGCTTCAGATGCATTATATTGGCGAGAAAAAGGATAGTCAGTAATTGTTCTTTTCACTTCAATAAAGAAAAGAGCAATAATTAATAAAAATCCATTTATAATAACGGGTATTAGTTCAAATCCCGTTATCACAATCACAATTGCTGATAATAATACATAAATAGGAATAACTAGTTTCATAGTCATAGCTTTGATCATTCCCCTAAGAAATACTCCCTCATCATTTTCCGAACTCGTTTCAAATATCCAGCGTCCTTTATAATTTTTAGAATATTGTAAGGACACAGTGAGCATCGGCAGCATCAACATAGTGAAATAAGGCATATAGATAAAAGTAATGGATTCTTCTATTGCTCCTTCAGAAAATCTAAAAGAAGAAAACAAAAGAACAGCTGGAAAAATAAGAATACTAGCAAGAGATGGATATAACCTGGTTTTAAATTCTCGTTCATGTTTTGTTAGTTGCCAAGCAAAATGATAGTACCCTACTTCTCTTTTATCCCATGATAACCATTTACCCGTAATTGTTTCATATAACGACCGTTTATCCTCTTCAACTTCTCCGCTATCCAGTTTTTGCAGATTTTTTTCTAACTTATCATTATTAATCCGGTAAAGCATTACAAGCCCTATTGTTCCCAACAGTAAAAATGCTATATAGATTCCATAAGTAATAGACCATCCATCCTGCAGCATTCCAAATGGTGCTACAAACCACAATGGAAAAACGATTACGTGCCACCAATCTAAATTGAGTTCAATCGCCAGTACCTCAGGATCAACAATTTGAATTACCTGGTTCATAATCTGATAACCGATAATTGTAAAAATTGACAAACCGATTTGACTATAAGCAATAATGTTTTTAAGTTTTTCTCCGTTGAAACGTTTTAGTACTGTTGCATAAATAATAATTGTCAGTAATAGGCACCATAACGAGGCAACTATGATTAACAAGGAAGCCAGCACACCTGCTAGTATTCCATGGAAAAAGAAGGTTGCTATAACTATTGGTCCAGCTATCGCCGCAGCAAATGAAATAAGGTAAATGAAAACATGTGTCGCTTTCGCCGCACTCAACGTTCTAGATGAAACAGGTCTCGTTCCAATCAATACTTGATCCTTTGTATTTAATAAGATCGTTGAGAAGTTAGCAATTAATGTTGATATCAGCATCACAAAAATATAACTGAAAAATATTGTATATTGAAATACAATGTTATCAATTGCAAACACAAATAATAAAATCAAACTGAATATGGCATACATCCACAAAGATTGAAAAAATGCATTTTTATCTTCATTGTCTTTCTTCTTATTTCCCCATCCAGAATTTTGAATCACACTATCTTGTCTACTATCCATAACCATTTTCGTTTCAACAATTACTCTCAAAATAGGATAATCCACACCAAAAGCACGGTACATTGGTGCCAAGAACTCTAATATTTTGATAAAGAACGGTGTATTGCTTTTCGATTCTCTACCAAAGATATTACGCATCATAGTGCGACTCTCCTTTCATCGCTGTAACGAAATCAGCTGCCAGTTCAGCATATTCATTGAAACCTGTTAGTTGATTAAATAATTGCTCTAAGGTTCCGTCAGCATCTTTTTGGAGTTCTTCAAATGGACCATCCGCTACCACCATACCTTCGTTTAAGATAATGATTCGATCGCTTAACTTTTCTACGGTATCCATAATATGAGAAGAATAAAAAATCGTTTTTCCATCTTTTTTTAATTCTGACAAAATTTCTTTAACAATTTGAACGCTATTTGCGTCCAATCCATTCAGCGGTTCATCCCAGAATAAGATATCTGGATTGTGTAACAAGCTAGAAATAATCAAGACCTTTTGACGCATACCTTTCGAAAAAGAAGATAATCGATTTTTAAATGCTGCATCAATGCCTAATATTCTCATCATTGATAAACTTTTCTGACGAACGATCTGTTCATCTATTCCATATAATCTACCAACAAATAATAAATACTCTTCTGCAGAAAGCGTCTCATACAGTTCTGCATTCTCTGGTACATACCCAATTCTTGCTTTATACTCATCTCCACTATCTAAAAGAGATCGTCCGAACAGCAAGATTTCACCTGCATCTTGCTGCAGCATTCCCAAAATGATTTTTACTGTTGTACTTTTCCCTGCTCCATTCGGGCCAATATACCCAATGATTTCGCCTGGATGAACTGAAAAGTTCACCCCTTTCAATACATGGTTTCCACCAAAAGATTTTCTAACTTCCCGCATTTCCAATATTGTTTCCATCTATGTACCCCCAAGACTATGATTAAAACTATTTTATCACACACGTTTCTTTAAAACAGTATTCTTCAAACAATCTATAACATATCTCTACATTCTAAGTTCAAACTATGATACATTTAGTAATATTACTAAATAAATATACACATCTGATAAATATCGGAGGGATCCATTTATTCATGGAAGAAACATTTAAGCAGGCCTCTATTTGGTCGATCGTCTGGAGAGTTATTTTAACTTCACTTGTAGTTGAACTTATCAGTGGGATATTTTTGTTCATTTTTCCATTTCAATATTCTGAAATTATTAGTCTCACTGGCTCGTTAACGCTTTACTACCTCATTTATAAAATTACACTAAGTCAAATTGATAAACAGAATATCTCTTCTTTAGCAATTACAGGACGAGGACATCCGGACAAGAAAAAGCTTATTCCTATAGGGATATTGACTCTTCTTATTGCTGGGACTGGTTACTTTTTTATTTTCTTTATCCTTCGTATTATTATTTCTTTTATTTCCCCTGACGAATTCATTACTCCTTTTATGAATATGAACTTTGAAGGTTTAGATTCTACAGGACCTTCTCTCTTATATTATTTCCCAGTAGCTGTTATAGCAGCTCCGATAGTAGAAGAAATTTTCTTTCGAGGGTTCGTATTGAATAAATGGTCTGAAAAATATGGAAATGTAAAAGGGGTTTTGTTCAGTTCACTTTTATTTATGGGGATTCATATTGGCTCATTATTACTCCCGCAATTATTAATGGGGATTTTATGTGCTGTTATCTATATCAAAACTAAAAAAATAATCTATCCAATTCTTGTACATTCTTTTTATAACTTTTTTATTATTCTGCCTACACTGATTCCAAATAATGCAATACTTGAACGGGGCTATACAGAATTGTTTTTACCTAAACAAGATATAATTAATGACATTAATATATATGCTACTTTATTTGTAATGTTTTTCCTCGTTGCTGTTATAAGTCTTCTTTTTTATAGTAAAAAATTAAACCAAGAGCAAACCCCTTATCTTTATAATTTTGAAAAGTATATTTCAAAAGTTCCACATGAAACAATTCCAGATGAAAGAAAATTTCCAGAATTTTAAATTAGCTTTAGCATCCTTACATAGCTTTTTAAAGTCCAGGAAAACATTTTTATTATTTAAATCCGACATTTTTATGTATATTATTCCAAAATTGTGTATACTATATTCCAAGGGGGAATGAAAATGAAAGAATCAATGATTGAATTTATGAAAGTCAGGGAGAAACTGGATAAAGAAAAAGAGTTTCATATGGAGTCTCTATTTAAACTTATTCGTCAACCAAGTATCAGTGCACAAAACAGGGGAGTTTTAGAATGTGCTGATTTGTTAGTTACTATGATGAAAGATGCTGGAATTGATACTAAGATTCTTGATACTGAGGGATATCCTGTTGTATATGGAGAAGTTTTACATCCAGACAACAAACTAACTGTATTATTTTATGGACATTATGACGTACAACCTCCAGAACCATTGGAGTTATGGAAATCAGATCCATTTGAACCAACGATTCACGACGGGAAAATCTACGGTCGTGGAACGGGAGATAATAAAGGTCAATTAATTGCCCATGTATTAGCGGTTAAGTCTTTACTAGATCTTTATGGTAAATTACCAATCAATGTAAAATTTTTATTCGAAGGCGAAGAAGAAAAAGGCAGCATCAATCTTGCTCCTTTTATAGAAAATCATAAAGAACTTCTTGCAGCTGATATTGCTTACACTGCCGATGGACCCATGGAAGGTAAAGATCAGCCTTCTGTAACTTTAGGAAATCGCGGGCTCCTTTATATTGAATTAAAAGCTCAGGGCGCTATCAAAGACAATCATTCGGGAAATAAAGGAAATATAGCACCAAATCCCGCAATGGATCTGATTAATCTAATTCGTACAATGGTAGATGATAAGGGCCGAGTTTTGATTAAAGATTTTTATAATGATATTTTAACGCCTACCGAGGAAGAGTTAAACCATATCCGCACTTTACCCTTTGATCCAGAAGCTACTGCTCAAGTAATAGGAATGCACAAAATGGATATACCTGCTGAAGAATATTATAAAAAACTCTGTCTCTCTCCTACATTCAATATTGCTGGATTCGGAAGTGGCTATACTGGTGAAGGAACTAAAACCATTATCCCTAGTGAAGCTAAAGTTAAAATCGATATGCGGCTAGCAGCCGATCAGGACCCTGATTTGATTTTCCAAAACATTTTAGAGCACGTAGAACATTTTAACTCAGCGAGTACAATCACTTTAGATTATTTGGGTGGTGTAAAACCATCTAGAACACCTATGCACTTAGATATCGTCCAAAAAGTTATTCGAGCAGTTGAAATTTCTCACAATAAACTGCCCGTCGTCTTACCTGCTCTTGGTGGAACAGGTCCAATGTATGTTTTTACAGATATTTTAAAAATCCCTTCATTGACAGTTCCTTATGCCAATGTTGATGAAGATAATCACGCACCTAATGAAAATATTGGTATTAAAGAATATTTAAACGGCATTCAGACAACCTGTGTTGCGATACTACATTTAGGAGAACAGATTTAAATTTAATAGCAAAAAAGGAAGACCAATACCCTCCGAGGTAAAGGTTTTCCTTTTTTCATCAATTTATTCATCTTCTTCTAACATATACTCTTTAAAGAATTCTTCCAAGTATTGTTCCATGAATTGATGTCGTTCTTGAGCCATTTTTATAGCAGTTTCTGTATTCATCAAGTTTTTTAACTTTAACAACTTTTCATAAAAATGATGGATTGTGCTCGTTTTTCCATTTCTATATTCTTCTTTCGTCATTTCTTCACGTACTTCATATCGCGGATCGAATATTGGTTGTCCCTTACTGCCGGCATACGTAAAAGCTCTAGCAATTCCAATTGCACCAATAGCATCCAGGCGGTCTGCATCTTGCACGACTTTGGCTTCTAGTGATTCCAAGTTTTGTCCATTTCCACCTTTATAAGATATATTCTGAATAATCATCAATACTTTCTCGGTAACCGCAGATGGCACGCCTTCGCCTTCTAACCAATAATTTATCTCAGAAATTCCATCTTCTTCGCTAGAAACAACTTTATCATCTGCCAAGTCATGCATCAAAGCAGCTAATTGCACAACGAACATGTCTACTTTTTCTGACTGACCGATTTTTATTGCATTTTTCCATACACGTTCAATATGAAACCAGTCATGTCCAGAACCTTCATCTTTTAATTTTTCCCGAACCATTTCAGCGGCACTTAGAATGATTTCCTCATTCATATATATTCCTTCTTTCTATGCTACTATTTCTAATAGTCTACCACATTTTATGCTACACTGTTAAAAATGGATGTAATTTGCTTAGTAGCAGCCTTAACTAGGTCTTCTAAGCTCATAGAAAGGATTTATCAATGAAAATTTTAATTGATGCAGATGCCAGTCCCATAAAAGATATCGTCATAGAGGAAGTTCAAGGAAAAGATATTTCAGTTGTACTCGTCTCTAGTATTGCTCATTTTTCTCTGCAAGAATATCCAGAATATGTAGAAACTGTTTATGTAGAACAAGGCGCGGATTCAGCCGATTTCAAAATTGTACAGCTCGCAAAAACTGGAGATATTGTCATTACACAAGACTATGGTTTAGCTTCTTTATTGTTACCAAAAGGATGCCTTGTTTTGCATCATAAAGGATTCCAGTATTCTTCTGACAATATTGATCAGCTGCTTCAGACGAGACACTTAAGTGCTATAGCAAGGAAAAATGGTCAACGCACCAAAGGTCCTAAAGCTTTTACCCAAGAAGATCGAGAAAAATTCCGAGCAGTATTCAGAGAAATCTTATAGTATTAAATAGTAAATTTAATATTATAAAGCTGCTTTTACTGTATATTTTTTGACTAAAAAATCAGTAATTTTTAACTATTTTTAAATCATTCATTACTAATATTTGGTTCTTCTAAGTAATATCAGTTTTATTGACTTGCCAAACATTTATTTATAAAAAAGCTTATTACTGTCCCATTTTTTGATGATAGTTCTATTCTTATTTTTACAGAATTTATGATACGATATGATAGAATACTTTTAAGTTTAGGAGCCGAATATATGAAACAAAAACTTGCATTATCCGTTTTAGGTGGAATTGGAGCAGCTTTAGGCGGTTTAGCCTTAGCCGGTCATTACTTTTATAAAACAGCTGTTTCAAATAATGAAAAAGATTTTTTAGAAGTGGTCAATTATGAACAAATCTCTCCAGACGATCCTTGGGCAGAAGAAAAAAGATGGTATAGCCAAGTTGAACGTGAAATAACTGAAATAACCTCAACAGATGGTTTGAAAATTAATGGAATTTATATTCCGGCACCAAAAGCAACTAATAAAGTAGCACTAATTGCCCATGGGTATAATGGCAGCTTAAGAGATATGGCCCCATTTGCAAAGCTGTTTCACGATCTGAAATTCAATATATTGGTAGCTGATGCTAGAGGTCATGGTACCAGTGACGGTAACTATATCGGGTTCGGTTGGCACGAGCGCATGGATTATCTCCAATGGATTAACCAGGTCATTGACAAATATGGTGAAAATTGCGAAATAGTTTTATTCGGTATCAGCATGGGAGGCGCGACTGTTTTAAACGTTAGTGGAGAAGTGCTTCCGGAACAAGTTAAAGCTATTGTTGAAGATTGCGGATTCAGCTCCGTAGAAGAAGAAATCACGTATCAGCTAAAAACAATGTATAAATTACCTAAGTTTCCGCTCGTTCAAATCACTAGCTTGATTACAAAACTTAAAGCTGGCTATTGGTTTGAAGAAGCAAGTTCCCTGGAACAAGTCAAAAAAAATCAGACCCCTACATTGTTCATTCATGGAGAAGATGATGACTTCGTTCCGACAAGTATGGTGTATGATTTATACGAAGCAAATGCTTCTCCAAAAGAATTATACATCGTTCCTGGAGCTAAACATGCATACGCGTATGTAATGAATAAGGATAAATATCGTCATGTCGTTTCAACTTTTTTAAAAAAATATATCTCTGTAGACACACAAGTTTAAAATAAAAAGCTGTGCTTCAAAATGAAGCATAGCTTTTCTTAAATAATCCGTCCTATTTCGGCCATTTTTGATGATCAACTCGAACCGCACCTAACAGTTTTTTTCTAACTTCTATATGCTCTTTAAAAATTATTTCTAGTTCATGGTCCGAAACTAATGGTAACTCTTGTTTAATTAACGGTGAAAAATCAGGTACATCCGGTACTTCATCAGCAGCATCCACAAATGCCTCTGTTAAAGATTCTAAATACGTTCCAATACTGGATTTTGCACTTTTGATAAGTAATGTATTAGCTAAATTTTCTTCCTTCATTCCATAAAGCAATATGGTGAGTGTGTCTTCTAGAGAGGCTATCGCCACGGAAGCAGATTCATCAGCTTTTCTACTATGATAAAAATGAAGCAGTGGGTAAGCATGATGTTGTTGTGTCAATGAACTAATCTTTGATGAAATATCAACTAATACTAAGTCTATATTGTGAAAATCCTGACCATTCCATGTTTTTGCTATAATATCAGTACTTTTAATACCTAAGCTTGTTATACTCGTTGCCAAGGAACGCTTTTGGACCACTGCATCTACTACGGAGATAATATAAGATGCACACAAAGTCAAAAATAATATGCCAGCCGCTGAATTTAATGTGGTTACGATCTGCCAGAATCCTATTGCAGGGGCATAATCCCCAATACCTAAAGTAAAAAGTGTAAATCCGGTGAAATAAAATCGCTCATACCAGAAAACTGGAGCATCTGGATTGGAAGTATTAGTAATTGAATTTACATCTCCATTAAAAAAGAGCGCAAACCCTATCCAAATCATCAGCGACCAGGATAATAATGTACTCACCAATGTAATTGGTCCAGTAAAATCATAGAACTTACTATTTTTTTTACCAAGTTTATCAAAAATTTTCCAAAGCGTCTCTGCTACTCTTTTGGATAAGGGACCTGCTCCACCATCTACCCATAAAGTAGTCCATACCAAGTCAATTATAGTAAGTAAAATTATTGCAAAACCAATAATGTAAAATATCCATCTCATGTTAGTTATTCATCCTTTTTAAACTTGTCATAATTCTATCTTATTCTGATAGAGTCATTTTTCCAAACAAGATGAATTAAATTACTACATTTCCCTGACAATAAACGTTTACTTTATTTCTACCCGTTCTTTTTGCCTGGTATAAAGCTTTATCAGCTTTATTTAATAAACTGGAAACTGTCTCCCCCACACCTCTTTCTGCTTCAGCTATTCCTAAACTAAGCGTAATACCAATCTCACCTTCTGAAGTGATCATAGGTGTTTTTTTAATATGATCACGTATCATATTAGCTAGTGCTTCAGCTTTCGCAGTCGTATAGTCAGTAAGAGAAAAAACAAATTCTTCTCCACCATATCTTGCAAAGACTTCTCCATTGGTTAAATATAATTTACAAATGGTCACTATGTGTTCAAGCAGCTGATCTCCTATGTGGTGTCCATAAATATCATTAACTTTTTTGAAATGATCCACATCCATTAACACAATTGCAAAGGGCGCTCCTTTTTTTTGAGAGTCAGCAAGATCCAGCTCACATTGCTGCAAAAAGGCACGTCGATTATAGATTTGTGTGAGTTCATCATAATAAGCCTGATATTCTAGTAAAGCTTGCAGTCTTTTGATTTCTGTTATATCTGTAAAAATAACTAGGTATCCATTTATATTTCTTAGCGGATCCAGCATAGACATTCGAACTTGGTAGACCTTTTCTTCATTTAACTTAATGGATGCTTCAGTAATTCCTATTTTTAGAGTAAATGGGATATTGAACAGATCATTCCATATTTTATTAATATTTGTTCCAAGTATCGAGTGGTTGACCCCCGGAAATTGAATTTTGCAGGCTTGATTGATTTCAACTAGTCTCAATGATTCATCTAAGACCATCACCGCATCATTAATGCTATTAAAAATAACATCTTTAGCAACCGGCATAATCTTGAATAATTGCGAAGAATTGATTGCCCATAAACAAAGCAGACTTGATATCCATATAACCATAGGAACCGGATCAATTCCTCTAGGGGTCAGGCCAAGAAGATAAATAAAGCCAGTAAACATAGGAACTAAATGTCCGAACATTAATGCAATAATCTGAGGCTTATATTGCTCTGACATTTCTTTATAATGAGAAGCCAGTAATATAAACGCTGCTAACATACAGCCAAAAGTTAAAATACCTTGTACTAAATACCAGATACCAATTTCTTGAAGAAAATACGGAGCTCCCAACACTGGATCAATTTCAAGCCTCCTATAATAAAGATGGTGCATATCGTTGGTTGCCACTAAAATACTACTAATAGTTGGAATAGTAAGCATATAAATGATGTACCCTCGTTTTAACTTTATGGCTAAGTACTTTGTAACAAAAAGCAACCCTAAAGGTGAGGCAAAAGGCAACCCCAGATACATAACTGCTGTCCAGAACTTCAATTCTATAATATTAGTGGACATTAAGCTGAAGACAGAACCAAAACAGTAAATTATGATTGCAAAAATATAAGCTAGAAAATAAGTAGAAATGCTTTTATAAAAATGCCTTTTATGAAAAACATAAGCAAACAGGTATAAATTGAATACTCCAGAAATTGCGATTATTGATATGTAAACAAGTAATTGTGCATGCATATACTCTACCTCTAAACAATTGTTATTTAGTTTAACTATAGCATAACTATTCAAAATAATTGTAATTATTTTATAATAATTAATTCAAAATTTCTGATTATAGTAGTAAAAAAGTGAGCAGTAAATTCCTTTTTAAAGGACTTACATGCTCACTTTTCAATTACAGATTTATCAAAATATTTATTTGGAAATAGTGTCTTATTCTGCTGCTGGCAAATCTTCTATTGAATCTATTTCCATATAAGCTGGCACAACCAGGGCATTCATTGTACCTTCAGCATTAGGTCCTAAGTCCACAATACTGTCACCATACTCATCCATAAAAGCGCCATGAGTGTTAGGCAACCACGGGGCTACACTCGCATCGGCTTCCCCACTTCCAACTGCCTGAAACAGAATAGAAGGATCAACATTTGTTACAGTTACATCAAATCCGTGTTGTTCTAGCGCTAGACGTATTACATTAGAAGATGCACGTTCTGAATCCCAAGGTACGGAAATGATATCGATTGGTTGCCCATCTACAGGATCTACCCCTTCAAGCCACCCATCAACTTGATCTTGGTTTTCTTCTACCCAGTTTGCTGCAGCTTCTTCCATTTCAATATCTTGACCTTCATCAATGACTACTTGCATTTCTTCAACAGACCATTCAAAAGCGTCTAAAATCGCATATGCTTCTGGCATATCTTGTTCTAAACCTTCACGTGCTATCGTATGAATGTCATCTCCTTCACCAAAAGCAAGTTCAGGGTCTTCCAGCATTTTCAGATCATATCTTTCAAACATCCAATGAGGTGTCCATCCAGTTACTACGATTGGTTCTTCATTTTGAATGGCCTGATCTAATTCAGTCATCATTCCACCTGTCGAGCTCTCTTGTAATTCCCAGCCTTCCAGATTATCATAAGATTCCAGCATTTCTCTTGCTTGTCCAGTAATCCCAGCTCCTGGCTCAATACCTGTTATCGTATACTCTAGTTGTTCTCCAACGTTTGCCTCTTCAGTCGTTCCGTTATCGCTGCATCCCGCAAGAACTGCAGAAACTGAACCTGCAGCTATTAAACCGATTAGTTTATTCTTCATTATTTTGTCTCCTATCTTTTTATGAAGTTTTAAAATATTCTACATTCAGAAAAATTTCTCTCTATTCTTTTTTACTTGATTTAATTATTTTTTACAAGTAAATTACCTTAGTATATCGAAAATATTACTATTTTAATTCTTATATTTGACTAAACAGCTTTTTTATATTTAATCAATTTATCTATATAGATAATCCTGAATAATTCATAACTCTGTATTTTAAGTAAATCTCTTAAAAAAATCATTCTCGCTTTATTTATTTTGATAACTTTTGCCCAAAACAATCTTTTTAAAGACTCTTTTCATTTTTGTAAGTGCCCAAAAATTACTTTTGTATAATTTTGGGCACACTTATCCCTTGGAACTTTTCTCTTAAATAAATAGTATCCGCTTAGTTTATACCCATGAATGGGACCGCCTCAGGCGGTCGAAGACAGCATAGAATTCTTTATGATAAACGTGATAACTAGACAGTTTAAGATAGACTTGCCTACCTGTTTGGACAAGTTTCCCGGCTACTTTAAGTAATTTCAGTCGTATGGATTGAACAGTCAGACCTTTATCTCGTTCATCAAACCCAATCGTCTTTAAAAAGTTGATGAGGTTATAAGCGAGTAAACTCATTAACATCCTTACATGATTTTCTAAGAAGCGTGGACTATCGGTTTTATCAAAATAAAATCCTGCTTTCGCTTCTTTGATAAAGTTTTCCATCGTTCCACGTTTGGCATAAAGAGAGAATATGACTTCAGGGGATACATTTTTTGATAGGTTTGTCACAATAAATGTATGCTGAAAAAGGAGTTCTCCTCCTTCTCGAACAGAACGAATGCAGAGACGACGAGGTTTTGACCATGACTTAGCTTGATAAGGTACTGAAAAGTACTGCACTTCTCTCTCTTCCCATTTCTGATTTTCACCATATAGAACTGATTTTTCAGCTAGTTGACTCACTTTTTTATTGTTCTTTAAACGAATAACATAGTGGCTATTGTTGGCTTCACAAGCTTCATACACCTCTGGTGTTGCAAATCCACTATCTCCACGAACGAGTATGTCGGTATTCGGTAAGGAGTGATTATAATGCTGCAGTAAAGGTTCTATGAAAGCTTTTACACCTTTAGATGTGTATTGATTTCCTGAACGTAGTTCAGCTTTTAAGAAATCTCCAGTCAGTCCATCAAAGGCAACTAGAGGATGATATCCATAAGTTTGATAGTGGGCATTATAATCGGTTTGTTCTTGATTTCCAAAGGTATCTGAGTGTGTTGAATCAATATCAATGATCAACTCGGTATCATTACGAATCAGACGCGCTTTATCAATTAATGATTGATTTAATGACTGTAACTGATCTAAGTTCTCTTCTGAAAAACGGTCTAGAAATCGCGAAAGCGACGATTGCGAGGCTAACTGATTTCTACCTAGAATAACTTGAAATACTGGATCATGTCTTAATATATTAGCCGAAGAGTCTGTCGAATAACCAGCCGTTAGCTGCATAATAAGCTGCTCAAAAATTGCTAGATTATCATGTATGAAGTAAGCACGATTTTCTTTTAAGTGAAGTAGTCGTTTAGCTAAATCAGAGAAACCAAAGGTATTCATTAGTTCTTTAACTAAGACCAAACCGGAATCACTAGATAAGCGTCCACCTGTATGCGAAATGGTAATGTTAGAATTGAATTTAATCTGTTTTTTGTGTAAGCTAGTCATTAGAAGAACTCCTTTTCTTATGGTTGGTTTCGACACCTTTACTATATCAGAATGGAGTTCTTTTTTCATCACTTAACAGGTGAAACAATAAAAGTATCATAGTGCCTGCCATTAGGCAGTGTTTCCACGATTCAAGCAAAAGTATGAATTATCTAGGATAATATTATTGAATTAATAAACCCATTTATAAATAGAATAACATAACTAATCTTTGGGTTCAAAAATGCTCTTATTCCCTTTAATCTTTGGAAGGCAAATCTTCTATTGAATCTATTTCCATATATTCAGGGACTGTAAACGCATTAACCGCACCACCAAGATTTTCTCCAAGATCATCAATATCTTCTCCATACTCTTCCATGAAAGCACCATGTGTCGATGGTAACCAAGGAGCTAGACTGGCGTCTGCTTCTCCAGTAGCAATCGACTGAAATATGATAGCTGGATCCACACTTGTAATCGTTACTGAGTATCCTTGTTCTTCCAAGACTAATTTCATTACATTAGCAGAAGCACGTTCTGAATCCCATGGAGTCGACACTAATTGTATTGCTTCTCCATTAACCGGCTCCGTACCAGCTACCCATTCATCTACTTTATCACGATTATCTTCAATCCAGTCTGCTGCTACTTCTTCAAATGGTGTATCTTGAGCCTCCAGCATAACTTCTTGCATATCTTCTACTTCCCAGTTAAACGCATCTAAAATAGCATAGGCATCTGGTAGATCATTCTCTAACCCAGTTCTAGCAATAGTATGAATCTGTTCTTCTTCTCCAAGTGCTAATTCTGGGTCTTCTAGCATCTTCAAATCATATCTCTCAAACATCCAATGCGGCGCCCAACCTGTTACTACTATCGGTTCTTCATTTTGAATAGCTTGTTCTAATTGTGTAAGCATTCCTGCTGTAGAGCTTTCTTGCAGCTCCCATCCTTCTAAATTATCGTAAACTTCCAGAGATTCTCTAGCTAATCCTGTGAGCCCTGCACCAGGTTCTATCCCAGTGATGGTGTAATCCATTTGCTCTCCTAAATTGGCTTCTTCTGTATCCTCTGCTCCGCCTTCACTACTACATCCGGCAAGTAACAAAGCCCCTGATACGATTGATATGGCTCCTATTGTTTTACGGTAAGTCATTCTTTTCCTCCTCATGATTTGGCTGCTATCTATTAGCTAATTCAAAAATCCCTAAAGTATAATTGTATGTATTTATTTTATTTCGAGTATAATTCTCAAAAAAAATAAACCATCTTATCCCTTTTTAAAACGATCCACGCTAGTCAGATAACAGACTCCACTTATCAGGTTAACATAATATAGAAAAATATTCAAAAATCATACTTTTTTCTTAATCTTTAAGAAATAATATACATTTACTTTAATGGTTACTTAGAGCTGGTTTCTTACCTGGGATCATATTATACTGCACTTCGTATTTCTTAACTGAATCAACCGTTATTTCTACAGTTTTTTTCATGCAAGACTTATTCATCGAAACTATAACTGATGATTAAAAAAAAGACTTCTCAAACCTTTGACAAAAGTTTAAGCAGTCTTTGATTAGTATTTAATTTTTCAAATATATAGTGCTTACCAATAATTAGTCTGATACTTTAAGAATAATTTTGCCTGTGTTTTCATTGTCCTCCATTTGACGGTGTGCTTCTTTTGCTTCTTCAAAAGGTAGTACAGAATGAATAATTGGTTTTATCTTACCCTCTTCAATCAAAGGCATAACATTGTCTATAAATTCTTTAGTCAATTCAGCTTTATATTCGTCACTTCTAGGTGTCAACAGTGTTCCTTTCAAAGAAACTCGTTTCTGTATCAATTTCATAAGTGAGACTTTTTCTACAACCGTTCCACCTAATGCCCCAATCAATACCCACCTGGCATCCAACGCACAACTGGATAGATTCTTATCCCAATAAGAAGCCCCTACGAAATCTAAAATGACATCAACTCCTTTATTATCGGTTACGCTGTTTACAATCTCATCAAAGGAATCTTTTTTATAGTTAATGGTATGATCTGCTCCTAGTTCCTTAGCTACAGACAATTTATTATTATGACCTGCCGTTGCAAATATAAAAGCGTCACTTAAGTGCCGCGCTAGTTGTATAGCGGCTGTCCCTACTCCGCTGCCAGCAGCATGAATGAGTACTCTCTGCTTGGGTTTCAATTCTCCTAACCAATACAGTGTCTGATAAGCCGTTAAAAATACTTCTGGAATTGCAGCAGCTTCTTCCATCGTCAGTGAATCATGGAATAAAATTGCACGATCTGCAGGCATCGTAACGTATTCGGCATAACCTCCATGATTAACTAGTCCAGCAACTTTTGCTCCCGGATTTAATTTGGATTCAGAGGAGTGATTTTCAACAACTACTCCACTTACTTCTACTCCAAGTATAGGATATGGAGTAGCAAGAGAGGGATTTTGTCTTGTCACAGTATCCGTTCTATTGATGCTCGCTGCTTTTACTTTTATCAGAATTTCTCCATCTTTCGGTTCTGGTTTCTCCCTATTTTCTATTATTAATTGTTCTCTTGAACCAGGTTCTTTTATCGTCCATGCACGCAATACAGTCGAGCTCCTTTACTTTTTTATACTATTTACTTCCTACTATCTCAGAAAGGATATTCATTCTAAATTCACTTAAATAGTTCCTATATTTAAAGGGTACTTCTATTATTAGAACTAGTCAATTTTTTATATTCATTCCTCAATATAGATTATACTGTTTAATTTTATAATTAAAGTTGAATCAATTAGACATATAATTTAATTTCGGTATCTGTTAAACTATTTTAAACTACATATAAAAATGGGAGATAGATATATGTTAAGAAAAATCAGGCTTTCTGATGCAGAAAGAATTAGGAAAATCAATATAGAAGAATTAGGTTATGAAGTATCTATTGATCTAGTTAATCAGCAGATTAAGAAGTTATCAAATGACAGTACCCATCATTATTTTTCAGTATACGAGGATGAAGAAACTGCTAATACTATTGGATACGTCCATGCAGAAATTTATGAATCACTTTATGCAGAACCAATGTTTAATGTCATGGCGCTAGCAGTAGACAAGGATCATCATAAAAAAGGCATTGGTAAAGTTCTAATGCAAGCTTTGGAAAAAGAAGCTCTGCTTAGAGGACTCACCGGAGTTAGACTAAACTCCGGTGAAATCAGAACTGAAGCTCATAAGTTTTATGAACATATTGGATCTGAATCTAACAAATATCAGAAAAGGTTCGTTAAATTTCTTTAACAAGTTTTCCTTTGTAAAAAAAAGAAGACTTAGCCTCTCATAAGTCTTCTTTACTTATTTAATAATCGCCCCAATTGTTAGTTATCTGTTGAATTTCTTTGTCCTACTTGATATTCATCTGCACGTGCAAACATGTATGCTACTGTTCTTGGTTTTTCCCCAACTAATTTTTCAAAGTCATTTGTGAAAGTAGATAGTTTTCCTTCACGAATCGCTTGTCCAAAGGTTACCATACCGTCACTTGAGTAAGGAGCTGGAGAATCTTTCTGAAACTCACCATCTGTGGTACGCGGAACACCCAATGCATCAAAAACAGCATAGTTTTCTTCATCGGTAGTAGCTTTGTAAGTAACATTATTTCCCGTTTGTTCATTACCAATTGCCACAAATTCACTCATCGTCAATGATTCAGCACCATTTACATTTATGATTTCGTTTTTTAAATCATCATTTACTAATGCATACATCGCAGCTTTAGCACAATCTTTTCGTGAGATAAATGGCATTTTTCCATCACCCGCATTATTAGCAAGTACACCATCTGCTTCGGCAGAGTTCAAATAAATTGTAATCATTGCTTCTGCATATTGAGAGTTTCTCAAGAATACATAATCTAATCCAGATTGTTCAATATACTGTTCAGTAAATGCATGATCAATTTTTTCTACGCTTGGATTTTCCGGATCTTGAGCGTTCACTAGAGAAGTATAAAGAATTCTGCTTACTCCTGCTTTTTTCGCAGCATCTACAGCATTTTTATGAGCACGTTGTCTCTTTTCTCCAACAAAAGGAGCTGAGATGATCAGTAATGCATCTCCACCTTTAAAAGCTTCTTCTAACGTTTCCGGGTGGTTGAAATTCGCAACACGAACATCAAATCCTTTATCCTTAAATTCCTTCAAACCTTCTTCAAAAGGACAAGTAAAAATCAGATTTTCTTTATCTGTTAATTTAGTTATATTCCGCGCCACATAACCACCAAAGTTTCCGTCTACCCCTGTTACAATGTACTTTGTCATGTGAATCGACTCCTTTACCTATAGTTTGTGATTCTTTTATCAATAATACGATTTTAGTATAACACTCTATAAAAAGAATCAAAGATACTATATTCTAATAGTAATGATTAGTAAAACTTATTAAGATACTGTACTAAAATAGTCTGAACACAACTCTATAAATACTTTTACATCTTCTCGAATATTTCTTTTTCTTCTACCTACCGCAAATGTTGCTCCATGGTGGGAATCATTAATATCTAAAATATGAACTTTGTCTGTCTCATTAATTACTTCTTTGCTAGTCCACGCAATGCCTCGGTTCAATCTAACATCCAAAATAAGCTCGTCTAAATTGTCTACATACTTCACAATATTAGGAGTGAATCCATCTTCTCTAAATGACCGCATAAAATCCGCATAGAAATTAGGTCCTGATTTTTTCGATAATGAAACCACTGGAACATTTTTCAACTCTTTTGAATCAATACTTTTGCATTCAGCTAATGGATGTTCGGGTGAACATATCACACAAATTTTATGTTTGATTAATTCTGTTACGGCTATAGTGGTATGATAAGAAAGATCATTTGATATTCCAAAAGCTACATCTAGTTCACCACTCAGAAGTTGATCAACACCTGATGAAAAACTACATTTTGTTACTTTGATTACTTTCTCCGGATATAACTTTTCATAACGAACAATAATATTAGGTAAATGTTTTGATTCTAACGGCCCAGTAATTCCGATATGTAGTATCTCTTCTTCTGCGTTTGCGAGTTTGTACATCTCATTTAACACATCAACTTCTTTATATAGGATATCTTTGCAGAAAGTATAATATTTTTCTCCTGCTTTTGTTAGTCTTGGTTTATAAAATGTACGATCAAATAAAGGAATATTCAAATCATTTTCTAAAGAAGCTACTTGCTGACTAATAGCTGATTGAGTGATATAGTGAGCTTTCCCTGCTGCTGAAAAAGAACCCTCTTCTACTACTGCTAAAAAATATAAAATCCTTTTATCTAACATCTCTTTACCTTCTTTACTTTTTCAATGCCCAGTTTACTGCTTCCATTGCATGAATAGTTGTCGTATCAAAAATTGGAATACTAGACTCTTTTTCTTTAATCAATAATCCAATTTCTGTACAGCCTAATATAATACCTTCTGCACCATTTTCTGCTAATTCTTCTATTACTTTTTTAAAATATTCACGTGATTCCACTTTGATTTTACCAAGACATAATTCACTAAAAATCACTTCATTGATCTTATTTCGTTTATCCTCAGATGGAATACCGACTTGAAATCCACTTTCTTCTATTCTAGAAATATAGAAGTCTTCCTCCATTGTATAACTTGTTCCAAGTAAACCAACTTTTCTTATATTAAATTTTTTCAATTCCTTGGCTGCAGCATCTGCAATATGTAAAATAGGTATATTGATTTTTTCTTCTATTGAAACAATCACTTTGTGCATTGTATTTGTACAAAGAACAATAAAATCTGCCCCGACTTTTTCTAAAGACTGGGCTGCGTCAGCTAATTTTTCTCCTGCCCTATACCATTTTCCATTTATTTGATAATGTTCAATTTCTTCAAAATCCACACTATACATTATACACTCTGCTGAATGAAGCCCCCCCTAATTCTTCTTTTACTTTTTCATTGATTAAACGATAGTATTCAGCTGAAGATTCCCAACTCATTCCACCGATTAAACCTATTTTTTCATTTATAATCCTCCTATAAATTCCAAGTAATTACCAATTTTTTTGTTTTTTCGTGTTGTTTTAATGCAACTATCGTTGCTCTATCAATTAAAATACAAAAAGGCACCTCTTCCCCCCCTTAATCTGATAAAATGAAGTTCACTAAAACAAACATTCATCACTTAAGGAGTGAAAAGAGATGCCTAATCTACTTCAGATTATCATGTATTTAGTTAATAAAATCAAGTGGCAAAACAGTTTAATTCAACTTTTAAACGATTATATTACTTGGCTTGAAGATGCGGGTGATCGACCACCTAAAGGGACCGATATCACAAAGCTTGATTACAACAAATTGACCCTTGATGACCCACCGAAAGTTGTAAAGCTTGAACGGGCGGACTATAAATACCTTCTAAAACAGGCCGTGGAAGCAGGTAAACCGATCAAACCTGTTCGTCGCCACAAGTCATCTTCTGAAGTTCCTGAAAATGTACGTTGCGCTAAGTGTCATGCGCCCCATAACTATCTCTATAAGAATAATGGTGTGCACGGACAATATCAGTGCAAAGTCTGTTGTGCTTTATTTAATTCGAAGAATCATTACTCTAAAGATGTCATTCTCAAATGTCCTCACTGTGAGAAGTGTCTTGAGAAGATTAAACAACGGTCTGAATTCGACATCTACAAGTGTAAAAACGACACTTGTCCTTATTATATTCAGGCGTTAAACCAGTTGAGTGAGGAGCAAAAGGAACTCTATACTGTCGCACCATACTACTTAAAGCTACGATACGTCTATCGTCAGTTTAATTTAAAACTCGAGGACATCAAGTCCTATGGACTGATTGAATCGCCAGTTGACTTAAGTCGCATTCATGCCTCACCTCGATTATTAGGTGAGATTTTGACCTACCACGTTAATTACGGCCTTCCTGCACCTAAGGTTGCCGCATTAATCTACGACATACACGGAGTAAAGATTGGTAGACAGACGATATTAAACTACGCGGCAGCAGCAGGGGCTCAACTTTACACCCTTACTCAACACTACCCCTATGATCTTTCTGATCAGATCTGTGGAGACGAGACCTACATCCGTGTCGGGAAAAAATGGCACTATATCTGTTACTTCTTCGATGCAAAGAATAAAATCATCTTATCCCAAAGAGTGTCTGAAAAACGCAATACTGAATTAGCAATCAGGGCCATTCACGATGTGCTCGACCACTATATAGCTAGCGAAATCCCTGAGGATTTAAACCTCATCGTTGACGGAAACCCCATTTACAAACTGGCACAACATTTCCTGGCCCAACACGGCCTGAACTTCGATATCACTCAAGTCATTGGTTTAACCAACGAGGACGAAGTATCTAGACAATATAGGCCCCTTAAACAAATCATCGAACGATTGAACCGGACTTACAAAGGCAATTACCGTGGTACCCATGGATTTAAATCTCAAAATGGTGCACGTGCTCATGTCGCTTGCTTTACTGCCTGCTTCAACTTTCTACGTCCACATCAGTCATTAGATGGCGAAGTTCCTGTGAGGATTCCATTCGTCCATGATGATGCAAAAACAATGCCCGACAAGTGGATCCGTTTATTATCTTTCGGGAACAGTGTTCTACAGTACACGGACTAATACTGTAGAAGTGATTTTACATATCTCGAAAAACTTCAAAAAAACGAAGTTTTTTAAACATGCCTTCTTATACTTCTCGTTGCTTTACTGGATCTGTTATAAAGCTGTTTAATCCAGACAATGATTGGATTATATTACCTTCATCGACAGAAATCATCATACGAGCAACGAGAAATTTGGGAAACATAATTTTTCATAGATTATTGGGAGTTACCAAATTCCAAACGCTTTCTTTTACCAATTTTACTTTAAAAATATATAAATTAAAACCTATGTTTCTATTTCACTTTAAAAATTCTAAAAATAATCATACTTTTTATAATTTTAACTTTTATTGCAAAATGGTACTATCAAATAGAAAATATATTTAAGGAGGACGTTATGACGAAACTGATTATTATCAGAGGTAATTCTGGAAGCGGGAAAACGACTTTAGCTAAAGAATTGCAAGTACTTCTTGGAAGAAATACTATGCTTCTCTCTCAAGATGTAATTAGAAGAGACACGATGCGGACGCCCGATGGACCAAACTCGCTTATTATTCCGTTAATTTCTGATATGGTTCGTTACGGAAAAACCGTTTGCCCTTATATTATTGTAGAAGGGATTTTTAAAAGCGATTGGTATTTTAAAATGTTCGAGGAGTTAGTTGAAATCTGCGAAGAAAAAGCTGCTGCCTATTATTTTGAACTTACTTTTGAAGAAACTTTAAGAAGGCATCAAACTAGAGATAAAACTCAGGAATTCGGTGAAGAAGCAATGCGTCGTTGGTGGAACGAGAAAGATTACATAGACTTTCTAAATGAACAAACGTTAACAGCTACAGATGATTTATCAATGATTTTAAATAAAATCAAGAAGGATTTAAACCTTTTAAACTGAATTATCTGAAAAAAGTGCTGAAAAAATTCAGCACCTTTTCATGACTATCTATTTAAAATCAAACGTCTACAATTTTTCTTAACGTTTTCAAGATTTGCTTCCCATGTAAAGCGATAACTGACCAGAACATTACAGTACTGATCAAAAATGAAATCCAACTTGGTAAAGGATGGGTTGTCCAGCCAAGGAATAAAAAAACTAAAGGTATAAGCCCTAACAATGCAGCTGCCTGAAGATAGAGCACATAATCTCCAGTATCAAGACGTACGACTTGGATGGCTAAAAACATAGCAATCAATGCAAAAGTACAAATAATAGGAATTGAATAGGTTATTGACCAGGCTGACCATCCATTTGAATAGTCAAAGTACAGGCTAATTACAGACAAAAAAATAATTAAATAAACGATTCCTTTGGTTATGTTTCGACGCTTACGAATGATAATCAAGACGACCATCCACATACTCATAATTCCAAATAAAACATAGTCTAATCCAAAAACCTGAAAAGACCAGAACCATTGTATGATAAAGTAAGCCACAATAACCAAAACAGACACTAGTGAAAGCAGTTTAGTAACTTTCTCTCTGTTAAATCGTAAAGGAACAACTGGAAATGGTCCTTGGTTTTCTTCTTCATTTTCCTTCTGTTCAGCAAAAGGGCTCTGACAAAGAGGACATACATCCCAATCACCTTTTACTTTCGCATGGCACTGTATGCATTGTTTCATTTTATTTGGCTCTCCAATTCTTCTTTAGTCACCCTGTTTGTTCCCACTATAACCTCTATAGATTGTTCGGTCAGTAATTCCACAAATTTTTTCTGAATATCTGTTTCTATAAAAGGCGTTGTAAAACTTAGGGTGAGGCAATCTTCATGGCTGATCATACAAAACTGTGGACGAATTGCTGAAGTATGAAAATAGATACCTTGTATATATGGTAGGACTTCAGTAGGGAAATTTGCTTTCCCTAAGTTTGACATTGCAACTGTAACATTTCTATTATTAGAAAGATTAATTAATTTTAAAATTAAGTCTTTTAATGGTCGGACGGTTACTCTAATAAACGGATTTAACTCGAATGAAATAAATCGATTCACTCGTTTTTCCAGATATGTCGGGCTTGTCTGTGCTTTTAATTGTCTAGAAAGTTCCTGATATATTTCTGCAAGGTCTAGTTCTCTCTCATTTTCAAAAGTTATGGCTAAATGAGTTGTCGTGAAAAAATTCCGAGCAGAACTTGAAGGAAAAAATTGGCGGAGATTGACGGGTACAGAAATTGTCACTGTCGCTTTTCCTGATTTTTCTTCTTTAGTTTGATAAACAGCTATGATATATAAAGCAATCAGATAAACTGTAAGGGAAACATTATATTGCTTTGCAAGCTCGATTATTTTTTTCAATGATAATTCTAGCTCAATCACTCGCATTCGATTATCCGGCGTTCTAGTTCCTTTGATACGGTAGATATGCTGTTCTTTCTTATTTTTTCCTCTATTTGTTTCTAACTCATTAGTCGTATCATCTGTGGACAGCTCTAATTTATTTGATTTTATTTCCCTGTCTGCTTCTCTATCTAGATAAATTTTTTCAAGCGCAGAAAGAGTTGCTTTAGTAAAATTCTTTTGTCTACTTTTTCTAAAATACCGTGCAAAACTATCTTCTGACTGATTTGTTATTCTCTTTTGGTCTGGATTTTTTTCTATATCACTTGGTTCAAGATATTTGAACGATACATATTCAGAAATTAGGTCCTCAAAAAACCACAGCGCTCCTGTTCCATCAGATAGTGCATGAAACACTTCTAAGTGCACACGATTTTTATGATACAAAACTCTGAATAACAATTCTTTTCGGTCAAAATGATAAATAGTCGCGCAAGGGGACGTTGTCTCAGGCCTTATGACAGGCCTTAATTCGCTCTCTTCTAAATAATACCAGAATATTCCCCTTCTAAGTACGCTATGATACAAAGCGTATTGTTCATAAACTCTATCCAAAGCTCGCTGTAAATGTCTAGGATTAATATCCCCCTTTAATTCAGCACTCAAACGAAAAACTTTAGTATCCACATTATTTTTAGCTGCCAGAAAAATATTAGAAGCATTATCAAGCCTTACCCATTTTCGTTTCTCCATCAGACTCTCCCACCTCTTTATTTAAGCTTTCTCATTATGTACGCGTTAAAAAATCGTTCATGATTCGATAGGCTTCATCTAAGGGGGCAGCGAATTTTGGATAAGTAATAAATCCATGAACAGCATTTTTGATACGATGCAGCCTCACCTTGTTACCCGCTTTGAATAGAGCATTTGCATAAGCCTCACCTTCATCACATAGTGGATCATATTCAGCAGTAATGACGAGCGTTTCCGGCTGTTCCGATAAATCGTCTGCCATCAAAGGTGCAACCCGGTAATCTTTTCTGGCTGTCTCATCTGGGACATACAGTTTCATGTAACTCTGAATTTTATCAATTGTCAGACCGTACTCATGTCCATTGGCTCTTATAGATTTAAATGGTGACTGTTCAGAATGATCCCAATAGGTGACAGGATAAAGTAATACTTGTTTATAAGGCATCGTCAGTCCTCTATCTCTTAATAATAAAGATACGACAGCGGCTAGATTACCACCAGCAGAATCCCCCATAATAATCCATTTAGATACATCTCCTGGTCCAGTAAATTCTAATTTTTCAAGTAGAATTTCAGCAACTCGAAAGCAGTCTTTTAAGCCAGCCGGATAAGGATATTCCGGAGCTAGTCGATAATCTACTGAATAAATCGTGCGTCCCAATGTATCTGCCAGATTAATACAGGCTCTTGTGTAGGAATCAATATCACCTATAACCCAGCCGCCACCATGAATGTACAAAATGGGCTCACTGTATTTTTGTTCCTTTGGCTGAAATACTCGAACTCCAATTTCATGTGAACGATCTTCAGAATAAATCTGATCATCCAATATCCGATATGTTTTCTTGGGCTTAGCATAAAAAATTTGTTGTAGTTTTCTTATTGATTGATAATCTTCTTGAATGTCTATCCTCGGTGATGATAACAACTTTAAAATTATTTTGAAAAATGGATTCATATTTTGACCTCTTTGCCTTTTAACTTTTCTTTAGTTTAGCATGAAAAGATTATAGTGACACTGAAAACAAAAAAATACTATAGTTGATAGAAAAAGCCTAATGCTCATTAGCGCAGGAACCTAAGATTAAATGATCAATTCAGATGTCATCGCGCATACTCGCTGACATTATTTTTTCTTAGTTAAAAAAGCAAAGAGACTATACTATCATCCTCTTTGCCTTATAAAATGTTTTTTAACCCTGAATAATTCATAACTCTGTATTTTAAGTAAATCTCTTAAAAAAATCATTCTCGCTTTATTTATTTTGATAACTTTTGCCCAAAACAATCTTTTTAAAGACTCTTTTCATTTTTGTAAGTGCCCAAAAATTACTTTTGTATAATTTTGGGCACACTTATCCCTTGGAACTTTTCTCTTAAAAAAATAGTATCCGCTTAGTTTATACCCATGAATGGGACCGCCTCAGGCGGTCGAAGACAGCATAGAATTCTTTATGATAAACGTGATAACTAGACAGTTTAAGATAGACTTGCCTACCTGTTTGGACAAGTTTCCCGGCTACTTTAAGTAATTTCAGTCGTATGGATTGAACAGTCAGACCTTTATCTCGTTCATCAAACCCAATCGTCTTTAAAAAGTTGATGAGGTTATAAGCGAGTAAACTCATTAACATCCTTACATGATTTTCTAAGAAGCGTGGACTATCGGTTTTATCAAAATAAAATCCTGCTTTCGCTTCTTTGATAAAGTTTTCCATCGTTCCACGTTTGGCATAAAGAGAGAATATGACTTCAGGGGATACATTTTTTGATAGGTTTGTCACAATAAATGTATGCTGAAAAAGGAGTTCTCCTCCTTCTCGAACAGAACGAATGCAGAGACGACGAGGTTTTGACCATGACTTAGCTTGATAAGGTACTGAAAAGTACTGCACTTCTCTCTCTTCCCATTTCTGATTTTCACCATATAGAACTGATTTTTCAGCTAGTTGACTCACTTTTTTATTGTTCTTTAAACGAATAACATAGTGGCTATTGTTGGCTTCACAAGCTTCATACACCTCTGGTGTTGCAAATCCACTATCTCCACGAACGAGTATGTCGGTATTCGGTAAGGAGTGATTATAATGCTGCAGTAAAGGTTCTATGAAAGCTTTTACACCTTTAGATGTGTATTGATTTCCTGAACGTAGTTCAGCTTTTAAGAAATCTCCAGTCAGTCCATCAAAGGCAACTAGAGGATGATATCCATAAGTTTGATAGTGGGCATTATAATCGGTTTGTTCTTGATTTCCAAAGGTATCTGAGTGTGTTGAATCAATATCAATGATCAACTCGGTATCATTACGAATCAGACGCGCTTTATCAATTAATGATTGATTTAATGACTGTAACTGATCTAAGTTCTCTTCTGAAAAACGGTCTAGAAATCGCGAAAGCGACGATTGCGAGGCTAACTGATTTCTACCTAGAATAACTTGAAATACTGGATCATGTCTTAATATATTAGCCGAAGAGTCTGTCGAATAACCAGCCGTTAGCTGCATAATAAGCTGCTCAAAAATTGCTAGATTATCATGTATGAAGTAAGCACGATTTTCTTTTAAGTGAAGTAGTCGTTTAGCTAAATCAGAGAAACCAAAGGTATTCATTAGTTCTTTAACTAAGACCAAACCGGAATCACTAGATAAGCGTCCACCTGTATGCGAAATGGTAATGTTAGAATTGAATTTAATCTGTTTTTTGTGTAAGCTAGTCATTAGAAGAACTCCTTTTCTTATGGTTGGTTTCGACACCTTTACCATATCAGAATGGAGTTCTTTTTTCATCACTTAACAGGTGAAACAATAAAAGTATCATAGTGCCTGCCATTAGGCAGTGTTTCCACGATTCAAGCAAAAGTATGAATTATCTAGGTTTAACTTATTATTTAATTATTTTTTTAACTTTTCGACGCTTTTTATATTGCGGACGTTTTAACAGTCTTACTTTCTTAATGTCATTGATGGTTTCTATTTTTTCAATAGCTCTTTCTATCTGGCTCTGATCATTGTCGAGATCAATTAAAACATATACGCATTCACCTTTACGATTCGTCATCATCTCGCCTATTCTCAAATCAAACTGATTAAAAATCTGCATAATATCTGGTAGGATATCCATCGTTTCTTTATAAAATAGAGTCACTCGATAAGGTAAATGGAAAAGCTGTCTAGCTGAAGGGAAGTTGACAGAATCTCTGACTGTTCCATAAATAAGGAAATCACTGAGTGCTTTTCTTGCTAGTCTTTCTCCTCCTTCTAAAGCTTCTTGTGTATTCCCGCCAATATGCGGTAACATAATGACTTTATCGTTCCCCAAATAAGCTTCTTCCGGAAAATCCGTATAATACCCTGCTAAGCTATCTTCTTCTAAAACTGCAAGCATACCTGTTGTATCAACGATTGGTCCTCTGCCAAAGTTGAAAAGATAAGCTCCCTGTTTCATTTGTCGCAACCGTTCTTCAGATAATAGCCCTCTTGTTCCTTCTGTCAAAGGAAGAGCAATCACTACAAAATGTGACTGACGTAATAATTCATCCAAATCTACTTGCTCTAAAAAATCTAGCCCTTGATCTCGTCTGGCATATCCTAAAACTTCCATCCCCAAATCATAAGCACTTCTTGCAATTTGGACACCAATAGCACCTAATCCGACTACGCCAATGACTTTTCCTTGGAGTTCTCTTCCGATAAATTCTTCCCGTCTCGCTTCTGCCTGCAATAAGATATCTTCTCCACTAAGAGTCTGAACCATTTCTGCAGCTTTAGTGAGCGGTCTAACCACTGAAAAAAGTGTACTAATTACTGCTTCTTTTACTGCATTAGCATTCACTCCAGGTGTATTCAAAACAGCTACACCCTGCTCTGTAGAGGCTTCGACATTGATTGTATTGACACCAACTCCTGATCTGGAGATGACCAGCAACTTATCCGTTATGAGCGAATCTGGAACAGTTGAACTTCTAACCATAATTCCATGCGGTTCATCTGTATCTTTAACATAAGCTTTAGCCAGTTTTAATCTGGAAAGCTGCTTATTAGTGAAAGAATCGATTACCTTTATGTCATACATTTTATCGTCTCCTATGTAGGATTTCTTCAACAAAAAACTTTATAGCCTCTATTCCACTTTGCTTTTTATTCTATCATTGGTTACACTAAAATAAAAGTTTAGGAGGGTGTTTGGAATGCACATTGAAACGATACAATTATATCCTGATCGTCCTGTCATTGGAGTCCATAGTCAAGTAAAAGATACCACTTTTGAAGAGTATGTGGAACTAGGAACATTTAACAGTGTAGACAATTCTAGTATTGGCGGTTATAGCTATACAGGAAGTTACTGCTACATTCAAAATTCTGTAATTGGAAGATTTGCCAGTATTTCTGATATGGTTCGAATTGGACCAACCAATCATCCTTACGAACGCCCTTCTCAGCATTTATTTGCTTATAACGGCGATGGTTATGGCTTCCCAAATAAAGATTCCCAATTTTTGGAAGGCAGAAGACAAAAAGTTACCACGATTGGCAATGATGTGTGGATCGGTCACGGCGTAACGATCCAATCTGGCATTACTGTGGGAGACGGAGCCGTCATCGGTGCAGGTGCCGTAGTTACTAAAGATGTTCCTCCTTATACAATTGTTGGAGGCATACCTGCCAAACCACTAAAAGAAAGATTTCCGAAAGAAATCCAGGAAAAACTTCTCAAAATAAATTGGTGGAACTGGTCCAGAAAAGAGCTTGAAGAACATTATGAAGACTTAAAACTACCTATTGAAGACTTTGTTGAAAAATTCATCTAATCAAAAAGAGCACTTATTTCCACTTACAAAATGGTAATAAGTGCTTTTTTACTTATCCGCTATTTATTAAAGGGCATACTGCTGGATTTTATATTTTTTAATTAGCCAAAAGCCAAATATCAGATTCCATGCTGTCATCGTATAAACCGATAACCGTTCAAACACCGCAGAATGATCGGCATTAGTTAATAAAAATGTAACTAACATGATTAGACCAAAATTACCTAACAGTAATGCGATTGCTTTGACTATATACCCCTGTTTTTTCAGTTTAAGATATATACCCATTAATAATAAAGTACAATTCCCTCCTACAATCGCCATTGCTGCTCCAATAATATGCATACTCGCATAGTCGTAAGTCTCTCCCGGAAAAAGACCCACAAGAACATTTCCGACTCCTTGGATGAGTGCGAAACCTAATACAGACCACTTTGCTTTATCTTTTATCAAAGGAAGGACAGCAATATAACTACCAGCAGAGAGAATTCCATATAATATGAACCCTGTATTCATGACTCCTGCTAAAGGAGAATACACTTCTCGCCCATCATCAATCAACAGTCTTTTAGATACACCTAAGTCACTAATATAATGAAAGCTGTAACTGTATTCCGGATTAGTCCAAGCTTGAGCAGAAATGGCTTCTGCAATTAGATAAACACTAGAAGCCAACATAAATAATATAGCACCCATCAGAATTCTTTTTGAAAGGAATTTCCCCATTTAATTACTCCTTGATTTTCTTAATTAAAAGCCAATATAAGTAAACGGTGATTGAACTCTTTTAGGATTACCAGATTCATCTACGAAATGATATCCCTTAAATTTTATGTGCTTAGGAAATAGTTCAATCCCATTTATTTCATTGATAGCTATTCCAGAATCAGCAAAATTATATCGAATCTGCTTTCTACCTTTTTGAGTAACATTTTCTTTGATTACATATCTATTAGATGTTTTTGGTATCTTATATGCACTGACAATCATACCACTGTTAGGATATACTCCAAAAATATACTCGATTTCATCAGCTTTTTGTTTACTTATTGACCAATCGCCCAATGTTCTTAGTTTTAAAGCTTTTGAATTAGGATCATACATTTTCTCAGGAGATAAATTTTTGCTGGAATCTATTAAATCTTCAGTAGGCTTTATCTTCACAAACATGATCTTGTACCCTCTTAATTGATTAACATCTACAGGTTCCGGACTAAGTGAAGACTGAAGTATTTCAACTCTTCCAAAAGTTTGAAGTGATAATTTTTGCTTATCTGAACGATGTCCGCTAACTATATTGGCTAACTTGGAAACAGAAATTTTTGTTTCATCAATTATTTTCATGAAATTAATGAGTGCATTCTCTACATGAAAAGCTTCTGTTTCACTTAATCCAAAAGAAATAATGTACTTTTCAACTTCTAGCTTTTTTTCTTTGATTGAGTTTATGATACTAATTTTTTCTGATTGTAAAACATTCTGTTCAGTCGTACTTTCAAACTCATGTGAAAATACTCTATTTTTATTCCCTTTACCAATATAAAAAATTGCTTTATCGTCTGGATTTACCAGTGCATAAACATAATATTGTAAATGATCTATAACTTCCTGAGTAAATGCCTTCATGATATTCCTTCTTCAGCCTATTTTTCTGTTAATTCTTCTGACTAATCGCGATAAACACATCCGCATCCTGATTCATGAACACGTCTTTCGCATGATGAAAGTTTCTAATTTCACTAGACTGAAATCCTATTTCAGAAAGAAGTCTCTTCAATTCTTCCCGTTTGAATCCACTATGGACTTTAGGGTGTTTAACCTTTTCGTTATAATCAAAATCGACAATGATTAGTTTGCCGCCTTTGTTTAAAACAAAATAGACATTCTGCAATATTGCTCTAGTATCTGGAATATGCAGTAACACCAATGACATCATAACAATATCTGCTTTAATTTCTGGTACTTCCTGCGTAAAATCAGCTAGTAAGGTTCGGGTATTCTCTAATTTACTTTGTTTTATTTTTTCATCTACGACTTTCAACATTTCCTTCGAGGAATCCACCATGATCAGTTCAGATACTTCATGCGCTAACTGCACACTGATCAGTCCCGTTCCGCTTCCGTAATCAATCATCGTTTTTTCTTGACTATCTGCTAATTGTCCACTAACTTCCTTACTAATAATATTTGCTAACTTGATTCTTTCCGGCGTATCATATCTCTTAGCCATATCTTCAAATATGTTCTCATTCACTATTTATCATTCCTCTCTATGTTCTTTTATTTTTTATATTGCACTGATAAAATTAGTAATTAAATGGCTAATCTGTTCCGGTTTTTCATGATGTAACCAATGTGTAGATTCTCCTAGTAAGGTTCCTTGGCCTTGATCACAGAACTCTAGACTTTTTTCAGCCAGTTTCCAACTTAAAAATTGATCTTTCCTCCCCCAGATAACGTAAGTCGGTACTGTAATCTGGTCTGTTACTTTAGCAGAGGCAAAAAATTTTAAATTGGCACGATACCAGTTGATCATCGACTGCATTGCGTTTGGCTTAGACCAAGCCAGTCGATATTCTTTTAAGTCATTTTTGCTAAATGTTCCTTCATTACTTGTATTCTGTATTGCTTCTGTTGCTAGCTGCCAATCTGATCGACTAGCCATTTTTTCTGGTATCCCTCGCAACTGAAAGAAAAGAATGTAAGAACTTTTTAAAAGTTGCGATGGATGCTTTCTAACATGTTTACTCATTGCGGATAAATGCGGAGCATTTAAAATGACCAGCTTGTTAATCAGCTCTGGATATTCTTTCGCCACTTTCCAGGCAACAAGGCCACCCCAGTCATGACCCACAAGAAATACTTTTTCCTTTCCTGTTTGCTTGATTAATCCAACTATATCTTCAACCAAATAGTCCATCTGATATTCTCTAACTTTCTTTGGTTTATCACTTAGATTATAACCTCGTTGATCAGGAGCCCATACTCGAAACCCATTTCCCGCCAAAGCTGCTATTTGATGTTTCCAGCCATACCAGAATTCTGGAAATCCATGAAGTAACAAGACTACTTCACCCTCTTTTGGCCCTTTTTGAGCAACATGCAGCTTAATACCATTCGTTTCAACATATACGTGCTCTATCTTTTCCATATTCACTGCTTCCTTTCGCTTTTAGTCAGGATGCTTAAAGTTCATTACTTTTCTATACTATTATTATAATAAAAAGAGAAAAAAATCCATCCAATAACACTTTATCCTTCCTTATGCGCAGTGTTTCCTATAATTTTTTTGATGATTTCAGCAAGCTCTTGATGGGTTTGATTTTGTCCGGTTTCATACCATGTTTTGAAAGTTCCGATTACTCCACGAATTAGAAAAGCAGAAACTAGTCGATGATACTCTGGTTCAACTTCAGGAAAAGCGCTCTGTAGAATATTACGAGAATGATAGTCTACCCATCCATCTATTCTTGAAGAAAAAGAGCGACTACCGTTTGGCCCTAAAAGAATATAGATAATATCTCTCTTTTCAGACAAGCTAAAAAATAAGACATCTAGCAAAGATGCAGGGTTAATTTCTTTTGAGAGATTCTCATCATATTGGTCAAACATCTTTTCTAATTCTGTAAAAACATCATCTTCCAATTCATCCAATAGTTCATAAATATCAGAATAATGAAAATAGAAAGTTCCTCTATTAATTTCCGCTTTCTCTGTTAACTCTTTTACTTTAACTTGATGAATTGATTTCTCTTTCAAGAAATAAATCAATGCATCTTTCAAATTTCTTTTTGTTTTTTGTACACTTCGATTTTCAGTCATTTTTTTCCTCTTTTCAACACTTTCACTTTATTTGTTTAAATTTCAACAAATGGACAGTGACTGTATGTTGTACTTTCATCATTAGCTACTATAATTAACACTAGTTCAAATTTCAACATTTGTCAAAATAACAAGAAAGAAGTAGATTGTATGAAGGAAAGATTATTTAGAGCGATTGTGCATTATAGAAAGACAATTATTTATACCTTCGCTTTATTAGGAATTATATCCATATTCTTAGCAAGATTTGTAGGCATTAATAATGATATGACAGATTATTTACCCAATTCTTCTCCGTCCACCCAAGCTATAGATGTGATGAAAGAAGAATTCCCACCCCAACCATCCAGTATTCGTGTAATGATTGAGGAAGCGGATATAACAGAAGCTATCAAAGTGAAAGAAGCGCTCTTAGAGATCAACCATATTGATTCTGTTGATTGGCTAGATGATCATGAAGATCTCGAGAAACCGATTGAATTAATGGATCAAGAGACTGTAAAAGACTACTATCAAGATGGCAAAGCCTTAATGGCGATTTCCGCTGAAGTTGATGGTAACGAACAACGAGATGAACTGATTGAAAAAATTAGAAATGTGATCGGTAAAGAAGGAAAAATGGATGGGCAGCTCGTACAAGATTACGAACTGGATCAGCATACTAGTGTCGACTTATACTCTACGATCAGTTTTGCTGTTATTATTGCTTTTATTGTATTAATTTTTTCTACATCCTCTTGGATAGAACCCATTTTAATTTTAGGTACGATTGGATTAGCCATTTTAATTAATAGTGGGACCAATATCTTTTTAGGTGAAATTTCTTTTGTTACTAAGAATGCTTTCCCTATCCTACAATTAGGTGTTTCGATTGATTACTCTATCTTCTTACTACATCGCTATGAGGAGTATCGTCGAGAGGGTCTCCTTCAAGAAGAAGCTATGGTCAAAGCTTTAAAAAATTCTTTAGGCTCTGTTTTATCTAGTGGATTAACGACCGTTATCGGCTTTGCTGCTTTAATATTAATGAAATTTGGAATAGGAGCAGACATGGGAATTGTATTAGCAAAAGGGGTAATCTTTAGCCTTCTTTCCGTGTTTATTTTCCTACCTGCGATGACTTTAGTCTGTGCAAATTTACTAGAAAAAACTATGCATCGTTCTTTTATTCCGTCTTTGAAGCCCTTAGCTAACCTTGTATATAAGGTTCGTTTTGTAGCTGTCCCATTAATAATTTTATTTGCAGGTGTCTTTTTTTTCGCTCAACATCAAAATGACTTCTATTACGGAAACTCTAGGTGGCTTCCATCAGACAATAAAGTCATGCAAGAACAGAATGCTATTGAAAAAGACTTTGGACATGAAAATCTGATGGCTTTAATGATTCCTAACGGTAATGAAGAAAGTGAAAAAGAAATGATTGAAGCCTTGGATGAATTTTCAGATATTACAGCGGTAGAAGCTTATTCAAATGAAGTTGGCTGGGCTATCCCTATCCAATATGTTCCTGAATCTACTAGAGAAATGCTGCACTCAGAAGATTACACACGAATGGCTATAGAAACTTCTTTACCAGCAGAAAGCACTGAAACCTTTGAGATGATTGATACCATTAGAGAGAAAGCCGATAGCTTATTCGGTGAAGACTATCTTCTAGCAGGAGATAGTGTTTCGACTTATGATTTAAAAGATGTCATCAGTTCGGATCAGCGTATTGTAAATATCACTTCCATTATTGGCATACTGATCGTCATTATGTTTGCCTTTAAATCTCTGATTCTTCCAGCTATTCTCGTTATGAGTATTCAAGCTGCTATTTGGATCAATTTGGGTCTCCCTTATTTTAGAGGAAGTGCATTATTTTACATTGCCTTTTTAATCTTAAGTTCTGTGCAATTAGGTGCTACCGTAGATTACGCCGTTTTATTGACAGATCGTTATATAGAAGAACGGCATTTACACTCGAAAAAAGAAGCACTTCTAGCTTCAATAGAAAAATCTGGAGAAAGCATCCTAGTCTCTGGAGTTATTATGACTTTTGCAGGACTGCTTTTTGGAATATTCTCCACTAATCAAGTGCCCGCTCAAATAGGATATTTATTAGCTCAAGGAACGTTACTATCTATGCTAGTTGTATTTTTTGGTTTGCCGATCCTACTATATATATCAGATAAGTGGATCGAAAAAACAACCTTAAATACAAATTTTGAAAAATAGAAGGAGAAAATTAAAAATGAAAAAAACAATTATTGGTTTAAGCTCACTTTATATCGCTGCTAGCTCTATTACTTTTCCTGTAATGGCTGAGGAAAATAGCGATGAGTCCAATTATTCAAAAGAAGAATTAGTCTACTCTACGATTGATCTTTCTGGAGACTTAAAAGAAATGTATGTAACAAATCTTTTCGAGATGGATGATGCAAATGAAATTGAAGACTTTGGGAACTATAATGAACTGCGACTACTCAATACTAAAGATTCTGATTTAAATTACGCTAATAAAGAAGCCCATATTCTTACCAACGAAAACCGAGTATTCACTCAAGGTGAAGTAGCAGATAAACAATTACCATGGACATTTGATTTCTCTTATACTTTAGATGGAAAAACAGTTGATCCTCATCAAGTCGCTGGTAAAAGCGGCCAAGTTACTGTTCAAGTATCCATTTCACCTACTGATGAGTCCAATGAAAAATTAATGGATTTTTATGATCATTATGCTTTGCAGATCAGTACTTCGCTAGACCTTGATACTCACTATAACCTAAAAAGTGAGAATGGAATCATCAGTACTGCCGGAAATAAACAGCAAGTTCAATGGACAGTACTACCTGGGCAAGATGATCCACTTTCTTTCACAGTTGAAACAACTGAACTAGAAGAACTGGATTGGTCAATCAACGGTGCTCCCCTTAGTCTAGCCCTAGGAGATGATTTATTTGATATATCTTCTTTTACAGATCCTTTACAAGAACTGGAAGATGGAATTACAACACTTGATGGTGGCGCACAAGCTTTAAATAACGGTAGCACTGACTTGACTAGCGGAATCCAACAGCTCCTAGACGGAAGCAACCGCTTATCAGATGGGACAAGTGAACTATCCAGTAAAAGTCAACTACTTGTAGAAGGTACGAGTAAAGCTTATAAACAGTCAGGAAATCTTGCATCTGGTCTAGGTACTTTGGATGCCGGAAGCAATCAGCTTGCTCAATCTACTAATCAACTTGAAGCAGGTAGCCAGGAATTGAATAAAAAATCTATTCAATTCTTTGATGGGCTTGATGATTTGAATAATGGAATCTCTGATTTATCAAGTGGCCTTGGAGAAATAGAACAAGGTTTAAATACATTAGATGGTAAATCTGCATCATTAACCGAAAATTCAGCGTTGATACTAAAAGCCCTACAAACAATGCAAGCAAAAGTGGATAATATTGAAGTAGCATTCAATGATGTATCAGAATTAAGTGAAGCTGCAGATGGTATTGGTTCTGGATTATCAGCGCTCGATAATGGTATAGCTGGAATGGATCAGACTATTGATCAATATGATTCTACGCTAAAAGAAACTGGATTAGCACCTACAGATTTAGCTGCACAGAACAAAAATTATCAAGAATCAATTCAAACTTTACAAAATCAAATCAAGACCCTTCAACCATTAGTTGAAGAAGGATTAATTGAACAAGCTTTAGTAGATGAGTTAACAACTACCCTAAACCAGACAAAACAGCTTTTAAACGTTAATGTACAGTATATCTCTGGTAGTGATTCACTTATTAACGGTATCCATAATCAAGTGGAAGAAGATGGTGCTCTAAAAAGTGGAAGTACCCAGTTAATTAATAACTATCAAGCATTTCATACTGCTATCAATGAGCTTGTGACTGGAATTGCTGGCTTATCTGACGAACTTGCTCCTCTTCAAGAAGGTGTCGATCAGTTAACTGAAAATTATTCATCTCTTGATCAAGGTGTACAGGATTATACGGAAGGCGTTCACCAGCTTGCTAACGGAATAAATAAAGTCACAGCTGCAAGCAAACAATTAGATAGCGGTTCTACCAGTCTTATAAATGGCGGCGAAGCTCTTGAAAATGGAATTAATCAGTTATCTGATGGTGCTACGCAATTAAATCAGGGAGCAGATAATTTAACTCAAGGAATTGACGATGCTCATACTGGTTCCCTTGCATTTATAGAAGGAATAAGCCAACTTTACAATGGAACAGTTGCTTTACAATCTGGAGCTCAAGATTTATTTATTGGAGTAGATGATTTATCTGAAGGGATTAGTGAAGCAGAGGCCGGTTCAACTGATCTCTCCAATGGAGCAAATGAATTAGCTGAAGGGACTTCAGAACTTCAAAATGAAACAGCAGGTTTACCAGATAAAACTAAAGATAAAATAGATGACGCTATTGAAGAATTTTCTAATTCAGATTATGAGGTTCAATCTTATATGGACGATCGAAACGATCATGTCGATAATGTTCAATTTGTCATCCAATATCGTGCCCAAGAAGAAGACACAGAAGATCAAACTACTGACAACAGCTCTGAAGAACATGTAAGTTTATGGCAAAAACTCTTGAATCTATTTACTTAAAATCAGATTCAACTAACGCTCACTTAAATTTGCAAATTAAAAATTGAGACAACATTAGTAATAAATAAAAATACCGCCCAATCCTGATAATCTAAATCTGGATTGGGCGGTATTTAAATTTAATTGACTTTTCATAATTTCAATCATCAAATACGTAGATCTCATCGACTTATCTCTATACTATTCTTCTAAATAACTGAAATCTGTCAACTCATCATACGTATAGGTTTGTTCGATCTGTTCTTTGTTTTGTGTCCATTCAATGATTTGATCAAACTGGTCTTGATCAACCGCTTTAGCATACGGATAGTTTTCTTTCTGGGTATCCAAATACGTACTCATAGCATCTGGAAACTGATATTTTGATAAGATATCAGCATATTCACTTGCATCATGTTCATTCATGTAATCAATCGCTTTATTGTAACCAATATAAAATGCTTGAATATCTTGAGGTCGTTCTTCTAAAACACTATCCATGAACTGAATCGTTCCTCCATTAATTCCTGACTCTTTTGAACTACCCAGGATCACAGCACCTTGTTCAGCCAACATGCTGGCTTGTGGTTCAGTATAAACCGCTGCATCTACTTCTCCTTTTAACAAAGCCTCAGAACGAGTTGAAAATGAAGGGATATCAACCACCTCATAAGTAAAATCTTGTTCTTCAGCAAAAACATCCATGATATATTCTAGAATAAAGTTCGGTACCAAAGTGATTTTCTTATTAGCTAGTTCTTTCATTTCTGTAATTCCTGACTGAGGTGATGCCAGAATTTTGAAATCTTCTAGAATGCCAGAAGTGATTGTCATATCTGTTTCATTTTGCTTAAAGGTTGCTTCCGTCATAACATCACTGATTGTACCGTCTAACTCTTTTGATTGTATAGCTACGTTACGGTCATTTGGTGAAGAAAATGATTCTATTTCAACATTGGTTCCTTCTTCTTCAAAGAATCCTTTTTCATTTGCTAATATAATCGGAATAGCTGACTCAGCTGGCAGAACACCAAAGCGGATAGTTTCTCCTGTTACCTTTTCTTCATCTTTTGATGCAGCGTTTGTTTCATTACTTTCTTGTGTATCGCAAGCTGCTAAACTACCTGCTGTAAGAAAAGCAAGTAAGCTCATTATTAATTTTTTCATTTTTGTTCTCCCAACATTTCTCTAAATTTATCTATCGGTAAACCTTCAATCACTATATTTCTATGCAACTCTAAAGGCGGTGTACTACTAGTATTGATTCCTGGTTCAGTCGTAAAAGCTAGCTTGAAATGTGAATTCAACAATGTCTGAACGTTATTTTGATTATATAGACCAAATGGATAAGCAAATACGTCCTTTTCTTCCACATATTGATTACAACTTTCTAAATCTCGAATAAATGATGCTTCTGATTCCCACATTATTCGACTTTTTTCTATTCCCTCTCGTTGATGGAAATGATGAGTATGGTTAGCATATGTAAAAATATCTGCCATTTCTTCCAATTCCTTAAAACTTAATACTTGAGAAAAGTTTTCTTTATAAGGCTGCTCTTCTTCAAAAATCCACCCCGTTGGTTCAAAAGATACTGCCTTAATGCCCATTTCTTTAAGTACCGGATAAGCATATTTTTTCTGAGATTGATAACAATCATCAAATGTAATCAAGACTGATTTTTCTGGTAATTTCTGATCTTCATAATAAAATCCTTTTATTTCATCAAGCGATAAGAAATGGTACCCCGCTCCTTTCAAGTAGTTCAATAATTCACAAAAATAATCAAGGCTATTGTATAATGGCATCGGTAAACTATCCTTATACCCATCTGCTACTGAAATAGGTCTCTGACCTAAAGAAATTTCGTTTTTGGAACGAATTTCATGAAATACTAATGTTGTAAACAATGAATTATCCTCCTTTTTTCCTTCCATAGTATAACATAATTGTGTACTATTAAACTAAGTAAATTAGATTGAAGGCGAATATTCTATGGGAATTATCATCAAGAATTTAAATTTTATTTATGAACAGAATCAGATATTTAAAAATACTGATTTTCACTTTGAAGATAACAAAATCTACACTTTAGTAGGACCATCTGGCATCGGAAAAAGTACATTACTTGATGTATTGACAGGTTTCAAAAAACCTCAGTCTGGTACCATCTCTTATCAAAATGTACAAAAGTCAGAAATGTTGACTATTTTTCAGAATAATCAAATTTTTCCTTGGTTAACTGTTTCTGAAGCACTAGCTCTACCCTTGAAAATCAAAAATATTTCCAAAGAGCAGACAGATTCCAGAGTAAAAGAACTTTTAAAAATATTTGAATTAGAAGCATTAGCTTATAAAAGACCAAACGCTTTAAGTGGTGGCCAGCTTCAGAGAGTGGCTATTGCTCAAGGACTAACACTAGACCCAAAATTTCTACTTTTAGATGAACCAACCTCTTCGCTGGATCAAGAAGCAAAAGAAGAAATTCAAGACCGCCTGCTAGATGAACAGCATAAAAGGAATAATACCATGATCATTGTTACCCACGATATTGAAGAAGCTGCCTATCTAGGTCAAGAAATTATACTAGTCGCAAATCAGCAATTAAACAAATTAGAGAATCCAACATTCGGGAGAGAAAATCGTCGCCACTCGCTCGGTTTTTATGAGTTTTGCATCCGATTAAGAAAGCAGGTGAGACAACTATGAAAAAATCATATTCATATTTTTTCTATTCATTATTTTTGGGTGTGCTGTCTTATCTGAGTGTATGGATCCTACTTTTTATTCTTTCAAATAATCATGCTATTCCCAGCCCTACAGTAACAATAATCAAAATGTGGGAAATCAGAGAATTACTGGGATTACATATGCTCGCTAGTAGTTTAAGAATTATCATTGCTCTTTTACTAGCTATTATTACTGGCGTTCCGCTCGGAATTCTGCTGAGTATGTTTCCTAGATCTGACCATTTACTCTCTCCTTTGCTATATTTTTTGTACCCATTACCGAAAGTTGCTTTTCTACCCGTTTTCATGCTGTTTTGGGGTCTAGGAAACTTTTCTAAAATATTATTACTATTTTCTATTATTGTTTTACAAGTGATTATCTTAGTAAGAGATGGAGCTAAGATGATTCCTGAAAATTATCAACGAATTATGGTTAACTTTCAAGCCAGCATTTGGCATCAAATTCGCTATTTGATTCTACCTGCTATTTTTCCAAATATCCTTGCTAGCTTACGCGTCAGCATTGGTATTGCTTTAGCTTCTCTTTTCTTTGCAGAAAATTATGCTACAGATTACGGTTTAGGGTACCTTATCCTGAGTGCCTGGACTAAAATGGATTATCCTGAAATGTTTGCAGGTATATTCTGCATTGCTTTACTGGGATTTTTCTTTTTTCGAGCAATCGACGCTTTAGAACGATTTTCTTATAAAGAATAGTAAAAACGAATTGTAGTAATAAAAACAAAGAACAGCACAGCTACTGCTCTTGTCGATGTAGACAGACAAGGCGTAATTGTGCTGTTGATTTTTTATTTGGCTTTTACACTTCATCATGATTGTTTTATCTATAAGCTATTGCGTTACTTGAATCGTTTCTCCGTCACTTATCACTTGAACATTCCCTTCCCTTGTTAAGTAAACAGTTGTTCCAAGTTTCTCAAGTGCAGAAACTACTACTACTTCTTCTTTATTTTTATCTGAACTAGTAATAATTGCATATTCTGGACTAACTTTAGTGAAAAAATCAGTACTATTTTCTGAATAGCGTCCATGATGCGGCACCTTGAGAAGTGTATATTCTCCATCTAGTTGATTCATCAGTTCTTCCAAACGAACAGCTTCGGCATCTCCAGCGAATAAGAAACGATTTTCTCCATGTTCCACACTCACAACCAAGGAATAATCATTGTCACTTTCATAGGAACTTAGTTCAGGAGGATAAATAGTAAAACTCGCTGAACTATTAGAAAAAGAAAGTTTTTTTGTCAATACAGTCGGTGCAAGATTGTTGTCTTCCATTGCCGTAAGAAATTCTTGATAATCTGTGCTGTCTGTTTCATAATCTGGCACGAGTACATTTTGTACGTCTACTTCATTAAGCACAGTATCAGCACCACCTACATGATCTTTATCAAAATGCGTAATTACTAGATAATCAATCGTCTCAATCCTTTCACTCTCTAAGTAATCAATGATTTCTTCTCCATCTTCCTCTTCTCCAGTATCAATTAGTACAGTCTGACTACCATCTGATAATAATATACTATCTGCGCTTCCAATCTTAAAAAAGGTTATTTCTAGATTATCTGCAGTACTGTTTCCGTTCTGAGCTGAACAACCCGCTACAGATAAGGACATGATTAAGAGAATCAAAAGGATGATTCTTTTCATAATTTTTTTAACTTTTAGATGCTTCATTTAGTCATTTCCTTTCTTATACAGTATTCAATATTTGATAAATCTAAAATATGGCTACCAGCTAGATTTTAAAATATTATCAATCAATTCTCTTGTTTGTTTAGAAACAATTTTGCTCTCTATCTATGTCTTTAGGATTGTCAAAAAAAGCAGAATGCAACTGAAAATAATAAACATTGTTCCTGTTAAAAAAACTGCTGGTCTGAATTGATTGCTGGAATAATAACAAACGGCTTCTTCATGTCATACACCTCCTGAGACTTGAAAACAGAATGAATTATCTCTGCAGCTTCTATAAGACCTGACCTAAAAGCCATTATTAAAATAATATGGAATTTGGATAGTTTTCGTTTTTTATATTCCTATTTTATAAGGAATATAAAAAAGAATCCCCGAAAAATTGATAGAACTTTGTGGAAATTATGTGGCAAATTATGTTCAACGTAATCTTTTCTATGGCTTTTCCTGCTTTTGCCTTCATCAATAAACCTAACTGTAAAATCAGTCCTCACAAAAACTTATATAAGACCTCATCCATGTATATATATGATTACATCAAAAAAACATTACCTGAATAGATTTACTCAGGTAATGTTTTTAATTGAAAGTGTTTTTCTAACATATCAATAAACGAACTTTTTATAATAGTGCTGCTTCTCTTCTTGGCAAAATTATTTATTCATTATTGTAGGTAAGCTATGCATTATCTAACTTCTTTATTGGAAGTTATCTCGTGCTTTACGTAGATCAGTAAATTCTTCTAACGTTTCGGCTTTTAGAAATAAGTTTATATGCTTTTCTTTTCCAATTGTAGAAGGTAACGTTGGGCGGTTTTCATTTCTCAGTTCATTGACCTCATCCAAACTTTGCAGAATTGACTTGTCTCCCGGCTCAATAGATTGTGCAAATCGCAAGTTCGTTTGTGTATATTCGTGACCCGCATAGACACGTACATCATCGTCCAAATTTCTGAATTTCTGTAAAGTGTCATATTGCGCCTCATAATCTCCTGTGAATACTCGACCGCAGCCTCCAGAAAACAATGCATCGCCACAGAATAAGTTTTTATCCATCAAAAAACTAATATGTTCGCTGGAATGACCTGCTGTTTTAAAGACTTTAAAACTGTGATCCAGTAATTCGAAGGAATCACCATCTTGAACAGTGTAGTCATTTAGCTGAGCTGTTTCCTCTGGTCCATAAACTGGTGTGTCGATATAATTAGCCAATACTTCTTTGACCCCACCGATATGATCGTTATGTTCATGTGTTAGCAGGATCGCTTTAAGTGATAATTGCTTTTCTTTTAAATAACGTAAAATGCCTTCAGATTCTCCTGGATCAACGATTATTGCTTCGCTTCCTTCTTCAATAACCCAGATATAATTATCCGAAAATGCTTCTATAGGATGAATATTCACATTTATCTCTCCCTTGTTCAATTTGCTTTTATGTATTTTATTATTCAGAAAGAATCCCTCAAAAAATAGAAACTTTGGTACATCCTTTTAATTTTGTCCTACTTTAGTTCGTGTTCTTTAATATATCTTGTATCTTGTCGGTATAAATTTTGTCTAAATAGTCAGTAGTACGCTCGAAATTTCCCATACTGGAAACTTTAAGTGTACTTCTATTCACAAGTTTATCATCAATTCTTCTAATAACCAAAAAATCATGTTCATCATCTTTCGTTCCACACACCCTATTTAAGTGAACTTTTTGACCATTCTTTAATTCGAGAATGTAAAAAAATTCTCCTTTAGAATATTTCATTGGGATAAGTGAATTCCTTCCATACACTCCTGTATTAATTTTTATTATATTATCATAATTAAATACTTGACCTTGAGGATGTAAAAAGGAATAATCAATGATTCTGTTCTCAGTTATAACCGTAACAGATGAAATGATCATATAAAATAACATTACGTTTATAGCAATAAATATCCTAAATTTGGATCTTCTGTTCTTGTTCATAAAAGCATTTCTTGGCCGAAACTCCTTATATATACTCCTGAATTTCTTACAAAAAACATAAACCATACCTAAAATTAAGTATACTTCATAAATAAATATACCTAGTGACGCTGGATAATTGAAGGTCCACATTAAGGAATCATCTGGTACAAAGAGCATTTCTTGAATCTCATTAATCAATATAAAGATTCCTAAAGTGAATATAACTGCAACAACCAGTAAAAAAATAGAGGATAAAATTAATTTGATTTTTTTCAAATAAAAAGCAACTCCTAATTTTTGAGTCATTAAGTGATCTTATTAATGAACTTTGGTTTCTACAAATAGTTTTAGCATTTTTGTTTTAATTTTCAACTTCTTAAGATCATTAATTTTTCAACTATCTATAGGATATTATCCTTTGGCCATTCTTTTAGGTGCACACTTGATATTACTATACTCTATTTAATTAAATATCTGATCATATTTTTTAAATTTTCATTTGAAATATAATTTTTGATAAGTAATTTCTCTTAGAATTCTTTTTTCTGATATGATATTACTATAACAATTTAATGGGGGAAATGAATCATGCTGAATTTTAAACAAAATATTCGTGGAAATGTTGCCTTGGGTATCAATCCTGTTGGTCTTAAACAAGAAGTACTAAACCAAATTAATTATGTAAAAAACAAAGGAACTTACGAAGGTCCTAAAAAGGTATTAATTATTGGCGCTTCATCAAGTTATGGATTAGCTACCCGTATCAATCTCGCTTTTGGAGCAGGAGCAGATACCATCGGTGTTTCGTTTGAAAAAGGACCAAAAAATGAAAAAAATCTAGGTACAGCTGGCTGGTACAATAACATTGCTTTTAAAGAAGCAGCTGAAAAAGAAGGTTTGATTGCTAAAAACTTTGTACAAGACGCCTTCAGTCATGAAAGCAAACAAGAAGTTATCGACTACATTAAAAATGAATTCGGTGGTAAAGTTGATTTAGTTGTCTATAGTTTAGCCAGCGGAAGAAGAACAGATCCCGATACAAAAGAGACCTATACTTCTTCCATCAAAGCAATTGGAGAGCCAGTGGTAGGCCCGAACATCAACATGCAAAATGAAGCATTTTATACTGAAACACTAGATCCTGCAACAGATCAGGAAATCCATGATACTGTTAAAGTAATGGGTGGAGAAGACTGGGAATTATGGATGAAAGCATTAAAAGAAGCAGATGTGTTAGCTGATGGTGTTCTAACGACTAATTATTCATATCTAGGAACAGAGCTTAATCACCCTTACTATGGTGGAGGTACACTGGGGCGTGCTAAAGCAGATTGTGATGACAAAGCTGAAAATATTAATGAATTACTGGCTGACATAAATGGTAAAGCGCTGATAGTAGTGGCTACTGCTGTTACGACTAAAGCAAGTTCAGTTATTCCATTTTTCCCTGTATACTGCATCGGTCTTTACAAAGTCATGGAAGAAAAGGGCACTCATGAAACACCGATCATGCACCAGGACCGCATCTATCGCGACATGATTTATGGAAACAATCCTGAATACGATGAAACTGGTCGTTTAAGACCCGATAGCTGGGAATTAGATAGCGATACACAGGCTAAAACAAAAGAACTGATTCTAAAACTCAATGAAGGTAACTTTAATACGGATCTGACTGCTTATGATCTCTTTTATAAAGAATTCTCAAATTTAAGTGGTTTCATGGTCGACGGCTATGTTGAGCAAGACATTACTATAGATGAATTAAAAGCGTTGAAATATTAATTCCTTAACAAACTAAATCAAAAAGGTTATGGCTATAGTCGCCATAACCTTTTTTTAAATATTGTGGAATATCGTCATTCATCCCATAGACACATTTTTAAGTTAACATACATAGTATTTTTCATCGGTATGTCTTCTGCTTCGAGTAATTCTCTCTGTTCTTTCCATCCCGGTGCCAGTCTGCCTGCATGATTGACTACTCTGTGACAAGGATATCTTCCATAAAATTCAGCCATACTCAATACTCTACCGACAAGCCTAGCATTCTTTTCTCTCCCGATCAGTCTCGCAATCTGACCGTAAGTCGCAACTTTACCTTCTGGAATCTCATCAACTACAGATAACACTTCATAAATCAAGTTCTCATCCAAAATACGACCCATTCTTTCACCTCGAAACTTTTAAAAAATCCATTAATACAGTTTGTATATTATTAATTTGAGGTTACTTTACCTCACATATCCTTATTGTATAAGATTACTGACTAAAATAAAAAGTATTTAATGTATTTCCTTTTTGATTTTATATTTTCAGTTATTTTGAATAAAAGGATTTCTTACAAGTTATTTTATTTTTACTATCTCACTTTGTGTGTTACAAAGAGTGTACAGAGAATTAGCAGAAAAAGGTTCAGTAAAGGAGATTGGCATTATGGAAAAAGAATTTGATATAATAGTCATTGGTAGTGGTGTATCTGGAATGGGAACAGCTTCTAGTTTAGCATCAGCCGGTAAGCAAGTCGCTATAATAGAAGAAGATTTATGGGGTGGAACTTGCCCGAACCGAGGTTGTGATCCAAAGAAAGTACTGGTTTCAGCGGTTGAAGCTAAGGATCATATTCAACAATTACAAGGGAAAGGGATAAATACTGTCCCTAAAGTTAATTGGCCAGAGTTAATGGCATTCAAAGAAACTTTTACTTCACCTGTACCGAAACGAAGCAAAGAAAGTCTGGAATCAGCCGGCGTAAAAACCTTTACTGGAAAAGCAGAATTTATCGATGAGCATCGATTAAAAGTAAACGAAAATGAACTAAAAGCAGAACAATTTGTCATCGCTGCTGGTGCACGTCCTTCTATACTAGATATTGAAGGAAAAGAGCATTTTTTAACGAGCAATGACTTCTTATCTCTTCCAGAGATGCCTGAGACGATTACTTTAGTGGGTGGCGGTTATATCGCTTTTGAATTTGCGGCTATAGCAAATGCCGCTGGAGCTAAAGTTCACGTTATTCAACACAACGATCGACCACTTAAAGCGTTTGACCGTGAATTAGTTGACCTGCTAATGGAACAATTAAAATCTAAAGGGGTCACTTTCCATCTAAATATAGAAGTTTCCAAGATTGAAAAAACGTCAATTGGTTATTCATTAATGGATGATTCAAATTTTCAATTAAACACTGACTTAGTGTTCTGCACTACAGGAAGAATTCCGAACACAGACGTACTGAAACTTGAGAACGCTGGAGTAGAATATGATAAAAAAGGCATTACTGTTAACGAATTTCTCCAAACCAGCAATCCAGCTATTTTTGCAATCGGAGATATTTTATCTAAAAGCCAACCGAAACTAACACCTGTATGTAGTTACGAAGCAAGTTATGTAGTCTCTTATCTGACTAGAAAAGAGACTGCATCCATATCGTATCCAAGCATCCCTACGATGGTATTTTCTGGTCCTAAACTAGCTCAAATCGGTGTAGTGATTGACGAAAGTAATGATGACTACGAACTATCCACCATTGATGTCACTAAGTGGTTCAGCTATCACAGAACCAATGAACCTATTTCAAAAGTCAAGGTCATCACTGACAAGAAAACAGGTCTACTAGTCGGCGCAGCTTGTTTAAATAATGAAGCAGATGAACTGATCAATTACTTCAGCCAGCTGATTGAGAAAAAAGTTTCTGGTTCAGAAGTCGCTAAGCATATCTTTGCTTATCCAACAATTGCCAGTGACTTATCTTCACTATATTCTTAATCTTAGAACACAACATATAAGCAATCAAAAGGTTGATTCTCTGATTGAAAACAGAGAATCAACCTTTTTAATAGTAAAAATCTCAATTACTTTTGCTACGGTTCTCCTTGATACACCTAAATGATGTTTTTGACAGCATCGAAATATTTAAAAGGATTGTAACTAAATATAATATATCTATAAATCTATCTTTTTCCCATTAACACTAAACTCAATTATTTCTGTGTTCAATTACATAAGTAATTTCGTAAGGTTTTCCATCTACGTCTAGCTTGTGTTGTACAAAAGTCATTAAATTATCCCCATCTAAATCAGATCTACCGCTAGAATGTTCGATCTTTTCCCCCACAATGTTTTTTTCAAGAATTTCAGTCATTAATTTATTATAGGCCTCTGTCAAAATAGCATAATCACCATTATCACCGTACCATTTTGCATCAACAATCTCTAACCAATTAAACCACAGCTCTTCAGGGTCTTCTCCATATTCTTCGGCTATCTCATAGACAGTCTTCTGATCACCTGAGAAATCATCTATAGCATTTAATCTTGTTATAATTATATCGTACCATTCAAGGTCTTCTTCGGTAAGATGTCTTAATTTAGTTACTTCTGGATAAAAGGTTGTTGTAATCTCCTTAGCTACAATACTTCTTTCTTCAACTTCTTCTACAGTTTCTGCTACGGCCACTTCTGTTGTATTCTCTGAACTTTCTTCCTTACCGGTTGCGGCAGAACAAGCACCTAATATCAAACCTTACCATCCAATTAATAATAATTTATTAACCATAATCGCCTCCAAAGTATATTATTTAGCATTTTTTACTCTTATATCCATATACTTTTGATACATAAAATTTCCATAAAATCTATATTCGAATTATGTTTCTTTATTAATTTTTAGCGATTGAGATCCAGTATATCTCTATGTAAAAATACCTTATTCAAATTTAAAATTCAGCATACTTTTCCCAATAAGTTCTTCTCTTTTTTTCCATGAGAATTGAACTGCGTATTGTTTGCCAATTTCTGCTTCATCGATACCAATGTTTATTGATGTACTCTTCATAATACTTCTTTCATTAACTTTCTCAGAATCATTTTTTACTTCAATTAAACTAACCTCAGTTGGTTTTGGATTCAGCATACTCCAGTCAATAAGAATGTTGTCCCCAACTTCTACATCTCCTGAATGGATTTCAGGAAAATTATAAGTGATGTCATTTTCAGTAGTGTCCCAAAATACCTCTTCATAAACACTGTCAAATCCTGTTGATAAACCGTCTTTTGCATTTACAAGTTTTATAGAAGGCACTTCTTCAGGTCGGATAGCGGAGATTTCTTCACTACTCTGCATAGTAGACTCTTCTGTACTTATCTTATTTGGTGACGCTTTTTCTGAATCTGAACAAGCTGAAAGAATTACCATACTTGACAGTATCAATATGCGATCTATATGTTTTTTCACTTCAATTCTCCTTATACAGAAAATTTATTACTTTTTGAATAATAACTTTATCCAAAATTTCAAGTTTAAGTTAGCCACTTAGTAAAACTAAATTTCATGCGATATTTGACGGTTACTATCTGTGTAGTGAGGGCTTGATAATGAGCTGAGACATGATAGTCTTTTGACAAGCTGGCTTCAGCCAGCTCTACAGCTTTAAAATCATGTCGAAGGAGGCTCGTTGTCAAGCCCTCACGGGTTAAGCCACTTGCTTTTCTAATCGTAAGGCATTGACGAAACACTCATGAGGTGTTTTATAATCCAATATTTTTCTGGGATAATCGTTCATCCATTGTTGTATACGCAAGCATTGTGCTTCTGAGACTCGACCATTCGGCTTCCCTTTGGGAATGAAACGACGAATGAATTTATGCTGGTTCTCACTTGTTCCCCGTTCAAACGATGCATAGGGATGACTAAAATAGATGTCTAAAGTATCCTTTAAGGCCTCATAAAGTCCTGCAAACTCAGAACCGTTATCAGATGTTATCGTTTTAAATAATGTAGAGAATGTATGACCTGATCGTTTTTGAAGGTCACGAATCGCCTGATTAACCGATTCCTGATCTTTTCCATTTACTTTTAAGATGACTTCAAATCGGGTCTGTCGTTCAGCCAAAGTGAGCAGTACAGCATCGGTCTTTTCTTTATTACCTACTACTGTATCAATTTCCCAGTGACCAAACGATTCACGGGTATCGATTTCTTTTGGTCGACGATCAATCGATGGGCCGAGAACGCGTTTATTTGGCCGTTTCTTTTGAGCAGAAACCTTTGGTTTCCGAGATAACTTTTCCAGCAAATCAATGTTTTTCGTTCTCATAATTCCTCTATCTATCCAGCCATAAAGCGTGGTTGTACAAGGGATAATTGAAGCATCGAACAATTCATGTCTTTTAGCAAAACCAACCACAGTATCAGGGGACCATTTATCATCCAGCATTTTCTCATCAGCCCATTCAATGAACGCATCTGTATCGGCCCATTTTGGCCGCCGGCCACAGTTCAATCGCTGTTTATCATAGTCAGCTTGAGCAGCATCAGCATCATATACATCGTCATAATAATCGTAGATCTTACCGTTTTGCTTTTGACGTCTTAGTTGAGTAACGGTTCCGCGCTGGATTTCATTATTGATGGTCTGAGGAACTCGCCCGATGACATCAGCAATGCGACGATTGGAGTAGTCTTCCTGCTTCAACACAGCTATTTGAACCCTCTCTGCGTATGATAAGTGTTTTCCTTTACGTGCTAATGTGTTATCGTTAGAGTGCGTCATGTGAATTCATCCTGTCTATTGAGAGTTAGTGGTAACTTCAATATAACATGAAATTCACATGGCGTTTTTTGTATGTTAGCTCAGGTGACTAACTTCATTATAAAATCCAGCATAATAACTTTATATGTAATCACTTCTTATAAAAAACATACCTCATATACATTTTACCTAAGTAATTCTACTTTTACCAATTTTCTTAAATGGAATAAAACTAAACACACTATTTTTCAAAATTCGAAAAATAGTGTGCTCTTCAAAAATCTCATTCACTTATGATACAGCTCTCCATATCTCAGGTAACTGAGGTTTTTAATCGCTATAGAATTGTTAAAGAATTTGTTTATTAATATTTATGGTAAGAATATCCGTACCATTCGAAACGAATGAAATTGATAGAAAACTGTGAATGCTAATATAATCCATGCGTTGCACTACGTGATAGTAGTTTTAGTTAATGATTTCCCCTTTATTCTTAGCCAGTCTTTCATCCCATTCCTGTCGTTGTGAATCAGTCAGTTTTTCCCAGTCCGTTACTTCTCCCAAAACTCTTAGAGGTTTTTGTGAGCGATAAGAACGAGTTAAATTACCAGGGAATTTCTTGTCCGTTACATTAGGGTCGTTTTCAAACTCACCGATAGGTTCTACAATATAAACACGTTCGTTTCCTTCCCCTTTTGCTAGTGCTGCAGCAAGTCCCGCACCATTGATGTTTGCTGTGAAATAGATGTGATTCATTTTAAGATCTTTTTCATAATTTGATTTATTCCCAGCTGTCAGCAAATCGCCAACTTGTAAATCTGCCTTTGCCCCATGATAAAAAGGACCAGCGTCAGTCGGTTTACCTTGATGTGAATACGATAATTCAACGTTTTTTCTAGCATTTTCAGTATCACTCATTGCTTCATAGTATTTAGCGATATTTAAATACAAAGTTGGATAAGCACTTTTAACATTCTCATCATTAATTTTTAGAGCAAAGACCAAGGATTTTTCCATCCATTTTAATTTATTGTCGGCATTTTTTTGTCTTAATCCTAAATGATAAGCTACAATAAACCTTTCATAGTCATCCCTTGATTGATCCCATGCTTTAAGAAAAACCTCGATAGCACCATCCAAATTACCACTTTCTTCTAGAGCCATCCCTTTCATACAGAGCTGGATAATAGGGTTACTTGGGTCAAATTTCATTCTCATCTTCTTTTCCCTCCTAATTTTAAATATCTGAATTTTTATCATTACTATTGATACGACTCCCGGTATCAACGGTAGCTGCCTTTTTAAATCCCTATTAAATCTTTACGATTATCATTATAACTTATAGAGGTACTCTTAAGTTTAAATAGTTAATTTAAATGCTTTATCAAATGACTCTTCTATTTACTTGCGTGCTTTACTTACTTTTAAAGCTTTCCCTTTCACCTTGCGATGTTGCATTTCAGAAATGACGTAAGGTCCTTTACCATTCATGATTTCAACATAGGTGACATTTTCCTGAATCGTGATAATACCGATATCTTCAGCTGATATATCTCTAATACTCGTCAATGTTCCGACGAAATCAACAGCACGTAGCTTCTTCTTTTTGCCACCATTAAAGTAAACCTTAGTGATATACTTGTTCAGCTCTTTATTACGGGCGATTTTCGGTGCAATGCGTGTTTTTATTTTCTTTTCAAAAGCTGCCTTTGCCCGAGTGACCACGCGATCATTAGGCGCAAATACTTCCGTAATCTCATGGTTATCATCGAAGGCATACTCACGAATTTCCTGCCAGCGTGTTCGGTCATTCTCACTGACCATCGTTAACGCGAGTCCTGTTTTGCCTGCTCGACCTGTCCGGCCTGTCCGATGCGTGTAGCTTTCTTTTTCAAAAGGAACATCATAATTGACGACATGCGTCACATTGTCAATATCTATTCCACGAGCAGCAACGTCTGTGGCTACCAAGTAACGAAGTTTCCCAGAGCGAAATTCATTCATTACGTCTAAGCGATCGTCTTGATCCATTCCGCCGTGCAATTTATCGATGGGTAAATCGGCTTTGTCCAAATGCCTTACAACACCATCTACCACATCTTTCGTATTACAAAAGATGATACAGGCATCCGGATTCTCAATTGTTAATAGGTCTAACAATATCTTTTCTTTAGCTGCTTCTTCAACATTGATATAAGAATGTAAAATTTTGGGAGTATTCTCTATTGAGGATTCCATTTTGACAGAAGCACGGTCAGGACTCATATAAAAACTGGTCAGACGATTGATTTCTGATGACATGGTCGCAGAAAACAGCATCGTTTGTCGTTCTTTTGGTAAGTAATCAATAATGTCTTCTACCTGTTCGATGAACCCCATATTGAGCATTTCGTCTGCTTCATCTAAGACCAAGCTGCTGACTTTATCTACTACTAATGTGTTATCTTTTAAATGCTCTAGGATCCGACCCGGAGTACCGACAACAATGTGACTTTTTTGCTTCAGTTCGGATTTCTGTGTTTTAAAGGAAGACTTACCAAATACCGCAGTTACCTTTATTCGCTTCAATCGACCGATATTCATGATATCGTTCTTGACCTGGAGCGCTAACTCCCGAGTTGGGACCAAAATCAAGGCTTGAGGTTTATTCTCTTCCCACTCTGCTTGTTCACACAGTGGAATACCAAAAGCAACGGTTTTACCACTGCCAGTTTGGGACTCGACGAGGATATCTTGTCTCTTTAATGCCAACGGAATGACCGATTCCTGTACCGCTGTCGGATTGAAGTACCGTAAACTCGTTAGTGCTTTTAGGATTTCAGAACTGATCCCAAATGTTTCAAATGATGTATGATTCATATTTTCCTGCTTTCTTTTTCTTTGCTGAATGGTTAATAATAGATTTTAAACGATTTACAATTTTTTAAAATAAGCAGACTCTTCTGCAGTCTAAAGTCTACCATTCTAATTTGAATCATGAAACACTTTTATCGCTTCTAAAGTTTGTTGTTGCTAACGCTCTAATTTAAAAGAAACTTAGCCAGTACTTTTCTTTTAAAAACGTATTATCCTTCAACATTTTTTAAGAAAAATAAAAAGCAGAAACCCGCCAATGCAAAGTTTCTGCTTATGCTTAATTCTTTATGCTGTTTATCATACCGCTTATCTTGTCAAGAATATCTTTAATCTGTTACTTCTCTAAATATATCCTTATCTACTTATGGTACGGTTCCCCACGCATGATTCTAAAGGCACGATAAATCTGTTCTGTTAGGATCAGTCTCATCAGCTGATGCGGATAAGTCATTTTGCCAAAGGAGATGGTTTCGTCACTTCGATTCAGCACTTCTTCACTCAATCCAAGGGATCCCCCAATAACGAATACAATACTGCTATTTCCGTGGATCATCAACTGCTGTATTTCATTAGCAAAGTTTTCCGATGTACGCTCTTTAGACTTAATAGCTAATGAATAAACATATGCCTGGTCAGGAATTTTAGCTAATATTCGTTGCCCTTCTTTCTCTTTAATCTGTTTCATCTCAGCTGCACTCAAACTTTCCGGGGCTTTTTCATCAGCGACTTCTATGTTTTTGAATTTTGTATACGCGCTTAATCTTTTGGCGTACTCTTCAATTCCATTGATCAGATATTTCTCTTTTAATTTTCCTACTGAAATAACTGTTATATCCATTATTTCCCTCCTTATTTATCAAAATTATTCATCATTTTAGCTAATATTTTTTTCAATTGTGAGAATTCCTCTTCTTCGAGGTTTAGGTGCTTAATAAAATTAACTGGAATACTTTCTGCTTTTTTCTCCGCCTTTATTCCTTTTTCTGTTAAGCTGACTTCCACCACTCGTTCATCGTTTGTTGATCTTACCCTAGTGATTAGTCCATTTTCTTCCATTCGTTTTAACATTGGTGTCAAAGTTCCTGAATCAAGAAATAACCGATTCCCTAAAGATTTTACCGAAATTATCTGGACTTCCCAAAGTACAAGCAAAGCTAGGTACTGAGGATACGTTACATTTAATTCCTTTAATAAAGGACGATATATTTTAGTCATCTGTCTTGTCGTTGCATACAATGAAAAACATACTTGATTTTCTAGTTTTAATAGTTCATTTGCCATATTCATCTCTCCTCTATAACAGTATAACAATTTAAAAAGAAGTTTTATATAGTTTGACTTCCACCATTAAGTTGTGTACAATTTAATTGTACACAAAATCAGTAAAAGGACAGGTGATTTATATGACAAATGCACTATATACTGCTTCATCAACAGCAACTGGAGGTCGTCAAGGACATGTTAAATCTTCAGATAACGTTCTTGACTTAGAATTAACAGTACCTAAAGGATTAGGTGGCCAAGGCGAAGAAGGAAAAACAAATCCTGAACAGTTATTTTCAGCTGGATATTCAGCATGTTTCGATAGCGCACTTCAATTAGTTGCCGGAAAAGCTAAGAAAAAAATCAATTCTACTGTAACTGCTGCAGTTAGCATAGCAAAAGCTGGCGAAGGATTTGGATTAGCAGTCGAATTAACAGCAGAAATTGAAGGTGTCACTCAAGAAGAGGCTGAAGAACTAGTTGAAAAAGCCAACCAAATTTGTCCTTATTCACGAGCAATCAATGGTAACGTAGAAGTCAAAAAAACAGCAATTGCAAAATAAAAATTCCTCTATATACTTAAGACCCTACTTTTTTTAGAAAGTGGGGTCTTCTTTTCCACTATTGTGCACAGTTATCCCCAACACTTATACACATATCCACAGGATTGTTCCCCTAATTTTCGTTTTTTACTTCTCATATTTCTATTTGTTCGCCTAATATTTTCTAAAATAACTTTAAGTTATCCCCATGTCTAATTTGTTTTCTCACAATTTTTAAACGACCTAAAACCTTTATACATCAACCTTTTATTAGGTAAAAACTGGTTAGTCATTAATCTTATACACAACGCTGTTTAAATTTGTGGATAACTTTATTTCAGAAATATATTGTTTTTTTAGTCTCTTTTCAAAATTTATCCACAATTTAAATTTAAAGTCCACATACTTATACACAGAACAAAAAAAGAACACATCTTTTTAGTAGATGTGCTCTTAAAATATTTTTCCTATAGTGCCTGATCAGATGCTCTCATATTAATTGTTGTTTTCTCTAGAGATCCGTCACGATAATATTCAACTTCAACATTGTCTCCTATTTCTGTATCGTAGATTTGTTGTCTCAATTCTATTCCGTTTGTTACATCTACTCCATTGAATTTTACTATGATATCATTTTGTGCTAATTCAGCTTCTGCTGCTGCACTTCCACTCGTTACTTCAGCAATTACAACTCCTCCTGCTATATCTTCAGGTACGTTGAGCACAGATTCTTGCTGTTGTTGTGAGATCATAGCCAAATCAACCATACCGATTCCTAAAACAGGTCTCGTAATTTCTCCAGATTCCTCTAACTGGTTAATAATATCTACTGCATCATTACTTGGTATTGCAAATCCCATTCCTTCAACTGTCGAAGTAGAAATTTTCATTGAGTTTATCCCAATAACTTGTCCAGCTATATTCACTAATGGTCCACCAGAGTTCCCAGGATTGATTGCTGCATCTGTTTGGATAGCTGTCATTTCCCAATCGTATTCTCCATCTCCATCTGTATCAACTGGTACTGAACGTTCAACTGCTGAAATAATACCAGAGGTTACAGATGAGGCAAAGTCAGTTCCAAGTGGAGATCCAATAGCTATGGCTGGTTCCCCTACTGCAAGCTCCTCAGAATTTCCAAATTCTGCAACTGAACTAACGTCTTCTGAATCAATAGTCAACACAGCTAAATCTGTCCATACATCAGCTCCTATTACTTCAGCTTGGACTCTTGTACCATCTTTCAACAAAACATCAACTGCATCTGAACCTTCTATAACGTGGTTATTCGTAAAAACATATGCAGTGTCTCCATCTACTTTGTAAACAGCACCACTACCTGTTCCTACTTGTTGTAAACTTTCTTCATCCTCTGTCTCTTCACCATCCTGAGTACTCCCATACCATCCATATGGATTTTCAGCTGCTTGTTGCATGTTGATTACTGATACAACTGCATCATCAATGGTACTAACTGCATCCGTAACACCCGAAGAGGCATCTACATTCACTTCTGAGACAGCTACATCTCCTTCTTCATTTACATTCCCTGTTTCATTTCCACCGTCTTCTTGACTCTGATCAGCAACCTCACATCCTGCCAATAAACTAGCAGTCATTCCTACTACCATAAGTTTTTTAAAATTTATATTATGCATTGTTATAATTCCCCTCTCAACATATTATCTTACCTTCGATATGATTGTACAATTTTATTTTGAATTTTTATTGAATGAACATTGAATAAATCGCTCTACGTCAAACGTATTTTAACATAATATGTGAAGAATCTATATTTTTTTGATTTTATTCTTTTAAAAGACTGTGATTCTACTTGATTAAGCAGAATCACAGTCTTTTAAAGTATTATTTCTCTTATACAAGTCCTTGTGAAATCATTGCTTGAATCACACGATCAAATCCAGCAATATTCGCTCCTGCCATAAGATTATTTTTTTCAGCGTATTTAGAAGCTGTCTCGCTACAGACTATATAAATATTTTTCATAATAATCTTTAATTCACTATCTACTTTTTCAAATGTCCACGGTAAACGTGCAGAGTTCTGCGCCATTTCCAGTGCAGATACTGCTACACCACCAGCATTAGCTGATTTTCCTGGACAGTATAATATGCCATTTTTACTGTAAGAATCAATAGCTTTCTTGCTAGATGGCATGTTAGCTCCTTCAGCAACTATTTTAGCTCCAGCTTTAGCAATTTCATGAGCTGCATTCAGATCAATTTCATTCTGGGTAGCACACGGCAAGGCAATATCATATGCTTCTTTTAATGTCCAAACAGATTCTCCTTCTACATATACCGCATCCGTATGAACATCTATATAGTCTTTGATTCGACTACGACGAACTTCTTTAATTTCTTTTACAAGATCTAAATCAATCCCATCAGCATCATAAATATATCCAGAAGAATCTGAACATGTCAGTACTGTAGCACCTAATTCTTGAGCTTTTTCAATTGCATAGATTGAAACATTTCCACTACCCGACACAACAACTTTCTTATCTTTTAGTGAATCTTGTCTATCTTTTAAAGCGTTCTGAACAAAGTAAACTAGTCCATAACCAGTCGCTTCTGTTCGCGCTAAACTCCCCCATGAATTAAGTGGTTTCCCTGTTAAAACTCCTGCTGTATAACCATTCAATCGTTTGTATTGTCCAAATAAGAATCCGATTTCTCTTCCTCCAACACCGATATCTCCAGCGGGTACGTCGATATCAGGACCAATATGTTTCTGGAATTCTGTCATAAAACTCTGGCAGAAGCGCATAACTTCAGAATCCGATTTTCCTTTAGGATCGAAATCACTTCCACCTTTTCCACCACCGATCGGTAGCCCAGTTAAACTATTTTTGAATATCTGTTCAAATCCTAAAAATCTTACAATACTTTCATTTGTAGTAGGATGGAACCTAAGACCACCTTTATAAGGTCCAATTGCTGAATTATATTGAACTCGATAAGCTCGGTTGACTTGCCATTTCCCCTTATCATCTTGCCAAGGTACACGAAACTGGATTAGTCTTTCTGGTTCAACAATCAGAGATAACAGATTTTTTTCAATTATTTCTGTGTGTTCATCAAGATAAATTTCTAATGTTGGCAGAAATTCTTCTACCGCCTGAATAAATTCTTTTTTCTCTGCATGTTTTTCTTTTAATTCTCTTAATACTTGCTCAATGTACGATTTAGATGTCAATCTATTCACAGCTCCTTCTTAAATAAATGCTTCTTATCATTTTATCATAATTATTTATTTTTAAGAAGTTTTTCATTATAACATTGCAATTATCTGACAAAAATGATAAAAAAGAAGCAGGCTTTTATATAAAAAGCCCACTTTCGATTTCCTATTTTTTTTTATAACATGAATAATGGCGAAGCTTCTACAGGATCTGTATCGAACAAAGTATAGTCATGACCCACACCAGTACCTTTTTGCTTAAGAATCTCTTCTACTGTGGAATGGGCTATTTCTTTCAGATTATTTTCCTTACTCAAATGTCCTAAATAAACTCTCTTCGTTCTATCACCGACGATTTCAGCGAGTGCCAATGCGCCATCTTCATTGGAAAGATGTCCTTTATCACCAAGAATGCGCTGCTTGAGAGACCATGGATAACGACCCATTCGCAACATGCTTAAATCATGATTGCTTTCAAATAAATACGCATCTGCATTTTTCACATAATCACGCATGTTATCACTAACGTATCCAGTATCTGTCAACATAACAAATCTCTTATTGTTTTTTTGAAAAGTATAAAACTGGGGATCTACTGCATCATGAGATACCCCAAAACTTGATACGTCAATATCACCAATCGTCATAGTCTTATTCATATCGAAGTGATGCTTTTGCTCTATTTTTATTTTACCTAATTTAGGTTCCATTGCCTTCCACGTATTTTGGTTTGCATAGATATCTAAATTATATTTACGTGCCAAGATTCCAACACCCTTAATGTGATCACTATGTTCATGTGTAACCAAAATGGCATTCAAATCTTCTGGACGACGATCAATCTGCTTCAGTAACTCAATGGCTTTCTTGCCACTGAATCCACAATCTACTAATATTTTTATTTTATCTGATTCAATATAAGTGATATTTCCAGTACTTCCGCTGGCCAATACGCTTATTTTTAATCCAGATTGTTCAGCTTCTAACATTTAGAATTTCCTCTCTGGTCAATTGTCATTGTTTATCTTACAATAAACCGATCTACTAAATCAAGAAGCCGTTTAATCGAATGCTAAACGGCTTCTTGATTTACTCATATATTCAAATTTTCTAGAGAAAAGAAATTATTCTTCTGCTTCAATTGGCTCTTCCACCTCTGATGTATCTTCTGAGGATGCGTCTTCTGATTCATCACTTTCTTCTAACGCAGGAGTATCTGTAGGATCAGATAATATTCTTCCATTAGTATCTACTGCATCTACTCTAAAAACTTCACTTTCATTGCTATTTGTAACAGGTACCAACCATATCGGTCCATACATACTCAAATTTTCTAAATTTAATGTTCTCTGGTAAGCTAGAATAGGGGTTTCTACTTTTGATCCCGATGCTAATTCATTATTCTGAAATAAAATCTCTATAGCCCTTTCAGCAGTAATCAGTTCATCAGAAGAGCCTTGTTCTTTCATTGGACCAGCATAAGTCTGCTGGTAAGAAATAATATTCCCGTCACCACCGTAATATAAAGAAATTTCAGAAGTCCCATCTCCGATAGGAATACCATTTACCATCTGACCGTAGATGAATCGATTCCCCTCTCTATCATATCTAAGGTAATCATACTGCTCTCCAAACAGGACAGACGAACTATTGACAAATTCATCTAACAAAGTCAGATCTGCTTCTGTGAACCCATCTTCAGGATTACCTTCTAATTCGATAGGATCGGATAAAATACTAGTATAAAGTGTTCCTTCTGAATCAATAGATCCAGCTTGGTTCTCTAAAGATTCTGCATTGTCTTCTAGAAGCATATTAGCATCTGCCTGCATATAATAAACCTCTGATTCAACTTCAGGCAACGTTTGTGGATACTCAATTCCTCTATCACGCATATCAGAAGTAAAATCTTGTGTAGGATTCGTTGTAGCATACTGAAGATCCGTTCTACTGATAAAACTCACTAAAAGATAAATATTCAATAGTACAAAAGCTAACAGAAAGATATTTTCAATTTTTTTAAAGTCCATTGAGTGATCCCTCCTGTAACTCCATAAATTGATCGACTGTATACCAGTTACTATCATTTTCTACATTAATATACCAGTCAGGTTCAAAGTGGATCACCCGTTCGTCTTCTTCACTTTCTTCCCATGTCAGTCCTACTTTTAATCCCGTAATGGTAGAAAGGTCGATTCCTGCCGCCTCTAAGTTTCCAGCAATTTCACTTCCACTTGCCAACTCTTTTTCATCATATCCGTCTAATGAGATTGGCGTCTGAGCAACTCTCAATGGTATACGTAAATTTTTCATTCCACTTCCGTCTACTGTCAAAGCAACTTGTGAATCAAGCTGTTGATCGCTAAATACAGGCATCCCATCAAGATAACGTTGAAAAATTACTTCCCCAGTAGATGGATCATATGATTCATACCTTGATCTGTCTTTCCAGTTTTCCACTTTTGCTAATTCCTGAAAACTATTAGACAAACGTTCAGTCAGAGATAGTTCTTCCTGATTTGTTCTCTGACGTAAATAAGAAAGAGTATAATTTTCATCGTTAATAACTACTTCTGTTGTCAAGCTAGTGTATTGTTGCCCGTTCAAGGTAGATCTGACATCTACTTCCGATGTGTCTTCAAAAAATTGACTGATAAACAGTCTATCCGGCAAACGCTCAACTATATAATTTTCATAAGACAAACTCATTTCCGTATCTGGTACGTAAATAATTTGGTTTAACTCAAGTCCTGTTGCTTCTGTATAATGAATCGCTTCAGTATCTCGAAAACCTGCTAATAAATCTTCAGGAATCATAACTTCTTCAAACTCATAGGTTAATTCTTCCTGATCATTATAAAACAGCACTCTATCTTGATCGTTTAAATTAAATAAGACCCGGTCAAAAGTACGATTTTCGTAATCTGAAGGAATATCTTCAAACCGTTCACTAAATAAACCAAAAGGAATTTCTTCATCAAAAACAAATTCTACCCATGAGTCTTCATAAACTATTTGCTGATATTCTGAACGCGTGAGTGTTTTAGGCGTTTGAACATCACTGAATCTCATCGTTTGATAGCTTTGTTCAACTAAATCCTGAGTGTCTGCCAATGAAGCGAGCTGATGACTATCATAAGCTTCATGTAAAATTATTTGATTGGGAGAAAAAACTTCGGAACTCGAACGGTCGACTAGAGCAGGCGTCGTTGATCCTCCACTTGAAGTCGTTTGTTCATTAGACTGGCTACCCGTAGTCAGCAAACTGACACTTAAGAACAAACTAAGAACAATGAGCGCGCCGAGTAATATATGTTTTATATGTGTCCAAGTCACGACCATTCATCCTCCTCAAACGGCACATATGGAAGAGACAGGTTGAATGTTGTACCTTTTCCTTCCACACTCTCTGCCCATATACGTCCACCGTGTTGTTCAACGACTTCTTTGGAGATCGCTAATCCTAATCCACTTCCACCCATAGCTCGTGAACGTGCTCTATCTACACGGTAGAATCTGGAAAAGATTTTTACTAAATCTTTTTTAGGAATTCCCATTCCTTCATCTTTAATACTGATAATGACAGCTCTTTCTGTCTGACGCATTCTTCCCGTTATCGTTCCACCATCTGGAGAATACTTCAATGCATTATTCATAATATTGTCTAAAACCTGAATCATTCGATCAGTATCTATCTCTACAAAAGCAGGTCGATCTAGTAAATGTCTTTCTATATTATACTTTTTATCTTCATATTCTGTAGAGTGAATCAGCATATCAAATCGATTTAACACGTGATCTAATAATTCAGTAATATCGACTAATTCTACATCTAATTCACTTTTACCTGCATCAATTCTTGAAAGATGCAATAGATCCTGAATCATTCGAATCATTCGATCCGTCTCGTTCTGGGTAACTTCTAAGAAGCGTGGCGCTAGTTCGGGATCTTCCCATGCTCCATCTGCTAATGCTTCAATGTAACTTCTCATACTTGTTAATGGAGTTCTTAATTCATGAGAAACATTAGACACAAATTGTTTTCGTTCTTCTTCTATTTTCTCTTGCTCTGTTACATCATGTAATACACAAACGATTCCACTGATAAATCCTGTTTCTCTTTGAATCAATGAGAAAGAAGCTCTCAAAACTGTCGGTACACCCATGGTTGATCCACTGATCAGAATATCTTCTTGTTCTTCTAATATTTGTCTAAGTGTAAGTTCTTCTTCTACATCCAATACTTTTAGTAAACTTTTTCCGTTGGCTTCTTTACCTGTCACGTCCAGCATCGTTTCAGCCATACTATTGACGATTACAATCTTTCCTCGTCGGTCTGTTGCAATAACCCCATCTGTCATATGCGTTAAGACACTGTCTAACCTACGTCTCTCTGAATCGATCGATTCTTGTGCTTCAGCGACTTCGTCCGAAAGTTCGTTGATTAGAAAAGCTAATTGACCCAATTCATCTTCACCATATACTTTTAAGGTACCTGAATAATCTCCTTCAGCAATTGCACGTGTCTGTGTCTGCATTTCTTTGATTGGTTTAGTCAACGCGCGCGAAACCATATTTGCTAAAATCAAAGAAAGTACAATTGCTACGGCTGAAGATTGCAAGAAAATTCGGGTAATTTGTGAGATTTGATTATAAACATCTTCAATGTTACTTTCCATCAAGACGACACCTAGAAATTCAGGATCCTCGGCGTTCGAGAAAATAGGTTCCACAACTTTCCATCTTCTTCCAGAAGCGGCATCTTCGACTTGTCTAGTTACCGTATCTCCGTTTAGATGTGCACTTCTCACATCTGCATCCGTGGAAATCTGTCCAAGCATTCCTTGTTGTGTACTGTCGCTGATTCCTAAAACGACCATATTCGTATCTATAACTTGCAGTTCTGTAATGCCACTCCCCGAAAATTCCATAAGAAGATCATTAATTTGTTCTCTTGGATCTGTTTCAGCATCTTCATCACTTTCATAAGCTTCGAGTAAAGGGAGAATCGCACTTTCCAAAAAGGTTATCTGAGTTTGACGATCCCCTTCGAAGTTGTTAACTAATTGTCGTTCAATTTGGGTAATAAAATTCGCCCCAATGATCTGTAGGGCGAATACAAGTAACATTACAATAATAAATACGATTTTTGTATTGATAGATTGGTAAAAACGAATCTTTTTTTTCATATACGATTATTTCTCCTGTTGTTCAGGATTCCTTAAATAATACCCTACACCACGTCTAGTTACTAAAAAATTAGGATGGCTCGGATTATCTTCGATTTTCTCTCTCAATCGACGAACCGTTACATCAACAGTACGTACGTCTCCAAAGTAATCGTAACCCCAAACGGTCTCTAATAAATGTTCCCGCGTCATAACTTGTCCAATATGTCTTGCTAAATAATGTAACAATTCAAATTCTCTATGCGTTAATTCAATCGTACTGCCTCTTTTAGATATGATATAAGCATCTGGATGAACCGTTAAGTCTCCTACTTCTATATCGTTAGTTTCCGGTTTTTCGGGTTCTGCAGTTGGTACAGAGGATTGGCGTCTCAAATTAGCTTTGACCCGAGCAACTAACTCACGATTAGAAAAAGGTTTTGTTACATAATCGTCTGCTCCTAACTCTAGTCCCAGCACTTTATCAATTTCCTGGTCTTTAGCTGTTACCATAATAATGGGAATATCATGCTTTCTACGGACTTCTCGACAAACTTCCAATCCATCCATTTTAGGCAGCATTAAATCTAACACGATTAAATCCGGGGTGCTCTCTTCAACTTTTTCTACCGCCTCTTCCCCATCATAAGCAGTAACTACTTCGAATCCTTCTTTTTCAAGATTAAATTTTACTATATCTGAAATTGGCTTTTCATCATCTACCACTAATATTTTTTTCAAGTGATGCTCCTCCTCAGAAACATGTTTTTAATCATCAATTTGTATATCAACTAACTTACAATCAATTATACAGCACCTATGAACTCGGTTCAATTTTTCATGTTAAACCACCATCAGAACTTGATTCATCCAATAAGTATCCATTTCTTCTAAATCACTAAAAATTTAACTCCATTGCAATTGTTTCTCCCGCAATAACCCCTTTTGCAGGAAATACTTCTTGATTCATCTGCACATCCTCGTTATCTAAAACGATAACTGAAATAATGGGATTATATCCTTTTTTAATAATTAATTCTTCGTCAAAATCAACCAGTGTTTTTCCTTTTTCTACTTTATCGCCTTTTTCCAGTTTCGTAGAAAAACCTTCGCCATTCAATAACAAGGTATTGATTCCCACATGAATCAGGATTTTTATTCCTTCTTCGGTTTCGATGTAGTAAGCATGCTTGGCATCTGCGACTTCAATCAGCTTTCCACTGATGGGAGCCACTACAGTCTCGGATACAGGTTTTATTGCAAAACCTTCTCCAATCATTTTTTGAGCAAAGACTTTATCTGGAACATTTTCAATGGACAAAACTTCTCCATCTGAGACTGCACACAGTTCTATCTTGTGCTGAGAATTCGGCATTTCTCCTATTTCACTTTCAGAATCCTTCATTCTCTTGTTGTTCATTATTTTCTCCTTTTTATCCCTACATATATGATAGTTATCTAAGTACTTTATGTTGCTACTATTCTAACAATTAAAGCCATTTCAAGCAATATCTTTTAAACCGTAGCTTCTGTTTGTTGCTAAGATACTGTTCGTGGTATTCTATCTATATAGATAGCAAATTTAATAATAGTTTAGAAGTAAAGGAGGGACTACTATGTCATTAGGATATATCATCGCTTTGATTATTTTAGGTATAGCTTTAATTGCTCTTATAGCAATCGGAATCATTACCTTTAAAAAAGTCAAACCCACGCTCAAAAATTTTAAAGAAACTCAATCCACGGTCCAAGATCATATTGAACATTTTACTACGGAAGCTGACGCTGTCCAAACTAAAGTAAACAAGATTATGGGAAGAGTCGAAGATTTACAGAAAGTATCAAACATCAAAATGCAAAGATTTAACGAATTATCTACCCACGCTTCTAGTTTGAATGATTCATTGACTTATTTAAAAGAACACGGTGGAGATTATTCAAAAGGAATAGCACAAAACGCTGTAGATGAACTGAAAACAGAGGGTCCAGTAATTGCTAAAACATTTAACTTAGCATTCAAGCGAACGATCGAAAAGCAAAAAGCACGTTATAAAAACTAATTAAACAAGTATTGAGAGGAGATTTACACTATGCCAAGAATAAGCTTAACTAAAGCCATATTGATGAGTGCTGCATCTGCATTCACAGCTTTACTATTCGCTCCAAAAACTGGGAATCAATTTCGAAAAGAATTAAAATCCGAAGCTACCAAATTAAAAGATTCCAGTGGCGATAAAGCACAACAACTGCTTGAAGATTTTAGAGAATCTTACAGCGAAGCAGACCAAGAACTACAAGCTGAACAAGCGGAAATGGATGCCAAACAAGCACAGTTAAATAAAACAATCGAAGAGATTGAAAGAGATCTAGCACAAAAACAAGCAGCGCAAAAGGATTCAGTCATTGATCCTGCTACTGCCTCTCACTCAATGTATGATGACGAAACATTGGGAGACGTCAAGGGAACACCCCTTGATCCAAATCAAGATCAGGCGATTCCAAAAGATAAAGTTGATGAAGCTTTACACGATAACTATTTATCAAAAGATAATGATTTTAAATTAAATGAAAAGGATTTAGCTGATGAAAAAGACGCTTCATTAAAAGTTAATCCTAATGACTAATTAATAAAAAATAGTTTTTGTTTCTAAAAAAACCCGATCAAGATGCGGAGTAGTTTTTCTCCTAGATATCTTGATCGGGTTTATTTTACTATTTTTTAGGAATCCATACTGAAATTGATTCTGCATTCACTGGAAATACTGCAGTTCCCTCTTCACCAATTTCAATTTCTTCTTCCCTGTTACCTAGTTTATCTATATAGTGTTCTCCTGCATGCAGGTCACCAACATTCATTTCCTTGTATCCTTCTTCTCCACTAGATAATACGACCGCACACCCTTCAGGATGTTCATCATCACCTGTACGTGTAAATCCTAGACAAGTAGCATGATCAAGATAATTATACTGTTCACCATAAGCATATTCTGTTCTGATATGCATCAATCTTTCAATAATATCCGGACAGCCCTCATAATCAACTTCACCACTATACCCGTAGTAATCACTATAAAAAAGACAAGGATATCCATAGGTACTCAACAAAACAATACCATATGCTAATGGTTTGAACCAGGGCTCTACATAGGACTCTAAAGACTGTCCTGGCTGCGAATCATGATTTTCTACAAACGTCACAGCTTGCTCTGCATTCTTTTTATAAAGTGTCCCATCAAATAGTCTTCTCAAATCAAAATTTGTTTTCTGCTGAGAAGCTTCATGCAAGGCATAATGAAACCTTACATCCATCATAGAGATATTGAACTCTTGATCTTCTAAATACTCTTCTAAATATTTATATTTCTGGTGCCAGTATTCCGCTACAAAGAAAAAGTCTTCACCATATTCTGCACGAACTTCTTCAATCAGCTCTTTCATAAACATACGATCAATGTGCTTAACTGCATCTAACCGAATTCCATCAATTCCAGTTTCTTCTATAAACCATTTAACCCATTTTTTTGTTTCTTTAATAACTTCTGGATGACTATAATCAATATCCGCAAACATTAAGTAATCAAAATTACCAAATTCAGTCGATACATTTTCGTCCGGTGCCCAACCCTTACCTTCTCCTTCGATACGATAAATTCCCTGTTCTCCAGTAATTTCATCATCAGATACACCCGAGAAATGATACCAATGCCATTCAAAGTCAGAATATTTCCCTTGTCTTCCTGGAAAATTAAAATAAGTCCAAGATTCAATTTCTTTTGCTTCTTCAATTTCTTCATGTCTATTATCCTCATTGACTGCAACTGCCCAGAATTTTTCTGTTCCATCTGCTCCAGCTTTATGATTCAAGACTACATCAGCATAAACTTGTATCCCGTGTTCATGTAATGTATGAATGGCATCTAGTAATTCTTCTTTTGTTCCATATTTAGTTCGAATTGTTCCTTTTTGATCAAATTCTCCAAGATCATACAAATCATATATACCGTAGCCTACATCTTTTTGATCCAATGATTTAAAACAGGGGGGAATCCATACAGCTGTTACTCCTATTTCTCTTAAATGAGCCGCTTCTTCTTTCAGTTTTTTCCAGTGAGTCCCATCATTTGCTAAGTCCCATTCAAAATACTGCATCATTGTTCCATTATAAGCCATGTTCGTCTCCTCCTACAATCAGCGTTCTAAACTAGACACTGTATCACTAATATTTTATCTTTCAGAACAGAAAGAAACAAATAGAACGCCTTGTAATTCCATAGGCTTAATAGCCAATTTTAATGTTACAGTAAAAAGCGTCAATTTATAAGCTAGAATTGTCACTCCTTTTTCACCGTATCCGCTTGTATTTTAAGTATTCAAGATATACAATCTAGTTATTGATTTTTTAGTATCAGAAAGGAAAAATTTTGTATGAGACGCTTGTTAGACCGCTTTTCACTTTTATCTATTCCCTTTAAAATTGTTTTAAGCTTTGCTTTAGTTATTTTGATCGGCTCTTTCTTACTTGCTCTTCCTATGAGTCAGAAAGCCAGCTCACAAGCTACCTACTTTGATCATCTTTTTACTGCTGTATCTATGGTTAGTGTAACGGGTCTTTTTACTGAACCGCTAGCTTATACTTATAATATCTTTGGTCAAATCATAGGACTAATTTTGATTAAATTAGGTGGTCTAGGATTAATTACACTCGTAGCAACGATTGTAATGCAATTAGGACGCCGTGTCAGCATGAAAGATGAGGTTACTTTGCAGCAAGCTTTGAACAGGGGAGATATGATTGGCTTTCGTGACTTTCTGATTTCTGTTGTTAAGTATACTTTTCTAATTGAAGGAATCGGAGCTATTTTTCTGAGCTTCCACATGGTTCCTTTATTTGGGTGGGCCAAAGGAACATTTACCTCAATTTTCTTATCTATATCTGCCTTTAATAATGCCGGATTTGATAATTTGGGCACAACTAGCCTACAAGGTTTTGTGAATTCTCATATAGTCAATATTGTTATTCCCCTTCTGATCATTATAGGAGGGATCGGGTTTTCTGTCTGGTTCGATCTTGCTCAAAATTTCAAAGCTTTTATTTCAGTTAGAAGCTGGATCGATTTTAAAGGACGATACAGAAGGTTGAAATTACACACTCGCTTAGTTTTGAACTGGACGATATTTCTCATTTTTGCAGCTATGATTTTATTCATGCTGTCTGAATGGAATAACAGCGAGACTATTGGTGGATTAAACTTCATTGGTAAAATGCAGGCGACCTTCTTCCAAGCTGTAACACTGCGGACAGCTGGGTTCGGTACTGTTGGTTACACACATCTTAACTTGTTTACAATCATCTTTATGACTGTATTCATGTTCATCGGAGGGTCTCCTGGTGGTACTGCCGGTGGGGCAAAAACTTCAACCGTTGCTTTGGTTGTAAAATTATTGTGGGCCGAGATTACGGGGCAGCAACATGTGCATTATCAAAAAAGAACTTTAGATAGTGAAATTGTTCAAAGAGCTTTGGTAATCGTAGTAATATTTATCATTTTAAACTTCCTTGGTCTATCTGCAATGTCTATCTTTGATGAAAGTGTGCCTATGCAGTATCTCTTTTTTGAAGCAGTTTCTGCACTTGGTACTGTAGGGTTGTCTGCTGATCTAACGCCTGAATTATCTCGCGGCAGCCAGACAGTCATTATGTTCTTAATGTTTATAGGTAGACTAGGTCCTATCACAATCTTTACAGCACTTGGACAATTTGACAGAAAACAAAAACCAAAAGTTTATGCAACAGGAAATATCTTAATCGGATAGGAGAGAAAATATTGAATAAAGTTGTTGGTGTATTGGGTCTTGGAGTATTCGGATCAACTATTGCAAAAGAATTAGGAGAACATTATTTTGATGTTATTGCAATAGATAAAGACTTAGTGGATGTAAATCGCGTTGAAGAATATGTAGTACAAGGTGTCCAAGGCGACATCACAGATCTAGATTTATTGAAAAGTATTGGTTTTGAAAAATGTGATACGGCTGTAGTAGGTACTGGATCAAATTTAGAAGCTAGCGTCCTGGCAGTCTTGAACTGTAAAAAGTTAGGAATCAAACACATTATTGCTAAAGCAAAAAATAAAGTTCATAAAGAAATCCTACTAGAAGTGGGGGCACACGAAATCATCCGACCAGAAAAAGAAATGGGGGACCGAGTGGCTCGTAACATCATGAGAAATAAGATCTTAGATGTTATTGAACTTGATGAAGATAATGCGATTATCGAGTTCCTCACACCTAAAGAATGGGTCGGGAAATCTTTAGTTCAATTAGATCTTCGAAATAAATATAAAATTAATGTTATTGGTATGAAAAATTCTGAAGGAGAAAAACTGCAAGTAAATCTTTCTCCAGACGAAAAAATTTCTCCTAAAAGTATGTTGGTGGCAATAGGCGAACCCCATACTTTTGAGCATTTAGACTATACAAATCAATTGAAATAGTCGTCACGAAAATTGGTTATTATGTAACTCCTTTTTCTAAAAAGTAGTTTTCTGAAAAATTAGTATTTCTTGAACAGATACTGTCTATCCATATATTCAAAGTAAATAAACAAATTTTAAAGTAGGCTATGGTGAATTTCAGCATAGCCTGCTTTTTTATTATAAAAAATTAAATTACTAATTTTAAAAATATTCTTAAAAAATAATGAGTGAATATATAATAAACAAATCGAATAATAGCTATTTATGAATTATTAACCTACAAGCCTTTTGGATTTTTTTATTCTTGGATAGTGTTATCTCTTTAAGTATTTAGTGACAGTTGAATAAATTATATATTTCAAAAAGATGTAAATACCTCTAATATCTGTTTTATGAAAAAATTTAAGAACATTATTGGAGGAACAAGATCCGAAGGCCCATATCCAGTTATAAGCGATCCTCAAGTTGTAGAGGTTTACACCGATGATATACTAATAGTAAAGATGTTAAGATCGAATTCTCTTTGGAAAGTTATTATAAGATTACAAGAATCTATCAGGGAGGAATAACTTTTGAAAATAAGTGATGCTATTTCAAATATAAAAAATTATCATCATGGTTATGATTCGACAGGTAAAAAAATCAATGATGAACAAACTCGTGATCAAATCTTGTATGGAAATGCTGAGCAGAAATGTACTGGTATCATTACGACGATATTTGCCAGTATAGATGTTATAAGACAAGCACATGAACTTGGAGCCAATTTAATTATTGTGCATGAAGCCTTATTTTGGAACCATGGAGATCATCAAGGGTGGCTGGAAGAAACAAAAAATCATACTTATAGAATGAAAAAAAATCTCCTAAATGATTATGGAATTGTCGTATGGAGAAACCATGATTATGTCCATTCTGGGATACCCTTAGAGGATGGATCTTATACAGATGGTATTTTTTACGGGTTTGCCAAAGAGATGGGCTGGGAAAATTATGCTTCTAAAAAAGCAAATTCACTTACAAAATTTGAAATTCCTGAAATAAGAGCAAAAAATCTTGCTAAAAAAATGATTCAATGTCTCAACCTCAAAGGTGGTCGTATTATTGGAAACCCAGAAGCAAAAATTCGAAGAATTGAGATTCCCTTTCATATTTTCGGTAACGCCAATGATGAGATTATTAAAATGGACACAGATAAAGTTGACGCTTTACTAGCTATGGAACTAGTTGACTTTTCCATTAATGAATATGTAAGAGATAGCAGTATGCTAGGAAAAAATAAAGTCATTATTGCATTGGGACATTTCAATATGGAAGAACCGGGAATGAAATATATGGCAACCTATATCCCTGCTGCATTAAATGAAGATATCCCTTGTTACTTTGTACAATCAGGTGATACTTTTCATTATGTTTATTAACTTTTCATTATATACAGAATTGAACTGAACTTTATTCATTAAGTAAACAAAGAAAAATAAACAGTAGACCTGAAAAAGTCTACTGTTTATTTTTTTGAAGTATTGTAACGTTTGAAGAGTTTTATTATATTTTAATATATGCTGATAGAAAAACTCAAATCAGCTATATTTATGAGCAGTTTATAGTACTATCTCCTCAATATGAATTACTAGGAAAAATGTTTCTATTACTTTATTTTCAACTACAATTCATTTAATTTACTGGCGCCCATACATTTTCCAATACATTTGTCTGATCACGATCTGGCCCTACTGAAAATGTAGAAATATGAACGCCTGTCAGCTCAGAAACACGACGAATGTAATTACGTGCATTTTCTGGTAGCTCTTCTAACGTTCTGCATTTTGTAACATCTTCGCTCCAACCTGGAAGTTCTTCATAGATTGGTTTACACTGAGCTAGTTCTTTTAAGCTAGCTGGATAATGCAAGATTTTTTCTCCATTCCGTTCATAAGCTGTACAGATTTTGACAGTTTCCAGACCAGATAGAACATCGATCGAATTCAGTGATAAATTCGTTACACCTGAAACTCGTTTCGCATGACGCATGACAACGCTGTCGAACCAACCGACTCGACGAGGACGTCCTGTTGTCGTCCCATATTCATTCCCGGCATCCCGAATAAATTGACCTGTATCATTGTTCAATTCTGTTGGGAATGGTCCATCTCCTACTCTTGATGTATAAGCTTTACACACACCAACTACCTTATCGATTTTAGAAGGACCGACACCACTTCCGATCGTTACACCACCAGCAACAGGATTAGAAGAAGTTACAAATGGATAAGTTCCTTGATCGATATCCAGCATGACACCTTGAGCACCTTCAAACAGCACTCGTTTCCCTGCATCTAGTGCATCATTCAGTACGACAGATGTATCGCAAACATACTGTTTGAATTGTTGTCCAAATTCATAATATGGCTCAAAGATATCATCAAATTCCAGTGGTTCTGAATCATATATTTGAGTAAAATATCGATTTTTTTCTTCTAATACAACTCTTAAGCGTTCTTCGAAGATGTCTTTATCTAATAAATCGGCAATTCTGATGCCAATACGAGAGGCTTTATCCATATAAGCAGGACCGATTCCTCGAATAGTCGTTCCGATTTTCTTATCACCTTTGGAATCCTCTTGAAGTTGATCCATTTTAATATGATACGGTAAAATAACATGAGCACGATCTGAAATCCGCAAGTTATCTGTAGCAATATTTCTTTCATGTAGATAAGCTAATTCATTTACTAAAGATTTAGGATTGATTACCACTCCATTACCGATTACGCTTATTTTATCACTAGCAAAAATACCTGAAGGAATTAGATGCAATTTATATGTCACACCATCAAATTTGATTGTATGTCCTGCATTGTCTCCTCCTTGATAACGAGCAATCACTTCTGCATTTTCACTTAAAAAATCGGTAATTTTACCCTTACCTTCGTCTCCCCATTGTGTTCCAACAACTACGACCGACGACATTTGTCCACCTCATCTAAAAATATTTAATGATGTAAATCTAAAAAAGGAGCACATTCTCCACTTATTAAACAAAGTTTTGTTGATACAAAGACAGAATATTTATTATTCTGTTGATCTAAACAATTTGTTTTTAAATGGAGGTGCCCCCCTAATCTATTTTCACATCAATTAGTTTATTTCTTTAACAACCTTTATTTTACCATAGATTTTTTTTAATTGAATCCCTAATTTCCTATTTATTCAACTTTCAATAGATCTATTTGCTTCATAAAAATCATTAAATCGTAATATCGAAGTCTAGATCATCTTCATTTTGTGTCACTTCGTCCTTCTCTGGTTTAGGTTTCCTTACCAAGACTTGCAGCCCTACTGAACAAGCTACTCCAATTGTAATAGCTAAAATGAAAATGAATAGATTACTTGCCATTGGCAAACCGAAAACTCCAGACACACCTGCTGTGGAAACACCAAAAGCCATCATTATAGCTCCACCAATTGCAGCTCCTATCATATTAGGTCCAATCACACGAAGAGGATCTTGAAATGCGTATGGCAGAGCAGCTTCCGTGATTCCTACTAGCCCGGATAATATAGAGCCCGGTGCCATCTTCACTTCTGCTTCACTAAATTTAGATTTAGCAATCAATGATGCAATACCGACAGATAAAGCAGGCACCATGATTCCTGGAAATACCGCAGCATTAACTCTGAAGCCTATTCCACTGGGTTCATTCCATAATGCAAATACAAATGTAATCGCGATTTTATTCAGAGGTCCTCCCATATCAAATGCACACATTGCGCTCAAAATAGCCCCTAATAAGAAAGCATACTGCGGAGCTTCTGAAAGATTAATCAAACTTGCAATAATAAAATCATTTAACGCTCCAATGGAAATCGCTACAGGATACGCCATAATAAAATATAATAACCAGCCTGTTAAAACTGGAATAAATAATGTCTTTTTAATTGATTCCATAAACTCAGGAACAGGTATTTTTCTAAAGTAAAAAACGGTATAGCCAGCAAGAAATCCAGCAAGAATTGCTCCTAAAAACCCACTTGATGAAGTATTTTCGATGGTCGGATGAGCAGCTATATACCCGCCTATAAAGCCTGGGGCAATTGCTGCCTTATCTCCTATCGCGTAAGCTACATAAGCTGCAAAAATAGCTGGAATCATGTCTATCATAACCCAGGCAAAGCCGTTCAATGTAGTCATGCTAACTGTATCAGCTTGTATGTACTGACTATACATTTCTGTGACTGCAATAGTCATTCCAGCAAATACAATAAATGGCAGCATGTATGAAACACCTGTCATTAGTGCCTGTTGAAATTTTCTCATTTTCATTTCCTTCTTTCTTTACATCTGTAATTTTTCCTTTATTTTATTTAGCAATCCATCTGCATTTTTGATAGCTGTACTAATTGGTATCTCAACTTTTTTAACTTTTTCAAAACGTTCTTTTTTTGCTATCCCCACTTCAACTGCTAAAATCACTATATCAGCCTGCTCAATTTCACTTTGTGTTAATTCATTTTCTATACCTGTAGCTCCTTGGGTTTCAACTTTAATCTGATGTCCCTGTTTTTTAGCAGCATCTTCTAAAGCCCGTTTAGCCATGAATGTATGAGCTACTCCTGTTGCGCAAGCTGTAACCGCTACTATATTCATCATAATGCCTCCCTATCTACCTTTTTTAAAAATCATCTCTATAAATCGATTCATCTCTTCATTCTCTGTAATTTCATTTATTTTTCTTTGAACCTCTTCATCCATTAAATGGTATGAAAGGGTAGATAACAGTGCTAAATGTGTATCTTGTGCTTCATCTACCGGTACCAAAATTATAAATAGTTGGGTAATCGCTTCATCATCTAGTGAATCCCACTCTACCTCTTTTTCAAGTTTAAACACAGCTAAGATCGGTGACTCAAGTCCTTCTATTTTTCCATGAGGAATTGCAAACCCATTCCCAAATCCAGTCGTACTTAAAGCTTCTCTTTCTTTTATGCCCTTTGCAATAGTCTGTGCATCACTTTCATTATCTAACCAAATTGAGATAACTTCTGCAATTTCTTCTATCAGTTTCATCTTATCCGTATTAAAATTCGAAAAAGATACTTCTACGTATTTTCTTAACGCTTTTGTCCCATCTCTTTCCATGCTGTTTTTCCTTTCTTTCTCTTGTTGAATTTTTGCATTATCTAACTTTCAGTATACCAGTATAAGAAAATTAAACGAAAAGGTTTGCTCTATCAAAAAAAGAATCAAGCACCCGGAATGTTAGTAGTAACTCACCACATTCTTACGGTTCTTGATTCTCATGATTTTTAAGCTCTTGGAATTTGATCCTCTGGATAATAGGTCAATGAAGAAAATTTATTATATTCTTTAATAAAGAGTAATTTAACAGTTCCTCTAGCTCCAGATCGGTTTTTTTCTAAAATAACTTCGACCACATTATCGTCTACAGGTTCTGGTTCATCTTCTTCTCCATCACTGCGATAATAATCATCTCGATATAAGAAAGCAACAATATCAGCATCTTGCTCAATTGATCCAGATTCTCTTAAATCACTTAAGATTGGACGCTTGTCTTGTCTTTGTTCCACTCCACGAGATAATTGTGACAATGCTACTACAGGAACAGATAATTCTTTAGCTAATTTTTTTAATTGGCGAGAAATCTCTGAAACTTCTTGCTGGCGACTCTCTCTGCCAGTCCCCTCAATAAGTTGTAAATAGTCAATAACCACTAATCCTAAGCTTCCTCGTTCTTGTTTCAATCTACGACATTTTGCACGAATTTCTGCTGTACGTATACCTGGTGTATCATCTATATATATATTTGCTTTCGATAAACTACCCATTGCTACAAATAGTTTTGTGAATTCTTCTTCTGTTAATTTACCGGTTCTTAGATTTGAAGCATTGATTGTTCCTTCTGCACAAAGCATACGATTCACTAATTGCTCAGCACCCATTTCTAAACTGAAGATAGCGACAGTTTCATCTGTTTTCGTTCCAATATTCTGTGCAACATTCAAAGCAAATGCTGTCTTTCCTACTCCTGGTCTAGCTGCTAATATAATCAACTCATCTTCATGAAGCCCTGCAGTCATTTGATCTAATGCTTTATATCCAGTTGATATTCCTGTGATTTCTTCATCATTCTGGAATAACTCATCAATATTATTAATCGTTTCTCTCAACACAGTTTCGATGTTGACAAAACCACTACGACTTCTTTTTTCCGATACTTCAAGGATTTTTCTTTCTGCTTCATCTAAAAGATTTGGCAGATTGCTTGATTCTTCATATCCTCTTGAAGCAATTTCGGTAGCTGTCTGGATCAAACGACGGAGTATAGAGCGTTCTTCAACGATCTTAGAATAATACTCCACGTTTGCGGCTGTGGGGACTGTGGTGGCTATATCAGCCAAATAAGGTGTGCCACCAATATCTTCTAGCTGATTTTTAGATTCTAGCCTATCTGCTATCGTAATAACATCTATTGCTTCATTTCTTTCACTTAAATCAACCATTGTCTGGAAAATCAACTGATGAGCACGACGATAGAAGTCTTCTGATTCAATGTATTCCATTGCTGAAATAAGTGCTTCTGGATTAAGCAAAATAGATCCAAGTACAGACTGCTCAGCTTCAATGTTTTGTGGAGGTAAACGATCTCCTAATGGTTCCATTGCCAATATAGTCTCTTCCTTTCACACCCTGGGGTTATAAATTCATATTAATTGTACAGGATATGTACCTAAAAGTATATAAGGGAACTGACGTTTATCTTGTTTCACGTGGAACATTATTGTCAGAATTAATAAATAAAAGAGAAGCTTTCTCAGCTTCTCTTTTAACCCTATTTGTTTATTTCTAATACGCGAACAGTTAATTCAGCTGTTACTTCTTTATGCAATTTGACTTCTACTTTTTGAGCACCTAATGCACGCATCGGGATTTCTTGATGGATTTTTCGTTTATCAACCTTTATTCCTAATTGCTTTTCTATTTCTTTCGCAATTTGTTTAGTTGTAACAGAGCCGAATAATCTACCATCTTCAGCAGCTTTCTCATAAATCTCAATAGGATTCTCTTCGATTTTTTTCTTGTTTTGTTGAGCTTCTTCTAATATTTCAGCTTCTTCACGTTTTACTGCTTTCTTTTTAGCAGTCAGCTCTTTTCTTGCAGCATCTGTTGCTTCTTTTGCTAATCCTTTTTTCAAAAGAAAATTATTTGCATATCCATCAGATACGTTTTTTATTTCACCTTTTTTCCCTGTACCTTTAACATCTTTTAATAAGATAACTTCCATATTAAAACTCTCCTTTTATCTAATATTAGTCAAGTTCTGTATTTATTTTTTCAATTAACTCTTCTCTTACTTCCTGAACAGTCTTTCCATCTATCTGGGTAGCAGCATTAGATAAATGGCCACCTCCACCCATTTTTTCCATAATGATTTGAACATTGATTTTCCCTAAACTCCGTGCGCTTATTCCAATCATATCATCGGATCGTTTTGTAATAACAAAAGCTGCTTCTACACCAGACATACTAAGCATGGTATCAGCTGTTTGAGCTGTAGTAACAGGAGGATAAATTACATTATCCTTCCCATAAGCGATCGCTACACCTTCATGAACAAATTGGATAGTTTCAATCAACTTACTTCGTTTTAAATAGACTTCAGGATCTTCTTTTAAGAGTCTTTGAATCATTGTTGAATTAGCTCCTACAGACTGCAAATAACTAGCTGCATCAAAAGTTCTAGAACCAGTACGTAAGCTAAAGTTGTTTGTGTCTACTATGATTCCACCTAACATAGCAGTTGCTTCAATTCGATTGATTGGCTCACCATCTGAAGATACATATTCAAACAGTTCAGTAATCAATTCTGCAGTAGAAGAGGCATAAGGTTCAATATAAACAAGTAAAGGATTTTCAGTAAACTCTTCTCCACGTCTATGATGATCAATCACTATATTTTTCTTAGTTTTTTTAAGCAATTCTGGCGCCATTGATAATAAAGGCTTGTGATGATCCACTAAGATGACTAAATCATTTTCGGTTATTTTACTTTCAGCTTCCCTTGGAGATATAATATTCTGATTCACCTGATTATGATTTTCTATTTCTTTCATAAGTTTTTCTACATCACTACTCAAATCATCTTGATCAATAACGACCCAACATTTTTTCTTAAGCATCATGGAAATTCGTGCAATTCCTAACGAAGAACCAATTGCATCCATATCTGGATTCCTATGCCCTGTAACGAACACCTGATCGCTTCCTTTGATCAGCTCTTGCATTGCTTGACTAATCATTCTAGAACGAACTCTGGTACGTTTTTCCATTGGATTAGTTTTGCCACCGTAATATCTCGGCTCTTGATCTACTTCTTTAACGATAGCCTGATCACCGCCACGGCCTAACGCTAAATCCAAATTACCTTGAGCAACATCAGCTAACTTATCAAAATCATCGTCTCCATACGCAATACCAATACTAATCGTCAATGGTAAGTTACGCTTAGAGGTTCGATCACGAATACTATCTATAATATTAAATTTCTCATTCTCAATTCTTTCTAACTCACTTCTATTCAATAACAAAAAGTATTTGTCATCAGACGTTTTTTTATAGAAAATACTATGTTGTTTTCCCCAATTAGAAAGGTACGTCGTAATTAGACTATTGAATCCAGACACTCCTCGATCATCAAGACCCTGGACAACTTCATCATAGTTATCTAAGAACAGCCACCCTACTACGGGTCTTGCTTCTTCGTATTTATCTTTTACTTCTGCATATTCCGTAATATCCATGAGATAGATTGCATGTATATCTTCCTGAAGTATGATTTGAAAAATTTTATTATTCCAATTTAATAAATTGGAATCAGTATTATCAAATTCCTGAATTAACTTATAGAGATCTTCATTTACCTCACTGACATGCTTACCCAATACACTTTCTTCATTAGAGAGTTGGGTCTGCATATAAGGATTAATCCAATCTACTTCTTCATTCTGATTGATTAGGATAATACCGATAGGCATTTTAATTAAAGCTTCCTGCTCTCCACGTTTGATTCTATAAGAAAGATTCAATATATAGGAATTGAGTTCTTCGACGTATTCTTTACCAAATCTCCAGGCAACGACTATTGTAGTAATAATCAAGAGTAGCATGAGCAGTCCTATCCATATATTTGCAATAAAACTTAGTATAGTCAACACTACCAAAGCAGAAATGGTAAATATAATCATTATTCTCATTAAAGGTTGCTCTAAAAACTTGGGAATAGATTCTTCCTCATTGACTCGTTTCATAATGTCTCCTCTGTTTCAATATTTAGACTACTATATTTTAACATTTTTTAACATTTTATTCTAGACTGTTAGGAAAGGTCAATTTTTTAATGTTTCACGTGAAACATTAAAAATAAAAAAATCGCAACAGATATCTGCTGCGATTTTGTAAAAGTTATAATCAATCTTCAGCTACGAATGGAAGTAATCCCATGATACGCGCACGTTTGATTGCTTTAGTTAATTTACGTTGGTTTTTTGCGTAAGTTCCAGTTACACGGCGTGGTAAAATTTTACCACGTTCTGAAATGAAACGTTTCAACAAATCGATATCTTTATAATCAATATATTCAATATGATTTGCTGCAAAGAAGTCAACTTTACGGCGCTTTTTGCCGCCTCTGCGTCCTGCCATCTTATAAATCCTCCTTCTTTAGTTATGAATCAAAATGGTAAATCGTCATCTGAAATATCAATCGGATCATCATTTTTTTCAAATGGATCTTCATCGAAATTAGCAAAATTATTCTTATTTTGATTTTGATTATTTCCAGGAGCCTGGTTATTTCGTTGTGTATTACTGTTTTGATTGGAATAATTTGCGTTATTAGAATATCCTGAAGAATCGTTATCATTTTGACTACGTTTCTCTGTAACGGATTTCGGCTCTAACATTTGGAAATTTTCACAAACAACTTCAGTAATATACACTTTACGACCTTCATTATTCGTATAGTTACGTGTTTGAATACGTCCTGTAACACCGACTAGAGAACCTTTACGAGTGAAATTAGAAATAATTTCTGCCGTTTTTCTCCAAGCTACACAGTTAATAAAGTCTGTTTCTCTTTCTCCTTGGGCGTTTGTAAAAGTACGTTCAACCGCTATGGAAAAAGAAGCTACAGCAGTACCACTTCCTGTATAACGTAATTCAGCATCACGAGTCATTCTTCCCACTAATACTACATTATTAATCAATGGTTGTGCTCCTTTCTACATAATCATTTTGCAATTCGAATATGTTTCACGTGAAACATATTAGTCTTCCAAACGAACGATCATGTGACGAAGAATATCTTCGTTGATACGTGCTAGACGTTCGAATTCGTTAATTGCTGTTGCATCGTTAGAAACAATGTTTACCAAGTGGTAAGTGCCTTCTCGGTATCCTTTGATTTCATAAGCAAAACGACGTTTCGCCCAGTCTTTTGATTCAGTAACTTCAGCTCCGTTATCTTTTAGGATGCCATCGAAACGCTCAACTAGCGCTTTTTTTGCATCTTCATCGATATTTGGACGGATAATATATAAAACTTCATATTTAGCTGCTTGACTCATCTTTGACTGTCACCTCCTTATGGACTTTGGCCCTTTCATTTGAAAGAGCAAGGAAAGTATTCTTAAAAGAGTACTCACTTCGAACAATTATAGCACATTAGGGTTCTGAAAGCAATATTATTTATTTACATATTTAACATTATAAATTAAGGAACTAACATTCGCTTTTAAAGGCTGCACTAACAAAAACATCTTATACTCATAAAAATTCTAAATGAGTATAAGATGCTTCTCCATTTCTATTCTTCTGTAGTTTCGCCAGTTTCATTTTGCTCTAAATTTTCATTTTCAGTTTTAGAATCTACTGTTTCTTCTGAGCTCAATTCAACTTCTTCTGTTTCTTCTTGAGGCTCGATTTTTGCTAAAGTCGATACTTTTCCGCCTTCTTCTAGACGCATTAACCTGACACCTTGTGTTGCACGTCCAGTTTGCGAAATGTTTTTAGAATGGAACCGGATAATTACGCCACTGTTAGTAATCAACATGATATCTTCATGGCCATCTACTGTTTTCAGACCAATAAGTGGTCCGTTCTTTTCAGTAACATTAGCTGTTTTGACCCCTTTACCACCACGGCCACGAATTGCATATTCTTTAGCCGGCGTACGTTTACCATATCCATTCTCAGTAATCATCAGTACTTCAGAATCTTCACCTAATAGATCCATACCGATTACATTATCACCGTCTCTTAGATTAATTCCTCGAACACCTGCTGCTGCTCTACCCATACTTCTTACTTTACTTTCATGGAAGCTGACAGCATATCCATCTCGAGTCCCAATGATGATATTCTGATCTCCATTTGTTAAAGAGACATCAATCAGTTCGTCTTCATCTCTTAACACGATTGCTTTTAATCCACTAGTACGAATATTAGTAAATTCACTCAGAGAAGTACGTTTAACAGTTCCTTTACGTGTTGTAAAGAAAAGATGTTCATTTTCCGCTGATTCTCCTCTTCTATTGATAATCGCTTGTATTTTTTCAGTATTTTCAATACCTAAAAAGTTTATTGCCGGGATACCTTTGGCTGTACGACCATATTCTGGTATTTCGTATCCTTTAGCTTTATAAACTTTTCCAGTGTTTGTAAAGAACAATAGTAAATCATGCGTAGAACAAGTCAGCAGCGTTTCCACAAAGTCATCTGTGTTCGTACCCATTCCCTTAACGCCTCTACCACCCCGGTTTTGAGCTTTAAATTCAGAAATTGGCATACGTTTCATATAGCCATTATGGGATAATGTAATGGCAATTTCTTCTTCTTCGATCAAATCTTCGTCTTCTAAACTTAGTGATTCACCGACTAACAGTTCTGTACGACGATCATCTCCATGTTTCTCAGAAATTTCTTCTAGTTCAATTTCAATAATTTCATTGATTCGCTCAGGACGAGCAAGAATATCATTCAAGTCATTAATTGTTGCAATCAGCTCTTGATACTCTCCCTCAATTTTTTCCCGTTCTAACCCTGTCAAACGCACCATACGCATATCCAGGATAGCCTGTGACTGACGTTCAGAAAGGCTGAATTTTTCAATCAATGTTTCCTTAGCGATCTGACCTGTCTGTGACCCGCGAATAATCGATATGATTTCATCAATATGATCTAGCGCTATACGTAAACCTTCTAAGATATGCGCACGTGCCTCTGCTTTTTTCTTATCATATTCAGTTCTTCTTCTAATTACAATTCGTTGATGTTTCAAATATTCTATCAAAATCTCTTTAAGACCAAGTGTTTTAGGAATACCATTTACGATTGCCAGCATATTGAATCCAAAAGAAGTTTGCATAGGAGTCATTTTATACAGATTATTTAAAATTACACTAGCTGAAACATCTCTTCTGACATCAATAACAATACGCATACCATCTCTATCTGACTCATCATTTAAATCAGTAATTCCTTCAATCCGCTTATCCCTTGCTAATTCAGCAATGCGTTCAACTAGCTTAGCTTTATTCACTAAATATGGAAGTTCATCGACAATAATACGTTCACGACCATTTTTCAAAACTTGAATATGCGCTTTTGCACGAACTTTTATTGATCCGCGACCTGTTTCATAGGCTTTTCTGATTCCTGATTTACCAAGTACCATTGCTCCAGTAGGGAAATCCGGACCAGGTAAGACTTCCATTAAATCAGCAACTGTTGCTTCACTGTTACTCATAAGTATGCGACAAGCTGCGATGACTTCTCTAAGGTTATGTGGCGGTATATTCGTTGCCATCCCTACTGCAATTCCAGAAGCGCCATTTACCAATAAATTAGGGAATCTTGCTGGCAATACGTCAGGTTCTCTTTCAGAACCATCGTAATTGTCATGATAATTGATGGTATCTTTATTGATATCCCGCAACATCTCTAATGCAATTTTGCTCATTTTTGCTTCTGTATAACGCATAGCTGCTGCGCTATCTCCATCGACAGATCCAAAGTTTCCATGTCCATCTATCAATGGATTTCTATAACTAAAATCTTGTGCCATACGAACCATAGATTCATAGATGGCAGAATCCCCATGCGGATGATATTTACCCATTACATCTCCAACAATACGGGCAGATTTTTTGTAGGCTTTATCAGGAGTCATCCCAAGTTCATTCATCCCATACAATATGCGACGGTGAACAGGTTTTAATCCATCTCGTACGTCTGGTAAGGCACGGGAAACAATAACACTCATTGCATAATCTAAAAATGAATTTCTCATTTCACTGGATAGATTGATTTGCTCCATACGCGCTTCTCTATTTTCAGCCAAGTATTTTGTCCTCCTTTATTTTCTCAAAATCTACGACAATCTAAATACCGTGCATCTGTTCTACTAACTGTTACACAGCACACGGTACAGAAGACTGTTGCTTTTTTTGCAAGATAATCTGATTTCTAATTAAATATCAATATTCTGAACGTACTGGGCATTATCCTCAATAAATACTCGGCGAGGTTCAACTTTTTCTCCCATTAACATATCGAAAATTAAATCTGCTTCGATCGCATCTTCAACCGTTACTTGGAGTAGACGACGGTTTTCAGGATTCATAGTTGTATCCCAAAGCTGTTCTGCATCCATTTCTCCTAGACCTTTATATCGTTGGATATCAGGCTTAGGAGTTGGTGGAATTTCTTTAAGATATTCTTCAAGCTGTTTGTCTGTATCTAAATAAACTTCCTTTTTCCCTTGTTTAACTTGGTATAAAGGTGGTTGGGCAATATAAACAAATCCAGCTTCAATTACTGGTCTCATATAACGAAAAACTAAAGTTAAGAGTAAAGTACGAATATGTGCACCATCTACATCGGCATCTGTCATAATGATCAACTTATGATAGCGGGCTTTATCAACTTCAAATTCTTCACCAAATCCTGTTCCCATTGCTGTAAATAATGAGCGAATTTCTTCATTTGCCAAAATACGATCAATTGAGGCTTTCTCCACATTCAGAATTTTTCCTCTAATAGGTAAAATTGCCTGAAACATTCTTGAACGTCCTTGTTTAGCAGAACCACCAGCAGAATCTCCCTCTACGATAAAAATCTCTGATTTTTCAGGATCTTTAGAAGAACAGTCAGCCAGTTTTCCTGGTAAATTACTGATTTCTAATCCATTTTTCTTTCGGGTTACTTCTCTAGCACGTTTAGCTGCTAGACGTGCACGTGCTGCAAGCAATGCTTTTTCGACAATTTGTTTTCCCATAGTTGGATTTTCCATCAGAAAGCGATCAAAATGCTCGCTGAATAAACGATCAGTAATTGTACGAACTTCTGAATTACCTAGTTTTGTTTTTGTTTGTCCTTCAAATTGAGGATCCGGATGTTTGATGCTTAATACAACTGTCAATCCTTCACGAACATCTTCACCCGTTAAATTGTCATCATTTTCTTTAATGATTTTATTACGACGAGCATAATCATTAATAATTCTAGTTAAGGCTGTTTTGAATCCAAACTCATGCGATCCACCCTCATAAGTATGAATATTGTTTGCAAAACTCATGATATTCGTATGGAAACCATCTGTGTGCTGTAAGGCAACTTCTACGACTATACCTTCTTGTTCTCCTTCAAGGAAAATAGGCTCTTCGTATAATGTGGTTTTTGTTTGATTCAGATAACTAACATAACTTTTGATTCCACCGTCATAATGATAATCTAAACGAACAGGTTCTTCTTCTCGACGATCTTCAATAGAAATCTTTAATCCTTTATTCAAAAAGGCTAATTCTCTAACACGAGTAGCTAATTTATTAAAATCGTACTCTGTTGTTTCTTTAAAAATCTCAGCATCTGCTTTGAATCGAACTTCCGTTCCACGTTTATCAGTTGCAACTGTTTCTTTTAAATCATACATAACAGCTCCACGTTCATAACGCTGATTATAGACTTTCCCATTTTTGTGGACATCTACTTCAAGGTATTCCGAAAGGGCATTTACAACTGAAGATCCTACTCCGTGTAATCCTCCAGAAACTTTATATCCGCCACCACCGAATTTTCCTCCGGCATGCAGGATCGTAAATACAGTCTCAACTGCGGGACGTCCTGTTTTTTTCTGAATATCGATTGGAATTCCACGACCATCATCTGTAACTGTTACAATATTTTCAGGTTCGATCGTTATTGTGATGCGTTCTGCATATCCTGCCATCGCTTCATCAATAGAGTTGTCTACAATTTCCCAAACAAGGTGGTGCAGGCCAGCTTCACCTGTTGAGCCAATATACATACCAGGACGTTTTCTAACGGCTTCTAGGCCTTCTAATACTTGAATCTGACTAGCATCATATTCTTCACGTAATTCTACGACTTCTTTTGGAGTCAGTTGCTCATCTGCCAAATTTATTCACTCTCCCTAACAATCTTCCCATTTGATACTTTAAAAATACGGGGGTCATTCAATAACTCTTTTTTAACGCCATCCAGACTTGTGGTCGTTAAGAATGTTTGGACTTTATCTTGAATTGATTTAAGTAAATGAGTTTGACGATCATCATCTAATTCACTCAGTACATCGTCCAATAATAAAACGGGGTATTCCCCCGTTATTTCAAACATTAATTCAATTTCTGCCAGTTTTACACTTAAAGCAGTTGTTCTTTGTTGTCCTTGAGATCCGAAAGTCTGAACATTCTTTTCATTGATGTAAAAGCGGAGGTCATCTCTATGGGGGCCACTGACCGTAGTTCCTTGATCTATTTCTCTTTGCTGATTTTTTTTGAATTGTTCTAACAAATCCTGCATCAGTTGCTTTTTATCCGTTTCAGGTTTTACTGACAAGGATGATGCATATTCAATGCGTAGTTCTTCTTTTTCTTGAGAAATATCTCTATGAATCGGTTGAGCCCACTCTTCTAAACGTTTAGTAAATTTAAAGCGTTCACTTAGTACTTCTGCACCTTCGGCAGCCAGCTGTTCATTAAGCACTTCTAAATAAGTCTGATCTAATTTATCTTTAAACCTAACCTGCTTGAGGTACTGATTCCGCTGCTTAAGGATTTTCTGGTATTCAACTAGATGATGGAGATAGATAGGACTCATCTGCCCCATTTCCATATCCAGAAATTTTCTTCGTACAGAAGGTGCACCTTTGACTAAAGATAAATCTTCAGGCGCAAATAAAATAACGTTCAAATGTCCTATATATCCGCTCAACTTCTTTTGCTCAAGACGATTTAATTTTGCCTTCTTTCCCTTTTTAGAAAGAACAATCTCCAATGGGAAACTACTTTGGTTTTTCTCGATTTGACCAGTAACTTTTGCAAATTCCTGCTCCCAGCCAATCAATTCTTTATCATTAGCGGTCCGATGACTTCTAGCCATTGCTAATACGTAGATACTTTCCATCATATTCGTTTTTCCTTGAGCATTTTCACCTAAAAAAACATTGATATTTTTAGAGAACTCAACTTCAGCTTTATCATAATTCCGGTAACCTGTCAGTCGAAGATCTTTCAAATACATTAGGCATCCTCTTGTTTTAACGACTCTACTACAAAGCTGCCAACTTCTGGAATATCTACTACAGTACCGTTATAAAGCTTTTTGCCTCTTCTATTTTCAAGTTCTCCGTTTACGTATACCTCAAACTGTTCTAAAAATGGTTTTGCCATTCCACCACTTGAGATTACATTCGCATGCTTTAGAAACTGTCCTAAAGTAATATATGCGTCTTCAATTTGAATTGGGGTGTTCACCACTATCGGCTCCTTAAAATAAGAAATCTTTTTACTGTTCCTAATCGTAATTTTTATCATAACTATACTTAATTTATTATAACCCAAAAACCAGTCCAATACAAATTTTAGTGGGAAATAATGGCCTCTGATAGATTTTTTATATAAAAAAAGAAATATCATTTTTTTTATTAAACACGCTCAGAATTCAAAAATAAGCAGAATTTATAATGTGACCTCCAATTTTCCTGTATAAACAAAAAAATCCTAGACTTAGAAGAAAGTAAGGTTACGCTGTCTTCTTAATCTAGGATCATTCAAATGGAATCTATCAGGCTTATGAAGTACGAATTGGTGTAATCAGTTGAATAAATTCTCTGTTGTCATCACTTGGCACCAAGACAAATGGTCTTAAAGTTGAAATTAGCTTTAATGTGATCTCTACAGGACCAAAAGTATTCAATGCTGCTTTTAAGTAATCAGGGTTAAATGAAATTTCCATTTCTTCTCCATCAATATTCTTAAATGAAACATTTTCGTTTACACGACCAACTTCTGGAGAATTTCCAGTAATTTCAATTTCATCTTTACTTACAGATAACTTTACGACATTATTTTTACCTTCATGAGATAAAAGAGAAGCACGTTCAACTGCTCCAAGCAACACTTGTGCATCAAGAGTAATTTGAGTTGAAGAAGTTTCTGGAATCAAACGGTCAGTATCAGGATAATTACCTTCTAGTAAGCGAGAATAAAAATACGTATCTTCTGTCTTGAATAAAATCTGATTTTCTGCAATCGCTACTGTAATCTCGTCTAATGTGTCATCTAGTAATCTAGATAATTCCTGCAGACTTTTCCCTGGTATAACAATGTTATAAGAAAAGTCTCCAGCTGATTCTAACGGTATTACTCGCTGACTTAAACGATGACTATCAGTTGCAACAGCTTTTAGTTTTCCTTCTTTAAGAGACAGATTTACTCCAGTTAGAATAGGACGACTTTCATGTGAAGAAACAGCTATAACTGTTTGTTTTACAATGGTTTTCAGTAATTGAACAGGAAGTGTAAAAGCCTGATCAGTATCAATTTCTGGTAAATGTGGATAGTTTGCAGCATCTAATCCATTAATTAAAAAAGATGACGAAGATGACTTAATTGCTGTCTGAACACGATCCATTACTTCTACAGAAAATGTTTCATCTGGTAATTTATTGACAATATCGCTAAAAAAACGAGCAGGTTGTAAGACAATACTACCTTCTTCTTCGATTCTTAATGTAGCTTTTTCATCATGTATGGAAATTAGTGTTTCAATAGAAATGTCTGAGTTACTACCTGTTAATTTTATTCCTTCTGAATCTGCAACAAGTTTTATCCCTGTTAGTATTGGAATCGTTGTTCTTGAAGAAACAGCGAGTTGAACATCTTTAAGCTTTTTTAAAAAAGCTATTCTATTAACTGTAAATTTCATAAAATCCCTCCGTGCATTTTATTATTATAATTATAGCATAATGATCTAATTGTTTAGGTTTAAGCTCTATAATTTCTTGACGACATAGTTATATATATTTATATAAATAATATAGTAATAGTAGTAGGGCCTGTGTATACTGTGGAAAAGTAAAAAAAGCTTAGAAACAATAGTTTTCCACTTGTGGATAATCTGTGGGTAACTTTGTGCAGAAACAATAGAGTTATACACAAGTTGAGAAATCAAATACTTTCCCCTTATTGGAGACTTTTTTTGATTTGTTCAATTTCATGTTTTAATTCATCATCTTTATTCAATGCTTTTTCTATTTTTTCATAAGCATGTATAACTGTAGTATGATCTTTACCGCCAAATTCTTTTCCAATTTTAGGTAAAGAGTTATTTGTCATTTCTCTAGAAAGATACATGGCAATCTGCCTAGGTAATACGATCTGACGGACTCGTTTCTTTCCTTTCAAGTCAGCTAAAGTAATTTGATAAAATTTGCTGACTACTTGTTGGATCGTTGCAATCGAAACGTCTAGATTTTTATCTTTTTTAACCATACTTTTTAAGGCATCAGCTGCTAGACTCGTTGTAATGTCGTTTCTTTGAATAGCAGAATATGCCTGTACTCTAACTAGCGCACCTTCTAACTCACGAATATTTGAGTCGATTTGCCCAGCTATATAGCTTAGTGTGTCGTTGGGTATCTCAAGACCTTCAGCATTTGCTTTTTTTCGTAAAATAGCAATTCTCGTTTCTAGATCAGGTGGAGTAATATCCACAGAAAGCCCCCATGCAAACCTCGAAACTAGTCTTTCTTGAAGTTTTGGAATCTCATTTGGTAATCGATCACTAGTTAGAACAATTTGTTTGCGATCATCATATAATGCATTAAATGTATGGAAAAATTCTTCTTGTGTTCCTTCTTTATCTGCAAAAAACTGAATATCATCCACTAATAATAGGTCTACGTTTCTATATTGCTGTCTGAATTTCTCTTGTGTTCTATTTTGAATAGAATTGATAAAGTCATTTGCAAAATTTTCGCTTGATACATATTTAATCTTGGCATTTGGATTAATCTGCAGATATTGATGACCGATTGCGTGCATTAAATGTGTTTTTCCAAGTCCGACTCCTCCATAGAAGAATAAAGGATTATAGATTGTTCCTGGTTCTTCGGCTACAACTAGAGCAGCTGCGTGTGCCATCTGATTTCCTTTACCAATAACAAAAGTATCAAAAGAATATTTACTATTTAAGGTACTGGATACCATGCTGATATGATCAAAAGATTCTCTCTTTTGAGGTTCTTTATTTTCTTCATGGTTAGCCTGTTCTTCTGATGTGACAAAAAGAGGTGAAATTTCACGTCCAAAATACTCATATAAGTACTCTACCATTCTGGTAGTCAGGTTATTTTGCCAATATTCCTTATGTAAAGTGGATGGAACTTCTATAGTAACGGAATTATCGGTAACTCGGACGAGGTTAGCGCTTTGAATCCATGTATCGTAACTAACTTTTGAAAGAGACTGTTTAAATTTATCCTGTAAATGTATCCACAATGGATGCGGGTTGTTCATCATGTTCCTCCTCGTCTCAGTAAGTGTTTTTTTATTTTATCACGTATGAGAGAAGTTTTCCACAGTTGAATAAAAATGTTAATAAAAAATCCATAGGGTGTGAAGTGACTTATCCACAGACAAGAGGATAAATAGAATATTGAAAGAAAATAAAAAGAAATGAACAAGGAATGTGGATAACTTTTCGGGGTAAAACCCTACACGAAAAGTATTTAAAAGGGTTATGCACAGTCCGTTTGCGCTTGTTGATAACTTTGTTAACAGGTTGTGATCTTGTGGAAAATGCTAGTATAAGCTTGTTGATAGAAAAAAGTTGTTATAAGGTTATGCTCAAGGCTGTGGATAACCTTTAAGAAAAAAGTGAACTATAAGAATATGGATTCTATCTAACCAAGAGAATGTTTGTCAAAAATCTAAAGGGAGACTTGACAAACTGCTTTACTTTACTTAATATAATATAGTCTGTCTATGTTATGATGCAAAATTTAGATAGCATTTTGTAACCTTTAAATAGTAAACAGAGATATTGGAATGATTCAGGAGGTGTATGATCAATGTCACAACAAGGATTAACATATCAACCTAAAAAACGTAAGCGTCAAAAAGTACACGGATTCCGTAAACGTATGAGTACTAAAAACGGACGTAGAGTATTGAAAGCAAGACGTCGTAAAGGAAGAAAAAGAATTTCAGCATAAGAAATAATAGGCGACGATAGCTTCTTATTACAATATAAGAGCTTGTCGCCTTTTTTTGTTTTCTGTAATTTTATTTGAGCCAAGAAAGAAAAAGTTTGAGCAGAGGAAGGTGAAGACTGTAATGAAAAAAGCTTATCGTGTTAAAAAAGAAGCGGATTTTCAAAAAGTCTTCCATCAAGGTAAGTCCGTTGCGAACCGACAGTTTGTTGTCTATGTTTTAGATAAACCTGATCAAAATCATTTTAGAGTAGGGATTTCTGTAGGGAAAAAAATCGGCAATGCACCTGTTCGAAATGAAATCAAAAGAAAAATTAGACATGCATTAATGGAGTTCGATCAGAAAAGTGAATTGAAACATAATAAAGATTTTCTAGTAATTGCAAGAAAACCTACAGCAGATATGTCTTTTTTTGAAGTGAAAAAAAGTTTGAATCATGTATTGAGATTAGCTAAAATGATGTAAAATAGTTCAATAATTATCAGCCATAATTTACAAAATAAGGATGTTTAATTGACTTATTTTGATTTATAATAGATTTAGCGCACAAGAATTTGGAAAAGAGGAAAATAATTGTCTAACATATTTAAAAAACGTAAGCGATTGCTGTTAATGTTCAGTATGCTTGGATTAGTTCTATTTTTAGCTGCTTGCGGTACAAGTGATGTAACAGCAGATAGTGAAGGTTTCTGGGATGGTATCATCATTTATAACTTTGCTCGTTTTATTATATGGGTTTCTAGTATATTTGGAGATAACTACGGTATTGGGATTATCATTGTGACAATCATTATCAGAGCGTTATTGATACCAATCACGCATTTCCAGCAGAAAAACATGCAGCAAATGAATGAAATCAATCCTCAATTGACAGAATTAAGAGAAACTTACTCTGCAAAAGATGCAGAGACGCAAGAAAAATTGAGAGAAGAACAACAGCGATTATATAAAGAAGCAGGAGTTAATCCGTTTTTGGGTTTCTTGCCTTTACTGGTTCAGATGCCAGTGTTTATCGCTTTATATCAATCTGTTAATAGAACACCTATTTTGGCAACGGGAGATTTCTTGTGGGTCAATTTAGGAGCACCCGACCCACTATATATTTTACCGATTCTGGCAGGGTTATTCACTCTTGCTAATTCTCATTTAATGAGTATGGGAAGACCACAAGCAGGTGGAAAATTTATCACTTATATCATGCCATTATTTATTGTGCTGATAACGTTTAGGCTATCTAGTGCATTGGCATTATACTTTGTAGCATCAAATGGGTTTGCCGTATTACAAACTTTATTATTACAAAATCCTTTCAAAATCCGCAAAGAACGAGAATTAAAGGAACAAAAACAACGCGATGCAGAAGTTGAGCGTAGGAGAGCGCTGAGAAAAGCTCAAAAATTGGGTCGAAATGTACGTAAGTAATCCAAATGTTACTGTTTTGATATTGTTTAGAATAGAATAAAATTACCTAGCGTTGAACGGAGGGCATTATTCGTGATAGATAAATATACAGCACAAGCACCAACAAAAGAAGCAGCGATCGAAAAAGGATTAAAAGCTTTGGGATTAAAAAGAGAAGATGCAGAAATCATTGTTACAGAGCCTGGGAAGAAAGGATTCCTAGGGATTGGACAAAAAGATGCAGTTGTAGTTGTTAAAAGAACAGTTGCGACAAATATTATGGATGAGGTTTTTATAACCCCAGCTCCTAAAAAAGCGCCTGTCAAAACAGAAATAGCGTCTTCGGGTTTTCGTTCAGAACAGTTTGTAGGTGAAGATAATCAAAAAGAAGCTTTTGCAACTAATGAAAGAGAGCAGTTTGAATCTGAATCAAAAGCGTCTGCAGAATCAGTAGTACCAACTTATGAAGAAGGTGCTAAATCAGCTGATGTTGTGGAATCCGACGAAGTGGAAGCAATAGAACCAGTTATTTCTGAAGAAGAAATAAAAGCTAAAGAAGAGAAAGATACAAATGGAATTCAATTCGTGGCTGATTATCTAAAAGATATAACTAAAAAAATGGGTATAAATGACGTTGATGTAAATGTGTCTAGGGAAGGTAAAAAAGTTCAGTACAATATCGAAACAGAAGATGCCGGATTAGTTATCGGTCGTCATGGTAAAGTATTGAACAGTTTACAGACTCTTGCTCAGATTCAGTTACATCAAGTGGCAGAAACAAAGTTTTTTGCAAAAGTAGATGCAGAAGCTTATAGAGATCGTCGTCAAAAAACTGTGGAGCACTTGGCTAAAAGAACGGCTGACAAAGTAAAACGAACGAAAAGGCCTGTCATATTAGAACCAATGCCAGCGCATGAAAGAAAATTGATCCATAGATACTTGAATCATCATCAAGGCATTCAAACCCATTCAGAAGGTAAAGAACCACATCGTTACTTAGTCGTGGAACCGACAGAATGATATTTAGTTAAAGGAACTTACGAAATCCTATTCCATTAAATAGACGAAATAGCTATTTGGTGAAGTAGGTTCGGAGTTTCTTTTTTTTGATTTCGACAACCGAGTATGGAGAATGTATAATAAAAGAAAAATTCAGAAATGTAGGATAATTCCATGAATATTGCAGAAGTTATTGCTCTAGTAAACACAAATAGAGGAAATGGGAAAAAAGAAAATTTAAATCGGATGCATCTATTGATGGATAAGTTAGGAAACCCTCAAAAACGGTTGAAATTCATCCATATTGCTGGCACAAATGGTAAAGGAACAACTGCTGCATTTATCGCATCGATTTTGGAAGAAACATCCTTGAAAACGGGGCTATTTACTTCTCCTCATTTAGAGGTGATTAATGAAAGAATTAAAATTGATCAGCAAAATATTTCAGATGAAGCATTTATTCAGTTTACAGAACGAGTGGTGCTATCTGTTGAAGAAGTAGAATTAGAGCTTTCAGAAAAACTATATTCATTTGAAATCCTTACAGCTATAGCACTGCTGTATTTTGCAGAACAGGAATGCGATATGGTTATTCTGGAAACGGGAATCGGTGGCAGACTAGATTCTACAAATGTTATTCAATCACCTGAAGTAGCGGTTATTACGTCAATAGGCTTGGATCATATGGCGATGCTTGGTAATACAGCAGAAGATATTGCAAAAGAAAAAGCTGGAATCATCAAAAATGGCAGTACGGTTATTACATGTTTCTTAGAAGGTTCTCTTAGAGAAATTTTTAAATGTAAAGCAACACAAGAACGTGCGTCTTTATTAATGATTAATCCGAAAGATATTGAAGTTGTTTCAGCTTCTATAAAGGGTCAACTATTCAGATATAAAGATTTCAAAAAATTAATGATTCGCATGATTGGAGAACATCAGCTATCGAATGCAGCAATAGCTATAGAAGTGGCGATAGCTCTACAAAATAAAGGATATGATTTAACTGATCAATCAATAAAAGCAGGATTAGAGAAAGCCTTCTGGGCTGGAAGAATGGAAACGTTGCTAGAGGATCCGATTGTCATAACTGACGGAGCTCATAATGAGCAAGGCGTTGCACTGCTCAGTAAAAATCTCCGTACATTATTTCCAGATAAAAAATTCACTTTTGTTGTAGGCATGATGAGAGACAAAGCTTATATGGATATGATTAAAAGAATTGGAGATTTAGCAAATCTGTTTATAACCGTTTCTCCAGATCCTTGGAGAGGGTTTGATGCAGAAACAGTTGCTTCTGACTTAAGAGAAAGAGGGTACCTAGCTCGCTCAGCGAAACAGACTTTCGAAATAATTGACTATATTCAAAATAAAGCAAGTAAAGATGAAATGATTATAGTTTTCGGTTCTCTGTATTTAGTTGGAGAATTGAGAAAACTATTACTTCATTAAAATGATTTACTCTGAAATTTGGAGCTTAATAATATGCGAATGACTGGTTTGAGTTCGGGAATTACTGAACTTAAGCCAGATTTTTTTATTTTTTTGAACAATATAAAATAATTTTAATTTATTTTTAAAGTTAATTATGTGTGCATTTTATAAATATTTTAGACAGGAAGAAGATGATTCTATAGAAAGGGGTGGAAAAATATAATATATATTGAAATCTAAGATAAAACGCTTGCAATCGAGAATGTTTTACAGTATTATAATTTTAGAAGTTAACTTGTATATACAAGTTGTCGAAAATAAATTTTTAGGAGGAAAAAACATGGCAGATTTTAAGAATGACGCAAAAGAGTTGCTGGATGCCATTGGCGGAAAAGAAAATGTCAATGCGGTCACTCATTGTGCCACTCGTATGCGTTTTGTTCTAGATGATCCATCTGGTGCAGATGTCAAAAGAATAGAAGATATTCCATCTGTAAAAGGAACTTTTACTCAGGCCGGTCAGTTTCAAGTTATTATTGGTAATAGGGTAGCGGATTTTTATAATGAATTTTCAGATGTTTCCGGACTTGAAGGAGTTTCTAAAGATGATGTGAAAAGTGCTGGAGCGAAACATATGAACTGGCTACAAAGATTGATGGCTGCATTAGCTGAAATCTTTACGCCACTTATTCCCGCAATTATTATTGGTGGTTTAATTTTAGGATTCCGTAATGTATTGGAAGGAATCGCATTTGAATCATTAGGGGATCAAACAATTGTTGCAACGTCTCAATTCTGGGCAGGGGTAAATGATTTCTTGTGGCTTCCGGGTGAAGCGATTTTCCATTTCTTACCTGTAGGGATTACCTGGAGTGTGACTAGAAAAATGGGAACGACTCAGATTCTAGGAATTGTTCTAGGGATTACATTAGTTTCTCCGCAATTATTGAATGCATATGGTGTTCAAGAAATTCTAGCAGGAGATGTACAAACTTGGGACTTCGGATTTTTCCAATTAGATAAAATTGGTTACCAAGCTCAAGTCATTCCAGCAATGATGGCTGGTTTCTTACTTGCTTATCTTGAAAAATGGTTACGTAAAGTCATACCTGAAGCCATTTCAATGATTTTTGTTCCATTATTTGCATTAGTACCAACGATTTTTATTGCTCATGCAGTAATTGGACCAATTGGCTGGACACTAGGAACTGGATTATCTCAAGTAGTAAACTGGGGACTATCTGGAACCTTTAACTGGCTATTCGGATTTGTATTCGGTGGATTATATGCACCACTTGTTATAACTGGTTTACACCACATGTCTAATGCGATCGATTTACAACTAGTGGCTGACTATGGTGGTACGAATTTGTGGCCAATGATTGCATTGTCTAATATTGCTCAAGGATCAGCAGTTTTAGGTATGATTATCATGCACTGGGGTAATAAAAAAGAAGAACAAGTATCTATTCCTGCTGCTATTTCAGCGTATCTGGGCGTAACAGAACCGGCTTTATTCGGAATTAATATCAAATTTGTTTATCCTTTTGTGGCTGGAATGATCGGATCAGCATTTGCAGGCATGATCTCAGTTGCTCTAGGTGTAACAGCTAACTCAATTGGAGTCGGAGGTTTACCTGGATTCTTGAGTATTCAAACGGATTCAATGATTGGATTCTTTATTGCGATGGCTGTAGCCTTCTTTGTTCCAATTATATTGACCATTTTCTTTGAGAAAAAAGGAATCTTAACTAAATGGGAAAATAATCATTTACCAATTCCTAAGTTAGGACAGTAGGAGATAATTTAAGCTTTTGTAGTGATCTTTGATTGATGATAAGATTACTATTAAGATACCAAAGCGTTAAAAGAACTTGAGAAAGGACTGGTTCTACAAGGCCGGCAAACGTCTATCTTAATATAGACCGATAAGCGGTACTTGTACCTCAGTCCTTTTTTATAATCTAGAAAGGACAGAAAATATGACAACTTTTCATGATAAAGTCATTTATCAGATTTATCCAAAATCGTTCAAGGATACAGATGGAAATGGGGTAGGAGACTTAAGAGGAATCATTGAAAAACTCCCTTATCTAGAAGATTTAGGCGTAGATATGCTCTGGTTGAATCCCTTCTACAAATCTCCTCAGAATGACAATGGATATGATGTAGCAGATTATACATCTATTGATCCACTTTTCGGTTCATGGGCTGATTTTGATACATTAGTACAAGAGGCCGAAAAACGGGGGATTACTTTAATGCTGGATATGGTATTGAATCATACCTCTACTGAACATGAGTGGTTCCAGAAAGCTTTATCAGGGGATAAAAAGTATCAGGATTATTATATATTAAGAGAAGCACAGCCAGATGGGAGCCTGCCAACGAACTGGAAATCTAAATTTGGTGGACCAGCATGGTCAAAATTTGCTGATACTGATTTATACTATTTACATTTATACGATAAAACTCAAGCTGACCTTAACTGGCGAAATCCAGATATGCGAAAAGAACTATATGAAGTAGTCAATTTCTGGCTTGAAAAAGGTGTCAAAGGATTGAGGTTTGACGTAATCAATGTGATCGGTAAGGCAGAAGTGCTGGAGGACGCAGTGGATGGTGTTGGAAAGTCTCATTATACAGATACACCAATTGTCCACGATTATATTAAAGAATTAAGCCAGGAAACTTTTGGTAAATGTGATGATGTTATTACAGTAGGAGAAATGAGTTCGACTACTGTTAAAAACGGAATCAGATATTCTACTCCTGAAAGTAATGAATTATCTATGATTTTCAGCTTCCACCACTTAAAAGTTGATTATAAAGACGGTGAAAAATGGACAAAGACCCCATTTGACTTTATAGAGTTGAAAAGATTATTGGATGAATGGCAAAGAGGAATGGATGAAGGCGATGGATGGAATGCAGTCTTTTGGAATAACCATGACCAGCCTCGTGCTAACAGTCGCTTTGGAGATGTTGAAAATTATCCGATTGAAACTTCTACCATGCTTGCACAAACCATTCATTTGCTTAGGGGAACGCCTTATATCTATCAAGGTGAAGAAATTGGAATGACAAATCCAAACTATAATCAGATTGAAGATTACGTAGATATTGAAACACATAATGCCTATAAAGAACTGAAAGAAAAGGGCCTTGCAGAAAATGAGATTATGGAAATCATTCAAGAGAAATCTAGAGATAATTCTCGGACACCAATGCAATGGAATAAAGAGAAAAATGCAGGATTTTCTAGTGGAGAACCTTGGCTGAAAGTATCTGAAAACTTTACAGAATTAAATACTGAAAATGAAATAGTCAGTAAACAAATTCGAGATTATTACAAGAAACTGATTCAATTACGTAAAGAATATCCGATTATCCAAGAAGGATCATATGAACCGTTTGAACTTGGACATCAGAGTGTGTTTGGATATATAAGAAAATATGAAGATAAAAAACTATTAGTTTTGAACCATTTTTATGCAGATGAAGCCATCGTTAAAATCCCAAAAGAATTATTAGATATGGATGCAAGTTATTTAGTTGGAAACAGAAACGAACGTATTCTCGAAGAACCATTTATGATGCAGCCATACGAAACTGTTGCATTTTTATTAAATTAATTAAATGATAAACGAAAGAGTCTTTTGGACAGTAGAGCCCTTACTGTCAAAAGGCTCTTTTTATTTATGCAAATTATATTAACGATTAGAAAAACTTGTGTATATTTTTAGATTATTTGATCTTTGACTCTCATCAATTAAGGTGCTATCATTTAATTTCGTGAGAGGTTTATAATATTTTTTGGGGAGAAGGATACAAAGTGGAAATTATTCGTTTAATAGGTATTTTAATTATTGTTGTTGGATTTATTTTTAAGTTTGACACGATTGCAGTTGTCTTAATCGCTGCTTTGGTAACAGCACTAGTTTCTGGTATATCATTTTTTGAATTTCTTTCATTAATGGGAGAAGCTTTTGTAAGCAATCGATTAGTAACGTTATTCTTGTTAACACTTCCAATGATTGGAATTGCTGAAAGAGCAGGGTTGCGCCAGCAAGCTGTTCATATATTGGAAAAAATCAGTGGGATTACTGCAGGTCGCTTATTCTCGATCTATATGGTGTTTAGAGAATTAGCGGGCACTTTTTCTATTCGCATGCAGGGGCATACACAATTTGTCCGTCCATTGATCGAACCTATGTCTCAAGCAGCTGCTAAGACAAAATATGGAGAAATCAGTGAGAAAGATTCAGAAAGAATTAAAGCGCGTTCTGCAGCAACTGAGAACTTCGGAAACTTTTTTGCGCAAAATACGTTTGTAGCAGCGTCAGGCGTTCTCTTGATTACAAGTACACTAGAATCATTAGGATACGCTATTTCACCTGTAGATATTGTTGTCGCAACTGTACCAGTTGCTTTGATGGCGCTCGTTATTGTTATCATTTCTAATATTTTATTTGACCGTAGTATGCAACGTAAGTACGGCCAAGTTAACCAAGATAAGAAAGAAGGTAAATAATAATGGAGACATTTATAAACAATTTATTAGAGTTCTTTTTTATTCTGGTTGGATTACTACTAGGTTATGTCGCATTTAAAGTGGCGATGGATAAAACACATCCTACTAGGCTAGGCACTTCAATATTCTGGTTATTACTTGGAATTGTGTTTGCAATCGGAAACTTTATCCCTTCAGTCGTCAATGGTGCGATCTTGATGATTGTAGGTATATTGACTTTAACTAAACAAGTTAGAATGAATCAGGTAAAAGAAGTTAAAGAAGCGGAAGCTGAAGCTTCAAGTAAACGCCTAGGTAACCTTATCTTTGTTCCAGTCGTTACACTTGCAGTCGTAGCAGTTGGCGTTGCACAGTTTACCCCACTTGGTGGACAAGCTGGGATTGGAATCGGAGCTGTTACTTCACTGATTGTAGCGATGATTATTACGAAGTCATCACCTAACGAAGCATTAGAAGATGGTAACAGAATGGTTCAACAAGTTGGAGCAGTAGGATTTTTACCGCAATTATTGGCTGCCTTAGGTGTTATTTTTACAGAGGCTGGTGTAGGGGATGTTATTGCTGATGCTATTTCAAGTTTCATTCCTCAAGGAAATCCTTTAATTGGGGTTATTGCCTATTCATTTGGCATGGTACTCTTTACAATGATCATGGGAAATGCATTTGCAGCTTTTACCGTTATCACCGCTGGAATCGGTATTCCGTTTGTTATCTCTCAAGGTGGAGATCCAGCTGTTGCGGGTGCTTTAGCTATGACCGTTGGATTCTGTGGAACTTTAATGACTCCAATGGCTGCAAATTTCAATGCTTTACCAGTAGCTTTACTAGAAATGAAAGATGATAATGGTGTAATTAAAGAACAAATTCCTATGGCATTGATTATGATCGTTTTCCATATTATCTTAATGTACTTCTGGGCATTCTAGAACGCATCGCTTACTTTTGTAAATTAATTTCTGATATAATAAAGCAAGAAAGGTAGAGATTATAATGAAAATATTAGTTACTGGATTCGATCCGTTTGGTGGAGAAAGCTTAAATCCGGCATGGGAAGCAGTTAAGAAGATTCCTGATACCATTAATGGAGCCGAAATAAAAAAAGTTATGATCCCCACAGTATTTTATAAAAGTGCTGAGGTTACAGAAAAAGCAATTGAGGAATTTCAACCTGATTATGTATTGAATATTGGACAAGCAGGTGGAAGATTTGAACTGACACCGGAACGTGTTGCAATAAATGTAGATGACGCAAGAATTCCTGATAATGAAACCAATCAACCGATTGATGTAGCAATCAAAGAAGATGGAGCGGCAGCTTATTTTACTCAGTTACCTGTAAAAGCAATGGTAACAGAAATGAAAAATGCAGGCGTTCCTGCATCTGTATCAAATTCAGCTGGGACTTTTGTATGTAATCATATCATGTATCAAGTACAATATATGATTGATAAGAAATATTCAAATATCAAAGCAGGGTTCATGCATGTTCCGTTTATTCCAGCCCAAGTGTTAGATAAACCTGGAAAACCGGCGATGAATCTTGAAGATATATCAAAAGGAATTACAAAAGCAGTCGAAGCAATCGTCGAATTTGACGGAAAACCAGACTTGAAAATAATTGGTGGAACAACTCATTAAGTAAGAAAAATTAAAAAGGGGAATTTATGTGTAATCCACATAAATTCCCCTTTTTCTAATTCAGTAAGTTTGTGGTCCACGTCGTCTGGCAAAGTCAACAAAGCGGAATTTATCTAAGCGATGACGGCTTTCAGTGTATTGGAATAGCCTAGTATCTTCTAAATGCACATCACTACGGGTAACGACAATATGATGATCCCCATGTAGAGACATCAGTCTGCGATCTTCTTCGGTAACAGGCTCTACAGTAAATTCTTTTCTTGCATAGCCAATCTTTAAACCAAGTTTATGTTCAATATAATAATATAATGAATTTTCGGCTTCTTCATCAGGAATTTCTTCAATTACCGAAGTCAGTAAGTAGTCTTTATCGAGTATGACGACTTCGTCATTAAGTTTTCTTGCTCTAATAACAGTGTGTACTTTAGTAGTTTCAGAAACCTTTAAGAATTCAGCAATATGTTTTGGAATCAAAGTGATTTTATTTTCAATTAGAATCGTTTGACTACCAATGTTTTGAGAATCTTGTAGTTCCTTGTAACTAGTTAATCCTGATATAGGAAAATTAAAACGTTTTACATCTAGTACAATAGATCCCTTCCCTTGCTTTTTCTGAATGTAACCATTCTCTAATAACAATGTTAGAGCTTTTCTAATTGTTTCGCGTGAAACATTGTATTGTTTTGTCAATTCATTTTCACTGGGGAGTAGTTCTCCGGATTTATATGTCTGATTCAAAATAGCTGATTCAATTTCTAAAAATATTTCGTGAAATTTGCTCACTTTATCCATTCCTTTGTTTCGTTCTTTATCAGATTTTACCATAGATCATACATTCTGCTCCATGTAAATTTTTTGATAGTCTATAAATAGGTTTTCGTCTATAATAGATAGTAATCCAATATCTTTGAAAGGTGCACATATGAAAAAATTCTTTTTTATCTTAATTATCTTAGTCAGTGCAGGAATAGGCGGTTGGACTGGCTATCATTCTTCTGAAGTGAACTCTGACCTAACGGAATTATGGTTTCAACTCGGATTTATTCTAATAGCAATAGGGTTATTTAGTATCGTTCATATTATTATCCATGAATTAGGGCATTTGATAGCAGCCAAACTTACTGGATATAGATTTTTATACTTTAGAGTGATGAGCTGGGCCCTTGTTAAAGAGCAAAGTAAATTTAGGATTGCTCGTTTTTCTATTGCAGGAACTGCTGGGCAATGTTTAATGATTCCACCAAGTAATGTAGAACCCATGCCTTATAAGCTTTATCTATGGGGTGGTGCACTGGCAAATTTTGCAGTAGGTCTTATAGGAATCGTTTTAAATGGATTTGTTTTTGACTCTCTTTACCTTTATATATTTAGTATAACAAGTTTGATATTTGGTATTATTAATCACTAGTGTTGCATAAAACTTAGAATAAATGATTTTTATATATTGTTACTTTAATCACAAGTAGTTTTCATTAAAATTTCCAAAAAAGTCAATTGCTGGCGCAAGGGATGACTTTTTCCAGAAATTTTTAGGGTTATTCAGTTGTCGCTTAGTCTATTTGCACTTTCTTTCACTTAACCAGGTGCGAACGATGCTTTGAAACACTCAAACGGTTCATACTGTAACGCTCTGATTTGTCTCAAAATTGTGAAGAGGCTTGATTTCAACCTTAATTCAAGTTTCATCAGTAACGTCAATAAGTAGACTATCATCGCAAGAATCACCTGATTCTCTACACCTTGTTCAGACTGTGAATAGTACGTTTTAATGGTCAAATGTTGTTTGATATGCTTGAAAAACAACTCGATCTGCCATCTTGATTGATACATTTTTCCGATGTCCTCTGCTGAAAGATCCATTCGGTTCGTCAGGATACGCAGATTCGATCGATGCTTACGTTCAATCGTTATTAAACGAAACAACCCCGTCAGGTAGGTCGATTTGCCCAGCTGAACCAATTGGTCACTGATAATCCCTGATTCATGAGACACTTCCAAGTGCGCTTGAACATGAACGGCTGTATTCTTTTTAATGCGGGAGACGAAAAAGTAGCCCTCCCAGTTCATTTGATCAAACTGAGTGAAATCCAGATACCCGCGATCAAAAACATAGGTCGCCCGTTTCTCATTAATAAAGACGTTCAAGTGATCATGGTCGTGTTCAGAGGCATTGGACAGTTCGAATTGTTCAGGGTGCACCCATCCTTCTTTCATATGACAGACTTTTAAGTGCAGTTTGATTCCCGACTTAGTCGGGCGAAACGTGCCCCAGGGATACCGCGTTCTATTCAGTGAAAAAGTGGACGAATCAATTAAGAACACTCTTTCTTTTGATTGCACCGCTGTTTTTTCATGAACCAGTGAAAGTAATTGCGTGAAAATATCCATCAATACGGAGGGTTCCATCTTTCGCAGGGCACGTGACAATTGAGAATAGCTAATAGACTCAATACCCATCACTTTTTTTAATTTTGGGTTGACCAACTGTTGATCCAAATGCCGTAGGCTATCGGTTTCATCATTAATCGCATAGAGAAAGAGTTTCAGTACTTTCTTAAACGTTAACTTTTTTGAATAGCGATTAAACTGACCGATAACCTGTCGAGACGTTTCACTTAATTTTTCTAAAGAAATGTACGAAAACCATTTATTTATGGTCATTTTTGTTTTATACTTATCCATGCTATAAGTCCTTTGTTTTGGTCTTGGATAAGTCATCCAACCCCATTATAAAGGACTTTTTTATGTGTTGAAACAGTTAAATTATTTAATGCAACACTAGTGATTATTAATATTTATCCATTCAGCTTTAATGATGGAAATACAGTGAAACATTTAAATAGAGATCCTGTCAAAAGACAGCAATTTTTCCAGCAATTAGAATTAGCTGGATCTTTTACCATAGGGAAAGAATTCGAAGCGGTAGACACCCAGTCTCTTATTGAAAATCCAAACGAACCAATTACAGAACAATATAATGCTTTTGTTACTCTTGCAAAAGTATACCGTGAACTTGAAAGAGAGAATTTCGGTCATGCCTTAGAAATCCTGGAACCACTGTGGCAGCAGCGAAATGATTTAGTTAAGCCTTATCAGATAGAAGTTATGAAAGAATATTTATTTTGTCATTTGACTCTAGGGTTACATGAGACTTCAATTCAAGATGAAATTTTACAAGATAAGCTGTTTAGAGAATACTTAAAAATAAAGCAGCTGGAAACTTATAGAATGCAGGCTGCTATTTCACTCTGGGTAGAGTATGATCTGAATCAAGCACAAGAATGGATTAGTAAAGCTAGAGATTCACTAAAACAGGCGCCTACCTATGCAGATAAAGCCCTCAATACAAAGCTGTTGAATTTCATTAGTCTGAAAGTCAAACAAGAAAAAGCAGAAAAAATAACGATGAACGGTATTGAATAAAGTGTTTTGAAATTTTTATACAGTGTGAATAAAGAGAGGCAAACTGTTCACAAAATACTATTAAAAAATAAGTGAATGAGTTGACTTTTAATAGTATTCCTTATATCATTTACTATGTTGATTAAGACAGAATAATAGATATTTAAATAATGGTAAAGTAGTGAAAGTGCTTTTCCACCTCAAACAACCTATTTGGATAGGTTTCATTGGGGTGGACCAGGCACTTTTTTTGTGAAGAAAAATAGGAGGTTTTTTTAAAAATGGCAATTGAATTTGATACGATAGCAGCGATTTCTACTCCTCCAGGTGAAGGCGGGATCGGGATTGTTCGAATCAGCGGCGATGAAGCTTTAGACATTGCGGACCGTGTTTACCAATTAGGTAATAAAACCTTAAAAGACCAGAAAACCCATACCATTCACTACGGTCATATCGTCAATCCGAAAACGGAAGAACAGATTGATGAAGTTATGGTCTCTATCATGAGAGCACCAAAGACCTATACACGTGAAGATGTAGTAGAAATTAATACACACGGCGGTGTACTGGCGGTTAATCAAGTCCTACAGACCGTTCTGCATAATGGTGCACGTCTGGCCGAACCAGGGGAATTTACAAAACGAGCTTTTCTAAATGGCCGTATCGATTTATCTCAGGCTGAAGCGGTCATGGATGTGATCCGTGCGAAAACTGATAAAGCCATGCATATGGCAGTTACCCAATTGGATGGGAACTTGTCTCGCTTAATCAGAAATTTACGTCAGGAAATCCTGAATACATTAGCGCAGGTTGAAGTAAACATCGATTATCCTGAATACGATGATGTAGAAGAAATGACTTCTCAGTTATTAGTCGAAAAAGCAAAGCAGGTAAAAGAACAAGTCAAAGAATTGCTGGAAACAGCCAGCCAGGGGAAAATCCTGCGTGAAGGGTTAGCGACAGCGATCATTGGTCGTCCAAACGTTGGAAAATCCAGCTTGTTGAATACGTTAATTAAAGAAGAGAAAGCAATTGTTACTGAAATTGCCGGAACGACTCGAGATGTTGTAGAAGAGTACGTCAGTGTTAAAGGTGTACCGCTTAGACTGATTGACACAGCGGGTATTCGTGAGACAGAAGATATTGTTGAACGAATCGGTGTAGAACGCAGTCGCAAAGCTTTAGCAGAAGCAGACCTTATTTTGCTGGTCTTTAATCAGAATGAGGCCTTGACAGCAGAAGATAAACTGCTGATCCAGGCCACAGATGAGCATCATAGAATCATTATTTTAAATAAAATGGATCTGGAAAATCATTTAGATTTAGAGGAACTAAAACAATTAGTGAACCCTGAAAGTATTGTTCCTACTTCTATTGTCACCCAAGACGGGTTAAATGATTTGGAAGCTAAAATTGCAGACCTGTTCTTCTCTGGTAAAACAGGTGAACGGGATGCAACTTATGTCTCAAACATTAGACACATTGCATTATTAAATGAAGCAGTAGATGCATTTGATGATGTAATCGAAGGAATTGAAACGGGAATGCCGGTTGATTTAGTACAGATCGATATGACAAGAGCCTGGGATTTGCTGGGGGAAATTACGGGAGACAGTGTGCAAGATGAATTGATTACGCAACTATTCAGTCAATTCTGTTTAGGAAAATAACCGTGAAAAATAAAAACGGATTTTAAATTAGAAAGGAATAACTTGATGCAAACTTATGAAGCTGGAAGATATGATGTTATTGTAGTCGGTGCTGGTCATGCAGGATCAGAAGCAGCTCTAGCAGCAGCTAGAATGGGTTCTGAAACGCTGCTCGTTACCATCAACCTCGATATGGTCGCACATATGCCGTGTAATCCATCAATTGGTGGACCTGCTAAAGGTATTGTTGTACGTGAAATGGATGCCTTAGGCGGCGAAATGGGTCGGAATATCGATAAGACCTATATTCAAATGCGTATGCTGAATACGGCTAAAGGACCGGCTGTACGCGCTTTGCGTGCGCAAGCGGATAAACACCTTTATTCGATTGAAATGAAACGTACGATTGAAAGTACAGAAAACTTGGATATGAAACAAGGCATCGTAGATGAATTGATCGTAGAAGACAATGTTATCCAAGGGGTTATTACGAATACCGGTGCTATCTACCGGGCAAAAGCCGTTATTTTAACTGCTGGAACCTCTTCTCGTGGGGAAATTGTAATTGGAGAATTGAAATATTCTTCAGGCCCGAATAATACGCAACCGTCTATCAAATTATCTGAAAATCTATTAGAGTTAGGATTCGATTTGGATCGTTTCAAGACAGGAACACCTCCGCGTATCCATAAAAATTCAATCAATTACGCTGTTACAGAAGAACAACCGGGAGATCCGGAACCTCATCACTTCAGTTTTGAGACACCAGATGAAAAGTATCTACAAGATCAAACGTCTTGCTGGTTAACATATACAAGTCCAACTTCTCATGAGATAATTCGTGAAAACCTGCATCGTGCTCCAATGTTTACAGGAATCGTTGAAGGGGTAGGCGCTCGTTACTGCCCGTCAATTGAAGACAAAGTCGTTCGTTTTTCTGACAAACCACGTCATCAGTTATTCCTGGAACCAGAAGGTGAAACAACAGACGAAGTTTACGTACAAGGGTTATCTTCTTCTCTACCAGAAGATGTACAGCTGGCGGTATTACATTCAGTAGAAGGTCTGGAAAACGCGAAAATGATGCGTACAGGATATGCAATCGAGTATGATGTCGTTAAACCGTATCAATTACGTCCTTCTCTAGAAACTAAACTGATCAGCGGATTATTCACAGCTGGCCAAATGAATGGAACATCCGGCTACGAAGAAGCGGGTGGACAAGGATTGATGGCTGGAATTAATGCAGCTCGTCTAGTTCAAGGCGAAGAGCCATTCGTTATGAAACGAAACGAAGGATATATCGGCGTCATGATTGATGATTTAGTAACAAAAGGAACGAATGAACCGTATCGTTTACTGACTTCACGGGCTGAATATCGTTTGTTGCTGCGTCATGACAATGCAGACTTCAGATTGAGCAAAATCGGTTACGATCTTGGTTTGTTATCAGAAGAGAGATACCAAAACTTCCTGGATAAAAAAGAACAAGTTGAAAAAGAATTGGCTCGTTTGCAAACTATCCGTTTGAAACCAAATGATGTGGCAGCATACCTTGAAGAAAAAGGCGAACCACAATTGAAAGACGGTATCTTGGTCTATGACTTTATCCGCCGTCCTTATGTGAAATATGCTGATATCATTCAATTTGCGCCAACAGAAACGACTTTGTCAAAAGAAGTGATGGAACAAGTTGAAATCTATATCAAGTATGAAGGCTATATTGAAAAAGCTTTCCGTAAAGCGGACAAAGTCAAACGTATGGAAAACAAACGCATTCCAGAAGGTATTGACTATTCAGCGATCAATGGAATTGCAACAGAAGCTATTGAAAAACTCACTAAAATCCAACCTGAAACGATTGCTCAAGCAAGCCGAATCAGCGGTGTAAATCCATCTGATATCTCAATTTTGATGGTTTATGTTGAACAAGGTAGTGTAGCAAAAGTATAAATAAAGAACTACAAACTAAATTGGATCCTAAAGTATAGGCATTAATAATGCACCTACATATAGGATCCAGTTTTTTATTGTCTAGGTTCTCTGTCAAACATACTAAGATTAGTAGTGTAATATCCACGACGGTGGATATGCACTACTATTTTTTTATATAGTAGAGGTGAAGATGAGGCCGTCAACGTTAGAAGACCATGAGTCTGCATGTCAAACTGGCCCCTTCACTATCCTTGATTGAATCAGTTTGAAGTATGTTGGTCCTTTGAGATCGTCTATAGGAAAGTGGAATCGTTAAGGCATAGTGGAGTACTTCAATTTAATATAGAAAGGAGCGAAAATAAATGAGAGTCATGGCTTTAGATGTAAGTAAAGGAAAAAGTTATGTTGTTATTTATGAAGAAGAATTGTGTGTTGCAGAATGGGAAATTAAGCACAATCAAGAAGGGTTTAACCAACTTAAAAGCCAGCTTTGTAAAGAAACTACTGAAGTAGTTTTTGAAGCTACAGGTGTTTATTCTAAACAGATTGAGTCTTTTTTTAAGACTGAGCGGATTTCGTATTGTATCCTAAACCCATTATTAGCTAAAAAACAAACCGATGGTTTGCGTGGCAATAAAACAGATAAAGTAGATGCACATAAATTAGCACAGTCACATTATCGTTTTGATCGTGAAAAAAAGAATCATCAGACCTCAATCTATTCAGAGATACATGAAGTATCTATTTTGTATGATGAGGTTCACGCTAATCTAATAAAACAAAGAGTACAACTTCACGCCGTTCTCCAACAGTGTTTTCCAGAGATAGAGACGCTGTATTCTAGTAACCTATCTAAATATGCATTAAATATTATTGAGCGTTTTCCTCATCCTGCATATATTAAAGAGTTAAGTAAAACAAGGATAAAAAATATAATTCTCGCAAGCACTAAAAAAAATATCTCAAAAGAAGAAGCTCTACTGAAAGCAGATCAACTAATTCATTTAGCAGATGTATCTTATCCAGCAGTAGATAAAGATCATTTTTTAGTAACTAAAGTTCAATACAGAATTAAGCAGATACAACAGTTATTTGATACAAAAGAACGATTATCTAAAAAAATGATTGAACAGTCAAAAAAGCTTAATGAATTTTCAGTATTAGTTAGTATTCCTGGGATAGGCCCTCTAACGGCCGCGTTAATTATTTCTGAATTAGGGGATATCAGACGATTTTCTACTTCAAATCAGTTGAACGCTTATGTTGGAATTGATATACGCACTCATCAATCTGGAACGATGAGAAAGAAAGACCGAATAAATAAACGTGGGAATGCCCGCGCTAGAAAGATATTATTTTTTACTATTCGAAATATGTTAAAAACTCAAAAAACTGCACCCAACCATATTGTTGATTACTATTATAAATTAAAAAAACAACCTTACTCCAAAAGAGATAAAGTTGCTGTAATAGCTTGCATGAACAAGCTGTTAAAAGTTACTCATTATTTAGTTAATAAAAATGAGTTATATGATTATGCTAAGTCCCCACATAGCTAATCTTTATATTAATAGTATACATGCCTAGCTTGTAAAAAAAAAGCATAACCGCTAGGTTTATTTAGTATGTAAAAAGGTAACTTAATAGGTGTCAACTTGATACAGATATAAATTAATAAGAGTTATGACTTGACTGCACCTAGGAAACAACGTTGGTAGAGAATAAAGTCAAACAATAATAGATTTTGGAAGAGGATGTACAACGAGCTTACGCTGCTGTATGTTCTCTTTCTTTTTCTATCATTTTGATTTTATTTCTGATTGGTTTTAAATTGAAGTGCAGGATAATGCGATTTTTATAGTGAATAAAGTTCCCATAGCCATAGGCTACTCTGTTTAATACCTTGATTTTGTTATTGATTCCCTCTATCTTTCCATTGTTATAAGGATAATAGAAGGTATTTTGGATATAAAGAAAATGAGCGCTCAACGTCTTTAAACTAGTTTTCATGTATCCAGATAGTTCAGGAGAAGCTGGTTGATCTAAAACAGTTCTTAACTCTTTTGAGTCATTGTGTTCGACGGCTTTAAGAATAGCTTGATACATTGTATAAGTTGCTTTTAGTTCTGGATCGTACGCCAACATCTCAGAAACGATTGCTGATTCCAGACGCTGTCCGAACATGGGAAAGTATTGATACGTAGTATAAGACAACTCGGACTCTTTCTTCAGTAGTTTCTTCCAGAAGCGTTTTAGTCGTCTATACTTCTTTTGGTCTTCTCCATTGGACGTTCGAAGTCGATTCATGACTTTTACGCGTGTTTTGTTCATCGCTCGGTTCACGAGCTGAACGATATGAAATCGATCAATAATGATATCAGCGTTCGGAAACAATTCAGGGATGAAGCTGACGTAACTGGCATTCATGTCTGTCGTAATCGTTTTGACCTGATTTCTCTGGTTTTGGCTGTATCGAGAACAGAAGTGATCTTTGATTGTACGAGTATCTTTGCTTTCTAAAATATCTAGTATCGTTCCTGTTACGACATCAATATACTCAAAAGCCATTTGCCCATTTCCATACTTAAACTCATCAAAAGACAAGTTCTCCGGCAATGAATGATAGTAAGGTCGATAATACTTCACCTGTTCATTGATGATTCTTTGAATCGTTGTGGAAGAGACATTCGTCTCTTCTGCCAAGCTCTTGATCGAACGAGCATCAGCTGACTTCGCCAGTATTTCTGCTTTGATAAAATTAGAGATAAAACACACCTCTTTTACAATCGGTGTTTCCGCAGTAAATGTTGCTTCACAAGACGTACACTTGAACCGCTGCTTTTTCACTCTGAGATAGGTCGGGTAAATGCCGGACATTGGAAAAGTGATTCTAGAGGTCTGAGTCCCATTTTTATAGATAGAGAAGTCCTGGTTTGGTTCCTGGCATTTCTTACATTCCTTAGGAATATAAGTCAATGTACAGTCTATAAATTTACATTTCTTTTGTTTATGTATGCCGTAAGACACGCAGTTATCTTCGAAAATCATATTTTTGTCTTGAATATCTAGTACATTTTGCATATCATTTGATGTAGGCAAGTGAGTTCCTCCTATGGATATTTGGTTTTTGTCGACTATTATTCTACAGGAGAACTCACTTGTTTTCTATTTTCTGAGACAAAAAAAGACGCCAGTGATTTCTCACCAACGTCATATATTATAGAACCCAAAAAAGCCGCAACCTTTGATTACAGGATCAAGGAAGCAGCTTTTTTGTGTAGGCGCATGTATTCATTTTTCAGTCTGCAGGTCTTACGCAAACATCTTCTTCGCCGCACGAGCCAACGTTTTCAAATCTTTGTCATAGCGTGGTGTAGGTACCAACCGTGACATTGGTATGCCGGCAAAGTGGAATGCCGCAATTTCCCCAGAACGGACAGCACTTTGTTCTGTGAAAATCATTTGATAGGGTTGTTCGACGAATTCTCCAGTGAAAGCCAGATTGGTGGAATGAGCTGGAATCACTTTTGGCCGATCACTTTTGGCACGATTGTTGAACAATGCAGAGGCATACGGCATATACACAGGAATATTGTTGATGACACTATCCATGATCAATGCTTCTTTGTCTCGAATATTGCCCGGTCCGGGATCGACTTTAGACAACTGGCCAATCAATTCTTGCACCATTTCTTTCCCAGTCATTTCGATATAGGGTTTAGTCACAAATTCTCCTACTCGACGCGGATATAAGAAGTACCCCCAAATGACGGTTTCATTCGGTTTTTGACTGGTGAAGTGTGGTTGGTGATGGACCACGATCGACATATTGACATCTTTTTGATGTAAAGGCGAAATCGGCGTTGTGGAAATAAATGAATTCAAGGCATTTCCTGGTTCTTGTGTAGTGATACGTGTGATTTCATTCAGTAATAGATGGTCTTTGGTCGTCAAAGTAAAGCTGACCCACTCGCTCGCATCACGATCCGCGAAAAATTTATCCGGGGTACCCAGATTATAAAACTGCTCAGCCGCTTTCTTCCAAAGACTAGAGGCTGCACCGTAATCCATATTTTCTGCAGCTGGTGTATCAAAATCACCTAATGTCGCTGAATCAGTGATTGACCCATTGGTAAAGATAACAGCTGTATCATCATCAACTGCAACATACTCTTCTTGATTGGTCGTCACATTCAACATATGCAACCCAGTCACAGTGATTTTATCTTGCATCGTGGTGTCTTTGAACGACCAATCTGTGACTAACCGATCGAGGACGATGTGGCACCCTTGTTCTTTCAAGTAATTGATCAAAGGCAGCATAATGCTTTCATATTGATTGTAGCGTGTCCGATTGACCCCAACTAAATGCTCGATTTGTGTAAATTCGTAAATCATTTGGTGCATATAGCGCCGTAATTCTTGCGCGGAACTCCGGGTCCGAAAGGCAAACGTTGTTTCCCACATGTACCAAAAATTGGATTCAAAAAAGGCTGGATCTTCTTTGAAGTATTCGGCAATGGTGACATTGTCTAATTTTTCTTCATCACTGTCAGACATCATGATCATTTGTGTCAGCAACATACGGCTTTTATTGTTCAAACCTAAATGACCGCCATCAATGATCCCCTTGCCGCCTTCCAATAGTCTGGCTTTATCAAATGTCCGATGTTTCGCATCAAAATCGCGGGTATCTTCTGCAGCGGTCATGTTTGGTTCCGTCGCAGAAGGAATCCGATCCAACAGATCCATCAAGTCCACGTAGGTTCGATAGTTTAACATTCGGCCGCCTCGCGCCACATACCCTTTTTGATTCTCCATAGGATGATTCTTGTTCCAGTATTCATCTGTGACATCCCCAGTAGGTGCCCCATCATTTGATCCATGATCGTCGAGAGAGTAAAACGTGATTTGGTCGCCTTGCCATTTGCCTTCTTGAATCAGGTAAACTGCGGCTGCCATATTGGATAATCCTGCACCGATCATGATTGCTTTTTTCTTTTGCATTGCGCTTCCTCCTATTTATACATCTTGCTCAACTTCCAGTTAATTCAATGTTGAATCATATTCATCGTATAACCAAGCATCATCTTCAAAGAAACCTGTCTTCTTCGCTAGATATCCTGCACCAGCTGCAGCGATGCCTAAACCGATACTTAATAAGATCATTTTTTTCTTCATGTGATTTCGCTCCTTCGTGCTTATTCTATGTCTTATTCAACTTACGGGTTCATTGTAGTCCTTAGGAGGAAATAGTTCAAATGATAACCTATGTGATTTTAGGTTCTGTTGCAAAGTTCCCCATAACACCTGATTTATTGTAAAATGTAATAAAAAAGAATGCGAGGACAACAGATGAATCATTTTAAGGGCAAACAATTCCAAAAAGACGTGATTATTATCTCTGTTGGGTATTATCTTCGCTATAATTTGAGTTATCGTGATGTTCAAGAGATGTTATATGATCGTGGCATTAACGTTTCTCACACAACAATTTACCGTTGGGTTCAAGAATATGGTAAGCTGATCTATCAAATCTGGAAAAAGAAAAATAGACAGTCCTTTTATTCGTGGAAAATGGACGAAACTTATATTAAAATTAAAGGGAAGTGGCATTATCTCTATCGTGCAATCGACTCAGAAGGCATGACACTGGATATTTGGCTAAGACGAAAGAGAAATACTCAGTCTGCTTATGCTTTCTTTAAACGACTATACAAGCAGTTTGGGGAACCGAAAGTTATCGTGACAGATAAAGCACCATCAATTGCTAGTGCTTTTAGGAAGTTACAAAAGCAGGGGCTATACAGCGAAACTGAGCACCGGACAGTCAAGTATCTCAATAACTTAATTGAGCAAGATCATAGACCTGTTAAACGTCGAAATAAACTTTATCAAAGTCTTCGTACTGCATCAACTACGATTAAGGGCATAGAAGCATTGAGAGGCATATACAAAAAGAACCGAAGAAATGGAACGCTCTTCGGCTTTTCGGTATCTACTGAAATTAAAGTTTTGATGGGTATACCAGCATAGTCAAAGTATCAGAATGGGACTTTTGTACTCAGTATTGAAACTTTGCAACAGAACCTGAAATTGCTTAAATTCATGTATGCATATCCCATTTCAATCAAGCTTTCAGATTGCTGGTAGGGGGTGTCACAATAATTTACAGATTAAAGTGATCTTCAATGTAACTCCTTAAATAATTATTATACATCGAACCCCAAATTGGAGTACCTTCGTAATAATATAATTTACTGCGACTTATATCATAAATAATCGGAGTTTCAAATAAAGAAAAATGTTTTTTAGGTCTAGAAGTAACAAATTCTATTGCTTCATCTGTCACAAAATCTGATACCAATACATTAAAAGAAACTACTCCATTTTGGAGACCACGTGGTAAACCTTTGTGTTTTTTTGAAGCATATTTTGTACAAACAGATGAATAATTTTCAATAGTACCTATATCAACTTTATCAATATAATGAATAAATGAAAATATCTTTAGTTTTGTTGCTACCCATTGAATTTTAAATTTTTCTTCGTAGGATACTCTTACTAGAGATTCGCCAATTTTAATTTCTTCCATATTAGAAAATCGCTCTGAAATGCTATTTAAATAGTCATTATAATCCATTTTACATCCTCCTAGTTTATATCTTTTTCAGCGCCAATATACTTAAATTTACTATATAGTAAATTTAATTTTTTTAAACCCCTGATAAAGTATACTTAAAAAAAGAGTAATACATGAAATTAGATAAAGTCATGTATGTAGAACCTTGTTAAACCAAGGTTCTTTTTTTGTTATTATAATTTAATCTTGCTGTTTGGTACGTAGGTAATAAAGATAAATATATGGTATAAGAACAACAATAAATAATACTCCTCCTACGATTAATCCGTTTATTGAATCAGATTTACTAGAAAACGACACAAAAATTCCAACTGCAATAGAGATAAGTGCAATAATAATAGTGGAGATACCGAGGCTTTTTTTAGGAGTTCTCTTAGGAGTTTCATGAGATACACTAATATCCATAGAGAAGAATAAACCGGCAGTAGTTGAAACAATAAAAATAAACCATAAGGGGCTTTCGAATACTGCTTCTGATCCTCTAGTAATCCAGTCATAGCCTAAGATGCCTAAGATACCTAAAGTTTGAATAGTATATGCACCTCTGATACTCTTTAAATTCTTTAATATTAAACGCTCATCTGTAATTTTTTTCATTTTATATTAGTCCCTTTCTTTCCAGAATAGTTCATCTAGTGTTTTATTGACGGCATAACATATTTTAAGACATAAATTTAAAGAGGGATTGTATTTACCTTTTTCAATTAAACTAATGGTTTGACGAGTGACATTTACTTTTTCAGCCAATTGTTGTTGTGTTAAATTTACCTGCACACGTGCAATTTTCACTCTATTATCCACAGATATAATGGACCTCCTTTGCTGTATCTTATAAAATATAGTAACATATATAAAACAATATTCAATATATATATTACAAAAACATAACAAAACGCTAAATAAGTGTAAAGATATCTTTACACTTATTTAGCGTTTTGTTATTATATATGTAAAGACATCTTTACTCTAATTGGGAGGTTTGATTAATGAAGGTGATTAATTATATACGAGAAATCCGAAAGGAAAAGGGAATAACTCAAATAAAAATGGCTGAAGATCTGCAAGTTACGCGTCAGACAATAAACGCAATTGAAAAAAATAAGTATAATCCTAGTCTAGAGTTAGCGTTAAAATTGATAGCCTATTTTGATTTACCAATCGACGATATATTTATTTTAGAGGAGGACAATAAATGAATACAAAAGATAAAAAAACAAGCAATAAACGATTAGCAAAATGGGGACCATACTTTATTATTAGCTGTACACTTATAGGTGCCATTTTGGGTTCGTTCCTTGTTTACTATTTTAAAGGCGAGTTTCCATATGAAGTTCTTACTGGTGGAATAGTAGCAACTCTCTTTTTGACAGTCATTGAAGTAATAAAGCAAAAGAAAAAGAAAAATAATGTCCCTGAAGCAGACGAACGTGTTATTAAAAACATTTCTCGTTTTTTTGCATATGCGTCACATATTTTTTTAGGTATTTTATTTATATCCCTAGGTGTTTTTACACTTTTAGATAAAGAGTCTATTTCAATCTTTTATTTATGGATTCTTTTCTTCTCTTATATCTGGATTTCAGGAATAGGAGCACTCATTATTAAAAGAAAGTAGTCGAGTTTAAAATAATAATTAATTTTCATTGATACATGAAATTGTATAAAATCGTGTATCCAGAATCCTATATCTATAGGGTTCTTTTTTTATACCGGTGTCCAATACACGATTTCGTGGTATAATGAATGAAATCATGTATCATTTTTGTGAGAGGAGAGACCATTTCAATGAGTTATAATGTACAACCATTACGAACGCAGCAAGAAATCACCGACTTTTTATTCTGTTTACGACGCAATCAGCACGCCGAACGGGATGTTTTCCTGTTTTTGATCGGCATTAACAGCGGATTACGCATGTCCGATATCGTTAAATTGAAAAAACAAGACCTTTTAACCGTAAAAAACCCCCGTATTGTGGAACAAAAGACGGGGAAAACACGTATATTGTATTTGGGTAGTCTTCAGGATCTGATTCAGGACTATACTAAAACTCTGGATCTGGATGATTATCTCTTCCCCAGCAGCAAAGGCGGGCACCTAAAAGTTAATACGGTCTACCAGATGTTTCAAAAAGTCGCTGCTTTACTAGGAAGAGACGATATAGGAACGCACACACTGCGTAAAACCTTCGGCTACCACTATTACAAGAAAACAAAAGATGTGGCAACGCTCATGGAAATATTCGGTCATAGCAGTGAGAAAATCACCAAGCGCTATATTGGGATCAATGAAGATGAGATCAGCGAGACCTTATTGAACTTCAGACTAGGTTTTTAGTATTTATAGTTCAGTTTAATAATAAGCTTATGAGTGACATAATTATAATTTTTATAAAACGACCAATAGTATTAACCATATAATGAACATTTTTACCTATGTACCATAAATGTGTGTTAATTATACGTAGCTAAAAAGATATTTTTTGACACAGTAAATCCTCTTGTTTTAATTGTTATAAGAGGATTTATATTTTTATCGAAAACGACCGATTTTGATACAGAAGCTTTCAATCTCTTTATTTGAAAGGAAGTAACTTATGAATAATGATATTAATAATATGTTAATCACTAGTTTTTCAGAAACGTTCGTTCGTTTATGCCAGTATAATTTCTGACCGCTTTTTTCATAAAAAAGTGGTCCTTTTTTCGTCTCAAAAGCACTCTCTTTATCTAAGGCTCTTTACCATCCGTTTATGATACACTCCACTGGAAAAAACAAAAAAGGATTATGTAGAAAAGTTGAGCGAATTGCTCAGCTTTTTTTAATGAACGAAAGTTACTGCTTCCAATAAGTAACTAAAAAAATAAGGAATTCTTAATTCATTTCGTCTCCTCAGGCAAGGAATAAACAATGAAGCGATCGCAAAAGTTTTATCTCTCAGGTGTTAATCCAAGATTAGGAAATTATTGATAGATGATTAAACTTGATTCCCATCAATTTCTCTTTCGAGAATTAACTATATGATACATATAGAACACAACGACAAGAAATGAATCTTGCTATAAATGTGATGCTAAACATCAAACCATTTGACTTCATATCTTGCACTCGGAAAATCCAATATGCCCTTGAAGAACAAATAGGTATCTATTTTACACAAGTATTAGCAAAGGTTGGGGAAGTACGTGTAAAGTACAATCCCGACTATATACAGTTGTCGGCCACCCTGTTCAGTATGTGACCCAATTGAACCCAGTTGAGCAAAGTAAAAAATAAAAAAGCAAACTTGATGATAATCAAGTTTAAATCATTGACTGTACCTTATATTAAAAATAACAAAAATACTTGGAGGAAAAAAACATGCAACGATATATATTAAGTAAGAAAAATCAAATTACATTGATCAGTGGAATTCTAATTGCAGTCGGATTTTTCAGTCACTTCGCTTTAGGAAATGCATTTCTTGCTGAGTGGTCGTTGATTATCGCCTCGATCTTTGGGGTCGCTCCAATCGCCATTCAAGCGTATCAAGCGTTGAAAGTTAAAGTTGTCAGTATTGATGTCTTAGTCACGATTGCCGTTATCGGAGCGTTCTTGATTCAAAACTATGAGGAATCGGCTATCGTTACGTTCTTGTTCTTGTTCGGACATTATTTGGAACAGCGTACATTGAACCAGACACGTTCAGCAATCAAAGAATTAACCGACATGGCACCAGAAAGTGCCTTGGTCCAAACAGAAGACGGAGAATTTGAAGAAGTGGATGTAGATGATGTAGATGAAGGAGATGTTCTGCTTGTCAAAACTGGTGCGAAAGTTCCAGTAGATGGAACCGTTCTGACAGGCGAAGGGTATATCAACGAAGCCAGTATCACAGGAGAATCCGTTCCTGTCACAAAAACAGAAGGCAGAGAAGTCTTTGCCGGTACGATATTGGAAAATGGCACCATTCAGATTCGGGCAGACAAAGTCGGAGAAGACACCACATTCGGTAAAATCGTTGAACTTGTGGAAGAAGCGCAAGATGCTAAATCAGAAGCAGAGCGCTTTATTGACCGCTTTTCTAAATGGTATACCCCAACTGTTTTGGTTCTGGCATTCATTGTCTGGGCAATGACCCAAAACGTTGAATTGGCGATTACGATCTTAGTCCTAGGCTGTCCAGGTGCATTGGTTATCGGAGTTCCTGTATCAAACGTTGCCGGTATCGGAAACGGTGCACGCAACGGCGTTCTCTTGAAAGGGAGCGAAGTAATCAACGACTTCAGCAGCGTCGACACCATCGTATTCGACAAAACAGGGACATTAACAGTCGGAAACCCTGAAGTGGCGGAAAAAGAAGTGTATGGAGACAATAGTGAAGAAGCTCTAAGCTATTTAGCCAGTGTGGAACAGGAATCTGATCACCCCTTGGCAAAAGCCGTATTGGCAAATATTGGTCCTGTAGACACGACACCAGTAGATGAGACCGATGTTGTTAAAGGTGGCGGAATTGTCGCACAAGTAAATGGTCATAGAGTCGCAGTCGGAAACGTCGCTTTAATGGAAAAAGAACAAGTCACTTTAAACAAAAAAGCACAAAAAGACGTCCAAAGGTTCGAGAAAAACGGCAACTCCCTGGTTCTGACGGCGGTCGATGGTGAATTAAAAGTTCTGATGGGTATCCGCGACCAAGTCCGTCCAGGTGTGAAACAGGATCTTCAAAACTTGAAAGAGTTGGGTGTGAAAAACCTCGTCGTCCTTTCTGGTGACAACCAAGGAACCGTTGACTTGGTTGCGAAAGAACTCGGTTTGACGGAAGCACATGGACACATGTTGCCGGAAGACAAGTCCGCACACATTGAAAAATTGCAAAAAGAGGGGCAGATCGTTGCTTTCGTCGGTGATGGCGTCAATGACAGCCCGTCCTTGGCATTAGCAGATATCGGGATTGCAATGGGCAGCGGAACAGATGTGGCGATCGAAACATCTGACGTTGTGTTGATGAACTCCGACTTCAGCCGCTTACCACATGCATTAGGGCTGACGAAATCAACTGCAAGCAATATGAAACAAAATATTATCATTGCAGTTGGGGTTGTTTTGATCTTGTTGGCCAGCCTCTTGTTCAGTGAATGGATGAATATGTCAATCGGAATGTTGGTTCACGAAGCCAGTATCTTGGTGGTCATCTTCAACGGTATGAGATTGTTGAAGTATCGCTTAAGAGGTGACAGATATAATGTGAAAACGGGTGTAGAAGAAATCGAAACAGCTGAATAAGAATGAATGACGAAGGAGAATGTAAAATGGACAAATATACTGAAATACACGAAAAACTAGATTTTTTACTCGAAGACCATGGAGTTAAGTTTGATGACAGCCGTTTGGATAAACAGACCCTTCATTCCCTCCATGTAAAAGCAGACAAGCTATTGAAAGCCCACAAGTGTACCATTCCTGAAGGAGATGAGTCTGTGGGAGCTTTGCAGCCAAAATTGAATAGGTTGATTTCAGGGCATGGAAAAACGTTTGATGCGTCCGACTTAGATCCAGAGAGTTTAAATACCGTAGTTGAGAAATTGACTGTTTTAGTAGGTGCTCATGGCGAGCATAGCTAAAACTAACAAAATCTTATTGCCTTTTTATTGAACTGCAAAAGAAGTTGAATTAGTTGATTTCTAATAATTATTAGTAAGGGAATACCCTTGGTACTTTAAATACCGAGAACAAAATCTTATAGAACAATTCGTTAAAGGAGAGATGGAGTATGTCTAAAGCAGTAATTACATTAGAAACCTTGTCCTGCCCATCCTGCTTGAAAAAAATTGAGAGTGCTGTTAAGGGACTCATTGGTATTGATCAGAACAGCGTAAGAGGGGTGTTCAACGTAAGCAAAATCAGAATTGATTTTGACGAAAAGACGTTGGCAATTGAAGACATTGAAAAAGTGATTAAAGATTTGGGTTATCCAGTCATCAAATCAAAAGTGAAAGCAGCTTAACCAAACATAAGAAGCTGGCTCAAATAACCAGACTTGGATACGGAGTTCAACCAGCTACGCGAACTAACCAATTATTACACCATTCCTAGAGATGTTTGTGGCACATATGCGGCTGTTTACAATATGCTATCCGAAGCAGATTAAGCATATCGAGCTTAAATTACCGCTTACAGATAGTAAACGTTTCTCTCCATCCTTTTTTGAACCAGAAAGAACCCCCATTCTTTCTGGTTTTTCTTTTTGTTTTTTTTCAAAAAGTGAAAAAGATTCCCAAAATTGATTGTCGTCAATTTTAATAACCGAAATCTCTCTTATACTAAACTTGTAAGATAATAACAAAGAAATGAAAGAATCAAAAGTAAAAGCAAATGAATGAGTTCAAAAGGAGGAGAACCATGCAGGAAAAAGTTCAATCATTCAATGAATTTGCAATCAATTATTTCTCAACACTTCGTCTATTCACGACTGCGATCTCTCCTGCTCACGGGAAAGATTATCCAGAAATACTGAAAGTTCAGACTCTGTTTGAAACGATGAAGACAAAGACAGAAGAATCCGGCTCAAATAAACCGAACTTAGAAACAGAGTTTACTCAATTACGCGAAGTAACCCATAATTATACCGTTCCTAAAAATGCGTGCATGCCGCACGCTGCGGTATACAAACTTTTAGCCGAAGCAGAGGAAGCATACCAAATTTAATTTAGTTTTTTATAAAAAAAGCAAATAGATTCTCTAAACTTGATGGTCATCAAGTTCAACGATTCAAATGTACCGTATACTTTAAATGTAAGATAAACAAAGGGAATAACAACATAAAACTAATTTTAAAAAGGAGAAATAAACTATGTCTAAAGCAACCATTAAACTAGAAACCCTATCTTGTCCTTCCTGCTTACAAAAAATTGAAAGTGCCGTAAAAGGACTGGATGGAATCGACAAAAACAGTGTGAAAGTCTTGTTCAACTCGAGTAAGGTAAAAACCAACTTTGAGGAAGATAAAATAGCAATTGAAGAGATCGAAAAAGCGATTGAAGACTTAGGCTATCCAATTATCAAATCAAAAGTAAATGCAGCATGAGTCACGTTTGAAAATGAAAACTACTTCCAACAGTCTGTTTATTAAAATTGGTAACAAATAATTAAAAATATTAGGAAAAATATTAGGAGGAATAGATGTATGGCACAAGACAAAACACCACAAGAAAGACTGCAAGAAGAGCAAGAGCATAAAGAACACGTACACCATACAAAAATCAACGCAGCAGCCATTGCGGATCATATTTTAGGAAATATCCACACACTCCATGTAAAACTACACCAGTATCACTGGTATGTAAAAGGTCCTCATTTCTTTAGTCTGCATGACAAACTGGAAGAACTGTACAACGCAAACGAAGAATGGTTTGACACTATCACTGAACGGTTGTTGGCATCAGGACACAAACCAGCTTCCACAACCGCCGAATTTAAAAAATACACCATGCTTTCGGAAGACCCGGCTGACAAGTATTTGAAAGCAGAAGAAATGGTTGAAAATGTCGTGGAAGATTTCAGAAGCACCCGTGAGTTTACAATCCGGGCCATTCGCTTGGCTCAAGAAGAAGGCGATGATGCGTTGGAAGATACATTGATTGCTTTCAAAGATCATTTAGATGAAAGTATCTGGATGTTGCAAGCCTTCTTAGGCAAAGAAGCATTGGAAGATGACGACGCCTATGAAGATGAGGATGAAGACTAAAAAAGTAATTATTTCAGCACCAACTAAAGATGAAGAAACGAAAGTCGTTGTCTTTGGTGTCAACCAAGAAATTTTGAGTCCAAGTGACAAAATTATTTCTGCCGCTTCCTGTACGACAAATGGTTTAGCCTTAATGACAAAAATATTAGTGGACGAGTTTGGGATTCAACGAGGCCTGATGTCAGGATCGCGTGCCTATACAGCGACACAAAACATGCAAGATGCTCCCGGGGGACGTAAAAGTCGCGCAGGTGCTCAAAATGTTAATCCTGTTACGACTGGCGCTGCCAACGCATTAGGAAAAGTCATTCCAGAGGTTAAAGGGATCATTACGGGTACCACCACACGGGTTCCTGTCATTACTGCGGGCTTTGTAGAACTGTTCTCGGTGTTGGATAGAGAGGTAACCGTTGATCAGATTAACGAAGTGATGAAGGCAGCCGCGAATGATTCATATGGGTACACTGAGGATGAAATTGTTTCCTCCGATGTCGTGGGGGTTACACATGGATCCGTTTTTGATGCAACGTTAACAGAAGTATTAGATGCAAATGGGGGACAATTGGTTAAAACAGTTGCTTGGTACGATAACGAATATGGTTTTGTTTCTAATTTGGTGCGTTTAACAGAATATGTTTCTCGATTAAATAAATAATTAAAAAATATGTATAAGGAGAAGATAAATCATGAGTAATACAACTGGGCAATGGTTAGGATGGATTGGAATTCTTGTAGGGATAATCGCTTTCTTTTGGCAACCGGTATGGATGGGAGTAGCTGCAGTCGTTCTAGGAATCATCGGGCTATTTTCCCCACAGAAAGGACTCAACTGGACAGCGATTATTATTGGGGCAATTGCGTTAGTCCTGCCACTTGGTGTGTTGTAAAATGTATTGATTTAAACTCTTTTTACCGATATACTTACTATAGGTAAGTAAGAGCTTATTATTTTTTTACAAGAGGAGAATTTTAATGACACAATTTACAGACTTAGTTAAGAAACGCCGTACGAGCTACGCAATTGGTAATAACACTGAACTATCAAACAAAGAAATTTCAGACCGTATTCGCGAAGTGGCAAGAGAAGTTCCTTCAGCAAGTAACAGCCAAACGACTCGTTTAGTTGTATTATTTGGTGAGGACAATGTTAAATTATGGGACCACATCTTAGACGTTCAAAAAAACGTTCTTGAAGGTGCCATGTGGGATATGTTTTCAGGCGTTATGGAAGGCGCTAAAGGCGGCGTGGGTACGGTTTTATTCTTCGAAGACCGTGATGCTGTTGAAGGCGCACTGGGCAAAAATGAACGTGCAGAAATTTACAAACAACACAACAACGCTAATACTCAGTACGCAATTTGGTTAGCATTAACTGAATTAGGTTTAGGCGGCAGCTTACAACATATGAACGTTGGTTTTGAACAAGGTTTCGACAAATCTGTTAGAGAAATGTTTGACTTACCAGCTTCATACGAAATGATTGCTCAAATGCCATTTGGTTCAATTGAAGGCGAAGCAAGCGATAAAGAATACATTGATGACAACGAACGAGTTCGTGTATTTGGTGAATAAATCAAGTTTATTCAATTACGGAGCACTTTAATATATTAAGATTAAAAGGGAGACACTCGAAAAACATTCGAGTGTCTCCCTTTTTCTATTGGCTTGTGCCAATAAAATTGGTTGTCTTATGCCAGCAACAGCAAGCTCCCCGCCATTACAGCCATGCCGCCGATTAGTCCCCAAATAGCGATATGATGCTCCGCGTACTTTTCTGCAGTGGGAAGCAGTTCATCGAGTGAGATGTATACCATAATCCCTGCCACTCCGGCAAACAAAAGCCCGATGAGTGTTTCGCTGATGAAAGGACGCAGTATGGTAAATCCAATTATTGCTCCTAAAGGTTCAGAAAGCCCTGAAAGAAAACTGTATTTGAACGCTTGGCGTTTGCTTCCAGTAGCATAATAAATGGGAACGGAAACCGACATACCTTCTGGAATATTGTGAATAGCAATAGCAACAGCGGTGCTGATTCCCAGTGTTGGATCCTCTAATGCACTGAGAAAAGTGGCCAAACCTTCTGGAAAGTTATGAATCCCAATGGCCAAAGCAGAAAACATCCCCATCCGCAGTAGTTTCCCATTTTCTTCTTCTTTCTTTTCTTCCTCTGTTGTTTGTTTTTCTACAGTCTCCATATCAGACACATCTCTAATTTCATGATTAGATTTTGACTAAATATTTTATAGGGAAATAACGTCATTAGAAGAATGTCTGACATACCGTATCAATCTAAAAAGAAAATAACTAAAATCATAGAACCCCTTCTGATTTTACGACTCAGGAGAGGTTCTATGATTAGATTCGTGATTTATATATCATAAACAATCCTCTTCATTACGATATAGTCATTTATAATAGTCTAACTTTCAATAAGAGATTAAAGCAATTGCTTTTGAGATTCTACGGTGATTTCAAGTAATTTATTCATAAAAGGATAGTCCTCTTTCATTCGGTCAAACTCATCACCAGTATCCAGAAAGCGTGCCCGTCCTTCAATTAAGAATCCTGTTCCTTGATACCCATTGAACCCTTCAACTTCTCGACTCCCTAGAGTCAAGATAACGTTGTCATTCTTAACCACATCCTCTTGAACGCTTGTAAATCCAGCTATTGGCACTAAAATGCGTTCATCATCAGTTATACGTAAAAATGAATTCCATGTACAACGAACATGTGGGGCCTCACCGCTTCCCCATGATGTAACAGAAACCACACCCTCGTGCTGGATAACTTTGAAAAAATTTTCACTTAACATATTTTGCCTCCTATATTAATCTGTCGTATTTCACAGGAATCATACCACTAAAAGGAACATACATTCAATGGTAGTGTTGGTTGGAGAACCCCTTGGGCTAAGTTGGTCTTCAGGTAAATGGATTTTCCGTCGGCCGCAACGTTTTTTTTTGCTTTGTATTGCTTGTGGTAGTCAAGGGCTGTGTGGCCTTCTTTAAAGAAGGAAACGACTGTGTGAATGGTTTGTCTCGAACGCGTCAGATACTGAGAAATCTTGAGAACAGAAATGTTATTTCGGTGATAAGATTCTATTAAAACTAATTCGTCCGTGGTAAGACGGGTGTAGGTCATTCGCGATCACTCCTCTGTTTTCTTTGGTCGGAGATACAGTTTGAGTGTACCACGAACGGCTCTTTTAATTGTCTAACTTAATTTTACAATTTGCGTAATTATTTCGAATGGAAAGCGAAGATAACTTATATGAAGTCAGAAACAGTTACTAATTTAGTTCCGATTGTAGATGATCAAACAAAAATGCTTATTTTAGGATCCATGCCAGGAGTAGAATCACTTCAAAAAGCACAATACTACACTAACTCGCGCAATCAGTTTTGGAAAATTATAGTAAAAATTTTCAATGACAAAGAACCCAATAGCTACACTGAGCGGATTGCTCTCTTACAAGATAATCATATAGGACTCTGGGATGTGATTCATTCCTGTAAGAGAGTAGGAAGCTTAGACTCCGCTATTTCAGAGGAAGTTCCTAACGACTTTATATCTTTTTTTGAACAGTATCCCTCAATAAAAGGTGTTGGTTTTAATGGCAGTAAGGCATATACTACTTTTAAGAAACTAGTAGGTTTTCGTTTTTTCCCGGATATTCAGTTCGTTAAGTTGCCATCTACTAGTCCTACTCCTGGAAAAAACGTGAAATCTTTTGAAGGAAAAACTGCAGAGTGGGAGAAGTTTATAGAAAAATCGTAGCCATGATGAATATACGTAACTAAGTTTTAAACCTTAAATTTTATACAAGCGAAAATTTAAGAAGAAGTATCCCTAACACAAAGTAGTTTATGATAAAAAAATTATTTACAAGATACCTGAATAATTCATACTTTGACTTTAAACCGTCTGAAACTGGCTAACGGCAGTCTTCATTTACTTTTTCTTTTTCACCTGTTAAGTGATGAAAAAAGAACCCCGTTCTGATATGGTAAAGGTGTCTAAACCAACCATAAGAAAGGAGTTCTCTTCATGATTAGCTTACACAAAAACCAGGTGAAATTCAATTCAAACATCATCATTTCGCATACAGGTGGTCGTTTATCGAGTGATTCGGGTTTAGTCTTAGTTAAAGAAGTAATGGATACCTTCAAGTTTTCTGATTTGGCAAAATCACTTCTGGACATTAAAGATAACCGTGCTTACTACACGCATGATAATTTAGCGATATTAGAACAGCTCATTATGCAACTGATTGCTGGTTATTCGGCAGACTCGTCAGCTAATCTGTTACGACAGAATCCAGTCTTTCAAATGGTGTTAGGCAGAAAACAATTAGCCTCACAATCGTCAATTTCACGGTTTCTGGATCGTTTCACCGAGGAGAACATGGATCAACTCCAAGCATTAAATCAGTCGCTCATTGATAAAGCGCGTTTGATTCGCAATGACACCGAGTTAATCATTGATCTCGATTCCACTCATTCAGATACCTTTGGCCATCAAGAACAAACAGATTATAATGCACATTATCAAACCTACGGCTACCACCCATTAGTTGCCTTTGACGGACTGACTGGAGATTTCTTAAAAGCTGAACTGCGTTCAGGTAATCAGTACACATCTAAAGGGGTGAAAGCCTTTATCAACCCATTGTTACACCACTACAATGAATCCATACCGAATACTGACATATTGGTTCGTGGAGACAGCGGCTTCGCAACACCAGAGGTGTATGAGTCTTGTGAAGAAAATGAAAGTCAGTATGTGATCCGATTAAAGAACAATCGGAGGTTAAGTCAATTAGCTGAGCAATCCGTTCTTTACGGGGATAACCAAAAATGGGAAGATCGGGAAGTTCAGTATTTTTCAATGCCTTATCAAGCACAATCATGGTCGAAACACCGTCGAGTCTGTATACGTTCCGTTCGTGGAGCAGGAGAATTGCTCTTTCACCACGCATTCATTGTGACTAATCTATCCGATAATGTCTCACCTGAAGTCATATTCTCTCTTTACGGCAAACGGGGTACAATGGAGAATTTCATCAAAGAAGCGAAATCAGGCTTTTATTTTGACAAAACAGATAGCCCACTCTTCCTGGAAAATCACGTTAGAATGATGATCAGTGTCCTGGCTTACAACCTCGTCAATTTTTTAAAGACCATTGGATTTGAACAAGTGAATCGGGGGATGACGATTCATTCTATACGATTGACATTGCTCAAAGTTGCCGGCAAACTCGTTAAAACAGGCAGACAAGTCTATCTCAAACTGTCGAGTTATCATGTGTATCAAACCGAATTTTATAAGGTTTTCGAACGCCTACGGCGATCCAGACAATATATTTAGAGGAGTTATCGCATAAAGTTTTAACTGATTATTTCAAGGGATCAGTCTGCCCTTAAATAGACAAAGGATTTTTAATAGGTCCTTCTTCCCTAAGAATCCTGTTCGAAAATACAATATTTTAGAAGAAAGTATCTGCCTAATATAAAAATAGGCAATTTATTCAAGAAAACAGCTTTAAATTAGAGCTATGAATTATTCAGGAAGGGATTTTAAGAGAAAACTACTAGGGTAGAGTATTTTAAAATCATAAATATCTCTTGACCATGTACTATGGTACATGGTGTATAATAAATAGAGGTGAAAAGAATGAAGTATCTGATTAGTGAATTTGCTGAAAAGAGTGGCGTTAATAAAGAAACGATTAGATATTACGAGCGAAAAAATTTACTACAAGAACCTCACCGAACGGAAGCTGGTTATCGGATATATTCATATGATGACGTTAAGCGTGTTGGGTTTATTAAACGAATACAGGAACTTGGATTTTCTTTAAACGAGATTTATAAATTATTTGGTGTTGTAGATAAAGATGAAGTTCGTTGTCAAGATATGTTCGAATTTGTTTCTAAAAAACAAAAGGAAGTTCAAAAACAAATAGAGGATTTAAAACGAATTGAAACTATGTTAGACGACTTAAAACAACGATGTCCAGATGAAAAAAGTTTACATGCTTGTCCGATAATTGAAACCCTAATTGAGGAAGAATGAAAGGAATTTTGAAATGAAATATAAAAAGACCTTTATTGCAGGGCTTATAGGTACATTTTTGGTTTTGTTAGGTTGTGCTACACCTATTTTAGTTATTTTATTAGGTACGCTTGGATTAGGTGCAATAACAGGCTATTTAGATTTTGTTCTGATTCCTGTTTTAGCTGTTTTTCTTGGTTTAACTTTTTATGCTTATTCTAAATATGAAAAATCACATAAAAATAAGAAGATGTAAAAAATGAAAGAAAGAGTTGTTGCAATTGCTTCGATGTTTTCAGCTTTTTTAGCAAGTCTTTGTTGAATTGGCTTAGCGATCTTAATACCACTTGGTCTAAGTGGTTTAGCTGGAACACTTGCCGTTACGTTTGCGCCATATCGAATTTGGTTTATTGTTATCACTGTTGTTATGCTTTCTTTTGCTCATTTACTTGTATGGAAACAAAAAAATAGTTCAAAGAAAACGAAGAAGTTGTTATGGGTTAGTACAATCGTTTCTGGAGTAATGCTTATCTATACATTGTTCAGTCAGGGGATATAAGGCATGATGAAATATTTAATATATCTATTCATTATATTTGGATTGGTTGTTGTCCTTTCTGGGTGTGGTCAAAAAGCAGTTGAAGAAGGTTCAAAAACAAGTGAGGTTCCATCAGAAAACTTAGAATCTGTTTCGTTTAAAATAGATGGTTTTACTTGAGTATCTTGCGCTTTTACGGTGAGTTCCGCCGTTTCTAATTTAGAGGGTATTCAAGATATAGAAGTTGAAGGATCAGGAGAAACCCAACTTACATTTGATAAATCGAAAACTAGTTTAGAAGAAATTGAAGAAATAATTACTGATTTAGGGTATGAAATAAGGAAATAGGAAAATTTAAGATAAAACAGGAGGTTGAGGTAATGAATAAATTTAAGATAAATATTCAAGGAATGACTTGTACAGGTTGTGAAGAACATGTAGCCGTAGCACTTGAAAATGTGGGAGCTAAGAACATTGAAGCTAGTTTTCGTCGTGGTGAAGCAGTATTTGAATTACCCGATGATATTGGGGTGGAAAGTGCAAAAAAGGCAATTGATGAAGCAAAATACCAGCCTGGAGAAATAGAAGAAGTACAATCTGAAGAAAAAATAGTTTTAGGTGATGAGGGAGACTATGACTTACTTATCATTGGTTCTGGCGGGGCTGCTTTTTCGGCTGCGATTAAATCGGTTGAATATGGGGCAAAAGTAGCTATGATTGAGCGTGGAACCGTTGGGGGAACATGTGTAAATATTGGTTGTGTGCCATCAAAAACACTTCTTAGAGCTGGGGAAATCAATCATTTGGCAAAAGTCAACCCATTTATAGGTTTACAAACATCTGCTGGAAAAGTGGAATTAGCTCCTTTAGTAAAGCATAAAGATGAGTTAGTAAGCGAACTTCGGAATCAAAAATATGTCAATTTAATTGATGAATATGGCTTTGAGTTAATTGAAGGTGAAGCAATATTTGTTGATGAAAATACAGTTGAAGTTAACGGGAAGAAACTTTCTGCAAAGCGTTTCTTAATTGCAACGGGCGTTTCTCCTTCCTTACCGCCGATTTCAGGACTTGAAAAAGTGGATTATCTAACAAGTACAACATTACTTGAATTAAAAACGGTACCAAAACGATTAACGGTTATTGGTTCAGGATATATCGGAATGGAACTTGGGCAATTGTTTCATAATTTAGGTTCAGAAGTCACGCTTATGCAAAGAAGTGAGCGACTTTTAAAAGAATATGATCAAGAAATTTCAGAAGCCGTAGAAAAAGCGTTAATTGAACAAGGTATTAACCTTGTAAAAGGGGCAACTTTTGAGCGTGTAGAACAAGAGGGGCAAATCAAAAAGGTTCATGTAACAGTAGATGGTAAGAAAAAAGTGGTGGAATCAGAGCAGTTACTTGTTGCAACAGGAAGAAAACCAAATACAGATGCTTTGAAATTAAATGCCGCAGGGGTTGAAGTTGGAAAACGAAAAGAAATCCTGATAAATGACTACGCTAGGACAAGTAATGAAAAGATTTATGCTGCAGGCGATGTAACATTAGGACCTCAATTCGTTTATGTAGCAGCATATGAAGGTGGAATTGTTGCCGATAATGCGATTGGCGGATTAAATAAAAAATTAGATTTATCCGTTGTTCCTGGCGTAATTTTTACAAATCCTTCGATTGCAACGGTTGGTTTAACAGAAGAACAAGCAAAAGAAAAAGGCTATGAAGTAAAAAAATCTGTATTGCCTTTAGATGCAGTTCCAAGAGCAATAGTAAATCGTGAAACAACAGGCGTTTTTAAGCTTGTTGCCGATGCAAAAACTTCAAAATTACTAGGGGTTCATATCGTATCTGAAAATGCAGGAGATGTGATATATGCGGCGACATTAGCCGTTAAGTTTGGATTAACAGTCGAGGATTTAAAAGACAGCCTTGCACCATATTTAACCATGGCAGAGGGATTGAAATTAGCTGCCCTGACGTTTGATAAAGATGTTTCAAAATTATCTTGTTGTGCGGGATAACAACACAATGAATCCACCGTTTGGTTAAGACGGTGGATTCTTTCAACCTTGGACAAGGTACGCGGTTTCATTAGATAGAAATAAGGCAAACGTATTATAGAGTCAATTCTGCGAGGAGGTTAATGATGATAAAGAAATACGATCTTATTGTGATTGGTACAGGTTCTGCGGGTTCAATCACAGCAGCAAAATGTAATAAAGCCGGCTGGAATGTAGCTATGGTAGATGACAGGCCGTTTGGAGGCACGTGTGCACTACGTGGATGTGACCCAAAAAAGGTTCTACATGGTGCTGCCGAGCTTATTGATTGGAACAAACGGATGGTTAAGAATGGAGTACCGTCTGAAGTCTCCATCAACTGGAAAGATCTTATGAATTTTAAAAGAACCTTTACAGATGATGTCCCGGAAAAAAAAGAGGAAGCATTGAATAAACAGGGAATCGATACGTATCATGGCAATGCATCTTTCGTGAGTGAGGACAAACTTGAAGTGAATAAAGAAGTGCTCGAGGGGAGTCATTTCTTGATCGCTAGTGGTGCGAAACCTACCCCTTTACCCATAGAAGGAGAAGAACATCTTACTTATAGTGATGAGTTTTTGGAGTTGGATGAATTACCACAAAGAATCGTCTTTGTTGGTGGTGGGTATATTTCGTTTGAATTTGCTCATATCGCGGCACGTGCTGGATCAGAAGTTCATATTATCCATCGAGGTCAAAGACCTTTGGAGAATTTTGATATAGATCTTGTAGATATCCTTTTAGAAAAGTCGAAAGAGATTGGCATACAGGTACATCTTCAACATTCCGTTGAATCCATTGAAAAAGAACAAGGAAAGTTTCATGTGTACGCTCGAAAAAAAGAGGATATAACGCGGTTTGAAGCAGACATTGTTATTCATGGTGCTGGACGGGTCCCTGCCTTAGATATGAATCTTGAAAAAGGGAATATAGAAAGGAAAAAACATGGTGTCCATGTTAATGAGTATTTGCAAAGTGTAAGTAACCCGAATGTCTATGCAGCTGGAGATGCTGCAGCAACGGATGGCTTGCCCCTCACACCTGTAGCCAGTGCAGATTCTCATGTCGTAGCATCTAATTTATTGAAAGGGAACAGCAAAAAAATTGAATATCCCGTGATTCCATCTGCTGTATTTACCGTACCTAAAATGGCATCGGTAGGTATGAGCGAGGAGGAAGCCAAAAACTCTGGCCGGAATATTAAAGTAAAGCAGAAAAACATCTCCGACTGGTTTACGTATAAACGGACAAATGAGGACTTTGCTGCGTTTAAAGTGCTGATTGACGAAGATCATGATCAAATTGTTGGTGCTCATTTGATTAGTAATGAAGCCGATGAACTGATTAATCATTTTGCAACAGCCATTCGTTTTGGGATTTCAACCAAAGAATTGAAACAAATGATATTTGCCTATCCAACAGTAGCTTCAGACATTGCACACATGTTGTAATTTTTATCATATGTTTTTCCAGCATGATTTTTCCATTATCTCTTGTACACGCTTATTCAGAAAAGGGCGATTGTTGAAAATCAAAAGCTTAATTTCTCACTAAAAATACGGAGGAATTAAGCTTTTTTATCTTTCAAAATCCTTAACGTCCGTATTTTTCCGACGGTACCTCGACTATTAAGTATTTGATTTGCATATATAAAATCCTCGTTCAATACTATCCCTCCAAACTGTTGTTAATCACTCTATGCTTGAAATAATTATCATAGTTCAAAAAGGATACGTTATAATTGCTATATTGATTAAATGTTCAAGGAGTGCTTTATGATTTATACAATTGTAGTATTCATTGTTGCAGGATTAGCTGAAATTGGTGGTGGTTATCTAATTTGGTTATGTCTCAGAGAAGGGAAGCCACTTTATTTGGGGATCTTTGGGGGAATAGCCATAGTTTTATACGGAGTCATTGCTACATTTCAATCATTCCCATCGTTCGGTAGAGTTTATGCTGCCTATGGAGGAGTATTTATTGTTCTTTCTGTATTGTGGGGATGGGGCATTGATAAAAAAACACCTGATTTATATGATTGGGTTGGTGCTGGTATTTGCTTGGTTGGGGTATCAGTAATGCTGTTTGCACCACGTCAATAAAAAAACTTCTTCAACTGGCGCTTTACTTGAAGAATCAACCTAAAAAAGTCGGTTCCTTAGCGTACAGGAATTCGACTTTTTTAGGTTGAAATTCCCTTAACGTACAAAATTTCCGAAATGTTGGCGGTACCCCTAACTATAGGTTGCAACATAAATCTTAACGAAAGATATGGGTAAAAATACTTTTTAGCTCAGTAACGTGAATAAGTGACTCACTTTTAAATATGAAATTGGCTCAAAATGCGTTATTTTTTCTTACTCTTTATATATCGATAGAGAGTAGCTTTACTGATACCAGTCATTTCTGTAATCTCTTTGCCACTATACGCTTTGCTCTCATACAGTTTCACGGCTCGTTCAATATCACGTTTGTTCACACGTGGTCTTCCGCCTATCCGACCTCGGGCACGGGCACTCTGGAGCCCCTCTTTCGTCCGCTCCACAATCAAATCACGCTCGAATTGGCTGAAGGCCTGGAAAACGGTCATCATGAGCCTCCCCTGCGGGGTGGTTGTATCGAAGTTCTCCTTCAGGCTGACCAGCTTCACGTCCTGCTCCTCGAAGTAGGTGACCAGGTCAATCAGATCCTTGGTGCTTCGTCCCAAGCGGGAGAAGCTCTCCACCACCACCGTGTCCCCAGGTCGCAATTTATCCTTTAGACGGTTCAACTCAGGACGATTGCTCTTCGTCCCTGTCATTTTCTCCGTCAAGATTTCGTTGCAATTTTGTTTCGCTAGCAAGTCTAGCTGCCGATTCAGATCCTGGTGTTGCGTGCTGACGCGCGCGTATCCGTAGATATATCCGCTCACAGTTCTAACCCCCTTTGTTACCCTCATTGTATCACAAAGGGTTGTTAAAGATACATAGATATTGATACAACTTTTGAGACTAAAAAAGAGCGCTTTTAGAGAAGAAAGAGTCGCTTCTCAAAACAGTCTCATAATCGATTGTTTTTGAGACAAAGTAATTTATAAAAAATATGCCTCTAACGTTTTTAGAACGTTAAAGGCATATTAACTTCAGACAGTTATTACTATACCCTAGCTTTATGGGTTTTGATAGAATTAATTAGATTTTAATAAACGAAGTCCATTCAGAATAACGACCAACGTACTTCCTTCATGAATAATGACACTAATTGCAATATCCGTCAAACCTAAGAAACTAGCAATAATTAAAAAGACAACAACGGCCATTGAGAAAAAAATATTTTGCCAAATGACACGATTCATTTTGGTTGCAATATTATGAGATTGTACCAATTTGGATAAATTATTCTGCATTAAAACCAAATCAGACACTTCTACTGCTACATCTGTTCCGTCCCCCATGGCAATACCTACATCTGCATTGACGAGGGCTGGGGCATCATTTACACCATCACCCACCATTGCTGTTACGCCGTATCTCTCTTTTTGCTCGTCTATAATTCGAGATTTATCTTCTGGCATGACATTCGCGATTACTTCATCTATTCCTAATTGTTCAGCAACTGCTTTTCCTGTCATTTCTGAGTCGCCAGTGATTAAAGTGGTGTGTATGCCGTGTTCTTTAAAGTAATTAATAGTTTCTTTTGCATGTTCACTTGGAATGTCCATGAGAGCTATAAGTCCAATGACATTCTCATCTTCTGCTACGTATACGATTGTCTTACCTTCTGATGCCCATTCCTTATTTAAACGAATATATTCATTTTCAACATTGTCAAACGAAGTTGGTTTTCCAATCCGATAATTTCTTCCGTTATAATCTCCCGTCAACCCTTTACCAATCTGATTTTCTACTTCAATGGTAAGCTTATTTTTTTGTTCAAACTTTCTTAGAATGGCATCTGCTAAAGGGTGATTGGATTCTTTTTCAAGAGCCACTACGATATCAATAATATTTTCTTCATTCACAGAATCGGCAAAATAATAATTGGTTACTTCGGGTTTTCCTTTGGTCAAAGTTCCCGTCTTATCAAACGCAATTGCTTGAGTATCAGCTAATTGAGACAGATAAGAACTACCTTTTGAAAGGACACCTTTTTTGGCCAGGTTAGAGGTTGTTGATAAGGTTACCGATACGGTAGCTGCTGCTAAAGCACAGGGTGAAGCTGCAACTAAAAGAACCAATCCCCTATAAATACTTTGTGACCATGTCCAATCAAGTAGAACAGGAGCCAATAACACGAACAGGGGAATGGCAATTAAAACAACTGTGACGTATTTCGGTTCGAATTTTTGGATAATACTCGCAGCTTTTGTTTGATTATCTTGGTTCTGGTTCACTAATTGTAAAATTTTTGAAAATACTGTATCTTCGTTTTCTTTGGTGACTTCCATTGTAAACGTGCCTGTCCCATTAATCGTACTCCCAAAAACGGTATCTCCTTTTGTTTTTTCATTGGGTATACTTTCACCATTAATAGACGATTCATCAATGGAAGTAGAGCCAGATAAAATGACTCCATCAATGGGTACTTGGTCACCGTTTAGTACTTGAAGTTGGTCCCCAACTGTTAATTCACTGACGTCAACAATCTTTGTATTCCCATCAGGCAAAATTAACCGAGCAGTTGTTGGGTTCATTTCGAGTAATTTCGTTATTTCTCGTCTACTTCTTCCTTCAGCGTAATCTTCCAGGAAATGTGCGCCTGAAAAAATGAGAATCAACAACGTTCCTTCCCAAAAATTCCCTATCGCTGAAGCTCCTATAGCCGCTAATCCCATTAAAATATGAGAATTAGGCGTAAACTTATTATTTGCTTTTGTATTCTCAATTGTCTCTCCAAGACCTTCCAGAACAATGACATGATAGCCCGCACTAATTGTGGCGAGTGAGAACATGATGTTTTTAATTAATTGATATTCTCCACTTAAGAACAATGCAACAATTGCCAATGCCAAACCAATAAAGTATAGAATAATAGGCATCTTCCCGTGATTGTGATCATGGTCGTGGTTATGTTTCTCTTTTTCCTGTGAATGTTGCTCTTTGGTAGTTTCCATTTCTATCACCTTTCTATTAAATTTCTTTGATTTTTGTTGACTTTTTTTGTGCCTTGCAAATTCTGAGCTCGTTTGTTTGCTTAAGTAAGGCAAGGATTCATATGGTTTGGGCTTATCCAGTCTCCATCTCCTTTTATTTGTAAATCGGAATGATTCTGTAAACATATGAAGTTAAATTCATATGTTTACATAATCATATTAACTCACTGTATGAGTTTTGTCAAGACAAGATGCTTCTTATTCAAATGGACTACTATTATGAATACAAAAGTCTTAATTTAGTCTATAAACTAAAAACTTGCATCGCTTTACCCATGTGGTATTATATATATGAATAGAAAATCATATGAGAGGAATAAGAGCATATGGATACATCAACAACTTCGCCAATCAATAAAGAGAAGATCCAATCAATAAGCAAAGTATTCAAAGTGATTAGTGACCCTACACGCTTGTCAATTCTCTTTCTTTTACAGAAAGAAGAGCTCAGTGTTGGAAACATTGTGCTTGCATTGGATATGGAACAGTCCGCGATTTCACACCAACTAAAAATATTGAAAGATTCAAGTTTAGTGAAGGCAAGAAGAGAAGGGAAAAGCATGGTTTACAGTCTTGATGATCTTCATGTTTTCAGTATTCTCGAACAAATCTTAACTCATATCAATGAATAAGAACAATAAAAGCTAATAAGGTATAAAACTAAATGGAGGTTTTTAAAATGTCAAAATCAGATAAAAATCATAATCACTCGCATCAGGATCAATCGAAAAAAAATATTAAAATTGCTTTTTTCACCAACTTTATTTTCTCCATAAGTGAATTTTTCTTTGGGTTTCTTTTCAATAGTGTGTCCATTATGTCTGACGCAGTTCATGATTTAGGGGACTCTATTTCAATTGGATTCGCTTGGTTTTTCCAGGGGTACTCAGAAAAGCAACAAGATGAACGGTTCACCTTTGGCTATAAACGATTTTCTTTACTGGGCGCGCTGATAACTGGCGTTGTGCTAATTAGTGGCTCGTTCTTTATGATCTATCGTAGTGTGCCACGTTTGATTGATCCGCAACCGGTTAATTACAGTGGCATGTTTTGGCTTTCTCTCGTAGCTATTGCATTGAATGGATATGCTGCTTGGATTTTAAGCAAAGGCACATCCAAAAATGAGGGTATGTTGAACCTCCATATGCTAGAAGATGTATTAGGGTGGATTGGAGTCTTGATTGTGAGTATTCTAATGAACTTTACCGAGGCTTATCGATTGGATCCAATCTTATCGATTTTGATAGCACTCTATATCCTCTATAAAACTGTACCTGAATTTTTCAGTACAATGAAAATTTTATTGAACGGTTCGCCGGAAAATGTAAACGTAGAGAACCTGGCGAACTCCATTAACAATATTCCTGCTGTAAAGGACCTCTCTCATTTTCACATTTGGTCACTGGACGGAGAAGAAAATGCCCTTATCGTTACGGTTCTTATAGACTCTTCCGATATAAACAAGACTAGGGAAATCAAAGAAGAAATTGCAGAGCTTGCCCATACATCGGGTGTAAAGGATCATATCACAATAGAAATAACTACAAGTAAAGACGAACTGGAAAAAGGGTATGCTTATGGCAGTTAAAGTATTTATATATTGAAAAAAGGACTATTTTAAATCGAGTAGGAGACTAGTCAATTAATGGCTAGTCTCCTACTCGATTTATTAGTGCAAAGCACCCCTTAAATTTAATGCAAAATAAAATTACAATTTACACTTAATTGGCTTTTTTTACTTAATTTATCGGTTTCATAACTTAACACATTCGGATACTTTTGGCAATCAGGAGAAGTCGCATTATAATGCCCATTACCAAACGAATGGCTATCATCTACTTGTTGCCTTTGAAGGCCTGACCGGCCACTTTTTGACCATTACCAAGAAACCGTACCTGTATGTTCTATTCTAGTGCGTGCAGATAGTGGTTTTGCAACTCCTGAATTATATGAACTGTGTGAAAAACGTCAAAATTTTTATGTTATTCGATTGAAATCGAATCGTAACCTAGGAAAAATCGCTGAGCAATTTGTATCGATAGATGACCAACAGGATTGGGATAAAAAAGAAGTGCGCTACGCTTCTGCACTCTATCAAGCGAAGAGCTGGACACATTCACGAAGACTTTGTATTAAATCTACGCGTGAAGCAACCGAATTGATTGCTCGACATGAATTTATCATAACCAATTCATCAGAGAAACTTTCTGCAGAAGCGGTCTTTCAAACCTATTCTAAAAGAGACACCATGGAAAATTACATTAAAGAGGCCAAAATGGATTTTATTTCGATAAAACCTATAGCCCTCGTTTTTTAGAAAATCATGCACGTATGATGGTGAGTGTACTAGCTTACAACATCGTCAATTTTATGCGTACTCTTTGTTTTACGAAAGAAACCAAAGGTTTTCAAGTTTCAACTATTCGTTTGCTCTTATTTAAAGTAGCGGGTAAACTTGTTCATTCTGGACGAAAAACCTTTTTAAAAATCAGTTCCTATTACGTTTACTATGAACTATTCCATAAAATCTTGCGGAATATTTAGCATTTCAAATTGCAGTAGCACTCACACCTAATGGAATAGTTTAAAAAAAGGCTAATTTCAAGGGATTAGTATGCCTGAAAACCTTAATTTTCTGACAAAAAAATGAGTGACGTGGAAATTTTAAGTAAAATAAAGTAAACATATTAAACTAATGATCTGAAAGAAGTGAAAAATGCCCCAATTATTAATTTTCTTAAAAGTATGAATCATTCAGGGTAAACTATTTTAATTTTTAAGTTAATATTTTTCAGTAGAACTTATAAAAAAATATTTTATGAGATTCATTCAACTAGTCAATTAGATATTGAATGAATTTTTTTATGTTCTGATAAAATGATAATATAAGTTCTTATCTAAGAGAGAACTTTTTATAAAATGTCCTCCATAGATTTTTTTGTAGTATATAATATATCATTTAATGCAATATTGTTTTAACTATTGAGTGAGATGTGCTTATAAACTGTTCAACGGACAAAGCTAATCTATTGTCTGTTGAATTGATACCGTTTACTTAGTAAAGTGGGTTTATAGACAAATAAAGCGCTTTAATTATTTGGTGAATATTTTAGCAATTAATTTTTAAAGACGTTTTATTTCAAAAATAGGGGGAATAGAATGGAGAAAACCATTTATTAGTCCATCAAAATATGTCCAAGGTGAAAATGAGTTGTTAAATTTAGGGTTCTACATTAAATCTTTAAGTGAGTCAGTATTAGTTATTGGGAATCCTTATGATATCAATCGTTTTCAAGATAAGTTGGATCAAACTTCTAAACATTTTGTAGTCATATAACACTTAGCTGACTTTGGTAAGGAAGCAACACGAGAAGAAGCCGACCGCCTTAAAAAGCTAGCAAAAGAAAAAGGAGCAGACGTCATCGTCGGTTTAGGTTTCGAATTAGGGGGACTTGCTGCAGCTCATGCTATTTATAATGGTTAACGGTTCTAAATGGTCCTCATAATTATTTCCACATGGTGAACAAGTGGCCTTTACAACTTTTGTTCAACGTATTCTTGAAGATGAACCAACAAAAGAAGTGGAAGAGTTATTAGATTTCAGTTTATCGGTTGGTTTGCCTGTTTTTTTACAATCGGCGTTCTATAATCCCTCCTCTAAGCAGTGATTAACCCTTGACCCATTTTTTCTTGTCCTACTAATGTTACATTAGCTGCTTTTAACACTGCATCCGTTGCTTTGATTGATGCAATTAAACCACGTGTTTCAATTAAGCCTAATACTTTTTGTTGCATAAATTATTACCCCATTCAAACTAATTTCTCATAATGGAAAATAATAAATACAAAAATATTTTCTATGCTTCATATGCATTTTGAAATAGTTTTATGATATCATCCTTGTTACCAACTCTAGGGTTAGAAAAAGCATTACCATCTTTCAATGCATTTATTGCCATCTGATCAAAATCTTCTGGCAAAGCACCCAAATCCTTAATATTTGTTGGTATACCAACATCTTCAGAAATAAGAATCATCGCTTCAATAGCTTTATCGGCAGCTTCCCTAACGGATAATCCTGCAATATCCTCACCTAGTAATTCTGCAATATCAGAAAAACGCTCTGGATTACTAATAATATTCCATTTTTCAACAGTCGGCATCAACACAGCACAACACACTCCGTGAGGAGCATCGTACTGCCCACCTAATTGATGAGCCATTGCATGAACATAACCTAAGTCTGCATTATTGAAAGCCATTCCAGCTAAAATTGAAGCATAGGCCATATTGGTTCTTGCTTCTACGTCATGTCCATTAGCTACGGCACGTCTTAGATATTTACTAATTAATTTTATTCCTTGAATCGCTTGGGCGTCTGTAATTGGATTTCTATTTACTGATACATACGATTCTACACAGTGTGTTAAGGCATCCATACCTGTGGCAGCAGTTAGGGCTGCCGGAATATCCAGCATGAGCATTGGATCATTAAAGGAAACTAATGGGACATTTCTCCAAGAAACAACAACAAATTTCAAATGAGTTTTTTCATTGGTTATAACCGCATGTCGTGTAATTTCTGAGGCCGTTCCAGCTGTTGTATTTACAGCCATTAGCGGGGGCAAAGGGTTTTCTAATGTTTCAATTCCGGCAAGGGCTGATAGGTCATCACCATTTGATAAAACAATACCAATTCCTTTTCCACAATCATGAGATGATCCACCACCTATCGTAATGATTGAATCACAATCATTATCCATATATATCTTTTTACCTTCTTTAACATTCCTTATTTTCGGGTTTGGTTCTATACCATCAAAAATAACGTATGCAATATCAGCTTTCAGTAAAGAAATTTCTGCCTGTTTAACTGGCCCATTATCTAAATTTCTTAAGAAAGCATCTGTTACAATCAATACTTTTTTCATATTCAACATTTTTGCTCTTTCTCCGACCTTTTCAACTACCCCAGGGCCAAAAAAATTTACATTAGGCATCATAAAATCATAATTCTCTTTTAACATATCTATTCCCCCCTGAACAATTCATACTTTTCGTTGAAACATGTGCCAACTGCCTAACGGCAGCTTAAATTTACTTTTTCATTTTCACCTGTTAAGTGATGAAAAAAGAACCCCATTCTGATATGGTAAAGGTGTCTAAACCAACCATAAGAAAGGAGTTCTCTTCATGATTAGCTTACACAAAAACCAGGTAAAATTCAATTCAAACATCATCATTTCGCATACAGGTGGTCGTTTATCGAGTGATTCGGGTTTAGTCTTAGTTAAAGAAGTAATGGATACCTTCAAGTTTTCTGATTTGGCAAAATCACTTCTGGACATTAAAGATAACCGTGCTTACTACACGCATGATAATTTAGCGATATTAGAACAGCTCATTATGCAACTGATTGCTGGTTATTCGGCAGACTCGTCAGCTAATCTGTTACGACAGGATCCAGTCTTTCAAATGGTGTTAGGCAGAAAACAATTAGCCTCACAATCGTCAATTTCACGGTTTCTGGATCGTTTCACCACGGAAAATGTGGGTCAATTACAATCATTAAATCAGTCGCTCATTGATAAAGCGCGTTTGATTCGCAATGACACAGAGTTAATCATTGATCTCGATTCCACTCATTCAGATACCTTTGGCCATCAAGAACAAACAGATTATAATGCACATTATCAAACCTACGGCTACCACCCATTAGTTGCCTTTGACGGACTGACTGGAGATTTCTTAAAAGCTGAACTGCGTTCAGGTAATCAGTACACATCTAAAGGGGTGAAAGCCTTTATCGACCCATTGTTACACCACTACAATGAATCCATACCGAATACTGACATATTGGTTCGTGGGGACAGCGGCTTCGCAACACCAGAGGTGTATGAGTCTTGTGAAGAAAATGAAAGTCAGTATGTGATCCGATTAAAGAACAATCGGAGGTTAAGTCAATTAGCTGAGCAATCCGTTCTTTACGGGGATAACCAAAAATGGGAAGATCGGGAAGTTCAGTATTTTTCAATGCCTTATCAAGCACAATCATGGTCGAAACCCCGTCGTGTCTGTATTCGATCAATCCGTGAAGCAGGAGAACTCCTCTTTCAACACGCATTCATTGTGACCAATCTGTCAGATAACGTATCGCCTCAAGTTATATTTTCTCTTTACGGCAAGCGAGGGACAATGGAGAATTTCATCAAAGAAGCGAAAGGTGGCTTTTATTTCGATAAAACAGATAGTCCACGCTTCTTAGAAAATCATGTCAGAATGATGATTAGTCTGCTTGCATACAACCTCATCAACTGTCTAAAGACTATCGGCTTTGATAAAAAGAACCAAGGGATGACTATTCATTCCATCCGACTAACATTCCTTAAAGTCGCTGGCAAACTTGTGCAAACAGTTAGTGTAAAATAGTTCTCGGTTAGTGATATCATTTCGTTTTCTAGACAAAAAGAAACGAGACCTTTAATCTAGTAGTTACCACACCAGTAGAAAAGAGGCCTCGTTATGAATCATATAATATCACAAATAGTTGAACTCTGGAAGAATGAAGAATCTGTTATCGATATAGAAAACAATTTAAACCTTTGGTTTCAAGGTTGGAATGAATGGTTAATGCAGCATGCCATAGAGAGAATAGATAAAGAACTTTATCAGCAGTATAAACATAAAGGCTGGCATGTAGACAATATTGAACCTCGAACTGTTCAATTTGTATTTGGTAAGATCACTTACTATCGGAGACGACTAAAAAAGGAAGGGAGACCATCTTTCATCGCTTTGGATAAAGCCTTAGGCTTACAAAAGTATAAGCGCTACTCTCCTAACACTCAAAAGGTGATGGCTCAATTGGGGGCTAATATGCCTTATAGACAGGCCAAAAAGTCTCTTCTGATAAGTAGTTCTGTGACAGCTAGCCATTCTACCATTCACCGTGTAACGCAAGAGGTTGGAGAAAAGGTTCAACACTACCTGTCTAAATATTACTATAAATCAGACCTTCCTAAGACTAAGCGAAAGAAGGTAAAAGCATTATATATTGAAGGTGATGGTTTGCTTGTTAAAGGAAGGCAAGGCGACTCTCCAACCATTCATCGCGTCATCGTACATGAAGGCATTGATAAAAAGAAGCAGAGACATACGCTTATAAACAAGATGGCATTTTCAAGTTTAGATTCCAGTAAAGACGCTTTTAAGCAAGCTGCTCATTATTTAAATCAAGTCTATGACTTGAAAGAGACACTTGTCATCACAAACAGCGATGGAGGAAGCGGGTATGAAAAAGATAAATTTGACACTATCGTTGGCTATTGTCATCGGCATGAACATTTTAGAGATACCTACCACGTACATCGAAAGGTAAAAGAACGTTTATCTTTCGATAAAAAAATGGAAGGATTAATGATAAAAGCTGTAAAAAAATTTGACTGGTCATTAGTGGAATCCGTTTGTGCAACAGCTGAAAGCAGATTGATAGACATGCCAGAAGAAAGCAAAGCAATACGCAAAGATCAAATTAAAAAATTGAAAAAATATTTGTATAGAAATTGGGAATACATCAAAAGCTTTAAACAACGTGACCTCCCCCTGTCCGATGGGACAGGCGTTTGTGAAACTGGACATCGTGTGTATAGTTACCGGACGAAAAGGCAGGGACGTAGTTGGACAAAAGCAGGTGTAGCTAATGTCGTAGCATTACTAACAGCAGAACAAAACAGTCTTCTGGAAAAAGCTTTGACCACAGAAGTTGATTCTATCGTTGAACCGTTAGGTGAAGATCTTAAGGGAGCAGTCCGTCAGGCTTTGAAAAAGCCTCGTTCAACCACACACACTGTTCAAACTGGGAAAATATCCAACTATGGCCCTGTGAGTAGCTTCATTGGGAAATTAGGCCGGGCATTTTCCTGAAAATATTAACACAACATAATTTCTGTTAATTCTACTAGTTAAAGGTTACCGAGAAAAACTTGACGCATACGTGCAAACAGGCAGACGAGCCTATCTAAAATTGTCGAGTTATCATGTGTATCAAACTGAATTCTATAGGGTCTTCGAGCGCCTACGGCGATCCAGTCAATGGATTTAAATCAGTTATCACGTTATTTTTTTGAATCAATCGTCTACAAGGGAGAAGTATGCCCTCAAACAAACAAGAGAATCGTAAGAAGGTTCATTTAGTTAAAATCTACTTCGAGAACGCACTATTTTGTAGAAAAATTCCCAATTTTTCCAAGAACGATTAATTTATTCAAGAAACCAGCTTAAATTATAGAGCTATGAATTATTCAGGTCCCCTATTCTTCTTATATTTTTTTATTTATCAATCTGTATTTCTTTTAATTGCTCTTCAATTGCCTCTTGAGTCACACCCGCTTGTAAGAGTGCTGCTGCGGTATAAGCTCCTTCAACTATCGGTACATCGTAAATAGTGATCGATTTATCACTAAGCTCTTTAGCCATATCCAAATTCATTTTGGCACTACCCAAATCATAAAAGGCAAGTAAATTATCCGATGGATGTTTATTGATAGCTTCAAGAATACTATCAAAACTTGTCCCAATTTCAGTTTCGGATAGTCCTCCAATTACTTCGATATCAACGTCACCAGCAACTTCTTGAATTAATCGGTTGATCCCTTTTGCAATCTCATACACGTGAGAGATAATAATAATACCAGTTTTTGTCATTGTCCAGCCTCCGCTTCTAGCATAGCGTGAAATAGTAAAGCAGAGGAATAAGCACCTGGATCGATATGTCCAATGGAGCGTTCACCTACATATGAAGCACGCCCTTTTCTAGCTTTTAATGGTTTCGTTGCTTCGACGGCCTCATCAATAACTTCATTGGTTAATTGCTCGTTTTCTGCTGCCTGAACAACTGGTGCCCAAACATCGATCATCGTCTTATCGCCAATTTCGGCTTTTCCACGTTTTTGGATGCTCTCTAATCCACACTGTAGCACTTTGCTCCATGATGAACCATCTCCTTGATATGTTTTCAGCATACCCATAAAAGCTGAACCATACAGTGGACCTGATGCGCCCCCGACCTTGCTTAATAAAGTAGTCGTAACTAGTTTTAAAAGCTCTTCGAGTGAATTGGGAGATTGTGTGTCAATCGCTTCGACAACATGAGCCATGCCTCGCGACATATTATTGCCATGATCACTATCCCCAATCGGTGTGTCCAGTTGCGTGAGATAATCTTTTTCTTGTTGGACCTTCTCATTAAATAATTCCATCCAACGAATGCCTGTTTGTATATCCATTATGGATTTGGCTCCTTTCGTATAACCTATAAACTGTCAACATACTTACCAGCTTATAGTTGTGACTGGTGCGTTTAATGCTTCAATATAAAAATCATTTTCTAAATAAAGTAAAGTTAATGACAACCCTTGCATTTCAAGTGATGTCATATAGTTGCCTATTTTGTAATAGTCCACTGACAATTTACGTTCATCCATAAGCTGTTGTACATCATTTGTAAAGACATATTGTTCCATTAATGGTGTTCCACCTAATCCATTAACAATTACCGCAAATCGGTCTGTTACTTTCACATCAAATTCGTTTACTAATTTCGTTAATAACTCATTTGCCAGGTTATGAGATGTTTGCAGTTTTTCCCTACGATATCCAGGTTCACCATGAATTCCTACTCCGTATTCAATCTCATCTTCTGCTAGGACAAAGCTTGGCTGAGTGCTTCCTGGTGTAGTCACACCAGTCAATGCAAGTCCAATAGATTTAATATTTGGAATTAAGTTGTCAGCTAATTCTTTAATTTCTGTGATTGACTTTCCTTGTTGCGCTGCGTAGCCTACTATTTTGTGAACGAGAATCGTTCCGGCTACTCCCCGTTTCCCTTGAGTGTATAAGCTGTCTTCCACAGCGATATCATCATCTACAACAACACTTGCGACTTCTATTCCTTCCATTTCAGCCAATTCTTGAGCCATTTCAAAATTCATAATATCTCCAGAATAATTTTTGATCACCATGAAGACACCGGCACCCTCATTGGCTACCTTAATGGCCTCTAAAATTTGATCTGGCGTTGGGGAAGTAAACACTGCTCCGCAAACGGCAGCAGATAACATTCCTTCGCCGACAAATCCAGCATGAGCGGGTTCATGTCCGCTTCCGCCTCCAGAAATAACAGCTACTTTTCCTGATTTTTCCGTTTTACGTTGGATGATACCAGTCTCTGGTATCCTTTGGACCAATTCAGCATGGCCAATGATCATGCCTTTTAACATTTCGTCAACTATATTAATCGGGTCATTCACAATTTTTTTCATCAGTTCCCATCCTTTGATCTATAAGTTTAACAAATAGTTTATTTTACTGACTTGCGTTTCTTGTAGTCTCGGCCAATTACATCAGCTGCAATAATAGCTTGAGCTACACTTTCAGGTGTCACTTCAAAAGGCATAGCATGAATAGATTCTTCAGGGATACATGCTTTTTCGGCGACTTTAAGGATTTCTTCATATTTCACTTCTGCTACATCCAAATCTGCTAATGATACCGGTAGCCCAACAGATAAACTGAAGTCTAATAAAGCTTCAACTTCATCATTTGGTGCGTCCTCAAGGATAAGTTGGACAAATGTTGTAAATGCTACTTGCTCCCCATGGAAGTAATTATGAGGACCATCTAGAACTGTCAAGCCATTATAAATGGCATGTGCTGCAGCTAGTCCGCCTGATTCAAATCCAAGACCAGATAATAGTGTATTTGCTTCAATAATATTCTCTAATGCTGGTGTAACAACATTATTGTCACATGCAATCTTTGCATTGTAGCCATTCTCCATCACTGTTTCGTAACAAGCTCTTGCTAATGTGATAGATGCAATCGTACCTTTAGCAGGTGCTGTATCCCCTGTATGGTATCCATTCGGCAAGCCAGCGTTTACATTTGAATTTGAACGACGTGTTGCACGCGCTTCATAATAAGTAGCTAGTGAATCTCCCATGCCGGAAATTAAGAATCGAGCTGGTGCTTGAGCAATTACCGTAGTATCCATTAATACTACGCTAGGGCTTTGGATAAAATAAGCGTATTCATCAAAATGATGATCTTTCGTATATAATACTGCAGAGTGGCTAGTTGGGGCATCTGTAGCTGCAATCGTTGGGCAGACAATTAAATTATGACCATTAGCAACTGTTTTAGATGTATCGATTGCTTTTCCACCACCTAATCCAACAATGATATCTGTCCCTTTTTCTTTCGCTAATTTTTTAAGACGATTTACTTCTTCGCGTGTTGCTTCTCCACCAAAATCTGCAAGGTGTAAAGTTATGCCAAAATGTTCTGCTGTTTTATCCAATTTATCTTGAACTCGTTCAATATCGCCTGGATTTCCAATAACTAAAGCGGATTCACCAAAGGATTTAACATAAAAACCTAAATTTAATAACTCATTTTCTCCTTGGACATATTTTGTTGGACTAATAAAAGCTTTTCTCATTTCTATTCCTCCTCATATTTTTTAAATTGAAGTCACTCTTGAAGTAATGAATGACTTCTTTTTAAATCTAAACTAAGTTTAATAAGAAAGCGATATCATTTCAATAGACAAAAGATACTATTTGTCCGCTTTAATTATTTTGAAGTATGACTTATAGTAGAAAGAAATAGAATAGTTTAGTTAATAAATTGTCAAAGGGGTCTCAAGTATGAACTACCAAAATACAAAAAAATTATTTCTTGTACTTTCAAAAATCTAGCTAGCGAAAAAATAATTGACAAAATATCCATAATAGATATCATGGATCAGACTGATTACTGCCGCTAAACTATCTTGAAGAGAATAGAACGTAGTATAAAAAAATAGTTTCAAGCAAAAATGCTGGTTAGTTAATAGATGTTCGTAGTTTATATTTTCAACAAGTAGCTAACTTAAACTTGAAATTTGCGTAAATTAAAAAAGTGGAATGAATACATATATACGTACTTATTCCACCTTTTTTAATTTATTATTAGTTCTAGAATATTTATACAACATAAATTATCTACAAATTATTATTCTGCTTCTTCTTTAATTTTTTTTATTACTTCCATAAATATAACACCGATAGCAACAGCTCCAGCATCTGGAAAATTAAGACTTCGCTCCCCAAGATATGAAGCCCTTCCCTTAGAAGCTATCATTTCTCTTGTTTTTTCAGCTCCACATACAGCTTTACACGCACTTTTATTAGCAGCTATCATAAAAGTATCATCTTCTTCAACACTTATTTTAAAAGATTCAGCTGCTGGAATTAGTGCATCAAGTAATGTCTTATCTCCAATTTTAGCTCCTCCACGTTTCTGTATTCCATCTACAGAAGATTGGAAAAGATCAGAAACCTCTTTTAAATTTAATTCTGTTTTACCCTTTGAATATTTTGCTGCACTTCTAAAAGCTGAACTCCATATAGGGCCTGAGGCACCTCCACAGTACTCGGTGATAATCATTCCGCATGCTTTAAGAAATGCTCCAATATCTTCCTTAGGAAGTTCCTCCCACTCATTTTTTAACTCTCTAAATCCCTTAGCAATAGACATTCCAAAATCACCATCTCCTGCAGCTGAATCCAATTCACAGAAATAGACCTCATTTTCAATGATTACATCACACATATGTCCTACAATTTGTACAACGTTTGATACTTCCAATTTTTCCACTATAGCTTCCTCCCAGGTAGTTGAACTATTTTTATTCAACAAATACTCATATCTTAAATGCTGGAGTATCTGATGGATAATCTAGCATTTCTTTGAGCTCTTTATCTAATTTCATAAGAGATATTGAAGCGCCACTCATATCAATGGCTGTCATATAATTACCAACAAAAGTTTTGTAAATCTTTATATTTTTATTCTCCAAAATCGTACTAACTGAATTATTTAAAAGATACAATTCCTGTAAGGGGGTCGATCCAAAACCATTTACAAGCAACGCTACATCATCCCCAGTTTCATATGGTAAATCAGCAATAATTCGTTCAAGCATTTTTTCCGAAAGCTCATCTGCAGATAGTATTTTTTCACGTGCTATACCAGGTTCTCCATGAATTCCTACACCAAATTCCATTTCATCATCACCAATGGTAAATGTTGGTGTTCCCTTTGCTGGTACAGTGCATGAAGTAAAAGCAAATCCTATGGATCTTACGTTTTCTATTGCTTTCTCAGCTGAATTTTTAACTTCTAAAAGGTTAAGACCTTTTGCGGCTGCAGCTCCTGCAATTTTATGAACAAGTACTGTTCCCGCAACACCTCTTCTTCCAATGGTGTAAAGACTATCTTTAACTGCTACATCATCATTCACATAAACTTTCTCAACCATTATACCGTCATCTTCAGCCATTTCTGCAGCTCCATCAAAGTTCATACAGTCTCCTGAGTAATTCTTTATAATTAATAACGTTCCTTTATCTGACTCAGTTTTTGTAATCGCATTATAAATCTGTATTGTTGACGGGGAGGCAAATACATCTCCACAAACAGCTGCATCTAACATCCCTTTACCTACAAAGCCACCATGAGCTGGTTCATGGCCACTACCACCACCACTAATCAAAGTTACCTTATTAGTATTTAACTTTTTTCTTGTTATAATTTTATATTTTTTATTAAAACTTAATTGTTCTGGGTGAGCCTTAACCATACCTTCACACATCTCTATTACAATATCTTCAACTTTATTAACAATTTTTTTCATTTTTTTCCTCTTTTCTTTTCAATTATTATCACTTATCTTTTTTATGAAACGATTATTAAAGGTTCCAAGTAAATTAAAAAGAAGACATAGATAGATTCTTCAGGGATACAAGCCTTTTGTGCCACTTTAACAATTTCTTCATAGCTTACTTCTTCTACATCTAAGTCTTCTAAAAAAACAGGCAAACCAACCGATAAACTGAAATCTAATAACTCTTCCACTTCTTTTGTTGGTTCATCTTCAAGAATACGTTGAACAAAAGTTGTAAAGGCCACTTGTTCACCATGTGGAAATAATTATGAGGACCATTTAGAACCGTTAACCATTATAAATAGCATGAGCTGCAGCAAGTCCCCCTAATTCGAAACCTAAACCGACGATGACGTCTGCTCCTTTTTCTTTTGCTAGCTTTTTAAGGCGGTCGGCTTCTTCTCGTGTTGCTTCCTTACCAAAGTCAGCTAAGTGTTATATGACTACAAAATGTTTAGAAGTTTGATCCAACTTATCTTGAAAACGATTGATATCATAAGGATTCCCAATAACTAATACTGACTCACTTAAAGATTTAATGTAGAACCCTAAATTTAACAACTCATTTTCACCTTGGACATATTTTGATGGACTAATAAATGGTTTTCTCCATTCTATTCCCCCTATTTTTGAAATAAAACGTCTTTAAAAATTAATTGCTAAAATATTCACCAAATAATTAAAGCGCTTTATTTTTTTATAAAATCAGTTTATTAAGTAAACGTTATCAACTAAACAGACAAAAGAAAGACTTTATCGCTTCAATTATTTTTAGTATGATGTATAATCAACTGTAAGAGAATATTAAAGCTAATCTGTTGTCAAAGGAGTTAAGAAATATGACCCAAAATAACACAACTAAGGAAATCATTTCTTATTCTTTCAAAAAACTAACTTGCGAAAAGGCTATCGACAAGATATCGATAACGAATATAATGGTTCAAACCGAGTACCGTCGCCAAACTTTTTATGACCATTTTGATGACAAGTATGATTTAATTACTTGGATTTTCTCCTATGAGGTTTCTGGATCAATTAATTTGATTTCTATTTGGGAAAACCGAGAGGATATATTATTCTATTTATTAACGTATCTTGAAGAAAATAAAGTCTACTATAAGCGAATTTTTTCTAATACACAGTTAGATTCTTTTAAAGATTATTTTATTTATTACATAAAAAAAGAAGTCCAAACAATTATGAAAGACTATTATAAAAACCATGTTCATTCAGTCTATAATCAAAATTCTATGGAGATAACTACTGAATTTTATACGTATGGTTTGTCTGAGATGCTCTACCGTTGGGTGCTTAAGGACTGTGTTCCTCAAAGTAATCACTTTCATGAATTACTTATTAAAACAATTCATAATAAGTTTTAATTTAAAAAAAGGTTAGATTTAAGACGATTTTTCTATGTAATATACTTAAGGAGATGGTTGCTGATGGCAGAATATATTTTATCTATCGACCAAGGAACAACGACAACGCGTGCTATTATCATTGATCGTCAAGGAAATTACATTAATACCGCATCTCAAAAGTTTGAGCAACATATACCAAAGGCTGGCTGGGTAGAACAAGACCCACTTGTCATTTGGCAATCTGTTTGTAAGGTTATCGATAATGTTATGGAACATTCAGGAGTATCCTTTAGTCAGATTAAAGGAATTGGGATAACCAACCAACGTGAAACAACTATTGTATGGGACCGTAAAACGGGTCACCCCATACACAATGCCGTTGTTTGGAGTTCTAATCAGTCATTAGCAATTGTGAATCAACTAAAAGAAGAAAAAATTGAAGAATACATCCACGAGAAAACAGGATTGGTTCTAAGCCCTTATTTTTCTGCTAGTAAAATAAGGTGGATTCTTGATCATCATCCTGGCTCACAAAAACGAGCAGAAAATGGAGAGTTAGCTTTCGGTACAGTTGATAGTTGGATTATTTGGAATCTAACGAATAGTAAAATTCATTCAACTGATCATACAAATGCTTCTAGAACGATGCTCTTCAACATCCATACTTTAGAATGGGACGAATATTTACTAAATCTGTTTCATATTCCTAAAAGTATGTTGCCAAAGGTTTATCCTAGTTCTCATGTATATGGCCTAACGGATATAGATTTATTTAGCGAAGTAAATATCCCTATTTCTGGCGTGGCTGGGAATCAACAGGCTGCTTTATTTGGCCAGTTAGCCTTTCAACCAGGCCAAGTAAAAAGTACCTATGGGCAAGGAACTTTTATTGTTATGAATACAGGTTTCGAACCAAAATTATCCAAACACAGATTACTTACGACAATCGGTTATTCTATTGGTTCGAAGGTAACTTACGCTCTTGAGGGTTCAGCACTTATTTCAGGTAGTGCAATAGAATGGTTAAAAGATGGATTAAATTTATTCGATTCGATGGATGATTCAGAATTATTGGCGCTTGAAGCGGAGATTAATTCCAGCGTTTATGTACTCCCGACCTTTCGAGGTATTGGCGCACCTTATTGGGATTCATCAGCACGTGGAGCTGTCCTAGGGATCGATGAATCCACCAGCCGCCGAGAATTAGTCCGTGCTACTCTAGAATCACTCGCCTATCAAGTTAGTGACATTATTGAATTAATGGAACTAGATACTGATATTCTAGTTGATATTCTTCACGTTGATGGAGGAGCTGCACAAAATAACTTATTGATTCAATTTCAAGCAGATATCCTAGGAAAAACTGTTAGACGAATTGAACGTTTAGAAACAACAAGTTTGGGTGCTGCCTATCTGGCTGGATTAGCGGTTGATTATTGGCGAGACCAAAATGAATTAACTGCCTTAGTATCTGAAAAAGAACAATTTGAACCACATATGACTGATAAAGAACGACAAGAAAGATTACATGGTTGGCATAGCGCTGTAAAAGCTATTCTTTATTACGCTAAATTACTACATGGGCAAGTTTAATAAAATACAAGGTCTTTATTTTGTTAAGCAGCTACCTTATTCTAAAGTTCTGTATTTGAGATTATTTAACTAAGATAGTTTTTTTCTTATAAAACAATAAGTACGCTACGTGTATAAATTCACTTTATGAAAAACGTAGTATAATAGTTATTGAAGATAACGAAAATTCGTCTTCTTAACGGCGTTTTTCCGAACCCGTTCATAAAACTGAATGATTTCATCTCTTAAGAAAAACCAACTATACCTTTGAGTATGTAAATAAACTTATACTTTTATGCAGATTAAATCTGTTATCTTCTACGCTTTTATTATATAATGAGTGTGGAATAGTTATGTTCAAGCTGATTCATCAACGAAACTAATATTTCGTTTTTTCTTCTTTTAGGTAAAGCTAAAGCTTTTTGATAAGATTCTGCAATTAAATCTAAGTCTGCCTGAGCCATTTTTATCCCTATTTTCTTATAAATTATTATTTATCCTGGATTATTCATACTTTTTATGAAATGTATTGAGAACAGTTACATGCCGACCTTAAGCACGATTTTGATTTTTCACCATAGGTGAAAAATCGGAATGCTTGTAAGTTTCGGTACTACAACATTTTTAAGTACTAAGGATAGATTATATGAATAATCCAGGTTTATTGTATTATTTATATAAAAAAATCACTAGTGTTGTAACGTGTATTTTCTCTTATAGCATGTCAAAGTACTTTTACTAATATCAGTCATTTTCTCTACTTCTGTATAAGAATTTTCTCCAAGTAGCTGCATTGCAAAGCTAACTGTTGTTTCGAATATTTTTTTGGTCTCTCTTCCTTAAATTAGGCTCTTCGTCAAATGGTGTGGATGAGCTAAATTTAGTTAAAATAAAATGGTTCTACGTCAAACATACTAAGATTAGTAGTGTAATATCCACGACGGTGGATATGCACTACTATTTTTTTATATAGTAGAGGTGAAGATGAGGCCGTCAACGTTAGAAGACCATGAGTCTGCATGTCAAACTGGCCCCTTCACTATCCTTGATTGAATCAGTTTGAAGTATGTTGGTCCTTTGAGATCGTCTATAGGAAAGTGGAATCGTTAAGGCATAGTGGAGTACTTCAATTTAATATAGAAAGGAGCGAAAATAAATGAGAGTCATGGCTTTAGATGTAAGTAAAGGAAAAAGTTATGTTGTTATTTATGAAGAAGAATTGTGTGTTGCAGAATGGGAAATTAAGCACAATCAAGAAGGGTTTAACCAACTTAAAAGCCAGCTTTGTAAAGAAACTACTGAAGTAGTTTTTGAAGCTACAGGTGTTTATTCTAAACAGATTGAGTCTTTTTTTAAGACTGAGCGGATTTCGTATTGTATCCTAAACCCATTATTAGCTAAAAAACAAACCGATGGTTTGCGTGGCAATAAAACAGATAAAGTAGATGCACATAAATTAGCACAGTCACATTATCGTTTTGATCGTGAAAAAAAGAATCATCAGACCTCAATCTATTCAGAGATACATGAAGTATCTATTTTGTATGATGAGGTTCACGCTAATCTAATAAAACAAAGAGTACAACTTCACGCCGTTCTCCAACAGTGTTTTCCAGAGATAGAGACGCTGTATTCTAGTAACCTATCTAAATATGCATTAAATATTATTGAGCGTTTTCCTCATCCTGCATATATTAAAGAGTTAAGTAAAACAAGGATAAAAAATATAATTCTCGCAAGCACTAAAAAAAATATCTCAAAAGAAGAAGCTCTACTGAAAGCAGATCAACTAATTCATTTAGCAGATGTATCTTATCCAGCAGTAGATAAAGATCATTTTTTAGTAACTAAAGTTCAATACAGAATTAAGCAGATACAACAGTTATTTGATACAAAAGAACGATTATCTAAAAAAATGATTGAACAGTCAAAAAAGCTTAATGAATTTTCAGTATTAGTTAGTATTCCTGGGATAGGCCCTCTAACGGCCGCGTTAATTATTTCTGAATTAGGGGATATCAGACGATTTTCTACTTCAAATCAGTTGAACGCTTATGTTGGAATTGATATACGCACTCATCAATCTGGAACGATGAGAAAGAAAGACCGAATAAATAAACGTGGGAATGCCCGCGCTAGAAAGATATTATTTTTTACTATTCGAAATATGTTAAAAACTCAAAAAACTGCACCCAACCATATTGTTGATTACTATTATAAATTAAAAAAACAACCTTACTCCAAAAGAGATAAAGTTGCTGTAATAGCTTGCATGAACAAGCTGTTAAAAGTTACTCATTATTTAGTTAATAAAAATGAGTTATATGATTATGCTAAGTCCCCACATAGCTAATCTTTATATTAATAGTATACATGCCTAGCTTGTAAAAAAAAAGCATAACCGCTAGGTTTATTTAGTATGTAAAAAGGTAACTTAATAGGTGTCAACTTGATACAGATATAAATTAATAAGAGTTATGACTTGACTGCACCTAGGAAACAACGTTGGTAGAGAATAAAGTCAAACAGTAATAAATTTTGGTTCTATAATAAATGACGTTGGTAATTTCTCACCAACGTCATTTATTATAGAACCATTATCTAAAAAAAGGGGTAAATAAGTTATTAAAACTTTACTTTTTCTTGGTCTTTTACTGGAATCGAGGTACTACTCCTTAAAACGCAACAAGTTTTAAATTACGTTGCGTTATTTTGCTTTAAATTAAGTATACAAAGAAAACCTTAAATGTAAAAGGTTTTGGACGCAACAATATTATAGATTGTTGCGTTTTTTGCATTTCTCTCGTAAATTATTAAAACGGTAAAAAAAGTAACAGTAAGAAAAAAATTTACAAATATAAATTCTTTTCTCTTGCCTTAAAGTGAACTTCATAGTTTATGATAGAGTTAAAGATGAATGGAGGAATAGACTTGAAGAAAACAGTTTATCTAGTAAGACATGGACAAACTTTTTTTAACAAAATGAAAAAGATACAAGGATGGTCTGATTCACCACTTACTGAAATTGGAATAAAACAAGCCGAAATTGCAAAAGACTATTTTTCAACCAATCAGATTACATTCGATTCCGCTTATTCTTCTACGTCGGAAAGAGCTTGTGATACATTAGAAATCTTAACAGATCAACCTTACAAAAGAGTTAAAGGACTAAAAGAGTGGAATTTTGGGATATTAGAAGCAGAACATGAGTATTTAAATCCTCCGTTACCTTACGGTGATTTTTTTGTACCTTATGGTGGGGAAGGAGAAGAAGCTTTTAAAAAAAGAATAGCTGATACGCTTATGGATCTTGTGCAAAAAGATATAGGAAAAAATATATTGGCCGTATCACATGGAGCTTCTTGTAGACAGTTTATGAGACATTGGGCGCACGAAAGCAGCGTTGATCAGGAAGCGCCACTTGCCAATTGCTGTATTTTAATATTTGAATTCGAAAATGATATTTTTAGATTAAAAAAGATTGTAAATCATGATTATACTGATCTAGGTCTATAAGTTAACGGTAGTAATAAAAATAAAATTTAAGTAGAGTAGGTGGGAAATTTGAAGTCTATTAAAGAAGTGGCAGACATGTTTGGAATCACAACAGATACAATACGCTACTACGAACAGGTAGGCGTTATACCAACAATAACCAGAGGAGAAAATGGCTATCGGCAATTCACCACCCAAGATATAAATTGGGTGTTCTTGGCAAAAAGTTTACGTAGTGCTGGGGTGTCCATTGAATCTCTTATACAATTTACGTTGCTTTCTCAAGTAGAAGGAGACGAAAGGTTAGCTCAAAAAGATATATTAAAAGAACAATTAGTTGAAGTAGATTCAAAACTAGAAGAAATGATGAGCGTTCGTAACCTACTTCAATATAAGATCGATACGTATGACGAACATATAGCACGTATAAATGAAGAGTTTAAAAGTAACGAAAGAGTAGAAGAGTTATGGAATCAATCTTTTCGGGTAAAAAACTAATAAACGACTATATAACGTATATAACGAAAAATCGCTTTACCTTTGAAAAGCTATAAGAGGAGATCTGATCGATGAACAACGTTATGGAAATATCTGAAAAAATTTGGAAAAGCTTAAAAGAAATTGATTCGGATACTTTAATGGATTTGGTGCACTCCAATGCGGTTTTTGTGCACATGGGCGTTACTTTATCAAGAGATGAAGAGATCAACATTATAAAATCTAGGGAAATCATTTACAAACATGTAGCATTTGAAGAAAAAACGATTCACGAATTTGATACGACAGTTATTTTGTTAAATAAAGTAAAATTAACAGCTATTGTAAGTGGAAATGAAGTGATCAATCCCTTTGTAGTAACAGAAATCTATACGAAGATAAATGAAGAATTGAAACTTGCTTCTTTTTCTTATACCAGAATCAACTATTAGTAGATCAGCTATATCAAAAAGAAAAAAACAGGTTAAAAGAGTTGCTTTGAAGTTAACTCTAAGGTGTATAGTGAAAATGTAGTCAAAAATAACTAATTTAAATGGAGGAATTTTATATGAAAACTGTAAAACTAGCCAATGGTGTAGAAGTACCGATTTTAGGATTTGGGACGTTTCAAATCACAGATCCACAAGAAGCTGAGAAAGCCGTAAAAGACGCGATCAAAGCAGGTTATCGTCATATTGATACTGCACAAAGCTATATGAATGAAGAAGCCGTTGGTAAAGGAATCGCTCATTCGGACGTGCCTCGTGAAGAGCTTTTTGTAACGACAAAAGTATGGGTAGATAACGTTAACTATGATGGGGTTATGACTTCTGTAGAACGCTCACTAGAACGATTAGGTTTAGACTATGTAGATCTATTGTTGATTCACCAACCTTATAATGATGTGTATGGAGCGTGGCGTGCAATGGAAGAACTTCAAAAACAAGGGAAAGTTCGAGCAATTGGTGTCTCAAACTTTGGAGTTGACCGAGCTGTTGACTTAGCTGCATTTAATGAAGTGACTCCACAAGTCAATCAAATTGAAATCAATCCTTTCCAACAACAAGCAAAAAATATTGAAGCTTTAAAAAATGAAGGCATTATCCCAGAAGCATGGGCACCATTTGCTGAAGGGAAAAATGATATTTTCAATAATGCAGTTTTAAAAAATATCGGAAATAAATATGGAAAATCAGTAGCACAAGTCATTATTCGTTGGTTAGTCGAGCAAGATATTATTGTACTAGCTAAGTCAGTGAAACCAGAACGTATGGTTGAGAATCTAGCTGTTTTTGATTTTGAGTTAACTGAAGAGGATAAAAAAGAAATGGCAACTTTAAATGAAGGTGAAAGCCAATTCTTTTCTCATTCTGATCCAGAAATGATCAAATGGATGGCTAGTAGAAAAATGGATATTTAAAAAACGTATAGTGACTAACAACAACTTTTATTTATAGTAGAGATTACGGACTTCTTACTAAAATCTTTAGGTTAAATTATGGAAGGAGAACGTTAATGATTAGAAAAAGTTTTGGAGCAATATCTGCTTTTGTTTTTTTATCAGGCTGTCAAATGAACAATCAAACTGAAGAAAGCTCACCGGAAAATGCGTCAACCACAAGTGAATCAGGCAATTTTGGACGTGGAGCTATATCAGACGGAAAAGATACAAATGCAAGCGAAGCACCCACTAGAAAGTTGTCAGATTCAGCAAAATCTATTGTTATTTATTTTTCAAGAAGTGGCCATACAGAAGAATTAGCAAAAGAAATTAGTGAAACAATCGATTCTGATATTTTAGAGCTGCAGGTCAAAGAGCCCTATCCCAGCAACTATGAGGAAACGGAAAATCGGGCAACCTACGAAAGAGATAATGAGTTGTATCCAGAATTATCTACGGGTATACCTGATTTAACACAATATCAGACGGTTATTTTGGGACACCCAATATGGGCAATGACGCTGGCTAATCCTATGGTGACATTCATACAAGGATATGAAAAAGAACTTGAAGGAAAAATAGTCACTTCCTTTTCTACCAATGCTGGATATGGTTCAGGAGATACGTTTCAAAGGTTATCAGAACTACTTCCAAAATCCAATATAGAGGAAGTTTATACCGTTGAAGATAGAAATGCAGATGAAGACAAGGATAATCTTAATAGATGGCTTTCAGATTTTTAGAAAGGAAGATGATCAGTGGAGAAGCGTACATTAGGAAATAGTGGGTTAGAAGTCTCGTCTCTTGGGCTTGGTTGTATGGGAATGAGTCATGGTTACGGAAAAGCTTCAGACAAGAAAGAAATGATCTCTCTAATCCATGCAGCACTTGATCGGGGCGTTACTTTTTTTGACACAGCCGAGGTATATGGTCCATATGTGAATGAAGAGTTACTAGGGGAAGCACTTGCTCTGTTCAAAAAACAAGTCATAATCGCAACTAAATTTGGTATTCAGATGGCAAACAATAAACAGGTGCTAGATAGTAGCCCAGAACAAATCAAGAAATCAGTTGAAGGATCACTTAAACGTCTAAAAGTAGATACGATTGATCTTTACTATCAACACCGTGTAGATCCCAATACTCCAATTGAAGAAGTGGCTGGTGTGTTGCAAGACCTGATTAAAGAAGGGAAGGTAAAACACTGGGGGCTTTCTGAAGCAGGTGCTGAAACGATTCGTCGTGCACATGCTGTTCAACCCGTCACAGCTGTTCAAAGTGAGTATTCCATGATGTGGAGAAGCCCTGAAAAAGAACTATTTCCTACTCTTGAATCGTTAGGTATTGGGTTTGTACCGTTTAGTCCTTTAGGAAAAGGATTCCTTACGGGAAAAATCGATAAAAAAGCAACATTTAATAATGACGATTTTCGTAGCCTTGTTCCTCGATTTGAAGTAGAACATATGGAAGCTAATCAGGTACTCATTGACCTTATAGGAAAATTTGCTGCAGAAAAAGAAGCAACATTACCTCAAGTTGCGCTTGCTTGGGTACTTGCCCAAAAACCATGGATTGTCCCTATTCCTGGAACTAGAAAATTAGAACGCTTAGAAGAAAATCTTGCCGCTTCAGAGGTTCAACTAACTCAGAATGAATTGAGTGAACTGAACAATGCTCTTTCGAAAATCGAAATTTCAGGGGAACGTTACCCTAAAGAATATGCGAAAAGAGTAGGAAAATAACAAGTATAGTAGTAATTTCGATAGTCACAAATAAAAAAAGAATCCTATTTTTAAATAGGATTCTTTTTTTGCATGCAACATTAATCAGTATTGTTGCGTTTTTTTCAAGGTTAAAATAATTAGGAACGATTTTTTAACGGTTAGTATTTTCAAAATTGTTTCTCGGCTAAATACTTCGCTGTATTATCATGATCTAGAAATAACGTTTTTCTATTTATTCCTATTCTATCCAATTGTTTTAAAATAGATAATTTATCATTAATTTTAAATGTATGATCTTTCATAATGTGTTGAGTAATTATTGGTCGTTTTCTTCCAAATTTTGAAAATAATTGATAGAAAAATAACCCATTTTGAACTTTCATTCTATCAAAGGATATTTCAGATTGATACAAAACAGGTGGGATAACTGGTTTAGGAATCATAGAGTAGTCTTTACGTTTATGAAAAGTAACATGAGTATCTAAAGTGAAAAAACAATTATCATAACGGTTTATTAAAAATATCCACCAAAATCCATAAGTAAATTCTCTACCAAAGCTATTATGGGTTGTGTTTGTATAAAAGTAGAAACTATCTGATTTATTATCGTAGTACCGCACACTTTTATTTAATTCAGAAAAAATGACTTCCTCTTTTTCTAAATCACAAATAATACTTTCTAGATTTGACTTATAGATTTCTTCTAATTTATATGTCGATTTTAAGTGATTTCGTATATTCAGTATTATTTTCTCACTAAAAGTTTGACCAGTTTCTATGGTGTAAATTTTTTTCAACAAATCTGTTAATAGATACACTACTAAATCGTATGTTTCAGGTCTATTTTCTTCCAAAAATTTTAAGAAACCTTCGTATTTATCAATTGTGCTAAGTCCAAAGGGACGATCTATGTAGTTTTTCGGCAGTATATCAAAAGGAATACAGTTATTTCTATCAAATACATGGACGTATCCTGTTTTTATAGGTAGATTGTAAGCAGTGGAAAAGTAAAGTGCTACTAAAGGGTTTGTAGTTATATCAATTAAAGGTGTAGGCAACCCATGGTGTTGTGAATATGCCAAAAAATTGTCTTTTTCACTTTGACTCAGTTCATGTGCTATTTCTCTATAATAATCTTTGCGCAATTTTTCAGAGTCGTAATATTGACCTTTATGTGATCTCAATACACTAGCTGTTATTTCCTCATGATAATCACTTTCTCCACGAAAAAGAAATTTTTTATCACCTAGATTATCTATTTCTGTAATGTACTGTTGAACCGAATATATTTCTATCATTATTTCCTCCATCAGAATTTCAGTTTTTTATTCGTTTAGTGTGACCTATCAACATAAAAGCGCTTCAGTCAAGTTCTCCAGTTATTATAATTCAGGTTAAGTCTATTGATACATAATTGAAGCTATTATACCAATATTTTTCTGTAGTAACGATAGAGTATAGAGAGCGTCAAGAAGTTTGTGTAAATAAAAAGTTCCTTCTGTAAAAAACTTATCTTTCTTCTAGTTCTCCAAACATTTCCCAAAGTTCTGCTTCAGCTTGTTGGAAACCGCGGTGGCTTCGAGTTAAAAATTTCTGATTGTACAGATCAAAATTTGAGACTAAAAAGCGATCCATAGATTCTTCATTTTGAAATTGCTCTTTACGCCGACTGTATTTTTTAATTTGTTTGTTAAAAGACTCAATCAAATTAGTGGAGTACAAGCTTCTTCGGATTGAAGCAGGAAAGTCATAAAAGGTCAGTAAGCTATCGTTCTCTAAAATAGATTTGGTTACTCTAGGGTAGCGGGTGTGCCACTTCTCTGTGAAATCTAGTCGAGCTTCGATTGCTTTTTCTCGTGAGTCCGCTTGGTAAACAGCTTTAAAGTCTTCGCATATGTCTCTTCGATCTGCTACGCGTACTTTACTGGCAAGATTGCGAGAAACATGCACACAACAGTGTTGATACGCTGCACTGGGAAATACTTGATGAATGGTATCTTTAATCCCTTTAAGCCCATCAGTCACAAAGAGGAGAGCGGACTGAACGCCTCGACTTACTAAGTCTTCTAGTAGCTCTTTCCAAGTTATGGTCGATTCATTCGGTGCGATGGCATAACCCAGTACTTCTTTAGCGCCGTCTGGACGGATGCCTACGGCAATATGAATGGCTTCTTTATCGACGGTTTTACGTTTTAAAGGAATATAGGTTGCGTCCAGATAAATAGCGGCATAGTGCTTATTTAGTGAACGCTTTTTAAAAGCAGCGACTTCTTCAGAAAAGACTTTCGTCATATTGGACATCGTCTGTGGCGTATAATGATGGCCATACATTTTCTCAATTAGATCGGCAATTTCGGACATCGTGATCCCCTTTCGAAAAAGATGGATAATCGTTTCTTCCAAGGTCTCATTGGTTCGCTTATAGGCTGGGAAAGTCTGTTGTTTAAATTCACCATTCCGATCACGTGGAATCTGAAGCTGAAGTTCGCCGTATTCGGTTTTGACCTTACGATCATAGGTGCCATTCCGAGAGTTTCCTGAATGGAAACCGATCCGATCATATTTTTCATAATCCAAAAAGGCAGTCAATTCTGTTTTTAAGAGGGTGTTAACGGCTAATTCTAGATGAGAACGAAAACATTCGTTTAAATCACCTTTTGTGGCTAGAGTCTGTAAGATATCTGTAGTAAGATTGTTCATAGGGAAGTCCTCTTTTCTGTGAATGTAGTGTGGTAACTCTATTCTACAGAAGGGACTTCCTTTTTTCTATTTACACAAGATATTTTACACTCTCAGAGTATACCCTATTGGTACTTAGTTTAAGCAAATAAATTAATGTTTTGATGTATAATAATATTTAGAAGTAAATCCTAAGTAAAAAAGAGGGTGTTATAAGTGGATGATAAATACATAGAAAGAATAATGTCTTGGAGAGGTATGTTTAAAGGACTGATAATTTCAGAAAAGGAAATAGAGACACTGAGTCAAAACAAGTCTGAAGCAGACACAGGTAACAGTAAAAAAATAAAGAAAAAAAGTATATTTTTGAATCATTAGGTCCAGTTAATGATGTTGAGTTAGGTAAATACGAAGACGCTCTTAATCAAATGATGGAAGATGATAGTATTTACAATGTAGGATTAACTGGACCCTATGGTGCAGGAAAAAGTAGTATAATTGAAAGTTACAAAACAGAGAATGAACAAATGAAATTTATTCATGTAGCTCTTGGTAAATACGATACTATTGATGATGATAGCAATTCACTAGTATTAAATCAACAAGAAGTAACTCCAGAAATGAAATCGGTTAACCAAAAAATAAGTGAAGCTCCTACTCAGCCTTTTAAAGAATTCAAAGAAATAGAAGGTAAAATTATTAATCAGCTACTGCACCAGGTTAATGTTAAAAATGTTCCTCAAGCTTTTACTAAAGTTAAAAAGAACAATTCAGTTAGAAAAATTATTGTGTGGGCGATTATAGTACCGTTAGTGCTCGCATTCTCAATTTTCTTATTAAGATTTGACGATTGGGCTGCTTTCGTACAAATCAATCACATGAATTTGCTGTACCGTACAATCAATCCTTCTTTAAGGGTGTTTGCTGCTGCTGCACTTTTGGGGCTGATTGGGTATTTAACTTATGTTTTTGGAAGTGCTCAAATCAACAGATCGTTAATCAGAAAGGTTTCAATTCGTGGGAATGAAATTGAGCTTTTTAAAAATAGTGAAAATTCTTTTTTTGATGAGCATTTAAACGAAGTAATTTATCTATTTGAAAATAGTGGTGCAGATGTTATCGTATTCGAAGATTTAGATCGCTTTGGAAGTACTGATGTATTTAGAAAACTTAGAGAACTTAACCAGCTAATAAATAAAAGAAAGCAAGATGATTTAGCAGGAAAAGACACTCATAAGAAATTAGTGTTTTTATACCTCATAAAAGATGATATTTTTGTATCAAAAGATAGGACAAAATTTTTTGATTTAATTATTCCAGTAGTACCAACTGTTAGCTCGTCTAATTCTTTCAATAAGATGATGGAAATTTTTGGATCAATTAAAGAAATTGATAGAACTTTTTTGAGAAACTTATCATTTTATATTGATGATATGAGGTTAATTAAAAATATTTTTAACGAGTATACGATATACGATAGTGAAATTAATACGTCTTCATTAGATCAAAATAAATTGTTAGGTATGGTAACATATAAAAATATTTTCCCTAGGGATTTTTCTCAATTGCAATATGGGAAAGGATTTATTTATTCGATTCTAAATAATAAGCGAGATACTTATGATCAAGAAAAAAGTATTATAGATAGTGAAATTTTTAATCTGGAAAGTGAACTAGAAGAGTTGTGTATGGCAGAATAAATATGTAGAATAGTGCAAGAAAAAATCCATAACTCGGGCCAAATAAAATAGCCCATTGCTTCCACCCATACCATTCGCCTAAAATGGAGTTTGACTAAGAACTTCAGAAAGGCGTGGGAAAGGATGCTCACAATGGACCAAATTTATTCTATCAAAAAAATGAGAAATGAAGAAGGCTATTCTTTAAATAAAATTGTCACGGAAACCGGTTATGATTGGCGTACAGTTAGAAAATACGCAGATCACGATGTTCTTCCAAAAGAAAAAAACAGTAAAAAGCGCGGAATGATGTATACGAAAGGGTTTGAAGGACAAACCTATGGAGAAATCGTTGATCATCTATTATTCGAAGATAGTAAGGAAAAGAAAAAAGATCGACGATTGAATAAAGGAATCCACCGGATTCTAAAGGAACAGTACAAGTTTGAAGGTAGTTATCGTCTCGTTTGCCAGTATATTAAAGATACGCACAATGAAGTAAAAGAATATAAGCAGTATGAGCGTTTGGAACACCCACCGGGAGAAGGTCAATTAGATTTCGGAAATTACCGTGTATCTTATAAAGGCAAAATAAAGAACATCAAACTATTGGTCCTTACCTTCCCTTATTCCAATCGAGCCTTTGCGGTAGCTCTTCCTAGAGAAAACAAGGAGTGCTTTTTAAGTGGTCTGAAGTTTTTATTCAAACTAGCGGAGGGTGTTCCTAAGGCACTTCGGATAGATAATCTGGCCGCAGCGGTTGTTCAGTCTCGAGGAAGAGGAAAAGAAGCCATCTTCACGGATGACTTTAATCAATTCGCTGCTCATTACAGATTTGAACCGATTGCCTGTAACCCTTTTTCCGGACATGAAAAAGGATCTGTAGAAAATAAGGTCGGTTATATAAGGTATAACTTTTTTGATGATATTCCTGAATTTCACTCTTATACGCCTTTTAATGATTGGTTGAATCAAAAACTCGAAGAAGATAGTGCTCGTATTCATTATCAAGAAAACTTTTTGATTAGTGAGTTATGGGAAGAGGAGCGAACTCAGTTGCTTGCTTTACCTGAAACGGCTTATCCCGTATTTAAGTATAAAGAAGTTAAAACAAATAAATACGGAGAAATCAGATTAGACGATCAATCCATTCATATACCAAGAATCGGTCGTAACCGAAAGGTTATCTTACAACTGTTCTGGGACCGATTCAAATGTGTTGATAGAATGGGAGAGATAATCTATGAAGGACCTCGTCCTTATATGGACGAATCTCAGGAAATTGATTGGATCGAAGTCTTCAAGACCTATCGTCAAAAGCCGAGATTAATTATCCATTCTAAGTATCAAAAGTTTATCCCACAAAAAATCAAAAGCTATCTGTTAGAAACTAGCTTAACTGAAAGAAAGACGCGTACAGATCAAATGATTTCCTTACTTGAGCTTTATTCTCTATCGGAGATTGAAGAAAAATTTGTGGAGATCGTCCTACAAACAACAGAATTCGTTGAAAAAGACGAGTCCTCTTCTCTCATGATCTATGATGCTTTATCTCCGAAAGTGAGGGCCAAATAATGGAAAACGAATTGAAACAACTGTGTAAACGTATGCGACTTGCGTACGTTTATGATTACGTTACTGAGGAAAATAAATCAGAAGGTTTATACGAAGAGCTATTAAACTGCTTGAAGTATGAACAGCGAGAACGGGAACATGCAAAAGCCGATCGGCTTATTCGTAAAGCAGGATTCAAATCGACTAAACCCATCAGTCAATATGAGTGGCATGATCAGATAGGGATTCCGTCCTCAACGAGTCGTGAGGAACTCATTACCCTAGATTTTTTACACCGCAGAGAGAACTTGATTTTAGTAGGGACTCCTGGGACCGGAAAAACAACATTGGCTACAGCACTAGGCATAGAAGCTTGTCGAAATGGAAAAGATGTCCAGTTTTATCGTGTAATGGACTTAGTCGATAAATTACAAAAAGCGTCCCATCGAGGGACGCTAGCACGAACCAGGAAAACAATTCTCAAATGTGACCTACTTATTTTAGACGAACTAGGCTACTTACCTTTTGATAAAGAAGGTGCAGAATTACTATTTCACTTAATATCAGATTTTTACGAAGAGAAAAGTTTGATTATCACAACGAACCTGGAATTTAGCTCTTGGAGTAAAGTGTTTCAAGATTCAAGATTGACCAGTGCACTAGTGGATCGGTTGATTCATCACGCTCATATCTTCACTTTTGCGGGCACAAGTTACCGGTATACCAATGCTTTGTCTCAATTAAGAAATTAACTAAATGGGAACTGCAAAGTTATGGATAAATTTCCTGCACTCTTATGGATTTTATTCTTGCAAAATACAAGAGTTGGAATCTAGTTCACTAGTTTCTTTCGATAGACTAAAAGAAACTCATTTGACAACAGAAAGCATTTTAGTTGATGGTGAATCTGAAGATACGTACCCCACAAGAATGGAGTACGTACGAAAAGTACTTGAAGGAAAGAATTTATCAAAAGTAAAATTAAAAAAATATCAAAACTATAGTAATCTGTACACCAAATCTTCAGAACCTATTTCACTCGAATCGCTTTTGAAGAAAATGGGAGATACACCTGAATATCAACAAGATAAAAAAATAGTGGAAGATATAAAAAATGGAAAAAAAGTAATAGTTAGTTCTAAAATTCAGGATTTAAAAATAAAAAAAAAGCAAGTAGAGACGCAACCTCTCTCAGAGGTCTTTGATAGTAATCATTTTGAAAAGGAACTCCAAGGACACGAGGATATAAAGAATAGCGGTTACTATGATTTAATATTATTTCTACTAAGCAACGGTTATATAGATGAAAATTATGAGGATTATATGAATTACTTTTATCCAAACGATTTAAAAAGGGAAGACAAATTGTTTGTAAGAAACTTACTTTCATCTAGTAAAGGTGACCCAAGTAAAAAGTTAAGAAATATAGAGTCACTTATTGAGATATTGAAGAATGAAGATTATAAAAAAGTTGGTATTCTTAACTTTAGTTTATCTGAGTACATTATAGACAAGAAGATGGAAAACCAGTTTTCTACAATATTATCTGTGGCTAGACAAAACCATAACTATAAATTTGTACTAGATTTGTATGAGAATCTCTTAAAATATAATGACGAAAAAGGTACTGAGAATATACTATTTTTTACTGTGACTTTGTTCTCGACTTGGAAAAATTTCCTTTCCTACGCAATCAAGAAATATGAAAATAAGGGTATAAGTGAAGAAAGAGATAACTTGTTGAAAGATTTGGTGTTTGACGGATTAATCTATTTGAATAGCGATAACGAAGCCTACGAAAAAGAAAACTCAATCTTAGTAGAGTTTATTAATCAAAATAGCTCGTTATTAGAAAACGTCTCCGAGGCAACATGGAATCAGTTTAGCGAAAACGGAATTACTAAACTTGAAAAAATGGAAATTAAATTAACTAAAATTAATCATGAACAAATGTACAATAAGTTGTTTAAGTCAATAATTAAGAATGATTTGTATGAATTTAATTATGAAAATATTGAGGAAATTGCTCTATTTGAAGGAATAGTACCAGACAGATCAGGTATTGGGAAGTTTAAGCACGAAAGTTTAACTCGATTAATGAATTCAGAAAACAGTCAAGTCCATAATCCTGTGTAAAATACTATACAACGTTTCTATTGTTTCTTACTTGCTAAAATTTATATACTTTCTTGTAGAACTAATCCATTCTTCATGCAGGTCCATAAGAACTGCCCCAATCAATCGATTGGCTGAAGCATGATTTGGAAAGATTCGAATGATCTTTTCTCTTCTGCGAACCTCTTGGTTTAATCGTTCAAGAAGATTGGTACTTTTTAGTCGATTGTGGGAGTTACCTAGGACAGTATATTGAAAGGCATCTTCGAAGCCATTATCTAAGGTCTCGCAAGCTTTTGTGTATTTCTTTTGGTCGTAGTATTCTTCAACCAGACGATTTTTAGCTTCTCGTGCTAAATTAATATCCGTAAACTTGAAGATAGCTTTTACAGCTTCTCTAAAAGGTTTAGAATTCTTCTTAGGAATTGTTGTAAAGATATTTCTTAAGAAGTGAACTTGGCATCTCTGCCAACTTGCGTTGGTAAAGGATTTACGAATCGCAGATACTAAGCCTTTATGAGCGTCAGAAATAACGAGTTCTACACCTTGTAATCCTCTTTCTTTTAAGTATTCAAAGAAGTTAGACCATGTGTTATCACTCTCTTCATTTTGAATCATGAAGCCAATAATTTCACGATCGCCATCTTTGGTTATTCCAATCGCAATGTGACAACTCTTAGAAAGTACTCGATTATCTTCTCTAATCTTTATGTACAGGACATCAGTCATCAAGTAAGGATAGTTTATATCTGAAAGCGATCGATTTTGCCATTCATTGACCAGAGGGTCTAACTGTTCAGTCAGACTAGAAACAAAGGACTTAGAAACTGATTTACCACATAACTCCTCAACAATCTTAGAGACTTTACGTGTTGAAACGCCTGAAACATACATCTCAAGCATTGAAGCAAGCAGCGCCTTTTCATTTCGCTGATACCGCTCAAACACCGTCGGTGAAAACTCACCATCACGTGTTCTAGGTACTCTTAATTCAAGTGTACCAACGCGAGTCGTAAAGTCACGCTCGTAGTAGCCATTTCGTTGACTCTGACGACTTTCAGATCGTTCATAGTCATCAGCTTTAATGTATTCTGTTCGTTGGTTTTCCATCAACTGATTGAAAACTGTCGTTAAAATATTTTTAGACACATCATCTTTAACGGAATGTTCAATAATACTTTGAACCTCTTCGTTGTTCAGTGTAAAATGTACTTGGGTCATGTAAAGTCCTCCTGGGTATGTTTTTAATGGTTAAAAACATTGTACCGTAAAAGGGCTGTTACATGGCCTTTTAACTTTTACACAATTATATGGACTTTATCCAATGGTAACAAAATATATTTTATTATTACTTAATCCAACTGATGTGTTTTTAGATTCTTCATAGATTATTTCACTAATTCCAATTGTTAAATTAGTTTGATTATAATCAGCTTTTGAATCCATGTCAACACTATTTATCAGGAGTTCATGTGAAAACTTTATACAAGTTGGTAAAAGGTCAATAAGTTAAAAATTTGAGCAGTTTGCAGTTCTCAAATAATAAATTCTTCATATTCTCAAAATATTATAAAAATATGCCCTCAAAGTTACTCACACAACTTTGAAGGCATATTCTTATAGTTTTTCTTTTTTATAGGCTAGTTTAAAACTTTATAAGAAATATAAGTTTTATCTAGTCATTGCTAGAGTGTTATTAACTCCATTGGTGAAAACTATTTGATGTAAATCAATTCCCCCTACATTAAAGTTAGCTGCACATGCAAGTAAATATAATCCCCACATTCTTACAAAACGTTCATCGAACATCTCTTTAACAGTATCTTCTTCTTTAGTAAAGTTATCATGCCAACAAAGTAATGTTTTAATATAATGTCTTCTTAGACTTTCAACATCAATTACATTAAAATCTCTGTCAACACCTTTAAATATTATTTCCCTTAGGCTCGGTATAACTCCACCTGGAAATATATATTTATCTATCCACTTGTCTGTTCCACTTTCTTTGCCACCACTTATGAAGTGTAATAAAAACACTCCTTTTGTTTTTAATACAGCCTTTACATTGTCTAAAAACAAACCATAATTTTTCATTCCTACATGTTCTATCATGCCTACACTTACTACTCTATCAAATAATAGTTTTGAATCTTTAAGATCTCTGTAATCCATCAATTTGACATCTAACCGATCCTCAAGACCTTCTTCTTCAATTCTACTTTTAAATCCCTTGTACTGTTCTTGACTTAATGTGATGCCTGTTCCTTTTATATTGTATTTTTTAGCCGCTACTATTAACAAGTCACCCCATCCACATCCAATATCTAGTAAAGACATACCATCTTTTAATTGTAATTTATTAATTATGTGATTTACTTTATTAGATTGGGCTTGATAAAGAGTGTCATCTGGATTTTTAAAATAAGCACAAGAATAATTCATAGTCTCATCTAACCATAATTTATAAAAATCATTTCCCAAATCATAGTGTGATTTTACTTCTTGATCTTGCTTTTCCTTGGATACATCATTTCTCCTAGGTTCATTTTTTTCTAATGTTTTAATTTTTTCCAACAATTCTTTTCTTATGTGCATTATCATACTAAGGCATTTGTAAAGATCTCCCTCCACTTCTATTTTCTTGTCCATATATGCTTCACCAAGTACTATAGATGGATCTTTTAAAAAATCTTTTTTGTTAAATGATTCATTTAATATAATTGTAAACCCTACTTCTCCCTCTCCAACTTTTATTTCTTCTTTTAATTTGTCATTAAATACTATTTTAAAACTCTCTTCGAATAATTCTCTAGGATAAGTATCGAGAAATTTTTTTACTGCCATTTTTTCTACTAACAATTATTTCACTCCTTATTTTTACAAGACTATTAATAATTTACCCAATTATATGGACTTTATCCATTTTATAGAGAAAATAGATTGAAACTCCTTTTCTTTTGTATTACAATGTATGTACAAAAGAAAAGGAGTTGATTCTGATGACTGTAGTATCCCTAAGAATTGATGACCAAGAAGATCAACTAATCAAAGAATATGCTAAAGCTAATAATATTTCGGTTTCAGCTTTATTTAGAAATTCTGTTTTAGAAAAAATCGAAGATGAAATTGATTTGAGTTTATATAACCAAGCTATGTCTGAGCACAAAGAAAATCCGCAAAGTATTTCTTTTGAAGATATGCTAAAGGAGTTAGCGGATTAAAATGAATTCAGTTTATCAAGTAACGTTTGAAAAAGGAGCACAAAAGGCTTTAAAAAAGATGGATAAACACCAGTCTCTTTTAATTATGGGATGGATTCAAAAGAATCTAGTGAATTGTACAGATCCTAGGAAACAAGGAAAAGGACTGACTGCCAATCGTTCAGGAGAATGGCGATATAGAATTGGAGATTATCGCTTAATTGCCGATATCAATGACGAGACAGTCACTATTTTAATGTTAGAGATTGGCCACAGGAAAGATATTTATAAATAATCCACTAAAATTAAGTTTATCAGATTAACAATAAAAAAAATCGACTACTTAAAAAATAGTCGATTTTTTTATTTTATTTAGATTGAGTACTTAAGAAAATAATTGCATTTTCAATAATATCTTGTTGAGTGGCTTGAATTAGAAATTGCGTTTCTAGACACTCTTTCATTTCTTCAACGAGTATTAAAATGGAACTATTAATGGGCACATAGACGTTTGCTGATGGTATAATAATCACCTCCTGCTGTTTGTTATAAGTAATAACGAATAGGAGGTGATCAAGTGTTACCTAGACTTCTTTCAATACATGAAATTGCTTAGAAAAGTGTACACAGAACCTTATTTCTTTGTAGTTTTCATTTGGTCTTTAATCGGGCTAACTTCCATTTAAAGTACAACCCACCACACTTTACTACGTAAAGCGTGGTCTCTGCGAGGCTAAAAACCGTCTGTCCACTCTGCCTTTTTTTTCGCCTTTAGGCTGAAAAGGTTCGACGTGAACAGGTACGAAAAACGTCGGAATAACCGACTATTTTTTTCGTAAGAAACAAAATTATAGTTCGCCAATTAACAAAAGTTTTGGTTCTGTTGCAAAGTTTTAAATCTACTATCAAATAAGGTAGAATAATAGAAAAAGATAGCAGGAGGAATGACGATGAATCATTTTAAAGGAAAGCAATTTCAGCAGGATGTGATTATTGTAGCCGTGGGCTACTATCTTCGTTATAACCTTAGCTATCGTGAAGTTCAAGAAATCTTATATGATCGTGACATTAACGTTTCTCATACGACGATTTATCGTTGGGTGCAAGAATATGGCAAACTACTCTATCAAATTTGGAAAAAGAAAAATAAAAAATCCTTTTATTCATGGAAAATGGATGAAACGTACATCAAAATTAAAGGAAAATGGCATTATTTGTATCGAGCCATCGATGCAGATGGTTTAACCTTGGATATTTGGTTACGTAAAAAACGGGACACACAAGCAGCCTATGCTTTTCTTAAGCGGTTAGTGAAGCAGTTTGATGAACCGAAGGTTGTAGTCACAGATAAAGCCCCCTCTATTACAAGTGCCTTTAAGAAACTAAAAGAATACGGCTTTTATCAAGGGACAGAACATCGTACCATTAAATACCTGAATAATTTGATTGAACAAGACCATCGTCCAGTAAAGAGACGCAATAAATTCTATCGAAGTTTACGCACTGCCTCTACCACGATTAAAGGCATGGAAGCCATTCGAGGATTATATAAGAAAACCCGAAAAGAAGGCACTCTCTTCGGGTTTTCGGTCTGTACTGAAATCAAGGTATTATTGGGAATCCCAGCTTAAATCATAGATACCGTAAGGGATTTTATTCTTTATTTAAAACTTTGCAACAGAACCAAAGAATTAACTTAGATGACTACCGTGCAAGAATTACAAATGGCAGTAGAGAATTTGAGAAGATACTTCAAAATCCAGAGACTAATGAGCGTATAGGATTTCATTCGGCTAATGAATTTTTAGCAGATAACACTACTTACGTCTATATAGACGGAGAATTGGAGAACATTATTAGTTTTGAGGAAATAGATACTATAGGCTTAGGATTTTCTTTTTCTCTGCTAAGAGAAATTCAATACCTCACGCACTACCTATGGACAGTAAAAGACAATAATATATATGTTAGAGACGGATTTTTGATTGTATACGAAAATAACTTTAGAGATGTAGGCACCTATAAAGCTTCTGTTTCTGCAATTAATTCTACAGCAGATAATTTGAGAGACGTTATTAGTACTTTTTCAGACGAAGAATTAGATAGAGCTGTTTCTACAATGGAGGAAAAACTTTTTGATTTAGGCTCAGAAGAAAATAATAATAATCAATAGTGTTGCATAAAAGAATTGTTGGAAAAGGGATATAGACCAGCACCTGAATTTGAAGTAGCTGTTTCAAGTTACGTTAACAGTTGAGAACTTATTATTTAGAGCAATACATATAGGAAAACAGAGTAGATGCGTCTACTCTGTTTTCATTTTCACTTTACTTTTTGGGTAGGTTAGATTAGTATGACAGAAAGAAGTTAAAAGGAGAGCTGGTTATGAGCAATTATATTATTACAAGCAGTTCTACAGCAGATATGCCATTAGAATACTTTGAAAAAAGAAATATTCCATACGTTCCCTTTCATTTTATGATAGATGGAAAAGAATATCCCGATGACTTAGGTCAATCCATATCATTTGAAGATTTCTACCAAAGAATATCTGAAGGATCTATGCCTACGACATCTCAAGTAAATGTGGGCCAGTTTGTAGATTTCTTTACCCCTTTCTTAGAAGAAGGTAAGGATATTCTTCATATTGAGTTTTCATCTGGCTTATCAGGTACGTATAACTCAGCCACAATAGCTAGAGAACAATTATTAGAAGACTTTCCAGACCGAAAGATTGAAGTCGTTGATTCTTTGGCTGCATCCGGTGGATATGGATTATTACTTGACTATGCAGTGGACAAAAAAGAAGAAGGGGCCACACTGGAAGAAGTGAGAGACTGGGTGGAAGAAAATAAATTAAATGTCAACCACTGGTTCTTCTCTACAGATTTAACTCACTACAAACGTGGGGGACGTATATCTGCAACCTCTGCCTTTTTCGGTGGCATGCTAAATATTGCTCCTCTTTTAAACATGAATAACAAAGGGGAACTGACACCTCGTAAAAAAATTCGAGGTAAAAAACAGGTTATCAAAGAAATGGTTAAAAAGATGGAAGAACAAGCTGTTAATGGGACGGATTACGATGGGAAATGCTTTATCACCCACTCCGCAGTGTACAATGATGCCTTAAAAGTAGCCGATGCAATCGAACAATCCTTCCCTGCACTTATAGGAAAAGTGGAAATCAATAGTGTTGGAACAGTTATTGGTTCTCATACAGGGCCAGGAACAGTTGCTTTATTTTTCATGGGAGATAAACGAGTAGACTAATCCAATCGAAACACCTTCTTTATTTTAAGAGGGTGTTTTTCTCAATAAAAAGGAGATTCTATAGAAATGACAGCATACGGAGAGTATATTACACTATTTAACCTGGATCATCTTCTATACATAGGAGGTCTCATTGGACTGAGCATGGTTCTTTTTCTAAATAAACAGGCAATAAAGGAAAAAAAAGAGACTATATCTACCTCACTAGTGTTGCATTAAAATTTTAACTATTCCATGCCAAAAAAAAATCCTTTATACTAGTACTTGGATGACTTATCCAAGACCAATACAAAGGACTCCAACATGGATAAGTATAAAACAAAAATGACCATAAATAAATGGTTTTCGTACATTAATTTAGAACAAATCAAAACCACCAGTGTGAACTGGTGGTTTTGATTGGAATTGACTGTCACTCGAATCCAAGACCTTACCTGAATGTTCAATTCCTTTATGGAAACAATTAAAAAGAGATTTTCCAGATATTTAATCACAATCGATTCTCAACTTTTTGAAAGTCGGTTTTTTATTTAAATGCTGCTGGAACCTCTGTTGTTTTACGTTGTGACGTTTATTGTTTGATATTGATAAAAGGGAAGTTTAAGTTTTATTTAGTGTTAACACCAATTCTATTAAAAAATATGACTAATATTTATCATCCTTAAATAGTCTTGTACAAGGGGTGATAAAAATGGAGTGGGCGACACATATTATCGACCAATTGGCAAATATACATTTCTCTATTGCATTAATAGTTAGTTTTTCGGTCGGATTATTGACAAGCTTTAATCCCTGTATGCTAGGGATGGCTTCCAGTATCTTTGCTTTTAAAGGAGAATCTAAAAACAAAAGCATTTTACCCATCACTTTGACTTTTATGATTTCTTTTACACTTACGTTCACGATTCTTGGTGTGGTTAGTATTTTTTTTGGTGAGCAAGTATTAGAATGGACGGAACAATATGAAGATTTATTTCATAATTTTCTAGGTTTCTTATTTTTATTAATTGGATTTTATGTTCTCGGTTTAAGGCTTCATCACTTTCTAGGGTTACTTCCTTTTAGAGTTGTTACCTTTTATTCCAAACCTGAAAAAAAACAACAAAAACCTCGTAATCCTATAATGAAGGCTTACTCGTTAGGTACCTTGTTTGGCCTTACACCATCACCATGTACAACACCTATGATTATTGCTATGATCGCCTTCGCATCAATTACTGGGTCATTAGTTAAAAGTACCCTTTTGTTACTAGTATATGGGATCGGACATGGCACGCCCTTTTTGATCATTGGATGGTTGGCTAGGATATTGAAGAATACCAGATGGATGGTAAGGTGGCAGAAACTCTTGAGTAAAGCAATTGGCGTTGGATTATTTCTTGTCGGTTTGTATTTCTTTTTTGAATAGCTATTAAAGAATCGGTTCTCTATATTACGAATGAACCGATTTTTTGTACATTTATATTTGGTTTTTGTGTTCCTAATTCCACTAAAAATCCTCGTTTTAAACTATACTTTTTCATTTTCCTGTTTTTGTTGCCCCGTACGAGTTTCCAACCACATATCCAATATCATTAAAGCAACACCAGAAACTATGAAAACATCAGCGAGATTAAAGATAGGATAATCAATGAGCCGAAAATCAAGGCTATCTACTACTTCTCCTCTAATCAAGCGGTCAAAAAAGTTCCCTAATGCTCCACCTAGCAACAGTGATAAGGCAAAAGAGATTCGTCGGTTATTCCTTCCTTCTGTTTGTAAATAATAAATGATACCCAGTACAACAATTAACGTTACAATAATAAAAAACCAGCGTTGACCTTGCAAAATTCCAAATGCTGCTCCTTTATTTCGAAGAGAAGTAATATGGAATACTCCTTCCCATAAAGGAATGGTTTGACCTACTTCCATCCATTTGACAATCGCAGATTTCCATAGTTGGTCAATGATTAAAACAATGACTGCAATGATATAGAACATCGGGTTATCCTCCTCAAAAATTCATTTTTTCAAAGTATAACATGATATAACAAACAAATGTATATTTTATTGAAAAGGAGTAAATGTTATTTATAGAATCCCATTTAAATAGGATGATCTGTCAAGTGGACTAGACGGGAAATGAGATATCATGTCTTAGATTTTCCACTTAAGTTCCAAAAAATCACAGATTTGTTCAATGTTACCGTAGATTCCGCAAAGAAAAACTCTACAAACCGTATGAAAAAAAGTAGATTATGGAAAATATATAAAAGGCTTAATACTTAAGCATATTTCAAAAAGGAGGGGTTTTAATGGTAGAACAACTCGACTATTTAAACTATATTAATGGGCAATGGGTTGGTGACAGTTATAAAAAGATTAAAGTATTCAACCCTGCAACAGGAGAATACATTGGATCGGTCCCTGACGCTGATGAAGAACATGCCAAACAAGCAATTGAAGCAGCGTCTCAAGCGCTCCCTAAATGGTCCAAGAAGTCAGCAGCAGATCGTAGCGATGTGCTAAGAAAATATTATGATCTCATCATGACGCATGAAAATGAAATCGCCGAAATCATGACAAAAGAAAATGGCAAGCCATTAAAAGAATCTAAAGGTGAGGTACAATATGCAGCATCGTTTATAGAGTGGTATGCCGAGGAAGGTAAGCGAATTTATGGACGTATGATTCCTGGTAAGAGGGAAAACCATCGTATTAAGGTAATTAAACAACCTGTGGGCATTGTTGCAGCAATTACCCCATGGAACTTTCCGGCGGCGATGATTACAAGAAAACTGGGTCCAGCGCTAGCGGCAGGCTGTACGTTTATCGTAAAGCCACCCGAGGAAACACCTTTAACGTGTATGAGACTAGTAGAATTAGCCGAAGAAGCTGGTATTCCGAGGGGTGTTTTCAATGTCGTGAATGGTAATCCGGAAAAATTCTCGGAAACGGTCATGTCTGATATGCGCGTTCGTAAATTAACGTTTACTGGTTCAACGCCTGTCGGTAAATTGTTAATGAAACAAGGTGCTGAGCAAGTTATGAAACTTTCTCTTGAACTTGGCGGGCATGCACCAGTAATTGTATGTGATGATGCAAATCTTGATCAAACCGTTGAGATGTTAATGGCTGCTAAGTTTAGAAATAGCGGACAAACCTGTATCGCGGCTAACCGCGTTTATGCTCAATCAAGTATTTACGACGAGCTTGTTAGACGAATGACCGAAGAAGTTAAAAAGCTTAACGTTGGTAACGGTCTGGAAAATGGTATTGATGTCGGTCCCTTAATCAATAAAGAAGGTTTAGAAAAAGTAGGACGTCATGCACGCAGCACTTACAGAAATGGAATGCCGTCCAATGACAGAAGAAGAGTGGTTGACACAGTTTCATTGTGTAGCAACATTGTATGTGGAAATCCAATATGAATTACTGTCGCTTGATGTTGATATCGAGGGTGACTTGGAGCCTTACTTTACTGAAGGCATCGAAAAGTTTAAACGAGGCGAAATGGAACTGTTTGATCTATTTATTAAAATGCGGTAATTTAAAGAAGCAATTGAACGCGAATTGTTGCCTTACGTGTGTCATTAATGGCACATTTGTTTGTGTAAAACTTTAGTTAAACCGCACGGTTTAACTTGACGAACGGTGAAACTACAGGTAAAATTAAGCTAACTAAAGGGGAGTAGCTCTAACAATAATGTCGTCATTACGAGATCTTTATCTCCGGCATTACTGGCAACATCCGTTGTAGGCAAGACCTTTACCAATATAACACTATGGGTGTTTGTTGGTAAGGGTCTTTCTTATGTTTACAAAGCACTATTTACGTAAATATTATAAAGAGCTTACGAACGAATACCTAAAGAAGGAGTGAGAGGGATGTCTTATTATCAAAAGACAGAAGAAGAAACGTTAAAAGACTTACAAGCGAGTATCGATGGTCTTTCTAGCGGAGAAGTAGCTGCACGTATCGAACGTGATGGCTATAATGAGCTTGAACAAGAACAAAAAGCATCTACCTGGAAATTATTCTTAGATGCCTTTAAAGATGCGATGGTGATTGTCTTACTCGTTGCCGCCGGTGTACAAATGTTACTCGGGGAATACGTTGAGACAATCGTTATTATGGTCGTACTGATTATGAATGCGATCATTAGTGTGGTCCAAACGAAAAAAGCTGAAAGCTCACTTGATGCTTTAAGAGAAATGTCAGCACCGAATGCGAAAGTCTTACGTAATGGTGAAAAACAAACGATTCCCGCTCGGGAACTTGTAAAAGGTGATATCGTTTATTTAGAAGCAGGAGATTATATTCCGGCCGATGGTCGCTTACTTGAATCTGGTTCACTTCAAGTCAATGAAGGGATGTTGACAGGTGAATCACAAGTCGTCACGAAAGACGTGGCGGTGATTGAAGAGGAAGTCGCTCTTGGTGACCGGATCAACTTAGTTTTCTCAAGTTCACTCGTAACCAACGGCCGGGCAACCTTCGTCGTCACAGAAACCGGTAAAACAACGGAAATTGGTAAGATTGCTAATCTCTTAAATACAGCGGAACAAAAACAAACGCCACTCCAGCGTAAACTTGATGCGTTTAGTCGTAAACTCGGTTTTTGGATTCTGATTCTGTCAGGTGTGATTTTCTTAGTCCAAGCCCTTAGAATTTGGTTAGGCGAAGGACCGGTTGATTTAACACCCGAACTCCTCAATGCCCTTATGTTTGCGGTCGCGGTTGCGGTTGCGGCTATTCCTGAAGCCTTGCAGTCCATTGTGACCATTGTGTTATCGGTTGGAACAAACAAAATGGCTAAACAACATGCGATTATTCGTAAGTTGCCTGCCGTTGAAACACTAGGTTCAACGAAAGTCATCTGTACCGATAAGACAGGGACACTGACGCAAAATAAAATGACAGTCATGCATCACTTTACTTTTTCTGAAGGTGATGAGACATCACTTGATGCGTTAAGTGATGATGAACGTCTGCTGATTGATACCGCCGTCTTATGTAATGACTCTTATATTGATTCAAAAGGTCAAGAAGTTGGTGACCCAACAGAAGTTGCTTTAATTAATTATGCGAATAAAGCAGGCGAAGATTATTTAGCATTACGTGAGCGCTATGAACGGATCAGCGAAGTGCCATTTGATTCAGATCGTAAGCTGATGTCGACCTTAAACGCTTATGAAGGTGCTAAACTCTTGTCCATTAAAGGTGGCCCGGATGTGATGTTTAAACGGGCAACGAAAATATTAGAAAATGGTGAAGTCAAACCATTAACGGATGAACGAAAGGCACGTTTAAATGAACAAAACGAAGCGTATTCTCGTCAAGCACTGCGCGTGCTTGCGTTTGGTTTTAAAGAAATGCCTGAAGGTACATCAGATATTAACTTTGAAGACGAAGAAGACTTTGTCTTAGTCGGGCTTCTCGCGATGATTGATCCACCACGTGAAGCTGTCTACGGGGCGATTGAACAGACAAAACATGCGGGTATTAAAACCGTGATGATCACCGGTGACCATAAAACAACGGCCGAAGCAATCGCCAAAGACATCGGTATTTTTGATGACGATGACTTAGCGCTTACCGGTACGGAACTTGATCACTTAAGTGATGCTGAATTAGAAGAAAAGCTTGAACATATTCGGGTCTATGCCCGTGTATCACCAGAGAATAAAATCCGCATCGTCAAAGCATGGCAGAAAAAAGGTAACATTAGTGCGATGACCGGTGACGGTGTGAACGATGCCCCAGCTTTAAAACAAGCTGATATTGGTGTCGCAATGGGTAGTGGGACCGATGTAAGTAAAGATGCGGCAGCGATGATTTTAACCGATGATAACTTTGTATCGATCGTCAATGCTGTTAAAGTTGGACGGACAGTCTTTGACAACATTAAAAAGGCGATTGCTTATCTGTTTAGTGGTAACTTAGGGGCGATTATTGCGATTCTCTTTGCGGTGATTGCGGGATTCCCTAATCCATTTACGGCACTGCAGCTGTTGTTTATTAACTTAGTTAATGACTCATTACCTGCGATTGCTTTAGGGATGGAGAAATCAGAACCTGACGTGATGGACCGTGAACCGCGTTCCATTGATGAAGGGATCTTCGCCGGTGAGACCTTACGGTCTGTCATTACCCGTGGATCATTTATCGGGGTGGCAGTTATTATTTCACACTTGATCGGCTTGCAAACATCGACTGAGGTCGGTGTGGCGATGGCCTTTACGACCTTGATTCTTTCCCGGACCTTACAAACATTTGCCGCGCGTTCAAATAAACAGACAATCTTTGGTGTCGGTTTATTCACCAACAAGTACGTGTTAGGTGCAGTCACATTATGTTTCGGTCTTTATCTCATTACCGTTATTCCAGGCTTACGTTCAATCTTTGCAATTCCAAGTAGCTTTGGTCTGACTGATTGGAGTATTGCGGCTGGTCTTGCGGTCCTTGCGGTTGTGATGATGGAAATTGTGAAAGTCGTGTATCACCGTTTCTTAAGTAAAAACTAAACGTTTTTTAATCCGCGCGTCGTTGATTGACTTTAAGATAGTTAACCATCAAGTCTTTAAAGTGCTGACTAAAAGTCAGTCGTGAAAAGAAAAGGATAGATGTAAAAGAGCTAAGGCCCGCTGCCTTAGCTCTTTTACTACATTATATGTATTCTTAGATGTTAGGCTCGCTAAAAGGGCAATGATGTTTAAATTAGTAGGTAAGAAAAGTACGCGGTTGTTAGGGTTTGGTGTAAGATAAAGATGAATGATGCCAAACACTATTAAATAATTTATATTTTTTTAGTAAACGTTTACGTTTTTGATGCATAGGCTATAGAGATAGTGTTATACTCTCGAGTTTGACACTTAATTAAAACAAAAACTCTCTAACCCCTTATTTTTCAGGGATTTAGAGAGTTTTTTTGCTTTTGAAAAAGTGAGTACTATTTTGCTTTTCTGGATAGCTTTAAATTATTTTTCATTTTTTTAATGGTATTGATTTCATAATCCGTTCGAAATCCAAATATCTCATGTAATTGATCTGTTAAATGTGTTCGTTCATAGAGCGGTATGTAGCCATCTCCCGATGTTTTCATCACATTCATTTCCCTTAAAGTTTTAATGATTTTTTGACAAGAAAAATTGTTATCCAGCTTTTGTTCTAAAATACGATAAATCAATAAAGAGAGAAAACAGGTTAAGAAATGGGCTTCAACCCTATCATCGTTTCTTACGTAGATTGGTCGCGATTTCAACTCTGTTTTCATAATTCTGAAGCTCTCTTCTATTTCCCAGCGCTGTTGATTCACACGAATCAACTCTAAAGGATCCGATGTCAGATTCGTACAAATACCGTAGAATCCATCATATTGTGCTTCCTTCTCTATAACGGACTCATCAAGCGTTACATGCATATTTTCGGCTATTTCTCCGTCTGTTGTTGCGTGTTTAACTGTAACGAATCGTAATGGATCATTGGCACGTTTCTTTTTTAATGATGAAGGATTTTCAACTTTCTTCAATGCGCGTTCTATTTGGCGCTTCCGAATAGTTTCTTGATAATGCTTATACTTCGGTGAGAATGTTACAAGTAGGCGTTGTTCTAAATCATTTTCCTTAATCCATCTTTCTTTGTAATAGGTTTCTTTGTTGTTTTCAATATTTTTAATACTTGTTAAATTAATGGGTTTATCACTTGCTTTTGTTCGCCATCCAGAAGGGTCTAGTGCCCATTCTTTGAGGTGCTTTTTTAATTTTTTGATGGATTGTGTGGTGATAAATCCGCGACTACCTAATGTATTGTAAATGCGATTATTTTTAGAAGATAAGCCTGCGTCTGTACAGACAACGATCTCAGACAACTCAAAATCCTTCAGGATTTTCTTTTCTAACGGTTTAAGAGATGTTTGTTCATTTTCATTCCCACCAAATATTGAAAAAGCAAGGGGAAGGCCGGAAGCATCCATAAATAAGCCCATTTGAACAATAGGATTTGGGCGATGTTCTTTTGACACTCCATACCTTTTCAAGCCTTCTTCCTGTTCCATTTCAAAATAGAAATTTGTGCAGTCGTAATACAAGATTTTCTTGTGTCGTTGAACTAATTTCAAACTGTTTTTGTAGACAGCAGATTGAATATTATCTGATTCTTTCTTAAGTATATCTAAAGCCCGGTACATTTGATGTGGCTCACATTGAATACCTTCGAGTAATTGTTTTGCTTGTTCGAACGAACTCCGCTTGGAGTTCGGGTGTAAAATGCGCATATAGATTAATTTAGATAATATTTCGTTTAAGTCATACTCGAATTTATATTTAGATTGAATATCTTGCGTAATTTTAGAGAGGCCAAGTTGATAATAAAGCGACTGTAAAAAGAGATAACCAACGTTGAATGAACGCTGTTCATCAGCGTCGATAAGTTTCTCTGCATTAAATTTTATGATGCTAGGTTCTCGTTGACTCTTTTGTTCTTCTGTTAGTTTCTTGGCGTATTGACGTGCCCATTCCTCAGGATCAACACCTGGGTGTTTTTTACGAATTTCTTGTTCATTTCCCAAGGCTTCTATAACGCGCGTGGTTGATTTGCCGTTAATATCTCGAACATTTTCAATGACAGAATAGGAAATGGAATTTTTAGAAACACTCTTTTTTATACGCATAATCAACGCCTCGATTCAGTATTAGTTACTCTTATTATAACATAGTACTAAATAGTACTCAATATTTAAAGTAGAAATTTGACAAAAAAATAAGCCATATCAAGGCTTAAGAGTGTTTTTAGAGAAATGAAGTGTCAAACTCCCATAGATCCAATTAATTTTTTAGTAGAATAAGTTAATTTTTGGAACATATTTTTCAACTCTCCATTCCTTTTATATTTACATATACATGAAATTGCTTATAATAGTGTATTGAAATTAAGGTAGATTGACAAACGAGTGATCAAATTGATATACTACCTTCAAACGACCGTTTGAAGGTGAGGTGAGATGAATGGAAAAAGTTTGCCAAGTGACTATCGTACATAAAGAAAAAGTAGACGCTGTAAAAAATAAATTAATAAAAAAAGATCTGTCGAGCTTAATTGTATTAGGGAAATGTTTCAGTAATTCCTCCCGAATTAAAATTTTTTATGCTTTGGAAAAGTTTAAAGAGATGTGTGTCTGTGATTTAGCAGAATTACTAGATGCTAGTATTGCTACAACGTCACACCATTTACGTTTTTTAAAAAAACATGGAATGGCAAAATCACGTCAAGATGGAAAAGTAGTTTATTACTCTTTAGCGAATGAAGACATCCTTTCCGCTATTCATGTTTTTTTAAAGTTATCAGAAAATCTATCTATGAAATCTTAGTTTGGAGGAAGTTATTTTGTTACAAAGTATTTTTTCAGCTATCGCTGTTTATATTTCTACCAGCATTGATTATTTGTTTATCTTGCTGATTATTTTTTCTCAAAGTCATACAAAAAAAGGGCTCCGTCAGATTTTTTGGGGTCAATATCTAGGAACAGGTATCTTAGTAGCCGTAAGTTTATTTGCAGCATATGTGCTGAATTTCATTCCGCAAGATTGGATCATTGGGCTTCTCGGTCTAATTCCGATTTTCTTAGGAATCAGAGTGGCATTGGTTGGCGAAGAGGAGGAAGAAGAAGAGGAAGTCGTTGAAAAGCTTGAATCAAGAGGAACAAACCGCTTCTTTTGGACCGTTGCCTTAATAACAATTGCTTCTGGTGGCGATAACTTAGGGATTTATATTCCTTACTTTGCCTCGTTATCTTTTTCAGAGATTGTCACCGCTCTAATCGTATTTGCTATTTCTGTTGCGGTTCTTTGCTATATCAGTTACAAATTAGCCAAGATTTCTTTTGTTTCCGAAACCTTAGAAAAATATGAACGAATCCTTGTTCCTATAGTGTTTATTGGCTTAGGAATTTATATATTGATCGAAAATGGTACGATTCAAACTGTATTGAGTTTATTTAATTAATAAATAACCTTAGCTATCGTGAAGTTCAAGAAATCTTATATGATAGTGACATTAACGTTTCTCATACGACGATTTATCGTTGGGTGCAAGAATATGGTAAACTACTCTATCAAATTTGGAAAAAGAAAAATAAAAAATCCTTTTATTCATGGAAAATGGATGAAACGTACATCAAAATTAAAGGAAAATGGCATTATTTGTATCGAGCCATCGATGCAGATGGTTTAACCTTGGATATTTGGTTACGTAAAAAACGGGACACACAAGCAGCCTATGCTTTTCTTAAGCGATTAGTGAAGCAGTTTGATGAACCGAAGGTTGTAGTCACAGATAAAGCCCCCTCTATTACAAGTGCCTTTAAGAAACTAAAAGAATACGGCTTTTATCAAGGGACAGAACATCGTACCATTAAATACCTGAATAATTTGATTGAACAAGACCATCGTCCAGTAAAGAGACGCAATAAATTCTATCGAAGTTTACCCACTGCCTCTACCACGATTAAAGGCATGGAAGCCATTCGAGGATTATATAAGAAAACCCGAAAAGAAGGCACTCTCTTCGGGTTTTCGGTCTGTACTGAAATCAAGGTATTATTGGGAATCCCAGCTTAAATCATAGATACCGTAAGGGATTTTATTCTTTATTTAAAACTTTGCAACAGAACCAGTAGGCGAATAATGTTCCGACGAAGAACTATACTTCCTCGTTCCTGTCGTCTACAATGAATAGTGCTTGTATTACTGATAAAGAGAGGTTGCTGTATGATTTTATATTACTTACTGGCAGCTGTTTTGATTGCCATAGATCAACTAGTGAAGTGGGGAATCGTCCAGAATTTCGCCTTGTACGATGAGCTGGAAGTTATCCCAAATATTTTTTCCCTGTACTACATCCAGAACCGTGGGGCCGCCTGGGGGATATTGCAAGGGAGGATGGGCCTCTTCTTCATCATCACCGTCCTGGTGGTGGGGTATCTGGTCTACACCTTCCATAACCTGCCGCAAAGGAGCATTTTGGCCGGTATCAGCTTCTCCTTCATCCTGGCGGGGGCTTTGGGCAACTTCATTGACCGCATGCGTCTCGGCTATGTGGTGGATATGCTCCGATTCGATTTCATTGATTTCCCGATATTCAACGTGGCAGATGTTTTCCTCACCATCGGAGTGGGTACCATGATCGTCTACCTCCTCTTTTTCGAAAAAGAAGAGGGAACTACGTCCAAAAGGGATTAGGAAGGGGCGAAAAGGAAATGAACTGCCGGGTTGCTGGATAGGCAGGCAAAAATGGCTAAGCTAGGCTCCAAGCCAAGGATAACTAAAGAGAGCTCAGGCAGTTTATCTCAGAAGCTGATTCCGGTATTCCACCGGAATCAGCTTCTTTAGCTTCCATTGTGGGTACAAAAAAAGACTCTATAAAGGATCTCTTTTTAAGAGCTCACTTTATAGAGTCCAGATTAAGGTTTTACTAGCTTTCTTTTTTCTTCAATCAGGGAACATTGATTGTCCCAGCTTTTTTGTTTCTACTTACTGTTTCTTATTGAGCATGTGGATAGCATGCCCCAAAACCCCTTCCGCAGCTTCCATGAGGGGTTCCGGCAAGGTTGGATGTGCATGGATGGTGAGGCTGAGATCTTCTGCAGTTGCTCCGGCCTCAATTGCAAAGACTGCTTCAGCAATGAGAGAGGATACCTCTGGTCCTACCATTTGCACACCTAGCACCAGGTTGGTGTTCTTCTCCGCGACAATCTGGACAAAACCATCAGCGTCCGAAACAGATAGAGCTCTTCCGTTTGCTTGGAACGGAAAACGGCTGGCAATCGTTTCATATCCCTTTGCCTTTGCCTCGCTCTCCGTTAGCCCTGTATAAGCGACTTCTGGGTCACTAAAGATGACAAAAGGCATTGCTTGGAAATCAATCGCACTCTTCATCCCACTAATCACTTCTGCAGCGATTTTCCCTTCGTAACTAGCTTTATGGGCAAGAAGATGACCGCCTGCACAGTCTCCAATAGCATAGACATGTTCAACATTCGTTTGACATTTTTCATTGATTTTAATAAAACCGCGCTGGTCTAATTCGACCCCGATGTTTTCCAAGCCACTGTTCCCTGTATTGGGTTTTCTTCCAATGGAAACTAGACAATAGTCCCCGTTAACAATTTCGTCCTTCCCATTTACCTGAACCTGAACATTTACTTCATTACCTGTATTCTCTCCGCCTTGGACGAAAGCATTCGTTATAACGGTGACTCCAAGCTCCTTCAAATGGCGTTTTACTACATTTGTAAGCATAGAATCCGTACCCGGGAGAATTGTATCGGTTCCCTCAAGGATGGTCACCTTAGCCCCAAATTTGGCATAAGCAGTCCCCAATTCTAAACCGATATAACCGCCACCCACTACAATCAAATGCTTCGGTATTTCCTGAAGCGTCAATGCCTCCGTTGAAGAGATAATCCTTTTTCTATCAAATGGCATATTTTTTAACTCAGTTGGCAAGGATCCTATGGCAAGGATTAAGTCGTTGTACGAATAGAACTGCTCACCGTTTTCGGTTCTTATCCTTACAGTATGAGGTTCAGTGAGATAAGCTTCTCCGCTTATTACTTCGACTCCATTACCTTTCAACAAGGTCTGTACCCCGTTTGTGAGCTTGCTCACGATCCCGTCCTTCCATTTCACTACTTCTGGCATTTCTACTTGAACATCGCCAGAAACCTTAATGCCCATTGCATTTGCATGTCTAATATGTTTTACTCGTTCAGATGCACTTATCAGAGCTTTTGACGGAATACATCCTCGATTAAGGCAAACCCCTCCCAATTCTGCTTTATCCACCAAGACCACTTTTCTTCCTAATTGAGCAGCGCGTATGGCAGCAACGTAACCGCCTGATCCCGCGCCTATAATTAACACATCTACGTCTTTTTGTGCTTTCTCAGTCATCTTTGTTTCCTCCTACCGATTTTAAAGTATTATGTAAAGATTTTAACTATTCATCTACATAACCTGATATTTTTACATATACCCTATTTGAAAGGTTTCTATCTAAATCAAATCAACTATTTGAAAATTATGAGAAAGAGGCTTTCCAAACAAACGGAAAGCCTTCACTTTTATTCTTTAACCCGCATAAGTCGTAAACTATTTAATGCTACCAAAAGAGTTGCCCCCATATCTGAAAGAATGGCAATCCAAAGCGTTAGCCAACCAGGTATAACTAGTAGTAATGCAATGACTTTAATAGCAATAGCAAAGGTAATGTTAGCCTTAATTATATTTAGAGCTTTACGGCTTAGTTTTACAGCAAATGGAAGTTTTCTCAAATCATCTCCCATTAACGCAACGTCTGCCGTCTCAATAGCTGTATCTGTACCAGCACCACCCATTGCTATTCCAACTGTAGAAGCTGCCAATGCCGGAGCATCGTTAACACCGTCACCAACCATGGCTACATTCCCATGCTCTGATCGTAACTGTTTGATATAATCCAATTTATCTTGAGGCATTAATTCTGCCTGAATATCAGATACTCCAACATGCTCTCCTATTGCCTTTGCAGTACCTTGATTATCGCCAGTTAGCATTATTGTTTGTTTGATCCCTAACTGATGTAGCTTTTGAATCACATCTTTGCTTGATTCACGAACTTCATCTGCTACGGCAATAACTGCAAGAATATTTTGTTCTGTACCAATTATCATCGCAGTTTTCCCTTGATTTTGGAGGTGTCTAACCTTATCCTCGAACTCTTGGCTAAAGTCGGGAACAAATAATTCCTTGAAAAGTTTTGGACTGCCTATATAATAGGTTGTTCCGTTTATAAACCCTTTTATACCTCGACCCGTAATAGAAGAAAAATCCTCCACATTTACATCTGAATAAGAGATATTTTCTTGTTCTGCTTTTTTCATAATCGCTGAAGCAAGAGGGTGCTGCGAACGGTACTCAAGAGCTGTAATGATGGAAAGCAATTCTTTCTCTTCCATTTTTTTATTTAATACTGTAAAGTCTGTTACAACTGGAACACCTTTTGTCAGTGTACCGGTTTTATCAAATGCGATGGCCTTTAAGGCTCCCAATTCTTCTAAATAAACCCCTCCTTTTACAAGGACACCTTTTTTCGCAGCATTCCCAATCGCTGAAACAATAGAAATAGGAGTCGATATGACCAACGCACAAGGGCAACCAACAACAAGAACAGCTAACCCTTGATAAACCCATGTTTCCCAACTGCCATCAAAGAATAAAGGCGGGACTATAGCAACTAATGCAGCAATGACCATTATGATTGGTGTATAATATTTAGCGAATTTTTCAACAAACGCTTGAGATGGAGCGCGTTCCCCTTGGGCTTCCTCTACAAGATGAATAATTTTAGAAATCGTTGTATCTTCTACTAGTTTGGTTATTTTTACTTCAAGTAACCCTTCTTCATTTAAAGTACCAGCAAATACTTCATCATCAACGATTTTGGCAACAGGGACTGACTCACCTGTTATAGCTGCCTGATTGACGGCAGAGTAACCACTGACAACGACACCATCCATGGCAATCTTTTGACCAGGTTTAACAATCATAATATCTCCAACCATGATATCATCAACATGGATCATGATTTCTTGCCCATTCCGCCTTACAAGGGCTTCCTTTGGCGCGATGTCCATTAATGAACGAATCGATTGTCTAGCTTTGTCCATAGAAAACCGTTCCAGAGCTTCACTAATCGCAAAGAGTATGACAACAAGGGAAACTTCAGCCCATTCTCCTATAATGGCACCACCTATAACAGCTACTGTCATAAGGGTTTTCATGTCAAAGTCAAAATGAATCAAGTTTTGTAAACCGACTTTAAAGAGTGATAATCCTCCGATTAACATAGATGCTACAAATAATAATGTAGTAACAATGTTCTCATCCCCATTAACAGATGAGGAAAGGTAACCAAAGACAAGAAATAAGGCTGAATAGAGTAAAGTGCTCTGTTTTTTATAGAATGGCACTTTTTCTTCTTTTTTAACCTCTTTACCCTCTTGAGAAGCCTGTTGTCTCCGTTCATCAGGAGCCACCTTTAAGTTTTCAAAAGCGCCAGCCTTTTCTAATTCTTCAATGGAAGTTTCACCATAAACCGATATTTTTGATGCCCCAAAGTTTACCTTGGCATCTTGAACACCTGGAAGCTCTTTAACATTTCTTTCAAATTTCCCTGCACAATTTGCACATGAAAAACCTTGAACTCGGTATACATTTTTTTCTTGATTCATCTCTTGTGGTACTTGACGTCTCGTTTTTTCCGGAATTACTTTCAAGTTCTCAAAAGCACCCGCTTTTTCTAGCTCTTCGATCGTTGGCTCGCCGTAAACGGAGATCTTGGAGGCGCCGAAGTTCACTTTGGCGTCCTGTACTCCTGGTATGTCTTTGACGTTTCTCTCGAACTTCCCGGCACAGTTTGCGCAAGAGAACCCCTCAACTCGGTACACATTTTTCTCTGCTGATGTTATTGTTTCACTCAACTTTAACGACCTCCTTTTGGTGTGCAAAAGCAATTTTTATGAGATTTTTTACATGGTCATCATCCAATGAGTAGAAAACTAATTTCCCCTCTTTACGATACTTGGCTAAACCTAAAGTTCTTAGCAACCTTAAGTGATGGGATGCTGTTGCAGTAGTAGAGCCTACGATATTTGCAACATCACAAACACATAACTCGTCCGGTTCTGTTGCAAAGTTTTAAATCTACTATCAAATAAGGTAGAATAATAGAAAAAGATAGCAGGAGGAATGACGATGAATCATTTTAAAGGAAAGCAATTTCAGCAGGATGTGATTATTGTAGCCGTGGGCTACTATCTTCGTTATAACCTTAGCTATCGTGAAGTTCAAGAAATCTTATATGATCGTGACATTAACGTTTCTCATACGACGATTTATCGTTGGGTGCAAGAATATGGCAAACTACTCTATCAAATTTGGAAAAAGAAAAATAAAAAATCCTTTTATTCATGGAAAATGGATGAAACGTACATCAAAATTAAAGGAAAATGGCATTATTTGTATCGAGCCATCGATGCAGATGGTTTAACCTTGGATATTTGGTTACGTAAAAAACGGGACACACAAGCAGCCTATGCTTTTCTTAAGCGGTTAGTGAAGCAGTTTGATGAACCGAAGGTTGTAGTCACAGATAAAGCCCCCTCTATTACAAGTGCCTTTAAGAAACTAAAAGAATACGGCTTTTATCAAGGGACAGAACATCGTACCATTAAATACCTGAATAATTTGATTGAACAAGACCATCGTCCAGTAAAGAGACGCAATAAATTCTATCGAAGTTTACGCACTGCCTCTACCACGATTAAAGGCATGGAAGCCATTCGAGGATTATATAAGAAAACCCGAAAAGAAGGCACTCTCTTCGGGTTTTCGGTCTGTACTGAAATCAAGGTATTATTGGGAATCCCAGCTTAAATCATAGATACCGTAAGGGATTTTATTCTTTATTTAAAACTTTGCAACAGAACCTAACTTTGAATGCAGACGTGAAAAAGTTTGTAGACCCAGTGAAAATCACTGGACTTAACGAACCTTTATTCGATTCTAAGAAAGCTAGCTTTAAAGTACAGGAGTACTTTAAAAAAGGTTTCAGTCTGTATGCAGAAGGAAATAGAGAGTTAGCCATTTCTTTACTGAGCGAACCTAAGGAAATAAATGCTACTCATTTAGGTCTTTCTAAAGGAGCCTCAAAAGGAAATGGTCCATCTGAAGAAATATTAGACGGTGTTTTTCAGAAGATTACATCTGAAGAATTTCTCAGAAATTCTTTTATGGCACGTCCGACTCTAATCCCTCTATTTGTTCCAAATTTTGGTGCTGATAGATTTTCAGATTTGACTGTTAACATAATTAGCAAAGAACTAGCAGAATTTACTGAAAAAGTTTGTAATGAACTTGATATTCCCGTTTATTTAACAGGACTTTGCAAATACTACGATGTGTCAGATGGAGAATGGAAACAGCTAATAGCCAAATTGCCGATGGGGCCAGACCTGAAACCTATACTGCTTGTTCCAGCTGGGTTGGTGACTGATAAATATAAGTTTTCAGTTGAAAAGTTTGTTAACAGTGTAATTTTTGCTTATTTAAAAGATGAGCATTTGAATAGAAGAAGTTCCTTAATAACATACAAAGAGATAGACGGTGTACTTACGCCTGTAAAACCTACTAACAAAATGCTTAAAGAACATGAAATACTAATGAAATATAAAGAGAGAGGTATGTTTAAAGCTTTTGCATTAGATAAATCACTTGAGTACCCTCATTTACTAGAGCAGTATATCTCGTTTATTGAAGATGAGAAATATCAATAATTAAATATTGAAAATTTACCAGTTGAACTAAAGCGTGCAGATATTATTTCTGCATGCTTTTTATTTTGATCTTTATGTTCTATCTAACAAGTGAGTCTGGGACAAAACTAGCTAAAAAGCAGGAAACCGTTAAATTCAGGAGGCTTAATCCTTGATTTGACGGCTTTCTGCGACAGATAAATTTGATACAACACTTCTGGGCAATGTTGCGCTAGTTGTTTTTCGGTCAACGCTATTATTACAACGTTGATACTATCATACCAATACTGCAAATTGTTATTGATAGAGTATACCTATTGTTGCAAAAAATGGATTATAACTTTTAGTATTATACTCTATAATTGTACTTAGAAGTATGTTTATTAAAGAAGTGGAAGGTGTTGGAGATATGATTAACAATTTTTTCTTATGGAAAAAGTTAAAAGGTAATACAGAAAATAACGAAACAGATACAAAAAAGCAAAAGTATATTTTTAAATCATTGGGACCGGTTGATAATGTTGAGTTAGGTAAATACGAAGACGCTCTTAATCAAATGATAGAAGACAGTAGTATTTTTAATGTAGGATTAACTGGACCTTACGGTGCAGGCAAAAGTAGTCTAATCGAAAGTTTTAAAAAAAAGAACATACAAAAAAACTTTATTCATATAGCCCTTGGTAAATACGATACTATTGATGGTGGTAGTAACTCACTGGAAAATCCAATAGGAGTATACGAAGGAGAAAACCTAGAAAAGAAATCGGTGAATCAGCAAAGAATAAAATCTCCTACTCAAGATTTCAAAGAAATAGAGGGTAAAATTATTAATCAGTTATTACACCAAGTTAACGTTGATAATGTTCCTCAAGCTTTTACTAAAGTTAAAAAGAACAACTCATTTGGAAAAATTATTTTGTGGGCGTTCATAGTACCGTTAGTACTTGCATTCTCGGTATTCTTATTGAGATTCGAAGATTGGGTTGCTTTCGTAGAGATTAATAACATGAATTGGTTATTCTTTACAGTTTATCCTTATTCAAGGATATTAATTGTAGCTTTACTTTTTGGACTAATTGGATATATAACTTATGTTTTTGGAAAAGCTCAAATCAACAGATCATTAATTAGAAAGATTTCAATTCGTGGTAATGAAATTGAGCTTTTTAAAAATAGTGAAAATTCTTTTTTTGATGAGCATTTAAATGAAGTGATTTATTTATTCGAAAATAGTGGTGCAAATGTTATCGTATTCGAAGATTTAGATCGATTTGAGAGTCCCGATGTGTTTAGAAAACTAAGAGAACTTAACCAGTTAATAAATAAAAGAAAACAAGATGATTTAGCAGGACAAGACACTCATAGAAAATTAGTGTTTTTATACCTCATAAAAGATGATATTTTTATATCAAAAGATAGAACGAAATTTTTTGATTTGATTATTCCAGTAGTACCAACAGTTAGCTCTTCTAATTCTTTCAATAAGATGATAGAAATTTTTGAAACAAGTAAAGAAATAGATAGAATATTTTTGAGAAACTTATCGTTTTATATTGATGATATGAGGTTAATCAAAAATATTTTTAATGAGTATACGATATACAATGATGAAATTAATACGTCTTCATTAGATCAAAATAAATTGTTAGGTATGGTAACGTACAAAAATATTTTTCCTAGGGATTTTTCTCAATTGCAATACGGTAAAGGATTTATCTATTCAGTTCTAAATGATAAACAGGGTGCTTTTGACCAAGAAAAAAGTAAAATAAACAGTGAAATTTCGACTCTCGAGAGTGAGCTGGAAGCACTAAAATCTAGTCGTAAAGCTTCTTTTGAAGTATTAAAAGAGACCCATTTAAAAACAGAGGGAATTTTGGTTGATGGCAAATCGGAAAATACTTATCCAACAAGAATGGCGTACGTAAGAGACGTACTTAAAGGAGAAAAATTATCAATAGTTCAATTAAATCAGTACAGATATCAAGATACGTATAGAAAATCTTCAGTGACTGTTTCACTTGATACACTTTTGAAAAACATGGAAGCTACGGCAGAATATCAAAAAGATAAAAAAATAGTAGAAGATATACAAAATGGAAAAAAAGAAAAAATGGCTGCTAAAATCCAGGATTTAAAAATAAAAAGAAAGCAAGTTGAAGAGCAACCTTTCTCAAAGGTTTTTGATGATAATCAATTTGGCAGAAAGCTAGAAGAGCATACAGATATAAAAAATAATGATTACTATGACTTAACCTAGATAATTCATACTTTTGCTTGAATCGTGGAAACACTGCCTAATGGCAGGCACTATGATACTTTTATTGTTTCACCTGTTAAGTGATGAAAAAAGAACTCCATTCTGATATAGTAAAGGTGTCGAAACCAACCATAAGAAAAGGAGTTCTTCTAATGACTAGCTTACACAAAAAACAGATTAAATTCAATTCTAACATTACCATTTCGCATACAGGTGGACGCTTATCTAGTGATTCCGGTTTGGTCTTAGTTAAAGAACTAATGAATACCTTTGGTTTCTCTGATTTAGCTAAACGACTACTTCACTTAAAAGAAAATCGTGCTTACTTCATACATGATAATCTAGCAATTTTTGAGCAGCTTATTATGCAGCTAACGGCTGGTTATTCGACAGACTCTTCGGCTAATATATTAAGACATGATCCAGTATTTCAAGTTATTCTAGGTAGAAATCAGTTAGCCTCGCAATCGTCGCTTTCGCGATTTCTAGACCGTTTTTCAGAAGAGAACTTAGATCAGTTACAGTCATTAAATCAATCATTAATTGATAAAGCGCGTCTGATTCGTAATGATACCGAGTTGATCATTGATATTGATTCAACACACTCAGATACCTTTGGAAATCAAGAACAAACCGATTATAATGCCCACTATCAAACTTATGGATATCATCCTCTAGTTGCCTTTGATGGACTGACTGGAGATTTCTTAAAAGCTGAACTACGTTCAGGAAATCAATACACATCTAAAGGTGTAAAAGCTTTCATAGAACCTTTACTGCAGCATTATAATCACTCCTTACCGAATACCGACATACTCGTTCGTGGAGATAGTGGATTTGCAACACCAGAGGTGTATGAAGCTTGTGAAGCCAACAATAGCCACTATGTTATTCGTTTAAAGAACAATAAAAAAGTGAGTCAACTAGCTGAAAAATCAGTTCTATATGGTGAAAATCAGAAATGGGAAGAGAGAGAAGTGCAGTACTTTTCAGTACCTTATCAAGCTAAGTCATGGTCAAAACCTCGTCGTCTCTGCATTCGTTCTGTTCGAGAAGGAGGAGAACTCCTTTTTCAGCATACATTTATTGTGACAAACCTATCAAAAAATGTATCCCCTGAAGTCATATTCTCTCTTTATGCCAAACGTGGAACGATGGAAAACTTTATCAAAGAAGCGAAAGCAGGATTTTATTTTGATAAAACCGATAGTCCACGCTTCTTAGAAAATCATGTAAGGATGTTAATGAGTTTACTCGCTTATAACCTCATCAACTTTTTAAAGACGATTGGGTTTGATGAACGAGATAAAGGTCTGACTGTTCAATCCATACGACTGAAATTACTTAAAGTAGCCGGGAAACTTGTCCAAACAGGTAGGCAAGTCTATCTTAAACTGTCTAGTTATCACGTTTATCATAAAGAATTCTATGCTGTCTTCGACCGCCTGAGGCGGTCCCATTCATGGGTATAAACTAAGCGGATACTATTTATTTAAGAGAAAAGTTCCAAGGGATAAGTGTGCCCAAAATTATACAAAAGTAATTTTTGGGCACTTACAAAAATGAAAAGAGTCTTTAAAAAGATTGTTTTGGGCAAAAGTTATCAAAATAAATAAAGCGAGAATGATTTTTTTAAGAGATTTACTTAAAATACAGAGTTATGAATTATTCAGGCTTAATAATATTTCTATTAAGTAACGGTTATATAGACGAAAATTATGAGGATTATATGAACTATTTTTATCCAAATGACTTGAAAAGGGAAGATAAATTATTTCTGAGGAATTTACTCTCTTATGGAAAAAGTGAACCAAGTAAAAAATTGAGGAACTTAGAGTCTCTTACTGAAGTATTAAAAGATGAAGATTATAATCGAGTAGGTATTCTTAACTTTAGTTTATCTGAGTATATTATAGACAGAAAGATGGAAAGGCAACTTTCTACAATATTATCTGTAGCTAAACAAAGCGACAATTATAAGTTTGTATTAGATTTGTATGGGAATCTCTTGAAATATGATAACGCGAAAGATACTGATAATAGAATATTTTTTGTTGTGACTTTGTTCTCGACTTGGGAAAATTAACTTTCATTGGCAATCGAAAAGTATAAAAGTAAAAGCGAAGAAAGTAATAACTTATTGAAAGGTTTAGTGCTTGATGGATTAACCTATTTGAATAGCAATAGCGAAGCTTACGAAAAAGAAAAATTAGTCTTAGTAAAATTTATTAATCAGAATAGCTCGTTATTTGAAAACGTCTCTGAGCTTACGTGGAATCAATTTAACGAAAATGGAATTGATAAGCTTAAAAAAATGGAAATTAAATTAACTAAAATTGATCATGAACAAATGTACGGTAAGTTATTTGAGTCGATAATTGAGAGTGATTTATATGAGTTAAATTACGAGAATATTGAAGAAATTGCTATATTTGAAGGGATATTAACAGATAAATCAGACATTGAGAAATTTAAACACGAGAATCTAACTCTATTAATGAACTCAAAAAACGATATATTAAAAACAAGAATCAAGAAAAATCTGAACGAGTATTTGAATCTATATTTGTTATTTTCTAATCGTGATACATATGATATTGAAGAAAATGTATTATGGGTTTTAAATAGTAAAAATGTAGCGGATACTACTAAGGTTGAATATATAGAATCAATGAAGCACCGTGTTGAAAATCTTGAAGAAATTGACGAGCATAAAACAAGGGAAACTTTAATCGTAAATATCAAAGTTATTTCAAATATCCAAAACATAGTAAGATATTTCCAACAATCGCATAAAAACTGGAATGAAGAATTAATAAACTTTGTCAATCAAGTTCAACATAAAATAAAAGTTGACTATGATGAGGTTATTGAAGAGTTTGACGAGATTGGATTTTTTGAGGCTACTTTAGCTTTGAATGAATTACGTGATAATCGTTACGAAGATATTATTGGAGAGAGCAACTATAAATTAACTAACGATCAATTCACTATTAAAAATCTGCAAGATAATAAAATTAGTCTATTACTAAAGCATGGCATGATTTCAATGAACTCTACTAACCTAGAGAATATAAGAGAAAACTACCGAGATATTTTGATTGATTTTATACAGTCAGATATTGAAGCCTATCTAGGTTTGGTGACAGATCAAGTGAGTGAGAGTGAAATAATTGGTCTATTGAATTCGAATCTTAGCGTGGAGAATATGGATAGAATTTTATCTACAATAGGTAATTCTAAGAAAATAAGTTTAGCTGAAATCAAGAGAGATCACCCACTCATGCAGACATTAATTGCAAAACATCTCAAAGAGAGCGATAAAAAAATACTCTTCAGTGAGTTCAATCAATATATACAAAGTATAAAAAATTATATTGTAAACATTGCTATCGAGAGCGTCAAGAAGTTTGTGTAAATAAAAAGTTCCTTCTGTAAAAAACTTATCTTTCTTCTAGTTCTCCAAACATTTCCCAAAGTTCTGCTTCAGCTTGTTGGAAACCGCGGTGGCTTCGAGTTAAAAATTTCTGATTGTACAGATCAAAATTTGAGACTAAAAAGCGATCCATAGATTCTTCATTTTGAAATTGCTCTTTACGCCGACTGTATTTTTTAATTTGTTTGTTAAAAGACTCAATCAAATTAGTGGAGTACAAGCTTCTTCGGATTGAAGCAGGAAAGTCATAAAAGGTCAGTAAGCTATCGTTCTCTAAAATAGATTTGGTTACTCTAGGGTAGCGGGTGTGCCACTTCTCTGTGAAATCTAGTCGAGCTTCGATTGCTTTTTCTCGTGAGTCCGCTTGGTAAACAGCTTTAAAGTCTTCGCATATGTCTCTTCGATCTGCTACGCGTACTTTACTGGCAAGATTGCGAGAAACATGCACACAACAGTGTTGATACGCTGCACTGGGAAATACTTGATGAATGGTATCTTTAATCCCTTTAAGCCCATCAGTCACAAAGAGGAGAGCGGACTGAACGCCTCGACTTACTAAGTCTTCTAGTAGCTCTTTCCAAGTTATGGTCGATTCATTCGGTGCGATGGCATAACCCAGTACTTCTTTAGCGCCGTCTGGACGGATGCCTACGGCAATATGAATGGCTTCTTTATCGACGGTTTTACGTTTTAAAGGAATATAGGTTGCGTCCAGATAAATAGCGGCATAGTGCTTATTTAGTGAACGCTTTTTAAAAGCAGCGACTTCTTCAGAAAAGACTTTCGTCATATTGGACATCGTCTGTGGCGTATAATGATGGCCATACATTTTCTCAATTAGATCGGCAATTTCGGACATCGTGATCCCCTTTCGAAAAAGATGGATAATCGTTTCTTCCAAGGTCTCATTGGTTCGCTTATAGGCTGGGAAAGTCTGTTGTTTAAATTCACCATTCCGATCACGTGGAATCTGAAGCTGAAGTTCGCCGTATTCGGTTTTGACCTTACGATCATAGGTGCCATTCCGAGAGTTTCCTGAATGGAAACCGATCCGATCATATTTTTCATAATCCAAAAAGGCAGTTAATTCTGTTTTTAAGAGGGTGTTAACGGCTAATTCTAGATGAGAACGAAAACATTCGTTTAAATCACCTTTTGTGGCTAGAGTCTGTAAGATATCTGTAGTAAGATTGTTCATAGGGAAGTCCTCTTTTCTGTGAATGTAGTGTGGTAACTCTATTCTACAGAAGGGACTTCCTTTTTTCTATTTACACAAGATATTTTACACTCTCAATTATGCCTATTTTAAAAGTGGTGTACAATAGTTCTAGACTAAAAAGCTGTCAATAACAGGTTAATTTTTTATATTGATAAGTCCAATTTTATAAATTTAAGCGCGTGCTTTTTTTTCATATATCAACGTCATTTAGATAGAACCGAAAAATAAGTAAATGAATAAGACCCACTTAAAAGAATTATAAAAGGACAATTCTTCCAGATGGGTCTCTGCATTTAAAGAGTTATTAGAAAATGTGTTTCTACTTCGTCTTTTCCTGATACTTAAAAAATTGTTGAGAAAATTAGTATATTTACATTTTATTGAATGCACCACAGCGTTAATATTTCTAATACTCCTTAATAAGTATAATAACTATAAGTATACTTATATGTTCTAGTGAAAAGCGTTGAAGAAACTTGTCTTTGAGTTGTTGAACCTTTAGTATAGCCATTTGTAAATCTCAGTAATTTAGTTGTGCGTCCAGTAATAGAACCATATTGAGCATCGTCAACATAGTAGGTTCTATAGTAGTAATCATCGACCTCAGCAACCTGAGCAGCTTCTGCAGTATTAGGAAAAGTAATAATACATAAGATTCCAACACTTAGAAATAAAATGATTTTCATGACCCGTTTTTTCATATCGATATAAACCCCTTTCCTAATAAGTATAGTACGAATAAGTATATTTATATGTTACTTTGAAAAGAGTTGAAGAGTATTGCGAACGAGTAGGACCACTTCTAGTGTAACCATTTGCAAATCTCAAATCTTTATAAGTATGTCCATAGTTTTCGCTGAATCTACCAGTAGATTTAGTCATTTGAGCAAAATAAGAATCAGGAACACTTTCGACATGAGCAGCTTCTGCTGTGTTAGGAGAAGTTACGAACATTATAGAGAAAACTCCTAATACTAACGCTAACTTTAAGCCCGTTTTTTTTAGCATATTGGTATCTCCTTTCAGTTAGGATATAGACTATATTACAAAAAAGTTCGAATAAGTAATTTTGTAATATAGTCTTAAGACTATCATAACGGTCTGTATTTATAACGTCAATGAATTTCTTTTAAAAATTATTAATTTATTTATAGTAGTATTACCACTTTATCTATAGTATTATGAATAATACTATAGATAAAGTAGGTTGAACTAGAAAATACACCGAAAAACATATTTGATGAATGAAGGAGAATGAAGGGTGAAAGTAACAAATTTAACTATAAAGTATAAAAAGAAGGTAATTCTTAAAAATATTAATCTAGAAATTACTCAATCGGAAATTATAGGGTTAGTTGCACCGAACGGAACAGGAAAAACAACGCTTTTAAGGGCAATATCGGGGCTCATACAACCTCAAGAGGGAAGTGTTTCTATAGAAGGAAAGACAGTTCACGACGATAGAGAAGCCTATTACAAAAAATTGTACTACGTCGAAAGTAATCATACGTTATATCCTAACTTAAATGGAATGGATCATCTTTCTTATGTGAAATCCGTATGGGAATCATCAATAGATGTAGAAGTGGTAATCCGTAAATTAGGTATTTCAGATTATATTAACAAACCTATAAAAAAATTGTCTTTGGGAATGAAACAACATATATTATTAGCTATGTGTATTGTAAGTGATGCAGACGTTATTTTATTAGATGAGCCAATGAATGGGTTAGACCCTACTAGTATAAGAATAATCAGTAAATACATTGAAGAAATGAAAAAAGACGATAAAATTTTTATTATTTCTTCGCATATACTTTCTAATATAGATACCATTACGGACAAAGTTCTTTTTCTTAAAGATGGCAATATAGTTCATTCTATAGATAGTAAAAAGAATGGTGAATCTTCAGAAAATGTCTACAACAAATTATATGGTATGGAGGAAGAATGATGTTTAATCATCTAGTATTTGAAATAAAAAAAATATTGAAGGATAAATTGTACATAGTGATACTAGCCATAACAGTAGCTCTATTTTTAATACCTTTAATAGCAATTCCAGATATGCAATCTGATATGGATGAAACAGCTGCACTGGAAACGGAAATTTTTCAAGCCGAAGAAGGCATACGAGAAATGGAACAAGCTAATGTAGATCTAGCAGTAAAAGATGAAACTGAACGATTAGATTTATTGAAAAGCTTATTGCAAGAAAATGAAGGAAATGATTCCTCTAAAAAATTAGAAGCGAAACTAGCATATGAGGAAAAAGTTCTTGAACAAATGGAGGCAGGGTCGCGTGTAGGGATCCCTATAGTTGAACAACGTAAAATAGTTGCGGAATTAGGTTACTTAGTGGACAATGATTTACCCTCTCTAGAGACATTTAGTAATAGTACACCAGGGGTCAATTACATTTCTAGTATCTTTCAGGGATTTTTCCCTTTCATAATGATATTAATTCTGCCGGTCGTGATTTGTAGCAATATATTTTCTGCTGAAAAGAACAAGGAAACAAAAGATTTTTTGAATATGACGCCTTTGCCACACAGAGTATTTGCCTCGTCTAAAATGATTGTCTCTGTCGGATACAGTATTATCGTTTTTTTTGTAGCTATGATTATTTCTTTTATAGCGGCTACTGTCAAAAATGGACCAGGCATGTGGAATTATCCAATTCCTCGCTCAGAGGATGGCATTCACGTTGATATCATAACAACATTTGAATTTTTAGTTAAAGTATCTATTTTATTACTACTAATTATCGTGTTCATCTCGTTTCTTTCACTGTTAGTTTCTAGATTTACAGATAACGTCTTTATCAATCTATTTGTATTGCTGATTATTATTATAATTCCTAGTACACCTGTTTTTAGCCCCGACTCTGCCTTGGCTAGCTTTGGACACTATATACCTTTAACGTATTTTGATATTTCTAAAGTTCTTACTTATGGAAATGAATATATGCCAAGGCTAAATCAACAAGTTAATTTTATGAATGGTGTAATAAGTTTGTCTATTTTTTCTGTAATAGGCGCTATTATTTCAGGTATCATTATCAAGGTTAAAAAAAGACTGTAATTATGTTTACTCTCAGAAGTTAGAATGTTTACTCTAACTTCTGGGGGTCGGCACCTTCACAGCTTCCTTTTTTGTGCTTTAAGCTTTTCACTTGTCATAAAATATGGTTGAAAGTAGACTAATAATAGAATAAAAAAAATAATAGGAGTGATAGACAATGAGTGAAGCAGTAGAAACGTTAGTCAGTAAAGTAGCTGCGTGTGCTAAAGCATGTAACGAGTGTTTTGATGCCTGTTTAAAAGAAGACGACGTAAAGATGATGGCGAACTGCATCCGTACAGATCGTGAATGTGCCGATTTATGTGGAATCGTAGCGGACTTTGCCTATAGAGAAAGCGAAGTATTTCCTGACCTAGTAGCAGCATGTGCTAAAGCTTGCGGTATTTGTGCAGAGGAATGTGAGAAGCATGACATGCAACACTGTCAAGACTGTGCTAAAGCTTGCCGCGAATGCGAAAAAGCTTGTAAAGATTATCTAGGTTAAGAAGATGTTGGTTGAGACAGTTTTAAATTTTTCCATAAATAAATATAAAAGAAATTAAGAGATGTAGCTTATTTGAGAATTGAACTTGATAAAATCAATATTTATACTTTATCTTTCTATTTAACCTATTAGAGACCCTTAGAAGTCAAAGTGAAATTCAACTTCTAGGGGTCTCTATCATATCTAAGCAAAATATAAAATTTAAATTCTAGAAGAATATTATCTTAACAATTAAATCATTGAAGCCGGATCTTGTCTGTCAGACTGTATTAATGAGTCATGTATAGATCGATGCTGGAATTGATTGATTCTTTCATCAATAATTCGTCCGTTATCGACAATCAGAGCATTCTTTAAAATCTTGTTGGGACGGTTTTCTACTAATTTATCGATATAGTTAGCAGTTTCTGAAGAAATGGCATTTGAAGAAGAGCGATAGAAAATAGTTGGGGTATGATCGACTGCGTAATGGACAACTCCATCAACTTTGTAGATAGGATTATTTAAAGAGGTAGGAACGGTGGTTTCAATGGCACCTTGCTCGTCACAGCTAACGTCAATAAACAGTGTACCAGGTTTGAATTGTTTTAAATCTTTTTGGTAAATAAGATGATCCGTGCGAGAAGTATCCCATAAGATCGCATTGACAATAACATCGAATTCAGTCATTTCTTTTTGAAATAACTTTTCTTGTTTGCGGTTATAGACTTTAACATCTGCACCTAAACCGATTAAAATACGTTGGGCTCCCCGTGCAGTATTACCGCGCCCTAAAATAGCTACTTTTGTATCATACGGCATTACGCCATTTAATTGATAGGCATGCATAACAGCAGCTTCTCCAGCTAGTTCATTATTGCGCCAGTAGGAATGGCGATTGTCTTCATACATGTCTTCCCATGCATAGGCAGATAACTGATTAGCAACTAATGTATCTGTTATTTCTTTATTCTGTACTGCATGGACCCATCCAAATATTGTTTGACCTGGATGTAAATCTTTTATAAAAGTAGCATCTCCGATTTTAGGATCGCATACGATATCCTGTGCCAAAGCAACCTTCCTAGAAACGATTTGGCAACCTAAAGCTGCATATTCAGTATCAGAAATATTTAAATCGCTTCCATAATTTCTTTCAAAGAATAACGCTTCACGATGTTTTAATTCTACTATGTCTTTAGGTAATAAGGCAATTCGCTTTTCACCAAGTTTGTGGCTATTGACAAAACCGATTGTTTTAAATGGTTTTTTTAGCATATTTCCTAACCTCCTAATTATGATCCATAAGTGTGTTGAGCAACATTTAGTACTTTATTATCTCATTAATGACAGCTAGATACAAATTTATATTAAAATAGTGTATTAAGACCTATTTTCACATAAACTTGTACTTCAAAATTTTTAGAGATTAATTAATTTATTTATAGACATTTAATCGTTTAAGCTTTTTTATAAGTGTAATAATCTTGAGCATGAATTACTGTAAAGCCAACAGCTTTATATAATCCTAATGCATTAGTGTTAGTTGTTTCTACTTCTAGATGGACAGAGTAGCCTTTTTTACTTTGCTCTTGTACGAGATAACGTAATACGTTGCTTCCGATGCCTTTTCCTTGGTACTCAGGAAGAATTGAAAAACCGTAAATCCATGCTTGACTGTCTTCTAGATAGATCTGTATTTTACCAATCGCTTTATGGTTCACTTCAATCATGAATAAATCAGTATCTGGATCATTGATAATGTTGCTTTCATTTGCCAAGGCATCTTCTTCGGATAAATCGAATGCTAGCATATCAAGTTGAATCCTTAAGTCTGCATCTTTTCTTTCCGTAGGGCGTAATTTGAATCCAGAGTAAGAAACGGTTAGTGGTCTTGGCTCCCATTTCATCTGATGTTCAGTAAAGCTATAGTCTGCTTTTTGTTTCTTAAGAAAATCCTTTGCTTCTCTAGCTGTAGAGGGAGCATTTAATAAGATTTTTTTATAACCGATTTTAGCCGCTGATTTCATTGATTTTTTAAATAATTTTGTGAACTGTCCTTTCCGGCGTTCTCTGGGTTTAACCATACCAGTTACTTCAACAGTTGATCCAAAAGGATATAACCCAATAAAAGCTATTAATTCATTATTTTCATAGTGTAAGAAATCAAAGTGATATGCTTCTCTATCGCGAAGCATATCCCAATTCAATTTTAATTCAATTTTATCAAATACTTCTACTTCTTTTTGAAGCTTTTCTACATCGTAAAGTTGTTCCATTGTTAACATGTACAAGCCTCCGAAATTTTTTTGTTAATTGGCTGTTATAGAAAGTTGTTTATTATATATCGGTCAAGTAAAGAGTACTTTTATGATGATGGATTAAGAAAAGGCCAATAAATCATTATACAATAAAACAAATAGATTAATATACTATGATTTTATCATAATTGTTCAGTGTATAGCTATTTTAAAAGGTTGCTCATGACAAATCATTATATAAGAAAATAAACAAGTGAAATCATATAAATTGCAAAAATGAAAACGGTTGTATTACAATTAGTTTACCTAATAATTTACTTATTGTGATCATTTTGTATGGGTGATAGACTTTTGGAAAGGGAGATCAATATGTTAGAAAATCATGATTCTAAGGTGAGAATAGGAGCGCTTTTTACAGGAGCTTGTGCAGTGCTTTTAGCGGCATGTGGTAACGAAAGTGGTGCTGGACCAGGCGGGATGGGGACAGAATCTGGAGGAAGTGATGGAGATGGCGAAACCATTCAATTGAATATTATGCAAGGAAAAGTAGAATTCAATGAACAGTTCAATGAATTGGCAGATCAATACATGGAAGAGAATGAAAATGTTCAGATAGAAATAACATCCGTTGGTGGAGGAACAGATTATTTCACACAATTGACAACTCGATTTTCTTCTGGTGATGAGCCGGACATATTCAGTGTGGCTGGGCCAAATGAAATTGAACAATTTCAGGATACAATGGCAGATATGTCAGATACAGAAGCTGCTGATGCAGCTTTAGAAGGAACAATTGAAAATGTCACTCATGAGGATGGACGAATTGATGCTATTCCGTACAATTTAGAGGGTTATGGATTTATTTATAATAAGGAAGTATTAGAACAAGCTGGAGTTGATCCTGAAGAGCTTTCCACTTATGAGGAATTAAAAGCAGCGGTTGAAACAATTGATAGTCAAAAAGAAGATTTAGGGATTGAAGCAGTATTTGCTTTACCTGGTGCTGAAAGCTGGGTCATGGGAGACCATTTAGCTAATGTTTACTTATCACCAGAATTAAATGAAAATTCTGTTGACGCATATAATGCAGAATCATTAGAGTTTGAAAGAGCTGATGAATTCAAAAATATGTTGGATTTACAGGCGAACTATTCTGTTGAACCTGTACTCAGTTTAGATTATTCTCAACAGGTAGAAGAATATTTCTCTCTAGGACAAGTAGCTATGATCCAACAAGGGAATTGGATTTATCCTACCTTAGAGCAGATGGATCCTGATTTTGCAGAAAATAACGTAGGAATGATTCCGATACCTTTGGAGGGATATGAGGATCAATTGCCGGTCGGTGTTCCTAACTATTGGGCAGTGAACAGTAATAATGATGAGGCTACGGTACAAGCAGCTAAAGACTTTCTGGATTGGATGTATCTGTCAGATGAGGGAAAAGAATTTGTGGTTTCTGAATTCAATTTTGTACCTGCTTATGAAGGATACGAAGATATGGAGATTAATGATCCACTTTCTCAAACGGTTTACGATTATTCACAAAATGGTGAAACGTTAGGCTGGGTCTTTACAGGATTTCCTACCGGTTATCAATTAAATGAATTCGGGCCTAATTTACAAGCGTACCTGGGAGGAGAAATGACCTGGGAAGAAGCAATCGAAGCATCAAAACAAGCTTGGGTGTCTATGAGACAGTGATACACTTGAGAAGGACCGGGTGATGCTTGATGAATCACGGTTCTTCTCTTTTTTTAAAGAATTTAATGTTTGATTCAGAAAGGAAGTAATGAGATGAGGAATAAAGAATTTACATTTTGGTTATTTATTACCCCCGTATTACTTAGTCTTACATTAGTAGTGATTCTTCCCGTAGTCATGGGTTTATTTTATTCTTTTACTAATTGGAATGGATTGAATTTTACCAGCTTTGTTGGATTGAATCATTATAAGCGGTTACTTGGAGACGAACAGTTTCTGCAATCACTTTGGTTTACCGTTAAGTTTTCAGTTGCCAGTATTATTTTACTGAATGTTATTGGTTTGAGTCTGGCACTTTTAGTAACGAGTAAATTAAAAAGCAGAAATATTTTGAGAACGGTTTTCTTTATGCCGAATCTGATTGGCGGGTTGATATTAGGGTTTATCTGGCAATTTATTTTTATTAGAGTATTTGCTTCTGTCGGAGAATTGATTGGAGTAGAGTCACTCCAAGTGTGGTTAGCGACGCCAGGTACTGGTTTTTGGGGGCTCGTTATTTTGACTGTCTGGCAGATGGCAGGATATATCATGATTATTTATATTGCTTATTTGCAGGGAGTTCCTAAAGAACTATTGGAATCTGCAGAAATTGATGGAGCTACGCCCTTTCAAAAATTTAGACATGTCATTTTTCCTTTGATTGCACCAGCATTTACTGTCACGATGTTTTTGACCCTTTCAAATTCTTTTAAAATATATGACCAAAACTTATCTTTAACAGGCGGAGGTCCGTATAATTCTACTCAAATGGTAGCAATGAATATCGTGGATACAGCATTCTCTGGGAATCAGATGGCATATGGACAATCTAAAGCAATTATATTCTTTCTGATTGTTGCGGTTATTTCTCTGAGTCAAGTCTACTACAATAAGAAAAGAGAGGTCGATTTATAATGAAAAAGAAGAAAAAATCTCTCTATTTGTTGGAAATTATCGGAATTCTTTTGGGAATAGTCTGGATTTCACCATTTTATTTGATGATCGTTAATAGCTTCAAGGATCCGAGAGGTATCTTTTCCAATGTGCTAACACCGCCTTCAGAATTAAACTTTGAAAATTATCAGCAAGCATTTGAAGATTTAGAATTTGTTCGTTCTTTTTTTAATTCGCTTCTGATAACAGTAGCCAGCGTTCTCGTCATTATTATTTTTTCTTCTATGGCAGGGTACGCATTAGCTAGAAACAAAAGTAAATTAAGCAGTGTTTTGTTACTGCTGTTTGTAGCAGCTATGCTGATTCCTTTTCAATCAGTAATGATTCCGTTGACCTCAAACTTTGGTCAAATCGGAATGCTCAATCGTCTGGGGTTGATTTTAATGTATTTAGGATTTGGCTGTAGCTTATCGATCTTTCTTTATCATGGTGCCATGACAAGTATTTCGGTTACGTTAGACGAAGCAGCAAGAATGGATGGGGCCAATAAATTTCAGATTTTCTGGAGAATTATCTTTCCTTTATTGAAGCCGATCTCGGTTACGGTAGCTATCTTAAACGTTATCTGGATCTGGAATGATTATTTACTCCCTTCATTAGTCCTAGGAAATAATAGTCAGACGATTCCCATTCGCATGTTTTATTTCTTTGGACAATATACGAAACAATGGCATTTAGCTTTAGCGGGACTGACCATTGCCATTATTCCGGTTATCATTTTTTACTTTAGCTCTCAGAAACAAATCGTAGAAGGTGTAGCAGAAGGCGCTCTTAAATAGCTATTAAATCAGCAAAGGAGAAAAGACATGTGGAAAGACAAAGCCTATTCTGTGGCATATGAATTATCAGATAAAATCAGTAAATTATTTGTAGCTAACTTGTTATGGATTATTTTGAATAGTCCACTTCTGATTGTGGTGATTCAACTCCAGATCGTTACTCAACCCAGTAGCTACTATGTATTATTACCTCTATTATCTTTAGGGCTTCCACTTTTCTTTTTTCCATCTACCCAAGCTTTGTTTTGTCTAGTAAGAGATATAGTATTGCAAACGCCGGTGTCTACAGTAAAAACATTCTGGAGGTATTGGGTTAGTAATTTTAAAGAAAGTTTAAAAATGGGGATACTACTATCAGGGTTATTTACTGGACTTGGTCTTCTCATATATTATAGCTGGTCAATTAGTTTTATTCTATTTACTGTAGCATTTATCGCTTTACTTTTTACTTTAATCATAATGGTGCAATTATTCTGTTTTCAAGCTCACTTTGAGATGCCATTTATTTGGAAGTTGAAAAGAGCACAACAATTGGTTTTTGCCAGAATTTTTTATTCTATTGGATCTTTTATGTTAGTTCTATTCATGATTTATGCAAGTTTTGAAATAAGCATAGCCGTTTTTGTATGGATGACGCCAGTAGCTTGTGTATATACAAGTTTTATTATATTCAATTATCAGTACAATAAGATTATTTCAAATAAAAAAGTCCAATGGAATCGAGACTCTGAATCAATGTAAAGAGTTCTTTTAGAGGTTTATATCAGTATTTGCTATAATTGACTAACAGGTCAAAATAGAGGGGCGAATAAATTGGCAATTTTAGAAGGCTGGCTAGAATATTTAAATGAAGCAGGAATTACTTATTGGCTTGGGGGTATAGCAGGATTAATTAGTATACTAGTTGTTAGGTCTATCTTAAAAAAAGTCGGTAAACGATTAATTCAATCAGAAAGATGGCAAGTACTATGGAAAGCATTTGTAAATTGGACTACGCTTTTTGTTCTAGTCGTTTATCTGCTATCTTACTTATCCAACACACCATGGCTGTATGAAACACTTTTTACTTTTGGAGACACCAGGGTCACGATTTTTTTGATTTTAGCAGTCCTTTTTGTGGTAATCGTAGCGATTCGTTTTTCAAATGCGGTAAAAAAGCATGTGTTACCGAGTGTGTATTCTAGATATGAGCTAGATAGAGGGATGCAGGCTACGTTCAATACGTTATTCCAATATGTTGTTGTAGCACTGGCGATTCTGATCGCATTATCTTCTCTTGGATTTAATTTGACTAGTTTGACAGTATTTGCAAGTGTGTTAGGTGTTGGGATCGGGTTTGGACTACAAAATATTATGTCGAATTTTATATCAGGTTTGATTATTTTATTTGAACGTCCGGTTAAAGTCGGTGATAGAATCATTATTGACGAAACAATCGCGGATGTGGAAGAGATTAAGATGCGCGCAACAATTGTAAGAACAAGAGCAAATGAACGAATGATCATTCCCAACTCTTTCTTTCTAGAAGAGAAATTCATTAACAGATCTTATGCAGACACTAAGCTTCGAATTTCTGTTGAGGTAGGCGTTGCTTATGATAGTGATGTTCGATTAGTTAAACAGCTCATAGAAGAATCGATAAAGGAATTAAATGAAGAAATTTGGCATAATATTTTGGCCGATCCTGAACCAAGGGTTTTCTTTGAAAATTTTGGAGAATCTTCTTTAGATTTTAAGGTTTGGTTCTGGATAGATCAGCAAGCGGATGAAAGAGAATTTCGTATTCCAAGTGATCTGAGATTTAAGCTGTTTGAAAAATTTAATGCTCATGATATCGAAATCCCTTTCCCGCAGAGAGATTTACATTTAATTCAGCAAGAGAAAGAATAATATTTAAAAACACGCTAGTCCTTAGTAAAATGGACCCTATAGAATGGACACTAAAAAAAGTGCCCTCTATAGGGTCTATTTTTGTATACTTATATAGAAAAATATAAGTATGGTTGATTTAAGATTATTCAGTCCATTAAAACCATATTCCACATTGACTGCACAACTACGTGCAGAAAGGAGCTACTAAATGTCAAAGTTAACATTTACACCAAAACAAATCCAATTTTTAAAGACAAACCCATATGTAAAAAATGTATCTGAAAAAAGCATTACTTATTCCGATGAATTCAAACGCCATTTTGTTTCAGAATCATTGGACTCAAAAACGGCAAAGCAAATATTTTCTGAAGCAGGATTTGATTTGGATATGCTTGGTGAAACTAGAGTAAAAGCATTCTCTAAGAAATGGCGAAAAAAATATCGGGATAATGGCGTTTTGGCGTTGAAAGACACTCGACAGGACCATTCGGGCAGAGTTCGAAAGACAGAACTAACATCTGAACAACAAATTGAAAAGTTACAAGCCAAAATCTCCTTACTAGAACAAGAAAATGAACTGTTAAAAAAATCAGAATGGAGCGAAAGGAGGCTAGAAAAAAACGAAAAGACTAGCGAAATCTTCGCAAGAATCCATAAAATGAAAACAGATGGTTCCTACACAGGAACCATTGTAGATGCATGTGATGTGTTGGAGGTTTCCCGTTCCGGTTACTACAATTATTTGAAGAGTTCAGGCACTAGGAATGTACGAGATGAAGAAGATCAGGCTTGGAGAACCAAAATTGAAAAAGCTTATAGTTATCGTGGTTACGAGAAAGGCTCTCGAAGCATTGTCATGTATTTCAAGAATATTCTGGGTATCACAGTCAATCGTAAAAAGGTACAGCGTTTGATGAGGAAATTTAATATTTTCTGCCCCATTCGTAAAGCGAATCCCTATAAAAGAATGGCAAAAGCTACCAAAGAACATCGCACTGTTGAAAACCAGCTGGAACGTCAATTTGATCAAGGGATAGCCCACAAAGTTCTATTAACAGATATTACTTACCTACCTGGAGCTGATGGTTTCCTGGGTTATTTATCAACCATTAAAGATGGTACGACGAAAGAAATTTTAGCTCATTATGTATCTGATAATCTAAAACTTGATATTTCGCTAAACACCGTAGATGCTTTAATGAGCGCTCACGGTGCAACGTTACATAAAGATGCTTTTATCCATTCAGATCAAGGCGTACATTACACTAGCCCTAAATTTCATAAGAAGTTGATAGAGAATCATTTAGGGCAGTCCATGTCCAGAAGAGGTAACTGTTGGGACAACGCCCCCCAAGAGTCATTCTTCGGACATTTGAAGGATGAAATGAACTATGAAAATTGTACGAACCTAGAAGAATTGCGAGCAACTGTGAGTGATTACATTGACTATTATAATAATGAACGTGGGCAATGGAACCTAAAAAAATTGCCCCCTGTTCATTACAGGGAACAATTTTTATCAGGTATTGCATAAGGTCTCTTTTTTTAAATGTCTTTGACATAGGGTCCATTTTATAGTTGACTAGCGTGTTTTATTAATAGAGTCATATTAATAAAATTTAGCTTTATAGTGTGGAAAATTAAAAGATGCTTAGGTATAATGAGACTATTATAATCACATTTATATTTTATAAGGAACGAGGCATCAGATATATGCGCTTAGGGGAGAAGATCAAAAGAAGAAGAAAAGAAATTGGTATGACACAGATTGATCTTGCTGAAGGAATCTGTACTCAGGCAATGGTTAGTAGATTAGAGAAACAGAAAGTACGACCTAGTCGAGACCTGATGGAGAAATTAGCGGATCGAATGGACACCCCGATGAGTTATTTCTATGGGGAAGATTCTCTAGAGACGAGACATTCTCAAGTCAGCCAATTATGTAAAATGATCAGACAGCATCTTGATAGAAGAGAATATGATTCAGTCGCTTATTTGGTAGAGACAAACCATGAATTAGTTGCCCGTTCTGTTGGAGAAGATAAATTGTTTTTCGAATGGATCAAAGGGTTGTTATACACGCATAGAGATGGGGACTATGATAAAGCATTAAAACATCTGATCGCAATCGAAGAAGGTACGAAAAAAGGTGAACTACGAGTTGAAATCATCGACAGTATTGGAAACCAGTATCAGCGAAAACAAGAGTACAATAAAGCTGAAGAGTACTACCAAAAAGGATTTGAATCTTTTTCAGAATGGATGGGACATGAGAAAAAAGCAAAACTATTATTGAATTATTCTCTATGTCTATCTAAACAAGGGAAGTATCGCGATTCTTTGGAGAAGGTACTACAAGGACTTGAATTATTGATAGAAAATAATACACTTTTTTTATTAGGAGATTTCTTTTATCAAAAGGGTTTATGCCTAGAGCATTTAGATCAAAGTCACCAAGCAGTAGAATCTTACAAGAAGGCTGCTTTTGTCTTCGAAATTCAGCAAAATGAACGATTCATAACGATGGCTAACCTGGCAATTGATGAATTAGAAGAAGCAGAAGTAGAAAATTAAAAAACAAAAAACGAGTTCACGACAGCTTAAAAGTGGTTGTGAATTCGTTTTTTTTTGTAAAGGAGATCCTTATCTTAATAGCTAGGGAACTAATAACGAAAGGCAGAGTAAAAGTACAAACTTTACAGTTGAATAGATGTATATGGCTATTTTACTTATTGGCAAATACGGCTACTTATTTTTTTGTTACTATTCAGCTTGATCAATATGATTACAAGATTAATTAGGAAAATCAAAAGACTGCCAAAAGCAATTATAAGCTGTAACGCTTCAGCTATGGACAAAAAGGCTTATCCTTTCTAAGGTTTTAACACTTACATATATAAGCATCACCACGATCCAAGATAGCAACTATTTTAACTTGCTACAAGTATAGTACATCATGATTTTACTATTTAATTTTTAATAGCTTGTCGCAAATGCTTTAGTTCTTTTGAAGATATAATAATCAAAATATTTTACATAAAATGATTTATTCTATGTTGAAAAGTTTGTAATTCATTAATAACAGTGAATATAAGTAGTAGTATAGAGCTTTATGAGATTTCAAACTAGTTAGTCTTTATTTGTAAGATTATCTGGGTGTCTCTTGTTGTTCAATTTCATAAGAGAACTGCTAATAGTTTAAGGCAGAGATAAGTTTTTTAAGAAAGAAGTGGTAAGTGAGCCTCAATCAACGCTCTTTTTGATTCAAGCCATTCTGGTAGTAGCAGCGTTTCTCCAAGATGTTCTAATGGTTCATCTACTGTGAACCCAGGCGTATCAGTAGCGATCTCCATTATAATTCCTCCCGGTTCTTTGAAGTAAATGGCTTTGAAGTACTGACGGTCCTTTACTTCGGTTGTTTGATAACCGTTATCCATCAAGTAATCTTGCCATTCTAGATGGTCCGAAAAATCTTTTGAACGAAAAGCGATATGATGAACCGTACCTACTCCAAAGGAACCTGAAAGACTTTCTGATTTTTTCAAATCAATTGTATTACCAAGTGTTCCTTCTGCTTTAAAACGAATATAGTCTTCGGTTTCCTCTACCTTCTCAAATCCCATATGATTTTCTAAAAGTTCTGCTGTTCTATCCGGTTGCGCAGATAAAAGAGCAGCACCAGCAAACCCTTTTATAGATTTTTCTTCAGGAATTCCTTCAGACAACCATGTGTTTTCAGCGGAAACAGATCTAGCTGCAATAGCTAAATTAAGTCCATGAGAATCTTGAAAGAATAGAGTTTCTTCCCCAAATAGTGATTTTTGTTCTACTTTTATATTGAAAGAACGCAGTCTCTCACTCCAGAAGTCTAAAGCATCTTCGGAGACAAAAAACATGGTTCTGCCAACTTGACCAGTTCCGACGGTTCCTGAGTAAGCTTTAGGCCAAGGGAAAAAAGTCATAATAGTTCCCGGAGTGCCCTCTTCATTACCAAAATATAAGTGATAAGTTCCTGGATCATCAAAATTTACAGTTTTTTTAATCAGTCTAAGCCCCAGAACCTCTGAATAAAAAGCCACGGTTTCTTTGGGGCTTCCTACGATAGCAGAAATATGGTGAATTCCAACTGTTTTTTTCATCATCCAACGCTTCCTTTAATTTATATATTATAAAAATATTTATCTCTAATTCGTACTATATTCTATGACTTTATATTAGCTCTCTTAAATTAAGATGTCAATCATCTATACTTATTTTTTATAAGCGAAATACTTTTATGAAATCCACTTTATAAATTGAAATAATATTTCATTTCGTTCATAATAAAAGAGAAATCAAATATTAAATTTAGTAGAGAGGGTCGTTCGATTATGTTAGGAGCATCACTTTACTTATCTCAGTCTGAAGAAATGAATATGCAAAATTTGAAAGTATTAAACGAAGTAGGAGTTAAAACGATTTTTACCTCTCTTCATATTCCTGAAGAAGATCCTGAACAAACGTTAAGTGGGTTGAAACGGATTACAGGTAAAATAAAAAACTATGGTATGAACTTGATGGCAGATGTATCGTCAAGTACATTAGAACAGTATTCAATCACAAAAGAAAAAGCAATTGATTTTTTTAAGGAATTTGGGATTACAAGCTTAAGAATTGATCATGGGTTTTCGTATACAGAAATTAAAACTTTCTCAAAACATTTTCAGATCATCTTGAATGCGAGTACGATTACTGAAGAAACTTGTACTTCACTCATGAAAGCGGGGATGAATCTGTCGGAGGTTACGGTCTGTCATAATTATTATCCTAGAGAAAATACAGGACTAGATAGAAATTTCTTCTTAAAGAGAAATAAGTACTTAAAAGATAAAGGATTCAAAATACAAGCATTTATTCCAGGAAATCTCAAAAAGAGGGGACCGATATATGCGGGACTACCTACACTAGAAGAGCATCGCAATATAGATCCGCTTGTTGCTTATATGGATTTAAAAGAAACCTTCCTGGTAGATGAAGTTCTGATTGGAGATATCCTTATGAAAGAAAGTACCGTCACTAGAATAAAAAAATGGATAGAAGAGGAAGTTATCGTTTTACCCATTACCAATGTGCACACTAATCTACCGGAAAATTTTTATGAAATTCATCATAATAGACAAGATGTAGCAAGAGATGTCCTTCGTTCAGAAGGTTCAAGGGTTGCTTTAAAAGGGCAGTCATTTGAACCCATTCAAGCTAAGCAACGACCAACGGGTTCTATTACGTTAGATAACGATTTATATGGTAGGTATGTAGGAGAACTACAAGTGATAAAGAGAGCATTGCCTGCAGATGATCGAGTAAATGTGTTAGGTCAAGTTAAAGACGCTTCATTAGGGTTACTAGAGCACATAACTGCAGGAGTCAAATTTCAATTTATGGAGGACTATGATGAGTAAAATGAATACAGAACAGAGAAATCCTCGTTCAATGAATTTGGATACATTATCTGTACCGGAAATGACAGAACTGATGAATGAAGAAGATACTACAGTTACTAAAGCTATTCGTCAAAGCATGAATCAGATCAATGACTTAATCTCAGTTGTTATTAAGCAAATGGAAAAAGGTGGCAGATTATTTTATATTGGTGCAGGAACGAGTGGACGTCTTGGGATATTAGATGCCGCAGAATGCGTACCGACATTTGGAACATCACCTGAGTGGGTTCAAGGAATAATTGCCGGTGGAGAAAAAGCTGTTTTGGAAGCAGTAGAAGGGGCAGAAGACTCTGAAGCATTAGCCGTCAAAGATTTAAAGGATAAAAATTTGAATGAAAAAGATGTGGTGATCGGAATTGCGGCAAGTGGGCGTACGCCTTATGTAAAGGGTGCTTTAAAATACGCGAAAGAAGTCGGGGCACAGACAGGATCGATTTCCAACAATCCTGACTCCGCTATCAGTGAGCTTGCGAATTACCCCGTAGAAGTCGTAACAGGACCGGAAGTCCTAACAGGGTCTACACGCTTAAAAGCAGGAACAGCTCAGAAGTTAGTCTTAAATATGATCTCTACAGTGACTATGGTAAAATTAGGAAAAGCCTACGAGAATTTAATGGTAGACGTTCAAGCAACAAATGAGAAATTAGTTGATCGATCCAAACGAATCATTATGGAAGCTACAGACTGTTCGATTGAAGAGGCCGAAAAATATTATGAGCAATCTCATTCGGTAAAGACTGCTATTGTTCAAATATTGGCAGAAGTAACGTTAGGCGAAGCGGAAAGTTTGTTGGATCAGAAACACGGTCGTGTTCGTGAAGCAATTCGTTCTCAGCAATAGGATTATCCTAAGGGACAAAGGACTGTAAAAATATGACAGAAAAAAATATTCTAGGAAGAATTAAAAGTATCTCTGATCAATTACCGAAAGCAGAAAGAAAAATTGCGCATTTCATACTGGAAAATCCAGAAGAAGTAATTAATATGACTGCTTCAAAGTTAGGAAAAGAAGCAGAATCTAGTGCTGCAACAGTAATCCGATTGTGTAAAAGAGTGGATATTTCCAGCTTTACACAGCTCAAGGTACTCCTATCTAGAGAAGTCATTCAGACTAACCCTATGGGGTACTCTGATATTACACCGGACGAGCCACTTGAAGATATTATGGACAAGTTGCTGGGTAATGCCTTTCAATCTATGCAGGATACTGTTTCAGTGATTAATGAGCGTTCTTTACTTGAAGCGGTAAGAGTATTAAAATCTTCTTCGATCATTTATTTATATGGAATTGGAGCATCTAACCTAGTAGCAGAAAATATTGCTCATAAGTGGAATCGAATCGGAAAAACATGTATCAGTTTTTCTGATCCACATGTACTGTTAGCCGCAATGTCTGCTCCAAAAGAAGGACAGATTTTTTTCGGGATATCTAACTCAGGAGAAACCAAAGAAGTTGTGAAAATACTAGAATTAGCTAAAGATAATGGGTATAAAACGATTGCCTTAACCCAATTCGGAAAAAATAGTTTATCTAAAAAAGCAGACATCTCTCTCCAGCATGTTAGAGCTCAAGAAGGTGCTTTAAGGAGCGCGGCAACAAGTTCTCTGCATGCTCAATTTATTCTGGTAGATATCCTGTTTTACGTATATGCTTCAAAAAATTATGATAAAATAATCAATCTGATTCGTCATTCTAGAGAACAGATCGAAAAATATAGTCAGTAAAGATGATAGAACACCCAAATACTAAGTAATCATAGTCTTTGGGTGTTCTTTATGTTCTTAAAGAGACCTAATCAGTTAAAATACTAGAGGGAGCTTTATCTAAATTCTTTAAAAGATAAACTTCGTCATTATCAAAATAATAATAGAATTGATCTCCTTTTTGAGTAAGGAGTAAGTCTGTTTTGTTTTCGCTGTGGATAGAATAGACACCCTCCTCTTCTTTTTTGAAAGTACCTGAATCAACCAATTTTGAATTGAAATATTCTTCAAATTCTCCCTCATGGGTAAAAGACATCATAATAATATTAGGAGGATTGGTTTCTGATTGATAAGTTCCGAGTAGTCTGGGCGGTGGTTCAGTGGTTTTTTGATATAAATAAAAGCTTAAAATAAGGATCAAAGCTATAGAGCCGCCGGTTAATAGTTTTTTCATTCGTATCATCCGTTCTTATGATTGTTTATGGAAATCTTAAAGGACGTTTTTCCCCATGTTCAGCGATTTCAAATATAAAGGAAGCACAAAGACAAGCGAATAAAAACTCAGCCAATAAAATAATTAAAGAGATGATAATGACCCAGCTTGCTTCCTCTATACCCGGCAACAGATTTCCTAAAGGAACACCGATTATGTTATTAACGATAGGGAAAAATAAAAAGGATAATATCCATTTTATCGCGAAAGCTAGTGTATCTATTAGAAAATGACCTTTATTACGTCTCTTGGCTAATCCAAAAATAATATATGTACATAAACAAGCAAACAAAAATTTTCCCAGTAAAATCAATAAACCCAATAAAAGAGAGAGTTGAATTTCCTCTGAAGTAGAAATGAAATTTTCATCAATAAAATTGAGTAAGCCATTAATCATATATAATAACAAAAAAGGTAACCCAAATTTTAATACTATTCTTAAATCTTTTTTCATAATACTTCCACCTTAAAACGTTATTTTAAAAAGTTAATTCTTTATGTAAGAATACTTTATTGAAAAGTTTTAGTCTAGGTAAGAATGTGTACTCATTTTTTTAGAGAAGGAGTATATTTTTGGAAAGAAGAATTGAATTAAATAGTAACGAATACAAAGAGAGGAGGTTCTAGAATGAATACTAAAAATAGTTTAATTGCTTTAGTAATCATAGATCTTTTATTTTTTTCAACCTATTTTATATATCTTATGTTTCCTATTTATCTGGGATATTATCCAATAGGAATTGCTCAAATTTTATTACTAATAATATGTCTTGTTTTTTTCGGTATTTATGGAAAATGTGTTTTTAAAAGTGCAGAAGCAGAAAAAGATAAGTTAGTACAATATGTACCTATTATTTTACTTGTTGTTGGATATTTGATTTCAATGTGTATAATAGCAATTAGTATATTTTGGTGGGTTGCTTTTATGCCGTGATTTTATATAGTCAGATATACTTAAAGTTATTTTAGAAATTATCTTGGAGTAACCAAGACCTTTTTTCAATAAAGGTAGAACAAAAAAGCCTATCCGATTAAGGAATAGGCTTTTCTTAGGTGCGCCCAGCATGGGCGATAACTTGGTGGTGAAAGTCCACTACAGACTTTGCAGTAGGAACTGTTAGCTGAAAGCAAGGGTGTCCATCGTGAGGTGGAATCTAAAGGAAGCTGGAGGCAAACACTCGCACTGACGAACAGAACCCTTATATGAAGGCTGAAGAGGGACGGATGAGTCTGCCTAACAAGACAAAGTCCAATACTGCACGAATCCCATACAGTAAATGAGGCAGTGACATGAGTGGAAGGTTATGACTACTGCCACACATTTGTACCATTGATGCCAACTTTCTTACCACTGTTTGCCAAAGAATGTACCACCTTTTGCCAGCTCGATGTACCACTAAAGAAATATCCCATAACCACTGTGATTTAAGTTAGTTATGGGACACCTTTACATAATCCATAGGATTATATTAGTTTTTCATAATAATATCTTAGAAGTTATTGGATAAACCCAGTCGTTCACGCATAGATGTTTCACCATCAATAGTGATGGTGTAGGAATTATGAACAATCCGATCAATAACTGCTTCTCCTGTGGGACCACCTCCCAGTTTAGAGTGCCATCCGGCTGTGTTGAACTGGGTACAGAAGATCGTAGAAGTCGTCTTTTCCCGTTTTTCTATGATTTCCATGGTCAAGTATAGTTCTTCTTCTGTTAAGTCATGAAGAAGCCACTCATCAATAATGAGTAGTTCTTTCTTGGTGTACTTACGCATTAATTTTTTATAGCTGTCATCTGGTTGATTTTTTGCTATCTTAAACTCATCTAGGAGTTCAGGTAGGCGAACATACTGAACTTTATAAAATTGACGACAAGCAGCTATACCAAAGGCACAGGCTAAGTAGGTTTTCCCAGCTCCAGTTGCTCCCATCAGAATGATGTTGTTCTTATTTTCTAAGTACAACCCAGAAGCTAAGCGTAAGATCTCTTCTTTTGGTAACCGTCGGTCTTCGAAATATTGAATCTCCTCAATTGATGCTGAAGGAACTTCGAATGCAGCTTGCCTTATTAAGCGTTGAAGCTTATTACTTTTGCGACGAGAATGTTCGCTGTCTACTAATAGCTTAAAGCGATCTTCGAAGCCCAGATCGTTATATTGCTTGTTTTGTGCCTGTTGCTTATAGGCCTCTGCCATGCCACTCATTTTCATTTCAATCAATTTTGTTATCGTATCTTCATTCATCATTTAAACGTCCTCCATAGTATCTAGCTCCACGGGTGAATCCATGGTTCTGAGTTAATTTATCTACTGCTTTCTTCATTTGTTCTTCTTTTATCTGCTTCTGATTATTTTTAAGGGCTGTTTTAACAAGAGAGACCGTCGGTCTTTCTGTGACGTCCAGTACCGTCTGGCAGGCTTTTTCCAATTCATACTTTGTGTGTTTGCGTAACACTTTCTTAAGAGTGAAAATGGACTGAACACCTTGTCGTTCAACGGCAGCGTTTTTTAGAATTAATTCGACCACTTGTAAGGTAGATCGTCCAATATCTTTTGCCCATGCAATGGCATTTTGTGGGGTTTGATCCGTATATAATTTATGGTTCTCTGGCATATGATCTCGGTTAGTGGACTGCCTGCCATATTTCCCATATAATCGTGAATGAGAAGCGATTCTCATATGATTGTAGAATACTTCAATAAGATGATCTGTAACTCTCACATCTACCTGTTGACTGATATATTCATAAGGAACAGAATAAAACTGACTTTTAACAGAGATATGATAGTCTGGTTGAACTTTGGCGGTTAACCATTCAGACATCTGATAAGGTGTTGGCGGAAGAGGAGAAAGGTACGATTTCTCTTCTTCTAAAAATGCTGACCATCTGGAACCTTCACGCTTCGTAAAATCACGATGATTGAACTCTTCTAATTTTTCTTTGGCAACGTCATTCCATTCCTTTAAAGTGAAGCATTGAGTGTGCCTCATGGCAGCGATAATCCAAGTCGAGATTGTGCGTACAGACCCTTCTACTGACGCTTTATCCTTTGGATATTTTACTCGAGCTGGCATCACGAATGTGCCGTAATGATTCGCCATATCTTTATAAGTAGGATTTAGTACTAATTGCTTTCGCGTATTTTCCTGAACCCCTGTTTTTAAGTTGTCAGGGACTAGAACTTCACTCACACCACCAAAATAGTCGTAAGCATGTCTATGGGCTGTGATCCACGACGTTAAGTTCATTGATAAAAAACCTTCAACGTAGGACAATTGACTACTAGGAAATGTCGCTACGAATACATAGACTTTCACCTTCTCACCAGTATCTCGGTCAATTAAAGTACCGGTAGATCCAGCCCAGTCGACTTCTAAAATTTCTCCTGGCTTTCGTTTAATTCGCATCGTTGCCTTATGTTTTTCTGCATATTTTCTATAATGACGAATGAAACTGCGATAGGCATAAGGAATAGCGTTTTCTGCTCGACACTGCACTTCATATTCATGATGAAGCAGTGTTAAAGTGACATTCTTCTTTCCCAACTCTTTGTGAATGTATTCAAAGTCAATCGGTCGGTAACCTGATCCTTCCATCGTCTTTTCAGGATACAAAAACTCTTCGAGCCATTTATCTGTCATCTCATCTGTTAACGGTAGTGTCACCTCCTTTTTTTCCGCAAGTCGAATGACTTCCGTTATTTTTTGTCTTGAGTGACCAGTAGCTGCACGAATACTTCGAAGCGAAAAGCCATCAGACCTCATCTCCAATACTTTCCTATATTGGAACATAAAAAAACCTCCATATAATAAATGTCATGCTTTAGGCTTAAATGCCGTAGGCATGCACATTAATTATACAGAAGTTAATAAGTGGTAAACAGGTTGGCAATGACTGGTACATTTCATGGCAAAGGGTGGTACAAAACTTGGCAGCGCTGGTACATTTCGCTGGCGGTAGTCAGGTTATCGCACCTTACCTGGGGAGATCTGTCTAGCGATACAGATGTATCGTAGTAACAACGAATAGACAGAAGTCAGCCGATTTATTTGTGACGAGTAATCGCAGGAACAGAGGTCATAGTAGGGAAAACGTACCGAAGGACCGAACAATATCAAATACAAAGTAAAGACTGGAGGTTAGAGGAAGCGAAGACTACAGAAAACAATGGAAACATTGGCAATCTGCGGAGGGATAAGGTGGAACCGAAAGAGTATGTAGATGTGTAGAGCTTTCTTCTAGGTTAAATGAAAGAAATGTATGGTAAGTCTCCATCACTGATGGAGCTCGTTGTAAGAAAAGAAAATTTACTCGAAGCAGTCCAAGTCGTTAGACGAAATAAGGGCGCTGCTGGAGTAGATGGCATGACAGTTTTTGAGGTTGAAGGCCATATTGAGAAGTATTATCTGCCCTTAAGGCAGAAGCTGCTTGATGGGACATACAAACCTCAACCTGTTAAACGGGTTGAAATCCCGAAAGCAAACGGTGCGAAGCGCAAGCTGGGCATACCATGTGCACGTGATCGTGTGGTACAACAAGCAATCAAACAAATAATTGAACCTTATATCGACCCCTATTTCCTTCCGCAAAGTCATGGGTTCCGACCAAATAAAGGAACACATACAGCGCTGAAACAATGTGCCAAGTTCTATGAAGAAGGATATAAAGTGGTTGTGGATTGTGATCTAAAGCAATGCTTTGACACATGAATCACGACAAACTCATGTACCATCTTGAGCAGTTCATCAAAGATAAGATGATACTCAAGATTATCCGTAAGTTCTTGATGAGTGGTGTAACAGACCTGTCTGGCGAATTCGTAGAAACTCATACAGGCGCACCGCAAGGTGGTGTATTGTCACCCCTTCTCAGCAATGTATACTTACATGAACTGGATAAAGAGCTTGAAAAACGAGGACACCGATTCGTTCGATACGCAGATGACTTTGTCATTTATGTGAAATCGAAACGAGCAGGGGAACGAGTCATGAAAAGTGTGACTCGTTTTATTGAAAAAGATCTCAAACTTATCGTTAATGACGAAAAAAGTAAAGTGGGGTCTCCCACTCGTTTAAAGTTCTTGAGCTGTCTGATGATGAAAGTAAATGGAACCTGTCGTTTTATTCCTACAAAAGAAGCCAAGAAGAAGTTTAAGCGTACATTAAAGCGGCTAACGAGTCGTAAACGTCCAGGAAACTTCATTACTGTTATAAAGGAAATCAACCAAGTCACAAGAGGTTGGATTGGCTACTTTGGATTAGGATTTATCAAAAGATTCATATCAAACGAGATAGAACCATGGTTACATCACAGACTCAGACAGCTTATCTTAAAAAGATGGAAACGACCGAAAACAAAGATAACGAAGTTATTAGAGTACGGTTTAGATGAGGATAGCGCAAAACGGATTGGATTTTCAAGAAAGAAATACTGGCGACTATCCAAAACGCCTGAAGTTCATTGGGCACTTACAAACGAAAGACTCCACCAGTGGGGCTTAGTTTCACTAAGCCACCTAGGGGAGTCTGCTTACAAAAGATATTGAACCGCCGTATACGGAACCGTACGTACGGTGGTGTGAGAGGTCGACAAGTCAATTAATGGCTTGTCTCCTACTCGATTGAACTTACATATTTTTGTTGTTCGGTGTATTATTGTTAGATACTTCATCCTTAGCTTCTTGAGCTGTACGGGCTACGTCAGCTTCAGCACTCATTGTTTCGTTTTTAATTTCTTCGGAAGCAGAATGTAATTGTTCTTTTAAGTCTTGAGCTGTTTTAGCTAAAGTGATTTTGATATTATCCGATGCTTCACTTGCTGCATGTGACACTTCTTCAGACTTAGCTTTCGCCATATCTGCATAACCGCTTGCCATTTCTTTCTTTTCACCGAATTTTTTTGAAATATCATTGCGTGTTTCTTTTCCACTTTTAGGTGCGAATAACAAAGCTAATGCTGCACCAACGATAGCGCCTTTAATAAATTTCATAATTATTTTCCTCCTAATATTAAGTTTGAATCTTTCTTTCCCTTCATTATAACGAAAATGTTTACTTTTTAAAACGAGAAACACTTATGAAAAGAATAAGGGTTTATTTCAATTGGGAATAATCATTAATTAATCCTGAACAATTCATACTTTTCGTTGAAACATGTGCCAACTGCCTAACGGCAGCTTAAATTTACTTTTTCATTTTCACCTGTTAAGTGATGAAAAAAGAACCCCATTCTGATATGGTAAAGGTGTCTAAACCAACCATAAGAAAGGAGTTCTCTTCATGATTAGCTTACACAAAAACCAGGTAAAATTCAATTCAAACATCATCATTTCGCATACAGGTGGTCGTTTATCGAGTGATTCGGGTTTAGTCTTAGTTAAAGAAGTAATGGATACCTTCAAGTTTTCTGATTTGGCAAAATCACTTCTGGACATTAAAGATAACCGTGCTTACTACACGCATGATAATTTAGCGATATTAGAACAGCTCATTATGCAACTGATTGCTGGTTATTCGGCAGACTCGTCAGCTAATCTGTTACGACAGAATCCAGTCTTTCAAATGGTGTTAGGCAGAAAACAATTAGCCTCACAATCGTCAATTTCACGGTTTCTGGATCGTTTCACCGAGGAGAACATGGATCAACTCCAAGCATTAAATCAGTCGCTGATTGATAAAGCGCGTTTGATTCGCAATGACACCGAGTTAATCATTGATCTCGATTCCACTCATTCAGATACCTTTGGCCATCAAGAACAAACAGATTATAATGCCCATTATCAAACCTACGGCTACCACCCATTAGTTGCCTTTGACGGACTGACTGGAGATTTCTTAAAAGCTGAACTGCGTTCAGGTAATCAGTACACATCTAAAGGGGTGAAAGCCTTTATCAACCCATTGTTACACCACTACAATGAATCCATACCGAATACTGACATATTGGTTCGTGGAGACAGCGGCTTCGCAACACCAGAGGTGTATGAGTCTTGTGAAGAAAATGAAAGTCAGTATGTGATCCGATTAAAGAACAATCGGAGGTTAAGTCAATTAGCTGAGCAATCCGTTCTTTACGGGGATAACCAAAAATGGGAAGACCGAGAAATACAGTGTTTTTCACTCCCTTATCAAGCACAATCATGGTCGAAACCCCGTCGAGTCTGTATACGTTCCGTTCGTGAAGCAGGAGAATTGCTCTTTCACCACGCATTCATTGTGACTAATCTATCCGATAATGTCTCACCTGAAGTCATATTCTCTCTTTACGGCAAACGGGGTACAATGGAGAATTTCATCAAAGAAGCGAAATCAGGCTTTTATTTTGACAAAACAGATAGCCCACTCTTCCTGGAAAATCACGTTAGAATGATGATCAGTGTCCTGGCTTACAACCTCGTCAATTTTTTAAAGACCATTGGATTTGAACAAGTGAATCGGGGGATGACGATTCATTCTATACGATTGACATTGCTCAAAGTTGCCGGCAAACTCGTTAAAACAGGTAGACAAGTCTATCTCAAACTGTCGAGTTATCATGTGTATCAAACTGAATTTTATAAGGTTTTTGAACGCCTACGGCGATCTAGGCAATGGATTTAGGCTAGTTATCGTAAAAATTTTTAACCTATTTTTCCAAGGGGTCAGTCTGCCCTTAAATAGACAAATAATTTTTATTATAGCCTTCTTCCGTAGATATCCTGTTCGAAAACACATTATTTTGGAAGAATGTATCTGCCTAATTTAAATATAGGCACTTTGTTCAAAAAAATAGCTTAAATTTAGAGCTATGAATTATTCAGGATTAATGCTTTTTTATTAAGATTATTCTTTAGGTAAAGTATAATGATAAAGTAAAGTTAATATAGTGTTCAGTTGCTATTTTATCGATAGGCAACCTATTGAGAAACCCTTCATTCAATCAATATATCTTTTAGTTTATAAAGATTTAAGCCCCATTATTAATAGATTCAAAAGAATGTGAATATCGTAACATAATAATGGAATTATATTTTGAAGTTTGGTATGCTTAATATAGTACAAATAGGAAGAGGTGAAAATAATGGAGAATGAAAAATTATGGGAATTAGTTGAAAAATGGAAAGAAAGCAAAGAAACATTTCAACTAAATAGTGATGGTCTTGAAACTTTGAGCACACTTCATTTGTCAGAAAGTGATTTTCATGATGCAACATTAGAACTTTTAGATATACCTATTTCTGAGGGAGGTTTATGGAAATAACAGAAAGTTTTGATACATTTTTTGTTACAACAAAACATAAGAAAACGAACGATGCTTTAACGTGGAAAAAATATTACCTTTTACTTGAAGAACTTTTGAACGTAGAATCTAATAATAAATTAGTTGATTTGGTTGAACAGTTGGGGTTATTAACAGATTTAATTGATGATTTAATGGATAAAGATAAACCGGAGTACTTTTATCTAATTAAGCATACACAGGAACTATCTAAATACTTATGGACTACTTTGGAAAAAATAAAAATTCTTGTCCCCCAATCTAATTTCAAAAAATTTGTTGATTGTATCACCCAGTCTTTAGTTGTTCAATCAGCAGAAGACCATTATAAACTTAATGAATCTAGTTCAGAAGATGATTACTATTATTTGGTTCAACGTTCTATTAAATTAATGCAATCGTTTATTTACCTTATAGATCCTAAGCCATCATGGACTCTTTTGAAGGCTATTGAATATTTAGCTATCAAGTTTCAAATTATGAATGATCTAAATAACTTTAATAAGGAACTTCCCTCAGACTTTTTAAACAATAAAGGAACCCTTCCGCTTCTCAAATTACTTACTTATGCGCAAAAGCAAAATAAAAAAGAAATGCTGCATTTATTAATTCATTCAAGTTATGAGGAAAGAAAAGGAAACATAGAAGAGATTAAAAATGCATTGAGCGAGTATGGTATTCAAACTTATGGTCAAATGTTGGCTATATCATACAGTAACCGCGCAAGAGATCTTTTACTATCTATCTGTTCAGATAAAAAGAAAGTTGATTCTCTTTTAGTGAGAAAGGAAAGCTTTAAAAGATGACCACCCCATTTAATAAATTTCAGTATGTAGCCTGGTTTTCAGTAGGGCTATTCTTAAGCCTTAATGCGTATATATTTTATATAACGAATCTAACTTTTTCTCCCATACTCTTAACAGTAATGGTAATTGTCATATGCCTAAATATTTTATTGAGTATTTGGACTGTAAGAACTAAACTCTCCTCTTTGAACTTTAGTTTTATATTAGTTGTGATGAGTTTTTCGTGGATTATCACAGGGTTTAATGAGTCCATGTCTGTTTATGTTCAGCAAAGTATGGTATCACTGATTTCGTTTTTCCCACCCTTATTTTTATACTTTATCAATCAAAATATCAGCGAACACAAACCATCTACTAATAAGAGCTGCACCTGGATTTTAATTCTCGGTTTATTGGCAGTTTTAAGAGAGTTTTCCCGCTTTGAAATACTAACAGTTGATTCGAACGTTTTTTTCTTCAGTAATTTATTGTTGATGTTATTCTTTTCTTATAAACTTTACAATGATAATAAAAATCAAGGTACATTAAAATGGAAGTCTAAAGAAGTTCGATTAATATTAGTCGCAGCCTTAAGTTCAATCGCTCCGTTTATAGTCGTTAGTTTAATACCGGCAGTATTTTTAAATGGAGTTTTCCATTATTTGTGGACGCTAGGGTTTGTTTTGGTGTTGCCAGTAGTTATGGGGTACTTACTAAATAAAAATAATTTGATTTTACATCGTTATTGGAAAGTCTCTTTCCTCTCTAGTTATTTTTTAGTGTTATTACTACTGGGCTTGATCTTGGTGATATTATATTTATCATTTGATCCAACAGTAATGCAGCTCATTAGAGGGAGTCATTTTTTGCTCATACTTGGATATGTGATTTATATTGGCACAATCCTGTATACTCAGTATCGGAAGAAGACTGTAGAAAAGGAACTCCGTACATTTCAAGAAGAACGAGAAATGTTAACGTTTTATCAGTTGAAAAACAAGTTGATGGAAGAAGACTTTCAGCGAATGAGTCAGTACTGGACAGGGAAATGGGAAATTACTGGGATTACATTTTCTAAAAGAGATGGAAATGAGTTAACGACTTTATTTACTACTGATGATATAAAAGAAACAACAAGGCTTTATCCGAAAAAGAACAAGGTAATAGTTAACCTTAACCAAGATTATTTGCTCTACGAAGTTGAAGTCAATTGCTCGTATCCTTTTAATAAAGAAGAAAGAAAAGAAATTACGACAGAAATTAAAGAGTGGTTACATTCTCTAGTAGAAAAAGAAAAACTGTTAGAATTAAAATCTAAAATAGAGGATCGCTCATACACGGCTTTAGAAAAATCTTTGTACTTACGCGAAATGAAGTCAGTGGATGTTTACCATGATATGATTTCTCGATATTTACATGATGATGTTCAACAATACATTTATTATTTAAAACAAATGATTTTTTCTGAAAATTCAATAGATCGTATACGTCAGCGAACAGAAATGATAACCAACGAATTGGAGAAATCTATTAAATTAAGAACCATTGAATGGATGGGGTATCCTTCAAACAGAAAAGAAATTGATCGGCTAGTCTATGAACTATCACAAGCACTAGAAGAGCATTTACCTACCGATATTACGTTAGATATGGATATTGATGTAGACTCTTTTGAAGAAAGTCCAATAGAAATAAAGAGTTTACTTTATCGTGCGATCAAAGAATGTATGGTAAATACCTATAAGCATTCAAATGCTGAAAATTTAGTTGTTTTTTTAGAAAAACAAACGACACAGTGGTATTTAAGGATAGAAGACGATGGCATTGGTTGGAATGGAGATTTAAATTCAACAACTCGTTTTGGGTTAGCTTCTTTATATCGTCAAGTTGAAGCAATTGGTGGAGAAGTGATGATTCAGACTGCTAATAAGAAAGGATTTAAGGTAGATATTCGAGTGCCTGAAGTGGAGGGGTAATTTTGAGGTTGGCTATTGTAGATAACCATGGAATGTTCATGGAAGGATTTGCTTATTCTTTACAACAGTTTTCGGAAGTGGAAAAAGTTTTTTCATTTTATCCTGAAGAAGTGAAAAAAATAATAGAATGTTTAGAAAATAATTTAATTGATTTATTTATCATTGATATTAACCTGGACGGTATGAGTGGATTTGATTTTGCAGAAAACATTAAGAATTTCGCTCCAGAAATGCCAATTGCTTTTGTGACTGGTCACGGTAATCAAGCAAATTTCAGAACGGAAGCACGTGAATTTGGAGCAGCTGGTTTCTTTTTAAAAGATCCAAAACCAAGGCAGTTTTTAGCTCAAATTATACAAGCTATTAATGGAGAAAAACCTGGAATGACAAAAGAGAAAAAGCTGCCTAAACTGACTTTACGTGAAAAAGAAGCCCTTCTTTATATATGTAAAGGATACACGAATAAAGAATTAAGTGAACAATTGAATGTTACTTTAAGGCAAGTCGAGCGGCATAAAAAGAATCTGATGCTTAAATTTGAGGTTGAGAATGATAAAAAGCTAATACGTAAGGCAATAAATTTAGGATATGAAATGATTGGTTAATAAAGAAGCGTTTCAATTTTCCGATTTTTTATTTATGTTATCTGAAAAAATACGGTGGTTTACAACCATTATAATGAAAAGAAATTTTTGATAGAGCAAACTTGTGAATGATAATTTTTTTAAGGAGGGAAAAATATTGACAATCAAGTTCGAAACGAGTGACGGGGAAGAAGTTAAAAGTGGGGAAACAGTATACATTGAACTCGAAGTGCCTAAAAAGCATAACATGCCTTTTGGACAATTTGACAAGGCTCTCAGCGATTTACAAAAAAAAGGATATGTTAAGTCAATTTCGAAAGAAATAATCGAAAAAAGATAAAGCTTTCTTGACTACATCGCATTGAGATATTTAAATATGCTATTTCGTTAAGAATTAGTTCCACGTATATTATCTTAATTGTTTACAAGAGAAAGTGAAGAGATATAAAATTTTGAGTTTAAGTGTCAAATAGGATCATTTGATATTGCTGAATATGGTGTGAAGTGCAGAATTAACGGATACACCCGTTGTATTTAAAAAGTCTAGGATAGATGTAGGGAGCCGACAAGTTTAAATTGTTGGTTTCCTATATTTTTTGCTTACACACCTTATCCATCAGGAAAATGAAGTTTGTATATATAAAGGGCGGAATTTATATTTTTTCACTTTATTAAAAATTGAAATACGGTGGTTTACCACCGTTATAAATAACAGATATTTCTGATAAATTAGAAGTGTCAATAATGCTAGCAATTGACACGCTATGGTTCTTTGATTTACCTAAGAGTTATGTAAGTTAGTGAAAAAATACAATTAAAAGAAGGAGTAAGATAATATGTATGTGAAAAATCAGAAAAGAATATTAGCAATATCCATTTTTGGTATAGTATGTTTAGCTTTACTATTGCCTATAATTATTCAAGACAATATGCCAATTGCAAACTTGGCAGCTAACTTCCCTCAGATACCTGGGTGGGTTTTAACATATTTAGGTGCGTTTGCTGATGTAACAACTGTTATTGGAATAATAGCTGCTGTTCTTGCATCTGCAGGATTAGCTTCTATAGCCTCAGTAGCTATTAGTTATATAAAAAAACATGGTGTAAAATACGGATTGGCACTTTAAGATAAAAAACATTTTTAAATACTAATTTCACTAACTTACATTTTTTTAGGGGGCTAGTTTAATGAATTATAAATTAAATAAAAGCGTGATCTTAGCCTATTATTATGTAAAAAACAGTTTTAAAAGAGAAAGTAGCGTATCAAAGCTTGTGCTATTTTCAGGAATCTTCTTTAATAGTTTGTTGATTCCTTTAATATATGGTTTATTAACCAGATTGCTTTCAGTAGAAACGATACCCATAATTGCAATTTTTTTATTTATGAGTTTTTTGACTACGGGCCTTTCTTCAACAGAAAAATCTCGTAATAATAATAGTCAAGTAGACTCTTTTCTTGCACTAGGATATACAAAAAAAAATTTTTATATTGGAATAGATATTGCCAAATCTTTTTTTAACCAGATTGGAAATTTTGTTTACTTATTTATATTATTGAGTCTACTAGTTTTACAAGGCGTAAATCTAATATTGATTTTTTTGTATATGTTATTGTTTATTGTACTTATTCCAATATGCTATATCATCAGGAATAAAATCCTCTTGACTTCATATATAAGCTTTAATACTGTTTTTGAAAGTATACTTAATTATCAAACATGGATTTTAATACTATTAATTAATAATAATTCATTTGCTTTTGATGACAGAGTTTGGATGCTGATTGCTATTGTGGTTTCTATAACTTTATTGTCTAAAATCCTATCTTTTCTATTAGTCAATAAATTTCAGTCACATGATAAAAGTCCATTAATAACTGAACTAATTATTGCCTATAAGGAGTCAGGATTTAATTTTTCATCCGCTGCACTATCAATACTTATTTGGCCAATATTTGCTTTAGGCTTACTAATGATTGTATATGATAGTCAACTTTTGCAAGAAGGCAATTATCACATGATGTTAGGGTATGTCGGTTATTTTGTAGGCGCGCTTTTTAGTTGTTTTCAAATTGCTATTCTTTATATGGTGGGGTTTGACTCTGAACAGTCAAGAATATTAAAATTAAAACATTTTGGTCATTTTATAGATTATAAAATTAACCTGAATAATTCATAGCTCTGTAATTAAGCCTGTTTTCTTGAACAGATTATTTGTTTTTGAAAAAATTAGCGACTTTTTCATTAAACAATGTGTCTTTGGACTTGATTTCTACTGAATCAATCTCTTAAGGATTTTCTTAAGTGTTTAAGGGCATACTTCTCCCTTGAAAGTGAAGGATTGAAAATTTTTTTGCATTTAAGGGTCTAAATCCATTGCCTGGATTGCCTTAGGCGCTCAAAAACCTTATAAAATTCAGCTTGATATACATGGTAACTCGACAGTTTGAGATAAGCTTGTCTCCCTGTTTGAACGAGTTTACCGGCAACTTTAAGTAATCGCAATCGAATGGAATGAATCGTCATGCCCTGATTCAGTTTCTCAAACGCAATGGTCTTCAAAAAATTGACGAGGTTATAAGCCAAGACACTCATCATCATTCTGACATGGTTTTCCAGGAATCGTGGACTATCGGTTTTATCAAAATAAAACCCTGATTTCGCTTCTTTGATAAAGTTTTCCATTGTACCGCGTTTACCATAAAGAGAGAATACAGCTTCAGGAGAGATCGTCTCTGAAAGACTAGTCACAATAAACGAGTGTTGAAAGAGAAGTTCTCCTCCTTCACGAACAGATCGAATACAGACACGACGAGGTTTGGACCATGACTGAGCTTGATACAGTACAGAAAAATACTGAACTTCTCGCTCTTCCCATTTTTGGTTGTCCCCGTACAGGACTAATTGTTCAGCTCGTTGACTGAGCTTTTGATTGTTCTTTAACCGGATCACATAATGAGCGCTGTTGGCTTCGCAAGACTCATACACCTCTGGTGTAGCGAACCCACTGTCTCCCCGTACCAATATGTCGGTATGGGGTAATGCCTCATTGTAGTGAAGTAACAACGGGTCTATAAACCCTTTCACGCCTTTGGATGTGTATTGGTTCCCTGAACGCAGTTCAGCTTTCAAGAAATCTCCCGTTGAACCATCGAAGGCAAGTAAAGGATGGTACCCGTATGTCTGATAATGAGCGTTATAATCAGTCTGTTCTTGATGGCCAAAGGTATCTGAATGGGTAGAGTCAATATCTATGATCAATTCTGTATCATTGCGGATCAAACGTGCTTGATCGATTAATGCTTGATTCAAAGACTGTAGTTGATGGATATTTTCTTCTGAGAAACGGTCTAGAAAACGTGAAAGTGATGATTGAGAGGCTAAAGGCTTCTTGCCTAGCACCATTTGGAATACGGGATCTTGTCTTAAAAGATTCGCTGAAGAGTCTGCCGAATAGCCAGCGACCAGCTGCATGATGAACTGCTCAAGTATCGCTATATTATCATGGGTGAAATAGGCACGATGATCCGTTATGTGCAACAGGCCTTTGGCCAGTTCAGAGAAATTGAAGGTATTCATGACTTCTTTAACTAAGACTAATCCAGAATCGCTTGATAAGCGACCACCTGTATGGGAAATAGTGATGTTTGAATTGAATTTAACTTGATTTTTGTGTAAGCTAATCATTAGAAGAACTCCTTTCTTGTGGTTGGTTTAGTCACCTTTACCATATCAGAAAGGGGTTCTTTTTTCATCACTTAAAGGGTGATGATATAAAAAGTTAATTTCACCTGCCGTTAGGCAGTTTCTACATGTTCCAAAAGAAAGTATGAATTATTCAGGAATTAACTATAAAATGAAAATATCTTTTATTTTTACTGTAGTTATTGTACTATTATTTACCATTTTTTATTTGCTTTTAGTGCCGGAAACTATCCATAATCAACTTATATTTTTGGTAGGAATGATACCGTGGTTACTAAATCAATCCGTTTTCTTTTTAACGGGAACTATTCTATTTGCGGAGGTAAATCGAAATACAGATGAGTATGAAGGTGGTTCAAAAAAAGCCAAAATATTTGGCTTTTTACTCTCTACAGTATCTGGTCTAGCGACAGTTTTTTACTTATCAAAAGCAGAAAAACTGATAAATCCTAATATAGTGATTGTATTTGCTGTTAACCTTTTTTTATTTTATATTTGTAAAGTTTTTGTTCATTATACGAAACAAAAAAAGTATGGAGGCGTTTAAAATGACGGTTTCTCTATTAGTGAAAAACTTAAGTAAACATTTCGATCATACAAATTTTTTTATTGATGATATATCCTTTAGTTGTGAAAAGGGACAAATCGTTGGTTTAATAGGAGAGAACGGAGCAGGAAAAACGACTATTTTAAATGCTATTGCAGGTCTTGATGAGGAGACACATGATATTTGGTTCAATCAAACGCAGGTAGATGATAACTTTTTGAAGACAAAAATTGGATTATTGCCTGAAAGATTAAATTTATATGATTATTTGTCAATAAAAGAGAATATACAATTTGTGAGTAGGGTCAGAAATTTAAAATTGAAACAGGAAAAATTAGATATCCTATTAAAGAAATTAAACCTATATGATTATTATGATACTTCAATTAGAAACTTATCTAAGGGTATGCGAAAAAAATTTGAATTTATCGTAACTATCATACATTCTCCAGATTTATTACTATTGGATGAGCCATTTGATGGTTTGGATCCTAAGCAAATGATTGTTATGAAAGAAATATTAAATGAGTTATCTATATCAGGTAAAACAATTTTAATTTCATCGCATGCTATTTCTATAGTGAAAGATATAAGTTCAAAGATCTTATTTATAAACAATGGAAAACTGAAGCACGAAATAAATATAACAGCGGAACATACTGTTCAAGATTTGGAAAACCTTTTTTATGATTAAAAAAAAAATAGTGAAAAATATTGATGTATACATATTTCTTTTTCTAATCCTGTTTGGGGGAGTATCTGCTTATTTTTTGAGTCTTGATTTTTCAGAAAAAGATAATATTATCAACAACACATTAAACTATCGTTCAACCTTTGATATATTTATGAATAATTTATATGTATTTTTACTGATTATAGCAGGCACCTTAACATTAGGAGTTACTTCTGTTTTTATAATCTATCCTGAATAATTCATAACTCTGTATTTTAAGTAAATCTCTTAAAAAAATCATTCTCGCTTTATTTATTTTGATAACTTTTGCCCAAAACAATCTTTTTAAAGACTCTTTTCATTTTTGTAAGTGCCCAAAAATTACTTTTGTATAATTTTGGGCACACTTATCCCTTGGAACTTTTCTCTTAAAAAAATAGTATCCGCTTAGTTTATACCCATGAATGGGACCGCCTCAGGCGGTCGAAGACAGCATAGAATTCTTTATGATAAACGTGATAACTAGACAGTTTAAGATAGACTTGCCTACCTGTTTGGACAAGTTTCCCGGCTACTTTAAGTAATTTCAGTCGTATGGATTGAACAGTCAGACCTTTATCTCGTTCATCAAACCCAATCGTCTTTAAAAAGTTGATGAGGTTATAAGCGAGTAAACTCATTAACATCCTTACATGATTTTCTAAGAAGCGTGGACTATCGGTTTTATCAAAATAAAATCCTGCTTTCGCTTCTTTGATAAAGTTTTCCATCGTTCCACGTTTGGCATAAAGAGAGAATATGACTTCAGGGGATACATTTTTTGATAGGTTTGTCACAATAAATGTATGCTGAAAAAGGAGTTCTCCTCCTTCTCGAACAGAACGAATGCAGAGACGACGAGGTTTTGACCATGACTTAGCTTGATAAGGTACTGAAAAGTACTGCACTTCTCTCTCTTCCCATTTCTGATTTTCACCATATAGAACTGATTTTTCAGCTAGTTGACTCACTTTTTTATTGTTCTTTAAACGAATAACATAGTGGCTATTGTTGGCTTCACAAGCTTCATACACCTCTGGTGTTGCAAATCCACTATCTCCACGAACGAGTATGTCGGTATTCGGTAAGGAGTGATTATAATGCTGCAGTAAAGGTTCTATGAAAGCTTTTACACCTTTAGATGTGTATTGATTTCCTGAACGTAGTTCAGCTTTTAAGAAATCTCCAGTCAGTCCATCAAAGGCAACTAGAGGATGATATCCATAAGTTTGATAGTGGGCATTATAATCGGTTTGTTCTTGATTTCCAAAGGTATCTGAGTGTGTTGAATCAATATCAATGATCAACTCGGTATCATTACGAATCAGACGCGCTTTATCAATTAATGATTGATTTAATGACTGTAACTGATCTAAGTTCTCTTCTGAAAAACGGTCTAGAAATCGCGAAAGCGACGATTGCGAGGCTAACTGATTTCTACCTAGAATAACTTGAAATACTGGATCATGTCTTAATATATTAGCCGAAGAGTCTGTCGAATAACCAGCCGTTAGCTGCATAATAAGCTGCTCAAAAATTGCTAGATTATCATGTATGAAGTAAGCACGATTTTCTTTTAAGTGAAGTAGTCGTTTAGCTAAATCAGAGAAACCAAAGGTATTCATTAGTTCTTTAACTAAGACCAAACCGGAATCACTAGATAAGCGTCCACCTGTATGCGAAATGGTAATGTTAGAATTGAATTTAATCTGTTTTTTGTGTAAGCTAGTCATTAGAAGAACTCCTTTTCTTATGGTTGGTTTCGACACCTTTACCATATCAGAATGGAGTTCTTTTTTCATCACTTAACAGGTGAAACAATAAAAGTATCATAGTGCCTGCCATTAGGCAGTGTTTCCACGATTCAAGCAAAAGTATGAATTATCTAGGTCTATTTAAATGTATTAAATTTAGGATTATTTATTTTATTTGAGGCCCAAAAAACTAATATGATTGTGGCACTTAAATATATTGTTTTTCATGGATTAATAGAGTTATATGCCTTTTATTTGGGATTATCAATTGTGATTACCTTATTTAAGTATGTTATAAATAGAAAGAGCTCAAAATCCACTAAAATTGTAAGAAGTATAGTTATGAAATTTTGTATAGGTATAGTGCTCTTAGGTTTTGCTGCATTTATTGAGTACTTAACTAATCCTGCCTAAACTTGGAGGTTTTTTAAATGATAAATAGATTGAAGAATAATCCGATCTATTTAATAATTTTATATGGGATAATTAGTGCAACGTTAACTTTTTTGATCACTCTTCAAAACGGGCCTTTTATAGATTCGCTATTAAATGAAGCAGCGTCAACTAATCCAGATGGTATAGGTATTTTGAAAAATTTGGCTATTTCATTTGGTGTGTTTATTTCTTTTTTTAATCCTGCTTACTATATTTTATTTACAGGATTTTTATTCTGGTTCGTTATACTAATGCTAGGACAAGATATAACCTATAAAAATTGTCTGTTACCAGTTTCATGGGTATATTCTATTTCGATGGTTACCTTTGTAATAAAAGTAATTTATAATAGTTTCCTTGGATCAACTTCTGCTCTAATAGATGAAACAGTGTTAGGAAAAGAAACAATAGTAGATATGATTCGAACGCACTACGGACCATTTAATATTTTGTTTTTCGCATTAGTGAGTTATCTATTGTATAAGCAATTCAAAATTAACCATTACATTCTGATTGGCTTTCTAACATTAAATTTGAACTTGGCAATAAGTTATGTATTTTCGTTGATACTATAACTGAAGAAAATGCCTAAAGAGAATGATTTAAATTTGGTAGTTGAAGAATTAACCGTTTTTTAGGTTGCAATTTTAAAAAAAGATAAAGTAGTCTATTTTAATGATAACTATCATTTTTCTGATTCTGTTCGTTTTAAAATATGGTGGAGTAAACTAAGCTTCGGATAAAATTTGTTATATTTCTAATAATAGAATTGACAAAACGATTTTAAAATTTAGTAAAAAATTAGTTTTGAAATTTATTTTTAAAATTTATGTATATCCATATTTTGTTAAAGAAACTTTGTTTTTTAGTAGTGAGTTTAATTTTTTACTACTTAGGGAAATTTTTTATTACGAGCATTACTATATATTATTGTTGATATAGATGGAATTCCAAGGGGGCAACGGAGCGTTGCTCCCCTAAAGTATGTGTTTTAGTGTATGATGAATACTTAAAGAGCAAAGTGCTAATTTTTTGGAGATGTTTTAGAAATCTTGATGTTAAAAATTTCCTGTTATACAAATTGGAGCTTATAAAATGACGTTGTTATATAATTATCTGTTTGTTACAATATTAATTAGTGAAAAGAGTGGAAAATATAAAATATCTTTTTGCTTTGCTGATTTATTAAAAAGGAGGAACAAAGATGAGTGAAGAAGTAGAGGTAAGTGAAAACAAAGGGTTTCCATGGGTGGCAATGGCAGTTTTTGCAGTTGTTATTTTAGGAATTGCAGCATTACAGATTTTCACCATGGATACAACTGGTTTAGAAGAACTAGAGGGAAATTCAGGGGCTTTAGTTGCTGGTGGTGTGATAGGCGGAATAGTTGGAGCGATAGGTGCTTTTATTGTTTTGAGTATACAATACGCTTTTACCAAGTTTCCTACACAATGGATTTCTAAAGAAAAAAATGTCTATAAGTATGATATCTGGGCAGCTTTATTTTATTCTACTGCAATTGGAACAGTGATGAACTTTTTGGTACAACAACTTAATTATCAAGAGAACTTGATTGTGGGAACAATTGTCAACATTATTACGACTGTACTCTTTTTATTCTTCTACTTTTCAGGTGAAGAAAAAGAGCAACATATCAAAAAGGCAATCACAATTGTCCAAGTAGCGTGGCTTGTAATTGGAATAGTCTTGAGTATAGCTTTTAATGCTCTTGCTTCAAATATGTTGGGCTAATAGAAAGTAGGGAAAAAAGATTGAAAAAAATAGATGAAAATTCACCGACTCGTTCACTGTTGAAACGGGTCGGTGAAAAAAAAGGTTTAATTACTGTTGGTATTATTATTGTACTTATGATTCTGTTTTTTATTATTCAGTTTTTCCAGAATTCCGATCTGGAAAGTAATGCAGAAGAAACGTATTCGGTACATATCGTTAGAGAAGAAGATCCGATTTTATTTGACGGAATAGTCCAAGCTTCTGAAGTTCAAGAAGAGTATTACGATGCATCAAAAGGCGTGATCGCTGAAGTACTTGTGGAAGATGGGCAGGAAGTTGAAGCGGAAACAGAATTATTTACTTATACAAATGAAGAAAATCAGCAATTATTGGATGAACAGAATCGTCAGTATAGTAGATTAAAAGAACGTCGTTCAGAAGCAGAAACAGAACTCGCCAACGCCAAAGACGCGTTGAGTACAGCCAATGTAAATATAGAAAAAAGCAACCAGACTGTACAAGGGCCTGCTGAAACAGAAGAAAGTATGGACGCAGGATTCGAAACTGCACAAACTGATTTAATGGAATATGAGTCAGATAAAGCAGAGGCAGAAGCCACAATCGAAAGTGCTGAGATGAGTATAGATGAACTGAACGATCAAATGGAAGATATCGAATATGAGATTGAAACGTTGAGGGAAGGCATTACCACAACAGTTACAGCTGATTTTTCAGGTGTTATTGAAGTAACTAACACAAACGCTTCTACACTTGCATCTAGTGAAGAACCAGTTGTTCGTTTATTATCTAAAGATGTTAAAATCGAAGCCACTGTTTCTGAATATGATTATGACAAAATCAAAGAAGAAAGTCCTGTAGAAATCAGTTTAATGAGTTCTGATAAAGAAATACCGGGAAAAATTACTCAAATCGGTTCGCTGCCTATGCAAGCTAGTGCGGAAGGCTCAACTTCTTCAAGATATCCATTTACAGTTATACCAGAAGAACCAATTCAATATGGATTTTCAGTTCAGGTCGGATTTAGTGAAGGCGCCATTTATCTTCCCCAATCTGCTGTTGTCGAGGAAGAAGATGGAACAAAAATCGTCTTTGTAATAATTGACGGAATCGTAGAGCGTCGAGAAATCGAAGCCCATAAAGAAAGCAATTTCTATGTGTTGGACTCTGGATTGGAAGTGGATGAAGAAGTACTGCTTGACCCGAATCCTGAACTAGCAGATGGGGATGAGGTTATGGTGATGTATGATTAAGTTAGAAAAAATCGGGAAATCTTATAAAGCAGACAATGAATGGATTCCCGTACTGAAAAATGTTGAAATGGAAGTAAACCAAGGCGATTTTCTAGCAATTATGGGCCCATCAGGATCTGGAAAGTCAACGTTATTGAATCTGATTGGGTTTGTTGACCGAAATTATGAAGGTAATTACTTCCTGGAAGGGAATATTGTCACTTCTAAAAATGATGCTGACTTGTCTAAACTTAGAAACCAGCGCGTAGGTTTTGTATTTCAACAGTTTAATCTAATAGAGACTTTAACAATTGAAGAAAATGTAGAGTTGCCATTGTTATATGATGGATGGAATTATCGAGAGACTAAAAGTAAAGTATTGGAACTATTGGAGAAGCTGGGCATTGGAGATAAAGGAAAGAAAATGCCGAAACAGCTCTCAGGTGGTCAACAACAGAGAGCAGCAATTGCCAGAGCAATCATAAATAATCCTGACTTTATTTTAGCGGATGAGCCAACTGGTGCGTTAGATACGCAAACCTCTAATGACATTATGAATGTGTTCAAACAGTTGAATGAAGAAGAAGGGGTTACGATTATTTTAGTTACGCATGACCCGACAACGGTCAAGTATTGTAACCGTGTGGTTCATATGCAAGATGGCATACTGACCGAAGAAGTGAGGTGAAGACATGAACCCGTTAGTGTTTTTTAAAGGGGCATGGAATGCACTCCTTAAAAATAAAAAACGAAGCTTTTTAACAATGATCGGAATCGTAATTGGAATCGCTGCGGTCAGTACGATCATGTCTATTGGAAGAGGATTTGAGAACTATGTTTTAGACTCTTTGAATCCTGATGAAGGAGAACTGTTAACCGTTGATATTCAATTTCAGGCAGATGATCCAGATTGGATGCTTGAAACGAATGAAGATCTATTTACTGATATGGACATGCGAATGATTGAGAATGTACATGGCGTTCAAAGCGTAGAGACGATTAACATAAATTCAGAATATGCCTCATTTGATACTACGATTGACGGAGAAGAGAATTATTTGGAAGCCTCTCTAATAGAAGACAGCGGTAGTCCTGTCGTAGCAGGAAGATCACTTGATTCTATCGATAACGAAAGAGAAAACCGAGTTGTTGTGGTACCTTATTCGCTTATCGAGAGCCAATATGCATCAGAAGAAGCAGCTTTAGGGAAAGGGGTATCGCTTGGGGATCAGCTGTATACAATCGTTGGAGTATCAGAAGGGGATGTTGACGCTTCGGGTATTCTCGCTGGGTTTCTACCGCAAGAGATTGAAATTCCAAAAAGCAGTTATAATCGCTATCATGAAGAGGATACCATTGAAGATCAGATTAGTATAACAGTTGCCAGAGGCTCTCTTCCTTCAGATGTTGCAGAAGAGAGTGTGTCACTATTAGAAGAAGAAGGTACAATGAGAGATAGAGGAACCTATACTCATTTTGATATGTCTGCTTTAGATGATGGGTTGTCTCAAGTTCTGAGAGGAATTACGCTATTTATCGCAAGCGTTGCTGGAATCTCCTTATTTATTGCCGGAATCGGCGTTATGAATATGATGTATATTTCAGTATCCGAACGAACAAAAGAGATTGGTATCCGTCGAGCTCTTGGAGCTTCTCAAAAGAGTATTCGAGCTCAATTTGTACTAGAAGGTGTTATGATGACAAGTATTGGTGGAATATTCGGCTATTTATTTGGCTGGTTATTCTCTTCTATTGCTTCATTCTTTTTACCGTTTTCTACTGGATTAGATCTATTTACAATTCTTGTTTCGATTGGTGTTTCCGCACTAGTGGGATTGATTTTCAGTTATGCACCAGCAAATGCAGCAAGTAAGAAAGAAATTATTGATATCCTTTAACCTTGAAAAACTAGATAGAGAAAAAGGGGAATTCTGAATGAGGCTTATATTCGTTTTCTAGTCAATCAATTTTCTAGGGATCTTAAAAACCAAACCAAACAGCTAACCTTTTTGTTTGTCGTTCTTATGTTTTTACTGATCTTACATGAGTATCCTGATTTGTTGGTCTTAACGTATGTAGTGATTTATCCAATTAGTTATATTGTGATCAACTCTATTCGATATTTTTATGGTAAAAGTAAGAATAAGCAAGCAGCAAATGAATAAGTAATTATTTGTTTAAGTTAAAGTATTTCACTTTTTGAGAAAAGTCTTTTGTATGGATGTCCATTTAGTAAAATTGATTAAGCGTACTGATTTAAATTCAGCTGAAACCAAGTAACCATTTGAAAAAGATCGAATAATTATGAAATGGATTATTCGATTCTTTTTTATTTAACTAGTATGCTTTACAAACTAGTGGGAGTGAGGTACTCTATAATTAACTAGTATGTATTACAACTTAGATTCCGTAATCTGAACAGAGGTGACAAATTGAAAAAAACGCAGTTATTAAAAGGTGTGCTTGAAGGATGTGTGCTACTGATCATCCAGGAAAAAGAAGTCTATGGATACGAGTTAGTCCAGCAGTTAAAGCTTTCGGGATTTACAGATATTGTCGGAGGAACAGTCTATCCATTACTACAAAAGCTTGAAAAGAATGAATTGACAACTAGCGTCAAAAAGCCATCTAAAGACGGACCAGACCGTAAGTATTATCAGATTACACCTAAAGGAAAAGAATACTGCCAAGAATTTATTCAGAACTGGCAGGAGTTGGAATCTAGCGTCCATAACTTGATAGACAAAGGAGGAAAAAAAGATGACAAAAACGCAGGAAATGATCCAGCAAAATAATGAATTGAGAGAGCAGTTGAACACGGAGAATAAAACGTACTATGAAGAAATACTAATTTATATGAGGTTAAGAGACTGGTTAAAAGATGAGGAAGATATAGAGTCAAAATTACTGGAAATCTTACAAGATATGATTTCTGCTCAAAAAGATGGTATTTCTGCAAAAGAGTATTTTGGTCAAGAACCTAAAGCAACGGCAGATGAGATACTTTCAAATGTTCCAATCAATTGGTTAGATGGGCTAAAAATATTGGGACTAGTATTTGGGATTTCAATTTTTTTCTCCATTCTTTCTAATTTATCTGCTGACCAGTACAAAGTTAATATACTACAGCTCATTATTAACTCTCTAACGATAGGCCTAGGAGTGATTGTGTGTTTATCTATCTTGAAAAATAGTACATTCAAGAAAGAAAAATCTATTTCAACATTAGAAGGGCTACTATTTGGTGCAACATTCGTAGTAGTATTAACGATTTTGACTACATCCCCTTATTTCATTTCGGAGGCATGGACAATTGTTTTGCCTAAAGAAGCTGCTTTAGGAATGATAACACTAGCCTCCGTAGGGGTAACATGGAAAGTTTATAGCCTTCCAAAAGGAGAAAGACTATTATGGTCTGGTTTTTTACCCATTATTTGGTTATTCGTTCTTTTAGCTTTCTTGAACTATTTTCCTGCAAGTTCAGATTGGGTTCAATCTTCAAACGGTAAAGTAACAGTGGTTGCCGGATTGATATTGGGACTAATGATTAATTATCTAATCAGTTTCTATGCTATTAAAAAGATGGATGTTGACTAAAAGAGTATCTCTAAAAGGATTATATCAGTCAGCTTCTATAAATATTGGTGCTTCACATACAACTAATTACTATAAACTATTATACTTAAATACTGGAATAAACTTTTAAGTTGAAAATAAAGAGGCTGAGACAAAAGTCTCCTTTTAACAAAAACTTGTAAATCTAGACAAGTAGAAACACCGTCAAATCTAGGGTTAAAATTCATCGATTTAACGGTGTTTTTATTTTTGGCTAGTTTTGTCCAAGATTCTTTTATTTTTTAATTTGAATAAACTTGATAATAGAGAATCCAATCATAAGTATGAAAAGAGCAACAGATATACAAGTCACAATAAAAAATGCAATATAATAAGATCCAATAGCACTAGTTTGATTAGTTATGTAGTCACCGATAAAAGGGACAATTAATAATGCTATACTCATAATGATTTCTATTGTTAATACTAAGCCTTTTTTCATTTTTCATTCTCCTCACTTTTTGATATTACTTACATAAAAAGTATACGATTTAATTTGAATAGAATAAAGCAACAAATCGTTGCTTCTTATTTTAACGCAAAAATTATGATAATCTTTGCATTTATTGCAAAAATATAATGTTAAAAGGAACACCTCATTTACAGAAACTAAGCAAATGAGGTGTTCCTTTACAGTCCTTGATTATTTGCATAAGTAAACAAATTATCAGTTAGTGTTCACCCTTTTTATTGACACCATACGTTATTCTATCCTTTTTTGAGCATATAACACAGGCGAGTTTTAAGTCATGTGGTACGATTCTATTGAAGAAATATGCCTGCTGGGAACGTAACCGATCATTTTATAGATGATCGTACATATCTTAACTCTTTTTTTAGGAAGGTCATTTATAATGTAATTAAGATAATAGAAACGTTTTTGTGAGTGTATATTATAGGAGGACGATGATTTGGAAATTGGAATTGATAAAATAGGGTTTTATACACCGGATGTATATATAGATATGGAAAAGTTAGCTGAAGCTAGAGGAGTGGAACCAGCTAAATATACGATTGGAATCGGACAAGAAAAAATGGCAGTAGCGCCTTTGTCACAAGATGCAGTATCAATGGCAGCCAATGCAGCGCTTGAAGTGTTAGATGAAGAAGATAGAGATGCAATTGATTTTGTCTTGTTTGGAACAGAATCAGGGGTAGATCACTCAAAATCAGGTGCAGTTTGGGTCCATCATTTAACGGGTATTCAAAAATATGCTCGTTCAGTTGAATTAAAACAAGCTTGTTATAGTGCTACTGCCGCAATCAAGATGGCTATGGGTCATATTTCATTGCATCCTGAAAGCAAAGTCCTTGTATTGGGAACAGATATTGCAAAATATGGACTCAATACTGGTGGAGAGCCGACTCAAGGAGCAGGAGCTGTTGCAATGGTATTGTCTGCTAATCCGAAAATCCTAGCAATTGATACAGATAGTGTATCCATGACAGAAGACATTTCCGATTTCTGGCGTCCGTTATATTCTGATTATGCTTATGTAGATGGAAAATTCTCTAACCAAGCTTATTTAAACTTCCTAACAGATGTCTGGGGTCAATACAAAGAAAGAAATAACCGTGATTTAAGTGACTTTGAAGCATTGTGCTTCCATGTTCCTTATACTAAAATGGGTAAAAAAGCATTAAAAGCTTTAACAGAAAATGCTTCAGAAGAAGATACAGCTCGTCTGATGGGATATTATGAGCCAAGTGTTTCTTACAATAAGCAAGTTGGGAATATTTATACTGGATCACTTTATTTAAGTTTGCTTTCTTTACTGGAACAAGGACCGTTGCTAGCAGATAATGCGCGTATTGGTCTGTTCAGTTATGGCTCAGGAGCTGTTGGTGAGTTTTTCAGTGGAATTGTAAAACCTGGGTATAAAGAACACATGTTGAAAGAAGAACATGAAGCATTACTGAATAAGCGTCGCGAATTATCTATTAAAGAATATGAAGAAATTTTACAGCAATCTTTACCTAAAGATGAAACAGATATTGAACTGGATAGTGAAGCATCTAGTGGAACGGTTATCTTAAGTGGGGTTCAGGCTAATATTCGCAAATATAGTAAAAAGTAAGTAAACGATTCTGATGGAATGAAAAATTTTGCTAACTAAAAGGAGTGCATACTTTTATGCAAAAAGTATATATAGCAGGGGCAAAGCGGACGCCAATCGGTTCGTTTCTTGGTGCACTGAAAGATGTTTCAGCTGCTGACTTAGGAAAAACAGCTATCCAAGGCGTTTTAAACCAAAGTGGTGTTGATCCAACTGACATAGATGAAGTATCTTTAGGAAACGTTCTTTCAGCTGGTCAAGGTCAAGGTGTTTCCAGACAAGCTTCTATCAAAGCCGGTATTCCAGAAACTACGCCAGCTTATGGAACAAATATGGTCTGTGGGAGTGGCTTGAAAACTGTCATGAATGCTTTTATTGGCATTCGTGCGGGAGAATATAATACAGTTGTGGCTGGTGGGACAGAATCTATGAGCCAAGCCCCTTATCTTATTCCTAACAGAGCTCGGACTGGTATCAAGATGGGAGGTTTTCAGGCGATAGACCATATGGTGCATGATGGATTGACAGATGCTTTTGAGGGTTATCATATGGGGGTTACTGCGGAAAATATTGCCGAACAGTATGGAATCTCACGTGAAGATCAGGACGCCTTTGCATTTGATTCCCAGAAAAAATCGCTCGAAGCACTGGATAATGGTTTATTTAAAGAAGAAGTGGTTCCTGTAGAGTATACAACTAGAAGGAAAGAACAGGTTATTGTTGATGCTGATGAATATCCTAATCGTAAAGCGAATCTTGAAAAAATGAGTTCACTCAGACCAGCGTTCAAAAAAGAGGGTACGGTAACAGCTGCAAATGCTTCTGGACTGAATGATGGTGCCAGCGCAACGTTGATTGTTGGAGAAGACTATCTGCAAGAAAAATCTATTCAACCATTAGCTGAAATTGTCGCAATTGGACAAGGCGGCGTTGATCCATCGATTATGGGGATGGGACCTGTTCCAGCCATTAAGCAAACATTGAAGAAATCTGGACTATCTTTTGGTGATATAGATGTATTTGAATTGAATGAAGCCTTTGCTTCTCAAAGTTTAGCGGTAGTGCATGAATTGTCTGAAGCGTTCAAAATAGACAAAGAAACACTAATTGCTAAAACAAATATGAGCGGTGGTGCCATTTCCCTCGGTCATCCCATTGGAGCAAGTGGAAATCGCATTTTAGTTACTTTGCTGTATACATTAAAACGCAAAGGATTGAAATATGGAATAGCTTCTTTATGTATTGGTGGCGGCATGGGTGCGGCTGTTATTATCAGAAATACAGATATTGACTAAGTTGTACAATTACAAAAATAGAGGATCATCAATTGAGATGATCCTCTATTTTGGTTTCTTCAGGTTATTTTTCTGCTTTTTCAGCTAATAAATCGCGAATTTCTGCAAGATATTCTTCAACTGTTGGTGCTTCTACAGGTGTATCTTCAGGAGCTGGCTTATTTTTCTTGGTCAAAGTATTGATGACTTTAACAACAATAAACAATGCAATTGAAATAAGGAAGAAATTAATAATGGCTTGTAAAAAAGCGCCATATTTGATTGAAGCAGCGCCTATTTCCATAGTTAATTTTTCTACATTTGCTTGTCCAGTAAGGGCAACAAGAAGCGGCATGATAATGCTGTCTACTAGCGCAGTTACTATTGCAGTAAAAGCTTGCCCCATAACGAGACCGACTGCCAACTCAATAACATTGCCTCTAGCAATGAATTCTTTAAACTCTTTGATCATATTTTTAAAAATTCCTTTCAAAAAAATAAAATTGTCTATCTTTCGTCTTTAATATTACTGAAGGAAAGGAGCTATTGCAAATAAGAAGAGAACGAACTGATTTTACGATAACTTTACATAAAATTGATAGAAAGATAGGGAGAATAAAAGATATACTAAATTGCTGTCAGATAATCACCAAGTAAAAAGGAAGATTGCTTGTGTAAAAAACAGTTAATGTTCGGTTTTAGGTGTGTATTTTTTGTAAAATTTCTAAAATATACTGTAGACATTTGTATTGTCGGATGTTACTATTCTTATGGAGCTACAATATGCACATTTGAAGAATGCCGTTGTTTTATACTTAGTTAAAATTAGGAGGAAAAATTTTGTCTAAAAAATGGTTAAAAGGTTTAGGTATTACTTTCGCATCAACACTTGTACTAGCAGCTTGTGGAAACAGTGACGATAGTGGTGAGTCAGCTTCTGAAGGAACTGACGGAAACGTGCAGATTGATGAACTATCAGTACAATTCGTACCTTCACGTGATCCAGAAGAAATCGTAACAGCTACAGAACCTCTAGAAGGAATGCTGATTGATGAAATGGCCGAATTAGGGTATGATATCGATAGCGTAAAAATCGATGTAGGAACAGATTATGAAGCTGTAGGAGAAGCAATGTCTGCTGGATCTGTAGATGTTGGATTCTTACCTGGTGGAACTTATGTTTTGTATGATGATGGAGCTGAAGTAATTCTGACAGCAACTCGTGCAGGATTGAGTAATGACTCTGAAGATCCTGCAGAATGGAACGCTAATAAACCAACTGAACCAACTGATGAACAAGTAACGTACTATCGTTCAATCATGGTGGCAGGCCCTTCTGAAAAGGGACGCGAACTTGCAGACAAAGTTAATAATGGCGAAGAATTAACATGGGAAGACTTGGATTCAGCTTCTTGGAGTGTTATGAGTTCATCTTCATCAGCTGGATATATATATCCAACGATCTTTTTACAAGAAAATTATGACAAATCATTATCTGACTTGAGTCAAATCTCTCAAGCTGATTCTTATGGTACTTCAGTTTCTCGTCTAGCAACAGAACAAGCAGATGTAGCAGTAATGTACGCTGATGCCCGCCGCGATTATGTTGAAGACTGGGAAGATACTTTTGGTGGTACTGCAAGTATCTGGGATCAGACAGATGTTATTGGTGTGACACCTGGAATTTACAATGATACAATTAGTGTAAGTAAAAATTCTGAAATTATGGATGATGATTTAAAAGCAGCATTGCAAGATGCATTTATCAATATCGCTGGAACTGAAGAAGGAAAAGAAATTATTTCCATCTATTCTCATGAAGGATATGAAAAATCTGAAAGTTCTGACTATGATGTTGAACGTGAAGCTCAACAAATCTTAAGAGATTTAACAAACTAATATAAATTAATCAAACTTAATACTCAATAAACTAAAGAACAAGCTGGGAGTTTTTTTCTCCTGGCTTTCTTTTTGAGTATGTCTTAGAAAGGACAAAGTGAATTATGATCGAATTTATTAATGTAAATAAAACCTATCCGAATGGGGTTACTGCATTAAAAGATGTGAATTTGAAGATTGAACAAGGTGAATTTGTTGCGATTATCGGATTATCTGGAGCGGGTAAGTCTACTTTAATTCGCTGCATCAATCGTATGCATGATATTAACGAGGGAACCCTTAATGTCAATGGTGTAGATGTAAGTAACTTAAAAGGAAAACAAATCCGTACTTTCCGCCGTAAGATTGGCATGATTTTCCAGTCATTCAATTTAGTAACTAGAACCAGTGTTATTAATAATGTTCTTGTTTCTTCTGTACCAGAACTTCCCTGGTGGAGAAAGATTTTAGGGCTATTTCAAAAAGATAAAAAAATTGTTGCATTGGAAGCATTGGATAAAGTTGGAATTTTGGATAAAGCTTACAATAGAGTAGACCAACTATCTGGTGGACAACAACAACGTGTAGCTTTAGCACGTACGCTTGCGCAAAATCCTTCTGTTATATTAGCGGATGAGCCAGTAGCTTCTTTAGATCCTGTAACAGCTAAAGTGGTTATGGACGATTTCAAACGAATCAATCAAGAAATGGAAATGTCTATTTTGATTAATATCCATCATGTTGAATTAGCTTTAGAGTACGCAGATCGTGTAATAGGAATTCGCAAAGGTGAAATAGTATATGACGGTAAATCTGAAGATGTTAATCAAGAAGTGTTAAATAACATTTACGGAAGTATCACAGAAGTACCGCATATGAATGATTCTGAAGAAGCAGAAGTGTAAGGAGGGTGCAGATTGAAAGAAACAATCTATGATAAGATATTTAAACCAACAACTTATACATTAGAAAATGGCAAGACAGTCAAACAAAGGGCTTCAAAAACTCCGTTAATACTGATTCTGATATTCTTAGCTATATATGCTTCTTTTCAAGCTACTGGAGTAGATCTTTCACTAATCTTTACACGAGGAAGTCAGTTCTTTGTTATTATTTTGAGTATGTTCCCGCCTAATTTTGGATTCATTTCTAATATTTGGGCCCCACTTTTTGATACTATCCAAATGTCTTTATTAGGTTCTCTTATAGGAGCTTTGTTTGCAATTCCTCTAGCGTTGTTATCTTCTAGCAATGTTATAAAAAACAGGTTGCTTAATGGATTTTTCAAACTGTTTCTAAGTATTTTAAGAACTTTACCGACTTTGGTTTTGGCATTGATTTTTACATTTCTGTTCGGTTTAGGGACTATGGCAGGAACATTAGCTATCCTTATATTTTCAGCCTCTTATGTTGGTAAATTAATGTATGAGCATATTGAAAATGTGGATATGGGTGCTTTTGAAGCGCATGAATCTATGGGTTTGTCTAAAGTAGAAGCCTTTAGATATGCCATTGTTCCGGAGGTTCTACCTACTTATCTATCTGTTTCTTTATATGCTTTTGAAGGAAATGTTAGATATGCTGCTATCTTAGGATATGTAGGCGCTGGAGGTATTGGATTGGTATTAAATGAGAGATTAGGCTGGAGAGACTACCCAAGTGTAGGAATGGTCTTGCTGGTTTTGATGGTCGTTGTATTCATTATTGAAAGAGTCAGTGAATATTTCAGACGCAAACTATCTTAGAGAGGGAGAGTAAAAATGAACGAAGCAATTCGAACACAAATGGGTAAAGCACCTAATCGTAAACTTTATTTTACAACTATTACCGTAATTGTATTAGCTCTTCTGATCTGGTCATTCCTTGGTGTAGATGTCACTGGATTAGATAAAAAAGGAACGGGTTTAGCTGTAAACATCGTTAAAGGTATTGTAGCACCGGATTTAGAATTCTTATTTGACTTTTCTAGCCAAGGTGTTGCCTATTTACTATATGAAACGATTGCGATTGCCTTTTTAGGAACAATTTTTGGATCCTTGTTAGCTATTCCAATTTCATTTTTGATGGCACCGAGTGTTGTAAGTGGACCAGTAGCTTATATTACCAGGTTGTTTGTAATTTTTATTCGTACAATTCCTTCTCTAGTTTATGGGATTATGTTTATTCGTGTAACCGGTCCTGGAGCTTATGCGGGGGTTTTGACAATGTCAATTACATCTATTGGGATGATTTCAAGGTTGTATGTTGATGTCATTGAAAACTTAGACCGTGGAGTACTGGAAGCGATGACTTCTATGGGGTGTACGACTTATGAGAAAATCCGTTATGGTATTTTGCCGCAACTCTTCTCAAGTTTCTTATCTACTACGATTTATCGATTCGATATGAATCTCAGGGATGCGACTATTTTAGGATTAGTTGGAGCTGGAGGAATTGGAGCACCATTGATTTTTGCCATGAGATCATACCGATGGAATCAGGTCGGAGCTATACTTATTGGATTAGTAATCTTAATTCTGGTTGTTGAAGTGATATCAAACAAATTAAGATCAAGACTAGTAAGTGGAACAAACTAATAGCTGAAGTAAGTTGAGAAGTTGCATCTTGAATGAGGTGCAGCTTTTTATTATATTGAACTAGGCAGTACATACGAAGAGGATTTATTAGAAGCATGTTTTGGAGGAGTTGCATGGGAATCAACAAGTTGTTTTTTAAGTATGTAAGCTTGAATGTATTGGGAATGGTAGGAATATCTCTGTATATATTAGCAGATACTTTTTTCATTGCCCAGGCATTAGGATCTAATGGGATCGCTTCTTTGAATTTAAGCATACCAGCATATGGGGTGATCAATGGAATAGGGCTGATGCTGGGTTTGGGAGGAGCTTCAAGATATAGTATTTTAAGTGCACAAAAGAAAATAAAAACAGCACAAAAAGTGTATGCACAATCTCTTATATTTGGAGTGATTATCGGAGGTGTTTTTTTAGTATTTGGATTGTTTGGCTCAGGTCTAATTGCACGCAGTTTAGGCGCGAATAACGAGACACTTGTCAGCACCTCTATTTATCTACAGACGATACTCTTTTTTTCTCCGTTTTTTATTTTAAACAATACACTTCAGTCATTTGTTAGAAATGATGGTGACCCATCACTTGCTATGTCGGGCATGATGATAGGAAGTTTTTTGAATATTTTATTGGATTATATCTTTATATTTCCGTTAGATATGGGAATGTTTGGAGCTGCTTTGGCGACTTGTATAGCACCAATCAGTAGTATTGCAGTGCTGTCTATTCATTTTAAACGTGCTATAAATCAGCTGAAATTTGTTTTTCAGAAATTAAACTGGATTGTGCTTAAAGATATCTGTTACTTGGGGGCTACAGGATTTATTAATGAAATTGCTTCAGCGGTAGTTTTATTTTTATTTAATACAATTATTTTCTCACTTGAAGGAAATCTGGGCTTAGCGGCATATGGAATTGTGGCAAATATTTCTTTTGTAGTATTGTCATTATTTACAGGTGTAGCTCAGGGAGCTCAACCTTTATTAAGCGATAGCTATGGCAAGCGCGACTTGAGTAAAATAAAGCATGTTTTGACATTATCTATAATAACGGCTTTGGTGATTAGTGCAACGGTCTATTTGACGACACTTTTATTTAAATCAGGAATCATAGCCGCTTTTAATAGCGATCAAAGCACCCATGTAGCTGAAATGGCAGCAACTGGACTGATTGTCTATTTTGTTGGTTTCTTTTTTGCAGGGATCAATACGATATCCACAACATATTTTAGTGCGACTGATCAGCCTAGATTTGCTTTATTCTTCTCATTGCTTAGAGGTGGCGTTATTATCATTCCGATAGTTTTATTGTTTAGTTATCTGTGGGGAATGAATGGAGTCTGGATGTCTTATGTAGCAGCCGAAGCAATCGTGGTATTATGGATCGTTATAAAGATGAATCCTCGCAAAAGGATTAGACAAGCTAAATAATTCAGTAATTTGTGAAAAAAACAATCAGATGGTCAAGTGAGTCTGATTGTTTTTTAACATAGAAAATCTTGGTTTATGGAGTTGTATCCTGTATAGTAGCTATAAAGTTTTATAGGAGGACGGGTATATGAATAAGCAAAAATTAACAATAATTGGTATTGGTCATGTTGGTTCTTATGTATTATCAGATATAGTGAAATTAGGACTGTTTTCGGAAATTGCATTAATTGATAGCAATGAAAATATATCTAAAGGTGAAGCGTTAGATCAGCTGCATGCTAATCCTTTTACTTTTATGCCGAATACAAAAGTCTTTTCTGGAACTTATCAAGATTGTGCAGATTCAGATCTTGTTATTGTTTCAGCTGGTGCCAGTATAGTGCCATCTGAAGAGGAAAAAATGCCGGATCGGGCTTTGCTAGCTGAAAATAGTGCGAAGATCATTAGAGAGATTATGGCAAATATTGTTGCTCATACAAATAATGCTGTATTAATTTTTATTACCAATCCTGTAGATACAATAGTACATATTGCAGAAAATGAATTTGATTATCCAGCTGGGAAAATTTTTGGAACAGGAACAATGCTGGATACAGCTAGATTAAAAAGAATATTAGCGGACAAGTACAATATTGATCCTAAAAGTATAACGGCTTATATGATGGGAGAGCATGGAATGACAGCTTTTCCCGTATTGAGTAGAGCTAACATACAGGGGTTTAAAATGAGTGAGTGGAAGGATCTTTTTGAAAGTGCTGAAATTGATCAAGTTAGTATAAAAAATCAAGTAGTTCAGGCAGCGTATGATGTTTTTAACGGAAAAGGATGGACAAATGCCGGAATTGCTCAAGCGGTCACCACGCTAGTTAAAGCCGTTATGCTGGACGAAAGAAGTGTTTATCCCGTATCTACTACACTAAGAGGACAGTATGGATATAATGGAAATGTGACTTTGAGTATGCCATGTATTATTGGCAGAAATGGAATTGAAAAGCAACTAGAAATCATCTTAGATGAGGAAGAAGAAAAAATGCTGCGTGAATCTGCAGCGTATATTCAAAATATAATGAGTTCAGTAGGAGCAGGGATAAAGTCTATCTCCTGACTATATATATAAGAAAAAGCCTTCCATAACAGTAATTAATACGTTATGAGAAGGCTTTGAGTCTATCTGAAAAAATAAAATAAGTTGATTTTTATTAAAAGTCTAAAGTTTACTTAAATAATCTTTTGCGGTCTGCAGGTTCATATGAGGCGCTTTTTTCAGAGCTTCTGCAATTTTCTCTACTTGTGCGCCTTTTGCACCAGCACTGATTGCCAGTGAACGGGCATGTAATCCCATATGTCCTTTTTGAATTCCGTCAGTGACGAGCGCGCGGATAGCTGCGAAATTCTGTGCTAAACCTACAGATACTAGAATGCTTTCCAATCGTTTTGCATCAGGTTCTTGTAAAAGGGTTCTTGAAAGTTTCGCGGCAGGGTGAATACTAATTGATCCGCCAACTGTTCCAATAGGTAGAGGTAAGGTTAATGTACCAACTAAATCTCCCTTTTCATTTGTATGCCACTTTGATAGCGCACGATATTGACCGGAACGAGCTGCATAAGCATGAATGCCTGCTTCGATTGCCCGCCAATCATTTCCGCTTGCGACAACAACGGCATCTACACCATTCATAATCCCTTTATTATGGGTAACCGCCCGGTAAGGATCGACCCATGCCACTTGAGCAGCTTCTACGATTCTATCGCGTACTTCTTCTCCTGAAAAATTTGTAGTCTTCAATTTGTAACTGGGGATTGTACAAGTAGCAGTTGCTGTACATTCGGTGGCGTAGTTAGATAAAATACGCAATAATGCTGTTCCACCAGTTAACTCTTCGATGTAAGGAGCGATGCCTTCCATCATGGTATTCACAATATTGGCACCCATTGCTTCTTGCGTATCAATGTGTAAATGGACCACCAAAAAGGATGGGATATTTTCAGATGTATCTGATTCTAGAAGACGAACAGAAAGGTCCTTAGCACCACCACCACGTTTTACTATGGAAGGATGGGCTTCGTTTGCCTGGTCCAGAATTTCTTGCCTGGAATTTTTAATTTTTTTGATAGCAGTTGAAGGGTCAGCGACGTCTTTTAAGGTTACTTGTCCAATCATCATCCGTTCAGAGACTACTGTGGTAAATCCGCCAGCAGATCCAATGATTTTGGCAGCGAAACTTGCTGCCGCAATGACAGAGGGTTCTTCAATAGCCATCGGCACCACTGTCTCTTGATTATCAATTAGAAAATTCATCGCCACACCCAATGGTAAAGAATAATTTCCGATATAATTCTCGATCATATGCTCACCGATGTCTTGGCCTAAATCACCACCTTCGTTTTTTAAGTTGTCAGCTTGTAATTCGGTTAATAATTCTGCTTTAACCAGAGCATCGATTTTTTCTGTGTATGTTTTTTTATAAAACTTAGCTAAATATTCTGTATTCATTCCTGATTTCCTCTCTTGGTATTCCTAACTATATTATGAAGGACTAGAATGAAAAAAGGAAGCTAAAACCTGAATCGACTTGACAACGCTTAGAAAAATAAGGATAATAGTAAAAGTGTTAAGGTTCCTTAGCTCAGTTGGGAGAGCACTACCTCGACAAGGTAGGGGTCGCTGGTTCGAGCCCAGTAGGGACCATACATTAGAGAGTGGGGCAAGTTAGAGTGCCTTCACTGATAAAAAAACCGTAATTATCAGAAAATACTGATAATTACGGTTTTTTTTGTTAAGCCAAATATGTTGTTAGATTTCCTTCAGTAAATAATAAAGAAAGGACACCTATAAAACGGAATTAATTGTCCCACAGAAATACCCTTTGAATGTTACATTTTGCTGCCATAAAAATCGTAGCACAGCTGCATGAGTTTTATATATTTACAGCTTGTTCAGATCACAATGGATAGTCTCTTCCAAGAAATATACAACCCAAAGCTATCATTATTTAGATTTATAAAGAAGAATAACCATTTACAAAAAAATGTATAGTCATTTTGGTTTACTAGGATACTTAAGTATTAATTATCAAAAAATACCCTTAGGAAATCAATAAAATTTGGCAATAGACATTTAAATAAAAATATTTTCTAAAGTTTTTTTGTAAAACTTAATAACATCTTCTTGGCTGGTTTTGTCTTGATTCTTTTTGTACCAATAGACTGATTGAATCGTGATTCCCATAATAATTTGACCTTTGTAATCAGCTTCTATGGCTGTGCTACTATCTGTGTTGCCTGAATGAACATGGTTTTTTAGCATGTTCTGCCCGTACTCTTGAACGCCTTCTAATTCTATGATGATATCTGCATTCAATTGAAGACTGAAGATAAGGTATAACACATTGTCAGGCTGATTAAGCAATTGTTCGAAAACTAAAATAAAAAAGTTGTCTTTCTTATCATTTATGTTTTCAAACGCGTAATCAAAGATTATGTCCATTTTATATTTAATAAAGAAGGTCAAGAAATCATATTTATCTAAGAAATGCTTATAAAAGGTTGGACGTCGAATCATAGCCGCATCACATATTTCCTTCACAGATATTTTTTCAAACTTCTTTTCTTGTAATAATTCCTCAAAATTTTCAATAAGTGACTTATAGGTTTTGTGGACTCTTAAATCTAGTTTTTCCATAATGGTGTTATCTCCTTCATAGTTAATAAACATGTTGTTTCAAAGTGTTACTTAATTATCAGATGCAAAAATCTGTTCCTTGTCCTTACTTTCCATTCAAGTATAATTTTAAATATAACAAATGTAAATAAAGAAACAGTTGTTAATTATTTTACCTTTATATTTTAAAACGAAAGAGGGAAAAGAATGCCTGTGATAGAAGTTAAACATGTGACCAAAGATTATGGTCACGGGCGAGGAATATTTGATGTTTCTTTTAAAATCGAAGAAGGAGAAGTTTTTGGCTTCCTGGGTCCTAATGGTGCTGGAAAAACGACAACGATTCGTCATTTAATGGGATTTACTAAAGCTCAAGAAGGCGAATTATATATTAATGGGAAAGACAGCTGGAAATCAGCAGCTATTATTAAGCATGACGTCGGTTATTTGCCTGGTGAACTGGCATTTCCAAAGGGCATGTCTGGGGATCAATTCATTGAGTTTATGGCAGAAGAAAGACAAATGACCGATATGACAAGGACAGAGGAGCTCAAAGAAATATTTGAATTGGATACATCGGAAGAAATTAAAGAGATGAGTCTCGGAACAAAAAGAAAGCTAGCGGTCGTTACTGCTTTTATGCACAATCCTAATGTTTTGATATTAGATGAACCAACTTCCGGATTAGATCCTATCATGCAGGAACGATTTATTCAATTCATCTTAAATGAAAAAGCGGAAGGAAAAACTATTCTCTTATCTAGTCACATCTTTAGTGAAGTAGATGCAACTTGTGATCGTATTGCCATTATTAAAGACGGTGTGGTTGTTTCAACGATTGAAGCAAAGCAATTGAAGCAAAGCACCAACAAAGCGTTTAAAATTGAGTTTGCTAGTTTTAATGATTACCAAAAGTTTTTGGCGAATACCGAACTTGTTATTACAATCGAAAGACCGAATCAAAATCAGGTGAAGTTGAATTTAACCGATGAAAAGATGCAACATCTTTTTGCTGAATTAAGTGAGGTAAACGTTAATTTTATTTCAGAAATTAAATTTACTCTAGAAGATTATTTTATGGATTTCTATGATCGTGAAAAAACAGTTGCTGAAGGAGAGGAGAATTTGCATGGTGGCTTATATTGATATCGATCATTTAACCAAGGATTATGGAAAAGGACGCGGAGTATTCGATGTGTCTTTAGAAGTTGAAGAAGGTGAAATTTATGGCTTCGTAGGCGTTAACGGTGCTGGTAAGACGACAACGATTCGCCATATGATGGGCTTTTTGAAACCGGATGAAGGCAGTGTCACTATTAAAGGACTTGATGCTACCAAAAGTAGTGCCGAAGTCAAACGTTATGTGTCTTATATACCAGGTGAAATTAATTTTCCCGGAGATACGACTGGAGAAGAATTTTTAAAGAATCAAATCTATTTATCGGGACGGGGAAGTTGGGAATATGCCAAAGAACTGAGTGACCTTCTTCAATTAGATGTTACGGCTAAGGTACGTTCCATGAGTAAAGGGATGAAACAAAAAACAGCGATTGTTTCAGCTTTCGCTTCTGCTGCTGATATTTTGATTATGGATGAACCGACAACAGGGTTAGACCCATTAATGCGTGATATTTTCCTTGACCTTATAAAACAAGAAAAGGAGAAAGGAAAAACCATCTTTATGTCCAGCCATATCTTCCAAGAAGTGGAAGAAGCTTGTGACCGGGTCGCAGTCATCCAAGAGGGCAAGATTATTGATGTTATCGATATGGAAACCATACGCTATAACAAGAATAAATATTACAGAATGGAGTTTAAATCGCTTAAAGATTTTGAACATTTTTTAAGGTTAGATTATCAAATCGATAAAATAAAAGCGGGCGATTTACAATTATTTGTTCAAATACATGATAAAGACATTAATCAGCTTATCCAAGATTTAAAATATTTTGATTTAGTTTATTTTAAAGAAGTCAAAGTCACATTCGAAGATTACATTACTCAAACATTCAAGGAGGAAGTGTAGATGTTCTCAAAACCAATTTTAAAACAAAGTATCCAAGCGAACTGGAAACTGTGGGTAATTATTACTTTAGTTGCTTCCGCAATTTTATCTGTTTTTATCATTAACTATGATGCAGCAGGATATGCGTCGATTGCTACAGCAGCGGAAGGAACAGCTTTTTCCAATATTCTCTCGTCAATGACTAGTCTTTTAGGAAGTTTAGAAAATTTCTATAAACTGATTGCTGTCATATTGGGGATTGTTTATGTTGTTTTTACAGCAAATAATCTTGTCGTTAACGAAGTAGACTCAGGTTCGATGGCTTATACTTTATCAACACCCATTAAACGATCAAGTGTTATTTTTACTAAGTCCATCTATCTAATCCTGTCTATCTTTTTAATGTATACCATCATTGCATCAGCTGGTTTAAGTGCATCTCAATTTCAATATAATAATGTCACTGGTTATCCAATCACGGATGATATTAAGGCTGCCTCTGAAGTTTTAAATCACGACGAACGTTATATCTCTGAGCGTTTATATTTAATTCAAGAAGATGAACAAGCTATGCGAGAAGCAGCTGCTGCACGAGATATGGATGTAGAAGCTTATTCCATCTACTTAGAAAATACTATTCATGAACGCTCTTATGAAGAAGCAGCAGAAATTATCACTGATGAACGACGAGATATCTATGCAGAAGATGAAAATATGGAAGAGAATGCTATTGAAATTACAGCTAAGGAATTAACTGAAAACCCTGCGATGATTTTAGCAAGTAATGAAGCCTTAGCAGCAGGTGCAAGTGTTCAAGGGATTTCTGTCAATGCGTACCATCAGTTCGTGACGGATGAAATTGCTGAACTTGAGACTGAGGAAGAAGTCCAAGAAAATTCTCAACCAGCAGTCATGGTTACTGAAGACAATGCTGAACTATTATTACAGACTGTAATTGATTCATCTGCAGCGGCCTTAAATGTGAATAGCGACCAAGTAAATGAAAATTTAACTTTAATTAAAGATTCTACTGCTTTAGCGGCGTCAATGGACGCAACAGGTTTGGATGAAGAGCAAATTATTGCGATGGCGAACCATGCCATGGTGTCATCTGCAAGGTCTGTCGATGACGCGCTGGAATTCGATACAGAAGCTTACTTTTGGTTAAGTTTTGGCCTACTGCTCTTAATTCTAGCTATGAGTTCTATTTCGTTCTTTGCCGCTACATTGTTTAACCGGACAGGAAAAGCTCTAGCAGTCGGCGGTGGTATACCATTTGCTTTCTTCTTGATTACTATGATTCAACAGCTGATGGATAGTGGAGAAGCACTCGAGTACTTTACGATAACGAGTCTGTTTGATACTGATGCAATATTAGCTAGCGGAGAATTTGGTTGGGGCTTAGTTGCTTTAGGTGCCGTCGCTTTAGTTCTATATACAGTAGCAAATGTTATCTTTACGAAAAAAGATTTACCTCTTTAACATTGAAAAGAAGGATAAGAAGTTCCTTAGTGAATGATGAGTATTAATAGATGAAAATGAGTTATCTAAAATAGAGGAGGTGATCGATGTAGAAAAAAGAATCGAACAGTATTTAAACCTTGTTATTTGCTACAGTCTAATTAGACGGTAATATGTCGATGTACAATAAATGAGGAGGAAAATATTTATGGCAAGTCAAGAAGTCAAAGATTATCTGAATACAGTGGTGGCAACCCAGGGGCAGTTTAATATTCGTCTGCATCAGTTTCATTGGTATGTGAAGGGCTTTCATTTCTTTACACTACACGAGAAATTTGAAGAGTTGTATGATGAAGTAACAGCAAACTTAGATGTAGTTGCAGAACGTTTACTCGCTATTGGGGGCGAACCATATTCAACCCTTCAAGAATTTATTGATCACTCAATTATTGAAGAAAGAGTAGAAGACAAGTATCTTTCACAAGATGAAATGGTAGGAGCGGTAGTCGCTGACTTAGAAACTATAGCTGATTCACTAAAAGAAGGTGCAAAATTAACAGATGAACATGAAGACTTTCCATCAAATGATATGCTGATTGCAATGAAAGGAAGTGTTGATAAGCATATCTGGATGTTGAAAGCTTATTCAGGAAATGCAGCAGACGCATAAGCAAAAACTTAGAACTTTAGCAAATCGAGTACTAGAAATCGTCATTGATTTTTAGTGCTCGATTTTTGTAATAGGTTTTAAGCCCACCTAATATTTTATAAAAATTACCGAAAAGTTAAAATACTTGAAAATATATACCCCGGGGTGTATCATGTAAGCGGAATTAGAAAGGGTGATTTTAATAAAAATAAAAGGATTGATAGTCAGTTTTTTATTAGTAGGCACCATTGCTTTTAGTATGCCAAATCATAATACTGGAATAGCATAAAACGAATCCTCATAACCCTGCAGGAGTGTATTTCAATGATGAAGCAATGAATCAAAGACATAGCAAAAGACTATATAGAGATGATTGGCATGAAGAACATTACAATGGATGTAATTGATAGAAAAAAGCTTATTGTATTGCAATAACTTTTGAAAGGGAGGGAATGTAAATGGACTTTAAATATGAAGTTAAAACAAATAAATCATTTCAGACAGCTATTGAGGATATTACCGACAGCCTAAAAGAAAGAGAGTTTGGTGTATTATATCAAGTGAATTTCAAAGAGAAGATTAAATCTAAAGGTCTGGAATTTTCTTCAGATTTTGAGGTATTAGAAGTATGTAACCCAGGACAAGCAAAAGAAGTGTTGGAAAAACATACTGAAGCAGGTTATTTTTTACCTTGCAAAGTAGTGGTTTACGAAAAGAGAGACGAAGTATATATTGGATTATTGAAACCCACAATATTAATCGGCTTGATTGAAGATGATGGTTTGAAAACAATTGCTGAAGAAGTAGAAAATACGTTGAAAGAAGCGATTCAAGCAGCTGTTTAAAAGGGGGAAATCGTTTTATGTATCATTGGTATGGCATGGGAGGACATTGGTGGAGTTGGCTGGGCTGGCTTGCATTGCTGATTATTGTCGTTTTGATTGTGTATATTATTGTAAAAACATTGAATTCTCGCTCAGAGTTTTCTTCAAAAAAAGAAAACTCGACCACAGAAGCGTTAAAAATATTGAATGAACGATACGCACGTGATGAAATTTCAGAAGAGGAGTACTTGCATCGTAAAGAGACCTTAACAGAAGACCGTACCCGATAGAACGGGGTGAACTCAAGTGGTAAACAAGTTTGGTTCGTGGTATAGTTAATGTACATTAAGAGCACCTCTTTCTAGTGTATTTGTGGTTATTTACATTACAGCAAAGAGCGTGCTCTTATTCTTTTTTCATGAACTCAAAAAAAGCGGGAACTCCAGAATTTTAAATCTGTGAGTTTCCGCTTTTATAATTTTAGGGACGGACTATTGTCCCAGCCCCATGTCAACTGAGTAAAATGAAACACATGAAAGGCTAAAAATATATTACTACTAATTGCGGAAGAAACCAAATTCTGAGCAAACCTTTGAACTACCAGACGCTATTGGAAATCTTTTTGAGTTACATGAATGAGTGGGATTTGCCTAACTTAATTTGACAAATGAAATCATTAATAGATACCCTTCTGAGTGTGTCGGAAATTTTATACAATAAATAGAAAATACAGTCTTATAGGTAGGTCAAGATAGAATTGATGAAAGTTTTCTTGAGGATTTACTTGTGTTTATCATAAATGATTTACCTTACCCAGACGAAATTCGAATTAAACTATATAATAATTTGCAGTAAAAGTATTACATAGTTAATTAAGTTAAGGTTTTTGTAGTAGTAGAGCCCTCTTAAAAAGAAAAAAGGAAGGTGGTTAAGTTAAACTTTACAAAAGAGCTACTCAATATAGAATATCTTTATATCCGAAACACCCTTATAGTTTTAGTTGCATCCTTTTCATGTATCCGTTTTTAATTGTAGTTTATATCTGTTTTACGCTTTTTATATTTTCTTCTATAAATAATACCTCTGATTATTGAACTCATTAAAAGCACTCAAAACACCTACTTCTATACCAGTAGGGACCATACTATATGACAGTTGAAGCCTTGCAAGCGTTGATTTAAAGCGCTTGTAAGGCTTTTTGTTTTTAATCGTGATTGTATAGACGATAAAAAATAATACAGAAAAGGAATATAAACCAGTTTAGTTTTAAAGTCCTTTATTTTAGTCTGAATCTTAGTCTGTGATGAAAGAGTTTTTACCACTACGAACCGGAATTCAGTAATATTTTAATGAGAAGCATTTATGTTAGTAGCAAATTTTTAATTCACCATCCAAAGTCTTTCAGGCATTCTTTAGCATCTTCTTGTGATGACTGCAACTTAATGCCATACTGCTGGATTTTATCAGTTGCTAACCGTAAGTCGCGAAACTGATCGGCGTATCGTTCTTTATCGGCAAGGATAAATTGTCTAATACGTTCATTATCAAATCCAAGTTCTTTTGCAATAAAATTGGCGAATTCATAGGTAGATAAGTTATTATTGCTGGAAAAATGATAGGTTCCTTTTGGTAAGCCGAGAATTTTATCAAATTGCTGTGCAAAATTTTTAGCGTAAGTCATTCCGCGCATCTCATTAACTGTAAATTTAGTAGGTTTTTGATAAAACATTGCGTTCATTACATTTTTGATTATATTAGGGCTTGAGGTTAAATCTGGAAAGGAAAGTCCCATCATCCAAGATAAGCGTAGAGTAACAAAATCCAATTCATGAGTATTTAAGTATTCTTCCACTGCTAATTTCTGATTTCCATATACAGAAGTACTTTTAGGGGAGGTTTGTTCTGTGTAGGGTCCTGTTTTTTTCTTGTCGTTAAATACCTGTTCTGTGCTTAGAAAGATAAAGCGGGCCTTCTTTTTTTGACAAATTTTGGCAATTTGAATAGCGCTATCTGTGTTTACCTTTTTTGTTTCGTCTGGATGCATTTCACAATCGGTTGTTTGTGTTCTTGCGGCTGCATGAAGGACCGTGTCAAATTCAAGTTTTTCAAAAAATTGTTTAACTTCATCTGTATTTTCAAGGTCTAAGTCTTTTCGACTGATAGGAATAAACAAGAATTTCTCTTTGTTATATAACTGAATAAGTGAGGCTAGATAGCCTGTTGATCCAGTAACTGCGATTTTATACATTACTTATCCTCCTTTTAAATAGAAATTTCTCCATTTTCAGCTTCTTTTGTAAGTGATTTGATGATTTCGATACCAGAACTTGTTCCTATTCTGGTTGCGCCCAAAGTAATCATTTGTTTAAAAGTTTCAGCATCACGAATCCCTCCGGCGGCTTTTATCTGTACTGTCTCTTTAGTATGTTTTCTCATTAATTTGATATCTTCGAATGTAGCTCCGCTTGGGGCAAAACCGGTAGAAGTTTTTATAAAATCAGGCTCTACGGTGTTTGCAATAGTACATAGTTCAATTTTTTCTTCATCAGTTAGATAAGCATTCTCAAATATTACCTTCGAAATCACATTAGAGTTTCTGCATACCGTTACTATTTCTTCCATTTCTTGTTTTAAATAGCTCCAATTCTTGTTTTTTACTTCAGTAATGTTTATTACATAATCAATTTCATTGGCTCCATTTTTAATGGCATCTTCTGTCTCTGCTACTTTAGCTGCAATAGAGGTTTGACCTAATGGGAAACTGATTGCTGCCCCAGTGTGGATGTCGGTTCCTGTTAAAAACTTGCTACAGACTTTTGATTGTACTTGATTGATCGCTACCATTTTAAAGTGATAATTAATAGCTTCTTCGCAAAGATTATGCATGTCCTCTTTTGTAGCGAATGGTTTTAAGTTTGTATGGTCAATAAAACGTGCTAACTGATCAATGTTGTAAACTTCCATGTGATATCCTCCTATTATGTATTTACAAATTGAATAATACTCTGTCCGCACTTATGTGTCAAGGTGCTTGATTTAGCTATAATTTTATTGACATTTTAAAATTAATAGAGATAATATAAGTATATCTATGGTAAATGTAATTACATAATGAAATTATTAGCTAGAGCAAGAATTAACAGGAGGGAACTTTTTATGTTTATTTTAATACCAGAATCAAGAGAACGTGTTTGGGGTACGCCAAAATTACATGCATATTCAGGAGACCAAAATATTAATCAGATTGGGTCTGTGTATTCAGCAAGCGGTATTGAGGGAATTGATTGTAAGATAGTAGGCAGTAATCAATCACTTAATGAAATAATTCAGATAGATCCTGAGAGATTTGGGTTAAGAGAAGGGGATGTCTATCCATTAATCATATCTTTTACAGCATGTGATAAGAATTTGAGTATTCAAGTTCATCCAACCGATGATTATGCCCGTATTCATGAATCAATGCCTTATGGAAAAAGCGAAGCCTGGTATTTCATTACACCTCCAGAAGAAGGATGGATATATGCAGAGCAAACCAGCAAAGAAAAAGAGAGTATTTTAACTGCTGTAGATGACAAAAGGGTTTCTGATGTATTGCAAGAGTACCCAATTCAGCAACATGATTTGGTCTATATCCCATCAGGAACAATTCACGCATTGACCAAAGGTGCATTGGTCTATGAAATCCAACAAGCTACCGATATTACTTATCGTTTTTATGACTATGATCGTCTAGATAAAGACGGTAAGAAACGCGAATTGCATGTAGAAAAAGCTATTGAGACTCTGAAGTTAGAACAAAAAGTGGAAAAAGATTCTTTCGATATCGGACAGACAGTTGAAAAACGCGAATTCACAATACAGCATTTTTCTGCTACTGATTTTCTATCTAATCCAGCTAAAATCGCTAGTGTTGCAACCATTTTATCTGGGGAGTTGTATATTGGGGACCAACCTTGTGCTATGGGACAAAGCATTGTCTTATTACCTGAGGAAAGTATTGAGATAACAGGGTGTGCTGAAGTGGTTTTAGCTACTCCACACATTTATTGGTAATCAGTTCCTATGCTATAATGGGAATATGATATAGAGGAGTAGATGAAGATGAATGTTCCATTGCATAAAAAAATACGTCAAGATATTTTAAATAAAATTCAGACGAATGAATATGCAGAAAATCAGTTGATTCCCACAGAACTTGAATTAGCAGATATCTATAGTGTGAGTAGACCAACTGTTAGGCAGGCAATCCAGTCTTTGGTAAATGAAGGATATCTAGAGAAAAGAAAAAAAAGAGGAACGATTGTTAAAAGACCGAAGATCCAGCAAGAATTTACACATGTGATTGAAAGTTACGATTCTGAAATGAGTCGTAAGGGTTTGGTTCCTGAAACAAGTATTCTCAAGTTTGGCATAGTACAAGCTAATGAAGAAGTTTCAAAAAATTTAGAAGTTCCGCTTGATTCAAAAGTATATAAACTGATTCGCTTGCGTTATGCAGAAAAAACTCCAGTTGTATTAGTTACGAGTTATATTCCTTATACTCTTTTCCCGAAATTAAGAGAGATCGATTTTTCCCAGGAAAAACTCTATCATGTTCTCGAAGAAATGGGACATCCTATCAAAACTGTGAGTCGCAAGCTTGAAATTATCAAAGCTGATGAAACAACAAGTGATTTATTAGATATTGATGCTGAGGAACCGGTCTTTTACTTTCATACTCAAGGTTTTTCTGAAAGTCATGTACCTATCGAATATTCGATTTCAAAATATCGCGGAGACCGTAACTCATTTATATTTGAATTGTCTCAATAATGAGTTATTTGCTTCTACGTAAAATATGTTTGAGCTATTAAACTTAAAAATTTATTTTAATCTAATTTTTAATTCATTATCATTTGGCAGCATTTATGTATTTTAAAGAACTTAAAGGAAAAGTTAATTAGGAAAGTTAGAATCATTTTTCTGAATGCACATTCTAAACAACCATTTATAGTGAGATGAAGGTAAATATATAGCTGATAAAAAGAGGCGCTCAGTTGAGTGCCTCTTTTTATCAGTTATTTCTTAAAAGTATTTAATGATAAGGAGCAAGTACTACAAACAATTTGTTTTTCTTTCTTAAGAGAAAAAGCGCATTCACCTATAGATATAAGAGATTCAACTTAATTATTAAAAATAAATGAGTTTAAAAATATAAATTTTCAGAATTATATTGACTGTAAATTAATCTTATTCTAATATATGTAACATACTACATAAATAAACGATTAAAAGATGATGGAATGATTTTTTAATTTAAAGGAGGAAAGCAGATGACTACTGAATACAATGTCAAATTTTATGCTAATAGAAGAGGACAACAAGGGAATCTGCTTGCTGATATTTTCTTATTAATTATTCCGTAGCTTGGGTTCTATTCGTAAAAGATAGAGTCCTATTTCTGCAAATAAGAAAGAGGGCTCGGGGTCAAGCTACTAGATGCCAGCTCACTGTACAAAGTGAACTGGCTCTTTTATTTTATTTAGACGGAATCCTCATCTATAGTTCCCTAGGTAAGGCTAAAAGATAGATAGAAATACGTTGGTTGTTGTTTATTATATTGAAGAAAAAAGGAGAAATTATTATGAAAAAGAGAACGTGGTTTGTAGGGATAACAGCTTCTGCTGCTTTGCTGATGGCAGCATGCGAGGCAGAGTCAGGTGAAGAAGGTTCTTCTGGAGAAACAGATTCGATAAATATTGCAGGGATTTTTGAACAATCAGGTCCAGTAGCGGCTTATGGAACTTCTGAGTTAAATGGTGTCCAGCTGGCAGTTGAGGAAATCAATGAAGCTGGTGGAGTCAATGGATTAGAGTTTGACTTAACCGATTATGATACACAATCTGAAGAAACAGAAGCGGCACAATTAGCTACTCGTGCAGCATCTGAGGGCGCACACGTTCTCGTAGGGCCGGCTACTTCAGGTGCTGCGATGGCTGCCGCACCTAGTGCTACGGCGGCTAGCGTACCGCTGGTTTCACCTTCAGCAACAGCTGATCAAGTTACTGTGGGAGAAGATGGAGAAGTAACACCTTTTGTGTTCCGTACCTCTTTCAAAGATTCATTCCAAGGTGTCGCGCTGGCAAACTTTGCAGCAAATGAATTGGGTGCAGAAACCGCAGTTATTCTGGGTGATAATTCGAGTGACTATGGAGTTGGGCTAGCAGAAGCTTTCACTGGAGAATTTAGTGGAGAAATTGTTGCTACAGAAAACTTTACAGCAGGAGACACTGATTTTAGTGCTGTACTTACAAGCTTAACTGATCAGGATTTCGATGTGCTTTTCATTCCTGGTTACTATGAAGAAGCTGGATTGATCATTAGACAAGCAAGAGAAATGGGAATCGATCAACCGATTCTTGGACCAGATGGATTCGGGAATGCTCAATTAGTTGAATTGGCAGGAGCAGAAAACGTAACAGACGTTTATTATTCTGCACACTACACTTCAGAAGGAGATAATCCTGAAGTGGCTGAATTTATATCAGCATTTGAAGAAAAATATGGTTCAGAACCAGATATGTTTGCTGCCTTGGCTTATGACACAGTATATCTTATAGCTGACGCAGTAGAAGATTTAGATGAAGTCACACCTGAAGGAATTCGTGATGCATTGCGTGAAGTAGAAGACTTTGAAGGTGTAACGGGAACATTTTCATTTGATGATTTCCACAATCCTGTTAAATCAGCAATCGTTGTTGAGTTAGACAATGGAGAAGAAGTGAATTTCACAGAAGTACAACCTGAATAAGTTTAAGAACAGAAGTAAAAGGGTCGTGGTTGGAACCTTAGGCCCTTTTATTTTGATGCAAATGAACAAGGAAGGAAGAACATAATGTCCAGTTTTATGCAGCAAGTCATCAATGGTTTATCCCTAGGAAGTATTTATGCTTTGATTGCACTAGGATATACAATGGTTTATGGAATTATTAAATTAATTAATTTTGCTCATGGTGAGATCTTTATGATAGGAGCGTTTGTAGGATATGCAACAATCCAGTTTTTAAATGTAGGATTAATTCCTGCACTGCTTGTCGCAATGACAGCAAGTGCACTCCTTGGTGTAATCATTGAACGAGTGGCGTATAGACCGCTAAGAAAATCTTCAAGAATCACGGCTTTGATCACGGCGATTGGGGTATCTTATCTGATTCAAAACGGCATGATCCAATGGGTCGGCCCGAATGTTCGGTCTTTTCCTCAAGTGCTGACGAATACTCGTTATGATCTGGGTTTCTTTTCGATCAGCCGTATACAGCTGATTATTTTTGGAACATCTATCATTTTAATGATCGCCTTACAGCTGATTGTGCATCAAACGAAGATGGGAAAAGCAATGCGTGCAGTCAGTATGGATCCTGAAGCAGCACAACTCATGGGGATTAATGTGAATCATGTTATTTCTTTTACCTTTATGTTAGGTTCAGCGCTAGCAGGAGCCGGAGGAGTCCTGGTTGGGTTGTTTTATAATACGATTAATCCAACGATGGGTTTTCTGCCAGGTTTGAAAGCATTTATCGCTGCTGTTTTAGGTGGTATAGGTATCATACCTGGAGCAATGCTTGGAGGGATTTTGATTGGCTTGACTGAAACAATGGTAGTGGCTTATGGGAACTCATTACTTAGAGATGCTGTTGTATTTGTCATACTGATCCTGATTCTGCTGGTTCGTCCATCAGGCATTTTAGGGAAAACAACCAAAGAGAAAGTGTAGGAGATTTATATGTCGAAACGAATGAAATCAATCCTCGTATGGGTTGTTGTTGCGTTAATTGGGTTTGCTGTTATTCAGGTCGCTATTTTAACAGGTTGGATCACGAGATATTATGAAATGACTTTAATGTTGATTTTAATCAATATCATGCTGGCAGTAGGATTAAATCTCATAGTAGGGATTTCTGGACAACTGTCATTAGGCCACGCAGGATTTATGGCGTTAGGAGCATATACTACGGGTATTATTACCCGTATGATGCCAAACTTAGGAGGGTTTGCTTTAGGTATATTAGGCGGCGTGTTCTTATCTGGGATCGTTGCTTATGTAGTTGGTATACCGACTCTGCGGTTGAAAGGAGATTATCTAGCCATTGCCACTCTTGGTGTGGGAGAAATTATTAGGATTGCTATTTTAAACTTGGATATCACAAATGGAGCACGCGGATTAAGTGGTATTCCAAAGCTGGCAACTTGGTATTATGCTTATATTGTGGTGGTATTGATTATTTTGGTCGCCGCTAATTACGTGAACAGCTCTCCCGGCAGAGCAACGATTTCTATAAGAGAAGACGAAATCGCAGCTGAGTCTTTGGGAATCAATATTCAGAAATATAAAATGATTGCTTTTTTGATAGGTACGATGACCGCCTCCATTGCGGGCTCTTTCCACGCTACTTATTATCAACTAATCGTACCGAGCCAATTTGATTTTGTACGGTCCATTGATATATTGATCATGGTTGTTCTAGGGGGTATGGGCAGCTTAACAGGAAGTATCTTTGCAGCTGTTTTCTTAGGTCTATTGAATCATTTCTTAGCAGATTATGGTTCGCTTCGAGTAATATTATATGCTATAGCATTGATTTTGGTGATGCTCTTTAAACCTTCTGGATTATTTGGAAGAAGAGAAATTAAAGCTTCTAAGTTATTCAACTGGAAGAAAAAGGGGGTCTCTCAGTCATGAGTATACTATCGGTCGAGAAACTGACGAAACAATTTGGAGGATTAACAGCAGTTTCAGATATCAATCTATCCATTCAAAAAAATGAATTGGTTGGTCTGATCGGACCTAACGGAGCAGGTAAAACAACTTTCTTCAATTTACTGACGGGTGTATATAAGCCCACGGAAGGAAAAATCAGCTTGAATGTTGGAAAAGAACCGATTTCATTGATTGATAAGCGAACAGATCAAATCGCTTCGTTAGGTATTGCCCGTACATTTCAGAATATTCGCTTGTTCAAGCAGTTAACGGTGATGGATAATGTATTGATCGGCATGCATCAAAAGAATAATGTAGGAACTATCCGAAGTATTCTGCGGGTACCCTCTTTCTTTAAGATGGAAGATAAATTGAAAAAGGAAGCTTTAGAGCTGCTCGCTATTTTTAATTTAGAAGACAGTTCAGATGTATTAGCTGAAAATTTATCTTACGGGCAGCAAAGAAGACTGGAAATTGTCCGTGCCTTAGCTACAGAACCTTCTCTGCTTTTCTTGGATGAGCCGGCTGCTGGAATGAATCCGCAAGAAAGTGTGGAACTGACGAAACTAATCAGAAAAATCCAACAAGAATTTGACTTAACGGTCATTTTGATTGAACATGACATGTCTGTAGTAATGAATGTATGCGAACGAATCTATGTACTGGAATACGGACGTTTATTGGCTGAAGGGACACCTGAAGCTATTCGCTCCAATCCTGATGTACTCCGAGCGTATTTAGGGGAGGAAGAGTAGATGTTAGATGTGAAAGAATTGACAGTGCATTATGGAGCCATTGAAGCAATTCATAACATTTCTTTTTCAGTAGAAGAAGGTGAGATCGTTTCTTTGATTGGGGCTAATGGAGCAGGGAAAACGACTATATTAAAAACCATTTCCGGATTGATCCAACCAACCAGCGGACAGGTGAGTTATTATGACAGAGCCATTGAAAGGGAATCCGCAAAACAAATCGTAAAAGAACGAATCTCTCATGTACCGGAAGGCAGACATGTCTTTGGGGGAATGAGTGTACTTGAAAACCTTGAAATGGGCGCTTTCTTACGGAAAGATAAAGAAGGAATCAAGCGGGATCTGAAACGAATTTATGAGTATTTTCCGATTCTTGAAGAAAGAAGAAAACAGGATGCAGCTACTTTATCCGGTGGAGAACAACAAATGCTGGCAATGGGACGAGCATTGATGTCTCGACCAAAACTGTTACTTTTGGATGAACCTTCAATGGGGCTGGCGCCTATATTTATTCAGGGCATTTTTGATATTATTAAAGAAATCAACAAAGAAGACACAACGGTTCTGCTGATTGAGCAAAATGCTAAAATTGCGCTGCAAATTGCAGACCGAGGATATGTTCTGGAATCAGGAGAAGTAGTCCAGACCGGAACAGGAAAAGAGTTACTAGCAAGTGATGCTGTTCAAAAAGCATATCTGGGAGGCTAGCATCAAAACCGAAAATCCTAAAAGTATTTATAAAAATAATTCATGTATCCTTTCAAAAATCATAATTAAGTTTAAAAGCAGAAATCCACTGAACAGGATTTCTGCTTTTTATCGTAAAGTATACTTTTACAATTCATGAATCTCGGCCATGTAACTCGAAGTAAAGCTTTTTAAAAATATAGCTAATTACTCTCAGAAGGTGTGAAGTCCACTGAGAAGCTTTCGACCCCTTCTTCTTTCACGTATTCATCAATTTGGTGCAGATCAGCATGCATATCAGAAGAACGTACTTTAAAGTATTCTGTACCATTTTGGTCTTTGATGATCGTGTCGCTTAAACGGGTATACTTTTGGCTGAATCCATACGCCGTAACGATGTAAGTATCTTCCACTAATTCAATTTTTAAATCGCTATAATTCGTTACCCCGTTTTCAAGACCGCGCTCTAACCATTTTTCTTTTTCAATTTCTAGTATTTTAGGGTTATTCGATTCTGCGGATGTGATTCTGGTATTATACTGGTTGAAGATAGCGATGCTGTTTTGATCAAAGGACAAAATAGACTGTTCGATATCTTGTGATGAAGTAAAGTTCAGTTGCCAGGTTGTATTGAACAAATCGGCCTGACTCAGTCCGGATTCATTCGTCATTTGGCTACGATAATGTTGAACAGCGAAATAAATGCCTAGACAACTGACTAAAACTAGCATTAGACTAAGAAGAATATTCATTAATTTTCTTCTCTCGCTTTTCTTTACCTTTTGCGAAATATCTTCTAATAAAGTAGAATCTTCTTTTAGCAGTTCATCTAATGGTACAGTATAAAACTCACTAATATGGACTAGAATCTCCAAATCTGGATAGGTCCTGCCTACCTCCCAGCTAGAAATTGTTTGTCTGGAGACATGAAGAATATCTGCTAGTTCTTTCTGTGATAAATTAGCTGCCTGCCTTTTTTCTTTTAAACGTTCCCCGATTTTCATATGCTTCCGCCTTCCTTATAATCATTATATTCGATATAAGAAAGAAATAGCTAGATTGGAATTGTGGAATTTCTTGAAAAAGTTGATTTGATAGGTTGCTACAGTTTGTTGCACAAGAATTGTAGGGTTACTTAAGTCAATAATGTAAAGGTTGTATAGTTTGATTTTCAAAATTGAAACTAATGATTAAATAAAATTATCTTCATAAGTATGTTTCTGGAAACATTTATAAAGAGTGTTGTTTAGATTGATTTACATATTTTTAGCTATGAGCTACTTTTAGAGAGTATCTGTGATATATTATGAAAAGAAGAGTAGGGCGGAGCACGGTTTGAAAAGGAGTAAAAGAATGTTTTCAATTATGATTATAGAAGATGATGAAACAATTGCTCAATCATTAAAAAATGAAGCAGAACAGTGGGGATATTCTGCCTATGTCAGTGAAGACTTTAGCCGTATTACTGAAATAGTTGTTGAAAAAAGTCCTCAGCTCATCTTAATGGACATCCAGTTGCCGACGTATAATGGCTATTACTGGTGCCAGGAAATTCGTAAGTTTTCTGAGGTGCCGATTATTTTTGTTTCTTCTAGAACGGACAACATGGATATTGTGATGGCTATACAAATGGGTGCCGATGACTATATCCAAAAACCATTTAATCTTTCTGTAGTTATGGCGAAAATACAGGCAATTTTGAGAAGAACATATGATTTTAATGATACACAGGATTTTTTAGCTGTGAATGAAGTTCTGCTTAAACCTAGTACATCTACTATGATGTATAAAGAACAAGAAATTGAGCTGACACGAACAGAACTGAAAATCATGGAAATTTTATTTAGAAAAAAAGGAAATTATGTAACTCGAGAAATAATCATGACAAGTTTATGGGAAAACGAATCATTTATCGATGAGAACACATTAGCCGTTAATATTGCCAGACTAAGAAAGAAGCTGAAAAGTTTAGGACAAGATCAATTTATTACTACAAAAAAAGGGGTGGGATACGCTGTTGGACGACATGAATGAGCAGAATTTATCTTTAAAATTAAGATTAAAAAACTTTTTTATATTAATGTTACCACAATTTTTGCTGATTTTTTTTCTTCTTGTAATATTTGGATTATTATTCTTTTTGTCTCGTACACCATTATCTTTGTACTGGTATGGAGTTCAACTTTCTCTGTTTTTTCTTTTAATATCAGTTGTTTTTCAGTGGCTGCGGTATTCTAGAAAAATCCAAAGGGCTGAATCTTTTCATAAACTTGGTTTAGAGGTAGATAAAAGCAAATTAGATCGAGCTGATATAGCTGAAAAAATCTATCAGAAACAGTATAGGAAATTAACAGAAGAGTACCTTGACTATAAGCAACGGGAAACTGAAAAAAGCAAAGAACAAATGGAATATTTTTCTCTCTGGTTGCACCAAATCAAGACACCAATAGCCGCAATCAGCTTACTTGTACAACAAAATAAAGAGGCGACAGCGCAAAAGCAGATGGAACAAGAAATACTAAGACTAGATGATTATACACATATGGCTTTAAATTATCTGAAACTTGAAGATGTTGGAAAAGAATTAGATTTAGAGTGGGTATCGATTGATGAAATCATCAAAGAAACATTAAAAAAATACTCGATTTTATTTATTTATAATAAAATACAGGTAGTCTATCAACCATTAGAAAAGCAGTTTTTATCAGATCCTAATTGGCTGCAAGTATTGGTAGAGCAGATATTATCCAATAGTTTGAAGTATACAAAGACCGGTAAAATTAGTATTTTTCTAGAAGATGGACATACATTAGTTATCGAAGATACTGGTGCCGGAATTCGCGAAGAAGATTTGCCTAAAATTTTTAAAAAAGGATATACAGGGTTAAATGGCAGACTACATGAAAAATCTACGGGACTTGGTTTATTTCTATCGAAAAAAATCTGTAGTAGATTAGGTCATAGACTGCATATTGAGTCAGAATTAGGTGTAGGGACTAAGGTGTATCTTGACTTCAAACGTCCAGATTATCAATTATTTGACTGATCTTACAAAAGAATCTTACAATTTTGTAAGGTTCTTTTTCAATATGTAAGATTGGATAAATGCTGAGTCATTAGCAAAGCGGTATCCTTAAGATACAAATAAGGAGTGAGTATAATGACATTTATGGAAGTAAATAATTTGAAAAAAGTTTACACACCACGTTTAGGATCAAAAGGTACAGAGGCATTGAGTAGTGTTAATTTCTCAGTAGATAAAGGCGAATTTGTTGCAATCATGGGAGAATCTGGTTCAGGAAAAACAACTTTACTGAATATTCTTTCTACGTTGGATAATCCGACTGAAGGTGAAGTATATTTAGATGGCACACCGCTTTCTGAAATTAAAGATAAGTCCATTTCAAGATTTCGTAGAGAGCAATTAGGGTTTGTATTTCAGGATTTTAATCTATTAGACAACTTTACGATTAAAGATAATATCTTACTACCACTAGTGCTTGCACGAACATCTGTAGATAATATGGAAAAACGTATCCAGCCATTAGCTGAAAATCTAGGTATTGCTGCTTTACTTGATCAATATCCTTACGAAGTTTTCAGGAGGTCAAAAACAAAGAGCAGCTGTTGCACGAGCATTGATTACAGAGCCGAAAATTGTTTTAGCAGATGAACCAACAGGGGCGTTGGACTCAAAATCCTCTCAAAGTTTATTAGAGCTGTTTGAATCTATTCATCAAGAAGGCCAAACGATTTTAATGGTTACTCATAGTGCTCAGGCAGCCAGTTATTCTAGTCGAGTATTATTCATTAGAGATGGACGTGTTTATCACGAGATTTATCGTGGAGGACAATCAAATGAGAAATATACTGAAAAAATCACCCAAGCTCTCTTAGTGTCTTCAAGTAGAGGTGAGTACAATGAAGATTAGTTTTGTTTCAAAGATGGCTTGGCAGAATATCAAGTCAAACCGTAAATTGTATATTCCTTACATGGTTGCTGCAGGCACTACAGTAGCGATGTTTATTATGATGTCAGCCCTCCTGACAAATAGATTTGTTCAAGAAAGGTCAGCCGTACTTACCACTTTATTTGGAATGGGTACGATTGTAATTGGGATATTTTCTCTAATCTTTATTTTTTACACAAACAGTTTTCTGATGAAGAGAAGAAAAAAAGAGCTAGGTCTATACAGTATATTAGGACTGGAGAAAAAACATGTTAATACGATACTAGGAATGGAAACTGTTATAGCTGGTAGTATTAGTATAATTTCTGGGATCATTGTAGGTATATTGTTTGGTAAAATGAGCTTTTTAATTTTAAATTATGTATTAAATTTCCCGGTGGAGATTGAATATAGTATTGGCTGGAACACATTTGGACTGACGATTGCTTTGTTTATAGGAATCTTCTTTTTGACTATGCTTTTCAATATTACCCAAGTAACTTTTTCAAACCCTATACGTTTACTAAAAGGTGGAAAAGAAGGGGAAAAAGAACCGAAAAGTTCACCGATTCTTTTTGTGCTTGGTCTTCTATCATTAGGAGCAGGTTACTATATTTCTTTAACGATCGCGGATCCAATGAGTGCTTTGACCCAATTCTTTGTAGCAGTACTATTAGTTATCATTGGAACGTATCTCTTATTTACGGCAGGTTCTATTATTATTTTTCGTTTGTCAAATTAAGCTAGAAATAATCTAACCCTGATACATTCTCAAGAAAGACCTCCAACGGGGTCTTATAATTTAAAGACTTTCTAGGAATTTTATTCCTTTTAACTGCGACGGAAGAAATAAACGCTTGATTCACTTCATTGAAGTCCATCTGTTTCGGTAAGCCATCTTTACGTAAAAGACCATTGGAATGTTCGTTTAAGCCTCGTTGAGATGGACAACCTGGATCTGCAAAGAAAATCGAAATGTCTTGTTGATTACTCAAATTTTTCCAATTGGAAAATTCCTTGCCGCAATCAAACGTAATCGACTTAAAGAGGTTGTTGGGTATCTGCTTAAACCAATTATTTAATGTCCATTCGATGTCTTCAGCCTTACGGCCTGGCGTTTCTAGAGCTATAATTAGCTTAGATACTCTTTCAGCAAAGGTAATAACAGCACTCTTATGGTTTTTACCGATAATTGTATCTCCCTCTAAATGACCGAACTCATTTTCATAAGTGGGATAAGCTTTTTTACGATCATCAAGAGTTCTTTTATCGCCTTGCTTCCCACGAGTTTCTTTGTGCCCATTGGGTTTTCGTTTCCCTTGCATCGGTAACGTCGTTACATCGAAGAGTGCACTATCTTTAAATCGTCTATAGAGTGTGCGCATCGAACAACCGAGATTTTTTTCTCCTCGCCCGATGATGACATCAGGTGTCCAGCCATCAGCGACCCGATTCTTAACGTATTGTATCTGTTCGCTTGTAAATGTCTTTTTCTTCGCCCCGCATTTTGTTTTATTCTGTTCATAACGTTTAAAGTAGTCACGAACAGTTCCGCCTTCCTTGAGGAAGTTAACAACGTTATAGATGGGTTGATTTGAACGTCCAAGTTTCTTCGCAATTTTATAGGGTTTATACCCAATTTCATAGTAAGTTTCTATCCAGCCGAGTTCATTCATGGTAAGATGTGTGTAGGCCATTTGTGGTCACTCCTCTGATTTTCGTGGTTGGAACTTGGTGAGAGTGTACCACAAATGGTTTATTTATTTTTCTAGCTTAATTTTACAATTCAAGATTTTAAAACTGTTGAAGAAAAACAAAAAATTATATTATAAACCAGGTCCTTTTATTTCGATTTCTGGAATGTTATACAGAATGAAACAACATGCAGTAGGATTAGCAAATATCAGCATCCTTTCAGTAATGGTCATTATTGCAGTATCTACTACCATTACTTTATTTTTAGGAACCGAAGAAACTTTAAGTACCCGATTTCCTTCAGAAAACAATGTAACTATGTCTCCTCCAGATATGTCAGGGGAGGATTTAGAACGTCATGCTGAAGTGCTTTACGATCGAATTGAACAATATACAGAAGAACAAAACCAACAAGTTAAGGATCGTGTTAAGTATCAATATGTGAACTTATTTGGAGAGCTAAAAAAGAATGTTTTTGAATTAGGAGAGATAAACGCTGCCGATGGAATGATGGCTCTGCTCATTCCATTGAAAGATTTCAATCAAATGAGTGCTCAAGTGTATGATTTAAAGGAAGGAGAAGCACTTATTTATAATAATGGATCTTCTGTAGACTTAGATTCTTTTGTAATTGCTGAGCAGGAGTACAATACTATTCCATTAAAAAAAGTTCCTCAAATCCTTAAATCTAATACCCAAATTGTAGATACTATTATAGCAGTTCTTCCTACGGTTCAAGATATTGATGAAGTATTAAACTATAACAATCAACAGCCGGATAATGCCGACACCCAGTGGTACGCTGATTATCATTGGAATACAACAGGATCAGAAGCTGTAAAAAAAGAGTATGCAAATGAAATTAATAAAATCACACAAGCTGATGACCTGGAAGTAAGTGGCTTTTATGAATCTAGAGAAACTAGTCGTCAAGAATGGTACAGTATGAATGGCGGGTTTTTATTTTTAGGTATTTTCTTAGGAGGTTTATTTACAATAGGAGCCTTACTCATCACCTACTTCAAACAGGTGTCAGAAGGATATGATGACAGGGAAAGAATCCAGATCATGCAAAAAGTCGGATTGGATAAACAAACAACTAGACAAGCTACACACTCTCAAATTGTCTGGATGTTCACCTTACCAATTTTGACTGCTGCAATTCATACAGCATTTGCCTATCCGATTATCCATAAATTATTAATGATCTTTGGCATCATGCAGCATAAACTATTGATACTTTGTACCGTAGGAGTAGTGGTTGCATTTGCTTTAATTTACTGGATTATTTATAGAATTACTTCGAAAGTATATCTAAGTATAGTAGAATAAAAATAGAACAAACCATTTCAAGAACGTTTAGAATAAACGTTTTTGGGGTGGTTTTTGCTTTCAGGAATGATTATAACAGAATTGCATTATAATGTGTTGTATAAAATTAAAACAATTCAGACAAAAAAAGAGCCGAGTACTCAAGGTACTTGGCTCTGAGAGATTATGCGTATAAAGACTTGATTTGCTTTTGAACATCTTTATTTTCCAGAAATTCATCGTAAGTTGTTTCAGAGCGGTCAACCACTCCGTTTGGTGTAATTTCAATGATACGATTTGCTAATGTCTGGATAAACTGGTGGTCATGTGACCCAAAGAGAATGGCACCTTTGAAATCAATCAGACCGTTATTAAGGGCAGTAATAGACTCTAGATCCAAATGATTTGTAGGATCATCCATTACGAGTACGTTAGCTTTACTTAACATCATCTTAGAGAGCATGCAACGAACTTTTTCTCCTCCGGAAAGGACAGAAACTTGTTTCAGTACTTCTTCGCCTGAAAATAACATTCTTCCTAAAAAACTGCGCAGGAAAGTATTGTCGTTTTCTTCTTTCGAAGCATACTGACGTAACCAGTCTACAATCGTCGAGTCATTGTTTTCGAATTCATTACTTGTATCTTTAGGCAAGTAAGATTGAGAAGTTGTTACACCCCATTGGAAGGATCCGGTATCAGGTTCCATTTCACCCATGATAATTTTGAATAGGGTTGTAATGGCAACATCGTTCATACTGGTAAAAGCAACTTTATCATTTCTACCTAAATTAAATGATATTTTATCTAGAACTTTTTTACCATCAATCGTTTTTGAAAGATTTTCGACACGCAATAAATCATTTCCGATTTCACGTTCTGGTGTGAATCCAACAAATGGATAACGTCTAGAAGAAGGTTGGATATCATCTAAAGTAATTTTATCCAACATTTTCTTACGGGAAGTTGCTTGTTTGGATTTAGAAGCGTTCGCACTGAATCGAGCGATAAAGTCTTGTAGTTCTTTGATTTTTTCTTCTTTTTTACTATTAGAATCTGCCGCAAGTTTAGAAGCCAGTTGACTAGACTCTAACCAGAAGTCGTAGTTTCCGACAAATAATTTGATTTTACCGAAATCAACATCCACCATGTGCGTACATACTTTGTTTAAGAAGTGACGGTCATGGGAAACAACGATAACAGTATTTTCAAAATTAATCAGAAAATCTTCTAACCAGCTGATTGATTGAGCATCTAAACCATTGGTAGGCTCATCTAGAAGTAAAACGTCTGGTTCGCCAAATAGAGCTTGAGCAAGCAAAGTCTTAACGTGCTGTCCACCGGTTAATTCGCTCATTTTCTGGTTGTACAAAGCTTCAGGAATACCTAGACCTTTTAAAAGTGTCATAGCTTCAGGTTCAGCTTCCCATCCATTTAATTCCGCAAATTCTCCTTCAAGTTCAGCGGCGCGGATCCCATCTGCATCAGAAAAGTCCGCTTTTGTATAAATCGCATCTTTTTCCTGCATGATCTCATAAAGGCGTTTATGCCCCATGATGACAGTATCGATAACCGTTTGGTCTTCGTAATCATAGTGATTCTGCTTCAAAACAGCCATTCGTTTATCTGCTGGAAGAGAAACATTTCCAGAAGTAGGAGAAATTTCCCCAGATAGAATTTTTAAGAAAGTAGATTTACCGGCGCCATTTGCACCAATTACACCATAGCAATTGTCATTATTGAATTGTAGATTCACATCATCAAATAATTTTTGATCTGAAAAGTTTAAACTTACATCTGTTACAGTAATCATTAAAAATATAGCCTCGTTTCTTTTTGATCTTTACCATAAGGCAAGTTATGCCCATTAGGCTCTATTATACTTTATTTTGAAAATAATGCATTGTTTATGAGAAGGGAAAAAGAAAAAAATTGGTAAATTTAGAAACTGTCACAATTTATTCATTGCACACAATGTAATTTGTGTAAAAAAGCAGGTTTTTATATAAGAATAAGTAATATAGTCTAAAAAAATACAATGTTATGCTATAAATTTTATTAAAAAGTAGTCGATAAGTATAAGTGAAAGCGGATAAAAGGATATTTTTAAGATATTCCTAATTCGTATTAAGTGACATTTGTCTTTTTTGGTACTATAATAAGCTTGCTTTCAATCATTTACTTACTTCTGATTCTGAATCAGCAGAGGTAAGCAAAGGTGTTTTTAACAAAAGGAGACTGAGGAAGATGATGGAGAATGTAAAGGTTGAAAAAGATGGGTTACATGAAAAATTAATTATTGATGCTTTAGAACAGAACATTGCAATTATACGATTCGATATAAATAGAAGAGTCATTTATGTAAATGATAATTTTGCCAATGTACTCGGATATAATAAAGAGGAATTATATGGGAAAGAGCATAAGTTATTTTGTTTTCCTGATTTTTCAGAGAGCCCGGCTTATGAGGAATTATGGAGAAACTTATTGAGGGGTATGAGTTTTCAAGATAAGATCATTAGAAAAAATGCAAATTCTGAAATTGTCTGGCTTGAAGCAACATACTTTCCTATCTATGATGAAGCGCACAACGAAGTGATTGGCGTTGCAAAAGTAGCGACTGACATTACGGCAAGACAAAATGAAATCGAAAAAGTTACCGATGATCTAATGGAAATGTCTAAAAAGTTGACTGAGTCTTCTCAATTAGGGATTAAAAGAGGAAAGGACTTATTATCTGAAAGCCAAGAAATGAGCAATTTGTCTGCGGTAAGTACTAACAACCTAAGTGAACTTCAAAAGAAAAATAGATCCATTCAGAATATTATAGAAACCATTCAAGATATTGCTTCAAATACTAATTTATTAGCAATTAATGCTTCGATAGAAGCAGCACATGCCGGAGATTATGGATTAGGGTTTGGTGTTATTGCACAGGAAGTTAAAAACTTATCTCAAAAAGTTTCTGAATCTGCCCAAACGATTGGAAAAGATATTCTAGCCGTCACTAACAACATCAATTTAGTTGTAGAGGGAAATGGACAATTGAAAGAGCGGATTGAGATGAGTGAAAAGGAAATAGAAGGTACGATAAAAGAATTTAACCAAATAGATTCTGAATCAAATAATTTACAAAAGCAAGCAAAAAAACTAGATACGATCATTTAATGTAGATAGATTAGAAAGATTGTTAATACTGATTAACTATAAGATGAAAATAATAAGGTATCCAGCTTTTTTGATAAAATAAAGCATGAGATGCCTTATTATTTTGAATATGTACAGCTTTTTCTATCGAAAGAATTTTTCTTATGTTACTTTAGGAGTTCGATTATTTGATTGGGAGGTATTTTATGGGGACTTATGACCAGCTACTAAAAAGACAACACGATTTTTACGAAACCGATAGTACAAAAAGTATAGAATTTCGGATACAAGCATTAAAAAATCTGGAATATTTATTAAAAGCAAATGAACAAAAGCTTATGAAAGCTATGAAAATAGACCTGAATAAATCTGCCTTTGAGTCTTATTCTTCTGAAATTGGGATTGTTTTACACGAAATCAGCTTTGTAATTAAGCATTTAAAGAAATGGAGTCGGCCAAAAAGGGTGAAAACGTCCCTAACGCATTTGGGATCAAAAGGGTATGTCCATTATGATCCTCATGGAACAACCTTGTTGATAGGACCGTGGAATTATCCTGTCCAGTTGACGTTGTCACCACTTATTGGGGCTATAGCAGCAGGCAATTGTGCAGTTGTTAAACCTTCTGAATTAACACCGAATACTGCGGATGTATTAAGTCAATTGATTAGATCAGCCTTCCCGGAAGAATATATTACCGTAATTCAAGGTGATGCAGAAGTAACGCAAGAACTCTTAGCGCTAGATTTTGATTATATATTTTTTACTGGAAGTGTGCCGGTTGGAAAAATCGTGATGGAGGCAGCTGCAAAAAACTTGACTCCAGTAACATTGGAGCTTGGTGGAAAAAGTCCCGGCATTGTACATAAAGATGCTGATATCAAACTTGCAGCAAAAAGACTTGCTTGGGGGAAATTCATGAATGCAGGTCAAACGTGCGTTGCGCCAGACTATCTCTATGTACATAGAGAGGTTAAAGAGAAATTTAAAGAGGCGTTGATTGATGCCGTGAAGTCTCTTTATGGAGAATATCCGCTTAAGAATCAAGCATACACGCACATCGTGAATCAAAATCACTTTCACCGAATTGAACAGTATCTTACAGAAGGAACCATTGTCTATGGTGGGGACAAAGATTTGAACCAATTAGTCATTGAACCTACAATCCTAGAAGAGGTGGCTTGGGAAGATTCTGTCATGCAACAGGAGATATTCGGGCCAGTCTTACCTATTTTAGAATACGACGACTTGTCAGAGGTGATGGAGGGAATTGCTAGAAATCCTAATCCGCTTGCTCTTTATCTGTTTACCCAAGATCAGCAAGTGGAAAATCGGATTGTAGGATCGGTATCTTTTGGTGGAGGGTGCATTAACGACACTGTGTTTCATATTGTGACACCCTATTTACCATTTGGTGGGGTTGGAACAAGCGGTATGGGAAGCTATCATGGGAAAAGCAGTTTTGAGACATTCTCTCACCAGAAAAGTATCTTGAAACAAACGACTCTTTTTGATAATCCTTTCAGATATCCGAATGCTAAAAATGGGTTAAAGATACTCAAGTATATTATGAGATAGTATTATAGAAAGAGGTATTCGCCTAAATGGCGAATACCTCTTAGTTTATTTTCAACCTTTAAATCCCATAAGGATGCCTTTAGTATATTTAAGGGTTAAGTAACTGAAATAAACTTCTATTCCAAAAACAACTACATAAATGATCCATATATTTAGCTCTATAATGAGAGGCGTTAATATTAAAAATAGGATGACCGGGAAAAGGAAAATAAGTAGAGCAAAAAACAAACGAACCTTCTTACTTCTTTTTTCATTTTTGAAAAAGCTTTGTCCTGACTCTGATATTACAAAAACGATAAAATTAAAGACCAGTTCAAACAGATCTGCCAATTTAAATCCCATCCCTTTAGTGATAGTAGAAATCTTCATAGAAGAATTATATTATAAAAGCCAACCAATTAAAATAATGATTAAAACAATGATTGGAGCAGGGATTTTTCTACTAGATAACAAAAGCACAGTGACTGCAGTAATGAGGAGGTTATCCCAAGAGAGACCACTTTGCTGAGTTAATAAGACTGCAGCGATCGCAATCAAACCACCCGCTACAGCAGCTACTCCTCTTAAAGCAATTTTAAAGCCTTTAATATGCTTGATTTTTTCCCACATCGGGTAAACGAAATAGATAAGCAATAGTCCTGGAAGAAAGATACCGACTCCTCCGACTATAGCACCAATGGTCTGATATAAGAATGAACCAGAACGTGCAGCCATCCCCCCTGCATAAGCACTAAAGCTGAACATGGGACCAGGGATACCTTGAACCAGTCCGTAACCAGTTAAAAATTCATTACTGCTCATAAGCTGATTGACTTCGACTAATTCACCATACATCACGGGAATAACCACTTGACCACCACCAAAAACGAGATAACCATAACGATAGAACCGCTCGAATAGCTGAATCAGCTCATTATCAAAAAGGATTGCTAGTAATAAAGAACCAAAAGTGAAAAACAGAAATAATCCAAGGTATGGATAGGGTGGATTTAATTTAACATGATTCCATAAATCTTTCTCCTTTGTTGAAAGAATACTAATAAGTCCACCGGCTATTAAAACAGTGGGGAAAATCCAGGGGTCACGAATAAAGTAAGTTATGCCTGCTCCAAAAAATAATAAGAATAAAGTGAGAGGGTCTTTGACCACTTTTTTTCCGATACGATAAGAAGCAACAATAATAAAACCAACTGCCATAGGACCTATATATCGCAAGATATCCGTAGAAATTTCCTGATTATTTAGAAACTGATACAGAAAAGAGAGGATGGTCATGATGACTAAGGCTGGAAGGGCCCAGATAAGCATAGTTAGAAAAGCTAACCAAGGTCCGCCGGTTTTATGCCCGATTGCAACGATTGTCTGAGTACTGCTTGGACCCGGTAAAAAACTGCATAAAGCAATTAATTCGACTAACTCTTCTTCTGAGAGATAGTGCTTTTTAGTCACTAATTGGTCTGTGAATACACTGTAGTGAGCTTCAGGGCCCCCGAAAGCCCCTAGTGAACAGATGAAAATATCCATTAGGAAAGATTTCCACTCCCTGACCGGAAGGGTCGAATGTTCTAACATAGTTTCACTCCATAACAATTAAATTTTATAGTCATATATTAAAGATACAATAAATTTCTATGGACTACTATAGAAATTTATATCTTTACAATCTTTACAATTCTCTGGTTGCCCCTCTTAGCAAGTATTGATATACTTGCTTCATCAAAATAAATTGATTAAGGAGTTTAGTGAATGAGTCAAACTAAAAATGTTTTGATCGATGCACCTGAAATCTCCAATTATGCGAAACAATTTAAAGCATTATCAGATCCTATTCGATTGACCATTCTGCATTTATTAGCTTTGAATGGCAAATCTTGTGTATGTGACCTGGAAGAGGTTCTGAATCTCCAACAATCTAAACTTTCGTATCATTTGAAGATATTACTGAATGCTAAACTGATCAAAAAAGAAGTTTCTAAAACTTGGAGTTACTATTGGGTAGAAGAAGAAAAAATTAATGAATTGCTATCTGATCAATTTTGCTACTTTTTAAAATCAGAAGACGATAACTGCTGTTAAAAGGAGGATATTATGAAAATTGTTGTGATTGGATCGGTCGCTGCTGGAACATCTGTAGCTGCTAAGGCACGTCGAAATGATGAAACAGTCGAAATTGTAGTGTATGAAGAAAACCAGGATATTTCTTATTCTGTGTGTGGAATGCCTTACTATTTAGGTGGAGAAGTAGAATCGATTGAAGAATTGATTCCTAGAAATCCTAAATGGTTTAAAGATCGCTTCGAAATAGATATCCATACAAATCATCACGTGACCGCCATTCATCCACTCGTCAAGGAAATTGAAATATATGATAAGAATGCAGAGAAGGGCTTTAGAGAAACTTATGACAAGTTAGTGTTAGCGACAGGATCTTATTCTTTAACACCACCGCCATTCAACTTAAACACTTACGAAAATGTTTTTCACGTTAAATCGATGGACAATACGAAAGCTATTGATCAATATATGCATAATCAGGAAATCAAAAAGGTAGCAATAGTTGGTTCCGGGTTTATTGGATTAGAAATGGCTGAACAGTTCACGCAAAAAGGATTAGAAGTCTCAATTGTTGAATTGGCAGATCAAATCTTCCCTAAAATCGATGCAGACATGTCTTATCATTTGAAAGAAAAGTTGAAAGAAAACAATGTTCAATTGCATCTTGCGGATAAAGTAGAATCGATTACTGGAGATAGAAAAGCGGAGCAGCTCCACACAAACAAAGGAAAAGATATTGCTGTAGATCTAGTTATTTTAGCAATTGGTGTTAGACCGAATGTTTTTTTAGCGAAAGATGCTGATATAGCGTTAGGAGATACTGGAGCAATCAAAGTTAATGAACATATGCAGACTTCAGAAGAAGATGTCTATGCTGTCGGAGATGTCGCTGAAAGTTTTAATTTGATCACTAAGCAGCCTTCCTATATTCCATTAGGTTCTACAGCCAATAAAATGGGAAGAATTGCAGGAGATCATCTTACTGGAGGATCTTTATCTTTTAAAGGGATATTAGGTACAGGAATTTTCCGTTTATTTGATTTAACAGTTGGTTTTACAGGGTTATCTTATAGAGAAGCACAACAGTCCGGATTTGATCCGGTTGTGATCCACAACATTAAACTAGCTCATGCAACCTATGTGGGTGGTAAGAATCTGCTAATCAAAGCTGTTGCAGATCGAGAAACTGGGAGAGTGTTAGGTGCACAAATCATTGGACCTGAAGGGGTAGATAAACGAATTGATGTGTTAGCCACCGCCATCACATTTGGCGCAAAAGCGGAAGATTTATTCCATTTAGATTTAGCTTATGCACCGCCGTTTAGCACGACAAAAGATCCTGTATTATATACGGGAATGGTTCTGGAAAATGCCCGCACGGGTCAGCCAGTCCTAACACCAGAAGCGTTAGTGGAATTACAAGAGAATCAGAAAGTGGTTCAAGTTGTAGATGTTAGATCAAAATCGGCTTATGCAAAAAATCATGTTAAAGAGGCCGTTCATATTCCGATGCCAGACTTACGTAAAAGAGCAGCGGAATTAGATAAAGATAAACTTACGGTTGTTTACTGTAATAAAGGCGTAACGAGCAATACTGCCCAGAACCTCCTATTGAATATTGGCTTTAAGCAAGTGTATGTATTATCTGGAGGAAATACCAATTATCAGTATTATATAAAAAGCAAAGAAAATTAATATGTACTAAGTGGTTCTTTTAAACCATGTCTAGTTTTGATAACAGACATGGTTTAAAAGAACAAATTTTAGAATGATAGATCAAAATTATTTGATGAATGATGCAAAGTGGAGGATAAGAATGGAAAAAGAAAGTAAACAGCAAGCAGCCATTAGTATTTTCGAAAGATATTTAACAGTCTGGGTTTTATTATGTATGGCAATAGGAGTCATGATTGGACAATTCATCCCCTGGATTCCAGATGTTTTAAGCCGTTTTGAATATTATCAAGTCTCTATTCCAACCGCTATCTTGATTTGGATCATGATTTTCCCTATGATGCTTAAAATTGATTTTTCGAGTATAGTGGATGCAACTAAAAAGCCTAAAGGATTACTTTTGACAACAACCATCAACTGGGCTGTTAAACCCTTTACGATGTTTTTGATTGCTTCGTTTTTCTTTTTGTTTGTCTTCAATGGTTTTATTGAAGATGGGTTAGCACGAGAGTACATTGCAGGAGCCGTTCTTTTAGGTGCGGCACCATGTACGGCGATGGTGTTTGTATGGAGCAAGCTGACAAACGGGGATCCAGCTTACACATTAGTTCAAGTTTCAATCAATGATATTATTATACTGGTCTTGTTTGCCCCGATCGTTGCGTTGCTACTTGGCGTGGGTAACGTTGTTGTACCATGGAATACTTTGATATTGTCAACAATATTATTCGTTGTCGTTCCTTTAGTGCTTGGAATAGCAGTAAGAAAGTTAGTAGTCAGTAAAAAAGGAGAAACTTACTTTGAAAAAGCCTTTATAAGTAAGTTTGATCGAGTAACGATGATTGGATTATTGCTTACTTTGATTATAATCTTTTCTTTTCAAGGAGAACGCATTGTACAAAATCCCATTCATATCTTATTGATATCAATTCCACTTATTTTACAGACGTTTATCATTTTTGGTGTGACTTATTTTGGAGCTTATGCATGTAAACTACCTTATAACATCGCTGCTCCATCTGCAATGATTGGAGCAAGTAACTTCTTTGAATTATCTGTAGCTGTTGCTATCTCGTTGTTTGGCTTAAATTCAGGAGCTACATTAGCTACTGTGGTAGGCGTGCTAGTAGAAGTTCCTGTTATGTTATTACTGGTTAAAATAGCCAACCGTACACAGAAATGGTTTGATTTTAAATAATAAAATTTTCAGTCCAGAAAAACCAGGTGCAATCACCTGGTTTTTTGCGTTGTACAATATTTAAAGAAAAGCTACAATATAAATAGAACTTTTTTCACAATAAGTCAATGATACATATAAACCAAAGGAGCGATTGCTGGTGCAGGTAATTCTAAAGGATAAAGTAGATGTTGTTGTGGTAGGGGCAGGAGGAGCAGGAATGACTGCTGCTATTTCTGCAAAGCTATCTGGAGCAAATGTTGTTTTGGTTGAACAGCTTAATGAGATCAAGGGTAATACAATCAAATCTTCCGCAGGAATGAATGCTTCAGAATCAAAATTTCAGAGTAAGCAAAATGTTGAAGACTCTAACGAATGCTTTTTTCAGGAAACATATAAAGGAGGAAACCAGACAAATGATAAAGAGTTACTACGATATTTCGTAAATCATTCAGCAGATGCGATTGATTGGCTGGATGGGTTAGGCATTACGTTATCGGATTTGACCAAGACCGGTGGGATGAGTGTGAAAAGAACACACCGCCCAGCAGATGGATCAGCTATTGGTCAATATCTAGTCTATGGATTATTAAAAAAGATAAAAGAATTGAATATTCCAATCCTATTCCAATCAAAGGTAGAAAATTTATTAGTAAAGAATAGCGAAATAGTTGGAGTACAAATAGAAGATAATTTGAAAGAAAAGAAAAGAATCTTAGCAGAGGGCGTTATCGTAACTACTGGAGGGTTTGGTGCTAACAAGATATTATTACAGAAGTATGCGCCGCACCTTGATGGAATCATTACAACTAATCATCCAGGAACCCAAGGGTCAGGTATTCAAATGATTCAAGAAATTGGTGGAGATGTTCGTGATTTGAATCAGGTGCAAATTCATCCGACAGTCCATCAAGAAACAGGCATATTAGTGACTGAAGCTTTGCGTGGAGAAGGCGCACTACTTGTCAATACGCAGGGCAACAGGTTTGTTGAAGAATTAGATCGACGAGACGTTGTATCAAAGGCGATTTTAGAGCTGGAAGAACCTCATGCTTACTTAATATTCAACAATAAAATAAGAAAACGAGTACCCGCTGTCTCTTTTTATGAATATAAAAAAATGGTTTATTCAAAAGAGTCTATTAAAGAATTAGCTCAGTGTTTGAAAATGACGGAAAACAATTTAAAACAGTCAGTTAAAAAGTTGAATGATATCAATGTAAGTCAAAGTGTAAGAGATGAATCAATTGAAGCCCCTATGAATGGTGGGCCATATTTTGCGATTAAAATCGCACCGGGGATCCATCATACGATGGGTGGAGTAAAAATCAATATTCAAGCAGAAGTGTTAAATAAAAATGGAGAAAGCATTAAGGGACTTTACGCAGCTGGGGAAACCGTTGGCGGATTACATGGACAGAATCGAATTGGCGGCAATGCTATTGCTGAAACGATTGTCTTTGGGAGGACCGCGGGGGAGTGTGCAGCCCATTATGTGAATATGAAAATAACTGGACAAAGGAGAGAGTAAAATGAACATTGTTTATAAAGAGACAAAGGAAATTGATGTAAGTAAAATAAGAGAGTTATACTTAGATGTAAAATGGACTGCCTATATTGAAGATGAAACGATTATACAATCCATCATCCCTAATGCGCTACACGTTATATCAGCTTGGGTAGGAGAAGAGCTGATCGGACTCGTTAGAGCAGTGGGGGATGGCGTCTACATCTTATATATTCAAGACCTTTTAGTGAAAGAAGCCTATCAAGGTAAAGGAATCGGCAGCAAACTATTGCAGAAAATGATTAATGATCATAAACATATTCCGCAAAAAGTCTTAATGACAGAAAATCAGGAAAAAACAGTTCATTTTTATGAAAAGAACGGATTTATGAAAGCGGACGGAGGAAATGCGGGAATAGCTTTTGTTCAGTACCGTTACTAACCCGTTATTGAATATAATATCAAAATAAAAAAAGGACATCTTTTGGGAAAGATGTCCTTTACTAATTGGTTGAAGTTATTTAGAAACGTTTACTGATTTTAGGCTTTGCGCCTCTACCTGCTGCTGATTTCTATAAAGCATATCGTAATGCGCAATATCGTCTTCGTAATAAATATCTGAAATAAGTTCGAAACCGAAAGACTCATAAAAGTCTTTCAAATAAGCTTCTGCTTGGATTTGAACTTCTCTTTTAGGATAGCGAACGGTTATATAATTTAAGGCCACTTGCATTAATTCTCTTCCATGACCTACATTTCTGCAGTGTTCGGGAACAAGTACACGACCGATTCGTACCTTTCCATCTTGTAAATAAACACGGCAATACGCATGCACTGTATCTTTACACCGTTTTACTAGGTGTGTGGCACGTAGATCAATATCATCTACTTCCTGATAGGCAGCAGCTTGCTCTACTACAAATACTTTTGTTCTTTCTTTTAAAATTAAATGAAGATCTTTTGCGCTCAATTCTTCTAACTGTTTATATTGCCACATACGAGTTGAATACCCCTCCCGGACATTGATTTTTAAATTAGATAAAAATGTCCTCGAATAATGAAAAAGCTGTGATGAATAAATGAATTTTCTGTGTAGATAATTCTTGATTCACTTCAGTATACATAAAATAAAAAAATACTCAACTAAGTAAAATATTTTATCTATTTCGAGAGAGGAAAAAAAGAAAATCTTAGGGAAAATACATAATAAAGCGCTATTTTATTAAGGTTTTTTGAATAATATATAGGTAAAAATGGCTGTTTTTATATTCTGCTTAATTAAGTTAAGAATAAACAGATACACAATAGAATAGAAAAACAATAAACAAAAATAATAAAGGAATTATAGAGACTACAGAAAATAAATCAAAAAAGAGATTTTAGAACACAAAAATAAGTCCGCACTTTTTCAAGTAAGGACTTATAATTGGGGTTGTTCATATAAAGTTGAGAGGCAATATATGAACTACGGTAGAGGTCTATTGTTTTGCTACGGATCGATTCAGTCGGCTTTAGCAAGGAGAAAATAGATAGGAGTTAAGCCTTGATCTCGTAACTTGAACACAGTATACTACAAACTTTTTCCAAACTCGGAAAATAGTCATATAATGGTATAGAACATATAAAAAAGGGAACAAATTGTTCGGTTTAATTCTGTTTTGCCTCCACCCCCCTAGATAATCAGTCGATAAAAAGAGGGTGAACTTAATTTATGAATGAATGTATTTCTTCTTTAAGTAAATTTTTCAGTTCGTATTCCTCAATGATATCTAGAATATTTAATCCCTTACTAATCCATTCTTCTCCTTTTTCATCACCGGATTTAATCAGGGATACACCTTTTCTAGCATAACAAACAGCTAGCATATCATGTTTTTTTAATTCCTTGGTATAAGGAATTAAGTTTTCAAGAGCGGTTAGTGCCTTATCGTAATTTTTACTATCCATAAATAGATAAACTAGATTGAATTTCAAGTTATACCTTAATTTTGCACTAGTGTTGAATCCTTCGTATTTTTTTAGTTGATCGATTGCTCGGCTGGAAATATAGATTGCAGTATCTGCATTGAAAAAAAACATAATATTATTGACTAAATAGATTTCAGTCAATCTCCATTCATCAAACGCTTCAATCCTATCCCAGACTGGCTGAACATACTTTCTTGCAAGTTTGATATCATGTGTTCTTCCAAAAACAATTAGCGATTCATAAATAGATTGAATATCTTTTACGACGGTATCTTCAAATTCAGTTAAGTAATCATCCGCTTCTTTTTTTAGTTTTTCCAATTCATCAGGGACATTATATTTTTGATTTACAAACGAATAAAGAATTTTACCTTTTCTGGAATAAGTATATTTTTCTTGTATAAATAAAAATTCTTCCACAGTCATTTCTAAACGATCCAATATAGCAAAGAGTTTGGAAGCAGCAGGTTCCGCTTCTTCTCTTTCTATTTTTGAATAAGTTGATTGTCTAAGGATACCTTGTGCAACATACTTTTGAGTATATCCTTTTGATTCTCGTATTTTTCGAAGTAGTTTTCCGGGTAAATGATTGAGAGATAGTTTCTTACCATCAAAATTATTCATAAATATCCTCTTTTATCAATTAGCGTTTAAGAAAATTATACATTTTATGGCTGAATTTTGCTATAATAATGATAGAATATAATTGCATTTTAAGAAAGGAGCTGCTTTAGTTGAAAAAGAAAATTGCTTTAATCACATTGGCGTTGATGTTTGCAGTACAAGTATCTTCAACACCAGCTGCTTATGCAGGAGATTATTCGACTACAGGTATCTGGCTGATTGGGACTGGCCCAACCTAGTAATATATGTATAATAGAAAAAACCATTTAGCATAATCATGCTAAATGGTTTTTTTCTATTAATTTCGTAAGCTTGTAGAAGAGGAATCTTATTTGAGAAATAGTCTTATATTTTTTATTAATTTCATGAAACAATTGCTCATAAAGCATTGTATTTATAGGTGATTTAGTATAAAGTGAAGAGAGTGACTTTGTGAAACAAAAGCTGTTTCACGAGTTGAAATAAAAGGAGTTTTTGGTTATGAATCCAGAGGAATTTAAAGCCGAGTTAGAACGTCTTGGTCTACCGATTACTGACGATAAGATGACTCAATATAAACTTTATTTAGAATTACTACAAGAATGGAATCAAAAAATTAATTTAACTGCAATAACTGAACGAGAAGAAGTTTACTTGAAACACTTTTACGATTCTTTAACTGCAGGGTTATATGTAGATTTTAGTAAAGGGGTCCACAGCTTATGCGATGTAGGCTCAGGTGCTGGTTTTCCCAGTATCCCCCTGAAAATACTTTACCCTGAACTTGAGGTTACAATTGTTGATTCACTGAAAAAAAGAATCGGTTTTTTAGAAATTATTGTTGATAAGCTTAATCTATCCGGTGTCACGCTTTGTCATGATAGGGCAGAGACGTTTGGACAGAACAAGTTGTATAGAGCAACCTATGATTTCGTAACTGCTAGAGCGGTAGCGCGAATGAGTGTGCTGGCTGAATTATGCTTGCCCCTTTTGAAAAAAGATGGTGTCTTTATTGCTATGAAAGCTGCGCACGCACCTGAAGAAATGAAAGCTGCCAATAAAGCAATTACTACTTTAGGCGGTAAATTCAGAAAAGACTTTTCTTTTGAATTGCCTAAAGGATCAGGAGAAAGACACATTATTCTGATTGATAAAAAGAAAGAAACACCCAATAAGTATCCAAGAAAACCAGGAACACCAAATAAACAACCTATATAATATATAAAGAATCGGGAGGATTCACATGGCTCAGATCATTGCCGTTGCGAACCAAAAAGGTGGTGTAGGTAAAACGACTACAACCGTTAATTTGGGAGCATCACTTGCATATGCAGGGAAAAGAATATTGTTGATAGATATGGATGCTCAAGGGAATGCTACAAGTGGATTAGGCATTCGTAAAGGTGAAGTGGATAAAGACATTTATGATGTATTGATCAACGAAGTACCATTGGAAGACGTCATTTTACCAACAAGCAGAGAAAACTTGTCAATTGTACCCGCGACTATACAATTAGCAGGAGCCGAAGTAGAATTGACAAGTCTGATGGCGAGAGAAACTAGATTGAAAAGTGCGATCGAGACACTGGACGATATTTATGATTACGTTTTTATAGATTGTCCACCTTCACTAGGTCATTTGACGATCAATGCGTTTACTGCCAGTGATTCAGTCTTGATTCCGGTACAATGTGAATATTATGCATTAGAAGGATTAAGCCAGCTGCTCAATACTGTTCGATTAGTCCAGAAACATTTCAACAAAGAACTGAAAGTAGAAGGCGTTTTATTGACGATGCTCGATGCTAGAACCAATCTAGGTTTTGAAGTTGTTAATGAAGTAAAAAAATACTTCCGTGAAAAAGTTTATACGACCATTATTCCCAGAAATATTCGTTTGTCAGAAGCGCCGAGTTATGGCTTGTCGATCATTGATTACGATCTGCGCTCAAAAGGTGCAGAGGTTTACCAAGAGTTAGCGAAGGAAGTGATGCTGAATGGTAAATAAAAAGAAAGGCTTAGGGCGAGGCATTGATGCGTTGTTTGATGTGCCTGATTTTGAAAATGAAGTTAGTGGGGACGATGAACGTGTAGAATTGATCTCTCTTGAAGAGATACGTCCCAATCCTTATCAGCCAAGAAGACATTTTGACGAAAGTGCACTGAATGAATTGGCAAAATCAATCAGCGTATCTGGGGTATTGCAGCCAATTATATTGCGCCAGTCTTCAGTCAAAGGGTACGAAATTATAGCTGGAGAACGTCGCTTTAGAGCGTCTAAAATTGCTGAAAAAGAAACAATCCCAGCAATCATAAGAGAATTGAATGAAGAAGTCATGATGCAGGTTGCTATTTTAGAAAACTTACAGCGTGAAGACTTAACTTCGCTAGAAGAAGCAGAAGCTTATAATATGATGATGGAAAAACTTTCTATGACTCAAGAAAAGGTTGCAGAAAAACTAGGGAAAAGTCGTTCTTATATTGCAAACCACTTACGACTACTAACTTTGCCCACAGAAGTTAAAAATCTGCTCCAAGAAAATAAACTTTCAAACGGTCAGGCTAGAACACTACTTGGTCTAAAAGATAAGAAAAAACTGACTAAATTTGCTAGACGGACGGTAAAAGAAGGACTAACTGTAAGGCAGTTAGAACATCTAGTCGCAGAAGCAAATCAGAAGCCGAAAATAGAAAAGAAAAAGCAAGTTGATGCAGATAAATCAATTTATATCCGTCGCTCTGAAGAGCTGTTAACAGATAAATTTGGAACAAGTGTTGTGATTCGAGAAAAAGGTAAAAAAGGAAAAATCGAAATCGAATACGTTTCTCAAGATGATTTGAATCGTATTTTAGAAGATTTGGATATCGAATTTGAGTAAAAGTAGGGAGTGAGGATTGTGGAGAAGTCATATGAACTGCATGATGTAGTTGAGATGAAGAAAAAACATCCCTGTGGAGTGAACCGTTGGGAAATCATTCGACTGGGTGCTGATATTCGGATTAAATGCGTCGGATGTGGCCAGTTAGTCCTCATGCCTCGAAGAGAGTTCGAGAGGAAAATGAAAAAAGTACTCAAAAAAGCAGACGAAATAGGTTAGTCAGATATTTAAAAGACGTCAGCACTATTTCATTCAAATTATTTTAAAATCATGAAAGCAAGGAAAGGTGAATACTGAAATGCCTTTAACAGCAGGAATCGTCGGTTTACCAAATGTAGGGAAATCAACGTTATTTAATGCCATAACAAAAGCTGGTGCAGAAGCAGCGAATTATCCGTTTGCAACCATTGATCCAAACGTAGGAATCGTAGAAGTACCAGATAAAAGACTTGAAAGATTAGCAGAACTCGTTAAACCACAGAAAGTTGTTCCTACTACTTTTGAATTCACAGATATCGCAGGAATTGTAAAGGGTGCGAGCAAAGGAGAAGGCTTAGGGAACAAATTCTTGGCAAATATTCGCGAAGTGGATGCGATTTGTCATGTTGTTCGATGTTTTGATGATGAAAATATTACACATGTTTCAGGAGCGGTTAGTCCAGCCGATGATATTGAAACAATCAATTTAGAGTTAGCACTTGCAGACTTGGATTCTGTAGAAAAACGTTATGACCGTGTGAAAAAGCAAGCTAAGTCAAAAGATAAAGATGCTCTTGAAATGCTTACAGTTCTTGACAAAATCAAACCTGTTCTGGAAGAAGGCAAACCAGTTAGAATGCTTGATTTCACACCGGAAGAACTACCAATCGTCAAGTCATTATTCTTATTAACAAGCAAGCCTGTACTGTATGTAGCTAATGTCGCAGAAGAAGATATTGCAAACGCAGAAGGTAATAAACACTTAGAAGTCGTTAGAAGTATAGCAAACGAAGAAGGTGCGGAGGTTGTAACAATTTCTGCAGCGATCGAAGAAGAAATTGCAGAACTAGATGATGAAGAAAAAGCTATGTTTTTAGAAGATCTAGGTGTGGAAGAACCCGGATTAGATAAATTGATTCGTTCTTCATACGATCTATTAGGTTTAGCGACATTCTTCACTGCGGGCGAAAAAGAAGTTCGTGCCTGGACATTCCGCAAAGGGATGAAAGCTCCTCAAACTGCCGGTGTTATTCATAGTGACTTTGAACATGGTTTTATTCGAGCAGAAACGATTGCTTATGCAGATTATGATGCATTAGGCAGTGAAAAAGCAGCAAGAGAAGCTGGGAAATTACGTTCAGAAGGAAAAGAATATGTGGTGCAAGATGGCGATGTCATTTTGTTCAGATTCAATGTATAAAAATTTATATCAGAAAGGAGAAAAATCGTTTGTTCAATAAAAATAATAAAGAAGCTCCTGAGCAACCTGACAAAGCAGCGGAACTTTTAGCGAAAAAAGAAGAAAATACGAAATTATATGAACAGTTGACGAATAAAAATCGAGAGTATATGGTTAAGCTGAATCGCAGCTTAGATGATCACGGCGTACCAGAAGAACGGAAGACAATCATTTATAATGATATGTTGAAAAATATCATCAAACAACAAAGTCAGCATCTAACAGCTCGTCGCATCTATGGAACTGTCACAGATCAAGCAAACTATCTGACAGAGAATCAAACTGCTGGTGAACAAGGAGAAACTGTACGTTCAGAAACTTGGAAAATCTATCTGGATGGTGCCTTGACAGCCGGGGGAGCTTATACAGGAATTACTGGATTAATCAGCTTATTTACAGATCAAGCTGCTACAATGAGATTGTTTATGGCTTTTCTTGCATTTGCCATTGGTGGTCTGGCTTTAATGGTCATTGCAAAATATGCACCTGTTCCAGGGCAAAAAGGTGGATTTTTGAAATATATTCTAGCTACCTCTGGAGTTATGATAGGATTTGTTTTGTTAATGACTTTAGGTGCTTTTCCAAGCAGTATAAATCCTATGTTATCACCAACTATATCTGTTATCATCGGTGTCGTAGCAATTGGAGCAAAAATTTACTTGAAACGCAGATTGAGTATTCAAGGAACCTTATTTTAAATTATTTCTTAAAACCTCTAGAGACGATTAGTCTTTAGAGGTTTTTTATAAAATCATAGTGCAGTCAGCCTAAGTAATGCGAGGTAAAATCTTTACAATTGTATTTTTTTCAGACGTATCATTCGTTAATTAAGCGTTATCAATAGTTTTTTAGTTCTGCTTTATGAGAAAGTTCTTACAAGACGAATCCTAGTATTGACGTTGTTAGATATGGGTGGTAATTTTATAATTAAAAATTACGGCAGCATCAGCTGTAATCACAAAATGGAGGAGAAAAAATGGGCAATTGGGAAACAAAATTCAATAAAAAAGGATATACGTTTGATGATGTATTACTGTTACCGGCAGAAAGCCATGTTTTGCCAAATGAAGTTGACTTGCAAGTAGAACTTTCAGAATCTGTGAAATTAAATCTACCAATACTAAGTGCGAGTATGGATACTGTAACCGCTTCTGGAATGGCTATTGGAATGGCGCGCCAGGGAGGCCTTGGTGTAATTCATAAAAACATGACGATCGAACAGCAAGCTGATGAAGTGCGTAAAGTTAAACGATCTGAATCCGGTGTAATTATTGATCCATTTTTTTTAACTCCAGAAAATTTGGTATCCGAAGCGGAAGCGTTAATGTCTAAGTATCGTATTAGTGGAGTGCCGATTGTAGAAACGATGGAAAATAGAAAATTCGTTGGGATCTTAACAAATCGGGATATGAGATTCATTACGGATATGTCTGGACAGATACAGGATGTAATGACAAAAGAAAATCTTGTTACGGCTCCTGTAGGAACGTCTTTAGAAGAAGCGGAACTTCTACTTAAAGAACATAAAATAGAGAAATTACCTTTGGTTGATGCTAATGGATGGTTGAGCGGTTTAATTACTATTAAAGATATAGAAAAAATCACTCAGTTCCCGAAAGCGGCTAAAGACAAGCATGGACGTTTACTAGCTGGTGCAGCTGTAGGTATTACTAAAGATACGTTTGAACGTGCCCAGGCCTTGATCGATGCTGGTGTTGATCTAATCGTTGTGGATACAGCTCACGGTCATAGTGCAGGTGTTTTAAGAGAAATGAAAAAAATTCGTGAAGCTTTTCCAACTGTTACACTCGTTGCAGGAAATGTGGCTACTTCAGAAGGTACCAGAGCACTGTTTGAGGCCGGTGCAGATGTAGTGAAAGTTGGAATTGGTCCGGGCTCGATTTGTACAACTAGAGTAGTTGCTGGAGTTGGAGTTCCACAGATTACTGCTATTTACGATGCAGCTTCAGTTGCACGCGAATATGGCAAACCTATAATTGCTGATGGTGGAATCAAATATTCAGGAGATATTGCTAAAGCTCTTGCTGCTGGAGGTCATGCTGTAATGCTTGGAAGTATGCTTGCAGGGACGGATGAATCACCAGGAGAATTTGAAATTTATCAAGGTCGTCGTTTCAAAACTTACCGAGGCATGGGCAGTCTTGGCGCGATGAAAAAAGGCTCTAGTGATCGTTACTTCCAAGATAATAAGACAGAATCAAATAAATTAGTCCCAGAAGGAATTGAAGGTCGGGTGGCTTATAAAGGGAGTGTTCAAGATATCCTTTTCCAATTAACCGGAGGACTACGTTCGGGAATGGGATACGTTGGAGCTGCCAATTTGAAAGAGCTAAGAGAAAATGCTCAATTTATTCAAATGTCAGGTGCAGGATTAAGAGAGTCTCACCCGCATGACGTGCATATCACAAAAGAAGCGCCAAATTATTCTGTTTAATATTTACTCATGTAATAAAAGCATCGAAATTTTTTCGGTGCTTTTTTATTACAATTTATGCTATCTTTTAAATCATCATTTTGGTATTCTTGAGAAAGATTACATACGTACATACGTACATACTAGATTGGAGATTAAATATGAAAGTTTTTGAAGGATATCCGTTAAGAAAAATTTTGAAGAGAGAGCAAGCTCTGATGTGGGTATTGTCGCCCATAGTTATGCAAATAGTAGTAACTTTTCTGCTTACTTTTTATGTCATCATAGTAAATAGAGATGTAATTCAGAACTTTGCTTCAGAAACTGAACTTATGAGTGCTTTAGAACCAGTCATTAATTTAGGTTCATCACTTGGAACAGTAATGGGGCTAGTATTTTTGACTATAGTGATTATCTGGAGGAAAATCCCTTTGGTTAACCGAAAACAGTTAACTAAAGATGAATGGAAAGTTATACCCGGTTTAAGTAAAAAGGATTGGCGATTTCTTTCATGGTATATTCCTGTCTCATATGTTATATATATATTGGGAAATTATATACTTACATCCATATTTGGTGAAGCAGAGGCTATTAATCAACAGGGAATAGAAGAGCTTGTTGGATCAACACCAATATTGCTGATGTTTTTGATGGTTGTTATTGCTGCACCAATTGCTGAAGAATGGCTATTTCGAGGGTTGATTCTGTTCCGTCATAATTCCTTAGAAGCATCTTGGTTAGCTGTAATTGTCAGTTCTGTTTTATTTGGATTGATCCATGTTCCTACTGATATTCCTAGTGCATTCTCATATATCGGAATGGGTTTCCAGTTCGCTTATGCTGCGAAACAAACTAGAAGTGTAGAGGCTGGTATTGTTTATCATATGCTAAATAACCTATTAGGATTTATCGCCTTGTATCAATAAAAAAAGAATCCGGCCATCAAAATTTCAAAGAATTTTGATGGCCGGATTCTTTTTTATTTTATACCTTCTAGGGAGAGTAATGCTTTCTTCATTGGTAAGCCCCCGCGAAACCCTTTAGGAGCTCCGACTTTTGGTCCGACCCGGTGGCAAGGATAAACGATTTGTAATGGATTTTTACCGATTGCTGTACCGACTGCTCGTGAGTGTCCTGGCTTTCTATTTAGTGCAATAGCAATTTCGCTATAAGTCGTTGTTTCACCATAAGGGATGGTCAATAGTTTTTTCCATACTTCAATTTGGAATGGTGTTCCGAACAATTCAACTGGAAAGGTAAAATTTTTTCGCCGGTTTGCTAAGTATTCTTCGAATTGACTAATATATCGAGCGAGTTTATTGTCATCTCTAATCAGATCTGTATTAAAAGTCAAATTGTTCACCCAACTTTTAAGCTCATCAAAAGTTTGTGGAGAAGATCCTACATACACCAATCCATTTTCAGTAGCGGCAATATAAAAAGACCAATTATCATATAAAACTTCAGAATAGAAGATTGTTTTAACCATATACCTTCCCCCTATATAACTAAGGTTAAATTGAATGCGTCTTTAAAGCATTTTTGATTTCTTTCATTACCTTTATTCTATCTTCTTCTCGTTCCAAGTCAACTGAATCAATATCAATCACCAATGTCGGACTTTTATCGTATGCATTGAACCAGTCATCGTAGCGACTATGCAACTTCGTATAATAATCTAATAATCCGGAATTTCCTTCGACCTGTTCGAAAGGACGACCTCTTTTCTTTATTCTTTCTAAATGAGTATCAAGAGAACCTCTTAGGTAAATCAGCAAATCAGGGGCTTTTTTAGGAATATCCTGCAATTCTTCCATCATATTATCCAGTAGGTCTGTGTATAATATCATTTCCGCTTCGCTCATATTTCCTTCTTCATAATTGATTTTAGTAAAAAGAGCATCCTCATAAATTGATCGATCGAGTACATTATGTCTATGAACTAATGCTTGTTTAATACTTCTGAACCGAGTATTCAAAAAGAAAATCTGTAATGAAAAGGCCCATCTTTGGGGATCTGCATAAAAATTTTCAAGAATCGGGTTTTCTACCACCTGTTCATAAAAAGCTTTACTTTTAAATTCTTCTGAAATGAACGTAGTATATGTGCTCTTACCCGCTCCAATCATACCAGCTAATACAATCACTGACATCTTATCTCCTTCCATTCTTTAAAAATTCACCTCTATTATCATACCACATGAAATAGGCAGAAAACATTGCAAGTAAAAATTCCATAAAGGTTTTAATTAAAAGGTCGTTTATTAGTTAAGAAGAATTAACAGACAATAATTTAATAAACATTGGCTCTCAAAGTAGATTAGTAAATCACTTTATTTGTTACTTGCTTTCTTGTAGCAGTATAGTGAAACTATAAACTTATAATACGAGGAGAATGGTCATGGAAAAATTACAAGATTTTTCATCAAGAGACTATTTAAACAAAGTAGATGCTTGGTGGCGAGCAGCTAATTATTTATCAGTTGGTCAATTATTCTTAAAAGATAATCCTTTACTTAAGACTGAACTAAAGTCATCAGATGTTAAAGTGAATCCAATTGGTCACTGGGGTACCATCCCGGGACAGAATTTTGTGTATGCTCATTTGAATCGTGTCATCAATAAATATAATTTGAATATGTTTTTCATTGAAGGTCCCGGTCATGGCGGACAAGTTATGGTATCAAATGCCTACTTAGACGGGACTTATTCAGAAATCTATCCTGAAATATCTCAAGATGAATACGGAATGCAGAAGCTGTTCAAACAATTTTCCTTCCCGGGTGGAATTGGGTCACATGCAGCACCAGAAACACCGGGATCTATACATGAAGGTGGAGAATTAGGATATGCCTTGTCACATGCTACAGGCGCAATACTGGATAATCCAGAAGTGATTGCTGCTGTAACGATAGGAGATGGTGAAGCGGAAACGGGAGCTTTGGCAACTTCTTGGTTCTCTAACGTGTTTATCAATCCTAGAAAAGACGGTGCAGTGCTTCCAATACTTTGTTTAAATGGATACAAAATCGCGAATCCAACAATTCTTTCAAGAAAAACAGATAAAGAACTGACTCAGTATTTTAAAGGATTAGGCTGGGATCCTATATTTGTTGAAGGAGACGATGCTGGAAAACTGCATCCGGAAATGGCAGAAAAACTGGATGAAGCAATTGAAAAGATCCAGATGATTCAAAAGTCTGCCAGAGATAATCAGGAAACCAAACTTGCAATGCCAACTTGGCCTGTATTTATACTGCGAACACCTAAAGGTTGGACAGGGCCGAAATTCTGGGATAACAAACCGATTGAAGACTCCTTCAGATCTCACCAAATTCCTATTCCAGTTGAACAAAGTAACTTGGAACATAGTGATGCTTTAGTTAACTGGATGAAGTCTTATAGACCGGAAGAATTATTCGATGAAAATGGGAAATTAAAAGAAAGTATTCAATCTATTGCACCAAAAGGTAAAAGTAGAATGTCTGCTAATCCAATTACGAATGGCGGAATTAATCCTAAACCACTAGATGTACTAAACTGGAAAGAATACGCTGTTTCAATAGAAACACCTGGAGCAGAAAAAAAACAGGATATGACAGAGTTTGGGAAGTATAGTCGAGATATTGTCGCCAACAGTTCAGATCACTTCCGAATTTTCAGTGTAGATGAACTTAATTCAAACCGGTTGAATGCAGTGCTGGAAGTGACTGATCGTCAATGGATGGAACCTACACATGAGCCAAATGATGCATCAATGGGTACGTCAGGAAGAGTGATTGATTCTCAGTTGTCAGAAAACCAGGCAGAAGGCTGGCTGGAAGGATATGTTTTAACTGGACGTCATGGATTCTTCGTAAGTTATGAAGGCTTCTTGAGAATAGTGGATTCTATGCTGACACAGCATTTTAAATGGATCAGAAAAGCGGATGAGTTAGAGTGGCGAAGAGACTATCCCTCACTGAATATCATCGCATCTTCTTCTGTGTACCAGCAGGACCACAATGGTTATACCCATCAGGATCCGGGAATAGTTACCCATCTGGCTGAGAAAAAGCCAGAATATATTCGCGCCTATTATCCATCTGACGCAAATACTTTGATGGCTGTAATGTCAAAAGTGTTAAGTTCTACACAAAAAATCAATCTGATTGTCTCTAGTAAACATCCGCGTCCGCAATTCTATTCAGCTGATGAAGCAGAAGAATTAGTAGAAAACGGCTTGAAAAAAATTGATTGGGCCAGTACAGATCAAGATGAAGAACCTGATATTATAATGGTTGCTGCTGGCACGGAGCCGAATCTAGAATCTTTAGCTGCTGTTACAATTCTTAAAGAATATTTTCCGGAAATGCGTATTCGTTTTATTAACGTAGTTGATTTGTTCAAGTTACGTCATCAGAAAATCGATTCTCATGGTTTAACAGACAGTGAATTTGATGCATATTTCACTCCAGATAAACCTGTTTTATTTGCTTATCATAGTTACGAAGGATTAATTAGAGATATTTTCTTTGACAGACCGATTCACCCTATCTCCATTCATGGTTATAGGGAAAATGGTGCAGTAACAACTCCATTTGATATGCGCGTTTTAAACGAGTTGGACAGATTTAGTTTAGCAAAAGATGCAGCTAGAATGGTATATGGATTTGAAGCACAGGATTTTGAAGTGGAAATGGATAAGCTATTGGGCAAGCACCATGATTATATCCGTGAACATGGCAAAGATATGCCGGAGGTGACGGGGTGGAGATGGACCACAGTAGATTAAATGTTGATTTACTACAAATTAAGCCCTATAAGTTGAATAATGTCTTCGTTTTTCAATAAAATGAACTTTAAGAAATAATAACGTACATCCATTAAAGGAGGAAGATAATATGGAACAAAGAACAGTAGATACAGGAATGCCTTTAAATAGTATGAAATTAAAATTAAAAAAATTAAAGGACCAAGTAATGGTTATCACAGGGGCCACAAGCGGAATTGGTCTGGTAACTGCAAGGATGGCCGCAGAACAAGGTGTAAAGTTAGTGTTAGCTTCGAGAAACGAAGAGGCTTTAAGTATATTAGAAAAAGAATTGAAAGTTAGAGGAACAGAGTCTGCCTATGTTGTAGCCGATGTGTCTAAAGAAGAAGACATAGACAAAATTGCTGAAAAAGCAATTGCAGAATTTGGCGGATTTGATACTTGGCTGAATAATGCTGCAGTGTCTATTTATGGATATTCAGCAGAAATTCCAATTAAAGATATGCGCCAATTATTTGATATCAATTTCTGGGGAGTTGTATACGGAACTCGAAGAGCCATCGCTCATTATAAAGAAAAGAATGAACCTGGATCTATTATTAATATGGGTAGTGTTGTAGGAAATCGTGCATTTCCGGTTCAATCAATCTATTCAGCCAGCAAACATGCCATTAGAGGATTTACAGATGCTGTACGTATGGAACTGGAAAAAGAACACGCACCAGTAGTTCTTTCCCAAATTCATCCAGCTAGAGTAGATACTCCTTATACAGATCATGCAACAAGTTATATCAATAAAAAGCCAACACATAAAGGGATTGTTTATCCACCCGAAAGTGTGGCAGAAGCAATTCTTCATGTTGCTGAACACCCTAAACGCGATATGTATGTGGGGACACAATCTAAATTCTTCTCAATCGTGGGAATGATACATCCGAGACTGACTGATAAAATTATGGAAATCAATACGTATCCTACTAATTATGATGAGAATACGAAATCGCCAGCTCCTGAGGCTGGAAATCTCTATGAACATAAAGAAGATTTGTATGAGCGTGGTAATAACTTAGGCTGGCACAGACCAAAAAGCCTTATGGTAAAAGCGAAAAAAAATCCTGCTGTGACAGCAGCAGCCATAACTGCAGGAGTTGCGTTAACAGCGTTAAAATGTATACAACTCAAAAAAATATAAAGTAACAAGATAAAATACTATCTAAATACTGCCTCTGAAAGTTGGGAAATAGTCTAACTTTCAGAGGTTTTTATAATAAAACACTATACAAACTTAATAAAATAGTAGTAAAAAATGCATTAAATTTATATTCTTATGCTACACTCTTTTTGTAGGATAACAGCGAAAAAACTATGTAAGAATAATGACTGAATAGATCGTTATAAGGGAAGGAAGTAGTATTATGACATTAAATTTGGCCCACCGAGGATTTAGTGGAAAGTATCCAGAAAATACGATGATTGCATTTCAAAAAGCTTTCGAAGTGGGGGCTGACGGTATTGAATTAGATGTTCAATTAACGAAAGATGGAACGGTCGTTATTTTTCATGATGATACTTTAGAGCGATTAACAAGTAGTAAAGGACAATTAACAAACTATACTCTAGAGGAGCTTAAGTCTTTATCGATTAATAGTAAAGGTCAGGAAGAGTTAGCAGAACAAAAAATCCCGACTTTAAAAGAATACTTTGAATGGGTGCAGGATAAAAACCTTCTTACTAATGTTGAACTTAAAACAGTTAACGGTAATGATATTGGATTAGAAAAGAAAGTATTAAAAATGATTGAAGAGTATGGATTAGAAAATCAGGTAATCATATCTTCTTTTCACAAAGAAAATATGATTCGAGTTAAAAAATTAAATGCAACAATTCAGACTGGACTGTTGATATCAAAGTGCACTAAACAAATTATCCAAAAAGCTAAAGAAATAGGGATGAATTATATCCATCCTAATGCATTATCTTTAAATGAAGAATTAATAGAATATGCAGACAATTACGATTTGAAAATCAATGCTTGGACAATCAATGAAAAATTAGATTTAGAAAAAGCAGTTAAAGTTGGAATCAATGCTATTATTACAGATTTTCCCGATCGCCTTAAGAAAATTCAAGATAAGCTATCCGTTTAGATATATGAATCAGATTATTAGTTCATGGATTTATAAAAACAAAGTGTGATTCGCTTTCCATTTTAACAGCAGCTTTTAAGTTTGAAATATTGATCAATACACTAAAACTGAGAAGGATAAAATCTTGAAGCGAAAACAGATACACTAATTAGTGTATCTGTTTTTATATTTTTTTGTTATTAAACGTTGATAAAACAACGTTTAATAACGATACACTAAAGTTGGCACGGAATTTGCAATATAGTAAGTGACGGACAAATACTGTAGTTTTGTCGCTCTAAGCTTCCAATAAGATTAGAGATCGAAGAAGATTGAAAGGGGGAGACATTGTAAGAAAGAATAAAAAGAATTGAGATATAGACAAACTATCAAATGATGAGAACGATTTTGGTGGACATGTCTAGTTAAGCAATAGAAAGAAATTATTTAGGAGGTTAAGAAATGGTAGGAATTATACTAGCAAGCCATGGCGAATTCGCTGAAGGCATCTTGCAATCCGGCGCAATGATCTTTGGAGAACAAGAGAATGTTAAAGCTATTACCTTGATGCCAAGTGAAGGTCCTGAAGATGTCAAAGCAAAAATGAAGAGAGCAATTGCATCATTCGATGATCAAGATGAAGTATTATTCTTGGTGGATCTATGGGGAGGTACTCCGTTTAATCAGGCTAATACTTTATTTGAAGAGAATAAAGATAAATGGGCAATCGTTGCTGGTTTGAATTTACCAATGTTAATAGAAGCTTATGCATCTCGCTTGTCAATGACATCTGCTCAAGAAATTGCTGCACATATTATTGAAACAGCAAAAGATGGTGTAAAGGTCAGACCAGAAGAATTACAACCTGCATCTGCTAATGGAGTTAAAATTGCAGACGATGGACAACCTAAAGGAGAACTACCTCCTAATACAGTTGTTGGAGACGGAAAAATTAAAATTGTTTTAGCACGTGTAGATTCTCGTTTGTTACATGGACAAGTAGCAACGGCATGGACAAAAACAACACAGCCAAACCGTATTATTGTTGTTTCCGATACAGTTTCAAAAGACGATCTTCGTAAGAGATTAATCGAACAAGCTACACCACCAGGAGTTAAAGCAAATGTTATTCCAATCGATAAAATGATTGAAATATCTAAAGATCCTCGTTTCGGGAATACTAAGGCATTATTATTATTTGAAAACCCCGAAGATGTTCTTAGAGTAGTTGAAGGCGGCGTAGATATTGAAGAAGTTAATGTTGGCTCACTTGCTCATTCAGTTGGTAAAGTAGTTGTAAGTAATGTGCTTTCTATGGGCCAAAATGATGTAGAAGCTTTTGAAAAACTTAAAGAAAAAGGTATCAAATTTGATGTACGTAAAGTACCAAATGATGGTCGTGGCAATATGAACGAAATTATGAAAAAAGCAAAAAATGAATTGGCACGTAAATAATAAACTAATAAAATAAATTTAATTTAATTAGGAGGCCTATTATGTCTATTATATCAATTATTTTAGTAATTCTTGTTGCTTTCCTAGCAGGTGTGGAAGGAATTTTAGATGAATTCCAATTTCACCAACCACTAGTAGCATGTACATTAATCGGGTTAGTAACAGGTAATTTAACAGCAGGTATTATTCTTGGCGGAACACTTCAAATGATCGCATTAGGTTGGGCAAACATTGGAGCAGCCGTAGCACCAGATGCTGCTTTAGCATCAGTTGCATCAGCAATTATTTTAGTATTAGGTGGACAAGGCGTTGACGGAGTTCCGGCAGCGATCGCAATTGCAGTTCCACTTGCAGTAGCAGGACTTTTCTTAACAATGGTTGTTCGTACATTAGCTGTGCCTATTGTACATTTAATGGATAGCGCAGCTGAAGATGGTAATTTTAGAAGAATTGAGCTTCTTCATATAGTAGCTGTAATTATGCAAGGTGTTCGTATTGCGATTCCAGCAGGAGCACTTTTATTCATCCCAGCAGCAACAGTTCAATCTTTCCTAGAATCTATGCCAGCTTGGTTAACAGATGGTATGGCTATCGGTGGTGGAATGGTCGTTGCGGTTGGTTATGCATTGGTTATTAACATGATGGCAACAAAAGAAGTATGGCCATTCTTCATTATTGGTTTCGTAGTAGCCGCAATGACTGAATTAACGCTAATTGCTCTTGGTGCATTAGGTGTAGCAATCGCATTAATTTACTTGAACCTTTCTAAAATGGGCGGTTCTTCAAATGGTGGCGGAAGCAACTCCGGTGACCCACTAGGAGATATATTAAACGATTATTAATCCCGAAGGAGGAGAAAACATGGAAGCAGAAAAAATTCAGTTATCTAAAAGAGATCGCTTATCCGTAGCATGGCGTTCTACGTTTATCCAAGGTTCTTGGAACTATGAGCGTATGCAAAATGGCGGTTGGGCATATTCAATGATTCCAGCGATCAAAAAATTATACACAACTCAAGAGGATCGTTCGTTAGCATTAAAACGTCATTTAGAATTCTTCAACACTCACCCATACATTGCATCACCAATACTTGGAGTTACTTTAGCTCTTGAAGAAGAACGCGCAAACGGGGCTCCTGTAGATGATGTTGCAATTCAAGGGGTTAAAGTTGGTATGATGGGACCTTTGGCAGGTGTCGGTGACCCTGTTTTCTGGTTTACTGTACGTCCTATGTTAGGTGCTCTAGGAGCATCATTAGCAATGGGTGGAAGTATTTTAGGACCAATCATTTTCTTTGTAGCTTGGAACCTTATTCGTTGGGGATTCATGTGGTATACACAAGAATTTGGTTACAAAGCAGGCTCTAAAATTACTGATGACCTTTCAGGTGGTTTATTGCAAGACATTACAAAAGGGGCATCAATACTAGGTATGTTCGTATTGGCTTCCTTGGTACAGCGGTGGGTATCCATTAATTTCCAACCGGTTGTTTCCAGGGTTCAGTTAGACGAAGGAGCATATATAGATTGGGATAGTCTACCATCAGGAGCTGAAGGAATTCGACAAGCCATTGAACAAGTAAACTCTGGTTTATCCCTTTCACCTGTAAAAGTTACAACTTTACAAGATAACTTGGATCAATTGATACCAGGACTAGCTCCATTACTTCTAACATTGCTATGTATGTACTTGCTTAAGAAAAAAGTCAGCCCGATCATTATTATTCTTGGCTTATTTGTAGTCGGAATCGGTGGACACTTGATCGGTCTTTTATAAAAGATTTTAAGGCTATGAATCAACACTAATTCGTATACAAAAAGTGGCTGAGTCTTTTTCTCAGTCACTTTTTTTATTGTGTCATTTGTCAAATTAAACTAGAAAATATTTATACTCCTTCATGTTCCCTTTATGAATAAATGCAAGTATAAGGAAAGTCATTTCTGTCGGTCGGCGTAAACGTTAAAACACGGCGTGTCAGTGACGGAAAGAGTGCTCTTCTCTTGTAGTCGCTGACTCGCTGTGTTAGATTACACAGCTGACGGACAAAATGTTCTTTCCGCCCATTTCTGGAGGGAGGCAAGAGAAATAGCTTGTCCCAAATTATTGTGAATTTCTTCTACGAATACTTGCATGGGTGTCTTGAACCCGAGAGACCGTCTTGGAATTCGATTCCTCTCATCAGACATGGATTGAATAAATGTTTCACTTACCTTGTTAAAATCCATTTCTTTGGGCAGTCCGTTCCTTCGAAGAATACCATTTGAATTTTCATTCAATGGCCGTTGTGAAGGAGTTCCAGGGTCACAAAAATAGATATCAATATCGTTCGCGTTAGAAATATCTTTCCAGTTTGAAAACTCTTTTCCACAATCAAAGGTGAGTGATTTAAAGAAATGTGCCGGTAAATGATTGAGCCAGTCAGTGATGACCCTTCCTACATCTTTGGCTTTGCGACTCGCCGGTTTGAATGTGAAAATCATCTTAGACAAGGGCTCTGCAAAAGTAACGACTGCACTTTTGTGCTTCAATCCAACGATCGTGTCGCCTTCAAGATGACCGAATTCTTTCTCTACATTAGGGTGGTCAATTTTTCGTTGAGCAATATTCCGAGTGAAGGCTTGTTTTCCGCGTTTCTCCTTGTGCCCATTAGGTTTGCGTTTTCCTTTCATTGGAAGAAGGTGTTTATCAAACATCCCTTCTCTTGCCCGGCGATAAAGAGTAGTAGCCCCCATAGAAAAAGCAAGAAAGGTACTATCTGCTTTATGGTGATTGGCGATCATATCAAGTGACCACTTTTGACGAAGCAGATGTTCGACATGACCTTCTTCTTCAACAGAAAGTTTTAAACGTTTACGACCACAACGCGATTGTTTTGTCTTTCTCTGTTCCCAGAATTCTTTTGAATTTTTCCCAGTCTTAAAGAAATTGATCACATCATAAACCGGCTGTTTTTTGCCCATGATCTCAATAATTCTAGAAGTCGTTACATCTGCCAAATAATATTTTTCTATGAGGATGATATCATCCATGGTAAACTGTTTGTGAGCCATACGTGTTCCTTCTTCCTTGTAGATTTGGTGGTACAAACTACTTTAAGGGAACACGTGTGGTTTTTCAAATATCTTTTTCTAGTTTAATTATAAAATTCGCGTTGATATAAGTACTTGAATCAACGTATAATAGAATAAAATTAATGAATTGGAGCGGATAGAATGGTTGAATCAATTAATACAAAAGTTGACTTGGTAATAGATGCTACCGCTTTTACAGGATTAACTGATTATGGAAAAATTATGATCGGAGACAACGGATTTGAATTTTTTAATGGTCGTGATACGCGTAAATTTATTCAAATTCCATGGGAAGAAGTGGAGAATGTTATTGCTTCAGTTATGTTTAAAGGAAGATGGATTCCTCGCTACGCAATTGAAACAAAGAGGTCTGGAACGTTTACGTTTTCATCAAAGCATCCTAAGACAGTTCTTCGCGCTATACAAGTATACGTTGATCCAAAGCATATGGTACATTCTCTAAGTTTTTTTGATGTACTTAAGCGTGCTTTTAAATCAATAGGCAAGAAAAAAAAGAAATAGGAATTATTATTTTATAGTTCAATTAAAAACATGGGAGACTAATTGCATTTTGCAATAGTCTTCTTTTATTTTATGTTTTAAAAAAGCCGAGAGTAATTATAGGTGAAGAAAATTAATATATGTCATTAAACTATAAGTGAAATGGAATATGTACTCCTGGATTTCAAACGGTTTATTGTGAAAAAATAGATTTTTGTCATGAAGATTAGCAGCTGTTTGTAAAATATATACTAGACTAAATTTAAATATGTCGTGATAAACCTAGTAGTTATTAGTGAGAAAAAATCTCTATAATTTAAAATTAAATACTTAATAAAATTAAGTATTTATCCATTTTTAATTAATAATCATATGAAAATATAACGAGTAATAGATAATGGTGTTTTCATCCTTATAATTACTGTATAATTTAAAAGATACCGTGTCATAAATTGGAAATAGAAAAGGATGGATATAATGAAGGTTTACAGGAAAAATAAATTAGCATTGGGGTTGCTGTTCATAGCTACTCTAGTTTTAAATGTGTTTTTATTTCCCGCAGATGTCAATGCAGAAGAAGAGACGTATATTATTGCAACTGACGCTACCTTTGCACCATTTGAATATGAGAATGAAGATGGAGAGTATGTGGGGATAGATGTTGATATACTTACTGCCATTTCTGAAGATCAAGGATTTGAATTTGAACTAAGACCAATGAATTTCAGTGCAGGACTACAAGCTCTAGAGTCTAATCAAGTAGACGGAATGATTGCTGCGATGAGTATCACGCCGGAACGTGAAGAAGCGTTTGATTTTTCTGAGCCATATTTTGATGCCGGACCAGTCATGGCGGTACGTGAAGATAATGAAGAAATTAATTCTTATGAAGATCTTGAAGGGAAAACAGTAGCTGTAAAAGTTGGAACAATTGGAGCAGAATTGGCAAGTGAGCTTCAAGAAACATATACTTTTGAGATTAATCAGTTTGAAGACTCTTCAGGAATGTATGAAGACGTTTTGGCAAATCACTCGGATGCCGTTATTGAAGATTATCCCGTTATGGCTTATGCCATTCAACAAGATTTGCCATTACGCTTACCGACTGAGCCGGAAGAAGGAGATTCATATGGATTTGCAGTTAATAAAGGATTGAACCCTGAATTAATTGAAAAATTTAATGCCGGTTTAGTTAATATACGAGAAAATGGAACATATGATGATATAATTGAAACCTATTTGGGCGAGAATGTACAAGGAACAACAAGCAGTGGATTTTTCGGGTTGATAGAAAATAATTATGAGAACTTACTACAAGGACTGGGTCGTACTTTGGTACTTACTTTGGTATCTTTTGCAATCGCACTTGTTGCGGGAACGATTATTGGCTTGTTCAGTGCCGCTCCAAGTGTAGTACTGAATTTTATAGCGAATATCTATGTGACGATTTTACGTGGGATACCATTGATTGTATTAGCATTTTTCATGTACTTTACGGTTCCTCAATTATTAGGAGTACAAATTACAGCTTTCACGGCAGGTATTATAACCTTAAGTTTGAATACAACTGCATATATTGCTGAACAAGTACGAGGCGGAATTGCAGCTGTCGATAAGGGTCAGTTAGAGGCTGCTCGTAGTTTAGGCTTGCCGTATGGGCTTTCGATGCGCAAAGTTGTAGTCCCTCAAGCAATTAAAATTATGATTCCTTCATTGATTAATCAGTTTGTGATTACATTGAAAGATACATCTATACTGGCAGTGATTGGAATTGTAGAGCTAACCCAAACAGGTCGAATTATTATTGCTCGTTCTTATCAGTCTGGTTCAATGTGGATTATTGTAGGATTAATTTACTTGATTATTATAACTCTATTAACTAAACTTTCGAATCTGATTGAAAGGAGACTCATTACAAATGATTAAACTCAAAACAGAACAACTTAAAAAGAGTTTTGGTAACTTAGAAGTATTGAAAGGTTTGGATCTTGAAGTAAAAGAAGGAGAAGTTGTTGTAATTATTGGTCCTTCCGGTTCAGGTAAAAGTACGTTTTTACGCTGTATGAATTTATTAGAAGAGGTTAGTGGGGGGAAAGTTATTGTAGATGATCATGATTTAACTGACCCTGCTCAAAATATTAATAAAGTTCGAGAAAATATCGGAATGGTGTTTCAACAGTTTAACCTTTTCCCACATTTATCTGTTATGGATAATATTACTTTAGCGCCCAGACAGTTATTGAATATTTCCAAAAGTGAAGGCGAAAAGTTAGCCATGAAACTTTTGGAAAGTGTTGGGATGGAAGACAAGGCTGATGCTTACCCAAGCTCACTTTCTGGAGGTCAAAAGCAGCGTGTAGCCATTGCTAGAGCTTTAGCTATGGATCCTGATATTATGTTATTTGATGAACCGACAAGTGCACTGGATCCGGAAATGGTTGGTGAAGTACTAGGAGCTATGAAGAAACTAGCCCAAGAAGGAATGACGATGATTGTTGTTACTCATGAAATGGGATTTGCTAGAGAAATGGCTGACCGTATAATCTTTATGGATGAAGGACAAATTGTTGAGATAGGAACACCGGAACAAATTTTTAACCACCCTGAAAACGAACGAACTAGAGACTTTTTAGACAAAGTATTATAAATTAAAAAAATTCTTCAAAAATTCTATTTAGCTAGAATTCTTGAAGAATTTTTCTTTTTAATCTACTTTTTTGGAAAAATAGTCTTTAAATCATGGACTAAAAGCTTTTATGACTAACTATTATATTATCGATTAATAAGTATGAATAATATATAATAAGTTTAATAACTAAAGTAGGTTCTGTTGCAAAGTTTTAAATCTACTATCAAATAAGGTAGAATAATAGAAAAAGATAGCAGGAGGAATGACGATGAATCATTTTAAAGGAAAGCAATTTCAGCAGGATGTGATTATTGTAGCCGTGGGCTACTATCTTCGTTATAACCTTAGCTATCGTGAAGTTCAAGAAATCTTATATGATCGTGGCATTAACGTTTCTCATACGTCGATTTATCGTTGGGTGCAAGAATATGGCAAACTACTCTATCAAATTTGGAAAAAGAAAAATAAAAAATCCTTTTATTCATGGAAAATGGATGAAACGTACATCAAAATTAAAGGAAAATGGCATTATTTGTATCGAGCCATCGATGCAGATGGTTTAACCTTGGATATTTGGTTACGTAAAAAACGGGACACACAAGCAGCCTATGCTTTTCTTAAGCGGTTAGTGAAGCAGTTTGATGAACCGAAGGTTGTAGTCACAGATAAAGCCCCCTCTATTACAAGTGCCTTTAAGAAACTAAAAGAATATGGCGGCTTTTATCAAGGGACAGAACATCGTACCATTAAATACCTGAATAATTTGATTGAACAAGACCATCGTCCAGTAAAGAGACGCAATAAATTCTATCGAAGTTTACGCACTGCCTCTACCACGATTAAAGGCATGGAAGCCATTCGAGGATTATATAAGAAAACCCGAAAAGAAGGCACTCTCTTCGGGTTTTCGGTCTGTACTGAAATCAAGGTATTATTGGGAATCCCAGCTTAAATCATAGATACCGTAAGGGATTTTATTCTTTATTTAAAACTTTGCAACAGAACCGTTAAATTCATATGATTTTTAATCTGCAAAAAAGTTTATAGCACCGTCGCTTATACCAGAAAATATAACAAACGCCGCATTGTTTTTTTGTGCACTTTAATAATCTATTCAACTAAGGAATTAAGCTGGCTGTCAAGAGAGTAATATCGTATTGAATCTCAGGTGGAAATTTTCTGCGGTATCTTTTTTGACTGAAATGACATTAGTGTCTTTTGGGGATTGTGTATGTAAGTATTTTTTAAAATCATTTTAACAAGTTTTGGACAAAAATTCTCATGAAAAAACAGAATTTAAATAGCATGATAAATTAGAGAAGATAGTTTAATGTGCTTATAGGAACACCCCACTTTTACAGTCACAATCAATAACCTTGCTACTTTCTTTCGAAATTGATAAGAGTCTAAAGGATTGACAACGCTTGATAGTGAGCATAAACTTAATGTATGCTAGTTAGTTTACAAGTGCAAACTAAAAAAGTATGATGTGTCGTCTCTGAAATTCTCCCTGATTCAAGTCATAACCAGAGTACATATCGGTTATTTTTTGATTCCATATTTTTTCCTTTATGTGCTGAGGATTAAGGGGTACCAATTGTAATTGCGCGTTATATGGTCTTTGTTTAGAATCGCTCTCCAAAAAGCTAATTTTTTTGCATAGAATTTTAGATGTGGTATCATTAATTAGAATTATTATAAATAAGAAGTAGGTATCATTGTTTCAGTACAAAGACTAGGAGGAATGGAAGATGGAAATAGACTACAAGGATCATGGGAAGAAGCCGTATATCATTAATATTGAAGACGCCACCACAGGAAATGATAATTACCGGACGACCATTTGGACAGGCAGTAAACTGCAAGTCACCGTAATGTCCATTCAACCGGGCGATGACATCGGTTTGGAAGTGCACGAAGGCATTGACCAATTTATCCGTATTGAAGAAGGAGAAGGCGTGTGTAAAATGGGGCCTTCTAAAGATAACTTACATGTTCAACAAAAAGTGATGGATGATGACGCCGTATTTGTTCCGGCGGACATGTGGCACAACATCGAAAACACCGGTGATAAGCCGCTCAGACTGTATACCATTTATGCTGGTCCAGATCACCTTGAAGGAACGGTTCACCCTACACATAAGGATGCAGAAAATGATCCAAATGAACATTAACTTTTAAAAGTGCCGAATAAAAACCGTTTATCCCTTCTACAAAGGATAAACGTAAGCGATGAATAGCTAGGTACCTGTGAGTCCTAGCGGCCTCCTGTTAAACTTGAGATATCTTAAGTACACAGGAGGTTTTTAATTTGGAAAAGAATAAACAGTCTATCATACCGATAACCCTACATGACGATAAAACTGATCGCCGACACATTTCGAAGTTCCATTCACAGAAAATGGTGGCACATTTAAAAAATAGTCAGACAGAGCTACTTATTTACGAGGGGATCAAACCCTCGACATTGAGAGTTCTCCTCGCGGAGATGTCATTCAATGAAACTCGTTGATTTTACTCAAGTAGAGAATATTTTTATCGTGTGTGGAAAGACGGATATGCGCCGTCAAATTGATGGATTAGCTGCGACGATCACAGAAGAATATGATATGGATGTTTATCATGAGGCCCTCTTTCTCTTCTGTGGTGGAAAGAAGGATCGGTTCAAAGCTCTTTACTGGGAAGGCGACGGCTTCCTTCTCTTATACAAGCGTTTAGAGAATGGGAAATTGAATTGGCCGCGTAACCAGAACGAGATTCAAAAGTTAAGTGCGCAACAGCTGCGTTGGCTGCTTGAAGGATTATCTGTTAATCAAAAAGTCTCCATAAAACCTGCGGTTAAAGGAAGTATAGCCTAAGAAATGAGAGAGAAATTGATGAAAAAATCAATGGCTCTCTCGTTTTCTTTTTCTGACTAGTGTAAAATTTAAGTACTATTTATGTGAGGAGAAGCAGACATGTCTATCAAGAGCGAAAAACAGTTTGAAGTGATTATTGAAAAGTTAGATCAGCTGTTAGAAGAAAACAAACAACTGAAGACCATTATCGCTCAAAAAGATGATGAGCTTTCCTTACAGAAAGAACAAATCGAATTCTTAACTCAGAAATTGTACGGCCCAAAGAAGGAAACGTTGAAAGATGATCCCAATCAAGGCAATCTCTTCAATGAGCGCCTTTTTAGCGAACCAGAGCAGACTGGTGACCAAAGCGACGAAGAAGAAGTTATAGTCACAACCGTTAGCCGTCGCAAAAAACGTAAAGGTTTAAAAGACAAGCAGTTGTCTTCTCTTCCTACTGTTGATCACATTCATGAAATCGAATCTTGCACGTGTCCAACATGTAAGGAAGCAATGAAAGAAATCAGTACACAACTCATCCGTCAGGAAGTGAAATTTATCCCGGCAAGAGTTGAAAACCACAGACATTTCCAAAAAACATATGCCTGCGCGAACTGCGAAAAAAGCGGGACACGGACGCCGTTTGCAAAATCTGAAATCCCAAGACTTCCTTTAAATAATACAGCCGCCTCTGCGTCGCTGATAGCAGAAACGATGTATCAGAAGTTCGAGCAAAAAGTCCCAGCCTACCGACAAGAGGCTTATTGGAATCTACTTGGCTATCCGATTCCTCGGCATACCATTGCGAATTGGCACATTAAAACGTCCCAGTATTATTTCGAAGCACTGGTGGCTGTAATGCGACAAGAACTGTTGAACCAGAAGGTTCTACACGCCGACGAAACGACATTCAAAGTACTGAATGACAAAGACCGACAAAAGTCCTATATGTGGTTATTCAGTACCGGCAAATACAGCGAACGTGCCATACATATCTACAAGCTTGGTCCATCACGCAGTGGCTCTGTCCCTAGAGATTTCTTAGAGGAGTACACTGGCTATCTACATAGTGATGGATTCTCCGGGTACAACAATCTTCCAGGGATGACGATGATTGCCTGTCTGGCGCATATCAGACGGAAGTTCTATGACGCCCGTCCAAAGAACTATTCCAGTAAGAGTGTCGCTCATAAGGGAGTCACGCTGTGTAACGAGTTATTTGCGTTGGATAAGTCCCTCAAGGACTTATCTGTTAGCGAACGGTATGATCAGCGCTTAGAACTAGTGAAGCCAAAGCTTGAGGCGTTTTTTGACTGGTGTGAATCCCTAACTGCGCATGGCAAACTTGGCACAGCGATCAACTATGCGCTGAATCAGAAAGAGCGAATGATGAACGTTCTGAAGGACGGCCGTCTCGTGCTATCCAACAATCTAGCCGAACGTGGCATCAAGTCACTCGTTATGGGCAGAAAGAACTGGCTGTTTTCAAAATCTTTTGAGGGTGCTCATGCCGTTGCGACTATTTTGAGTCTCGTCGAGACGGCCAAATCCAACGGATTACATCCACGAAAATATCTGGACTACCTCTTAACTTATCTTCCAAATCGACAAAATACACCTTTGGAGGCTTATTTGCCATGGAATCCAAAGGTGCAGATGGAATGTCGCTAGACATTCAGTATATTATACTCTTCGGACATTTCTTATTATAGAGGTGTCCGATTTTTATTTGTAGGTACTCAGCTATTCATCGCTTACGGATAAACGGTTTTATTCTGTCATTTTTATTACTAAGAAATCACTTCTGACTAAAATTATTGATTATTGAGATCCATTTGACGAATACCTTCTTCTAAAATCTCAATTTGACGGATTGTTTCTTCGTCCTTCACTATTTTTTCTTTCCCATTTACTAATGATTCGTATATTCCTTGATAAATACGGCTATAATCTCCTACTTCTGACACCACTTTTTCTTCATGGTATCGTCCTGCCTCATCCATATAGTATAAAGTACCGTAATGCTCGGGGAGATCTACACCAAAGTCTTTATTGTCAGGCATATAAAATAACTTCAAGTGTTCTTCTTGACGATCTTTTGTCTCTTTGATAAAAGTTCCTTTTGTACCATAGACAACAAAACTTGGCCGTTCTTTCATTCTGAAATAACTTGATTTTACAGATACTTTCAAATTGCCAGCGTAATGTAAGTCCAAATCAAAATAATCATTCATTCGACCACTTCCCAAAAGTTGGCGGACGTCATAATTCACTTTGTTTGGGCTACCAAAATAAGATATAACTTGATCTACAGTATGACATGCATGAGTGTATAAGAAACTATCTAATGGACTGAATGTGTCACTAGATTGTGGTACTTCTGGTCGGAAGTAGTCAAAATGCATATCCATCTCAAAAACTTCACCTAGTACGCCACTTTCAATTACTTTTTGCACAGTTAAAAAGTCGGAATCGAAGCGACGATTCTGATAACATTGAATAAATAACCCTTTTTCTTCTGCTAAAGCAAATAACTCTTTCGCTTGTTCAGAAGTTTCAGAAAAAGGTTTTTCTACTAATGCATTTTTTCCATTGATCAGTGCTTCTTTAGCTAAATCATAATGACTTTGTGGGGGTGTAGAAATAACCACTAACTGAACGTCAGAATCATTCCATATTTCGTTAATATCTTTAACATACTCTACCCCTGGTAAAGCATCCCAAGGAGATTGATCTTCCGGGGATAATATTTTCTTGATTTTGATATTTTCAACTTTACTTGAAAATGGAATATGATAGCGATTGGCACTCTTTCCATTACCGATATAAGCAATAGTTAACATAAAAGTAGTTCCTCCTATATATTTTTCTATTTTACTAAGCACCCGCTGATTTTCAGATTAAATCTTTTACTTACATTTAGCGTTGCTTATTCAATATCATTTAACCATTAAAAAAAACATAAGTAAATAAATCTTAAAAAGTAGACATTTTATTCAAAAACTTTGTCCTTTACGAAGATAAATGTGGAATTTCTTTTCATGATCTATAGATTGACAAGAAATAGGGAATCATTCAAAATATAATCAGGAGGTCTATTATGATGATTTTAACTGCACTTCAAAAACAAATTGGATTTAACGACTCAGAAAGAGCACTGGCTGATTACATATTAAATAATCGCGAAAAAGTCTTGGATTATTCTATACAATCTTTATCACAAAACACTTTCACTTCAACTTCTACTATTGTTCGTTTTTGTCGTAAAATAGGTCTAAAAGGATATAAAGACTTTAAAATCAAGTGGTCTGCAGAACTGCAAAAAGAATATAACGCTATAACAAATGTAAATCCTGACTTCCCCTTTACAGAAGACGATTCCTACAAAGAAATACAAAAAAAGATTTTAGAATTATTTACAGAATCACTGCAGAAAACTCATTCAATCAACTCAAATGAAAGTATGGAAGAAGCTGTTGATCTTCTACTTAAAGCAAGAAGAATTGGTATTTTTGCGTATGGAGATACTTATCTTCCAGCCTTGAATTTCCAGAATAAAATGATGAAAATCGATATGCCTGTTCAGTTATCTGTTCTTCCGGGAGAAAACCGCCATTTAGCGGCTAATTTCGGGAAAGAAGACTGTGCTATTATTCTCTCGTATAGTGGAGAAAGTAAAAATAATTACTTTATTACAAATATTTTGAAAAAAAATCATGCCTGCATTATTGTTGTTTCTGCAAATCCTGATTCTCACATTGCTAGTCTGGCTGATTTAATTCTTCCTGTTGCAAAAAGTGAAAGTAAATCTGTAAAACTTTCAACTTTTTCATCTCAAATCGCTATAGATTATATCTTAAACACTTTATATGGTTGTATTTTTGTGGCAAACTATGAAAAAAACCAGGCTAAGCGTATTGAATCCGAAACTTTACTGCTAAATGATCGATTCGATTCTTGAAAATGAGTATATAAAAACTAGACTAGCTGTCCCCTATCATCTTAAGGAGGATCAACTAGTCTAGTTTCTATTACTTATTTATATCGAGCATTATCAAATAACTTAGCATGTTTGATGTCTTCTATTGTCTGCGTTCCAGCCAGCTGCATTACGCGTTTCAGATCTGTTTCGAAGTATTCGAGGACAGACTGCACGCCTTTCCAACCTCCCAATGCTAATCCATAAAGCATCGGACGACCGAGTGCTACGATATCTGCCCCACTCGCTAGCGCTTTAAAGATATGTTCTCCGCGACGAATGCCACTGTCAAATATAATTGGGACGCGATTTCCGACAGCTCTTGAAATTTCTGCGAGTGTATCAAAAGATCCTGGTGCACCATCTAACTGACGTCCGCCATGATTAGACACCCATACTCCAGAAGCTCCTACACCAATAGCCAGCAGGGCATCTTCAGGTGTCTGAATCCCTTTAACAATAACCGGCAGCCCAGAGTAACTTGTTAGAAACTCAACATCTTTCGGGCTGATTTTCTGTTTAGATTGTGCATAAATATTATTCAGCGACATATTCTCTCCGCTGCCAGATAAATAACGAGAAACAATCGGCATACCAAATGGGTAGACAAATTTGTTTCGAATATCGGTTTCTCTATTCCCACTCAGAGTAGCATCGGCGGTCAAGATGATGGCAGTTGCTCCATCTTTTTTTGCTTCATCAACAATCAGTTTGTTCAATTCATCGTCCTTACTCATATAGAGCTGGAACCACCTAGGAGATCCTTTCAATCCTTCTTCAATTTCTTCAAAAGTTGCGCCAGAGTAAGCACTGATTGACATAATCGTTCCATATTCTGAAACTCCTCTAGCTGTTCCGGCTTCTTTTGTTGCATGTGCTAGCCCGTGTGCCGCAATAGGTGCCATGATAAAAGGGGCTGGGATATTATGTCCTAAGATAGTGGTCTTTGTATCTGGATTTTCGACATCTGCTAATACTCTAGGTAAAATGCCTTTGTGGTTAAAAGAATCTATATTCTGTTTCTTTGTATATTCATCCCCGGAACCGCCAGATATATATCCATATCCACCACTTGGCATAACTTCTTTTGCTAATTCTTCCAGTTCAAAAGTATTCACTATGTCAATTTCTTTCACTTCTGTTGGTGCATTATATTGATTGCTTTTATCTTCTGACAAAGCGTTCACTCCTTTTATCAATTGAGATAGTTGATTAAAATTTTAATTATAAAAATTATAGTACTATATCGTTTAATTTTACTGTAAACGGTTTTATAAATCAAAGCAATCAACTCTCTTTTTTACATTTGCGGGGTAATATCAATAACAACTTCCCCACGTTCATCCAGTAACGGTGTAATACTACTTCCGCCACCTACCCAAGACTGTAGATAATTCACACCTGTTTCGGTTCTGTTGCAAAGTTTTAAATAAAGAATAAAATCCCTTACGGTATCTATGATTTAAGCTGGGATTCCCAATAATACCTTGATTTCAGTACAGACCGAAAACCCGAAGAGAGTGCCTTCTTTTCGGGTTTTCTTATATAATCCTCGAATGGCTTCCATGCCTTTAATCGTGGTAGAAGCAGTGCGTAAACTTCGATAGAATTTATTGCGTCTCTTTACTGGACGATGGTCTTGTTCAATCAAATTATTCAGGTATTTAATGGTACGATGTTCTGTCCCTTGATAAAAGCCGTATTCTTTTAGTTTCTTAAAGGCACTTGTAATAGAGGGGGCTTTATCTGTGACTACAACCTTCGGTTCATCAAACTGCTTCACTAACCGCTTAAGAAAAGCATAGGCTGCTTGTGTGTCCCGTTTTTTACGTAACCAAATATCCAAGGTTAAACCATCTGCATCGATGGCTCGATACAAATAATGCCATTTTCCTTTAATTTTGATGTACGTTTCATCCATTTTCCATGAATAAAAGGATTTTTTATTTTTCTTTTTCCAAATTTGATAGAGTAGTTTGCCATATTCTTGCACCCAACGATAAATCGTCGTATGAGAAACGTTAATGCCACGATCATATAAGATTTCTTGAACTTCACGATAGCTAAGGTTATAACGAAGATAGTAGCCCACGGCTACAATAATCACATCCTGCTGAAATTGCTTTCCTTTAAAATGATTCATCGTCATTCCTCCTGCTATCTTTTTCTATTATTCTACCTTATTTGATAGTAGATTTAAAACTTTGCAACAGAACCCTTTAAAGTATTATGAATATTCAAAACAACAGAGGGAGAACAGGAGTGAACACATGGGTGATTTATTAAAAAAAAAGAATTGATGCAATTATTAGAAATTTACCAAAAAATGGGAGAAGAATATCAAAAATTATTTAAAAAAGTGGAAATAAAACTTTATGAACTAACTAAGGAAGCATACATTTCCTAGACTTCGATCCGCCACAAAGCTTATGGCTGCGATTGCTATTCTACCCTGTTCAAATAATGGAAAAGCGATTTGAAATTCAAAAAAAATTTGTTATAATAGTCACATGAGAATCAATGAAGCATATTAAAACTAAATAATGAAAGCTTTGGAATATAACAGATTTTGTTGGTTATATTCATTGTGATCTGAACAGGCGGTGGACATATAAAAGGTCCATGCAGCCGGGCTGCAATTTTTGCGGCAGCAGAGTATGTAAATAATAAGGGCATACCTGTGGGACAGTTAATTCTGTTCTATAGGTGTGCCCTTTTTTATATATATATTTCTAAATAAAGGGGAGTGAAAAGATGAGATGAAATGGATTTGTAATAATTGGTAAGCAAAAAAACAAAAAATATGAAAGAGGTTTTAGAAATGGTTGAGTATCTAACAAAAAGTAGGCAAGGACAATTTTTAGTTGTCGGTGTTTTATTTACAATCTTAGGGTTTATCTTTATCCCACTAAATGATGCATACAGTTCCATACTATTTTATATTTCAATTTTCTTTTTAGGCTTCTATGCGGCAAAACATGCTGTTGTTGAAACGATTAAAGATCGCTCACCAAATGTCGACCTATTAATGGTTTTGGCAGCAGTTGGTGCAGTAATCATTGATTTTGAGTCTGAAGGAGCGGCGTTGCTATTGATTTTTGCTGCTGCAGAAGTTTTGGAAGATTATGCAACGAACAAATCCACCAGCGCGATTTCAGAATTAATGGCGCAAGTACCCGACACAGCCCAAGTGCTAAAAGAAAATGGGGATGTAGTGGTTACCCCTACGAAAGAGTTAGTTATTGGGGACATTGTCGTGGTATCGAAAGGTGGTCAAATCCCTATTGATGGCTTGATCGACCGAAATGCAATCGTGAATGAAGCGGCTTTAACGGGTGAGTCTGTCCCAGTAGAAAAAGAGTTAAAGGAGGAAGTTTTTGCCGGAACGATTAATGAAGGAAATGTTTTTCATATAGAAGTAAACAAGACACTGAATCAAACCATGTTTTCCAATATTATCCGGATGGTTGAAGAAGCACAAAACAAACCTTCTCGAATCGCAAAGTTTATAGACCGTATTGAAAGTAAGTACGTGATTGGCGTTTTAATTATCATACCTATTTTCATCTTCTTTCTATATTATTTCCTAAGCCTACCATTAGAAGAAGCATTTTATCGTGGAATGGTACTTTTAACAGTGGCTAGTCCATGTGCATTGATGGCATCAGCTACACCGGCTACGTTAAGCGCGATAAGTAATGGAGCCAAAAACGGTATCTTATTTAAAGGTGGAGCCGCAATGGAAGCGTTAAGTACAATGAATATTTTGTATACAGATAAGACCGGAACATTGACGTATGGCGACTTCCAAGTGGTCGATTATCATTTGGACCAAGAGCTGTTAAAAGAAGTCATTTATATGGAGCAACAATCCAGTCACCCAATCGGAAGAGCAATTGTTTCTGCCTTTAAAGAGATTAACTTAGCACAAGTGAATCAAGCGGAATCGATTGAAGAAATTGCTGGTTCGGGAATTAAAAAAGGGGCAATCCTAGTTGGAAAACCGGATGCATTTAAGCAATATGATAAATTTGATCAGTTTGAAAAGCTACTGGAAAAAGGCGATACGACCATATTTGTAGCGAAGGGAAATGAAGTCGTCGGTTACTTCTCACTCCGGGATCGAATTCGTCCGCAGTCAGCGAGTACGGTTGCGGATTTCCAAAAAGAGGGCATCAAGGTTTATCTTTTAACGGGAGATAACGAAAAGGTTGCGGCACAGGTTGCAAAGGAAGTAAAGGTAGATGACTATATTTCTTCCATGTTACCGGAAGATAAAATAGATTTTGTCTTAAAAAGCCAAGGAAAAGAAGAAGTTGTTGGGATGATTGGCGATGGGATTAATGATGCGCCCGCGCTAGCGAATGCAGATATCGGAATTGCGATGGGAAGTGGCTCGTCAGTCGCAATGGAATCCTCTGATGTCGTTGTAGTGAAGAATGATTTGTCTAAATTGTTTTATAGCTATCAGCTAAGCAAGAAATTAAATAAAATCATTATTCAAAATGTCATTTTCTCCATCGCTGTTATTGTCAGCTTGATTACTTTAAATATGTTCGGCGTTCTGGGACTTCCTTTAGCAGTACTATTCCATGAGGGCTCCACAATCCTCGTCATCTTAAACGGCTTGCGGTTGTTAGGGTCCGAAAAAACAAAAGCGGAATTAAGTGGTGCTTATTAGACTGCATCATGATATTAGCTGAAAGGGTGAGCGAATATCTACAGCTTTTTAAATTTGTATCTGTAGGGAATGAAGCTTACCCTTGGCGAAAGCCTAAATCGTCAAAAAAGCTGATAATTTCTGAACAGAAATTATCAGCTTTATCTATTTTAAATACATGCTAAAAATCGTTTATTCAAACTTGATTGTCATCAATTATTAAAAACAATAAAGGAGCTATCATAGAGTTATACGAAAGAGTAAAACAAAAAAGACCGCGCAGTGAAAAACTATTTTCGAAGGAAAACCACTTCTTGATGAGGATCAATTCTTAATCTGATTCAATCCAGTAGACTTACATTACAAACAACAAACAGGAGGAAAAAATCATGCAAAGGTGTATTTTAGGAAAGAAAAATCAAATCACCGTCATCAGTGGCATATTAATCGTAATAATTTCCTTCGTTATCGATGGCCTCGATTTGGATGGCAACGGACTTATTTTTTAATCTAGCCACTTGAAGCACCTCGCCAATCTCTTGTTCGGACATTTGGGGCTTTGGGGAATTGATGTGAGCCAATCCTTTTTGAATTTTTTCCTGTTCAGCTGTGTGTTCAGATAAGAAAAAGCCCGCCCATTTTTTCATACCCCGGTCTTGATATTCGTCATTCGGTTCTGTTGCAAAGTTTTAAATCTACTATCAAATAAGGTAGAATAATAGAAAAAGATAGCAGGAGGAATGACGATGAATCATTTTAAAGGAAAGCAATTTCAGCAGGATGTGATTATTGTAGCCGTGGGCTACTATCTTCGTTATAACCTTAGCTATCGTGAAGTTCAAGAAATCTTATATGATCGTGGCATTAACGTTTCTCATACGACGATTTATCGTTGGGTGCAAGAATATGGCAAACTACTCTATCAAATTTGGAAAAAGAAAAATAAAAAATCCTTTTATTCATGGAAAATGGATGAAACGTACATCAAAATTAAAGGAAAATGGCATTATTTGTATCGAGCCATCGATGCAGATGGTTTAACCTTGGATATTTGGTTACGTAAAAAACGGGACACACAAGCAGCCTATGCTTTTCTTAAGCGGTTAGTGAAGCAGTTTGATGAACCGAAGGTTGTAGTCACAGATAAAGCCCCCTCTATTACAAGTGCCTTTAAGAAACTAAAAGAATACGGCTTTTATCAAGGGACAGAACATCGTACCATTAAATACCTGAATAATTTGATTGAACAAGACCATCGTCCAGTAAAGAGACGCAATAAATTCTATCGAAGTTTACGCACTGCTTCTACCACGATTAAAGGCATGGAAGCCATTCGAGGATTATATAAGAAAACCCGAAAAGAAGGCACTCTCTTCGGGTTTTCGGTCTGTACTGAAATCAAGGTATTATTGGGAATCCCAGCTTAAATCATAGATACCGTAAGGGATTTTATTCTTTATTTAAAACTTTGCAACAGAACCGTCGTTCCAAAGATTCGATGACAAAAATATCCTTCTTCCTTAAAAAATGAAGTTCTTTTTGCAATTATTCTCGTGAGGTCTTCTTTTAACTACATAAAATTGTAACCACTGGTTTTAAGAGTAGTGTATCATCCCAAATCATATAATTAATTGACTGCGATTGTTATAAAACTCACGGTAAGCCATATAACTAGCAATAAATGAAGAAATCGCAGTAACTGAAATCAACATAAACATCACAACAATTTGGTAACGAATCGCTTGAACAGGATCAATTCCCGCAAAAATCAACCCTGACATCATACCTGGTAGGCTGACAAGTCCAACCGTTTTTGTTCGGTCAATAGAAGGAGCCATGCCCGTTTTGACGCTTTCTCTTACAATACTCATGGACGCTTGTTTTTTATTGGCTCCCAATGCCAATTTTTCCAATACCTGTTGGCGTTGGTCCGTAAATTTTGAATTCAAAGACCGATAGGTCACTCCAATCGCAGTCATGGCGTTGCTGGCAATCATGCCTGTAATTGGAACGATTTGGGAAGGGGTCCAGTCAATGACTCCTGAAAAAACAAGAATGAGTAAGGACAAGGCTGTTCCTACTCCAATAGCCGTCGTTGAAATTTTAAAAGAGCGGTTGATCCCCTCACTGCGTGTATGGGCGTTATAAGAAGCGTTGAACACAATGAACAAAACCATCGCTAAAGTGAGAAAGTTGTTATCCACTCGTAATACGTAGCTCAATACATATCCAATAAGGAATAATTGAATGACAGCGCGAATTCCCGCAATAAAAATGTCGTTTCCTAATCCCAATTTCTCTTTGTAATCAATCAACAAGGCAACTATCAAGAGGACAGAGGATAAAAGCAAAGAAAGATTACTGATTTCCAAATTATTTGTCATTTCGATTCCTCCATTTTTCCACCTTTGATAGTAATCAGACGAGAAGCTTGGTCGATTTCTTCCTGGTTGTGAGTGACGGCCAACACCGTAGTTTGTTGGTCTTTCATCATGTCTCGGACTAAATCAAGGACAATCGCTCTGTTTTCTTGGTCCAATGAACTGGTAACTTCATCCAGGAGCAACACTTTCGGTTGATACATCAAATTTCGGACCAATGCAACCCGTTGTTTTTCCCCTCCTGATAGTTCCTTGACCTCTTTCGATAAGTAAGTTTCAGGTATTTGAACTCGTTCTAACAATTTTTTTGCACGTTCCCGATCAAATCCTTCTTCTCTTATGCGGGCAGGAAAAGACAAGTTCTCTTGAACTGTCTCATCGAATAGAGAAGCGTTTTGAAAGAAATAAGAGACTTCTTTTCTATACTCCACAGGATCGATTTTTTGCAGATCCGTACCTCGATAATAAATTTTTCCGGAAGTTGGGGAAAGCAGCGTACCAATTAATTTCAAAAGGGTACTTTTTCCACTTCCAGAAGGACCAGAAAAAACAATCACTTCCCCTTTGTTTACTGTAAAAGAGATATCTTGAAGGATTTGGTTTCCGTTTGCCTGAAAACCAACCTTCTCTAATTGAAACAATGAATCACTCATACCACTTCTCTCCTTTATAAAAAAGCCCTGCACCAGTGGACCATCCATACGGGTGCAGGGCTTTTGTTTCATCCTAGTGTACCTCAGTGTTCGTTTGGATCGTTTTTGGCGTCTTCATGAGTAGGGTGAACCGTTCCTTCTAGGTGATCAGGGCCAGCATAAATGGTGTAAAGTTTAAGGGGTTCGTCTCCAATATTTTCAATATTGTGCCACATATCAGCAGGTACAAAAACAGCATCATCATCAGATACAGTTTCCTCAACATTCAAATTGTTTTCAGTAGGGCCCATTTTGCATAATCCAGTGCCCTTTTCAATACGAATAAATTGGTCGATCCCGTGATGCACTTCCAACCCGATATCATCGCCTGGTTCTATAGACATTACAGTTACCTGCAACTTTTCACCAGTCCAAATGGTTGTACGATAATTCGAATTTTTAGTTGTGGCATCTTCAATATTAATTACGTAAGGTTCTTTTCCGTGGTCTTTATAGTCAATAATCATAATTCCGCCTCCAGTTTATATTTTTTATTACATTGTAATTATTATAAACTGAGTATATCACCAAGTGGATTTTTAAGCAACGCCTTTATAGCAAATATTTTTAAAATATAGTAGTTTAAATTTGAGATAAAAAAGTTCTGTTTAAAAAATAAAAAAGCTCTTTCCTCTAATTTTAGAGAAAAGAGACTTTGTCAGAGTGAAGTTAAAGTAACTCATTAAGGAATTAGATTTTATTTTTTTCAAAGTAGTTGTTCAAATCTTTCTCTGCAGCATTGAATAGAACTGAATTAGGATTCAAGTAAAGTCCCTTATTGTTAAAATAAACAGAATCATCAAGTAAGAATTCCGGCAGTAACCTTGGTTCACCGTTGGATTCAATTTTATACTTGAAAAACAAATCAGCCATGGCATTTAACTGAAATGTACCGTAATCCTGTTCACTTTTGGGGAACTGCATATTTTTAATCTTTGACATAAGTTCGAGACTCCTTTTTTATCTCATTTATTTTTGAGAGCGCTATAATTTATTTTATCAGAATATCCATTATATATTTTAAAATAAATGAATAATTGGTCAATCTTAACTTTATGGAACTCTATTCAGCATACTGAAATCAGGAGGCAACTTATGGAAATTATCTATGTTTTGAAAACTACTTTAGAAATCAAATGGCCAATCTTACTATTTGAGCTTATCTTATTATTCGGAGGAATCATGCTTATAGTGACTGGAACAAAAGTCAGAAAGCAAAGCAAATCTACAGCGCTAATGAGTATAATTTTAGGCGTAATCATTATATTGATATCGTTATATTTATTATTGTGGGCTGTTATGTTTGGATATAATGCCTAGTTAGTTAATAAAAATCATTCTTTGAATAGCTTTCGTCAAATCAAATGATTGGTTTTTACTTTGATAGATTAGTTTCTGTTGGTACATATTATAGATGGAGTATTTGAAAATTACTTGCGCTTTTTAATTATAATATACTTCATCCAGAAAAAGGCCTTGAGCAGGTACGGTCATCCCGGCTTCGCTTCTAATGCCACTCTCAAATATAGTGTCAATTACTTCCAAATCTGTAATTCCTGAACCGATTTCTAGGAGTGTTCCCATAAGAATTCTAACCATTTTGTATAGAAAGCCTTCCCCTATAAACGTAAAGTGCAGTAAATTGTCTGCTCTCTGGATAGAAATTTCATCAATGGTTCGAATAGTTGATTTTTTGGATTTTTTAAGAGCAGAGAAACCGATGAAGTCGTGTCTTCCTATTAATTTTTCACAGGCTTTATTCATTTTGTCCAAATCCAATTGTTCAGAGTAATGGAAGCTGTAATTGCGCTCAAAAGCAGAAGGAACAACGTTATTCCAGACGTAATAGCTATATTTTTTCCCGACGGCATGATACCTGGCATGGAACCTTTCTGGAACTTCTTCCAATTCTTTGACGATGATATCTTGAGGAAGATATCGAATCAGATACTCCTGCATTGTAGGGAGATCCATATCGATTGATGTCTTGAAATTAGCTACCTGTCCTTTGGCGTGAGTACCTGCATCTGTGCGACCTGAACCTACAATTTCAATTTCGGAACTGGTCATTTTGGTTAGAATATTTTCTATTTTTCCTTGAATGGTCTTGTCCGAATCGCCGAGCCTTTGCCAACCTAAGTATCTACCACCATCGTACTCAATCGTCATCTTGATATTTTTCATTTTATACCTCGTAATCATCTGATTTTTTATACTTTGTTATAAGGATTTCAAAAGCATCCCAAATCTAGTGTTAGTTTTATTTATCCCAATTTACCATGTACTTCAAAATAATTGGTTAAATCCTTTTGAGCTGTTTTAAATAAAATAGAGTCAGGATCTAATTGGATCTCAGTATTATTTATATAAACAGAATCATCCATTAGTAATTCAGGTAATAGTTTTGGTTCTCCGTTAAAATTTATTTTATATTTAAAAAATAAATCACCCATCGCATCTAATTGAAATGTTCCGTAGTCGTCTTCCGTCTCGGGGATTTTCATGTTTTTTAACTTTTCCATGGTTTAATCCACCTTTCTCATGTAAAAAGTTTGAACGATTCACTTACGAGAATTGTCACTTTTATTATATCAGTATATTGGTCGGATACCACTAAAGTAACAATCGAAATATTTCTTATATATACAGTAAAGTATTAATAGTGCCATTTTCTAACATGATATATAGTCCAAGTCCAATGAATACGACCGGGACAATGATTCGCTCATATTTTTCAATCGTTTCAGATACAAAAGAGATTTCTGCTAATTTGTAACTAATCTGGCAAAGAAGAAAGGTTGATATGAAGAATACAATCAGTATCACTATAATTTCTGAAAAGGATAGAGAAGTAAAGTAAGGAATATAAATTCCTAAATTATCACCGCCAGAAGCAATGGTTAGTAGAGTCACAACCCAAAATAAGCGTGTAGATCCGCGTTTTTCCAGTTTCTCGACCACTTTCCCCTCTTCTTCTTCGCTTTCTTTCAGCAAGGCGATACGAACCCCTAAGAAAATTGGAATCAATCCAAGCAGTCCGATCAACCAGTATTGAGGAATGAAATTTAATACATAAGCTGCGAATAAGCTCGCAACTACTAAGATACCAGTCCCAATATATTGACCACCATAAATTTGAAAAAGCCCTTTTCTAGTATAGCTTTGAGAAAAAATAATCATTAAGATAAACAAATAATCAATGCTGGTAGATATATAAACAGCAATTGCTGATAAAATCGTTTGTGTCATAGAGGTTTCCTCCATATCAAGTAATAGAATAATCTTATATATTTTAGATTAACCTTTTTAACCAGCTATGGGAAGACATTAGTATATAAAGTACCTATTTTAAATAAAATAGTAAACCAAATATATGTTTCTATAAATGAAGGTTTTTGTTAAAATGAAAATAATTATAGAGTAGAGATTGGAGACTGGACATGCGGATTTTACATACAGCAGACTGGCATATCGGAAAAATTGTTAATGAATTTTCTATGTTGGAAGATCAAGAATATTATTTAAATCAGTTAGTTGATAAAGTAAAAGAATTGAAAATTGATGTATTGATTATGGCAGGAGATTTATATGATCGGGCAATTCCACCGAAAGAAGCTGTGACACTGGCAAATAAAATCATTACCAGATTAATCAAAGAAGCAGGTATTCCAGTGTTAGCGATAGCCGGTAATCATGATAGTAACGAACGGTTAGAATATGCTGCAGAGCTACTTGAAACGAGCAATTTATTTATTGAGGGAATGGTTAAAAAAACACCGAGAAAAGTAACAATCAATGGTGTGAATTTCTATTTATTACCTTTTGCCGATCATATTACTGTCAGACAGTTGCTGGAACAAGACGATATCAAAGATTTGGAAGATGCTACTAAAGCCCAAATAGAATTAATGAAAGCAAGTATGAACTTAGAAGAAACAAACATTCTGATTGCACATGGATATATTGTGAATCAGACAAAAGAGTCAGTAGAAGATTCTGATTCAGAAAGACCCTTAAGTATTGGTACAGCGGAATTTGTGGATGCTGGCATCTTTGAAGACTTTGATTATGTTGCGCTAGGACATTTGCATAAAGCCCAGAAAGTGAAATGGGAAAAAGTCAGATATAGTGGATCGCCATTGAAATACTCAAAATCTGAAGTTCCTCATAAGAAGAAAAGCTGGATCGTTGAAATCGAGAAAGATAAATTGGAAGTAGAGCCGATTGAAATCGAACCGTTACGAGATATGCAGGTACTGCGTGGGACATTTGAAGAATTAATGCAAAGTGAATCTAGTCATTATACTTTTTTTGAGCTTGAAGATAAAAATTACGTGATGGATGCGATGAATCAGTTGAGAAGACGCTATCCTTTTGCAATGGGATTAGAGTATGTTGGTCGCGAAAGAAATGATTCAAAAACAGCGAAGCAGACACAAGAAACGCTTCAGAAAAAGTCCATGGTAGAGCTGTTTGAAGATTTTTATACGACTTACAAACAAGATACGATGGACGAAAATCAAAAGTCTGCTGTAGAACTAGTAATGAATGAAGTCCAGAAAGGAGAAAACTGATGCGCCCATTAAAATTAGTCATGAATGCTTTTGGTCCTTATAAAGGCAAAGTTGAAATAGATTTTACTCAGTTAGCCCAGTCTTCTTTATTTCTGGTCAGCGGACCAACTGGAGCAGGTAAGACAACGATATTTGATGCCATTGCTTATGCTTTGTTTGATTCGGCAAGCGGAGATTCTCGCCAGAAAGATACTTTCAAATCACAGTTCGCTAAAGATACAGATCTCTGTTACGTCGAACTTGAATTTGAATTAGGAGAAAAAAGCTACTTTATTCGCCGTGAACCAACACAAATCGGTCCTGGATCACGTTCAAAAACAAAACAGATTCAATCAAATGTGGAATTACACAAAGACGGTAAAGTCACGACCAAAGTAAAAGAAGCCAATGATGAGATCCAAGAAATCTTAGGACTGACGTATGACCAGTTCAGACAAATTGTTATGCTGCCGCAAGGATCGTTCAAAAAGATGCTTGAGTCAAACAGTGGCGACAAAGAAATTATTTTCAGAAATATTTTTCAGACTAAGCAGATTGAGCAGTTTCAAGAAAAGCTAAAAACCAGAACCAAGATTCTGGAAGACCAGCGTAAAAGCCATACACAGGCTATAAAACAAGCTTTTTCGAGTATAGCGATCGAAGATAATGAAGTTCTGGAGAAAGCTATTGAACAGTATGATGTGGAAAAAACATTGGCCGTTCTGGAAGAGAGTATCGATAAAGAAGAAAAAGAGTTATCAGCAGTAAAAGAAAAAATTTCTCACTATCAAAATGAACTGAAATTACATGAACAAGTCATCGGCTGGTTGGAACAGCAAGAAAAATATACAAATGAGAAAAATGAATTGAATACCAGAGAAGACACCATCAAACAAAAAGAATCAGCAGTCCAAAAGCATACTGAAGCTCAAAAAATAGTTGAAGCTAAGACGACAGTGGATGAAACAGAACAACAGATCCAAAATAAAACGACTCAGCTTGAAGAATTAAGAGAAAAGCAAGCTGAGTTAATCGAAAAAGAAAAAACAGAATCAGCAAAACTGGAAGCTGTAAAAGAAGAACTTAATCAGTTAGCACTTGTTCGAACTGAAATTACGAAACTAAATGATGAATGGAAAGTCTTTGATCAAGTAGAAGAAAAAGAGCAATTGATCAAACAACAAGAAGAAATAATTCAAGAGAAACAGGAAACATGCGAAACTTTGAAAGAAGCGTTAGAGGAAGTGGGAAAAACAACTGAAAAAACAGAGACGGACTTAAAGCTGATCGCAGACTTAAAGATTAAACTCGAAGACCTGAAAGAAACCATTTCAACTTCTAAAGAAACGCTTCAACAATTAAGTAACCGCAATGAAGAATTAAATAGGATTTGTGCTCTTCAAAAAGAAGAGGTCGAATTAAACAAAACTTATATCGAAGTAAAAGCAGCAAAAGAAAAAGCTTATCATGAACTCGTCAAAGGAAAAGCGGCTTACTACTCAAACTTAGCGAGTGTTCTGGCTAAAGAACTAGTTGAGGGTGAACCTTGTGCTGTGTGTGGATCTGTCCATCATCCAGCTAAAGCAACGGGAGGTAAAGAAAGCCTGACAAAAGAGGAACTGGAAGCATTGGAGCTGGCAGAAAAAGAAACAAATACTCGATTTACACAAGTCTCAGCGAAACTGGAAAATCTTACAATAGATATCCAATCTCGTTCTGCTCGTTTAGAAATCGATCCTTCAGAAACAGGTGCAGCATTCAATAAAGGTGTAGCAGAAGAGCAAGAACTTCAAAACCAGTTACAGGTGTTCAAGAAAGAACTTGAAACAGGAGAAAAGCAAGCAGGTGAAGAAGCAGATCTGAAACGAAAACTGGAGGAGTTGCGCAAAGAAGAAAGTCGTATTAGGACAGATCTCCAAAAATGTGAGTCTACTATCGATTTCGCCACAGTTAGAAAACAAGAATTAACAGAAGAACAAGCCAAGCTAAAAGGACAACTGAATGCTGAATCTAAACAGGCTATCCAGCAAGCTATAAAAGAAAAAGAGCAGTATATACAAACAACGGAAACCACTCATAAAACACTTCAAAACAATATGAGTATACTGAAAAGCGAATTAGCTTCAACTAAAACAGCTATTGAGCTGACTGAATCTCAACTGGTAGAAACGACAGCCAAAAAAGAACAGCTGATAAAAAAATTCAAGCAGTTAAAGGAAACTAGTCAATTGGGCGAAGCTTTTGCAGAGTATTTATTGGAAGAAGTAGAAAAAGAAACGTTTGTCAAAGAAATAGAAGAATATAGAACGGCTGTGCTGGTCAATCAGGATAGAATAAAACAAATAGAGGAAAACCTGAAAACAGTTGGTCCAATCAAAGAGAAATCAGTATATGAAGCAGAAATAATTCAAATCAAGACCCAAGCGAGTGAGTGTGAAACACAAAGAGATAAGCTGCTGACCTCATCTTCACAGAACAAACGAGCTACAGAAGCAATTCAAGATTATCAGAAACAAAGCAGTCAAGTGGAGAAAGAATATCAACTGTACGGAGCACTCTCTACCCTGGCCAATGGATCCAAAGAGACAGATTATATCTCATTTGAACGGTATGTTTTAGGCATCTATTTTGAAGAAATTCTGATTGCAGCCAATCAAAGATTCAGCCAAATGACCAATCACCGCTATGAGCTGCAGCGTCAACTAGAGAAAGGAAAAGGTTCCGGGAAACAAGGATTGGATATGGAAGTGTTTGATCATTACACTGGAAAAACAAGAAGTGTGCATACGCTATCTGGAGGGGAAACCTTTAAAGCTTCACTAGCGTTAGCGTTAGGACTAAGTGATGTAATTCAAAACCAGAATGGCGGCGTCAGCGTGGATACTCTATTTGTGGACGAAGGATTTGGAACGTTGGATTCTGATTCATTGGATATGGCGGTCCAGACCTTACTTGATCTGCATCAGAAAGGTCGATTAGTTGGTATTATTTCTCATGTAGACGAGTTAAAGACACGCATTCCTGCACATATCATTGTTGAAAAGACAGCGACAGGAAGTACGGCGTATATTCAGAAATAACTTAGAGAAAATAAAGTGATTTCCTTTAACAATCTAATGTAGGAGCGTTATAATAAAAGAGTAAAGATATACTAAGTTTATTATACGAAAGGAATGGTTTAATTGAATAAAGAACAATTGAAACGAATGGGTTCTGGAGAAGGGTTTATTGCGGCGCTGGATCAAAGTGGCGGAAGTACGCCAAAAGCATTAAAAGCGTATGGTGTTCCGGAAACGGCATACTCCACAGATGATGAAATGTTTACTCTAGTTCACGAGATGAGAACACGGGTCATAAAAAGTCCTTCGTTTACTTCCGAATATATATTAGGTGCGATTCTTTTTGAAAACACAATGGATCGCTTGATTGATGATAAATATACTGCAGATTTCTTGTGGGAAGAAAAAGGAATCATTCCTTTCCTTAAAGTTGATAAAGGGTTAGCAGAAGAGGCAGAAGGTGTTCAAATCATGAAACCAATGCCAGATTTGGACCAATTGCTCAAAAGAGCCGTTGACCATCATGTTTTTGGAACAAAAATGCGTTCTGTCATCAAAGAAGCAAATAAAGAAGGCATTAAAAAGGTTGTCGATCAGCAGTTTGAAGTTGCTATGCAGATTGTTAAAGCGGGACTGATGCCAATCATAGAGCCTGAAGTAGATGTCTATAGTGAAGATAAAGTGGAATCAGAAGAATTATTGAAAGCTGAAATCAAATCACACTTGGATCAATTGGATGAAGACACACAAGTTATGTTGAAGTTAACCATTCCAACCAATGCTGGATTATACACTGAATTCAGTGAACATCCTAATGTATTACGCGTAGTTGCTTTATCAGGTGGATATAGCCGAGAAGAAGCAAACGAAAAACTTTCTAAAAATAAAGGATTGATTGCAAGCTTTTCTCGTGCTTTATCACAAGATTTAAGTGCGGACCAGACAGAAGAAGAATTCGATAAACATCTATCAGATGCAATTAAATCAATTTACGAAGCATCTATAGCACCAAAATAGTATAATTTCTAAGGCGCTGGGACAAAAGTCTTTGAAAATCTTTAAGTATAGAGAAACCCTGAAAGAATTGAATTTTTACAATTCTTTCAGGGTTTCTTCTTGTTTATTGACCATGAAGATCGATTGAATGTCAAATTGATCTTCACCTATCCGAAAGTTGGTTCTACATCAAGTTTACATTTACTGTAAATTGAGTGCCTTCTTCTTTAGTAAACCCTGATTTTGATCCCTTTCAATCGCTTGGTTGATGAGTGGAGCGATCTCTTCTTCATAGAATTGAATTTCTTTTTCTTTTAAATTCGAGTAGAATCGATCTACAGAGTTCTTCCAATACAAAGCTATATTTATTGGCTGGCATCTGCTTCAAACTTTGTACCATCTATAAATAATGCTTTACCTTGAAACGATTGTTCTTCTTTTAACCGAAGAAAAAGTACAATAAAGATCTTGTAAAATGTCTTTAGTTTTCTCGGATACCCTGAATCGATTGAGTGTACGGTAAGATACTAACGTTTGACCTGCTAATCATTGCATCGATATATTTTTTTGCATCATTTTTTCGATTTTTCGACAGGGAAAGATCCCGTCTGAATAGGTAAGTAGTCGTGTTTTGAGTAAAACTTTCGGGTGATAAGCCGGGCGACCAAAGTCGTTTTCAATTAAGTGATATTGCGAGTCATCTAAATCTTCCACAACTTGATGAATAGAGTAGACGATATGATTTTCTGGTAAGTAACAGTTCATTTCTAATGGTAAGGCAGTTTGGTCCATGGTATATTGAGTATACATAAGGAGCATCCTTTCTATGATTTGTTGTGATGACTTTATTATATCCAAAGCCGTGCTCCTTTTTCTTACATAAACAAATAAGATCTGCTGAAATCTCAAGTAGATTTTCAGCGGATCTCATTATTTTGTTAAGGCTTTTGTCCCAGGCTCTTTGTTTTTTTCTATACACTTGTAATGATAATGGATAATTCATTAGCTAAATCTAAAATTGATAATAAATGATTAAGTTATAAACGTAATATTTTAGATCATTTCATGCGCCGTTACATAGATTGAAATTTTAAAAAGCCATAATATTAACGTAGAAAAAAACGGAAGTAATGAGAAGCTTAAAGTTCAAAATCCCTATGCAAGTCGTCGGTTCTCTTTCATAATAACTACACCACTGTTCGATGGTTTTCAGCTTAAATAAATTCAGTTCGCGGGTACTTCTTTAATTAAGCGAATTTCAGACTATTCTCAGTTCATTCTTGTATCTGTTTGTTTTGGTTCTGGATTAATCTGCATGCGGCTTTTGTTTTTACACAGTTAAATGAACTTTACCAGATAAAAGCAGCATATCAATTAACTCACTAAGAGATCTCCACTCAGTTTCCAGATAAAAGCAGCATATCAATTAACTCACTAAGAGATCTCCACTCAGTTTCCAGATAGAAGCAGCATATCAATTAACTCACTAAGAGATCTCCACTCAGTTTCCAGATAAAAGCAGCATATCAATTAACTCACTAAGAGATCTCCACTCAGTTTCCAGATAAAAGCAGCATATCAATTAACTCACTAAGAGATCTCCACTCAGTTGCCAGATAGAAGCAGCATATTAATCAACCCACTAAGAGATCTCCACTCAGTTGCCAGATAAAAGCAGCATATCAATTAACTCACTAAGAGATCTCCACTCAGTTTCCAGATAGAAGCAGCATATCAATCAACCCACTAAGAGATCTCCATTCAGTTACCAGATAAAAGCAGCTCATCTCAGTCAGATTTCTATACTTAAGCAAAGTATCTATTTTTAGAGAAATTGGTCTGCGTAACAATAAAGATAGAGACTGAGAGCAAACGAGCTAGAAATCAAAATCAAATTTTGATTTCATGGTGTTCTTGGTTTCCGACACTTCAAATTTTAGACAATGAAGACTTTTGTCTCAGTTACATTTTATTATGTTTTATAGTATATTTTATACATAAGTAAATATTTTTATTGTTCAGGAATTTATGTAGAAAGAATTTGAATATTCATTTATCGTTTTCTACTAGTAAAAGGAAGTATAGAATACTAAAAAAATATAACGAATTTAAGCAAATAAGTCTCATTGCTATTAGAGAAGAGGAGTAGTCTAATGGATAAAGGGTATGTACTTAGAGGTCTTACGATACTGGTATGGATTGCTTTAATCATTTATGCCTATTTTAATGAGGAAGGCTTTTACAACCAGTAACGATTAGTTCGATTTTTGTGCTCATACTTTTAGGGATAAAATTTAATGAAGAGAGACAAATTTCAAAGTCAGCTAATGTAACACGGTCAAGATTAGAAGAAACGATAGACTGGTTGTGGCTTGCTTCAATAATATTCGTCTCCCTTGATATTGTAATCGCATCTGTCTTATCAATATTTTTTAGATAAAGGGTTATTTAACTGAAAGGCTTTGAAATAGCCCCTCTTTTTCAAACTGAGTGAGCATCTTAAAAATACCTGCATTATTGTGGTCATCTGCATGAAAGTTTGCTTTTTGTTTAGCTGAAGGTAATGCGTTTTTCATAGCTATTGAATATTTTTTGTCTTTAAACATCGAAATATCATTTTCACTATCCCCAAAAACCAATAATTCTTCGTTACCAATATTATATTTTTTTTGAAAGAGATTCAAGGCATTGCCTTTTGTTACGTGTCTATTTGTAATTTCCATTTTTCTTTCATCAGAAAAAACGGTCTCGTAGTCTGTAAGAAAAGAATGACCTGCTATAGTATCTTTTAAAAATGTCATATAGTGAGGATCTTGAACAATAGAAATTTTATTACAGAAACTAGGAGAGTCGTTCAGATTCCGAATCATATATTGATTAGGATAGCCATCTCGGGTATCACATAACCACCCATACATTCCTCCCATCCATGGGTAATCTTCTGGCAGTTTCATTTCTCCACGAATATTTTTTTTAAGCTTATAAATATTTTCGGGTAAATACGTATATATGGTATCATCTTGGCTGTATTGAATTTCTACGTTAAATAGAGAAAAGAATTCATTTATTTTTCTAATCTGATCTGATTCTAAAATTCCAAGTCTATTTCGTTTCTTCGAACCTACATCATAAATTGAAGTGCCATTTACATCAATAATTATTCCATCATAAATATTCATATCTAAACTACGTGCATGGGGTAGTAGTCGTATATAACTTCTGCCGCTAGCTAGTATAAGTCGAATTCCCGTTTTTTGCAGTTCTTTCAATTTGTTTAAAGTTTGTAGATCTATATTATTATCTGAGTTGAGCAGTGTGCCATCCATATCACATACGATTGCCTTAATAACCATAAAATCATCCTCCAGTTTTTGTCACATTTAATGCATTTCTTATCTTATCAAGAGACTTCTTATTTTCAGCTTCATTATGATACATAACATTAACATATAAAATATCTATCAACGTCAAATAGAGAATTCGAGAAGTTAAGGTTTCAGATCTGAAAGTAGATTCCTCAGAATAAATGACAAAAGATATATCAGAAAGCTTTACTAATTTAGAATTTGGATTTCCGGTAAGGGATATGATCTTTACACCATTTTTTCTTAAAATTTTAGCCACTTCAATAGTCTCATTGGTTTTTCCGGAATGTGAAAATAGAAATACACAATCTTTTTGGGTAAGTTTAGTAGCATAGCTGAGTTGCATGTGGTAATCAAAAATATAATTACATTGAAAATTTGTTCGTAAAAATTTGTGATAACTATCAAAAGCTACTACGGAAGAAGCGCCTTGTCCAAAAAAGTGAATAGTCTCCGAGGAATTAATAATGTTTAAAGCATCCAATAGTTCTTTTTCATTGAGAGAATTAATTAGATTTTCTAAAGATACTTGGCTAGAGTTGACCACTTTTTGAGCCATAACTAGAGCGCTATCATTTTTGCTAATGTCTGTAAAAGCGGTTAAGTCACCTTCGTGAGGGACGTTCTCTCTAAAATTGGAAGCAACAGAAATTTTAAAATTTTGAAACCCTTCAAATCCAATTTTTTTAACAAATTTAAATATTGTTGCTTCTGATACGCCTGTTTCTTCCGAAAGGCTACTCAAAGTTTTGTTAACAACGTCTCCTCCTAATTTAAGAAGATGGTCGGCTATTAAATTTTCAGTATCATTAAAATGTTTTCTTCTTGGAAACAAAAGCTTTTGCAAATAATTGTGTGACATGATTTGGGCCTCCATTAATAGAATAAGTTTGTTAATTAATATATATCATAAGGAAAGTATACTATAAAACACAAATAAAAAATATTTTTTATTTGTAAGTGTTTACAATAAATAATATTTCATGTATTATGTATTTATATTAAATAAAGGAGGAGCCGAATTGGAAATAGGAATTATAGGATTAGGCAAGATGGGCATGAACCTTTTGTTGAATTTAAAGGAGAGTGATGTAGATAGCGTTGGTTATGATTTGTCGGATGAAGTAAAAGAAATAGGCAGAAAACAAGGATTACATATAGTTGATTCATTAGAAGAACTATTTGAATCTCTTGAAAAAAGAAAAATAATTTTATTAAGTACTCCAGCGGGGAAAATAACGAATCAGCTAGTAAATGATTTAAGTATTTTGCTAAGTCCTGAAGATATCTTGATTGATAGTGGAAACTCAAATTATAAAGATAGTATGAATAATTATAGTATTGCTAAAGAAAAGGGTATAAGATTTTTAGATTGTGGAACCTCCGGAGGAATGGAAGGTGCTCGTTATGGAGCATGTCTAATGATTGGAGGGGATAAAGAAGTATTTGATGAAGTGGAATCATTATTTAAGAAAATTTCATGTGAAAAAGGATATTTATATACTGGTAAAGCTGGGAGCGGCCATTATTTGAAAATGGTCCATAATGGAGTTGAATATGGAATGATGCAATCTATTGGAGAAGGATTCGATATTTTAGAAGCGAGTGAGTTTGAATTCAATCATAAAGAAGTGGCCTCTGTTTGGAATCATGGTTCTGTTATCCGTTCTTGGTTAATTGAATTGATAGAAGAAAGTTTTTCTGAAGATCCAAAACTGAATAAGATAAAAGGAATCGTCGATGCTAGTGGAGAAGGTAAATGGACAATTGAAGAAGCATTACGCTTAGGGATTCCAGTTCCTGCGATTTCTAATGCTTTATTTGCTAGGAATTCAACAAAAATTAATGATAGTTTTTCAGCAAAAGTAGTAGCAAGTATGCGAAATGGTTTTGGTGGACACAAGGTCATTGAAAAGTAAGGAGGAAAGCAAATGGGTAATAAAATAGCTATCGTAAATTCCAGTAGCTTTGGAAGGGTTTTTCCTGAGCATCTTAAGAGATTGGAAAAATTAGGAGAAGTCAAACGGTTTGAGTTTGAGAGCGATATTAAAGGGAAAGACCTTGCTGAAAAACTAAAAGGATATAACATAATCATAGCTAGTGTAACGCCTTTCTTCACTAGTGAATTTTTTGAAAATAAAGATGATTTGAATTTAATAACCAGACATGGGATAGGGTTTAACAATATAGATTTAGAAGCAGCTAAAAGGCACAATACTATAGTTAGCATTGTTCCCCCTTTAATAGAGAGAGATGCAGTTGCTGAAAATAATATTACAAACCTATTAGCGGTAATGCGCCGCACAACAGAATCTTATAAAAATGTTTTAGAAGATAAGTGGGAAAACCGGGCGGAATTTACTGGAAGAGGATTGAGTGATAAAACGGTCGGGGTAATTGGAATAGGGAATATTGGTAGTAGAGTTGCAGAAATTCTACATTATGGCTATAGATGTGAGGTCTTAGGATATGATCCATATAAAACAGACTTAGAATTAAAGAGATTTGGAGCAAAAAAAGTCGATTTAGATAAGTTACTTAAAGAATCAGATGTTATTTGCTTATGTGCTAGTTTAAATAAAGATAATTTCCATATGATATCTACTGAAGAATTAAGCAAAATGAAAAATAATGTCTTTATTTCCAATACTGCCAGGGGAGCATTAATTAATGAACAGGCCCTAGTAGAAGCAATAAAATCTAAAAAAATAGCAGGGTTTGCAACAGATGTATTAGAGGTTGAACCTGGAAGATCTAACCATGCTTACTTAAAATTTGAAAACGTTATCGTCACTCCGCATACTTCCGCTTATACATTGGAGTGTCTCGAAGGTATGGGAACAAAGTGTGTGAATGATTGTGAGGATATCTTGAACAATCAATTACCTTATTGTGCTGTACAGAAAGAGAATGGAATTTTGAATGGAGTAGTGTGATATGAGTATAGATTTGAGTGTAAAAGTTGGGCCTCAATTTTATAGATATAATGAAGATGCTTTTGAATTTATTCCAAATATTTTAAATGAATATAAACCTAGACGAATACTCATTATTCACGGGACTATTTCATGGACAAAAGCTCAACCTTTTTTAAAAAAAGTTTTTCCTGATCAGTATGAATTATACTATCAAGAATATAGTGGGGAATGTAGTTACTCAGAAGGTGAACGATTAGCGAACATAATTAATTCAAAAAATATTGATTTTGTAATAGGAGTAGGCGGAGGCAAATTGGCTGATTTAACTTTATATACCTGTCATTTAGCTAATGTGCCTTTTGGAGTTATTCCTACACTTGCTAGCAATTGTGCATCTTGGACTCCGTTATCTGTTATGTATAAAGAAAATGGACTAGCAGAAGGTAAAACTGAACATGTAAATAGACAAGCAGTTTTTTTACTGATTAATCCCAAGCTAGTTATTGATGCACCTGTAAATTATTTTATAGCTGGAATTGCAGATACCCTTGCTAAATGGTATGAATCAGATATGATTTTAGAACAACAAAAATTTATTGAGGAACCTTTTGCAGATATGGCTAGGTATGCTGCTTTAATGTGTAAAAATAAAATATTATCAGAAGCAAATACAGCTATTTTAGATATGAAAAATGGAGTAGCATCAAAAGAATTCTTACATGTATCTGAAATAGTGATAGGAATTGCTGGACTGGTAGGAGGGTTAGGAGGCAAATATGCAAGAAACACTGTAGCGCATTCGATGCATGACGCGTTGTCTGCTTCTTTACCTGAATTACATGATTTTTTACATGGAGAAAAAGTAGCATATGGTATCTTGTTTCAATTAGCTCTTGAAGGGGAATGGGAAGTGATTGATGAGTTGATTCCCTTTTATACCAGTTTGAATTTACCGAAGAGTTTAACTGAAATGAATGTTTACCCTTTATCAAAAGAAAAACAGAAAGAAATTATTTACTTAATTAATAAAAAGAAAAAAGTACATTTACTTCCAATTGAAATAAATGAAGAAAAATTAAGCAAGGCATTGAACGAATTAGAAAATTATATTAACAAGTGAGGAGATAAACAATTATGGAAACGCTAACAGTTTGGCAAAGCTTAATAATTGCTCTATGGGTAGGAGCTGTAATGTCTCGTTCCTTTTTAGGCGGAGCGACATTAATGCTGCGATTTTCTCCATTAATGACTGGTTTAGTTGTGGGTATCGTAATGGGAAATGTGGCAGATGCTATGATAGTCACTGCAGCTATTCAGTTAATTTATATGGGAGTATTTTCTCCAGGGGGTACCATGCCTTCAGAGCCATCAATTGCAGCGGCAATTGCAGTACCAGTAGCATTACTCGGGAATTTACAGCCTGAAGCAGCCATTGCTATTGCAGTGCCGGTAGGATTATTGGGAACCTATCTATATCAGTTTAGATTTTTTATCAATACATTCCTTGGAAAAAGAACAGACAGAGCAGTTGCGCAGCTAGATCATTCAGGAATAACGAGAAGCGTTATAATTTATCCAACGATTGCATCACTTTTATTATTTGTACCTTTAGTTTTTATCGCACTATTTTGGGGCGCGCCAGTTATTGCTGACGTCATAGCCGCTTTAGAAGGGACAGTTATATTACACATTCTAGAAGTTGTTGGAGGAGGACTAGCTGCCATTGGTATTGCAACAACTATATATGTCATTGGGCGTAAAGAGTACATTGTTTTCTTTTTAGCTGCTTACTTTATGAGTGTTATTTTTCAAGATTTAGGCGTTACAATGGTTACTTATGCAATTATTGGAACATTAATAGCGGCTATATTTGTTTTAGCAAAAAGCAATACAAGTGCAGCTACTACTACAAATACCCCTGTGACAAATGAATTTGATGACGACGAAGACGACGATGACTTTTAATATTATCTAAGAGAGGATGGAAAAAATGGATAATAATCAATCTACATTATCAAACACTACAAACAATCCCGAAGAAATTACACATAAAGATGTATCAAAAGCCTATTTACGCTGGCATTTCGCTAATGAAATCCCACATTCTTTCGAAAGATATTTGGCACCATCGCTATTATGGGCGATGATGCCTGTTTTAAGAAAATTATATAAAGATGACGACAAATTGAGAGATGCTTATGAAAGACAATTACTCTTCTTTAATACTCAGTTAACTTGGGGTGGAGGCATTATTACTGGATTAATGTCTTCGATGGAGCAGGAACGGGCAAAACAAGAACATGAGCATAAAGAAATTACGATGACAGATGACTTGATGTATAACACTAAAGCTGGGTTGATGGGGGCTTTAGCAGGTATAGGAGATTCGATCGATTCAGGGACAATTCAGTATATTTTTATTGCTATTGCTATTCCCTGGGCACAAAATGGGAATCCCCTTGGTTCATTATTCCCCTTTATTGGGTTTGCATTGTATCAAGTTCTGATTGGGTTATTTTTTGCACGACAAGGCTTCTCAACAGGTAGAAATGCTACCAGTTTGATGGAAAGTGCTGGAGTTCAGAATGCTATCGAATTGTTATCTATTCTCGGATTATTTATGATGGGGATACTTGCTGGAAACTATGTACAAGTCTCCTCTTCATTATCATTTGAAATTTCTGGAAGGCCTTTTGTTTTACAAGAAACTTTAGATTCTATAGTCCCAGGGTTGTTACCGCTGGTTGTAGTCTTGGGTGTTTACTATTATTACAGTAAAAAAGGATTGAAGGTTACTCGTGCGTTACTATGGCTAACAGGAATTTTGATTGTACTGGCTGCAGTCGGTATTTTGTAAAAAGTAACTATATTATGAAAGAGGATGGGAGAGAATTATGGGAGAAGTAAATTTAGCAAGAGTAGATGAACGTTTGATTCATGGACAGGTGATGGTGACACTTTCAAAAAGGAACAATGTAAATTCAATATTTGTAGTAGATGATGTTGTCGCAAAAGATAAATTTATGAAAAGCCTATACAAAAGTGCTGGAAGTCGAACGGGACAAAAAACAGTGGTAATGACTTTAGAAAAATGTAAATATTACTGGGATGAATTCGAGTTTAAAGAATATAGTAGTATTTTAATAGCTAAAACAGTAAACACAATGTATGAACTAGTTAAATACGGAATTCCGATGAAAGAAATAAATATCGGTGGAATTGCACAAAAGAACCCTGAAAAAGATATTTTAGTAACTAAATCTGTTTATTTAAATAAAGAAGACGCATTAAAACTAAAGGAATTGAATGAAGAGTATGGAGTTGAAAATATTTATTTTCAAGCAACGCCTTCTTCTCCAAAAACTAGTTTAAAAGATGTATTAGCAAAATTTGGTATATAAAGATGTAAAAAAGGGTGATTGTATATGGAGAGTGAAGAGCTACAGAAAGATTGGTTTATCAGATACAACTATATATTAGGTACAAGACAAACGGACAAACAAAAAGGGAAATTTATAGATAGTATATTGTTTGACTTAGAAAAGTTAGGCAAAAAAGCGTATGTACATCCATTTGGACAAAATAATTATGGGAAGAATATATATGTTGGGAATATAAAAAAAGCAAAAAAAATAATTTGTACCTATTATGATACGCCCATATCACAACACAAATCCTATCATTTAAATGAATATAAGTTGAATAAAAAAAATACAGTGAAATCAATAGCGATTCAATCGATTATTTTTTTAGGAATTGGTCTATTATTTACGCTTTTTGTGGGAATACCAATTTATCAAGTCTATAACTTTGTATCATTACCTTCTATACTCACTACTTTATTTTACGCTTTTTACTTTATTATTTTAAAAAAAATATCAACAGGTTGGCCGGAAAAAAATAATTCAGTTAGAAATACCTCGTCACTGCTGTTATTACTTCAGTTTATGAATCAGTACCATACTAAAGAAATGGCTTTCGCTCTATTAGATTCAGGCACATATAATCAAGCAGGATTAGATGAATTAATTCAAAACTGCCAAGGAGAGATCTATTTATTAGACAGTGTAGGAGCAGACCAACCAATGTATCAGATCAGTAAGAATAAACAATTATTTGTTTTAGATAGTCCTATTATTCAAGTTGAGAAAAAGATTACTGATGTTAAAAATGTACTGATTTTAACCAGTATGAAAAAAAATGATCAATCTTTTCAGTTAGAAAGAGATAGTCTAAAACAGAAAGAAATAAATGAAGCGAATATGAATATGGCATTTGATTTTTTAGAAAAAATAATAAGGAGGTAATTATTTATGATTGGAATAGTTGTGGCTGCGCATGGAAAAATGAGTAAAGGGATAATAGATGCTGCAGAACTGATAATAGGGGGTACTGATGATATAGTACCTATAAGTCTAGAACAACAAGATGACGTTTCAATACTACAAGAGAAGATAACAAAAGGAATTAATAAGGTAAATAAAAATGAAGGTGTGATTATTTTTACTGACTTATTTGGAGCGAGTCCGTATAATCAATCTACACTTGCAATTCGCTCTTTACCAATAGAAATTCAAAATAAAACCACGATTATAACCGGTGTTAATTTACCAATGTTGCTGGAAGCCATTAATCAGAAAATGATTGATTCCTCAATTGAAAGTGCCATAACTGCAATATTAGATACTAGTAAACAAAGTACTATAGAATGGTCTTTGAAAGATGAAGAAGATGATTTGGAAATAGATGAAGAAGACGAGTTTTAACTGATAATAAAATATAATGAAGTACAGTGATCCAAAAGCAGCAGCTGGGTCGCTGTACTTTTTGTTAATAACTTTAGTATTAAATACGAAAATAATGAATTGAAAATAAATGAATTACTATGCAATATACATAATAACCTTGAATAGACTTGATTAACAATTATATCCATTTATGGTAAGTTTTAATTATAATGATGAAAAAGCAAAAACTTATTAAGAAATTAAAGTGCTAGTTTAAAGTGCATAATTCATTCTAAGTAACTTACGGTGGGCGAGTTTCTAGAAACAATATAAATTAATGCGATATTCAGTATAGTGGTTTTTATAATAAAAACATAGTAATCAGTAATGGTATAAAATTTTTTAAGAGGATTAAGGTAATAAAAAATATAAAGTTCACGTTATGGCTGGCTCTTGTACTATTTACATTATGGATCGTTATCAGAACGATTGTTGCTCAGTTGATGGGAAGTTTTGAAATGATGAAATTTCTGTTACAAGTCATTACGACTTGGCCCGCTACAATCGGAACATTTTATTTCTTTAGTAACAAGACCTTTAAACCACTGAATCATGATGCAACAGTAGGTATGATCATTGTTACTGGATTTTTGATAATATTTCTGCAGATTTTTCTAGTATCGCTATATCTATTTGTTTTCTGATTAAAAATTGTATAAATTTTCAATATAGGTTAAAGATAGAATAATTGTATATTGACTATTAGGTTTGTTAAGTCTAGAATGATTAATAAATTATAGGAAACGGTGTGGATCAAATGGCTGAAAAATATACAGAAAAAATTCAAAATATAATTAGGGATTTACGACCAGAACTACAAGAATTAAGTGAATACATATATGAACATCCAGAGTTGGGTCATGAAGAATTCCTTTCATCAAAAGCCCATGTAGAACTTCTGAAAAATCATGGATTTGAAGTCGAATACCCTTATTTAGGAGTAGAGACAGCCTTTAGAGCTATCTATAAAGGAGAAAAAGAAGGACCGGCCATTGCATATCTTTCTGAATACGATGCGCTTCCTGGCATTGGTCATGGATGCGGGCACAACTTATTAGGATCTACTGATACGGGAGCAGGAATTGCTTTATCTAAATTAGTGGATGAAATTGGCGGAACAGTTGTTGTTTTAGGGACGCCTGCTGAAGAAACCAATGGAGATAAAGTAACAATGGCAGCAGCAGATACATTTGATGATATTGACGTGGCATTCTGTACACATCCTTCAGACGGGTACTATACTAGTGGTACATCTATGGCAATGGAAGCAATCGAATTTCGTTTTTATGGAAAAACCGCTCATGCAGCAGCTGCTCCATTCGAAGGCAAAAATGCACTAGATGCTTGTTTGAATACGTTTAATAATATCAACTCATTTAGACAACAGATGCACCCCTCAGCACGTGTTCACGGCGTCATTAAGGATGGAGGGGAAGCAGCGAACATCATTCCTGACTATACTAGAGCAGAGTTTTATGTCCGGGCAATGGATATGCCCTATCTGAATGAACTAAGAGAAAAAGTCATTAAGTGTGCAGAAGCTGGTGCAATGGCTGCAGGCTGTACAATGGAGTGGGGCCACTACGAGGCAAGCTACCATAATATGATCACGAATGAGACACTTTCCAAGCGGTATAATCAGAATATGAAACTGCTGGGAGTTGAAATGCAAGAAGAAGAGCGGGACTCAATGGGCTCTATGGATATGGGAAATGTAAGCCAAGTCGTTCCGGCTATCAATCCGTATTTTGAAATTACAAATGGGAAAACTGTATCAGCGCATACTGTAGAATTTAGAGAATGCACAAAAACTGAAGAAGCATATGAAGGTATGGAAAAAACCATCGCGGCTTTCACGCAAACAGCTATTGATTTAATTACTGATTCAACTTTATTGGAAGCTGTAAAAGATGAATTTAATCAAAGTATTTGAGGTGGTTAATTGGAACTTAGGAAACTAGAAAAAACAGAGGAAGCTAACTATATTGAGTATATAAAAAGCTGGAAAACTGAAAAAATCGTTCCCACATCTTCTGATAATAAAGGAAAAGCATTTAATGACTTTTTGAAAAAGTTGAAATCCGATGAAATTGAAAACAACGGAAGAGTTCCTTCCGAAACCTATTTTCTATTTATGAAAAATGGAGAAATAGCTGGTGCAATCAATTGTCGATATGCCCTAAATGAACATCTGAGAGAAATCGGTGGGCATATCGGATACGGTGTATCTCCTAATTACAGAAACCAAGGTATAGCAACCACAATGTTAAGATTAGTATTGGATAGTTACCGAGAAAAAAACTTTGATAGAGTAATGCTTACGGCCGACGATGAGAACCAAGGAAGTGTCAAAACGATTCTTTCATGTGGTGGAAAACTTTATGAAACAGGAAAAAAAGAACAGAAATCTTATGGAAAATATTGGATTGAACTTTAATAATTTGCTAAGTAGAAAATTTATAGGTGAACCATTAAAAAAGATTACAGAGAAATTTCCTTATAAGGAAACTTTCTGTAATCTTTTTTAGTTTATTAGTCTTTAATACTTGCGCGACTTAGGTCAAACTCGACACCAACTGAGTTGAAGATAATTCCTTCAACAGCGGGGTTACGTAGTTGTGTTTCAGCTTCTTGATACAAAGGAACAAAGGCAAAGTCATCTGTCAAAATTTGATGAGCTTGTTGAAGATCTTCCCAACGTTTATCCTCATCATTAGCATCTGTTGTTTTTGCTTTATCAATCAAAGCATCAAACTCTGAGTTTGCATATCTACCTCTATTGTACGGAGAATCACTATACTTTAGATCCATAAAGTTAATTGCATCAGAGAAATCAGCTCCCCAGCCAGTTAACAGAAGATCGAAATCTCCATTATCTGATATTTCAAGGCGATTTTTCTTTGGTACATTTCGTAATTCAACAGAAACACCTGATAAATTATTTTGGATTTGACCTTGAATATATTGGCTTAGTTTCTTGCTTTTTTCATCATCGTCTCCTAGGAAAGAAAGAGAAATGCTGTCAACACCTAGTTCTGATTTTGCTTCTTCCCATAACTCCTTAGCGCGTTCAGGATCATAGGATAGGAAAGATCCTGCTTCTTCAGAGAAATCTTCACCAGTAGATGGATTTGTTACAAAGTCAGCTGGTAAGAATCCGCCGATTTCAGTTGAGCCATCACCCAATAAAGTATTAACTAAATCATCTGTATTGATTACTAATCCTATTGCTTCTCTTAGTTTATCGTTTTGAAGATATTCATTGTCCCAGTTAAATTCTAGATAAGAAGTTCTCGCTTTCTTCTGGACGACAACATTTTCATCATCAGCATACTGTTGTACAATATCACCAGTCAGCTGAGCGTTATCAACTTCACCAGCTTCAAATAAGTTAACTGCCGTGCTGGTTTCTTTAATAACTTGGACATTAATCGTGTCTAACATTATTTCATCAGCTGCATAATAATCTTCGTTCTTTTCTAAGTCCCAAGTTAAACCAGTTCCATCCCAGTTTTCTAATGTAAATGGTCCATTTGCTAGTACTGTATCGCTAGAAGTTCCATATCTATCACCTTGTTCTTCAACAAAAGTTTGATTCTGAGGGAAGAAAGCGGTAAAGGCTAATAGATATTTAAAGTAAGGAGTAGGCTGAGTCAGCTTGAAAGTGATCTCATGATCACCATTGGCTGTAACACCTAATTCACTGACGTCTTTTTCTCCAGCCATGATTTCTGGCGCGTTTTCAATCGTTTCTGCTAAATAACTATATGATGCCCCAGTTTCTGGATTGACAAGCTTCTGCATTGCGAAAACGAAATCGTTAGCCGTAACAGGATCACCATTAGACCATACAACATCGTCACGAAGTGTATATGTATAAGTAAGCCCATCTTCAGAAACAGTTCCTTCATCAGCAGCAATAGCTGGGACAGGATCTCCTTCTTCATCAATTTTTAATAATCCTTCAACTACCTGTCCTAAATAGTTTGAGCTATTAATATCAGTAATCATTACCGTATCCATTGTAGATAACTCTGTTGGAGCAGTATAATGAACGACCTGTTCAGAAGGTGTATCTCCTTCTGAATCACTATTTGATGAATTTGCAGATTCATCATTTCCGCCGCAGGCACTTAATAGAAATACTGCACTCATTGAAACTAATGATTTATAATGTATCCTCATGTTAAACACTTCCTATTCTAATTTATCTAATCTTATTTTAACATGATACATCTTTTATATATTCAAGTCCAGATTTGTTTGTGAAATTTTTGATATATTTTTTTAAGCTAAAATAATAATTCTTGAATTGTATATATTTACGAAAAGAACAGTCTTGTTTTTTGAAGAAATCTATTAAGATTCATTTATGGTTAAGTGATCGATATAAGTTGGCTAATAAAAAGGAAAAACCTAGTGGGACGTATATTCGCCAACACTAGGTTTGATATTGAAGGTTCTCTCTTTTATTCTTCTAATAATCCTTCTTCAACCAGAAACTCTCTAGCCACATCTTCAGCTGTTCGGTCTTCAACGTTTACTTGATAATTCATAGAACGCATCTGATCATCAGTAATTTGACCACTTAAAACGGAGAGCATGTCTTCAACTTCAGGGTGTTGTTCTAATAAGCTGTTTTTCATTAGAGGTGCACCTTGATAAGGTGGGAACAGATCCTGATCATCTTCAAGTACGGTTAAATCAAACTGCTCAAGTTCACTATCTGTACTATACGCATCAATAACGTTTATGTCGCCACGTTCGATAGCGGTATAACGTAATTGCGGTTCCATAGTTTGTACATTGCCAAACGATAGACCATATAGATCCTGTATTCCTTGGTATCCATCTTCACGGTCATTAAATTCTATCGTAAATCCAGCATTCATTTCATCTGCTATCGGAGCCAGATCGGAAATGGTTTCTAAATTATTTTCTTCAGCAAATTCTCTTGGAACAGCTAAAGCATAAGTGTTATTATATTCCATCGGTTCTAAAAATCGCATATCATATTCTTCATCAAGCCCAACCCTCGCTTTTTCATACACATCTTCTTCTGTAGTACCGGGTTCTGGGATTTCATCAAGGAAAGTAGCTAAGACAGTTCCAGTGAATTCAGGATAAATATCGATTTCATCAGATTGAAGAGCATTAAATACAAAAGTTGTTTTACCAAAGTTCGGTTCTACTCTAACGTTTAAATCAGACTGATCTTCTATCAATAATTTATACATATTCATTAAAATTTCGGGTTCAGGTCCTAATTTTCCGGCAACCACAATATCCTCTTCTTCATTAAGCAGCATTGGAATAAATACAATGCCAGAAAAAATCAAGAGGGCAGAACTTAGTAAAATAATTGTCTTTTTGAAAGATGTTTTTTGAAGATAACTGAGTAACCAGTCAAAAAAGACTGCTAATAAAGCTGCTGGAACCGCCCCTAAAATAATTAATGCGTTATTTCCACGGTCGATTCCTAAAAGAATCAAACTACCTAATCCACCAGCACCAATTAGAGCAGCTACTGTAGCTGTACCAATAATAAGTACCATGCCTGTTCTGATTCCTGCCATAATAACAGGTAGAGCAATTGGGATCTGAACCTTACGAAGTTTTTTGAAGCGACTCATTCCCATAGCATCTGCTGCTTCGTTCAGTGCAGGATCAATTTCAACTAGCCCTGTATACGTATTTCTTAAAATGGGCAACAAAGCGTAGACGACTAAAGCTATGACTGCTGGGACGGTTCCAATTCCGAGCAATGGAATTAGCAAGCCCAGTAATGCCAGAGAAGGAATTGTCTGGAAAATAGCTGTAACTTGAATGATCGGTTCTGCTAATCTCTTATGTTCAATCAGTACGATTCCTAGAGGAACTGCGATTAGTACTGCAATTAACAAGGAAATGAATGAAAGCTGCATATGTTCGATTAATGCAGTCCAGAAATCACCACTACGCTGTTGAAAAGTTTCTATCAGATTATTCATTATGCCTCAACCTCCTTTGAAGAAGCTGCTTCGGAAGCAAGAAAGTCGAGTAAATTATTTTTGGTGATTATAATTTTTGCGTGTTTATTAGAGGTTTCTACATGTACTGCATCCTGTTTTGAAAGCAAAATAATCAAATCATTTACAGGGTCTGATGCAGAAATTATACCTGTAGTAACAATATCTTCAGTGCTATAATAGTTTTCTTCAATTAAATGCTGAACTATCTTTTTCTCTTGATAATGAGGAAGTCCAGTTTGCAAGAATTGACGAACAAAATCGTTTGCTGGGTTTTTGAGAATTTCATCAGCTGTGCCGACTTGTTCAATTTTTCCATTATTCATCAGGCAAATTCGGTCTCCTAGGCTGATTGCTTCCTGCATGTCGTGAGTAACAAAAACGACAGTTTTTTTCAGTTTTTGTTGTAGTTTAAGTACATCTTTTTGAAGATTATTTCTAGTAATAGGATCTAATGCACTAAAAGGCTCGTCCATCAGGATAATGTCAGGGTCAGCAGCCAACGCACGAATAACACCAATTCGCTGTTGTTCCCCTCCGGATAGTTCCGAAATATGTCTGTGCCGGTATTTATCTGGATCCATATTTACACTTTCCAGTAATTCTACAACTCGATTTTCCATATCTTCTTTTGTCCACTTTTTCATTTCTGGAACAATTAAAATGTTTTCTTCAACGGTCATATTAGGAAAAAGTGCAATTTGTTGTAAAACATATCCGATATTCCATCTTAATTCTTGTAAATCGAAATCACTTATCGGTTTCCCTTGGATTCGTATGTAACCTTCGGACAAGTCAATCAGTTGATTGATCATTTTTAATGTAGTAGTTTTTCCGCTGCCGCTAGGGCCAATCAGTACAAAGAATTCACCTTCTTTAATGTCTAAAGTAAAGTCTGAAACGACTGCTTTATCGTCATAACGCTTATAAACTTTTTCGAATTTAATCATCTTTATCCTCCCGTAGGATAGTTAGTAATTACCAATTTTTTTGTTTTTTCGTGTTGTTTTAATGCAACTATCGTTGCTCTATCAATTAAAATACAAAAAGGCACCTCTTCCCCCCCTTAATCTGATAAAATGAAGTTCACTAAAACAAACATTCATCACTTAAGGAGTGAAAAGAGATGCCTAATCTACTTCAGATTATCATGTATTTAGTTAATAAAATCAAGTGGCAAAACAGTTTAATTCAACTTTTAAACGATTATATTACTTGGCTTGAAGATGCGGGTGATCGACCACCTAAAGGGACCGATATCACAAAGCTTGATTACAACAAATTGACCCTTGATGACCCACCGAAAGTTGTAAAGCTTGAACGGGCGGACTATAAATACCTTCTAAAACAGGCCGTGGAAGCAGGTAAACCGATCAAACCTGTTCGTCGCCACAAGTCATCTTCTGAAGTTCCTGAAAATGTACGTTGCGCTAAGTGTCATGCGCCCCATAACTATCTCTATAAGAATAATGGTGTGCACGGACAATATCAGTGCAAAGTCTGTTGTGCTTTATTTAATTCGAAGAATCATTACTCTAAAGATGTCATTCTCAAATGTCCTCACTGTGAGAAGTGTCTTGAGAAGATTAAACAACGGTCTGAATTCGACATCTACAAGTGTAAAAACGACACTTGTCCTTATTATATTCAGGCGTTAAACCAGTTGAGTGAGGAGCAAAAGGAACTCTATACTGTCGCACCATACTACTTAAAGCTACGATACGTCTATCGTCAGTTTAATTTAAAACTCGAGGACATCAAGTCCTATGGACTGATTGAATCGCCAGTTGACTTAAGTCGCATTCATGCCTCACCTCGATTATTAGGTGAGATTTTGACCTACCACGTTAATTACGGCCTTCCTGCACCTAAGGTTGCCGCATTAATCTACGACATACACGGAGTAAAGATTGGTAGACAGACGATATTAAACTACGCGGCAGCAGCAGGGGCTCAACTTTACACCCTTACTCAACACTACCCCTATGATCTTTCTGATCAGATCTGTGGAGACGAGACCTACATCCGTGTCGGGAAAAAATGGCACTATATCTGTTACTTCTTCGATGCAAAGAATAAAATCATCTTATCCCAAAGAGTGTCTGAAAAACGCAATACTGAATTAGCAATCAGGGCCATTCACGATGTGCTCGACCACTATATAGCTAGCGAAATCCCTGAGGATTTAAACCTCATCGTTGACGGAAACCCCATTTACAAACTGGCACAACATTTCCTGGCCCAACACGGCCTGAACTTCGATATCACTCAAGTCATTGGTTTAACCAACGAGGACGAAGTATCTAGACAATATAGGCCCCTTAAACAAATCATCGAACGATTGAACCGGACTTACAAAGGCAATTACCGTGGTACCCATGGATTTAAATCTCAAAATGGTGCACGTGCTCATGTCGCTTGCTTTACTGCCTGCTTCAACTTTCTACGTCCACATCAGTCATTAGATGGCGAAGTTCCTGTGAGGATTCCATTCGTCCATGATGATGCAAAAACAATGCCCGACAAGTGGATCCGTTTATTATCTTTCGGGAACAGTGTTCTACAGTACACGGACTAATACTGTAGAAGTGATTTTACATATCTCGAAAAACTTCAAAAAAACGAAGTTTTTTAAACATGCCTTCTTATACTTCTCGTTGCTTTACTGGATCTGTTATAAAGCTGTTTAATCCAGACAATGATTGGATTATATTACCTTCATCGACAGAAATCATCATACGAGCAACGAGAAATTTGGGAAACATAATTTTTCATAGATTATTGGGAGTTACCGGATAGTTATTGTTATTCATTAGTATATCAAAGCGAGACATTTATCTATAAAAATATGTCTTGAGCATGTAAAATTAGTCGCCTATAATCATTAATTAAAGGAGTGGGTGACAATGTCAGTAAAAATCAGAAAAATTGAAAAGAAAGATAATCAGATAGTGGGAGAGATCGTGCAAGCGAGTTTGGAATCTAAAGGTCTAGCAGTTAAAGGGACCGCCTATTATGATCCTTACTTGTTTGATCTATTTGAGGTCTACCAAAAGCCGAATGCTTGCTATTGGGTACTTGAAAAAGACGGGAAAGTCATTGGTGGAGGTGGGGTTGGCCCATTCGCTTCTGATAAAAATATTGGAGAATTACAAAAGCTGTATATTATAGAATCGGAGCAGGGCCATGGATATGCGCATTTAATTATGGAAAAGGCATTGGAATTCGCTAAACAATACTATGAGAAGCTGTATATTGAAACTTTTGCATCATTAGATAAAGCAAATAAACTTTATATGAAATATGGATTTAACAAAATAAATCAGCCACTGGAAGGAACGGAACATAGTGCTTGTAACACTTGGTTATTAAAAAAACTATCAGAATAGTCATACAATTTAATCATTAAAGCTCCTCGAATATTGTTAAGAAAGAAGGAAAAAAATAAAAATTATCAGAAATATGTAGTAATTATAAATTGATTGGGAATTTTTCCATTTAGTTGATCGAAAGATTCCTTTGAATGATAAAAGAACTGATAATTGAAAAAATCAAAATATAGGTAGTGTAGTAAGAAGAATTGATTATATATGGTTGTATCTGTTGTTTTGCTTGCTCTTTATTCTGCTAAATACCCAAGGGTTAAATGAAGTAGATATCGTTCAGCTGGAAAGAGAAACGCTTGCGAACGACAGATGTTTGAAGATAATCTATCTTCAAAGTGGAACAGTTCCATCTTCTTTTACAGGAACTCCTACATACAAGAAGTGGTAGTAAATAGATTTGTTAATCTAAAGTTATTATTTGCAGATTTGAAAGAAGAAGATACAAAGCAATACGTAGAAGTAGATTATTGACTAATTATTGGAAGGAAAAGTTATCAGCCAAGAATTAGATAGGAGAAGAAGCAATGTATGATTTTTGGATAAGTGGTGAACGATTTTATACAATGGTTTTACTGATTCTTGTGGTGCTGGCATTACTCATATTCACAAGTATGATTTTTGTGTTTTACTATACAGACAAAAAAAGTAAAAATAGAAAAATCGGATTGTCTACCACCCTTATTTTAATGTTAGGCATATTTGGATACTCATATTTTCAGCATACTATGTATGCATCCTGGATCACTCAGTCTGGGGTAATCAATCCAGGTATAAGAGATCGAACGGTAATCTTTGGATCAGATATAATGGAAGACCCAGAATTGGTTAAGTCATACCGTGGAATGAATTTACTTGAGGATTTTGAAAAGCTGGATATGTATGAAAGACAAGAAATCAGTCAGGAAATCGGAAATCGTTACCTAGGATCAACAGGGAATAATCATTATTTCGCTATTGGGGATAAATATGCTTTTCGATATACCGGTGAGGTAGAATTCACAGAAGGTCCCAGTCGCTTGGCGGGAGCGTCTTTTAGACTAGTTGATCCAAAATTTGAAGAACTTGGGTTTACTTCTCAGTCCACAAATTACCTTGAAACGTTCTATATTAATAGAGAAGAGGCAGATAAAGCATCAAATAAATTCCCTGACACAATTATCCATCCTTCAGAAGTTTTTCCGGAATGGAATTTAGGGTTCCAAAGTACTAGCGGGACAAGTTCAGAACAATAAAGTTGAATGGTTTGTACTCTAATAACTTAAGAGTACGAAACGTATGTTGTGTTTCCTGCCGCTCCTCTGTAAAATAGAGAATATGGAAATATTGAAAGAATGAAGGAGCTGGAAAATGGGTACGAATATAGAAGTCTTTACACAATTACGTCCGATTTTTTATATTATTTTAGGGTTTTTAGTGCTATTTTTGATTCTGTCACTGATTCCTAGAGGAAGAGATTCAAAAATAAATATGTTTTTAATCTTGATGATTTCAGTTACACATTTAGTATTCGCAAGTTCATTACTTGTAACAGAAAATTGGTTTTTGGAAGAGTTCTCTTTAAAAGGAGATTCGATTACGTTTTATATTTATCTCGCTATTCTTGTATTGAGTATATTGAACCCAATTGTATTTTTCCTTAGAAATAAAAAGAAACGTAGAAATTCTTATAATTTTAGATAATGAATACCATATAGAAAAAAGTCTTCCAAGAAATATATTTCTTGGAAGGCTTTTTTCACGTTATTAAGGTTTTGATTTTCCACCAAAGTAGTAAAATCCTCCGCCGAATGAAAGTAAAACAACGACAGCTCCCACAATCAGTGGAGAAGGGACGTCTGAAGTTTCTGAAAGACCAGCTTGCGTAGAATCTACTTCTTGTTCCTGATCATCTGAACTTCCACTTGGATCAGATTCTGATTCCGTAGCGGTGATTTCTTCTTTTTCTTCAGAATTTTCTTCTTCTTCCTCTTTTTCTTCATCTTTAGTACTGCCATCGAAAGCAGAAGGGCTAAATACTCCTAGTATACCTACTTGGCTCATTTTACCAACTAAAGCACCGTTTGCATAAGTATCTCCAAGTTCAGTCCATTCCTCTTTTTCTGTGTTCCAGAGATACAACATATCTTGATCAACTTCTGCTAGATCTGAGAAAAATCGATAAGTCATTGCTTCTTCGAAATCCTGAACGGGTTGGTCGTTGATAAGCAGTTCAAATTGATATAGCTCACTTTTAGCCAGATCTTGTTGAGCTGGCTTTGTAGCAAGTGATTTTGTAAAGCGAACACTACCGTATCCTTGCTGGAAATTATTAGCTGGAATTAACCATTCGATATCTGGTCTAGCAATCAGTATGCTGATGTTGCGTTCTCTGATCTGGCTGATCTGCTCTTTTGATAAGTCTAGTTGTTCTATGTCATCCATCGCATAATCAAATGAAACAGCCAGAACACCATTATCCGCAACAGACTCAAGGTCTTCAATCGTGAAGATAGCAGACTTTCCATTTACGTCTGGACGGATCCACACGGCATTCTCAGAAACATCAACTTCTTGATCATCACTAGAGTCGGAATCATCAGCGGGTTCTTCAGTTTCTGAAGAACCTTCAGACTCGTCATCTTTATCGGGTTCTTCTTCGCTAGGTTTCTCAGTTTCAGGTTCTTCGTTATTATTTTCGTTCTCTGCATTATCATCTGGAGTATCTGATGCGGGTTCTTCTTCCTCACTGCCTTTATCAGTTTCACTCGGCTCTTCTGATTCATTTCCGGAGTTATCAGTTTGGGAATCATCAGAGTCCTGTGAATCTCCTTCAGAGACATATTGGACTAGACCGTATCCGTAATTTTCATCACGACCTTCAACACCGAGATCAAGCGCTTCTTTCTGTAGTTGACTTCTGATCTGACTCGCAGTCAATGAACCTTTAGATTTTTGCATCATGATTGCAGCGATTCCAGTCACATGAGGTGTCGCTTGGGAAGTGCCGGAATGATTTTCATATCCTCCAGAAGTGGCTAATCCATATATGTTTACTCCAGGAGCGGCAAGCTCGTTTTTTGCAGAAATCATTGAATCACTAGCGATTACAGAGTTGCTATCAACGCTAGAAACGGCAACAACTTCATCATGAGCAGCTGGGTAATCAATAGTATTATTGCCATCTTGCCTATTTCCGCTTGCAGCAACAACCAGTATACCTGCATCTACCGCTTCTAAGATAGCATCATAAATGTCTTGATTAGATGTTTCATATCCTGAGCTAATATTTATGATGTCGACCCCTTGACCTTCATTAGCATCATTGATAGCCCATTGAAGCCCGAGCAATAGATTGCTGGTGCTAGTAGGGGTATCTTCTCCGGCTTTACCGCTAGGATAAACTTTAACACCATACAAAGAGACTCCAGGAGCTATACCGCGAGCTGGGGATTGTTGAGAAGCCGCTATTACACCGGCTACATGAGTACCATGCCCATTAGTATCACTAGTCCAAGGATCTTCATCACCGAATATACTATAACCACCAGCAAAGGAAATATCTGAATGTTGATAAAAGCCTGTGTCAATTACTGCAACAGAAACTCCAGTACCAGTAAGATTATCATCCCAAGCATCAAAAGAATGAATTAAATCATTGTTCCAGTCATATTCAGAAAGGGATCTGTTGGTTTCAGAGGTTGTCATTTCTTGATCGAAGCTAACTCGTTTAACATTTTCCTGACTACTAATTTCTTTAACTGCAGATTTTGGAACGCTCATAGTCTGGATAGGGAGAATATCTAATGATCGTACGTTTTTATAAGCAGGATCTAATTCATTTTCGTCAGGAACTGTCTCATTGTATCTAACGATGATATCGACCATTTCTTCTTCATCTCTAGATTCTTCTTGTGCTAATATAGTAGAAGAAGGAAAAACAAAGGTGAATACAAGTAAGGAAAGTAAGAATAGCGATCCGAATTTAAGTAGTGATTTCTTCAATAATAAATCTCCTTTAGAATACAAAATAAGGTAAGCAATTAAAAATTTTGATATAAATATATAACTGATAAAAGTATCTTATCATAGACGTGTTATAATATTAGAGAGAAATCCCTCTGTTTTATGAATTTTTTAATCAGTTGTCAAATTTTGTTAATATTCGAACGCTCTTGAGCGACTTTCCTGATAATTTAAATACAAATATCAAGTGTAAAATAAAAATAGAGAATTAAATCCATAGTCACTTATAGCTAAAGTAAACATTAATTAATATAAAAAGGAAGTAAAATCTAATGAAAAATCGTACCCCAATTGAAAAGGCACTATATTATTTTAAAGAAAATAATTTTTTTTTTCACTTATTTCTATTATTTAAAAATAATTTTGATTTTTCTAAAAAACAAAGTGACCGTATAGATGTATCTGAGTTTACAGATGAAGAGTTAAATCCTGTAGTAACATTTTTAGAAATGGATCCTTCTATTTTTGCTGAAAATAAATTTATTGAATTGAGTGAGTTTGAGGAAAAACTGCAGACGACTTTCGGTTTAGATATGTCACTTTCTGATTTCCTAACAGCTTATTTTCATAATATATTAAAAATTGATAGTGAAGAATCTATTTATCCACATCAAGATATGAAAAATTTCTTTGAATATTTAGAAAAAGAGTATGCATTGCTAACAGGATGGTTTCAGTATCTGAAAAGAGGAACATCTGATAGTCAGTGGATCTATCAGTTGGTCTCTGAATCGCCAACTATTTTTGAAGATTATGTATTACACCTTTCAGAAGCAGTAAGGCTGCTACCTGATAGGCCACTTCGATTGTCTCTATTCAGTCAAATTGTCGTAGGAGAAACCCATGCTTTTGATCGACATACGACATTAGGTAAACTTCTGCTGCATGTTTTTGCTGAAGATACAAGGTTTCATGCAATTGAACCCGTTAAATTACCTGAAAGCAATGAAGCGATCAATCGCCTGCTCCTGAAATTTAATATTTTAAGAGATGATATAACTAATTATGCAACAGTCGTTAATGTTTATGCAGAGACGATTGAAGGTTATCATCCGATGTGGGAATCTGCGGCACATTCACACAGTGTAATGAATGTACCCATGCGGGAACTGATCAATATCGTAACAGCTTACCCTGCTAATGAAGATCAGACGGTATGGATTGTTGAGAATCCTGTCGTTTTTTCCAGTATTCTAGATGAAGTTCCTAATGTACCTATGATTTGTACACATGGAGAATTTAACTTAGCTACATTAGAGTTACTCGATAGATTAGTAGAAGAAGAATGTAATATTAAGTATGCTGGCGATATCACACCAGACGGGATCAGAAGAGCTGAGCGAATATTGATGCGATATCCAGAGAATTCTCAACCATGGAAAATGGATATCCCTTCTTATCTTAATGCACGTTCTGACGAAGAAGTGATTAATCAAAATGATATGAAAAAACTAAATCAATTTGCATTGGATATTTTTGCTTGCCTAAAAGATGAAATGAGAGATAGGAAAAAACCGGCCTATCAAGAAGCATTGCTTAGTGATATGATTAGCGAGTTAAAATATTATTATCAGTAAAACTTAATAATAGTAAAATTATTATATAAGGATCCTTTTCGATAATGAAGGGTCCTTGTTGTTTATTCATATGAATATTAGGTAAAATAAATTAAAGTATTTAGCAATAATTAAAATGAATGCACTTACATCAGGTGTGAATAAAAGGAGAATAAAATGGAGAAGCGAAAGTGGTGGAAAGAAGCCGTTGCATATGAAATTTATCCAAGAAGTTTTAAAGATTCAAATGGAGATGGTATAGGGGATATACAAGGAATTATTGAAAAATTAGATTATTTACAAGAGCTTGGGATTGATATTATTTGGGTTTGTCCAATTTATCAGTCTCCTAATGATGATAATGGATATGATATTAGCGACTACAAAGCTATTTTGTCTGACTTTGGAACCATGGAAGATTTTGAAGAATTACTGTCAGCCGTTCATAAACGGGGAATGAAGTTGATCATGGACCTGGTCATCAATCATACCTCTGATGAACATGAGTGGTTTATTGAGTCTAAATCTTCTAAAGACAATGAATATAGAGATTTTTATATCTGGAAAGAAGGAGCTGACAAGGGGCTTCCTCCTAATAACTGGGCCTCTATATTCGGCGGTTCTGCATGGGAACATGATTCAGATACAAATGAATATTACTTGCATATTTTTTCTAAAAAACAACCGGATTTAAATTGGGAGAATAAAGAAGTAAGAGACAGGTTATATGCTATGGTCAACTGGTGGCTGGATAAAGGAATCGACGGTTTTAGAATTGATGCAATCTCGCACATTAAAAAGAAAGAAGGCTTACCTGATTTACCTAATCCAAAAGGAGAAGCATTTGTAGAATCATTTGATGGTCATCTCAATCAGAAAGGAATTGATCAATTTCTAAATGAATTTGTAGAAAATACGATCAAGAAGTTTGATGCGCTGACAGTCGGTGAAGCAAATGGGGTGACAGTTGAAGATGCAGAAGACTGGGCTAATGAAGATACAGGCTATTTTAATATGATTTTTCAGTTTGAGCATGTTGATCTTTGGGGATCTAAGGGAACGGGGTTAGATTTAAGCCGACTGAAAACTACTCTGTCCAGATGGCAGAATGCGTTGGATGCGAAAGGGTGGAATGCTTTATTTATTGAGAATCATGATTTAGCAAGAGTTGTTTCGGTATGGGGAAACGATACAACTTACCGAAAAAAATCTGCCAAAGCATTGGCAACTGTTTATTTCTTCATGCAGGGAACCCCATTTATTTATCAGGGGCAAGAAATTGGGATGACGAATGTGAAGTATGAAACTATAGACGACTACCGTGATGTTGCATCTAGAAATTATTACCAAGGTGAGGTGGCTAAAGGCAGAGCATATGAAGAAGTCATGACTTATATCTGGTCTAGTGGTCGTGATAATTCACGTACACCGATGCAATGGAGTGATGCAGCATATGCTGGCTTTTCAGATAACGAACCTTGGATGAAAGTGAATCCTAATTATAGAGAAATCAATGTTGAGGAATCCAGGGAAGACCCGGATTCTATCTATCACTATTATCGTTCAATGATTCAATTAAGAAAAAAAGAAGAAACACTTATATATGGAACTTATACGTTATTAGAAGCACAGCATCCGCAAGTTTTTGCTTATATAAGAGAAGATCAGAGCAAACAATTTTTGATAATGGTTAATTTATTTGCAGAAGAAACAACATTTAATTTACCTGATGAATGGAAGTTAGGTGAAAAATTACTGTCTAATTATTCTGAAAAAGAACAATCCGGGACTATTTTAAAGTTACAACCTTATGAAGCAAGAGTGTATGAAGTAGAAAAAATAGAATAAAAAAGTGTTTTTAGGATACATTATATCAAGTGAAATAGTTATAAGTTGATTAAAAACTAACAAAAAGTAAGGTAGAATTCGTGACATAAACAAAAAAACATGCTATATTAGCTCCTGTGTATAAAAAAATGATGATTTTTTCAAAATAATTATTTTATTGTAAGAATATTGAAAAAGTGCATAAGGAGATTTTTAAATGATTAATAAAACAATAAGCTTAACTACATTATTAACGGCAGGGCTATTACTGACTGCTTGTACAACAAGTGACAACAATGAAGAAGCTGAAAATGCATCAGAAGAAACCACAGAAGATATCTCATGGTCATCAATTGAAGAAGAAGGCGTATTGACTGTAGGAACATCTGGAACATATGCGCCGATTACTTTCTTGAATGACGAGAATGAACTAACAGGATTTGAGGTAGAGTTAGTACGTGAACTTGGAGAAGAATTAGGAGTAGAAGTGGAATTCGAAACGATGCAGTTTGACGGATTACTTCCAGCATTGCGTAATGGACAAATTGACGTAGCCGCAAATGACTTTGCAATTACAGAAGAGCGTAAAGAGATTTTTGATTTTGTGGATTCTCACAAATATTCTTACGGTTCAGCCATTATTCGTACAGAAGATGATGGAAAGTTCGAATCTGCTTATGATTTAGAAGGTGTAAAAATAGGACTGGGTTCTCTAACAAGTAACTATGCTACCTTTGCAGAAAACATTGGTGGGGAAACAACAGCATATGACGCTGGTGTAGATACAATCATGCGAGACATTCTTAATGGAAACCAAGATGCTTATTTAAATGACCGGTTAGTATTGCAAAGAAATGTAGAAGAATTTGGTGATGATGGTTTAATGGTAGATGAAGATATAAAATATCATTCTTCAGAAAGTGCTTTAGCAGTATTAAAAGGGAATACTGAATTACGCGATAAGTTAAGTGAAGCATTAGCTGTTTTGAAAGATGAAGGAAGAGTTTCAGAATTGTCGATAGAATTTTTAGGTGCGGACTCAACTCAACCAGTTGATCAATCTGAAGTTGTCAGTTTAGACGCAGAGTAAGTTAAATACAAAAAAATCGTAACATACAAGAAGCCATTACAAGCTTCTTGTATGTTCTTTTCTAGTATATAGAAAGAAAGGAGTTTAATATGTTTGAGTTTTTTTCTGAAATAAGATGGGAATATTTGTATGATTTTGATCTTGCAATTGAATCTATACCATTCTTGTTAGAAGGTTTACGTGTAACAATGATTATAGCAGGATTCAGTATGGTTTTTGCCCTTATTATAGGAATTATAGTTGGGATTGCACGTATGTCTAAACTTGCTATTTTTAGATTACCTGCTAAGTTTTATATTTCCTTTATGCGTGGTACACCATTACTTGTTTTTGTATTTATTCTTTATTATGGACTTCCAGTAATAGGAATAGAATTTGAAAGCTCAATCGTTGCAGCAATTGTGGGAGTAAGTTTCAACTTTGCTGCCTACCTTGCTGAAGTTGTTCGTTCTGCGATATCATCTGTGCCTAAAGGACAGTGGGAAGCAGCTGAAACGCTTCAAATGAGTTACTTTCAAACATTAAGAAGAATCATCATTCCTCAGGCGACACGTATCGCGGTTCCGCCTACTTTTAATATTTTTATGGATGTATTAAAAGGAACCTCGCTTGCTTCTGTTATTACTGTACAGGAATTATTATATAGTGGTCGATTAATAGCAGGAAGAACATATGATAGTATGACAATGTATATAACGGTTGCAATTATTTATTGGCTAGTCAGTATTGTGATTGGTGCAATTCAAAGTAGACTTGAAGTTCGTTATAACCGCTATTTAGCAAAAGGATAAAGGAGCATCCTGACTATGATTACAGTAGAAAACTTGAAAAAGAAATTTGGAGATCAAGTCGTTTTAGAATCTATCAATTTCAGTGTAAATAAAGGTGAAGTAGTCTGTTTAGTTGGCGCTTCAGGTTCAGGGAAAACAACTTTGCTGAGATGCTTGAATTTACTAGAGGAACCCAGTGAAGGTACACTGAAAATCGGAGACAAAAAGGTAGAATTTGGAAAACAAAAACTTACTAAAGAAGACATAAAAGAAATTCGCCAGTACTCAGGTATGGTATTTCAAAGTTTCAATCTGTTTCCACATAAAACATTGATGGACAACATTATTGAAGCTCCAATTACTGTACAAAAGAGAAATAAAAAAGAAGTGCTTGTCGAGGCAAATGAAATACTCGAAAAAGTCGGCCTCCTTGAACATAAAGATAAATATCCTGATGCATTGTCAGGAGGACAACAGCAAAGAGCTGCTATTGCCCGCTCATTGATGATGCATCCAGAAGTATTATTATTCGATGAACCTACTTCAGCTTTAGACCCGCAGCTAGTGCGAGAAGTGTTGAAAGTGATTGAAGAACTGGCTAAAGAGGGACAAACCATGGTGATTGTCACACATGAAATGAACTTTGCCAGACGTATAGCTAATAGAGCTTTATTTATGGATGCAGGCTATATTCTTGAAGAAGGACCAGCTGAAAAAGTACTGACTAATCCAAAAGAAGCCCGCACGAGAGAATTTCTGGCTTTACTGGAAGATGAATAGTATATATATTGAAAAAGGATGAACACTTAATCAAGAGTGTTCATCCTTTTTCTGTTTTCTGATTAATGATAGATCTTTTAATAGTCTTTTTATAAGACTTATAATTTTTGGGATAAAAATATGCTGGGAAATACGCAATAATCGTTCAATAGCTAGAGACTATACTTTTGGAAGAGCTACCCAATGTTCAGGAGAAACTTCTTGAAAAACAGATGCAGATAAATCGAATGAAAGTGTTTCTTCATCACTTTTCTGTTTTTTACGAGTAGCTTCATAAGTTGGATCTGGAACCGGTATAGCAGATAAAAGTTTTTTTGTATAAGGGTGAAGAGGGTTAGCAAAAAGCTCCTCTGATTTTGCTAGCTCTACTATATTTCCATTATACATCACAGCTACTCTGTCACTGATACGTTTCACCATAGATAAGTCATGTGCAATAAACATATACGTTAATCCTAATTTTTTTTGTAAATCTTCTAGCAGTTCCACAATTTGCGATTGGATAGATGCATCTAGAGAAGATAAAGGCTCGTCACAGACGATAAACTTCGGATTTACAGCTAGTGCCCGTGCTATTCCAATCCGTTGGCGCTGTCCTCCAGAGAACTCATGAGGATACCTCATGGCAAAGGATGGATCTAAGCCGACTAGTTCAAGCAAATCGATCACTTTATTAAAGCGATCCTGTTTGTTTTCAGCCAGTTTATGAACATCAAGTGCTTCTCCAATGATATCGACAACTTTCATTCGTGGATCAAGTGAAGCGTAGGGATCTTGAAAAATAATCTGCATATGTTCTCGCATATCTTTCATTTCGCTAGCTGTTAAATTATTTAAGTTGAATCCTTCATAAAGAACCTCTCCACTTGTTGCTTCATGAAGTCGCAGTATCGTACGACCAGTAGTAGATTTTCCAGAACCAGATTCACCAACCAATCCTAATGTTTCTTTTTCATATATGTCAAAAGAAACACCATCAACAGCTTTTAAAACTGAACCTTTTCCTAAATCAAAATGTTTCTGAAGGTTTCTGATAGAGAGTAAAGGCTTTTTAGATCTGTTTACATTTGAGAATGCTTTCTGTTCATTTTGAAGGTTTGGCACAGCCTCTAATAGTTTTTTGGTATAGGTATGTTTTGGATGGTCAAATATATTCTTGGTTGTGCCGCTTTCCACAATCTCGCCATCTTTCATAACAATAACACGGTCACACATATTAGCCACTACTCCAAAGTCATGGGTAATTAAAATAATGGAGGTTCCAAATTTCTTTTGAATGTCTTTTAATAGATCCAAAATTTGAGCTTGAATCGTAACATCCAACGCTGTAGTTGGTTCATCCGCAATCAAAAGAGCAGGATTACATGCTAAGGCGATAGCAATCATCATTCGCTGGCGCATACCACCTGAAAATTCATGAGGGTATTGCTTGTAACGAAACTCAATATCTTTGATACCAACCAATTCCATTATATTAAGTGCTTCTTCTTTTGCAGCTTTTTTACGTAGTTTCTGATGAAACTGTATGCTTTCGGTGATTTGATCTCCTATTCGCATAGTGGGATTGAGTGAGGTCATTGGATCTTGAAAAATCATTCCAATATCTTTACCACGGATTTTCCGCATTTCTTTTTCACTTAACTGAGTTAAATCTTTACCCATAAATACAATTTTACTGTTTTCATTATTTTGGGCATTGGGAGGAAGAAGACGCATAATAGAACGTGCAGTGACACTTTTTCCACTTCCTGATTCTCCAACAATCCCTAAAGTCTCGCCTTTTGATACTTCAAAATGAATATCTGTTGCAACTTCATTTGAAGAGTCGCCTTGTTCAAATATAATAGATAACTTCTGGACATCCAGTAATTTTTCCATAGTTCCGCTCCTCAAATTTGTCTAGAATAATTTGATTATAGCATGTTTGTCAATCGAGATAGAAAAAATATCATTTTGCAGAAAGTTACAGTGATAAAGTCAATCAAAAATCTATCCTAAAAATTAAATGTTTAGCCTTGACTGTACTTTTTATATTTGGTATATTTATCTTCAATTAAGACTACTTTAAAAAAATAAGTTAAAAGACAATGAAAAGAAGAGTACAGATCATTGCGATTTTATAGAGAGTCCCTGTTTGCTGAGAAGGGATAAAGAGTGATATCTGGAAGTGCGTCTTGGAGTCGTATCGTTGAATTTTCTTGGAAGATTAGATGATGCCGGGTATGCCCGTTACAGCGGCGCAGTATTACAGACAGATGCGTCTGAGTACTGTAGTTAAGATAGTGTATAGTACAGCCGGAGGTTTAACAAGGTTGAAACTGTACATTTTTTAAGGTGGAACCGTGGAATTGATTATTTTGCCCTTGAATACAGATGTATCTGTGTTTAAGGGCTTTTTTTGTACGTATGATGCAAATGAAAAATACATTCTTAATAAAGAGAATGGAGGTATGGAAATGAAAGTTGAAACGATTATCAAACAAGATCAGAATTTCTTTCAAATGGTTTCTCGACAATACGGAAAAGCATTTTTGAGCCCTTATTACCGTATAGGTTTGCTGATTTTTGGTCTTCCTTTTCAGCTGCTTATTCTTATAGTCTTTCTATACAAGAAATATGTCAAAAAGCAAAATGGAAAAATTAACAGCGAAGCAAAGGAAGCTTTAATACAAATTGGATATGATCAGAAATTAAAAGCAAAATTGAAAAAGCAAGAAGAAAATAAACAAGCTTTTTTCAATAAACTATTAAATGAGAAAGAAACGAATAAAAATGTTGAAAGATTATTTTCTACTCAATTCCAGCAAGCTGTAAGTGAAAAAGCGCAGGAAATCTATGAACAATCTAATAGAGAAAAAGTAACCTTTTTAGGACAATCACTTGCCTTTATTTTAAATCCAAAATATTTTGTCTTATCAGCAGTTCTAGGATTTCCTATGTATGTATTGCTGGTCATACATTCCTTTCCATTTATGAAGTATTTATTTGAACGGTTGCTCATGATGCTCTTTGTCATATTGGGAGTAACGATCATCGTCTTTACTTTATTATATTTTTCTCCCTCTGACCCGGCCAGAAATATTATTGGAGAGACCGCTACGCAAGCCCAGGTTGATAATTTTCGTGCGATGTACGGACTAGATGATCCATATATTGTTCAATTATGGAGAACGATTAAAGGTGTTTTCACTTTTGATTTAGGGAATGCCTATTCGGGCAATCAGGCAGTTGTTTCGACCATTATGCGACGATTCCCAGTTACGTTGGAACTTTCAGTATTTGCTTTAATAATTGCTCTTATAGTGGCATTGCCTGCTGGAATATATTCGGCAGTGAAAGCTAATACGATGTTTGATCATGTTTTTATGTTTATTGCATTAATTGGGTTATCCATTCCAAGTTTCTGGCAAGGCCTTATTTTCATATTAGGATTTTCAATTGAACTGGGATGGTTGCCGGCAACTTATAATGCAGATAACTTTGCTTCGCTGATTATGCCGGCAGTGGTACTTGGTACATTGCTGATGGCTTCAGTAGCAAGAATGACGCGTTCATCTACTCTAGAAGTAGTTAATGAAGATTATATTCTAACAGCTCGCTCAAAAGGATTATCGAATAGAAGAGTAATGTTGAGACATGCGGTACCAAATGCATTAATTCCAATTGTAACGATCATAGGTCTTCAATTCGGAGGAGTACTTGGAGGCGCAGCTGTAACTGAACAAGTCTTCAATATCAATGGGATCGGGAATTATATTGTAGAACGTCAATTTATTCCTGACATACCAAGTGTTCTAGGTGGTGTCATTTATGTAGCCATTGTGTTATCAGTTGTAAATGTGTTTATTGATATGCTCTATGCCTTTATTGATCCGAGAATTCGGACCAATCTTAAAAGATACTAGAAGGGAGGGAAAAGTTCTTTGAAATCTTATAAAGATACGCTGGTTTATAAGCAAGCGGAGTTTTCTATGGGGCTTTCACTGTTATATACGCTGATTATCGGCTTTGCATCTTTTGATTTCAGCCCATTTGCTATTCGTCCGTTTATTTTGATTCTGGCAGGTATCAATGGATTGGTAACTGCTGTTCAGGCATTATTAGTACTTAAAATCAGAAAAGATAGTAATAAATCACTTGTCATTAACTCAACAAGCCGGCAGTTGGCTGGAGTATTATTAATCTCCTTGTTAGCGGGAAACTTATTTATAGTGCTTTCGTCTTTATATTTATTGAAAAATAAAGTAAGCACTGGTTATATTTATTCTGTATATATGGTATTGACAGATTTTCTGGTAATTGGAGTATCTGCATTAAACTTATTTAAAGCTTATGTAACCAATACTTTTATACCGTTTATGTTTTTACTGCTTTTTATTCTTATTTTTCATATTGTTGTGTTAGTCGGGTACAATAGATTTGCAGCAATGTCTGGTATAGTAAAAAAAGTTTTTCTTCTATTTTTTGCAGCAACTGTTTTAGTTGGGAATCTTTTTGTGCTTTTTGTAATAATTTCAATGATCCAAAAGACAGATAACGAAACAACAATGACTCGACGGAAGGGTATCCGTGAAAAAATCATACGAAATCAAGCTTCTATGATAGGTATGCTATTTATCGTATTTCTTGTTGCTATTTCTATTTGTAGTTATTGGACTTTTAATTATGGGTTTGCAGTGACAAATGATTATAGCAGTATTCTACAACCACCAAGTCTGACTTACCCTTTTGGAACAGACAATTTTGGTCGAGATGTGTTTTCTAGAATTGTGTTTGGAGCACGGATATCATTGACTGTTGGAGTACTGGCAACGGTTATTCCGCTGATATTTGGAGGGGCGCTCGGTGCTGTTTCTGGATATTATGGTCGACATACAGATAATTTAATTATGCGATTTTTAGACATCTTATACGCTATTCCAGGAATTCTGTTAGCTATAACAATTGTCGCAGCTTTTGGAGCTTCTACTACAAATTTAATTATTGCTTTAAGTGTCGGGTATATCCCAAGTTATGCTCGGACAATGCGAGCAAACGTAATCCAGGTAACGAATCTGGAATATGTAGAGGCGTCAAGAGCAATTGGAAACAATCATACGAATATCATCCGTAAACATGTTATTCCCAATTCTCTGGCACCGATGATTGTTAGAGCAACGTTAACCATTGGATCAGCGATTATCGCGACGAGTAGTCTGAGTTACCTTGGACTAGGAGTAGAAAATTATATTCCAGAATGGGGGAATATACTGCGGACTGGTAGTGAATATCTGGAAACGGAGCCTCACTTAGCTATTTATCCAGGATTAGCGATCATTGCATTAGTTTTATCATTTAACTTTTTGGGTGATGGTTTAAGAGATGCAACAGATCCAAGGTTATCTTAATGTTTAAAAAGTTTAATAGACTTAAATAAAATAAAATCAAAAGGAAAAGAGGAAAAATGTATGAAAAAGAAATTAATAAGTACAGCTGTATTGCTTGGAACACTGGCTTTATCTGCTTGTGATGTAACTACAGAAGATGAAGCTGCAACAGGCAATTCAAACAGTGATCAAGAAGCAGTACAAATCGATTTGTTAGGTGCTGCTGCGGACGAAAAAGACTTGAATATTTTACGTGACCAGTTGACTAGAAATGGTTTTGAAGTCAACGTTAACCAGCAACCTGATTATGCCAGCTATAGAGCTCAAAGAGATGCAGGAAACTTTGATATTTCTGTTGCGAGCTGGACCACTGTAACAGGGAATCCGGATTATGCAGTTCGTTCATTATTCACGAGTGATGGAGATAGCCGAGTTATTGCTCCTGACTCAGAAGTAGACGAACTGATCAATCAAGCAGCTACGGAGAACGAATCAGAATATGTTGATACGTATAGTGAAATGGAAAATGTCATCGTTACAGAAAATGCTTATGCCGTCGGTCTTTATAATTCATTAAAAGCACAAGCATTTAATAAGGAATTAATTAATCCGGATACAGTTAATCTTTATAAATCACGAGCTTTTGCTTGGGATACTGTTCAGTTTAATGATACTTCGCTCAATTCCTCAGAGCCTTTAATTCTGACTCAGACTGAATCTGATTTAACATCTTTAGATCCAATAAAAGGAAACGATGGATCTATCAATCAATTGAATACGAATATGTATGTACGTTTGGTAAACTTGACAGAAGATGATACTGTAACTTCTGAAGCTTCATTGAGTTACAATCATGCTATTGCTGAAGGTAATTCTGATTACTATTTTATTTTGCGTGATGATATTAATTTTGCAAGTGTAGAAGATGGACAAGCTGTAGACACGGGTGAGCGAGTTGGAGCAGATGATGTTGAATTCTCTCTAGAACGTGCGAGTGATCCTGAATCAGTCCCAGACCATAGAACGTATAGTTTGCATGAATATATTGATGATGTAACGGTTGTAGAAGATATGAGCGAATTGGAAGAGGCAACAGTCGCTGGTGAAAATACAAGTATAAAAGAAGCACTGGAATCTGGATTAGATACTCCTATCAATAGTTTAGTGACAGATAAAACGCAATCTGATAGTAGTGCAGGAAACTATCAGGTAGTTAAATTAACTACTACCGAGCCATTTCCACAAGTCTTAAATTATTTGGCACATCAATCTGCTGGAATTGTTTCAAAAGAACAAGTTGAGAGTGTCAACACCTATGATATTGAGAATTTTGATATTAATACAGATATTCCTTACGGTGATCAGCGTGCAGTAACAGAAGGAGACACTTACGACAATCATTTATATACCAGTGGACCTTATATCATGATTGCTAAAAATGACTATGAAGCAACTTTCCAGAAGAACCCTGCTTATATGCCTGATTCTGAAAATGCAGCCCAAATTGAAAATGTAACAGTTCGCTTTATTGGAGATATGGATAGCGCATTGTCTGCTTTGAGAAGTGGAGAAGTGCACTTGCTTTATGGATTGGAAGAAACTCAATATGAGGTAGTTGAAGGTGAAGATTCTCTTGAACTACAAACTGGTCCAAGTAACGCTGTAGAATATTTGATTATCAATACGACAAATGAAGAAAGTAAAACTGCTCAGAGTGAAGATTTGCGTAAAGCGATTCTGTACTCAATCAATCAAGACGATTTCATTCAATCTTATGATGGTCAGAAAAATAAAGCATTCACTCCAGTATCACCTTTAGTAGACACTGGAAATGAACTAGAAGCGGATGCTGATTTAGTCCAAGAACACTTAGCTAACTACTTGGAACAGTCAGCAGAGTAATTTTCTAAGAGAGTAAGTGTAGTTTTTATATAGTCATAAACTAAAGTTTAATGATTTCATAGGAGCTTGTTCAGTATTCGTAGTATTTACGGTATTGAGTAAGCTCTTTCTATGGAAAAAATTATTGTATTATTAAAAACAACCACTACCCGATTTTCTAGGGGAGTGGTTGTTTATTTATACATATACTAAGAAATGAGTTAGTTTAACTCTGGCCAGAAATCTTTATTTGCTTCGATCAGATCATCAAGCAAGTTTTTAGCAACGCCGGCACTTGGAATGGTTTTAGAAAGTGTGAGAGCTTGCCATAGTTTCTGGTAGCTTCCTTCAACGTAAGCTTCTACAACCATTTTCTCAACCATGACTTGCTGGTACATCAAGGTTTTTTCAAAATCTGGAATCTTACCTTGAGAAAGTGGTTCTGGTCCGTCGTTTCCTACAATACAAGGCACTTCTACCATGGCATCATCTGGGAAGTTCGCAATGGCTCCGTTATTCTCGACGATCATGAGCATTCTTTCGTGAGTATTAAAAGCAATGGCACGAGCTAAGTCAACGATAAAGGAAGCGTGACTGTCGATGTGGAATTCATCACCGGCTGCTGTTCCTTTTTCTGTAATTGTACGAGCAGCATCAAACACTTCTTTTTCTCGACCATTCATGACTTCATTGGCACGAGTATAGGAGCAGTCTGAGTGACTGACTTCATCATCTGGATAGAGATAATATTTGAGATACGTATTCGGTAGATATCTTGGATTGACAGCTAACAGATCTTTTGCCTTTTTATGTGTCTGCTGCCAGCTTGGATCTGTGTGCTGTGTTTCCACTTCGACTGTTGTAAGATAACCATTTTCTGCTACATATTCACGGATCTGATCAAGATATTCATGACCTTGTTTGTCCTTGATACTTGTCCACCAGCCAAAGTGGTTTAAACCAAAGTAACGAACTTCTAATTCGTCAGGTGTCTTCCCGATAATTTGAGACATTCTTCTTAGCGTTCCTACCGGCATATCGCAGATATTCAAGACTTTTGAGTCTGGACGGAGTACGCGACAAGCCTCTGCGACGATTGCGGCCGGATTGGAATAGTTCAGCATCCAGCATTCTGGAGAATATTTTTCCATATAATCGATTAATTCGATCATACCACCAATACTTCTTAGACCATAAGCAATTCCACCAGGTCCACAAGTTTCTTGTCCAATGACACCGTGATTCAATGGGATTTTTTCATCTTGCTCACGCATAGCATATTTTCCGACTCTAATATGAGCCATACAGAAGTCTACATCCGTGAAAGCTTCTTCTGGATCTGTGGTGTATGAAAAGTCGATTTCTGGAGCCTGTTCTTTCATTAAAATAGCTAGTGCTTCTCCTAAGATACCTTGTCTTTCCTCATCATTGTCATAAAGTTTTAAAGTACGTAAGGGGAAACGATCTAAATTTTCTAATAACATACGAACGATTCCTGGAGTGAAGGTACTTCCTCCACCTGCGATAACAACTGAAAATTTCTTATTCATTTAATTCTTTCCCTTCTTATTTAAATTATTCTTCTGGATCTCGACCAAGATATTTTTCCACTGATCTCCGTACGCTATTAACCTGCAGTCCGTAGACAACCTGTACGTTCTGATCTTTTACGATGACGCCGCTAGCGCCGGTATCTGTCCGTAAAGTCTGTTCATCGACTAATGCAGGATCTTTTAAAGTTAAGCGCAAACGAGTATAACAGTTAGTGATAGTATTGATATTTTCTGGTCCACCAAGGGCTTGTACAATAACGGGTGCAGAACCTGTTTCGGCTTCTCTATCTCCAGTAACCGTTTCAACAAGCTGCCCTGATTTTGCTGCTTGATAGTCTTTTTTTGAATAAAGTTTTGTATCTTGTACGGCATCTTCTCGACCGATCGTTTTGAATTTGAATTTAGTGATCAAGAATCTAAATGTTAAATAGTAAATGATGAAGAAGGCAATTCCGACTAAAATAAAGATCGGCCATCTTGTCCGTTCAATACCTAAAGGAACATTGTAAAGCAAGAAATCTATAAAACCATTTGGTCCAATTGCACGAACATTTAGTAAATTTAAGACAACCATACTGAATCCACTCATTACAGAGTGAATAACGAATAATACAGGTGCAATAAACATGAATGAAAACTCGATTGGCTCAGTAACCCCAGCGACAAAGGAAGTAAAGACGGCTGGAATTAAAATAGCTTTTGCTTTCGCTTTATTTTCTGGTTTAGCAGTATGGTACATTGCTAAGCAGGCACCAAGTAACCCAAACATTTTCGAGATTCCACGAGCATCCCAGATAACACTTTGGTTTAATAGACCACCAGATGGGTCTGCTATTTCAGCAAAGTAGATGTTACGAGCTCCTTCAAAGACTTCACCGCCGACTTCTGCAACACCACCCAGAGAAGTATATAAGAAAGGGGTATAAACCAAGTGATGTAAACCAGTTGGAATGAGTAAACGTTCAAGTGTACCATATAAGAATAATCCAAAGTTGCCTGTCTGGTTAATAAATGTTCCGGTTGCATCAATTCCAGATTGAACAACTGGCCAGATATAACTCATCAGAATTGCGAAGATGACAACGATTGGGATCAATACGATAAACACAAAACGAGAACCCCCATAAATTTGGAAGGCATTATCAAATTCTATTTCAGCAAATTTATTATGAACAAGTGCGACAACGACTCCTAGAATAATTCCTAAAAATACACCCATGTCTAATACTTGAACACCCAACACCATAGATTGACCTGTTCCCTGTAGAGACTGGGGATCTACGAGCAGTTCATTAAAAGACAGGAAGTTATTCATTGCATATATAAATACCAAAAATCCTAAAAGTGCAGTAAATCCTGCTTCTGCTTTTTTCTTGTTGGCTAAGCCCACAGCAATACCCACACAGAATATGAGTCCCAAGTTTGTCAAGATAGAAACGAGTGATCCTGATAAGATTGATCCGAATCCCATAGTGATCGGATTATCTAAAAAGGGAAGCAACTCAATCAATCGAGCGTTTGTAAACAAGTTTCCTATCGCGATTAGCAAACCCGCAATAGGTAGAATCAGTACAGGAATAAACATGGCTTTTGCAAAGCGCTGCATTCCATTCATTAACTTATCTTTCATCTTCTTTCCTCCAATTCAATTTTTTCATTCTTTTTTAAACTTTTTGTAATAAGAATGATTGATCTAAAATTAGTATAGCGTGTAAGCGGTTCTAATGTTAGCGTTTTAAAATAGTAGAAACGTGTTTCTTGATAAAGAAACACGTTTCGCATAAAAAAGTTTAAGATTCTAATTGGGTTAAGTATTGTTCAACAATGGATTCAAAAGATAGTAAAACACCGGGGAAAAAGAGGTTAGGAAGCATATTGCGATCATCCAGTTGATGGGTATCCAGAATCTGGATATTTAAATCAGATATTGATCCGATTCGGTTATCGGCTTCTTTTGTGAAAGCAACAGTATAGATTTCAGCATCAACAGCTTTTTTCAGTTTGCGGTAAACTTGTTCTGTTTCACCGGACTTAGAGACAACGATCATTGCACCAATGTCATCTAAGTTATTTTCAAACACACCCACTGAATCAGACCCACTAGCTAGAATCGCTTTCCTTCCTAGAACCAAAAACTTCTTGTAAATATACTCTGCTGCAATCTGAGAGAAACCGGTAGCATAAATAAAGATATATTTCTGTTTCAGTAGCAGTACATTATCAATGAATTGTTGAGTATTTTCGTAAGAACAGTTTTTAATCAACGATTTAAAATCAGTACTTAATATGGTTTCATTCTCAGTATTCGAATTATTCTCTGCTTTTTTAATCATTGGAAGTAATGAATAATACATATCAGTAAAACCAGTATATCCCAGTTTTTTAGATAATCTTATAACAGAAGCGGGAGATGTATAAGTTGCACTTGCTACAGCACGTACGCCCATATCTTGAACAGTATCAATATGAGCTATAAAGTACTGAAGAATCGTTTTTTCTAAAGAAGTTAATTTTTTCCCAGCTGTCAATTTGCTTAAGTCTATCAAATGTATGCTCCTTTACAAGTTAAATTCTACGGTTTTGAATAGCATTTCTGACCTTGGTGATAGATTTTTTGCCTTTTTCATCTAATCTCATCAAGATATTGACATAAATAGCATCAAGAAGACTGAGTTGAGCTATTCTTGAAGCTAGTGCCTCAGATCGGAAATCTGTTTCTTCCGATAAAGTGTAAAGTGGAATATCAACTTGTTGACTAAAAGGGGATTGTGTAAAACTAGTGATTCCTATAGTGAGCACGTTATTTTGTTTTAGAGTATCTAATAATCCGAGAATATCTTTGGAATGACCAGTATGAGAAATAAGAACAGCGACACTGGAATCTGTCATCTGAGAAGCAGACATTAACTGCATATGAGCATCGATTTGAGCAGAAACAGGTAATCCGGTTCGGATGAACTTATGATATCCGTCCAGAGCAATAACGTTAGAACCGCCAAATCCAAATAATTCAATTCCATCTGCTTTAAGCATTGCATTAACTGCGCCTTTAAAGTGATCTTCATCAATAACCGTTAACGTATCTTCCAGTGTTTTGATATTTGATTGGAAAACTTTCTTTAAAACAGTTCTTTCATTATCTTCGGAAGATAGATGCTCATGAATATCATGCAATTCTTTTACTTGTTCAGAGGCTAAAGCAATTTTCATATCTTGAAATCCTTTATAACCAAGGCGTTTACAAAATCTAAATACAGTAGAATCTGCTAGACCAGTATCATCGGCAATCTGATTAATCGTTCCATGAATAATTTTTTCAGGAGAAGCAGTAATATAATCAGCTAATTTCTTTTCTTTCTCGCTAAATGTTCTATAAATAGATCGAATTCTCATTTTGCAGGTTTGTTTATTTTCCATCGTCTAAACGAACTCCTTTGTTAGGGATTACCCTAATTATAGATTGAAAAGAAACAAAAGAAAATATTTTTCTATAAATTACTTGTAAGAAATAATATTCTTTTATATACTGAGGGTACGAAATAAAATTTTACAGGAGGTAGCTAAAATGAAATTAGCAATTTTAGGACTTGGAAAAATGGGATTTAATCTAATGCAGAATTTGTTAGACCACAAACATGAAGTGGTAGCTTTTGATATTGATCATAATTTAGTTGAGCAAGCTGAAGCAGTAGGTGCAAAAGGTGTAACGAGTATTCAAAAAGTATTTAAACAATTGGATGGCAAAAAAATTATTTGGATGATGGTTCCTGCAGGAGAAATTACCGAAAAATTGATAGTTGATTTGAAACCGTATCTATCTGAAGAAGATATTCTGATAGACGGTGGAAACAGTAACTATAAAGATACTGTTAAACGATATCATGATTTAAAAAATAAAGGTATATCTTATATTGATGTTGGTACAAGTGGGGGAATGGAAGGAGCAAGAGAAGGGGCTTGTACCATGATTGGTGGAGATAAAGAAGTATTCGATCAGATAGAACCTATTTTCAAAGACATTTCTGTAGAAAATGGATATTTGTATACAGGTGAATCTGGAAGTGGTCATTTCTTGAAGATGGTTCATAATGGAGTAGAATATGGGATGATGCAAGCAATGAGCGAAGGGTTCGATATTCTGGAAAAGAGTACGTATGATTTTGATCACGAAAAAGTAGCGCGAGTCTGGAATAATGGTTCGGTTATACGGTCTTGGTTGATGGAACTTATGGAGTCTGCTTTTTCTGAAGATCCTAAATTAGATAAAATTAGAGGAATCGTTCATGCTTCCGGAGAAGGAAAATGGACAGTAGAAACAGCATTGGAATTAGAGACTGCTGCGCCTGTTATTGCTTTATCTTTGATGATGAGAAATCGCTCTTTAGAAAGCAATTCTTTTAGTGGAAAAGTTGTTGCCTCTTTAAGAAATCAGTTTGGAGGACATGCAGTTGAAAAGCAGTGAGACTACTTGGTATAAGCCATAGTCCGCATTTTTTGCATGGACAGAAATCGATATTAGAGTTAAGCTTAAACAAGAATTAAATAAAGAAAAGTGAATTGATAGTGCGATTATAAAATATCGTTACTAGAGAGGAAAATGAATGTGAAATCTTACATGCTTGGTGTAGATATAGGAACGACTAGTACGAAAGCTGTTTTATTTGATCTTAAAGGGAATGCATTTCAGCAATCTTCAGTAGAGTATCCACTGAATGTACCAGAACCAGGGGCTGCTGAACAAGATCCGAAAGAAATACTTGAGGCAGTAAAAGAATCAATCAGAACTGTAATGAAAAGAAGTGAAATCGATAAAAATGCTTTGAAATTAATTTCATTTAGTGCAGCTATGCACAGTGTGATTGCAGTGGATAAAGAAGGAAATCCATTGACACCTTCCATTACTTGGGCAGATCAAAGAAGCGAACCATATGCAGAGAAAATAAAAAAACAAACAGGATTAGAATTATATAAAAAAACGGGGACACCAATCCATCCTATGTCTCCTTTGACTAACATTAGCTGGATTAGAGAAGAAAAGCCGAATATATTCAAACAAACTGCTAAATTTATAGGAATTAAAGAATATGTATTTAAAGCATTTTTTAATGAGTACGTAGTAGATCATTCCATCGCTTCGGCAACTGGGCTTTTAAATATCTACACAATGGAGTGGGATGCTGAAGCGTTAGAAATTGCGGGAATTGGTCCAGATCAGCTTTCTAAGCTGGTACCTACTACATCTCAATATAAAGGTATAGACCCGATACTTGCTGATGAAATGGGTATAAGTTCAGAAGTTCCTTTTATTATAGGAGCGAATGATGGATGTCTAGCTAATCTTGGTGTAGATGCAGTGATGCCTGGTGAAGTAGCGATAACGATTGGTACAAGTGGTGCGATTAGAACAGTAACAGATAAACCAGTCACTGACGAAAAGGGACGAACATTTTGCTATGCTCTAACTGAAAACCACTGGGTCATTGGCGGTCCCGTTAATAATGGGGGAATGGTACTGAGATGGTTGAGAGATGAATTTTGTTCTGAGGAAGTCAAGATAGCAAAAGAACAAAATCAGAACCCCTACGACCTAATCACTGACCGCATAGATCAAGTAGCAGCCGGATCTGAAGGATTGCTGTTTCATCCGTATTTATCTGGAGAAAGAGCGCCATCCTGGAATGCTAATGCCAGAGGATCATTTTTTGGACTGGCCATGCATCATAAGCGCGAACATATGATGCGTGCTGTGCTTGAAGGAATCAATATGAATATATATATGGTTCTTTTAGCGTTAGAAGAGTTGATCGGTACTCCAAAAGAAGTCCGAGCAACCGGAGGATTTGCACATTCGGCTGTCTGGAGACAAATGGTCGCAGATATTTTTGGACAGGAAGTCCACGTACCTGAAACTGTCGAAAGTGCCTGTCTAGGCGCAGCAATCTTAGGCTTGTATGCAATGGGAGAAATTGATGACTTATCTGAAGTTAAAAAGATGGTCAAAACAAGAACCATTAATCACCCAGATAAAGAAAAAGGATTAGTATATAAAGAACTGCTGCCGATCTTTATTCGTTTGAGCCGATTATATGAACAAGAATATGAAGCTGTAGTAGATTTTCAGAAGAAATATACAAAAATTAAAGAAGACAAGAAACTGAATTAATTCAGCTTCTTGTCTTTTTTAATTTGAATGTCTACTTGTTAGTTTTAATATCCATCAAATAGTCTACATATTCTCTTCTTAAAGAATCCATCAATTGAAAGATTGGCAGTAAGCTATACATATCTTCTTCCATATAATTGACTGGAGTACTCTGAAAATATAAGTTATAAGTTGCCATAGAAGCTAAGACGTTATTTGATAAATTTGTGATTGAAAGAATAGGAATATTTTTCATTTTTAAAAGTCGAGTTACTTGTTCTGCTTGTTTTATATCACCACTCAAAGAGACAATGATAACGAGATCATCCGGTTGAACAGCACGCTGAACGATGACTTCAAACTCACTTAAAGATTCTAATAATAGCGGGAATTTTTTTAAATCTATCATGCCTCGATTAAAATTTTTCAACACAGTTCGCTGTCCCCAGCCAGTTCCATAACAATAAATATTTCTAGCAGCATGAAAATGTTCAATGATTGGATATATCTGCTGCTGGCTAAATAATTTGGCTGTTCCGCTTAAATCGGTCTCTTGTAAACTTGAGAAAGAAGTTGCCGAAAGAGATCTGGTGTCGTCATTATTTTTTAGTGCGTATTTGAATTCACTAAATCCTGAAAATCCTAGTTTTTTTGTTAATCGGAGTACACTAGACTTAGAGGTCAATGTTTCTTTCGCCAACATAGTAATCGTCATTTGTTTAATGGATTTTTTATGTTGCATCATATACTGTACGATATGTAAATCATTCTCATTTAATTCTGAATAATGCTGATTGATTAATGCCTCGAGATTCATCAGATACCTCCCTTGGAATAATAGTATAAGTATAACATACTAAGCAATTTTGAAAGGTATAAAATACTAAGATTAGACAAAAGGTAATAGGTTAATAAAATTATGTAATTAGTAAATAGTTTTTAAGGCAAATATAGGAAGATTACATTTATCATACTAGATATAGTTTTTATAACTGGAATTTTATTGCAAAATAAAAAAGCTAAACAATGACTACGTGTGATATTTAAATTAAAATATTCTTGAATTTATTCTGTTTGAAAATTAAAATCCAATAGTTTTATAATTGCAATATATAAAGAAGTTGAGCATTCCTAATTTAAATAAATTAAAACTCGGAACCTATAGTAAATAAGGTTCCGAGTTTTTGAGTGAATTTATTATTTTTGTTAAGTTAATTCTGGCCAATATTCTTTATTTACTTCTATCAGGTCATCCAAAATCTGTTTCGCTACTCGCGCGTTTGGCATCGTTTTAGAAAGGAAAAGTGCCTGCCATAATTTTTGGTAAGATCCTTCTGTCCAGGCTTCTACAACGAGTTTTTCTACAGCAACTTGCTGTTCCATCAGACCTTTCTGGAATCGAGGGATTTCACCTTGAGTCAAAGGCTCAGCACCTTGAGAACCTACGATACAAGGGACTTCTACCATAGCATCCTCATCGAAGTTGACAATAGCACCTTTGTTAGGAACAATCAGCAGCATACGTTCTTTTGAATTATAAGCAATAGCTCTTGCTAGATCAACAATGTACGTAGCGTGTTCATCAGCTTCAAGTTTTGCGTCTTCAGCTGTTTGAATATTAGCAATTCTATTACATTCATTAAAAGTATTTTTCTCTCTGTGCTCCATTACTTCATTAGCGCGAGTATGTTCTGGATTACTATGCTCAACTTCATCTTGAGGGTAGAAGTAATATTTTAAATAAGTGTTTGGTAAAGTATCGGGATCTAACCATTGCACTTCTTTTGCTTTACCAAATGTATAGAACCAGCTAGGTTCGATTTCTTCTTCAGCGGCCCCATTCAATTCAGCAGGAGTAATATACCCATTTTTTGATACCCACTCTTTTAATTCAGGCATCAAGTCGTTTCCATCTTTATCACGTATATCAGTCCACCATCCAAAATGATTTAAACCATAATATTTTACAGTCATATCTTTTCTGGATTCTAGACCAAGCACATCTTTCATACGATTTTCGATTCCAACAGGCATGTCACAGATATTGATGATTTTACTATTTGGACGTAATTTTCTGGTCGCTTCAGCTACAATAGCAGCCGGATTAGAATAATTGAGCATCCACGCCTCTGGAGAGTATTGTTCCATATAATCAATTAATTCTAAAACACCTCCAATTGAACGCATTCCATAAGCAATCCCGCCGGGTCCGCAAGTTTCCTGACCGATTACACCGTATTTTAATGGGATTTTTTCATCTTTTTCCCGCATAGCGTATTTTCCTACTCGAATATGAGCCATTACAAAATCGATATCACTGAATGCTTCTTCGGGATCTGTGGTTGCTACGAATTTTATGTGGGGTGCCCGCTCTTTTAATATAACTTCTGTGGCATCGGCAATTTGCTGCTGTCTTTCTTTATCATTATCATAAAATTTTAATTGACGGATGGGGAATTTGTCTAAATTTTCCAAAAGCATTAATACGATTCCGGGAGTAAAAGTACTCCCTCCACCAGCTACTAATATTGACTGTTCTTTAAGTGACATATAAACTACTCCTTTTATTTTATAGATTTAATCTTTTTGTTTTGCGACTTCATTTTCAAAATATTCTCTAACTTGAGGAACATCTAGTCCGACAATAACCTGCAGTGCTTTTCCATTTTTTACTAAACCATGTGCGCCATATTGTTTGAAGAATCCATCTTCTGCAATGAGGGATTCATCCGCAACACTAACTCTTAAACGGGTTGCGCAGTTATTGATATTCGTTATATTATTACCACCACCTAATCCTTCTAAAAAGTGAATTGCTTTTTGGGCATTTGGATCTAGATCAGCAATAGGGTCATTATCGCTCGAGCCTTGGTCATGAGATTGTTTATTTTTTTCTTTAGCCCTCTTCTCACGGTAGTCAGCTTTTTTAAACATCTTTGCTTCTCCAGTATCTTCTCTACCGGGTGTTTTAATATTCCATTTTAAAATAGCAAATCTAAATATGAAGAAATAAATGACACTAAAGACTAAACCGACTCCAAAGAATAGAAGAACAGCATTTAGGTGATTTGATGCCATAGGTACGATAAAATAAGAAATATTAGAAAGTAAACCACCGCCTATAACCGCTGATACACCTAATGAATACAAGGTGAAGCTTAATAAGGCTGCTAATAGGGCGTGTACTGCAAAGAGTTGTGGTGCTAAGAAAAGAAAAGTAAACTCGAATGGTTCAGTAATCCCGGCCATAATAGCTGTTAATGCAGTAGGTAAAACTAGAGCAAAGGTTTTCTTTCGATTTTCGGGTTTTGCAGTGACAATGAAAGCTGTTCCGATGCCGATTGGTGCAAACACTTTGGAAACATTGTGGAATCCAAATCCTGCTTCTGGAATAATATCTCTCAAATTTCCTGAAGTAGAAGCAATTTCATTTAAGTGTTCCATCCAATATGGAACAAGACCTCCCTCAACAACAGCTGGTCCATATTCAAAAGGCTGATAAATGAAGTGATGTAATCCTGTTGGAATTAATATCCTTTCTAAAAACACGTACAGACCAACGCCAATTGAACCACTGCCAGCCATGAACCCTTGTGCCTGACTAATCAGATCTTGGATTGGTGGCCAGATCCAAACAGTCAAGAATGCAAGAATTAAGGTAGTAAAAAATCCAATGATGACGACCATAGATGTTCCTTGGAAAACACCGAGCCATTCTGGCAATTTCTTTTCAAAATAGCGATTATGGATCCATACAGTAAGACCGGCAATTGCTAATGCACCAATCAAGTTTGTATCTAGCGTTTTGACTCCGCCGATTTCTTTTAATCCACTGATCCCTCCAACAGATTGGGAGTAGTCAACACCAAAATTGGTTCCCCAAATACCTAAAATCCCAGCAATAAAGTTATTCCATGTCATATAAACAACGAATGAAGCTAAGGCGGCACGAGCGCTCGCTTTATTAGCAAGACCAATTGGTAGACCGATCACAAATAATATTTCCATATTGTTAAAAATCGTCCATCCACCGGCCTCAACTACTGACCAAATGTTACTCCAGAATGTTCCTTCACTTGCAAGTGTTCCTAATATTAATTCACTTTGCATCGCAATTGAAAAAGCTAATAAAATCCCGTTAAATGCAAATAGTAAAACGGGTGTGAACATTGCACCTCCAAATCGCTGGAGTTTTTCCATCATATTTATACACTCCTTTTTTTCTATTTATAATATTTTGGTTCCGTTTACATTTTTATCTTAATTAAGTTAAGGGAAAGAGTAAATAACTTGAGAACAAGGAGGGATAGAGTTCGCTGATAGAAAGATTTCCCGGGATACGAGAAAATTCCCACAACTCAAAAAATATACATTTATATTGCATAAAAAAGAGTTATATATAATAAATAAACTATTTCTATTTATTATATTGCATAATTATCTACATGATGGTATGATATTTTTCAACGTTAGCAATAATTGATTATAAATAACTTTATACATTATTTATGCGAATGGTTATTAATTATGAAGTGAAGGAGAATAGAAAATGAAGAAACAGTTAAAAGTTATTATTGCCTTTTTTATACTTACTATCCTGTTGTTTATACCGACTGATGTCGTATACGCAGAAGATGGTTCATTAGCTCGAGTACAAGAAAGTGGAGAATTAGTTATTGGTACAAGCGCAGATTTTCCCCCATTTGAATTTTATGCTGAGGTAGATGGTGAACAGCAAGTCGTAGGAATGGATATTATGATTGCTGAAAAAATCGCTGATGATCTTGGAGTAGAGCTAGTTGTTCAAGATATGGAATTTGATAGCTTATTACCAGCGCTTGAATCCAACAATGTAGATATGATTGTTGCTGGAATGACTCCGACTGAAGAACGTCGTAAAAGTGTTAATTTCTCAGATATTTACTATCAGACTTTCCAGAATATTATGGTTCGAGCAGAAGATAAGGAAATCTATAATTCTATTGATTCATTAGCTGGACAAACAGTCGGAGTGCAGACGGGATCGTTACAAGAAGAGCTTGCACAACAGATTCCTGATGTAGAGTTGATGCAACTAGGGAATATTAATGATCTGCTGTTAGCTTTACAGACAAATCGTATTGAAGCAATTGTTATGCAGGGTCCGAATGCAGAAGCTCATGCTGGTAATGATAATTCCTTATATACATTCGAAGGTGATTTTGAGCTTGATGAACAAGACCAAGGCTCAGCAATTGCAATCAGACCAGGGGAAGATTCTCTTGTTGCAGCTGTGAATGAAAGCCTTGCTGAAATTAAACAGGATAATCTGACAGAAGATTATCTTGCAGTAGCTGGAGAGTATATGGCAGAAGAGACAGATACCGGGTTTGCTTCTACTTACTGGTCATATTTTTTAGATGGAATGCTTGTTACAATCATGATCTCAGCTATTGGTGTATTAGTGGGAATGGTTCTTGGATTTATTCTTTCTCTTATGAGGTTAACTCAAAATAAACTACTTCGTTTCCTGGGTTCGGCTTATGTAGAATTTGTTAGAGGTACTCCTCTGATGATTCAAGTCATGTTCATTTACTTTGGAGCAGGAGTATTCTTTGATTTACCTGCATTGACAGCTGGTATAATTGCTGTTTCCTTAAATAGTGGAGCTTACATCTGTGAAATTATCCGTAGTGGATTAAATTCTGTCGATAGTGGACAGGCTGAGGCAGCAAGAAGTTTGGGTATGAGCAAGCGTCAGTCCATGAGATATATTCTTTTCCCACAAGCGTTGAAAAATATATGGCCAGCATTAGGAAATGAATTTATTACTGTTATAAAAGAATCTTCTATTGTTTCTGTAATTGGTGTTGGAGAATTGATTTTCCAGACAAGAGTTGTACGTTCGATCTCATTTAAAGGGATTCTACCATTATTTATAACGATGCTGGTTTATTTCTTCCTGACTTTTACACTGACAAAAATATTGAATTATTTTGAAGGGAGAATGAATCATGATTAGTGTCAAACATTTAAAAAAATCATTTGGAAAAAATGAAGTATTAAAGGATATTAACGAGGAAATTAGCCAAGGAGAAGTTGTAGTTGTCATTGGCCCATCTGGTTCTGGGAAATCCACTTTTCTGCGGTGTCTAAATTTACTGGAAGAACCCACAGATGGGGAGATTGTATTTGAAGGGACATCATTAACAGGTTTGAATGAGCAAAAGCTTAATCAGCTGCGTCAGAAAATGGGGATGGTGTTCCAGCAATTCAACCTTTTTCCACATATGACTGTTCAAAAAAACTTGACCATCTCTCCTGTTCAAACAAAAGAAATCAGTCAATCCGAAGCAGATAGTAAAGCTGCCCAACTATTGCAACAAGTTGGCCTGGGGGATAAACTGGATGCTTATCCGTCTAGCCTTTCTGGTGGTCAGAAACAACGTGTTGCAATTGCACGTGCACTTGCAATGGATCCAGACGTCATGCTGTTTGATGAACCGACATCTGCATTAGACCCAGAGATGGTTGGAGAGGTATTGAATGTTATGAATGAACTAGCTAAATCCGGAATGACAATGGTTGTTGTAACGCATGAGATGGGATTTGCAAGAGAGGTAGCAGACAGAGTACTCTTTATGGATGACGGGCATATTGTTGAACAAGGAACTCCTGAAGAAATCTTTAAGCACCCTAAAAATCAGAGAACTCAAGATTTCTTGGCCAAAATTTTATAAGTGTAATAAGAGAGAAGTTTGAACGTAAGCCTTTTATAGCTGAAATTATATAAGGGTAAGTAAATATAAATACCGCCAAACAAAGGTTGGAATTACCTGGATTTGGTGGTATTTTACTTTTCACTAGTCCTTTTTACTTTTTTTCTAAAAGTAACTATAAGTTGAGAATGTAAAAATGCTAATAAAAAGTAGTTAATTAATTTTGAAAAAGTAAATAAAGCGGTTCCTATTTGCCATAATAAAAATAACAGTTATAATAAAAATAAAAAGGAGATTACGAATATGAAAAAATATTTTGTTGTATTGGTATGGATAATGGGAATAGGTATTTGGTCACTTAATCAATCTGTGGAAGCGGCAGAGAATTTTACATATGATCTTGAAAAGGGTGGAGAACAATCGGGGAACATTGAAATGCCAGATGGAGAAAATGTTACATTAACGGTTGAAGAAGTCCCTGCAAGTTTATCTCAAACTAATATAAACAATGGATTTCATACTTTTGCTACCGTACAAAATAAATCCTATTTGATAAAAGGTTCTCAAGCTCTTATTTGGAATGCTAGTTTTAAAATTTTAGTAAATAATAAATTAATTACTAAAGCAAGTGATGCCAAAGCTTCATCACCAACAGGTCGAGTTTATTATAGTAAATTAAAATTATTCAGCACCAAGAAAAAAGCTTCGTTAGAGTTCAAAATTGATCAATGGATCGGTGGTATCAGAACGGTTCAATTAGTTTCAACCATTAGTGGAAATAATTTAATTGTTACACATAATTAAATAGAAATAAGCTGGTCTTGATCAATAAATCAAAGGCCAGCTTATTTCTATTTAATAGGTAATAAGCTCGTGATTATTCATTAATTTCTTCAAGGATGCTATTCTCAGATTGTTTTTCTTCAGCTGGTAAATCTGATTCAAGAGGAATGACTTCCACATCTGTGAACCAGCCAAACTTCATACCCATGTACCCATAAGCAGTAAGAGTGATTAATAGTAGCGATGCAACAATTGTTACTGTGTAAAATATTTTTTTCCTTCTATAACGAAGAGCTAAAATGGCCATTGGAAAAGAAATGAGTAAAAAGGCAGGATGCAAGACAACAGGAAATAGAGCGATCAGAAATATAGCAACAATATGAAAATTAATTAATTTTAATAACTCTATACAAGACCTAAAAGGATTTTTACCTTTTTTGTTATTTGGCTTTTTAGATACATAAGATTTATTTGAAGAATCGGCAGTTTGTGCTGGATTTGACTGTGATGCTTTAAAATTTTCTGTATATATAAGATCATCATCTGGTTTCAATAAATCATCTAAAGAGATATTGAAAAATTTACTAATTTGTTTTAAGACTTCGTGATCTGGTTTTCCAGCTCCTCTTTCCCATTTTGAAACAGCTTGGCGAGTTACGTAAAGTTCTTTGGCTAATCCTGTTTGGGAATACCCGTTATCTATCCTCAATTGTTTGATTCTATCAGAAAATTCCAATACAGCACCTCCTTATATATGTATTATTTTACTATACGATTTTAACCAAATAAAGACTGAACGTGAACATTTGATGTATTTTATGATGATTTCCTGCTTAATTGAAAAGTAAAGACATAATATTCTTATAGGAAGACTTGACTTATATCGTTTACAGTTGTAAACTTAATTTAAATATTTATATTATACAGGATAAGAAAGGGAGATAAATATCATGAAAAAAACAATCTTTAACATTAAAGGTATGAGCTGTGAACATTGCGTAAACAAAGTGGAAACAGCGTTACAAAAGCAAAAGTGAACTTGAAAAAAGGTACCGCAAAAGTGAAATACGATGAAACCATTCAAACGGTTGATAATCTAATTTCTGAAGTAAAAGAAGTTGGGTATGAAGCAGAAGCAGTTAGATAAGAGGGGCTGTTAGGTAATGACTACAAAAATACTGAATATAGAAGGAATGACTTGTGCTTCTTGTGTGCAGACTGTAGAAAAAGCGACCAGGAATTTAGAAGGTGTGCAAGAAGCTAATGTAAACCTGGCAACTGAAAAGTTGAATATCAGTTACGATGAAAGCAGGCTTTCGGTTGAGGAGATTCAATCCGCTGTTGCTCAAGCTGGATATAAAGCATTGACAGGTAGAGAGCATAAATCATTCAATATAGAAGGAATGACTTGTGCATCATGTGCACAGACAGTTGAAAAAGCTACTGGTACATTAAATGGAGTTATCAGTTCCAGTGTAAATCTAGCAACTGAAAAGATGACAGTCGATTATGATCCCGCAATCTTAACAGTATCTGATATTACTCAAGCAGTTGCTGATTCTGGGTATGCAGCACATGAAGACATAGATTCAATGAATACTGTAGATGACTCAAAAGTAAAAAAAGAAAAATATATCCATTCTATGTGGAAAAGATTTGTAGCATCTGCAATAGTTACTGTTCCCTTGCTGTATATATCTATGGGACATATGGTTGGATTACCTTTACCATCCGTTATTGATCCTATGATGAATCCCGGTGTATTTGCGTTACTGCAACTGATATTGACCCTACCTGTTATGTTTTTCGGGCGCCAATTTTTTACTGTAGGGTTTAAAACTTTATCCAAAGGACATCCTAATATGGATTCTTTAGTTGCGTTAGGGACAGGTGCGGCATTCATCTATAGTTTCGGGGCAACAATTGCGATCTGGTTCGGGTATGGAGATTTTTCCGAGGTATTATATTATGAATCAGCGGCTGTTATTCTGACTTTAATCACATTAGGTAAATATCTTGAAGTACGTTCTAAAGGAAAAACATCTGAGGCAATCGAAAAATTAATGGGTTTAGCACCTAAAACTGCTTTAGTCGTTAGAGATGGAAAAGAAACGAGTATATCTATTGATGAGGTAGTAGTTGGAGATACAGTCATTGTTAAACCAGGGGAAAAAATTCCAGTAGATGGTACGGTGCTAGAAGGAATGACTTCCGTTGATGAAGCAATGCTGACAGGTGAAAGTATTCCTGTAGAGAAAAACCCAGGTGACAATGTTATCGGGGCAAGTATTAATAAAAATGGAACGATTCAATACAAGGCAACAAAAGTCGGTAAAGATACAGCTTTATCACAAATTATTAAGCTTGTTGAAGAAGCTCAAGGTTCGAAAGCACCCATCGCTAAAATGGCAGATATCATTTCTGGGTATTTTGTACCAATCGTTATAGTCATAACGCTAATTTCTAGCTTAGCCTGGTACTTTGGTGGAGAAGATGGACTATTTTCTTTGACAATCGCCATTTCAGTACTCGTTATTGCTTGTCCATGCGCACTTGGCTTAGCTACTCCTACAGCTATCATGGTTGGGACTGGTAAAGGCGCAGAAAATGGGGTACTAATCAAAGGTGGAGTTGCTCTGGAAACAACTCATAAAATACAAACTATTGTATTTGACAAGACAGGAACGATTACAGAAGGCAAACCCAAAGTTACAGATATTATCACTGAAAATGGAATTTCAGATACTGAATTACTGCAGCTGACAGCTTCAGCTGAAAAAGGTTCCGAGCATCCTCTCGGAGAAGCAATCGTTAAAGGAGCAGAAGAAAAAGACTTGAAACTAATCAAGTCTGAAAACTTCAATGCAATTCCTGGTCAAGGTATCGAAGTAGAAATTGATGGGAAAAAATTACTAGCAGGCAACAAGAAATTGATGAATATTCGTAATATTTCCTTGAAAACTCTTGCTGAAACAGCAGATACATTAGCTGGAGATGGAAAAACGCCCATGTATGTTGCAATCAATGATCAGATAGCTGGAATCATAGCTGTTGCAGATACGGTCAAAGAAAATAGTGTTGCAGCAATTGAAAAGCTCCATAGAATGGGTATTGAAGTAGCTATGATCACTGGTGACAATAAAGGTACAGCGGAAGCAATCGCTGAACAAGTGGGAATCGATAGAGTGCTCAGTGAAGTTCTTCCGGAAGATAAAGCTAATGAAGTGAAAAAACTTCAGTCTGAAGGGAAAAAAGTAGCAATGGTTGGAGATGGAATCAACGATGCACCAGCTCTTGCCCAAGCAGAAATAGGTATTGCAATTGGTTCAGGAACAGACGTTGCGATAGAGTCTGCTGACATTGTATTGATGCGAAGCGATTTAATGGATGTTTCAACAGCTGTAGAATTAAGCAAGGCAACGATCAGAAATATTAAAGAAAACTTGTTCTGGGCATTTGCTTACAATATAATAGGTATTCCTTTTGCTATGGGGATTTTCTACTTTTTTGGTGGTCCTTTACTCAACCCGATGATTGCCGGAGCTGCAATGAGTTTGAGTTCAGTATCAGTGTTACTGAATGCTTTACGTCTAAAACGTTTCAAGCCTTCAGTAATAAAGTAGCTGTCTTATTTAATTGAGTGCAAATTTTTGTGAATCAATTAGAGAGCTTATTTTTATTAATGAGTACAGCTAACAAAAATAAAAATTTTGAATCTTTCTTAGGTGAATAGAACAAATTAAAAAACGACTATATTCCAGAACACTAGTGTTGCATTAAATAATTTAACTGTTTCAACACATAAAAAAGTCCTTTATAATGGGGTTGGATGACTTATCCAAGACCAAAACAAAGGACTTATAGCATGGATAAGTATAAAACAAAAATGACCATAAATAAATGGTTTTCGTACATTTCTTTAGAAAAATTAAGTGAAACGTCTCGACAGGTTATCGGTCAGTTTAATCGCTATTCAAAAAAGTTAACGTTTAAGAAAGTACTGAAACTCTTTCTCTATGCGATTAATGATGAAACCGATAGCCTACGGCATTTGGATCAACAGTTGGTCAACCCAAAATTAAAAAAAGTGATGGGTATTGAGTCTATTAGCTATTCTCAATTGTCACGTGCCCTGCGAAAGATGGAACCCTCCGTATTGATGGATATTTTCACGCAATTACTTTCACTGGTTCATGAAAAAACAGCGGTGCAATCAAAAGAAAGAGTGTTCTTAATTGATTCGTCCACTTTTTCACTGAATAAAACGCGGTATCCCTGGGGCACGTTTCGCCCGACTAAGTCGGGAATCAAACTGCACTTAAAAGTCTGTCATATGAAAGAAGGATGGGTGCACCCTGAACAATTCGAACTGTCCAATGCCTCTGAACACGACCATGATCACTTGAACGTCTTTATTAATGAGAAACGGGCGACCTATGTTTTTGATCGCGGGTATCTGGATTTCACTCAGTTTGATCAAATGAACTGGGAGGGCTACTTTTTCGTCTCCCGCATTAAAAAGAATACAGCCGTTCATGTTCAAGCGCACTTGGAAGTGTCTCATGAATCAGGGATTATCAGTGACCAATTGGTTCAGCTGGGCAAATCGACCTACCTGACGGGGTTGTTTCGTTTAATAACGATTGAACGTAAGCATCGATCGAATCTGCGTATCCTGACGAACCGAATGGATCTTTCAGCAGAGGACATCGGAAAAATGTATCAATCAAGATGGCAGATCGAGTTGTTTTTCAAGCATATCAAACAACATTTGACCATTAAAACGTACTATTCACAGTCTGAACAAGGTGTAGAGAATCAGGTGATTCTTGCGATGATAGTCTACTTATTGACGTTACTGATGAAACTTGAATTAAGGTTGAAATCAAGCCTCTTCACAATTTTGAGACAAATCAGAGCGTTACAGTATGAACCGTTTGAGTGTTTCAAAGCATCGTTCGCACCTGGTTAAGTGAAAGAAAGTGCAAATAGACTAAGCGACAACTGAATAACCCTAAAAATTTCTGGAAAAAGTCATCCCTTGCGCCAGCAATTGACTTTTTTGGAAATTTTAATGAAAACTACTTGTGATTAAAGTAACAATGTATAAAAATCATTTATTCTAAGTTTTATGCAACACTAGTGATTCCAGAAATATTTTGTATTTAGTGGTATTAGTAAAAATGAATTAAATAAACAGCCCAACAAACTTTTTTGGGCTAACTCTTGAAGGTGGAATAATATCGTATCCTCTTCAAGAGTTTTTTTGTTTAGTTAATCGAAATGAAGAATTTAAATTTGCTTGAACGAATTAATACATATAGAAAAATATAATTAGTTTTATACCTTCCGGATCTTATGTTTCATGGTTTCTATGATAATATTTTTATAAATTAAATGATCTAATTAAAATAATATTTCGTTTATTTTTGTAAAATGAAAGAGATTTTTACTATTGTATAAATTGTGACAAAAAATGTTTTACATAAATTTTTAATTTAAAATACTTTAACTAAAGGGTTTTTGCAGGGGGCAACGGAACGTTGCTCCCACTTTTTTTAAAAAACAGGCATAATATAACTAAGTAAAATAGTAAGTTTTTCTAATAAATACATAGGTAATCAGTCACTTAATATATATAGATTTAAAGAAGGGATTATAGTATGAAATTAATTTTAGCAGGATTTTTACTATTGTTTTTTAAAGTGAATTTTACGATATTCGATTATAGTTTAGTATACATTTTTACCAATATATTTGGCTATCTTTTAATTCGGATAGGAATAGAAAAAACTGATGAATCAGATGAGATTTTCACGAAAGATTCTTTGTGGTTTTATGCTACTATGAATTTAATCCTTTTAATTTGTCTCTTATTCGGAGTGAGACTGGAATCCATTTCACTGAATTACATTGACTCGTATATCCTAGCTTTCACTATATTGTTCGTACATATTTATTTATTTGTTTATCCAATGTACCTTTTTACACAGTTTATCCTTTATCTTGAAAAAAATTCTATGTGTCTAAAGGTGAATAAAATTCAAATCATTTTAAAAGTGACAATTGTTTTAGCGATGATGATTAGTTTTAGCTCTTTTCTTGTTTCGAGTATTCAGTATCTTTGGATTATGGTAATTGGGTTGCAACTTTACATGCTGATCATATTAAGCAAAAATTCTAAAATAGCAAAATTGTTCAATATGAAAAAATAGTAAAATATTCAAAACAGCAATTAATAGAGGAAAAGTATCTTATAAGATACTTTTTTTATTTACCTAATAAGCTTTTTAGAAGAAGTAAAGTGTATGAGTTGATTATTCATAATAATAGACGTAAAATGATTACAAACGTAATCGTTTGTAAATTTATTTGTAAGGAGACTAAATAATGGAAAATCATCATCAACATGAGCAGATGAAACACGAAGACCAAAAAGGGGAAATGAGTCATCATGGACATGGAGCTCATGGTGGACATGCTGGACATCATGGTCACCATGCACACATGGTAGAAGATTTTAAAAAAAGATTTTGGATTTCATTGATAGTTGCAATTCCGATAGCCATTCTAGCTCCGATGTTACAGAATATTTTCGGATTTGAGGTTTCCTTTCCTGGTTCAGATATTGTGCTATTTGTTTTAGCTACATTTATTTTCTTTTATGGAGGAAAACCATTTTTAACTGGAATTAAAAGCGAAGTCATTGATGCAAGAACTCCTGGAATGATGACATTAATATCTTTAGCAATTATCACCTCTTATGTATATAGTACGTTGACAACCTTTTTTATTGAAGGTAGCGATTTCTATTTTGAGTTAGCTACGCTGATCGTAGTTATGCTTTTAGGTCATTGGATAGAAATGCGATCTCAGATGGGTGCTTCAAAAGCACTGGAGAGTTTAATCGATTTGATGCCTAATGAGGCAAATAAACTGGATGAATCTGGAAATACAGAGGTTGTTTCAGTTGAAGAACTTCATCCGGGAGACCATATTCTTGTCAAAACTGGAGAAAAAATTCCTTTAGACGGCATTATTCTAGAAGGGAGCTCTTCCATTGATGAATCAATGCTGACTGGGGAATCCGTACCTGTTGAAAAAACGAAAGACCAAGAAGTAATAGGTGGTTCAATAAATGGTGAGGGTGCATTGAAAGTTAAAGTAGATAAAGTTGGAGAAGATACTTATCTATCTCAAGTTGTAGAACTTGTCAGAAATGCTCAAATGTCAAAATCAAAAGCTCAAGGATTTGCAGATCTTGCAGCAAAATGGTTGTTTTACGTCGCCGTGGTAGCGGGATTAATTACATTTACGTATTGGATTATTGCTTCTGATTTTGAGTTTGCGCTTGAAAGACTTGTTACTGTGTTAGTCATAGCTTGTCCTCATGCACTTGGACTGGCAATGCCGCTTGTCAGTTCTGTGTCTACTTCTATAGCTGCTAAAGAAGGGCTATTGATTCGTAATCGGACTCAGTTTGAAGATGCCCGAAAAGTGGATAAAGTCGTCTTTGACAAAACGGGGACTTTAACTGAGGGGAACTTTGGAGTAGAAGCACTCGTTCCAGAAGAAGGCACATCTGAAGAAGAACTTTTACAAGTTGCTTTTTCTATTGAAAAACAATCAGATCATCCTATAGGAAAAGGAATCGTTAGAGAAGCTGAAGAGCGCAATATTGAATCTTTAAAAGTCAGGGACGTTGAAACACTAACGGGAAAAGGATTGAAAGGAATTATCGATTCTAAAGAGATTAAGATTATCAGTCCCGGAGCAATGAAAGAAACAGAGATTAATTTTGATGAAGCTCAATTTCAAGATCTTTCAGGAAAAGGGAATACAGTTGTTTTTGTCTTGAGAGATCACTCTTTAATGGGAATGATTGCTGTTGGCGATCAGATTCGCCAGTCTTCTTATGAAATTATTCGTGAATTAAAAGAAATGGGAATAGATACAGTCATGATAACAGGAGACAACCAGAAAGCGGCAGATGCGGTCGGAAAAGAATTAGGATTAACTGAAGTTATAGCTGAAGTCCTTCCGGATGGGAAATCAAAAGAGATCGAAAGATTAAAGGAACAAGGCAGTAAAAAAGTTGCGATGGTTGGAGATGGAATCAATGATGCCCCAGCTCTAGCTGCAGCAGATATCGGTATCGCAATAGGTGCTGGTACAGATGTTGCAATTGAAACAGCTGATATTGTATTAGTTGATAGCGATCCACGAGATCTATTAAGTATCTTGAACTTATCTAAAGCGACCCAGCGGAAAAATATCCAAAATCTGATCTGGGCTGCCGGATATAACATTATTGCAATTCCGTTAGCAGCAGGTGTACTCATTAACTTTGGTATCGTCGTAACGCCAGCAATCGGAGCAGCGATCATGTCATTAAGTACAATTGTTGTGGCGATTAATGCTAGATTGCTGAAAATAACACATAATGAATAATATTACAAAGAAGTAATTTTAAAAGATATTTCAATAAGTTAGTGAAACGCAAGATGATAAGACGAGTTTTATGAAACGTATATTAATTGAGACGGCTAATCATGATTTCTTTTCCCAAGTAGGGGCAGGCTATCTAATGGGGAATGCTGAAAACATGTCAGATGAAGACTATGAATTCTAAAAAAATTCAAAAATTGATTTTCCTCAATTTTTAAATTCTTGATCTTGTTTATACTATGAATATCAAGAAAGAGGAGGAAAAGAAAATGAAAAAAGCTGTATATCAATTAGAACCTTTAACATGTCCATCTTGTATTAAAAAAATCGAAACAACGTTAACAAAAACGGCAGGGATTGACTCTGTAAAGGTTTTATTCAATTCCAGTAAGGTTAAAACAGAATTTGATGAATCAATGATCGAAAGTAATAATATTCAAGAAACACTTCAAAAACTAGGTTACTCAGTACTTTCTGTAAAAACATCATAATCATTAACCATAAATCGAAAAAGGATATCCACGTGTCAAAGTGGGTATCCTTTTTTTGTACAGTATGATACTGAATAATGATTGTATTTCTGACAATAAAGTGATTGAAGACTGTAGAAATTTTTATATAGAGAAATTATTAAAAATATAAGATATTCTTGAAATCTTGACCATGATCAATTTATAAACTTCCAAGAGAGCATACAATTTAAATATAGCAAAGAACAAGTACCACTTTTTGGAAAGTAATGTATGAAAATAGGAGGAAGATAAATGATTGGACATATCAATCACCATAAAAATCAGATTACCGCTTTGGCAGGTCTTTTAATCGTTATAGGATTTGTATTAGGGAGCTTAGGAAATGAAAATCTACAGAATATTGCTTTAATTATCGCCACGATCATTTCCAGTGTCCCTATTTTTATTAAGGCTATTCAAGCTATACGAATGAAGGCTTTCAGTATTGATTTATTGGTCAGTATTGCTGTACTTGGAGCGCTGTATATAGGAGAGTACACAGAATCTTCTGTTGTAACATTTTTATTCTTGTTCGGAGATTATTTAGAAATGAGAACTTTAGAAAAAACCCGATCTTCATTAAGAGAACTAGTAGATATGGCTCCTCAAGAAGCAGTTGTTTTGCGCGAGGGTGGAAATTCAGAAAAAGTGGCAATTGAAAAAGTTGAAGTAGGGGATCGAATCATTATTCGCCCAGGTGGGAAAATACCGGTAGATGGTTCAATTATTTCTGGTAAAGCTTCTATTAACGAGGCGACTATTACAGGAGAATCTATTCCTGCTTCAAAAACAGTTGAGGATAAAGTTTTTAGTGGAACAATTTTAGATACTGGATATATTGAAATCGTTGCTGAGAGGGTAGGGGATGACACTACATTTGCAAAAGTCATTGAGCTAGTTGAAGAAGCTCAGGAGTCAAAATCAAAAGCTGAAAAATTCCTCGATAAGTTTGCGGGTATCTATACTCCTGCTGTGGTAGTGTTGGCTATCGTTGTTTATTTGTTTACTCAAGACCTTCATTTAGCCATTACATTTCTAGTTATTGCATGTCCAGGAGCATTAGTTATTGGAGCGCCAGTCTCTAATGTCGCGGGGATTGGAAATGGTGCAAGGAACGGAGTGTTGATTAAAGGCGGAGAGATAATGGATAAATTCTCGAAAGTAGATACATTGGTTTTTGATAAAACGGGAACATTGACTAAAGGAAAACCTGAAGTAACAGATATTCACACTTTCAATCGTTTGGATGAAGAATTCCTGTTGGGATTAGTCGCCAAAGCAGAAATGATTTCTGAGCATCATTTAGGACAGACAATTGTAAAAGCAGCTCAAAACCAAGGAATAGATCTTGCTTCTATGGAACAATCTGATGGAGAAGTAATCAAAGGAAACGGAATTAAGGCTCAAGTCAATGGTCATAGTATTATTGCGGGAAATCGAAAACTGTTACAGTCAGAAAAGATTTCCTTAGTAAAAGCTGTTGAACAGTATGCAGTAGGTCGTGAGAAGCAAGGGAACACAGCTATTTTTATAGTCATTGATGGAAAAATTGCCGGAATGATCTCTATAGCTGATCAAATTCGTGAAGATGCTTATAAAGCTCTCGCACAAATGAGAGAAAATGGAATTAAAAAAATTGTGATGTTAACCGGAGATAACAAACATACAGCTAAAGCTGTAGCAACTGCCCTGGAATTAGACGAGTTTCATGCTGAATTATTGCCAGAACAAAAAGTGAACTACGTAAAAGAACTAAAAAATTCTGGACATACTGTAGCTATGGCAGGGGATGGGATTAATGATGCACCTGCGATTGCAACAGCTGATATTGGCTTAGCCATGGGTGAAGGCGGAACAGACATCTCAATGGAAACAGCGGATGTTGTCTTGATGGCAGATAAATTAATGCAGTTTTCTCATGCTTATTTACTGTCTAAGGTAACCATTAGAAATATGAAACAAAATATCTTTATTGCAGTTGGTGTTGTAGCGATCTTGCTAATAGGTGTTCTGATGGGAAGTGTCCATTTAGCATCTGGGATGTTTATTCATGAAGCAAGTGTACTGGTAGTTATTTTGAATGCTATGCGCTTGATCCGATTTAATCATAAGAATATGCATTCTAGCAAAAGGTTAGAAAGTGTACCTGCAAAAGCTTGATTAAAATAAAAATTTATTTGAAAGGGGGGATGAAAGGAAAAACGTATTACAGTTTATATTTAAAACTAATAGGAGGAATTAAAATGACTGAAAAATATACACCTGAAGAGTTACTCGAAAAAGAAATTGCACAAAATGAGAGAGAACATGATCATCATAATCCTACTGCAGCAGCTATGACTAACCATATTATTGCTAATCAAGGTATCTTGAATGTGAAATTACATCAATACCACTGGTACGTTAAAGGTCCAAATTTCTTTTCGTTACATGAAAAATTTGAAGAATTATATAATGAAAACAGTAAATATTATGATGAGATTGCAGAACGCTTAATTGCTTCAGGAGCTAAACCTGCCTCTACTACTGAGGAATACATGAAGTATAGTTTAGTTTCGGAAGCTGCTCAAGATAAATACATGTCAGCCGAAAAAATGGTTGGAAATTTAGTAGATGACTTCCGAATCACCAGAGATCTAGCTATAAGGACAATTCGTTTAGCGCAGAATGAAAAAGATGATGTACTCGAAGATATGATGATTAATTATAAAAATTATCTAGATAAAACAATTTGGATGTTACAAGCTTTTCTTAATAAGTCAGCTCTAAAAGGAGAGGAAGAGGAGTAAGAATAGTATTTCGAAAGGCACCTGTCATATTCTTTTGATTATATGGCAGGTTCTTTCAAATAATAAACAAGAAAAAGAAGTTTTTCTTAATACAAAAGATAAAATACTGATATACTTTAAGAGAGAAATCATTAGTGGATTAGGAAATATAGTTTAATGGAGGGAATAAAATGAGCTATAATGCAGAACATGATCATGCTAGTGACCCACACAAAGCATGTGTCTCATTAGTGCCGATTTTTAATCACTTAGAAGATACACAGCTAGCAGAAATTATGGTAACGACTCAATCTGTATCTTATAAGAAAAACGAACTAATTTACCATGCAGGAGATGAGTCTGATTCTCTTTATATTATCAATAAAGGGAGAGTACGAATCTATAGATTAGCCGAATCTGGAAAAGAACAATTAGTCCGTTTTTTAAACCCAGGAGATTTTACTGGTGAAATGGCACTATTTTCAGAGTCTACACATGAATCATATGCTGAAGCGGTTATGGATACAAAAATTTGCATGATTAAACGAGCAGATATACAAGAATTCTTATTGAAATATCCTTCTATCTCTCTGAAAGTTCTTGCAGAATTTTCTAATCGACTGGAGGCATCTGAAAAACAAGCTACCCGCTTTTCAACTGAAAAAGTAGAAACACGTATTGCTTTATTTTTGGTAGAAAGTCTTAGTGAGGAAAAAACAGGAGAGAATGAACTGATTTTACCAATGAGTAAAAAAGACTTGGCTTCCTATTTAGGAACGACACCAGAAACAATCAGTCGCAAGTTTAATGAATTAGAAGATAAAGGCTATATTAAGCAAATAACACACAAAATAATTCGAATACAAGATGTTGATGGTTTACTATTAGTTTGAAAGTGTATAGGATTTAAGTTTAGCAATAAAATCATAACTGCAGAATATTCTAGAGACCTTTTTTATTTTATAATTAAAAAAGGTCCATTTTGAATATCTTATTGTCATTTTATTAAGGAAATCATTACATGAATGTTTATGTGTTTCTAAAATAAAAACTACTTGACGCTTTAAATTTTTAATAAGTATGTTTAGGATCAAACTATTGTTTAAAGAAATTTATTGATTTTGATTAAGATTAACTTTGAACTAATAAATCCTAAAATAAGAGGAACAACAATTGAAGCTGCTGATGGCCAGAATTCGTTTGATTCAGTGCTATTAAAATAATCATTAAATATCCATAAACCTATGAGCATAAATGCAATACTTAAACCAATCCCGATCACATAAAAAAGAACGGTGTGCAGAAATGAAGTAGAACCTGAACTTGATCCCTTTTCATCTTTGTTATTCATGCTGCCGACATCAAAATGTCCAAAGAGACCACTATTATCAGTGTTACTATTCAAGTCACGACCTACATTAACACGGGCATGCATAGAACTGCTAATATTGCTCTCTCTAGTATGTTTATTTTGTTTATCTCTGTCGCTCATATTTATCACTACCTTTTTTTTAGTTAGTATACACTATAAAAAGTTAAAATTGTAATAGGATATTTGATAATGGAAATAAATTGTTTACTTACGAGCAAACTATATTGATGGAGAGAATCAATAATGTCGTTTGGTAATTTATTTAAAGTAGTGTTGCTTTACTATTTCAGTGATCATATCTACATGAATGTATTTATGTAAAAAGTAGGCACATGGGTAATGAGCTAAATTATTTTTTATTCAAAAACGAACAATATTATTTAAAAGATGATAAAAGTTCGACTAAAGCTTTTTATATCGCCTTTTTATTGTTAAAATACAGAAGAATAGTTTGTGAAGATTAATATTCATACAATAGGGGGCATTTTTTTGACAGTAGAAGTAGCGGTAATTATGGGAAGTACTTCAGATTGGGAGACGATGAAACCTGCTTGCGAAATATTAGATGAATTAGCTGTAGATTATGAAAAAAAAGTCGTATCAGCTCACCGGACACCAGAATTGATGTTTGAATTTGCAGAATCTGCAAGAGATAGGGGCATTAAAGTCATTATTGCCGGAGCAGGTGGAGCAGCGCACTTACCGGGGATGGTTGCAGCTAAAACGACATTACCGGTTATCGGAGTGCCTGTACAATCGCGAGCGCTTAACGGATTGGATTCATTATTGTCTATTGTACAAATGCCTGGTGGAGTTCCAGTCGCAACTGTCGCGATCGGCAAAGCCGGTGCAACAAACGCAGGATTGCTTGCAGCTCAGATACTCGGAATAACGAATATAGAACTTGCTCAACGGATTGATAATAGAAGAGAAACGCTCAAACAAAAAGTCCTAGAAAGTAGTGAAGATCTTGTCTAATTTAATCGAACCAGGAAGTACAATTGGTATTATTGGTGGTGGACAACTGGGAAGAATGATGGCATTTTCAGCAAAAGAACGTGGATACAAAATAGCCGTTTTAGATCCGACAAAAAACTGTCCAACAGCTCAGGTTGCTGATCACCATATTGAAGCCGCATATAATGATGCAGAAGCTTTGAATAAATTGGCAGAAATCAGTGATGTTTTGACTTATGAATTCGAAAATGTAGACGCCAGCACGATTAAAAAAGTGATAGACCAAGTTAGGGTACCTCAAGGAACAAATTTGCTTTTGATTACTCAAAATCGATTAAAAGAAAAAGAATTTTTGAAAAAATCAGGGATTCCAGTCGCTGCCTATGCTAAAATTAAAACTGTAGAAGAATTAAATGATTCGATACAAGAGTTGGGTTATCCAGCTGTTTTGAAAACTGTTCAAGGAGGATATGACGGTAAAGGGCAATATGTCTTAAAAACTAAAGCAGACATATCTGAAGCCGCTCTTTTACTTGAAAATGGTATATGTATCCTAGAAAAATGGGTTGAATTTGAAAAAGAAGTATCTATTATGGTGACTAGAAACGAGAGAGGCCATATCTCAACATTTCCTGTTTCTGAGAATATTCATCAAAATAATATTTTACTTAAAAGTATTATACCTGCAAGAGTTTCTGAAAAAGTTCAGGAAGAAACAAAGAAAATCGCTGAAAAAATCGCTGAAAAGATTCAGCTGGTAGGTGTTTTGGGAATAGAGTTATTCATAACGAAAGATGAGGATATCTATGCCAATGAACTGGCTCCAAGGCCGCATAATTCAGGGCATTATTCGATAGAAGCCTGTTCAGATTCACAATTTGATATGCACATTCGCGCCATTTGCGGTTATAGTCTGCCTAAAGTAGAACTTTTGAAATCTGCGGTCATGGTAAATATCTTAGGGGAGCATTTAGAAAAATCACTTGAGTTGAATGAATCCAAACCATCCTGGCATGTGCATGACTATGGAAAAGCTGATGTGAAAATTGGACGTAAGATGGGACATATTACTATTTTGACCGATAATATAGACAAAACTTTAAAAGAAGTCAATGAAACAAAAATCTGGTAGAAAACCTTTTAAAGGGAATAGAGGAGTCATAAAATGATTGAACGCTATACACGACCTGAAATGAAGCAACTTTGGTCAGAAGAAAATCGTTATAATTCATGGTTAGAAGTAGAAATTTTAGCAGATGAAGCATGGGCAGAACTAGGAGAGATTCCTAAAGAAGATGTAGAAAAGATACGTAAAAATGCTTCCTTTGATATTGAACGTATATTAGAAATTGAAAAGGAAACTAGACATGACGTTGTTGCTTTTACGCGTGCTGTATCAGAATCGCTTGGTGACGAAAAGAAATGGATTCATTACGGATTAACAAGTACAGATGTGGTAGATACAGCATATGGATATCAACTGAAACAGGTCAACGATATTTTACGAAAAGACTTGCAGAATTTACTTGAAGTGATTGGTGACAAAGCAAAAGAACATAAATATACGGTTACCATGGGGAGGACTCATGGGGTCCATGCAGAACCCACTACATTTGGACTGAAATTGGCTTTATGGTACTCAGAAATGAAGCGCCACATTGAACGATTTGAGCACGCTGCTGAAGGTGTGGAAGCAGGGAAAATCAGTGGAGCTGTTGGGACATTTGCTAACATTCCTACTTTTGTAGAAAAATATGTCTGTGAAAAACTGGGAACACGCCCGCAGGAAATTTCTACACAAGTCTTACCCCGAGATTTGCATGCTGAGTATGTAAGTTCTATTGCATTAATTGCTACAAGTGTAGAAAAATTTGCTACTGAAATCAGAGGACTTCAAAAGTCCGAAACACGCGAAGTAGAAGAAGGTTTTGCAAAAGGGCAAAAAGGTTCTTCAGCAATGCCGCATAAACGTAATCCAATCGGTTCGGAAAATATGGCCGGATTGGCCCGTGTGATTCGCGGACATATGATTACAGCATATGAGAATGTCAGTTTGTGGCATGAACGTGATATTTCTCATTCATCAGCAGAACGTATTATTTTACCAGACAGTACAACTTTGCTGAATTACATGCTGAACCGTTTTGCGAATATTGTTCGTAACTTATCTGTGTTCCCGGAAAATATGAAACGCAATATGGATGCTACATTAGGTCTGATCTATAGCCAACGTGTTTTATTGAAGCTGATTGATAAAGGATTGAGCCGTGAAGAAGCCTATGACATGGTCCAGCCACAAACAGCGGTAAGCTGGGATGAACAGAAACCATTCCGGCAACTTGTTTTAGAAGATAAAACCATCATGTCATATCTGACTAAAGAAGATGTAGAGGACGCATTTGATTACAATTACCATTTGAAAAATGTCAATGAGATATTTGAACGAGTAGGACTAGGATAATAAAACAAATCTCTTTGTATAGATGTCAAATTCTTACGAAGAGATTTTTTATCAGCAAATTATGTAAAGGGTAATAGTTTAATGGAGTGGAGAGTTATAAATGAAATTACTTGTATTTAGTGTAAGAGAAGATGAAAGACCAGCTATCAAGGCTTGGGAAGAACGCAATGGTATAGAGGTAACACAAGTAACTGTACCATTGACTCTTGAGAATATAGAACAGGTTAATGGCTATGATGGAATCTGCATACAGCAGCGAATAGACATAATAGAAGAAAGAATCTATGAAAAACTAAAAGAATTTGGGATCAAACAGATTTCATTAAGAACCGCTGGATATGATATTATTGACTTGGAATTTGCAAAAAAATATCAGCTGAAAGTCACCAATGTACCGGCCTATTCACCAACGTCTGTAGCAGAGCTAGTCGTTATGCAGGCACTGCGTCTGATTAGAAATAACCCAATTGTAGAAGATAATATGTCCCGTGGAGACTTTCGTTGGGGAGGAATGATTGCTAAAGAAATCAATACCTTAACTGTTGGAATCATTGGAGCAGGGAAAATTGGTGGAACAGCAGCAAGGTTATTCAAAGCATTAGGCGCTCATGTAATAGGGTATGATCCGGTTCAGATAGAAGATTTGAAAGACACTTTAACTTATATGAATTCTCAAAAAGAAGTTTTAGAAAAAGCAGATATTGTAAGCCTGCATGTTCCCTTAGATGGAAAAACGAAACATTTAATAGATGCAGAAGCATTAAAACTAATGAAACCAGACGCTTATCTCATCAATGCAGCACGTGGTCCAGTCATTGATGTAGAAGCAATGATACAAGCACTGGAAAAGAAAGCAATAGCGGGAGCCGCTCTAGATACATTACCTAACGAACAATATTTTTTCAATCATGATTTGTCAGGTAAAGAATTACCAGGTAAGAACTTAGAGAAATTAATGCATATGAATAATGTATTGATTACGCCACATATTGGATTTTATACGACTGTAGCGGTACAAAATATGGTTGATAGTGCACTAGGAAGTGCCCGGGATATAATTCAAACTGGTAAAAGCGAAAATGAGGTTTCTAAATAATTTAAATAGGGTATAAGAAGTCATTTTTGATGTTTAAGAAGATGACTTTTTATAAATTATAGCTATAGAGTGCAAAAAAATATTTAAAAAAACGCTTGCAAGGTTTTTTAACACATGTTATAGTAGCTTTAACAGATAAATAAACAGTCTTTCAATGTTAAGGATTGTAACTGGACTCAAGTAATTTGTCCGGGCAAAACCTAAATTGATCTGAAAACTACTTAATAGAAGAGCAGAAACTCTTTGTCAGTAGTTTTGGGATGAGTTTAGGTTTTTTTTAATAAATTTTTACGTGGGGGTGTCACAAAAGTGAAATGAAAATAGAGAAGGTATTGAATAACAACGTGGTGTTAGCATTTAACGAATCCGATCAGGAAATGGTCGTGATGGGAAGAGGGATTGCCTTTCAAAAACATCCTGGAGATGAGATTGAAGAGGATAAAATAGAAAAAACATTTGTTCCGGAAGGTCAAGATGTAATGGAACACTTGTTAACACTATATCGAGATATTGATCCTGATATTCTTGAGGTTGCTACAAACGTGATAAAATATGCACAAGGTGTTCTGCGAGCGCGATTGAGTAACCATATTTATCTTACTTTACCAGATCACCTAAGTTATGCAATTAGTCGAGCTAAAGAAGGATTAGACATTAAAAGTCCACTAACATGGGAAATTAAACGGTATTATAAGATTGAACATGAAATTGGATTAAAAGCTTTAGAACTTGTTGAAAAAAATCTAAATATTCAACTTCCTCAAACAGAAGCAGCTGCAATTGCACTTCATATCGTAAACGCTAGGCAAGATGAACAAGACCTTCAAGTCACGATAAAAATGACTGAAATGGTCCAAGATATTTTAAATATCGTCAGCTATTATTATGGAACAACTTTTAATGAAGAGTCTTTTCAATATACTAGATTTATTACTCATCTTCAATATTTTGCAAGGCGCTTACTGCAGCAAGAAAGAAAAGAGTCAGGGGATAATTTTCTTTATGAACAAGTTAAACATAAATATGAGAAAGCTTTTAAGTGTACTGAACGGATAAATGAATATCTTTCCAATACGCAAAGGACTATGTTGACAACAGATGAACAATTATATCTAGCTATCCATATTCAACGCGTTACAACTGAAGAATAATCTATCACAGATGGATTGTTACTGGTCTAATTTACTAGATGCAGGCAAAACCTAAGTTGATAGTCAAATACTTTTCCTCAAGGGGAAATCTGGTATTTCTGACTATTAGTTTAGGTTTTTTTAATATCATAAATGTAAATAATTAAAAAAGAAAAGAAAGAAGGAAAAGAAATGGCTTATGAAGAATTGGCAAAAGAGATCCTCGACAACGTTGGGGGTAAAGAAAATGTCAACAGTTTAACACATTGTATTACAAGACTTCGCTTTAAATTGAAAGATGAAGAAAAAGCAAACACGGAGCATCTGAAAAAAATGGATGGGGTCGTGACCGTTATGAAGAGTGGTGGACAATACCAAGTTGTTATTGGTAACCATGTTCCAGACGTATATGCCCAAGTCGTTAAAGAAGGTAACTTAGGGAATGTAACTGATTCAAATGACGATACTGGAGAAAAAGGGAATCCTTTTGATCAGTTTATTGATTTAGTATCAGGTATCTTCCAGCCAGTACTAGGAGTCTTAGCAGCGACAGGGATGATTAAAGGATTTAATGCCTTATTCCTCGCTTTAGGATGGTTGACAAATACATCAGGAACTTATCAGGTATTGAATGCTACAGGAGACGCATTGTTCTATTTCTTCCCGATTTTCTTAGGTTATACAGCTTCTAAAAAACTTAATTTAGCACCATTTATTGGTATGGCGATAGGAGGAGCTCTGGTATATCCAGATATTGCAGGATTATCAGGTGGAGAGACATTATATACACTATTTGAAGGTTCTGTATTTGCTTCACCAGTAGTTCTAGAATTTCTAGGAATACCTGTAATCTTGCCTCAAGGTGGATATGGTTCAACCGTTATTCCTATTATACTAGGAGTTTTGTTTGCATCTAAAGTTGAAAAATTTATGAAAAAGGTTATTCCAGATGTTGTTAAATTGTTCCTAGTACCATTTTTAACATTGTTGGTTGTTGTTCCACTAACATTTATTGTAATTGGACCCGTAGCGAATATTGCAGCTAATTTAATTGGTGCAGCAACATTAGGAATATATAACTTCAGTCCAGTAATTGCAGGTTTATTGATTGGCGGATTCTGGCAAGTACTAGTTATTTTCGGATTACACTGGGGACTTGTTCCAGTGGCAATTAATAATCTATCAGTCTATGGATTTGATCCAATTCTAGCCCTGTCATTTATTGCTTCATTTGCACAAACTGGCGCAATCATAGGTGTATTATTAAAAACTAAAGAAACCAAAGTAAAAACACTAGCTATTCCTGCTATTATTTCAGGTTTCTTCGGAGTAACTGAACCGGCAATATATGGTATCTCTTTGCCACTTAGAAAACCATTTATTATTTCTTGTATAGGTGGTGCACTTGGTGGTGCAGCCCTAGCATTGATTGATACTAGAGGTTACATTATCGGTGGTTTAGGTGTATTTGGTTATACAAACTTCTTGAATCCGGAAGTAGCAGGTGTTGGGAACCTATATATTATTATCGCAATTTCACTAATAGCAGTTGTATTTGGAGCTGTGGTGACTTATTTAGTAGGATTTGGTACGCTATTTGGAGATGAAGAAGTAGCAACAGATCAAGGAATTGAAACTAAAAATGCAACAACAACTGAAGGAGCCATCGTTCAAGCGAACGGTGAGTCATATGTTGAAAAAGAAGTGATTGAAAGTCCAGTATCAGGCTCAATTTTACCATTAAGTGAAGTAAAAGATGAAGCATTTTCTTCAGGAGCCATGGGTAGAGGAATCGCAATAGAACCAACAGAAGGAAAAGTCGTTTCTCCAGTTAAAGGAAAAGTAACTGCTTTATTCCCAACAGGTCATGCAATTGGAATTACAAGTGATGAAGGAGTAGAATTACTCATTCATGTTGGAATGGACACTGTTCAGCTTGACGGAGCAGGGTTTACAGCATATGTTGAAAATGGGGATGATGTAGAAGTGGGGCAGACATTGATTGAATTTGATATCGAGTCAATCAAAGAAGCCGGTTATCCGGTCACAACACCAGTTTTAATAACGAATGCAGATAATTATCTGGATCTTTTGACAACAGATGAAAAATTAATTGCTTCAAGTGATTATTTGATGACGGTTGTAATATAATAAAATTGAACCGGGCAGTATTCTTTTACTGCCCATTCAATTAAATATTGAAAGGTGGAATACTCTTGTCAATTAAAGGATTTAGAAAAGATTTTTTATGGGGCGGTGCAACTGCCGCTAATCAGTACGAAGGTGCATATAACGAAGGCGGTAAGGGATTATCGACAGCTGATATGGTGAAATTCGTTCCAAAAGAAGAACGTACTGGGGGACATGCGCTAGACGTTTCAAAAGAAGAAATTAAAGAAATTTTAGAAGGTAAATCGGACGCAACATTCCCGAAAAGATTTGGTACTGACTTTTATCATAGATATGAAGAAGATATTGCATTATTAGCTGAAATGGGTTTTAAAGTATTTAGAATTTCTATCAACTGGGCTCGTATCTTTCCAAATGGAGATGATACAGAACCGAATGAAGAAGGACTAGCATTTTATGATAAAGTTTTTGATGAGTGTATAAAATATGGAATTGAACCGCTTGTTACCCTTTCTCATTATGAAACACCCTTGGGTCTGACTTTGAACTATAATGGCTGGACAGATAGAAAAGTCGTTGACTTCTTCTTGAACTACGCAGAAACTGTATTCAAGCGTTATAAAGACAAAGTAAAGTACTGGTTGACTTTTAATGAAATCAACATTATCACTATGAGCCCGTATACTGGAGCAGGAGTATTGACGGACGATACTGAAAATCCTCTTCAACTAAGCTATCAGGCAGCACATCACCAGTTTATAGCGAGTGCATTAACGACTAAACTGGCTCGTGAAATCAATCCTGAATTCCAAATCGGTTGTATGCTGGCACGCTCTACATTCTATCCAGAAACGAATAATCCGGAAGATGTACTGTTAGCTCAACATGAAAATCAATTAAATTTATTCTTTACTGATGTACATGCACGTGGAGAGTATCCAAGTTATATGAATCGTTACTTTGAAGAAAATGATATTCATATTCAAAAAAGACGTGGAGACGATGAAATCTTAAAAGCTTATACAGTTGATTTTATTTCATTCAGTTATTACATGTCACTATCTGTTAGTTCAAAAGCAAGTGATGATAGTGTAGGCGGAAACTTGTTTGGTGGAGTGAAGAATAACTATCTGGAAACGTCGGACTGGGGATGGCAAATTGATCCAGTTGGATTACGTTACACATTAAATGATATGTATTCACGTTACCAAAAACCTTTATTCATCGTAGAAAATGGTTTAGGCGCTTATGATAAAGTAGAAGAAGATGGCAGTATCCATGATGATTACCGCATCGACTACTTGAGAAAACACATTGAACAAATGAAAGAAGCTGTTAAAGACGGAGTAGACTTACTAGGATACACCAGTTGGGGATGTATTGATCTAGTCAGTGCCTCAACAAGTGAAATGTCTAAACGTTACGGTTTCGTGTATGTGGATCAAGATGACTTCGGTAACGGATCACTTGACCGTTCAAGAAAAGACTCATTCTACTGGTACAAAAAAGTCATTGAATCAAATGGTGAAAATTTAGGATAACTTTATAGTATTTAACAAGCAGAGAAGTGATTGAACTTTTCTGCTTGTTTTTGTTTGTAATATGTAGAAGTTATTTCTTGACTTAAACTGAACTTTAAGTGATAAAGTTAAGGTATCTAATAAGAAAAGGAGAGCGACAGAATGGAAACAGTTAAATTCGGCAACACAGGTATGGATGTTACACCAATCTGCTTAGGCGCAATGAGTTTCGGTGACCCTGAAAAATGGACACATGACTGGGTTTTGAAAGAAGAAGACAGTCGCAAGATTATTAAAAGAGCACTAGATCTTGGAATCAATTTCTTTGATACTGCAAATATCTATTCAAAAGGGGAAAGCGAAAAAATCCTAGGTCGTGCCTTAAAAGATTATGCTGATAGAGAGAAAATTGTGGTTGCTTCTAAAGTTTATTTTGATATACATGATGGACCTAATGCGAAAGGACTTTCAAGAAAATCAATTTTACATGAGATCGATCAGACCTTAGAAAGGCTAGACATGGACTATATTGATTTATATATCATTCACCGCTGGGATTATAATACTCCAATCGAAGAAACGATGGAAGCTTTACATGATGTAGTTAAGTCCGGAAAAGTCCGCTATATTGGCGCATCGGCAATGTATGCTTGGCAGTTCCAGAAAGCACAGTATGTGGCTGAAAAAAATGGTTGGACGAAGTTTGTTTCCATGCAGAATCACTATAATATGATTTATAGAGAAGATGAACGGGAAATGATTCCTTTCTGTGAAGATCAGAACATAGCGTTAACACCTTACAGTCCTTTAGCTTCAGGCAGACTTGCTCGAGACTGGTCCGTTCAGACAAAGCGCTCTGAAACAGATCAAGTACAAAAATCGAAATACGGATCGACAGAAGAGCAGGATAAAGAAGTTGTAAATCGTCTAGCAGAACTAGCTGAGAAAAAAGGTGTTCCTCGAGCACAATTGGCACTTTCCTGGTTACTACACAAACCACAAGTGGTCTCACCAATCATCGGTGCAACGAAAGAAAAATATCTGGATGATGCCGTAGCGGCTCTAAAAATTTCATTAACGAAAGAAGAAATAGAGTATCTGGAAGAATTATATGTTCCTCATAATGTAGTCGGAGCACTTTCGGATCCCAATAAATAGTCAAAATTAGTTTTCTAGCTAAGAAAGGTTTGAAGCCATGGGGCAACGATACGTTGCTCCTATTTTTTTATTGAACAAGATAATTCTGAAGGGTATAGTAAAAAAGAGAAGAGAGCATTTTGAGAAGGAGGTTAGGAAATGGATCGATTAAATTATTTATTAAAAAAATATCGAGACAGATTGATTATCATTGAAGAAAAGAAAAGCGACTTGGAAGTTCTCAGAGATTTAGTGGATTTAAGAGAATGGGATTTAAGTATTCTAGCACCTGTTCAAAGAGAAATATTTGAAAATAACATTCGTTTACAGCCGGAATATAGAGGAGAAGCAATTAATCTACACTTATTTACAGTGGTAGAAAATGCTAAAAGTCGATTGTACTATGAAGAGATATTGGCTCTAGGACGTAATATGTATCTACCATATTTTGATGATCCTAAAATTATGGTCATTGGGGATGAAACCTTTGGCTTGCAGGAAGTAGACAGCAATCTCTTATACCAAGATTACATACTGTTAAGAGGACTGACACTTAGTGATATTGAAGAAAAGAATTTCTATCTAATGCATTACTTAGCTGCAATCGATTCCTGGGAAACTTCGCAGGAAGAATCTAGTGCTAAAGAGATCATATTTTTCAAATGATGGATAAATACTTTGAAAAATAAGAGCTCTTTCTCTTTACTTAAAGTTAACTTCAGGTGATATACTAAGTGCATATTGAAGGAGGCCGTAATATGAATATATCAAAAGTAGCAGAAGAGATGAATATGACTCCGTCGACTATCCGATATTATGAAAGTATTGATCTGATCCCTCCAATAACCAGAAATGAATCAGGTGTACGTATATTTGATGAACAGGATCTGAAATGGATTGATTTCGTAAAATGTATGCGTTCAGTTGGGTTACCTCTTGATGTGTTGAGAGAATATACTCAGCTTGTTAGAAAGGGTGCAGATGAAGCGTTAGAAAAAAGAAAACAAATATTAGTAGAAGAACGTGAAAATCTACTGAAGAAAAAAGAAGAAATGGAACAAGTTCTAAACCGATTAGATTATAAGATCAATGACTACGAAGGTCGACTTTCAGAAAAAGAGAATACAATGAAAAAACTAGTTAAGTAACATACAAAATGCTCTATACACTCTGAAAATGTAGAGTGTATAGAGCATTTTTCGATAGTAGTCTTTAAAACGCACAGCTGCCGTCTTCACATAAGCTGTCAGTGCTGCCGCCGACCACTTGTAAATCAGGCTTGATACCCATTTCATCGGCAACTTTTTTCAGTGTATCTTGAAACAATGTCTGTGGTTGCGCACCTGAGATGGCATATTTTCTTTCTAGTACAAAGAAAGGAACTCCTTGTAAGCCGATAGCTCTTGCTTCTTGTATGTCTTGAACGACTTCATCTGCATATTGATCACTAGAAAGTACTGCTTGAGCATCATCGCGAGATAATCCCACTGATTCTGCAACACTCAACAAAACTTCGTTATCATTTAATGCAAGATTATCTGTGAAGTGAGCAGACAATAAAGCCTCATCTATTTCTAACCCTTTGCCTTGGCTCTCCGCAAATTTAGCCAGACGATGCGCTTTTTTTGTATTTGCATTCTTCATTTTGGAAAAGTTGTAGTTCAAGCCTACAGACTTCGCGCGATCTGTTACACTTTCGAACATTCCTTCGATCTGAGCTTCGGACATTCCTTTTTTCTGCATTAAGCTTTCTTTTACTGGAGCGTTATCTTCGATAGAAGTTGTCGGATCAAGCTCATAAGCTTTAAATTCAACCTCAACTTTACCTGCCAACCCAGTTTCTCTAATCGCTTGTTCTAATTCTCTTTTACCAATATAACAAAATGGACAAACGTAATCTGACCATACTTCAATTTTCATCATTAAATGTCACTTCTCTTCCTAAAAGTAAGTATCCATTACTATAACAAAAATCTAATATAAAAACAATGAGTTTATACAAGCAATGTTGATTCCATTCAACACTGCTTAACAAACAGTAGGTAGGGTTATTGTTCGCTTTTTAGCTAATATATACAGGTTATCTTTTTGCATAAACCTTTAAAATTTTAAAACACGAACTATATATTAAAATAGGATGACAAATACTCGTTAGTAGGTTGACTATGATAGCGAGTGTATTTAGTATGAAGTTAAATAAATACATTGATTGATGTGTTGATAAAAATAGTTCGTTTTTTGTTTGTTTATTCTTGAGAGGAGAACCTGATTTGGAAAAAAAAGAGTTGATTTACGAAGGAAAAGCGAAAGAGCTTTATGAGACAGATGAACCAGATATTCTTTGGGTCAAATATAAAAATCAGGCAACAGCAGGTAATGGTGCCAAGAAAGAGAATATTACCGGTAAGGGTAAATTGAATAACCAAATTACTAGTATGCTATTTGAAAAGTTAAAAGTAAAAGGAATCAATAGTCACTTCATTAAACAACTCTCTGAAACAGAGCAACTCATACAAAAAGTCAGTATGTTTTCACTGGAAGTTGTCGTTCGTAACGTAGCTGCAGGAAGTTTTTCCAAGCGTTTAGGCGTAGAAGAAGGAGAAAAACTCTCATTCCCCATATTAGAATTTTATTTAAAAGAAGATGCATTGAACGATCCTATTCTCAATGATGATCATGTCCGTGTGTTAAAGCTTGCTGCGGATGAGGAAGTTTTTGAAATCAAGAAAAAGGCAATGGAAATTAATCAAGTGTTGATTGGATTATTTGAAAAAATGAACATTCGACTAGTTGATTTCAAATTGGAATTCGGAAAGACAAATGATGGATCAATCGTACTGGCAGATGAAATTTCACCAGACACTTGTCGTTTATGGGACTTGGATACAAATGACCGCCTGGATAAAGATGTGTTCAGAAAAGATCTGGGAGACATTATTCCGCTTTATCAGGAAGTTTTGAATCGTTTAAACCAACTTTAAAAGGAGAGCCAATCATGTATAACGTAAAAGTATATGTAACCTACAAAGAATCCATTCTAGATCCTCAAGGCGAAGCGGTACGTGGTGCTGTTCATCGTATGGGTTTTGATGAGATCGAAGATATCAGAATGGGAAAATATTTCGAAATCAAAGTAGCGAAACAAGAAGATAGAACAGTCGAAGAAACGATTGAAACCATTTGTGATAAGTTGCTCGCTAATGTAGTAATGGAAAGTTACCGTTATGAAATCGAAGCAGTAAAGGAGACGGTATAAGCATGCGTTTTGCAGTGATTCAATTCCCGGGTTCAAATTGTGACGTCGATCTGCTTCATGCAATCAGAGACGGCGTAGGTGAAGAAGCTGAATACGTCTCACATATGGAAACCAGTTTAGAAGGATTTGATGGGGTACTTTTACCTGGAGGATTCTCGTATGGGGATTATCTGAGAAGTGGCGCAATCTCTCGTTTTTCAAATATTATGAATGAAGTTAGACGGTTCGCTGAAGAAGGGAAACCAGTTTTCGGTACGTGTAATGGATTCCAGATTTTAGTTGAAGCTGGTCTGCTTCCAGGTGCGTTACAGAGAAACAAACATTTACATTTTATCTGCAAATCTGTTCAATTGAAAGTTGAAAATAATGAGACAAAGTTCACTTCATTATATGAACAAGGCGAACAATTAACGATTCCGATTGCACATGGAGAAGGTAGCTACTACTGCGACCCAGAAACCTTGGAAGAACTGGAAAGAAGCAATCAGATCGTCTTCACCTATGCGTCAGAGAATCCTAATGGTTCAGTGGCGGATATCGCAGGAGTCATCAACAAAAAAGGGAATGTACTGGGTATGATGCCGCATCCTGAACGAGCAACAGAAGAACTGCTTGGCTCAAGTGACGGCTTAAGGTTCTTTCAGTCCATGATCAAGAACTTTGTAAAGGAGACCGCTAACGTATGAAAACAATCCAGGAACCAACAGCAGAAGCCGTAAAAGAACAGCGTATCTATGCAGAGTGGGGCTTAACGGATGAAGAATATCGCATGATTTCAGAAGATATTCTGGGACGCTTACCGAATTATACGGAAACAGGACTGTTTTCAGTTATGTGGAGTGAGCATTGTTCTTACAAAAATTCTAAACCAGTTTTACGTAAGTTTCCAACCAATGGGTCTCAAGTTTTACAAGGTCCTGGCGAAGGTGCCGGAATCGTTGATATCGGTGACGGACAGGCTGTCGTCTTCAAAGCAGAAAGTCATAATCATCCCTCTGCTGTAGAACCTTATGAAGGAGCAGCTACAGGAGTAGGCGGAATTATCCGCGATATTTTCAGTATGGGTGCGCGTCCAATCGCATTACTGGATTCACTTCGCTTTGGTGAATTAGACAATGAACGAACAAAATACTTATTAGAAGAAGTGGTTGCTGGTATCGGTGGATACGGAAATTGTATCGGCATTCCAACTGTCGGTGGGGAAATTGGTTTTGACCTGGTATACAAGGGAAATCCACTAGTCAATGCGATGTGTGTGGGCTTGATCGACCATAAAGATATTCAAAAAGGCCAAGCAAAAGGTGTCGGGAACACCATTATGTATGTAGGTGCAAAAACAGGCCGAGACGGCATTCACGGAGCGACTTTTGCTTCTGAAGAATTTAGTGATGAAGAAGAATCTGAACGTTCAGCGGTTCAAGTCGGCGATCCATTCATGGAAAAACTGTTGATGGAAGCTTGTCTGGAACTGATCCAGAACCATCAAGATATTTTGATCGGTATTCAGGACATGGGTGCTGCCGGACTGGTTTCATCTAGCTCAGAAATGGCTTCAAAAGCAGGTAGCGGTATGGTACTGAATCTAGATGATGTTCCGCAACGCGAAACCCATATGTCGCCTTATGAAATGATGCTATCCGAATCGCAGGAACGCATGCTGATCTGCGTAACGAAAGGGTCAGAAGAACGTGTTAAAGAACTGTTTTCAAAGTATGAATTAGATGCTGTCAATATCGGACATGTAACAGATGACGGACAGTACCGTTTATTCCACAATGGAGAACAGGTAGCGGACTTGCCGGTCGATGCACTGGCAGAAGAAGCCCCTGTTTACAATAAACCCTATACTGAGCCAGAAAGAATTGAAAGATTTAAAGCATTAAAAGCATTTGAACCGGTTGTAAAAAATGCAGGTGAAACATTAAAAAAATTACTGCAGCAGCCGACGATTGCATCGAAAAAATCGATTTTTGAGACATATGATTCTATGGTCCGCACGAATACTGTCGTAGGACCGGGAAGCGATGCGGCTGTCTTACGGATTCGCGGAACCCAGAAAGCTTTAGCAATGACGACAGACTGCAATGCCAGATACCTTTATCTGAACCCGGAAAGAGGCGGACAGATGGCTGTCGCAGAAGCAGCAAGGAATATTGTAGCAAGCGGAGGAGAACCACTAGCGATTACAGATTGTCTGAATTACGGAAATCCGGATAAACCAGAAGTGTTCTGGGAACTTTGGACGTCTGCTGATGGCATTTCAAAAGCTTGTGAAACACTTGGAACCCCAGTGATTTCGGGAAATGTTTCTTTATACAATGAGACGAACGGTGAAGCCATTTATCCTACACCAATGATCGGGATGGTCGGGTTAGTCAAAGAACTCGCTCATGTAACCACTTCTGACTTTAAACAAATTGGGGATAAGATTTTTGTAGTTGGCGAAACAAAACCTGACTTTAACGGAACGGAAATTCAGAAAATGCAGCTTGGTCGTATAGAAGGTGAACTTTTCGACTTTGATATTGAAAAAGAAAAGGACATTCAAGATAAAGTATTGGAAGCGATCAGACGAGGATGGATTCAAAGTGCTCATGACCTTTCTGAAGGTGGACTAGCAGTAGCTTTAGCAGAATCAGCCTTTAAAAAAGGATTCGGTATGGACGTGACGGTTGATATGCCAAAAGAGTGGTTATTCTCTGAATCACCATCCAGATTCGTACTGTCAGTGAAACCCGAAAATGCAACGGCAGTAAAAGCATTATTTGATCAAGATGTTACTGAGATCGGTAAAGTGACAGATTCAAAAACAGTCGTCATAAAAACACAAGATGAGAAAACCGAATTAGAAACCAATGAACTAAAAAAGGTATGGGAGGAGGCGATTCCTTGGTTGCTGAAATCAAAAGCTTAAATGAAGAGTGCGGTATCTTTGGTGTCTGGGGACACTCAGAGGCAGCAAGACTGAATTACTTTGGATTGCATAGCCTGCAGCACCGCGGTCAAGAAGGAGCGGGGATTGTTGCCAATAATCATGGTCGTTTAAAAGGACACCGAGATTTAGGTTTGCTTTCAGAAGTGTTCAAGGATGAAAGAGAAATCGAACGATTGACAGGAGACGCAGCAATTGGTCATGTTCGGTACAGTACAGCAGGAAGCAACAGTATTTTAAATATTCAGCCTTTCTTGTTCAAGTTTCATGATGAAGAATTGGCGCTCGCGCATAATGGGAATCTAATCAATGCGACGACTTTGAGAAAAGGTCTAGAAAAAGAAGGTGCAATTTTCCATTCTAATTCTGATACAGAGATCTTGATGCATCTGATTCGCAGAAGTAAACAAAGCACGCTGATGGAAAGAATCAAAGAAAGCTTGAACGCCATTAAAGGCGCATTTGCCTACTTGATTCTGACTCCAGATGCCATGATTGGAGCACTTGATCCGAATGGTTTCAGACCGCTGTCGATCGGGCAGTTGGAGAATGGTGCTTATGTTTTGGCAAGTGAGACATGTGCATTAGATGTAGTTGGAGCGACGTTTGTTCGTTCTGTTCAACCTGGAGAAATCGTCATCGTAAATGATGATGGTTACCAGATCGAGAAATATACAGAAGATACAATGCTTCAAATCTGTTCTATGGAATACATCTACTTTGCTAGACCCGACTCTAATATTGCAGGCGTAAATGTGCATACGGCCAGAAAAAATATGGGTAGAAGACTCGCACAGGAAGCGCCGATCGAAGCAGACATGGTGATAGGTGTGCCGAATTCTTCGTTATCTGCGGCAAGTGGATATGCAGAAGAAAGTGGGATTCCTTATGAAATGGGATTAGTGAAAAATCAGTACGTTGCTAGAACGTTCATTCAACCGACGCAAGAATTGCGGGAACAAGGTGTACGAATGAAATTATCAGCTGTCAGCGGGGTCGTAGCAGGGAAGAAAGTGATCATGGTTGATGATTCGATCGTTCGTGGTACTACAAGTAAACGGATCGTACAGCTCTTGAAAGATGCCGGTGCAGCAGAAGTTCATGTTCGAATCTCTTCACCGCCACTAAAATATCCATGTTTTTATGGAATCGATATCCAAAATCAGAAAGAATTAATTGCAGCGGAGCAGACAGTGGAAGAAATCCGGGAAACCATTGGAGCAGACAGCTTATCCTTTTTAAGCGTAGATGGAACAGTAGAATCTATTGGACTACAATTTGACGCACCTTACAATGGCTTATGTATGGCTTACTTTACTGGTGATTATCCAACGCCATTATATGATTACGAAACAGACTATAGGAATACACTGGAAAAGATTAATGAACGTGATCCACTATTAACATAAAAAACGTATATTTCAATTAAAGTAAAAACAGGAGGTATGGCGCTATGGGAAATGCTTATGCCAACGCTGGGGTAGATGTTGAAGCAGGGTACGAAACGGTTGAACGCATCAAGAAACATGCAAAACGAACAGAACGATTAGGCGTTATGGGCGCTTTAGGTGGTTTCGGTGGGGCCTTTGACTTATCTAAGATAAAAGTAAAAGAACCTGTGCTCGTTTCGGGAACTGATGGCGTAGGAACCAAACTGTTGCTGGCTATCCAGCAAGACAAGCACAACACAATTGGAATTGACTGTGTCGCAATGTGTGTGAATGACATTCTGGCTCAGGGAGCTGAACCTCTTTATTTTCTAGATTATATTGCAACAGGAAAAACTGTTCCAGAACGAATGGAACAAATCGTTGCCGGAATTTCTGATGGGTGTGTACAAGCGGGCGCAGCGTTAATTGGGGGAGAAACAGCTGAGATGCCAGATATGTATGAAGAAACTGCGTATGACCTTGCAGGATTTTGTGTAGGGGTAGCAGAAAAATCCGGAGTGCTCACAGCAGATAAAGTAAAAGCTGGAGACAAATTGATCGGACTGCCATCAAGCGGTATTCATTCAAATGGATATTCATTAGTCAGAAAAGTGTTTTTTGATGAGAACGGATATACATTGGAAACGATGTTTGAAGAATTAAACGGCAAAACGCTTGGGGAAGAGCTGTTGGAACCAACAAGAATTTATGTGGCAGCCGTTTTGCCTTTAATAAAAGAACAATTGATACAAGGGATTTCGCACATCACTGGAGGGGGATTTGTAGAAAACCTTCCTAGAATGCTTCCGGTAGGATTGACAGCTAAGATAAAAAAAGGAACTTGGGAAATACCGGGTATTTTTAAATTGCTTGAAAAAAAAGGGCAATTAAAGTCTGAAGAGATGTATGAGATTTTCAATATGGGCATCGGTATGGTACTAGCCGTTTCTGAAGATAAGGTTGAGAAAGTTCTGAAAGAGCTAAAACATACGGGAGAAAAAGCTGCTATAATAGGTGAAGTTGTTGAATCTTCAGGAGATACAAATGAGGCGATTGTGTTTGAATAAAGAAAAAAATATTAAAATCGCCATTTTTGCTTCGGGAAGCGGAACAAATTTTGAAGCTGTTGCCCAAGCAGTCAAACAGGGGAAAATCAAGGGAAATCTTGAATTGCTGGTTTGTGATAATGCTGAGGCTTATGCTTTAAAACGAGCTGAAAAATTAAAGGTTCCTGCCGCAGTTATTTTGCCTAAGTCTTTTATATCAAAAAAGGAATTTGAATTAAAAATATTAGAGCAATTACGAGCACATTCGATCGATCTGATTGTTTTGGCAGGATACATGCGCATTGTAGGAGATACATTACTTGAAGCTTATCCTGAGAAGATTTTGAATATCCATCCTTCTTTGCTGCCTGCTTATCCTGGAAAACAAGGAATCAAGGATGCTTATAATGATGGAGCAATAGAAACTGGTGTAACGGTTCATTTAGTAGATCAGGGGATTGATACAGGACCAATATTGGCACAAGAAAGAATCAGAATTGAACCCGAAGAAATACTCAATTCTCTTGAAGAAAGGATACACAGAGTAGAACATAAATTGTATCCAGCAGTCATTCAACAGTATATTGAAAAGCTACAAAAGGAGCAGATAGATAAATGAAACGAGCATTGATCAGTGTCTCAGACAAAACAAATATTGTGGAGTTCGCACAAGCTTTAGTCAAGCAGCAAGTTGAAATTGTTTCAACAGGGGGAACAAAAAATGTGCTGGATGAAGCCGGCGTACCCACTGTTTCTATTGATGAAGTAACTGGATTTCCAGAGATGATGGATGGACGGGTCAAAACTTTGCATCCCTTGATTCATGGAGGACTACTTGGTCGTAGAGATTTAGATAGTCACTTAGATGCAATGAAAGAGCACAACATCCAACCAATCGACTTTGTCTGCGTAAACCTTTATCCATTCAAAGAGACGATTTCAAAAACGGATGTAACACCAGAAGAAGCGATTGAACAAATCGACATTGGTGGCCCAAGTATGCTGCGCAGTGGGGCAAAGAATTTTGCGTCTGTCACAGTAGTTGTTGATGCAGCAGATTATACAAAGGTAATAGAAGAACTGCAGACAAATGGCCAAACAAGCTTAGAAACCAGAAAAGCGTTAGCTGCTAAAGTGTTTCGTCATACAGCTAGCTATGATGCGCTGATTGCAGATTACTTAACTGAACTGTCGGGAGAAGAAGACGCAGAGTCGGTAACCGTTACTTATAATAAAAAGCAATCCCTGCGCTATGGAGAAAACAGCCACCAGTCGGCAGTATTTTACGAAGATCCTATGGCGAGTGGGTTTTCTATCGCAAAAGCAACACAGTTACATGGGAAGGAACTGTCATACAACAATATTAAAGATGCAGATGCAGCGATTCGTATGGCACGTGAATTTGACGAACCGGTTGCAGTCGCGGTGAAACACATGAATCCATGTGGAATCGGAATTGGCGAAACAATTGAAGAAGCTTTTAACCGTGCATATGAAGCAGACAGTATCTCTATCTTTGGGGGTATCGTTGTTTTAAACCGTGAAGTCTCTCTTGCCGTAGCGGAGAAATTGCATAAAATCTTTTTGGAAATCGTTATTGCTCCTTCTTTTTCAAAAGAGGCATTCGATTTACTGAGCTCCAAGAAAAATATCCGACTACTGGAACTGGATTTTTCTAAAGCTGCTGAAGCGGGTAAAGAAATGGTCTCTGTTCTAGGTGGTTTACTGATTCAGGATCAGGATTGGATAGCTGAATCGGACAAGCCTGAATGGAAAGTCGTTACGGAAACAAAGCCAACAGACGAACAAATAAAAGCATTAGCGTTAAATTGGAAAGTTGTAAAACATGTTAAAAGTAATGCCATTGTTGTCGGTAATACAACCCAGACACTAGGAATTGGTGCTGGACAGATGAACCGAATTGGAGCAGTTAAAATTGCAATCGAGCAAGCTGAAGGCCAGGCTGAAGGTGCAGTGCTGGCAAGTGATGCCTTTTTCCCAATGGATGATAGTGTAGAATATGCAGCAAAACATGGCATAAAAGCAATCATTCAGCCCGGTGGAAGTATTAAAGATCAAGCTTCTATTGATAAGGCAAATGAGTATGGTATTGCCATGGTCTTTACTGCTACTCGTCATTTCAGACATTAAAGAACGAACGAAAGAGAGTAGGATCTCTTTCGTTTTTTACATAACCTGTGAAAAGAGGAACTGTTATGAATCTATTTGTTATCGGTAGTGGAGGACGTGAACATGCATTAGCTAAAAAGTTAAAACAAAGTGCGAAAGTAAAAACTGTATTTTGTGCTCCCGGTAATGCGGGAATGAAAAAAGATGGTATAGAAGTTATAGATATTGACCAATTAGAGCATACGCAATTGATAAAATTTGCGAAAGATAACAATATCGAGTGGACGATTATCGGCCCAGAAGTGCCCTTGCTTAACGGATTAGCAGATGACTTTAAAGATGCAGGACTAAAAGTATTCGGACCTTCAAAAAGAGCCGCAAAAATTGAAGCTTCTAAAGAATTTGCAAAAGAATTAATGATCAAAAAGCAAATCCCCACAGCCAAATATAAATCGTTTAATCAATATGAAAAAGCGAAGCGATACATTGATGAACAAGGAGCCCCAATCGTTATTAAAGTAGATGGATTAGCTGCTGGGAAAGGTGTAGTAGTAGCGGAAACGATAGAGGAAGCACAAGTGGCTTTGACAGAAATGATGCAAGAAAATAAGTATGGAAAGTCTGCTTCAACAGTTGTAATCGAAGAATGCTTAAAGGGAGAAGAGTTTTCTCTAATGGCTTTTGTGAATGGAGAAAAAGTTTATCCAATGCAGATTTCTCAAGATCATAAAAGATTACTAGAACAAGATAAAGGTCCCAATACTGGGGGTATGGGAGCGTATTCTCCAGTTTCCCATATTTCAAAGGAAATAGTAGATGAATCCATAGAGAAAATTCTTAAGCCTGCTGCACAAGGAATGGTTGAAAATCAGACGCCTTTTACAGGAGTATTATATGCTGGAGTAATGGTAACTGAAACAGGTCCGAAAACAATCGAATTCAATGCGAGATTTGGAGACCCAGAAACTCAAGTTGTCTTAAACAGACTAGAGTCCGATTTGGCAGAAATAATTACCACTATCTTAAACAATGAAGAACCACTTTTGAAATGGAAAGAAACCGGTGTGGATTTAGGTGTCGTTGTTGCAGCAAAAGGTTATCCAGAAGCCTATTCAAAAGGTGTTCCATTAGAGATCCTGGATTCAATTGAAATGAATATTTATTATGCAGGCGTGAAAAGTAAAGGAACACAACTGATTTCCAATGGCGGACGAGTCTACTTATTAGAAGCCTATGGAGAGACAGTTGAACAGGCACAAGGGAAAATTTATAATGAATTAAGCAAGTTAAATGATGAACAGTTTATTTACCGTAAAGATATTGGAGATAAAGCAAAATAAGGGAAGTAATAGGTTGAATATCGGAGCACAGATGTTTCTATTAACTGGGTTCACTTGTACTTTGAAGTTCGCTTGAATGGAAATTTCAAAATCTTGCCTCGTATACTGGAATGTAATTGATCTATAAATGATTAAAATAAATAAGCTATCGCTGCTGCTCTTATTGAGAAGCATTCGATAGCTTTTTACGTAATTAAGGTAAAGTATAAAAATATAGAATTTTTTGAGTCGCAAAAAAATGAGAAAAAAGATTTGTGTAAAAATTCTACTGGATATTAGCAAGATATTATTCAAAATTAAGGGAGATATCGTTTGTCTCTTTTGCCTAATGTTCTAGAAGAGAGTGCCTGAAGCAGTCCACTGTTGACTGAAAGACCTAACGCAATTGCACCTGAAACAAGGAACGTTTCCGTTGCGTACATAAAGGCGAGATCAGAATTACCTTCAATAAAAGAACGCATCATATTATAAGCAGATCCTCCAGGCACTAAAGGAATGATACCAGGGATTGCAAATACGATTACCGGCATTCGGTAGTAACGAGCAAACCATTGACTGCAGTTCGCCACTAAAAAAGCAGCAGCTCCAGCACCAACAAAATAGTCTAAATCTAGCTGGAAGGATAAATAATGATAAACAACCCAACCTGTCGCACCAGCTAAGCTAGACGCTAGAATTGTACGGGTAGGAACATTATATAAAATCCCAAAGCCTATCGTCGCTATAAATGCAGCAAGAAAATAAGTAGTATAATCCAGTAACATGGTAAGTTCCTCCCTGTGATAAAGTTTTTAGAGTATTCTGCAGTATCTTATAAAAATGTTAATACCATAGCAATGCCAATTCCTATTGCACCGGCCGTCAGTAGGGCTTTTGCAACGACTGCTACACCTGCTAAAAGGTGTCCGGCCATTAAATCTCTGAAGCTATTGGTGATTGCCATCCCGGGAACTAGGCACATCACGCTTCCAATAATAATTGTATCAACATTATTTCCTAATCCTAAGGAAATAAATAGAACAGCACATAAGCCAATAAAAAAAGCAGCAAGCATTTCAGCAAAAAAACTGACATTCGTCCAGCGGTTTACGAAATCAAAAAGCATATGACCTAGACCGCCAGCAATAAATGAAGGTAACATATCTTCATAGGTTCCTCCGAACAGTAAAGGGAAACACCCACAAGCACAGGCAATGGCTAAGTTTCTCTGCCACTGCTTGAAATTCCGGGGCGTATATTTTATTTCTTTTAATTTATCTTTTACTTCATCAGGTGAAAGAATCTGTTGGGATAATTGTCTAGAAAGGTCATTTACTTTAGCAACTTTTTCAAGGTTTGTTTGTCTATCTGTCATTCGCAGTAATTCAGTATGATCCTGTTTGTCTCTACCTTGGACCGTTAAAATCAATGCGGTGGGGACAACAAAGACGTTTATATAAACTAGATCATAACTTTTAGCAATACGATATAATGTATCTTCTACACGATAAGTTTCTGCTCCATTTTCAAGCATAACTCGTCCGGCTTCTACGCAAACATCTAATATGTCAGCTACTGGATAAGATTCCAACGCTTTCCTCCCTCTCAAATTCTCAATATGCCCAGTATAACGATTTTGACAAGAAAAATCGATAGAGAACAAGTAGAAAGAAGATTAAAAATCAAAGTGAGAATTGATTGTGATTTTCACTTTGATTTTTAAAGTAAAACAAGGAATTCACATAATAATATAATTAAGTGAAGGTCTTTTAGTATGAAAATGAATTGTCTCTTTTGTGGAAACAAAATTATGCTACAATAAACAAGATGTAAAGATGAGTGTTTCGAACAAAACTATTTAAATTTTTATGATCTGTAAAAGAAGAAAACAGGAATTTGAAAGGATTGATTATTATGTTAGGCCATCATGTAGGGAAGTTTACAGAGCAAAGTCAGCTAATCAAAGAGATTGCTTCTGGTTTAGAAGTCTTTTGGGATAACCCCTGTTATTCACCAGCTGAAGAAGCTAACAGATATACAAAATATTCAATAAAAGATATCGAAGATGCAGAGGAGCGTTTACAAAGATTTGCTCCGTACATTAAAATCGCTTTTCCTGAAACAGAAGAATCAAATGGTATCATTGAGTCCGAAATAATAGAGATTACAGCGATGAAAAAATGGTTGAATGAAATCAATGATAAAAATGTGGAAGGAAATCTCTGGCTGAAAAGAGATGATATGCTTCCGATTTCTGGAACGATCAAAGCAAGAGGTGCGATCTATGAAGTTCTGAAACATGCAGAAACGATTGCGTTAGAACAAGGATTGCTCAAAAGTATTGAGGAAGATTATTCGGTTTTTGCAAGCAAAGAATTCAGAGATTTTTTTGCAAAACGTCATATAGCAGTTGGAACAACAGGGAACTTAGGTATAAGTGTTGGAAGAATGGGCAGCAAGCTTGGATTTAATGTTACTGTTCACATGTCGGTTGAAGCGAAACAATGGAAAAAAGATTATTTGCGTTCTAAGGGTGTTAGAGTGATTGAACATGAGACGAATTTTTCAAAAGCTGTAGAGCAGGGACGTGTAGAATCTAATGCCAATCCTAACAGTTATTTTGTAGACGATGAGCACTCTGAAGAATTGTTTTTAGGATATACAGTGGGAGGATACCGTATGAAGAAACAGCTCGAAGATAAAGGTATTATCGTCGATGAAAATCATCCGCTGTTTGTTTATTTACCTTGTGGTATAGGCGGATCTCCCAGCGGCATTACATTTGGGCTGAAACAAGCTTTTGGAGATAATGTTCATTGTATTTTTGCAGAGCCAACTAAAATGCCAAGTATGTTACTTGGTTTGGAGTCGAAACTTTATGATGAGATTTCGGTAGAAGAAATTGGTCTCGGCGGAATTACTGTAGCAGATGGGTTAGCTGTACCTAGGACATCTGGGTTAGTAGCTAAATTAATGCACAATTATTTCAGTGCGGGATACAGCCTTAAAGATGAAACGTTCAGGCGGATCCTTTGGAATCTGTATGATAAGGAATCTATATTTCTGGAACCAGCCGCTGTAGCTGGACTTGCAGGTCCACATAAATTACTAGAAAGCAAAGAAGGTCAAAACTACCTGAAAAGGAATAACTTGAAAAATAAACTACACCAAGCAACACATATCGCTTGGGCAACTGGAGGATCAATGGTGCCAGAGGATAATAGAGAAGTTTTCCTTGAAGAAGGAAAAACAGTCAGCGAGCAACTGGCTAAACTTTAAAAATAAAAGAGGAAAGTTGGAAGAACTCAGATATTCTTCCGACTTTCCTCTTTTTATACTTTTAGTAATCCATATGCAGTTTCTTTTTTACCAAAGTGTCTTTTTTGGGCATAACGTCTCAGTGTAGAGTAATTAATATGATAGGTCTTTTGGATATTGCTTATGATATACTTCATTTCAGGCTTGCTGATCATAAGGATGATTGGGTCGTTAATCATTAGATCAACTAGGATTTTTTCCAGCTTAGGTATGTAATAAGAACTATCAACATTTTTTAAAGGAGCATCTACATATAATCGGTTTACTATAATATTCTCTCGATTAGGAGAAATATAATAATCATATTTTGTTTCATTTGGAGAAAGAAAAGTATTCGAACAACTTTTTTTGATGGAATTATAAACTATGTTTAAAGAGTCAGTTTCGATATCAATAATTAAATTATTAGAAGGATAAGTAAAGTTAGAAAATCTGGTTAACCATTCAGTAGAGTACAGAGAAAACTTAGCTGTTGGATGCTTTTTTTGAACTAGTTTTGTTAAGCTATTTATAGATTTTGTGGGGTCATGAAAAAACGAGGCTTTTTCTTGTAAAGCATACTGTCCTCTAACTGGACTATAGATAATTTGTTTTGCCTTTAATTCATGAATACGCCACCGTATAGTGTTACAGTTGATAGTAGGATTAAATGTTCGATAAAAATCTACTATTTGTTTTGTTTTCACAGGTTGATATTTTTTTAGAAAGGCTTTTAACTCATTTATTCTAAAAGTGCTATTCATTAACTAATCCCTCATCTCTAAAAAAATTAATAACTTTATAAAGATTTTGACTGTTAAATTAATTATATCAAATAATATATGATTAGTAGAATATAAGCTTTTAAAAAATAGGTTTCCTTAAAAGATTTAATCTTTATGTAATGGATACAATTTAAAATATTTTAAGGGAAAAGACTTTACAAAATATACCCATGGGGGTATAATGAGTTTTGTTGAAGCTATAATAATTAACTATAAAACTCTCAGAAATTTTTTTTGATAAGGAATCTGATAAAAGAAAGAAGGAAAAAGATGGTTAAGTTCCCTATAGCGAATTCGATTGAGGAAATCAGAAATTTTGTTTCAGTGAATCCTGTATCATTCTTATATGTATCAAGAGAAGGATGCAGTGTGTGCCATGCAGTAAAACCAAAAGTCCAAGAAATGTTAGAGGAATTTCCGGAGATAAAACCTATGCAGGTGAGTGCAGATGATGTCCCAGAGGTAGCAGGAGAATATACGGTTTTTACAGTGCCGGCATTACTGTTGTTTATAGAAGGGAAAGAAATGTTTCGCGAAGCACGCTTTGTAGTAATGGATGATTTGCATGATAAATTTGAACGTATAGTAAATAATTACGAAATCGCATAAAAAAGTGTAGTTATATAAAAATGATAGGAATAAAAATAAATAAAAGAATAGGAGCAGTGATATGTTATTTAAAAAAATACCGGCAATTTCTACGAAAGAGTTAGAAAGAAAATTAATGGATAAACCTCAGATTATTGATGTAAGAGAACCACACGAATTTCGTGGTGGGCATATTCCAGGAGCAAAAAATGTACCATTAAGAAAAGTAGAGAGTTTCACTCCTAAAGGAAAGACTTATGTAGTCTGTCAATCAGGTATGCGTAGTAAAAAAGCAACAAAAATGTTATTAAAAAAAGATGCTGATGTTGTAAATGTCCGTGGTGGAATGATGGCTTGGTCAGGTTCTACAAGAGGAGGAAAATTATAATGAGAATTTTAATCATTGGAGGAGTTGCTGGGGGAATGTCCGCCGCTACTCGACTAAGAAGATTAAATGAAGATGCAGAAATCATTATTTTAGAAAAAGGTCCCTATGTTTCTTTTGCAAACTGTGGATTGCCTTATTATGTAGCAGGTGAGATTGAAGAACGCAGTAAGTTACTGGTTCAGACCCCTGAAAGTCTGCAGGCAAGATTTAATTTGGATGTCCGGCCTGAAAGTGAAGCTATTGCAATTAATGCTCAAACTAAAGAAGTTACGGTTAAAAATGATAAAGAAGAATATACTTTGGTATATGATAAATTGATTCTATCGCCAGGAGCAAAACCACTTATTCCACCAATTGAGGGTATAAAAGAAGCGGAGAATATTTTCACATTGAGATCTGTTCCAGATGTTGATGCAATATCCACATATATTGATAATCATAAACCTAAAAAAGCAGTAGTTATTGGTGCAGGATTTATTGGATTAGAAATGGCAGAGAGTCTAGTACAACGAGGATTAAATGTTACAATAGTTGAAAAAGCCCCACATGTGTTGCCGCCATTAGATGAGGAAATGGCTGCTTATATCGCTAAAGAATTACACGATAAAGGTGTAGAGATCTATACAGAGCTAGCTGCTTCTGCTTTTGAAGAAAGCGGGAAGGTCGTTGTGCTTGAAAATGGTGAGAAGCTTGAAAGTGATCTTACATTGTTATCAGTAGGGGTTAAACCCAATACTGATGTGGCTTTGACCGCTGATATCGAGACTGGTTTCCGCGGAGGAATAGTGGTTGATGATCATTATGAAACCAGTCAGAAGGATATATATGCTGTGGGAGATGCTATCGTAGTTAAACAGCAAATCAACAACCAAGATACAATGATTGCACTGGCTTCCCCAGCAAATCGTCAAGGAAGACAGGTAGCAGATATAATTAGTGGACTGGACCGTTTTAATAAAGGAAGCATTGGAACAGCAATTGTACGTGTATTTGATCAAGTTGCAGCATCAACAGGACTGAACGAAATGCAGCTGAAAAGTTCTGGGGAACAATATGATGTTATTCATGTTCAAGGGAAAAGTCATGCCGGATATTATCCCAATGCTGGAACCGTCCTATTGAAGTTATTATTTAATCCAGCTTCTGGTAAAATTTATGGTGCTCAAGCAGTCGGAACAGATGGAATAGATAAGCGCATCGATATCTTAGCGACAGCAATCAAAGCAGGTCTGACCATTCAGGATTTACCTGAATTAGAGTTCACCTATGCACCGCCTTTTGGTTCTGCTAAGGATCCAGTAAACATGGCCGGGTATGCAGCTTTAAACATAATTGAAGGAGTTAGTGAATCTATTCAATGGCACGAGCTTGAAGAAAAACAGTCTGATGGGCATATTTTACTGGATGTAAGAAATGAATCTGAACTCATTGCAAACGGCCAATTACCAAATGCATTAAATATACCACTTGATTCACTTAGAGAACGTATATCAGAAATTCCAAAAGATCAACCGGTGATTGTAAGTTGTCATAGTGGTCTACGCAGTTATATTGCAGAGAGATTGCTTAAACAGAACGGATATAAAGTCAAAAATTTAGATGGAGCATTTGCACTTTATTCGACGATCAGACCAGAGAGGATAATCAAATAATGTATAATTCAATATCAATGAATGAGTTTGAAAAAAAATGGGCTAACAAAGACATTAAGTTAATCGATGTAAGAGAACAGGACGAATGGGATGCTGGGCACTTGAATGGTGCTCAACATTTCCCATTAAGTGAATTAGCTGAACTTAAAGATAAGCTAGACAATAAGGAATCTTATTATGTTATGTGCCATTCAGGCGGTCGTTCGGCATCTGCTTGCGATTTCCTATCTAAAGAAGGGTATAACGTAACCAATGTCCTTGGCGGCATCTCTGCTTGGAGAGGGGAAACCGTTTAATGGAATACAATGCGAAAATTGTCAATCGATTAAAACGTTCTAAAGGTCAATTGGAAGGTGTATTAAACATGATTGCAGATGAAAAAGATTGCGCTGCAATTGTTACCCAGCTTTCAGCTGTAAGGTCGAGTTTAGATAAAGCGATTGGATTGATCGTTGCTGAAAACCTTGTTGAATGCGTGCAGAACAACCAAAATGGTCAAGACACTGAAGAAGAAAAAATTCAGCAGGCAATCAAGCTATTGATGAAAAGCCGCTAAATATTTTAGAAATTAATCTAAAAAGAGTCTAACTTTCCTATAATCATGGAAAGTTAGATTCTTTTTAAATAGAATTATGTTAAAATGCAAGACATAAAGTTTCAGGAAGGGCTAAATAATGAATAAAAAGATTGAGCAATATAAAAATACATTTTTAAAAGCAACAAATAGAAGTCTTGAAACCGATGTAGAAAGTTTTTCTTTTGGTGATACTGCAGAAATGGCTGATGAGTTAGGAAAACTTGTACTACAAGGGGAAAAAACAGGCACTTCAAGCGGATATGATCTGTACGCAGAAGATGAAGTCAAGCCTTACACAGGACAATTTTCTATTGTATTAGATAGTGAAGAAACCCCTATTTGTGTGATTGAAAATATAAATGTTGAAACAATACCATTTAATAAAATTACAGAAGAACATGCAAGAAAAGAAGGTGAAGGGGATCTATCTTTAGCATATTGGAGACAGGCGCATCTAGACTTTTTTCCTAAATATTATAAAAAAGAATTAGGTATCGAGTTCAGTGAAGACCACCGTATCATTTATGAAGAATTCAAAGTTGTTTTTACTTAGATAAAAATAAAGAGAGTGAAGAAAGGGGTTTTTAATGAATGCTTATTTTTATCATAGAATAGGCCAAAAGAAGGGAAATAGAAAATGATCGATAAAAAACAAGAATTGACAGTGAATGAGCTAGAGACAATTTCTAAGATATGGATGGAAGTGAATATTGAAGTACATCATTTCATCAAGGAATCTTATTGGAAGGAGTATTATGAATCTGTGAAAGCGTCGTTAAATGATGCCACAATTTATTTATATAAACAGGATGGAAGGATATGCGCATTTTTAGGTATGGTAGATTGCTATATAGCAGGAATTTTTGTCGATAAACGTTTCAGGAAAAATGGAATTGGTAAAGAGCTATTAACAGCTGTAAAAAAAGATTATGAGAGTTTAGAACTTTCAGTATATGTAAAAAACGTGCAAGCAATAAACTTTTATTTAGCTCAAGGATTTACTTGTATTAAAAAAAAGGTTGATTCAGAGACTCTAGAAAAAGAATACAGAATGCAGTGGGTAACGGACTAACTGAAGATGAAGTTCTAGATAAAACCGCCCGCTACATAAAATCTAGTAAGAGGGCGGTTTTGCTCAATGTGATTTTGAGAGCTTTTTGGCAGTAGTGTATTTTCTGAGTTTATGGAAGTGATAACCCATACGAATAATAGTTGTGATAATAAAAATAACAAGTACGAACATATATGCTTTCTGAAAATCAGTTTCAAGTGTAGTTGAATATTCGATTTGAGACTGAACATATAGAATCCATGTCCAGACACATGCAATGAATAGATTGCTGAAAATATGAAATAATCGCTTGTTTCGCTCGTTCTTAAACATATTGAACCTCCTTACTACTTTGAATAACCAATGAAAAGTATATACTATATCTAAAATCAACCTTTTCTAATGTAAATCTTTAGTTTTGTTTATTATTGTTTTGTTTGTTAGAAATTTCTTTCAATTTTTTATAATTATAGAGTGCACGAAAGATTGCTAAAACTAACAGGATCCACATAAAAGTAATGAAAAACGCTCGGAACCCGGAATCCAAATTAGTAGAATCTTCATAAATAAAATATTCTAAAATCAGCAGAAAAATCGGCAGAGCAATTGAAATCAAGCTTGAGTAGAAATAAAATTTTCTTTCTCGTTTTTTCCCCTTAAACATAGATAGCCTCCCTACTGATATCCGATACGATACCGTTTTCTTACTTACATTTTATCACTATACTATGAAAATATACAGACTTTTAACGTCTTTTAATATAATAATATAACTAAAAAATGGTCATGTTAGTTGAAGAGAGGGGTAGAAAAACGGTATTATAGAGTACAAGAATAAATAAAAAATGAATATACAATAATCAGGAAATACGGTATAAGGAGACTTGCAAAGAGAATGGATAAATTTAAACGCATGCCGAAACATATTGGAGTTATTCCAGACGGTAATCGCCGCTGGGCAGTCGGTCAAGGATTACCGAAAAAAGATGGATACAATCATGGAATTGATCCGGGGTTGGATTTATATGAGGCATGTCTAAAGCTTGGAGTAGAAGAGATGACATTTTATGGATTTACAATGGACAATGTGAAACGTCCTTCTCTGCAAACAAAAGCATTTCAGAAAGCATGTGTAGATTCTGTAAATGAATTAAAAAAACGTGATGCGGATCTTATGGTGATTGGTAATACAGATTCAAAAGTATTTCCTAAAGAACTTCTACCATATGCAATGAAACGTACCAGGTTTGGTGAAGGAAAAATGAAAGTTAATTTCTTGGTGAACTATGGTTGGAACTGGGATTTGAATTATGCTCTGAACAGTGAGAAAACTATTGAATCTGGAGACTTAATTAATCACATTGCATCTAAAGATATTTCTCGTATGGATATGGTCTTAAGATGGGGCGGACGTCGTCGATTAAGTGGTTTTTTACCAATCCAGTCTATTTATTCTGATATCTATGTTATTGATGAATTCTGGCCTGATTACAAAGATCAGCATCTTTTTGATGCATTAGAGTGGTATCAGAAAACAGATGTTACTTTAGGTGGATGATCATTATACATTCCGAGGAGAGTGTTTATGAGAAATAAATGCATTATTGTTATGGTTGGTCCTAGTGGTAGTGGTAAAACAACAGTAGGAGATGAACTCACGCGTAGAGGGATCCCTAAACTCGTGACAACTACAACAAGGGAGCCGCGAGTAGGGGAACACGATGGCATAGATTATCATTTCAGGAAAATGGAGGACATGAATCCTGAAGATTTTATTGAGCAGACACTTTACAATCATAAAGTGTATGGTTTAACAAAATCTGAGGTTAGCAAGGCTTTAAGTACACATGATGTTGTTCATGTCTCTTTGGATCGCAATGGAGCTGAAGCTATGAAAGCTTTCTTTCCCAATGAAACTTTCGTGGTTTTTATTCATATTTCCAAAGAAACTATGATTGAACGAATGCGTAAACGTGGAGATAGTGAAGAAAAAATTGCCGAAAGAATTAGCCATAGTCATGAAAATAATGAATTAATTCCGCCAAAAGAAACAGATCTTATAATTGAGAATATAGATGTCGAGCTGACAGTTCAGAAAATTTTATCTCACTTAAAACTTTCAGTCTAGGAGTGGATCAGTATGCCGCAACCTGAATTTGATCCTAAAACGTTAGTATGGTATCCGTTATTCTCTTTTATACTATTTCTGTTTTTTTACATAGTCTTTGATGTACCTTCATGGATTTTTTTTGTAGTACTTTTTGCTGTTTTTTTACATTTTATTGTATTTATTATTATAGAAATTAATAGGAAAGAATAAAAAAACACCAATCAGATTATAACCTGATTGGTGTTTGATTTTTAAGGCTGGAAATTAGAAGATGTAGCAAAACTATCTGGAACATCAATTCCACTAGCGTTGTAATTTTCACCGTTCATGATAGAATTTTTAACAATGACATAGTCTACTTTACGTAGTGCTTCAATATCATTTCCGCCTGCGTATGAGATTGAAGACTGTAAATCCTGTTTCATTTCAAGTAAGGTATCTGAAATGTCACCTTTATAAGGTGTCAGCATTTTCTTGCCTTCAACATTTCTTCTTTCACCTTTTTGGTGCGCTGAAGCACTACCAAAATATTCTTTATAAGGACGGCCGTTTACTTCGACCATTTTACCTGGAGATTGATCATGACCGGCAAATAATGAACCAATCATTACCATTGTAGCACCGAAGCGTATAGATTTAGCTATATCTCCGTGGGTACGGACACCTCCATCAGCAATGATAGGTTTACGTGCAGCTTTAGAACAGTAAGAAACTGCAGCTAATTGCCATCCGCCAGTACCGAATCCGGTTTTTAATTTAGTTGTACAAACTTTTCCTGGTCCAATACCGACTTTAGTAGCGTCAGCTCCAGCGTTTTCTAACTCACGAACTGCTTCTGGAGTTCCTACGTTTCCGGCAATTAGGAAGGTTTCAGGTAGATATTTCTTAACATGAGTGATCATATCGATGACCATTTGAGAATGTCCATGTGCAACATCAATTGTTGCGTATTCAGGAACTAGATTTTTATCTGCTAGTTCTTTAACGAAATCATACTCTTCTTTTTTTACTCCTAAACTAATAGAAGCATAAAGTTCTTTTGCATGCATATCTTTTATAAAATCAGCACGTGCAGCTTCATCAAAGCGATGCATGACATAAAAGTAACCATGTGATGCTAACCAAGCCGACAACTCTTCATCAACTACTGTCTGCATATTAGCTGGAACAATGGGCATCATGAACCGGCGTCCACCTAGTTCTACAGTCGTATCACATTCTGAACGACTTGAAACAACAGCTTTAGTAGGGATCAATTGAATATCTTCGTAATCAAAAACTTTCATTTAGCAACAAACTCCTCTATAGTTGTGATCATACTTTTCCAATATAGAACGTTATTCGTAAAATGAATTTACTTTTCGAAAAACTTTCTATTAATGAAGTAATATCATGAGGGGAGTGTTTCAGATTCCCTTGACTACTTTACCTAATGCAGAGAAAGAAGTCAAAGAAGTTTAAAAAAAAAGAAGGTATTACTTGAAAAATATTTCAAAAAATTAGACAATAGAGAGTACAAATGTTTTGAAAAATAGGTAAAAATCAGTGGAGGAACAATATGTTAGAGTTAATAAATAAATATAGGAAAAGTTTCTGGAAGCCAAAGACCATGTTTTATCTTGGAATGATCACAATTATTCCCTTCTTGATCTTAGCTGTCGCAAGTTATTTTGAGTGGGGACTATTAGGGATGTTTGATGATTGGATTGGCAGAGAAGTTCATGATGAAAGAGAATCATTACTGACTGTCTTATTCACCCTAATTACCAGAGTTGGTGACGGTTGGTTTGTAGCTATGTTTACTTTAATTGTAAGTACAGTCATTCTTTTTAAATTTAAAAATAAATGGCTATCGATATGGTATTTCTTGACCGTTGCTTTAGGTGCGGGGGTTTTGAATCAGCTGTTAAAAGCTGTTTTTAGACGAGAACGTCCAAGTGAGGTAGAGCACTTGATTAGCCAAGGAGGGTATTCATTTCCAAGTGGCCATGCAATGGGATCAATGATCGTATACGGAGCAGTGATTTTTTTATTTATTCGACTAGCTAGAAAAAAAATAACGTATTTGGCTGCTACAGCGGTATTTGGTGCTCTGATTGTGCTGATTGGTGTCAGTCGAGTATATCTAGGTGTACATTACCCTTCGGATATCGTTGGAGGGTATTCTGTAGGACTAATGTGGTTGGCGTTTAGCATTGGAATGTACGGGCTCTCTCTAACGAAAAGACCGGAAATGGAAAGACTAGAAGAATGATGAATAAAACAAAAAACCTTCTATCTCATGTGATAGAAGGTTTTTTGTTTATTCCTATAATAACAGCAATAGCACCTAAATCAGCTGTATTCCGTTTAACCTTTTTATATTTACTCATCAATCTCAGTAGGGCAAATATCATTGCCGCAATTGAAAGACTGTCATTTTTTAGATTGTATATAGTTTCTGATCGGGTAATCCTCCAGCGGTAAAGAAGTTGGTTTGTCTAATATTAGTTGTGCTAATACTTTTCCTACTAATGGTCCGGCAGTTAGCCCGGTAGAACCTAAACCACTAGCTGCATAAACATTGGATAATTCAGGCACAGGACCGAAAAAAGGAGCAAAATCCGAAGTATAAGCCCTTGTTCCAGAACGATAATTTACAACAGAAGCTTGTTTAAAATGATCTGAGAATCCAGTTACAGCATCATGAAGCATGTGAGTCAACTGGACTTTATCGATTTCTAGATCAAAGCCTTTGTCATTTTCGTGTGTAGCACCAATAATGACTCTTCCATTTTCAAACGGAATAATATCTGTTTCTCCTTCAGGCATAATGACCGGCCAGTTAGTCGTTATTGTATTTTTTAACTCAATTTCTAAGAGTTGTCCTTTTTGAGGACGGATGTCTACTTTATATTCAAGTGGTTCGAGTAAATTTGGTAACCATGCTGCTACGGCTAAAATAACCTTATCATATTGGGTATTTTGATGAATAGTGTTAAGGATTGGATGATGTCCTTTTACAGTTAATGTTTCAACGTGTTCCTTTTTGAAATGAGCACCTTGGGTTATTGCTTTTTGGATGAGTAAGTCTACCAGATATTTTCCGTCTACTCTAGCACCTCCAGCAGCCCAAAGTGCAGATTCATTTCCTGTATATAAGGGGATTTTTTTCTTTATTTCTTCCGGAGATAAAATCTTCAACTCACCGATCTCTGGAGCAGATTCTCTTCTCTTTAGTCCAATTTTCAATAAATCTTTCAGATGTTCAGGATTATTTTTAAACAGAAGAGTTCCGACTTGGTTATAGACAGTTTTAGGAATAGCTACACCATTCATAACTTCAGATAGAAATTCCGGATAAAAAGCGGCACCTTCTTTTACCATACGATACCATTTTTTATTTCGGCGTTTTGATAGCCAAGGACTAATGATGCCAGCAGCAGCGGAGGTACCTTGTCCGACTCCTTCATCATATAGAGTGACTTCAAGTGTTGGTTCTTTACTTAAGAGATAAGCTGCTGAGGCACCAACAACTCCGCCTCCGACAATAGCGATTTTCTTTTTTTCCATATATAACACCTTTCTATTCTCTCCATTAATAGTTTACCATGATTTAACTGCAAGAATGCAGAAGGAATTGATTTTATCTATATAAATGAAGATGTAAAAAGAGTTTATATCTAATTTGTTGACAAGTTGAATTTTACACTGTAATATAAAAATCACATTAGAGATTACAAAAGGAGAAAAACTCATGAACTTCGATTCTAAGCAAACAGTACAATTGAATATGAATTGGCAAAGCTGGCGTAGATCGTTGTAGATATGAGACAACTCATAGGTACAACGTTTAGAAAACATTCTAAATTTTGTATCTATGCGGGCTTATTTCTCAAGAAATTTTAGATAAATAACCACATGGATATCACTATATCTATGTGGTTTTTGCATATTTTAAAGGCAATTTCCACTACTCAAAATAAGTGTGGAGACTGCCTTTTTTATTTTATCTAAAATAAAAAAGGCTCAAATGAAAATATCATATGTAAAGTATTAAGGGGCTGATACAGATGAACTCTGACTGGAACTGGAAATCAATGTATAGAAAATATAAAAATTAACTGGAGAGGAAATATAACTGATGAAAAGAAAAGGTATGCTCGTAACATTTGGATTGATATTTGCTGTACTAATAATAGGGTTCTTTTTTCCGGATGAACAAAGTAATAATCAACAAGTGACAAACGGCGGAAGCGAAGATCCAAGTGCTTCAGAAAGAACTTTAAAAGTTGGGTTGCTGCAAACAACGAGTCATCCATCTTTAGATGAAATTCGTCAAGGAACGATTCAAGGCTTGGCTGACAATGGTTATGTGGATGCTGAAAATATAGAAATTAATTTTCAAAATGCACAAGGAGATCAGAATTTAATGAACACGATGGCAAGTTCTATGGTCAATGAAGGGGCAGATATTCTAATTGGGATTGGAACACCTGCGAGCCAGGCGTTGAAGAATGCCTCTAGTGAAATCCCCGTAATCATGGCTGCTGTTTCAGATCCAGTTAGTTCAGGACTAGTTGAATCAGAAGAGAATCCTGGTGCTAATGTAACAGGTGTAAAAAATCAGGCACCAGTCGAAGATCAAATACAATTGCTGACAAGTATTCTTCCTGATGTAGAAACTGTCGGACTTCTATATAGTTCCGGAGAAGACAATGCAAGAGCAGAAGCAGAAAGAGCAGAAGCCGCTATTGAACAAGCTGGTTTGACTCCAGAAACGTATACTGTTTCTAGTACAAATGAGATTCAGCAAATGGTCGCTAGTATGGCTAAAGAGGTAGATGTCATATACTTACCGACAGATAACACGATAGCTAGTGCATTTAACACAGTGGTCAGCGAAGCAGACCGTTATAATATGCCTCTAATACCTACAGTGGATATCATGATTGCTCAAGGTGGACTTGCAACAGTTGGGATCAGCCAAGTTCAGCTGGGCGTCGAATCCGGTAGAATGGCAGCGGAAGTACTTGATGGTAAAGATCCAGCAGAATTTCCAGTATATATCGTAGAAGGTGGAGATCAGTTGATCAATGTTCAAAAAGCAGAATCAATTGGAGTCACTATACCTGAAGAAATTTTAGAGAACAGCAAGATCATTGAACCAGAAGCAGGAGGACAATAAATATGATTATTTCAGCGATCGCACAAGGGTTTTTATGGGCAGTACTCGGAATAGGATTATACCTAACGTACCGCATATTGAAATTTCCAGATTTAACAACTGAAGGATCCTTTCCGTTAGGTGCAGCAGTAGCCGTAACAGCCATTGTTTCAGATGTACCACCGATTCTAGCTATCTTCTTAGCGATTCTTGCCGGAATGGGTGCAGGGTTAGTGACAGGACTCCTTTACACAAAAGGAAAAGTTCCGGTTATATTAGCGGGAATACTCGTAATGTCAGGACTCCATTCTGTTATGTTATTCATTATGAAACGACCAAATATTAATTTACTCAATCAAGAAACACTTTTTGATCTATTTAAAGGACTGCCTAATTATTATGATGTGGTATTTATCGGAATTATCGTGCTGATTATATTAATCAGCGTGGTTTTAGCCTTCTTCTATACAAATTTGGGACAAGCCTTTATTGCGACTGGAGATAATGAAGATATGGCGCGCTCATTAGGCATCCGTACAGATAACATGAAAATACTGGGGCTCGTCATTTCAAATGGTGTGATTGCATTGGCTGGAGCATTGGTAGCGCAAAACAATGGCTATGCTGATGTAAATGGGGGTACAGGAGTTATTGTTATCGGATTAGCTTCCCTCATTATCGGTGAAGTCATGTTTAAAGATTTAAAACTAGGTGAGCGATTATGTACGATCGTCATCGGAAGTGTGTTGTATCAAATCTTATTGTTAGGTGTAATCGAATTAGGATTCGACACTACGTATATCCGAATCTTTAGTTCTGTGATTTTAGCGATCTGTTTGATGATTCCGCAAATCAGAAAAAGTTTGAATTTGGGAACAATAATCGGGAGAGGAGAAAAAGAATGAGTGCATTATTACAAGTTATGGGTCTTACAAAAATCATCACAAACCAGGCAGATGAAGATAATCATATTTTAGATGGTGTAAATTTCACATTAAATCAAGGAGAATTTGTCACTGTGCTGGGTGGAAATGGTGCTGGGAAATCGACGTTGTTCAACAGTATAACAGGATCGACCGAAATAACGAGTGGAACTGTTATGTTGAAGGACAATGATATTACGAAATGGAAAGAAGAAAAAAGATCTAATTTAATTTCAAGGGTCTTCCAAGATCCAAAAATGGGGACAGCACCGAGAATGACTGTAGCGGAAAATCTGTTATTAGCAAAGCTAAGAGGAGAAAAAAAGACGCTCCGATCTAGAAACCTCAAAAAAAATAAAGAGCAGTTTATTGAAATGTGCAGCTCTATAGGCAATGGGCTGGAAAAGCAGATCGATGCACCGGCAGGAAATTTGTCCGGCGGGCAAAGACAATCTTTAAGTTTGCTGATGGCTACGATGACACAACCTTCCTTGCTGCTTTTAGATGAACACACTGCAGCACTTGATCCTAAGACATCGAAGAAGTTGATGCAGCTGACAAATGAAATTATTCAAGAGAAAAAAATGACTTGTATGATGATTACACATCAAATGGAAGATGCGCTAGTTTATGGAAATCGACTAATTGTAATGAAAGACGGGAAAATCACGTTGGACTTGAACCAAAAAGAAAAGGAAAAGATGACGCTAAAAGATTTATTGAAATTATTTGAAGAAGAAAAACTCACCCCAACTATTTAATATAAAGGGTTAAGCTGTAAAAATTATTGAGAGTGAGAACGATCTAAAATAACAAAAAAAGGGTGTTTTATTTGATGAATACAAATCAAGAAGGCTATTTTGGAACCTTTGGAGGCAGTTTTGTACCGCCTAAATTGAAGGAAGTATTAGACAATCTGGCTAACGAATTCGAACGATATAAAGAAGATCCAGAATTTAACCAAGAATTCAAAGAAACGCTAAAAGAGTATGTAGGTAGAGAAAATCCGCTAACCTATGCTTCTAGGTTGACTAAATCCTTGAACGGTCCAAAAATCTATTTAAAGCGAGAAGATTTGAACCATACAGGAGCGCATAAGATCAATAATGTAGTCGGACAAATTTTGTTAGCAAAACGAATGGGTGCACACAGAATTATTGCTGAAACTGGAGCTGGCCAGCATGGTGTTGCTACAGCTACTGCATGTGCGATGTTTGGAATGGATTGTACGATTTATATGGGGAAACTGGACACAGAAAGACAAGCGTTAAATGTTTTTCGTATGGAATTACTAGGAGCAAAGGTTATTCCTGTAGAAAAAGGACAAGGAAGATTAAAAGATGCCGTTGATGTTGCACTGGCAGATCTAGTAGAAAACTATGAGTCGACATTTTATTTACTGGGTTCTGCTGTTGGTCCACATCCATTTCCTTCAATGGTCAAGCATTTTCAGTCTATCATTAGTGAAGAATCCAAGAAACAAATAGTGGAACAAGAAGGAAAACTTCCTGCAGCAGTTATAGCAGTTGTAGGAGGAGGCAGCAATGCAATTGGTTCGTTTGCTCATTATATTGAGGAACCGGCTGTTCGTTTAATTGGAGCAGAGCCAGAAGAAGCTGCGACAATGGCCAAAGGGAAACCAGCAGAATTGCATGGTTTCAAAACGCTGGTCCTTCAAGATGAAAACGGGGCACCAGCACCTACCTATTCTATTGCAGCAGGATTAGATTATCCCGGTGTCGGTCCGGAACACAGTTATTTGAAAGAAACAGGACGAGCTGAATATTATACAGTTTCAAAAGAAGAAGTATTAGAAGCGTTCCAACTATTATCAGCAAAAGAAGGCATTATTCCAGCTCTTGAAAGTGCACATGCAGTAGCCTTAGCTAAGAAACTCGCACCTCAGTTTAGTAATGAAGATGCCATTATTTTAACGATTTCCGGTCGTGGAGATAAAGACGTGGCTCAGGTGCATGACTTATTGAAAGATAGGAAAGAAAAACAAGGTTAATTTAAGAACGGTTCTTTTCATTTATTTTGCTTAAAATAGCTTCTTCTTTAAAAAAGTTTAAAATGATAATTCTTTCATCAATTTTTCATCTTTTCATAGTAATTACAAAATGATTGAGTTAAAATGGAAGCAATTCGATGATTTGGAGGAAAAATGTATGACGAAAATCATGATAAAAAGAGGACAGGTAATCGACGGAAATGGGGGAGTTCCTTTACAAAATGGAGTCGTTGTAATCGAAAATGACCTGATTGTATTTGTCGGGAATGAAGGAGACTATACCGACGAAGTGGAAGAAATTATTGATGTAGAAGGGGCGACGATTGTTCCAGGATTTATTGACACTCACGTGCATATGATGATGGAATATTCTTCGGTTCAAAATCGATTAGAAACACCATTTTCTTACAAATTTTATCAAGCAATTGAATACATGAAAAAAACTTTAGATGCTGGGATTACTTCTGTCCGTGATGCTTTAGGTACCGATTTAGGGGTTAAGAAAGCTGTTGAAGATGGAATTGTCAAAGGACCGCGAATGCAACTCAGTATTAATGCCTTAACAATTACAGGTGGCCATGGAGACGGATATACAACTTCTGGACAAACAGTCGAACTGCTTCAAGCTGATTACCCTGGTATGCCCGATGGGAAAGCAGATGGCATTGAAGAAGTTAGAAAGAGAACGAGAGAAATGTTAAGAGCGGGAGCAGAAGTCATCAAAGTTCATGCAACAGGTGGCGTTTTGAGCGCAACTGATCACCCGGAATTCACTCAGTTTTCATTAGAAGAGTTGAAAGTCATCGTAGAAGAAGCAAAATTCCGAAAAGATGTTAAAGTCATGGCACATGCACAAGGTGCAGAAGGGATTAAACAAGCAGTCAAAGCAGGCATCCACTCTATTGAGCATGGGATCTTCTTAGACGATGAAGCAATTGAGTTAATGAAAGAGCATGGTACTTACTTAGTACCGACACTACTCGCACCAGTTGCAGTGTTGGAGTTGGCTAAAGAGACAGGCATGCCAGACTCGGCTGTTCAAAAATCAAAAGAGGTTATTGAAATTCATAAAGCGAGCTTCACAAAAGCATATAAAGCAGGTGTGAAAATTGCTATGGGAACTGATGCAGGCGTTATGCCGCATGGAACGAATTTAAGAGAACTCGCGTTGATGACAGAAGCCGGAATGACACCAATGGAATCCATTGTTGCCACAACTAAAACAGCAGCAGAATGTTTAGGCTGGGAAGATAAAGTCGGAACGTTAGAAGTGGGAAAACTGGCTGACATTGTAGTCGTTAAAGAAAATCCATTAAAAGACATTGCGAGCCTTGCGGATAATAATAATATTCAACTTGTTATCAAAGATGGAAAAATTGTGAAAAATACAATTTCTTAAACGATTATAAGGAAACAGCCGAAAGAATCGGCTGTTTTTTTCATTAAATCGTATAAAATGACAACTTATCACTAATCACTGTAGTCTATGTTAGTATGGGAATAAAGAATAGGAGGCAGAGCTAGCAATATAAATTTTTTATAAATTTTACGATCATCGTTATGATTTTTATAGCTGTTGTTTTCTTTTGGAAGTTGCTGTACGTAAATGGTGAATTAACTTTATTACTGGTTTATTATTTGCAGAGTGTTTTTTATCATTATTCTGGTGGAGATATATGTTAAAAGACAATGATAAGCAGTAAAAAAATATGGTCAAACCGAATAGTTTGTTGATCATCTTTTTCACATATAAAATGATACTCAGTTGTCTTGAACCACGTAACAGTTCTCTACAATCTTTTCAAAAAGTTTCTCAATTCTTTCTGGTAGTCTTGTGCAAGATTCATATCCATAACCTTCATAACTTCAATTGTCTGCTCAGCCTTTTTAGTGCCTTCCGTTCTTTTGCCCTCGCCAATAAGCAGTAATGCATCTATAAAAAGTTTCCGAGTTTTTTCAAAATAATAGTCAAATTTTAGATAAGGTTCTGTGGAAAGCAATAAATCATGCGCTTCTTTAATTTTTTGCTTTCTTAAAAGAACAATACAAGCATTTTGTATAATTCTAATTAAATCTCTTGTATTTTTATGGGAGACTTTATATTCATTCAACCTTTTATGTACTTCATTCATCAGTATGAGTAAGGAATCTTCTGTAAAAAAAGTAAGAGTATTTCCTAATAAACTAACTTCATAAGTAGTCCAAAAAGAACATTTCATAATGTAATCTACTAAGAAGTCAACATCGCTTTGAGAAATCGAAAAATCTTTATGAATATCTTGAATGATTGCTGCAATCATAATAGAGTTACATCTACGATAAATAATTCCAGTTTCTTCATATAAAAATTTTTCCTCTTGCATATACCGCTGAAGCTCTAAATAATCATTTTTCCCATATGCCGTAGAAATTTTATAAAATAAATCCTGATATTTTCTTGTATGAATATTGTTATAAAAGAGGAATTCGTCTGTAGTCATATTCAAGCGCTCAATTAATTGTATAAAATTATACATGCTAATGTCTGATTCATCTTTTTCAAATTTACTAAGGTAGGAGTAAGATATGATATCTTGAGACATTGTCTTCAATGTGTATCCTCTTTCTTTTCGAAGAATTCGAAAAGTACTTCCTAAATGATCCATTAACATACCTTCTTTGTTTAGAATTATATAATATGACAATTTTTGTTTAGTAATTAAAATCTATATTAATATTTTTATTAACAAATAACAAGAGGAGGATAAGAAGAGAGTGTAAAATATCTTGTGTAAATAGAAAAAAGGAAGTCCCTTCTGTAGAATAGAGTTACCACACTACATTCACAGAAAAGAGGACTTCCCTATGAACAATCTTACTACAGATATCTTACAGACTCTAGCCACAAAAGGTGATTTAAACGAATGTTTTCGTTCTCATCTAGAATTAGCCGTTAACACCCTCTTAAAAACAGAATTGACTGCCTTTTTGGATTATGAAAAATATGATCGGATCGGTTTCCATTCAGGAAACTCTCGTAATGGCACCTATGATCGTAAGGTCAAAATCGAATACGGCGAACTTCAGCTTCAGATTCCACGTGATCGGAATGGTGAATTTAAACAACAGACTTTCCCAGCCTATAAGCGAACCAATGAGACCTTGGAAGAAACGATTATCCATCTTTTTCGAAAGGGGATCACGATGTCCGAAATTGCCGATCTAATTGAGAAAATGTATGGTCATCATTATACGCCACAGACGATGTCCAATATGACGAAAGTCTTTTCTGAAGAAGTCGCTGCTTTTAAAAAGCGTTCACTAAATAAGCACTATGCCGCTATTTATCTGGACGCAACCTATATTCCTTTAAAACGTAAAACCGTCGATAAAGAAGCCATTCATATTGCCGTAGGCATCCGTCCAGACGGCGCTAAAGAAGTACTGGGTTATGCCATCGCACCGAATGAATCGACCATAACTTGGAAAGAGCTACTAGAAGACTTAGTAAGTCGAGGCGTTCAGTCCGCTCTCCTCTTTGTGACTGATGGGCTTAAAGGGATTAAAGATACCATTCATCAAGTATTTCCCAGTGCAGCGTATCAACACTGTTGTGTGCATGTTTCTCGCAATCTTGCCAGTAAAGTACGCGTAGCAGATCGAAGAGACATATGCGAAGACTTTAAAGCTGTTTACCAAGCGGACTCACGAGAAAAAGCAATCGAAGCTCGACTAGATTTCACAGAGAAGTGGCACACCCGCTACCCTAGAGTAACCAAATCTATTTTAGAGAACGATAGCTTACTGACCTTTTATGACTTTCCCGCTTCAATCCGAAGAAGCTTGTACTCCACTAATTTGATTGAGTCTTTTAACAAACAAATTAAAAAATACAGTCGGCGTAAAGAACAATTTCAAAATGAAGAATCTATGGATCGCTTTTTAGTCTCAAATTTTGATCTGTACAATCAGAAATTTTTAACTCGAAGCCACCGCGGTTTCCAACAAGCTGAAGCAGAACTTTGGGAAATGTTTGGAGAACTAGAAGAAAGATAAGTTTTTTACAGAAGGAACTTTTTATTTACACAAACTTCTTGACGCTCTCAGTAATGGTACCGGAAATTCTTGTTCTGATTCTAAATTAGGAACTATTTATGCAGGTTTAGGCGAACAAATTGAACGCCATAGTGTTTTCTATAATAAAGAAAAAACTATTAATAAAATTCCAGCCATATCTCTTACTAGTGAATCATTAACGTATATTGATCCAGCTAGAATATATTTAAATTTTGATTTGCCGGGCCTTAAAAATTATGAGAAATCATTTCAAGATTCTTGTGGTCTAGCTTCTTATACAGATTCAGAGAATACGTTGATAAATAGCGTAAAAGAATTCATAGAAAGACAATCATTTATTGCTACATGGTTGACTAAAAAAACGAATGTTCAATACAATATAAATGAAGTGAACAATCTTTTTCATGGTAAAAATGAGATGTTGGAAAATCATTTTTCTACATTTGAATGCTTTGATATTTCAATTTTTCCTGGTATATATGTTTTGTTTTTAATAGGTTATAGTGATCAAATCTATAGTGTAGGAATAGGAACTAGCACCTCTTTTAAAGAAGCGTACAGGAGCGCACTTAATGAATTTTATCAATGCTTTGATGCAGCAATTGCAAGTTATAATAATTTGAATAAAAAAGCAGTTGATATCTATAAAGATTACTATATGAATATTGGTGTTGATAACTTTAAAAAAGCATACGTTTTTTTAAAAAAGAGTCCTGTACAAAATATACCATTTAATGAGGTACAAAAGGATAATATAGATAATCTAATTAATATAATCAATTTTTTCGGGATAGAAGCGTATTTAATTTCCATACCTTCACAAGTAACAAATGCTAATATCAGAATTACAAAAGTATTTTCCTACGATGCATTTCCCCACATGAATACTGCAATACTAAAACCTGAAAATTATAAAATTAGTAAAATGCTAAATATAAAAGAGTTTCCAAATAAAGGTATTCCTATACCATTTCCATAGTATGAGGTGCATTAATGAAAATTATTTTTACTTATTTTAAAACATTTAATAAAGTGATCTTTTTTGAAAAGATACCTTTTTTGTATACGGCTATTTTACCAGTAGTTCTATTTATTTTTACTAATTATTCTTGGCTCACATTTCAGTCACCTTTAGAGAAAATTTTGAATGCATCACTACCATATGTCTCTTATATAGTTGTGGGCATTGCATTAAATGGAATTGCTTTGCAGATAGCTGATTTTAGAGAGAGAGGTTCGTTAAAGACCTATACAATGATTTCTGGTGGAAATAAAAGTTTAGTTATAACGGGCTTATCTCTAAGCGAGTTTTTCTTAGGATTGGTCTGCGCTATTCTGTTTAGCATCACTCTTTCGTTCTTTTCTTTATCAAACATATTTTATATTACTTTATCTGTAGTACTAACTTATATTATTTCGATCATACCTGTAACATTATTTCTGTTCTTTTTAGATGTTTTGCCTATTAGGAGCAGCACATTAGGAACAATAGCCAATTTATTCTTCTTCCTTGCAGTAACGATTTCTGCCATGCGAAGAGCTACCGATAGCATTGTGATAGAATTTTTATATGGATTATTGCCGACGGATTTTGTTACTCAAATTGGCGTAATCCTCAACAATCTTATTTTAGATAAACCTATCCCTTCAAGCTGGCTGCTTGCTGCTCTTGCTTTGCTTCTTCTTTATTCTGCCTTAGGTGGTCTGTTTTTGAAAAAGATTCGAGTCAGCGGTGTAAATAATCGCAATTAGAAAGGGAATGAGTATGAGAAAAATTACATTAAAAAATATTGCCTTTAAACACAAAAATATGGAAAACTTCTTATTTGAAAATCTTGATGTGACTTTTACAACAGAAAAACCAAATATATTGATTGGTTACAATGGTGCAGGAAAGACTACTTTATTTGATTTACTAACAGGATTAGACAATTTAAAATTGCAATCTGGAGAAATCCAAGATATACCAGATAAAAGACAAATTATTTACCAAACGCAATCTGCAAATTTATTTGGTGTCTTGACGGGAAGAGATGTTGAAACTTTTATTTTTGGGACCTCTACGGGATACCAGGCGATTGATTTTACGCAATTGAGCCTTCATCATAGAGAATTGTATGAAAGTCTACAAGACAAAAAGGTGGGTGTCATGTCTTTGGGTGAGAGAAGATGGCTGTTGATTTTTCTATTATCTCACTTAGATAAGGAACTCTTTTTACTTGATGAACCTACAAGTGGTGTAGATCCTATTTCTCGACAACAAATCATGCAAGACCTGAACAAATTAGTGAAAATGGAAGATAGAAAAAAAACCGTTATTATCTCTACACATATTTTAGAAGATATACAAAATTGGGATTGTATGATTCACTTGTTGAATAAAGGTAAAATTCTTAGTTTTGATAATTATACAGATTTTTTATCTGGGGCGGAAACGACTAACCCGAATATTGCATTTGAATATTACATTCAAAACTATTTTGTTTAGATAAGATTTTTAAAGATATGATTCAAACTAGTTTACTCCCCAAAGTTTTTAGTAGTTTAAAATTAAGAACAATTAATTTAGCAGTTAGAATTAGTTTTATCATAAAACCACAATTTCCTGATCTCCCTAACGTAACGGAAGAACAAGTTGAGCGATTACAAGCCCCGGCAACGAGTATAGGCTTATTATTAGCACTTTTATTAATAATAAATTTTGTTATTGCTTCTCCGGCTGTTGGAGCGGAAGGAATGATTGCTGCAATAATTACTTATACTAATGATATGTTTAATGACCAGGCATAATTAATTTAAAGAAGAGACAACGGAAAAATGAACCGCCCCCATATATTAGACCAAAAATCTAATGTATAGGGGGCGGTTTTTATGGCTAAATATAGCCAACAATTTAAATTGTTGGTTGTTTCTTTATTATATTTCAATTGTCAATATAAGCTAGACAAACGGATTCCATCAACGTAACTCAAAAATACTTCTAATGGCGCTTGATACTTCAATGATTTTCTAGTAACTCGATTGCGCTTGTCCGCTACTGCAGATACGAAATTCTGATCGATTTGATTAAAATCCATTTCTTTAGGCAAACCGTTTCTTCGCAGTAATCCATTAGACTGTTCATTCAAGGCTCTTTGAGAAGGTGTACCTGGATCTGCAAAATAAATGGCCACATCATGTTGATTACTGATTGCCTTCCAGTTTGAGAACTCTTTACGACAGTCGAATGTAATGGACTTGAACAAATATTTCGGAATAGAACTGAACCACTGATTCAGTGTTTCCTCGATATCAACTGCTAAAGTTGAGTATTGCAGGTGGTACAAAGTAGGTGCAATAATCAAAAGTGATTAATTCGGAAATGATCTAAAATCATCAAAGCACGTGCGATTCCAACGCGTTGTTTCTATCCATCGCTTAACTGAGACGGATACTGATTCTTTTGATCGGATAGTCCAACAAAATCTAAAACTTCTTCAAAGGATAGTGGCTGTTCATATGTGTGTAAATTTAAGGGTGATTCAATATTTCATTGAATAGTTTTATTGCTGAACAAGTTAAACTGTTGAAAAACTATACCGATTTTTTCTGATATTGGCGCAGTATTTTTTTGACAATCGATTCACTTCTTTTTCATTAACGAGGACATTTCTACTATCTGGTGTCTCTAAAGCTTTGATAAATCTTAAAAGTGTTGACTTTTCAACCTTGCTTTTTCCGATTACACCAAATAATTCATTATCCTGAATAGTCAAATTGACCAGATTGGTGGTGCGTATGGGCTCGTCAAGATCAGTAAGCTGCTTAGTGATTCTTTTAAATCGAATCATGATTAATTACGTTACCTATCTTTCAAAACTAGATATTATGGAACATTCAAACACAACTTATTATATAGAGATATAGGATATCTTTGCCACAATTAATTAGGAAAAGTAAGAAAAGTCTATTATTTGAGTAGAATACTTTTTGTATAAAAATAAGTGAATAAACTTTGGGTGGATAAGGTTTTGAAAGATAGAGGAAGAAGGTTATTGTAGTAAAAAAAGCCACCTACATATGTAGGTGGTTAAAAAGGAGATGATCTTGAAACTTGGAGGAGTAACAAAATCAAAAAATAAGTTGGTTGTTTGTGGGTATAAACATAGTATAGAGTCTAAATTTGAAGAAGATATGATGAAGAAATGAAAAAGTAGTAAATATTAGGATTATATATTCAAATAAAAAAATCGCCTTTCCACTGAGGAAAGACGATTTAGGGGATAAGACTTCTCTAGTCTTCTATGTCTCTATAACAAGCTTGTATACAATTCGATCAGGGGAGAAAGAAAGTTCAGCTTTTATAGAATAAATTTCTTTTCAAAAGAATCAAATAAAGTGGGGGGCCACTTTATATATTCAATATTAGGGGGAGAAAAGAAAAGTGTTTTTTAATTTTTACACTAAAACTATTCTACCAATAAAAGACTAGTTTATCCTTAGAAACTATTAAGCTTTTAGCATTAAAAAATAATAATTTACTCAGTTAGTCGTAATTATTGTAATGCATTAACCATAGCTTCATTAAAAGCAGGCAGATCATCTGGTGTACGACTTGAAATCAAACCTGAATCGTCGATGACTACTTCTTTATCATGGAAGTTAGCACCGGCATTTTTAAGGTCAATCGCTACTTGAGATACTGAAGTAATATCTTTTCCTTTTACAACTTCTGCGTTGATCAATAATTGTGGACCATGGCAAATTGAAAAGATAGGCTTTTTGTCATTTGCAAAGGAGCGAGTGAAATTTAAAAATCGTTCATCTTTTCTTAATTGATCGGGAGAAAATCCACCCGGAATCAGTAAAGCATCAAAATCTTCTGGTGAGACATCGTCAATGCTTTTGTCAATCGTTACGGAAGCTTTCCCCTTTTTACCTTCAACTGTTTCGCCAGCATTAAAACCGATAGTGACGACCTCGTGTCCTGCTTTTTCTAATTCTTCTTTAGGGGAAGTGAATTCTACATCTTCAAATAATTTAGTTATGACAGTTGCTATTTTTTTACTCATTTTTAAATTCCTCCTTGTTTTATCTATCCATAGTGTAGCGCGCGTCAAGGGCACGAGCAAATCTTATGCTTATAGATGTCATACCGTTTCTATATAATCAGTCCTGCCAGTTATGTTATTATAAAGAAAATACTATATCAGATAACAATTTTTAAAATACAGGAGTGAATCATATTGAAAATTGCTTTGATCGCCCACGATAAAAAGAAAGACGATATCATAAAACTGGCAACAGCGTATAAAACTATTTTAGAAAAACACGAACTATTTGCAACAGGTACAACAGGCAAACGAATCGCTGACGAAACGGGACTGAATGTTCATTGTTTTAAATCAGGGCCACTCGGGGGAGACCAGCAAATAGGAGCCTATATATCAGATAATAAGATGGATCTTGTTCTGTTTATAAGAGATCCGCTAACTGCTCAAGCTCATGAACCAGATATTTCTGCTTTGCTCAGATTGAGCGATGTGTATGAAATCCCATTAGCTACGAATGTTGGGACAGCAGAAGTTTTACTAAGAGGATTAGATGCTGGGTTCTATGAATGGCGAGATTTCTATCGCGGAAAAGACAGGGAAGAATTGCCTTTTTAATGAATATGAAAAAGATAGGGGAGCTTCCAAGGAAGGAAATAAGATGAGCTTATTAATTATAATTGGCGTGATTCTGGCAGTCTATGGAGGGATATCACTCAAATTTCCTAAAAAGCTGAATAAGAACCGCTCTGCGTCAGAAAATAAAGAAGGAAAATACTTAACGTGGTATTTAACTATATCAGTATTTGGTGGCGTAGTTGCATTAGTCGCAGGCATATTATTGATCATAGCGGGGATTATTTTGTATCAATAAACGGAATTGTGAGTTGTGATAGCATTTTTAATAATTTGGATAGTCTTGTAAAGACTAGAGTGTAGATGAGTGCAAATAAAAAAAGCGAGTTATTATAAAAAAATATAGTAACTCGACTTTTTATTTGTATTTATACAGATCCTGTTTTACTTCAAATCATTTGTAATGTTACCTGTCTTTCAGTCTGCTTCCACCTCTAGGGGTAAAAGAGAAGTACTTGAAGCACCATAAGGAACTTAGTCCAATAATGATATAAATGATGCGAGTGCCCCATTCTTCTGGGCTGCCTAATACGTATTCTACAACGTTGAATCCAATCAGCCCTATAAGTAGTAAATGTATGCCTCCTAATATCAGAATAGTTAAAGCGGCTCTATCTAAAATTTTCAAGGTATGTCCTCCTTTTGTACTAACTAATTTCATTTTACGAAATAAAAGAAAAAAAGTCGATTGATAAAATGCAGAAAAAATAAATAAGTTTTAAAAAATACTGAAAATATAGAGAATTATGAGTTTCTAAGAGAATTTATATTTTTAATTTCGTTCGATTATGAGTGTGGTATACTGTTTTTAGCTGTTTAAAATCTATATAAATCTTAATAAAGCGAACTATAAATGTTTATTCTAACATTTCATTCGCTTTATAACCGGAGGGGAATAGATGGAAACTGATATCGAAATTGCACAAGCTTCAACAATGATGCCGATTGAAAAAATTGCTGAGAAATTAGGGATCATGGAAAATAAGTTAGAACACTTTGGGAAATATAAAGCAAAAGTAATCACAACTGCAGAAGCAATCAAATCAAAAGAAAAAGGGAAACTAATCTTGGTTACAGCGATCAATCCAACTCCAGCAGGTGAAGGAAAGACAACTACTTCTGTCGGGCTAGGAGATGCCTTGCAAAAGATTGGAAAAAAAGCAGCGCTAGCATTAAGAGAACCCTCTTTAGGTCCCGTTTTTGGATTAAAAGGCGGAGCAGCTGGCGGTGGATATGCACAAGTTGTGCCGATGGAAGATCTGAACTTACATTTCACAGGAGATATTCATGCTATCGGGGCCGCGAATAATTTGGTAGCAGCGATGGTTGATAACCATATTTACCAAGGTAACTCACTAAGGATAGATCCTAGACGAGTTACTTGGAGAAGGGCAATCGATATGAATGATCGTCAATTACGCTCACTGATTAGCGGAATCGGAGCACATGCTAATGGGATGCCTAGAGAAGATGGATTTGATATTACCGTGGCATCAGAGATTATGGCTGTTCTTTGTTTATCCAATTCAATTGGTGAAATGAAGCAGAAGCTTCGCAACTGTATAGTAGGTTATACATTCGATAATGATCCTGTTTCAATTGGAGATCTTAAAGCTGAAGGTGCAGTAGCAGCACTTTTAAAAGATGCATTAAAACCGAATCTAGTTCAGACGTTAGAGCACACCCCGGTATTTATTCATGGCGGTCCCTTTGCCAATATTGCTCATGGATGTAACAGTTTATTAGCTACAAAAACAGCATTGGCACACGCAGACTACGTCGTAACAGAAGCAGGATTTGGTGCTGATCTGGGCGCTGAAAAGTTTTTGGATATCAAGTGTCGAATGGGTGGACTGGAGCCGAATGCTGTGGTAATTGTGACGACAGTTAGAGCGCTCAAAATGCATGGCGGTGCTGCAAAAAGTGATTTGAACGAAGAAAATATAGAAGCATTAGAAAAAGGAATACCTAATTTACTTAAACACGTTGAGAATATTCAAACTGTTTTTGGACAAAACGCAGTTGTTGCAATTAATACTTTTCCAAAAGATACAGAGCAGGAGCTGAAACTTCTTAAAGATACTTGTTTTAAGAAAAATATATTAGTTATCCAGTCTGATGTTTGGGCCAAAGGAAGTGAAGGAGGGATAGCACTAGCTGAAGAAGTTGTGAAAGTTTGTGACCAGCCTTCTCAATTGAGCTTTGCTTATGACTTGAATGATACGATTGAAGAAAAAATTGAAAAAATCGTTCAGAAGGTTTATGGAGGATCAGGTACTGAATGGACAAGTAAAGCTAGAAAAACCGCTGACAAACTGACAGCATTAGGCTACGGAAATCTTCCAGTGTGTATGGCTAAAACACAGTACTCTTTATCAGATCAGGCAACAAAAATTGGGCGGCCAAAAGACTTCGAGGTAAATATTAGAGAACTGTCAATTTCTGCAGGAGCAGGATTTATAGTGGTTTTAACAGGGAATATCATGCGTATGCCCGGATTGCCGGAAAAACCAGCTGCTGAACAAATAGATATTACCGAGGAAGGAAAAATAACGGGACTATTTTAGTAAAGAGAGGACATTTAATATGATAGAGCAATCAATATCTGCTTATCTTAATCAATTGCAGTCAAAAGAAGGCATGCCTGGCGGAGGTAGTGCAACAGCCATAATCGGAGCAATGAGCTCAGCATTAGGTCATATGATCTCGGATATTCAAAAGGATAAAAAAAATTTCAAAGAGTATAAAAATGATTTAGAAAGAATTACCAAAGAAACGAAAAAAATACGTACTCGATTTGAAGCATTAAGTGAAGAAGATGCGGTAGCCTTTGAACCGGTCTCCAAGGCTTACAAACTGCCCAAAGAAACAGATGAGCAAATCAGAAATCGTCAAGAAGCAATTGAGTCAGGATTAAAGGGAGCGACACAACCGCCGCTGGAAATGATGAAAGAAACATTGAAGTTGATCGACTTGTACAAAGAACTTAGACGAATAGATATCAAAGGATCAATAGTTAACGATATTGCGGTAGGTGTTTTGTTTGCTAAAACAACGTTACAATCCGCTTACCTGAATGTACTAGTCAATACTGATTTCATAAAAAATGAACAAATTAAAATAGAGTTAGAAGGGCTGGGAAATGCTTATCTTGTTCAAGGGGAAACAAAAGCAGATCAAATCTATGCAGATACTAAATATTATCTTGTGCATAAAAAGTGGCCAGCGTTAGATTAAAGAGGAGTGCAGTAATGGTAAAAGTGTTAAAAGGAAAAGCAGTAGCAGAAAAGCTTAATAAACAGACACAGCAAGTGGTAGAAGATTTGAAATCTATTCAATGCCTGCCTGCGTTAGCAATCGTACGAATAGGAGAGGATTCTTCTTCAATAGCCTATGAATCCGCTGCAATCAAAGCAATGCATCAAGTTGGAATCGAAGTATCTTCTCTTACTTTTGCAGCAGACTCAGTATATGAGGATATTCTCTCTGTTATTGATAGATTGAATGAAGACAAAAACATACACGGTATTCTTGTCATGCAGCCTCTTCCGGAAGGTATTTCTAGAAATGATATAGCTGAGCGTATTAATCCAGAAAAAGACATAGATGGATTAACACCAACTAATCTTGGGAAATTAGTGGAAAATAATCTTAGCGGACTATGGCCAAGTACACCAAGAGCAGTCATGGAATTACTGGATTATTATGATATAGAATTAAAAGGAGCGGATGTTTGTGTAATAGGAAGCAGTCCAGTGGTGGGGAAGCCTCTGTCGATGCTGTTGCTGAATGCAGAAGCCACTGTATCTAATTGTCACGTACATACTAAAGATTTGAAAATGTACACAAGGCAAGCGGATATTGTTATATCTGCAACGGGAGCAATTCACTTAGTAACGCCTGACCATATCAAAGATGGAGCTATTGTTATAGACGTCGGGTATGGAGAAATGGATGGTAAAATCTATGGAGATGTTCAGTATGATAAAGTCGAGCAAAAAGCGGCTGCAATTACTCCAGTTCCTGGTGGAGTAGGTACGATAACGACAGCTGTACTTGCAGAACAAGTCGTCCAAGCTGCCTGGACATTAGTGACAGAACAGAAAAATCAGTAGAAAGGCAGATCATATGATAGAAAAAGAAAAAATTCGTAATGAAGTTATTTTAACTCTAAAGTCTTTTTCAGAGACCAAGAAAAAGTCAATCGAACAAACACTTTATACAACTTTGTTTTCCTCAGTACTATGGAAACAGGCGCAAGTGATTGGTGTGACGCTTTCTAAAGGATTTGAGTGGGATACGACACCCATTATAAAAAGGGCATGGCAAGAAGGTAAAAAAGTAGGTGTTCCTAAATCTATACATGCTTCTAGAGAATTGAATTTCTATCAAATTGAACAGTTTAGTCAAGTCAAAGTGGGATATTTTGATATTAGGGAACCAATTGTTGAACAAACAAAACAAATCCGTAAAGATCATATCGAATTAATGCTAGTTCCAGGTGTTGCATTTACAGAAAAAGGATATAGAATAGGATTTGGTGGAGGATACTATGATCGTTTTTTAATGGATTATCCTAATCCTACACTGTCACTGCTGCATTCAGATCAGATAGTAACAACAATTCCAGTAGAGACACATGATGTACCAGTAAATTATTTAATTACAGAAAGGGGCATTTTCTCAACAGTTTCAACTGAACAAAGTAAGTAGAATAGCTGAATATAACCTGACCTTACGTATAAACTAGAATACAAAAGAGTAAGAGGCGAGCGTTAAGTGCTGAGTGGATGGGATGTTGCCCTCAGACGAAAAAGCAATTGTGTTTTGCGACTCCTCTCTGCATCCGCTTGAAAGCTATAGTAGTTTTTTAGCGAGGACTCTTTAATTGGATTTTGTCTGACTTGAAATAATCAGCAGACGAAAACTGTATCTTATTCATACGGTACGCAATTAAAATTAAAGGAGATCTTCGAATGACAAATAATCAGAATAATAATTTATATGAAAAGAAAAATAATCGATCAAACTGGAAAATAGGAACAAGAGAATTAGCCATAGTGGGTGTGCTTATTGCAATGAACTTAGCGTTAAGTAGAGTCGGAGTCAGTACACCAATTGTAAGAATTACTTTTTCTTATTTACCGATTGCTTTGATCGGGATATTATTTGGACCGTTTATTGCCGGAATATCAGCTGCTTTAGCAGATATTTTAGCTTTTATGGTTGGCGGGGGAGCCGGGGGATTCTTTCCTGGATTTACGCTTTCAGCTTTATTAGGCGGAGTAGCTTATGGCATTTTTCTTCATAAAAAAGAAATTCATTTGTGGAGAGTGGTAGCTGTAGAAGCATTTATAGCAATATTTATTAACCTTACTCTAAACACACTATGGATTTCGATTATTACAGAAAATCCGATAGCTGTTATTCTGCCGCCTCGACTTATTCAAAATGCAGTCACTATAGTTGTGCGTATTTTGACGATTTGGTTTTTAGTGAACAATAAACAGTTGAGAAGTGTATACCAGAAATATTCAACAGCTAAAAAATAATAAATAAAATGAAATTGTGCTTAATTTGAAAAGCGATTGCTTCGCTGGTTTCAAACTAAGCGCAATTTTTTTTGAGGATTTTATTTCTGAATACCTGAACGATGTCCGCCTAATAACTTTGCTCGTTGTAGTGCCATTCCACCACGAACCAAGCTGCTAGCATGCAATAGGGAAGTGTAGCCATATCTTTGACGGATATGATCAATTGTCTTATCCAATTCTTCTCGATGAATTGAATTCTGCGGTTGTTCAAATAAGTTTAACTGTAAAGCCTGTTTTGGTCTTATATCACCGTAAGTGACATTGATGATTCGTACAGGCTGATAAGTATAGTAACGTTCAAATAACAAGATCAAAGAAGTAATCAATTCTCGGGAAGAATCGGTTGCTTCCACTAACATCTGATGACTAAAGCCTTTATCTTCAACATACTTGGAATAGCCTAATGTCAATTTTACTAGACTCGTAGTTACACAATGTCGACGTAGTCTCATAGCATTTTCTTCAGCCATCTCTCTGATGACAATCTCTATTTCATGTTTATCAAGATAGTCCCGATTCAATATCTGATTCTTACTATAAGAAGTTGATTTAGGTACAAAAGTTTCTGATAAACGAGTTCGGTCAATGCCGTGAGCATGATAAAAAAGCTGTTCACCGATTATACCAATTTTTTTCTTCAATACACGAACATCAAACTGTGATAATTCATAAATAGAAGAGATACCCATTCGCAGCAAACGAGCTTCGGTTCTAGAGCCGATTCCCCAGAATTCAGACATAGGATGGACTTTCCAAACTGTATCCTCAACAGTTTCATAATGCCAGTGTGCGATGAAATTTTTTGTTTTATTATGTTTTGCTTCATGATCCAAGGCAAGTTTTGCTAGTAAGGGATTATCTCCAATTCCTACAGTTACGACTAAATTCATTTTTTTCCAGATTAAATACTGAATTTTTTTTGCAATTTCTTCAGCTGTTCCAAAAAGGCTATGAGAGTGAGTAATGTCTAAAAAAGATTCGTCAATACTGTAGACTAATAGATCATCATTTGTGACGAATTGTTTGAAAATATTAAGGATTTCAATATTTTTTTCTAAATAAAAAGCCATTCTAGGTTCAACAATCTGAATTTTGGAGTGTATTGGAATATCAAAAACCCGAGATCCAGTTTTGATGCCATAAGTTTGTTTAACCATAGGAGACGAAGCAAGTACCAGTCCGCCATTGTTTTCAGGTTTGCTGACTACTGCAATATAAGCTTCAAGTGGATGCTGGTTACGTTCAACTGCTTCAACGGAAGCAAAAAAAGATTTTACATCAATACATAGTATGTTGCGTCTTGGTTCATGAGTATAATCCATTCTCTGGATCATAGTGATTGCTCCTTTAGGGAATATAAGTTCCTTTTAATTATAGAAACGTAGATTCCTTTAGTCAAGAAAAATAGTTTACAACAAAAAAAGACTAGGCAATTTTTTACCTAGTCTTAGTCAATCTATAAGATTATTTACCTTCTACATAAGGTACTGCACTGACTGATACATCGATATTTCCCATTGTAGCTTTAGAATATGGGCAGTATTGGTGTGCTTTTTTCGCTAATTCTTCAACTTCAGATTCACTCATGTCTTCGATTCCAACTTCGATTTCTACACCAAGCTTGAATCCACCATCACTAGGGTCTTTGAGTAAATGAACGGTTAATGTTACTTGAGACTTGTTTTTGATTTTTTCTTCACGTTTGTAGTGATCTAGTGCAGAGTGATAACAAGCGCTGTAACCTAGTGCAAAGAGTTGCTCAGGGTTGGTACCATTACCTTTTCCACCCATTTGTGTAGGGGTATCGATGTTAACTTCATATGAACGATCTGGAGTATGACTTTCTCCACTTCGTCCACCCGTATTGACGGATGAAGTTGTGTAAACTGGTTGGTCTGCCATGTTAAATCTCTCCTTTAATTTTTAATCTATAAAAAGTATAACACTCATTATCTGAAGCGAAAAACAATACGTTTACAAAAAAACTGCCTTCTAAATAATAGAAGACAGTTTATATTTTCCGGAATTATAGAGCGTAATCACGAATGGCTTTTGCAACACCATTTTCAGCATTCGAAGTTGTGAAGACATCTGCTACATCTTTCAAGACATCTCTTGCATTCCCCATTGCTACACCTGTTCCAGCGTATTCAATCATATGAACATCATTTCCGCCGTCACCGATAGACATAACTCGTTCTCGTGGAATGTTTAAGCTATTTGCTAAATCTTCGAGCGCGATTCCTTTATTAGCTTTTTTATTCAGAAATTCTAAGAAGAATGGCTCACTTCGTAAAATCGTATATTGTTCCCATAAATCTTTTGAAAGGTTGGCGATAGCTGCTTCAAGAAGATCTTCTTCATCGATTATCATCATTTTATTATAGGCGATTTCTTTGTCCATATCTTCGGGAGCACTATAGAATAAAGGAACTTCGTTAATAAAAGACTCTAGTACAGAATATTTTCCGATATCTTTATTTGGAGTATAGATACCATCATTTCGAATAGCGTGAAAGTGCACGCCGTTTTCTCTGGCTGCTTCTTCAATAATTAGGTAATCTCCATGACTCATTGTATGGTGTGAGATAATTTCTTCTGTATCTGTCTTTTGAACAAGAGCACCATTGTAGGTAATGACAAAGTCGCCAGAATTTTTGAGATCCAGTTCTTCTAAATAAGGAATTACCCCGGGATAAGGACGCCCGGTACATAAAACAATTTTTATACCAGCTTCTTTTGCTTCATGAATGGCTTTTTTGACTTCATCAGTTACTTTTCGTTCTGGATTTAAAAGGGTACCATCCATATCTATTGCGATTAACTCAATTTTCATGCGTTATTCAGTCTCCACTTCTAGTTTTTATTTGGATTTTTGATTCGATCATTTATGATATATTTCTGGAATTCATCATAGTCTTCCTGGAACATACTGACTTCTTTATTTTTCTGATTGTCTTCAAGAAATTCTTTCGGGACATATAAACGATGGTCTCCATGTAGATTTCCGCTAAGAGATTTTACAATAGGGCTTGCTTCGCTTAATTCGATTAGTGTCCCGTCTGCATACATTAGATGGATAGGTGTTTTACTCTTTAATTTGTAATCATAAGGTAAATCTGAACTACTATTGATTCGAGTAAAGAGTTCTTTGTCATACTTCAGATTACCCACGATATCACGTAGTTTTTCAACGATGGATTCATCTTGTCCTTTTTCGTAAGCAACGGATTTAAATGGCCTTCGATTTAAGAACATTGTTGAAAGTTCACTTAGATAAGCATCATCACTAGTCGTCCATAAATTGATCGCAGTTTGTAAGACGCTATCGTCTAATCTAAGATAGTCTTCAATTGTATACTTATCTTTAAAAAACGGATCTAAAAGAGTAAAATGAGGATACAGATTTTCTTCTTGATATAAGGACTTGGCCCGGTAAAGCAACCGATCTAAAGTCACTTCCATTCCTCGAGAAGCTGGATGAAAATAGACCTGCATATACATCTGGAAACGGCTGACGATATAATCCTCTACAGCATGCATTCCCTGATACTGAAATGCAATTCCATGTTTATAAGGGCGGATCACTCGCAATATTCTGGATAAGTCAAAAGCACCATATGTTGCTCCAGTAAAAAAAGCATCACGCTGTAAATAATCCATTCGGTCAGCGTCTATTTGGCTGGAAATCAATTGGACAACTTGGGGATTTTCGTGTTCTTTAGTGATCACACTAGCTACTTGATTCGGAAAGTCAGGAGAAACGCGACTTAAAACTTCATGAATCTCTGTTTCTTCAGACAAAATGATATCTGTTGTAAACTTTTCGTGATCAGAACCAATGATTTTTTCGAAAGTATGTGAAAAAGGGCCGTGTCCTAAGTCATGTAACAAAGCAGCGCACAAAGTGACCAAACGCATACTCGGGTCCCATTCATCAGGGTAATTACGTTCGAACATATCCACGATTTTACGAGTAATTTCGTATACTCCAAGTGAGTGAGAAAAGCGAGAATGCTCAGCACCGTGGAACGTAAATTGAGCGGTGCCTAATTGCTTGATACGGCGTAATCGCTGAAATTCTTTAGTGTCGATCAGATCAAGTATAATCCTATGTCTAACATGGATATAGTCATGTACAGGATCTTTGAAAACTTTCTCAAAAGGCAATCGGTCGATTCGTTCAAATCTATCTGCACTCATATCATTCTGCTGTCGCTGCTAGCCTCATTGTTTATAGAAAGTCTTAGCATGCTGGTACGACAGGCAGACAACTCCTCTCTATTATTCAGCAAAGTTTATTGTCTTCATATTGATTTTCTCTCATAATATTTTTTCGTTACGTTTTTTCATTTTTTCTATTCCTAGAAAATAACTTTGTTGTATCAATTCGGTATATATTCCAGCACTCAACTGTGCATTATTCATTTTCTGCAAGGCTAAAGTAATATTGTGTTTGACTTGCGAAATTGTGAAGGGAGCAGCGAAAGCTTCTTCTAAAGTTGTCATAGAACTTGGATTAACGGTTGGAAAGTTCCATTTTGTTTTTGTTCCAGCTAATCCTTTTTGATAAAATTTTCGAATCAATTCCCCGCGCTTAGCTTGATCTCCATTAACACTGAGATAGATCATAATAGCGATTCCGCCTTTGATGCGTCGTTGAGCGATTCCGGCTATCTTTCTACCATCAACACTCAAATCATATTCACCCGGACAATAAGAATCAGCTATCTCAATAGCATTAATTGTTTTTCCGTAGTCTTTGAAAGTTTGCTCAATCAAGTAATGCATCCGACGGTATCCTTCGTCAATAGATATACGGTGCTCTTCTTCAGGAAAAATGAGAGATAGGTTGAGGACCCCAGGATCACTTACCACAGCTAATCCGCCAGAATTTCTAACAATATAATCATACTGAGCATCGCTTAGAACAGATAAAGCGGGTTCGAAAAATGGTAATTTTGTATCCATCATGCCTAACAGGACTAGTGGATCTGTGGACCAAAAGTGAAGAATTGGTTGTTTTACAGTGACAGAATATTCAATGAAAGCATCTGTCAGTGCAAAAGGCGATAATGATGTCAATGAAAAGGGCGCTGAATTTGAATCATATAGTAAAAAAGGTCCTTGAGTAGGAATAGGAATTTCGTTTAGTAAAGTCATGTCAAATCTTCTTTCAATAATCTTTGTTTTCTATATGTTCAGTATAACAAAGAATCATTTTTTTGCCTACATTACAATAAAGAAAAGGAAGTAAGAGACGTTCTAGTAATTTTATGATAAACTAAAACGTATAAAATGAATGGTTTAATTGCATATGAAATCAGAAATATTGAAAGGAGATTCATCTGTGCCTTCAAAAAAATTAACGAATGGTATGCCGGCAGAAGTTATTATGGAAACTTCTTATGTTCAAAATGAAGAAACTCATCATCATGTCTTTGAAGAACAAGGGCGTGTCATTTATATGAACAATAGCTATTATATTAGATATGAAGAAAATTACCCAAATGAGCCCGCAGTACCTGTTACAGTAAAAATTAATCCCGACGGAGTAGTTAACTTGATCCGTAGAGGAGAAAATAAAACACGGTTAACATTCAGTAGTGATCAAATAACAGAAACACAATATAAAACACCTATGGGGATTATGCCGATTCATATTGAAACGCAGAATCTTAAGATTAGCTACTATGATCGCCCGTTTGCTGGAAGAATCGCTGTTAATTATAAACTACATTTTAATGGAGAAGTTTTAGGTTCTTATCAAATTAGATTGCGTTTTACAACGTGATAAGGTAGTATAAATTAGATGCCATAAAATTACTTGGACCAAATTCAGGTAATAATTTTCGGTCGTCATGAATGAATAAGTGGTATGATTGAATAGGAGTATAGATCAGAAAGGTCGTGTGGGTTTTGGAACTCAAACAATTCGATGGACAATCAAAAAAAGAATTAGCGATGGTAGATGTAGCACATGCTATATTAGAACAAACTGGAGAAGTAACAAACTATAATGATTTATTAGTACAAGTAGCTGAATATCTAGAGTTAAGTGATAATGAATTAGAAACTGAAATGATCCAATTTTACACTGACTTAAATATTGACGGACGCTTTATTTCTTTGGGGTCTAATCGTTGGGGACTGCGTGGGTGGTATCCAATTGATTCGATTGATGAAGAAATCACGCATGACAATGATGAAGAAGATGAAAAACCTCGCCGTAAAGATCGTCAAGGATTTGATGATGTGGATGTCGAAGAATTAGATGACGAAGAAGAGGAAGACGGAGTCGACTACGGAGAACGTGTAGCTGTTGATGAGCACGGCGTGATGGTAGATGATGAAGATGAAGAAGACCTTGGAGAATACAAAGAAGATTTGGAAGACCTAGGCGATGAAGACGAAGAAGACGAAGAAGATGAGAATATCGTAGGACTCACAGTAGTCGATGACGATGATGTTCTAGGTGATGATGAGGAAGAAGACGAGTAAACACTCAATAATGCAATTGGATTCACATTGAATGGATGTGAATTCAAGAAAATAAACCTTGACGAACAACAAGGAAGTCTATATTATATTTATTGGGCACCCTAAGAGGTTGGGCTATAAACTTTTTAAGAAAAGTTCAGTTGGACCAACTTTATAGGGCAGAGCGGAACACATATATATCAAGCTCCCTATTCTACTAAAGAATAGGGAGTTTTCTATTTTTCCCAACCTACCTATTAATAAAATATCTAGCTTCACGTGCCACCCCCTCGAGAGAAAGATAACGGCTTACGCGCTCGATGTATTTGCTTCGTACTACCCGTAAATCACTACGTTCAAACGGCTAGAGCAATTGCGAGGAATGCATTGATATGGCTGTTCAAAACAATGTAGGTGACAGAGTCGTTCGACCAAAGGGAGACAACTTTACCGCTTTGTTTTGCGTCGTGTCGACGAGCGCTAGGGAAGCCGACGTTTCCTATGAGATTTTATTTTTCTTTTCGGGGCTGGCCGGTGCGTTCAGCTTTCTATAATGCTATAACAGGAGGATTTTTAATGACAAAATATATTTTTGTAACAGGTGGCGTAGTTTCTTCAATCGGTAAAGGAATTGCAGCAGCATCACTTGGACGTTTATTGAAAAACAGAGGTTTGAAAGTAACGATTCAGAAATTCGATCCTTATATCAACGTGGATCCTGGAACAATGAGTCCTTATCAGCACGGAGAGGTGTTTGTAACTGATGATGGTGCAGAAACAGACCTAGATCTAGGTCATTATGAGCGTTTTATCGATATTAATCTAAACCAGTATTCTAATGTAACGACAGGAAAAGTTTATTCAGAAGTCTTGAATAAAGAAAGACGTGGAGATTATCTAGGTGCAACTGTCCAAGTTATTCCACACATCACAAATGAAATCAAACAGAAAATCATGCGTGCAGCCCAGACTACAGATTCAGATGTTATCATCACTGAAGTTGGTGGTACAGTTGGAGATATCGAATCTCTCCCGTTTCTTGAAGCTCTTCGTCAGATGAAGAGTGAAGTAGGTTCTGATAATGTAATGTATATCCATACAACACTGATTCCTTATCTGAAAGCAGCTGGGGAAATGAAGACTAAACCTACTCAACATAGTGTTAAAGAACTGCGTAGTTTAGGAATTCAGCCTAATTTACTGATTGTTAGAACTGAATACCCATTAGATCAATATACAAAAGATAAATTAGCTTTATTTACCGACGTTGATCCTAAAGCGGTCATAGAATCATTAGATGTAGAAACGTTATACACTATTCCTTTGAATCTACAAAAACAGCATATGGATCAGATTGTAGTAGATCATTTGAAGCTGGATGTTCCAGAAGCAGATATGACAGAGTGGAAAAAATTAGAAGAAAAAGTTCAAAACTTAAAATACTCAACTAAAATCGCTATCGTAGGAAAATACGTTGAACTTCCAGATGCTTATTTGTCAGTTGTGGAAGCATTGAAACATGCTGGCTACGCAGTAGATTCCGATATTGAAATCAAATGGATTAATGCAGAAAAATTAGCTCCTTCTGAATTGATGAGTAAACTTCAAGATGTTGATGGTATTTTGGTACCTGGAGGATTTGGTTCTAGAGGACTTGAAGGAAAATTATTAGCAATTCAATATGCTAGAGAAAATAAAGTGCCTTATTTTGGAATTTGTTTAGGTATGCAGCTAGCTACAATAGAATATGCTCGAAATGTTGCGAAAATCGAAGGCGCAGGATCTGCGGAAGTTGATCCAGATATTGAACACAACATTATTGACTTGATGCCAGATCAAAAAGATGTTGTAGAGATGGGCGGGACACTAAGGTTAGGACTTTATCCATGTAAGCTAGAAAAAAACACAGTAACAGCTGAAGCTTACGGAAACCAGGAAGTGGTTCAAGAACGTCACAGACATCGTTATGAATTTAACAATGAATATAGAGAAATTCTTGAATCTAACGGTCTTGTCTTCTCAGGGGTATCTCCAGATAACCGGTTAGTAGAGATTGTTGAGATTACTGATCATCCATTTTTCGTAGGTTGTCAGTTCCATCCAGAATTTATTTCTAGACCCGATCGCCCACAACCACTTTTTGCTGCATTTGTTGCGAAATCCTTACAAAATCACCTTAATAAATAAATGGTATTATTATGAGAAAATGGAAGAAAGTCTAATTAAATTAAAAAAAATAATGGATTGAAACCGTAAAACCGATTTCAATCCATTTTCTCTAGATTTGACTAGTTTTATTTGTGAATTTTGTATATAATATAGTGGAAACCGATAGTAAACCCTCGGTTTAAAAGTGCGAAAAATTTAAGGAGGAAATATTGCATGACTCGTTTAGTAAGTATGACAGAAATGTTGAACAAAGCCTTACAAGGAAAATATGCTGTAGGACAATTCAACATTAATAACTTAGAATGGACTCAAGCTATTCTAACAGCAGCTCAAGAAGAAAAATCTCCAGTAATTTTAGGAGTTTCAGAAGGGGCAGCTAAATACATGGGTGGGTTCTCAGTTGTAACAGCTATGGTAGATGCTTTAATGGAAGAAATGGACATTACTGTACCTGTAGCGGTACACTTGGATCACGGATCTTCACTTGAAACATGTACTGCAGCAATCGATGCAGGATTCTCTTCAGTAATGATCGACAACTCTAAATTCCCAATTGACGAAAATATTGAAGCAACTAGAAAAGTTGTTGAATATGCACACTCAAAAGGTGTTTCTGTTGAAGCGGAAGTTGGATCTGTAGGCGGAACTGAAGATGGAATTACTGGTGGCGTAATGTACGCAGATCCTGAAGAATGTAAACGTATGGTAACTGAAGCTAAAATTGATGCTTTAGCAGCTGCTTTAGGATCAGTTCACGGAGACTATGATGGAGAACCAAAACTTGGATTCGACGAAATGAAAGAAATCTCTGAATTAACTGGAGCTCCTTTAGTATTACACGGTGGATCTGGTATCCCAACTCACCAAATTAAAAAAGCAATTGAATTTGGTCATACTAAAATCAACGTTAACACTGAATTACAACAAGTATGGACTAAACGTACTCGTGAAGTTCTTGCTAATGATGACAAAGTATATGATCCTCGTAAAGTAATCGGACCGGGTAAAGAAAATATTACTGCAACAACTAAAGCTAAAATGCAAGAATTCGGTTCTTCTAACCAAGCTTAATTCTGCTTAATAGAATCAATAATAAAACGACGCCTGATATTTTCAGGCGTCGTTTTACATAGGAACAAAAACTGATTGCAGGAATATATCATTCTTGCTTTTTGTATTGTATTATAAAGGCTTATTGTTTATACTTATTTGTGTTTAAAACTATGAAAAGCAAAGGAGATTCCTTTGAAAAAATTATCAACCAAAGACCTCGTACAAATTGCTGTGTTAACTTCCATGCTTTCTGTTGCATCTGTTTTTGTCATTCCCGTAGGACCTGTACCCATTACTCTACAAGTTTTCTTTTTCTTATTGATCCCTGCTTTAATGGGGAAATTTAAAGGAGCTTTAACAATTTTACTTTACATGTTTCTGGGGCTAATTGGATTTCCTGTGTTTGCAGGTGGATCAGGTGGGTTTCAAAGCATATTGTCTCCAGCTTTTGGATACATCATTGGTGCAGTACTTGTTAGTTTAGTTGTAGGAAGACTACACAGAAAGAAATCATCAAGTATGGAAATGATCAGTACAATGATGATCGGGATTTTATTGTTATATGCAATCGGGATTAGTTATCAATATGTCATTATGAATATTTATCTCCAGACCCCTATAACCTGGCAGACAATCATCTTAACAAACATTACAACGTTTTTACCGATCGATATGGTCAAAGCATTTACAGCCGGCATCGTTTGTCGCCGACTTGAAGGTGTTTTGATTCGTACAGCTTAACTCCAAAGAGTAAAATAATTCAGACTAAGATAAATAATTTTCTTAAAAGAGAGGCTTATAGAAGCAATTATGAAGAAAATAATAATCAATGGTGGAAAACCATTAATGGGTGAAGTGACTATTTCAGGAGCTAAAAATAGTGCAGTTGCATTAATACCAGCAGCTATATTAGCAGATTCTCCTGTTACATTAGAAGGCGTTCCAGATATACAAGATGTTCATTCTCTTATTGAAATTCTCAATGAAATGCGAGTTAAAACAGAATTTGATGGATCTACATTAGTAATCGATCCTTCAGAAATGGTTTCAATTCCCATGCCAAACGGAAAAATTAAAAGTCTACGTGCTTCGTACTATTTTATGGGTGCCTTATTGACAAAATTTGGACAAGGAGTTGTCGGCTTACCTGGAGGATGTTTCCTGGGTCCGAGACCAATTGATCAGCATTTGAAAGGGTTCCGAGCGTTAGGCGCTTCTGTTGAGAATGAAATGGGCGCAATGTATTTAAAAACACAGGAAGAGGGATTAATTGCTTCAAGAATCTATTTTGATGTAGTCTCTATTGGAGCAACAATTAATGTCATGCTTGCCGCTGTTAAAGCAAAAGGTAGAACGTTTATAGAGAATGCCGCACGTGAACCAGAGATTATTGATATTGCAACACTCTTGAATAATATGGGGGCTAAAATCCGAGGCGCTGGTACAGATATCATTCGGATCGATGGCGTAGAAAAGATGCATGGATGCCGTCATACTGTAATTCCAGATCGTATTGAAGCCGGAACCTATCTGATTATGGCTGCTGCAGCAGGTGAAAATGTATTAGTTAAGAATGTAATTGTAGAACATATGGAAGGATTAATTGCGAAAATGGAGGAAATGGGGGTGCCGATGGAAATTGGAGAAGATTCTGTGCGTATAACTAAACCAACGCAAAAGTTAAAAGGAATCTCTATCAAAACACTTCCTTATCCGGGATTCGCAACAGATCTGCAACAACCTTTTACACCACTTTTAATGATGGCAGAAGGCGAATCAATGATTGTGGATACTATTTATCCTAAAAGAGTTAAACATATTCCGGAATTAAATCGAATGGGTGCAAATGCACGTATTACGAGTGATACCATTCTAATTGAAGGAAATCATAAATTGGATGGTGCTGAAGTAGTGGCTAGTGATTTAAGGGCGGGAGCATGTCTGATGATTGCCGGCTTGATTGCTAAGGGTGAAACTGAAATAACTGGAGTTGAAAATATTCTAAGAGGATATTCTCACATAGTAGAAAAAATGACAGCACTTGGAGCAGATATTCAAATGGAAGATATAGAAATAACAGAGTAAAGAAAATAAGGAATAATGAATAGGGGAAACAACAGTGGCCAATTTTTTAACGTTTGACGATTTGCAGAAAAAGACATTAAAGGAAATTTATGAACTTGCTAAGAATCTTAAAATTCCATACTACAGCCAGATGAATAAAAAGGAATTATCTTTGGCTGTTCTTCGAGTTCAAGAGGAAAAACAAGGATATTTCCAAGTGTCAGGTGTGTTAGATAAAATTTATAATCAGGACTTTGGATTTTTACGTCCAATAAATTATTCTCATAGTAATGAAGATATTTATATATCAGCTTCTCAAATGACACGTTTTGGTCTAAGAAATGGCGATAAAATAACAGGTACGGCTAGACCGCCTAAATCAGGTGAGCGCTATTATGGATTAATGAATGTTCGTCAAGTAAATGGAAAAGATCCAGAAGAAGCACGTGAAAGACCACATTTTCCAGCTTTGACGCCATTATATCCTGATAGACGAATTCAACTTGAAGCTTCCCCAAATGAACTTTCCGCCCGTATACTCGATTTGATTGCGCCAATAGGATTCGGCCAGCGGGGGCTGATCGTAGCTCCTCCCAAAGTTGGTAAGACAACAATTCTAAAAGAGATTGCGAATGGAATCAAACAAAACCACCCTGATGTTGAACTCATTGTTTTACTTATTGATGAGCGTCCAGAAGAAGTGACGGATCTTGAAAGAAGTATTGATGGAGAAGTCGTCCATTCAACTTTTGATCAGCAGCCACAAAATCATGTTAAAGTCAGTGAACTAGTATTGGAGCGTGCCAGACGCCTGGTTGAAGATAAACGAGATGTAGTAATCTTGATGGATAGCATTACAAGATTAGCTAGAGCATATAACTTAGTAGAACAGCCAAGCGGTCGTACGCTGAGTGGAGGAATCGATCCAGCGGCTTTATACCGTCCTAAACGATTCTTTGGATCTGCACGAAATGTAGAAGAAGGTGGCAGTTTAACCATTGTTGCTACAGCATTAGTGGATACTGGCAGTCGGATGGATGATGTAATCTACGAAGAATTTAAAGGAACTGGAAATATGGAACTTCATCTTTCACGAGATCTTGCTGAACGTAGAATTTTTCCGGCAATCGATATCAGACGTTCCAGTACGCGTAAGGAAGAAATGCTTTTAACAAAAGAGCAGTATGACGCTGTTTATAAATTACGCAGAGGTATGAGAAATGATTCTTTAGAATATACGGATCAGTTTATCAAAACATTGCGAAGACATAAGAAAAATGAGCAATTTGTACAAAAAATATTAAAACAAAAGTAAATTCATGTCTAAAAAAGCATATTCATTTATAACAAGAAAAGAAAATATGCCAAAGGATGTAGAAAACCATTGCAAGCACTTTTTAATCATGCTATTATATTTAGTGTTGCATATAACTTAAAAAGCAGCGTAGTTTATCTGCTTTTGTCGGGACAGAAATCGTAAAACTAACGTTTATGATAAAAGATAACTATGAAATCGTATAGATTTTATGGCATAAGGAGTGAAAAGAATATGAAACAAGAAATCCACCCAAAATATCATCAAGTCGTATTTATGGACACTACTACAGGATTCAAATTCTTGTCAGGTTCAACTAAATCATCTAATGAAACAGTTGAATGGGAAGATGGAAACGAATATCCATTAATTCGTATGGAAATTTCTTCTGATTCTCATCCATTCTATACAGGTCGTCAAAAATTTGCACAAGCAGATGGACGTATCGACCGTTTCAACAAGAAATACAATTTGGGAGAAAATGAATAATCATACCCATAAGAAAAGCTCTGGATATCCAGAGCTTTTTTTTTACTTAAATCTAAAAGATTTATATAGCCTGTTTATAGTTTTAGTTGTTTAAGCTTGGTTTTGTTGCTAAAATAATCGATAGAATACCTTACCAGAATTATGTGGAAATCATACTAGAACAAAGGAAATATAAAGGAGAAAATAAAATGAATATCTTTCTAGTTTATGGAGGAAAAAGTGCAGAACATGATGTTTCGATTTTATCTGCTTATTCAATACTAAAAGAAATCTATTATAATTATTATGCTGTAACACCTGTTTATATTTCGCGAGAAGGTAAGTGGCTAAAAGGCACAGAGATTACAGATCCTAGCCAAATCAATTCTTCTCAAGATTTGATTTTAGATGAAATAGGAGAGGACATTCATTTTTCTGATATTCCAAAAGAAAATACGATTGTTTTCCCAGTGTTGCATGGTCCCAATGGCGAAGATGGCACAGTTCAAGGATTGCTAGAAGTACTTGAAATACCTTATGTAGGTGCCGGTGTTTTAGCTAGTGCTACTGGAATGGATAAAATTATCAGCAAAGTTTTATTCAAAGAAGCTGGCTTGCCAATCGTTCCTTACTATCAAGTAAAAGGTACAGACTGGACCGCTAATCAAGAGATGGTTATAAATGAAGCCGAAAGTATCTTGTCTTATCCTATGTTTGTAAAGCCTTCTAATATGGGTTCAAGTGTAGGGATTTCAGAAGCGAAAAATCGTGAGGAACTGGTGGAGGCTGTTGTAAAAGCGTTTGAGTATGATCGTCGTGTATTGATTGAGCAAGGCGTGCAAGCTCGCGAAATAGAAGTAGCCGTACTTGGAAATGAAGATATCAATACATCAGTTCCTGGGGAACTAGTTAAGAAACAGCAGTTTTATGATTATGAGTCTAAATATATATCAAACGAAGTTGTGCCCCAAATTCCAGCAAAACTATCAGAAGAAATAACTAAAACTTTGAGAGAATATGCTGCAAGAGCTTTTATGGCAATTGATGGAAATGGTCTGACACGTGTGGACTTCTTCTTGACGGCAGATGAAGAGATTTATATTAATGAAGTAAATACTTTCCCAGGCTTTACAAATTATAGTATGTATCCTAGATTATGGGAAAAAACAGGATTAGCATACGGAGATCTAATCGAAGAAATGATACAGTTAGGATTACGTAGATTTAAAGCTAGACAAAATCAATCTTTAAAGGATAGATAGTTATCAGGGTTATTGGAGAGAGTAAAATGACAAAATGGACACTAAATGAAATAGCGGAAGCCACAGATGGAGTAATCTATCATACTGAGAACCATTTAATCAACATTGCAGATATTTCTTTTGATTCTAGAAATTTATCAGAAGGAAGCTTGTTTGTACCGTTGATAGCTGAACGTAATGGTCACGAATATATTGATAGTGCAATTGGAAATGGTGCTAGCGCAGCATTTTGGAGTGAACCTGTTGAAAAAGCACCAAAAGATTTTCCGATTATTCAAGTAAAAGATACCTTACAAGCTTTGCAGCAATTCGCAAAATGGTATCTAAAAAAGGTGAACCCAAAAGTAGTTGGAATAACTGGTAGCAACGGTAAAACTACTACAAAAGACATGACTGAAGCAGTACTTTCAGCTAAGTATAAGACCCACAAAACAGTAGGCAATTTTAATAACCACATTGGATTACCCTACACGATACTAGGAATGCCGAGAGAGACTGAAGCGATTATTTTAGAAATGGGCATGAGCCAGGCGGATGAAATTCATGTTCTATCTACTTTAGCTGAGCCAGATGTAGCAGTAATAACCATGATTGGGGAATCACACATCGAATTCTTTGGTTCACGAGATGGAATTGCAGATGCCAAAATGGAAATAGTAGATGGGCTGAAATCTGATGGAGTGTTGATTTATCCTGGAGAAGAACCTTTACTTGCAGAACGGACAGCTATATTACCAGAAGAAAGAGTTCGAACTTTTGGTAGAACGGATAAGGAAAATTTGTATGCTACAAAGATTGAAGTGAAGAGTCGTTCAACCGAGTTTTCAGTTAACCTTGCTCCAGAATTAAAAATTACGCTTCCGACACCAGGAGAGTATAATGTTCAAAATGCTTTAGCAGCAATATTAGTTGGAATAGAATTTGGAATTTCTATTAAAGCAAGTGCTGAAAAGTTAGAACAATTTCAATTAACAAAAAATCGTCTTGAATGGATCGAAGGCTTTAATGGATCTCAACTTTTAAATGATGCTTACAATGCAAGTCCTTCTTCGATGAAAGCTGTTCTAAATTACTTTGCTACGATCGAAACAAACGGTAAAAAAATAGTAGTTTTAGGAGATATCTTAGAATTGGGAGAACTAAGTGAGGAACTACATCGTGATGTAGCTGCTTCTATCGATGCTGCTTCTATTGATTATTTAATACTTTATGGAGAAAAAATGAGAACTGTTTATAATGAAGTGAAAGGTTCCTTCAATCTTGAAAAAATCAGGCATTTTTCAGGGGATAAAAAACCCATGGTTGATTATCTTAGGAAAACTATCCAGAGTGAAGATATTGTTTTGCTGAAATCTAGTCTGGGAACAAACATTTTAGAGGTTGTTGAAAAATTAAAGAAGAAAACCCTAATGTAAAACGTATTCATTCTCAATATGTTTAGAATAAGTTGAAAATAAAAAGTATGCATGCTATGATGTCTGTTGAACAATGGTTCGATATTGTTTAATTTGTTTTTGATTAAATAATCAAAGATAGAACACAGAGAATAAAATATGAGTCAAGAAGAATTTAAAACCCTGGTGTGTCGCATCGCGTGTTTCGGATACGAACAGTAGGGTCTTTATATGAAAAAGAGACGACGAACTACCCTCAATAGATGCTGAGGTGATAAGTTTCTTTTAAGTAGTGCCTACTTATTGAGTTGAAAATAAACTCACTCAAAGCGCATTACTCCTTGGCTCCAAGACAAATAGAAGCCAAGGAAAATAATAGGAGGAATTTTTTTTTGAAATTTAATGAATTGAATATTGCACCAGAAATACTAAAATCAGTAGAGCGAATGGGCTTTGAAGAAACAACGCCAATTCAGGAACAAACTATACCTTTAGCATTAGAAGGTAAAGATGTCATTGGCCAAGCACAAACAGGTACAGGTAAAACTGCTGCATTTGGTTTGCCGATGTTACAAAAAATCGACCAAAACAACCGCAACGTCCAAGGATTAGTTATCGCACCAACACGTGAGTTAGCTATTCAAACACAAGAAGAGCTTTTCCGTTTATCTAAAGATAAACGTGTACGCGTAACTTGTGTATATGGTGGAGCGGATATTAGAAGACAAATCAAACAAATTAAAGGTGGCGCACAAATTGTTGTGGGTACTCCAGGACGTTTGTTAGACCACATTAGACGTAAAACTTTGAAATTAGATCAGGTTGAAACATTAGTTTTAGATGAAGCGGATGAAATGTTGAACATGGGATTCATTGAAGACATTGAATCCATCATCAGTGAAGTACCGAGTGAACGCCAAACTTTACTATTCTCTGCAACAATGCCGACACCAATCAAGCGTATTGCTGAACGCTTTATGAAATCTCCTGAAACAGTTAAGATCAAAACAAAAACTTTATCAGCAGCTACAATAGAACAGTTTTATACTAAAGCGCGTGATAATGAAAAATTTGATGTATTAACTCGTTTAATAGATGTACAAAATCCTACTTCTGCGATTATTTTTGGTAGAACCAAACGTCGTGTGGATGAATTAGCTAAAGGACTTGAAATGCGCGGCTACCAAGCTGAAGGTATCCATGGAGATCTTTCACAAAGTAAACGTATGAGCGTCTTGAATGACTTTAAAAAAGGAAAAATGGATATTCTTGTAGCGACAGATGTAGCTGCTCGTGGGTTAGACGTTACAGGTTTAACACATGTGTACAACTATGATATTCCCCAAGATCCAGAAAGTTATGTTCACCGTATCGGGCGTACAGGTCGTGCTGGTGAAAAAGGTGTATCCGTAACGTTTGTAACACCTCAAGAGATGGGGTATTTGCGTACGATCGAAAACCTTACTAAACAAGAAATAAGCTCACTTCGTCCACCTACAAATGACGAAGCACTAGAAAGTCAGTTAGAGTCTGCAATGGACGATATCAGAAAAACAATTACTGAGAACGGACTAGACAAATATCATACTGCAGCTGAAAAGCTATTAAGTGCATATTCTTCAGAAGATATCGCAGCAGCATTGGTGAAATCTATGGTTAAAGATCCGACAGAAGTACCTGTAACGATCACTCCTCAAAGACCATTACCATCTAAAGACCGTAAACGTAAAGGCGGCAGTGGTAGAGGTGGAAACCGCAGAAACAATAACCGCAGCGGCAGCAGTAACAATAAACGCACAAGTAACAGACGTGGCGACAGCAAAGGACGTCGTGACAATTACCGTAAAAAAGATAACAAATAGTTGTTAATTTAAGAGGGGTCCATTAATAGTGGGCGCCTTTTTTTAATAATGTATAATAAGCATTTTAGAAGGAAAGCTTAATTTGAGAATGAAAATGTAAGAACTATCAGTTCAGATAGTGTACATAAATTACAAGTGAGTAACAGCGCAATCTTATATATGACTTTTTAGAAGGATTCTGGTAACATTGATTTTAAGTAATGAAACAATGTAAAAGCATTGTACAACCATTGAAGCAAAAAGAGGGAATTCTATGATTGTAGGAATAGGATTAGATATTATAGATATTGGAAGAATCAAAGTAGCTTGTGAAAGAAGAAAAGGATTTCCAGAACGTGTTCTGACTGAAAATGAATTATTTATTTATCAAAGACTAACGGGGAAACGTAGAGTTGAATTCTTGGCTGGCCGTTTTTCAGCAAAAGAAGCTTTTTCAAAAGCGCTGGGAACTGGAATAGGTAAAGTAGGCTTTCATGATATTGAGGTTTTAAACAGTCAATCAGGGAAACCTGAAATAAAAAAATCACCATTTGAAGGAAATGCCTGGATTTCTATTACACATACTGATTCAATAGCTGCAGCTCAAGTTATATTAGAAAATTAATAACAGATTTGCCTTTGTTTCTTATATATTTGGTCATAATTTCGTCACAAATCTACTTGCAAGACCGGTTTTAATAAAAGTTCTTTCATGATAAACTTACCTATAAGATAAAACTTTGCACGATTCGATTCTAGATGAATCCAACATACTTAACGTAACCCAAGTATTTGCTTGATCACTATGTAGTGACTAGGTTAATCTTGGAAGTTTGTAGATAAGCGATAATCTTTTGGAGGGCACGGTCATGGATGAACAGCGCAACAAGAAAATGATTATTGAATTAGATCAATCAGTTTATGAAGATTTAGTGGAATTTTGTGTTGAAACAAACATGGAAGAAACTCAGCTAATGTCTGAAATGGTAAAGTATTGCTTAAAAGAAAGTATGAATAAAATGGATGTCATGCGGAAAGGGTATGTAGAAATGGCGAACATCAATTTGGAGATATGCTCTGAATTTGATTCTTGTGATAGTGAAGCCCATTCTTATATCTAAGGGAAGTAACGTGCGAAATTAGAAGTATTATTGAGAATTCGGACGAAACGAACCATATTCCACAAGGCGCCTTCGAGGAGAAAAAGCCTATGGTTAAGCGGGGAGATATATTTTATGCGGATCTATCACCGGTTGTTGGGTCTGAGCAAGGCGGAATGAGGCCTGTCTTGATTATTCAGAACAACGTCGGTAATAAGTATAGTCCGACTGTTATCGTTGCAGCGATTACAACGAAGATTCAAAAGGGTAAAATGCCTACACATGTAGAGGTAGGAGCGGATCAGGGTCTTGAGAAAAATTCTGTTGTGCTTTTGGAACAAATACGAACAATAGATAAGCAGCGACTACGCGATAAAGTTACACATTTACACGTAGAAACTATGGATGCAATAGATGAAGCGCTCTCGATCAGTGTGGGGTTATCTAATAAATACAAACATATCTAATAGTTTATCCAATTTACTTAGTGAAAAGGATGGAGTCCGTTTTTTAGGATTCTGTCCTTTTTTATTTATAAAGGACTACAAGGTGCTCGTATAAATTTCTATAAAATGATATTGCAACTTCTATTCAAAACGTGATACACTATTTTCGTTGTGCATCAACCGTGGTTCGAAAGCGCCAACCCACGTTATCAAAAACTAGGAGGAAATGAATTGAAAGTAAAACAATGGGTACTAAATGCAATTATCGGATCATTATATATCGTGATTACATTTGCTATTGCTCCGTTAGGATTTGGAGCAATCCAGCTTCGATTATCTGAAATGCTGAACCATTTAGTCGTGTTTAATAAAAAATATGCGTATGGTTTGGGTGTCGGTGTTATTTTAGCAAACGTTTTGTTATCTCCTTTCGGGATAATTGACTGGATATTAGGTGGCGGACATACAGTTGTTTCTCTGATTGTATATATGCTTCTAACTAGAAAGATGACTTCAATCAAAAAGAAAATGATTGTCAATACAGTAATCTTCTCTGTGTTTAGTTTCATAATTGCTTTTCTACTGATTATCTCAGGAGCAACAGAAGAAGCCTTTTGGATAACTTACTTAACGCTGTTTATTAGTCAGTTTATTACAATGGCTATTGGAATTCCAGTTATGTTATTCTTGAACAGTAAAATAGATTTTAATGCACAAATGGAAAAATAATATTCGAAAATTGGCGTGAAAAAAGGCAGTCTTCCTTTACATTATTGTAAGGAAGGCTGCCTTTTTGGTATGGCTCATAGATTAATCATTATGGAGATTTTCTGTACCGACAACTTTGAATCCTTTGCGTTCTAGATGATTCGAGATCTCTTCTAATGTCTTTTCAGAAATATTGGGTTCTAAAGTCATGATCGTGCGTCGAACCATGTTTTCACGCTTAACATCTAAAGTGATACAACTCATTATGGAGCAGTAACGGTTAATGATCTTGGTAATTGCGGTAAGATCTCCTTTTTGTCCAGGAGAAGCAATTGTTAATACGTAACTTCCTTGATCGATACTCCAAGATTGCTGGAGCAAATCGATAATCGAGCTGTGAGTCAAAATTCCATAAAAATGATTATTTTCATCAAGGACTGTAATATAAGGTAAATCCTTAATCATAAAAAAGATTTTAAAAAATGAAGAATTCATATGAATATATTTAGTAGCATTTTTTAAAAGATGGGTAACGGGGAGATTCATATCTCCGCCATTTGCTTTGTGACGATAAATATGCATTTTATAGATGTTACCACGAAAGATTTTTCCGCTTTCGTCTAATACAGGTACACATCTAAATCCTGTTTCCTCTAATAGTTCAATTGATTCTTGCAAAGTAGCTTTTTCAGATATTGTATTTACAGCGCTTTTTGGGACCGTTAATTGTTTGATCAGCATTATTTATTTGCTCCTTCTCATTTTTTTATACGTATTCTCACATATTTATTATACCAGATAATTGCTTGGAGAAATACAAGAATACATGTAAAATATAAAGGGAATTCTTAATATGAAAGTAGAGGTTTTTAAATTGCATAAATTAAATGAAATGATGGATCGCCCAGTAGTTATGGATGAAGTTAGAACATTCTTAAGAACAGCTCAAAAGCAATTAGATGGAAAATTAGGCGAAATTGAAAAAGAAGCAAATGACAAGCGAGTACCAATTATACCACATGAAACAGTAACTTTTTTTATATGGCTTTTTGGTCAGATCAAACCTAAAGAAATTCTAGAAGTAGGAACAGCGATTGGTTTTTCGGCTGGGTTGATGGCACAGTATATGGATGGAGAAGGTAAGATCACTACGATCGAGCGTAATCCAACAATGATGGAAAAAGCTAAAGAAAATTTCAAAGCATTACAAATAGAAGATAAAGTTACATTATTAGAAGGACAAGCGGATGAATGGTTAGAAAAATTAGCAAGTCATAAATATGATTTCATTTTTATGGATAGTGCTAAAGCGAAATATTATGATTTTTTCCCTAATTGCATGCGAGTATTGAAACAAAACGGTATACTCGCGGTAGATGATGTACTCCAGGGAGGAACGATTTTGGAAGAAGACAAAGATATCCCAAGGCGCAGAAGAAAAATTCATAAAAAATTAAATGCTTTTTTAGACATTGTTTTGGTCCATCCGGCTTTAGAGACAACATTGCTGCCTCTTGGAGACGGTTTATTACTGATTACAAAAAAAGAAGAATTTGATTTTTCTTTTATGAAAGAGGAATAAAGAGACTAGAAATTAAAAAAGCTGGTATAACAGCTTTTTTAATTTCTTCAAAAAAAGATTAAAAATATAAGTGAAAAAATGTTGACGTATCCTGGAATAACTGGTAAAGTATTACTCGTTGCTGATAAACGAAACGCAAATGAAACATTTAGTCAAATAAGCCTTTCGGAAATTAGTTAGAAAAACATTTAAAAAAGTTGTTGACATTATAGACAACATAATGTAATATAATATGAGTCGACAAGTTGAGTTGAACTTCGCAAGAATCGCTTAACATGAAGACTTAAACGATTGATCTTTGAAAACTGAACAAAGTAAAAACAACCAAATGTGCAGGGGTCTTCGATTCTTTATTGGATCAAGACAACTATCGGATGAACAAGGTTCATCCACAATTAATACAATGAGCTTTTCAAACTTAAAACGAGAGTTTGATCCTGGCTCAGGACGAACGCTGGCGGTATGCCTAATACATGCAAGTCGAACGATGAAATTCTCTGCTTGCAGAGAATGGATTAGTGGCGAACGGGTGAGTAACACGTGGGTAACCTGCCCATAAGAGGGGGATAACATTCGGAAACGGATGCTAATACCGCATAGGTCTTTGAGACACCTGTCTCTCAGATGAAAGGTGGCTTCGGCTGCCGCTTATGGATGGACCCGCGGCGTATTAGCTAGTTGGTGAGGTAATGGCTCACCAAGGCTGTGATACGTAGCCGACCTGAGAGGGTGATCGGCCACACTGGGACTGAGACACGGCCCAGACTCCTACGGGAGGCAGCAGTAGGGAATCTTCCACAATGGGTGCAAACCTGATGGAGCAATACCGCGTGAGTGAAGAAGGTCTTCGGATCGTAAAGCTCTGTTGTTAGAGAAGAACAAGTCGGGTAGTAACTGCCCCGGCCTTGACGGTATCTAACCAGAAAGTCACGGCTAACTACGTGCCAGCAGCCGCGGTAATACGTAGGTGACAAGCGTTGTCCGGATTTATTGGGCGTAAAGCGAGCGCAGGCGGTCTTTTAAGTCTGATGTGAAAGCCCACGGCTCAACCGTGGAGGGTCATTGGAAACTGGAAGACTTGAATGCAGAAGAGGAAAGTGGAATTCCATGTGTAGCGGTGAAATGCGTAGATATATGGAGGAACACCAGTGGCGAAGGCGACTTTCTGGTCTGTAATTGACGCTGAGGCTCGAAAGCGTGGGGAGCGAACAGGATTAGATACCCTGGTAGTCCACGCCGTAAACGATGAGTGCTAAGTGTTGGAGGGTTTCCGCCCTTCAGTGCTGGAGCTAACGCATTAAGCACTCCGCCTGGGGAGTACGGCCGCAAGGCTGAAACTCAAAGGAATTGACGGGGACCCGCACAAGCGGTGGAGCATGTGGTTTAATTCGAAGCAACGCGAAGAACCTTACCAGGTCTTGACATCCTCTGAACACTCTAGAGATAGAGCTTTCCCTTCGGGGACAGAGTGACAGGTGGTGCATGGTTGTCGTCAGCTCGTGTCGTGAGATGTTGGGTTAAGTCCCGTAACGAGCGCAACCCCTATTGTTAGTTGCCAGCATTCAGTTGGGCACTCTAGCGAGACTGCCGGTGATAAACCGGAGGAAGGCGGGGATGACGTCAAATCATCATGCCCCTTATGACCTGGGCTACACACGTGCTACAATGGATGGTACAACGAGTTGCGAGACCGCGAGGTTTAGCTAATCTCCTAAAGCCATTCTCAGTTCGGATTGCAGGCTGCAACTCGCCTGCATGAAGCTGGAATCGCTAGTAATCGCGGATCAGAACGCCGCGGTGAATACGTTCCCGGGTCTTGTACACACCGCCCGTCACACCACGAGAGTCTGTAACACCCGAAGTCGGTAGGGTAACCCTTTTGGGAGCCAGCCGCCGAAGGTGGGATGGATGATTGGGGTGAAGTCGTAACAAGGTAGCCGTATCGGAAGGTGCGGCTGGATCACCTCCTTTCTAAGGATATTGCCTTAAGGGCAAACGGAACCTTGCACAGGTATTTTACTTTGTTTAGTTTTGAGAGCTTAATCGTTCTCAATTTAATCATTATAATGGGGCCTTAGCTCAGCTGGGAGAGCGCCTGCTTTGCACGCAGGAGGTCAGCGGTTCGATCCCGCTAGGCTCCATTACAATCTTATCAATAAAAAAGATTGTGCTTGTTCTTTGAAAACTGGATAGTTGAATTAATACAAACATGTTAAGTAACAACACCGAGATTAACAATTGAGAACAGTTTTGTTCCTTGAATGAAACTCTCATCGCTAATAATCATACGCTTAACCACCAGGTTAAGTGAATAAGGGCGCACGGTGGATGCCTTGGCACTAGGAGCCGACGAAGGACGGGACGAACACCGATATGCTTTGGGGAGCTGTAAGTGAGCTTTGATCCAAAGATTTCCGAATGGGGGAACCCATCACCAATCATAGGGTGATATCTTTTCAGTGAATACATAGCTGGAGAGAAGGTAGACGTGGGGAACTGAAACATCTCAGTACCTGCAGGAAGAGAAAGCAAATGCGATTCCCTGAGTAGCGGCGAGCGAAACGGGAAGAGGCCAAACCAGAGAGCTTGCTCTCTGGGGTTGTAGGACCGGCGATATGGACGAGTGAAGATAGTAGAAACAGTTGGAATGCTGTGCGAAACAGGGTGAAAGCCCCGTATACGACATCTGATCTTACCTAGCTGGTATCCTGAGTACGGCGGAACACGAGAAATTCCGTCGGAATCCGGGAGGACCATCTCCCAAGCCTAAATACTCCCTAGTGACCGATAGTGAACCAGTACCGTGAGGGAAAGGTGAAAAGAACCCCGGAAGGGGAGTGAAACAGCACCTGAAACCGTGTGCTTACAAGTAGTCAAAGCCCTTTTACGGGTGATGGCGTACCTTTTGTAGAATGGACCGGCGAGTGACGATGTCATGCAAGGTTAAGCCGAAGAGGTGGAGCCGCAGCGAAAGCGAGTCTGAATAGGGCGTTTAGTATGCCGTCGTCGACCCGAAACCAAGTGACCTACCCATGTCCAGGGTGAAGGTGCAGTGAAATGCACTGGAGGCCCGAACCCACGTACGTTGAAAAGTGCGGGGATGAGGTGTGGGTAGCGGAGAAATTCCAATCGAACTTGGAGATAGCTGGTTCTCTCCGAAATAGCTTTAGGGCTAGCCTCGGATAGTGCATCGTGGAGGTAGAGCGACTGTTTGGACTAGGGGCCCTTATCGGGTTACCGAATCCTGATAAACTCCGAATGCCACTGATGTAGATCCGGGAGTCACACTGCGAGTGATAAGATCCGTAGTGGAAAGGGAAACAGCCCAGACCGTCGGTTAAGGTCCCAAAATCCTTGTTAAGTGGAAAAGGATGTGGGGCTGCTCAGACAACTAGGATGTTGGCTCAGAAGCAGCCATCATTTAAAGAGTGCGTAATAGCTCACTAGTCGAGTGGCCCTGCGCCGAAAATTTACCGGGGCTAAACAAGGTACCGAAACCACGGATAGAACCAATGGTTCTATGGTAGGAGAGCGTTCTAAGGGCATTGAAGCAAGATCGTGAGGACTTGTGGAGCGCTTAGAAGTGAGAATGCCGGTATGAGTAGCGAAACACGGGTGAGAATCCCGTGCACCGAATGACTAAGGTTTCCTGGGGAAGGCTCGTCCTCCCAGGGTTAGTCGGGACCTAAGCTGAGGCCGATAGGCGTAGGCGATGGACAACAGGTAGAGATTCCTGTACCAGTCTGCTTTGTTTGAACAATGGAGGGACGCAGGAGGCTAAGATAAGCACGCTGTTGGATATGCGTGCCCAAGCAATAAGTCTGAGTAGGAGTCAAATGCTTCTGCTCACACGGACAAGTTGTGATGGGGAGGGAACTTATAGTACCGAAGTATCTGATGTCACACTGTCAAGAAAAGCTTCTAGTTAGAAGTAGGCTGCCCGTACCGCAAACCGACACAGGTAGTCGAGGAGAGAATCCTAAGGTGATCGAGAGAACTCTCGTTAAGGAACTCGGCAAAATGACCCCGTAACTTCGGGAGAAGGGGTGCTGACCAACTGGTCAGCCGCAGTGAATAGGCCCAAGCGACTGTTTACCAAAAACACAGGTCTCTGCTAATTCGAAAGAAGATGTATAGGGGCTGACACCTGCCCGGTGCTGGAAGGTTAAGAGGAAAGGTTAGCTTCGGCGAAGCTTTGAATTGAAGCCCCAGTAAACGGCGGCCGTAACTATAACGGTCCTAAGGTAGCGAAATTCCTTGTCGGGTAAGTTCCGACCCGCACGAAAGGTGTAACGATTTGGGCACTGTCTCAACGAGAGACTCGGTGAAATTATAGTACCTGTGAAGATGCAGGTTACCCGCGACAGGACGGAAAGACCCCATGGAGCTTTACTGTAGTTTGATATTGAGTGTCTGTACAGCTTGTACAGGATAGGTAGGAGCCAATGAAACCAGGACGCCAGTCTTGGTGGAGGCAATGGTGGGATACTACCCTCGCTGTATGGCCACTCTAACCCGCAACCGTCAACCGGTTGGGAGACAGTGTCAGATGGGCAGTTTGACTGGGGCGGTCGCCTCCTAAAGAGTAACGGAGGCGCCCAAAGGTTCCCTCAGAATGGTTGGAAATCATTCGAAGAGTGTAAAGGCAGAAGGGAGCTTGACTGCGAGACTTACAAGTCGAGCAGGGACGAAAGTCGGGCTTAGTGATCCGGTGGTTCCGTATGGAAGGGCCATCGCTCAACGGATAAAAGCTACCCTGGGGATAACAGGCTTATCTCCCCCAAGAGTTCACATCGACGGGGAGGTTTGGCACCTCGATGTCGGCTCGTCGCATCCTGGGGCTGTAGTCGGTCCCAAGGGTTGGGCTGTTCGCCCATTAAAGCGGCACGCGAGCTGGGTTCAGAACGTCGTGAGACAGTTCGGTCCCTATCCGTCGCGGGCGTTGGAGATTTGAGAAGAGCTATCCTTAGTACGAGAGGACCGGGATGGACATACCGCTGGTGTACCAGTTGTCTTGCCAAAGGCATCGCTGGGTAGCTATGTGTGGACGGGATAAACGCTGAAAGCATCTAAGCGTGAAGCCCCCTTCAAGATGAGATCTCCCATTCCTTTAAGGAAGTAAGATCCCTGAGAGATGATCAGGTAGATAGGCTGGAAGTGGAAGTACAGTGATGTATGGAGCGGACCAGTACTAATCGATCGAGGACTTAACCACAATATATAAAGTGGAACGAGACGTTCAGGCTTGCTCGAAATACAAAAGGCGTTCTTTAGCGGTCCCTAGACAGCTGAAGAGAGGCGAAGTATTTCTGAGAAGCCTGGCGAGTGAAACTGGAATAAAGTGGGAAAAGCGTATGATGGTGTTGTAGACAAACTTGTTTGGAAAGTTCAACTATCTAGTTTTCAGAGAACAACGTTCTCTAAAAGATATAAAAAGAGTCATTGTGCGGTGATGATGGCGGGAAGGATCCACCTGTTCCCATTCCGAACACAGCCGTTAAGCTTCCCAGCGCCGAGGATAGTGAGGGGTTTCCCCTTGTGAAAGCAGGACGTTGCCGTGCAGCTCTTTTTTATTTATTGAAAATAGTTTTTTGATTCCGCAATAGCTCAGTTGGTAGAGCGCGCGACTGTTAATCGCGTTGTCGCAGGTTCGAGCCCTGCTTGCGGAGTTTTTATTTGGAAAAAAAGAATAGGCCGCTTTAGCTCAGCAGGTAGAGCGCATCCATGGTAAGGATGAGGTCGCCGGTTCAAACCCGGCAAGTGGCTTTGATAAGATAACGTTTCTGAAACGTTGTCTTTTTATTTTGTCGAATAGTGACGAAAGCGATGATGAGTTGATATTATATAAAATAATTTTTGATTACTTTTAAAGGTAGGTTGATTTAATAAGTTTTGTAATGTTATATGTTACTCTACATTTCACTCTCTTGAAATGGCAAGGTAGGGAACGGGTCTAATTACATCACTGGTTTACAAAAACTATAAAGTGAAAGAATTGAAATCGTTCTGCCGTTTTTTGGTAGTGCGATTTTTGTGCATTTACATAAAAATTTAAGACTGTTTTGATATCTTTATTACTGAGTCTTTTTAATATATATTTAACTGCTTCATTAATGCCATTTAACGTAAAGCATTAGTGTGCCTCATATTATGAATTAAATTTCCTTCACGTTGGTTGTTTGTAAATGGATCCGTTAGCACTTCGAATATTTCCTTCGTTTAGAAATTCTCCAAGCTCATTTGCACAAATATCCACTTCTTGTCTTTTTGCTTTTTATTATTATTTGTACTTGATCATTTCTTAAAATTTCTATATGAGAACTTGAGTGGAGTATAATAATAGATGATTTTGATCTATTTTTCTAAATGTTCGTAGAAATTAAAAGTATCTGGATTAATAAACGATATTGATATATTATCAGGCATAATAATTGATATATTGCTATGGAAATAAGCTTATTACTATATGAAGAACTAAATGATTTGATAATCGGAGTGGATTCCACGAAAAATTGTAAAAAACGGATTTGATGTTCGGTCTTGTGATATTTTAATAAAAGATGGGAAAATACTAGTTTCAAATGAAGATGATGGAACAGTAACATTATCTGGAGGAGAAGTAAAGACTGGGGAAACGACCGATGAAGCAATAATTAGAGAGTTTAAAGAAGAATCAGGACTCGATGACGTTAAAGTAATCAAACTTATAGCTGTAATCGAAAATTTTTTGAAGTACAAAGATTTAGATTATCACCAATTTATTTATGTTTACAGTCTTGATCTAAAGAATCAATCCCTTAATCTGCCGACTCTAACACGAGAGGAAAAGATGTTTACAAAATGGGTTGATGTCACGAGCTTAAACTCAATAAATTTTAGACCTTCTATTATTAACGAAATATTACTTAATTATACCAAAAATAGAAATCCTGAAATATTACATATAGTAAACAGACAAGACTAGTACACTATTTGAAGGTAGTTATAATAAGTACAACATTATACAAAAAAAGATCTTCCTTTTATATTAAAATGGACCCTATGTCAAAGACATTTAAAAAAAGAGACCTTATGCAATACCTGATAAAAATTGTTCCCTGTAATGAACAGGGGGCAATTTTTTTAGGTTCCATTGCCCACGTTCATTATTATAATAGTCAATGTAATCACTCACAGTTGCTCGCAATTCTTCTAGGTTCGTACAATTTTCATAGTTCATTTCATCCTTCAAATGTCCGAAGAATGACTCTTGGGGGGCGTTGTCCCAACAGTTACCTCTTCTGGACATGGACTGCCCTAAATGATTCTCTATCAACTTCTTATGAAATTTAGGGCTAGTGTAATGTACGCCTTGATCTGAATGGATAAAAGCATCTTTATGTAACGTTGCACCGTGAGCGCTCATTAAAGCATCTACGGTGTTTAGCGAAATATCAAGTTTTAGATTATCAGATACATAATGAGCTAAAATTTCTTTCGTCGTACCATCTTTAATGGTTGATAAATAACCCAGGAAACCATCAGCTCCAGGTAGGTAAGTAATATCTGTTAATAGAACTTTGTGGGCTATCCCTTGATCAAATTGACGTTCCAGCTGGTTTTCAACAGTGCGATGTTCTTTGGTAGCTTTTGCCATTCTTTTATAGGGATTCGCTTTACGAATGGGGCAGAAAATATTAAATTTCCTCATCAAACGCTGTACCTTTTTACGATTGACTGTGATACCCAGAATATTCTTGAAATACATGACAATGCTTCGAGAGCCTTTCTCGTAACCACGATAACTATAACCTTTTTCAATTTTGGTTCTCCAAGCCTGATCTTCTTCATCTCGTACATTCCTAGTGCCTGAACTCTTCAAATAATTGTAGTAACCGGAACGGGAAACCTCCAACACATCACATGCATCTACAATGGTTCCTGTGTAGGAACCATCTGTTTTCATTTTATGGATTCTTGCGAAGATTTCGCTAGTCTTTTCGTTTTTTTCTAGCCTCCTTTCGCTCCATTCTGATTTTTTTAACAGTTCATTTTCTTGTTCTAGTAAGGAGATTTTGGCTTGTAACTTTTCAATTTGTTGTTCAGATGTTAGTTCTGTCTTTCGAACTCTGCCCGAATGGTCCTGTCGAGTGTCTTTCAACGCCAAAACGCCATTATCCCGATATTTTTTTCGCCATTTCTTAGAGAATGCTTTTACTCTAGTTTCACCAAGCATATCCAAATCAAATCCTGCTTCAGAAAATATTTGCTTTGCCGTTTTTGAGTCCAATGATTCTGAAACAAAATGGCGTTTGAATTCATCGGAATAAGTAATGCTTTTTTCAGATACATTTTTTACATATGGGTTTGTCTTTAAAAATTGGATTTGTTTTGGTGTAAATGTTAACTTTGACATTTAGTAGCTCCTTTCTGCACGTAGTTGTGCAGTCAATGTGGAATATGGTTTTAATGGACTGAATAATCTTAAATCAACCATACTTATATTTTTCTATATAAGTATACAAAAATAGACCCTATAGAGGGCACTTTTTTTAGTGTCCATTCTATAGGGTCCATTTTATATTTAAAGGAAGATCTTTTTTATTCTAAAAATCTGCAACTTCTTGTACATTTGAAGGAATAGCACCTATTTCTCCAGTTTTACGCAATACAAGTTTAGTGATAACTGGACCAGAAAACTCATAGAGTAGAGTTGCACTCAAGACAACAGTCCTGATTTGATCAGCATACTCAGGAAGGATACCGGCTGAAATGGTAATCAGTCCAATACCTACACCAGCCTGAGGTAATAGCATAAAACCTAAATAGTTTCGAACAACTTTAGGAGTACGCATTAACAATGATCCAAAATAAGCCCCAGTTACTTTACCTACTATACGGAAGATGGTGTACATAATTCCGATTAAACCTACTGTTGGAATGATATGCACATCAAGTTGTGCACCTGCTAGAACAAAGAACATCAAGAAAATCGGAGGTGTAAACCGATCCGAAAATTCTCCCATTTGGGGAGCGTCACTTGAGATATTAGTTAAAACAGTACCCGTCATCATGGCAGCTAGTAACTCTGAAACTCCCAGTCCAACTGAAACGCTACTAGTTAGAAAAACAAAAGCAATTAAAAGCGTTAATTTCTGACCAGATGTTTTAGTGTATTTAAGAGGATATTTCATAATGAATCCTATTATTGCTCCAATAGCGAGTGATAAAAATACACTAAAGATTGGTTGGAATATTGAAGATAGAATATTGATATCTTGGTCTCCGGTATTCACAAGAATCTTCACAGCTGTAGAACAAAATCCGAACAAAATCAGAGCAGTTGCATCATCTAATGCTGCTACACTTTTAAGCATTTCAGATACCGGACCCTTTGCCCGATATTCCTTCATAACTAATAGAATCGAAGTAGGAGCAGTGGCTGCAGCGATTGCTCCCATTATTAATGCGAAGGCGGGATCAGTCCCAATCAATAACAATGAAGCAGCTACTAAAACAGCCGCTAAAGTAGATTCTAAAGCTGCAATAATCAATGGAGTAAGCCCGACACGTCTTAAATAGCTTGCTTTAAAAGAAAGCCCAATGGTAAATGATATAAAGGCTAATGCAATTTCAGAAACAATATCCATACTTTCAACAACGGTTTCGGGCATGATATGAAAAAACGATGGTCCAAGTAGTAAGCCGCCAAAAATATAACCGGTCACAGTAGGCAATTTAATTAAAGCAGCTAAACGACCAAACAAAGACCCTACTAGCAAAGTGAGGGCCACATAAAACATGGTATTTAGTTCCAATTTAAAATCTCTTCCTTCCTAGAAAAATTCTTAATGAAAGCCTTCAGTGAATAATGTAGGTAGTGCAAACAGTACACCAGTATCGGGATTTGATAAATCACCAATGACGTCATTAACAACTTTTCGGATCGTTTCAACTTGCGATTCATTTATGATAGTGAAAATCATTTTATTTTCAGAATGATCAGAAGTGATAAATGGGCGTAGTGTTGATAGTATGCGAGTATGCTCAAGTGTTGACAATTGTTGAGCCATTCCTACAGAATTTAAAACAGTCGCAGAATCAATTCCTACATTAGTAAATTCTAATAGTAATTCATCTAATAATTCTGTTTTATTTAAAATCATAATAACGAGTATTTTATTATCGTTTACTCTTTCAGACATAACATAGTTCCTCCTTTTTCCTATTAAACCAGAGATAATCCTCTAGCATTATCAGTTTACTCTTCTTTTTTTAGATGTCAAATGATTTATGTAGGTTTTCAAAAAAAACGATTGTAAAAGCGTTTTTTTGGGAATGTTGACATATTTAATGAAAAAAACACTTATATTGATCCTTTTTACAACTAACATAATATACTTATCTTGTATTTAAACGAATCGAAAATTTATAATACTTTGGTAAGCAGTAATCTCTTTAAATAAATAAAATCTGTGTAGTTGAAAGTACGGTAACTGATCGATAAGAGCGTTCTATCTGAATTTATGATAGAATGGAATTAAATCTGATCTTTAGAGGAGAGAGTAAAATGGAATTTACCAAAGGAAACAATCGTTTCTATAAAGAAGAACATGGAAAGGTAATAGCTGAAATTACGTATGTTCCACAAGAAAACCAGGTTGCTATTGATCATACGTTTGTTGATCCTTCTTTGAGAGGTCAAGGAGTAGCAGAACAGTTAGTAGATAGAGTAGTGGAAGAAATGAAAAAAGAAAACAAGAAAATCGTGGCAAGTTGTCCATATGTTGTGGAGCTATTCAAACGTAAATCTGAAAAGTATCAATCTATCAATGCAAATGCATAAAGAATAATAAAAGATAAAAAATTATATAAAAATGGTGTCAAGCGAAAGTTAAAATGTCCTAAAACCAAGGCTCACATTAATGCAAGCTTTTACTTCGCAAAAGCTTGCATTAATGTGACCGAATTTGTTAAAATTAGTCCTAAGCTGTTTGTTCAGCTTCGTACTCTTCGAGTGTTTTTCCGACACTGCGAAGATATCTTTTGAAAGATTCTAGTTTCCACGGGTGAGATTGTGGGGGAATATACTGGCGTCTTTCTTTTTTTTGCTCTGGAATCGGATCAAACTCTTGTGAGTAGTAGTCATGTTCTTTCAGTCTCCTTGTTGTGTATATTTTTTCAGCTATATTTACATAGATATCTCCGTTAAACGCTTCGATAACCAACACCTTTGATCTTCGCGTGAAGTAGTGCTCTTCACTGCCTTCCGTAGGCAGGTAGTAGTTGTTTTGATACCGAATATGATGCCCACTATCCACTTTTCTATTCGCTACTCGTGCTAATAATAAATTGATTTCTGATTTAGTTGGTGCGTTTTCATAGATGGATTCCTTCGTTTTATTGCCAAACTTCTTATTGAAAGTCCTAATCCATTTCGTTAAAAAGTGATTGGCTTCCTCCATAGATTGTATTCCAGCTAAGTCTAAATCTACAGGAAGTCGTGATTGAACAGTCCCGTTTAAGCGCTCTACGCGGCCTTTAGCTTGTGGAATAGAGGAGGTTTTAATCTCAATACCGAGTTGATGACAGGCAAAACCAAACTGGGTAAAGGTATCTTCTTCGACCGCTTTCATGGCTTTTGATGTGTATTCGAAAACCGTTCGTTTATCTGTTAAAAAAGCTAAAGGGATGCCTTGTTTCGTTAGGATCTGATTGAGCACATGATAATAGCCATTGAGTGTTTCTTGCATATCGAAATAAGCCCCGACGATATTACCAGAAGCGTCATCAATAGCTAAATGGAGATGTGTCACCTCTTTACCAAACCAGTTATAGGAGCTGGCATCCATTTGAATAAGCTCCCCCTGATATTTCTTTCTAGGACGGCTAGGGTGACTTTTTTCGGGTAACTCCATTTGATCTTCGGCTCTTGGAACCAGTGGGGTATAAGACTCTTTTTTACCTTTCATTGATTTAGCTTTGATTCGAGCATTTATTTTCTTACGTGTTTTTCTTTGAGCCTTAGGTGATAGAATATCAGCTTGATATAAAATATGACGAATGGTCGTATCGGTGTAACAGATAGCATGATCCTCCTTCAAAATTTCAGTAAAATGCTTCACGTTAGGCTTTATCTTAAAACTTTGATAGAGCTCGATCACTTGTCTTTTTGTTTCCTCTGGCACGGCGTGCCTAGCTGCTTTTCCTCTGTTGCCGTGTGAAAAAACAGCTTTTCCTCCTTCTTGATAGTCTTGAATCAATCTGTTAACTTGCCTCATCGAGAGCCCAAGTTCAACACAAGCTCTCTTTTTTTCCTTTCTTTTTTCTGCCACAGCTTTTATTACTTTATATTTCTTATCTTCATTCATCGTTAGTATTATCCTTTTCATGATTTTATTTTATCATTTTGGGACATTTTATGCTTCGACCTACTTAGGACATTATCACGTTCGAACGATAAAAGATAAAAAATTATATAAAAATGGTTGACAAAAGAGGGAATCCATAATACAATATATCTTGTGCTCAAAAAGTGCAGAATGATATATGGCCCCTTGGTCAAGCGGTTAAGACACCGCCCTTTCACGGCGGTAACACGGGTTCGAATCCCGTAGGGGTCATTGAAATATATTTTTAAGTCAAGCTCACTTTAATAGTTTGCCGGCTTAGCTCAGTTGGTAGAGCAACTGAATCGTAATCAGTGGGTCGAGGGTTCAATTCCTTTAGCCGGCATTTATCAAGAATATTGTTTTATTTTATTATGGAGGGATAGCGAAGTGGCTAAACGCGGCGGACTGTAAATCCGCTCCTTCGGGTTCGTAGGTTCGAATCCTACTCCCTCCACTTTTTTGGGCTATAGCCAAGCGGTAAGGCAGCGGGTTTTGATCCCGTCATTCCCCAGGTTCGAATCCTGGTAGCCCAGTATTGTGTTGAAAGCTGTGTAGCAGAAGTGCTATACAGCTTTTTTTGAATGTTTTTAGGGTGAAATTGTTATAAATTTCATTATTACCTACGAATATATTGTTTAGTTATGATATACTAATTTCGTGCATGTTTAGAACTAGGAGGTGACGTTCATGCCCTTTGATTTCCTATCAGATTTTGACTGGTCACAGTTACTTACGTTGAGAACAGGAATCAACATAGTCGACATTATGATAGTCGCATTTTTTATTTATCAGCTGATTAAAATCGTACGCGGTACCCGAGCAATCGAATTGTTAAAAGGGATTGGTGTAATATTATTACTAAAATTATTTAGTGTGTTGCTACAGCTGCATACTACAGAATTTATAGTAGATTTCGTCATTCAATGGTCCGCGCTGGCTTTGATCATCATCTTCCAACCAGAATTGAGAAGAGGTTTGGAACATTTAGGTAGAGGTTACTTATTTGGAAGAAGAAAGAAAAGCAATCCAAGTGAAATAGTTGTAAGCAACTTAGCAACCGCGATTCAATATATGAGTAAGCGACGTATAGGAGCTCTGATCTCTATAGAAATGGAAAGCGGTTTGGATGAATATATAAAAACTGGAATAAAAATAGGAGCAGATATTTCATCGGAACTACTGATTAATATTTTTATTCCTAATACGCCTTTACACGATGGAGCAGTCATTATTAAAGACTTTAAGATTGTTACTGCTGCAAGTTATCTACCTTTATCTGAAAGTCCGGCTATTCCTAAAAAACTGGGGACAAGACATCGAGCTGCAATTGGCTTATCTGAGGTAACAGATGCAATTACAGTAATTGTGTCCGAGGAAACTGGAGAGATCAGCCTTGCCCGGGGTGGAAACTTAATTACAGAAATGGATAGTAATGATGTAATTGATTATCTGAATAAAGAATTAGTAATGAGTACAAAGGAGAAAGAGACACAGGGACCGATACAGCAAATTATTGAAGCGGTTCGGAAGGGAGTGTCTGGTAAGTGAAATGGAATTTAAATAATAATTGGTTTACTCGGATTATTGCAGTATTTTTTGCGATTTTACTGTTTTCGTATGTTTATTATGAAGAAGAATCAAGAAACTTATCAACCAACCCGACTGATGGTGCGAGCATCACAGGCTCAGAGGTCATTACCAATATCCCAATCAATATAGATGTAGATCGAGATCAGTATTTTGTTTCTGGCATCCCGGAAACAGCTACGATTCGTCTGGAAGGACCACAGGCTATTTTAACCCAGACATTAGCTACTCAGAACTTTAATATTGTAACACCTGACTTGAATGAATTAGGACCGGGTACGCATACTGTCCGTCTGGAAGCAGATGGGCTGAGTGATCAGTTAGAGTACAGTATCAGTCCATCAGAATTTGAGTTAACAATCGAAGAAAAAAAAGTGGAAGAACATGATATTAGAGTGGAATTCAATGCAGCTACTCATTTAGCTGATGGATATACGGCAGGAACTCCGGTTCTCTCAACCGAAAAAGTCCGTGTTTCAGGGGCGGAATCGACAATTGATCAAATTAGTGATGTAATGGTTGTTGTAGTTCCAGAAGAAAGTAATGTATCCGAAGATATCCAGATGACATTGAACGTCTTAGTTTTAGATGAAACAGGGGATCCTTTAAACGTCAATATCGATCCGCAGCAGGTAGATGTAAGAATTCCAGTTGAAGGAACACAAAGATCAGTACCCATCGTATTAAAAGAAACTGGTTCTGCAGATGAGAATTACCAGTATACTCTGGAATTTTCACAAGGGCAACCAGAAAATGTTAATGTAACTGGAGAAACAGATGCTTTAGAAGCTCTGAATAACTTCCCTGTTGAAGTAGACATATCTGGAATTACAGAATCAACTGTGAGAACAGTTCCGTTGATATTGCCAGAAGGCATTACAGAGACAGATCCTGAAGAGTTGGAAGTGTTGATTCGAGTAACTCCAAATGAAGAGGAAAATACTGGAGATAGCGCAGAATAATAAAAGCGATTTGTATAATTGATAAAGGAGAATATTAACTAATGGGAAAATATTTCGGGACAGATGGAGTGAGAGGCATTGCAAACGCCGAGTTAACTCCAGAAATGGCCTTTAAACTGGGTAGATATGGTGGATACGTATTGGCCCAACATACAGAGGAAGAAAGACCTCGAGTATTAGTCGGAAAAGATACACGCGTTTCTGGTCGCATGTTAGAATATGCTTTGATTGCCGGATTATTATCAGTAGGAGCAGAAGTATTAAGATTAGGTGTATTGACTACTCCAGGAGTATCTTATCTGACACGTCAGCAAGGAGCTACTGCTGGAATCATGATCTCTGCATCCCATAATCCCGTTCAAGATAACGGAATCAAATTTTTTGGATCTGATGGATTTAAGTTATCAGATGTTCAGGAACTGGAAATAGAAGCACTTATAGATTCAGATGAAGATACCTTGCCACGTCCAAGTGCGGAAGGCTTAGGAACTTCAGAAGAATATAAAGAAGGTATGCTGAAATACATTCAGTTCTTGACACAGACGATCTCTGGTAGTCTTACAGGACTTCATGTTGCTTTAGATGGAGCAAACGGGGCAGCTAGTCCATTATTGAATCGTCTCTTTGCAGATCTTGATACTGACTTTGATGTTACAGGTGCCTCCCCTGATGGATTGAATATAAATGCGGGAGTTGGGAGCACACATCCAGAACACTTAGCTGAATTTGTACTGGAAAAAAATGCACATGTTGGATTATCATTCGATGGTGATGGTGATCGCTTGATTGCGGTAGATGAATTGGGAAATATCGTAGATGGAGATAAAATTCTCTATATTTGTGGTAAATTCATGCATGATGAAGGTCGCTTGAAAAAAAATACAATTGTATCTACTGTAATGAGTAATATAGGCTTCTATAAAGCAATAGAACAACATGGTCTAGAGTCTGTAAAAACACAAGTTGGAGATCGTTATGTAGTGGAAGAAATGCTGAAAAGCGGTTATAATCTCGGTGGTGAACAGTCCGGGCATGTGGTATTCCTTGATTATCATACAACAGGTGATGGTTTACTTACAGGTATCCAGTTATTAAATGTTATGAAACAAACAGGCAAGAAATTATCAGAATTAGCAGAGGAAGTTTCTACTTTTCCTCAAAAATTAGTAAATATTCCTGTTACAGATAAACATAATGTTATGCAAAATGAAGCAATTAAATCTGTTATTGAAGAAGTAGAAGCAGAAATGGCTGGAAATGGCCGTGTTTTAGTTCGCCCAAGTGGAACGGAGTCATTATTACGTGTAATGGCTGAAGCGGAGACTGAAGAAGCTGTTGTAAACTATGTAGAACGTATTGCGGATGTTGTTCGTGCAGAGTTAGGTACAAATTAATACTTTAAAGTTTAAACAAGCTGAGAATATAAAATCTTGGCTTGTTTTTTTGTGCAGAAAATTACAAAAATGATAGTAATAAAATATAGCAATCGGTATAATGAAAATACTGCTGGATATACATAAAATCAGAAAATGAAGATCAAGGAGAGATGGATAATGAGAGACCTAGAAATAGTGCAGTCAAAATTAAGCATTTTGATCAGGAAATTAAATGATGCAAAAAACGATGTTCAATACTGTACAAATCAATATAATCAAGCAAAAGTACAGTATGAAGAAGAGACAAAAGATATAGAAGAAGCGGAAGAAAAATCTTTTGCATACTTCATACGTAATGTTATTGGATCACAAGAAAGGAAAATCGAAAAAGAAAAACAGGAGCAAATCGAGGCAAGATACCAGCTAGATAAAGCAGCAGAACAACTTGAAGAAGCAAAAGCTAACTATGTGCAATTAGAATTTAATGTGACCAAAATTAGATCTGAACTGGAAGAACTTAAAAACCTGCTATTTATTAGCGATCCAAGTTACCATCAAAAAGTAGATGAAGAATCTAAAAAAAGAATGGGATGGCGCCAGGAACTGGTTGAGGTTGATGAAGCATTTAGTGCAGGAGAAAACATACTCAATAGAATTGATGAAGCCCTTAAACATCTCAGCTCTGCTAACAATTGGTCCACAATGGATATGTTGGGCGGAGGTTTTTTCACAGATATGATGAAGTACGATAAAATTGATGAAGCAGAAAATCTTATGTCTAAAGTAGAATCGGAGTTACGTCGATATGAATTGGAACTCAGAGATGTCGAATATGAATGGAATAGCAGTTATGAATTTATTTCAGGAGGACATAGAGCGATGGATATCTTTTTTGATAATATATTCACGGACATCAGTAATAATAATAAAATCAATAAAAATATCAGTAGCCTAGAAAATCTTAAACAACAGATTCTGACTGTACAGAATCGCTTAAGAAAGATGAAAAGAGAAATAGATGAGAAAATAGCATTATCCGAACAAATTTATGAATCATTCGATTCATAAATCAGTCTTAAGCACGATATAATCTTTAGATGAATTTGAGTATGATAGAAGTGTAGAAGTAAAACAACGAATGTCATATAAAAATTCTAAAGGAATGAGTAGATTTTATGGATGCAGAAACAAAAATGCTATTTCAACTTGCTAAGGTAAATGACTGGGAAACGCAGAATAAGGCTTTTTTACTGCTAATCGAAACAGTGAGTAATAAAGCAGATTGGGTCTATGAAGTCTGGGATAAATTAGTTGAAGATCTATCATCATCTAACATAGAGCTCAGATTAAGAGCGGGACAACTATTATCTTACTTAGCAACTAGTGATACAGAGAAGCGCATCCTCAAAGTCTTTCCGGAAATCTGGAACATTACTTATGATCTCAACCATGAATTTTCCGTAGATCTCTTTCAGGCTACATGGAAGATTGGACTAGCGGGAACAGAACAAAGAAGTATGCTGTTTCAAGCGTATGAAGAACGATTTAAAGAGACATTTATAGATTTAGAGAGTAATGATGAAATTGTAAGATTTTATATTTTAAAAAATCTCATAAGATTATATGAACAGTTACAAGATGAAAGAACTGCAGATCTGATACAAAAACTATTGTATCTAGAATCTGAAAGTAGATACAAAGTTAATTATCAATTATAAACACAAACGCATATTCAGGTAAATAGCTATCTGAATATTTGTAGGAGGGTACCTATGTTATCTGTAGGAGAGATTAGAAGTACAGCAAGACAAATATTAAATGGAAAATGGAAGGATGCTGCGCTGCTGAATGTGATTCCAGTCTTGATTGCAATTATTTTTACTGGAGAAGCATCGAATACATTAGACTTTTTTGGAATAGAGTTTTTTGATCAGAATGTGGTAAATGAAGCAACTGAATATGGTATGAATAATTTTATAAACTTTAAAAGTATTATAGTTGATTTAGTGACTATACTCTTTGCGACTGGTGTGGCATTCACGTTACTTGATCTAGTTCGCAACTCGCATTCTAAAATTGATCCACTTAGTGATTCATTGCGGATATTTAAACAAGGGCATGTTATACAAGTGTTAGCTATTTATATCATAACAGGATTTTTTGTTATTTTATGGTCACTTTTACTGATTATACCTGGGATAATAGCATCTCTTGCTTATTCTCAAGCATACTATATCTATAAGGATTCAGAGGCAAATGGAGAAAACTTAACAGTAATGGATTGTATATCACGTAGTAAAGAGTTGATGGCCGGATATAAAGGAAAGCTATTTCTTCTGGAATTAAGTTTTATAGGTTGGCATTTAATTGGTGCTCTTACTTTCGGTTTAGGATACCTTTTTATAACGCCCTATATTCAGACAGCTAAAGCTGTTTTTTATAATGACTTGTTAGATAATTCTCAAGTATACTAGAATCTATTAAAATAGTAATTGACTTAAATTTCTAACAGTGATATTATGACCTCACATCAAAACTACTTTGGAAAGGAACCTGATTTTTGAATAATTCATTTTTGAACATGAATAATGCCTGCTGTTGTACTTGTTGCACAGTTTATTCTTCATGCCTTCAAAAATATTTTATCAAAATCAATGGTCTTCTCTAACATTAATTAGATACTCCTGGAATTTTTGCAAAAGGGTAGAGTTAGCTTAATCCAACCTGATTTTAGTAAAATAACGAAAGCGCATGAGGATATTCCTTGTGCGCTTTTTTGTGCTTTCTAGAGTAAAGTATCCAAAGATAATTATGAAATAATATAAAAAGGAGTGAAAGTAATGATTTACGATAATATAACCAAACTCATTGGGAAGACTCCGATGTTTGAAGTAAAAGGTTTCGATATACCACAAGGATCAAGAATACTTGCGAAGCTTGAAATGTTTAATCCAGGTGGAAGCATCAAAGATAGATTAGGGAAAAAACTGATCGAAGAGCCTTTTAAAAAGGGGCTCATCAATAGTAAAACAACAATTATAGAACCCACAGCGGGGAATACGGGTATAGGGCTAGCTATCTCAGCCTTAACTTATGGAATGACTACGATTTTTGTTGTTCCGGAAAAGTTTAGTCAGGAAAAACAGCAGTTAATGAAAGCATTAGGGGCTAAAATTATTCATACCGCTACTAATGAAGGAATGAAAGGGGCGATAGAGAAGGCAAAAGAACTAAAAGAGACTATTCCAAATTCTTATTTACCACTGCAGTTTGAAAATGAAATGAATCCAAGAGCCTATTATGAAACGCTCGCTCCAGAAATCATAGCAGATTTAGAAAATCATTATCCAACAGCTTTTATAGCTGGTGCTGGAAGTGGAGGAACATTTAGTGGGGTAGCACAGTATCTAAAAGAGCTGAATGAGAACATTAAAACAGCTGTAGTAGAACCAGAAGGATCTATATTAGGAGGAGGTCTGCCGGGACCACATGATACCGAAGGAATTGGAATGGAATTCATACCAGGGTTTTTAAAATTAAAATGGGTTGATCAGGTTTATACAATTACAGATGAAGAAGCTTTTTATTATACAAGAGAGCTTGCCAGACGAAATGGTTTGTTTGTTGGTAGTTCTAGTGGTGCCGCTTTTGCAGGAGCATTGAAGGAAGCTAGAAACTTACCAGAAAATAGTACGGTTGTTACTATTTTCCCAGACAGTAGTGAACGGTACCTATCAAAAAACATTTATAAAGGAGCAGAATAATATGAGAATGAAAACGACTTATATACACGGTGGAATCAGCCATGATGAGGCAACGGGATCAGTTAATGTCCCGATTCATCAGACATCAACATATAAACAAGATAAAGTGGGTGTTCATAAAGGATATGAATATTCTAGAACTGGTAATCCAACTAGAGCAGCACTAGAGGCGTTGATTGCCGATATGGAAGGCGGAATTCGTGGATTTGCATTTGCTTCTGGTTCAGCTGGTACTCATACGATATTCTCTCTTTTCTCAAAAGGAGATCATATTATTGTTGGAGATGATGTATACGGAGGAACGTATCGATTGATGGATAAAATCTTAAAACGGTTGGGACTAACCTTCACTATCGTAGACACTACTAAAATCGATGCGATCGAAGCATCAATCCAAGATAATACAAAAGCAATATTTCTAGAGACACCAACAAACCCTTTACTCAAAATAACAGATATTCAAGCAGTAGCAGAAGTCGCGAAAAAACATAATATCATTTCAATTGTAGATAATACATTCGCTACACCGTATCATCAGAAACCTTTAGAATTAGGTGCTGATATCGTCTTACACAGTGCATCAAAGTATTTAGGAGGACACAGTGATGTTGTAGCAGGATTAGTCACGACAAATGATAAAAAGTTAGCTGAAGAACTCGGCTTTTTACAAAATGCTATAGGAGGAATTCTTGGACCTCAAGATAGTTGGATCATTCAAAGAGGAATCAAGACATTGGCTATACGTATGGATGCACATGAATATAATGCCTTAAAAATCGTAGAATTTCTTGATCAGCATCCCAAAGTTTTTAAGGTTTATTATCCAGGACTGGCTTCTCATCCGGGATATTCAATTGCAAAAAAACAAATGACTGGATTTGGTGGAATGATTTCTTTTGAATTAACAGAAGGACTATCTGCGAAATTATTTGTTGAAAACCTTAAATTGATTACTCTTGCAGAAAGCCTTGGAGCAGTTGAAAGTCTTATAGAAATTCCAGCACTAATGACACATGGATCTATCCCGAAAGAAGATCGGTTGAAATCAGGAATAAAAGATGAGTTAATTCGATTGTCTGTTGGAATAGAAGATTTAAAAGATTTAATTGAAGATTTGGAATTAGGATTCGCTAGTATTTAAACTAGATAGTTAAAAGGAGAAGTCATGGAATCCTTCAATGAATTGATTCAAACTTATAAAAAGAACGATCCAGCAGCTAGGACAGCTATAGAAATTTTACTAACCTATCCAGGAGTGTGGGCATTATTTTATCACCGGATAGCGCATTTTCTTTATTTGAAGAATATAAAGTTACTGGCACGAGTCCTATCCAATTTTGCTCGGTTCATGACAGGAATCGAAATTCATCCGGGTGCAACAATAGGGAAGAGGCTTTTTATAGACCATGGTATGGGAATCGTTATTGGTGAGACTGCTGAGATTGGAAACGATGTACGAATGTTTCATGGTGTAACACTTGGTGGGAGAGGAAATACAACGGGTAAACGGCATCCAACGATTAAAGATGGGGTTCTTTTATCTGCACATGTCCAAGTCATTGGCAAGGTTACTATTGGAGCAAAAGCAAAGATTGGGGCTAGTGCAGTAGTGCTCAATAATATCCCTGAAGGTGTGACAGCAGTTGGAATTCCAGCTCACGTTGTCAAAACAAAAGAACAGAATGAAAAAGCACAGTTCGATCTTTAGATTGGAGAGTAGATAATATGGGAAGAGAATTCTTAAATGTTTTTTCAGAATGGGCTGAAGAGTATGATGCTTACGTCCAAGGAAAAGATCAACAATATAAAGAGGTATTTGCAGACTATGATAGAATTCTTGAAGAAATTGTTGAAAAGAGCAGCGATAATGTGATGGAATTTGGTATAGGAACAGGGAATTTGACCTATAAATTATTAAATGCTGAAAAGAATGTATTTGCGGTAGAACCTTCTAGTCAAATGCGCGAATTAGCAAACAAAAAGCTTCCAGAACACTTTATGGTTTATGATGGAGATTTACAGCAATATCCTACTCCGCCCCATAAAATAGATACTATCGTGAGTTCTTATGTATTTCATCATTTGACGGATGAAGAAAAAAGTATTGTGTTAAAACAATATAATCAACTGTTGACATTTGGAGGAAAAGTTATTTTTGCAGATACCATGTTTATTTCTGAAGCAGCCTATAAATTAATGATTGAAGAAGCAATGAATATGGGGTATGCTGAATTGGTAGAAGATTTGAATAGAGAGCACTATCCGCTATTACCCGTAGTTTATGAAGCTTTAAAACAAGCTGGATTCTCAGATCTCTCATTTAGACAAATGAATAAATTTGTCTGGATATTTGAAGGAACAAAAATGTCCTACTAAAATAATCAATCAATAACCAATTAGTGCAGGAAATCGTACTAAAGTATAAAAGGAGAACATAGATCATGACTGAAAAAAGAATGAATGTTGAAAGTTTTAACTTGGATCATAATAAGGTAATTGCACCTTATGTAAGAGTAGCGGATCGCAAAACAGGGGCCCATGGAGATATTATCGTAAAATATGATGTTCGTTTTTCACAACCTAACAAAGAACACATGGATATGATGGCGGTTCATTCACTAGAGCATTTGACAGCAGAGCATATTCGCAATCATGCTGATTATGTAATCGACTTTGGACCAATGGGATGCCAAACAGGGTTTTATCTTACAGTATTGAATCATGAAAATTATGACGAAATACTAAAAGTGTTAGAGCGCACTATGGAAGATATACTAGAAGCGGATGAAGTACCAGCAAGTAATGAGAAACAGTGCGGTTGGGCAGCTCATCATACATTAGAAGGTGCAAAAGAAGTAGCACGTGAGTTTTTGTCCAAACGGAATGAATGGAATATTGTCTTTGCAGAAGATACAGAATAAATAGTTAAATGGAGACTGTCTCAATTTGAGCTGTCTCTTTTTCTTTTGACACAACATGGTATAATAAACAAAATTGGAAAAGGGGAGAACAATATGGGAGAGATTTACATAGGTCTTTACGAAAAATTGCTGGAGTCTTACAATGATCAGTTTTCAGTTAATGGTATTTCAGGGGAGAGATTAGCTGAAAGGCTTAGTATATTGGCGAATATTGGGTTGACAGAAGATAATGGTTCTAGAAGACCGGGATTTTCTACATTGGAAAGAGAAGCAAAAGACCGAGTGATAGAATGGATGCAGGAGGCAGGTTTAGCAGTCAGTGAAGATGGAGCAGGGAATATTTTCGGGCGTCTGGAAGGAAAAGATAGTAAAAAAGCTGCTATCATGAGTGGGTCACATGTAGATACGGTTCCTAATGGCGGACATTTTGATGGAACAATCGGAGTGTTATCTGCTTTAGAAGTCGCACAAGCCTGGAAGGATACAGGGTATGTTCCAGAGAAACCGTATGAAGTAGTAATCTTTACGGATGAAGAAGGCTCACGTTTTAACGGAGGGTTAACAGGAAGCGAAGCTATGGTAGGAGACACTGATATGGAAAAAACACTTCTGAGAAAAGATTACGATGATCGATTGTTTGAAGAAGTCATCCAAGATGTCGGTCTAACGGCACAAGTGTACAGTGAAACAGGTAGAGATCTTGACGAAATTGAAACGTTTGTCGAAGTACACATAGAACAAGGGAAAAAGTTAGAAAAAGCAGGGTTGCCTTGTGGGATCGTAACAGGAATTGCCGGGCCATACTGGTTGAAAGTAACGTTTGAAGGACTGGCAGGTCATGCTGGAAATACTCCAATGGATGACCGTAAGGATGCACTTGTTGCAGCAAGCGAGTTTATCCAAAAAATCAGTACACTTCCCCGCACAATTAATGATACAGCAGTTGCAACGGTTGGGAATATTCAAGTTAAACCAAATGGAACAAATGTTATACCAGGAGAAGTTATATTATTCGTAGATATTCGAGATATTCGGTTTGACTCAAGAACGGAATTAGTTGAAAAAATTGTTAAAACAGGCGAAAAAATTCAGGAACATACAGGTGTGAAATTTATGCATCAAAACGTTCATGACGTGGCTCCAGTTCCGATTTCTGAAAAGCGCCAAGAGAGATTGGCACAAAGTATGACTAGACTGGGAATCGAGCCTTACTACTTGTCGAGCGGTGCGGGACATGATGCTATGATCGTAGGAAGACATATTCCATCTGCTATGTTGTTTGTTAAAAGTAAAGATGGAATAAGTCATAATCCAAAAGAATGGTCTGACTTATCAGACTGTATCCAAACTATTCAAGTATTAAAAGACTATATTGAAAAATTACAAGTAGTATAAAAAAATGGTACAAGCCTTTTGAAGGACTTGTACCATTTTTGCTTACAGAATTAGAAAGTGTAAAATCAGTTTTTAATGAATGTATCTAGTCAAGCGTATCAGTGCCTAGAGAAAAAAGAGTGCTATTTTCTTTCCGGAACTGAACGGTAACGAAAAAAATTTAATAAATTAATCTCTGCTGCGTCCGCTGAAAATCAAGACTAGACGCAATACACTTAAGAACGAAGCAATTGCAGCAGCGATATAAGTTAATGCAGCAGCATTTAATACTTTGCGTGCTTGAGGAATTTCTTCTCGGCTCAATAGGCCTTGCGTTTCAAGAACCTGGATCGCACGATTTGAGGCGTTGAATTCTACAGGTAACGTGACTAACTGGAATAATAAGGTTAGAGAAAATAGTAAAATTCCAATATTAACCAACATCCCTCCACCTTCTCCTAGAAAGAAACCTAAGAAAAGTATTGGAAAAGCAGCTGTTTGCCCGAAGTTAGTTACGGGGACTAAAGCAGCACGTATTCTTAAGGGTGCATAATCATCACGATCTTGGAGAGCATGTCCTGCTTCATGAGCAGCAACCCCGATGGCAGCAACAGATCTTGAATTTCTAGTTGTATCTGACAATCTCAGCACATTCTCTTGAGCATTATAATGATCAGTTAGATTACCCCGAATACCTTCTAAGCGAACATTTTCTAGATGAGCGGCATCAAGGATTTTACGACAGACATCTGAAGCAGTATAACCATTTTTACTATTTACTTCACCATATTTACTATAAGTGGATTGGACGTACATACTTGCTAAACCTGAGATGATCATACCAATGATAATCAATATAAAGGTAGGATCCCAAAAAAATGGGAAAAAAGGCATAATTTTGACCTCCTGTTAAGTCATAGATTCTATAGTCTTGTTGTTTGTACTCTGTTATTATACCATATTAAATCATTGATTTCAGAAAGAATAGAAACAAATTTTTGAGTAATATATGAAGAAAACAAGAAAAAATGATTAATTAATCTAAAATATACCATTGCTAATTTATTGTTAAAATCTCAATAAGAACATACGGATATATGTCCTGTATATCGCCAGTATTAGTTGAGCAGAATTTATCTTTTTTATCCTATAGTAAGATATACGGTTAACTACCAATTTTTATATTTGAACTTGAAATGTAGTAGGCAAAATTGTATTTTAAATTTATACTGAAGTAGTTTAAAAAAAATAGCATGATTTTCTTATATATCGTTATAATAAGCTTATCAAATAGTATATACGTGCTTTTATTTAAAGAACAAGAAATGAGGTAGAAAAAGTTGAAAAAGCTTTGATAAATTGGTTAGGATTACTAGGAATGATCAGCTTATTTTCTTATTCGGTAGCTGTAGTATTTAGTCCGCTAGCCTACCCAAGTTATAATTGGATGAAACAGGCTGTCAGTGATTTGAGTGCTACAAATGCACCTTCTTTAATGCTCTGGAATCAGTTGGCAGTGTTATATGACATATGCGGATTGATTTCAGTTATGATGGTGTGCGTATTTATTCAAAGAAGATTAAATAAAGTATTACGAATAGGGATTTACTTGTTTGCTATTATGAATTGGATATCCGCTGTTGGCTATTCAGCATTTCCGCTTACTACAGATAAATCTGTTTGGAATGTCCACAATATTATGCACATTACTGTAACGGTAATGGTTGTGCTACTATCTATCAGTTCTTTAGTAATGATTATGCTGGGAGGATACCGTAACCAGCAATACGTTTCCTTGGCAGTATGGGCAACGATAGCACTTTTGCTTATGGTAAGTGGTGCAATCGGAACAGCTGTTGTTTCAGAAGAATATTTTGGTATTCCAGAGCGCTTTAGTGTTTTTTCTGCTGCTGGATTTAATGCAATTCTTGGAATTTACTTATTTATGGGATTTTCAGAAAACAGCTAATTCTATATGGAATAGAAGTCAGTGACTATATAAAATGGAATAATAGTACGTTCTAAAAAGTAAATATTATATAAATAAGAATAAACATATGGCTAAAAAAGAAAAGGGTATGTTAGGAATTTTATAACGAATCCTAACTGAAACTATAAAAACGTCTGATCAGTTGATTAGGCGTTTTTGTTATCATTACATTATTTAGTAAATTTACTTGTTAATATTTACTAAAAGGCTTACAATGAAATTAATAAATATAGAAAGAGGGAGTCGTATGAATAGAGAACAGCTATTAATTGAATTTAAAGAAGTTTTTGGTAAAGATGGAGAACGTATCTTTTTCTCACCTGGAAGAATCAATTTAATTGGTGAACATACTGACTATAACGGGGGAAAAGTTTTTCCCAGTGCAATAACAATGGGGACTTATGCAGTTATTTCAATGCGAAAAGACAGTTTAGTCCGCGCCTACTCCGCTAATTTTCCTAATGATGGAATGCTATCTTTTAAGTTGACTGATATTGAGTATAAACAGATGGATAAATGGACGAACTATCTTAAAGGCATGATTCACTACATTCAACAAAATTATGGGAAACTGCCAAATGGTTTTGAAATTTATATCAATGGAAATATTCCAAACGGAGCATCCCTTTCTTCATCGGCCTCTTTAGAATTATTGATAGGGGTCTTGGTAAATGAATGTTTTGAATTAGGAATTCCACGGTTGGATCTAGTTAAATTAGGAATGAAAACAGAAAATGAATTCCTTGGATTAAATTCAGGAATTTTAGACCAGTTTGCGGTAGGAATGGCGAAGAAAGAACATGCCATGTTACTTGATACAAATACACTAAAATATGAACAAGTTCCTGTAAAATTACCCGATCACAAAATATTGATCATGAATTCGCTGACTCGAAGAGAACTTGTAGATTCAGAGTACAATCTAAGAAGACAACAATGCGAAGAAGCGCTGAAAAAATTACAGACTGTAGTGAATGTGTCTTCCCTGGGAGAGCTGACAGAAGAAGCGTTTGAAAAAAATGAATTTATCATCAACGATGATGTGCTGACACGTCGGGCAAAACACGCGGTTTATGAAAATATCAGAACAGAACAAGCAGCTGAAGCCTTGAAAGCAGGAGATTTAAAAATATTTGGTCAATTAATGAACGAATCACATACTTCCTTGCATGAAGATTACGAAGTTACCGTCAAAGAAACTGATTTATTAGTGAAGTTAGCATGGCTTCAACAAGGTGTTGTTGGAGCACGAATGACCGGTGGCGGCTTTGGTGGATGCTGTATTGCAATCGTTGAGAACGATGCAGTAGAGACTTTTATCGAAAATGTAGGAAAAGAGTACGAAAAAGAAATTGGGCATACAGCTGAATTCTATATCGCAGAAACAGCAGACGGTACTAAGGAATGGGTTGAAGCATGAAAAAAGATGGACTAAAACCGCCTCTGAATCATTCTATTGATCAAATCATTCTAATGTTTATTGATTGGCATGTTGAGAAAGGAAAAGTTGATCCTTTAGACCGCATCTATTTAGTAAATCAACTTTTAGAGTTACTGGAGAAAAAAGATTTAGAAATAGAGTCTAGTCAAAAAACAAGCATCCTGTCTCATCTAGCTTTACTTGACCATTTAATAAAATATGCAGTAGATACTAAAATAATTGGAGATACTTCTTCTGAGAAAGATATATTCGGCGCTAAGATAATGAATATTGTCACACCAAGACCTTCTGAAGTGAATCATCAATTCTGGAAGCTTTATGGACAGGATAAAACTAAGGCAACAGATTATTTTTATACTTTCAGCAAGGAAAGTAATTATATTAAGACAAGAGAAATTGCGAAAAATATTGAATATAAACATCAGACTGAATATGGAGAAATAGAGATTACAATCAATTTATCCAAACCAGAAAAAGATCCAAAAAACATTGCTATAGCTAAAACTGAAAAATCAAATTATCCCGTAAACATGCTTTGCATGGAAAACGAAGGATATGCTGGAAATGAAATACATCCAGGACGATCCAATCATCGTATCATACGAATGGATGTATCTGGAGAACCATGGGGGTTCCAGTATTCTCCCTATTCTTATTATAATGAACATGCAATTTTTTTATCAGAAGCACATCGTGTAATGAATGTAGGAGAACATGCCATCAAGAATTTACTCAATATTTTGACTACACTACCGCATTATTTTGTTGGTTCAAATGCTGGACTGCCAATTGTAGGCGGATCAATATTATCGCATGATCATTATCAGGGCGGCCGTCATACATTCCCGCTAGAATATGCTGACATTGAACAATCTTTTCAATTAGAAAATTTGCCAGATGTCAAAGCGGGAATTGTTAAGTGGCCAATGTCAGTTATACGTCTACAAAGTGAGAATAAGGATTCTTTAGAACAAGCGGCTAAAAAAGTAATGGATACTTGGAGTGAATATTCTGATCGATCAGTTGATGTGCTAGCTTATACAAACGAAACGCCACATAACGCTGTAACACCTATTGCTCGTAGAAGAGAAAAGCTGTTTGAATTAGACTTAGTACTCAGAAACAATCGAACAAATGATAAATTCCCAGATGGTATTTTCCATCCCCATCCCAATGTTCAACATATAAAAAAAGAGAATATCGGGCTAATCGAAGTAATGGGACTGGCTATATTGCCTCCTAGATTAGAAAGAGAATTAGAGTCTGTAAAAGAGTTTTTGCTGGGTGGGGAGATACAAGTTGCCCCTGTTCATCAGAAATGGGCAGAAGCATTAAAAGAGAAAGGAAATCTAATAACCCCTGAGAATGTTACAGAAATTATTTATCATGCAGTAGGTGAAATCTTTTTGCAGGTCTTAAAAGACGCTGGTATATTTAAAAGAGATGAACAGGGGAAAAAGGCATTTATACGTTTCCTTGAACTATTGAAAAAAGTATAAAATAAAAATTATTTTTTATTATCAAGCTATGAGCTTATTAGGAGGAAGTATAGTGGACATTACAACAAAGTTTTTCGGCATGTTTCAAAATCAAGAAGTCATAGAATATACACTGACTAATTCAAATGGTATTTCATTATCTGCCATTCCCTATGGTGCAATCGTTACAAAAATTGTCACTCCAGATAAAAATGGAGAGAAAGCAAATATTACATTGAATGTTGAAAGGTTAGAAGATATGGTTGCCCATAGACCGTTTTATGGAGCAACGATCGGCCGAGTTGCTGGACGTATCACTGATGGACAATATACAGTTGGAGGACAACAAGTACAACTCGATGTGAATGAAAAAGGAAACCAGCTACATGGAGGACCGGCAGGATTAGACACTAAATTATGGAAAGTAAAAACAAAGAATGAAGAGGATCATGCTAGTATAATCTTTTCCTATAAAAGTCTCGCTGGAGAAAATGGCTATCCTGGAAATCTTGAAGTCAAAGTTGAGTATCGACTGACTGAAAAGAATGAATGGAAGATTTTATATACAGCTCATACAGATGCAACAACGTTATTCAATCCAACTAATCATATTTATTTTAATTTGACAGGAGACATTAAACAAACGATCTTAGATCATAAATTGCAGCTTTCAAGTTCTAAATACGGAATACTTGGAGATAGAAACTTACCAACTGGAGTATTAAAAGATTCTTCAGGAACTGCATTTGACTTTTCTGAGTCAAAATTAGTCCGGGAGGCAGTTTTATCTGATGATCCACAGATAAAATCAGTATCTGGTTTAGATCATCCATTTGTATTAGAACAAAAAGGTGAAGCTGTTCAAGCTGTACTTTCTGAAGAAAAAAGTGGACGTCAAGTGATTATGAGTACGGAAGAAAATAGTGTGGTCATTTTTACGCATAATAAGGAAATGGATGCTTTCCAAATTCAGGGAGAGCCAGCTAAACAATATGCAGGAATCACTTTAGAAGCACAAACATTACCTGATGCAGTTAATCAGTCTAAGTTTGGAAACATTTTCTTACAACCTGAGCAAACATATCACTCACAAACTATGTATCGATTTAATGTACTAAAATAATTAAATAAAAGGTGCTCTCTGGAGCATCTTTTTGTACAATAAGTGATGTATAGTTAGAAGGAGTGAACAAATGGCTACATTAAAAGATATTGCAGAAAAAGCAGAGGTCTCAACTTCAACAGTTTCAAGAGTACTCAATTATGATCCAACTCTTTCCGTAGGAGATGAGACAAAAAAGAGAATATTTGAAGCAGCTGAAGAATTAGAATATAAAAACCATCGCAAGAAAACCCAACAAAAAAAATTGAAGTTGGCCATTGTAAATTGGTATACGGAAGAAGAAGAGTTGAATGATTTATATTATTTATCAATTCGATTAGGTGCGGAACAGCAAGCACAGCAAATGGGATATGATATCGTTCGAATTTATCATAGACAAGAAGACAAACTGGAAAAAGATCTAGCAGGAATTTTAGCAATAGGGAAATTCAGTCCGGCTCAAGTAGAAGAGTTGAGAAGACAAGCTCCTCAAGTCTGTTTTGTAGATTATGTTCCACATGATCAGGCGAATGATACTGTTTTAATAGATTTTAAAGAAGCTATGAAACAAAACATTGATTATCTGATTCAAGCTGGGCATCAAAAAATAGGATTTATAGCCGGAGAAGAATCATACAGTGATTCTTCGGGAACATGGACAGATCCAAGGACTAGTTACGCTAGGAGATATCTTAAAAAACAGGGAATTTATAACGAATCCTATTTTTTTAAAGGTGCTTTTCGTGTAGAGGACGGTAAAGAAAATATGGAAAAAGCGATCAGTATACTAGGCAAAGAAAACTTGCCTACTGCCTTTATTGCTGCCAATGATGCCATTGCAATAGGCTGTCTGAAAGCATTGTACGAAAATAGAATTAGAGTACCGGAAGAAGTCAGTATTATTGGTTTCAATGATATCTCGACTGCAAAATATATTACTCCATCTTTAACGACAGTAAAAGTCTATACAGAAGAAATGGGAAGGAGCGGTATCCAACTTCTTCATGAAAAGATACATGAAGACAGGGAAGCAATTAAAACTGTGATATTAAGTACAAAGCTGATTAAAAGAGATAGTGCATAAAGAAAAAAAGTTTCTACTAGTCAATGCTAGTAGAAACTTTTCTGATATTATTCATCAAAAGCATTATCCTGCGGCTGGTAGCCTAATTTTATGCGAGCTTGATCGATATCCAGTATTGGAAACGAGTTGTTTGAAATACCATTTACCAACAAGTAAGGTTCTTCCAGTTCCGCTTTTAAGCAACAGTCGATTAAATGGTTCATATCTCTGTAAGAGAAAAATTTACCACGTGAATAAAAATCAGCTTCGGGATCAACACCCTCTCCAGGTGATTTATAATCCCCGATACGAATTCCAATAGATTCAATTCCTTTTTTATAAGCATAGTAACTAGCCAATCCTTCTAAAAAGACCTTGGAAACACCATATAGATCATCTGGTCGCGCTGGCTCCAATGTTTTGACTTGGACATTATCTGGATAAGCATTACTAGCATGAATAGAGCTGGCAAAGATAATCCGTTTAACGCTATCTGATTTATCTGCTTCCATATAGAGGTTCTGTGGTAATTTATAATTTAAATCTAGTAATCCTTCATAAAATTCAGCACCTGCATCTGGGTTGCCGGCTAATTGGATTATATAATCCACATCCTTGAGGACATTTTCCCATTCTTCTAACTTGGAAAGATCCTTTTCTATAATTGTAGAACCTTCTTTTAATTCTTCAGGAAAGTCTGAAAAATCAATATCTGCAAGAACAAGTTCGTAATCTGATTGTAAATGTTTTACTAGATTAGTTCCAATCGTGCCTGTAGCACCGGTAATTAAAAGTTTGTCCATGAGTTTCCTCCGAGTAAAATTTTTAAACGTATTTTTTTAACAATACTGTCCACCTTTTAACAGGAAATCCCTGAAAAGGTGGACAGTATTGTTAATGGTCATATTTATGAATCTTAACGGTGTTCATCTTTGTCTTCGGTAGCTTTCCCGTAACTTTCTTCAGCTTTCCCTTTAACCTTTTGGGTTTTTCCTTCGACTTGTTTGCTTTTATCGTCAGCGATTTTCCCATACTGGTCTTTAGCTTCACCGACTGCTTTATCTTTCATACCGTTTAATTTGTTTTTCATGCTATCATTTTTGTCTGTCATTTTAATTTCTCCTTTCAGATTTTGAAATAGTGAACGCAATGGCTTACAAAACTTTATAGATGACTATATGCAAAGTTTAGGCTGGTGCTTAATAAATTGCAAAGAATATGCTCATTGATGGTTGCTGATCAGTTCCTAGGGAGGCATAAATATGCTAAACTATAAGAAAGAAAAGTAATGTAGCAAGGAGACCTGACATGCGTATTTTAGCAATGGATACATCAAACCAGTCAATGAGTGTAGCAGTCATTGAAAATAATCAGATTTTGGCAGAAAAAACAACTAACGTAAAACGAAATCACAGTATACAATTGATGCCGACAATTGAATATGTCATAAGAGACGCTAATTTAACAATAGATAATATTGACAGGATAGCTGTAGCAAAAGGTCCAGGGTCGTATACTGGTGTTAGAATCGCAGTAACAGTAGCTAAAACCCTTGCATGGACAAAAGGAATAGAATTAGTAGGAATTTCAAGTTTGAAGGTTATGGCTGGTAATGCTCAACAGCTTAAAGGCTCATTAATTGTTCCAATTATGGACGCAAGAAGAGGTAATGTTTATACTGGTCTTTATACTTATCAAAATGAAGAACTGATTGAACTTGAAAGGGATAAACATATCTCTGCAGAAGAGTGGGCTAAAGAACTAGCATCTAAACATAAAACAGTTCAAATGATTGGGACTGATCTGGAGAAACATTTGCCCCTTTTTAAACATTGTCTAAAAGAAAATCTGATTTTATTACCAAGCTATCAGCAATTACCAAGAGCTAGTGTGCTTGCAATGTTAGGAGCGCAAGCAGAAACAATTGATATCCATACTTTTGTTCCAGAATACGCAAAATTAACAGAAGCAGAAGAAAACTGGAAAGAGGCAAATCCTGATGATCTAGGAGGTAGCTTAGTTGAAAAATATTAAACAATGGTTAGCTGATAAACTACCGAAACATACACATACTTTTCCATTGCCTATAGCAGACCGTGTAGAATTGAAACACAATTTTTTTGCACTGAATGATCAGGATTTCTTAAATGTCCATATTGCTACCGAAGATGACATTGAAGCCATTATATCTATTGAAAAGCTTTGTTATAGTGGTCAGACACCGTGGAATCGGTCAGCACTTCTACATGAGATTCGATATAATAAAAATGCTTTCTATATCGTAGTAACAGATGATCAGACACCAGTAGCATTTTTAGGAACCTGGTTTGTTTCAGAGGAAGCACATATTACAAATATTGCAACCATACCAGCATATGAAAGCAAAGGGATTGCTACTTTTTTGATTAATGAACTTAAAAGAATCGCGTTAGCAGAAGAAATAAAGACAATAAGTCTAGAAGTTCGTGTTTCAAATCAGCGAGCCCAAAGCCTCTATAGAAAAATGGAGTTTGAAAATGGTAGAATCAAAAAAGGATATTATATTAATGATCACGAAGATGCACTAGAGATGGCTATGATGTTAGGAAAGTAGTATTTTAGAAAATAAGGAGCGGCGTTATGAAAAATTATAATCCTGTAGACATAACGTATCGTTTATTAGAAAATCAGGAAGAAATTTCTCAACGACTATATGATTTATCAAACGAAAGCTTTGAACATGGATCACCATGGACAGTAAAACAATTTCAAGAAACAATCGATTTACCTAATCTGTTTTATCTGATCGCTGAAGATAATGGAAAAGTGGTTGGTTTTCTTGGAGGGTCAATGATAACTTTTCCTGCTGGAGATTTAATTGAATCGGAAGCAGAAGTTTATAATCTTGTGGTAGGAAATGATTATAAGCGCAAGGGCATTGCAATGAAAATGATTGAAGAAGCAAAAAAAGTAATGAGGATGCGAAAAGTCACGGAGCTGTTTTTAGAGGTTCGCGTATCTAATAAACCAGCTATTTTACTTTATAAAAAATCAGGTTTCCAACCGGTTGGTGTTCGTTCAAACTATTATTCTAATCCTAGAGAAGATGCAATTGTGTTGAAATGTGTATTATGAAGGAGTGAATAAAATGAAGTTAAAAAGAGTATTAGCAATTGAAACAAGTTGTGATGAAACTAGTGCAGCTGTTATAGAAAACGGAACAGAACAGCTATCTAATGTAGTTGCTTCTCAAATAAAAAGTCATCAGCGATTTGGAGGTGTCGTACCTGAAGTTGCCAGTAGACATCACGTAGAACAAATGACATTAGTAATGGAAGCAGCTCTTTTAGAAGCAGGGACTTCTTATGATGAATTGGATGCAATAGCTGTAACGGAAGGTCCTGGTCTAGTGGGAGCCCTTTTAATAGGGGTGAATGCAGCTAAAGCTGTAGCATACGCCCACAAGCTCCCATTGATTCCAGTTAATCACATTATCGGACATATCTACGCTAACCAGTTAATCCAACCACTTCGTTTTCCGCTTTTATCTTTAGTCGTAAGTGGTGGCCATACTGAATTAGTCTATATGAAACAAGCTGGGCAGTACGAAGTTATCGGTGAAACTAGAGATGATGCAGCCGGAGAAGCTTATGATAAAGTTGGTAGAGTATTGGGTGTTCCTTATCCAGGTGGAAAACATATTGATGAAATGGCTCATCATGGGAAAGATACTTTTCACTTTCCTAGAGCGATGATGCAGGATGATACAAATGATTTTAGTTTCAGTGGTCTGAAGAGTTCATTTATCAATACAGTGCATAATGCACAACAAAAAGGAGAAGTACTTGATAAAAATGATTTAGCAGCAAGTTTTCAGGCTGCGGTTGTTGAAGTACTGGTTAACAAAACGATTCGATGTGCAAAAGAAAGAAAAGTAAAACAAATCGTTTTAGCAGGGGGAGTAGCAGCGAACAAGGGGCTGCGAGAAGCACTCACTGCAGCCACTTCAGAAGAATTAACTGAAGCAGAGTTGATTATCCCACCATTATCTTTATGTGGGGATAATGCAGCAATGATAGGTGCTGCTGCTTTTACAGAGTCTATTGAACCGGACCAGTTAGATTTGACTTTAAATGCGAAGCCCGGACTATCATTATAAAAAGCAACGCTATTTCTATATTCTCTGGTAAGAGGATAGAAATAACGTTGCTTTTTACTTTACTTTGAATTTTCTGCGTCTTCAGATGCAATAAGCTGAACACCTCTAGCAGGTACCGGTGTAGAAAAAACGATTTGAGTAGATGTTTTTCCGAACTGCTGTAAATTATTAATAAAATCATCCAGCTCTGTTGTAGTAGGATAAGCTGCCTTGATCAACATTGAAAACTCTCCTGTAACACAATTACACTCTAGTACATTGGTACAATTTTCAATGTAAGGATAAAAATCTTCTTTTTGATTAGGACTTAAATCTAAATGAATAAAGGCTTGAATATGATAGCCCATCTTCTTTAGATCTGGCGCAGCAATATAACGTCCTAAAATTCCTTCATTTTCTAAACGATGAATACGAGCAGAGACGGCTGGAGAAGAAAGATAAGTTTCACCAGCGATTTCTTTTAGAGATGCTCGACTGTTTTTCTGTAAAATTTCAACGATTTTTTTATCCATTTGATCCATCTAAAAACGAACTCCTTTTTAACAATAAAAGAATAATTGCGGGTAATACTACAGTTTTACTAATTAAGTTTGCTTTCTGTTGAATAAGAATCTTAGCAACAATGTGATTCAATTATACCTTACATAGCCTAAAATGCAACAGAATAAAATAAGTATACCAATGTTTTGAAAATAAATCAGAACACTTAAATTAAAGCCTTAAACCGTTAAATTATAGATTATTCTAACTATACCTATAAAGAAATTAAATATCAAAATCAATAGTATATTAAACATTACTCCAATTTTGAGAGGAATAATCAGTCTTTTTCATATGTTTCAAGTTCTAAGTTTAGATTTTCCCATTCTTCGAGGAGTAAATCCTGTTCTGCCTGTAAGTTGTCATGTTTTTCACTTAGCGCTACCGCTTCTTCAGGTTGATCGTAGACAGACGGATCACTAAGTTTTATCTGGATAGAATCTAATTCAGCTTCACTTTTTTGCATACGCTCTTCAAGATCTGCTATAGATCTATTCAAACGGCGAATTTCGCGTTGACGAATCTTTTGCTGTGCACGATTCATTCCTTGATCCTGCGGAAGACTAATTTCCTCAGTAGTGGTATTATCTTGAGTTTCTTCTTCAGTTTTTAGTCGAGCTAATTCCTCAAGTTCTTCTTTCTTTTGAAGATAGTAGTCGTAATCTCCTAGATATAAAGATAAACCATCAGTAGAGATTTCGATTACTTTTGTTGCCATTCGATTAATAAAATAGCGGTCATGTGAGACGAATAAAAGTGTTCCTTCGAAATCGATCAGAGCATTTTCAAGCACTTCTTTTGAATCAATGTCCAAATGGTTAGTGGGCTCATCTAGGATCAAGAAGTTGTTTTTTTCCATAGCTAATTTTGCCAGTGCAACTCGAGCTTTTTCACCGCCGCTTAAAGCAGTAATTGATTTTTCGACATCATCCCCAGAAAACAAAAAACTGCCAAGTAAAGTGCGAATAGATTGTTCTGGTATGGAAGGATGTTCGTCCCATAGCTCATTTAACACGGTTTTATTGGAATGAAGTAAGCTTTGTTCTTGATCATAATAACCAAGATCTACTTTTGTACCTAGCTGAATTGTTCCAGACAGTTTAGGCAACTGTCCTACTATGGTTTTAAGCAAAGTTGTTTTTCCTACTCCATTCGGTCCAACCAGTGCAATGGCATCTGTTTTACGGATGTCCATATCAATGTGGCTGGCTAAAGGATGGCTATAACCAATTGCCAGATCTTCTGTTTGTAAGACAACTCCACCAGATTCTCGCTCAGTATGAAAACTGAAATGGGCAGACTTTTCATCACCTTGAGGTTTGTCTATTTTATCCATCTTATCCAACATTTTTCTACGTGACTGAGCCCTTTTAGTTGTTGAGGCACGAACTAAGTTCCGATTGATGAAATCTTCTGTTTTCTCTATTTCTTTTTGTTGTTTTTCATATTCTTTCCACATTTTCTGGATCAGTTCAGCTTTAAGTTTGAGATAGTTAGAATAATTTCCAGTAAAATGCTGGACTTTCTTATTACTTACTTCATAAACTTCGTTGATAACTTTATCTAAAAAATAACGGTCATGGGAAACAATCAGCAAAGCTCCCGTATAATTCTGCAAGTATTTTTCTAACCAGGATAAGGTTTCGATATCCAAATGGTTGGTGGGTTCATCTAAAATAAGCAGATCCTTCTTTTCTAGCAGTAGTCTCGCTAAAGCTAATCTCGTTTTTTGTCCTCCAGATAACTGGGAAACGGGAGTTGAAAAGTCGGATTCGTAAAAGCGAAAGCCATGAAGAACAGAGCGTATCTCACTTTCGTAGCCATATCCATTCAATTGTTTAAATGACTCTTGAAGCGAGTCATATTTTTTTAGCAATTCCTGATAGTATTCTTTATCTGATAATAAATCAGGAGAGCTCATTTGATACTCAATTTCTCTCATTTCTTTTTCTATCTGGATAACAGGTTCAAATATGGCTAGCATTTCTTCCCATATCGTTTTATTGGATTCTAAACCAGTATGTTGATCTAAAAACCCTAAGGTTATATCTTTCTTTTTATTGACTCTTCCAGCATCTGGTTCTTCCTGTCCGGAAATAATGTGCAGTAAGGTAGATTTTCCAGCACCATTTCGTCCCACTAAACCAACTCTAGCATTATCTTTGATTTCCAATGTGACATCATTAAATAGTACCTCAGCACCGAAATGACGAGCTATTTTTTGAGTTTGCAAAAGTATCATTTTATATTCCTCATTTTTAAAATTTGTACGTTAAACAGTTAAATTTCCTCAAATATCTTGTCTTATAAGTTTAGCATATTCCATGACTGATAAACAGAACAGTCGATGATGGATCATAATAACTGCTTAAAAAAATGATGAAATTTCGATAGATGTAATTGCTTTTTATAAGATGAATTCTATCGATTTTTTCACAAGCTGATATGATCATATATGATAATATTCTCATAGGTAATATAGAATCCCTTATTTTATAGTCATATTAACTTCCAATTTATAAATTCCGTGCTATAATAGTTAGTGAAATACTATAGGAATTTGTGAAATGAAAGTTAAAAATATTAGATGAGGTATATTACTTTTAGTTTAATGGGAAGTTTTATATTGAATTATAATTTGAAGGAGAAAAAGTATGGTAGAAAAGAAAATTCCAAAAGCTACTGCAAGGAGATTACCCCTTTATTATCGTTATTTACGCTTTCTCCATGAAGCAGGAAAAAATCGTGTTTCTTCTGCAAAGCTTAGTGAAGCAGTAAAAGTTGACAGTGCAACAATTAGACGAGATTTTTCGTACTTTGGTGCATTAGGAAAACGTGGATATGGATATGATGTTGAAGCATTGATGAACTTTTTCAGTAAAACATTGAACCAGGATCGATTGACGAATGTTGCCTTGATCGGTGTAGGAAATCTAGGACAAGCTCTCTTGAATTATAATTTCAGAAGAAACAATAATACCCGTATCAGTGCAGGATTTGATATCAATGAGAAATTGATTGGAACCATTCACCAAGGTGTTCCCATTTATCATATAGATGAAATGGTAGAACAGTTGGATCTGCAGCAAATTGATGTTGCGATTTTGACTGTTCCTTCAGAAATTGCGCAGGAAATGGCGAACAAACTTGTCGAAGGTGGCGTTAAAGGAATTATGAACTTTACACCTATTCGAGTGAATGTTCCTGACAGTGTGCGTGTACACAATGTTGACTTGACTAATGAATTACAAACGTTGATTTATTTCATCAATTATTATCAAGAATTAGATGATGAGGAAGAAGTAATCATTGATGAAGAAACTGGAGAGATATTTGTAGAAGATTAAGTAATACAGGAAAATAAAAGCAGTTACCTTGTTTGATTGAATTAATCAACGGGTAGCTGCTTTTTTGATTATTTATTTCGGTTTTTCCTGATTTTAAAATATGAATCTGCTAGACGAGTTCCCTGAACAAAGTCTTTGGTAGCCAGAAAGGCAAACAACAACGGGAATATACCCCATCCTTCCAATCCGACAATATCAATGACGAAGTAGAGTAATATAAAGCACATTACGTACTTAAAAAATATATAGCTTAGAATTTGTTTTTCGGTCATTTAAAAATCCTTTCATACAATAAATTCTTTAGTTATTTAGAATCAGATTTCCAATTACAGCAGCTGTATTCATAAGACAATGGGCGATGATAGGTGTCCAAATGTTTTTTGTCTTGAAATACAACCAAGAAAAAACAAGTCCCATAGTAGAATAAACTAAAATTCTTCCATCAAAGTGAATGACTGCAAACATGAGCGAGCTGACAACAGCTGCACCTATTCCGCCGATTTTCTCTAAACCCATACCAAATATTGCTTTACGGAAGACAAATTCTTCCATAATAGGTCCGGCTATAGAAGAGAGTAGAAGAAAGTAAGGATACTGCTTGATGATTGCAATAATATTTTGAGTGTTTTGTGAGTCTTGAGATGCACCAAGGAAATTGATTTCAATCATTGTAGCAATAAATTGCGCAAAGAGCGCAATAATTAATCCGAGAAATCCCCATAAGATAATTTCAGGAATATTTGATCTAAAGGGTTTTTCAAAAGAAAATGTAAAATCTTTTTTCTGGTTGAGATAAATCATTCCGACTGCACCAAGAGTAAAGAAAAGCAGGTTAGACCAGATTACCCCATCTGTACGAATGCTTTCAGGTAGAAATTGAGCGGTTAGTACGGTTGCCAACTGAACGAATATATACAGCAGTATGATTTGGAGAGCTGTTTTTTTATGTGATTGTTCCAATAGATTCATCCTCATTTTCTAAAGATAATAAAGTCGTTTTTGACATTACTAGTAACTTAACATAAATTTTGTCAGTATTCCAGATATGATTTTAATCAATTTTTTAACTTCAAAAGGGTTGCAAGAAAACTCAGTTTTGAATATACTAAGTATTGGAGTTAGCACTCGGGTGCATCGAGTGCTAACACGAATATAAACTCAACTATAAAATTATATGGAGGGATAACACCATGTTAAAACCTTTAGGAAATCGTGTTCTTCTGGAAGTAATCAAAGAAGAAGAAAAAACTGTCAGTGGACTTGTTTTACCGGAGTCAGCAAAAGAAAAGCCGCAAACAGCTAAAGTAGTCGCTGTGGGTAGTGGGAAAGTTTTAGATGACGGGAAACGTGCCGATATGGACGTTGCAGTTGGAGATAAAGTGATTTTCGAGAAATATGCTGGATCAGAAGTTAAATATGAAGGCAATGAATATTTAGTTCTTAAAGATTCAGATATCATTGCTGTTGTAGAATAATTTTTATGAAGTTGTATTTTATTCGTGTCAAATCATAAAATTGAAAGTTTGAAAAATTTAATTAAGAGGTGGAAATAATGGCTAAAGATATTAAATTTTCTGAAGATGCACGTGCAGCAATGCTACGTGGAGTAGACAAATTGGCAAACACAGTAAAAGTAACATTAGGTCCCAAAGGAAGAAACGTTATTTTAGATAAATCTTTTGGTGCTCCTCAAATTACTAACGATGGTGTGACGATTGCAAAAGAGATCGAACTGGAAGATCAGTTTGAAAATATGGGTGCTCAGTTAGTTGCTGAAGTTGCAAGCAAAACAAATGATATCGCTGGAGATGGAACAACCACTGCAACGGTGCTAGCACAAGCAATCGTTAATGAAGGAATGAAAAACGTTACAGCTGGTGCCAATCCAGTTGGTATCCGCCGTGGAATTGAAAAAGCCACTAAACGTGCAGTAGAAGCTTTACATGAAGTTTCTACTAAAGTAGAAGGAAAAGAATCAATCGCTCAAATTGCAGCAATCTCATCTGGAGATGAAGAGATCGGTCAACTATTAGCAGATGCTATGGAAAAAGTTGGTAGTGACGGTGTTATTACGATCGAAGAATCTCAAGGAATTGAAACTGAATTAGATGTTGTAGAAGGTATGCAATTTGATCGTGGATATTTATCTCAGTATATGGTTACGGATAATGAAAAAATGGAAGCAAATCTGGATAATCCTTATGTTTTGATCACAGACAAGAAAATTTCTTCTGTACAAGACATTCTTCCTGTTCTAGAAAACATCATGCAACAAAATCGTCCATTATTAATTATTGCTGATGATATTGAAGGTGAAGCACTGCCAACACTAGTACTGAATAAAATAAGAGGAACATTAAACGTTGTCGCGGTTAAAGCACCTGGTTTTGGTGACCGTCGTAAGGGAATGCTTGAAGATATCGCAATTTTGACAAATGGTACTGTGATTACTGATGATCTAGGTCTAGACTTGAAAGATATGACCATTGATCAACTTGGTGTTGCCGGCAAAGCAGTTATTACTAAAGATGACACTACACTTGTAGAAGGAGCTGGAGAAAGGGATAAAATCGAACAACGAGTCTCTATGTTACGTGCTCAGTCAGAAGAAACAAATTCTGAATTCGACCGCGAGAAGTTACAAGAACGTATTGCTAAACTTGCTGGTGGGGTTGCTGTCATTAAAGTTGGAGCAGCAACTGAAACAGAAATCAAAGAACGTAAATTACGTATTGAAGATGCTTTGAACGCAGCTCGTGCAGCAGTTGAAGAAGGTGTGATTGCTGGTGGTGGAACAGCTTATATTAACATTTTGAACAAGCTGGAAGAAATTGAAGCTACCGGCGATGAAGCAACTGGTGTTAAAATCGTAGTTCGTGCGTTAGAAGAACCAGTTCGTCAAATTGCATTCAATGCTGGACTTGATGGAAGTGTAATTGTTGAACGCTTGAAACATGTGGAACCAGGTATTGGATTTAACGCAGCTACAGGTGAAATGGTCAACATGGTAGAAGCAGGTATCATTGATCCTACTAAAGTAACGCGTTCTGCATTACAAAACGCTGCATCTGTTTCTGCATTACTCCTTACAACTGAAGCGGCAGTTGCCAATATTCCTGAACCAGAAGCTCCAGGAGCTGGAATGGATCCAAGCGCAATGGGCGGAATGATGTAAAAAATTATTAGATAAAGGAAGCCACGTCGAATTTGATGTGGCTTTTTTGGATTATATTTTGATTTTATATGCGGTTCAAAATAATAAATTGTATCAAAAATAAGATAAAGTGATTTACAGGTATCTCATTAAAGAAATCTTTTGTGAGCAAGAAGAAAAAGTCAATTATGTCTAACTCATCAATCATTTCGATCTTGAGCTACAAATTAAAACATGAAATAATACCCATGATTCATGAATATGGTAAGATAGGTTCTATGATAAATACATAAATGATAATCGAAAGAATGGTGAAGTAGAGATGACTAAACAAACAATCGCAATCGTTGGATTAGGTGCTTTAGGTATATTATATGGTCAGCACTTATCAGCTGCTTTGGGAAAAGAACGTGTACGAATTATTGTAAATGAAGAAAGAAAAAGACGGTATGAAAAAGAGGGAGTCACATTGAATGGAGAATACTGTGATTTCAATTATATTTTGGAAACAGAAAAAGGGAATCCAGCAGATTTAGTCATTGTCTGTACTAAGTCTCTAACACTAGATAGTGGCATGGAATCGATGAAGAATCAGGTTGGAGAACATACCACTATACTCTCATTAATCAATGGGATATCCAGCGAACAAATTTTAGGAGAGAGATTCGGACATGAAAAAGTAATTCCTACAGTTGCAATCGGAATGGATGCGACAAGAGAAGGACAAAATGTACGATCTAAAGTTAAGGGATGGCTGCAGATCGGAGTCGATGTACCAGAAAAAGAGCAACGACTGATGAGGGTAAAAGAACTATTTGATGAAGCCCAGTTTCCTTATACTATAGAAGAAGATATAATATTGAAAATCTGGCAGAAATTTATCATGAATGTAGGCGTGAACCAGGTTGTTATGGTCAATGAAACGACTTATAAAGGTATTCAAACTGGAGGAGACTATCATGAACAAGCTTGGGCAGCTATGGCAGAAGTTGTATTGATAGCCCAAGCAGAAGGGATTCCATTGAAAGAAGAACATATTCAAAGTGCATTTGATATCATCGATACAGTAGATCCGGAAGGAATGCCCTCCATGAGACAAGATGGGTTAGCTAAAAGACTGACTGAAGTAGAACTGTTTGCAGGGACGATTTTAGCTAAATCTAAAGAACATGGTATTCCAACCCCTGTCAATGAACTTTTGTATACAAAAGTAAAAGAAATGGAACAATTATTTTAATATAGTAAATAAACAAGACCCTGAGAAAAATCTCAGAGTCTTGATTTATAATTACATTAACGTGTTTTATATAATTCTACGATTTCAACGGCTAAATCTTTAAATGTAATAGCATTCATCAAATGATCTTGACCGTGAACCATTAATAGTGATAGTTCTACACTATCTCCGGAAGCTTCTCTTGTCAATAAACCCGTCTGTGAATGATGTGCACGTGTTAAGGCTTCATCAGCTAGTTTCAAACTTGCTTCAGCAGCTTCAAAATCACTTTCTTTTGCTGCTTGTATTGCCTCCATTGCATTACCTTTAGCGTCGCCACCATGCATGATCAATCCCATGATAGTTTGCAGCATTTCTTCTTGTTCTTCTGTTCTATCTGACATACTAAATTCCCTTCTTAAGTATATTTCTCAGCGAGAAGATTTTTATAATTTATTTACTTAATTCCAAAGCTTTGTCTAACACGCTTTTTCCATTCATCATACCGTAATCTCTCATATCGATTACTTCTACAGGAATACCTTTTCCTTCAACTTTTGTTTCCATTTGTTTTTTTAAGAATTTCACTTGAGGACCTAACATTAATACATCTACAGGTTTAGATTCTAAATAGCTGTCTGCTTCATTTGCTGAAACTGCGAAGATGTCTGTTTCTATTCCGTCTGCTTCAGCAGCTTTTTGCATTTTTGAAACAAGCATGCTGGTACTCATTCCAGCAGCACACACTAACATAATAGTTTTCGTTGACATAGTAATTTCCCCTTTTGAAACAAATTTAATACGTATACGACAGCTGAAGCCTTCTTTTTAAGTCCGTCGGTTTTCTGATTTTTAATAATTGAACGCGGTTACATTTTTTGTTCAAATAACAAATAATTCGAATAATCATCAGAGACGGCTTAAAAGACTGCAATGAAATCGTTTACTACTATATACTATTTATACACTAATTTCGATATAAATTCAATAGTTACCAATTAAAATGTTCTGGTACCGGTTATATTTTCATATCATAACTTTATCATATTTGCTAAATATAAAAATAATGATAAGCTAAATCTACAATTAAAAATATGATTTTATATTGTAGCAGGGTATCTTAGAAAGAAGTTTTTAACTAGTGATAAATAAAATCTGAGTAGAGGAGAACAAGATGAAAATTAGTGCAATTCAATTAGATTTAGCTTTTGATGATCCGCTTCAAAATGAAAAAAAAATAAAAAATGAAATTGAAAAGACAATGGAAAAATATCATCCAGATACAATCGTTTTACCCGAAATGTGGAATGTGTCTTTCTTTCCAGATAATATTCAGACCAATGCTGACAAAGATGGGAAACGGACTAAAGCATTTCTCAGTCATTTGAGTGAAAAGTATCGGGTGAATATAGTTGGTGGAACTGTGGCAACAGTTTATGAGGAAAAGTACTATAATACAAGCTATCAGTTTGATCGGGAAGGGAACCTAATCCACACTTATCATAAAGTACATTTATTTTCTCCCTCTGAAGAACATAATAAATTTACTGCAGGTAATCAGTTAGGGATTTTTGAGTTAGATGGAGTAAAGGTAGGGATAGCAACTTGTTACGATTTGAGATTTGTAGAATGGATAAGACTATTAGCATTATCGGAGATTGAGATATTATTTATCCCGGCAGCATGGCCAAATCCTCGAGTATCTCACTGGGAGACTTTATTAAAAGCAAGAGCAATTGAAAATCAGTTATTTGTGGTGGGAGTAAATAGTGTAGGAACAACAGACAAGCTCACTTTTTGTGGACATTCACTTATAGTAGATCCTGCTGGCGAAGTACTGGCTAGTTCCAACGATAATGAAACGATTTTAAATGCGACCTTAGATTTAGAGAAACGTAAAACCATTAAAGAACAGATCAATGTATTTGAGGACCGTCGACCTGAACTGTATAATCGTTACTCAGTGTAATTTCAGTCCTGCATATTTTCTGCTATATAAGAAGCATAAAAAAGGAATAACAGAAACAGCGAGTGCTCACATAATATAAGAGCACTCGCTGTTCTATAGTTTCTATAATTATTTTTCCTTTTACATAGGAGTTCCAAACATTTGGGTAGCGTATAAGAACTCGCCATCATAGTGAACGCCGATACCAATTTCTTCATAATCCGGACGAATCATGTTTTCGTAATGACCTTCACTTTCGACCCACCCGTTAAACAGCAGCTCGGCCATTTCTTTTTCGTCTAAATAATACGTTGCCATTCCTAAATTCTCTCCGACTACTCGGTAAGGATAAGCTAATCCATTTTCTTCAAATATAGTAAATGGATTCTTGCCGTTAGGACGAGTATGTGAGAAAGAAACTTCTGTTTCCTGAGCTCTAAGGTCTGCAGCTTTTTTCAGTATATTATTTTTTTTAAGACTGTTTAACCCCTGTTCTTCTCTTAAGTCATTTAATAAAATAAAAATACGTTCTTCAACTATTTGATAATCTACCTCAGATGATTCTGATTGGTAGGAAGAAGCTGACTGATCAGATTTTTCAATTGTACTTAACTGGTCACTAGAATCACTGATATCCAGTGATTTATCAGTTACTGTACTGAAGTTTGGCCATTCATTTGGAGAAGGAACAATATTGACAATGGTTTCTAACCAATCGCCAACGATAGTACCGTGTAGAATTCCAGTTGTTGCTAACCAGAAACCGAAAAGTATGGCCAGAAGTAAAGTAATTAATTTTCTAATAACTTTCATATATTATTCCAGCTCCTTTCTCTTTTCTCTAGAATATTGTATCAGAAAAACGGGAAAATACTAGAGTTTGATTTGTACTTCTTTATTAAGATAATAAATATTATAGCTAATATCGGAAATAATTTAATGAGAAAAAGCTATGTGTAAAGTTTATGTAGGAAATGGAAAAAAATAGGGTAGACAAAAAGAAAGAAGACCCTTAATCTAGAATTTGCGGAAACTAGAGAGAAAGAGGTCTTCTTTACGATGGAAATTATAGCACAAATGATGGGAATATTAGAAGAGTCGAATACACTTTTAGAGGCAGAAATCTTATTTGAGGAGCTTTTCAGGCAAAAAGCGGAGGAATACTTTCAAGAATGCATGGAGCGTTTAGATAAAAAGTGTATTCAATCATACAAAGATCAAGGGTACGAGATAGATAGTGTAAGAAAGCGTACGATGCAATTTACCTTTGGGACCGTTGAATTTTCACGTAGACGTGTGCGTAAAAAAGGAGAAACCAGTCTTATCCCGCTAGATAAGTTTTTACAATTGTCTCCTCGTTCAAGAAATTCTCCCTTGGTAGAAATGAAAGCAGCGCAAATGGCTTCAGATGGGGTGTATCGTAAAGCTGCCGATGCAATTGATTTATTAACCAACTTTTCTTTAAGTCATTCAGCTATTCACTCCATTACCCAACGTGTCGGTCAAAAAGTTCAAGAATGGACAGAACAGAAACCTTTGTCTGATGAAACAGGGATGGAAAAAAAGAGAAAAGTACCTGTTCTATTTATTGAAGGGGATGGCCTGCTTTTGACTAGACGTAAAGGAAAAGAACGTGCGGAGCTTCATCGTGTGCAGATTCATGAAGGTGTGGCGAAAAAAGGAAAACGGCCTGTTCTAGTGCATTCCCTGATGTTTGAAAGTACAAAATCGAGCCAAGAGGCTTTTAGACGAGCGAGTGCGTGGATTGAAGCGACGTATAATCTTCGAAATACGGTCATTATTTCAAATAGTGATGGAGGTAGTGGCTATGAGAAGGACAAATTTGATTCGATTATTGGGAAATGCGCACGACATGAACACTTCCGAGATGCCTATCATGTGAATCAAAAAATCAAACAGCGTTTGTTTTTCGATAAGGAAATGTCTTACCAGATGATTTCAGCGGTTAGAGAATGGGATTATACTCAGGTTTGTGCAGTGATTGCCCAAGCAAATAATCGCATTGAAGACGATTATCGTAGAGCTGAATATGAGGTTGAACTGACAAAATTACTCAGCTACTTGGATCGAAATTGGGACAGTTTAAAGAAACTTCACTTACGTCATCTTTCTCTTCGAAAAGGGATTGGCGTTTGCGAGAGTAATCACCGTCCCTATAGTTATCGTATGAAACGACAAGGTCGTGGATTCGGACAGAAAGGTGCAGGTAACTTAGCGGCTATCATTTCGGCTCGTAAGAATGGTTTGTTTTTACAAGCGCTAACTGAAACGATTCCTGCTTTTAAACAGGAAATCATCCCTGAATTCAAAGGGATAATCCGTACATTACTAAAGAAATATAAAACTAAAAAATCAATCGGTGTGATTGAAGGCAGTATTGGAAAGTACTGTGCGTCTTCTCACGCTCTGGGACAGTTGGCTAAAGCACTAAAATAAAGAGAGTTTAAGGCTGTTTACTGAGGGAGAAAGGCTCAATGAGCCCATATCCCTCAGTAAACAGCGAAAAACAATAACAGGAAAAAGTGATTCTAGAGATTTCCTACAACAACTTGACACACACGAGAAAAAGGTACTTCTTTTATTCGCTTTATGATTTGGGTATAATAGTAAAGTTAACTAAAATATTAGGTAAGGTTAAAATAAATTTTCGATAAGTAGAATAGGTGTGTAGTCTATGAAAAAAATGAAATCAAATAAATTAGGAACAATGCCGATGAACCGACTTGTATTGAATTTATCACTACCTATGATGATTTCAATGCTGATTCAGTCTCTATATAACGTAGTAGACAGTATGTTCGTTGCACAAATCAGTGAAGAGGCACTGGCTGCATTATCTCTTGCTTATCCAGTCCAAATGCTGATGCTTGCGATACAAGTTGGCTCAGGAGTAGGGATGAATGCAGAACTTTCAAAAAGATTAGGTGAAGATAGAAGAGATTTAGCAAGTAAAACTGCCAATAATGGTGTCTTTTTAGGATTTGTTCATTATGCAGTTTTTCTGATATTAGGATTATTATTGATTCGTCCTTTCTTTCAAGCTCAAACAGATAATCCAGTTATTATTCAGTATGGAATAGAATACACAATGATTATAACAACTTTTTCTATTGGGAAATTCATGCAGTTTGTCTACGAACGTACGCTTCAGGCGACAGGTAGAACATTATACACGATGATTACTCAGGGAACAGGGGCGATTTTAAATATAGCATTGGATCCTATTTTGATTTTTGGATTATTTGGATTCCCTGCTATGGGTGTTTATGGAGCTGCGATCGCCACAGTGTTTGCACAAATTGTTTCAGCAATTATGGCGTTTACCTTCAATGCTAAATTTAATGATGATGTAGATATGAAATACAAAGGGTTCCGGCCGAACTGGACAGTTATCAAACGAATCTATTCTGTAGGGATACCATCTATGATCATGACTTCGATTACATCCTTAGTCACATTCTTATTAAATAATATTCTACTACAATTCACTTCAACTGCTACAGCTGTATATGGAGTTTATATTCGTCTACAAGGATTTGCTTTTATGCCGGTTTTTGGTTTGAACAATGGAATGATCCCTATTGTTTCATTTAACTATGGAGCAAGAAATAAAAAACGGATGATTCAGGCAATTAAAATTTGCCTCATCTATGCAATCAGTTTGATGTTAACAGGAACAATATTCTTTCAACTCTTTCCCACTCAGCTATTAGGTTTATTTAATGCTTCAGAAGAAATGACAGCGATTGGAGTATCTGCACTTAGAACAATTAGTATTAGTTTTATACTGGCAGGTTTCAGTATAATTATGGGAACGGTATTTCAAGCTTTAGGGAACGGCATGCTCAGTTTATGGGTAAACGTCATCAGACAATTGGTCGTGTTGATTCCAGCAGCTTATTTGTTATCACTCACTGGTAACGTCCATGCAGTATGGTGGGCAATCGTCATATCCGAGGCAGTCGCTGTTGTCTTTTCTGCTGTTGCTATGCGATACGTATACAAAAGAAAAATACAGCCAATGTCTGATCATATGGAGATCAGTCATGAACGTTTTGCAGAAGATGCTTAAACCAGATTGATGCTTATTTAATAACACAAATATAATCAATATGAAATAAAACTTCATTTCTTCAAGCCTTTTATTCGATTTTACAGGGATCTGTTTGTTACAATTAGATTAAAGTTTTCAAGAAAATTTCATGATAATTATCTAATTAACTAAGGAGAGAAAAATATGATACCTAAAATTATACATTATGCTTGGTTTGGTGGAAATGAACTAGGAGAACTAGAAAAAAAATGTTTGGCAAGCTGGAAAAAATATTGTCCAGACTGGGAAATTATGGTGTGGGACGAATCAAATTTCAAGCCGGAAGATCATGGGATTTATACAAAACAGGCTTACGATGAAAAGCAGTGGGCTTTTGTATCAGATGTAGCTAGATTATACGCTTTGAAAGAATATGGGGGCGTTTATGTAGATACAGATATGGAATTGATAAAACCAATCGATGATTTTAGAGATTTGCCAGCATTCTTCAGCTTTGAAATTGAAACAGAGATTTCAACTGGAATAATTGGAGCTGAACCGCACCATCCTTTTATTGAAGAATTATATAACGATTATGATGGACGTACATTTATACAAGAAGATGGGTCTCATGACCGCAAGACTAATGTCATTAGAATCACAGAAATTATGACAGAGCGCGGATTGAAACCCGACAATACTAAACAAGTAGTTGAAAACTGCCATATATTCCCTCTTGAGTATTTCTCTCCAAAAGATTATTGGACTAGAGAGATTGATGCAACAGATAACACTTATGGAATACATCAATTTACAGGTAGTTGGCTGTAAATTGAAATAAATTTTTTAAAACTAATTTCTGCCTGATTTATCAATCAGGTAGAAATTTTTTTATTTTCAGTCAAGAAAGGCGCTTTATTTCTTGTGATATTAATCTCAATTAAATGTGACTGGATTTTTGGGAAATAGATTGAGTATAGTTAATTTTAAAAACTGTATTCACAGCTCATTCTCGTGATACAATAGTAAGTGAATTTAGGAGGCGAAGTTGGTTGAAATTATATGTAAATGGAACAATCTACATTGAAAGAGAACAGTTTGCTACAACAATGTTAGTAGACAATGAGTACATAAGAGCTGTTGGAGGACGTGAACTGTATAACAAGTATAAAGATAAAGCAGAAGTAATTGATTTAAAAGGTGCTACAGTTATTCCTGGTTTGAATGACTCTCATCTTCACTTTCTTATGGCAGCAGAATATTTAGAAATGTTAAAATTAACTGATGTAACCTCTATGCAGGAATTAATTGAGCGTTCTAAAAATTATATCAAAGAAAAACAGTATACCGAAGAAGACTTTTTATATACGGAAGGTTGGAATCAGAATTACTTTACAGATATTCAGAAAATTCCCGATCGAACAGACTTGGATAAAATTTCTACTACAATCCCCGTCGCAATGGTGCGAGTCGACCGTCATATCATGAGTTTGAATTCAAAAGCTATTGAACAACTGAATATTACCAAGTTTTCTTTTCCGAAAAATGGTGGAGAAGTTAAAAAAGATGAAAATGGGGAACCTACAGGAGTCTTAACGGAAGGAGCTATTGATTTAGTACGACCATTTCTTCCAGAACCCAGCAGAGAGAAAAAGAAACAGTTATTGAAACAAGCAATGAAGTTGGCAAATAGTTTTGGCCTTACCTCCATGCACGTAAATGACGCAAAGGATAATAAAATTGAGGAAACTCTGTCTTTATATAAAGAGTTAGAGGCAGAAAAGAAATTGAGTCTGCGATTTTACCATCAAATCTGGTTCAACGACGATGCCTATATGCAGCCGTTCTTTGATAAAGGGTATAAACTTGGACAAGGTAGTCTCTATAATAAAATCGGGCCAGTTAAGTTATTTTCGGATGGTACATTGGGAGCAAGGACAGCAGCCCTTAGAAAAGCTTACTCAGATGATCCGGGAAACTATGGTGTTGAAACTAAAACTCAAGAGCAATTGAACCATGAAGTTCAGGTTGCAGTAGAGAATGATTTCCAAGTCATTATACATGGTATTGGAGATAAAGGTGTTGAGAGAATTCTGGATGCTTTTGATTATGCTTTAGCAGGTAAGCCGAATGATTTGCGTTTAGGTATTAATCATATTCAAATAACAGATAAAGACTTACTTGAGCGTGTGATTGATAAAGGGTATTTGACTTATGTACAGCCTATTTTCTTAAACGATGACATTCCTATCATATACGATAGAGTAGGAGAAATACGCGCTCAGAATTCTTATGCCTTTGAAACATTAAGAAAAGCAGGAGTACATCAATCGCTTAGTACAGATGCTCCTATAGTAACGTTTGATCCCTGGGCTAATTTATATTGTGCGATCACACGAAAGAGATTAGATGAAAAGTCAGCAAATGGATTTTTACCGGAAGAGTCAATGGATATTTATTCTGCAGTAGATGCTTATACTTATGAAAGTGCCTATGCAAGCTTTGAAGAAAATGTCAAAGGAAGAATCAAGTCTGGATACTTAGCGGATTTTGTTCTGTTAGATCGAAATATCTTTACCTGTGAACCAAGTGAGCTTAAAGAAGTGCAAGTTCTTTCTACAGTAGTAGGAGGTAAAGAAGTATTCAGAAAGGAGATCAATAATGAAATCAATTGCAAATAAAGAAACAGTTAAAAACATGATCTTGATCATTCTTGGTTCTTTTTTGTATGCCATTAGTGTGAATGTTTTTACTGTACCTAATGATTTAGCAGAGGGAGGATTAACTGGATTCTCTCTGATTCTATTTTACCTTACGAATATAGAGCCGTCTTATACCATTTTTATCTGTAATATCGTAATTATTGCAATTGGGTATAAGTTTTTAGATAAAAAAACGTTGAATTATACTCTAGTTGCTAATGGAATTATTTCAGTCTTACTTTTAGTTGTAACAAAATGGGAATTTATTCCTGAAACAACTCTGCTTGCGCCGATTGGTTCAGGTGTTTTTATGGGTGCGGGGATTGGTTTAATTATGCTAGGTCATGGAACCACTGCTGGAAGTGACATCTTAGCAAAAATAATGCAAAAATATCTTGGAATAAATATTCCTGCTTCATTATTATTAATTGATATTTTTATTGTGGTGCCTAGCGTATTTATTATAGGAACAGAGAATGTTTTTCTGACATTAGTCAATTTATTTATTCAGACTAAAATGATCGATTTTGTGCTTGAGGGATTAAATCCAAGAAAATCTTTCTTTATCATTTCAGAAAAATATGATGAAATCGCAAGACAGATTGAATTGCAGATCGGTCGTGGAATAACTATACTAGATGGCAGTGGTCATTATACTGGAAATAAAAAACAAATTTTGTATATTATTATCAGTCGACGCGAAGTGTTGCCAATTAAAAGAATTGTTGAAGCCATTGATCCCAATGCCTTTGTGACTATTTCAGATGTACAGGAAGTTACTGGAGAAGGATTTACCTATTTACCACAAGAAGAACAGGCTGAAAGAATAACAGAAGCCGAAGAACAAGGCTTACAGTAACTTACTAGAGCAAAGATCATGATATGGAGTGATAAAAATGGATACACCAATTATATCTTTAAAACAGATTAGTTTTAAGATTGCCCAAAAAACAATTTTAGAAGATATTACTTTGGATATACAAAAAGGAGAAGTTCTGACAATTACGGGCCCCTCTGGTAGCGGGAAAAGTACGTTGCTCAAACTTATCGGAAGCTTATTCAGTCCCACTGAGGGAGAAATTATTTATAAAGGAAAAGAATTAAAACAGATCGATCCGGAAGTGTATCGTAAAGAAGTTTCTTATTTTTTTCAGAATGCTTCTTTATTCGATCAAACCGTAAAAGATAATTTGACCTTTCCTTATTTTATAAGAGATAAGGAAGCTGATGAATCTTATATCAAATCATATTTAGAAAAAGTGAAGATACCAGAAGCCTATTATAATAAACCCGTTGCAGAATTATCTGGTGGAGAAAAGCAACGAGTGGCACTGGTTCGAAATCTATTGTTTCAACCAGAAGTGTTACTGTTAGACGAAGTTACGAGTTCTTTAGATGCGAATAACAAAGCAATTATTCATTCAGTAATTTCAGATTTAAACAAATCAAATCAAATTACAGTTGTAAAAATTACACATGATGAAACCGAACTTTCAGACTCAACTAGACTGTTGCATATTGTAGACGGCCGCTTGGAGGAAAATGATGGGAAATAATCTTGAAATCAATAATCTATCATTAATATTCTCAACAGGACTTTTAATGATTGCAATCTTTATAGACTACAAGCAGAAATTAGGGCTTGGAAATGAAATTTTTATAGCAGGATTGAGAGCAGTAATACAGCTTTTTATTATAGGATATGTTTTAAGTTATGTTTTCCAGCTAGACAATGTGCTGGTAACGCTAGCAATGGTATTATTTATTGTATTCAATGCTGCTTATAACGCTCATAAAAGAAGTGAAGGCATACCTGATTCGTTTAAAATCTCTATATTTTCTTTAGGTACAGGTACAGCAATTACTTTAGGGTTGTTAGTTTTTACTGGAGCTATTGAGTGGGTTCCTTCACAGATCGTACCTATAACGGGAATGATAGCTAGTAATGCTATGGTAGCAATGGGATTGACTTATCGTGCCCTTAATCAGAAATTCCAAGATCAGAGACAACAAGTATTAGAAAAATTAGCATTAGGAGCAAATGAAAAGCAAGCTTCAATGAGTATTATAAGAGAAAGTGTTAAAACAGGTATGACCCCTTCAATTGATAGTACAAAAACCGTAGGATTGGTTAGTTTACCGGGGATGATGTCAGGTCTAATTTTTGCGGGAGTAGAGCCTACAGAAGCAATTAGGTATCAGATTGTAGTAATGTTTATGCTTATCGCAGTTACTAGTATTTCTAGTGTGATTGCCAGTTTTCTGGCTTATAGACAATTTTATAATGACCAGAAGCAATTGATTCAATAAAAATTAAATAAAGTACAAGTGATAGGATCATAATTTAATATTACAGAGAAAAAACGTGAAAGCGAATTAATCAATTCAAAATAAAGGTTGAAATGTAAATACTATGACAATTAAACCAGTAGTTAAAGCATTAAAATACATTAAATGGTGTTTAAATGCATAATATGATGTATAAATCGAATATAGCTTCCTGGTTTTTACTAAAGAATCTTATTAGTAATGTTCTGCAACACAACTGTAAAAAAGTAAGTAGAATAATACAGTAATACTAAAAAGGCGTAACAACGGGCATATCACCCTTCCATTTTGTAGATAACGTGGTAAGATAACATCTGGTCGCAGATAGATTAGAATTTTTGTTAATCAATCTATTATACATTCAAACATATGCGACAGAATATCAATCATACGATATCGACTAAATGAAAAGGAGCACGACAACTTATGTCTACAGTGCAGAAATATTTAATCAAAGCAGGAGCAACAATTGCATTCGCAACAATGATTACTTTTGGAGCAACAAGTGAAGCAAATGCAGAAGAAATGTCTGCAGCAAATTGGGAACCAAGAACAGTGGCGGAAATCACATCCGAAATTGAGGAACAAAAAGCAGAACAAAGCAACGAAGACTCAGTAAGTTATACTTTCCAATGGGGAGATACACTTTGGGGTATTTCAGAAGCTACCGATTTATCAGTAGATAAATTAGCTAAGGTTAATGATATTGATAATCGAAGCATGATCCATGTTGGAACAACAATTTATTTAAGTGGAGATTCTTCAATTATTTCTGTTGAGAACAACGATGAAGTTGTTAGTTATGATGTTTCTGAAGAAGAAGTAGTAGAAACTGAAACACCGGATGAAGTAGAAGAGTCAGTTAAAGAAGAAGTAGTTGAAGAAGAAAGTGAAGCAACTACAGAAGCTACTCAAGAAAAAGAAGTAAACACTTCTTCATCTGAATCTGAAGCAACTGCACCAGTTGCTGGTAGAACGATTACTGTAGAAGCAACTGCATATTCAAGAAATCAATCTAATCTTGGAAATATCACTTATTCAGGTATTGATTTAAGAGAAAATCCAAATGTGATTGCTGTTGATCCAAGTGTTATACCATTAGGTTCTACAGTTTATATTCCAGGATATGGAGAATTTGTTGCTGGAGATACTGGTAGTGCAATTAATGGGAACCGCATTGATATTCACATGACAGATCTTCAACAAGCACTACAATTTGGACGTCGCTCAATAGAAGTACAAATTTTAAATTAATTTTAATATGAGATATGAAAAAGTCAAAGTGCCTGTTCAAGCACTTTGACTTTTTATTTACCTTGTTTAGTTAGGAAATATTCTTAGAGGGTATTTTTACATATAATAACGATAGAAAAATAGTCAACTACTAATTATAATTTGATAATCTCTTATTAATAAATCGGAAAGATATTCAATATTTAAATTTCAAAACGATTAATTAATCCAGTAATGTATTATTTCGGACAACTACATTGCCTTGTTCTTTATAAACACGAGGAATTCTTTTTCCAATTCCACATAACAGTTCATAATGAAATCCGTTCGTCAGCTCAGCCATTGTATATAATGAAGGATAGTGACTGCTTGGATCACCAAAAAACACAATCTCATCATCTTGTGAGATAGAATCAACTTCGCTGACATCCAGCATAATCTGATCCATACAAATTCTACCGACGATTGGAGCTTTTGCTTTGTTTACAGTTAAATACCATCGGTTGGATAACTGTCTGGGAATACCATCAGCATAGCCTAAAAGGATAGTGGCAATTTGCATTTCTTTTTCAGCGGTAAATGTTCGACCATATCCAACCGTGTCTCCTGGATGTATGGTTTTAATAAAAGCAGCGTGAGTTGTTAACTTCATAGCGGGTCTCAGGCTAACAAAACTTTCCATTTTCTTATCTGGGTGATAGCCGTATAGAGATATACCTGTACGTATCATATCCAAATGAAATTCGGGAAATGCCAGAGTTGCGGCAGTATTACAACAATGCTTTAACTCAAAATAGATATTCTGTGTCTCTAGATAATCGGCAATATCCATAAATTTATGAAATTGTTCTTTAGTGAAAGAAGGATCATTTAAATTTTCAGCATCTGCAAAGTGTGTAAAGATTCCGGCATTTTTAACATAAAGAGAATTTAATTCTTGCATCACTGCTAGAGCTTCTTCAGATGAACGAACACCGATACGAGACATTCCTGAATCTACTTTTAAATGAATTAATGCTGTTTTTTGTAATTCTTCAGCTTTCAAACGGATAAGGTGAGCAATTTCTTTTGTGAATACGGTGATGGCAATATCATTTATAATAGCTGTAGTAATTGTTTCTTCTTCAATGGGACTAAACATCAGAATCGGTGTTTCGATTCCGGCATCTCTAAGTTCCAATGCTTCATCTAAAACAGCAACTGCCAGGTAATCGGTACCTAAGCTTTCTAACTTTTTGCTAACCTCAACTGCTCCATGACCATAAGCATCGGCTTTGACTACGGACATAAATTTTGTTTTAGGAGAAAGAAACTCTTTCATTTTTTTGTAATTATATTCAATATGATCCAAATCGATTTCTGCACGTGTAAATCGGTAACTACCATAATTCATTTTTAATCATCATCCTTATTGTTTGTTGTTGTTTATTTTATCATGAAAAGAGTAAGACAATAAGTCAAAAATACATAATTATCGTGATATTGATTCGTTGTTGGTACAATATAGAAGAAATCAATCAAATTAAGGAGCTAACATAATGAAACAATGGATTAAGTGGGGATGGCTATTGGTAGCTAGCGTTTCTCTTTCAGCCTGTGCAGATACAGATGCTCCTGAAATTGCACCAGGGGCAAATCAAGAAGAGGGAGAAAATAGTACTGAAACAGACGCGCAAATGGCTACACTAAATGTAGATTTATATAATAGTGATTCTGAAATCGTAGGAACAGCCATATTAGATGAGGGAGAAGAGAGTGTATCATTAACCTTAAGTCTTGAAAATGTGAATTCTGGAGAATTAAATGTACAACTTCATAAGAATGGTTCAGCAACTCCGCCTAGTTTTGAGGATGCGGGAGAAGCAATCTCAGGTATAGATACACCAAATCTAGAAGTTTCTGAAAATGGTGTGATTAATCAGACCTTAGAATTGGAAAATGTATCAATCCTACCTGAAGAAGATGGAACACTCGCTACTGAGAGTGGTACTTCGATTATCATCCATAGCGAAATGGGAAATACAGAATCAGATAATAGATTGATCGGAGGAGTCATCTTTCCTCCACAATAATTATAGAAAACTGACTTATTCTACAATGAATAAGTCAGTTTTTTTATGTGACACCTTGTCATTTTTAAAGCTCTTCGGTATGATAGTACTAATTCATTAAAGAAGGGGAAGTTCAGATGACGATCAATGAAAGTCTTTTAACATCGTACCAAAAGAAATTCAATTCAAATTCAGCCAATCATGCAGTTAAGCAAGCGATTGCTAAAGTAGGTATAGCAGATGCCTCAATTGACAATAATATGCTTAGACGCCATTCATTTGTTTTTTCAGATGAAACGAATAGAGGGGACATCACTAATCAGAAATCCAGTGGTCGCTGTTGGATGTTTGCTGCATTAAATACAGCAAGAGTAGATACAATGAAAAAACTTGACATAAAGACGTTTGAGTTTTCACAAAATTATACACTTTTCTGGGATAAACTTGAAAAATCTAACTATTTTTTAGAAAATATTATCGATACAGTTGAAGAGCCATTAAACTCTCGATTAGTTCAGCATTTACTATTTGATCCAATTCAAGACGGAGGACAGTGGGATATGTTCTCTGGACTATTAGAAAAGTATGGAGCTGTACCTAAATCAGTGATGCCTGAAACCTATCATTCATCAAACACACGCGAGTTGAATAGCTTATTAACTGGAAAATTAAGAGATTTTGCTGCTAAACTGCGTGATGCATATAAAGCAGGCAAAACAAAAGAAGATTTACTTGTGCAGAAGGATGAGTATTTATACTTTGTTTACAATCTTTTAGTCAAAACTTTAGGAGAGGTTCCTACAACTTTCACTTATGAATATAAAGACAAAGAAGATAAGTTCCACCGGATTAAAGATATTACTCCGCAAGATTTTTTCAAAGAATATGTAGCGTGGGATTTAGAAGATAGAGTTAGTCTTATAAATGCGCCTACTGAAGATAAACCTTATGGTAAAGCTTATACTGTAAAATATCTGGGAACTGTAAAAGAAGCAAAACCAGTTACTTATATCAATGTACCGATTGATGTTTTGAAAGATGCTGCCGTTACTGCTATTAAAGATGGAGAACCGGTCTGGTTTGGATGTGATGTTGGTAAAATGCTGGATCGTAAAGCTGGGATTATGGATCATCATGCTTATGACTATGAAGCAACGTTAGGTGACACTATCGAATTAACTAAAGCACAAAGACTGGATTATGGTGAAAGTTTATTAACTCATGCTATGGTTTTTGTGGGAGTTGATTTAGATGAAGATGGTAAACCAATTAATTGGAAAGTCGAAAACAGTTGGGGAGATACTTCAGGAGATAAAGGAATCTACTCAATGAGTGACAAGTGGTTTGAAGAATACAACTATCAAATCACTGTCAGCAGAAAATATGTAGATGAGAAATGGTTAAAAGCACTTAAAGAACCAGTTACAGAACTAGAACCATGGGACCCAATGGGGGCTTTAGCAATGGTTCAGTAACCAAATACAGGATAAAAGCTATCTGACAGAGGGGAATTAGCCCAGTCAGATAGCTCTTTTAATATATTTCCATATATAGATAAATAGAAGAACCAATTGCACCGCCGATTATAAAATACATTATCATCTGAATGGGGATAAACCATCTAATTTCACTCAAGTTCTTTTCTTTATCTGTGGTGACTTTAGAAAGCAGAAAATAACCGATTCCTACGCTGATTCCAAGTACCGGTAACATAAATTGTACTTGTTGTGGTCTCCATAGACCAAATGCTAGTCCAATAATAAACCCTAGCGATTGTAATAACAGACGCTTTACTTTAGAAATCGTAATCCCCCCTAATCTGGCTTTGTCCATAAATTGTATCATATAAATAATAAAAAAATAGTATGAATAAATATAAAGGAAAAAATAATTGCTTTTTAATACTATGTAATATATAGTATTACGTATAAGGAGGTGTAAAGCTTTGGATACACAGTTAAAAAAAGGATTGATTGAATATTATATTTTAGCAAACCTTAATTATGGAGACTCTTATGGGTATGAAATTGTCAAAACTGTATCATCTCATTTGCCGATTACTGAATCTACTTTGTACCCTATCTTGAAAAGGCTAGAGACCCAAGGTAAAGTCATAACGTATTCTAAAGAGCATAATGGGCGGCTTAGAAAATATTATCAGATACAGCCAAATGGGTTAGAGAGTATTCGGGGTTTTTTAGAATCTTGGGAAAAAGTTGAAGCGATACATAACTATATTAAAAGGAGTGTAGAAGATGAATAGAAGTAGAATAGAGTTTATTAAAGAACTAAGTAATCAGCTTTCTTATATTATGAAACCGAATGAGGTTAAAGAATTAGTTGACTATTATGATGAAATGATATTAGACCTCATGGAAGATGGTTTAAGCGAAGAAGCTGTAAGCAGGGTGGACAGTCCAGAAAAGATCAAAGAATCTATTAAAGGAACACCTTTAGAAATCAATTTACCAATATCTAAAAAATTCAATCCTTATATAATCGCTCTGCTGATCTTAGGATTTCCGTTATGGGGAAGTTTAGTCTTAGCTTTAGTTTTAATTATATTGAGTATCTATATAGTGATCTGGTGTGTCCCTTTTACAACTGGTGCAATAGGTTTTGCAGGAGTAGTTGGAGGGATAGCCAGTACAGTATTGAGTCCATTAGCTCTTATGGACGGATTACACATTGGAATAACACAATTTGGATTGGGACTGATTTTATTTGGAATAGGGTTGCTTGCTACATTGTTTACGATGAGTACCAGCAGAAAATTTATCACGTTTAGTCAGAATATGACGAATCATCTAAAAAATCAATTATTATTTAAAAGAGGTGTAAACAGATGAAAATCGGGAAAAAGCTTATAGTTAAGTTGAGTTTAGCTTTTATTATACTAGGAATCGCTTTTAGTTTTCTAGGATTTGCTTCATCTGGGTTTGATACAGATAATTATAAGACAAATCAGAATAATTGGTATAGAGTTGTTCGTTTTGATTAATTTGTTTATTGTATGATTGTTGACAAAGACTTCTTTGTAAGGTATCCTAAATTCAAATTTAAAAGATAGGGGTGTTTTCTAAGCCAATGCGTAACTAATCCTATTATCAGAATGCAAAAGGTCAAAAAAAGTTCGAATAAGAGCGTTATTTTTTGTGCCTTAAACTTGATAGTACAGGGTGCAAAACGCATAATAAGTTGGAGAACGGTTTAGAATTCCAGTTTTTTCAAGTACAAATATGCCAACCTGCCTCCTGTTCTATCAAAAGATAGAATAGGAGGTTTTTATGATGTCTTAATTTTTTGTATGTTTAATCACTTACACAAGAAGGGACAGGATAAAAATGGCTTGGATAGAATTAAAGCAGATCAAACACTCAGTCAGAGAAAGAAAATTATTTGAAGCTGATCATTTAACAATTGAACCAGGAGATAGAATTGGTTTGGTAGGAACTAATGGTAGTGGCAAGACGACTTTACTGAATATTATAAAAGGCAATATCCAACCGGAATCGGGCACAGTAAACCGTCAGAAATCGGTATCGCTGCTTCCTCAAATCAAGGAAGTGATAGGGGCAAAAAGCGGCGGTGAAGTTACAGCAAGTACAATTATTTCGATATTAGCGGTGAAGTTACAGCAAGTACAATTATTTCGATATTAAATGAAAAATCTAAAATTTTATTAGCGGATGAACCAACAACGCATTTAGATATAGAACATGTAGAGTGGCTTGAAAAAGAAATTCTTGCATATCAAGGAGCCTATATGATTGTATCTCACGATCGTGACTTTCTGGATAAAACTTGTAACCAGATATGGGAAATCAGTCATGAACGAATTACAGAGTATGCTGGAAACTATTCAACGTATAAAGAAGAAAAGCAAAAAGAACGGAGACATCAACAGGTTTCTTATGATGTTTACAAGAAAAAGGAAAAACAGTTACTGGAAGCAGTAGAGAAAAAGAAAAATAAAGCAGATAAAATAACGGATGAATCTAAGCATTTCTATTTTCGGAAAAAAGCACAAAAACTTTACAAAACTGCTAAGTCAATTGATATGAGAATGGATCAATTAGAAAAAGTAGACAAACCAGAAGAACCAGAAACGATCAAAATGACAATCCCAAATTCTAGAGAGTTTATGAATAAGTATATAATTCGTGTAACTGACTTTAGTGTACAGGTTCCTAAAAAAAACCTTTGGAGACCAGCAACCTTTTTTATTAAGGGTGGAGAAAAAGTAGCTATCGTTGGACCGAACGGTAGCGGAAAGACAACACTGGTTCAGCGCATAATACATGGCTCGGAAGGGATAGAAAAGACACCTGCTATGAAAATAGGCTATTTTGCCCAGAACTTAAGTAATTTAAAAGAGAATCAAACAATTTTAGAAAATGTTGCTGAAGAATCAGTACAAGCAGAGACGCTGATCCGCATTGTATTAGCGCAGCTCTTATTTAAGCAAGATGAGGTATATAAACCCGTCGATGTTTTAAGTGGAGGCGAGCGAGTAAAAGTAGCTCTGGCGAAATTAATTGTAGGGGATTACAATACGCTGATATTAGATGAACCGACAAATTTTCTTGATGCCAAAGCAATTGAGGCGTTAGAGACTTTATTGTCAGCTTACGAAGGGAGTGTTATTTTTGTTACGCATGACCGAAGATTTATGAACCAGATCGCTGACAGACTTTTAATCATAGATAATAAGCAAATCAAATTATTTGAAGGAACCTATCGAGAATATCTGCTTTCGGGTCATTCAGAAAAACTGACATCTATTGAAGAAGATTTGATGAGAATTGAAAATGAAATTGCAGCAGTTCTAGGAAAAATAAGTATTGAACCTTCTCAGGAACTGGAAAGTCAGTTTGAAAAATTGATTTTGAAGAAAAAAGAATTGAGTATAAGAGCTAAACATAATTAGAATAGTATTCAAATGTGAGAATCCTGTATTATTCAAGATTCTCGCATTTTTTATACTATTTCAGCTATCCTAAAACATTATTGGTATTATGCAGCTATTTACTTTAGAAACTCCTTTGAATATGGTAAGCTTATGAAGTAACACTTTTTATTTTATATGTTTTGATACAGCTCTTAGCTTACTAATGTGATATTCCCTCACACTCAGCTAAGCAAATACACGAGAATAACCCGTTCAATCAAAATAGTCATATATTAAAATTCATTGTACTTCTCAATTCAATATTACATATTTTAGCAGACTGAATTTTTTTCAAGACCGCTTGTTGCGGATGGTATGAATGAAAAAGTTGGCTAGGTGGTATCATAAGTATATAGATAAGTTGTTTTTAGTTAAAAGATATATTTGGATGAAAGGAGTAAAAAAATGCAGCAATTAACAAATCATTCAATGGAATTAGTCGTTTGTATAGTAAATCCCAATGAGGCAGATCGAGTAATTGAATTAGCAAGAAAAAAAGGGATAGAAGGCGGGACGGTCTTTTATGGCGAAGGAACGTCAAGTAAAGGCGTATTAGCAGCATTAGGATTAGATACAGTAAGAAAGGAAATCGTTTTACTGATTGCTCCTGAAAAACAAGCAACAGAAGCATTAGACTATATTGCTTTTAAAAAGAAAATGCATGTTAAGAATAAAGGGATTGGCTTTCGTCTATCACTGAGCCAGGTATTAGGAATTTATACTGGCTCCATTCAAGAAAAGATACAGCAAATAGAAGAAAGGGAGTATAAAAAAATGTATCAGGGTATATTCGCAATAGTGAATAAAGGTGAAGCAGAAGATGTGATGGACCTCGCTCAAGAAGCTGGTGCCCAAGGCGGAACAATCATTCAAGCACGCGGTTCTGGTTCCAAAGAAGCTAAAAAGATATTTAATATGGATATTGTTCCTGAAAAAGAAATGATCCTGATTATCTCTGAGCAGAGTCAAGTAGAGCAGATCGTACAAAAAATTAGTCGAGAACAGGATATTAATGAACCGAACAAAGGAATTGTATTCGTAGTCGATCTTAATGAAACACGAGGAATACAATAAATATAGGAAGGTGATTAATAGTGAATGCACTCAAAGAAAGATTTTTTGAAGTCCTGAGAGCAGTGCTTCCTATAGTAATTTTAGTTGTGCTGATTCATTTTATGGTTGTACCGTTACCGAGTTCGGCTCTAGTTGGATTTTTAATGGGAGCAGTTGCCATTATTATCGGTATGACAATTTTTCTAGTGGGGATTGATATTGCCATTACCCCGATCGGAACTAACATGGGAAAAGGAATAGCATTCTCCAATAAAGTAATTGTAGTTGTGCTTGCTGGTTTGATTTTAGGCTTCTTCATTTCTGCAGCAGAGCCAAGTCTAGCTGTTCTCGGAAACCAGATTGGAACAGTTACTGGGAATGCTGTTTCGAGTATGTTCATCATAGGAGTTGTCTCAATAGGAATTGCTGTTATGGTGGTTATTGGATTGTTACGGATTGTTTATAGTCTCTCATTGATTTACGTATTAACCATAGCATATGGGATTATTTTTATTCTTTCATTTTTTACATCGTCTGAATTTTTATCAATTGCTTTCGATGCTTCGGGTGCTACGACAGGGTCTGTAACCGTTCCATTCTTGTTAGCTTTATCAACTGGTATTGCAGGACTTAAGAAAAATAGTAAAACCTCAGAAGAGGATAGCTTTGGTCTGGTTGCGATTGCTTCTACAGGGGCAATTCTATCCGTTATGATCGTCAATATTTTCTCTCCAATGGGGGAGGAATTAACAGGATCGTTAGAGATTAGCGTAGGAGCTGAAAGAGGATTTTTTACTAATTTTGGCAGTGAGCTAATTAGTCAAACACTTGATGTGTTTATTGCCATTGCTCCCATAGTCATTATTTTTAGTCTTTTCCAGAAATTCAAATTAAAACTTCCTCGAAGACAGTTAAAAAGTATCTGGAAGGGACTAGGGTATGTATTTGTAGGTCTAATTGTATTCTTAGCAGGCGTTAATGCTGGATTTATGAATGTGGGTAGTTTGATAGGATTTGCATTGGCTGAACAAAATTCTATTATTATGTTGTTTGTTGTTGGCTTCTCACTAGGATTTGTCAGCATCTTAGCTGAACCTGCGGTAAGTGTTCTGACAAAGCAAATCGGTAATGTGACATCTGGATCAATTAAACCAGCAGCAATTTTATCAACATTGTCTATCGGAGTAGGATCAGCAATTTTGTTTTCAACTATGAGAGTCGTTATTGAAGGTTTAGAATTATGGCACTTTTTACTTCCGGGGTACCTGCTGGCAGTTGGATTGAGTTTTGTTGTACCAAAAGTGTTTGTAGGGATGGCTTTTGATGCAGGAGGAGTAGCTTCTGGACCTATGACCGCTACTTTCATACTGGCATTTATTCAAGGTGCAGCGCAAGGGACACCATCAGCTGATATTTTAATAGATGGCTTTGGAATGATTGCATTAGTAGCTCTGATGCCAATATTGAGTCTGCAAATATTCGGTCTTATTTATCATTTGCGGTCAATTAAAGTAAATAAGGATTAAAAAACTCACTACAGACTTTTATCGGTCGTAGTGAGTTTTTTTATTTACATTTATAAAGTAGCTGGGGCTCCAGGTCCTAACGGTAATCCGAATGAGTACCAGATGATCAATAAGACTGACCATGCTATAAGGAAAGCAACTGTGTAGTAAATCATAGTAGAAATGATCGTTCCAAGACCGCTTTTTTTATCATATCTTTGCGCAAATACTAAAATCATAGCAAAGTAACTCATTAAAGGAGAGACAACATTTGAAGAAGAATCAGCAATACGATAAGCCATTAAAGTCATTTCAGGAGCAATATTTAAATTATACATCATAGGAGCAAATATCGGTGCCATAATAGCCCACTTAGCACTAGCAGAGCCCATGAATAAATTGATAAAGGATGTGAATAAAATAAAGGCCAAGATTAAAGGCAGACCGATAAATCCTATATTTTCCAGCAAAGTAGCTCCATTACTTGCAAGAATAGATCCTAAATTCGTATAAGCAAAATAGTCAATGAATTGAGCAGCAAAAAAAGCCAATACCAGATATCCGCCCATAGAACTCATTGATTCAGTCATACCTTGCACAAAGTCGTGAGATGATTTAATCTTTCCAGTTGTTATGCCGTATGCTAAGCCGGGCAGAGCAAATAGTAAGAAAATCATGAATAGTAAACCACTAGATAAGAAATTACTCAAGGTCATTTGACCAGTAGATTCATCAAGTGCTCTAAGTGGTGCATTCTGTGGAATCATTAATAGACCCATAATAATTAAAAAGGCAACTAAAGTAAGTAACGCATATAGTAAACCTTTATTTTCTTTAGAAGATAGCGGTTCTTGAGTAGGTTTATAATCTCCATCGTAAGTTCCTAGTCTGGGTTCCACAAATCTTTCGGTAATGAGAGCACCAACACCAGTTAATACAAAGGTTGATACAAATATAAAGTACCAGTTACCTGTGGTTTCTACTTCATAACTGATATTTGCGGAACTTAAGGCATCGTTTGTAATTCCAGCCAACAAAGCATCAGTAGGACCGAATATCAGATTTGCAGAGAATCCAGCAGAAACACCAGCAAAAGCAGCAGCTAAACCAGCAATTGGGTGACGACCTGCAGCTGCAAACATAATAGCGCCAAGTGGAACGACTACAACATATCCAGCATCTGATGCAATATTGGAAATAATACCAGCAAACACTACCATAGCAGTCAATAACCATGCCGGTACATTACTTAATAGCTTCTTTAAAGAAGAAGAAATCAAGCCAGTCCACTCAGCTACACCAACACCTAACATAGCGACCAGAACAGTTCCTAATGGTGCAAAGCCAGTGAAGTTTGAAACGGCACTGTTGAATATATGTGCCACGCCTTCACTGTTCATTAATGAAACAGCTTCTATTATACCTGCTTCTCCCGTTTCGGGATTGGCCATTGGGGCACTTAGTCCTAAGCGCACTGAAATTTCAGAAATAAAAATAATACCAATTGCAAAAATGATAAAGATGATGACTGGATGAGGTAGTTTATTACCCGCTCGTTCAATCATTCCAAGTAAACCTTTGTTTGTGTTCTTTTCAGAACCACTCATAAATAAATCCTCCTTAATAATGTTTGAACATTATATCTTAAATAGTTTATTGAATAAAAAAGATACTTTAAATATAAAGTACTCTATCGAGTTTAATACAAACAGTGAAAATGATTCAACAATTATCATAATATTAGTTATATTTTTAAAAAGTAAACGTTGACATTCTCATTTTTTTTAATTTAAAATAGTGATAGCTAAAACTTATAATTTAATATCTGGAATTACTTGATGTGTGATAAAATTATAAGTGTAGTTTGAATTGAAAGTAGGAAAAAAGATGGCCGTAAAAAAATATCAAAATACAAAAGAAATTAGTTACTATATGTGTGACCGAACGCATACACTGACATTACCTATGCTTGTGAACTTAATATTAGAAGTTTCCGGAGAACAGTCGGAAGAATTAGGATTAGGCGAAGAGGTTATGCAGGAAAAAGGATATTCTTGGATTATATTACAGTACGAATTCGAGATTGATCGCTTTCCGAAAAATAAAGAGACAATTGAAATTGAGACATACGCCACGGAATACAACAAATTGTTCTGTTATCGTGATTTCGTCATTCGCGACCTGACTGGAAATGAATTGATTATGATTCATTCCACTTTTGCATTATTTGACTTTACTAAAAGAAAAATGGCAAGAATACCGGAAGAAATCGTTGTACCTTACAAAGCAACGTTCAATAAAAGAGTAAAAAGAACACCTAAGCCAGTAGAGATTGACGAAGAAAAAGCTTATTCTAAACCCTTTCATGTTCGCTATTTTGACATTGATACAAATCAGCATGTAAATAATTCTAAATACTTGGATTGGACATTGAATACGCTGGGAGGAGAATTTTTAAGTAATCATAAATTAGTTTATGCAAACGTGAAATTTGATAAAGAAGTCTATGAAGGTCAAGTAATCCAAAGTTATGTAAGTATAACAGAAAATAAAGAAACTAGTTTATCAGCACATAAAATTAGAACAGAAGGCATAACAAATTGCAGTGCCAGCTTTAAGTGGGAAAATAGAGCATAGTTATATTGAGAAAGTAGGGAATAATAGTGGTTACCATCAATGATATTGCCCGACAAGCAGGTGTCGCTAAAAGTACAGTGTCTAGATACTTGAATAATGGATCCGTTAGTTCTGCCACAAGGAAAAAACTAGATGAAATTGTTAAAGAGACTGGCTATACACCAAATACTTTTGCTAGAAGTTTAAAAGCTGCGAAAACAAATATGATTGGTGTGATTATACCTCGATTAAATTCAGCTTCTACGAACGAAGTATTAAGTGGAATTGATCAAAAAGCCCGAGAAAATGGATACGATTTGATTATTACTAATTCAAATCAGAATATGCAAAGAGAACTAGGAAATATACAAACACTGATTAAACAAAAAGTCGAAGGTATCATTTTACTAGCACGAGAAATTACAGAAAGTCATAGAAAGCTTATTAATGATGCAAATATTCCTTTTCTAGTACTTGGACAAAAAGCGGAAGCAATACATTCAATGGCTTATGCAGATTATGAAGCTGGCTATACTATAGGCCGATATGCGGTGGAATTAGGGCATCGAGATTTTCTTTTCTTTGGAGTTTCAGAGCAGGATAAAGCTGTTGGTTCAGAAAGAAAAAACGGGTTCTTAGACAGTCTTGAAAATGTAACAGAAACTAATGTTACGATTATTGAGACAAGCTTTTCTAAAAGAATAGCTTATCAAGATGCACTGACCTCTCTTCCGAAATCAACAGCTTCATATGTAGTTTGCGCAACGGACAATATTGCAATAGCTGTGTTGAAAGCAGCAGTTGAATTAGAATATTCCATTCCAGAAAAATTTTCTATCAGTGGCTTTGGAGGATATGAAGAAACGGATTATGTTCAACCAACTATTACTACTATGAGCTATCCTTATAAGGAAATGGGTATTCAGGCAGTTGAAAATTTAACTAAGCTATTAGAAGGTACAGATATTCCTTACGAAACTTTGCTTCCTAATGAATTAATTGTAAAAAACTCTACCATAAGAAAGAAGAGAGTCTGAAAAGTATTGGCTTTCTTTTTTTTTCTTGCAAACAGAACCGGTTCCTGATAAAATGAAAAGCACTTTAAAGGAACCGGTTCTTATTAAGGCTGATCATTTTGATTATGTTACATTATTTTATAAGCAATGATGGAACCGGTTGCTAAAAATTAAAAAGGAGAATGATCAATTATGAAGCACAAAGAAACAATTGATAAGTTGATTGACGTAGTAGGTGGAGAAGAAAATATCAGAAACTTTGAACATTGTGCAACGAGACTGCGTATTATTTTAAAAGATGATAGCAAATTAGATAAAGATAGAGTAGATGAAGTCCCTGAAAGTAAAGGATATTTTTTCAATACTGGACAGCATCAGTTTATATTCGGTACAGGAAAAGTTAATTCTGTTTATAGTGAAATGGAACAGAGAATGGGTGGCTCTTTGTCCGATCAATCTTCAGGTAATTTTAAAGATGATGTCTATCAAAATTTGAGTCCTGTGCAGAAAGTTGTACGCACTCTAGCTGATATTTTGGTACCGCTTATTCCAGCACTTGTTACAACCGGTTTGTTAATGGGAATTAGAGGATTGATTATTGAACTTGGTGTTCAGATGAGCCCGGACTGGTTAACAATGTTCGAGATGCTTACTGATACTGCTTTTGCTTTTCTGCCAGTATTGATAGCTTTTAGCGCAACAAGAAAATTTGGTGGGAATCCCATACTTGGAATTGTAGTGGGTCTAATGCTGGTAGCTCCGCAATTACCAAACGCTTATTCTGTAGCTGGTGGTGATGCTGAACCTTTGAATTTGCTTGGAGTAGATATTATCGGTTATCAAGGCTCGGTAATCCCCGCCATAATAGCAGGATGGATGATTTCTAAGTTAGAAAAGTGGTTTAGGACTTTTGTTCCTCAAATGATGGATCTAATTGTTACGCCCTTTTTAACGATTGTAATTACAATATCAGTTATGTTATTTTTATTGGGTCCAATTGTTCAAATAGCAGAATCAGGTGTTATCAATAGTATTATTTATCTAATAGAAGCTCCTTTTGGTATTGGCTATATTATATATGCAGGTTTCCAACAAGTAATTACAATTACGGGTCTGCATCATTCAATTAGTATTATTGAAATTAGTTTATTGAATAACAATGGATCAAACGTACTACAAACGCTTGGAACAGCTAGTATGGCAGGACAATTCGGAGCAGCTGTAAGTGCAGCTTTATTAATTGAGCAGCAAATTAAAAAAATCTAACGCTTTAAGTGCTAGTGCATCTACTTTATTCGGAATTACAGAACCGCTACTATTCGGAGTAACCCTTAGATCAATGCGCGTATTTATTTCTGGAATGATTGGTGGAGCAGCTGGAGGATTTTTAACATATATCTTGGGGCTTTCTGCAACTGGTATGGGCATTACGTTCATTCCGGGACTTCTATTGTATACGAATAGTATCAGTAGCTTACTTCAGTATTTACTCGTAATTATAGTAGCTTTTGTAATAGGATTTGTTTTAGTCAAACTACAAAGCCGTCCAGTGCATGCTGAATTGAATATGAAGTAACAATCAAATCTGCTAACTAAGAATATGAAGGAATGGGTTTATGAACTTGATAAGAGAAGAATTACAAAAAGGAATCCGAGCTAGACAAAAAGAATTATTGAAACAGGTTGAAATAGACCCATGGAGACTGAAGTACCATCAACAAGCACCAACTGGATGGTTGAATGATCCGAATGGTGTTCATCAAAAGGATGGAATATATCACTTATATTATCAATATTCCCCATTAGAAGCTTCTGGTGGGTTGAAATATTGGGGCCATAAAACCTCTAAAGACTTAGTTTATTTTAAAGAAGAAGAAGTATTTTTGTTTCCTGATCAGAAATTTGACTGTCACGGCGTCTATTCTGGAAGTGCTTTTGAAAGAAATGGGCTTATACATTTCTTTTATACAGGTAATGTCAAGCATATTGGGAAGGAACATGATTATATAGTGAGCGGAAGGGAACAGAATACGGTCCATATGACAAGTAAGGACGGGTTCGCAATTGATACCCGAGAAGTTGTGATTGATGCAAACGAATATCCAGAAGGATTTACACAACATATCAGAGATCCGAAAATCATTGAAAAAGATGACTTGTTTTATATGGTATTAGGTGGACGTACAAGTCAGGACAAGGGTGCCATATTACTATATGAATCGGAGAATTTAAATGACTGGAACTATAAAGGCAATTTACTAGATAACCAGTCGGGTCTAGGATATATGTGGGAATGCCCGGATTTTTTTACATTAAACGGACAAGACATACTATTGATGTCTCCTCAAGGAGTACTAAGAGAAGGATATAAGTTTGAAAATGTCTATCAATCTGGCTTCTTAATAGGCGAAACGGATTGGAGCACATTGAAATTTTTACCGAATACGGATTTTGAAGAATTAGATAGAGGATTCGATTTTTATGCTCCTCAGACATTTGAAGATGAAAAAGGTCGTAGAATTCTCTGGGGATGGATGGGCTTGCCGGATATAGAACCGGAGTATTCAAACCCAACCATTGAACGAGGCTGGCAGCATGCTATGACGATGCCAAGAGAATTAACTATCGAAAATAGTAAGCTGAAACAAAGGCCATTGGAAGAATATCGTGTTCTTAGAAAAAATGAATGGTCACAAAGAGTGGACTTAATAGAAACGAATTACACTGTTTCAGAAACAAGTGATGCATACGAAATGATCGTTGATATAGAAAAACCGACTGAACCACTAAAAATTTTCTTGTCTCAGGATGTAAAGATTACTTTTAATGGTAATTTATTCACACTTGAGTTAGGAGAATCAGGATATGGCAGGAAAACGAGGTCTATTGAACTATCAACTTTGACAAGTATCCAATTATTTGTTGATTCATCTTCTCTGGAAATATTTATTAATGATGGAGAGTTTGTTATGACGACTAGAATCTATCCTAATAGTAATCTAAGAGAGATTCAATTTGAAGGTAGGTCTAGGATTCAAGTTAAAAAATGGGATTTAAATGCTGCCCAATAAAATAATCCCGCAGGAATCATTGAGCTACTCTGATTCCTGCGGGGTTTACTATATAGTTACGTAATTTCAAAAACTTCGGATATATAATCATGATTAGAAGACTTCTCTAATATGATTAGCAGCTTTAATCGTGCTTTTGGACCACTCAATCCAGGAGCAAAAATGACTCCGGCATTTTTCAATTGTTTCCCGCCACCTTCATAATCATAAATATCTTGTGCGATACCATTGAAAGCACGAGAAGTCAGAACGATAGGGATATTTTGATCTAATAGTAGTTGTATACCGTTCAATGTAGCTGGTGGAAGATTACCCGCCCCTAAAGCTTCAATGACTACTCCGTCAATACCAGTCTGAGCTAGTGCTTCTAGAAACGCTCCGCTCATACCAGCGTAAGCTGTCAAAAGCGGCACAGTCTTAGTAACTTGTTCAATTGGGAAATACTCTGTTTTAATTAGTTTCTGGAAGAACATAACTTCTTTTTTTGAAACAATTCCAATTGGACCAAAGGTAGGTGTCCTAAACGTTGCTACATTAGTGGTGTGTGTTTTCGTTACGTACCTGGCTGCATGGATTTCTTCGTTCATTACGACTAATACTCCTTTTTCAGCAGCATTATCTGACATAGCTGTCCAAACAGCACTTTGAAGGTTCCTTACGCCGTCAGATCCGATTTCATTAGTTGGTCTCATTGCACCAGTCAGTACGATTGGAATGACTGACTCAACTGTTAAATCTAAAAAATAAGCCGTTTCTTCTAATGTGTCCGTTCCGTGAGTAATCACGACGCCGTCGATTTCTTTTGAACGAATTGCTGCATCGATTCTTTTTTTTACGATAAGCATATGTTCTGGTGTCATATGAGGAGAAGGGAGCTGTAGTATATCTTCTTCAGTCAATCGAACTTCTTTATCAAACATATAACTATATTCATTTAAAGGATGTTCGGAACTGGGTTTTACAACGCCAGTACTTTGATCAGTACTCATAGATATCGTTCCGCCAGTATGCAATATTAAAATATGTTTCAAATTATTCACTCACAATCAATTAAAATAAGGATTTGTATGTTTTTCATTACCAATCGTCGTATCTCGACCATGACCAGGATAAACAGTATAATCATCAGGCAATGAAAATAAATATTTTCTTATCCCGTCTAGTAAGACCTCGGGTTGGCTTCCGGGAAGATCTGTTCTACCGACACTTCCTCTGAATAAAGCATCTCCAGAAATGACAAAGTGATTTTCATGGAAAATAAAACTGACACTACCTGGAGAATGTCCTGGAGTCGGAACAACTTCAAAAGTGAATTCATCGATCGTCAGTTTTTGAACAGGTGCAAAAAGCTGTTCAGCTGGATTTGCAGTTACAGTAAATGGATTATTAAAAGATAAATTTGCAATAGGGTCGCCTAACCAGTCTTTTTCTTCAGGACTGACATAAACTGGAATATCATAGTCGACTCGAATGTCTTCAAGAGACCCAATATGATCAAAATGTGCATGAGTTAACAAGATAGCAATAGGCTGAACTTCCAACTCTTCAATTTCGTTTTTGATTTTACTTGTTTCATCTCCTGGATCGATAATAAGTGCTTTATTGTCTTTATATACGATATAACAATTTTCTTCAATAGTTCCAGTAACGATTTGTCGTACTTGTATCATTTAGACTTCCTCCCGAAATGCATTTTGAATGTTATATGGTCAAATGATTTCTCATTATTCTCTCCATTATATCGAATAATGATGGAACTGTCGAAGGAAGACAAATTATTAGACTTTGTGATTAATAAAGCATATAGTAATAGTAGAATAAATATATAGGAGGAAGTACAATGGCAAATGAAAAAGTAAAAGAATATCTCAATACATTAGTCGCTACTCAAGGATTATTTTATGTGAAACTTCATCAGGCGCATTGGTATATTAAGGGACCGAATTTTTTCTCACTACATCCTAAATTAGAAGAATATTATGATGAATTGACAGTTCAAATGGATGATGTAGCTGAGAGGCTACTTGCAATAGGTGGCGAACCTTATGCTACATTAGAAGAATTTCTATCTCATTCATTGATCAAAGAATCTAAAGACTCAAAAAATCTTTCTCAGAAAGATACGGTACAAAGTGTAATTGATGATTATGAAGTCTTACGAGATGAACTTGCAAAAGGGATTCAGTTAACTGACGAAGAAAAAGATGACGTAACGAATGATTTGCTCATTTCTCAAAAAGCTGGAGTAGATCAAACAATTTGGATGTTACAAGCATTTATGGGACACGGAGCGCTTGAAAGTAAAAAATAGATGATAAGAATAATGGTTAGGACGAGGACGCATGGGAATTATGTCCTATTAATTAAATAGTGAAAAAACAAAAAATTCTATGTGGCAACCTGACACCAAAATTCTATTTGTGTCAGGTTGTTTCTTGTTCAGGGGGAATTTCGTAGCTGTATCTATATTTTTCAGTGTACGTGAAAGTTGAGAATATCTGAATCCATTAATCCTAAACTATTTTGGTCATATTCCACTATCTGTTGGTCAAAATGATATAAACTTTCTGTTTTGATATCACTTGCGTAAAATAACTATTTTAAAATGCGGCCAAAAGCTGTTTTTTTCACCTAAATATCAAACGGGTGAATTGATTTTCAAGTGATTAAATTAAAGTTTTCTACATTTATAAAAGAAAGCCCTTTATTTATGGTCGGTTTTATTTTATACTTATCCTGTTTAGGTCCTTTGTATTGGTTTTGGATAAGTCATCCGGTCCGATTATAAAGGGTTTTTTTGTGCCATTGAACCGTCTAAAAATTTAATGCAACACTAGGAAACATAAGAGTATGTTTTAAGGAGCGGGGAACTTGAAAGAAAAAACAAAAGAAAAAGTTTTAAACTCTCTAGAAGAATTAATTAAAGAAAAGAATAGTTATACTGTGACAACAAATGATCTCGCTGAAAAGTTGTCTTTAAGTAGACAAGTAACAAGTCATTATTTATCGAGATTATTAGAAGAAGGATATGTAGAAAAGCAAAATACTCGTCCTGTTTACTGGAAGCTAAAACAAAAAGCTAGAGAAGGTAGAAAAGAGGCCGATGTATTTAATAAATTTATTGGTGCTAATGGAAGCTTAAAAACAATCATCAATCAATGTAAAGCAGCAATATCTTATCCTCCAAACGGCATGCCTATTATTTTAAATGGAGAAAGTGGAGTAGGAAAATCTTTTTTAGCAAATCTTATATACGAATATGCTACAAAAACTGAAGTAATTAATAAAAAAGCACCGTTTAAGGTATTAAACTGCGCAGATTATGCAAATAACCCTGAATTACTTTCTGCTTCTTTGTTTGGTTATAAAAGAGGTGCTTTTACGGGAGCGGACAAAGACAAAGAGGGATTACTTTCACAAGCAGATGGAGGGTTTTTATTTTTAGATGAAGTGCATCGTCTGTCGCTAGAAAATCAAGAAAAAATATTTGTCTTCATGGATACTGGTGAATACTATCCACTTGGCGAGACCAGTGTATCAAAGAAAGCAAATGTAAGATTTATCTTTGCAACAACAGAAAAAAATGAAGAAGTTTTATTGGATACGTTCAGTCGCAGAATTTCATTAAAAGTACAGATGCCTAATTTGCAAAGTTACCCTTTATCAGAGAGGTTACAACTTGTTCAAAAACTGTATTTAGGAGAAGCAAATAAATTAGGTATCTCTTTTACTTTAACAAAAGAAGTTTTACAAAGACTATGCTTTGATAGAGTAAAAGGAAATATAGGTACATTAAAATCTACCATTCAACTAAGTTGTGCAAATGCTTACCAAGAAAATCAAAATTCTGAAAGGCTAGTAATCGAGTTATCACACCTGTCTCTTGAAGCGTTCTCTCCTTCGGCAGATTCATATTATCCTTTAAAGGAATTTACGATTTCAAAAGAAGAAAGTCTGGATTTATCAAATGATTTAGAAACTTTAGATAACAAAGTGTTTGAAAATTTTTATACACAAATTGAAAAATTCCTTTATAAAGAAAATATCAATGAAGTTGAATTATTGTTATATTTCAAGAAATTTACTCGCGAATTTTTAATTTCATATGATACCTATAATAAAGAGGCTTCTTTAATTGATAAAAATATTAAGTACTTGTTTTTAGAAAATATTGAAAACTTAATGCAATCATATGGATTAAATATATCTGATGAAACTAGGAGACAAATCTATAATTATTGGTATTATTTTAATGGAAATCCACGTAATCAAAATAAACCCAACTCGAAAATAATGGATTTTATGCAAGAGCTATTTCCGAGATCCTATTATATTGCAAAGATTTTATTGGAAAAAGAACCTTTTATAAAAAATATTAGCAATAAAGAAGGTCTCTTGTTTTTTATTGTATTCATTATCCAAAAGCATGTTGATGAAAATGTTGAACTCCAGGGGTTAATTGTTGCGCATGGGAGTAGTACTGCAACAAGTATTAAAGAAGTAGTAAATAATCTATGTAGTTCATTTATTTTTGAGGCAATGGATATGCCCATAGATACATCTGTTGAGCAAATAGTAATAAAAGTAAATGATTACTTAAAAAAACTGGATACATCAAATGGATTAATCTTATTAGTAGATATGGGGACTTTAAGAGAGTTATACACTGAAATTAAGTCTAATTTAAAAGGAAACTTGCTTATTATAAATAATGTTACCACAGCAGTAGCGTTGGATATTGGATTAAAAATCCAACATAATCAAAATTTTGATCTGATTGCTGAAAGTTCTAAAAATAATTATAAATTTGAAACTCAATTTTTCGAAGGATTTTCTAATAAGAATAATATTGTTATTTCTTGTATGTCAGGACTAGGACTATCAGAAAAATTAAAAGAAATCATCTCTACTGTTATTTCTCACCATCAAATAGAAATCCTTACAATGGAATACAATAAACTAGTTGGAATACTTGAAAATAACGAAGAAAGTCATTTCAAAGAAACAAAATTAATTATCACAACAACTGACTTAGATCATAAATTGAATATTCCAAGTATGAATATCTACGATATTTTTAAAGAGGAAGGAAAGAATAGCTTTTGGCTAGCTTTGAAAGAAAGTATTGATTATCATACATTTGAAGCTTTAAAAAATGAGATTCTAAAATTTTTATCAATTGAAGGAATTTCAGATCGATTAACATTGCTTAATCCTAAAGTGGTAATCAATGAGATTGAAAAAGTAATTAATCGTTATGAGAATTATTACAATGTTGTTTTTACCGAACAAGTTAAGTTAAATCTTTATATGCATTTAGCATTAATGACCGAGCGATTACTTACTCAACCTGAAGAGTTAAATCAAGAGTGGTTGCCAAAAAGTGAGAGTGAAAAAGAATTTGCCGATGTAACATATAATGTTTTTGATGATATCCATAAAAAATTTAATATTAAGATTAACTCATATGAGCTTTCCTTACTCTATCAAATAATTAATGGAGTACGGTAGTGTTTAAAAAAGTGTCTAAATTTCTCTTGCTAAATGTAAGGGATTTGGACACTTTTTTCTTTTCTTGAACAAACGCTTTCATATAAGCGGTTTAAATCAGATAAATCAGTTGGCACACTATTTGCTTATATATAAGTGAAGGGAAAAGGAGGTGAAAGATTATGAGTACTAATCCAATAATAAAAGGATTTTCTCCAGATCCATGTATTTGTAAGGCAAATGGCAAATACTATTTAGCTACCTCAACATTTGAATGGTACCCCGGGGTAGAAATATGGGAGTCTACTAATCTGGTTGATTGGGATTTAGTAAAAAGACCATTGGTTCATGAAAAGCATATGAATCTCACAGGTATACCAGATAGTGGAGGGATTTGGGCACCAGCTCTTTCCTATCATGATGGGAAGTTTTGGTTGTTTTATACAATCTGTAAACAAATTGATGGAGTATTTAAAGATGTTGAAAATTATATTACCACATGTGAAAAAATAAATGGAGAGTGGGATAGTCCAATCTATATACATTCATCGGGATTTGATCCATCATTATTTCATGATGGGGATAGAAAATATGTATTGAATCCACAATGGGACTATCGATCAACTAACGGTAAAGTTCGTTTCAAAGGAATTGAACTAAGAGAATTTTCTTATGAAAAAAGTAAGTTTGTTGGAGAATCTCATACTATTTTTACGGGGACTGCAACAGGAGGGGCTGAAGGACCAAATATTATTAAAAAGAACGGTTACTATTACTTGATTTGCGCTGAGGGTGGAACAGGAAGGCATCATTCTATTGTCGTAGCTAGATCAAGGCAATTGACTGGACCATATGAGCTATCACCTTATGGGACACTCATTACTTCATTCCATGACATGGGTAATCCATTACAAAAAGCAGGACACGGAAATATTATTCAGTCATATGAAGGTCGATGGTACCTTGTTCATTTAACGAGTAGATATATATCTGAACAATCTAGAGTTTGTCAACTTGGAAGGGAGTCTGCTATACAAGAAATAATATGGCAAGACGGATGGCCACGTTTAAAAGGAACTGATTATTCTCCTCTTGTAAATATTGAAAGTTTACCGGCAAGAAAGAAAAACAGTGAATATTTTACTACCTCATTTAATAATGGCGTCCTTGATAAAGAATGGTTTATGTTAAGAAGACCAATCGGTGAAAGAATAAAGTTAAACGAAGGATTTTTACGAATGTATGGTGGAGATAGTTTGTCATCATTGTTCAACCAATCTTTGCTCGCAAGAAAATGGAAATCTTTTGATTTTAATACAGAAACGACTTTTAGATTTAATCCAAATAATTATCAAGAACTTAGCGGGATAGTTTGCTATTACAATACAAAAAACTGGTTGTTCCTATATGTTAGTAGAGATGAAATATCTCATCAGCGAGTAGTTAATTTATTGTTGAATAAAAATGGTAGTATAAGTGAACCTTTAAGTGGTTTATACGGATACCTTCCGAATGACTGTGAAAAAATTAAGCTAAAATTTAGTGTAGAAAATGCTCAAATACAATGTTATTATTCACATGATAATGAGCCAGAACATTCAATTGGTCAAATTATAGATGGGACATTTTTGTCAGATGAAAAAGTGGATGGCTGGGCATATACAGGAGCTATGGTTGGAATAACAGCAATTGATTTAAAAGAAAAAATAAGTTATACAGATTTTCTACATTTTTCGTATAAAGATAAATAGATAAGGAAATTTTAGCAATAGCAAAGTTCCCTTAAGTAGTTGATGGAGGAAAATATGAATGAAAGAATTATTTTAATTTCACACAGTGATTTTGCTGTTGGGATCAAGAGTGCTGTAGAAATGATTGTTGGGAAACAAGCTTCTATAGAAGCATATGGATTAATACCTGGAGAGCATCCAGAAATTATTATTAATAAAGTAAAAGATTCAATCAAGGAAGAAGATAGAATTATTATTTTATCTGATTTAGTTGGAGGCAGTATGAATAATACAGCAATGACACTTTTGGAGTATCCGAATGTAACATTAATTGCTGGAGTGAACCTTCCCCTTGCTATTGAAGTTGCTTTAACAAAACCACAAACAGATGAAGAAATTGAGAAAGTAATTGAAGTAGCTAAAACATCAATTAAGCATATGAAGCTAGAAAAAATAGAAGATGATTTCTTTTTTTAAAATAAGTTAATTGGAGGCATATTATGATTGTAATGGCAAGAATTGATGACCGTTTAATTCATGGGCAAGTAGCAGTTATATGGTCGAAGGATTTAAATGTAGACAGAATTATTGTAGCAAGTGATAAAATTGCAGCTAATGAAATTCAAGCAAATGTGTTAAAAGGGGCAGCACCATCTTCGGTAAAGGCATTTGTATTATCTATTGAAAAAGCTGCAACAATTCTTAATGATCCTCGATCAGAAAATAAAAGAGTGATGGTCGTAACGGATTCTCCAAACAATATTTTACAGTTACTAGAAAAAATTAACGAAAAACCTCGCTTAAACATTGCAAATTATGGAAGAATTGGCGGTACTTTATCTGATAAAGAAAAGATTACTGAAACTGTTTATGTAACGGAAGAAGATAAGAAGACTTTTAACGATATTTTTAACTTAGGATTAGATTTTGAATATCAGCCTTTACCAAATGATAAGAAAAAATCTCTAAAAGAATTATTAAAAGGAGCAGAGTGATATGTATGAAGCTTTTGTAGTAGGATTTGTACTTGCTTTAGCTAAATGGTTAGATTGGTGGATGAACACTCAATTATCAAGACCGATATTTATTGTAGCGTTACTCGGATTACTGTTAGGACAACCTACTGAAGGAATTATGATGGGGGCAGCTATTGAACTAGTTTATCTTGGAACTATTTCTTTAGGAGGGGTTATGCCTCAAGATTTTACAGCTGGAGCAGTTTTTGGTGGTGCATTTGCACTAGTTTACGGACAAGACGCCTCAGTTGCAATTACCTTATCTATTCCAATTGGAATGTTAGGATCAGTTTATTATACCTTCTTTAAAGGGGGAGTAACATTTGTTGCTGAGAAATTTGAAACATATACAAAAGAACATAATTTGAGAACGTTTAAAAGATTATGGAAAATACAATATGCGGTATTCTTACTGTCTTATTTTGTAATCGGTTTTGTTGCATTCTTGTTGGGAGCAGACGCAATCGATTCATTAGTCAATATGATTCCAGAAGTAATTATAAATGGTCTGGAAGTTGCAGCTGGCATGTTGCCTGCATTAGGTATGGCATTATTATTAAAAACTATTTGGGATAAAAGTACGGCCGCCTTCTTCTTTATTGGTTTTGCTTTAGTTACATTCTTTGGCGGAGATTTGATTAGTGTGGCATTTGTCGCCGTAGCTGTAGCTGTATTTATTGCATTAAATGACATAAAATCACAATCTCAAGCTGCAGTGGCTACAACAAACACAGATGAAGTGGAGGATTTCTTTAATGACTAGTAATGTAGAAGAAATAAATGTCAAAAATTCATTAAAACTCGATAGAAGTGAGAAAAAATTAATTAATAAAATATTTTGGAGAACGGCTCATTTAATGTTTTGTACAAGTTATACCAAACAACAAGGGACGACTTATGCTTGGACGATGATTCCCTTTTTAGAAAGGATTTATGGAAAAGAAACGGATGAATTCTATGATCGAATGACAGAACATCAAACTTTCTTTAATACAGCCCCGGGAATGGCTCCATTTATTTTTGGTTTAAATATATCGATGGAAGAAGAAAATATGAAAAACCAAGGAACTTTTGATACCTCTTCAATCGAAGCTATTAAAGCGAGTTTAATGGGACCTCTTGCAGGTATAGGAGATTCTATATTTTTAGGAACTTTTAGAATCATTGCAACTGCTATTTCTATAGGTTTAAGTCAAAGTGGTAGCCCGTTAGGTCCACTACTGTTTTTACTAGCCTTTAATATTCCAAATGTCTTAATTCGTTACTATGGAGGAGTTTTAGGATATAAATTAGGTGGGTCGTATATTAGTGAAGCGATATCAACTGGAAAGTTAAGTATTATTACCAAAGCATTTTCAATAGTTGGTTTAATGATGGTTGGCGCTATGGTAGCAAATTATGTTAATTTTGCTACAACTTTACAGACAGATTTTGCTGGGCAAGAATTTGTATTGCAAGATATACTTGATCAAATTATGCCAGGGTTACTTCCGCTATCTCTTACACTAGGGTGCTTCTGGTACTTACGTAAGAAGAATAAACCGACAAGATTACTGATATTTATCTTTATTTTAGGTTTGGCTTTAACATTTTTAGGTATAACTGGATAAAAAAAGGAAGAGCTTCAAAAAAGAAGCTCTTCTACTTATCTATATGTATTTGAGTATAAAGGAGGAAAAAATGATTGAAGAAGGTAAACAATCGCTTGCAGATTGGATGGATCAGTTAACTCCAAATAACTTTAAGTATTTAAATCAGTTAGGAGCCTCTTATTTACCAGAAATTCGTTTATTAGAGGGAAGCTTGCGACCATTATGGGGAATATTGCCTGCTTATTTTTCAGGTGTAAAAAGTGAAAAATGTGAATCATACATCAAAAATTTAAAAGAGATGGTGGAAAAGCAAAAATTACCTCCTATTTCTACAAAAAATAGACAAATTGCTGTTGAAACAGCAGTATTAAGTTATGCAATTGGGACATATAAGCATAATTTTTTTAATCTATTTAGCACGGAAGGTCAACAGTATCTTGTTGATTGGCTTAACGAAGTTAATCAAATAGATATACCTAAAGGAAATTGGTTATTTTTTGTGATTTTAATAAATAGTTCGCTTAAAGAGAACCGTCTAAAGTACTCTAAAGAAAAATTAGAATGGGCCTTAAAAGAAATAGATACACTTTATTTAGGAGATGGATGGTATACAGATGGAGAAAATAAGCAAAGGGATTACTATATCGCATTTGCCTTTCATTTTTACGGACTACTTTATTCACGTATAAGCAAAGATGAATTTGCAGAAAAATTTTTGGATAGAGCTATAAAGTTTTCAAAATATTTTACTCATTGGTTTGATGCTAAAGGCCGTTCAATACCATTTGGTAGAAGTCTTACTTACCGTTTTGCACATGTATGCTATTGGAGTGCTCTTGTAGTTACTGGTGCCTATAAGGAAACAACATTATCGTTAAGTGAAATAAAAGGAATCATTTATAGGAATTTAAATTTTTGGAGTACACAACCAATTCAAATATCAAGTGAAAATCCTCCTTCTATTGGTTATAGCTATGGAAATTTATTGTTATCAGAAGATTATAATTCTTTAGGATCAACAATGTGGGCTTTTAAAACATTTATATTACTTGAATTAGAGGAAAATCATCCTTTTTGGAAATGTAGCACAAAAAAATTAGAACAGAATAGCAATAAAGAAATCGTTCAACCTCATGCAGGATTTCATTTTCAGCATTCAGATGATCACACTTTAGCTTTGTCCAGTACACAGTATTCAACTAATCACTTGTTATATCATCATCATGAAAAATATAGTAAATTTGCATATTCATCATATTTTGGGTTTAATCTCTCGAGAGGATCGGAAAATATAGAAAAAACATCTGTTGATTCAACACTTTCAATTTCAATTAGTGGTCATGAACAGTATCAACCCCGAAGTAGGATTTTAAAATCAAAAATTTATAAAGAGTATGGAGTATCTTATTGGGATGTTTGGAGGAAAGTAAAAATTTACACTTATTTAATACCAATATCCAGTGATGTTCATATACGAATTCATGAAATAGAAACCCCCTACAATATTGATGTTGTAGAAGGAGGATTTCCCTTATTTAATTGGAATAAAAAATATTCAGAACCTTTGAGTACAAAATCTTCTATTGAACTCAAAAACGAAAACGGAATTTCTAGTATTATTGACTTGTCCAATAATAGAGTTCCAATATATGTAGATCAAGGCCCTAATACCAATATCTATTCTTATGAAAAAAATGCTATTCCTGCTTTGACTACTACATTAACAAAAGGTAAATATACATTAAGTAGTATGGTAGTAGGTTCTCCAAGAAAAAAAATGGAGATTCCAAAGATTGAAATATCGTCTAATGTAAAAGAATATAAAGTAGTTATTGAAGAAAAGAATATATGCATTCAAAAGGAGAACTTTAAATATGTATAAAAATGAAACAAAAAAGTGGGCGGAATCTATTTTTGAAAAACTAGACGACAAGTTATCTGCCGAAGCTAAACGTTTAGGAAATAAGATTCCGTATATTCCGGATGAAAAAACATTCTTATACGAAGAAGATATGGGAGAAACTGATCCCGTATGGTGGACAAATGGATTTTGGTCTGGAGTTATGTGGCAAATGTATCATGCTACAAATAATGAACTTTATAAAAAAACAGCTGAATCTAATGAAGAAAGGCTGGATGCTGCATTTGAAATTTATACAGGATTGCATCATGATGTTGGCTTTATGTGGTTACACACAGCCGTCGCTAATTATCGTTTAACGGAAAATAAACGTTCAAAAGCTCGCGGGTTACATGCTGCTCATTTATTAGCAGGTAGATATAATCCTCGTGGAGGTTTTATCCGTTCATGGAATCGTGATAGATCAGGGTGGGTTATTATTGATTCCATGTTGAACATTCCTTTACTCTATTGGGCAGAAAAGACCATTGAAGATCCAAGATTTGGGTATGTAGCAAAAGATCATGCTGATAAAGTAATGAACCACATTGTTAGAGAAGATGGTTCAGTCAGTCATATCGGCGTATTTGATCCTCATACTGGGGAATTGTTAGACACACCGAGAGGTCAAGGCTATGCTCCAGGATCTTCATGGTCTCGAGGACAAGCTTGGGCTATTTACGGATTTGCTTTGAGTTATCTTCATACAAAAGATATTAAATATTTAAATACAGCGAAAAAAGTTGCTCATTATTTTATTTCAGAAATTGAGAAGACAGATTGGATTCCGTTAGTAGATTTTAGAGCTCCAGAATTACCTAAGATGGTTGATACTTCAGCTGGGGTTTGTGCAGCATGTGGCTTTTTAGAGATTGCTCAACATGTAGATGAATTTGACAAACATTTATATATAGATGCGGCAGTAAATATCCTAAAGGCAGTTGAAAAGCATTATGCTAACTGGGATAGCTCAAAAGACGGAATAATTACTGGTGCAACAGGAAGCTATCATGATGAGAAGTGGACAGAAGTTCCAATTATATATACTGATTACTATTTTGTAGAAGCTGTTTTACGTATACTTGATAAAGATTTTTTGATTTGGTAAAAGGGGCTCAAATTAATGAATATTAAAGTGGAAGAAACTATCACGCTTAAAACCGAAAACTCTCAATTAACTATAGGTGTATTGGAATCTGGATATGTCTCTTTGCTCTATTTTGGGAAGAAGATTTCTGTTAATAACGTAGGGTATATTGTTGAGGATATTGAACGTGTAAGTTATCTGGCGGATACAGATGGGAAGAAAGACTTTAAGTTAGAACAAATTCCACAAGTTTACCCTGCTTATGGAAATCCAGATTTAAGAAGTCCTGCGCATAAGGAAATTTATGGTAATGGGACGCGTATATCAGATTTTAGATATGCGTCCCATTCATTAGTTAAAGAAAAACCTGAATTAAATCATTTACCCCATACGCAATCAGATAAAAAAACAGAAACCTTATTGTTAACATTAAGAGATAAGTTGACGAAAAACGAGATAGTAATAACGATTTCGGCTTTTGAGGATTATGATATGTTTTCTCAGTCAGTAAAATTCATAAATAATTCAACAGAAACTGTTCAGATAGAAGAAATGATGTCTCTTAATTTAGATTTATTAACAGATAAGCTCGATCTGATTACTTTGACAGGAGCATGGGGCAGAGAAAATACCATTTCACGAAGAAGATTAGAACAGGGAATACAAGGAATAGACAGCAAAAGAGGAGCTAGCGGACATGGACAAAACCCTTTTATTGCCTTAGTATCACCAGAAGCGAACGAACTTTCAGGGCATGTCATCGGATGTAATCTAATTTATAGTGGAAATTTTAAAGCTTGTGTTGAAGTAGATATGCATCAAAACAGTCGCTTACAAATAGGAATCAATCCATTTGAATTTTCTTGGGCGTTAAAACCAAATGAAAGCTTTGATACACCGGAAGTAGTGTTTGTAACCACTGAAAATGGATTAAACGATATGAGCCAAAAATTTCATCGATTTTATATAGATTGCTTATTACAAAGTAAATATGCGAAAGAAGAACGTCCAGTGCTGTTAAATTGTTGGGAGGCGACTTATTTCGATTTTGATAAGGAAATTCTTATACAGTTAGCAGATGAAGCTAAAAGCTTAGGGATAGAATTATTTGTGGTTGATGACGGGTGGTTTGGAAACAGACAAGACGATACTTCATCATTAGGAGATTGGTTTCCGAATGAAGAAAAACTAGGTAATTTATCTGAGTTAATTAAAGAAATAAAGAGCAAAGGATTATCTTTTGGAATATGGCTGGAACCGGAAATGGTTTCGCCAGATAGTGAATTGTATCGAAGACATCCCGAGTGGGCTATAGCTGCACCAGGAAGGTTTCAACAAAAAGTCCGTCATCAGTATGTATTGGATTTGACAAATAAAGAAGTACAGCAGTATCTAATAGAGACTATAGACAAATTACTAACTGAGAATGCTATTGATTATGTGAAATGGGATATGAATAGAAATATTACAGATGCTTACACCTTAACTCTGCCTGCTGATCGTCAGAAGGAATTCTCTCATCGCTATATTTTAGGGTTATACAATATTCTAACTGAAATTACGCAAAAACATCCAGATGTGCTGTTTGAGAGTTGTGCTGGAGGTGGAGGAAGATTTGATCCTGGAATGTTGTACTATATGCCGCAAACTTGGACGAGTGATAATACAGATGCTATTGCAAGACTATCTATTCAAAAAGGAACAAGTTTGATCTATCCTCCAATTTCCATGGGATGTCATATTTCTTCATCTCCAAATCATCAAGTTGGTAGAATAACCCCTTTACTTACAAGGCAAATAGTTGCTCAACAAGGTAATGTAGGTTATGAAATAAATTTAAATAAACTTTCTATCCAAGAAAAAGAAGAAATAAAAGAATTTATTTCTGAATACAAAGCCTATAGAAATACAATTCAGTTAGGAAAACATTATCGTTTACCCGTTTATGATGAACAAAACGAAGAAGCTTGGATGAAAAAAAATTTATCAGGAAATGAAATAATAGTGAGTCATGTCGATATTTTAACTAAGCCTAATACTGCACCAAAAAGATTAAAATTAATCGATTTAGAGCCAAAAACAGACTATCTCATAAATAATAAAGACAAAAAAACAGGAGATGAATTAATGCAAATAGGATTAGCTCTTCCTAAACCACAGCATGATTACTTTTCTTGTCAATGGATAATACAAAAGTTAGGAGTATGAAATGATAACTTTAAAATTATGCGACCAAAACAATAATGTCATCGATAAAAGAAGTCATATTCAAGAAACGTATCTAGCTTATAAGAATAGAACATATAATAATGGAGAAAAAATTATAGTTGAACTTGATGAACCTGATCAATTCATTTGGGTACAAGTAGATGAAGCGTTAGAACCTAGTTTAATTTATATGAAACAGAAAGTATGGACATATCCTGTTATTTTAGACGAATCATTGAAAAAAGCATATTCTCCAAAATTGTTTCAAGGTGAGCGTCACTATATTAGAGCGTATAAAGTATCTGAAATAGATAGAAACCGTTATAGAAATTTAGCTCGCAATGCTCATGATCAAAGAGATGATTCCGGGGCATATCCACATGCTTCTGCCAATGTAGAAACAAGAAATGATTCCACCTTTTTTGCTCGAAATGCGATTGATGGAATGATAGCCAATCAAGGGCATGGTTCATTCCCCTATCAATCATGGGGAATTAATCAACAGGAAGATGCCGAACTCTCAATTGATTTTGGAAGGGAAGTGGATGTTTCGGAAGTTGCCTTAGTTTTACGCGCTGATTATCCGCATGACAGCTTTTGGACAAATGTCACATTTGGATTTTCTGATGGAGAAAAAGTAACTGTTGAAACGACTAATGATTTAGACAGGCAATTTTTCAAAATAGAGAATAAGGTTACGAATAGCATTACTCTAAAAAATCTGATAAAAAATAAAGATTCTTCTCCTTTCCCTGCTTTAACCCAAGTTGAGGTTTATGGAAGAGAAATAAAAAGGTGAAGTTATGACTGTTAAACTGGTAGCAATAGACTTAGATGGCACGTTGGTGAACAGTGAAGGAATCGTTTCAAATCGTAATATTGAGACGCTTAGAAAAGTATCTCAATCAGAAATAATTGTTGTAATTGCTACAGGAAGATCTCCTAATTCTGCGAAATATATAATAGAAGAAATTCTTCAAATTAAAGGATATTACATTTCTTTAAATGGAGCTTTTATTGGAGAATCTTATACGAGTAGACCGATTCAACAGACTTTTATATCTTATAATGATGTAAAGGAGACTTTAATCAAAGTAAAACAACTTGGAATAGGTATTGTATGTAATGCTGGTTTTAATTCTATACTCTTTAACAATGATAAGGAAACCCATCCACTTTTCAACTCGGCTTTTGTTTATTCTGACCTTAAAGAATGTATGAAAATGATACAAAATTCTTATCCAATTAATAAACTATCCATTCACCATGCTGATAAAGATATTTTGAAATATATGAGAGAATTTTGGAATGATATTGGACTAGAAGCTACTCAATCAGATAAAGACTACATTGAGGCTATGCGGAAGGAGTGCTCCAAAGGAAATTCTTTAAAAAAATTAGCCAAAAACTTCAATATTGAATTAGAAGATGTACTATGTATAGGTGATCAGGAGAATGATATTGAAATGATCAAATCAGCTGGGATAGGCATAGCTATGGAAAATGCTATTCAAAAATTAAAGAACTCTGCTAATTATATTACATCAAGTAACGATAATGATGGCGTCAGCAAAGCACTGGAAAAATTTATATAATTTTTACGTTACAGCAGAGATAATCTAAAATGAATAAACATGAACTAACTTATTATTAATAAAAGTGATATTACCAACTTTTAGAGTCTGGATACAATACGAATATATTTGTTATATCAACACTTTTTTATACGTTTTTGAACTTTCTGGCTATGCCGAGGATGCTAGAAAGCTTCCAATCTGAAGTCGAAAAAAGCTTCCAGCCATAAATAAAACCACCAGTTCATACTAGTGGTTCTATTTATGTGGCTATTTTAAATAAATAATCCAGCTTGTTCCATCTGATAACCAACTTGTAGTAGAAGATGTTCTTGCCCTTTAGGCGCAGTAAGTTGTATACCGAGTGGTAATCCTTGTTCAGTCAAATGAGTCGGTAAGCTGATGGCGGGTTGTCCTGTTAAATTGGCATGCTGAGAGAAAGGGGTAATGTCCCAACTTTTTGAAAACATATCCCATATAATTTTCTGAGCTTCGTTTGATGAGTACTCCTGTGTATAGCGCATTTTATCTTTGAGAGTATCAGACCAATATTTACGGTTTAATTCAGGTGCTGCATCTGCTGTAGCAGGCTCCAGTAATAAATCATACTCCTGATGAAAATAATGATATCTTTCAGCGGCTTGATCCCAATTAGCAAGAGCGTTAGAATAAGCTGCAGCTGGTAGCTTTTTTCCAGCCTGAAGCAATGTCCAGGTCAATAATTCCATGTCTTCTATTGTAAATTGTTTATTGAATTTGTGTTCAAGGTTCTCGAAAAGTGCTGCTGTTTCTCCTGCATTCATTGTATAATAACTTTTCATGAGTTTGATTGTGTCGATATCAGGTTTAGCTTCTTCTACATAGTGGCCATTTGATTCAAACCAGGAAGCGGCTTGTTTTACGCCCTGGGTTGCTTCGTTTGAAATAGAGTGAGTGCTAGGTGACTTTAAATTTACTGCAATTTTTAAGTGTCTATTTAACGGTTTAGAAAAAACATTTCGATATCCTGCTTCAAATAATGGGGTCTGAAAAGCAGCTTGAGGCTGGATAACTTGAAGAACGTCTAATAAAGCAGCAGTATCACGAATGGATTTAGTCAATGCAAAACTAATAGAAGCACCTTGCCATCCGCGCCCACTTCCTGGTCCTACAGAGGTGCGACCCCGAGTAGGTTTCAATCCGACTAGTCCCGTAAAAGAAGCTGGAATACGAATAGATCCACCGCCATCACTGGCTCCTGCAATAGATGTAATATTAGAAGCAACGGCTGCAGCGGCACCACCACTGGAACCTCCGGGGCTATAATGGTTATTCCAAGGGTTTTTAGCTGGACCATATAAATCAGGATTTGTAATATTGGTAAATCCGAATTCTGGTACATTTGTGTGACCGATTGGAATGAATCCCGCCTGTTCCAAGTCTCTCACAAAATGAGCTGTATGTTGGGCTTTTACATTTCTTAAGATACGGGATCCAGATGTAGCTGGTTCATCTTTTAAATTTTGGCCTAGCCCTTTTAATAATATAGGTACCCCACCGAAAGGAAGATCATTAAAGTGGCGTGTACGTGCTTCATGCATAGCAGCATTTTTTCTAGTAGAAATTACTGCGTTTAAATTTGTATTATTCTTTTTGATTTGCTTAAAACTTTCCATGACTAATTCTTCTGGAGAAGCTAATTTGTTTTTTACAAGTTCAGCATAGTATAAACCATCATGCATTCGGCTGAATAAAGTTGGCATAAGTCATCTTCTTTCTAAGTGTCTATTGATTATAGGATACTGTACATAAAGAAAAACAAGAAGAGGAGAACTGAAATTTATATATTTTTATTTCTTATCCAAGACATAATGAGTAAAAATAGTTTGTTTAAATGCATTATTGTATTTATAAAGAGGAGGGGGAATGCAGTCGTTCTTAAATAAGAAATAACATTGAGAACGGCAAGAAACTTATTTCCCAGAAAAAAACATCTTTTTAAAAATAAAAATGTTTGATTATTTTCTATTCGACTGCTTTAGTTCCTCTAAATAAAAGAAGATTTAACATTAAATACGTAAAGTCACTTGAACAAATAAAACTGAAAAGCACAAAATAATGTCTGAATAAAAAGCTAAGAATATTAAGTTTTTTTAGTTTGAAAATAAAAATAAATGGTTTATCAAGAATTAAGTTAACATATGATGGAATAAATATCCTCCTTCAAAGATTATAGGATTTTAAAAGTGGATATGGTAAAATAATTTCAAATTATGTAAAGGAAGAATTCGTATGACTAAGGTCTTTGAAACAAATGGAGAAGCTGAAACAAAAGCATTAGCTTATAGATTGGCTCAGCTTGTGAAGCCCGGTATGACCATTCTGCTGGAAGGAGAGTTGGGTGCTGGAAAAACTACCTTTACTAAAGGGTTTGCTGAAGGCCTTGGAATTGAAAGAATTATTAAGAGCCCCACCTATACGCTTATTAGAGAGTATACACAAGGTCGGTTACCGCTTTATCATATGGATTTATACCGATTGGAAAATACTGGTGCGGAAGAAATGGGATTAGATGAATACTTCGATGGTGAAGGTATCTGTATAGTTGAATGGGGATCTGTAGTGGAAGAGGAATTACCAGAAAGTCATTTACTGATTCAAATTGACACCTCTTTAATAGATATTAATCAGCGGACATTGACAATTTCTGCTGTAGGAGCAGCGTATGAAACAGTATTGAAGGAGTTAGAAGATGAGAGAACAGATTGAGATTGGCATTAGAGAAGCTATCCCAGCAGATGCTGAAGCTTTGCTGGACTGTCTAGAAAGAACAGCTGTGCAAACGGGGTTTATGACAATGGGAGAAGAAGGAGCAGGATTGACTATAGAGGAAGAAAGTCGTCATATTGCTCAAATTTTTGATTCTCCAAATAATTGCTTAATTGTTGCCCTATTAGATGGCAAAATCATTGGAATGGCATCGATCCATGCATCAGATAAACCTAAGATCAATCATATAGGAGAACTGGGTATAGTAGTGGATAAAGAGTACTGGGGATTTAAAATCGGTACAGAACTGCTTGAGGAAGTTCTAAGATGGGCAGAAGACTCAGAGACAATTAATCGTATTGAATTAAAAGTCCAACAAAGAAATGAACGAGCAATCCATTTGTATGAAAAATATGGGTTTGAACTAGAAGGTGTCATGCAAAGAGGTGTTAGAGACGATGGAGAATTTTTGCCGGTTTGTATGATGTCGAAATTAATTTGATTTAGCCTTGAAAGGGGACTTTATAGTAACTCGAATCCACTTGAGATCGTGAGTAACATGGAAAATTTGTTTTCTTCTAGCTCGTAAGTAGAAAAAGACATGAGCTAGAAGAAAATACCGTTTGTATCTAACTCGCAAGTAGAAACAAGCCGTGAACTAGACGAAAATCCAGATTGCATCTAACTCAGAAGTAGAACCAGTCGTGAGCTAGACGGAAATCTAGTTTGCATCAAACTCGCAAGCTGAACCAGTCATGAGCTAGACGGAAATCTAGTTTGCATCAAACTCGCAAGCTGGACCAGTCATGAGCTAGAAGGAAATACCGTATGCCATCAAACTTGCAAGCCGAAACAAAGCATGAGCTGGACGAAAAAAAGTCTTAGATATAACTCAAAAGTATTTCATTCAATAAGCTAAGTGCAAATCCTTATATCTCTATATTATAGAAAGAATATAATGACTAAATAACCGCAGTATATAGGAAGATTATACTTAAAGCGGATTTAAAATACCCCTCAATGAGATTTAACATAATCTCACTGAGGGGTATTGTTTTCACGAATATTTTACTAAACTTTTCAAAGCTTCTATACCATTTTCTTTTTCTTGGTTGATTAATATCTTAGCACAAGCTCTGGCATCATCTAATGCGTGGTGATGGTTTAATGAAATACCATAATGAGCGGCAACAGTGTTTAATTTATGATTAGGCAGCTGCTTCAACAATCGTCTTGATGATTGAACAGTACATAAAGTTTGGAAAGATGGTTGCTCTACGCCATAATAGTTCAATGTTCCTTGTAGTATCCTTTTATCAAATGGCATATTATGAGCAACCACAAGTTGTTCTGCTGTGAAGTAGGAAGACATTTCTTCCCAGATTTCTGGAAAATAAGGAGAGTGCAGCACATCTTGTTCTCGAATACCATGTATGCGAATATTTGTTGCATCAAACCAAGTATCGGGTTTGATTAAAGTATAATATTCATCCACGATTTGATTGTTTCTTACAACAGTAAGGGCTACTGAGCAAGCACTATGAGTCTGACGGTTTGCTGTTTCAAAATCGATCGCAGTAAAATTCATTATATCCCTGCCTTTTCTAAGTGAGCGGTTAAGTTGATCTATTAAAATATCTGTCTAAAACGAACGTGTATTCTTATAAAGTATACCATGAATCAGACATGTTTCAATAGTAAAATAAGCTTAAATTAATTTCCTATAAGCTCTATTTCTTAAATATACCTTTAAGTTTCCATACCCGAATAATCATGATTTTTCATTGATAAATTTTCAAGATTATAAGTCTGAATCGTTTCACTATGCTATACTCTTTTTATATCACATGAAGGAGTTGTGTGCATTGAGTTTTGACCAAGAAGTATTTGATGCTATAGAACAAGAGAAAAAGAGACAAGAAGAAAATATTGAACTGATTGCTTCCGAAAACTTTGTTTCTGAAGAGGTGATGAAAGCACAGGGAAGCGTACTGACCAATAAATACGCAGAAGGTTATCCAGGCAAAAGATATTATGGAGGCTGCAAATTTGTCGATATTGTTGAGAATTTAGCTATTGAGCGAGTAAAAAAACTGTTTGGCGCTGAATATGCAAATGTTCAACCTCATTCAGGTTCTCAAGCAAATATGGCGATTTTTCAGACTTTTTTAGAACCTGGAGATACCTATATGGGAATGGATTTGTCACATGGAGGACATTTGACTCACGGTTCACAAGTGAATTTCAGTGGAAAGTTATATAACGTTGTTCCTTATGGTGTAGATAAAGAAACAGAAACCATTGATTTCAAACAAGTTCGTGAACTGGCTTTGGAGCATAAACCAAAATTGATTATCACAGGCTATAGCGCTTATCCAAGAGAAATTGACTTCCAGAGATTCAGAGAGATTGCAGATGAAGTAGGCGCAATTTTAATGGTTGACATGGCTCATATTGCGGGACTGATCGCTACTGGAGAACATCCAAATCCAGTTCCTTATGCAGATGTTGTAACGAGTACTACACATAAAACATTAAGAGGTCCAAGAGGTGGCTTGATCTTAGCTAAAGAAGAATATGCTAAACGGTTGAACAGTGCCATCTTCCCCGGGATTCAAGGTGGTCCCCTTGAGCATGTCATTGCTGCAAAAGCAGTTGCTTTTAAAGAAGCACTGCAGCCTGAGTTTAAAACATACACGCAGCAAATCATCAAAAATGCTCAAATCATGGCTGAAGTATTCAAAGAATCTAAAGGCCGCGTAATCAGTGGTGGAACAGACAATCACTTGTTATTGCTTGAAGTAACTAACTTTGATATGAATGGAAAACAAGCTGAAGCGTTACTGGATACAGTAGGTATTACTGTTAATAAAAATACAATACCATATGAAACATTAAGTCCATTTAAAACCAGTGGAATTCGTATCGGCACGCCTGCTATTACAACTAGAGGATTTGATGAAGAAGCAAGTAAGAAAGTTGCAAAATTGATTATTAAAACACTTGAAAATCAATATAATGATGACATATTAAATGAGATTAAAATAGAAGTTCGCGAATTGACTAAGCAGTATCCTTTATATAAATAAAATCTTTTAGAGTAAGTCTGGAATAATTATTCCCGGCTTACTCTTTTTTAGTGATACAAGATAAATTTTTTTCAAATAAAATAACAAATAAGCTTGTGTGTAAACCATTACATAGAATAGAGTAAGTATGTAAAGAAATGAAAGCGTTTTTTAATAAGTGTTTTTACCTAAGGAGGAAATGAATAATGGCAAAAGATGGATTAAAAATCGTTACAATTGGTGGAGGATCAAGCTACACTCCGGAATTAATCGAAGGGTATATTTTACGTAAAGATGAACTTCCAATTAAAGAAATCGTTCTGGTAGACATTGAAGATGGTAAAGAAAAACTTGAAATCGTTGGGGCTATGGCTAAGCGAATGGTAGAAGCAGCAGGTCTTGACTGGACTGTAACCTTAACATTAGACCGTAAAACAGCTTTAAAAGATGCTGACTTTGTTACGACTCAATTTCGCGTAGGGCTATTGAATGCTCGTGTAAAAGATGAAAGAATTCCATTATCTCATGGGATCTTAGGTCAAGAAACGAATGGTGCAGGGGGAATCTTTAAAGCATTCCGTACAATACCAGTTATCTTAGACATTATTGAAGATATGAAGGTGCAGTGTCCGGATGCTTGGCTGGTTAACTTTACCAATCCGGCAGGTATGGTAACAGAAGCAGCTATCAAACATGGTGGTTGGGAAAAAACAGTAGGATTATGTAACGTACCAATCGGGCACGTTAAAACAGCTTCAGAAAAACTAGAGTTGCCAAAAGAAGATCTTTTCTTCAAATTTGCAGGAATCAACCATTTCCACTGGCATAAAGTCTGGGATAAATCAGGTAAAGAGCGGACGGATGATTTGATCGACTTGATTTATGGACCTAATCAGAATGAAGATGATAATCATTTGAAGAATATTCACAGTGCATTATTCCATTATGAACAAATTCAAGATTTGCATATGTTGCCTTGTGGATACCATCGTTACTATTATATTGAAGATGAAATGCTGGAACATTCAATTGAAGAATTTGAAAATGGTGAGACTAGAGCACAGGTTGTTAAAGAAACGGAAGCGCGTTTATTTGAACTATACAAAGATCCGGAATTGGATCATAAACCAGAAGAACTATCCCAACGTGGCGGAACGCATTATAGCGATGCAGCATGTGAGATCATTGCTTCAATCCAAAATGATAAACATACTGAGATGGTTGTATCAACTAAAAATAATGGTACAATCACTGATTTACCATATGACTGTGCAGTTGAAGTATCAGGTGTTGTAACGGCTCACGGATTTGAACCATACAACTGGGGAGAATTCCCTAACGCTGGAGCTCGGGGCATCATCCAGAATATGAAAGGAATGGAAGAAACAGTTATTAGAGCTGCAATCGAAGGAAATTACGGTGCTGCCTTACAAGCCTTCACTGTTAATCCGTTGATTCCAGGCGGAACAATTGCTAAAACGGTTCTAGATGAGATGCTTTATGCACATAAAGAATACCTTCCACAATTCGCTGACAAAATCAGAGATATTGAAGAAAACCAACCTGAAACAGTTCAGAATGTTGATGAATTGATGAAAACAAACGTTAAAGAAAAAGTATAAAATATATATGGAAAGCCTGAAGATTTGCAGTCTTCAGGCTTTTCGTTGTTTGGATAAAAAAGTAAAGTATTACATATATTTTTTTACTAATTCAAAGCATCTATCCATTGTTAAGTTATTTTCAACAGCTACATACTCAAGCTGTTCTTGAGTACCTCCTTCGTATTTTAAAGAAGATTTTTTTGCAGTATTATCGCGGTACTTAATCCATTCACGCTGTTCTACTCTTAAGGATGCCATAACTTCAGTAGAAAGCTGGGTTTCTAAGACGCCATAAATTTCATTCAAAAGTCTGTCCCAAGTATCGAAAAGGTTTCCTTCAATTTCTTTCATAGCATATGTAGAAGAGTCAGAAGGATTCGCTCTTAATTCTTCTGTTTGTTCTTTTTCATCTTCAAGTTTTGCCATATATTCTTCTTTTAGCCTAGTAGTTTGGTTAGAATCAGCTGCTACATCGTGAGACGTCGAATTTGATTTGCTTTCTGTATTATCAGGAATATTTGAACTCACATCTTCTGATTCAGGTGCATCGGTCTGTCGTTCAACTATTTCCTGTTCTTCTTTCGCCTGTTGAGTATCAGCTGACTGACTATTTGTATCAATAGTATCATCAGTCTGTTGACAAGCTGAAAGGAAAAATAAAGTAGAGGTTGATACACTTAATAAAAATACTTTTGAATGTTTCATATATTCTCTCTCCTAGTTATGTAATCCTATTGAATAACTTTATGGGTAAACAATAGTGTCTCTACTAACAGTGTAACATGGATATAACACTTTTTTAATTGTAGGATTTGGCTTTAAGATTTAGACGAAAAAGCCACTAGAGAAATCAGAAAATGATTTCTCTAGTGGCTTTTTGAAATATTTGTATCAGCCGATAGTTAGAACTAATCAGCTAATTTTGATGGAAAGACAAGTTTTTTTAATTCTAGAATAATCGTAGTTGCTAGTGCAAGACCGGCCGCAATTGACCACTCTGTTAATCCAAATGTACTTGGAATATCAAAAATTGGACGTATAAATGGAAGCATGGTAATTCCATAAAGTGTCATACATACTGCAAATGCTCCAACAACATATTTATTTGAAAAGAACCCTGCCTGTAATGATGTTTGAGTATTCGAACGAGCAGGGAATACTTGTAAAGTTCTTGATAAAATCAATGTGGTAAATGCCATAGCTACACTGATTTCTGGTGAATCGAAATAGTAAATTCCAAGAGCTTGAGAAATGATAACAGCTATACCAATTGTAAATCCTCTTAAGATGACAGATTGTAAGGTCTGACCAGTAAAAATCCCTTCGTTAGGATCTCTTGGGTTTTGTTTCATAATATGTGGTTCTTCTTTTTCCATTCCTAAAGCAATAGCTGGAATGGAATCGTTCACTAAGTTGATAAACAATAACTGCAAAGCTGTGAATGGGTTGATCCAATTCATGAGTAGCGCAGCAATGATGGCAACAACAGCACCTAAGTTACCTGAGAACAAGTAGGCAATTGCTTTTTTGATGTTACTGTAAACATTTCGACCAACGGCAACAGCACTTACGATAGAAACAAAATTATCATCTGTCAGGATCATAGCAGAAGCATCTTTCGACACATCTGTTCCGCTTCCCATTGCGATTCCGATATCTGCCTGTTTAAGGGCAGGAGCATCATTTACTCCGTCTCCCGTCATTGCAGTAATTTGGTCTTTGTTTTGCCAAGCTTGAACAATTCTGATTTTGTTTTCTGGAGTAACACGTGCATAAACACTGATATGTTCTAATTTTTCCATTAACTCTTCTTCAGATAAAGCATCTAGTTCTTGACCGGTCAAAGCAATATCATCTTCTTTGAACAAGTTCAAATCAAGAGCAATTGCACGAGCGGTTGTTTTATGGTCACCTGTAATCATAACTGTACGAATGCCAGCTTCTGCTGCTTCTTTGATTGCCTGAGAAACTTCTTCTCTTGGTGGATCAATCATAGCAAGCAGACCTACGAAAATAAGATCATTTTCATCTTCTAAATCTAACGCTTCTTTAGATAATGGTCTATAGGCAAACGCTAATACGCGATAAGCTTGATTAGAATACTCTTCATTTTTTTCATAAAGTGTTTTGGAATACTCTTCTGTCATTTCTACAACTTCGCCATTGATCAAAATTTTTGAACAGCGTTTGAATACGACATCCGGACCACCTTTAGTTAGTAAAAGCTTTTCACCATCAATTTCATGTAAAGTAGACATTAATTTACGGCTTGAGTCAAAAGGTAATTCTTCAATTCTAGGAAATTTATTACGTAAATCAGAAAATGGCAGTCCGATTTTATTACTGTAATTAATTAGAGCAACTTCAGTTGGGTCGCCACTTGCTTCGCCTTCTTCATTTAAAGAAGAGTCATTTGCTAATACAGCGATCTGATTTAATCTATTTTCACCAAAGGACCAATCAGTTGGTTCAGATGAATAGAGTTCTTGTTTGTGTTCGGGAAGGTAAGCTTGTACAACAGTCATTTTATTTTGAGTTAATGTGCCTGTTTTATCTGTACAGATGACACCTGTTGATCCCAAGGTTTCTACAGCTGGAAGTTTACGTATAATAGCATGTTTTTTCGCCATTTTATTTGTTCCAACAGACAATACAATAGTTACGATGGATTGTAATGCTTCTGGAATAGCGGCAACAGCTACAGCAATTGCAAACATGAAAGCATTGAGTAACTCAATTTGCAGATCTTCAGGTCCCTCACCAGTGAAAATTCTGAATGCCTGAATTGCAAAGATCAATACTGATAAACCAAGAATCACAAATCCTAATTTTTTACTGAAGGATTCTAACTTACGTTGGAGTGGAGTTTGCTTAGCAGATACGTTTTGTATCAGTTCAGCAACTTTGCCCATTTCGGTTTCTTTACCAATTCCAGTAACTACGTAACGAGCACGACCATAAGTCACAAGCGTTCCACTATAGACCATATTTTTTCGATCGGCTAAAGCAGTTTCTTCGCTGATCATAATCGCTTCTTTGTCAGAAGGAACAGATTCCCCAGTTAAGGCGCCTTCTTCAACTTGTAAAGACTCAGCTTCGAGTAAGCGACCATCAGCCGGGACATTGTTTCCGGCTTCAAGAATAACGATATCCCCTGCTACGATCTCTTTAGAAGGAACACTCTGTGTGCTATTATTACGAACCACTGTTGCAGATGGCGCAGCCATGTCTCTCAACGAAGCTAATGAATCCTCTGCTTTTCGAGTTTGAACTACGCTTAAAATAGAATTGATAATCAGAACCGTAAGGATGATAATAGATTCGATTGTCTCTCCTAAAACGATTTGTATAATGGCAACAATCAGTAGAACGATAACCATAGGATCTTTGAAGCTGTCAATAAATAATGAAAATAAGGATTGACGATCTTTTTGTTCTAATTCATTGTAACCATGTTCCTCTTGTTTCTTCTTAACCTCCTCAGAAGTTAAACCTTTGTCGGTCGTGTTTAAAGAAGATAATACATCTTCAGGGGATTGCTGATAAAAATTCATTCATTTAATCCTTTCTCTTCTGTTTTAGGGTCCCTAATAGATAGAAAAAGACGTATGCGGAGTTGGAAAATCTCCGCATACGTCTCACTATTTAATACAGCACCAGCAGATATGAACTATCTACGGTTGGTGGCACTGTAACAGTTTGCACTGCAAGTTACTCCCGTAAGCATATTTTATTGTCGAACTCATTATATAAAAGTATATGTTTAAAAGCAAGATATTTAAATTTTACATATTTTAAAGTGATATATATTTATCTTTTAATAACTAAACCATCTAAAAATTTCAATAGATCATACTGCTTTTCTTCGGGTAAAGATTGAATCAATGAAATCAATTTTTTCTCGATGGGGCTGATCTCGTCATTGAAAAATTCTGCCAGACTGACATTTAATGCTTCACAGAGATGCTCCAAAGTCTTTAAAGATAGTTTAGTAGAATTATGTTCGATTGCTGAAATGAATGAAGGAGATATGTCGATTTTGTGCGCTAATTCTTTGGCTGTCATATTTGAAGCGATTCTAAGTTCTTTGATTCTGGGTCCGATTTCCATAAAAGCACCTCGATTGAGTTTTTACATACTAGAGACATGATAGCATGAATAACAGGTTAAAAAAAGAGAACTCTCATAATGGAAACACTTAAAAATTAACTTATTCACTTATAAGTGATTTTTTCATTGTTTTAAATAATTTATGTGTTAACATGTTTAATTGCAGCTGCTAGGATAGAATAGCTGAAAAAGGAGAGAATAGAATGGGAAATAATAGTTTGTTGAAGAATGGTAGGTTTCGACCATTGCAATTTTTAAAAGATAATAAGTCAGCAGCTAAAAATGATGTGTTATCAGGACTAACAGTTGCTTTAGCACTGATTCCAGAATCGATCGCTTTTGCATTTGTAGCAGGTGTCAGTCCAATACTTAGTTTGCAGACTGCTTTTATCATTGGATTAGTTGCGGCAATATTTACCGGAAGACCTGGAATGATCAGTTCTTCTACAGCAGCAATGGCAGTTGTGTTTGCATCATTAGTTGCAACACATGGGCTGGAATATCTTTTTGCGACGGTGTTGTTAGTGGGTATTATTCAAGTCAGTATAGGACTTTTAAAATTAGGTAAATATGCAAGAATAATTCCATATCCAGTTATGCTAGGGTTTTTAAATGGACTATCTATTGTAATTTTTATAGCTCAATTAGATCAATTTAAAGTTAATCAAGTAACAGAAGTGGATGGTGTATCTGTAACAGAATCAGTTTGGATGTAAGGGGTTGATCTAACACTCATGATTGCTTTTGTAGGATTCACTATGCTGATGATTCACTTTATTCCTAAATTCACCAAAGCGATTCCTTCAAGTTTGGTTGCAATCGTTGTAATGACGATCATTGCAGTTGTATTAGGATCATATGGTATTCATCTTCAGAATGTTCAAGACTTTGCCGGTATGGAAATTGTAGGAGGATTACCAGAGTTTCATATTCCACAAGTACCTTTAAACCTTGAAACATTAAGTATTATTACCCCTTATGCTGTAATTGGCGGGTTAGTTGGACTGACAGAAGCGGTCTTAACCTTACAAGTGCTTGATGAAATGACAAATACAAGAGGAAGAACGAATAAGGAAATTATTGCACAAGGACTTGCTAATACCGTTAATGGGTTTTTCGGCGGTACGGGAGGAGATGCGATGATCGGTCAATCCATCATAAATATTAAGTCTGGCGGGAGACATCGCTTATCTGGAATTGTAGCTGCATCTGCGTTGATGTTTTTCATTATGTTTGGTTCAGGTTTCATTAATGCTATTCCTTTAGCTGGACTTGTTGGAGTAATGTTTATGGTTGTAGTTGGAACTTTTAAATGGGAAAGTTTACGATACAAGGGAAAAGTTCCTGCACAGGATATCCTTGTCGTGATAGTCGTATCTGTTATTACAATTTTTGCTGATTTAGCCACAGCAGTTATTGCAGGCGTTATCGTTTCAGCTTTGATTTTTGCCTGGGAAAAAGGGAAAGTTATCTACGCTAATGTTGAAGAAACGAATGTCGGAGAAAAAACATATAAAATCAATGGTACACTATTTTTTGGATCTGTATTAAATTTCAAAGAACTTTTCGATGTTGATAATGACCCAGATAAAGTTATTCTAGATTTGAAGTATGCTAAAGTTTCAGATTATTCAGCTGTTGAATCGATCAGCTCCATCACAAAGCGTTATGAAGATGCGGGTAAAACGTTTAAGATCATTCGTCTTAGTGAAGATTGTAAGAGAATGTTCCATAATGCAAATGCTTTTACGTCTGTTGTAATAGATGAAGCAGAAGCTGAAATTATTGAATATCCATATGTATAAAAGCACAAAGACTTTCTTGAGTTTCTCAAGAAAGTCTTTTGGTTTATAATCTTATTTGTAGTTCTACGGGACAATGATCTGAACCGGTATAGTCAGTATGGATCTTAGCATCTACCAATTTGTCTTCTAACTGTTTTGAAACTACAAAATAATCAATACGCCATCCTGCGTTCCGCTTTCTAGCTCCAAATCGGTAATTCCACCAAGAATAGATCTCCTCTTGGTCAGGATAGAAGTAGCGGAAAGTATCTATAAATCCACTTTGTAAGAATGCAGTAAACTGAGAACGTTCTTCATCAGAAAATCCAGCACTGCTGCGATTACTATCAGGATTTTTTAAGTCTATATCTTTATGAGCTACGTTTAAATCCCCACATAAAATTACTGGTTTTACTGAATTAAGGGACCGGATGTAAGCCTGAAAGTCTTTTTCCCAGCGTAAACGATAATCAATTCTCTTCAATTCTGACTGAGAGTTAGGCGTATAGCAAGTAACAATAAAGTAATCATCATATTCTAAAGTGATTACTCTACCTTCTGAATCATGTTCACTAGTGTTGCATAAAACTTAGAATAAATGATTTTTATATATTGTTACTTTAATCACAAGTAGTTTTCATTAAAATTTCCAAAAAAGTCAATTGCTGGCGCAAGGGATGACTTTTTCCAGAAATTTTTAGGGTTATTCAGTTGTCGCTTAGTCTATTTGCACTTTCTTTCACTTAACCAGGTGCGAACGATGCTTTGAAACACTCAAACGGTTCATACTGTAACGCTCTGATTTGTCTCAAAATTGTGAAGAGGCTTGATTTCAACCTTAATTCAAGTTTCATCAGTAACGTCAATAAGTAGACTATCATCGCAAGAATCACCTGATTCTCTACACCTTGTTCAGACTGTGAATAGTACGTTTTAATGGTCAAATGTTGTTTGATATGCTTGAAAAACAACTCGATCTGCCATCTTGATTGATACATTTTTCCGATGTCCTCTGCTGAAAGATCCATTCGGTTCGTCAGGATACGCAGATTCGATCGATGCTTACGTTCAATCGTTATTAAACGAAACAACCCCGTCAGGTAGGTCGATTTGCCCAGCTGAACCAATTGGTCACTGATAATCCCTGATTCATGAGACACTTCCAAGTGCGCTTGAACATGAACGGCTGTATTCTTTTTAATGCGGGAGACGAAAAAGTAGCCCTCCCAGTTCATTTGATCAAACTGAGTGAAATCCAGATACCCGCGATCAAAAACATAGGTCGCCCGTTTCTCATTAATAAAGACGTTCAAGTGATCATGGTCGTGTTCAGAGGCATTGGACAGTTCGAATTGTTCAGGGTGCACCCATCCTTCTTTCATATGACAGACTTTTAAGTGCAGTTTGATTCCCGACTTAGTCGGGCGAAACGTGCCCCAGGGATACCGCGTTTTATTCAGTGAAAAAGTGGACGAATCAATTAAGAACACTCTTTCTTTTGATTGCACCGCTGTTTTTTCATGAACCAGTGAAAGTAATTGCGTGAAAATATCCATCAATACGGAGGGTTCCATCTTTCGCAGGGCACGTGACAATTGAGAATAGCTAATAGACTCAATACCCATCACTTTTTTTAATTTTGGGTTGACCAACTGTTGATCCAAATGCCGTAGGCTATCGGTTTCATCATTAATCGCATAGAGAAAGAGTTTCAGTACTTTCTTAAACGTTAACTTTTTTGAATAGCGATTAAACTGACCGATAACCTGTCGAGACGTTTCACTTAATTTTTCTAAAGAAATGTACGAAAACCATTTATTTATGGTCATTTTTGTTTTATACTTATCCATGCTATAAGTCCTTTGTTTTGGTCTTGGATAAGTCATCCAACCCCATTATAAAGGACTTTTTTATGTGTTGAAACAGTTAAATTATTTAATGCAACACTAGTGAATCATGTTCATCAATACCGATACCATAGCTAACCTTTTTCGGATCATATTTAGTATAAATAGCTGTTCCAGAATACCCTTTTTTATCTGCATAATTCCAATAGGAAGTATATCCATCAAATTCCAAGTCAATTTGTCCTTCTTGAAGTTTGATTTCTTGTAAGCAGAAAAAATCAGCATCTAGATTTTTGAATTGATTCAAAAAATCTTTTTGAACAATCGCACGTAAGCCATTTACGTTCCAAGATATCAATTTCATAAGTAATTCCTCCAATATATGTTACTCTAATCATATCTAATATAATCTGAAATGTAAAAACGAAAGATTATAATTGTACGTTTATTAATGAATGATGATGTTTTAGAGTGAAAAGGTTGTCGGTTTAGTTACAATTAGAATTATAACTATTACATATGGTATATTCATGTTAAAATAAAAAATAACTGATAATTTAGTTTTTCAGAAAATTGCCTACCAGACTAGAACGGATATTATATTGAGAGGAACGTAAAGATACATGGACTTGAAAATATTCCAACAAAAATTTAAAGATTCAATTATTAAAATAAATGAGCCCTTAGCGCATTATACTTATACAAAAACTGGTGGACCTGCAGATGTACTAGTATTCCCTAAAAGAAAAGAAGAAATCGCAGAAATCGTAACTTATATTCATGAAAAGAATTGGCCGTTGACCATTTTAGGGAATGCCAGTAATTTAATCGTTAAAGACGGTGGGATCCGTGGAGTCACACTGATTTTAACTGAAATGGATCAGATTTCTGTACATGAAAAGTCTATCGTGGCACAAGCTGGTGCCGCTTTGATTGATGTTAGTAAAAAAGCTTCTGGTTTCAGTTTGAGCGGACTTGAATTTGCTTGCGGGATTCCGGGGAGTGTAGGTGGTGCTGTCTTCATGAATGCTGGAGCCTACGATGGAGAAATTAAAGATGTCATTCAGAAAGTTACTGTACTATCTCGTACAGGAGAATTAAAAGAAGTAACAAATGAAGAAATGGAATTTGTTTATCGAAACAGTAAAATTCAGCAGACAGGCGATATCGTAATTGATGTGACATTTTTACTAACTGAAGGGGATCAAGAAAAAATTATCGAGCGTATGAATGAATTAACAATGCTCCGTACAACAAAACAACCTCTTGAATATCCTTCGTGCGGGTCAGTATTTAAACGTCCAACAGGCTACTTTACAGGTAAGCTTATTCAAGAAGCGGGTTTACAAGGGTTGGTTTGGGGTGGAGCTCAGATCTCTACAAAACATGCAGGGTTTATTGTAAATGTAAATCAGGCAACAGCAACAGATTATATTGAATTGATCGAACATATTAAAGAGGTTATTTTAGATAAAGACGATGTTCAATTAGAAACTGAAGTCCGCATTATTGGGGAAGATCCAACTGAAACCGAGATTGTACATGCGAAGAATATCATCAAAAAAGCAACAAAGGAGTTCAAGAAGAAAATTAATGCTGAACAATCCGTTCAACTAGCTGACGAGCTTTAAATAAACGCATACAAGGAAGACTATTTTTAAAATAAAAATGTCTGATAGGTATGCTTTTATTATTTTATTATATTAAAACGCTTAAAATTCTATATAATATAAGAAGAAAGTAGAAAAGCATTATAAAATATTAGGAGGAAGTTAAATGAAAGTTGGCGTGATTGGATTAGGGACTATTGCACAAAAAGCCTATTTACCCATGATGATGACAGAACATCCAGAAGTAGAATGGCATTTGAGCACTAGAAATAAAGAAAAACTAGAAGTTTTAGGAAAAAAATATAGAATAAATGCTGAGCAATTACATACAGATTGGGAAGATCTATTGGATTTGGATATAGATGCGGTCTTTATTCACACTCCTACGACTACCCATGCTGAAATTATTCGTGCTATGCTTGAAAAAAGAATTGCAGTATTTGTGGATAAACCAATCAGTGATCGACTAGAGGAAACTAAAGAACTGATTAAACTATCTAAAGAGACAAATACTTTACTAATGACAGGATTCAATCGCAGATTTGCACCAAGAGTTAAAGAATTAAAAGAAATTCAGAACAAAAATATGATCTTTTTCCAAAAAAATCAGGCTAATCAACCGACGAAGGCTTCAAGATATCGTATATATGACTTGATGATTCATCCAATCGATACAGCTTTACACATGGTGGATGGTCCTGTCAGAATCATTGGTACTGGAATAGTCGGTACAGAAGACGCATTGAAACGTGCATGGGTAATGCTGGAGTCAGAATCAGCTAATACAATGGTTTCAGTAAATACAGAATCAGGAGCAAGACTTGAAACAATGGAAGTCCAAAGTTCGAATGAGACTGTGCGTTTAGAAAATCTTGCAGATTTTACAAGATATAATGAATCGGGTTTGTTCAGCAAGTCCTATGGCGACTGGGAGAACACACTATATAAAAGAGGATTTGCTTCAATGATTGATGTTTTCTTAGAAACTGTGGAAACAAATGGAGTGAATCCAGTACCTTTGGACTCTGTTTTGCAGAGCCATGAAGTTTGTGAAACAATTTTGGAAAATGCGGGATTCTAATTAATTCTATAATTGATTTTCAAGGAAAGTGTAGTAACTTTTTCTTGAAAATATCATATTATTCACTGTGAAAATAAAATAGATATTCATTCTTAAGACGATCGTTCTATTGGAACGGTCGTTTTTAAAATGTTTAATTCAACTTTATAATATCTGTTGCTACAAGAAATATAGGAAAAATAACATTCAATTGTGAATAAGAGACTAATAAATTGTAAGATATAATCGGTAAAAGTGATTGATTTTATCCCACTTAAAGATATAATTATATAGGTTTCACAATATTTTATGAAAAAGTAGTTAAAAGGAGTGTTAGACTGTGGCGGAAAATACCATAATTTCGTTTCAAAATGTTCACAAACAATTCGATGAAAACATGATCTTAAAAGATATTTCTTTTGATTTAGAAAAAGGTAAATTTTATACCTTGTTAGGTCCGTCAGGTTGTGGGAAATCAACAATCTTAAATTTGATTGCAGGATTTACTCAAGCCACTTCTGGATCTATTATTCTAGATGGCAAAAAAGTCAACACTCTACCACCTAATAAACGTAAAGTAAATACAGTTTTTCAGGATTATGCTTTATTTCCTCATATGAATGTATATGACAATGTTGCATTCGGATTGAAGATAAAGAAGTTACCCAAGAATCAAATAAAACAAAAAGTAACAGAAGCATTAAAATCTGTTCGTTTAACAGGATTTGAAACAAGAGAAATTTCAGAAATGTCTGGTGGGCAGCGCCAACGTGTTGCTATCGCTAGAGCAATTATCAATGAACCTGAGATATTACTGCTGGACGAACCTTTATCAGCGCTAGATTTGAAATTAAGAACAGAAATGCAGTATGAATTAAGAGAACTACAACAACGACTAGGAATTACTTTTATTTTTGTTACCCATGATCAGGAAGAAGCACTGGCTATGAGTGACAAGATTTTTGTTATGAAAGAAGGTGAAATCATTCAGAGTGGTACACCTATTGATATTTATGACGAACCTTTGAATAATTATGTAGCAGATTTCATTGGAGAAAGTAATATTGTTACTGGGAAAATGATTAAAGACTACAAAGTAGAGTTTGCCGGACAGATATTTGATTGTGTGGATGGCGGAATGACTGAAGAAGAACAAGTAGAAATCGTGATTCGACCAGAAGATTTGGTAATGACTAGACCAGTACTGGGTAACTTGAAAGTGAAAGTTCAATCGCAACTATTCAGAGGTGTCCATTACGAAATTATCGGAGAAGATCCAGAAGAAAACGAATGGATGGTCCATACGACGCGTAAAGCAGAAGTTGGTGATGAAGTAGGCCTTGCATTTGAACCAAGAGATATCCACATTATGCGTATAGGAGAAACAGAAGAAGCCTTCAATACTCGTCTAGCAGAATATGCAATCAACAGTGGTACTAGTGTACAAGCAGCTATTGATATTGAAAAGGGAGTGGAGTTGAACTATGACGTCTAAGCAAAACAGAGTACTCTTTTTCCCTTATTTTATCTGGATTGGCTTATTTGTTCTTATTCCAATCGGATTACTTGTGTATCAGTCCTTTATCGGGATAAATGGAGAATTTACATTTGATAATATTCTCACTTATTTTACTTCAGCTACGTACCTAACCATGACATTGCAATCATTTGTATATGCTTTTATCATTACGCTTCTAACATTTTGTATCAGTTATCCAACTGCTTATTTTTTAACACAGACAAAACGCAAAGATTTATGGATGCTCTTGCTGATTTTACCTACATGGATCAATGTCTTGCTTAAAGCTTATGCTTTTATTGGTTTACTAAGTCAGGACGGTAGTATAAATGGATTTTTTGACTGGATCGGAATTGGTAGACAGCAGTTACTCTTTACAAATGCAAGTTTCTTGCTAGTTGCAACATATATTGAAATTCCATTTATGCTCCTTCCGATATACAATGCGATTGAAGAGATTGATTCTTCATTACTGCATGCTAGCCGTGATTTAGGAGCAAGCAGTTGGGATACCTTCAAAACAGTTGTTTTTCCTTTATCTCTTTCAGGAGTAAGAAGTGGAATACAAGTTGTATTTATTCCGTCATTATCACTATTTATGTTAACAAGGTTGATCGGTGGAAATAGGGTCATTACTTTGGGAACGGCCATTGAACAGCATTTTCTCGTGACACAAAACTGGGGAATGGGTTCTACGATTGGTATCGTACTGATATTGTTGATGATTATCATAATGCTGTTGACCTCTGGACGTAAAAAGGAGGCTCGTAAACTATGAAAAAGTTAAAATTTAGTTGGTCGAATGCCTATTTATTTTTAATATTTGCTCTACTTTATACGCCTATTATCTATTTAATTTATTATTCTTTTAATCAGGCTGGAACGATGAACGAGTTTACCGGCTTCACAACAGAACATTATGGGTCACTTGCAGACGATACGCGATTAATTCGAATAGCACTAGATACTTTTAGAGTTGCACTGCTTTCTTCTTTAATAGCAACAATTATTGGAACGCTGGGAGCAATCGGGATTTTTTTCGTAAGCCAACGAAAAACACAAGCAGCTTTATTAGGGTTGAATAACGTTCTGCTGGTTTCTCCAGACGTAATTATAGGTGCTAGCTTTTTATTACTCTTTACAATGGCTGGCTTTCGATTAGGATTCTATTCTGTTTTGTTTTCTCATATTGCATTCAGTATTCCCATTGTTGTTTTGATGGTGTTACCAAAATTACAAGAAATGAATCTGAATATGATTACCGCAGCAAAAGATTTAGGTGCCAATAACTGGCAAGTATTAAAAAGTGTCATTATTCCAAGCATTACGCCAGGGGTTTTAGCAGGATATTTTATGGCATTCACCTATTCTATAGATGATTTTGCGGTGACATTCTTTGTTACTGGAAATGGATTTGCAACATTGTCTGTTGAAATATATTCTAGAGCAAGACAAGGAATCAGCTTGGAAATCAATGCCCTCAGTACCATTTTATTTATTCTGGCATTAGGGTTAGTAAGTGGTTATTATTTTGTTCAAAAACAACAACGAAACCGAAAACGCAAATTAACGGATATAGATTCAGCGAATCACCAGAAGGCGGTGTCTCCTTAATGAAAAGGCTCGTTCAACTTACTGTAATCATCTTAGGTGTTACAGGATTGCTATACATTGGAAGTTTATATGTAGACCGTTCTGAAGGAACTGCGAGTTCCGATACATTGAATATCTTTAACTGGGGAGATTATATTGATCCAGCATTACTTGAACAATTTGAAGAAGAAACAGGGTATCGCGTCGTTTACGAAACGTTTGATTCAAACGAAGCAATGTACACAAAAGTTCAACAAGGTGGAACAGCGTATGATCTGGCCATACCAAGTGAGTATATGATTGATCGTATGATTCAAGAAGAACTGGTACTTCCGCTTGATCATTCTAAAATAGAAGGACTGGAGCATATTGATCCAGCGTTTTTAGACTTGGCTTTTGATCCTGATAATCAATACTCTATTCCTTACTTCTGGGGCACTTTAGGGATTATTTATAATGATAAAATGATCAGCGAAGATGAAATTCAGTCATGGAGTGATCTGTGGAATTCTGAATATAATGAAGATATTATGCTGATTGATGGAGCAAGAGAGATCATCGGTATTGGACTAGAGACAAAAGGATACTCATTGAATTCGAAAAACGATGAAGAACTTGCTGATGCGTTTGAGTTATTGAAAGGGTTAGCGCCAAATGTCAAAGCCCTGGTAGCTGATGAAATCAAGATGTATATGATCCAGGAAGAAGCACCTATCGCTGTAACATTTTCAGGAGAAGCAGCTGACATGATGTGGGAAAATGAATCACTGCATTACATCTTGCCTGAAGAAGGATCGAATTTATGGTTTGATAATATGGTCATTCCTAAAACAGCTCAAAATACAGAAGCTGCGTATGCCTTCATCAATTTTATGCTTAAACCAGAAATTGCTGCACAAAATGCAGACTACATTGGATACAGCACACCTAATCAAGATGCTATGGCATTATTACCAGAAGAAACTATTAATGATGTACAGTTTTATCCCACAGACGAAATGATGGAAAATCTTGAAGTTTATGAAAATCTTGGCTATGAGTATTTAGGGAAATATAATGATTTATTTTTAGAGTTTAAAATGCTGAGAAGAGATTAAATAATTTAAAAGCCTTACTTATTGTTTAACTGCGGGTAATCTATTAGATTACTGTTGGAATCAGTAAAGTAAGGCTTTTTATTCTGTCGATTTATTTAGAAGCTAATTTTGAGTAATTCATCGCAACACTGACAAATAATGTAATTCCAGTTAAGAAACTGTTTTCGTCCAACCCAAATTTTGGATGATGATGAGGGAAATCGAATCCTAAATCTTCGTTTCTAGAACCTATAAATAAATAGGTTGAAGGAACGATAGCTGAAAAGGCAGAAAAATCTTCTCCTCCCATAAAAGGTGGTAAAGAAACAATTTGTTCAGGATAAAGATCTCTAGAAATTTTTTCTACTAATTTAGTAGTTTCTGCATTATTAATCACACTTGCATAACCATGACGAAAATTGAAATCATACGTAGCGCCGTAACTATCACAAGTCCCGCGAATTACTCGTTCCATCTCAGTTTCAATTAATGCTCTTACATCTGCATCAAAGGTACGAACACTTCCACCGAGAATAATGCTATCAGGAATAATATTTTTTGCGTTTGGATCTCCTGCTTGGAATACAGTATTGGAAATAATTCCAGAAGCTAAAGGATCTAATTTCCGAGAAATAATGGTTTGAAATTTATCAATAATTTGAGCTCCGATGATTACTGGATCGATTGTTTCATGAGGACTTGCTGCATGTCCGCCTTTCCCGTAAATCGTCACCTCATAGCGGTCTGAATTTCCAGAGCAAGCACCAGTTTTGACATCAATAAGCCCTGTATCTAAACTTGAAACCAAGTGATGACCATATATAAAATCGAAGTCATCGAACAAACCGGTTGCAACCATTTCTTTCGCTCCACCTGGATGACTTTCTTCAGCATGCTGAAAGATACTATATATTTCCCCTTCTAACTGATCAGTGTGTTCAGACAAAATTTTTGTTGCTGTTAATAATAAAGCGGTATGTCCGTCATGCCCACAAGCATGCATTACTCCATCTACATGTGAAGCGAATGGAATATCGGGGCGGTCTTCTTGAATTGGTAAGGCATCAATATCTGCACGTAATCCAATTTTCAATCCAGACTTTGCTCCGGTAATTTTAACTAGAACGGAAGTTTTTGTCGGACGAGTAACTTCAACATTATCAAGAGCACTCATTTCATCAAAAATAAATTGACTCGTTTTAACTTCTTGAAAAGATAGTTCTGGGAATTCATGAAATTTCCTTCTATAATTAAGCACTGTCTGTTCATGATCTTTTATTGTTTCTATTAGATTTGAGGATAGTGCAGTATACATAATCTCACTCCGTTAAAAATATTTAATGATAATTATATCATTTTTTAATCTTAAAAAGAAAGATATATTTGAGAAAGAATTAATTTAGAATTTGAAGCGTGGAATTAATTTGATCTATGGTACAATTATATGGAAATGAAAGCGATACATAGGAGAAAGCAAAGGAAAGGACAATTCGATGAATTTAAAAGAAATGGTAGGATATAAAGCTGCTGAATTTGTGAAAGACGGGATGACAGTTGGTTTAGGAACAGGTTCAACGGCCTATTATATGGTAGAAGCTATAGGGAAACGTGTCAAAGAAGATGGACTGCAAATTGTAGGAGTGACGACTTCATTTAAAACAGCTGATCACGCAAGAGCCTTGGGTATTCCTCTAAAAGATATAGACGAAGTAGAAAAAATTGATCTAACCATTGATGGCGCTGATGAGATTTCTAGTCAATATCAGGGAATTAAAGGTGGAGGTGCTGCGCACTTATTTGAAAAAATCGTCGCTAATTTGTCAGATAAAAATATCTGGATTGTGGATGAAAGTAAGCTAGTTGACGAACTAGGGGCATTTCCTTTGCCGATAGAAGTTGTTCATTTTGGTTCGGGTCAGCTATTTAAATTATTTGAGAAAAAAGGTTACAAGCCAACTTGGAGAAACGATAAAGAAGGAAAACAACTGGTAACTGATTCGGGTAATTTGATTATTGATTTGAACATGGGTCTAATTGAAGAACCACTAAAATTAGCGAAATGGTTAGATTCGTTAACCGGAGTAGTTGAACATGGACTTTTCTTAAATTGTGTCAATACTGTCATCGTAGGTACTAGCGAAGGACCAGTTGTTGAAGTAGTAAATAGATAAGGGTATTAAATAGAGTTATTACTGAAAAAATAAAAATAGATAATTATTGAAAAGATAAACGTTTATTGTCAGTAAAAGCTATGAACGATTAATAATTGAGATTAAACTTACTGAAATAAGCAGTCGGTGAAGAAAGTAACAGCTTAAATGTAAAAAAGGAATGCGATTTTCTTGTTCAAGAAAATCGCATTCCTTTTATTGATTGCAATTCTGCCTTTTTAGTATCTCAGTTCAATTAAGCTTTACTTTTTTCTTTTAACTTCTCTAACATATCAGTGGTCATTCTCTCGAGACTATACTCGGGAGAAAAATTCCATTCTTCACGTGCACTAGTAGTATCAATTGAGTTTGGCCATGACTCTGCGATCGTCTGGCGAACAGGATCTACCTCAAATGATAATTTGAAATCAGATATATGCTTCTGGATGGCTTTTTCGAAGTCTTCTGGACAAACACTCATTGCACTGACGTTAAACGCATTACGATTGATAAGTTGATTTGCGGGAGCTTCCATTAGGCGAATAATTGCTTCTACTGCATCTGGCATATACATCATATCCATGTATGTACCTTTATCTATGAAAGAAGTATAAGCATGTTTCTTCAAGGCTTCGTAGTAGATATCGACCGCATAATCTGTTGTTCCCCCACCAGGTAAAGCTTCATATGAAATCAAGCCGGGGAAACGTACACTTCTGGTGTCTACACCAAATTTGTGATAATAATAGTCACAAAGGAGTTCTCCACTGACTTTTGTTACACCATACATCGTTGTTGGACGCTGTAAAGTTACTTGTGGGGTTTGGTCTTTAGGCGTTTGAGGGCCAAAAGCACCAATAGAGCTAGGAGTGAAAAATTTCAAATTATGAATTCGTGCAACTTCTAAAGCATTCATCAATCCTCCCATATTTAATTCCCAAGCTAATTGCGGTTTAGCTTCAGCAACAGCTGATAGAAGAGCGGCAAGGTGGATCAGCGTATCGATCTCATGCTTTTTCACTAAGTCTTCGATTGCTGTAAGGTTTGTAACGTCTAAGTATTCAAATAGGCCATTTTCAACCACGGTAGAATTTTCTGGTTTGTGAATATCTGTCGCAATCACATTATCGGCTCCGTATTTCTCCCGCAAACGCGTGGTTAGTGCCGTTCCAATCTGACCTAATGCACCTGTAATTAAAATTTTTTTCAAGGTAGTCCCTCCGTTAATCTGATTATTATTGCAAAAGAAAAAGCAGTTGACTGGATTTGTGACCGCCATTATCTGATCTTAACCCAGTATATTCAACTGCTGTATCCTTTTAAAATAAAGAATAATTAAATGACATTCAATTCAAGTCCGACTTTTTTGTAAGTGGCAAGTACCTGGTCTAATTGTTCTTTTGTATGTGCAGCACTTGGCATATTTCTAACGCGGCCCGTGCCTCTTGGAACAGTGGGAAACACAATTGATTTTGCGTATACACCTTCTTCTGTTAAACGCTTAGAGAATATCTGTGTTAATTTTTCGTCGCCTATAATGCAAGGGGTAATAGGGGTTTGTGAATTTCCAATGTTGAACCCTAATTTATTTAACCCTTCCTTAAGGTAACGACCACTTTCCCATAATCTATCATGTTCTTCGGTAGAAGCTGACATAATATCAATAGCTTCTATACAAGCAGCTGCAGCTCCGGGAGTCAAGGAAGTGGAGAATAAGAATGGACGGGCACGAACTTTTAACCAGTCGATCAGATTCTGTGTTCCTGCAACATATCCACCCACAACACCAACGGCTTTAGAAAGAGTCCCCATCTGGAAGTCTATCTTGTCTTGAAGCCCGAAATGTTTAACTGTTCCAGCACCTTTTCCCATTACGCCAGATCCATGTGCATCATCAACATAAGTGATCAAGTCGAATTCTTCAGCGATTTTTACAATTTCAGGTAAATTGGCAACATCTCCATCCATAGAAAAAACACCATCAGTAATATACATCACTTTTTCATATTGACCACTTTCGGTAGCTTCTTTTGCTTTAGCACGTAAATCATCCATATCCTGATGATTAACACGAATAATTTTGGCACCAGATAAACGACACCCATCAATAATAGAAGCATGGTTTAATTCATCTGAAAGAATGGCATCCTTTTTGTTCATGACAGCTGAAATAGCTCCCATATTACAGTTGAAACCAGATTGGAAAGCTACAGCAGCTTCAGTTTGCTTGAAGTCGGCAATTTTAGCTTCTAATTCTTCATGAATACTTTGTGTTCCATTGATAGTACGAACAGCACCAGCACCTACACCGAATTTATCAGTAGCAGCATTAGCTTTTTCTTTTAATCTTGAATCATTTGCAAAACCAAGGTAATTATTAGAAGACATATTGATTAAAGTTTTACCATTAATTGTGATTTCTGAACCGTTAGGCCCTTCTAATGTATCAATTTCATTATAGAGTCCGTTCTCTTTTAATTCTGTTAAATTTTTTTCTAGAAAGATATTTAATTTGTGGCTTGTCATATAATCGCTCCTTAATTATTAATAGAATCTTTATTTAACTATTAAAGATTAATCTTCATCCAATCGAACTACTACTATCTTTAAATTATACTGCTTAAGTATAACATGCTTTTAAGGTCAGTTGAAGCAACCATTAAAGTCCCGTTTGATTTTCTTTATTTCTCTCTCACTCATATTAATTTTTATAGGAAATAGCGAGTACATATTGGTACACAGTATTTCTCAAAGATTTTGAAAGGGTAACCTATCGTTCATTAATAAAGATGAGAAAAGTTAAAAAATCAAGAGGAGGTATTGCAAAGATGATAAATAGATGATAGAATATTTTGAGTAAACTAATTTAATTTGTTACTACTTATTTTGTTTCAAAATAATAAGATATTAATAACAGGGGGAAAAAACGAATGGGAAAAAGTAAATTATGGAGTACTTTAGGTATTACTTTAACAAGTGCCTTAGTACTATCAGCTTGTGGTAACAGCGACTCTGCTGAAGATACAACTTCTGGAGACGAAGGCTCAGAGGGTGCACAAGAAGAACAAGTACTGCATGTAGTTGAAAGTGCAGAAATTCCTACTATGGATTCTGCGTTAACAACAGATGCTGTAAGTTTCAATGTCTTAAATAATGTTAATGAAGGTTTATACCGTCAAGGTCAGGATAATGACTTAGTATTAGGTATGGCTGCTGAAGAACCAGAAATCAGCGAAGATGGATTAACTTATACATTCAAAATCAGAGAAGATGCTGAATGGTCTAATGGAGATCCTGTAACTGCAAATGACTTTGTTTATTCTTGGACTCGTTTAGCAGATCCAGCAACAGCTGCTGAATATGCATACATGATTGATGGAGTTGTCAAAAATGCAACAGCTATTCTAGCTGGAGAAATGGATCCATCTGAATTAGGTGTATCTGCAACAGATGACAAAACATTAGTAGTAGAATTAGAGAAACCTGTACCTTATTTTGAAAGTCTACTAACACTGGCAATGTACTTGCCACAAAATGAAGAATACGTAACAGAACATGAAGGTGACTATGCTACAAATAGTGATACTTTATTGTATAACGGACCATTTGAACTATCAGAATGGGACGGAACAGGTTTAACTTGGTCATTAGTTAAAAACGAAAGCTACTGGGATGCTGAAACTGTTCAATTAGACCGCATTGATTTTGACGTAGTAAAAGAAACTTCAACTGCTCTTAACTTATATGATGCCGGTGAAGTTGATCGCATGAGACTTTCAGGCGATTATGTTCAGACAAAACAAGGGGATCCAGAATTACTTACGGAACCTACTTCTTCAGTATTCTACTTTAAACTTAACCAAGAGCGTAATGGAGAAGAAACACCTTTAGCAAATGAAAATATCCGTAAAGCTATTGCAATGTCATTTGACAAACAAGGCTTTGCTGATACAGTATTGCAAAATGGTTCAGTACCTGCAGATGGTCTAGTTCCTGAAGGGTTATCAGTAGACCCTGAATCAGGAGAAGACTTCCGCGAGCAAAGCGGCGACTTGTTATCATATGATACTGCTCAAGCTGCAGATTACTGGGAAGCTGGTTTAGAAGAACTTGGAGTAGATTCACTTACACTAGAAATGCTTGGTGATGATTCAGAAAACTCTAAAAAATCTCTTGAATTTATGCAAGCACAACTTGAAAGTAACCTACCTGGATTAAGTATCGAATTGAGAAACGTACCGTTCAAAGTTCGTCTTGATGCTGATACTAACCAAGATTATGATATTCAAATGGCTGGTTGGGGAGCAGATTATGCAGATCCTATCAACTTCTTAGAATTATTCCATTCAGATAATGGTAATAACAAATCAGGATACAGCAATGAAGAATATGATGCATTAATTGAAAGTGCACAATCTAACGTAGATGATATGGAAGCTCGCTGGCAAGATATGCTTGAAGCAGAGAAAATCTTGATGGATACAGCTGGTATTGCTCCAATTTACCAACGTTCATATGCAGTTCTTGAAAAACCTTATGTTAAAGATATCGTAGCACATCTTACAGGGGCAGATTACTCATACAAATGGACTTATATTGAAGGTAAAGAGTAATAAAAAGCACAGACAATAAATATTAACACCGCAAAAATGGAGTGGACATCCAAATCCACTCTTTTTTTGAGTGTTTAACTGGCTTTATATTACTCACTTTTTTTCTTAACGAGAGTTTCTTTGATGGTAAGTTTATATGATCAATTCAAGCAGGCAAGATAGGTAAAAGATTAATACTCTAATTCTAGAAATTTTTACTTTCTAGCGTGAAGAAATATATCTTTTTTAAAAAAGGTAATGGCCAATTAATGCCATTAAAGAGATTGTCATTAAGATGGAACCTACTTTAATAAAGAAAAGGTAATAAGTTCCAAATGTTTCTGATAGATAAGAAACAGATAAGTTACTTTCGTCTTCTAAATTATTTTTTCTTAAACGACGAGTTGCTTTTTTAAAACTATAATAAAAGAAATCAAAAGCTCCAGATCGAATGACAAGGCTAAATAAGCCAATGATAAGACAAATTCCTGCCGGATAAAAGAAAACATTTGTAGTGTGAAAAAAACTGATTTCTTTATATAAAATAAATTCAAGTATAAAGATTAAAATGATTGAAGTAATACTGATAGTAAGTACATTTGATTTTTTTTGCATGATTCATTCTCCTTTAATATAAAAAGTTCTATTCAATAATGTACATCAAAATGATTTAGATCACAATAAAATACAAAATGAAATATTTAAGGACGATTGATTAATTTAAATAGTAATGGGATTTTTAGATTTTTAACATGTTGGATTATTTTTTCAGAAAAAAGCAAAAAAAAATTTTGCATTTCTGACCAGGAAAGCATATCCTATAGAATATATTATTTTTTTGAATCACAATTAATGATGGAGGTGTTGAATCGATGAAAAATTACATGAAGTATTTTGGAAAGCGTGTGTTTTACATGCTGCTGACCTTATTTTTGATTGCATCGATTACGTTTTTTTTAATGAAGCTATTACCGGGTACACCGTATACAAACCAAGAAAAACTTTCAGCTGAACAAATTGTTATTATGAATGAACAGTATGGACTAAATGATCCAGTACCGGTTCAGTATTTATCATATATTGGGGGCTTATTTGTTGGAGACTTAGGAACATCTTTCCAGTTCGATAATACTCCAGTATCACAATTGTTGTCTACCAGAGTAGGACCTTCTCTTCAGATAGGGTTTCAAGCAGTTGTTTTAGGAACATTTTTTGGTATTGTTTTAGGAGTTATATCAGCTATGAAACAAAATACTTGGGTTGATACTCTTTCTACTCTTGTAGCGATTCTAGGACGATCTATTCCAAACTTTGTTTTTGCCGTTTTACTTCAACTAGTATTTGCTGTTCAGTTAGGATGGCTACCGATTGCTTTGTGGGATGGTGGGTTTAAATCATCCGTATTGCCTACATTAGCCTTAGCTATTGCGCCGCTTGCGGATTCAGCTCGTTTCATTCGTACGGAAATGGTAGATGTCTTAGGCAGTGATTACGTTGAACTTGCTAGAGCTAAAGGTCTCAGCCGATGGGGTGTAGCTTTCAAGCATGGGGTGCGAAATGCATTAATCCCATTAATAACACTTCTAGGACCGATGGCAGTTGCATTAATGACAGGATCTTTAGTAGTAGAAAATATTTATGCGATTCCTGGAATCGGAGAGCAATTTGTTAAATCAATCACTACAAACGATTACCCAACAATTATGGGTGTAACTATACTTTATTCTGCTATGCTTGTATTTATTATATTAGTAGTAGATATATTATATGGAATCATTGATCCTCGTATCCGTGTATCATCAGAAGGAGGAAATTAAGCATGGGAACGCAAGAAAACAATCCAATAGTAGACCAAAACACTAAATTTTCTTCTGATATGTTCGAACAAGTTAGCGGATCAGCTACAGAAGATAATGAAAAAATTTCAGCGCCGTCTTTAAGCTTTCTTCAAGATTCATGGAGAAGATTAAAGAAAAATAAAGCTGCAGTGGTCAGTTTGGTCATTATATGTATTATCATTGTGCTTGCCGTTTCGGCACCAATTATTGCTCCACATAATCCGGAAGCACAAATTACTCAGCACTCAAGTTTGCCGCCCAAAATACCAGGAATTGATATCAATGGATTAAACGGAACAGCTCAGCCGGGAGCAGAAAGAATAGACAAGTATGCTCAGGTTAATGCTGATGAAGATGTCTATTATATTCTAGGAACGGATAGTCTCGGTCGGGATTTACTTTCTCGTACCTTATATGGAACGCGTATCTCATTACTGATTGCTTTTGTAGCAGCATTATTTGATTTAACTATAGGTGTGACATATGGTTTGATTTCCGGCTGGAGCGGCGGAAGAGTTGATAACATTATGCAGCGAATTCTAGAAATACTATCTGGAGTTCCTAACTTAGTTGTCGTTATCTTAATGATACTCGTTTTAGATCCAGGGATCACATCTATCGTAATTGCTTTAGCAATTACAGGATGGATACCTATGGCACGTATTGTTCGAGCCCAGACATTGAAATTAAAAAACCAGGAATATATCTTGGCAGCTCAAACATTAGGTGAATCACCATGGAAAATTGCGACCAAGCATCTTATTGCAAATCTATCAGGTGTCATTATCATTCAAACGATGTTTTCTATTCCAGCAGCGATCTTTTTTGAAGCTTTCTTAAGTTTTATCGGTATTGGTATACCAGCACCGTTAGCTTCCTTGGGTACGCTGATTAGTGATGGATATAAAACTTTCCGATTCTTACCACACTTGATGTGGTATCCAGCTGGAGTTCTATGTATCTTGATGATTTCATTTAACTTGTTAGCTGATGGACTACGTGATGCATTTGATCCAAAAATGAAAGATTAGCGGGGTGAATATGAATGAGTAATATATTAGAAGTTAAAGATTTAAATATCACATTCGACACTTACGCTGGTAAAGTCCAAGCTATACGTGGTGTCAGTTTTGATTTGAAAAAGGGTGAAACACTAGCAATCGTTGGAGAGTCGGGGTCAGGTAAGTCTGTAACGACTCGAAGCATTATGCAGTTGTTGTCTCTAAATGCAAATATTGAAGAGGGACAAATCTTGTTTAATGGACAAGATTTAGTTCAAACTTCAGAAAAAGATATGCAGAAAATTCGTGGTAAAAAGATTGCAATGATTTTCCAGGATCCAATGACTTCGTTGAATCCGACGATGACGATTGGAAAACAAATTGCAGAACCATTAAGATTACATCAGAAAATGGGCAAGGAAAAAGCTCATGCTAGAGCGTTAGAATTATTGGAATTAGTAGGTTTGCCAGACGCAGAAAAGAGAATGAAACAGTATCCTCATCAATTCTCTGGTGGACAGCGTCAGCGTGTAGTTATTGCGATAGCCTTAGCATGTAATCCCGATATTTTGATTGCAGATGAACCAACGACAGCGCTAGACGTTACAATTCAAGCACAAATTCTAGAATTGATGAAAGAACTACAAGAAAAAATTAACACATCCATTATCTTTATTACCCATGACTTAGGGGTAGTAGCAAATGTAGCAGACCGAGTTGCGGTAATGTATGCTGGGAAATTTGTAGAAGTGGGTACAGTAGATGAAGTGTTCTATAATCCACAACATCCCTATACTTGGGGCTTACTAGCATCCATGCCAACTTTAGAAACGAGTACCTCATTGTATGCAATTCCTGGTACTCCTCCAGATTTACTGGATCCGCCAAAAGGAGATGCCTTTGCACCTCGTAATGAATATGCTATGAAGATTGATACAGAGCTGGAACCACCAATGTTTAAAATTTCTGAGACTCATTATGCAGCTACTTGGCTATTACATGAAGATGCGCCGAAAATAGATCCACCTACAGAAATTAAAGCACGTCAAAAGCTGTATCAAGAAAAATATGCTGCGCTCCACAGTAAAGGAGGCAATTTATAATGGCCATATCGGATGAAAAGATATTAGAAGTTAAAAATTTAAAACAGTACTTTAATGCAGGAACAAAAAACGAAGTTCGGGCTGTAGATGATATTTCCTTTGATATTTTCAAAGGTGAAACATTTGGACTAGTTGGAGAATCTGGTTCGGGAAAATCCACTACTGGACGTTCAATTATTCGGTTGTATAATCCTACGGCCGGAGAAATTGATTTCGAAGGAACAAAAGTAAACGAAATCTCTAGTAAAAAAGATTTATTACAGTTTAGAAGAGATATGCAGATGATCTATCAAGATCCATATGCATCACTAAACCCCAAAATGAAAATTCGTGATATTATTGCTGAGGGAATCGATATCCACGGACTTGCTGCATCTAAAAAAGAGCGTAATGATCGTGTGATTGAATTGCTGCAATTAGTTGGTTTAAATCCAGATCATGCTAGCCGTTACCCACACGAGTTTTCAGGTGGACAACGTCAGCGTATCGGAATTGCGCGCGCATTAGCTGTTAAACCGAAATTTATTGTGGCAGACGAACCTATTTCAGCTTTGGATGTTTCTATTCAAGCGCAAGTTGTAAACTTGTTAATGGACCTTCAAGAGTCACAAGGGCTGACATTTTTATTCATCGCCCATGATTTGTCAATGGTTAAATATATCAGTGACCGTATTGGCGTAATGAATGCCGGAAAATTACTTGAGTTGGCTCCAGCAGAAGAGGTTTATAATCGTCCATTACATGCCTATACAGAAAGTCTGTTATCTGCAGTGCCACTACCAGACCCTGAGTATGAACGTAACCGTAAACGTACAACTTATGTTCCAAGAATAAGTAATAATGGAGACGAAAAATTACGTGAAATCGTTCCTGGTCACTTTGTATATTGTAGTGAATCAGAGGTAGCTGATCTTAGAAAAAAAGAAGCAAGTTATCATGAAAAAGAAGAAAAGGTAAGAAGTTAATTTTAAATTTTATAAATTAAATGAAACCTTAATTTATCAATAAGCAAAAGAGAAGGATCTAAGTTCTCTTTTGCTTATTTTTTCGATTCTATAATAAATGATGCTGGTGAGGAACTACTACTAGCATCATTTATTATAAAACCATGATTTATTAATATTTTTCTGTTATAGATAAATGGCTGACTTTAATATGGTACGGACACCGAGTTGACTCATATTAATACTGAATTCTATGAGTACAATAAAAACAAATTGAACTAGAGAGAAGATTAGAATACAATGATACTAAGAATCTATGATAAATAAAAAACAAACAAGAGAATGGAGCTTAATTCATGTCAAACAAAATGAAAGTACTTGTAGGGGCCATTTTGGCCGTGATTTTGATGGGAATTCCTTTAGTGGGGTCGTATAATAGTCTAATTGAATCAGAAAGCAAAGTGGATTCGTCTTGGGCACAGGTTGAATCTCAGTTACAACGCCGCTATGACCTAATTCCGAATCTTGTCAGCTCCGTTCAAGGTGCAATGGATAATGAACAGGAAATATTTACAGCTATTGCAGATGCAAGAGCGGGGGTTGCTTCCGCTGACACTGTTGATGAAAGTATTGAGGCAAATCAGCAATTAGATACAGCAGTAAGATCCTTAATGGTTTCTGTTGAAGATTATCCAGAGCTGAAATCAAACGAAAATGTGACAGCTTTAATGGACGAATTAGCAGGAACAGAAAATCGTATTGCAACTGAACGTGGTCGATTTAATGAAGTCGTTCGTACGTACAATACAAAAGTGAAATCATTCCCGACATCTATTTTTGCCAGTATTGCAGGGTTTGATGAGCGTCCTTATTTTGAAGCAAATGAGGGTGCTGAAGATGCACCTACTGTTGACTTTGAATAGGTTTAAAATCTGCTTATAAGGAAAGGATCATCATCTTTGAAAAAATCAATTATACTAGTCGTAGGGTTTTTACTTGTGATTTTCAACCCGCTTATGACCGTATCAGCAAGCTCTCTGCCAGAAGCATCAACTGATTTTTATGTCTACGATGAAGCTGATATTATTGACTCAGAAGTAGAGACTTTCATATTAAATGTCAATCAAAATTATGAAAATACAGATGAACAACCACAAATCGTTGTTGCAGCTGTTGAGTCCCTAAACGGATTGTCCGTAGAAGAGTATGCAACTGAATTATTTACAAAATGGGAAATCGGACAAGAAGAAACAGATAACGGAGTACTCTTGCTGATTTCTGAAAATGATCGACAGATTCGAATCGAAGTCGGATATGGACTAGAAGGCGCTATTACGGATGCTAGTGCAGGGCGAATGATTGATAACCAGATGGATGCATTAGAATCTGATGATTACTCTACAGCTGTAGATGGTATCTTTACAAATATAGCACAGTCCGTCAACGATGAATATGGCTATGACCAGGAAGATATACTTGGATTTGTACCTGAACCACAGGAATCATCATCTGATTCAGAAAATAATTATTGGATTATCTTGGTGCTGCTTATTATGATCGGTGGTCGTTTCATTGGTGGCAATAGAGGTGGTCGAGGTCGAGGCGGCAGATTTGGCGGCTATTATGGTGGTTTCGGTGGCGGATCCTCTAGTGGTGGAAACAGCGGTTCCTTTGGTGGAGGCGGTATGTCCGGAGGCGGCGGATCCTCTAGAGGATTTTAAATCTGTAATTCAAAATAGTTTTTCTTTTCATTCGTACGTTTAAATATCAATAATACAGATCGGGTACTGCAAACTTTAATGCATAAGTTAGCAAAATTAAGCTTGGATAATAGAATAATTAGTTCTTTACAGTAAGATATTTAAATCATCTTGGAGGAATATAATATGAGAATGATCGATTTAATTGAAAAAAAACAACATAATAAAGAATTAACTAAACAAGAAATTGATTGGATGATTAAGGGATATACTGAAGAGAGTATTCCAGAATACCAAATGAGTGCTATGGCAATGGCGATTTATTTTAATGGAATGACAAAGGATGAACGTAGTAACTTAACAATGGCGATTGTTGCTTCTGGAGAACAAATTGATTTGTCTGAAATTGCTGGTGTTAAAGTAGATAAACATTCCACTGGAGGAGTAGGAGATACCACAACGTTAGTATTAGCACCACTCGTAGCTAGTGTTGGAGTACCAGTAGCGAAGATGAGTGGACGGGGACTGGGGCATACAGGAGGTACAATTGATAAGCTAGAAGCTATTCCTGGTTTCCATGTTGAATTATCGAAAGAAGAATTTATAAAGTTAGTGAATAAAAACAAAGTTGCAGTTGTTGGGCAGTCTGGAAACTTAACGCCGGCAGATAAAAAGTTATATGCTTTAAGAGATGTAACAAGTACTGTAGAATCCATTCCGCTAATTGCAAGTTCGATTATGAGTAAGAAAATTGCTTCTGGAGCAGATGCTATTGTTTTAGATGTTAAGACTGGCGCAGGAGCATTTATGAAGAGCGTAGAGCAAGCCAAAGAACTGGCAGAGGCAATGGTCGAAATTGGAAATTCTGTTGAACGCCAAACGATGGCGGTTATTTCTGATATGAGTCAGCCCTTAGGGAATGCGATTGGTAACGGATTAGAAGTAAAAGAAGCAATCGAAACATTAAAAGGGAATGGACCTGAAGATTTAACAGAACTTTGTCTCGTTCTCGGAAGTCAGATGGCTTATCTTGGTGGAGTGGGGAATTCTCTTGAAGAAGCTCGCGCAAAACTGGAAGAGAATCTGTATAACGGGAAAGCACTTGAAATATTTAAATTATTTATCCAATCACAAGGTGGGGACTCCACTGTAGTAGAAAATACAGACGAAGTTCTTCCGAAAGCAACAAACAAAGTAGAAGTTCAAGCAGAAAAATCGGGAGTCATTTCCACAATAGTAGCCGATCAAATCGGATTGGCTGCAATGAAACTTGGTGCTGGAAGAGAAACCAAAGATAGCAGAATCGATTTAGCTGCGGGAGTATATTTGCATAGAAAAGTAGGAGACTCAGTAACGGCAGGTGAATCATTGGCAACGTTGTACTCAAACAAACAAATTGATGATACTGTAAAAGAAACAATTCAAGCAAACATGCATATTGCGGATAAAGCTGAACCTTTAAAATTAATTCATGAAATTATTCAAAGAAAAAATTAATCCTTATGTTCTAAAAGAGAATAAGCAAAATTTATTAAACTTTGCTGAAGGTCTCTTTTTTTACAAGAAAAAACTGATATGGAAAAAGGAGAATTGAATGAAAATAGAAACAATTAAGAGTGGAGTGAAAATAAGTTCTCCGGTCATTATCAGCTATATAGCTTTAGGGATAGCCTGTGGAGTTGTTTTATATGATGCAGGAATGAGTGTTTTAGGGATTGGCATAATGAGTTTGCTTGTATATGCAGGAGCTGCACAGTTTCTGGCAGCAAGTATGATCGTTTTAGGAGCCTCTATTCCTTCAGTTATCATAATGGTATTCTTTTTGAACCTAAGACATGTGTTAATGTCAGCAAGTTTATCCAGTTTTGTAAAAGAAAGATCATTTGGATTTATATCTTTATTCAGCCATGTTCTAACGGATGAATCATATGGACTGAATTATACAAAATTTCGTGAAGGAAACTGGTCAACTGATGAAGCGATGGCAATGAGTTTATCAACTTATGGAACTTGGGTAATGAGTACAGTCATTGGCGGAGCAATTGGTAGTCAATTCCAGGTCAATACTGTAATCATGAATTATGCATTAATTGCCATGTTTGCTTGTATGTTAGTATTGCAATTCGTTTCCAGAGAGCATTTAATAGCTGGCATAGTTTCAGCAGGGACTACAGTACTCTTGATGGTCTTATTTAAGCATAATATCTCACTCATCATTGCAACCGTATTTGCCTCATTTGTAGGATACTATTTAGAAGTGAGGAAGAATAGACATACAAAACCAGAATTTGAAGGGAGTAATGAGATTGAATAGCCAATGGACATTGATTGCAGGTATGGCAGTAGTAACTTATATTCCAAGATTACTGCCGATGCTTTTGCTCAGTAAGAAAGAAATCTCACCTTCATTTAGTCGCTGGATGACTTACATACCCGTTTCGATTTTTGCAGCACTAGTTGCTTCAGACATATTTTTCTGGAACGGTTCTTTTAATGTGAACCCAGGGATTAATATTAAATTGGTTCCCTCAATACTGGTTTTTTTGGTAGCATATAAAACGAAAAGTTTATTATGGTCTATAACCATAGGGTTAGGTGGTATTACTTTACTGTGGTTTATGATGTAACAGGCTAGTTAGAATTCAATAGAAAATCAGTTGAGGTGTCAATAGCATTTGACATCTGGAGCTGATTTTTTTATTATGAAAGGTGTCAAAGGTTTTTGACACCTTTGTTAAAAAGGAGCATGAATGTATAGTGAAAAATACAATAAAACAGTTAAGAGAATGGCAGGGCATCTCTCAAGTTAATTTAGCATTGATTTGTGATGTCAGTAGACAGACTATAAATGCGATTGAGAATAACAAATATGATCCCAGCTTGCAGCTAGCCTTTGATATAGCAAAATACTTAAATGTCAGAATCGATGAAGTTTTTATCAATGAAGAAGAGGATGGAAAATGAAGTTTATTATTTCATTACTAATTGTGTTGATTTTTATAGTATTTATCGGACTCTCTAAAGGGAGTAGAGAGTATATAATTGGGCCGAATAATGATGAACGTAGAAAAGCCATAAAGCAAAAGTCTATTGTATAAAGTTGGAGTACGCTGTTCCTTTTCTTACTAAGTAATTTTCTTTATGACTTGTTTAATTTAACGGATAGTAGATTACCTGGTTTTGCTTTTCCGGAGTTGTTTTATTTAGGTGTTCTAGTAATTAGTTATTTCGTTTACTTGAAAATCAGTAATAAAAAAATGAGTGCATAAGTGAAATAGCAGTTTGAAATTAAAAAAGTATAGTAATGATTATTTGAGTGAAGGTTTTTTTAGGATCTTTTCTCCTAAATAGTTCGCCCATTGTTCTGTCCAGCAAAAAGAGTAAGGGACACCATATTTTTTACGCATTTTTTGATATCTGGGTAATCTAGCCCACGAAAAAGAAACAAGTCCGATTAGCGGTAAATACAATGGACCCAGCAAGAGGGATTGATAAGTATGTCCATATTCATGTACGGCCATCCTTTCGCAGTTTTGCTGAAATTGTTTTTTATCTCTGCCTTTTAAAAGAGCAAGGTCTGATTCATTTGGTGTAAAAATAAATAGACCCAAAGAAACACCGTCTGTTCTATTCCATTTGGTACGGATACTACCATGGTAAAAAGTATGGGGATGTTTATAATATTTAAGATATAGTAGAAGTCCGAGTATCGTCTGAGGCAATCCCCATGAGAATTGTATAAGAATATAGATCAGTCTCCAAAGGAGTATGATAGTTTTATTTTGAGATAGACTTTTCTTCATAAGAATCCTTTCCTTAATCAAGAGACTGAATAAACTAATAAAAAATACGTTTCTCGTTATGAACGAGAAGCGTATTTTTGTATTGAGATATTTCGAGCTGCACACCACTGAGATGATTGACCAGATATGATTAAATCAGTTTTTTGAAGATCTGATACTGATTTGGCCCCTAAAAGAGTCATAGTACTAGCTAATTCGGACTTCCAGCCCAGGATAGTTTCGATTGTCTGGTCTACATCTTCCAGAGCCATGTGCATAAATTGACTAGACAGTCCTGTTAAAGAAGCACCTAGGGATAATGCTTTAATGATTTCAATTGGTCGACGAATACCGCCGGAGGCAATGATATGAGCATGCTGAACGACTTCTTGGGCTTCTAATAGTGATTCGACAGTTGTCTGACCCCAAGATTCAAGATCGTCAAGTTTCTGATTAGTTCTTCTATAGTTTTCGATTTGCGCAAAGTTTGTGCCACCGCTGCCGCTGATATCAATTAGCTTGATGCCGATAGATTCGAGCAGATGAATCGTCTCTCTACTCATGCCGAATCCGACTTCTTTTGCGATGACTGGAACATCAAGACCTTCAGCAATCTCTTGAAGATTACTGATCCATTCAGAGAATTCCCGGTCACCTTCAGGCATCACGATTTCTTGTGGTGCATTGATATGAATCTGCAGTGCATCAGCTTGAAGGATATCAACGACTTTTTTAGCATTTTTCAGACCATGTCCAGCACCTAAATTAGCAAAAACTAGCCCCTTGGGATTAGTTTCTCTTACCACTTTAAACGTACTCTCTTGTTCTGGATCTTTCAAAGCAGCACTAACAGAACCAGTAGCAATGGCTAAACCTGTTTCACGCGCAATAACAGCAAGTTTTTCATTGACCTTACCTGTCCAGCGGCTACCGCCTGACATGGCGTTAATGAAGAAGGGAACTTCGAAATCCAGTCCATTGAAGCTTACGGATAAATCCACATTTTTTACATCCATCTGGGGAAAAGAATGATGCACGAATCGAACATCTTTAAATGAAGACACTCCTTGGTCATAAAATTTTTCTGATAGAGATACATGTTCATTTTTACGATTATTTTGTTTTGGCATAGTGTTTTCTCCAATATGTCAGTTTAAAAATCTTCTGAAACGCTCAAATTATTTTTAGAATTATATTTTAATTTACATACTATTAATTTTATCATGAACGAGTATAGACTTGTAGAGGAAGCAGGGTAATATCATGTTCTTCCCACTTTGAAACTAAATCAAGCAAACTGGCTTTACGATCAAACAAGGCGATTCCACAATCTCCTCCACCGGCTCCAGAAGATTTTGCTGCACCATTATATTGTTCAGCAAAATCACATAAAGTCTGTAACGCAGAAGTTTCAATCGGAACTCTCGTACTTTCACTCATATTTTTTAAAAGCAGACGATTCTGTCTAATTTCTTTTTGAATGGCAGAGAGATCTTTATCTCTAAAAGCACGAATCATATTTTCTACACATGATTTACTTTCTTGTAAAAAGAATTGATAGTTCTCTTCTTTGGCTTCTCTTTTAGCTCTAACCTGATCAACTAGGCTAGTTGTAGAAGCAGGAGAGCCCGTCCAGCCAATTAAAAGTTTTAATTCTTCGGGAGGAGATAATTGTTCCAACATAAAAGCAGGCCAGTCTAATTCAATTAGGGCTGTGATGCTATGGGTATTTAGCTTTTCTCTGACCCATTCTCTATCAAAGCTGCTGTATGCTAGCCAACCGGTATATGTTGCGGCTGCAATATCTCCAAATGATCCATTACTTTTAACGGATAGATGAGCGAGAACAGATAATTTGAATACGAGGTCATCGGTTATATCCAAATCATAATATTTAAGTAAAGCTCTGACTGTTGCTACAGTAACCGCAGCGCTGGATCCCAGGCCATATTTCAGCCCGTTTGAGCTGTCTAATTCGCTTTCTACACCAAGATGATAAATAGACAATTCTTTTTTACACTCTTTTACATAGCGCTCTGTATAATCAATAGCGGCCAGTAAATAGTGAAAAGGATTTTCTCTTTCATCTACGACCATCTTCCCATTTTCTCTTCTCCACTGTAACGGGATATTCGAATAATGTGAAGAATGAATGGTACCAACTGTTTCTGAATGACTTACTTTAACGGTCAAAAACTGGTCCACGGCTACTAATATAGCAGGGTGACCAGGTTCGGCCACTGCATATTCACCAGCAATATATAATTTGCCAGGAGCCGAGGCTACTACTTGATTCATTCGATCCGATCCTTTTCTAATTCGATTTTGGTTTATGCATATGTATGTTAGAAAACTAGACTATTCATTTTCTAACACTTGGATTCCAGGGCCAGGTTTAGCAGAAATAATTTGCTCTTCATCAAAATAAGACATTAATGCTTTTTTGATTTTACTCATTTCAGACTGTTTGCAAATAACCTTAACATTGGGTCCGGCATCCATTGTAAAATAAACAGAATAGCCTTCCTTGCGAAGTGTACGAACTGCTTCCATTGCTAACATACTATCGGCTGTCCAATACGTAAAAGGAGGCTGAGCACCTAAAGTTGTTGCATGCATTTTCAAAGCATTCCGTTCTGCAATTGCGCCTACTTTATTGATGCTTTGTTCTGCTATAGAAATCTTGATGTCTGTCAAATCCTGATCAAGGGTAGCTAACCATCCATCATAGAAAGGGGAGGTTGCAACGGTCCTTTGCATACCATCTCGACTAGATACGTCTTTTTTCGCTTGTTTAACAATAATAAAAAGCATGCCAATATCCCAGTCAGCATTATCAATAGGATGTGCAAAAGAAGTCTCGTCGTTTGTACCTTTTTCCCATTCAACAAATCCGCCATAAATACTTCTAGAAGCTGATCCGGACCCTCTGCGTGCGAGACGAGAAAGTTCTTTTGAGGATAAATTTAACCCTGCAGCAGCGCTAGCAGCGCCTGCTAAAGCAGCTAAGCCGGAAGCTGAAGAAGCTAAACCAGCAGCTGTCGGAACATAATTGATACTTTCAACAAGGGCAAAATCAGTAAAATCAGCTTTATCTCTGACAATGTCCAAAATAGTAGAGACTTTTTTTAAGGCTATGCTGTCTTGTTTTTCACCATCAAGAATCAGCTGATCTTCTTTTAGAGAAGAGTCGAATGTAACTTTAGTATCTGTATAAAAAGCGTCTAATGTCAAAGAAAGAGAATTATTTTTTGGAATAATGAATTCTTCGTTTTCTTTTCCCCAATATTTTATCAATGCAATATTTGTATGTGCACGTACCCATTTACTCATGTGTATTGACTCCTAATGAATGGATCCAAGTTTCAACGGCTCCATTCTTCATTAATTCAGTTGCGATATGTTTAGCTTGATCGAACGTTTTGGCTAAGGCTATCATACAGCCTCCTCGACCACTTCCGGTTAGTTTAGCGCCAAGCGCCCCTTGCTCTAGAGCAGTTTGGACTAAGTGATCTAACTTTTCATTACTAACACTTAAATCAGATAAATGACGATGAGCTTTTGAAAGAATCCCGCCTAATGCAGCTATATCATCTTCTTCAATTGCCGACTTTGCTTGAGCCGTCAATGAACCAAGTGATGAAATAAGAAGTTTTGTTTTTCTTTTAGATTTTCTCAGCAACTTTGCAACGTCTTGGACGGCTTCTCGTGTCTGTCCTTTTAAACCAGTGTCAGCAGCAATTAGATAACCAGTGACCTGTAAGTCGAATGTTTCAGGAGATTTTGACTTGATAAAATATACAGGTTTTGTACCGCTTGTAATACGAGCATCTAAACCACTAGGGTTTCCATGAGCAATTTTTTCCGAGATTCCAATATAGTAAAGTAAAGTTTCATTGTCCAAAGAACATTCAAAGAAATTATATAAAGCACGAATTAGAGCAGTTGCTACTGCTGCACTAGATCCCATTCCTCTTTCAGGGGGAATAAGACTGGATACTGTAATCAGCATGCCAGAAGTATCCACATTTAAATCTTCGCAAATTGTTTCAATTGTACGTCTAAGGTTATATAGGGAAACAGGAGTACTTGCTAGTGGTCCGTTATAATAACTGGAAAAAATTTTGCTTTCTCCTTCAATAGCTTTTATGCGAACTTCTACATTAGCAGCCGGGAAAGGAAGAGCGATTGCGGGTTCATTATAAACCACTGAATGTTCTCCAATTAATATAATCTTTCCGTGAGCCGTTCCAATGGCTTGATCGGAGAGAGTTTTCATCCTGTCAACTCCTTATAAGTTCTTTTATATAATATAATTCAGATATACCGTCACATGCGTGTAGTTTAATCCTACTATATTTGGCTATTATACTCCAATATATCGTACCAGTTTAAGTTTAAAATTACTTAAAGAAACCAAAAAATAGTATGATTACCGAGAAAAAAATAGAAAGTACTTGAAAGATAAAAATATAACCATTTTTTAAGCGCTTTACGATAATGATAGTCAAGAACGAAAAATTTTGGTAAACTTGTACTCGAAATCGACACTATAGGAGCGGAGGATTTAACCGCATGCAAGAATCAGATACGTTTTATATTATTGAAAGAGATGAATGGAAAGCATTAAACGAACATACTAGGTTAACCTTAACAGATGAAGAAGTAGAATCCTTACGTTCATTAAATGACCGGATTTCTTTGAAAGATGTTAAAGAGATCTATGTACCGATTCTTCAAGTTCTGCACACCCATATCAGATATTATGATGAACGACAGCGAGAAATGAAAATATTACTAAATCAGCCTGCTAAAAATGATCCTTATATTATTGGCATAGCTGGTAGTGTGGCGGTAGGGAAAAGTACATTGGCTAGACTGCTTCAGACTATGATCGACCGGGCATATCCGAATAGAAAAGTAGATTTGATTACGACAGATGGATTTTTGTACCCAAATGAAGTATTAAAAGAAAGAAATATTTTGGACCGCAAAGGATTCCCTGAAAGTTATGATATGAAAAGATTAATTACGTTTATGGGAGATGTTAAAAGCGGCCGTAGAAATATTGAAGTCCCTGTATATTCGCATAAATTTTATGACATTGTTCCTGACGAACAGGCCGTAATTGATCAGCCGGATATTTTGATTGTCGAAGGAATCAATGTTCTGCAACTTCCAGCGAATGAGAAGATTTTTGTCAGCGACTTTTTTGATTTCAGTTTTTACGTAGATGCAGAACCCGAAAGAATCGAAAAGTGGTACTTGGAACGATTCGGACTGCTTTTAGATACGGCTTTTCAGAATCCTACTAATTATTATTATGATGTAGCCATGGGAAATCGAAAAGAAGCTTTTGAGATGGCTAAAGAGGTTTGGCGTGATGTTAACTTGACCAATTTAGAAGAATATATTCTACCAACTCGATTCAGAGCTGACATGATCATCCATAAAACAACGGATCACTATATTGACCAGTTACTATTGAAAAAACACTAAAAGGAGGTCATTATGGAAGATTTATTCTTTACATTTATGCCTATATTAATGATTGTACTTTATCTGGCAGTTCCAGCAGCAGTTAGTATCTTTTTTCTGAAACTATGTTATGACATGGTGAACTTAACAAAGGAGAAAAATAATAAGCTGGAACGACTGGTTCGCTTGCTGGAAGAACGCAAGCAAGAAAATAAATAAGCACTTAAATAAGAACCGGCTCGCTGCATCCAAGTGAGCCGGTTCTTATTATCTTGTTAAGTTCCTGTTTAGTATAAATAATGCAGTAAAATTCAACAAAATGGTCATAACTAATAGAGTAGAAGAAACGACTGCCATAGTTTGAGCCGTATCCATTAACGCACTCCAATCTTCGATTGTGACAACATAATTTGTATAAATAATTTGAAAACATAAAGCAATACCACAGGAGGATAAACTCCATATTGCGTCCCAATAGAATTCTATTGCTTTTGTTTTTGGATTGAACAAATTAAATAGAGGTAATCCCCATGCCAGTAAACCGAATACCAAACTTCCAACATTTAATAGTCCCATATTTCTAAATAACCTCCATATGTATTGTAGTTAATAAGTGAAGTATACATATCTCTAAGATATAAATAGATAAAAAACTATTAATTAATTATTAACTTTATTTAAATTTCAACGAGCATATATATCTTTTAGTGATTCTCGAGAGCTTTCCATGAATGCTTTATCGCTTGCTGATAAGGATTTATTCTTTTTATGTGCTGCAAAATAAATTGTCATTAAATCTTTTGTTTCAAAGTCATAGATGTTGTAATGTTTGAAAGATTCATTTTCAAGTAGAGCACTCTTTGGAAGAAAAGTGATACCCATTCCTTGTCTAGCTAATGCTGCAACTGTTCCAATATTATTGCTTTCCAGCACAATATCAGGACTGATATCATGCTTATCGAAAAAGAGATCTGTCTGTTTTCGAATGGCAGAGTGATTACCGGTCAAAACATACTTTTCATTATTTAATGTTGAGATTGGAAAAGGAAAAAGACTTACTTCTGTTTTGTCAATCTGATAAAGTGAGCTTGATTCTGGCACAATCATGCACCATTCATCTCTAGTCAGTTCTTCGTAAGCTAATTTCTTATTTGTTGCAGGATCCATTCCTAAATATAAATCGATTTTATTTTCAATCAAATCAGATTCGGAAATAGAAGGGTTTTGTTCAATTAATTCTATTTTGATCCCAGGAAATTTAGAATGAAAAGCAGGTAATATCAAAGGGAGTAAAAAGGACCCCATGATTGCATGAACACCTATTCTGATTCTGCCATAATCTAACTGGGATACTAAAGAAAGTTCATTGACCATTTCAGTATATCGGTTACGTATTTTCTTTAAGTGGTATAGGTAGCGTTCGCCTGCGTATGTTAGTCTTAGTGGAGAAGCGTTACGATCTACAAGTTTTGTATTCAGTTCACATTCCACAGAACTAATTGATTTACTTAAATAAGGTTGTGAAATGTATAACTTTTTAGCAGCTTGAGTAAATGTTTTTTCTTGTATCAGTGTCTCTAAATATAAAATCATTGTTTCTGAATGCATGGTTTTTCATTCCTTTTTATGAACTTCTTCCCTATACAGATAGTATCTAATCCAACGTGAAATGTCTAGGGAAATCTATAAAATCAATGTTAACAGGATACGGTAATTTTATCCGTACTACTGTTAAATTGAATTTTCTTATAATCTAAAAGTAAAAAAATATTCTTTTTTTAAAAATTACTATATAAAAATAATAACCATCAAAATTGTGAATTTATTATATAACTTTTTTGTTATTGAATACATGAATAAAATAGAATTTTATTTTATAGTCTTTAATCGATATAATTCTCCTTGTAAACAAATAGTTAATAAGTGAGCAAACAAATTCAAGATTTATAATTTTAATTTATGTAATCCATTGATAAATGTTTTAAAAACTTATTGAATATATAAATTATTTTTTTATTTTTATTAGTGAAAATATTAACAAAGGAGAATGGGTATGTCAAAAATTATAACAGCAGAACAAGCAGCAAAATTAATACAAGACAATAGTACTGTGGCATTAACAGGATTTGGTCTAGCTTGTGTGAATGAAGAAATGGCGATTTCTATCGAGGAACGCTTCAAAAATGAAGGGCACCCGAAAAATCTGACGATGGTTCACGCCAGCGCTGTAGGAGACCGTCATGAAAAAGGTATGAGCCACTTAGCACATGAAGGATTAATTAAACGATGGATCGGAGGCATTGTTTCTGCATCACCAAAGATCAGTGAGTTGATTACTGAGAACAAGTGCGAAGCATACAACTTACCACAAGGTGTAATTGCTCAATTATATAGAGAAATTGCGGCTAAACGTCCTGGGCTTATAACAAAAGTAGGCATGAGAACATTCGTGGATCCGCGTTTGGAAGGTGGAAAAATATCTGAATGTACAACGGAAGATATTGTCAAACTGATTGAAATCGACAATGAAGAATGGCTCTATTATCCAACTTTTCCAATCAATGTAGGATTAATCAGAGGAACTGTAGCAGATGAAAAAGGAAATTTGACACTCGAAAAAGAAGGACTACATATGGAAGTTCTTCCGGTTGCTCAAGCAGTGAAAAATTCAGGGGGAATCGTTATAGCGCAAGTTGAATCAGTTGCAGCTGCTGAAACATTGAAAGCAAAAGAGGTAAAAGTACCAGGTATTCTTGTAGATTATATTGTTGTTTCAAAACCTGAAAATCATTTCCAGACCGAGAGTACTCACTACAATCCCGCTTTTGCAGGACAAATCAGAGTACCGCTAAACACTGTGGAATCTCTACTCCTAGACGCAAGAAAAGTTATTGGACGTCGTGCAGCAGCAGAATTGAAACAAGAAGCTGTCTTGAATCTAGGTGTAGGAATTCCTGTAAATGTTTCGATTGTAGCTGCGGAAGAAGGAATTACTGATAAATTGTATTTAACTACCGAAGCGGGATCAATCGGTGGCATACCTGCTGGATTAAGTAACTTTGGACATGCTTATAACAGCGAAGCAATCATTGATCACCATGCTCAATTCGATTATTACGATGGAGGAGGTCTAGATCTGTCTGTTTTAGGATTAGCTCAAACCGATCAATATGGAAATGTAAATGTATCAAAATTTGGCAACCGGGTCTCTGGATGTGGTGGATTCATTAATATTTCTCAAGCCGCAAAAAAATTAGTCTTTGCTGGAACTTTTACTGCTGGTGGATTAAAAGAAGAGGTCCGAGATGGAAAATTGACAATCTTGCAAGAAGGAAAATCTAAAAAATTCATTCAAGATGTCGAACAAGTAACATTTAGTGGACAATATGCATATGAAGTTGAGCAAGAAGTCTTATATGTGACTGAACGAGCAGTTTTCGACTTGAAAGACGGTAAGATGCGATTAATTGAAATCGCACCAGGAGTAGATTTAGAAAAAGATATCTTAGGACAAATGGAATTTGAACCAGTCATCAGCAAAGATTTGAAAGAGATGGATTCAGCAATGTTTGAAGAACACTGGGGTAAATTAAAAGATATTGTAATGAACCCGAAAGAAGATGAAAAGGAGATCATTCATGCATAAAGATTTGAACAGATGGATCGTTTTAATTAGTTCTATGGGAATATTAATGTGTACGGGAGCTATATATGCTTTCAGCATTCTTGCTGGTCCCCTTTCAGCTGATACTGGATGGACAATGGAAAATGTCATGATCGCCTTTGCAATCAATGCAGCCGTCGGCCCGATTCCAATGATCTTAGGTGGATTTCTAACAGATAAAGGATGGTCAAAATGGAGCATTATGGCTGGTGGGATTTTATTTGGACTAGGATTTACTTTATCAGGGACGGCAACTAGCTTGGTACAGCTTTATTTTTACTATGGAATAATGGGCGGGATTGGACAAGGATTCGCTTATTCAGGTTGTTTAAATAATACACTTAGATTGTTTCCTGATAAACGCGGTTTAGCTTCAGGCCTGATTACTGGAGGAATGGGCGGAGCAGCAATTATTGCCGCTCCTATCGCAAATAGTTTAATTCAAAATGTTGGTGTTCACCAGACTTTCATTGGAATGGGACTTGCGTATACGCTGATTAGTTTCTTGTGCAGCTTATTTATCAAAGCAGCTCCAAAAGACTTTACACCTAAAAATATGCCTGTTATTCAAGGAAATACGAATAAGTCAGATTTTAAAAATAATAATTGGAGAGAAATGCTGCAGTCAGTCAATTTTTATCTAATTTTGTTTATGTTGGCAATGGGGGCATTTTCAGGTTTGATGATTGCTTCCAATGCTTCTCCAATTGGTCAAAGTATGTTTGGATTAACCGCTGCTGCAGCTGCCGGGTATGTTAGTTTATATTCCTTGAGCAACACATTGGGTAGGGTAATATGGGGTGGAATATCAGATAAGTTAGGTCGATCAAATACAATTAACATTATGTACAGTGTAATCATTTTGACCTTTTTTGTTCTGATATTTATCCGCTCAACAGCTGGATTCACAATAGGAATCATCGGATTAGGACTTTGTTTTGGTGGTGTAATGGGCGTATTCCCGTCATTAGTCATGGAAAACTTTGGACCAAGGTATCAAGGGGTTAATTATGGAATTGTATTTATCGGATACTCAGTATCTGCTTACTTTGCACCAAAAATTGCAGCAAGTATGGCTGCATCAGCTAATGGAGATTTTACGAACGCTTTTTACGTAGCCATAATAGTTGCAGCGGGCGGATTAGTATTAAATATCATATATATATTGAATAAAAGAAAAAATATAGTTTTATCAGAAATATAAACAAGTTTTAGAAAATCAATAATATCTAAGGAGAGAATGGAATATGAGTATCTGTAAATTGTTAGGAATAGAGTATCCGATATTTCAAGGTGCAATGGCACGCATTGCAACCGCTGATTTAGCAGCTGCTGTATCAAATGCTGGAGGCTTAGGAATTATTGCTTCTGGTGGTATGTCGTCAGAGCAATTACGCGAAGAAATCAGAAAATGTAAATCAATGACAGAAAAACCATTTGCAGTTAACTTAATGTTAATGATGGAGAACTGTGGAGAATTAGTGGATGTATTGATCGAAGAAGGTGTACGCATTGTTACAACAGGTGCGGGAACGCCGAAACGGTTTATGCCTGTTTTTAAAGAAAATGGTGTAAAAGTGATCCCTGTCATACCATCTGTTAAATTAGCGAAAAAAATGGAAGAACTTGGTGCGGATGCAGTCGTTGCTGAAGGAACAGAAGCTGGTGGTCATGTTGGAGAAACCACTACCATGTGTTTAGTTCCACAAGTTGTTTCAGCAGTCAATATTCCAGTGATCGGTGCTGGAGGAGTCGGCGATGGACGCAGTATAGCAGCGATGTATGCACTAGGTGCACAAGGTGTTCAAGTTGGAACACTGTTCTTGACAGCGGAAGAATGTCCAGTTCCCCCCGAATTCAAGCAAGCGGTATTGGATGCAAATGATACTGCAACAGTGGTGACAGGACGTAGAAGTGGAGCACCCGTTCGTTCAATCAAAAATAAAATGCTGACTAAATTTATAGAATTAGAAGAACGTAATGCTCCGCGAGAAGAAATAGAAGCTATTGCCTTAGGTTCATTGAGCAAAGCAGTTTACGAAGGTGACGTAGAAAACGGATCAGTAATGGCAGGACAAATTACAGGAATGATGAAAGATATCCGTCCAGCAAAAGAAATCATTGAGTCATTGTTCAGATCAGCTGAAGAACTCGTATCTAACTTAAAAGTCTCTTATTAATTAATTGATTTTCAAAAGAAATTGACGAGATAAATAGTAATTAGACAAGTACTTTTATTAAACAAGGTTATAGATTGTTTAATAAAAGTACTTTTTACTGTATGTCCACAGGATTCTAACAAGATTGCCACACTTTAACGTAAATTTTATTCAGAATCTCTTGTATACTATAACTAGAATAGGGGGAAATAAAGTGGCTGAAAAGATATACGTTGCTGAAGATGAAGCAACCATCAGAAAAACGGTAAAAGCTTTTTTAGAGAGTGAAGGTTACGAAGTAGAAGATTTTGAAAATGGCGATCTACTATTCGAAGCGTTCTTGAGAGAAGAATCAGATCTGGTTATATTAGATGTGATGATGCCGGGATCTAGTGGATTTGATATTACTCGAAGTATCCGAGAAATCAGTGCGGTACCAATCATCTTATTAACAGCAAAAGATAGTGATCTGGATTATGCGACTGGTATCAATCTGGGGAGCGATGATTACTTTACTAAACCATTTAGTGCAATTGCACTCAATATGAGAGTCAAAGCAATGCTGAGAAGAGTGAAAATGGATCAGCAAATACAGAACAAAACAAATGAAGAACCCTATGTATTGGGGAATGTAACATTAGATTATAAAACAATGAAAGTTACAGTAGGCAAAGAAATCATAGAATTGACCCCTAATGAGTATAATGTGTTTTTGTATTTGATGAAAAACAAAGATCGAGCAGTCTCAAGAGAAGAATTGCTGGATTCAATATGGGGATACGGAAAGGATATTGAAACAAGAGCTTGTGATGATACGATTAGACGGCTAAGAAAGAAACTGGAAGGCGCCTCATTTAAAATCGAGACAGTATGGGGCTATGGGTTCAATCTGAAGGAGATAGGAAAATGAGAAAGTCCAAGCCGGGTAAAAAAAGTATCCAGTTCAAACTAATGAGTATGGTAACAAGTTTAATGATTGTAACGTTTGCTATTGTAATTTTAATCTTTAATTTATTATTTACACAGTATATTGAAACAACTGCTACTGATCTACTGTCTTTGTCCAGTCAGAATATTAGTATGGGACCTAGAAGAGATGAGACAGATTCTCTCGGAATTAACGATGATGAAATCATAAGAGATAATAATCCTGCCTTTGCTGTATCAGTAAATAGAGCTTTTATCACTGAGGATTATCAAATCATTTTTTCTGCAGATTTCCCAGTCAATATACAACAAGATACTGACTCCAGGAATTTTGTGGAAGGTTTACAGAATCTTGAGGTTCCCTTAGAGAAAGTGGAGAATGCCAGGTTAAACTGGAATGATAACCTCTATTATTACACAATGACAGCAGACGAAAGTGAATCTGGACAAACGGCGGTTTACTTTATTAATATGACTGATCTGTACAATCTTGAAAATTACTTAAATCTTATCTTGTTTTTTGTCATGCTAACAACTCTTGTATTAGCCTTGGTCGTAACGTATTTTATTTCTCTGCGCATATCGAATCCGATGAGAAGTTTAGCAGTATTCGCTAAACGAATAGGCGAAGGAAATTATGATACAATCAATGATGAATTTTCTGATCAAGAATCACATGAACTAAAACTTGCCATGAATGAGACAACGACTAAATTAAGACAATATGATGCAGAGCAGCGGGCATTTTTCCAAAATGCTTCTCATGAATTAAGAACCCCATTGCAGATCATCAAAAATACAGCAGAAGGTATCCAATACGGTATAGTTGAAGACAAAAATGGAGCAGAAACAATTAAAAAAGAAACAGATAAATTAACAGATTTGGTAGAAGATATTTTATTTCTCTCAAGGCTGGAATCCAAATCACCGGATAGATTGACTAGTATCAATGACTTAAGAGAAACATTATCCTATACAGCTGAACGTTATAAGCGACTGTTTGAAGAAAAAAATATACAGGTGAGTTATGACTTTTCAGAAAGTCCTGTTCTTTATAAGTACGATGAAAGAGAGTTAGAACGAACTTTTCAGAATTTACTTTCTAATGCCTTAAGATATGCGGAAAATTCCATTCGTATAACTTGCAAAGAACAAGGTGAAAGAATTATTTTAAGTGTCTATAATGATGGAGAAGCAATCAGTGAAAAAGATTTACCTCATATATTTGATCGGTTCTATTTTGGAAAAAAAGGCGTACATGGTATTGGTCTTTCAATCGTAAAAGCCATCATTGCTTCATATGGTGGTCGTATTGAAGTATCTTCTAATTCAACAGGGACAACTTTTACAGTTTTTCTAAATAAACTTAGTTAACCACATAAATTAAATGTTTAAAGCAGCTTATATCAGTATCGAGCAGTTCACAAAAGGTGAATTACTCGATACTTTTTTGTTTACTAAATCATTTTTTAATTGCGGTATTTTTACCGCAATTTTCTATCAAATTTACGGAGAATGAAAAATAGTAATCACGTATTATAAACACATGGACAAGAAAAGAAGGAGGAAAACGATATGGAAGAAAAATTTTACAGGCATGAATATAAACATGAAATATCCGAATTATCCAAGCAAATCTTAATGAAAAGATTGAGGAAACTTCTTCCTCATGATGAACATGTGATAGGAACGCATTATCATATCTCAAGTTTGTACTTTGACAACATTGAAGATGAAGCATACTACGATAATCAAGACGGGAATGCTGTAAGAGAGAAATTTCGAATCAGGTATTATAACCAGAACTTAAATTTTATTCGATTAGAAAAGAAAGTAAAAGAATACAATGCAGGTTATAAACTCAGCACGATGCTGACAAAAGACGAAGCAGAAAAAATGATAAAAGGAGATATCTTCTTTTTAAAAGATTCACAAGATCCACTGAAGCAGGACTTTTATGTAAATGCTAGAACAAAGCTGTTGAAGCCTAAAGTAATCGTTGCATATGATCGCGAAGCCTTTGCTTACAAAATGGGCAACACCCGTGTAACACTTGACTACAATATGAAAGCTTCTAATCGAGTACATGATTTTCTGAAACCTGAAGCAGTTATGCATAGAGAATCAGACGTAGCATGTGTACTGGAAGTCAAATACGATACTTATCTACCAGGATGGATCAGAGAACTGGTACAGATAGCTGAAACGACTTCATGTGGTCATTCGAAATACATGATTTCAAGAATGCTGACAACTTAAATTAATAAATATATCAAAGGAGAAATGAAAAATGTTATCTTACACAGAAATTATCAAAAACAGCTTTTTAGAAGAAATGAGCGAATTTTCAGCTCTCAATGCCATTTTTGCTCTTATCTCCTCTTTAATAATTGGGCTATGTATCTATTATATTTATAAAAAGACATTTAAAGGGGTTATGTACTCAACCCCTTTCAATACTTCGCTGGTCATGCTCTGCCTGCTAACAACATTCGTCATCCTGGCAGTAACTACAAACGTTGTATTATCTCTGGGAATGGTTGGGGCATTATCGATCGTTCGATTTAGAACGGCTATAAAAGATCCCCTCGATCTAGTCTTCCTGTTCTGGTCTATAGGCGTAGGTATTATTTTGGGGGCAGGGTATTATGTGCTTGCATACGGAGGCTCATTCTTTATTGCAGCGGTACTTTTTGTCTTTACTTTACACAAAGAAAAAGAACTATCTTATATTTTAATGCTGGATCTGAAAAATGAAACAGCGGAAGTAGCAGCAAATGAAGTCTTAAGAAAACAGATCAATCGCTTGAAACTGAAATCGAAAACATTAGTCAATGGACAGCCAGAACTGATTTATGAAGTTAAAATCAAAGAAAACGATACAGCCTTCATGAGTGAACTGTTTGCTACTGAAGGAGTACTAAATGCATCATTAGTCAGCTATAACGGAGAGCTGAATGCATAATAAAAATATGAGGAGCGGGGAAAATGGAAAAATTCTTTAAATTTTATTCTAAAAAAAGGCTATATACAGTGTTAGCTAGTGCTTTACTTTTTCTAGCTGCTTGTACAGAAACAACAGCTAGTTCGAATACTGACACTGATTCAAATACAACAGCTGAAGAAACTGCAGAAGAAGTATCGGTTGACACATTAGGATTGGATGCTACGGAGGTTTCAGCTGAAGACGAAGAATGGGACCTGGAAACAAGTACAGTTATCACGTTAAAGGACGGTGATTCCTCAGTTGAGGGCTCTGGAGCAGCAGTCAGTAAAGATATTGTAACGATTACCGAAGCAGGTACGTATGTCCTAGAAGGAACTCTAACTAACGGGCAAATCAGAATTGAAGCAGCAGATGAAGCAGAAGTACACATTGTTTTAAATGGAGTTTCAATAACCAATGAAACAGGAGCGGCCATCTACGGCGTCAATGCTGATAAGACGATCATTACGCTGGCAGATGGAGTGGAAAATACTTTAGAAGACGGAACAGAGTATACATTTGAAAATGAAGAAGGAGATGAACCAGATGCAGTTTTATTTAGTGATGATGACTTATTATTGAACGGCTCTGGTAGTCTGACCATTACAGCGAACTATAAAAATGCCATAAAAGGTAAAGATGATGTAACGATTACAAACGGGGACTACACGATTGATTCAGTTCAAGATGGAATCAAAGGACGTGACTCGATCGTTATTCTCGGGGGTACATTTGATATTACAGCAGCAAAAGATGCCATTCAGTCTACAAACGACACAGACGAAGGTCAAGGATATATTCTGATTGAAGATGGAACATTTAATTTAAATGCTTCTGGAGATGGTATCCAAGCAGAAACTGATCTGGAAATCAACGGAGGAGAATTCAACATTACAACAAATGGTGGCAGTGCAAATGCTGAAACGCAAACTGCAGTGAATGACTGGGGTAGCTGGTCCCAAGATGAAAATGCTACTGATGTAGAAGAAGACACAGAGGAATCGACAAGTGCAAAAGGAGTCAAAGCAACAGGGACAATGGTCTTAAATGGTGGAGAATTTGTCATTGATAGTCAAGATGACGCGATTCATTCTGATGGGACGATTTCAGTTAACGGAGGAGAGTATGATCTTTCTACAGGAGATGATGGCATTCATGCAAATACCGCATTGACGATAGAAGATGGAAATATTCTAATTCAAGAGAGTTATGAAGGGTTAGAAAGTGGAGTATTGACCATCAATGGAGGCACAATAGAAGTCAATGCTTCAGATGACGGATTAAATGCTGCAAGTGACGGTGGAACGGCTGCGATTTCGGTTAATGGCGGTCAAGTATATGTCAATGCTGATGGAGATGGAATCGACAGTAACGGTAATGTCGAAATGACAGATGGATTAGTCGTGGTCAATGGTCCGCAAAATGGCGGAAATGGAGCACTGGACTATGATGGAAGCTTTGATGTTTCCGGAGGCACTCTGATTGCAAATGGTAGTTCACAAATGGCAATGGCAACTTCAGCCACCTCAGAACAACCAAGCTTATTCACAACCGATCTATCATTAACACAAGGAGACGTGATTCAAATAGCAAATTCAAATAACGAAGTGATTTTAACTTTTGAACTTCAAGAAGATAGTCAGTCTCTAGTATATTCATCTGCTGACCTAGTGGAAGGTGAAACATATACAATTTCAATGATTGATGGATTGACTGGTGAAGCAAATAATGGAATATACGACACAGCAGATTATTATAGTGGAACAGTGTTAGCTGAACTTGAAGCGACAACTGAACAAGAAGCTACTGGTATGGGTGGAGGTCAAATGCCCGGTGGTGGTAATGGTGGAGAAAGACCTTCAGGAGGAATGACCCCACCTGAAGGAACAACAAAACCTAATGGGATGACCCCACCTGAAGGCGTAACACCACCAGAAGAGGATGAGTCTGAAACAACGACAAATGAATAAGCTAAGTATATAAAACGAATAAAGGTTAATAAATAACTGACTTGTTTTTCTCCCCTGAATTAAAAGTCATATAAAATCAAAACTAAGCTATACCTAAACAGAAGAAAGATAGGCTTCTGATTCAGGTATAGCTTTTTATTAAATCTGTTAGATCAGTCTCAATTCTCAGACGAATATTTACATATTTAAATGATTATGATAAAGCTAATGTTTTAACGGAAATAACTGCTTTATTTTCTCCCGCGCATCTTCTACAGATGTTACTTCGATCAATGTACTTAAATCTTCGGAACATGCAGATGAGTGCGTGTACCGAGGATCATAATAATGCGTCAAAAGGTTCTCTACTACGAGTGGATAATCTTTCTGTTCAAGTAATTTATCAGTCGCATTTGCTACAGGTGTATGTATGCGACGTTTGATTCTCTTAAAAGATTCAACAAACTCATCGTGATAGTCATGAGGTGAATAATCCGCTAGAATATTTTTTACGCGTTCCTCTATTGGGAGATGAATAAACAGCTGAGGGCTTTTTTCTTTAAGTTGATAAAAGCGCTCTGGTATGATGACTTTACCTATTCGATTGCTTTCTCCTTCAATCAGTATGAACGGTTCGTTTTGATAGCGTAACAAAGCTTCCCCCAATAACAGATCAAACATTCTCTGATTATTTGGTTTTAATCCAATATGACCGAATATCGAGCCGCGATGATTAGCCATACCTTCTAAGTCGATAACAGGATAACCTTCTTCTTTAAGCTGGTGAAGAACGAGAGTTTTCCCGTTTCCGGTGTGGCCATTCAAGACATATAGTGATGGAATAGACAGGGTATCGAGTTGTTCTTGCATCCATTGACGATAAGCTTTGATCCCGCCAGTTAAACGATTAACAGGAACCCCCATTAAATCCAGGACTGTTGCAGCAGTTTTGCTTCGCATACCTCCGCGCCAGCAAAAAACGGTAACAGGGACCTTTAGTTGCTTGAATTCCTGAATAAAGGCTGGTAATTTTTTTGAAAAGATCTCTAAACCAAGGTCTTTTGCAGCTTCCTGTCCCTGCTGCTTATAGATTGTGCCGACCTGTGCCCGCTCATCATCAGTGAAGAGAGGAATATTGATTGCACCCGGAATGGTTGCTTCTTCAAATTCTTTTGGTGCACGAACATCGACCACTATGGTCTTCCCTTGTTCTTTTGATTGAAAAAGCTCTTGCGGTGTAATATTAGTTAGCATAAAACGAATCCTTCCTTACTTAACATAAATATGACCAGCATCACCATTGGAGATTTCACCTATCAATTTTGCATCCATTCCTTTGAGTTTAAAAGCTTCAAGTAAGGAGGGAGCATCTGTTTCACTCACTGCCATCAGTAGCCCTCCGGAAGTAACTGCATCCGCCAAAATGAGCTGGTCGATTTCATCGTGTTGATTCTCAAAATGCACGACATCCTGTACATGTTTTAAATTATTCCGTGAACCACCAGGAATGACGCCTTGTTCTGCCAGCTCGCGCACACGAGGTAAGACAGGAACGTCTTCTTTTATGATGGTGATTGCCTGATGACTTTCGGTAGCCATTTCAGTGAGGTGGCCCAGTAGTCCAAAGCCAGTAATGTCGGTACATGCATGAACGTCATACTGATTCATGACCTCAGCTGCTGATTTATTAAGGGTAGCCATCACTTGAGTCACATGCTTTGTTTCTTCTGCTGTCAATAATTCTCTTTTGATAGCTGTTGTCGAAATCCCAACGCCAATTGGTTTTGTTAAGATCAATTTATCGCCTTTTTTAGCTCCGGCATTTGTGTGTATATGATCAGGATGGATTGTACCCGTGACCGCAAGTCCAAACTTCGGTTCCTGGTCATCAATTGAGTGACCACCAACTAGAGCGCAATCTGCTTCTTTTAATTTATCACTTGCACCGCGTAAGATATCCGTAAGAATCGCTTTATCCAATGTATGAATGGGAAAAGCTACAATATTCAGTGCAGTGATTGGTTTTCCGCCCATTGCATAGACATCACTCAAAGCATTTGCTGCTGCAACCTGACCGAAATCATATGGATCATCCACAATGGGTGTAAAGAAATCGACAGTCTGCACAATAGCTAGATCATCGGTCAATTTATAGACACCCGCATCATCTCCTGTATCTAAACTGACAAGAAGATTGGGGTTGCTGTTTTGTACCGGAAGTTGATGAAGGACGTCACGTAAATCACTTGGACCAATCTTACAGCCGCAACCGCCTTTAGTAGTGAGTGTAGTTAATCTGACTTGAGTCATTTCTTCTTCCTTCTTTCATTTTGGTTGATATGAATAGGTATAGTTTACCACTCTTTTAACGATTCTGTTATAACTGGATGAATTTTTTTAAGTTGAAATATTGGTAATGTTAATCCTTGTTACACATGTCGAAAGGTAGTACTAGGAGGCAGATCAATTAGTAAAATACATAAAAGATACCTATAATCAATCGAATAGAATAACGTTTTCTGATAAAGATATGTTGATGTGGGCACAATCATATAAGGATGTACATAAAGATAACGTAAAAGATTATACTAAAAAGTACGAACCCTATAAAGTGACTACGAATCAACAAATTACCAAAAAAGTCGTTAGCCATAAGTCTGAAGACAAGCCTATGCCTGTAATGCAAAAAGCAGCGCCAGTAAATAAAACAAATTTATATGAAGAGTTAAAAACTTATCGTTTAAATAAGAGTCGTGAAGAAAACTTTAAGGCGTACACTATTTTCACTAATAAGCAGTTAGAAGCTTTAGTTGAAAAGATGCCTATAACCAAAGATGACCTTTTAGCAGTAGAAGGATTTGGAGAAACTAAGGCTAATAAATATGGACTTGATATTGTAAGAATCATGCGTAAGTACTCATAAATTATGAATACTGGTTTTTTATATTAAGTTGACGTTCATTCGGTTTGGCAGATGAACAAATGTCAAAATTTCCTTGTTCGCTATTTGAATACGGTTTAGAGGCTTTAGAAATCTAATGATTATTCGTGTTTTGGGATGAACTAGTTCTTTTAATAAGTATGATGTACGTATTTTAATAGGTTTTATTGAGGACAGTCATTTTTTGGATGATTGTCTTTTCTTTAATTTTAGAAAGAAAACGGTGAAAAAGTGAAATTATGGTACATAAAAGCGAACAATCATGATACACTAGTAAAAATCATTACGAAACGGCTCGATAAAAGAGTCTTTAAAATTTAAAATAGAGGTGTAGATTTAGTGAGCGAATCCATTACGCAACAAGTAGAAAAAATGGCTGTCCTAGATTTCGGTAGTCAGTTCAATCAGTTGATTACACGCCGTATTAGAGAATTTGGTGTGTTTTCTGAGCTATTACCGCATACCATTACAGCACAAGAATTAAAAGAATCAAACGTTAAAGGTATTATCTTTTCTGGTGGACCGATGAGTGTCTATGATGAAAAAGCTTTTTCAATTGATCCTGAAATTTTTGAATTAGGGATTCCAATCTTAGGAATCTGTTATGGAATGCAGTTGATGGCACATAACTTAGGCGGAAAAGTAGAACCTGCTGGTACTCGTGAATACGGTAAAGCGACACTTGAAATCAAGAACCGTTCTGCAGAATTGTTTACGACTTTAGAACAAGAAGAAACGGTCTGGATGAGTCACGGAGACTACGTAACAGAACTGCCTGAAGGTTTTGAAGTAACAGCCGTTAACCCGCATTGCCCGATCGCAGCAATCCAAAACAAAGCGAAAAACTTCCACGCAGTACAATTCCATCCGGAAGTTCGTCACACAGAACACGGAAATGAAATTCTGCGCAACTTTGCATACAACGTCTGCAGCTTTGAAGGAAACTGGGATATGGGACAATTCATCGACTTGGAAGTGGATAAAATCCGTGAACAAGTCGGAGACAGAAAAGTCTTGCTAGCATTGTCTGGTGGAGTAGATTCGAGTGTTACCGGCGTCCTTTTAAATAAAGCCATCGGGGATCAGCTTGTGTGTATCTTTGTAGACCACGGCTTGCTGCGTAAAAACGAAGGCGACCAGGTAATGGAGAGCTTAGAAGGCAAATTTGGATTGAACGTGATTCGGATTGATGCCAAAGAGCGTTTCATGAGCAAACTAGCTGGCGTCAGCGATCCAGAACAGAAACGTAAAATCATCGGAAATGAATTTATTGAAGTCTTCAATGACGAAGCAACAAAACTGGAAGGCATCGACTTCCTGGCACAAGGAACGCTGTATACAGATGTTATTGAAAGTGGAACAACCACTGCACAAACGATCAAATCACACCACAACGTAGGTGGATTGCCAGAAGACATGCAGTTCGAATTGATCGAACCAATGAATACACTATTTAAAGACGAAGTCCGTGCACTTGGAGAAGAATTAGGTATGCCATCAAGCTTAGTCTGGCGCCAACCATTCCCAGGACCAGGACTTGCGATTCGTGTACTCGGGGAAGTTACAGAAGAAAAACTAGAAGTCGTCCGCGAAAGTGATGCCATCTTAAGAGAAGAAATCGCTAATGCAGGACTAGAACGTGACGTATGGCAATACTTCACCGTATTACCAGGATTCAAATCCGTTGGGGTAATGGGAGACGGCAGAACCTACGACTACACCATCGGAATCCGTGCTGTAACCTCAATCGACGGTATGACATCAGACTGGGCAAGAATCCCATTTGACGTACTACAAAAAATCTCAACACGAATCGTGAACGAAGTGGATCACATTAATAGAGTAGTGTATGACATTACGAGTAAGCCGCCTGCTACTATAGAGTGGGAATAGGATGTTTTAAAATAGAGATCTGATAATACAATGAATCGAGTATTTACTAATTTAAAAGGCTTAACAGGAGATATTGAGTAAAAACAATATCTCTTTTTTAACTTTAATCATTGTTTGTATTAAAAGGTATCAATGATTAATTTTAAGCCATTAAAGAACATAAATTTTTTTACGGATAGACTTTTTTAGCTAAATATCAAATTATTAATATTTTTGGTATATTTAAAGAATGAAATTTTAAATAGCCCTAAACTACTCAAATAGAAAAGTATTAAATTCTTTGTTGAGCTAATCACAATTCTTCTTGAAAAAATGATAAAAAAATATACAATTAAGGTAGAAGTTTTACTTCAAATTAGTAAATTTAGAGTTCAATATAGTTTCCTATATTTTTTGTATGTGAAATCTATTTGGAGATAGAGTTGCAATTATAATTTAAAAGTATCGTGCTACAATATGTAAAAAATTTAATAAGACTATGCGTGATTTTGAAAAGAATTATCAATTTAAGTATAAATAATTAAAAGGGATGTTGTAGATGACTTATAAACAGGATTCAAGCGGTATAAATAGTTTATCAGGATTTGCATACCAAATTAAAGTGTTTGCTTACTATGCTTTTGATTTAAAAGAAAACATGCAAATAGAATTTGAAACTTTGGAAGATATAAATTTAAAGTCAATTACTCCAGATACAATTGATATAAATAGTCACAAATTCATTTGCAGAGTTACCGATGGGAGTAAAAATAAAGCCATTCAAGTTAAACATACTTCTATAAGCAATTCAGTCTCAGAACAATTAATTTTCAATTGGTTACTATTAGAAAGTAGTGCATACAATATAGAAGAATATATACTTTTTACGGATAAAAATTATCAGAATAAGAATGATATTTTTATTAAGGATGTAAAAAAAATGTACAAGGATATACTGCAATCTAATAAAAATAAGAATGCTACTGTATCTAAAGTGAAAGCGTTATTTGAAGGAGACTTTGCGAAATTTGAACAGAAGTATAATCAAATACATAACAAATATACTTTTATTGATTTAGAAGATGTTAATGCCAAAACAGAAGATAAAGCTTCGCTTCATTTTAGGAAAGCTGCTAATGTAATAATATTCCAACAAAGATTAGGAGAGTTTTTGCAACATATAACATATAAAATATTAAATACTATTGAAAACAAAGAGCCTTATATTTTGACATATCAAGAATTTATAAATATTGTTGAAGATATTTCTAATAGATTCACGAAAGATATAACGGCCCCATCTTATAGTAACTTCAAAAGAATAAAGAAAATTGACTTGAAAGACAGTGTGCTTTCGAATTCGAGAGAATATAAACAATTGAAAACATGCAAATTACCCGACAGTCTGATTGAACAACATTTGTTGTATGGTATGTATTACAACGAAACATCATTGAAATATATGGAAAACAACAAATTGAATAAAATCGAAGAAATCGAAGATACAACCTTTGAAGGATTTGAAAACGTGAAGTTTTCTTTGATAAGAGAAAAAAATGATTCACCCTACAATAGGCTGGAAAGAACAAAAAAATATCCCAATTCTTATGCTGAAAATGATCAGATAAAATTCGGTGCGTCTATACATTTAACAAAAAAAGATGTTTTGAATAATCAAATATCTTGGAAGGATGACGAAGATGCATAATATTAAATTGCAAGCGGAATCGATTCAATTAGGGATGTATAGCAATATCATTTGTCAGATATTACTTAGTCATAAAAGTTTAAGCGTTTTCAAAACAGTAACGTTTTCTTATTTAATTAAACAAAATCGATTTTTAGGTGGGAAAATATATACCGCTAATAATTCGCAAGACATCATTTATAAGGGGATTTCCTTATTATCTGGAGACTTTGATGGGTTTTGTAATAGTGTGCCTTATATAGTAAAAGCAATACACCTTTTAATTAGTAAAGGAATAGTATACTATGAAAACGACATATTGAAGCTGAATACAAAAGACTTTGCTACCGATTCAGTTTATGAAGAAACTAATTTTATGAAGAAAGTTATTGAAGAAAGTAAAACGTTTACAGACAAGCAATTTATGAAGGAGGTTATTAGTAATGTTTAAAATCAGAGAACTTACAATGTTTGACATGAATGGTATGGAATTTACATACAAATTTAATGAAGGAATTAATTATTTTAAAGGTAAAAACAGCTCTGGTAAAACAGAGTTTTATTTATTCATTGATTTCATGTTTGGTTCTTCGGAAGAAATTATAGCGAAACCCTGGTATAGGGATTCTTTAAGTAAAGCAACTATGATATTTGAATACAATGGTAATAATTTCAGTATGACACGTACTAGAAATAGTAATCAAAATTATTTACATTATATTGAAGAGAAAAACGAAGAAACGATTGATTTACGAGAATATAGAAACAAGTTAAATTCTATTTTTGCTCAGGATAAGAAAGTATTACAAGATATTAGAAACTTCACAAATGAAGAATTAACTTATAGAGCATTTACAATGTTTAACTTCTTAGGGGAGAAAGGACAAGGAAAAATTCAAGACTTCTTGGATAAATGTAGTGACATCAAATATTCCGTAAAACTCAATCCCATATTAAACTTTATCTTTAATAACAACCTAGAACAAATACATATATTGCAAAATAAAATAGAGGATTTGCTACAAGAAATTAAGGAATTAGAAAATGAGTTTCAAAAATATAACTTTGTAGTTGATCAAGTAAATAAGAATTTACAAAAATTGGGCGGAAATATTTGGTTTACAGGAAAAAATTCAAATGTCATTGTAGACTATATTTCTTCAATAGTTGATATGCATGATTCTAAGAGAACACAAAAAAAGAGAAATATTTCAGATTTAGAAGTAATGTATAGTAATTTGTCTGAACAAATAAAGGTATATGAAAATAATAAAGCTGATGCTAAGCAGTTTGAAAGGGACAACGAAAATAGAAGGAAATTACTTACGAAACTACACGCTTTAATCGATGAAAATGAAGATTTTTATTATTTAGTAGAACCTATGCAAAACTTACTCAATAATGTCGATAATACTATTCTTTTTAGTAGCTACCTTATCAATGATAATACTGTCAAAGAGTTAAAAAGTCAGCGTGAGAAAATAAAAACTGAAATACGTAGAAACGATTCTAGATTCAAAGTATATAATTTAGAAGATAAATCCAAAGCCATCGCTCTTATCAAAGAATATTTGTCGATTGAGATTGTATCTAATGATAACAAAATAAAGAAGAAAACATCAGAAATTAAAAAATTGCGAGAAGAGTTAAAAGCTTTACAAAATTCTGATGATAACAGAAGAATTGATGAAATGTCTAGTTTTACAACGAAACTATACTATTCTGCTAAAGATATCTCTTCTGTCGTTTCCGATGATATCCAACAGAAAGGGTTTGAGATTAGATATTTGAAAAAGGGAAACATATTACAGCCTATGATACTTTCAGGCGATAGCAAGTCTTCAAATTTTGAAGAAAGTGTAAATTTTTATATTGGGAGTATGGCTAGACATACATTAATTCAGTTATGTGGGTATCTTGCTTTTTTGAAAATATTACTTGAGAATAATGAGTACCCTATTATTCCAATTTTAGTAATAGATCATATCTCAAAACCTTTTGATGCAAAAAATAGTAGTGCTATTGGTCAAATTTTATCTGAAGCTTATAAAACAATAGGAAAAGAGAATTTACAAATCTTCATCTTTGATGATGAAGATTCCGAAGTGCTGGACATAAATCAAGAGTATTCAAAAGATTTAGTTACTGAGTATAAGACTGGGTTCAATCCATTTTTCTTTCCACCTACAGCGAATAACCCAATAAAATAAGTATAAAGATTTGAACCTTAGACACAAGAACAATTACTTGGTACCTGAATAACTATGACTCAAAGAAGAAACAAAGGCAGATTAACTCTAATATTGTAGAATAGGGGTTTTTAGGAAGCTTTGATGAATTCTCAATAAACAATTAGCCTAATCAATATTTATAAAACAATACAACGTATGCTACCTTTTATAAGCTATAATTGTATTTACTATTATCTAAGTATATGTAGATTATAGGTGCTTGCTTGGTTTATGGAAATTTTTTTACTATTTAGGTTTTTACCTAGATAATTCATACTTTTGCTTGAATCGTGGAAACACTGCCTAATGGCAGGCACTATGATACTTTTATTGTTTCACCTGTTAAGTGATGAAAAAAGAACTCCATTCTGATATGGTAAAGGTGTCGAAACCAACCATAAGAAAAGGAGTTCTTCTAATGACTAGCTTACACAAAAAACAGATTAAATTCAATTCTAACATTACCATTTCGCATACAGGTGGACGCTTATCTAGTGATTCCGGTTTGGTCTTAGTTAAAGAACTAATGAATACCTTTGGTTTCTCTGATTTAGCTAAACGACTACTTCACTTAAAAGAAAATCGTGCTTACTTCATACATGATAATCTAGCAATTTTTGAGCAGCTTATTATGCAGCTAACGGCTGGTTATTCGACAGACTCTTCGGCTAATATATTAAGACATGATCCAGTATTTCAAGTTATTCTAGGTAGAAATCAGTTAGCCTCGCAATCGTCGCTTTCGCGATTTCTAGACCGTTTTTCAGAAGAGAACTTAGATCAGTTACAGTCATTAAATGTAAGCGATGAATAGCTAGGTACCTGTGAGTCCTAGCGGCCTCCTGTTAAACTTGAGATATCTTAAGTACACAGGAGGTTTTTAATTTGGAAAAGAATAAACAGTCTATCATACCGATAACCCTACATGACGATAAAACTGATCGCCGACACATTTCGAAGTTCCATTCACAGAAAATGGTGGCACATTTAAAAAATAGTCAGACAGAGCTACTTATTTACGAGGGGATCAAACCCTCGACATTGAGAGTTCTCCTCGCGGAGATGTCATTCAATGAAACTCGTTGATTTTACTCAAGTAGAGAATATTTTTATCGTGTGTGGAAAGACGGATATGCGCCGTCAAATTGATGGATTAGCTGCGACGATCACAGAAGAATATGATATGGATGTTTATCATGAGGCCCTCTTTCTCTTCTGTGGTGGAAAGAAGGATCGGTTCAAAGCTCTTTACTGGGAAGGCGACGGCTTCCTTCTCTTATACAAGCGTTTAGAGAATGGGAAATTGAATTGGCCGCGTAACCAGAACGAGATTCAAAAGTTAAGTGCGCAACAGCTGCGTTGGCTGCTTGAAGGATTATCTGTTAATCAAAAAGTCTCCATAAAACCTGCGGTTAAAGGAAGTATAGCCTAAGAAATGAGAGAGAAATTGATGAAAAAATCAATGGCTCTCTCGTTTTCTTTTTCTGACTAGTGTAAAATTTAAGTACTATTTATGTGAGGAGAAGCAGACATGTCTATCAAGAGCGAAAAACAGTTTGAAGTGATTATTGAAAAGTTAGATCAGCTGTTAGAAGAAAACAAACAACTGAAGACCATTATCGCTCAAAAAGATGATGAGCTTTCCTTACAGAAAGAACAAATCGAATTCTTAACTCAGAAATTGTACGGCCCAAAGAAGGAAACGTTGAAAGATGATCCCAATCAAGGCAATCTCTTCAATGAGCGCCTTTTTAGCGAACCAGAGCAGACTGGTGACCAAAGCGACGAAGAAGAAGTTATAGTCACAACCGTTAGCCGTCGCAAAAAACGTAAAGGTTTAAAAGACAAGCAGTTGTCTTCTCTTCCTACTGTTGATCACATTCATGAAATCGAATCTTGCACGTGTCCAACATGTAAGGAAGCAATGAAAGAAATCAGTACACAACTCATCCGTCAGGAAGTGAAATTTATCCCGGCAAGAGTTGAAAACCACAGACATTTCCAAAAAACATATGCCTGCGCGAACTGCGAAAAAAGCGGGACACGGACGCCGTTTGCAAAATCTGAAATCCCAAGACTTCCTTTAAATAATACAGCCGCCTCTGCGTCGCTGATAGCAGAAACGATGTATCAGAAGTTCGAGCAAAAAGTCCCAGCCTACCGACAAGAGGCTTATTGGAATCTACTTGGCTATCCGATTCCTCGGCATACCATTGCGAATTGGCACATTAAAACGTCCCAGTATTATTTCGAAGCACTGGTGGCTGTAATGCGACAAGAACTGTTGAACCAGAAGGTTCTACACGCCGACGAAACGACATTCAAAGTACTGAATGACAAAGACCGACAAAAGTCCTATATGTGGTTATTCAGTACCGGCAAATACAGCGAACGTGCCATACATATCTACAAGCTTGGTCCATCACGCAGTGGCTCTGTCCCTAGAGATTTCTTAGAGGAGTACACTGGCTATCTACATAGTGATGGATTCTCCGGGTACAACAATCTTCCAGGGATGACGATGATTGCCTGTCTGGCGCATATCAGACGGAAGTTCTATGACGCCCGTCCAAAGAACTATTCCAGTAAGAGTGTCGCTCATAAGGGAGTCACGCTGTGTAACGAGTTATTTGCGTTGGATAAGTCCCTCAAGGACTTATCTGTTAGCGAACGGTATGATCAGCGCTTAGAACTAGTGAAGCCAAAGCTTGAGGCGTTTTTTGACTGGTGTGAATCCCTAACTGCGCATGGCAAACTTGGCACAGCGATCAACTATGCGCTGAATCAGAAAGAGCGAATGATGAACGTTCTGAAGGACGGCCGTCTCGTGCTATCCAACAATCTAGCCGAACGTGGCATCAAGTCACTCGTTATGGGCAGAAAGAACTGGCTGTTTTCAAAATCTTTTGAGGGTGCTCATGCCGTTGCGACTATTTTGAGTCTCGTCGAGACGGCCAAATCCAACGGATTACATCCACGAAAATATCTGGACTACCTCTTAACTTATCTTCCAAATCGACAAAATACACCTTTGGAGGCTTATTTGCCATGGAATCCAAAGGTGCAGATGGAATGTCGCTAGACATTCAGTATATTATACTCTTCGGACATTTCTTATTATAGAGGTGTCCGATTTTTATTTGTAGGTACTCAGCTATTCATCGCTTACCATTAAATCAATCATTAATTGATAAAGCGCGTCTGATTCGTAATGATACCGAGTTGATCATTGATATTGATTCAACACACTCAGATACCTTTGGAAATCAAGAACAAACCGATTATAATGCCCACTATCAAACTTATGGATATCATCCTCTAGTTGCCTTTGATGGACTGACTGGAGATTTCTTAAAAGCTGAACTACGTTCAGGAAATCAATACACATCTAAAGGTGTAAAAGCTTTCATAGAACCTTTACTGCAGCATTATAATCACTCCTTACCGAATACCGACATACTCGTTCGTGGAGATAGTGGATTTGCAACACCAGAGGTGTATGAAGCTTGTGAAGCCAACAATAGCCACTATGTTATTCGTTTAAAGAACAATAAAAAAGTGAGTCAACTAGCTGAAAAATCAGTTCTATATGGTGAAAATCAGAAATGGGAAGAGAGAGAAGTGCAGTACTTTTCAGTACCTTATCAAGCTAAGTCATGGTCAAAACCTCGTCGTCTCTGCATTCGTTCTGTTCGAGAAGGAGGAGAACTCCTTTTTCAGCATACATTTATTGCGACAAATCTATCAAAAAATGTATCCCCTGAAGTCATATTCTCTCTTTATGCCAAACGTGGAACGATGGAAAACTTTATCAAAGAAGCGAAAGCAGGATTTTATTTTGATAAAACCGATAGTCCACGCTTCTTAGAAAATCATGTAAGGATGTTAATGAGTTTACTCGCTTATAACCTCATCAACTTTTTAAAGACGATTGGGTTTGATGAACGAGATAAAGGTCTGACTGTTCAATCCATACGACTGAAATTACTTAAAGTAGCCGGGAAACTTGTCCAAACAGGTAGGCAAGTCTATCTTAAACTGTCTAGTTATCACGTTTATCATAAAGAATTCTATGCTGTCTTCGACCGCCTGAGGCGGTCCCATTCATGGGTATAAACTAAGCGGATACTATTTTTTTAAGAGAAAAGTTCCAAGGGATAAGTGTGCCCAAAATTATACAAAAGTAATTTTTGGGCACTTACAAAAATGAAAAGAATCTTTAAAAAGATTGTTTTGGGCAAAAGTTATCAAAATAAATAAAGCGAGAATGATTTTTTTAAGAGATTTACTTAAAATACAGAGTTATGAATTATTCAGGTTTTAAAGTATTGGTTAAGGATTTACAATCAGTACTCTGCGACAATACATCAAAATAAGCGATCTTTAAGAGCTTGAGATAGCGATTGGAAATATAAAAAAGTGTTAGGATTTGATCTTATGGAATTTGATTTACGTACTTGTGATGCGGCATACTATTTTGTGTTGAACTTTATGAATATGTCGCCGGAGGAGTATATTGCAGAATTGAATATTATCTGTGAAAATGATTTTGAATTGTTTATGGATAGAAATTTTGAGAGAATAAAAAATGTGGATATATCTGATATCAAAGTATTGGCCTTTCATATAGTAGGTTCGTTAGATGATTGTAACGAAATAAAAAGTACAGGATTAATGAATCTACAAGAAGTCTTGAAGAGAAAAACAATACTCGCATCTTTGATTAAAAAGCAAGACATAATTTTTAATATTGATAATAAAATCGTAAGTTATGGTGGAAGAGAAGTTGACATCGATTATGAAAAATACCGTGGTAAGTATTTTTCTTACGGAATTGATGAAAATTTAAAAAGTGTCGCTCACAGATTGTATTATGATTATTGCGTAAATGGCTTTTTAATTAATGATAATATATTCGGTTATACTAGTAGGATTCATGAGCGACCAGAATTTTTAATGACTTTATCGAAGATATTTCCAGAAGTAAAATCCGTAGAGGACTATTGGATAGAAAATTCAGTAAGCTATCGAATTGATTTTTATGCTAATCTTGATCAAATACATAGATTTAATTTTGAATTAGACGAACATTGTGAAAGACCGGATGATGATATACAGGTGAAAAAATGGATGCTAACACATGCAAATGAACGTGCAAATAACGCATTGAGTGAACAGTATATATATATAAATGATGACTGTATTATTCCTCCTCATCAGATAATTTCTTACACACGAATATAATCAAAAAAATCATTGAAAACTACAGCCTATTTTAGAAAAAATCATAGGCTAACACTTGTGAAGTTTGAATTATTATTGAAGTAGTCATTTTTATAAAAGCTTCTGTCTTCTCTTGTATAAGAGTTAGTTAATTAACACTTCTAAGATGGTAGACGAATAGTCACCTAAGTAATACGTTCATTTTTATGAATGCAGTCATTATTCTGGCAGCTATAATTGTTAATTCTGTAATACCAAAAAACGTACAGGATCATATTATTAAGGAACTATATTAAATTCATAACTAGTATCAAACCTGTAGATAATATAAAAGAGTAAAAGCTACCCAGCTTTTACTCTTTTATTTGTTTAGTTGAATAGTAACGATACCTCAAAGCAATCATATCTGTGATGATCTGATACATGAAATGGTGGGTCTGCATATTTGTCTCGTGGTGAAATAAAATGCAATAATCGATGTTTTCATTTTCAAGCATTTCAGGATTGGATGTTATTAATACAATCTTTGCGTTAGACTTCTCGAAGATTTTTTGTCTTGGGGAAAGCTGTTTTAATTGATGTTTCTTAACGTACTCCCCGGAGTTAGAAAAGATGATGATCAATTTATCATCCCTAGCTGTCTCAATAATTCGCTCTTGTTCTGTATCTTCTTGACGAGTAACAATGAATTTTTGTAGGTAAGCCAGTTTGTACTGTAAATCAACAGCTGCCGTCTCAGAGAACAGTAAGCCAAATGCATAAACCTGATCGTAGCTCACCAGATCTTTTGCTAACTGATCAATCGTTTCTAAATCGAGATTTTCTTTGAAATAATTGATGTCTTTAGTGATGGCATCAAAATAAGGTGCTAATCCTTCGGAATCAATTGTACCAAGTATATTCGTTAAATAATTAAAATTGAAGTGGAAACGATTCTCGATAAAAGGGGCACTTTCTTTGAGATGATAATAATCATCGAAACCAATTGTACGGGCAAATTTTGAAATCGTAGATTTAGATACGCTGCATAGATCGGCAATTTCTTTAATAGAAGAACGACTGATTTTTGTGTAGTGCAAGACTAAAGTCAGTGCAATATGGTAGTTGGTGGAGTCTGGATCTTCCGTATTTAATATCGTAATCAGTCGATGAATGAGTAAGCCCATGATTCCTCTCCTTATAGTTATAGGGTAATAAATAATATATGACTCGAAAATAAAGCGGTTTCCATTTTGCGAACTTTCCCTAATTTCTTTGGTTTCTACACTATACTATAACATATCAAGACGTTGGCCATCGAGAAACCGAAAAAATAAAAAGGAGAAAAGATTATGCCTAAGAAAAATTATACAGCTCCTGCAGAAAAAATTGTAAGTGCTGTTGGTGGAGAAAGTAATATCATTAACTTATATCATTGTGTCACAAGATTACGATTCAAGCTGAAGGATACTTCCAAAACAGACAAAGCAACATTAGATGCTATGCCCGAAGTATTATCTGTAGTACAAGCGAACGGGCAGTATCAGGTTGTTATCGGAAACGATGTTGAAAATATGTTCGATGCAGTCATGAAAAATCACTCGATTGACAATGCGCTGGATTCAGACTCCGAAGAAGTTGCCGATCATGGAGAGAAAGGGAACCCGATTATTCGCTTCTTCAATGTCATTTCGTCTATTTTCAATCCAATCATTATCGCACTTGCTGGAGCCGGAATGTTAAAAGCCTTATTAGTTCTTTGTACAACCTATCTTGGTATGAGTCAAGAGAGCAGTACGTACGGTATTCTTTCAGCTGCTGGGAATAGTGTCTTTTATTTCCTTCCGATATTTTTAGCGTTCAGCGCTGCTAGAGTGTTTAAAGCTAATCCGTATATATCTGTAGCTATAGTAGGGGCTTTACTTGAGCCTAATTTTACTGGCTTAGTCACTGAGACGGGAGCAGTTGTTGATTTTATCGGGATCCCTACTTATCTCATGTCATATACATCAACTGTTATTCCAGCAATTATATCTGTTTATATGTATTCATTACTTGAGAAACAATTAAAGAAATTTATTCCTAAAAATATTGAGATTTTCGCCTTGTCATTGGCAGCGCTTTTGATCATGGTTCCGCTAACGGTCATTGTGATTGGTCCAATAGGTGTATTCCTAGGTGACGGAATAGGAAGCTTAATCAATTTTGCCAGCGCAAGAAGTGGCCTACTAGCTGGAGCAATTCTTGGAGCTGGATGGACTTTCTTAGTCATGACAGGCGTACATTGGGGAATCGTGCCAATTATGTTGAACAACATCGCTTTATATGGAGAAGATCCAATTCGTCCTATGGTAGCTGCAGCAACGTTCGCAAGTGCGGGGGTAGCTTTAGGTGTATTCATGAGAAGTAAAAATAAAGATACTAAAGCCTTAGCAATTTCTTCTATGATGCCAGCTTTACTTGGAGGTATTACAGAACCGATCGTTTATGGGTTATCCGTTAAGTTCAAACGTCCCCTAATTGCGCAGACAATCGCAGGAGGTATTGCCGGAGCATTTATAGGGGCAATGGGGACAACAGCTAGTGTCTATGTTTTCCCTGCCATCACCACGTTTCCAGCATTTGCCGGACCAACATTTATCTATTATTTGATTGGTATTACAGGTGCCTTCATCGGATCAGCTATACTAACATATATTCTAGGATTCAAAGAAGATACGGATAGAGAACCAGTAACTAAGAAGACAAATGGACAGACTGATGATCATTCAATCTCAGCACCTGTCTCTGGAAAAGTGATTCCTATTAGCGAAGTAAATGACCCCGTCTTTTCTCAGAAAGCAATGGGAGATGGTGTTGGGATTATACCAGATAATGGAACGGTTAAAGCACCGGCAGATGGGGTAATTGAAACGGTCTTCCCTACAGGACATGCCGTTGGTATCAAGACGACAGGTGGCTATGAGTGCCTGATTCATATTGGGATAGATACGGTTTCTCTAAATGGAGAAGGCTTCGAGACGAAAGTGAAGCAAGGAGACAAAGTGAAAAAAGGACAGGTACTAGTTGAATTTGATTTAGATTTAATTAAACAAAAAGGATATGATCCAACTGTGATGGTCTGTATTACAAATATGGATCTGGTGAAAGAAATTAATATTATGGCGCCGATTACAGCAACTGATCAAGATGTTGTCATAGATTTAGTAGGTAAAGGAGTGTAAACGTGACTGTATTTCCAAAAGAATTTCTATGGGGAGGCGCCATTGCTGCCAATCAAGCAGAAGGTGCTTATCTTGAGGGTGGAAAAGGGCTAAGCGTGACGGATATTCTTCCAGTAGGACCCAACCGCTTCGATAATCTATCTTTAGAGGTAAAAGAGGGGGTCTTTTATCCTAGTCATGAAGCAATTAATTTTTATCATACGTACAAAGAAGATATTCAACTTTTAGCAGGTATGGGTTTGAAATGCTTTCGAACGTCTATTGCGTGGACAAGAATTTTCCCTAATGGAGATGAATTAGAGCCGAACGAGGAAGGGCTCGCTTTCTATGAAGGGATGTTTAAGACACTAAAGGAATACGGAATGGAACCTATCATCACGCTCTCGCATTTTGAGACTCCGTTGCATTTAGTGAAGGCATATGGAGGATGGAAGAATCGAAAGTTGATTCATTTTTTTGAAAAATATTGTCGAATAGTTTTTGAAAGATATAAGGGACTCGTTCGCTATTGGATGACCTTCAACGAAATCAATCATGCACATACGTTACCTTTGCTTGGAGCAGGAATCCAGATAACAGAAGATACAGAACATCCATTACAAGCAATTTATCAGGCAAGTCATAACATGTTTGTAGCCAGTGCTAAAGCAGTATTGATTGGACATGAAATAGATGAAGCGAATCAGGTGGGCTGTATGCTTTCTTTGAGTCCAATCTACCCAGCTACCTGTAACCCGGAAGATGTTTTTGAAGCGAATGAATTACGTAGAAGATCTTTGTTCTATAGTGATGTTCAGCTTAGAGGAACCTATCCAGCTTACTTTGAGCGAATTAAAAATGAGAATAATATAGAATTAGATACCGAACCTGAGGATTTTGAATTCATCAAGCAAGGGACTTGTGACTATCTAGGATTCAGTTTTTATAGAAGTTCTTTGCATGAGGCAGGTATGAAGATTCTTGGAAATACCGGAGGGATCTTAGGCAAGAAAAATCCGTATTTGAAAGAAACGAAATGGGGATGGCCAATCGATCCACTCGCACTTAGATATGTCTGTAACGAATTGACTGATCGTTACCAAAAACCATTATTTATTGTAGAAAATGGTATTGGTGTGGTTGATGAAGTTCAAGAAGATGGTTCGATTGAAGATACGGAAAGAATGGGTTACTTGAAAGACCATGTTGAAATGATGAAAGAAGCGATTAAAGATGGCTGTACAATTCTTGGTTACACGTGGTGGGGACCGATTGATATCGTTTCAGCGGGAACAGGAGAAATGAAAAAAAGATATGGATTTGTCTATGTCGATAAACATAACGATGGATCAGGAACAAAAGAACGTCGCAAGAAAAAGAGTTATGACTATTATAGACAAATTATTAAAACAAACGGTGAGAATTTAGACTATACTCATTTGACTAAAAAGGAATAAGAGAAGTATAAGGAGAGAATTAATGAGATGAAAAGTTATTTTCCTGAAGGATTCTTATGGGGAGGTGCGCTGGCAGCAAACCAAGCAGAAGGGGCTTGGGATGTTGATGGAAAAGGTATGTCTGTCGCCGATGTGGCGAAGTTCAAGCCAGATATTTCAAAAGAAGATTATATCAGCCAGTGGCACGTCAGTTCTGAAGATGTAAAAGAAGCGATGCGGACAGATGATATAGTATATTATCCGAAAAGACGAGGAAACGACTTCTATCATCGTTATAAAGAAGATCTTGCCTTGTTTAAAGAAATGGGCTTTAAAACGTTACGAATTTCAATAGGATGGACAAGGATTTTTCCAAACGGAATTGAAGAAAAGCCAAATCAAAAGGGACTAGATTTCTACAGAAATGTTCTAGAAGAAATGAATCGACTGGATATCGAACCATTAGTGACGCTGTCTCACTACGAAATGCCACTCTATCTAGTCAATGAATACGATGGTTGGGTAGGACGCGAAGTGGTAGATAGCTTTGTTCATTTCTCTAAAATTGTCGTAGATGAATATAAAGACCTAGTAAAATATTGGTTGACGTTCAATGAAATTGATAGTGTATTCCGTCATCCATTTACAACAGTTGGAGTGCTGGAAGATAAATATGACAATAAACAAAAAGCAGAAGAAGCAATCTATCAAGCACTTCATCATCAATTTGTTGCGAGTTCACTGATCACAGAATATATCCATATAGTTCAACCAAATGGTCAAGTAGGTGCTATGTTAACGAAGCGAATGACATATCCTGAAACCTGTAATCCTGAAGATGTGTTGCTGGCTCAAAAAGAAAACAGAGAAAATTCGTTTTATGCTGACGTTCAAGTCTTCGGTGAGTATCCTACATTTATAAAAAATGAGTGGGAAGAAAAAGGCTTTAACATTACTTTCGCTGAAGGTGACGAGGAAATCATAAAAAATCATACGGTAGATTTCTTATCATTCAGCTACTATATGTCTATGGTTGCTTCTGTCCACGCAGATGAGCGTGAAAAAGTTGGCGGGAATTTAACGACTGGTGTTAAGAATCCTTACTTGGAGACATCAGATTGGGGCTGGCAAATTGACCCAAGAGGGCTTCGAATATCATTAGTAGATTTATATGATCGTTACCGTATTCCGTTATTTATTGTTGAAAATGGAATTGGTGCAAAAGATACTGTCGAAGAAGATGGTTCAATACAAGATGACTACCGAATCGGCTACTTCCAATCTCACTTTAAAGCGATGAACGAAGCGATTAAAGATGGGGTAGAGATCATGGGGTACACATCTTGGGGATGTACAGACTTTATTAGTGCCTCAACGAGTCAAATGGAAAAACGATATGGATTTATTTACGTAGATATTGATGACTACGGTAAAGGAACGTACGATAGAATCAAGAAAAAATCGTTCTACTGGTATAAAGATGTAATTGGTACAAACGGAGCATCGTTGTATCAATAATAGTGTCAATTACTCAAAAAACATAGGAGAGGTTCGGTCTTAGAGCGAACCTCTCCTTTTTTCGCTTTGAGTAAAATTGGTACCTGACGGGAAGAATTGTTTAAGTGATTTGAACGATTGAATACATAGGATGATACATAATATTAGATAATAGACTTGTTTTATGCCACAATTTAAGTATAAATGATTACTAAATCAAACACTGTAGGAGGAAGATTATGTCTATTTTTTCATCTGATGTTTTTAAAGGGCAGCATGCGTTAGTTACAGGGGCAACCGGCGGGATTGGTCGTGAGACAGCGAAAGTACTAGCTTCTATGGGTGCAGATGTCACCATCACAGGTAGAAAAGAACAAGTACTAAACGAACTGAAAGAAGAAATCGAAAGTAAGACGCCGAATGCAAAAGTTATGCGGTATGTTGCTGACTTGACCGATACATCTGATAGAGAAAATTTAGTGCAAGCGGCAGAAGAAAAATTTGGATCAGTTTCCTTATTAGTGAACTCAGCGGGTATGATTGGCGGAGGGATTCTAGAAGAGTTGACACAAGAAGAGCTGGAACGCGTGATGTATTTAAATCACACTGTGCCGATTCTTTTGACTCAAAGAATCTATAAAACAATGAAAAAAGATAAAAAAGGATCCATCGTGAATGTTTCTTCTCTTTCTGGCATAAGAGGAACCTATGGCGGAACGGCGTATACGGGATCTAAATTTGCACTTAATGGATTCACCCAGTCATTTGCACTGGAAGCGATTGAACATAATGTGCGAGTCAACGGTGTCTGCCCTGGGTATGTAGATACGGAAATGGGAAGAAACGGGATCCGTTCTAAAGGCGAACGAGAAGGTCATAGTTTCGAAGAACAGTTTAAAATCGAAAGCGAGAAACTACCCACTGGACGTATTACAAATGCAGAAGAAGTTGCGAACACCATTGCTTATCTATTATCTGATGCAGCTGAAAACATCATAGGAGAAAATATCATCCTATCAGGCGGATCAGTTATGCGTTAAGATATAGAGACTTTTTGACCAGTTTAAAAATTTACTATTAAATTAGAATAAGTAATAAACAAAAGAGCAGATAGTTATTCTGCTCTTTTTCTAACTGCTTTTAACTTTGAAAGTAGTTAGAAATATAATGATTTTGCCTACAGGGAACCATTTTTTTAAATAGTGTATAAAAAATTTTGGAGGGATGAAAATGAAGAATATAGAAACTACGTTGTTTTATAAAGATAATTTTCCAGAAGAGTATGTCATTATTAATGAAGAAGCTGTTGCATTAATAGACTATATTAAAGGAGGTGCCACGGAATTTAAGATTGATGGCGATACCTATGAGAATAAGGATCTTAGTTCGATAAGTTTTTCAGATATCAACTATAAAGGTGAAATGCAATCTATTGCTATCCAATTCTCAAATGAATAAATACCTGCATATATCGAAGGAGAACGACAAGGAATATAGTGGTGAGGAGTTTATTACTATTCTCTATGGTTTAGATAGAACTAAATAGGGGAATGTATTTTATGAAGGTGAAAGGAAAACGATAGCTATTCAGTTTTCATAAAAACTTGAAGTGAGTTAAAATGAAGATAATATCTGAAAAGCGTAGTCGATTTATATAAAAGAATATTCAGTATAAAAGTATATTTGATTTTAGTGATGTACCTGGAAAATGCTTAATAGGTTCACGGGAGTTTCAAATACATACATAATTAAACGGATAAAAGCGGAAGATTTCGTTTGGAGGTGATAAGTATTAGTTTCAGAAAGGAGTATGAAAGTGACAGAAATAAACCAGTATCTTGGTTTTATTAAAGAAATAAAGTCCGTTACAAGAACGGATTGGACACAATCTGGTCGACAAGAAAGTACAGCTGAACATGCTTGGAGACAGGTGCTTTTTAGAAGTGCTTATTGCAAAAAATTCCTGAGTTAGATTATGAAAAATGACTGTTTTTACCCGGATTCAACAGTTTCTAGAAAGTGTGATTATATTTCAATATCTTTAAATAGTAGATACCTAAGATTTTGATACATACTAAAAATTATCTTATAACAGGAAGAGGTTACTTAGCTTGGAAGAAAAAATAGACATTCTTGTCACGTTGGATGAAAATTATTTAGACCCCTTAAAGGTAATGCTAACTTCATTACACCAAAATAATATGCAAATAGATTTTAGAATTTGGCTAATACATGAAAGAATTTCTTCAGAAAAACTACAAGCATTACAGACTTTATTAAAATTTTATGGAATGGAATTGAATGTCATTAAAGTGCCTCTGGACCTATTTGCTGACGCGCCCACAGCTGAGCGTTACCCAAAAGAAATGTATTACCGCTTGGCTTGTGGAAGTTTATTGCCTGATAATGTAAAAAGAGTTATTTATTTAGACCCTGACACTTTAATTATCAACCCGATTCAAGAACTGTGGGATTTGGATCTTGAGGGGAATATACTGGCTGCTGCGACACATTCCGGATTGACCAATATTACTAAGGGGATCAACAATATTCGACTGGGAATCAGTCATGGTTATTTTAATTCAGGAATTATGGTAATAGATGTAAAACAAGCAAGAAATAAAATTCAAATAGAAGATATTTACGATACAATTAGAAAATATAGTGATTATTTACTGCTTCCTGATCAAGATGTGATGAACTATCTTTATGGGGAATTTACAAAAGAAATTCCTGAAGAAATATGGAATTATGATACTAGACAAAGTAGTGCCTATTTTACTAGAAGTTTTGGTGCTTACAATATACATTGGGTAGCAGAAAATACGGTTATTTTACACTTCTGCGGTAAGCCTAAACCGTGGAATGAGAAAAGTAACAACCGCTTTTCTTTGCTTTACCTTCATTATCAACAATTGTTAAAGAGATATGAAGAAAATATATAGCATAATTTCTGCAAATTAAAGAGCAAACCACTAATCGTTTGCTCTTTAATATCGTTAAACGTTATCTTAATCTATACATAAAAGACCACTTAGAAATCATAGCTAAGTGGTCTTAATCATTATCTCTATTACCAAACAGGAATGGAAGAATTTTGAGTTGTTTCTGCAATAATTTCTTTCACTTCGTCTGTCTGATAAGCTTCGACGATTTTTTGATAAGTTTCATTTTCTGTTTCATCAGGTCGTGCAACGATTGCGTTGATATACGGTTCGGTATCTCCTTCAGCTGATTCCAGGAAAATAGCGTCCTCTGATGGGATATAGCCAGCGTCAACAGCCATTCCAACATTGATTACGGCAGCTGTCGTATCGCTCAATGAACGTGCCGTCTGATTACTGGCAATTGCCACAATGTCCAAGTTCAATGGATTACTTGTGATATCTTCAATAAGAGGGTAGTTACCTTTTTCTGGGTCGACTTCAATCAATCCTGCTGATTGAAGCAGAATCAGTGCACGACCTTCATTTGATGCATCGTTTGGGATAGTAATCGTGTCGCCTTCTTGAATGTCCGTTACCTCTTCTACTTGTTCAGAGTATATTCCTAAAGGATTTAAAGTAGTATCTGCGATTGGCGTTAAATCATATCCGGTATCTTCATTAAAGGAATCTAAAAAGATTACAGTCTGAAATGCATTTAGATCCAAATCACCTTCAGCTAATGCTGTGTTTGGTGTTTGATAATCTGAGAAAGTAACGATTTCTAAATCAATTCCTTCTTCCGCTACTACATCACGCACGTGTTCCCAAGGCTCATTGTTTTCTCCAACAACTCCTAAACGAACGGTTTCACCGTCGTTACCGCATGCTGCCAGAATAACTGTAAATACAATACTGAATAATGCTAATAATTTCTTTTTCATTTTATTTCCCCAATTCTAATTTTTTTTTGATTAATGAGATGTTCTCTTGATTAATATACGTCCGATCCACTGAGTAATAAAAACAATAACCATAATCAAGAGAGTGGAGACGATTGTAACATCCATTTGGAATCGGTTGTACCCTCTAGCGATAGCCAGATCTCCTAAACCGCCACCACCAACAACTCCAGCCATTGTGGTCAGTCCAATAAGGTTGATAATGGAAACAGCAGATACACGGACAAGAGAAGGAAGTCCTTCTTTTAAATAAACACCAAATATAATTTCAAGAGGAGATGAACCCATTGCTTGTGCAGCTTCTACAATCCCTGGATCCACTTCCAGCAAAGCATTTTCGACTTGACGAGAGTAGAATGGGATAATCCCTACAATAATAGGAACTATTGCAGCAGTCGTTCCTATTGTTGTGCCAACAACAAGCCTTGTGAAAGGTGCTATTAGGGCGAGCAGGATAATAAAAGGCACTGAACGAAAAGTGTTGATCAACCGTTCTGAGTGGGTGTAGAAAACAACATTTTCTTTTATCCCGTTTTTATTTGTAATGACTAAAATGACTCCGATTATAATTCCAATGATTCCGGCAATAAGAGCAGAAACGAGTATCATATAGATAGTTTCCCAAGTACTTTCAAGAACTCGTTCTCGAATTTCCCAAACGTTTGGTGCAATACTTTCAATAAAATCAGTTAATCCATTCATAGTTTTTCTCCTTTTTTATCAGACTTTTATTAAATGACATATTCCTGATTTATAGGAACTACTTTTGCTTTCTGGTCTACATGAATGTGTTCCAGCTGTTGCACTGCTACGTTTTGGGACTCTAAAAAACGGATCGCTTGTTGTTGCTGAGAAGGGGATCCACTTAAGACAACGATCAGATTCCCAATCGGAGTATCATGCAGAATTTCAATATTTCCGTAAAGAATATTTGTTGAAACTGCAAATTTAGAATATAGACTGGATATCAGCGGTTCGTTTGTACTTTCTCCAACAAAAGATAGCCGGGCGATGGTATCTTCTTGATCTAAGTTGAGTAAGGATGGATGTTTAGCTAGTTTTTCTAAAGCTTGATCAATATGGGTTGCTGTATTGATAAACTCTTGGGTAAGTGGATTTTTTGGATCTGTAAAGATTGAAACGACATCACCTTGTTCAACGACTGAGCCGTCTTCCATGACCGCTACTTTTTTGCAGATCTCTTTGATAACTTCCATCTCATGAGTAATAATAACAATAGTCAGGTTAAGCTTTTCATTTAAATCTTTTAATAACTCCAAAATAGAAAGAGTTGTTTTTGGATCCAAAGCACTGGTTGCTTCATCGCACAGGAGTACTTCTGGATCATTTGCCAATGATCTGGCAATCCCAACCCGTTGTTTCTGCCCACCAGAAAGTTGAGAAGGATAGACGTCATGTTTATCTGCTAATCCTACAAGGTCCAAAAGCTCTGCTACTTTTTTATTTTTTGCATCTTCAGATAATTGACTTGAACGCAAAGCGTAAAGGACGTTTCCAGCAACTGTCCGAGCGTTCATTAAGTTGAAGTGCTGGAAGATCATTCCAATTTTCTTGCGAGCCTGGCGCAGTTCTTTTGGATTTAAATTCAATAATTGTTTCTCACCTACACGAACGCTGCCGTTTGTAGGACGTTGCAGTAAGTTGATTGTTCTAACCAGCGTACTTTTTCCTGCTCCGGAATAACCGACAATTCCAAATATGTCTCCTTTATCGATCTGGATCGAGACATCTCGTACTGCGTGGATTTCTTTATTTTCGGTTTTGAATTGAACATCGATATTTTTAAGCTCTATCATGTATTGTCCTCCTAGTATTCTATATCGCTAATAAACGGAAATAAAAAAACGTCCTTTGATTAAACAGCGTATCGCTAACTGAATAGCTTGATGCTGTTTAATCAAAGGACGAATGTTGTCGTGTTACCACCTTTGTTTGTAAGATCCTCACGAATCTTACCTCACTAAGTACAAAAGATTTATACTCGTGCAAGATAACGGATGCAGCCGTGATAGCCTTATCTTAATAGACTCGGTATCCCACTATGACAACTGACTGAAAGGAATCAGCAGGGAAGAGACCATATTCAATGTCTTTGGGTAAACCTGCTTTCAGCGACTGCAGGCTCTCTGTTATTACGCTAGGACATTTACTCATCTCTATAGTGTTTGATATGATTTTACATATAAAAAAAGTCCTTGAAAGAAATTCGCTTTTTGCGAATCTCCTTCAAGGACGAAATAGTCAAATTCGTGTTACCACCTTGATTTACAACGGAATTGCTTCTCATTGCCTCAAACAGTACGACACCATCATTGTGTTTAATACTGTGGCACTGTAACGGGTGCAGCCGTAATGAACTTATTCCAGAGAACTCGTTCATTCCACGTTAACTTAGAAAGTTAAATCATTTTCAAGTTTTAAAAGACCATTTTCCAGATTTTTCATCTTACCCTTTTTCACCAGACTGGGCTCTCTATGAAGACTTCCAAAATGTACTTATCTTTCACGCATTTATATTTAATGTTTCCTGTTGGTCATTACTATAGCAAGAGAAGTAATACACTGTCAACAAAAATTTTGATTATTTTTTGACAGTTTTAAATTATATTCTTTTTACAGAGTATTTGAAAGATTAAATTTATGAACATCATAGATACCTTCTCAGATAGATTTGTACTATTTTTTAGCACTACATAAAATCTGATTTTTTAATAATTCAATTTTGGTATAGGTCGATTTTTCAAGTTAAAATAGAATGCAGGTGATTAATTGAAGGGGTTATTCCTTCCGCAAGTTTTTTCAAATCTATGATCTCGTCGATTTTTTCTTTACTTAACCAATCCTTTTCCAAAAGAATTGTTCGAATAGATATTTCAGTTTTTAAAGATTCTTTTGCGACTTCACTTGCTCTTTTGTATCCGATGAATGGGCAGAGAGCAGTGGCGATTCCTGCGCTTCGTTCCACTTGTTCAAGACAATGCTCTCTATTGGCTGTAATACCAGCGATACAGTTATCTGCCAGCGTTAACGCAGCATTCGTTAAAAGTTCAATAGAACTAAACAAATTACGAAAGATAATTGGCTCAAAAGGATTCAGTTCCAATTGACCGGATTCGGCTGCCATTGTGATTGTTACATCATTTCCGATAATTTGAAAGGCTACTTGTGAGACAACTTCTGGAATAACAGGATTGACTTTGCCGGGCATAATGGATGAGCCATTTTGCTTATCAGGTAAGTTGATTTCACCGAATCCAGTCTTTGGACCACTGGACATTAGCCTTAGATCATTACTCATTTTTGAAAGTATAACTGCGACAGTTTTTACAGCGCCTGATACCTGGACAAAACTATCAGCGTTTTGAGTAGCATCGTATAAATCGTTTGCCTGTTTTAACGGTAATTTCAATTCATTTGCTAAGTTTTGAACGATGGTTGCAGAATAACCTGGAGAAGTATTGAGTCCATTCCCGATAGCTGTCCCTCCAATGTTAAGGGTATGCATTTCATCCGTTACGGTTAACAAATGATGAATACCTCTGCATACAGCAGATTGATAGGCTTTGAAAGAGCGGCCTAATGTTGTTGGAACGGCATCCTGCAATTGGGTTCTTCCCATTTTGATTACATCTGAAAACTCATCCGCTTTTTGAGCGAGTAAATTTTCTAAGTAGGAGAGATTGTTGATTAGATGCGGCATTAGTTCTAGAACCGTTAATTTTCCTGCCGTCGGAAAAACGTCATTTGTCGACTGTGAACAGTTGACATGGTCATTAGGGTGAACAAGATCATAGGTATCTTTTGTACCTCCAAGTATTTCACTAGCGCGATGAGCTAGTACTTCATTGATATTCATATTTGCAGAAGTTCCAGCGCCACCCTGAATGGCATCTACAATAAACTCTTCTTGGAATTTACCTGAAATAATCTCATCACTTGCTTTGTAAATTGCCTCAGCAATATCAGCAGATATATTTTGTTCCTGAAAGTTTGTTATTGCTGCAGCTTTTTTGATTACAGCCAAATTTTTTATAAGGGAAAGATGCAGTTTTTCTCCAGAGATTGAAAAGTTATGTTTCGCTCGTAATGTCTGAACACCATAGTATGCATTGCTTGGAATGGGTAAAGGACCAATTGAATCAGATTCTATTCGTGTATGCATTTCTTCTACACTCCTTGATTTCTTATTATAAAAATCATTAATGAAATTACAGGTATGAAGATACCATGCCTTGGTGAGAGAGTAAACAGAGGAAACAACGAACAAAATAAGTAATTGGTATAGTTTGTTTTGAGAGTATAAAATAATTTATTTTCAAGGAATTCTTTAGATAATTAAGTATAGTTTTAATAAAGAAAGTGGTCTGGATTTTTATATAGCTTAACTATAAATACTAGTTTATAAGTCAGATAGATGAGGAAAATAAAAACAATGTAGAATTGAGTATTCTACATTGTTGGAAATGGAGTATAAAAAATATTAAAAAGCTGCACCTGTTTGTTGATCTAGTATTCAATAAGCATGATGCATTCTTTAAAGAATGCTCACATGTAAAATAGAAATAGTAACTGAATGATTAGATTTTTCATCAGTTTCTATAACTCTCCATGCTGAACTGACTAATGCTTTGATTTCTTTTAGCTGCTTTTGATTTACAGTTAAATTTTCTAATTTCTGATCATAGAGAAGGTAATCTTTTTCTTCTACAAACTCATATTTGATTCTAAGAAGATTTTTCAACCCTCCGATTGTTAAGTAACTTATAGCATACTGATTTTTTTTAATAGCTTCTTCAAATAACGATTCCTTCCCTTGCACAGAAGTACTTAGTTCTGAATAGTCAAAAGAATCATCAAAATGTACATATTTATCTAGATTTTTCTCGTTCATTGTATGAAGAAAATCTTCTTTTTTAACACCCTTTGAAAAAAGCGTTTCTATCATATAGGCATCCATTAAGGTTATAGTAGGAATAGTCATGAAAATCTCCTTATCAAAATCTGTTTTTCTACTGTTCATTATATCATTTATCAATAAATTGAGATAGTTCATAGACTAAAGAGTATTTTCCGTTAAAATAGAATTACAGAAAATTTGATGGAGGATTTAAAATGAGTTATAAAGGTTATTTGATTTTTGATTTAGACGATACGATTTTGGACTTTAAAAAGGGTGAAAAGGACGGATTGAATAAAGTTTTTAAGAATCATGTAATACAAGATGTTCATTTTGACCAGTGGCTGCCGACTTTTAAACAGGTAAATAACGCAATCTGGAGGCAAATTGAACAAGGTGCTTCAGCAAAAGAATTATTAGATACTCGTTTTTCAAAAACTTATCAAGAATTTGGGGTTGAAGCAGATGGTAAGCTCCTCGAAATGGAATATCGGAGCTATCTTGATGAGAATTTCTTTGTTTTAAAGGGAGCAAAAGAGATGCTGCTGCATTTGAAAAAGCAAAACTTTCAAGTCATAGCTGGAACCAATGGGAAATCATCCACCCAAAGAAATCGATTAAAAGGCACCGGATTAGAGATGCTTTTCGAAGATATCGTTATTTCAGACGAAATTGGATATGCCAAACCTCATCGGAAATTTTTTGATATTCTGATGGATCGGAATAAAGGAATGCAACCACAAAATACACTAATGATTGGAGATTCCCTGCATTCGGATATTCAAGGAGCGATTAACTCTGGAATCAGAAATATCTGGTTTAATCCATTCAGACTGAAAAATGATTCAGGTATAATACCTGATTACGAAGCGCAATCATTTGATGAAATAGTGAAGAGGACACAGTCGATAGTTTTTAAATAGTTTAAAAGTCTGAACAAGTAATGTAAAAATCACCATTAGTAGATCGAAAAAGGAAAATAATGTCAAAAAGATAATTTCCTTTAGGTACTTTGAATTACTTAAAATATTTATGTCAGAAAAGTGTAAGAATTAATCTATGTATATTTGGAAAATCTCTTGATTCCTTAATTTTCTTCTTATTTTTACGATATATAAATAGTAACAAATAGGAGGGGGAGAAGGTTATGAAACTTTCAATTCGTGCCAAAATCCTTAGTTTTATTCCGGTCATGATTATGGTAGTACTCATGATTACTGGAGTAAGCTATAGTTTTGCTAAAGGAGAAATAGAAAAACAAATCGAGGAAAGACTTGCCCGACAGGCTGGAGAAACTGCCGGAGAAATGGAAAAGCAACTTTCAGAACATCAGCGTGTTGGAGAGGCACTTGCTGAAGTTGTTGGAGAAGAAGGTACTGAATTAAATGCAGAGGCTTATGCAGCGTTACAAGAACGTCTTGTAACGTTGAATGAAGCAACTTTATTCAAGGTATAATTATTTTAAATATCTATAATAAATTTTCTCAATGCGTTTGAAACACCATAGTTGTTGTTGTCAGTTGTTTTTATTTTTGTGCTTTTTTTTACTTCTTCAGGTGCATTGTCCATTACGATTCCAAGCCCTGCTAAAGAAAGCATAGGAATATCATTAAAGTTATCTCCTATAGCCATTGTGTTTTCTAAAGGTACATCATAATACTTCGATAGCTCTATTAAGGCTTTATCTTTGGATACTTCACGATGAGTGATTTCCATATAATTATTTTTTGATAAATAAAATGAGCTGTTTTTTAAATTTAAATGTTTAAAATACTCAAGAAGCTGATTGATTTCTTCAGACTCTCCAATTAGCAGAAGCTTATGAACAGGTAATTTAAAATCTAATAGTAATAGCTGAAGGTTCCTTTCGATTGGCTGTTCATTTGTAATGACAGCTTCCATCTTTGTCCATTTATCATTTTTAGCTACGTACCACTCACTGCCAGAATATAGATTGATAGCGACCTCAGGGAATTGACTATTAATAACATCAACAATTAGTCGGACCTCTTCTCTATCTAATTCATGACTAAATAGAGAAGTATAATGCCCGGATTTTTGTTTTTTTAAAACTAGTGCTCCATTATAGCAAACGATGGGATTATCAGTTATATTAAGTTCTTCTGTAATAGGAACCATACCTTTTGGTGATCGGGCAGAAGCTAAAATAAAAGGAATAGCTTTTTTGTGCAATGCTAGTAAAGTATCTTTTAATTGATCATCAACTAAGTGATGATCGTTTAAAATAGTTCCATCGATATCACTTATCACTAGTTGGATTTGTCTAGAGTCCATACCTATTCAACCTTTCTTTTCCTGATAAACAAGCGTTACATTACTTGATAAAGATTTTTAATTTCATAGTAAGCACTGAATTAAAAGTATGTAACATAAATAAACGCAGTTATAGTAAATTAGCTGCGCTTATCTATTTTCAAGTTTCATGTCAATCTGCGAGTTCATTTAATGTAGTACCGGAAATGCGGTAAATAGTCCAGTCATCCATGGGTTTTGCTCCTAGCGATAAATAAAAATCAATACTAGACTTATTCCAGTTCAGACAAACCCATTCTAGCCTACCACATTTTCTTTCAACAGCGATTTTTGCTAAATACTTTAAGATGCTTTTACCATATCCGTGTCCCCGAAAGGATGGATCTACATATAAATCTTCCAGATAAATTCCAGAGCGACCTAAAAATGTTGAGAAATTATGAAAGAATAGAGCAAAGCCTATTTCTTTTCCTTTTACCACCGCTAAAATGACTTCAGCTCTTTCTTTGTCAAACAGCCACTCCTCAAGCAATGCTTCAGTTGCGACAACTTCATCCAGCATTTTTTCATAGATGGCCAAATCTTTGATAAACTTCATAATCAAAGGAATGTCTTCTTTCGTTGCAAATCTGAATGTTAATTCTTTAGTTTTCAAAAGCATTCTCCTTTTAACTTATAAATAAAGTATACGAGGGTTTCATGAATCATTCAATGTTATTATATGGAATATATTAAAATAGCTAGCTGAACTTCATTAATGTTTCTATATAATAATGATTTATCTCTCGTTAAGTGGAATTGGTTAAATTTTATAACCTTATATGTTAGTAGACCACCTAATTGAATATGGTATACTTTTCAAAGAAAATATATGAATCTACTAAAAGCAGCGAGGATTTTAATATGAAAATTATGGAGGGTTTTATGGAGCAATTACTTTCAGATATACAGTTAATTTTAATAGGGGGTATATTAATGATGAATGTGTATACTTTTATATTATTCTACATTGACAAGCAAAGAGCTATAAAGCATAGATATAGAATTTCAGAAAAGCAACTGCTCCTCTGTTCTTTTTTATTTGGAGGAATAGGTTCCTGGTTAAGTATGGGGATATTTCGGCACAAAACACAAACGCTTATATTTAAACTATCAATTCCAATTGCTGCTTTACTGTCTTTTGTGAGTATCGTTATTGTGTTATTCTATTTAACATAAATATTATGTGCAATAAATTTAAAAAATGGAAAGTCAAAACAGAAGGTGGATGCATTGATTAAGCCAAAAGGATTGAAAAAAGGGGATAAAGTAGCTGTTGTTAGTTTATCAAGTGGTGTTTTAGGAGAGTCATTTGCAGCACATCAGCTAGAAATAGGGAAAAGAAGGTTAGAATCTTTGGGTCTAACGCCTGTTTTTATGCCTAATACATTAAAAGGGATGGATAGTTTGGAAAATCATCCTGAATGGCGGGCAGAAGATTTGAAAGAAGCTTTTATGGACTCATCCATAAAAGGAATAATATGTGCAATTGGTGGGGATGACACCTATCGTTTACTGCCATACTTGATGGAAGATGAGGAATTTATTCAGGCAGTACAGAACTCTCCTAAAATATTCACCGGGTTTTCAGATACAACAATTAATCATTTAATGTTCTATCGATTAGGAATGGAATCTTTTTATGGTCCGAATTTTTTAAGTGATATTGCTGAATTAGCGGAGGAGCTTTTGCCTTATACGAAACGTTCTCTAGAAGGTTATTTTGATGGTCAAGAATTGACAGAAATTACTTCAACTGAATGGTGGTATGAAGAAAGAACTGACTTTTCTTCTAAGTCTATAGGAACTGAACGTAAGCGACATTTTGAGAAAAATGGGATTGAAATATTATCTGGAAAAAATAAAACAAGCGGTAGGCTATTAGGCGGCTGTCTGGAAAGTTTATATGATTCTTTAATAGGAGCTCGCTATGGGGATGAACCAGATATAATAGAAAAGTATAAAATTTTCCCTCGGAAAGAAGAATGGAGCGGAAAAATTCTTTTTTTAGAAACAAGTGAAGAGCGCCCAGCACCTGAAAACCTAAGAAGTATGTTAATGACGTTAAAAGATTATGGAGTATTTTCCAAGGTAAATGGTGTACTAATTGGTAAGCCACAAAATAATGTATATTATGAAGAATATAAAAGTATTTACAAAGAGGTTATTAACGATGAGACATTACCGGTCTTATATAATTTACCTTTTGGACATGCTTGTCCCCGTTGTCTTTTGCCATATGGGATCGAAGTCACTATAGATACTGAAAAGAAATCAGTAAAATTTAACGAATCATATTTTGCATAGCTATATAGTAAATTTTTGATTATTAGGATTGTTGATAATTAGATATCGTATCAAAACCGTAGACAGATTAGAGTTGTCTACGGTTTTTTTATTGAATTTAATTAATTTAAAGATAAGTCAAACGAATAACTATTACGATAACCAAGCCCAACTAATAACCACTACAAATAGTAAAAGTTCTACTAGTGTAAAAGCTAAAAAAGATTTTACCGAAGTAATAAAGGTTTCAGCTTTTTCTTGTTTAAGGTTAAATAACCGTACTTGCTTACGAGCATAGAGTAGAGTTGGATAAACTAGTAACATAATCAATGGTAACCAGCCCATTAAGATGGGTACTAGAAATAATACATAGCTTCCGTAAGTTAGCCAGTTATATAATTGAATACTTTTTTCTTTACCAATATGAAAAACAATGGTAAATCGATTATTTTCAATATCTTGTTTCAAGTCACAGATGTTATTTGCAAGAACGATATTGGAGATTAATAAAACCTGTGGTAAAGAAACAAAAAATATAGCTAAGATCGTCAGCCAATCTCCTTGAAGCATAAATGTTGAATTCTGGAAATTTAATGCTAGAATCAGTGAATCTCTATAATTGACGAATATGGCAATAAAGATAATGCCAAACCCAAGAGGAGGACCAGAAAACAACTCTCCTAAGGGCATTCTAGAAATCGGAAGCGGCCCATAAGTATACGTAATCGCGATGATGGAACAGATAATACCAATTGGAAGCAAGACCAGATTAGTTCGAAAGACTAGAATCAAACCTAAAATGAAATAGAGAATGAGCATAATATAAATATAAACTACAACTAGTTTTTCGGAAATATTTTCTCTACCAATAATATTGCGTTCTTTCTTAAATTCTTCTGATGCAGCTGTCTGATAATCAACTAAGACATTGATAGAAGTGGTAGTGAAGTCAAGCAGAACGGCTGCAATAAAAAAAAGCAGGGTATTGAGTAAATTAAAAGTTCCAAAATAATAGATTGTGTAAAAAACGCCTAAAAGAACAGGAAGAATACTCGTGAATTTTGTCCGAATATCAACAAACCTCAAAAACTGTGAAATAGACATGGTAGACTCCTTTGGTTTAAGATGTGAATAAATATTGTGCTTACAGTATAGCAGAATAAGACGAATTCAATGAGATAAAACGCTAATCTATCTTGAAATCTTATAATGAAAACATTGTTTTAGACAATTTAGCACTGCAAATGTATAATGATAACAAATGTTTTACATAAATAAATTTTAAAAATATTTGATAAGCTATGGATAATGTTCTATTAGTTGAAACATCATTCTATATACCGGATTTTATAATTCATTAATAGTATAGTGTCGTGCTGTAAATCTGCATGGTCTCAAAAAGAATTAGTTATTTACATTCTTTAATATTAATGTATAAAAATGAAGCTGATTTAAAGATAAAACTATTTCAAAAATAGTTAAATAAATTTGTAGATTAAGGCGGGATTGCTTTGAGCATTCACTCGATATGGGATGAATTTCCCGACTTGGAAAAGGAACTTAAGCAAACTAGGCAATTGATTTTCAGTAAGATTTTTATACGTAATCAGCAAGTGAATGATGCGGCAAAAGGTATTTTTCAGTCTAGTGGAAAAATGATACGTCCAGCTTATTCGTTGCTATTTTCGCAATTAGGGCCAAAGAGTGAACCGGAAAGAGCAAGAGTGATGGCTGCAGCAATTGAAGTTTTTCATAATGCAACACTGATTCACGATGATATCATTGATGAAGGGGATATAAGGAGAGGAACTCCTACTATACAAGCGGCTCATGGAAAAAAGTCTGCAGTGTACGCCGGGGACTATCTGCTTTAGAATGACACATCCTTACCGTCAAATAATAGATGTACAAGGTATTCTTACTCGAGCCATGGAAAGAGTAATTGGAGGGGAACTGCACCAGTTAGATCAGTCTTACAATCAGGATATGACGATACGACGCTATTTAACCCAAATTCGGGGAAAAACTGCTGAGTTATTTGCATTAGCCTGTTATGGAGGGGCAATGGAAAGTAATATGTCTATAAAAGAACAGTGGTTGTGTTACCGAATCGGTGCTCAAATTGGGATGGCATTTCAGTTGATGGATGATTTACTGGAATACACTCAAGATGAATCTGTATGGGAGAAGACCATGTTTCAGGATTTTAGAAATGGGATTTATACCGCACCGATCCTGTTTTCAATGAAACGTTCACCAGTATTTTTTAAGGAACAATTTGCTAAACAAGACTATACAGAACAAGACGTTATAGAAATCCGTAAAAAATTGAAAGATACCGAAGGAATCAAGTCGGCTTTTCAGCTGGCTGAGCGATACACAAGTAAAGCGTTGGTTCTGATAGAACAACTCCCAGATAATAAAAGCAAAAAAGATATTGAGAAATTGACAAAACTACTGCTTCATCGTCAACTGTAAATTATTTGATGATAATTTAAAACGAGAACTACTCATAGTGAGTAGTTCTCGTTTTTTAAGATTTGAAATATTCTTTATTCTCGTAGTTGATGAATTTTCCTAGTCAGGTTGAGTACCATTTTTATATACAACAAAGCTATAAAAACAAAAATCAGTAGTACGAAATAAATTAAGAAGGAGTTGCTTGTTAGAATACCCGTTATAAAAGTAATAGGTAAGAAAACTAAGGATAAGATTAAACCAAAAGTTCCCCAGGTTTTTCTGATTTTACTAAATAATTCAATTTTTGATTCATTATCGGTATATATTTTAGGTGAATTATTAGAAGCTGTTTCCTTTTTAAAGTAGCACCACTCCCCATCAAAAATGGGATAAGCAAATACAGGTATCCAGCCGCTATCTTTGAATAATTGTAAATAATCTTCTTTATCACCATCGGTAGAGCTATGGTAATCGATTTGATAGATGATATCTGATGGATCTCCAGACTCAAAAAAGTAACGCAACTCTTCATATTTAACAAAATGCCAGCCCTTTTTAGACATTTGCTCTAAATAGGTTTCTTCTTTTTCAAAGTTATCCACTGTGATGAATTTGATGACCTTCTTTTCCATCAGTCTTTCACCCTTTCTGCATTTAAATATAGTTCAACAATTCTTTCTTTCTCAATTTTCAATAATTTATTTCCAAGCGAAGTTGTCTGATATATTTTACGTTTATTTTCTTCTCTAACGATTTCAATTAACCCGTCTTTTTTTAATTTAGATAAACTTCCATACATTGTTCCAGCGCCAAATTGAATTCTGCCGGAAGTCAGTTCTTCAACAAATTGCATAATCTTGTAGCCATATCTTGGTTCTTGAAGAGAGAGGAGTATATAAAAAGCAGTTTCAGTCATAGGCATATAAATTTTCTGTAAGTCAGATCTAACCATACTATCGCACCTCGATATATATTATAAACGAAGTATATCGAAGTACGATGGTTAAGTCAAAGGTATATTATTTGTAATATAGAATAAATAATAGATTTTTTTATATGTAAGCGATTAGCTGCTGAAATTTATTTTTAAAAAATAGTATAATGATTCTATCAGAGAAAGGAAGAGTGCATGAAGTTTAAAAATAAACTAAAAGAACTGTCAAATACATATCCAATCGTTCCCGGGATAGTGATTGCATTTATAGTAGCTGTATTTTCAAAATTTTTTGCAACATTTTTTCCGCAAATTGGCGGCGCCACAATTGCGATTTTACTCGGTATAGTATTAGGCAATACAGTTTTCAAGCAGCCTATTTTAGCCAGAGGAACAAAATTTGCAGAAAGCAGGTTATTGGAATATGCAGTTGTTTTGCTGGGATTTACTGTCACGTTCCAGACTATCGTTGAGATGGGATTTAAAGGACTGGTATACGTCATACTGATGATGACGACAGTAATTATAGGAACGTATCTTATCGGAAGAAAGCTTGGGTTTGGTGAAAAAATGGTTTTGATGATGGCTGGAGGAAATGCAGTCTGTGGAACTTCTGCAATAGGAGCGATCGCACCATCTATTCAAGCAGATGATGAAGAAAAAGGCCAAGTGATAACGCTAGTTAACTTGATGGGAACTGTAATGATGCTTTCTCTACCATTTCTAGGAGTAGCTCTTTTTGGGGACGATCTTTTAAGCAAGAGCGCTTTGCTCGGAGGAACCCTGCAATCAGTAGGGCAAGTTGTAGCAGGAGCAAGTCTAATTAGTGCTGAAACAGTCAAGTATGCTATGCTTTTCAAAATCACACGTATTATTTTACTGGTCATTGTTGTTTTATTCTTTAAAAAGAAAGTACAAAAAAGTACAGGAGAAAATTTAGAGAACAACCAAACAAAAAAATTACCAATTCCCTGGTATGTATTAGGATTTCTGATTATTTGTATCCTGAATAGTATATTTACGATTCCGACAGTTATTATTGATTCCACTGATTATATTAGTACTTGGTTTGAAATGACAGCTTTAGCGGCAATTGGTCTGCGTCTTGATTTTAGAAAGTTTATCAAAGAAGGCCCTCGTTTCCTTGTTTATGGGGTATCAGTGGGTATACTTCAGACTATTGCAGCTGTAATCTTTATCTTGATTTTACAGCTTTAAAAATTAAAAAAGCCATTACAGAAGTCGGGAATCATACTTTTGTGATGGCTTTGTTTTGTATCATTATTTACGAACGAAATGAAGGTAAGTTAGCTGATTACGTACATAGCTATTAACTTGCTGTAACTTTATTTCATTTTGGAAAGAGTCGAATAAGGGAATACCGTTTCCTAATAAAGTCGGAATAATTGTGATCTTAAATTCATCAATCATATTAAGCTGCAAGAGCGGTTTGATAATGGAATGTCCGCCGACGATCCAGATATCTTTACCAGCTTCCCTTTTCAGACGCAGTATAAGTTCAGAAATGTCTTCAGTAATAAATTTCACATGCTTTTTTGGTTGAGCTGGTCTTGATGTCAGCACATAAGATTTAATATCTTTATAAGGATAAAGGTCAGGTGAAAGTTCGTTGATCACTTGATCATATGTCGTTCGTCCCATAATCACTGTATCTATGGTACTGTAAAATTTCTCGTAACTAAAATCTTCGACTGGATCATCAACGTTAGTATCTAACCAATCTATTGCACCATTTTTTCTAGCAATATATCCATCTAGACTCATAGCAATGAACAATACAACTTTCCTTTTCATAATGCTCCTCCAGTATATGTAACAGCTATTTCTCAACGATATATATTATGATTTTGCCTAAAATATTGAGTTCAGTATCTGTCATGTCAAATACAGAATCAATGAATTTTGGATCATGGGAAGCAGGTTTTAGAATAAGTTTGTTTTCTATTTTATAAACATACTTGATACTTTGTTCCGTCTGATGGGTGTAGACAACGATATCTTCATTTTCAAGATCAGCTAGCTCGACTGGCTTAATGCCAATCAATGAATTAACAGGAATTAATTTGTCCATAGATCTCTCGGACATACGAGAAAATATAATATCCTCAGCACCAGCGTATCGTCCCATGATTAAATCTGGAAGTTCGATTTTATCTATCTCAGAATGATCTTTTAAATCATCAAATAGACTGGGTGACTTTGAATGTGTATAGTCATTGTAGAAAGACAAAGAGTTTTCCATTACAAAATCCTTTTGATCAATTAATTCTTCAGAAGATATTCCAAGCCCTTTACAGATGATGATGACATTTTCTAACTTTGCATTAAAAATACCTCTTTCTAGTATAGAGCGTATAGTTGTGTAAGGTAAACCGACAGCTCTTGAAAACTCCTTGACGGTACCGAATCTTTTTATTATCATAGTTTTTAATTTTTCTTCTCTATTCATATCGTTTCTCCGTTTTTTAGTAGTTAATAAAACAATAGCATACGAAAAATCGCATATCAATATTCTTTTTAGAACGAAGGTTATTTATTATTGACAAGTACGAAAATTCATATTATGATGAAATCAAGTGTTAATTATGTCATAGATTGTTGGTTTTTAATACGAAAAATCGTATAAGGAGGTGAGAGGATGTTGAATAATTTTGAAAAGATCCGTAAAGAAAAAGGTGTTTCTCTAGTCGATATCGCTGACTTATTACATATAAGATATCAAACAGTCAGAGAAAAGATCAATGGAGATTCAGATTTCAAATTTGGGGAAGCAGTAAAAGTAAAATATGCCTTTTTCCCTGAATATGAAATAGAGTATATTTTTAGAAGGACATATGAAAGTGAAGAAGAAGAATAAAAACAAATCGAATAAAGAAATAAACAAAATATAGAAGCGATGAGTGCAAATGTAATGAATAACATTCATCGTTTTTATAGTGTTCAGCTAACTAAATATGAATGCTGCTTCCACTTTGAACTATGAAAAAGCTATAGAAATCAGTACTAAAAAAAGATAAAATCATAGATAGATACAAGTAAATACGGTCGACGTATCAAATGACGCTACACTCAAAAATGATTTAGGCGTAATGGTCAATTCCTTTTTTTCCGTTATGAACAAGCAGAATGTTCAAATTAATTAGTTGATTAAAGCGAACAAAGAAGTTAGTGAATCTAATAAGAAATTATCTAATCAAGTGGAGACATTCTTCGGAGAAATGAAAGAATTAGAAGAGAGTAAGCAAATTGATCCAAAGTTGAATTAATTGAGGCAATCATTTATAAAGAAGGATTAGTAAATTATTAATTTAACGTATTTTAATGATAAAACGTTTATAATATATTGTTCTCAAGGAGGCAACGATTCGTTGCTCCTTTTTGTACGAATAAATATGATGAATTAACTGTAAAGGAGGATAGAACATATGCAAAAGAAAGTGAAAAGCGTGCATAAATGTTGTTTATATATTTTTAAAATTTATTAGGGGAAAACAAAATAGAAATAATAAAATAAAAAAAGGAATTTATTTACTTATTGCAACAATAACGCTCAGTCATCACTTTAATGTCATCGTCAGTGAGTGCTGCCACTTTGGATGAAGAACATACAAATGAAGTAATGGAATTAGAGCCACTTATATAGATGGAACAGGGTTGACGGATAGTTAGAATCAGCGGAGACGTTCACCAGCTATACTTAAACTACGCAGGATCAGTTGCTATAAATAGTTTTAGATTAAGAAATGTGAAAGTAACTAGACCTAACCTACTAACTCCAATTACTTATTTTTCAGATAGTTATATCTATAAATCTACAGGTGGAAGAGCTACAGGATCGCAATACTTAGCTATGTTTAGTACTCCTTCTACACAAACTAAGATGAGAGTTTCAGTTGGAAGTGTTGAGGTATACTATTGTTCAGTTGGATGGAGATCCGGTATCGTTAAAGCTGGAAATGTTTACGTAAAACAATTAGGAGAGAGGTGCATGTATACTATAGAATCGCTATTAGATAAATATCAAGATAAAATTATAATGGTAAATAAAAAAAAGGAACCATTAGCAATTCTTAAAGATCTTGCAGACATAGTAGAAGTAGACTTGAATATTTTACACCCTTTTCAATTAAATATTATTAAAGAAAATATTCAATATTCTTTAGGAGAAACAAAAAAAGAAGTAAAATTACATTTGTACAAAGTAATTGATAACAAAAAAAGTAATATTTATTACAATGAAATAAATAAAAAAGAAAGTCTTGATCATAAACCTTACTTTGAAGAAAGAACAGTTTTTGTGATTCATGAAGAAACTCTTGGGATTCAAGAGACTAATAGCGAACTGTTATATCGGGATTATCTAATGTTATCTGGGGTGACTAAAAAAGATTTAGAAGAAAAAAATCAGTATCTTTTTAGTTATCTTTCTTATATTTCAGCTTGGAATGAGTAAATGTAAGCATTAATTAAATGTAATAATTTTAAGAAACTCTATAAATAGGATAAACTGGATCCTAAGAGTGGGGACTTTATTAAGGCTCCACTTCATAAGATCCAGCTTACTTTTACTGAAAATTATTTATTAGAGCTAAAATTTTTTAAAAAAATCGATTGGATTCTAAAAGAAAAGCAGCAACAAAAATTCAAGTGATTAAAAAGGAATAATTCTGTAAGAGCATAAGGGAACCAGCTGCCATTTATATTTTTTTGAGAAAATTTATGAATTTTTTTTAAAATACGCTCTTTTAATTCTATTTGTTCGCTTGTCCCTAGCTTTAATCCTTAGGAGGAGATGTCTATGCAAAAGATTCTTGTTATCGGTTCTCCAGGATCTGGTAAATCTACTTTTGCTGTTCAATTATCAAAACAATTAGATTTACCAGTGATTCATTTGGATAAGCTGAACTGGATAGATGATAAAAACACCTTAAACCCAGCGGGATTTGACGAATTACTAGAAAAAGTACTTAAAAAAGATAGTTGGATAATCGACGGAAATTATAGTCGAACGCTCAGCAAGCGATTGGATTATGCGGATACTGTAATCTGGTTAGACTTACCTAAAACTATTTGCATTTATCGAATCTGGAAAAGATATATAAAAGGTAAAATGACTAAATCTCGAACATATGGAAACCCCATTAAGCTTGAACCAGGATTTGTTAAATTTGTCTGGAATTTCAACCATACAAATAGACCAATTATTTTAAAAATATTAAACGAAAATAAGCATAAAAAAGTTATTATCTTGAAAAATCAATTTGAAATTGAAGAGATAAAAAAACAATTTTGATTTAATGAGATTATTCTAATTAAACATAGAGGAATAATTATTAACTAGAATATTTATTATTAGTAGCAGATTTATTAGTTGAGAGTTTAACCAGCTAAAATATTCCGATTATTAAAGTTAATGATTTTACATTATGACATAAATGTGAACAGACATTCTTTTTTTAGCATTGAACGCTTATTATCTGTGTGAAACGTTGATTCTATCACTTATAATTATTTGTGAGAGGTGTGAGTAAATGACAGAGAATAAACTCAATCTAGAAATTCAATCATTAAAAAAAGAATTAGATTCCGTTAAGCGATTGAATAATGAATTGTTGAAACTGCAAGAGGAACAAGACTCATTAGATTTTGCCTGGTCAGGTAATTTAGGACATTGGTTCTGGGATTTTCAAGTTAATAGAGTGACATTTAACCCAATGAAGGCAATCGCTTTAGGGTTTAAAAAAGAAGAGCTTCCAGAATATGTTGATTTTCAGTTTTTTACTGATCGTCTTCATCCAGATGATTATGAGCGAGTAATGGATGCTATGAGAGATCATTTAGGAAACAAAATTCCTGTATGGGAAGTTAGATATCGTATAAAAACTAAAAGCGGTGATTACCGTACTTATTATGACCGTGGAAAAGTAACGAAAAGAACTGCTGAGGGCGCACCTTTATTCTTATCTGGAATTGTATTTGACGTCACTGAATATGAAGAAGAACGGCGAAGGTTGCTTGAAGAAAATAAAGAATGGGCAATCCAATCTAAAAAAGATTCTATGACGGGCTTATATAATCGTGCAAATATCTTATTCGAATTAGGGAAACTAGTAAATGAAGCCCAAGTAGGCTCCAACAAGGCTCTCTCAATTATTTTATTAGATATTGATAATTTGAGTCATCAGAATTCACTATTTGGTCCTTTATTCGGAGATGAAATTATTCGTAAAGCTAGTCAAATCATCGAAAATCATATAAAAGAAGAGGATTATGCAGGAAGTTTTGAAGGCGGAAAATTTATGATTGTATTGCCGGAAACTAAGAAAAAAGAAGCACATCAGATTGCTGACAAAATCAGGCAAGAACTCAATGCGGCAGATTTTAGTGAACCTGCAGAAGTAACAAGTAGTTCTGGGATAGCACAATATATGCCGACTGAAACCGTTAGTCAATTGTTTAATCGTGCAGATCGAATGTTATATAGAGGTAAAACATCGGGGAAAAATCAAGTTCAATCATAGAATAGATACAGCATTTAATAGTCTAAACTTAAGAGTAGCTCATATGCTGCTTTTTTTGTTTGTCTAAATATTATAAGCGAATTCTTTGCTTGAAAAAGCTTTCTCTGTCATAGTTAATATAAATACTAAAGGAGATGAAAATATTGGTAGATATAAAAGAAAAGGCTCTTAAAATTATGGACAAAAATGATGTTGGTGTAATGGCGACAATTTCTGAAAATAAACCAATGGCACGTTATATGTCTTTTTATAGCGAAGAATTCACTTTATACACTATAACGGACAAGCGAACTGAAAAAGTGGAAGATCTTGAAGTAAATCCTAATGTATTTGTCTTACTTGGCTATGAAGAAGGGATTATCGATAAAGATTATGTCGAAGTTGAAGGACAAGTCTCAATGGTCAAAAATCAGGAAATTATCGATAAGTCATGGAATGACTACATGGATAAGCAGTATTCAAGTAAAGAAGATCCAAATATTTTAGTGCTGGAAATCAAACCGACCAGAATCAACGTAAAAAACAAAAAAGGAAATGAAGTAGAAGAAGTTAGATTATAATTGATCAATAGTAGTACTAGTAAAGAGTGAAAGAAGTGCATAGACTTCTTTCACTTTTTTTTGTTACTTAGGAAATTCAATTCTATTGAGATCGATTTAATCCAAAATTATCGTAGAAATATAGTTCCTAATTAGAACTATAATCATTAAACCTTTAAAATAGTCTGAATATAAACAAATTGAAGGCTGTACGCTAGGGCAAAATTGTATTACAATAATAGCAATAGAACTTACGGAACGGATGAATGGAATGGACGATAAAAAGGTTTCGATATTAGGCATTCCTTTTGATAATTTAACTCGAGTAGAATTTTTGGCTCGGCTGCTTGCACGGATGGAAGCGAACCAGAAAACGTTTCTTGTGACTGCAAACCCGGAAATTGTTATGTATGCTAAAGAAGATGATGAATACTATAATTTATTGTTAAAAGCAGATTATGTAGCACCAGATGGTATAGGAATCGTGAGAGCCGCTAAGAAGTTAGGAACACCTATCAAAGAGAGAGTACCAGGATTTGAATTAATGTTGGGGTTACTGGAATTATCCAATATGCATAAAAAACGAGTATATTTCATAGGGGCTAAAGAAGAAATCGTTGAAAAAGCTGTCAATAATGCTGAAAAGTTATGGCCGAACCTAGTAGTTGCAGGCTATCATCATGGTTACTTTGATCATTCAGACAGTGCAATGATTGATCACGTAAAGTCAGTTGAACCTGACTTAATATTAGTAGCATTCGGTTTTCCTCGACAAGAAAAATGGATTCATGAATATTTGAAGGCTGCTGGACATGGTATAGCCGTTGGAGTAGGCGGCAGCTTTGACGTGCTGTCTGGGAAAGCTAAGCGAGCCCCTAAAATTGTACAAAAACTCCATGTAGAGTGGTTGTACAGGTTAGTTAAACAACCGTCTAGATATCGTAGAATGCTTGCTTTGCCTGCATTTATGCAAGAAGTCAATAAACAGAAGGCATTAGAAAAAACAAAAAAGAAACGAGATAGTTAATGAAAGTATTACATGTAAATGCGGGAAACGAATATGGCGGAGGCTTGTTTCATATTCTATCAATCTTTCAAGGGGTTTCCCAGCTGGAGATGGACTTATTAGTATTCGAAGATGGACCAGTAGCTGAAATGGCTAGAAAAAACGGTATAAATGTATTTATACTTCCTCAAAAATCTCGATATGATCTTTCGATCCTATCAAGACTTAAATCTTTTATCAATGATCGTGAGTATACGATCCTGCATACACATGGTCCAAGAGCCAATCTATTGATTTCTTTAACAAAGAAACGATTAGCAGCAAGATGGGTAATGACTGTACACAGCGATCCTACACTCGATTTTAATGATAGAGGAATCAAGGGTCGGATTTTTGAAGTACTTAATTTACGTACGATAAGAAAACCAGATCAGGTAATTGCAGTTTCAAGTGAGATAAAAGAAATATTAGTTAGTAGCGGAGTACCCTCTGACAATGTATCAGTTGTTCATAATGGAAGAAATTTCAATTTGAGCCACTCTAAAATTAATAAGAATTCAAATCTTTTTAATATTATTACGGTTGGGAGGCTGGAATGGGTCAAGGGACATCGATACTTGATTCAAGCCTTGAGTAAAATAAAGCAAACAAACTGGACCTTGACAATTTGCGGAACTGGACAAGAAGAATCAGATCTAAAAAAACTTGCCGATGAATTGGATTTATCAGATAAAATAAATTTATTAGGATGGGTAGAGGGCACAGAAGTTAGTAAACAGATCGCTCAAGCAGATGTTATGGTGTTGCCTTCATTGAGTGAAAGTTTTCCCTTAGTTGCGCTAGAAGCCGGTGAGCATCACATACCAGTTATTGCTACGGATGTTGGCGATATTGGTGAAATGATTCCTAATAAGTCTGTGGGTTGGCTAGTACAGAAAGCTTCATCAGATGAATTGGCCGCAGCGCTAGAAGAAGCGTGTACAGACTGGGAATTAGATACTCTGGAACAAAAAGGTGAACGATTTTACAAATGGAGTAGTCAGTTTACAATTGAAAAACAAGGGCTGGAAACAATGAAAGTGTATAAGCAGTGTATGGACCAGAAGAAGTAAATTGTGATGCAAACATGGACATAGTCATTATTTTCACAAGTAAATAATAGCTGGAATGTGATATACTAGCTAACATATTATAAGTACCACTAGGAGGATATTAAAATGAACCGAACGTATACGGATGATAGCGTAGCGTTGCATACTGATTTATATGAAATTAATATGATTTTAACCCATTGGAAAAAAGGTAATGATCAAAAACGTGCTGTATTTGAAGTTTATTACCGCAACAATCCATTCGGCATGGGTTATACGATTTTTACAGGATTAGAGAGAGTTGTCAGATATATAGAAGAACTGCGTTTTAAAGAATCAGATATTGCCTATTTAAGAGAGATTGAGCAATATCCTGAAGAGTTTTTAACTTATTTAAAGAATTGGCGATTTAAAGGAACGCTTAGATCTTTCAAAGAAGGAGAAGTAGCATTTGCAAATGAACCTTTAATTCAAGTAGAAGGTTCGATTGTTGATTGTCAATTGATTGAGACAGCTTTATTAAATATCGTGAACTTCCAGACCTTAGTTGCCACTAAAGCTGCGCAAATCAAGAGTGCTGCTGGAAATGATCCTGTTTTAGAATTTGGTGCGCGTCGCGCTCAGGAAATGGATGCAGCAATTTGGGGAGCTCGTGCAACTTATATTGCAGGAGTAGATTCTACTAGCAATACAAGAGCAGCAAAAATTTTTGGTATCCCAGCTTCTGGAACCCATGCACATGCGTTAGTCCAAGCTTATCGAGATGAATATCAAGCTTTTAAAGCCTATGCTGAGACACACAAAGATTGTGTGTTTCTTGTAGATACATTCAATACCCTGGAATCAGGTGTTCCAACTGCTATCAAAGTTGCTAGAGAAATGGGAGACTCCATCAATTTTTTAGGTGTTCGTTTGGACTCGGGAGATTTATCTTACTTATCTAAAAGAGTGCGTCAGCAGTTAGATGAAGCTGGCTTTAAAGAGGCAAAAATATTTGTTTCAAATGATTTAGATGCTGAAACGATTCTGAATCTGAAAATGCAGGGAGCTAAAATTGATGTGTGGGGTGTAGGGACTAAAATGATTACAGCCTATGATCAGCCAGCACTGGGTGCAGTTTATAAAATCGTATCGGTAGAAGGTAATGATGGCAATATGCACCACACACTAAAGTTAACCGGCAACGTTGCGAAGATTACAACTCCAGGAAAAAAACAGGTTTGGCGTGTGCGTTCTTATAATGATAAAAAGCCAGAAGGGGATTATATTTCACTGGTAGATGAACGTCCAAATGAACAGGAAGAATTATTTATGTTCCATCCTCAATATACTTATATCAATAAAACAATCACTGATTATAATGCACGCCCTTTATTACACGATATTATAGTAGATGGAAAGGTAGTATATACATTACCTACACTTGAAGAGATAAGAGACTATGCAATGCAAAGTCTATCTGAACAGTGGGAAGAACACAAACGTTTATTAAATCCAGAACCTTACCCTGTAGATCTTTCACAAAAACTTTATGAAGCAAAAGTTGAAACAATCAATTTGTTCAAAAAAATGCCAACTGATCAGTCAAAATCATTGTTTTAAAGCTATTTAAAAATTTATGATAAACTAAGAATACAGAAATTTCTTAAAAACTTAAATAGGAGATGACGTAGCCAATGTCAGAATTACAAAAACAGATTATTGAAGAAATGGCAGTCAAGCCGGAAATAGATCCAAAAGAAGAAATTAGAAAAAGTGTTGACTTAATGAAAGATTATTTAAAAAAAAATAATTTTCTTAAGACGTTAGTATTAGGCATCTCTGGTGGACAAGATTCATCATTGCTAGGTAAATTAGCACAAATTGCAATGGAAGAACTACGTGAAGAAACAGGAAATGAAGAGTATGCGTTTATTGCCATGCGCTTACCTTATGGTGAACAAGCAGATGAAGAAGAAGCTATGGCAGCAATCGACTGGATGAAACCAGATAAGGTTGTACGTGTGAATATCAAACCAACTGTTGATGCAAATGAAACTTCTCTTAGAGAAGGTGGAGTAAAAATCACTGATTTTAATAAAGGAAATATCAAAGCGCGTGAGCGTATGGTCGTACAATATGCAGTAGCAGCCAATCATAATGGAGTAGTATTAGGAACAGATCATTCAGCAGAAAGTGTAACTGGATTCTTCACAAAGTACGGCGACGGCGGAACAGACTTGAATCCACTATTTAGATTGAGTAAAGGTCAAGGTAAAGCGTTATTGAAAGAGTTGGGTGCTCCTGCTAAGTTTTATGAAAAAATTCCAACAGCTGATTTGGAAAGTGACAGACCAGGAAGATCTGATGAAGATGCTTTAGGTGTTACTTATGAAGAAATTGATCAGTACCTTGCAGGAAAAGAAGTTTCTGAACAAGCTGCAAAAACGATTGAAGATTGGTACTTGAAAACGCAACATAAACGCCATTTGCCAGTTACGATATTTGATGACTTCTGGAGATAAATATTATTTTAAAAGGATCGAGACAATTGTCTCGGTCCTTTTTGTCTTATCGGCAGTTATAGTGGAACTCGAGCCGGAAGAGAAACTGAGTAGAGAGATAAAAGGGGCTTATGTACCAACTCAAATCAAAAAAGAAGTAAAGTAGATAGAGAAAATGGATTTGTGTTTTAACTTAAACTGAAAATAGCTTGAGTGAATAGAGAAACAGCTTCTAGATCGGGAGTAAAATTTATATATTTGACTTTTTGGTATATACCAATTATAATAAGCTTGAGTAAAACCTAAGGAGGAATTTATATGGTTAAGGTTTTGACAAATGCGCATATTTACACCGGAGAAGATTCAATAGAAAAAGGATATATTCGTTTTGATAAAGAGATAATCGGCGTTGGGAAAATGGAAGCATTTGAAGCACAGTCGGATGAAGAAGTAATGGACCTGAAGGGTAAAAAAGTAATTCCTGGCTTTATTGATGTGCACAGCCATGGCGGATATTTGATTGACAATATGGATGGAACTCCTGAAGAAATCAACGAAATGATTAGAAAAATGTTGAAAGAAGGCGTTACAAGTTATTTTCCTACTACCATGACACAGTCGGATGAAAATATTGAAAGATCACTGAGAAATCTTAATAAAGCAGCGGCATCAAATCCGGTAATACAGGGAATTCATATTGAAGGACCTTTTATTTCAGTTAAACATAAAGGAGCTCAACCAGAGAAATATATAGTAGTTGCTGATAAAGATAAAATCGAAAAGTGGAATAATTTGAGTGGTGGTCGAATTCGTCTAGTCACCTATGCACCAGAAACAGGAGATGTCTCTGAATTTGAAGAGTATTGTAAAGAAAATAATATTATCATGTCAGTTGGACATTCAGATGCTAAATATAATGATTTAAAGGAATCTGCAGCAACTCATGTCACTCATCTGTTCAATGCACAAAGAGGATTACATCACAGAGAAATAGGTGTGACTGGATTTGGTTTGTTGGAAAAAAATGTTATGGTTGAGATGATCGTGGATGGTTTCCATATCGTTCCGGAAATGGTCAAACTAGCTTATAAAGCTAAAGGGGCAGAGGGCATTGAGTTAATTACAGACTCTATGCGTGCAAAAGGAGTTCCTGAGGGCAAAAGTGAATTAGGTGGACAACAAGTTATAGTAAAAGATAAACGAGCCCGATTAGAAGACGGTACTCTGGCAGGCAGCGTATTGACGTATATAGATGCCTTCAGAAACGTTATAGAATATACAGGCTGCAGCATTGAAGAAGCTGTTAAAATGAGTTCAGTTAACCAAGCAAAAGAATTTTCATTAGAAAATAAAGGATCTTTACTGCCTAATAAGGATGCAGATATGCTGATTTTAGGAGAGGACTTAACATTGCTTGAAACCATATTAGGAGGAGAAATCCAAGATGATAGATAAGACAATTAAAAATAATTCAAAAATGAATGTAATTATAACAAAAGATAAAGTAGAAGGCGGAAAAAAGGCATTTGAATTAGTTGAAAAAGCAATCCATAGTGATGCAGCAGTGTTGGGACTGGCTACTGGAAGTACACCTGAAACCCTCTACAAAGAAATGAGGGCAAGTAATACGGATTATTCGAACTTGATTTCTATTAATCTGGATGAATATAAAGGCCTTCCTGCAGATCATCCACAAAGTTATCATACTTTTATGCAAGAAAATTTATTTAAAGATAAACCTTTTAAAAAAAGTTTTATTCCTGATGGATTAGGGGATGAAGATGAAGAAGTAAAAAGGTACAATAAGATTATAGAAGAATACCCTATCGACTTGCAGATTCTTGGTATTGGCACAAATGCTCACATTGGGTTCAATGAGCCTGGCACATCTTTTCTACAAGAAACACATGTTGAAAAGCTTACTGAGGCAACAATTAATGCAAATAAGAGATATTTTGAGTCCGAAGAAGATGTACCTAAATATGCATTTTCTATGGGAATCAAGTCCATTTTATCTGCAAAAAAAATTCTGTTAATGGCCTTTGGTGAGAGTAAAGCTGAAGCAGTACATGATATGCTTAATGGACCAATCACTGAGCAAGTACCAGCCAGCATTTTACAGACGCATGATGATGTTACGGTCATAATCGATGAGGCAGCTGCAAGCAAACTTTAAGGTATTCTAACACCCCTAATGTCTTGTAGAGTGAAAGCTGATGTTTGTTTATCAGTGAAACTTTTGAATTAGTTTGACATATGGAGTTAGAAAGGAAGAATTGCATGCCAAAAAAAATGCCTGTATATATTCAAATGCATAACCAGATGAGAGAATGGATCAATACTGGTGAATGGAAAGAAGGAACCAAAATTCCTTCTGAAAGAGATTTAGCTTTACAGTTTGATGTGAGTCGTATGACGGCTAGACAAGCAGTAAATACCCTCGTAGATGAAGGATTACTTGAAAGACGAAGAGGTTCAGGTACATTCGTAGCTTTAGAAAAAGTTCGAGAAAAAATGAGTGGTGTACCAAGTTTTACTGAAACTGTTGAGCGCCAAGGGAAAACTCCTACAAGCCAATTAGTTGCTTTCCACACTAAACCAGCTAGTATCAGTGAAGCTGAAAAACTAATGATCGAACACAATGAAGAAGTTCTGATCATGGAAAGAATCCGTTCGGCGGATGGAGTTCCGATTTGTTATGAAGTAGCAACAATCCCTTATAAATATGTGAAAGATTTAAGTAAAAAACAAATTACACAGCATTTGTTTAAAACGCTGGAAGTAGAAAAAGGCATGCGGGTAGATCATGCAGAACAGACGATTTCGGCTACTTGGGCATCGGAATCAATAGCAGAGATGTTGGGAATCAAGCGAGGTTCTTCTGTTCTCAGATTACGGCAAGTCAGTTATAGCCAAGATGGTACGCCATTTGAATATGTTCGTTCTCAATATGTGGGAGATCGGTATGAATTTTTCTTGGAAGCAACTAAAAAGTAGTTTGGGGAACGCAGCGACTAATGAAGTACATTATTTCTAATAAATGAATTTTTTAAAACCTGAAGAGTACTTACTCTTTAGGTTTTTTAAGTTTTTAAAAGATTATAATCACCAAGTTAAAAAATGTGCCAGAAATATAACAATATATATTTTTTTAAGACAATTGATTAAGAATTCGATAAAATGGTACTGTTTTACAGTAGACTGTTAACCAGAAAGATAATCAATTACTTTAATTAAAAGGAGAGCAAATCTTATGAAGGAAAAGTTAAAGCTGGCAAAAACAAATTATTTAATAGCTGTTTTTCTCATATTGGTCTCCTTGAGCATTTTGTATTGGTTTTTAACAAAACAACAAGAAGCAGAGTCACAAGAACTCACTGAAGAGTATATGGAGCTGACAACTAAAGATTCTGAAAGCATCTTGGATAGAGCCAAGTTTATAACTAAGCGAGATGGACAAGTCGATATTGCTGTATTGGGAAGTAGTGTAACAAGAGGGAAAGGAGCTACTGCTGAACAGCCAGTTTGGGGAACGAGAGTAGAACAACGTTTGAACCAGTATGAAGAAATCAATGCTAAAGTGTGGAACAGAGGATACAATGGCTATAGCACTACCGATTTACTAGTTCAGGAAAAGATTACTGAAACGATTGAATCAAAGCCTGATATTGTTATTTTTGAGCTTTGTCTAATCAACAACAATCGATTTCCTCAAAACGATCTATCCTTAACAAAAGAAGAATTAATTGGAATTATGAATCGATTCCAGGAAAATCTGCCTAATACGTTAGTTATTCTTACGACAGCGAATCCCACTATTTATAACGATATATATTTAGATAATGGAACTTTAACCTATGATCAATATAATGATGAAGTGAGTGCTTTTGTTCAAAAACAAGGATGGAATTTTATTGATATTTATTCACTGATGTCCAGAAAAATTGCAAATTCTAATCATTCGTTAGAATACTATTTAGATGATGCAGTACATCCGAATGGAGAAGGATATAACTTATGGTATACACTACTTGATGAAAGGCTGAGTAAACCATTGTCAGACTTGAAGTAATGGATAAAAAAGTCTTACCGATTCAATTATTGAATCGGTAAGACTTTTTTTATAGTAGAGTTCTTGGGTTGAGGTTACTCTGTTTCTTCGTATTGTTCCTCTTCTAGTGGATTAGAAAATGAATCACCAGACTCAGAAGGAATATTTTCTAATTCTTCATCGATCCCTACTTCGCCTTCGTCGATACTGTCAGTGGAAGGATCTAATTCTAAGTGCTCACGTAATGTACTTTGAATTTCTTCAATAGATTCATCAAAAGGAAGCCAGACATATAGATCTAGATCATAGGAAGGGAAATAGACGTAATCTGCTTCGCCTTGTATTTCAAGGGATTCAACATCATTTGCAGCTTCTGTATAATTATTGGCAATTGTCCAGATTTGTTGACCAGAAAGATTCGTTTGAAGATTTTCTCTTACAGCATCCATTATTGGAGCGAAGTTTACAAATGAGTCTAGAGACATTAGTTTTTCTGCTAATGTTTGGATGACTTCCTGTTGTCTTTCTTGTCTACCCCAATCGCCTCTTGGATCTTGTTTTCTCATTCGGGCATATCCTAAAGCATGTTCTCCATCTACAGTTTGCAGACCCTCTTCGATTTCGATAGCATCTGAATTTTCGTCACTATCTTGTACGGTGAAAGCTAATGGTGAATCTACTGTAATCCCACCTACTGCATCGACAAGATCCACTAAGCCTTCAAAATTCAGAGTTGCGTAATAAGAAATAGGGATGTCTAGATATTCTTCAACATAATCAATGGTTCCAGAAACACCGTAGATCGTATAGAGAGCATTGATCTTTTCTGAACGGTCTGAATCAGGTAAAGTAATCATCGTGTCTCGAGGGATAGAAACAAGTTTTACAGATTCCTCATTAGGGTTAATAGTCGCAACAATTAATGTATCAGAACGTCTGGTTCCATCAGCGTCATCGAGCCCAAGTAATAAAACAGAAAAGGGATGTAATTCTTCTAGACGTGCATCTTGTTCGGAAGTGTCTTGTAGCTCTTCAGGTGTATTTTCAGATACATCACTTAAAACGCGTATGATTTCACTGCCGTAGTAGCCTACTACGGTTCCAGTAACGAAAAAAACTAAAACTAAGATAGTAAATAAAATTCGTTTAATCCATTTATTTCTTTTTTGTCTTTTAACATGTTTTTGTGAACGCATGTCAACCTCGATTCTTTAATTAACTCATTTATTATTTTTTGTTTTAATATTGTAATTCTATTCTCCAGTTTAATTCAGATGATGTAATAATGCAATTGTGTTTTCGATTCTTTCAATGTTATAATGAAAGAAAGTTTACCAGAAATGGGATAGTTAAAATGTATGATATGTACTTAGTTCTTCTTGTCTGTATTGCCACTGTAATACTCAGTATGATTTTGACTGCTGTTTATAAAAGAGTCGCAATGAAATTCAATTGGGTAGATGTCCCGGATGCAAGAAGAGTTCACAATAAAATAATGCCAACAATGGGCGGGATTGCAATTTTTATTGCTTTTTATTTCGCGCTGTTTATTTTGCTGCCGATACCAACTTCACTGATACTTCCCATTTTTTTGGGTTCGCTGATCGTTTTGTTGACAGGGTGTATAGATGATCTGAAAAACTTAACGCCATTACTAAAAGTAATGGGTATTTTGCTAGGTGCTTTAGTTGTTTATTACTTTGGCGGTATCTCCCTGGAAACAATGACACTACCATTGTTTGGAACATTAGAATTTGGTTCTTGGAGTCTGCCTTTTACTTTACTCTGGATTCTCGGATTTACTAATGCAGTGAATTTGATTGATGGGCTGGATGGTCTCGCAAGTGGTGTTTCCATTATCGCACTTACAACTATGGGAATCATCGGGTTCTTTTTCCTGACAATACAAGAAGTGTCAATATCAATTATGATTTTTGTACTTGTAGCTGCTATTGCAGGCTTTTTACCTTATAACTTTCATCCTGCTAGTCTTTTTCTTGGAGACACGGGTGCGTTATTTATAGGATTTATGATTGGAATATTTTCTCTGCAAGGTTTGAAAAATGCTACACTTATTTCACTTGTCTTACCGGTCGTTATTTTAGGAATACCAGTCACTGACACACTATTTGCAATGATTCGAAGAAAAATGAATCGGCAGTCAATTTCGGTTGCAGATAAAAATCACATTCATCATCGGTTGATGTCTTTAGGTTTATCTCACAGACAAACCGTGCTAGCCATTTATAGTGTATCAGCTATTTTCTCAATCATTGCTTTATTGTATAATTTTTCAACATTCTGGGGTTCAATTTTACTAACTATTTCAGTATTTGTAGGTGTAGAATTGTTCGTAGAGATTATTGGATTAGTTGGGGCAGATAGAAGGCCGTTATTAAAATCAATACGAGAATTTGGATATAAATTAAACAAAAAGAAACCAGACGATAAATAATCATCTGGTTTCTTTTTGTATTTACTGTGAATCTGTCTCTGGTTCAGCAGTTTCAAGTTCTGTTATAGTAGTCTCTTGATTAGAAGAGTTGTTTGATGTGGTCTCTTCATCATTATTCTCATCAGTATAAGCTGAATCATCAGAGAAATTTGGATCAAGAGAATTTTGTAATTCCAGTTGGATATTTGCAAAGCTAGTTGGATCGATTTTAACTAGATCCATGCCTCTTTCAGTAAAGCTTGACCATTCAAAAACGTGTGATTGTATTGCGAAGTCAGAATTAAGACCCGTTTTAGCAAGAGCAGTCATATCACTGATACGCATATTCGTACGCATATTAGCCCCGACTGTTTCAACAATATCCGTATATTTAGGAATGGAACCGATATTTAAAGCTTTTTTCATAATCGCTTCTATTACTAGCTGCTGGCGATGGCCGCGTTCTACATCGTTGTCAATTTTTCTAGTTCTAGCTAGTGCAAGCGCTTCTTCTCCGTTTAACGTTTGTAGTCCTTCCTCTAAATGAATCATTCCAGATTTTCCAGAAGAATCTTGCTCAGAGAAGGTGATAGGGACATCCATTTCAATCCCGCCTAAAGCATCAATGATCTCTAAAAAAGCATCAAAATTGAAAGTAGCATAATAGTGGATAGGCACGTCTAGCCATGATTCTACAGTTTCGATCATTGTACTTTCTTGCCCTAGTGCATAAGCAGAATTAATCCGATCGTACTTAACGATTTGATTATCTTGCATGATCGGTACATAAGTATCACGGGGAATAGAAACCATATTCATTTTGCGAGTAATCGGATTTACAGTAGCGTAAATAATGGAATCTGCACGAGTTGAACCCAAAGATCGAGAATTTTCTTGATCGTTATCGACCCCAAGGATCAGAAAAGATACGGGTTCGGTTATTGGATCAACCTCTGCGACTGGAGTAGATCGTTCTACTTCTTGATAAGAAGCTTCAATTGCATTTTCAGTTGTAGCAAGCAGTCTTGCAAAATAAGCCATAGCAAATAAAATGATGGTGAAAAGTGGAATGAGAATAGCTAAGGCAATTTTTTGTTTTTTCTTTTTACTTGAACGTCGTACATTAGAACGACTATTATTATTTTTAGACAAATCTAGTACTCCTTTATAGGAAGAAAGTTTAATAAATGGCAAAATAATCTATTCTACATTATTATCTTTCTAGTTGTTAGTGTCAAGCTTAGACAGAAAATTTTATGATACTGTATAGTTTATGTGCAAAACTAGACACAAAATTATCATATTTGTAAAAATATAGATTAAATTAATAAATTTTATTCACTTACTTCTAATTCAATCCAGGCTTGTTTCCCTCGGGTACAAACTCCTTGGTCACTAGTCCATTCGGTTACTTCGTTAAGGAACTGTTCGATATTCTCTAAACGAATTAGACATTCAAAACTTACTGATTCAGTATAATGGATTTCCTGTAAAATATATTCAGATTGTCTAAGCTGATTTTCAAATTTTCCACTCATAGGATAAGAAACACTTACAGTAATGAATTGGTGTAACTGGCGTTCAACTATTCCAATAGAAGAAAGAGCAGCGTTGACAGAACCACTGTAAGCTCTAATCAGTCCTCCGGCACCCAATTTTATCCCGCCAAAATATCTTGTGACAACAGCGGTAATGTTATTTAAGTTTCTTTTCTTAAGAATCTCTAACATAGGAACGCCGGCAGTACCGCTTGGTTCGCCATCATCATGAGCGCGCTGGAATTCTTGTCTTTCTCCCAATATGTAAGCTGAACAATTATGATTAGCTTTCCAATGTTCTTTTTTTATTGATTCAATATGGTGTATAGCTTCTTCTTCTGTTTCAGTTCTTTTTAAGTGGCAAATAAAGCGTGATTTTTTTATTTGGATTTCATGCGAACCGTTTTCTTTTATGGTCCGGAAATTCTGCATATTTAAATCAACCTTTCTCTTTTTTATCCAATTAGTGTATAATGAATCTGGTGTGTTTACAAGGCGACTTTTTCATTAGAAATTTAGATATTTTCGCTGAAAATTACTTTTTTATGAAAACCATATATTCTGACTAGAGTATTATAGAGACGAGGTGAAAAGATGAGTATAGCCGTTGTAACAGATAGTACAGCTTATTTATCTCATGAACAATATGATTTATATAATATCTATTCGGTTCCTTTATCATGTATAGTTCAAAGTGAGGTATACAAAGAAGAAATAGATATTACTTCAGAAGAATTTTTTTTAAGAGTACGGGAAATGGATAAACTACCTACTAGTTCACAACCTACTGTGGGAGATTTTACTGCACTTTATGAAGAATTAGGAAAAGAATATGATGCCATTATTAGTATACATTTATCAAGTGGAATTTCAGGGACTTATCAAAATGCAGTAAGTGTGTCACAAGCTATTGAACATGTAGAGATTTATCCTTATGATTCTGAACTGGCAGCTGCCGGGCAAGCATTTCAAGTTATAGAAGCTGCCAAGTTAGCACAAAAAGGTGCTACAGTTGAAGAAATTCTGAAAAAATTAGATCAGATCAAAGAAGCAACAGAATTATATTTTGTTGTAGACGATCTAACAAACCTTGTGAAAGGTGGTAGATTATCAAGAGCTGCAGGAAGTGTAGCCACTCTATTAAGTATTAAACCAGTTTTAACATTTGTAGATGGATTGATTGTACCTTTTGATAAAATACGTACAAAGAAAAAAGCTTTGCGAAAGATTGAAAACTTGTTAGAAGAATCTGTACGTTCTTCTGATTATCCTATCCAAGCTACAGTTGTGCATGCTTTCAGTGAACAAGAAGGCTTAGCATTTAAAGAAAATTTAGAAACGAAATTTCCAGACGTAGAATTTAATCTCAGCTTTTTAGGTCCTGTTATCGGAGTGCATACAGGGGAAGGTGCAATAGGAATGACATGGACAATAAAAACAAGTGATGAATAGTACGATTTATTATTGAATGACAAATTAAGTAAATGAAATTTAGCTGAACTAGCGTATTTATACGCTAGTTTTTTATTTATTAAAGAAAAATAAAGTTATCTTTTCAGATCACTGATCAGTATATAAGTAGAATATTTATATAAGGGGATCATGAAATGAGGGAATGTTTCGATAAATCAATTTTATTTGGTAGAGAAGTATTGAAACAGGAATTAACAGAAGAAAGCGACTTTACAGAAGAGTTAGAGCTTAGGCTAGAGACAAGCACAGGATTTATTAAACGAAACGGAAAAGAATATTGTCGAAGATGCAATGCACCAGTTTATCCCATAGAGCAGAATCAGTGTTACTGTAAACAGCCTTGTACTTATTGCACGAAGTGCATACAGATGGGTAAAGTCAGACGCTGCAGTACATTTTATCATCTTCCAGAACCAAATATTTTTCAAAAAGCTGCTGAACCAATTTTACACTGGAAAGGAAGGTTGTCGTCGCAGCAGGAAATAGCATCTGAGGAGTTGGTTCAGACGATTAAAAAAAATGAAACTAGACTCTTATGGGCAGTAGCTGGAGCTGGTAAAACAGAAATGCTTTTTTCAGGAATCGAAACAGCAATTAGACAAAATAAAAGGATTTGTCTGGCTTCTCCTCGAGTAGATGTTTGTTTAGAATTAGCCCCTAGACTTAAAAACGCCTTTCCAACAGTTACAATGATTGTTTTATACGGAGGTATGGAAGAAGCCTATACTTATACACAGCTTGTGGTGGCGACTACTCATCAGTTGTATCGATTCAAAGAAGCTTTTGATTTGCTGATAATTGATGAAATTGATGCTTTTCCTTTCAGATTAGATGATTCGTTGCAGTTTGCATCAGAAAAAGCACGAAAAAAGGAATCTGCACTTATATATCTTACGGCAACACCAGACAGAATATACCAGAAAAAAATTAAAGAAAACAAAATACAATCTAGTATCTTACCAGCCAGATATCATGGTCATGCTTTGCCAGTTCCTGTAACGGTCAAGGAAAACAATTGGAAAGAACGCTTGCTGAAAAATCCGATGAAAACAAAAGTTTATAGAAAAATATTGGAACTATTAAAATCAGAGAAAAGGTTCTTAGTATTTGTTCCGAATATTAAATGGATGGAACAATTTGAATGTATCTTAAGAGAAGTTATTCCAAAGAAAAAGTTTGAATCAGTTCATTCAGAAGACTCAGATAGAAAAAGAAAAGTCCAAGCTATGCGGGATCAAAAGCTTGATTTTCTATTGACTACAACAATATTAGAGAGAGGTGTCACATTTATAGATATTGATGTACTGGTTATTGGAGCGGATGATCAGATCTATACGGAGTCAGCATTGGTGCAAATAGCGGGACGTGCAGGTCGTTCACCTGATTATCCTAGTGGAGAAGTGATTTATTATCATGACGGTTTGACGATTGCAATCAAAAGAGCAATCAAACAAATAAAAAGAATGAATCATATCGCAAGGAGCAGAGGACTGATAAAAAATGAATAAATGTGTATGGTGTAAAAGAGAAATAATTACAAACTTTTCGATATCTCAACTACTAACTTTTACTAAGATAGAACCTAGAGTGGTTTGCGGAACCTGTGCACTAAAATTTGATACAATTAAACTGGATTTATGCTGCCCAAAGTGTCATAGAAAGCAATTGGATAAATCAATATGTCAGGATTGTATGAACTGGCAGAAAATTTATCCAGATTATCCGTTTAGTCATTACGCTCTTTATTCGTATGATGAATTTGGCAAAGAATGGATGGAGCGTTTCAAATTTACCGGGGATATACGTGTGGCAAAAATGGTAGCAGACAGTTTAGCTAAAGTAATCAGTGGTTATAAAGCAATAGATATGATCATACCGATTCCAATATCGAAAAAGAGTTTTGCAAGGAGAGGATTCAATCAGACAGAGATTTTGCTAAAAACTGCAGGAGTATCCTTTATACAAGTTTTAGAAAACAAGAGTATTGAAAGTAATCAGGCCAGTAAAAACCGTCGAGAACGGTTGGAAACAGTACAGCCTTTTTCAATAAAAAAAGAAATGAAGCCCAAACTCTGTAATAAAAATGTCATGATCATCGATGATGTTTATACAACTGGAAGAACCATACTTTTTGCAGTAGAGTGTGTTTTAGCTGCCGGGGCGCGTAATGTGAAGACGCTGTCTTTATTTAGATAAGAGAATAAAATAAAATACTATAGATACATTGAGAAAGTAACCGCTGTCATGTATAATGAAACTAAGTTAACAAACAAAAGTAAAGTGTTTGTTAAAGAGTTATTTTAAGATTTGTGCTAAAATGACTCAAAGTAAAATAGATTTGGAAGGGTGAAGCAATATGCTAAGATACAATGTTCGCGGAGAAAACATAGAAGTGACCCAAGCAATCAGGGAATATGTTGAGAAAAAAGTAGGTAAGATTGAAAAATATTTTAAAGATGTGCCTGAAGCTAGTGCACATGTTAATCTTAAAACCTACTCTGATAAAACTGCGAAAGTAGAAGTTACAGTACCACTTCCTTATATCGTCTTACGTGCGGAAGAAACTTCTCCAGATTTATATGGAAGCGTTGATCTGGTTGTAAGCAAACTGGAAAGACAAATGAGAAAATATAAAACTAAAATCAATCGTAAAAACCGTAGATCACAAGGTGTGGATGCACCTCAACCTACAAACCCAGATTTATGGGCAGATCTTGATATTGATGATGAAGAGTCATCTACTGAAGAAGAAATTGGAGCAGCTATCGTGCGTACAAAACGTCTAAGCTTGAAACCGATGGATGCTGAAGAAGCAATCCTGCAAATGGATATGTTAGGTCATAATTTCTTTATTTTTGAAGATGCTGATACAAACGGATCAAGCATTGTCTATAAACGTAAAGACGGAAAATATGGATTAATTGAAACAGATTAAGTAAATAAATGGAGGCGAGCAGAGAATGCTCGCCTTTTTTAATGCCTATATTAGTTCGATCTGTTCAGAATGAAACCATCAAACTGGTAAGAGACCATTACCTATATTTGCTTAGATGAAATCAAGAACCTCTCGTCAAGCATCAAGAATCGTTAGATTTACCTAAGTGATGAGTAGTTAACAGTGCGATAACCGGGCTTTTTTTTGTGAAACAATAATGGTATGATAGTATAGTATGAAAATCGGTTAGTATAACTTTTGATATATAACGATAATGAAGAGATTACACGATTAAAGAGGAGATTTATAAAAATGGCTCATTTACTTAAAAATTTGTTTGATAATGACAAGAAAGAACTGCGTCGTTATGGAAAAATTGCCGACCGTATTGAAAGTATGGAAGAAGAAATTGCTGCTTTATCAGATGAAGAATTGAAAGCTCGCACACAAGAATTTAAATCACGCTATCATAACGGTGAAACTTTAGATGATTTATTACCTGAAGCTTTTGCGACTGTTCGTGAAGCAGCTAAACGTGTACTAGGTTTGTTTCCTTTCCGTGTACAGTTAATGGGTGGAATGTCACTCCATGAAGGTAATATCTCTGAAATGAAAACTGGTGAAGGTAAAACGCTGACAGCTACTATGCCGGTTTATTTAAATGCCATTTCTGGAGAAGGCGTGCACGTTGTAACAGTCAATGATTATCTGGCTACTCGTGATGCTGAAGAAATGGGCGAGTTATACCGCTGGATGGGATTGACTGTTGGATTAAATCTTAATGGGAAAAATTCTAGCGAAAAGCGTGAAGCATATAATTGCGATATAACATATTCTACTAATAATGAACTTGGATTCGATTATTTACGAGACAATATGGTCGTATACAAAGAACAAATGGTTCAAAGACCATTGAATTTTGCAATTCTTGATGAAGTGGATTCGATTTTAGTTGATGAGGCAAGAACACCATTAATTATTTCTGGACAGGCTAATCGATCAACTTCTTTTTACACTCGTTGTGACTTCTTTGTCAAAGGATTAAAGGAAGAGGAAGACTACACGATAGATCTGCAGTCCAAATCTATTTCTTTAACTGAAGAAGGGATCGAAAAGGCTGAGAAAACTTTCCGAGTAAACAATTTATATGATCTTGAGAATCAGACTTTAATCCATCACTTGGACCAGTCTTTAAGAGCTAACTTTATTATGCTTTTAGATATTGATTATGTAGTTAATAATGGAGAAGTCAAAATTGTTGATCAGTTTACTGGGCGTATCATGGATGGGCGTCGTTATTCTGACGGATTACACCAAGCTATTGAAGCTAAAGAAGGTGTAGAAATTCAGAAAGAATCTAAAACAATGGCGACTATTACCTTCCAGAACTACTTCCGTATGTATAAGAAGCTATCTGGGATGACAGGTACAGCTAAAACAGAAGAAGAAGAATTTCGTGAGATTTATAATATGAATGTTATTGCAATTCCAACGAACCGCGAACTTATTCGTGATGACCGTGATGACTTATTATATCCGACTTTAGAAAATAAGTTTAATGCAGTAGCTCAAGATATCAAAGAGCGCCATAAAAAAGGTCAACCTATTTTAGTAGGTACAGTAGCTGTTGAAACTTCTGAAAGAATCAGTCGCTTACTAAGAAAAGAAGGCGTTCCACACGAAGTTTTAAATGCGAAAAACCACTTTAGAGAAGCGGAAATTGTCGTGAACGCTGGGCAGCCGGGAGCTGTTACGATCGCTACCAATATGGCTGGTCGTGGTACAGATATTAAATTAGGACCTGGTGTTAAAGAATTAGGTGGACTGGCTGTAATCGGTACTGAAAGACATGAATCAAGACGTATTGATAATCAGTTGCGTGGCCGTTCCGGTCGTCAAGGAGATCCTGGCGTTTCACAATTCTATTTATCTCTTGAAGACGATTTAATGAAACGTTTTGGATCTGAACGTATTCGTATGGTGTTAGAACAATTAAAAATTTCAGAAGATGATGCGGTTATCCAAAGTCGCATGATCAGTCGTCAAGTAGAATCAGCACAAAAACGTGTTGAAGGAAATAATTATGACACTCGTAGAAATGTCCTTAAATACGATGATGTTATGCGTGAACAACGTGAAGTTATCTACACTCAAAGACAAGAAGTCATTCTGGAAGAAGAGTCTTTGAATTATGTAACAGTTCCAATGATTCGTAGAACAATTGAACGTTACGTTCAACTAAACACCCAACAAGAGGATAGAAGTAAATGGAATCTTTCTCACATTGTTGAGTTTGCTCATACTGTTCTGGTACACCCTGATCAGCTATCCGAAGAAGACTTAAATGGTAAATCAGCTGTTGAGATCGAAAATATCCTAGTTGACTTGGCTCGAGAGAATTATGAAGAGAAAACTGACCAGTTGAATGGAAAAGAACAAGTATTAGAATTTGAGAAAGTTGTTATTCTGCGTGTTGTAGACCGTAAATGGACTGATCATATTGATCAGATGGATCAATTGCGTCAAGGGATCGGGCTGCGTTCTTATGGCCAATTCAATCCTTTAACAGAGTACCAGCAAGAAGGATTTACATTATTTGAAGACATGATCGGTGAAATTGAATACGAAGTAACTCGTCTATTGATGAAATCACAAATTCGTCAGAACTTGCAGCGTGAGCAAGCAACACCAAATAGTAATGGTAAAAAGGCTAAACGTGGACAAGCGAAAAAGCCGACATTTTCACATGATGAAGAAACCCACACAAGATTAGGATAGTTTGCGTAATAAGCTGTAATATAGAGAAATGAACCCTCTTACAAATATGAGGCATCTGTAGAATAAGAAAAAAGAACTGAACCAATACTACATTGGTTCACAATTGTTATTCACTTACAGTGAGATGAGAAGTCATATGAGCGAATAAAAGAAATCTTATAAAAACAGATGTTGGTTGTAAGAGGCGTTTTTCTGCCCGAATTTTAGGAGGATATCATAATGGAAATTAGTGAAATAAGGAATGCACTACAAGCAGCAAGCCAGAAAGTATCAGATTTCAGGGGGTCTCTTTGACTTAGAGGCTATGGAAGTTGATATAGCAGAATACGATGAACAAATGTCTGATCCGTCTTTTTGGAATGATCAGCAAAAAGCTCAAATAATCATAGATGAAGCAAATAATGTAAAAAGTACCTATCAGTCTTTTCAATCTTTAGCAAGTCAAGTTGAAGAATATACGACGATGATTGAAATGCTGGAGGAAGAACAAGATGAAGACATCAGAGCTGAATTAGAAGAAGGTATTCAATCGCTGACTAAAGAGATTGAAGCATTTGAATTAGAAATGTTGTTAAGTGAACCGTATGACAATAATAATGCAATCCTTGAAATCCATCCTGGTGCTGGCGGAACTGAATCCCAAGACTGGGGAGAAATGCTTTATAGAATGTACACAAGGTGGTTTGACAAAAAGGGATTTTCATATGAAGTACTTGATTATCAGAATGGTGAAGAAGCGGGCATCAAAAGCGTAACGCTGCTAGTTAAAGGACAGCATGCATATGGTCTTCTCAAAGCTGAAAAAGGCGTTCATAGATTAGTTAGAATATCACCATTTGATTCGAGTGGACGTAGACATACTTCATTTGTATCTATAGATGTTGCGCCAGAAATCAATGAAGATATTGATATTGAAATCAATCCAGATGATATCAGAGTAGATACGTATCGTGCTAGTGGGGCTGGCGGACAGCATATCAATAAAACGGAGTCTGCGGTTAGGATTACGCATAAGGAAACAGGATTAGTAGCAGCTAGCCAGGCAGGAAGATCGCAGCTGGCAAATAAAGAACAAGCAATGAATATGTTAAAAGCAAAATTATATCAAAAAGAACTAGATGAAAAAGCTCAACAAATGGCAGCGATAAAAGGAGAACAAAAAGAAATCGGATGGGGATCTCAAATAAGATCATACGTATTCCATCCTTATTCTATGGTAAAAGATCATAGAACAAATGTGGAAAGCGGAAATACAGATGCTGTTATGGATGGAGAAATTGATATTTTTATAGAAGCTTATTTACGTTCTTTGATACAAACAAATGAGTAAGATAAAAGGTTGTTTCAGGAGGAGATTCCATCTGAAACAACCTTTTTATATACGTAAAATAAGATATGTCAGTAAATGTCAAAATTCAGACATACTTTCAAGTAAGGATTATCATAGGTTTGTAACATTAAAGAAATATATTAAATCCCATATTATTATATCTATTTAGGGTTTAGTGGGAGTTGTGTGCATTTAAATTAGAAAATAGTATTTTAATGTGGTAAAAGTGCACTGATTTTTGGGGATAACCTCATTCGGAAACATAGAAATTATACAATGATGACTTTTTGAAATAATTTTGTAATTGGATTAAAACAGACATCTGTAAATCCAATGATATACTGGAAAAGGCTTGAGAAAGAGAAACAGATTATCGAAGTTTCTTAAGCGTAATGGCCTACCAGAATCGATGATAGTAAATCTAAGTAGATAGGTGAGTATATAATGATTGAAATGTCTAATGTTTACAAGAAATATTCAAACGGCATTACAGCAATAAACGGTTTAGACGTTCGTATAGAGCAAGGAGAATTCGTTTATGTCGTTGGGCCCAGTGGAGCAGGGAAATCTACATTCATAAAAATGATATATAGAGAAGAACTTCCAACAAAAGGAACTGTTAAAGTAGGAGAGTTTGATCTTGCAAGTTTGAAACCTAAAAAGATTCCTTATTTAAGAAGACATGTTGGAGTAGTATTCCAGGATTTTAAACTACTTCCACGACTTACAGTGTACGAAAATGTTGCTTACGCAATGCAGGTATTAGAAAAAAATCCCAAACAAATTCAGAAACGAGTACTTGAAGTTTTAGATCTGGTTGGCTTGAAACATAAAGTCAGAATGTTTCCAAATGAACTTTCAGGAGGAGAACAACAACGTATTGCGATTGCTCGAGCGATTGCCAATATGCCTCGAGTACTAATTGCTGATGAGCCAACGGGTAATTTAGATCCGGAAACGGCTTGGGGAATCATGGAGTTGCTTGAAGAAATCAATAATCAAGGTACGACAATTATAATGGCTACACATAATAGTGAAATTGTAAACCGCGTAAGACATAGAGTGTTAGCAGTTGAAAATGGTCGTATTGCCCGTGATCAAGAAGGAGGGGAATACGGTTATGAAATTTAGAACAGTTAAAAGACATATTATTGAATCATTAAGAAGTATTATTCGTAACGGATGGATGACACTAGCAGCGGTCAGTGCAGTTGCCGTAACGTTGTTGTTGGTAGGCAGTTTTATAGCTTTGCTGATGAACGTAAACAAGTTAGCTTCTGATATTGAAAATAACGTTAGTGTACGTGTTCATATAGATTTAGCGGCTGAAGAAGCAGATCAGGAAACTTTAAGATCAAGTTTAGAAGAATTAGAGCATGTTGAATCGATTGAATTTTCTAGTCGAGATAAAGAATTGGACAACGTAATAGGCAGTTATGGTGAAACATTCGGTTTGTTCGATGGTGATAATAACCCGTTATATGATGTATTCATAGTGAATACTGATTCTCCGGAATCCACCACAGAAGTAGCTGAAGCCGCAGAAGCATTAGATTATGTAGCTGAAGTTGATTACGGCGGATCTGATGCAGACCGATTGTTTGAAGTAATGAGTACAGTTAGAAATGTTGGAACAATTATAATTGTAGCTCTCATTTTTACAGCAGTATTCTTGATAGCTAATACTATCAGAATTACGATTTTCTCAAGAAGAACAGAGATTGAAATCATGAAACTGGTAGGAGCCACCAACTGGTTTATCAGATGGCCATTCCTTATTGAAGGAGCACTGATTGGTTTAATTGGAGCACTGATTCCTGTTTCAATCATTTCTTATGTTTATCTGAGCGGATATGATTCTATGACGAACTATTTAGCAGGTTCCACATATGCTTTATTAGAACCTAACCCATTCCTTTTCTTTATTGTAGCTTTACTGCTAGGTATTGGAATTGTGATTGGGAGCTTGGGATCAGCATTATCAATAAGAAAATTCTTAAAAGTATAATTTAAGTTTTAAAATCTAATGAAACGACAATTTTTATAGAATTTCGTTTCATTAGAATACATAGTGAAAAAATAATTCAATTGAGAAAGAGGAAACCGACGTGAATAAGAAATTTATTTTGAAATTAGCATTAACAACTACAATAGGATTTACTTATTTAGCAGCTCCAGTAACAGCTTTTGCAGCACCTGGAAGTGAGTCAGAGTATAACCAGAAATTAGATGACCTTTCGACTGATCAAAGCGATGCAGAAAAAGAACTAGCAGCTGTTGCTTCTAAAATAGAAGAAAAAGAAAATGATATGAAAACATTAGTTGAAGAAATGTCAGAGACTACAGAAGCATTAACTCAACTACAAGATGAAATTAAAGCTTTAAATGAGACAATTGAAGAACGTGAAACTCGTTTGGAAGAACAAGCTCGTGCGGTTCAAGTTACAGGGGATTCAAGTTCGCTGGTTGGATTCTTAATGGAATCTGAGTCATTAGGAGATGTTATCGGCAGATTGGATGTAGTCAGCAAACTTGTTAGTGCAAACCAGAATTTGATTCAACAACAAATCGATGATAAAGAATTAGTCGTTGAAAAAGAGAAAGAAACATTAGCTAAACAAGAAGAACAGACTCTTCGCGCTGCTAAACTAGAAAGCCAAAAAACGGAATTAGAAGAAGAACAAGCAAATCAAGAGCGCTTAGTAGCATCCATTTCAGCAGAACGTGCAGAAGTTGCTGAAGAAAAAGAAGCATTTTTGGCTGAGCAAAAAGCTGCTGAAGAACGTGTGGAAGAAATCCAAACAGCTAGAACTGTTGCTGCACAGACTAGCACAATTTCAGTATCAAATGAGTCAAACAATAATGATGAAACAGTAAGTACTTCTTCAAGTAAACCTGCTGCTGAGAAAAGCGTCCCAGCGGCAACAAATGGTGGCTCAATTACTAGTATTGCACAAGGCTTGGCAGGCGTAAGATATTCTTATGGTGGTGGAACTCCAGCAGGATTTGACTGTTCTGGTTTTGTACAATATGTCTTCCGCAAAGCTGGCCGTAGTATTACAAGAACAGCTGCTGGCCAATATGGTGCAACGACTAGAATATCTCAAGCACAAGCACAACCAGGAGATTTGATTTTCTTCAATCAGTCAGGTTCAATTGATCACGTCGGAATTTATCTGGGTGGCGGAAGATTTATCGGAGCTCAAACATCTACTGGAGTTGCAGTAGCTTCATTTACATCAGGATACTGGTCTAATTATGTAGCAGGTTTTGGACGTCCGTAAGCCATTGAAAGTCCTCTTTCAAAATAATTAAAAAAGGTTAGTTTAAATCTGGAATTATCCGAGATTTAAACTAACCTTTTTGCTTCTATAGGAGGATATAAAAGGTGATTACTATGCAGCAAAAACAAAGCAGAGTGGAATCAGATATGTATAATGAGGATTGTATACTACCTTTTTTATTATTTATAGAGAATAATGGTTTTCAGATTAAGTTTTATAGCTTCTTTACAATAGTAAGCATAAGTTCCGTTAAATAGAATTGATTAAAGTCAATCCTTTGCATTACTTTTCATTAAGATGTGTTAAAATAATAAAGAAAGATAAGAAGAAAGGTGTAGAGAAATGAATATTTTACAAAACTTATTATTATCCATTGGACTTTTTTTTATACAGCCGTTATTCATCATTGGTATTATACTCGTTTTACTATCCAAAAGTAGAAGGATCAGTTATGATCGCAAACAGTTAAGAGCCACGATTTATAAAGATAACTTTGAAATTAAAAGATTTTTAATATGGGGACTCTTACCTGGGTTATTATTATCTATTTTAAATGTATTTATAGGTATGCCAATTACTTTAGACTGGGTTATTTTATATCAAATCGTAACTCTATTACTTTTGGGATTTGGCTATCGATTTATTCATCCAATCTTCACTTTTTCTATTACAAGCTTGATTTTGCTTGCTCTTACTTATTTTGACTTGAATTTCAGTCAGTTATTCATGATGCCAGCTAATTGGTTTAGTCCTTTAGAACAAGGTACTTCAGTTGCTTTTGAATTAACACAAGTTAGTTTTATTGTTGCCCTCTTACTATTGTTAAGCACAATACTAGTTTTACATGCAGGCGATATGACGAAATTTATTCCTCGTTTCCTATCGACCAAAAGAGGAAAACTTGTAGCTACTTATAGAATGACACCGTTATGGCTTGTACCATTATTTTTTGTAATACCTGGAGAGGGTTTTCGACCATTTTTTGAGTGGTGGCCGGTTTTTTCAATTGGAAATGAAACTTATTCTTTCTTCTTGCTGCCTGTTTTAATGGGTCTTAGATATACTGTTCAAGCTCAAATGCCAAGCGAAGCAAAAGATAGACTTTTAAAAGATTTTATTGGTTTATCTATAGTTGGTATTATAGTCTTTGCATTGACTTTCTGGATAAAAGAAATTGCTGTATTCGGATTGCTGCTTCTTATAGTTGGCGGATTTCTAGTATTATATCGTCATAGAAAACGGGAACAAAAATGGAGTTTCAGATTTGGACCTGCTGAACAAGGACTGAGAATTATTGCTGTTAGACCAAACAGTCCAGCTGAAAAAATGGGTCTAGATATTGGAGACGCCATTTTAGAATGTAATAATACAATATTACACAATATAGAAGAATATAACGAAGCGTTATTTTCAAATCGTGCATACTGCCATTTAAGAGTCAGACGAGTGGATGGGGAAATAATTCTTACTGAAACATCTATTTATGAAGATGATCCTCATGATTTAGGATTGATTACTCTTGAAGAAATTGAAGTAGTTTGAAACGATAGATTTTAGGTAAAAAAGATAGTGATGGATGAACGAAAGGGTGGAAAATAAAATCATGAAAAAGGTTTTAATTGTCGAAGACGAGCAGTCGATTATTAAATTATTATCTTATAATTTAGAAAAAGAAGGATACCAAGTTACTTCTTCTCTGAATGGAGAAGAAGGATATGAGATGGCTCGCACCAATGCCTATGATTTGATTATTTTAGATCTGATGTTACCTTCTAAAGATGGTATTGATATTTGTAAAGGGTTAAGACAGGAAAAAGTGGACACACCCATTATCATGTTAACTGCAAAAGATTCTGAAATTGATAAGATTATCGGACTTGAAATTGGTGCAGATGATTATATGACGAAACCATTTAGTCCTAGGGAAGTTTTGGCTAGAATGAAAGCAGTATTCAGAAGATACGAGAATAAAATTGAGCGTAAAACTGAACCAGAAGAAAGTCCTGAAAAAGCAATTATCATTAAAGATGTTGAGATTTTGCCTGAACAGTATGAAGTACGTGTGAAGGGCAATCTGATTGAATGTACACCAAAAGAATTTGATTTACTTCTATATATGGCCCGCCGTCAAAATAGAATATTAAGTAGAGAACAATTGTTAAACGCGATATGGGATTATGATTTCGCAGGGGAAACAAGAATTGTAGATGTCCACATTAGTCATTTAAGAGAAAAAATCGAAGATGACACTAAAAATCCTCAATATATTAAAACAGCCAGAGGATTCGGATATAAATTAGAGGAGCCAAAATGAAACAACTGAGAAGGAGAATTTTACTCTTTTTCCTGATATTATTCGGTGTTTTTTCTATTATATTTTATTACATTTCTTCAAACACTTTCATTGAACAAGCAATGGATCAACAAGGAGACGACTTACAGGCACAATTACTGACACTTCAAAGTCAAATAGATGAAATCGTTGATGATCAAGATGATTTACCACAGCTCAATGAAAATCTTGAAAAAACAGCGTCACTTATTTCTGAGCGAATTACCTTGATCGATCTTTCAGGAAAGGTGATATTCGATTCGCATGTGGATCAAAACAATATTGAAAATCATTTTGACCGTCCTGAAATTCAAGCCGTTCTTGAAGGAGAAGATATAGGGACGTATGATCGTGTAAGTAGTAGTACTGATGACTTTAGATATTATGCTGCGGTACCACTGCATAATGCTGCGGGTGAAAAAATAGGGATTCTGAGATTATCCAAAAAAGTTGAGGAAATGATTGGAATTACGGATGAGCTTATAAGATATTTATTAGTATTTATTACAATTTCTCTTATCTTGACAATGCTGTTTACCTTTTATTGGACTAAACGTATTGGTGATCCAATTGAAGAAATTAAGTATGTTGCCAATAAGCTCTCTCATCAGAAATACAAAGCCAGATATAGTGCTACATCATATCAGGAAATTGATGGACTTGGTCAGACAGTCAACGAATTAGCAGGTAGTCTTGAATCACAAATGCAGGAAATTAAGCAAAATGATGAAAGATTACGTGAGTTAATTAATCATTTAGTTATTGGTGTCATGCTCCTTGATGAAAATAGACAAATCACTATGGTTAATCCAATCATGAATGAAATCTTAGAAGAGAACTTATATGGTAAAATAGGTCATTCTTATCTAGAAGTATTTAAAAGTTTTGGATTGAATCAGCTGATTGAAACAGCTTATGAAAAACAAGAATTTCAAAATAGAGAAATAGCTTTACTTATACAAGATGAAAAAATCGTAGATGTTAATATTGTACCTATTCCAGGTCGTGCGAAAAACACAACAAACTATATAGTATTGCTTTATGATATAACAGAAATTAGAAGATTAGAAAAAGTTAGAACTGATTTTGTAGCTAATGCATCCCATGAATTAAGAACTCCAATTACTGCTTTGAAGGGATTCAGTGAAACACTTCTTGATGGAGCTTTAGAAGACAGAGAGGTTTTAATTGAATTTTTAGAAATTATGCTTAAAGAAAGCAGTCGTCTGGACTTGATGGTCCAAGATATTTTGCAGCTTTCGAAACTTGAACAAAAACAAGTTAGATTAAATGTTGAATCTATTGAAGCTGAATCAGTTGTTAAAGAAGTATTTCAAATCTTACAACAAAAAGCAGAATTGAAGGATATAGAATTATCAGTTGTTTGTGATGAGCCGGTTTATCTTGAAGTAGATCATGATCAATTGAAACAGATTATTTTAAACCTTGTAGGAAATGCTATATCGTATACTCCAGAAAAGGGTATAGTTAAAGTTGAACTGGGTTATGAGAATCAAGAAGCGATTATACGAGTCATCGACAATGGTATTGGAATACCTCTTGAAGAACAATCACGTGTCTTTGAACGTTTTTATAGAGTAGACAAAGCAAGAAGCAGAAATGCTGGAGGAACTGGCTTAGGATTATCGATCGTCAAATATCTCGTTGAAAATTTAAATGGATTTATTGAATTGAATAGCGAAGTAGGTAAAGGAACAACGTTTGAGATTCGTCTACCCATCAGGTTCGAAAATAAGATTCTAACTAAAAAATAAATTAATTGACTCTGGTTTTGTATTTATACAAACTAGGGTCTTTTTAATTCGGAACGGAATAATTGATTTATCGCTATGACGGAGATTAAAATAGAGGTAAGGTTGCAATTAAACTAATAAGCTGTTAATATAGTAAAAATTTACTCAAATTGTCATACTAATTAAAATGAAAGTGAGATGACCAAAAATGGGAATGCATGAATACTTTAAAAGTCTTAGTGATTTAGAAAAAATTAACCGTTGTCCTGGAAAATTCAAGTATGAGGAACATTCAGTTGCGGCGCATTCATTTAAAGTCACACAAATTGCTCAATTCTTAGGAACAGTTGAAGAGCAAGCCGGAAAGCAAGTAAACTGGAAGTCACTTTACGAAAAAGCGTTGAATCACGACTATACAGAAATTTTTATTGGAGATATTAAAACACCAGTGAAATATGCTGATCCTGATTTAAGAGAACGATTAGCAACTGTAGAAGAATCAATGGCACATCATTTTATAGATCAAGAAATACCAAGAGAATTTCAGAATATTTATAGAGAAAGATTCAAAGAAGGAAAAGATGATTCACTTGAAGGAAAAATTTTGTCAGTTGCGGACAAAGTGGACTTATTATATGAATCATTTGGCGAAATACAAAAAGGTAATCCTGAATCTTTATTTACAGAAATTTATGAAGAATCACTAGGTACAATTTTAGAATTTAAGGATTTGTATAGTGTGCAATACTTCTTAAAAGAAATATTACCAGATCTAATAAGCGGTGAATTTACTAATCAAGCTGAGTTAGAAAGAATTACGAGTCTTATATTAAAAGGAGAAAATACGGAACAAACATTCGCTAATTAAAAAAATATATGCTATAATTTGCTATGGAGAAGAGGTAGGGGAGGTTTCCGCTTACCTCTTCATTAGCGTTAACTAAATTAAAAATTTAAATGAGCAATTAAAGTACTACCTTCACTTAAACGGAAGATATACTCTAATAAAGGGAATGATTTAATTAATGAGTAATGATAAAATCGAAGTCCGCGGTGCCCGTTCGCACAATCTTAAAGACATTGATGTAACAATACCACGTGATAAATTTGTTGTGATGACAGGACTGTCTGGCTCTGGTAAAAGCTCGTTAGCATTCGATACTTTATATGCAGAAGGACAGCGCAGATATGTAGAATCGTTGTCTGCGTATGCAAGGCAGTTTTTAGGACAAATGGATAAGCCGGATGTTGACAGTATTGATGGATTGAGTCCGGCGATATCCATTGATCAGAAAACAACGAGTAACAATCCAAGATCTACAGTAGGAACAGCAACAGAAATCAACGATTATATGAGACTGATGTATGCTCGTATTGGAACGCCCATCTGTCCCAATGATGGTACTGAAATTTCTAGCCAGACGATTGATCAGATGGTAGACAAAATTTTAGAAAATCCTGAAAAGACTAGAATACAAATTTTAGCGCCAGTTATTAAAGAAAAAAAAGGTCAACATAAAAAAGTACTTGAAAAAATTAAATCTGAAGGTTATGTTCGTCTAAGAATTGATGGAGAAATGGCCGACATTGGTGATACGATTGAACTTGAAAAAATTAAAAAACATACGATTGATGTAGTTGTGGATAGAATCGTAATCAAAGATGGAATTAGATCGCGTCTTTTTGAATCTATCGAATCTGCTTTGAGATTAGCAGACGGCTTTGTGGTGGCGGATATTATAGGGGACAGAGAAGAATTGTTCAGTGAACACTATGCTTGTCCTCATTGTGGATTTACACTTCCTAAAGTAGAACCTAGGCTGTTTTCATTCAATGCTCCGTTTGGTGCATGTGAAGCTTGTGATGGACTAGGAACAAACCTTGAAGTTGATTTGGAGCTTGTGATTCCAGATGAGTCTCTTTCTATTGATGATGGGGCTATTATTCCATGGAATCCAATTAGTTCTAACTATTATCCGCAGATGCTTTCACAAGCTTGTGAGACATTTGGAATCAAAACTAATATCCCATTCAAAGATTTACCTGAAAAGGATAAGGAAATTATATTAAATGGATCTGCAGATAGAAAATTTCATTTTCATTATAAAAATGATTTTGGCAGTGTAAGAGATACAATGATTCCTTTTGAAGGAATCTTGCCCAATATTGCAAGAAGATATAAAGAAACAAGCAGTGATTTTACGAGAAATCAAATGCTGCAGTACATGACTGAATTAGAATGTCCAGTCTGTAAAGGTAAACGATTAAATCGACAAGCACTGTCTGTTAAAGTATTAGGTAAAGACATTGGTGAAGTCAGTAAGCTTTCAATAGAGGATGCTCATTCGTTTTTTGATGAAATGAACTTATCTTCACGAAACACTACTATTGCGTTACCAATCCAAAAAGAAATCTTAGATAGACTCACGTTTTTGAAAAATGTTGGGCTGGATTATCTCACATTGAATCGAAGAGCGGGATCGCTTTCGGGTGGAGAAGCGCAAAGAATCCGATTAGCTACACAGATAGGATCGAATTTGTCTGGGGTTCTTTATATTTTAGATGAGCCTTCAATCGGTCTTCATCAAAGAGACAATAATCGATTGATTGAATCATTAAAGAATATGAGAGACTTGGGAAATACGCTGATCGTTGTAGAACATGACGAAGATACCATGCGTGCAGCTGATTATCTGATTGATATCGGACCAGGAGCTGGTGAACGCGGCGGAGAAATTGTTGCGATTGGAACGCCAGAAGAAGTAGAAAAAAATACTGAATCATTAACGGGAGCGTATCTTTCTGGAGAAAAATTCATTTCGGTACCTGAAAAGCGGAGATCAGAAGAATTAGGTTATATTGAAGTGAAAGGCGCTCGGGAAAATAATTTAAAAAATATAGATGTTGCTTTCCCACTTGGCCGATTTATTTCGGTTACAGGCGTATCTGGTTCTGGGAAAAGTTCACTAGTAAATGGAATCTTGAAAAAAGCTTTAGCTAGAGAAGTAGGACGTTCAAAAGCTAAACCTGGATTACATGATACTATAACTGGATATGAAGACATTGAAAAAATTATCGATATTGATCAAAGTCCGATTGGTCGAACCCCTAGAAGTAATCCTGCCACGTATACAAGTGTATTTGATGATATAAGAGACTTATTTGCGAAAACAAATGAAGCGAAGATGCGAGGTTATAAAAAGGGTCGTTTTAGTTTTAATGTTAAAGGTGGACGATGCGAAGCATGCAAAGGCGATGGAATTATCAAAATCGAAATGCACTTCTTACCTGATGTGTATGTACCTTGTGAAGTTTGTCATGGAACTAGGTATAATTCTGAGACACTAGAAGTTAGGTATAAAGGTAAAAATATTGCTGAAGTTCTTGAAATGGATATAGCAGAAGCAGCAGAATTTTTTGAAAATGTTCCTAAGATTGCTAGAAAAATGCAAACGATTATTGATGTTGGGTTAGGATATATGACGTTAGGCCAACCAGCGACAACTTTATCGGGTGGAGAAGCACAGCGTATGAAACTGGCTAGTGAATTGCATAAAAGACAAAATGGCCATAACTTTTATATATTAGATGAACCGACTACCGGATTGCATGCGAATGATATTTCAAGATTATTAGTTGTATTAGATCGACTAGTAGAAGCGGGAAATACTGTGTTGGTTATTGAACATAACTTAGATGTTATTAAAGTTGCAGATTACGTTATTGATTTAGGGCCAGAAGGTGGAGCTGGCGGCGGTACAATCATAGCTACTGGAACCCCTGAAGAAGTAGCAGAAGTCAAAGAAAGTCATACTGGACGTTATCTTAAGGAAGTACTTGAAAAAGATAAAAAACGCAAAGCGAGTCTGAAGTCTTAATTTAAAAAACACCTCAATGTTTATTGTATAAATAATTGAGGTGTTTTTTATTATTGATTGATTTTTGATCATTTATCCAAAAATATCAGTCGCAAGTCCTATGACATTTATTCTCATATGTTGCATACTATTTATAAGGGTAGAGAACAAAAAGATCTATTCTGAACTTGTCGTAACTAAATCAGACTCTGAAATAAGTAAAAATGTAGTGATTTTGAGAGAATATTAGATTAAAAATCGAACGGGAGGAAAAAGACATGCAAGAGAGAGAACGTATTTTAGAATTAGTTAAAAATGGTGTGATTTCAACTCAGGAAGGCTTAGATCTATTAGAATCATTGGTGAAAAAAGAAGATAGAAAACAAGAGAAAAAAGATTTTGCGCAGCCAGATTCCGTTCAATCTAAAGTAGAAAATGAATCTGAAGAACAAGAAAGTCGTTTTGAAACAGAGACAGATCAGGATGAAACAGAAGACCAGGTAAATAATGATGAAGAAAAAGCACAAATTTACTCTCAGCTAGAAAAAGAACTAGAAAACTTGGCAGCAGAAATCAATCACTATTCTGTCGAACTGGATCAAGTTAATGAGAAACTTACTAATACTAAAGAGAATTTAGAAAATAAAAAAGCAAAGTTGTATGAGCTTAAAGAAGGATCTAGATTAGAAAAATCTGAAGAAATGGCTACAATTCGAGCTGATATCTTGAACTTGGAGAAAGAAATTTCTTTAATCCAGAAAATTGATGAATTAGATAATACTGCAGAAGTTGCAGAATTAAAATCTGATTTGAATGATAAAATAACTGAGTTAGAAAAGGTACAGGCTGAAACTGATCCAGATAAAGAAATGAAAATAAAAGAGTTAGAGAAAGAAATCAAAGTTTTAGAAGAACAAGCTGAAGGAATACAAAAAGAAAAAATGGCTCTTATGAAAAAATTGCATGCTGTTAAAATGAAACAATGGACAACAAAAGCAAAACAAGTTTCAGAGAGACTAGAAATTCCTGAGAATTGGAAAGACGAAGCGACTGAAACAATTTCTAAAGCAGGCAAGCAAATCGAAGCAAGTGGAAAAGAACTTGGAAAATTAATCAGAGAATCAGTATCTACTTCAATGAAAAGTGATACTGCTCAATCAGTTAAAGGTTCAATCAATTCTGCATTTGAGAACTTTGACTGGAAAGATATCAATATGCGTGTTCCAAAATTAGCTTCTACAACATTCGAACATGAATGGACATTTGAAGAAACGACGGCTAGCATTTTAGATTTCAAACTTGCCAATGGCCAACTGAAAATTGTGTCTAGCGATAATGACACGATCAAAGTATCTGCAAAAGTTAAATTATATGGTAAAATAAATGAAGAAACGCCATTAAAAGCATTCGAAGAACGCAGTCAGATTGAGATCGATGATGATAAGTTTGTTTTCCATGTTCCAAACAAACGAATTGAAGCTGTGATCACAATGTCACTTCCTAAACGAATCTATGATTATACTGCTATTAAATTATTGAATGGAGACGTCTTATTCAATGAATTTGCAGGAAAAGATGTCTTTGTCAAATCAACAAATGGAGATATGACATTTAAAAATACGGAAGCTGTTATGTTGGAAATTAAAGGAACAAATGGAGATATTCAAGTTAAAAATTCAGATATCCGTGATTTCTTAGTTAGCACAGTCAACGGGAATATTGCCTATAAAGGAGCTCCTTTAAGTTCTGATGTATCTACAACAAATGGGGATATTAAACTGACGTTGAGCAGTAAAGAAATGACCCGAATCAAAGCAAGTTCCGTAAATGGAGATGTTAAAATTGCAATTCCTCTGGAAATAGACGTTGAAGGTGAAGCTAAGACAGTTTTCGGTAAAGTGAAAAGTCGATTAAATGAAATTGATGTTCAATCACAAAAAGATACAAAACTTAATTTCAGACGTATTCGTCAAGGACAAGTGCTTCAACTGACTGCACAGACGACTTCTGGTAATGTTTTATTAAAGGACACAAATGAATCTAAATAGTAAAGGAAGGTTAGTATAATGGGAAACTTAAAAAAATCAAAAGATAATGCAGTGATATTCGGTGTTATTGGAGGTATTGGGGAGTATTTTAATATTGATCCCGTGTTATTGCGCGTTATCCTGGTCGTTATTACTTTCTTAGGAGTCGGCACTACGATTCCTGTCTATCTGGTTATGGCACTTCTTATGCCGGAGGGGAATTCTTCAAGAAAATCGACAGATTATAATCCTTTTTCAAATAGCTCAAGCGATTATACAAATAAAACAAAGTCTAAATCGCAACGAAAAGAAGCTGAAAAAGTAAAAGAGGATGACTGGAGTGACTTTTAATAATGAAATGGTGGCAGAGAATATTAGCTAATACCATCATATTTTTAGCATTAGCTGGATTTCTAGATGGATTTATGATTTCTACCTGGGCAACTGCTCTGATAGCTGCTATTGTGTTTGCAGGACTGAATCTATTTGTAAAACCAATACTAGTCCTGTTATCATTGCCCATTACATTTATGACTTTAGGATTATTTTACTTTGTCATTAATGGATTGATGTTGTGGTTTACAGCATCCTTAGTAAGCGGATTTGAGTTTAGTTCATTTTGGATGGCACTTGTTGTGGCATTGATCGTATCAGCACTTAATGCATTTTTAAGTAGCGGATATGAATAAGCTATTCAATCCTATTAAAAAACGACTATTGAAATCAGATTAGTTATTCTGATTTCAATAGTTTTTTTTTATTGATAATTAATGTAAGTATTTATTTATTACCTATAAACAAAAGCTTAATTGTGATATGATGTAAGTGCTTATTAGTTTTTAGGCAACATTAAATATCAGAAGCAATTACCTTTAATGAATGTTTGATTTAAAGGAAATGAAGTGACTTGAAAGACTAATAAGGCAGAATCAGTTATTGTATTTCCTAATGCAATTCAATGATTAGCGAAGGAGAGTAAAATGACGAATATAGTAACCATTAAAGAACTTGTAGAAGAAATGAATGATATAAAAGTTGTCGTTGGAGAAGAGAACTTACAACGTCATATAACAATCAGTGATTTGTCTCGTCCGGCATTGGAATTAACAGGATATTTCAGTTTTTATCCTCAAAACCGTATCCAACTACTAGGACGTACGGAGCTATCATTTGTTGATCGAATGACAAGTGATGAACGATATATCATCATGAAAAGAATGTGTCAGGCAGATACACCGGCATTTTTAGTTTCCAGAAGCCAAGAGCCGCCTAAAGAACTTATCAAAGCTGCATCTGAAAAAGGTATTCCTGTCCTTGTGTCTACTAGACCCACGACTAGGTTATCGTCTAATGTAACAAACTTCTTGGAAGAACGTCTAGCTGAACGTATTTCTCAACATGGAGTCCTTGTCGATATTTATGGTATGGGCGTGTTGATTATCGGAGATTCGGGAATCGGTAAATCTGAAACGGCTTTAGAATTGATTCAGCGAGGTCATCGACTAGTTGCTGATGATAGAGTAGAACTTTATATGATGGATGAAAATCGTATTATTGGTGAGCCACCAGAAATTTTACGTCACTTGATTGAAATCAGAGGTATTGGTGTAATTGATGTCGTAAATCTATTTGGAGTAGGCGCAATCAGAACAAGTAAAACAGTAGATTTAGTAATGAATCTAGAACATTGGGATCGCAACCGTGAGTACGATCGTTTAGGCAATAACTTGGAAAATATGCGTTTCTTTAATGTCGATGTACCAAAATTGTCTATTCCAGTTCGAGTTGGCCGGAATCTGTCAATCATTATTGAAATTGCGGCTATGAATATCAGAGCCAAGGAAATGGGCTATGATGCTACCGTAACCTTTGAACGTAATTTAGAAAAATTAATCAAAAGAAACTCACAAGACTTGTAGTATGGAGGAAATAAATTAATGAATTTTACTTTAGGCGCCATTGATCCAGTGGCTTTTCAATTTGGCCCTTTAAGGGTTGCTTGGTATGGGATCATTATAGTTTTTGGAATGTTCGTAGCTGTCTGGTTAAGTATTAAAGAAGGTGAAAAACGAGGAATAAAAGAAGATTTCATTATTGATCTAGCTTTTTGGATCATTCCAGCAGGATTGATCGGAGCCAGAATTTACTATGTCCTTTTTGAATTGGATGTTTATTTACAGGATCCTATCCGAATGCTCTATATCTGGGAAGGCGGCATTGCAATTTATGGAGGATTGATTGCAGGATTTGCAACCTTAGTCTGGTTTACTAAAAAAAGAGGGATTCCAGTCTGGTTATTATTAGATGTATTAGCTCCACATGTCATGATAGCTCAGGCAATTGGTCGCTGGGGGAACTTTATTAACCAAGAAGCTCATGGTGGAGAAGTCAGCCGTAACTTTCTAGAACGGATGTTTTTACCGAACTTTATTATTGAACAAATGAATATTAATGGTGCTTACTATCATCCTACCTTCTTATATGAATCTTTATGGAATGTAGTAGGATTTGTAATCTTAATGGTTCTGCGTAGTAAAGATAAAGTATTAAGACGAGGTGAAGTGGCTTTAGGCTACGTTGCATGGTATGGATTAGGAAGATTCTGGGTAGAAGGTATGCGAACAGACAGCCTTTATTTTGGACCGTTCCGTGTTTCTCAAGTCTTATCGGTCATTTTATTTTTAGGAGCTATAGCTTGGATTATATACAGAAGAAATTATCAGTATCCAACGCCTCCTTACTATACAGAAGGGATGCTTCCAGAGCAGACTTTTGCTGAGAAGAAGAAAAAGTATCAATCAAAAAAAACAAAATGAATGTTTAAATAGAGAAAGGAAATTGTTTTGGAATATACAGCAGCTTTATTTGATTTTGATGGAACGTTAGCCAATTCTAATGAGTTGATCAATCGTACTCATTACACAGTGCTAGAAGAACTTTTTCCTGGAAAGTATACGATGGAATCAGTTCGTCAATTTAACGGTCCTTCACTTGATGAAGTATATGGCACATTAGTACCTGATAGAAAAAAAGAAATCATTACTAAATATCGTCAGTTAAATTCTGAATTACATGATGAAATGATTACTTTATTTACAGGTGTGCAAAAAGAATTGATGCTGTTGAAAGAAAAAGCTGTAAAGCTGGCAATTGTTTCAACAAAAAAAAATGATATGATTGAGCGTGGAATTAAGATTTTAGGGCTGGAAAATCTATTCAATGTTGTAATTGGATCTTATTCTTATAATCATTATAAACCACATCCGGAACCAATCTATAGAGCATTAGCTGAATTGAATGTACCGCATAATCAAGCGATCATGATTGGGGATAATACTCATGATATAGAATCTGCGACTAATGCTGGAATACCTAGTGTATTTGTAGAATGGTCCCAAAAAACATTGAAGGAAATAGAGCCTTACGAACCTACTTATACAGTAAAAACTATGAAAGAATTATCTGAAGTTATTATTGGAAAAAATATTGATAAACAGATTCAGTACGAGGAGGTGTCTAGTCAGTGCAAAAACAAGTAGCTGTTTTAGGAGCAGGCTCATGGGGGACAGCTCTTTCAAAGGTATTGTATGAAAATGGATGTTCAGTAAATTTATGGAGTCGCAATCAAAGTCAAGTAGATGAAATCAATCACTGTCATTCAAACAAAAATTATCTGCCTGATTCAGTTTTGCCGGATGGACTTAAAGCAACTAGTAATCTTAAAGCAGCTGTTGAAACTGCTCAAGTTATTGTTTTCGTAGTCCCGACAAAAGCGATTAGAAATTTAGCTCATCAAATTGCTGAGTTTATCACTGAACCTAAGTTAATCGTTCATGCTGCCAAAGGACTGGAGCAACTAACTCATAAAAGAATTTCAACTATTTTAGAAGAGGAGATTCCCCTAGAAAAAAGGTCTGCCATTGTTGCCTTATCTGGTCCAAGTCATGCTGAAGAAGTTATGGCAAATGATCTAACAACCATAACAGCCGCTTCTGAGAATGAAGAAAGTGCAAAACTTGTTCAAGCACTGTTTATAAATGATTATTTTAGAGTATATACGAATAATGATATTTTAGGTGTCGAAATCGGTGCTGCTTTAAAAAATATTATTGCAGTTGGAGCTGGTGCAATTTCTGGTATGGGATTTGGAGATAATGCTAAAGCTGCACTGGTTACTAGAGGATTAGCTGAAATTACAAGACTGGGTGTCGCGATGGGTGCTGATCCGCTGACTTTCATGGGCTTGAGTGGAGTTGGTGATTTGATCGTTACCTGTACAAGTCCCCATTCCAGAAACTGGCGTGCTGGATACTTACTGGGTAAGGGTCAAGAAATTGATACGATCTTGAATGAAATGGGAATGGTTGTAGAAGGAATCTCAACTACAAAAGCTGCATATGAATTATCCAAAGAGTTTAATATAGATATGCCTATCACAGATGCAATCTATAAAGTGATTTATGAGGACGCTGAAGTAAAATATGTTATACTTGGATTAATGCAGCGTGAAGGAAAATCAGAGTAACAGTTATGGTTGAGATCGTGCTTTTAGCAGGCTGAATGTGAACTTAAATCAAAGCACCGTATTCTACTTGAACGCAGAAAGAAAACTTTTTGCGTATTAAGATAACAGAAGGAGATTCGAATGAAAAAGGAGAAGAAAGAAATGAAAAAAGTCAGAAAAGCGATTATTCCAGCGGCAGGATATGGAACACGTTTCCTACCAGCTACAAAAGCTATGCCAAAAGAAATGATTCCAATTGTAGATAAACCAACGATTCAGTTTATCGTAGAAGAAGCCATTGCTTCAGGAATCGAAGACATCCTGATTATTACAGGAAAGCTAAAACGTCCAATCGAAGATCATTTTGACTCTAATCCGGAACTTGAAGAAAATCTGAAAGCAAAAGGGAAGCATGAATTACTTAAATTAGTTGAAGAAACGACAGGCTTGAATTTATATTTTGCTAGACAAGCCTATCCTTTAGGATTAGGACATGCTGTTTTGCAAGCTAAAGCATTTGTTGGCGATGAACCATTCGTTGTAATGCTAGGCGATGATATTACGGCAGATGAAGTACCTTTGACTAAACAGTTGATTGAAGGATATGAAAAAACGCACGCTTCTAATATTGCAGTTATGAGAGTTCCTCATGAAGAAACTTCTAGTTATGGAATTATTGATCCTGAGGCAGAAGCAGAAGAAGGATTATATAATGTTCGTAAATTCGTAGAAAAACCCGCTCCTGAGGATGCTCCGAGTGATTTAGCTATAATTGGTAGATATTTGCTAACTCCTCAGATATTTGATCTTTTAGAAAAACAAGCACCGGGTGTCGGTGGCGAGATTCAGTTAACAGATGCAATTGATGCATTGAACAAAACACAACGTGTTTTTGCTAAAGAATTCAAGGGTGATCGCTTCGATGTTGGAGACAAATTTGGTTTCTTGAAAACAACGATCCAGTACGGTTTAACTCATCCTCAAGTTAAAGATGAACTTAAAAATTATGTCATCGAACTGGCTAAAGAACTTGAAAATGGTGGAGCAAAAACTAAAATGGATGCAGAATCTCATGAATTAGAAGATAAACAATCTAAATAATTTTTATTAAGCACTGCCAGCTTGTAAAAAGCTGGCGGTGCTTTCTTATTTTAATTTACTTAATAAAAATCGTAATATCATCTGTTATAATGTAAGTATTGTATAAATGAAGACTTATAAAGCGGAGGCAAATAATGGAATTAAATCAACGATATAATGGATTTATTGTTACACATTTAGAAAAAATCCCAGAAGTAAAAGGAACAGTCTATCAATTAAAACATGAAAATACAGGCGCAACGATTGTATATGTAGAAAATCCCAACGAAGAAAAAGTGTTTTCAATTGGATTTAGAACACCTTCTAAGGATAACAGTGGAATATTTCACATTCTTGAACATGCTGTATTAAATGGGTCAAGAAAATATCCTCTGAAAGATCCGTTTGTAGAATTATTGAAAGGGTCTTTACAAACCTTTTTAAATGCGATGACATTTAGTGAAAAAACGATTTATCCAGTTGCAAGCATGAATGAAGTAGATTTTTCAAATCTCATGGATGTATATTTAGATGCTGTGTTTTTCCCTAACGTTGTAAATAACAAACAGATATTCCAGCAAGAAGGATGGAATCTAAAATATAATGTAAAAGAAGACCAATATGGATTCGAGGGAATTGTCTTCAATGAAATGAAAGGAGCACAATCTTCTTCTCAAAGACGATTTATACAAGGCCTTGAAGCAGCGTTATACCCAAATACTCCTTATGCTACGAATTCAGGAGGAACGCCAATATCTATTTTAGATTTGACGTGGGAACAACTTGTTGAAGCACATCAAACTTATTACCATCCTTCCAACAGCTTCATTTATTTATACGGAGAAATGAATATTGAAAAACAGCTAGACCATCTAGCTGAATATTTAAATGAATTCAGTTATCAAGATATTTCTGATAAGCTGATTGATCTTAAAGGTGAGCCTTCTCTAACGGAGACAATAATCGAATTCCCGATTGCTGAAAATGAAAGTAAAGAGAAACAAGCTTACCTTGGTTACGGGACTAAGTTTTCAATAGAGAATAAGCATGAATTATTGCTTGCATTTGAAATTCTTGATGAGATTTTATTGCGTGGCAATGATGCACCATTAAAAAATCGGTTGCTCAAAGAAGGAATCGGGAAAAATGTTTTTGGATGGTTTGATACATCTTCGACTATGCCATCATTCAATATCGGTGTCAGTCAGACTGATGAAGAACAAAAAGACTTATTTATAAGTGAAGTCTTTTCAATATTAGAACAATTGGTAAATGAAGGAATTGATGAAGCGACGGTTCAAGCAGCGATTGCATCAGTAGAATTTCAATTGCGAGAAGGAGATTTCGGTTCTTCTCCAGAAGGTTTATATTATGGTATCAATGCGACTGAAGCTTGGGTAGCCGATAGACCGGTTTTCCCTACGTTTAAATATGATGAGAGTTTCCGTATCATTAAGTCGAATATAGACAAAAATTATTTTGAAAATTTAATTGAGAAATATCTATTAAATAATAAAAATAAAACAATTGCTGTTGGTATACCTTCAACTGAAATTGAAAAGAAAGAATACAAAGAAGAACAAAATAAATTAACTGAGCTTAAAGCCGCTTTGTCTGAAGATGATAAAGCAGAATTAATTCTAGAAAATGAAAAACTGGTTGCTTTTCAAACTATGATCGATTCTGAAGAAAATAAGCGTACATTGCCCAATTTGGATCTTGCAGATATAGATAAGGAGCCAATTGAGCTGCCTGTAGAAAAGGAAATTGAAGATGATATAGAATTTTTGTATCATGAATTAGATACAAACAAATTAGCATACTACAATTTATATTTTGATGTCTCTTCTGCAAGTGACAAAGAATTACCTTATTATAGGTTGTTTACAACACTTCTAAAAGAACTTGGTACTTCTAAGTATACTAGTGAACAATTATCACAGGAGATTGCTATTAAAGTAGGGAAAATTTCTATCTCTAATCAAGTATACACTCCTGATGTCAATACAGCTGTGCACAAAGTGAAAGTAGGAGTAAGAACCAGAGAGTCTTCAGTTGCTGAATCTCTAAGATTAGTTAACCATATTATGACTGAAACAATTTTTGATGATAAAAGCAAGGTAAGAGAAACGCTTGGCCGTTTAAGTTCTTCCATTAAACAATTTTTAGAAAATAGTGGACATGTGGCTGGTATGATGCGTGTAAATAGTCACTCTACCGTTTCCGGGCATATAACTGAGCAGCTGGAAGGAATCAGTTTTTATCGTTTCTTGACCCATTTAGAAGAAAATTTTGATGAACAGTATGAGAGTTTAGTTGAAAAAATGCAAAATATTGCGTATCAAGTTTTCACTAGAAGAGAGCTGACAGTAAGCTTTACAGGAGAAAAAGAATTATTTAAAAGATTTAAAAAAGAAATATTGATTGTAGAGTATCCAATAACTGAGCAGAAAAAAGCAACGAATATATTTAATCCTGAAGTCGTTGAAGAAGCATTTACAAATAGTAATTCTGTTGTTTACGTTTCGAAAGGATCAAACTTGAAGTTGATCGGTGAAGAAGTAAGCGGGTATTTGTTAGTGACAAATAGTATATTGAACTTGGAATATCTATGGGAAAAACTGCGTGTAGTCGGTGGAGCCTATGGAGGAGGAATGTCATTAGCTACAAGTGGCAATATAGTTTTTTATTCCTACCGTGATCCCAACATTTCTAGTACGTTGAATACCTATAATAATGTGAGTGAATTTATTCAGAATTTAGAATTGAGTGATTTAGCACTTGAGCGATTCATTATTGGGACTATAGCCAAGATGGACAGACCAATGAATGCTCGAATGAAAGGAAATGCTTCAGATGCGAATCACTTCCAGAATATTAGTGAAGCTAAGCGGAAGCAGAGAAGGAACGAAATTTTAACTACTACACTCAAAGATATTCAAGCAACTTCTGATTTATTTACTAGATTACAGTCTTTAGAGTCAACCTGTGTAATAGGAAATGGGAGAATAATACAGGAAGATCCAACTCGATTTGACCATACAGAAGGTTTATTCAAGTAAAGATCAAAAGTTGCGCAGGTCCACAAAATGAAGGTATAATCCATTCTAATGTAATTGAATTTGGCAATAGTTACTTGCAAAAGGTTGAACGAGTTGTTTTAATGGTAAGAGGAGAAGTAAAGTTATGGAAAGATCAGATAATCATCAAGTCATTTCGCTCATCCCCAGTGCAAAAACTTATTATGGACGAGCGATGATAGCTTATGAAAAATCAAATTTTGAAAGAGCAAAGCACCATTTTAAAATAGGAATTACTTTAGCAAAAAATGAAGAAGAAAAATTATTTGGTCACATTCAGCTTGCATTGATTCATCAGCATTCTTTTGAATTTCAAAAATCTATTGAATTGTTTGATTCGATTTTTGAAAAAATATCAGAAAAGCATCCTGAAGTCTATTTTTTTCAAGCAACAAATTATCTGCATCTGAAAGATTATGAAAAAGCATTATTACTACTAGAACAGTATATTGAATTAAATCGATCAGGACTTTATCAATCAGAAGCCTTAGAAATGAAAAAAATAATTGAATTGCAATCAAAGTGAATAGGATTGTAAACATTAAAACTTACTAAAAGTAAGAAAAATTAGTAGCGTAATGACTATCATTTCTACTATAATAGAAAAAGAAACAGGTGAAAGGAGTTATTTCATGGAAGTCATTGATAAAATATATGATGTAATCGTAATTGGTGCAGGTCCTGGTGGATTAACAGCTGGACTTTATGCCTCTCGTTCTAACTTAGCCACATTGATGCTCGAGAGAGGTCTTCCAGGCGGACAAATGAATAATACCGCTGAAATTGAAAATTATTCTGGATTTAATAGTATCCTTGGTCCAGATCTTTCAACTAAAATGTTTGAAGGCGCACAGCAATTTGGTGCTGAATATGCATATGGAGATGTACAGGAAATTATTAACGGTGAAGAATACAAAGAAATTGTAACTTCTAATAAAACATTCCGTACGCGCTCCATCATTATAGCAACTGGTGCTGAGCATAAGAAACTTGGAGTTACCGGAGAAGCAGAATTCAATGGTAGAGGCGTATCTTATTGTGCCGTCTGTGACGGAGCTTTCTTCAAGCAAAAGCACATTATCGTAGTTGGTGGAGGAGACTCTGCTGTTGAAGAAGGAACTTATTTGACTCAATTCGCCAGTAAAGTCACAATCGTCCACAGAAGAGACGCTCTTCGTGCTCAAAAAATCCTTCAAGACAGAGCATTCAAAAATGATAAAATCGAATTTATATGGAATTCTGTCGTTGAAGAAATCGAAGGCGAAAATGCGGTTAATGCTGTACGCATCAAAAATATCAAAACAGGTGAAACTTCAACTTTAGAAGCAGAAGGAACTTTTATTTATATTGGTTTGTTACCTAATTCTGATCAGTTCCGTTCTTTAGGTGTTACTGATGAAGAAGGCTGGATTGAAACAGATGAAAATATGGAAACAAAAGTCCCTGGTATATTTGCTGTTGGAGATGTGCGCAAAACAGTATTGCGTCAAGTAGCCACAGCTGTTGGGGATGGTTCTGTTGCTGGTAATGCTGCTTACCAATATGTTGAAGAGTTGAAAGAAAAATTGGAAAAACAAAGTGTTTGACCATTATTGATAAGCAGTAAGATTTGTTTTGTATAACAGATAAAAAAGTATAGTTTTAAGAATTGACTTAATAGCTTTAGATAATATCTAAGGTTTATGAGGAATCTTAGAACTGTGCTTTTTTATATTGTTAAATAGTCAACAAGTGCGTATAATAGTAGTTGTCATGTAAGCCCTTTATGTCAAGTTCATGCATAATCAAAGCAAAAATGGTACAATTAAATCAATATCAAAATAAAATTACTTAAAAGAGAGGTTATATATATGAGTTGGCAGGAAACCTATAATACATGGAAAAATTATTCTAAATTGGATACGGATATGTTAAAAGATTTAGAAAATATTGAACAGGATGAATCTACATTAGAGGATGCATTTTATGCGCCGCTTGAATTTGGTACAGCGGGCATGAGAGGTATTATTGGTGCAGGTATTAATCGAATGAATATTTATACTGTGCGTCAAGCAACTGAAGGTCTTGCCTTATTTATTGAGGAAGAACAAGGTGAGCAAGCTAAGAAAAGTGGAGTAGTAATAGCTTACGATTCTCGTCATATGTCTAAAGAATTCGCTATTGAGTCAGCTAGAACTTTAGGTGCGCATGGAATAAAATCTTATGTATTTGAAAGTTTACGTCCAACGCCAGAACTTTCTTTTGCAGTACGTCATCTTCAAGCTGCAGCAGGTATTATGATAACAGCTAGCCATAATCCACCTGAATATAATGGATACAAAGTATATGGTGAAGATGGTGGACAACTACCTCCTAAAGAAGCCGATGAATTAACTGGATATGTGAGAAGCGTAGAAGATGTCCTTTCGATTGCAGTTGCTGAAGAGTCTGAAATCAAAGAAAATGGCCTCTTAGAAATCATTGGTGAGAATGTTGACAAAGCATATTTGGATGCAATGGAAAGAGTAACGATTAATCCTGAGATGATCGACAGAGTGGCGAATGATTTAACCATAGTATTCACACCTTTACATGGAACTGGTAAGATGATAGGAGTAAAAGCTTTGAAACAAGCTGGTTTCCGCAATATCGAACTGGTAGCTGATCAAGCAGAACCGGATCCAGAATTTTCAACTGTTAAGTCTCCTAATCCTGAAGATCCGGCAGCATTTGAAAAAGCAATCGAACTTGGATGCAAAATAGATGCTGACATTCTGATTGCCACTGATCCAGATGCGGATCGTTTAGGCATGGCTGTAAGAACTGCAGCAGGTCATTATGAGGTGTTAACAGGGAATCAAATTGCTAGTCTAATGCTAGATTATATATTAAGAGCTCACCATGAAACGGGAATTTTACCTAAAAATAGTGTTATAATCAAATCGATCGTATCAAGTGATTTACCAAAAGCTATTGCTGAGAAAAGCGGAGTAGAAACAATAGATGTATTAACTGGATTTAAATTTATCGCTGAAAAGATCAAAGAGTACGAACAAGATTATTCTCATACCTTTATGTTTGGATTCGAAGAAAGTTACGGCTATCTTGTGCAACCTTTTGTACGTGATAAAGATGCGATTCAGGCATTAATCATGAGTGCTGAAATGGCTGCATATCATAAAGAGAGAAATTATAGTTGTTTTGATGCTCTACAGGATCTCTATCATGAATATGGTCATTACAAAGAAAAGACTATTTCAATCAAGATGGATGGAATCCAAGGCGCACAAAAAATAAATGATTTAATGGATAGTTTAAGAAGTAATTCACCAAAAAGCTTTGGTGAAATCAAAATTAAAGAAATTGAAGACTTTAAGACTGGTAAACGTATAGACCAGGATGGAAATGAAGAAACAATTGATATGCCTTCAGCAGATGTATTAAAATATCGTCTAGTAGATTCTAGTTGGATAGCTGCACGTCCGTCCGGAACAGAGCCTAAAATCAAGTTTTACATTGCAGCTTTTGATGATTCGGGTGTAGCTGTAGAAGAAAAACTGGCGGCCTTTGAACAAGCGATACAAAAAATTGTAGAACAAAACTAACATAGGCTATATTCAATTTGAATTTTAGCTAAATAAAAACGAGGATGGGACAAAAGTCTTAACAAACAAATAAGATCCGCTGAAAATCTACTTGAGATTTCAGTGGATCTTATTTGTTTATGTAAGCAAAAGGAGCACGGCTTTGGTATAATATAATCACCACAAAAACATCATAGAAAGGGTGCTCCTTATGTATACTCAATATACCATGAACCAAACAACCTTGCCATTAGAAATGAACTGTTACTTACCAGAAAATCATATCGTCTACTCTATTCATCAAGTTGTGGAAGATTTAGATGACTCGCAATATCACTTAATTGAAAACGACTTTGGTCGCCCGGCTTATCACCCGAAAGTTTTACTCAAAGCGCTACTATTTGCCTATTCAGAAGGGATTTTTTCCGGTCGGAAAATCGAGAAAATGATGCAAGAAAATATAGCGATGCAATGGTTAACAGGTCAAACGTTAGTGTCTTATCGTACAATTAATCGATTCAGAGTGTCAGAAGTGACTAAGGCTATTTTACAAGATCTCTATTGCACGTTTTCTCTTCGTTTAAAAGAAGAAAAACTGATTGAAGGAAAAGCGCTATTTATAGATGGTACGAAGTTCGAAGCAGACGCCAATAAATATACCTTTGTTTGGAAGAAAGCCACGGATCAATTCTACTCTACTTTAAAAGAAAAAGAAATTCACTACTATGAAGAAGAGATCGCCCCACTCATCGATCAAGCGGTCGAAAGAGATCAAAATCAGGAGTTTACTAAAAAAGAAATTGAGGAACTATATGAACTTCTTCAAAAAGAGCTGGAAAAGATTGAAACAGAAATTAATCAGGAAAACGAAAAAGAAGTACTTAAGAAAAAGAAGAAAAAGCGTCGTTCCTTGAAAAAACATAGAAATAGATTGAAAAAGGACTTTATACCTAGAGAACAGAAATATGAAGATTACTACAGCACATTTGACGGTCGAAATAGCTTCTCTAAGACAGACAAAACGGCTACTTTCATGCGTATGAAAGACGATCATATGAGAAACGGCCAATTAAAGCCAGGCTATAATATCCAAATCGCAACGGAAAACCAGTTTGTTTTGCATACACAAGTCTATCCTAATCCAACGGATACAAGAACCCTTATCCCGTTTTTGCATTCGCTTCCTAAACCCATTCAACCGTCCACTTATATTGTGGCAGATGCAGGATATGGTAGCCAAGAAAATTTAAAATATTTAGAACGGTCCGGATGGACTGGCTTGGTTAAATACGGCATGTACGAAAAGGAACAGAAAAAGAAATACAGACTTTCGGATAGAAATAGAGAGAATTGGATTCACGATGAAGATCAAAATACCTATACACATCCTGATGGGACTATCTATGCGTACGGTTATGTTAGTAGGCAAAAAACAGATTCTGGATTTGTAAGATTGTCTCATATTTACCAATCGACGGATCCAAGTTACAAAAATGGGAGAAAATCATTTTCCATTAACTATGAGTACGAAGAACAAAAACTAAATATTAGAGAAAAGCTTTCGTCAGAAGAAGGGACTCAATTTTATGGTAAACGTAAAATTGATGTAGAACCAACTTTCGGACAGGTGAAGGCCAATTTGAGGTTCACTCGATTTTCAGTTCGTGGAAAATCGAATGTAGAAAATGAAACGAATCTGATCTTCATGGCTAATAACCTACGAAAATATAATAAAAGAAAGAAAAAATAGAATCATTCAGTAAGTAGAACCCCTGAGAGAATTGTATTCTACAATTTTCTCAGGGGTTCTCTATATTTAAAGACTTTCAGAGACTTTTGTCCCAGCCTCGTTTTTTTGATTATTTAAGATTTTTACATTTAAAACAGAAATTTATTAAGGTGTTTTTCTTTAGCTATGTACAAATGTTTCTTATAATAAGTAAACAATATATTAAGAGAAAGGGTGCCGATAATATGGATAAAAATGTTGGAGAATTAGATAGTATTTTACGAATTATTTTTGGAGCTGCTTTAGCGCCTTTATTCTTTTTTACAAAAGGATTGGGCAAAATGCTGGGAATAGCTGGAATTGCTTTGCTGATAACAGGGAAAACACAAAAATGTGGAATGTATCAAGTTACAGGGACAAATACTCTAAAAAAGGATTAGGAATTTAATTAATTTTGATTAAGATGTGGATTATGTGACTCAAAAATATTGATCTGTTTTCAGGAAATAGTTACATGGATAAAATTCAACTTTTAAACCACTAATATAATAGAAATTTAAAAGAACAATCATGACTGAGAATTTTCAGCTTGATTGTTCTTTTAAAATGATTAAATCTATCTAATTCATCAAAAGACAAAAATAGTTAATTCTGATGTAATTTTTTAAAATTAGTTATAGATACTCTATACATGACACGCCCGGAATGTTATAATACATGGAATGGACAGAATGAGCTGTCAGATTAGTGCGGGTAATAGTTTGAAAAGGAGTGCTGAGTTGTGGGAGAAAATATAGAACTTGTTATCATTACAGGTATGAGTGGTGCTGGTAAAACAGTTGCCATGCAGAGTTTTGAAGATATGGGATACTATTGTGTTGATAATATGCCGCCAAATTTACTTCCAACATTTTGGGACCTAGTCAGAGAATCTGGACATTTTTCAAAAATTGCTTTAGTAATGGACCTTAGAATGCGTGATTTCTTTGAACAAATGAGAGAAACAATTTTAAAAGTTGAAAATAGTCCACATATTACCACGCGTATTTTGTATTTAGAAGCTACTGAAAAAGAGCTAGTTTCTCGTTATAAAGAAACACGTCGTTCACATCCTTTAGCTACAAACGGACGCACGATAGATGGAATAAGAAAAGAGAAAGAATTACTTGAAGATATCAAAACTCGAGCTCAGGTCGTTATTGATACGACTAACCTGACTCCAAGACAATTAAGAGAAAAATTGATTGAAAATTTTAAAGCAAAAGAAAAAGAAATGTTTCGCGTGGAAATGGTCTCATTTGGGTTTAAATATGGCTTGCCGATAGATGCAGATATTGTGATGGACGTGAGATTCCTGCCAAACCCTCATTATATCGAAGAATTAAGACCTCAAACTGGTTTAGACAAGAAAGTATATGACTATGTTATGCAGCAACCTGAAACAGAACCTTTTTATAAAAAATTTGCTGAGTTATTAGATTATTCTCTTCCAGGTTATAAAAGAGAAGGAAAAAGCAATATAACAATTGCAATTGGCTGTACTGGTGGTAAGCATCGTTCTGTAGCCTTAGCCGAACGATTAGGTCACAAAATAGAAGCTGATGGGTATTTAGTTAATATTACTCATCGTGACAAAGATAAAACAAAGGAGTCAACCGTGAGATCATGATGAAAACGAGATTAAAGAAAAGACGTCCTAAAATCGTCGTGATCGGCGGTGGTACCGGACTTCCAGTTATATTAAAAAGCTTAAAAGAGAAAGATGCGGATGTCACTGCAGTCGTAACCGTAGCAGATGATGGAGGAAGTAGTGGTGCCTTACGTGAAAGCCTCAATGCTGTTCCTCCAGGTGACTTAAGAAATGTCTTGATTGCATTATCTGAGATCCCGCAAATACACAAAGATATTTTTCAATATCGTTTTCAATCTGAGGATCAGTCGTTATCGGGGCACTCAATCGGTAATCTGATTATTTCAGCAACAGCAGATATGAAAGGGAATATTTACGAAGCTATCCAGATTCTAGCAAAAATGATGCAAGTCAAAGGTCATGTCTATCCGGCTGCTGAAGAACCACTTGTTTTAAATGCACGGTATATGGATGGAACGACTGCAAAAGGAGAATCACACATCGCTCAATCTGGAAAAATGATCGATTACGTTGCCTTGTCCTGTGTAGGAGAACCTCATCCAATCAAAGCAAGCAGAAAAGTCGTTTCAGCAATCATGGATGCAGATATGGTTGTTTTAGGTCCTGGAAGTCTATACACAAGTATCTTACCGAATTTAATGATTCCAGACATAGGAAAGGCAGTCATGAATACTGAAGCAAATGTTGTGTATATCTGTAATATAATGACTCAATTAGGAGAAACTGAAGGTATGTCAGATGCTGATCATATCGAAGTTCTGCACCGACATTTAGGTGAAAAATTTATTGATATTGCACTAGCGAATATTGGGAAAGTTCCTGATGAGTATGTAGAAGAAGAACAATCTACTGAAAACCTGCTCCAGGTGGAACATGATTTCAAAGGTTTGAAGGGAGCAGTACCTCATATCATATCAGATGACTTTCTTGAAATGAGAAATCATGGTGTATACCATAACGGTGAAAAAGTGGCTGAAGAAATTTTCAGAACTGCTTTCAATTCTCAACGCGCTTTTAAAAACTTTTGATAAGAAGTACTTTTAAAAGAAAGGGGGAAACAAGATGTCATTTGCAGCGGATGTAAAAAAAGAACTGACGATGTTAGAAGTCCATCCTGAACATGCCAAGGCAGAACTTGCAGCTTTAATTAGAATGAATGGAACGTTGAGTATAGTTAATAAAGAGTTTTTACTTAATGTACAAACTGAGAATGCAGCGATTGCAAGAAGAATCTATTCTTTGATTAAAGATAATTTTGATGTAGAATCAGAACTTTTAGTTCGGAAAAAAATGAAACTAAAGAAAAATAATGTGTACATTGTCCGGCTGAAAAGTGGAAGTAAACTTATTTTATCAGAACTTGGTATAATGGATGGGATGTTATACCATGGTCATATTCCCAAAGAAATCTTAAATAGCAGACAAAAAGCGAAATCTTACCTTAGAGGGGCATTTCTGGCTGGAGGATCTGTCAATAGTCCTGGAACAAGTAGATATCATCTGGAAATCCATTCTAGTTATGAAGAGCATAATGAAGATATTTGTCAGATGATGCAAGAGTTTGAGTTGAATGGTCGTACCCATGAAAGAAGAAATGGCTACATCGTTTATTTGAAAGAATCAGAAAAAATAGCAAACTTTCTAGCCCTAATCGGCGCTACTGGAAGTATGTTCAAGTTTGAAGATGTGCGAATTGTAAGAGATATGCGAAATTCGGTCAACCGTCTTGTGAACTGTGAGAATGCGAATATGAATAAGACAATTGATGCAGCTGGTAGACAAATTGAGAATATCAAATTTATTGACCGAATGATTGGTCTTAATTCTATCCCTGATAAATTACAAGAAATCGCCTTATTAAGAGTGGAATACCCGGATATCAGTTTAAAAGAGCTGGGAGAACTTGTGCCAAACGGAGGCGTTTCTAAATCAGGCGTCAATCATCGATTACGCAAACTAAATCAGATGGCTGAAGAATTAAAACAGCAGCATGCTTAAGTAGTAAGGATACCCTGATTCTCATGAATCAGGATATGACCTTGTAAAAACAGATAAAATAAAGTAAAATTACAGAGTTGTCAACTCACCATGGTGTAATGGATAACACCTGAGATTCCGGTTCTCAAGCTGGGGGTTCGATTCCCTCTGGTGAGGTAAATAAACTTTAAGAAAGTGGATGGGACAAAACTAGTTAAAAAGTAAAACCCCGTCAAATCAAGGATTGAATTTTCTTGATTTGACGGGGTTTTTTAATTGTTCTATACTTCAAATTCTGGCTTAACGGAGACTTTTGTCCCGTCCTCTTTTTTGAAATCAAGAAAGATTAATCTTCTTTAGACCTACTTTACTTTGATAGTTTTATGTTAAAATAGAATTGAAAAAATTAACTAGATAATAAATACGTACCTATATCAATAGAGAAAAGAAGATGGTCAAGCTTTAAATATTAGTTATGGGAAAGAGGTCTAATTGGATGCTGAACAGGAGAAGACTATTCAGAGTTAGAATAAAGGGTTTTGAACAGGCAACTATGATTAATTATGCCAATAAAAAATCTACATATAATATCATATTAATCAACATAAGTGGAAATGGTTTATCTTTCATGAGTCGAAAGAAATTTCCAATATCAAAATACAATAAATATACATTTAGGTTTGAATTAGAAGGCGAAAAATTTGAACTAGAAGGCTATATTGTAAGAAATTCTTTTAAAGAAGAAGATAGGTATATCAAGTATGGGGTGAAATTGATTACTTTATCGACTAAAAAAGAATCAGAATTAATCAGAAGAATCAATAAATATCAGAGTAGACATTATAGAAATAATATTTTGGAAGACCAGAAGTATTGAATAATTTTGCAATGTTCTCGAAGAACGGAAGGTATTATTAGTCTGAAGGAATCAATTTTATAACCTAACTAAAGAGAGAGTTAATTAAATAATATAGATTTTTTATGATATAAGCTCATGACAAATGTAAAAATAATACAGTTCTTGTAAAAATATTTTGATGCATGCTAATAGATGTAAATAAGGTAATAGTGATTTCTGAAGAATTTCAGTCTTAGGCAGCAAAATTTATCAGGAATAGTAATAAAATTTGCAATCAGTACATTTGTTGATTAATTAAAAGGCAGTTAGATCAAAAGGAAATAGCCATTTAAGAGAAAAGTGGATGGGACAAAACCAGTTAAAAAGTAAAACCCCGTCAAATCAAGGATTGAATTTTCTTGATTTGACGGGGTTTTTTAATTGTTCTATACTTCAAATTCTGGCTCAACGGAGACTTTTGTCCCGTCCTCTTCAAACATAGGGTTTTACTTTTATAGTTATACTAATTCAATAACCACCATACCATCATCATTGACGGAGATCGGACCATTTGAATGCCATTCTCTACCAGTTGAGATAGGATGCGAATATAAGAAAATCTGGTTAGGGAAAATATAGAAAACAATATTTTCTTCTTCAATTAAGATTTGCTGTACATCCTCTTTTGTACCATTTTTAACTTCATAATCTGTCGTACCAAGCTTTGCGGTAACTTTATTCGTTAGTGGGAAAGGGGCATTTGTTTCAACCATATTCATTCCTCCTATAAGTTATAGTTGATTAATTCTAATCTCTAAATCCATCTTATATTCTATTTTGTAATTTGCAAACTATTCTGCTTGTGGAAGATAATAGCCGGTTTATATATAAAAAAACTGTATAATAGAAACCGTACTATAAATATAATTGTATGGTTAAGCTAAGGATGGAGAGATTACTTTGAATTTAAAACAATTAAGATATTTTTTGACAATCGTTGAAGAGGGTCAGATAACAGCTGCTGCCAAAAAGCTGCATATTGCCCAGCCACCTTTGAGCTATCAATTGAAATCGCTGGAAGAAGAATTAGGAGTTCAGTTAATGAAAAGAGGCTCAAGAAATATTACTTTAACTCCAGCAGGAAAATTACTTAAAGCACGAGCAGAGCAGATTTTTTCTTTGACCACATCTACAACAAGAGAGCTGGAATTATACAAAAAAGGAAACGCAGGAACCCTTTCTATTGGAACGGTTTCCTCATCAAGTACTATTATTCCTGATGCTTCTATAGAAAAGTTTGCTAACCGATATCCGAATATACAATTTGATATCCACGAAGGAAATAGTTACGAAGTGATTGAAATGTTAGACAAGGGGATTATTGACGTGGGTATTGTGAGAACTCCATTTAGAAAAAGTGGATTAGCTGTACGGTATGCAAAAGTAGAACCTATTGTTGCGGTTTTCCCTAGAGGAAAAGTTATTGGAAAAAATAAAGATACAATCAGTTTAAAGGAATTAGAAAAAGAGCCTTTGATAATTTATAGAAGGTTTAATGCGTTACTTCATTCTGTTTTTGAAACAGAGCAGATCATACCGAATATTAGATGCAGAAATGATGATGCTCGTACAACATTAAACTGGACTAAAGCAGGATTGGGTATTGGAATTGTGCCATTATCTGCTTTATCTGTGTATGATAGAAAGACACTCCAGCATAAAGCGATTGATACTAAAGAGTTAAATACACAAATGGCAGTGATATGGAAATCTGACCGTCAATATTCTGCTTTGACACTAGAATTTATAGAAGATTTCGCAAATTCAATTGAATCACTAAAATAATATAGAAGCCGCTTTACTATAATAATTTATATATGTATATAAATTATTTAAGTATTTGTTAGTCCTAGAACCATAGGATAAACTAAATAATGGAATTAAAAGTAAGGGATGATAAGGAGTCGAGCAGTTGATAAGATTATTAAAATATGCTAAAAAGAATCAAATATATGCTTATATAGGGGCTATATCAAAATTAATGGAAGCCGTTTTCGAATTATTTTTACCGATTTTCTTAGCGAGGTTGATTGACCGAGGAATTAATCAAGGGGATACAAGATATGTGTTGCAGATGGGCGGCATGATGCTGGTATTATCGACTGTTGGTTTTGCTTTTGCAATGATCTGTCAGTATTTCTCGTCCATTGCTTCACAGGGATATGGAACAGAATTAAGAAATATTATGACGAAGAAAATCAATACATTTTCTCATAAAGAATTAGATGAATTCGGGACTGCTACCTTGATTACAAGGGTAACAAATGATGTTAATCAAATGCAGCTTGCTTTAGCAATGCTTATAAGATTAGTTATACGTGCCCCTTTTCTTAGTATTGGATCAATTATTATGGCTCTCTATATAAGTCCGAGATTATCTTTGGTTTTTGCTGTGCTGCTTCCGGTGTTTGCCGTGATGTTAGGATTTATTATGTGGATTACAATTCCCCTATACAAAAAGGTACAGGTACGGTTAGATGCTATGGCACAAACAGTAAGTGAAAATATGAGCGGTGTCAGAGTTATTAGAGCTTTTGCAAGGAAAGGACATGAATTAAATCGATCTAAAGAAAATAGTGAACAGCTATCAAGAGCTAATATTATCGTTAATAACTTATCAGCTTTAATGACACCGAGTACAACGTTAGTCATGAATATAGGGATTATGATTATTCTCTATATTGGTGCCGTACAAACAAATAATGGTGATTTGTTTCAGGGAGAAGTTCTGGCACTGATTAACTATATGAATCAAATGCTTTTAGCTTTAATTGTGGTTGCCAATTTAGTTGTAATCTTTACGAAGTCACAGGCTTCTGCTTCGAGGATTAATGAAGTGCTGGATACAACTGTAGCTATCAATAATCAATCTGACTCTAAGCAAATAGAAGTTTCGGCTGGATTTCAAGCAAAATCAGCTATACGATTTAATCATGTATCTTTTGATTACGGTAAGAAAGGTGTTAAAGCTCTGGACACGATAAATTTTTCTGTGCCGGTCGGAAGTGTTACTGGAATTACAGGACCTACTGGTAGCGGTAAGAGTTCTTTGGTTCAACTCATACCAAGATTCTATGATGTAACAGAAGGGGAAGTATTGGTTTTTAATCAGCAAGTAACGGAGTATGGACTAAAAAAATTGCGAAACTTAATAGGATATGTTCCGCAGAAAAACGTTCTTTTTAGAGGAACAATTGCAGAAAATTTAAGATGGGGCAAAGAATCAGCTACTGAAGAAGAATTATATGCAGCTTTAAGAATAGCACAAATGGATAGCTTTGTAAGAGAGCTGCCGTTAGGAATCCATTCAGCTGTTTCAGAAAATGGAAAAAATTTCTCTGGCGGTCAACAACAGCGATTGACGATTGCAAGAGCACTGGTATCTAAGCCTAAAATCATTATTCTAGATGATTCATTGAGTGCCTTGGATTATGAAACAGATTATAAATTAAGACGAGCCTTGAAAGAAATCAAAAATGCCAGCATTATCATTGTTTCTCAAAGGATCAGTTCAATTCAAACTGCAGACCAAATATTAGTAATGAATAATGGGGCAATCGAAAGCAGTGGAACGCATGAATCGCTATTACAGCAATCAGAAACTTATCAGAAGATTTATCAATCACAAACTGATCCAGAATCGATCATACTGAAGGAGGAAAAAGAATGAAGAATAAAACGATACGACCTTCAGATTTGAATCGATTATTGAGGTATTTAAAAAAATATAAATTAACTGCTATTGCTGCTTTATTCTTTGGAGTTGTCTCTGGAGTGGGTACGGTTCTATCAACTTACTTGATTGGAACTGGTATAGATACTTTAGTAGGAGCTGGAGAAGTAAACTTCGACATACTGACTAGAATATTATTATGGTTAGGAACGGCATATCTCATTACTTTATTGTCTCAATGGCTAGTACGTGTTCTTGCAAATCAAGTTTCTTTTAAGGTTGTTAGAGACTTGCGTATGGATACGTTTAAAAAGTTGAATCAGCTACCGCTTAGCTTTTTTGATCAAACGGTTCATGGAAATGTAGTAAGTCGGTTTACGAATGACTTAGAGAGTTTATCAGAAGCATTAGTATTGATACTCAGCAACTTATTTACAGGAATTATTATTATCTTATCTGCTTTAGGATTTATGCTTTACTTAAGTCCGGTGCTTACTCTGGTGGTTCTATCTGTTACACCACTATTTTTTCTGGTTGGATGGCTGGTAGCAAAGCATTCGCAAAAATATTTTTCCCAGCAGCAAAATGTTCTAGGAAATCTTTCGGGATATGCTTCTGAGATGATTACAGGACAAAAAGTTGTTAAGGCATTTAATTATGAGGAAAAAATGGAAGAAACATTTCAGGAAATGAATTTGGAATTATATAATTGGGGACAAAAAGCGCAGTTTGCATCTTCAATTACGAATCCTGCTAGTCGATTTATCGATCATGTTGCGTACCTTATGATTGGAGTCATCGGTGGTTTATTAGTGATTAATAATGTAGGAGCAGTAACTATTGGAACAATTTCAAGTTTTGTTATTTATTCTTCTCAATTCTCAAAACCATTTATAGAAATTTCTGGAATCATGACACAAGTCCAGACAGCTATTGCTGGGTTGAACAGAATATATAAAATTATTGATACACCAAATGAAGTGCCTGATACAAAAGAGGCAGTCGTAATGGAGAATCCACAAGGAAAGGTAGAATTCAAGAATGTTTCTTTCAGTTATGATCCGAATATTGACTTGATCAAGAATCTTTCAATATCAGTTGAAGCAGGAGAAACTGTTGCAATCGTTGGGCAAACTGGTGCAGGGAAATCTACATTGATCAACTTACTGATGAGATTTTATGAATTAGATGAAGGCACGATAGAAATAGATGGAAAAGACAGTACTAGGTATACGCGAGATAGTTTACGAAAAAGCTTTGGAATGGTTCTACAAGATACTTGGTTATTCGATGGATCAGTAAAAGATAATATTCGTTACGGGAAACCTGAGGCTTCAGATGAAGAAATCATTACTGCTGCGAAATCTGCTTATGCTCATTCTTTCATTGAACGACTGCCTAATGGCTATGATACAAAATTAGGTAACAAAGGTATATCACTTTCAACTGGACAACAACAGCTGCTAACGATTGCAAGAGTTATGCTTGCAGATCCTCCGATGCTGATTTTAGATGAAGCAACTAGTTCTGTAGATACATTAACCGAAGTTAGAATTCAAACAGCTTTTCTTAAAATGATGGAAGGGAGGACTAGCTTTGTAATTGCTCACAGACTTTCAACAATTAGAGAAGCTGATGTTATTTTAGTGATGGATCAGGGAACTGTAGTAGAAGTAGGGAATCATGATACTTTAATGCAGAAAAAAGGTTACTATCATCGTTTACATGAGTCTCAATTTAAATAAAATACAAAAAGTGAAACCAGTGATTTCTGGTTTCACTTTTTGTATGGAATTTATTGCTGTAAAAATTTGAAATCAATAAAATTGTATCTAAAGAAAAGCTAATAAATAGAAAAAGACTATTTTTAATTATCCAAGGAAGTTTTAATCGTTTTTATTTCTAAAATTGTATAATATTCTCCAATATCAGCAATGAAATCCATCATATTAAATTGTTCAGGTAAATTTAAAGTATATAAATCCTGACATATAGAAGTGCCATCTTCTAGATAAGAAATCGAATGATCTGTGGAAACGACTGTTACATGATATTGTTGGAAACAAGATTCTAAATATTGAATCGTTTCATTCCTGTTTTTATATTTCACTTCAAATTGCTTTGATTGCTCAAAACGAAATAAATTTTTGATAACCCTTAACACGAGCAGCATTATGATTGTGCCAGATAATGAAATAAAGTAATATCCCATTCCTACCGCAATACCCAAACTTGCTACTGCCCATATGGAAGCAGCAGTAGTCAATCCAGTCACACTTCGTTTACTAACAATAATCGAACCTGCACCTAAAAAGCCTATCCCGTTAATGATTTGGGCAGTCAATCTGGTAATATCTGTAGTTAGAACAGGTGGCAGATCAGTATTTTCTCTAGCAAAATCAAGAACCCATTCGCTCGCTTCTAACTGTGTTAATGTGATAACAGCTGCCCCAAGACTGACTAGCGTATGTGTGCGGATACCAGCATCTCTTCCTTTTAACTCTCTCTCATAACCAATAATACCACCTACAAAGGCAGCAAGAACTAATCTGATCAACATTTCCCAATATGTTTCAACCATAGGATTATCACCTCATATCTTATTAGTATTTATAATACAAGAAAACTAAGGAAAAGTTTAATAAATTGCAATATTTTGTCTTTTGAATGTTATTGCTTTTATATAATTTTTATGTCGGGTATACTTAAGGTGAATACATTAAATTGTATATTTTATTAAAATATGATAGAGCATATAAGTGAAATTCAAATAGAAAGGGCGGTTATGATGAGATTTTCTTTTATGAGAAAGCAAGGTGGGTCTCACCCTGAAGAAAAGAAAGAATGGACAAGACAATTACAAATTGAAGAAGCTACTGTCCCAAAAGTACTTATTTTTCCTGTCTCAATGCATATTGGAGCTCCCGCTAAACCTATTGTTGAAGTCGGAAATCAAGTAAAAGTAGGCGAGATGATTGCTGAAGCAGGAGGCTTTATTTCTGCAAATATTTATTCTTCTGTTTCTGGAGAAGTGATTGCAATTGAAAAAAGATCATCTGCCAGTGGAGATGTTGACTCGATTATTATAAAAAATGATTATGAGTACACTCAAGGTGAACCAATCATTGAACCAGGGAAGTCAAAAGAAATGTCGACTGATGATATTATAGAAACGGTTAGGAAAGCAGGAATCGTTGGAATGGGTGGAGCTACTTTTCCAACTGCGGTTAAACTAAGTCCTCCTCCTGGTATGACGATCGACACATTGATCGTTAATGGAGCAGAATGCGAACCTTACTCAACTTCAGATAATCGGGTTATGATAGAATACGCGGATGAGATTGTTGAAGGAATTCAAGTGATTCGAAAGCTGTTCCCTAAACTTAAGAAAGTATACATAGGGATCGAAGATAACAAGCCAGAAGCTTTAAAATCAATGAGAAAGGCAACAGAAGGAATGCGTAATATAGTAGTGCAACCTTTGAAGACTATGTATCCACAGGGATCTGAAAAAGGATTGATCCAAACGATGACTGGTCGAGAAGTACCTCCAGGAGGATTGCCGGCTGAGGTTAGATGCGTTGTTATGAATACTTCTACTATTCGAGCCTGTTATCGCGCTTGTGAATTTGGGGAACCATTAATTGAAAGAATTGTCTCAGTTTCAGGAACACCTATTACAAAACCTAAGAATTTACGAGTAAAGATTGGTACCCCGATGGACTCTCTGATTGAAGATTGTGGAGGATTTTCTGAAGTGCCTGGAAAAGTTCTCTCGGGAGGTCCTATGATGGGGAAACCCGTCTCTGATTTAGGTGTATCCATTATAAAGGGAACAACAGCTATCACAGTTTTGACTCCAGAAGAAGCTAACGAAGGCGAAGAAAAAGATTGTATAATGTGTTCGGAATGTCTTAATGTTTGTCCAGTTAGTTTGCAGCCTATTCTGATTAGTGATGCTTTTGATAGAGGAAATCTTCAGAAAGCAAAAGAACTTGGAGCAATGGATTGTATAGAGTGTGGAAACTGTTCTTTTATATGTCCTTCAAAAATCCCTCTACTGGACAATATTCGTGCTGCAAAAGCTGCTATTAAAGAACAGGAAGCGGGGTGATGAATTATGGCCCAGACAATGGATATTAAAGGAAAACTGAAGGTTGGACCATCCCCTCATATTCGTTCTAAGAGAACCTCTGCCTGGATTATGAGTCAAGTACTGATCGCACTCGTTCCGCCTTTGTTTGCAGCAACGTTCTTCTTTGGACTACGAGTTTTATTGATGGTTGCTGTGGGTGTCGGTACAGCTGTGCTAAGTGAGTATATTTATCAGAAATTTAGGTACCAGGAAGTGAAAATCAATGATTTAAGTGCATGTGTTACCGGGATGTTGATTGGACTTAGTCTGCCAGTAACTGCACCACTTTGGACTGTGGTAATTGGTTCTATATTTGCCATTATAGTTGTGAAGCAGTTGAATGGGGGCATTGGTAAAAATTATTTTAATCCAGCAGTAGCTGCAAGAGTTATGCTAAAAGCTTTCTTTTCCCCATGGATTACCAACTGGGTACTGCCGGGTGCATGGGGAGCAGATGTGATATCTGGCGCTACACCACTTGAGTTTATTGGAGATGGAGCTCAAACTGTTTCAGAACAGGTGCCTAAATTATGGAATTTATTTTTAGGAATCAATCTTGGTGGAAATGTTGGAGAAACATCTAAACTAGCAATTTTAATTGGTATGTTATATTTGATTTTTAGAAGAGTGATTCATCCTAAAATTCCTATACTATATATTTTGACTACAGTACTGATTATGGGGTTTTGGAGTGGCTTTAATTTCACTTTTATGATGACACATGCATTGACAGGAACACTGTTTTTTGCAGCTACTTATATGGCAACTGATTATAGTTCTGGATCATTAACACCTGCTGGAAAAACGGTTTTTGCTATTGGATGCGGAGTATTGACTGCTTTCTTCAGGATTGTTTTTGATTATCCGGGTGGGGTTGGATTTGCTATTCTAATCATGAATGGATGTGCTCCATTCATTGATGGAAAACTGATGCCGAGGATTTATGGACATAAAAGCCGTCCAAAAACAAAATATGACCGTCAAGGAGAATTGAATAGATAATTAAAGTTAAAAAAAGCATTTTGTTCTTATTTACTGATAAGAGCAAAATGCTTTTTAGTATACATGTCAAATGAAAGCATAAATAATAATTCCTGAAATACCAGAAAGAATCATGATTTGGATCGGACTTAGTTTGTACTTGCGCATTAAGAAAATTCCAATGATAAATAAAACAACTGATACAATTTTAAGTTGGTCCAACTGAAAAGGGAATTCACTGTGTCCAAACATAGCTGTCAGGAAGATTGTTAAACCAGCTGAAGCAATTAAAGCTACTACTGCCGGACGTAGTCCTTGAATAATTCCTTGAACCATTTTAATATTTTTATATTTAAAATAAAAGTAAGCTAACAAGAGAACAATAATAACTGAAGGCATCGTTACACCAATCGTAGCAATTACTCCCCCTAATACTCCTGTTATTTGGTTACCAGTGAATGTTGCGGCATTAATTGCAATCGGTCCGGGTGTCATTTCTGATAAAGTTAAGATATCAATAAATTGCTGATTTGTAATCCAGCCATTTACTTCAATTGTCTGCTGTTCAATCAATGGAAGTGCAGCGTATCCTCCACCAAAACTGAATAATCCAATTTGAAAAAAACTAAGGAACAATTTAATATAGATCATTATTTTTTATCCTCCTTAGTTGATTCATTTTTTAAGGTGATATAAGTAGTAATTGCACCAATAACTCCTGAGATTGAGAGTAACCATAAAATATTTACTTGTAGTATGATTCCAGCAATCAGAGCCAATATCATTACGATTATTGGAACAATTTTTTTCTGTTTAATAATGCGGGAAGCCATATTATATACAACATTAACGATAATAGCAGCTACACCAGCTTGCATTCCTAAAAGCATATTATTTACAATGGGATTAGTGCTTACAGCCATATATACGTATGCTAGTAGTGACATAATGACTAAAGGCGGTATGATCGTACCCAAAACAGTAACCAATGCTCCTAGTATGCCAGCCATTCTATATCCAACTAGAATAGAAGTGTTGACAGCAATTGGTCCAGGTGAAGATTGTCCTAACGCTATTAAGTCGAGCATTTCGTCTTCGGTGATCCATTTGAGTTCATTTACAAATTTTTTTTCCATTAGAGGAACAATGACGTATCCGCCACCAAAAGTGAACATACTCAAGAAAAATGTCGATTTAAAAAGCGTTTTATAAAGAGAAGCATTGTTTTTCATATTAAAGTCCTTTCTAAATCTGACTAAGATTATCTAACAGTATAACCGAAACAGAAAAATCTTTCAAAGTGAACCATTATTAAGAGAATTTAGAAAGCCTTTTGGATAAATCTAAGCAAATTTCAGGATAATTTATAATTGGGAAAGTATAATAGACATTGAATAGCTTATTGGTGTGATTAATTAATATATGTAAATAGTTTAGAATAATCAATATTTTTATATAACTTTTTCATGTACAATTAGTAAGAATATAATTTTAGAGTTTTAAAGGGATGAGAGAGAAATGACAAATATAAATTCAGAGAATCATTATGACTACCTTGTGATTGGTGGTGGAAGCGGCGGGATTGCCTCTGCTAATAGAGCAGGGATGCATGGAGCTAAAGTTGCTTTGATTGAAGCAAATTATCTAGGAGGAACTTGTGTCAATGTTGGATGTGTACCTAAAAAAGTAATGTGGTATGTTTCAGAAATGATGGAAGAGATTGGGCTATATGCTGAAGACTACGGAGTAGAAGCAGGACAGTCTCTGAAACTGAATTTTAAGCGTATGGTCAAAAACAGGCAGGATTATATTTCATACTTACACACTGCTTACAAAAAAGGGCTGGATAGTAATGGAGTCGAATTAATTAGAGGATATGCTAAATTTGCAGGTAAGAATGAAGTTGAAGTTGACGGTAAACTTTATTCTGCCGAACATATATTACTTGCAACAGGAGGCCAACCCAAACGTCCTGATATACCAGGCAGCGAATACGGTATTGATTCAAATGGGGTGTTTGAATTAACAGAGTTACCTAAACGTATTGCAATAGTAGGTGGGGGGTACATCGGAGTTGAAATGAGTGGTATTTTCCATTCTTTTAATTCAGATACTCATCAGTTTATTCGGAAACCAAAACCATTGTATGGATTTGATTCGATTATCTGTCAAGGATTTATGGAACTGGCAGAAAATGAAGGAAAACATGTTCATACGAATAAATCAGTTGCAGAAGTGAAAAAAAATGAAGATAATTCTTATACAATGTTTTTTGAAGACGGAACAATTCATGAAACGGATATGATCCTGTGGGCTACTGGACGCAAGCCAAATACAAGCAACTTAAATATTGAAGCAACAGATGTTAATGTATATCCAGATGGATACATTGAAGTTGACCAGTATCAGAACACGACTGCTTCTAACATCTATGCAGTGGGTGATGTTACAGGAAGAGTTGAACTGACGCCAGTAGCTATAGCAGCAGGAAGAAGGCTTTCGGAACGGCTATTTAATGGAAAAAAAGACTTATATCTTGACTATACAAATATTCCTTCCGTATTTTTCACTCATCCAGCAATTGGAACAGTGGGAATGACAGAAGAACAGGCAAATGATGAATATGGTAAAGAAAAAGTAAAAGTCTATCAATCTGTTTTCACTTCTATGCACAGCTCTATTACTAGAAATAAACAAAAAACTTATATGAAATTAGTCTGTGTTGGGGATGGAGAGAAGGTAGTAGGATTGCACGGAATAGGACGTGGAATGGACGAGATGCTGCAAGGATTTGCAGTAGCGATCAAATTGGGCGCAACCAAAGCTGACTTTGATAATACGGTAGCTATACATCCAACGGCAGCTGAAGAGTTCGTCACCATGAGATAATTACTTGAGAAGAGGAGCTCTTTTAAAGCTCCTCTTTTTATGTAAGCTTTTTCAATTTTGCTTTTAAAGCAATCTAATAATATATTGAGCGGATATAATCAGATTATAAGCATTAAAATACGAACGATAAAAAATATTTTTAGTTAAATGTTCAATTTTTAGGTTGCTTTTTAAATTTCCCCATACTATAATTAAGGCTGAATCTATAAATGATACGTCTAATATAGTTTAGCGATATGGGCTAACGTTTCTACCAATCACCTTAAAAGATTGACTATTGGACCTAATAAAGAATGCTAAAGTTGCAGGATTTTTTTGGGTTTTAAAGGTTTTTAAGGATGAGCTGACTCATCCTTTTTTATATGCACTTATATATAGTTTAATGTAATGTAACTTTTAGTGTGGGGATATTGTTAGTTTTATAGAAGCTGAAACATTGGAATGTATTTACTTACTTTTTCATTTTATAGAAGAAAACATTTTGAAAGAGGGTTTAACCATTGTTTGAAAAATATTTTCAACTGAAAGAAAATAATACCAATATTGGGACAGAAATTGCAGCTGGAGTAACAACATTTTTTGCAATGTCTTATATTGTTTTTGTGAATCCCCAGATCTTATCTCTAACTGGAATGCCATCACAGGCAGTATTTTTGGCTACGATTATTTCCTCAGCCATTGGTACACTGATTATGGGGATTTATGCAAAAGTTCCTTATGCACAAGCACCAGGTATGGGACTTAATGCATTTTTCACCTATACGGTAGTTTTTGCTTTAGGATTTACTTGGCAGGAAGCTTTAATGATGGTTTTCATTTGTGGAATCGTGAATATTATTATTACAATGACAAGTATTCGTAAAATGATTATTCATTCAATTCCAGAAACACTACAACATGCCATTGGTGGTGGAATAGGTGTTTTTATTGCTTATATAGGTTTGAAGAATGCTAATTTCTTGGAATTTACTTCTGAAGCTAAAGATATCGTGTCGGTTAACAACGGATCGTTTGATGCTGTTAATGAGACATATGAAGGAGGATTAAGTACTGTCGTAACTGGTGGCGGTATTATACCAGACTTAACAACTTTTACAAGTTCAGCGGTGCTATTAGCACTATTTGGTCTTATTATAACGGTTATTTTACTGGTTGCTAATGTAAAAGGTGCTATTCTGATTGGTATTGTTGCAACGACTTTAGTAGGAATACCTATGGGTGTAACAGATTTGTCTGGTTTGACTAATCCAGCTAACTCAATAGGAGCAGCATTTTCTGACTTGGGAACAACTTTTGGAGCAGCATTTAGTTCAGAAGGTCTAGGTTCTTTACTAGCAGATCCTTCACGATATGCACTAGTGTTTATTACTGTATTTGCTTTTACACTAACAGATATTTTCGATACGATAGGTACTTTTATCGGAACAGGGCGTAAAACAGGTATTTTTACGCTTGATGATGAAAAAGCGATGGATCAAGGTAAAGGAATCAATACTAAAATGGAAAAGGCTCTATTTGCAGATGCTATTGCTACGACGGCGGGGGCTGTTTTTGGAACTTCAAACGTAACAACTTTTGTAGAAAGTACTGCAGGAATTGGTGCAGGTGGACGTACTGGTTTAACTAGTGTTACTACGGGGATATTATTTTTGCTAGCAGCGATCTTTTCCCCAGTAATTGCTGTAGTTCCTGGAGCAGCAACAGCTCCGGCGTTGATTGTAGTTGGGATTATGATGATGTCTGCTTTTGGCGAAATTAATTGGAATGATCTTGAAGAAGCAGTACCAGCATTTTTTGCTTCTATCTTTATGGCGTTTGCTTATAGTATTTCTTATGGTATTGCGGCTGGTTTTGTATTTTATATTATTACAAAAGTCGTAAAACGCAAAGCCAAACAAATTCATCCAGTAATCTGGGTTACGGCAGGTCTTTTTATTGTAAACTTTATTGTTATGGCAATGCTTCACGTTTAAATTAAAGTATGTAAAAAAGCTTACTCTCAATTAGTCCAGCAGAATGGATAAGAAGAGAGTAGGCTTTTTTTATTTATTATATAACTTATTCGTATCTTAATGCTTCAATAGGATCCAATCTTGCAGCTTTTCTAGCAGGATAGATTCCAAAGAAAACACCGACTGCTGTAGAAAATAGTAAGACTAAAACGACACTACTTAATGTAATGTCAGGTACAATATCAAGTGCACCTGCAATAATATTTGAAAGTAAGATACCAAGTGTTAACCCTATGACTCCCCCAATTAGACTTAAAATCACAGATTCCATCAAAAATTGAGCAAGAATTGTATTCGTTGTAGCGCCTAATGCTTTTCTTGTACCGATTTCTCTCGTACGTTCTGTAACAGATACAAGCATAATATTCATTACACCAATGCCTCCAACGAGTAAAGCAATACCTGCAACGGCTGCAATAAAGTTTATGAATAGACCTAATACATTGTTGACTTGATCTAAGGCTTGCAAAAAGTTTGTTGCCGTATAGATATTATCTCCTACAGCATTATTTCGAAGTTCAAGCAATCGTACCATCTGATCTGATACAGGTTCAATCTGATCAGTTTCTTCAACTTCAACAGTAGCTGAACTCATTCCTGAAAATTGTGGAATTTCGTTTCCGAGCGTAGAGTTTGGCAGTGCAAGAAAAACAGGTAATTCACTTGTATCAAATGCTCCTTGCATATCTCCAAATCTTCCTTCAACAATTCCGACTACTCTTAAATTTAAAGAGGATTGGGCAATAGTTACTGTGACATTTTCTCCTACAACATCTGTACGCCCGAATAATGCTTCTGCTGTATCTTCATCTATTACCACAACATCTGCAGATTCATCAAAGTCATTCTGATTGAAGTAACGGCCTTCTATTAAGGTCGAACTCATTGCTTGACTGACATATTGCAAATCTGGAGTACCGTATGATACGATTGCTTGTCTTGATTCATCATCTGAACTTACCGTACCTTGTGTCTGTTCATCTGGAGAAATATATCGAATTTCATCTATTGATTCCTTCAATACATTCAAATCTTCATTGGTTAAAGCATCACCACTCTGTTCTGAATCATCTGCGCTCAAACTAATTGTCGTAGCACCTAAATCACTGAAAGTACCCGTGATTTCACTGGCCGCACCATTACCAACTGCTAAAATAGCGATTACGGATGAAATTCCTATGATGATGCCAAGCATTGTTAAAAACGAACGCATTTTATTTGCAAAAATACTATCTAAAGCCATTTTTAGGTTTTCTTTAAAAAACATTAGCGCACCTCCGCTTTAGATAAACGTTTTGGTACCAAGTATTCATCTTTTTGTAGGGCGCCATCTCGAAAGTGAATAGTTCTCTTTGTATATTCTGCCATTTCTGGTTCATGCGTTACCATAACGATTGTTGTTCCTTCGTCATTCAAATCCTGGAAAATTCGCATAATATCTTCAGTAGTCTTAGAATCAAGGTTCCCCGTTGGTTCATCTGCCATTAAAACGGAAGGGCGATTAACGATTGCTCTAGCTATAGCTACACGCTGTTTTTGTCCACCGGATATTTCATTTGTCAAATGATTCAGTCGGTCTCCTAATCCTACTTTTTCTAAGGCTTCAACTGCTCGCTCTTTTCGTTCTTTTCTTGGGACTTTTCCATAGACCAGAGGAAGCATAACGTTTTCTAAAACATTCATACGTGCCATAAGATTAAATGATTGGAAAACAAATCCTATCTCTTTATTTCTTATATGTGCCCGTTCTGTATCCGAAATACTTGATACATCGGTTCCGTTAAGAAAATATTGGCCACTATCAAATCGATCAAGCAAACCAAGTATATTCATTAAAGTTGATTTCCCAGATCCGCTTGGCCCCATAATAGAGGTGAATTCTCCTTCTTGAATAGACAAAGAAACCTTGTTTAATGCTGTTAAGGTTTCGCCACCCATTCGATATATTTTTTCTATATCTGTAATTTCAATCACGAGAATACCTCCTTTTAGTTTTCCACTTCCACTTGAGTATTATCTGAAATTTCATCACTTGGCGAAAGAATAACGTGATCTCCATTAGATAATCCATTTGTTACTTCAATAATTGTATTTGACTGAATGCCTGTTTCGATATCTGTTCTAGTAGCTATATCGTTGTCATCAATAGTGTAGACATATGGCGTATTATCATCATCATAATTTAAGGCTTCAATAGGAATGATCAAGGTTTGATCAGCAGAAGCAATCGTAATATCAGCATCGATCTCAAATCCAGCTATTAGGCCTTCTGGCTCATCATCAAAAGTTATGACTGCTCCAAGAGAACTTGAAGAACCAGTCTGTGTCTGCTGCTCTGTCGCAACTGGATCAATACTAGAGACGGTACCGCCATATTCCGTATCATTGTAAGTCAGTTTAACTGGTTGGTCAACTTCGACTTGAGCAGCATCAGAGCGCGATAGCTGTATATCTACTTCTAAATTATTTAAGTCAGATAAAATGATTGAGGGCTGTCCTTGTTGTGCGTTAGTATCGGGTTCTTCTTCTGCAACATTTACTTCTGTGATTGTTCCGTTAAAGTTAGCCGTATATTCTGTACCATCTATATAAGTAATTAACGTATCACCTTCATTTACTGAGTCACCTAGTGAAACATTTAATTCTGAAACAATCCCTTGTCCTGATATTTCTTGAGTTTCAGAAGGTACAATTGTTCCATTAGATGAAACTACTTCAGTTACAGCATCTTCGGAAACAGTTGCGATTCTTGCAGTTGGTAATTGTTCGCTTTGAGAACTACTCCAGACACTATACCCAATAAAAATAATAACTGCCAGTACTATGACAATTCCTGTCCATTTTTTCCAATTCATTTGCATTGCTTCCTTCCTGTATATTGATACAATTTTTTCCTGTTTTAAGTATACCTTTAGAAATACTGGAATTCTATAAAGAAAGCTTAAATTTCTGAGAGCAAATAGGTGTTTTCAGAAAATGTAGTTTTATGTTATAAAAAGGGAAAAATCAGTTACATGCAGGAATAATTTCAGATAGTTCAAGGCAAGGATCAATGTGTGTTAAAATAATATATAAAGATCAACGGCTGAATATGAAACGGGGGAAATATAATGAAACAGAAAATATTTGTAATAGGAGATATACATGGTCAAATTACTATGTTTAAAAAGCTCCTTGAAAATTGGAATCCAGAAGAAGAACAGTTATTAATGATAGGAGACCTTGGAGATCGTGGGGAAGATCCAAGAGCTTGTTTTGAATTAGCCAAAGAACTAGTGGAAGAACATAATGCAATTTGTCTTAGGGGAAACCATGAAGAGATGCTACTTGATTTTATGAATAATCCTAAAAATAATGCAGCAATCTACGAAATGAATGGCGGAATGGTAACTATAAACTCATTTTTAAAATCTGATCATACTATTTACGATGCGTATGAACTAGCTGCTGCTTTACAAAGCAAAGCACCCTGGCTCAAACAGTTTATTGAAAAGTTACCTCTAAAGTATGAATGGGGAAATATCTTGTTTGTACATGCGGGAGTAAATCTTAGAGTCGATAATTGGGAGAAGACTAGCGATAATGATTTTGTCTGGATAAGAGAAGGATTTTATGACCAACCGAATACGACTGGGAAAATGATTGTATTCGGCCATACAGTTACAGCAATGTTACATGAAAATCACTCTGATACTTCGATCTGGAAAACAGAAGATGGTAAAATCGGCATTGACGGAGGAGCAGTTTATGGAGGGGCTCTTCACGGGATTGTGCTAGATCAGGAAGGAATCGTTAAGCAATACAGTGTAGATAATACCGGATATGCGTTTAACGATCTTTTACGGAAGGATTAAAACTGCGTAATGAAAATAGGAATGGTATCTGACTTGCATATAGATATTAATGAAAAAGCATTGAATGAAGGAGAAACGGTTGATCTTTTACTTGCTCAATTTATTGAAGATAAACAGATAGAAATATTGCTGATTGCTGGAGATATTTCTAATAATTATCTAAAAAGTCAGCAATTTATAGAAAAATTGAAGAAAAGATCGGGTATAGGTGTTTATTTTGTGCCGGGAAATCATGATTACTGGTCTAAAGAGCATAATGTAAAAGATACAAATAAAATTGATGCCTTTTTTCAGTCAAAAAATGAATCGTTAGTTGGTCATCCAGTTCGTTTGAATCAAGAATGGGCAATTGTTGGAACTCCTGGATGGTATGATTATGGATATGGTAACCAAGAAAAATATTCCGTGGAACAATTTGATAAGAAAAAATACAAGTTTGCTTCCTGGAATGACCGACATTATGTAGACTGGGGTAAAAGTGATCAGGTTATTAGTATGCAGATGCTGAATCAGTTGAGGGAGGATATTATCTCAGTAGGGAATAGAAAAATAATTTTGATGACACATGTAGCTACTCATCCAGAATTTGTCGTTCCTTTACCGCATAGAATATATGATTATGCGAATGCTTTTCTAGGTGCAAAGTCATATGAAAGCTTATATAAAGAATTTCCTCATATCAAATATAGCTTAATGGGGCATGTACATTTCAGGAAAGTCTTTCAAGAAGCGGATACAACCTATATTTCTGCATGTCTAGGAAATAAAAGACACTGGAGTATCAAAGATGTTAAAGTACAATTAGAAAAAACTCTTGTAGTAATAGATATTTAAATTTGTTGAAAGAAACTAAAATGACAAATGGACGAACCTTTGTTAAGTCACAATATTTCTAAATGGAAAATAGATAAATATTGTGAATTTCGAAGCGTTTTCTTTTGAGTAATTACCAGATATTCCTTAAACTTAAGATATAAAATAAGAGGAGGATTGTCAGGATGGTTAATCATTTGTCAAAACACATTCCAATGAATGATCATAAAAAGATTCCATTATTAGGATTTGGCACAGCTGAATTAAAAGGACCAAGTGCAGAAAAAGGAGTTGCCTATGCAATTAAGCAAGGTTATCGTTTAATCGATACCTCACCCAGTTATGGAAACGAAAACGAAGTTGGGAAAGGGATTCATTCAGCTATCAATGATCAGGTCACAAGAGAGGATCTTTTTGTCTCAACAAAAATTGAGCAGGAAGACATGAGTTTTGCGGGTGTGAAAAAGTCAGTAGAGGAAAGTTTAAATAGATTGAAACTGGATTATATTGATCTGCTTTTAATTCATTCTCCAGCCGACAGTGACGATGTGAATATAGATATGTGGAAAGGGATGGAAGCAGTTTGTAATACTGGGAAAGTCAAATCAATCGGTGTGTCTAACTTTACACGAAAAGAGTTAGAACCTCTCCTGAATAGTGCAACGATTAAGCCAACCATTAACCAGGTTAAACTAGCACCAGGTGACGTAGATTGGGATACAAAAGAAATTTCTGAAAATGAAAATATTATAATTATGGCCTACTCTCCGTTGAAAAAAGGACAATTAAATCATTCTGTTATCCAAAATTTAGCAGATAAATACGAAAAATTAGCTCAACAAATTGCTTTACGCTGGACTATTGAACTAAATACAATACCTACCCCACGCTCTGGTAATGAAGACCATATTCAATCAAACTCAGATGTTTTTGACTTTACCTTAACTGATGAAGAAGTACAAATGATCAATAAAATTGGTTGAAAAAAGCTTACATCATGAAAATAATGAATCTCCATGAATTAGAAATCTATTCTAATTCTGGAGGTTTTTTAGAATAGATAATGAGTTAAAATGCGTTTCTAATCAATCCAGACAATCACTCAATCAAAATTTATGCTAAAATAGAAGAGTTGAATATAATTATTGGAGATGAAAAAGTTTGACAGAAATTGAAAGCAAACAAATTTTAGACTTGTTGATAAAAGAATTAACTAACTACTCAAAAAAACAGATCACGGCAGTGTTGGATCTGTTGAATGACGGAAATACAGTTCCTTTTATTGCTCGTTACCGTAAAGAAGTTACCGGAACGTTGGACGAAGTTCAGATTCGTGAAATAGAAGAACGAAATGCTTATTTACAAAACCTTGAAAAACGAAAAGCAGATGTATTGGCTTCGATTGAAGAACAAGGTAAATTAACCCCTGAACTTGATAAAGAAATTCGTCAAGCGGTACAAATGCAGCGTGTTGAAGATTTATATAGACCATATAAGCAGAAACGTCGTACTAAAGCCACAATTGCAAAAGAACAAGGTTTAGAACCATTTGCGAAATGGATCCTTACTTTCCCAGAAACAGAATTAGATATAGAAGCAGAGAAATACCTCGATGAAGAAAAGGATCTTGAAACTATTGAGGCCATTATCACTGGTGCTCATGAAATCATTGCAGAATATATTTCTGATAATCCGAAATATCGGGAATGGATTCGTAATTATACAAGTAAAAACGGAACAGTTGTTGTCAAAGAAAAAGATAGTGCAGCTGATGAAAAATCTGTCTTTGAGATGTACTATGATTACTCAGAATCGATTACGTCTCTTGTTTCTCACCGTATATTAGCTATGAACCGTGGAGAAAAAGAAGGTATTCTGTCTGTTTCTATCGACATAGATGAAGAACGTGCCCGTCATTATATGTATAAACAAGAAATTTCAGTCAATGATATGACGCCAGCTGTTAAGTTAATTCAAGAAGCAATTAATGATGCTTATAAGCGATTTATTGGTCCATCTATTGAAAGAGAAATCCGTAATGAATTGACCGAAAAAGCAGAAGAACAGGCAATCGAAGTATTTGGAGAAAATCTTCGCAATTTGTTATTACAAGCACCACTGAAAGATCAGACTATTTTAGGCTTAGATCCGGCTTATCGGACAGGTTGTAAAATAGCTATTATCGATGCAACAGGAAAAGTTCTTTCAATTGATGTCATTTATCCACATAAACCGGCTTCTCAACAAAAACGAAATGAAGCTGCTAAACGCTTTAAAGAACTAGTTGAGGAATTTGATGTTGACACAGTTGCTATTGGTAATGGAACAGCCAGCAGAGAATCGGAAACTTTTGTAGCAGAAAATCTGAAAGAAGTTTCAAAAGAAGTAGCATTCGTTATTGTAAATGAAGCAGGAGCTTCTGTTTACTCAGCAAGTGAAGAAGCAAGAAGAGAATTTCCAGATCTGCAAGTTGAAGAACGTAGTGCGGTTAGTATCGCACGCCGCTTACAGGATCCATTAGCAGAATTAGTAAAAATAGATCCTAAATCAATTGGAATCGGTCAATATCAACATGATGTTTCTCAAAAACGTTTAACTGAACAATTAGACTTTGTTATAGAAACAGTGGTTAACCAAGTTGGGGTTAATGTTAATACGGCAAGCGCTGCTTTATTGAAGCATATTGCAGGATTAACGAAGACTACGGCTGAAAACGTTGTGAACTATAGAGAAGAAAATGGCAAGTTTACAAGTCGTGCCCAATTGAAAAAGGTTAAACGATTAGGACCAAAAGCCTTTGAACAAGCAGTTGGATTTTTACGTATCCCAGATGGAAAAGAACCATTTGATAATACTGGAATTCATCCAGAAACGTATAAAGAAGCTAAACTGATTTTAGAAATGGCTGGTGTCAGCAAATCAGAGATTGGCTCTGAAGAATTAGATATGCGATTCAAATTAATAAATGAAGAGAATGTTTTGAAAGAAACTGAACTGGGGATTGAAACCTATAAAGATATTGTAAAAGCATTAGTTGCTCCTGGGCGAGACATGCGTGACGATATGCCGGCTCCGCTTTTGCGTACAGATGTCTTGACAATGGAAGATTTAAAAGAAGGAATGGAACTTGAAGGAACCGTTCGCAATGTAGTCGACTTTGGAGCTTTTGTTGATATAGGCGTTAAACAAGATGGACTTGTCCATATTTCTAAATTAAGTAATAAATATATTAAACATCCAAGTGCGGTCGTAGCTGTTGGAGATATTGTCAAAGTATGGATTGATTCTGTTGATCTGAAAAAAGGACGTATTGCTTTAACGATGTTAGAGAATAAATAAATCACTAGGCGCAGTGCAGTCACTTTTATAAAGGAGAAACAAGTGAATCAGGAAACCTTACAAAAATTGGTAGAAAACATTTCTATGGAATATTTTGATCGATCATTCAAACATAAAGCAGCCTTTAACACTAGACTGAAAACAACTGGTGGAAGATATTTTTTACATTCTCATGAATTAGATTTTAATCCTTTAGTATTAGAAAAGTTTGGGTTAGAAGTATTTATTGGAGTAATTAAACATGAGCTATGTCATTATCACTTACACATAGCCGGTAGAGGTCATCAGCATAAAGATCCTGAATTCAAAGAATTACTTCAAAAAGTAAATGGACTGAGGTTTGTTCCTTCTTTAAGAGAAAAACAAAAGACAGCACAACTCTGGAAGTATCAGTGCTTGAACTGTCAGCTGGTTTTTCACCGTAAACGAAAATTCAATACAGAAAAATATGTTTGTTCTAAATGTAAAGGAAAATTAGAATTAAAGGGAAGAATTTAAAAAATAAGTTTTTGCTTAGTATAATTCACTCTTCAAATCACGAAAAATGTAATTGACTTGTATAGAAAACGCTGTTATGATAGTTTTTGTATGAGTTAGCATACGTGGCGGAATGGTAGACGCGTCAGCTTGAGGGGCTGGTGGGGCGATGCCCCGTGGAGGTTCGAGTCCTCTCGTGTGCATAAAAAAGAACCAGTCAAAGTTTATAAACTTTGACTGGTTCTTTTATATATCCATGATACTAAACTGAATTATTTATTATAGACTATAATCAATTAATTGATAAGACAAAATTAGATAAGGTAATCATAATCGGCATAGAAATCATTGCAAGAATACTTGCTAAAACAATTAGTCTAGCGCCATATTCATAATCTCCACCGTAAATTTGAGAAAACATGGCAGTGTTGACGGCGGTGGGAGTACAGTTAGCAATAGACAAAACAAGCAAAACGGACTCGTTTTGAATGGGGAGTAGCCAGATCATGACAAGACCGACTAATGGAGTTAGAATCAGGCGCACTAAAACTGTCCAGTAATTTTTTTTGACAAGAAAAATGTCTTTTAGATTAGTACGGGCTAGATAACCTCCTAATAAAATCATTCCCAAAGGAGAGCTAGTATCAGCTATCTTATCAAATCCATTGTAAATCACGCTCGGTAGTGTTATTTGTAGTAAATAGAGTACTAATCCTACAAAAGCACCAATTGTAGCTGGATTTGCCAAGGCCTGTCTTATCGTAACTGTTTGTTTCCCCTCAGATAATAGCCAAATACCATATGTAAACTGAAATATACCGGATGCAACGATATACATGGAAAGATAAAAAATACCTTCGTAACCAAGTAAAGGTAGCACAATAGGAATACCCACTAAAGCAGTATTTGAGAAGACAACTGCATATCGATCGATTTTAGTACCAGATTTTAACAAAAAAGAAACCATAATAATCCTGGTGATCATTACTAGGAATGATCCTATAAAAGCAAAGGTTAATAAGGATAAATGATTTTGATTGTATTCTTGCTGGAAAGACATCATTAATACGATAGGAATAACGAATCTTGTCGTCATGTTTGCAATTTGCTGACTACCATACATATCTAACACCTTTAACCGAACAAGAATGAATCCAAACAGGGCAACAAAAAACATAATAGCTAGTTGTTCTAATATAATCAGCGAAATAAGCGTATGCCTCCTTTGTTCAGGTAGTTTTTATAAATATACAGTTTAAAATGAACCATTGCAAACAAAAAACGGTTTCTCAACATGAGAAACCGTCTCTTTAAAAGATTATTTTGAATAACGTCTGGGTCCATTGTCATCATAGCGAACGGGGACTTTCACTTTGTTTGATTCATTGATATCGTTGACATGAAAAAAAGTCAATCCGATTAGGGGAACGATCGTCAGACATCCAACTAAAGTAATAGCTAATAGTAAACTCATTTTACTCACCCTTTCAGTTCTTCAAAGCGTGTTTTATGCTTCAAGAATATAAAACTTAATAATTAACTCATCTAAAGTATCCATCAAAAAGTGAAATTTATCAATCTAAATGTACCAATTTTTTTAAAAGATTTACTTTTAACTTAATTCTGGTAGAAGTCCCCTATTCTCTATAGTTATGAGCGAACACTTTTTTATAGGTAGTTCACTACCCACGATTGAGCGATTGTTCCTGCTTTGGTATAGTAGTAGTGAGAAATTATTAACCGAAATAGTAAGCGGGTAAAGCAAATGAAATAATCAAAGTGAATGAATAGTTCCACTATAGACAAATTTGTTCAGAATGTGGACATAAAGATAGCAAAAAACCACTGCATATTCGAGAGTAAACTTGTCCTATTTCTCATACGCACCATGACAGATAGAACGATACGAGTGAAAATATCTGGGCTGAATATTTTAGAATACAAGCTTTAGCTAAGTGGTGAATAGTTCACGATATAATGAGGTATAAGTAAGATGTAATAGAGAGGAGTCTACTATGTTAAAGAGAATTCATCATACAGCTATTATTGCTTCTGATTATGAAAAATCAAAGGAATTTTATACAGAAATTTTAGAATTAAAAGTTATAAATGAGACTTATAGAGAAGAACGTAAATCTTATAAACTGGATTTAGCTATCGGCAGTGCTCAAATCGAGTTGTTTTCATTTCCAGATCCTCCAAAACGCCCTAGTATGCCGGAAGCAAGAGGGTTGAGACATCTATGTTTTGAGGTAAACGATATAGAAAAAGCGGTCAGCTGGTTAGGGAAAAAAGGAGTTGAAGTTGAACCGATCAGAGTTGATCCAATCACCGACAAACGTTTTACTTTTTTTAAGGATCCAGATGATTTACCACTAGAATTATACGAAAGATAATAAAGAGTGAAAGTGAGTATTTCAATGATTACTTGACTTGACCCGCTACCTGTTTTAGGGCAGAATATTAAGTATAGATATAAATTAGGAGGAAAGATTATGCCAAAAAAAGCATTACACACCTGCGTTCGCGTGAAAGACTTAGAGAAATCTGTTAAATTCTATAAAGATGTATTAGGAATGGAAATCACTAGAAAAGCCGATTATCCAGACGGTAAATTTACATTAGTCTATCTTGCTCTTCCAGGAGATGATTATGAAGTTGAATTAACTTATAATTATGATCAGGAAGAACCATATGAAATTGGAAATGGCTATGGTCATATTGCAATAAGCGTTGATGACTTGAAAGCAACGCATGAAGAATACAGTAAGACTGGTTACGAAGTAACTGATCTTAAAGGATTATCAGATGGAGCGGCGAATTACTTCTTTATTAAAGATCCAGATGGTTACAAAATAGAAGTTATTCAAGCTAAATAATTCAGTAAAGTAATTCAAAAATTAAATGAATATGTAAAGCTCGAGAAAAGTTGAAAGACTTTATTCTCGAGCTTTACTTAGATACATAAGGGGGAGAAAGACGTGACAATACCAAGATTCGATGCAAGTGCCTTTCACTATGCTTCAAGGAGAGAACTTATTTATGGCAAAAAAGGGATGGTAGCATCTTCTCATCCATTAGCTTCTCAAGCAGGATTAGATATATTGAAAAAAGGCGGAAACGCTGTGGATGCAGCTATAGCAGCAGCAGCGACACTGACGGTAGTAGAACCGGGCTCAAATGGAATAGGAGGAGATAGCTTTTCAATCATATGGAAAGATGGGGAAATGCACGGTTTAAATGCAAGTGGTCCTGCACCGGCAGCAATGACTAGAGAAGCTATTCTAAAAAAAGGAGAAAACATTGCACCTCACGGACTAGATTCTGTAACTGTACCCGGAGTTCCAGCAGGGTGGGTTGCTTTAAGCAAAAAACATGGAAAATTACCTTTAAAAGAAGTGTTAGAACCAGCAGCTTTGATTGCTGAAGAAGGGTTTCCAGTCACTAGTACTGTAGCTCAGGCTTGGGAAAGAACTTTTAAAATATTAAGTAAGAAAGTCAATGAAATCCCAGTATTAAAAACATGGTTTGAAACTTTTACGCCAAATGGACATCCTGTAAAACCTGGGGAAATATGGTCATCGAAAGGACACGCTAAAACGCTTCGATTAATAGGAGAAACTGAGGGGAATGCGTTTTATAAAGGAGAGATAGCAGAAGCTATTGACAGGTTTTCAAAAAAACATGGGGGTTTCTTGAGAAAAACCGATTTGGCCACATATCAACCAGAATGGATAACACCCATTATGACAAATTATAAAGGATACGACATTTGGGAAATGCCGCCGAATGGTCAAGGAATTGTCGCATTAATGGCATTGTCTATTTTAGAAAATATCGAATTAAAGTCAAAGGATGATCCTGAAACGATTCATAAGCAAATAGAAGCGATTAAATTAGCTTTCAGTGATGGACAAGCTACGATTGCGGATATGAAGTATATGGATGAAACGGTTGATCGTTTATTATCTAAAACTTATGCAAAAGAACGAGCTGGATTGATTGGTCAAACAGCACTTGATCCAAAATCCGGAGTAAAAGATCAGTCTGGGACAGTTTATCTGTGTACTGCAGATGCAGAAGGAAATATGGTTTCTTATATCCAAAGTAATTATATGGGGTTTGGTTCTGGTACTGTTGTGCCTGATTATGGTGTGAGCTTACAGAACCGAGGATGTGGATTTACATTAGAAGAAAACCATCCAAATACATTAGCACCTGGTAAGAAGCCATTTCATACTATTATTCCAGGATTTATTACTAAAAACAATAAACCTGTCGGTCCTTTTGGAATCATGGGAGGACATATGCAGCCTCAAGCCCATCTGCAAGTAATCAGTTCACTAATTGATTTTCATTTGAACCCGCAAGATGCATTAGATGCTCCAAGGTGGCATTGGGATGAAAAGAAAAAAGTGTCAGTTGAATCACAAATGCCACTGAGAATTATTGAAGATTTAATCAGGAGAGGACACGAAGTTTCTATAGTTCCTACTAAAGGCTTGTTTGGAAGAGGAGAGATTATTTTTAGGGATGATAATGGGGTATTCATTGGTGCAACAGAATCTCGTGCAGATGGACAAGTTGCTGCTTGGTAGTAACTGATGTTGAAATGAAAAATTTAAAACAAATATGAGTTATTTTAATCGAAATAAATCAGTGTTATAATAACAAAGAAAGCATTTTCATTTAATGCTTCGTTTGATTAAAGGAGGGGTGAGAATGAGCTTGTTAACAATTGATATAGGCGGAACCTCTGTGAAATATGCTATCTGGGATGAAGAACAATTAAAAGAAAAAAATAGTTTTCTTACTCCTGAGAGCTGGGAAGAATTAAAGGATAAACTAGTACAAATAAAAGAGACATTTGAAAAAAAGTATGAGCTTTATGGAGTTGCTTTTTCGGCTCCAGGAGCGATTAACCATATTGAAAGACAGATTGAAGGAGTAAGCGAAGTTCCTTACATTCACTTCTTTCCAATCTACGATGAGCTTGAACAAGCCTTTGATCTACCAGTTACATTTGAAAATGATGCCAATAGTGCTGGACTAGCAGAGATATGGAGAGGTGCAGCAGTAGATAAAAGTAATGTATTGTTTGTTGTTTTAGGCACTGGTATTGGTGGAGCTATCATTATTAATGGAGAGATTCAACACGGGCATCACTTGTTAGGTGGTGAGTTTGGATTTATGCTGTTAGAGGGAGAGCGAACATTCAGTGAGCTGGGAACTGCAGTAGCCATGGCAAGAAGGTATGCTAAACGGACAAATCAACCGACAAATACGGTTAGTGGAGAACAAGTATTCAAACTGGCAGAAAAAGGAGATATAATTGCTCAAGAAGAAGTGAAGACATTTTATCATTATTTAGTCCGGGGATTATATAATCTAGCGTATTCATTTGATCCGGAGGTGTTATTGATTGGAGGAGGTGTCTCCAATCAAGCAGATTTAATTGAAAAAATCAATGAAGAAATGGATGCTTTATTTGGGCGGTTACGTGTTCCACCGTTTAGACCAGCAATTGAATTATGTGCTTTTAGAAATGATGCCAACTTAATAGGAGCTATCTATAATTTTATTCAAAAGTATGAACAAATTGAATGAAAGCATAATTTATTAGTTTTTGATCCTTTAATTTTATTATTCTATTGTATATTTAAGATTTAAGTACTAAAAGGGTAACTCCCAATAATCTATGAAAAATTATGTTTCCCAAATTTCTCGTTGCTCGTATGATGATTTCTGTCGATGAAGGTAATATAATCCAATCATTGTCTGGATTAAACAGCTTTATAACAGATCCAGTAAAGCAACGAGAAGTATAAGAAGGCATGTTTAAAAAACTTCGTTTTTTTGAAGTTTTTCGAGATATGTAAAATCACTTCTACAGTATTAGTCCGTGTACTGTAGAACACTGTTCCCGAAAGATAATAAACGGATCCACTTGTCGGGCATTGTTTTTGCATCATCATGGACGAATGGAATCCTCACAGGAACTTCGCCATCTAATGACTGATGTGGACGTAGAAAGTTGAAGCAGGCAGTAAAGCAAGCGACATGAGCACGTGCACCATTTTGAGATTTAAATCCATGGGTACCACGGTAATTGCCTTTGTAAGTCCGGTTCAATCGTTCGATGATTTGTTTAAGGGGCCTATATTGTCTAGATACTTCGTCCTCGTTGGTTAAACCAATGACTTGAGTGATATCGAAGTTCAGGCCGTGTTGGGCCAGGAAATGTTGTGCCAGTTTGTAAATGGGGTTTCCGTCAACGATGAGGTTTAAATCCTCAGGGATTTCGCTAGCTATATAGTGGTCGAGCACATCGTGAATGGCCCTGATTGCTAATTCAGTATTGCGTTTTTCAGACACTCTTTGGGATAAGATGATTTTATTCTTTGCATCGAAGAAGTAACAGATATAGTGCCATTTTTTCCCGACACGGATGTAGGTCTCGTCTCCACAGATCTGATCAGAAAGATCATAGGGGTAGTGTTGAGTAAGGGTGTAAAGTTGAGCCCCTGCTGCTGCCGCGTAGTTTAATATCGTCTGTCTACCAATCTTTACTCCGTGTATGTCGTAGATTAATGCGGCAACCTTAGGTGCAGGAAGGCCGTAATTAACGTGGTAGGTCAAAATCTCACCTAATAATCGAGGTGAGGCATGAATGCGACTTAAGTCAACTGGCGATTCAATCAGTCCATAGGACTTGATGTCCTCGAGTTTTAAATTAAACTGACGATAGACGTATCGTAGCTTTAAGTAGTATGGTGCGACAGTATAGAGTTCCTTTTGCTCCTCACTCAACTGGTTTAACGCCTGAATATAATAAGGACAAGTGTCGTTTTTACACTTGTAGATGTCGAATTCAGACCGTTGTTTAATCTTCTCAAGACACTTCTCACAGTGAGGACATTTGAGAATGACATCTTTAGAGTAATGATTCTTCGAATTAAATAAAGCACAACAGACTTTGCACTGATATTGTCCGTGCACACCATTATTCTTATAGAGATAGTTATGGGGCGCATGACACTTAGCGCAACGTACATTTTCAGGAACTTCAGAAGATGACTTGTGGCGACGAACAGGTTTGATCGGTTTACCTGCTTCCACGGCCTGTTTTAGAAGGTATTTATAGTCCGCCCGTTCAAGCTTTACAACTTTCGGTGGGTCATCAAGGGTCAATTTGTTGTAATCAAGCTTTGTGATATCGGTCCCTTTAGGTGGTCGATCACCCGCATCTTCAAGCCAAGTAATATAATCGTTTAAAAGTTGAATTAAACTGTTTTGCCACTTGATTTTATTAACTAAATACATGATAATCTGAAGTAGATTAGGCATCTCTTTTCACTCCTTAAGTGATGAATGTTTGTTTTAGTGAACTTCATTTTATCAGATTAAGGGGGGGAAGAGGTGCCTTTTTGTATTTTAATTGATAGAGCAACGATAGTTGCATTAAAACAACACGAAAAAACAAAAAAATTGGTAATTACTACTAAAAGAATAGAGGGTAAGAAATGAAGATTAAACAAAATGACAAAGTCTTGTTTATTGGAGATAGTATCACTGATGCGGGTAGAGATCGATTAAATAAAACGGATTTAGGCCAAGGCTATCCACTTTTAGTAGCAGCGGAGTTACAAGCATTACTTCCACAAAAAAAATTAACTTTTTATAATAGAGGTATATCTGGAAATCGATTAATTGATTTAAAAAATCGTTGGGAAAAAGATTGTTTAGATATTAATCCAGACATCGTTTCAATATTGATCGGTATTAACGATACAAGCCATCAAGTTACTAAAAGCGAAAAGATAGATTTAAAAGAAATTGATAAATTTGAGGAAAATTATCGTTTTTTATTGAAATCGCTTATCCAACGTACAGATGCTAGAGTAGTCTTGATGGAACCATTTGTACTTCCGTATCCCAAAAGCCGTATGAATTGGCGTAGAGAATTAGATCCTCGTATCCAGATCGTTCGAAAAGTTGCTAGAGATTATCAAACTGACTTAATCCCTTTAGATGGTATATTTAATTCAGCTGGAATCAGCAATGGCTATACTTATTATACTGGAGATGATGGGGTGCATCCGACAGTTGCTGGGCATGGATTAATTAAGAAAGCTTGGCTAGAGTGCTTAAAAGATTAAGTAGCGAAAAGATTGCATTGCAGATACATAAATGCTACAATACATGTTATGCGATGAGTCGATAAGTTCACGTTTGTGGACTTACAGCACAATACAGGTGTATTTATACACACAACAGGAAGTTGGTATTGGAGGACATTGGTGCTGTGAACACCAATCCTCACTTTATTTATAAAGTTGCTAAAAAAGACAGGGAATTTTCCCTGTCTTTTTTTTTGAAATAAAATCTGAATAATAATAGTATTAATTTTTGCATTTTATAATATCTGTTTTATTATTAGTTGCGAAATCCTTATTATAACAGGGGTTATCAGGACTTTATCTGAGACTAAAAAGTTGAAACATGATAAGCTTAATAGTGAAAAAGTTAAAAGGACTGGTGGTATGTCAAGAATAGAAACGAAAAAACATGATGTTAATCCTCGTAAAGACGAAGATATGATTGTTAAAGTTGGAAATTTCCGCTTATACTTTCAGAACTATTATACAATTATTTCTTTAGGCAATGACTTGGCTACAGGAGCCCTGTATCTTATTGGAAGCTTGACACAAGCATTTACTGACGCGGATGAAATTGGGAATTATTTATATATATTTGCCAGCTTTTTCTTATTGATGAGACCAATTATTAGAATTGTTCATAATATTTATCTCTATAGAGAAAACCAGTATCGCAGAGATGTATTAGGAGAAAAATTAGATGATGGATATTACGATGACTCTGAAGAAAATGGAATAGATTCAAAAGAAAAGAAACAAAAAGAAGAAGCAAAAAAAAATACTCAAAATAAGCACGAAAATAAAGAACTAAAACAAATCAAAGAACAAGAAGAACAAGAAGACGCAGACAAAGAAATTGAAATTATTTCAGATGATAAAAGTGAAGCAGATAACGAAAACAAGAAATAAATATGCCTATATTAATGAGTGAATAATCCAAATAAAAAAAGGTCATACCATTGATTTCTATCAATGGTATGACCTTTTTAATTATGCGATTTCGATTGCTTCTTCATCTGCTAATTTACGATGAATTTCAGCAAGCTCTAATTCACGTACTTCTCTTGGTAGGAAACAACGAATTTCTTCTTCATTATATCCAATCTGTAAACGACGATCATCCATAATAATGGGGCGTCTAATCAAACTAGGCTGATTTTTGAATAAAGCTAGTAGTTCATTCATAGATAAGTCTTCGATATCAACATCTAAAGATTGATATGCTTGAGAGCGATAGGAAATGATTTCTTCAGTACCTTCTTCAGTTAGGCTTAAAATATTTTTAATTTCATCTTGAGATAGTGGTTCATGAAAGATATTCTTTTCTTCGAATTCTAGATTTTGTTCTTCTAACCATGCTTTAGCTTTTCGACAAGACGTGCAGCTTGGTGATACATATAGTTTAATCATAATAAATTTGCTCCTTTTCAAAAGTTATGCGCAATCATTTATGTAAAATGACATTAGCTCAATTAGTTAACCTTAATTTGTGAACAATTTGTTACAACCCTTATATTAAAGACAATTGTTCATGAAATCAAGACAAATTGACAAATTGTTGTCACAATTGATGTTATTTAATAAAAGAAATTATATTGTCTGATTATTTCGTGCTTTCAGGACCTCCTTTTCGAAGTATTGAGTCTTACAATATCCAATAGCAGTCCATCAGTCCGTGCTTTGAGTCCGCTAAATAGCCACGCTGTGTGAGAGCGTGGCTAGTGAGTCATACTTTATTGATGATTATTTTGAGCAAGCTGTTCTCTCATATTTAATTGTCCAGTATCGAACCAGACTGCATTGTGAACGATTCTGTCCATGATTGCGTCCGCATGGACGCCTCCTCCTAATCTCTTATGCCAGTCTCCTTTACGAAATTGTGTACAGTAGATGGTGGAACCGGAGTCGTATCGACGCTCAATAATCTCGAATAAAAATTTTAGATCTTCTTCCGATACGTCGTCTAGCAGCCATTCATCAATAATGAGCAGACTATAATTGGAGAATTTAGTAATGAGGTTCGTTACACCTTTAGGTTTAAGCGTCGCTTCGTCTCGCTCAATTAACAAGTCAGGCAAGCGAATATAACGTGTACGGATCTCTTGCTTACAGGCTTCTCGTCCTAGAGCACAGGCGAGATACGTTTTTCCGGAACCTGTAAATCCTTGAAATATGATATTTCTTCTGTGGGTGACATAATTACAGGTTGCCAATTCTTGAAGTGTATGACGATCGATCTCTCGCTGTTCATAATAAACGGCAGAAAAATGAGCATCTTGAATGCGGAATTTAGATCGCTTGATCAATCCTTTTACTCGGCTATTGTATTTCTCTTGATACAGATAATCTATACTGAGCTGCAATCGTTCATCAAATGACAGGTAACGGGTATCATTCTCTATTTCTTGCATTTCTAAATGATCGACTAACTCACTTAAGTCCATTTTTCTTAATTTTCTTATGGATTCGTTATTTATCATTGTGTTTTCCTCCGTAGTAGTCTGCCCCTCTAACAAATCCCATGGATTCCGTATAAGTACTTTGAGCGTTTTCCATGGTCTTATTATTGGCAGGATTGGTTAATATAGCATTCAGCTGGCGATATTTTGGAGAGTAGACTTTCTCTAAAGCAACCTGGCAAGCTGTCTCTAAAGCAGCGTTCGAATATTTTTTAGATAGATTAAGAATAGATAAGCAAGACTGATATCCTTGTTCTTTGAGTAATAAATTCTCAAAGACACGCTGGATAACTTTGTGCGTATACGGACCAATCTTAAGGCCCCAATTTAACAACCGTTGGTCATTCCACTCGAGTTGGTTGAATTGGTCGGGGAGATGTTCTGGGGAAGTAGAGAAAGCATATTCTTTGTACTGAGGGAAACGTTTATGAGTCGCGATTCGTTCATCTTGGAAATAGATTTCTAGAAAATGATGGGTTACTTTTAAATCTACTTTCTTTTTAACGTATTGATAGGGGCAAGAGTAATGATTCTTTTGGTAAGAGATATGACAGTCCAATTTCACTTTTCTTCCATAAACCCATTCTGCAATTTCATAGGGGACAAGTGGCAATGGACGCAATTTAGCCTGTTCGGTTTCAGCAAAAATAAGCTGTCTGCTTCCTTCACGTTTTTGAAAAGGTGTTTCATTAAAAGCCGTCATTTTTTCGCGAATTGCGATCTTTAGATCACCCATAGAAGTAAATAGTTCATTCCTTAAAGAAGCAATAACAGCCGTTGCAATTTTACCCACTGCGCCCTCAACAGCTGCTTTTTGTTTTGGTTTTCGTACTTGAGCAGGCATAACAGCCATCACATAGTGATTCGCTAAGGCTTCATACTGCTCATTTAAGATAATGTCTCCTTCTTTTGGGTGGCTAATGACCCCTGTCTTCAAGTTATCACAAATCAATCTAACGGTTGTCCCACCAAAAAAGGCAAACATATTCATGTGACAATGAAGCCATGTGTTACTTTTCATATCGAGAGTGGGTTCAACATAGGTGTACTGACTATAAGGAAGGGTTCCTACAAATAAATAGACTTTCCTTAATTCGCCAGTAGCCGGATCCAATAATTGCATGGTAGCTCCACTCCAATCGACTTGAATAGAAACACCCGGCTTATGTGTTAAATGATTCGTTAAACGGTACTGGTCAATGTGCTTTTGATAGTCTTCACAGAATTTTGTATAACCTACTGCAATACCGTTGGTATCGTTACACTGATCGACGTATTCTTGCCATAGAAGCTTGAGGGTAACCCCTACACTCTGAAGCTCCTTATGGATTTTATCGTATTCAGGTAGTGTGTATAACACTTCTGATTGATAGCGTTCAGGAAAGAATAAGCGATACGCTTCCTTGTCAGACAATTCCTTAATGTCTTCATATGAGAGATTTAGTTCATCTGCTCGTTTAAAGACATCACTAACTGAACTGCGACCTACTTTCTGAGTTTTAGCAATCATGTTTCGAGAAAATCCTTGATCTCGATACTGAATCACTCGTTTAACTGGGATTTTTCTAGCCATTAAAAATAGCCTCCTTCATGTATTTTAGAAGTAAGAACTTCTAAATTTACTATACACAAAAGAGACTGAAAAGTGGTCTTGAACTGCGAAATAGTGGTCTTGAACCGCGAATTTGATTAAAAAATAAGGTGGACTCAGTTCGTGAAACAGTGGACTCGAAATGGATATTCATGGACTCCAAAACGCGAAATAATCAATTGTCACAAAATTGTCATAAAATCTACTTTGTATTTTCGAACAAATTAGAAGTTATCTCTCGATTAATTTCATTATTATTTATACAATAGATATAGTCATAATAATAGGAGGAGAACAATGAATAAGATTTTATTAGGGAAAAGCGATTTATCGGTTTCTGAAGTAGCGTTAGGCTGTATGAGAATGAATGCATTAGACAATGACGCAGCTGTTAATGTTTTAGAATCAGCTAATGAGTGCGGAATCAATTTCTATGATCATGCGGATATTTATGGAAAAGGCGAGTCTGAAAAGACTTTTGCGAAAGCTTTGAAAAATAGTTCATTAAAAAGAGAAGATATTCTGCTTCAATCTAAAGCAGGGATCCGACAAGGATTCTATGACTTTTCAAAAGAACACTTGTTAACTTCAGTGGAAGGTATCTTGAAGAGGTTAGAAACTGATTATTTGGATGTACTATTATTACATCGTCCAGATGCACTAGTAGAACCTGAAGAGGTAGCAGAAGTATTCACTCAATTACACAAATCAGGAAAAGTTAAACATTTTGGTGTAAGTAATCATAGTCCTTATCAGATCGAACTACTTGAAAAGTATATCGATCAAGAAATTATTGCAAACCAGCTGCAATTTAGTGTTGTGCATACTGGTATGGTTGATGCTGGTATTCATGTGAACACGAAAGACCCACTTTCAGTCGATCATGACAGAGCTGTTCTAGATTATTGTCGGCTTAACAACATAACAGTTCAGCCGTGGTCACCAGTTCAAGGGGAAAATGGGGTTTTCTTAAATAATCCTCAATATAAAGAAATTAATGAAGTTTTAAGTAAAGTAGGAGAAGGGCATAATATAAATAATGAAGCAGCTTCTATTGCCTGGTTACTAAGACACCCAGCGAAAATGCAAGTCATTTTGGGTACTATGAACCCTGAGAGAATCAAAACTTATGCATCTGCCTCAGACGTCCAATTGTCTCGAGAAGAATGGTATGAGATTTACCGAGCTGCCGGAAACAAAGTACCTTAAAATAATCTAATAAATTTTATAAAAATCTTTATTATTTTAAGGTAATGTACAAGTAGATATTATCTGACAATCTATCAGACGAGTGCTATACTAAATGCAGTAGTAAAGTTTTTCTAAAAATCAATTGAATAAGGAAGGAGTACTTTTAATGTTAGTAGATGATTTAAAGAAAGCATTATTGATTGGGGTCGGTGGGACAGCCCTTGCGGTTGAAAAGTCGATGGAACAAATCGATAGACTAGTAGCGAAAGGTAAACTTTCAGTCGAAGAAGGCAAGTCGCTTACTTCTGAATTAATTCAAAAGAAAAATCAACATACCAATGATCTAGAAGAAAAAGAAAGATTAGAAGCGTTATTGCTGGAAATGAATGTTGCTCAAAGAAAAGACATTGACGATTTAGAAGCAAAAGTTCAAGAACTAGAAAAAAAATTAGAGAATCACCCTAACAATAAATAAACGGAATGGTGCTGGTTAGTTCATTCTAACTGGCACTTTTTATAGAAAGGAGGAGATTGTATGTCTAAAACAAGTAGAGAGCGACTCAAAGAAATAGCTTCAGTACTTGCATCATATGGTTTTGGCCATATATATAACACACGTATCAGGTCACGAGACAAAGAACAGGATGCAAAAAATCTTAGAAAAGCATTTGAAGAATTAGGACCAAGCTTTATAAAAATTGGACAAATTATTTCTACAAGACGCGATCTTTTACCTAATAACTATATTCAAGAACTTTCGAAGTTACGAGATGACGCTCCTCCTTTTTCTTATAATGAAATGCGTAGAATATTTAAAGAGGATTTAGGTTTATCACTTGAAGACGTATTTGCATATGTAGATGAACAGCCACTTGCCAGTGCTTCTGTTGCTCAGGTACATAAAGCAAGATTGAAAAGTGGCGAAAACGTTATAATTAAAGTTCAAAGGCCGGAAATTGAAGAAAATTTATTAAGAGATATCAGATTGTTTTCTAGAATTGTCTCTATGGCACCAAATACTGTCAAAGAAATGCTGGTAGATGCAGAGTCTGCCTTCAAAGAAATGCTGGAAACGACTAAAATCGAATTGGATTTTCGTAACGAAGCAAAATACTTAGTAAAATTTCGTGAATTAAATCAGTCAGCTAAAGCAGTTACTGCACCAAAACCTTATCTTAAATTAACTTCAAAACGAATATTAGTGGAAGAATTTGTGGATGGAATCAAAGGATTAGATTCTTCAAAAATTGTTTCAGCTGGATATGATAAACAAGATATAGCTGAAAAGTTAATGTACTCTTTTTTATCCCAAGTTTTTCATGATGGTTTTTTTCATGGAGATCCGCATCAAGGGAATTTGATTATTAAAAATCAGCAAATTGTTTTTCTGGATTTTGGAATTACTGGAGAATTATCTTCTAATGTTAGAGAAAGTTTAGTAAAACTAGTTAATTCATTAGTTCTCGAAGACATTGAAAGCATGATGAATATACTCTTGCAAATGGCTATCGTTAAAACAAAAGTCGATCGATTTGCTTTAAATGAAGATTTATCTGATTTCTATCACACCTATGTTTCGAGAAGCTTTAAAAATATAGATTTAAGCACTTTTTTTTCTGATGTGTTATATATTACCCATAAACATAAGATGATTATGCCAAATGATTTTCTGCTTTTAGCTAAATCACTTACTATCTTGGAAGGCGTTATTACTGAGTTATACCCTGATATCAATGTCCTTCAGATTGCAACATCCTACATTAAAACAAATGATAGTATTTCATTTTTCGATTCATTTTCAAAAGATAAATTAATGGTTGGATTATACCAATTTGCTCAAAATTCAGTTTCTATACCTATAAAGCTTACTAAAGCTTTGGATACAATCAACAATGGACGTATCAAGATTCATTTAGATCTAGTAGATGGAAATGTGAAGTGGACAGGACTAAATAAAATGGTTAATAGAATTGTATTTGCAGTGATTATTGCAGCTTTGATACTTGCATCAGCTGTTATTTTGGCAGTGGCCGAAGGAACAGGAGTATCTTTATTAGCTATTGTCATATTTATTGGGGCTGGAGTAATGGGCTTATGGTTACTGATTTCTATTATAAAGTCAGGAACATTATGATAGAATATAAAAAAGCTATGAAAAAATCCCTAATAGAAAATGGTTATTAGTTAGTGTAGGCAGGAGTTAACGGATGAACATAACAGTTAGAACAATCAAAATTACAATAGCATCATTGCTTGCTATTCTACTGGCACAAGGGTTGAACTTAGAACATCCATTAGCATCAGGAGTTATTGCCATTTTAAGTGTTCTAGAGACGAAACAAGAATCAATTAAGACCGCATTAGCACGTATAGGCTCTGCAATTCTTGGATTCATCATTGCGTCCATTTTATTTTATTTTATTGGATATACAATATTTGCCTTCTGCTTGTATTTGCTTATTTTTATACCTATCACTTGCAAGTGGAATTTGCAATCTGGTATTGCACCTACAACGGTACTTGTTACTCATTTTATGACTGCTCAGAGTATTTCCTGGGTATGGCAATTAAATGGTTTTGTACTGATGCTAATTGGAGTAGTGATGGCATTGCTGGTAAACAGTTGGATGCCTTCGCAACAAAAAGAATTAAACTGTTTAAAAGAAGAAATAGAAGAAGAAATGCGCGTAGCCTTAGTAATGTTTCAGTCTCAATTATTAGGAGAAAAAAATTTTTCATCAATTCATGAACATTTGAAACAATTAGATAATAAAATCCATGAAATGAATCATTTAGCATTTAAAGAATATGAGAATCAAGTAATAAATAGATCAGGATATTTTGTAAGATATGCGCAAATGAGAAAAGAACAATCTGTTGTACTTCAAAAAATTTATGATAATTTACCATTAATAAAGTTAGCAACTAAACAAAATGAAGTATTGGCCGATCTTTTTGTAGAAACTGCAGAACAGCTTCATGAAAAAAATACAGGCTTACAATTGCTTAACGATATTTTAGACTTATATATTGAATTTAAGCAATCTGACTTACCCAAAACAAGAAGCGAGTTTGAGAGTAGAGCTAGTTTGTTTCAAATTTTGAATGATTTTGAGCGTTTTATCAAAATCAAAAGAGAATTTTACATAAATGAACAGTCTTCGCTCAGTTAAGAAGAATCAATTTATCAAAAGATTTGAGGAAAATAAAAATGAAAAAAGTTATTGGAATTAGTTTATTCACTTTTTTACTAACAGGTTGTGTAAATAATGAAGAAAATAGTAAGCAAGATGACACAGACAAAGCAGATACTGATGAATTAGTAATAGTAGAATTTGAGTTCGATATTGATGATGATATTTACAATATAGATGAAAGTAAGATAAATAAAACAGTTGAACTTAGTGCAGATACGTCTTTACTAAATGCAATGAGAGAGCAATATGATGTTAAAGATGAAGAAGGGTATATCACATCGATAGAAGGTTATGAACAAAGCCAAGAAAAAAATGCTTATTGGCTTTATGAAATAAATGATGAATTTGCACAAGTAGGTGCAGCAGAATATATACTAGAAGATGGAGATGTAATCAGCTGGGAACTTGAGACAAGTGAATAAACCGAAAGCTTTTTCCGTTTATCATATGACTGTACTGGCGCTTATGATTGCAGTGACTCAAACGAGCAGGCTGTTGTTTAGCTTTATCCCTAATGTTCAGCCTTTGACTGTGATTTTAATTCTATTGACGATATCATTTGGAACAGTAGATGCTCTTATTGTAGGATTAGGTTCAATTTTTTTATCAAATTTAACATTGGGTATGGGACCATGGACGTTAGCTCAAATCCTTTCTTTTTCTGTTATCATTTTATTGTCAAAACTTCTTGCTTTGAGTATTAATAAAGTTAGGAGGCCAATGTTCATTTGGCTTATATTTTCAGGTGCTACAGGTATTTTATACGGCATGATTATTTCTATCGTTCAAGCGCCTTTTTACGGAATGACAATACCTTCTTTATTAGGGTATTGGTTGGCTGGTCTATGGTTTGATATGTATCATGCAGTAGGCAATATAGTGTTTTTTCTATTATTATATCCAACCTTAGTTCCATTACTGAATAAAATTAATAAAAAAATAAAAAAAAGTCAGTAAACCCCTAAATGTAAATTTGGGAGTTACTGACTTTTTAATTTTATAGTGACTTATCTCTAAAAGTAACAGGTTTGTCTAATATTTCTTTATAAATCATAGCGTTGACTAGACTTTTATCATTAATTAAAAGTGCTGGATTTTTAGCCTTTTTAATTACCTTAGTATTTTTAAAAGTTGTCACTTCTTTTAGAACAGATTCGTTTGAATTCCTTCGAGTATTGTTTGCACGATCCTGACGAGCACGACCTCTAGAACGATCAATATTCTCACGTTCTAGTCTGCGACGTTCCCGTTCAGTAGTAAGGTTTTTAACTGCTTCTTGTTGAGATGCAATATTTCCAGAAGGCTGGTTTCGTTCTGTATTTTCATATCTTCTGTTTGTTCTTGATTTAGCATTACGTGGTGTTTTTTCACTTGAAGAACTTGCAGAGTAAGTCTGAATAGGTTTATCGAAAACAGACTTTTTTTTCTGTGATTGTTTTGCACTTTTTTTACTTATTGAACCAAGGATTCCTGTCACGACAGTGAAAAAGATAAAAAGCTGAAATAACCAAATTAATATTTCCATATTTTATCACTCTTCTTCGTCAGTAGGACCAGCTTGATTTGATATAGAACTTCTCATATCAGTATCAGCATTTATATTCTGCATTTTATAGTAATCCATTACGCCGATGCTGCCGTTACGTAATGCTTCAGCCATAGCAAGTGGTACCTTAGCTTCAGATTCCACAACTTTTGCACGCATTTTCTGAGTTTCAGCACGCATTTCTTGTTCTTGTGCAATCGCCATTGAACGTCTTTCTTCAGCTTTAGCTTGAGCAATATTTTTGTCAGCTTCCGCTTGTTCAGTTTGTAGTTTAGCCCCAATGTTACGTCCGACATCAATATCAGCAATGTCTATTGACAGTATTTCAAATGCAGTTCCAGAGTCTAAGCCTTTACTCAATACAGTTTTTGAAATCATATCTGGATTTTCTAATACATCTGAGTGTTTATTTGCAGAACCAACAGTTGTAACGACACCTTCACCTACACGGGCGATGATTGTATCTTCTCCAGCACCACCGACTAGGCGTTCGATATTAGCACGTACAGTTACTTTAGCTTTAGCAATAATTTCAATTCCGTCTTTAGCTACTGCTGCAATATCTGGAGTTACAATAACTTTAGGGTTTACAGAAAACTGTACAGCTTCAAAAACATTTCGTCCTGCTAAATCAATAGCTGCTGCTTTCTCAAACTCTAAATCAATATCTGCACGGTGAGAAGCAATCAATGCGTCGATGACTGTGTTGACATTTCCTCCAGCTAAATAGTGAGCTTCTAACTGATTCGTGTTTAATTCGATACCCGCCTTAGTAGCTTTGATTAAAGGTCTGATAATCGCATGAGGACTGACTTGTCTCAAACGCATCCCAACTAGAGTGCCGATTCCAACTTTAACGCCTGAGAAGTAAGCAGTGACCCATAAACCTACAGGTACAAATCTTAAAAAGATACTGAGTAAAATAATAACTATTACAGCAGTAATAATGATGCCTATAAATCCTTCTCCTGTATATCCTTCCAAATTTTTCATCTCCTAATCTATTTTTTTCTAACTAAAATTTTAGTACCTAACACTTTTTCAACGATTACTTCCGTGTCTTTAGAGATGTGACCCTCCGAACTTAAAACATCTACAAGTGTTTCATCGGTTATCCCAAAAGAGACTTTTCCGGATGGACGTAAAGGAGTTTTTGCAATTCCTTCTAGTCCAGGTTTAATCTGAGTTGTCTTTTTCTTAGAATCAGTTTGCTGAGACACTTGTATGTTGGTGTTCAATATTAGCTTATTGACATTGGCAAGCGAATATCCGTTACGGACAAGATAAAAAACAACACCCGCAGTAATAACTATAGACATACTTAAATCACGGATAGTAGTTCCGATATCTCCGATTGTCAGATATAATCCTACAATTAACAGAATGCTACCAATCGCTCCAGCGATGCCGAACTCCGGAATGAAAATCTCAAAGATAACAAGCAGTAGTCCAATCGTAAACAACAAGACAGGCAACCAGGTATGAACACCGATGAAACTGAAATATAAAATAAAACTAATTAAAGTCAAACCTAGTCCAGTTTTAGATAATGGTGTCAGAATAGCAACAGCGACACCGATAAAGCCAACAGCTAGTAATAATCCTTCCATTTCTTAGCCTCCTTTTGAGTTATGTAACCTCCTTCAATTATCTTACACTCATAATGATATCATTTTAACATACTAAAGTCATCGGTCTAGAGTCGGATTATAAAGAGTATTTTTATTTATTACCTAATCCTATTCGTTACAAAATTCTGAATATAAAGGTTAAAGTAATAACGATAGTTTTTTTTAATGTTAAGCGTGAGACAAACCATTAAAATAGAATAAAAACTTATAATTTGAATAATTATTAAGTAAGAGAAGTAGCGGATGGCAGGGTTTTCTGACCTACGAGTTTGTTAGTAACTTCTTATGTGATAACTAATGAATCTATAAACACTTTAGCAATGAAGTTTATAGAAAATAAAACTTCTTACCTTTTCTCCTCTTATAAGTGAAATCGCTTGGTAAAGAATGAAAACTAGGATACAATATTTATATAAGTGAATATTTATATGTTTTAGAGTACGTTAATTTATTTGTACATTTTTAATATTAAGGGAATGTGAAATAATGAGAAATATGTTCTCATATATGACGAAAGGAGGTCCTTGAATGAGAGATGAAATTATAGCAAAGCAAACCAGCCTAGAATATGAAAAATCTAAGTACTTATTTAATATAGGAGAAAACTATGATAGTTATCTTACGTTAGGATGCATCAAAGTTGAGAATGGTTTCCGGTTTGCAGTATGGGCACCAAATGCAAAAGAAATATTTACAGTAGGTGATTTCAATCAATGGCAGGAAGAAGCTGTTATGGAAAAAGACCCGAAGACCGGGATCTGGGAGATTACTATACCAGAAGCTAGAGAAGGCGATCATTATAAATATAAAGTAGTTCAAGCTGATGGAACAGCTAATTATAAAATTGATCCATTTGCTCTAGCTTTTGAAGTTAGACCGAAAGACGCATCTGTAGTCAAGGCATTACCTGATAAAAGATGGTCTGATGGAATGTGGATGGCTAATAGGAAAAGGCGAGCTATTTATGAAAGGGCACTGAATATTTACGAAGTACATCTTAGTTCCTGGAAGCAGCATCCTGATGGCTCGTGGTATACGATCAAGCAACTTCAAGAAGAATTAATTCCATACGTAAAAGAAATGGGATATACCCATATTGAATTTCTCCCTCTCATGGAGCATCCTCTTGATGCAAGTTGGGGATATCAAGTAACAGGATTTTATGCTATTTCGTCTAAATTCGGGACAATGGAAGATTTCCAAGATTTTGTAGAAGCTGCACATAAAGCAAATATTGGAGTAATAATGGACTGGGTTCCCGGTCACTTTAATCGAAATGATTATGCACTGGCTTATTTTGACGGCACCCCACAGTTTGAATATGAAGAAACTAACCGGGCTGACAACAATCGCTGGGGTACATTAAATTTCGATATAGGGAAAAATGAAGTTCATAGTTTTCTTATTTCTAATGCTTTATTTTGGATTGAACAGTTTCATCTTGATGGTTTAAGAGTAGATGCAGTCAGTAATATGCTGTATCTGGACTATGACCTGGGAGAATGGACACCAAATGAGGATGGAACAAATCATAACCGCGAAGGGGTACGATTTATTCAGAAAATGAACAAAACAATTTTTGGCAGACATCCTGATTTGTTAATGATGGCTGAGGAGAGTACTGCTTGGAGTAAAGTTACACATCCTGTTCACGAAGGCGGGTTGGGATTCAACTATAAATGGAATATGGGGTGGATGAATGATACTCTGAAGTTTTTCGAAATGGACCCAATCAACCGGAAAAACAGCTTCAATTTGATTACTTTTTCGTTTATGTATATGTTTAATGAAAATTTTGTTTTGCCAATTTCACATGATGAAGTTGTCCATGGAAAAAAATCATTAATGCATAAAATGTACGGTGATCGTTATAATCAATTTGCTGGTCTCAGGACAATTGAGACATTTAAAATAATGCATCCCGGGAAAAAATTGCAATTCATGGGTTCAGAATATGGTCAGTTCTTAGAATGGAAATATAATGAAGGTCTGGAATGGAAAGACCTAGAAGATCCTCAGAATAAATCTCATCATGAATTTACTAAACAATTGAATCAATTTTATAAAGAAGAAAAAGCATTATGGGAAATAGATCATCATGCAGAAGGTTTTGAAATATTAGATGCAAGTAACAATGAAGAAACTGTTTTATTTTTTATTAGAAAAGGTAAAAAAACTAGAGATTTCTTAATTGTGCTCTGTAATTTTGTCCCTGTAGAGCGCCACAGCGTTAGGGTAGGAGTTCCTTTTAAAGGACAATATGAAGAAGTCTGGAATACCGAATCAAAGGCATTCGGAGGAACGTGGACAAAAGGACAAGGAGTAATGAAATCCGATCCAGTCAAAAAACATGGTTATGGACAGTCAGTTAGCTTAATATTGCCGTCACTCAGTGTAGTAGTATTGAAGCCTAAGCGTATATACGGTGTCCCAAAACAGTAGCTGTTAAATTAAAAGTTAAAATAAATAGTAAATATAAGGAAAAAGAGAGAACGAATTTAAGGAGGGAAGGAAGGTCTAAGGATACTTCCAATAATATATGAAAACAGAAACAGTAGCTATGATACTAGCTGGTGGACAAGGCTCACGACTAGGAAAATTAACGAAACAAATTGCTAAGCCTGCTGTACCATTTGGAGGAAATTATCGAATTATAGATTTTGCTTTATCCAATTGTGCAAATTCGGGTATTAATAATGTAGGTGTAGTAACACAATATCAGCCGCTAGTATTAAATCGTCATGTAGGAAATGGAGCAAGCTGGGGATTAAATAGACATAATGGAGATGCAACGATCTTACAACCTTATTCAAGTGTCGACGGAGAAAAATTTTTTAGAGGAACCTCACATGCTGTGTACCAGAATATTAATTATATTGATCAAAAGAATCCGGATTATGTTGTGATTTTATCAGGAGATCATATTTATAAAATGGATTATGAAAAAATGCTGGATTTCCATAAAGAAAAGGCTGCCTCGCTTACTGTAGGGGTTATGCCGGTAGAGTGGGAAGAAGCGTCTCGTTTTGGAGTAATGAATACAGACCGTACAGATCGCATTACTGAGTTCCAGGAAAAACCTGATGAACCGAAATCTAATCTGGCATCCATGGGTATCTATATCTTCAACTGGCCAAGATTAAAGCAATATCTTGTGGATAACCAATCCAAGAATAGACAAATGGATGACTTTGGACATCATGTTATTCCAGCTTATTTAAGAAATAGTGAAGCAGTTTATGCTTATAAGTTTAAAGGATACTGGAAAGATGTTGGAACAGTTGAAAGTCTATGGAAAGCAAATATGGAATTTTTAGATCCTGATCATGAACTAAATATAAGAGACGCAGACTGGAAAGTGTACTCCCAAAATCCCAATACCACTCCGCAGTTTTTAACAGATACAGCGAAAGTCAAAGATTCGATGATTACCGATGGTTGTTACATTTCTGGAGAAGTTAATCATTCTGTGCTGTCGCATAATGTCAAGATTGGCAAAAATTCGGTTATCAAAGATAGTGTGATTATGTCGGGAGCTGTGATTGGCGAGAATGTAATTATTGAAAAAGCGATTATTGGAGAAAATGCCAATATATATGATGGTGCAAGGATTGTTGGAGAAAATGGAGAAATATCTGTAGTTGGATATGAAGAAGAAGTAGGAGGATACAAAGATGCGGAATAAAATAGCAGCAATATTTAATTTAGTAGAAGATGATGAAAAACTTAGACCTTTAACAAATAGAAGACCAATAGCGTCTTTGCCCTTCGCTTGTCGTTACCGTTTGATAGATTTTCCGTTTTCAAGCTTATATAATGCCGAAGCTGTTTCAGCAGCCTTGTTTATATCAGAATCTGGACATTCACTTTATGATCATATCAGATCTGGGGCTACTTGGGGATTGGATTCTATTACTGGTGGAGGGGTCTTTACACACTCGCAAATACGCCTAAAGACAAATACAACCGAGCATAAATATTCAGCTTCTTATTATGATGATCATTATAAGTATGTTACAAGTTCTAAGGCAGAATATATTTTATTAATGGGTTCAAGTATGCTGGCAAATATTCAAATCAAATCTTTAGTGAATTATCACAATGACAAAGCTAGCGATGTAACCATTGCTTATAAAAATATTTTGAGAAATTCATTAAGAGAAGATACGGTATACGATAAGTATAATTTTGATGAAGATAAAACTGAAAAAGTTACGAGTATCACCCCACTGTCTGAAACTCCCTTTGATGATGCACTGGTTCCTGTTGGAATTGAAGTGATGGTCATCAACAAAAAAACATTCTTGGATTATCTTCAGAAAGCTAGAGAGCGTAATTTATGTGTTAGCGTTAAATCTTTTGCCCAGCTGGCGTTAGCACAGGAGGACAAGGTGTATGGCTATGAATATACAGGATATTTGAAAGCTATTGAAGATATCCAAAGTTACTTTGATGCAAACATGGAAATGTTGAATGAAGACCACTTTAATGCCTTGTTCTATAGAGCAGATCCAGTTTTGACACGTTCTAAAAATTCAGCTCCTACATTTTATGGGCCTGATGCCCAAATCCATAACTCTCAAGTAGCTAATGACTGTGAGGTTTATGGAGAAGTGACTAATTCACTATTATTCAGAAGAGTGAACATTGCAAAAGGAGCTAAAGTTGAGAATTCTATCGTTATGCAGAACTCTTATGTAGAAGAGGGCGCTACACTTAAATACGTAATCTTAGATAAGCATGTCTATGTGAAGAAAGGCGCACACTTAGAAGGTACACCTGATAATCCTATCGTTATCGGCAAGAATGAGATTGTTGAAGGAAATAGAACCTTATGAAAGGATGAAAAACACGATGAATATTGCTTTTACAGCTTCTGAATGTGCTCCTTTTTTTAAAACAGGTGGACTTGGAGACGTTATGGGTGCTTTACCAAAAGAACTTGCAAAAGGTGAACATGATGTTCGAGTGATTTTGCCATATTATAAACAAAAAATGCCAGGAAAATATCAGAGTCAGTTAAAAGATGTTACAAGTTTTAACTTGAGAGTTGGCTGGCGTAATCAGTATTGTGGAATTAAAGAATTGAAACAGGATAATGTAACTTATTATTTTGTAGACAACCTTTATTATTTCGATCGACCTACCCTGTATGATTATGGTGATGATGGAGAAAGGTTTGCCTTTTTCTCTCAGGCAGTAATTGAAATGCTTGAGAAAATTGATTTCATTCCGGATATTTTACATGTGAATGACTGGCAAACTGCGATTATCCCTGTATTACTTAAGGACAAGTATCATTGGGTCAATGCTCTTAAAGATATTAAGACAGTATTAACTATTCATAATATCCTGTTTCAAGGTAAGTTCGATCAGGTTGTGTTATCTGATTTATTTGATATGGGCTACAGCGCTTATCACGATCATGGGCTAAAATACGAAGATCAAGTAGGTTGGTTAAAAGGCGGTATTTACTATGCGGATTTAGTCACCACTGTAAGTCCAACTTATGCGGAAGAAATCAAGACACCGGAGAATGGATATGGCTTAAATGAAGATTTGAGCAATATATCTTATAAGTTAGTTGGTATTTTAAACGGAATTGATTACGATATTTATAATCCAGAAAAAGATCCGACAATTCCGCATAACTTTTCAACAAAAGATTTTTCTGGGAAAACTAAAAATAAATCACTCCTTCAGAAAAAATTTGGATTACCTGAGAATGAAAACGTTGCTTTAGTTGGTGTAGTAACTAGACTAGATGAACAAAAGGGAGTACAGCTGATTACCGAAGCAATGGATGAGTTAATGTCATATCGGAATGTTCAAGTTGTTCTGATTGGAACCGGGAAAGATTACTTTGAAGATTCATTCCGATATTTTTCAAATCAATATCCTGATAAATTTAGTGCAAGAATTGAGTTTGACAGTCACCTTGCTCAACTGATTTATGCAGGGGCTGATGCCTTCTTGATGCCTTCTAAATTTGAACCATGCGGGTTATCTCAGCTTAATTCTTTGAGATACGGTACATTACCGATTGTGCATGAAGTTGGAGGCCTAGTGGATACTGTTACAGCCTATAATCAGGAAACTGGAGAAGGAAATGGATTTACTTTCTATAGCTTTGACGCTAAAACTATGTTGGATACAATCGACAGAGCGCTGACTGTTTATTATGAAAAACCTGATCAATGGAAAACTATGATGATCAGAGGGATGAATAAAGATAATAGTTGGCATAAATCAGCAGAAAAATATTTAGATCAATATAAATATTTAGTATATTAATAGGTGTATCCCTTGGATTTTTCTTAGCTCTAATTGAACAAGAGAAATCCAAGGGGGATTTGTATAAATTTTTGAAGAATAATTTTAGATTGGGGATGAATCTATGTTTAAATCAACTAAGGAATTTACTAAAGAATATAAAAAAATGTTCGAAAACCTGTATGCTTTTACTTATGATCAAGGAACTAATGAGCAGCAATATATTGCTTTAGGGACTTTGATTAAAAATAAATTATCAAAAAACTGGCAGGCTACCCGTGAACAGTACTTAAATGATAAAGTGAAACAAGTTTACTATTTCTCAATGGAATTCTTGCCAGGACGACAATTAAAGAGTAATTCCTATAACATGGGAATTCTACCAATGATTGAGGCAGGAGTAAAAGAATTGGGTTTAGAGTTCGAAGAGTTGATAGAAGCAGAAGCAGATCAGGCTTTGGGAAATGGCGGATTAGGGCGCTTAGCCTCTTGCTTTATGGATTCTCTAGCTTCATTGGGTATTCCTGGCAACGGAAATGGCATTCGTTATCAGTATGGACTGTTTCGCCAAAAATTTGTAGATGGGTATCAAGTAGAATTACCAGAGTACTGGTTGCGTAATCAGAATGTATGGGAAACAAGAAATGATCAGTCTTCCTACATAGTTCGATTCGGAGGTAATGCTTGGCTGGAAATGGACCATCAGGGGCACTGGATTCCCAAATATGAAAATACGCTAAATGTTTTAGCAGTACCTTACGATACGCCAATGGTGGGTTATCGTACTAATAAAATCAACAATCTGCGATTATGGTCAGCTGAAATTCCTGTAGAAGAGGAAGAAAATTATCATACTGTACAAGAGACTGAACCGATAAAAGAAATTACACAAGTTCTGTATCCGGATGATTCAAACTATGAAGGAAGATTATTGAGACTAAAGCAGGAATATTTTATGGTCTCAGCGGGTGTTCAATCGATCGTTAAACAGTTTCGTAAATATAATCTTCCAAGAAAGCATTTTCCAGAAAAAATAGCCATGCACATTAATGATACACATCCCTCACTCGTTGTTCCTGAATTGATGAGGATACTAATTGATGAAGAACATTTAAGCTGGGAACAGGCTTGGGAGATTACAGTCAAAACCTGCAGCTATACTAATCACACTGTACTGAGAGAAGCCTTAGAAAGATGGCCAATAGATATGATGCAGTCGCTTCTACCAAGAATTTATATGATCATAGAGGAAATCAATCGAAGATTTGTTGAAGAGTCATTACCATTATATGGTGAAAAAATCACTTGGCAGACAGCAATTCTACAAGATGGAATGGTAAATATGGCTCATTTGGCAATTATTGGTAGTCATAGTGTAAATGGTGTAGCTCAACTGCACACAGAAATATTAATGAATGATGTTTTAAAAGATTTTTTCACCATTTATCCAGAAAAATTCAATAATAAGACAAATGGAATTACACAGAGACGGTGGATCCATTTAGCAAATCCTGCTCTTACTCAATTAATTGATGAAAAAATAGGAGAAGAGTGGAAACGAAATCCTGCAGAATTAAAATTATTGAAAAGCTTTGAACATGATGAGGAAACACTGAATGAACTAGGGAAAATAAAATATCAAAACAAAGTAAAACTGGTTAAATATATTGAAGAAGTTCAAGGATTAAAAATTAATCCGAATGCGATATTTGATGTACAAATTAAAAGACTTCATGCATACAAAAGACAGCATTTAAACGCTTTGCATATTTTAGACAGATATTTAAGAATTAAAGATAACCCCTCAATTGACCTACAGCCAAGAGTTTTTATTTTTGGTGCTAAAGCCGCTCCAAGTTATCAGTATGCTAAACAAATTATCAAGTTAATCAATGCTATAGCGAATCTGGTAAACAATGATCCAGATATTGGGGATAAATTAAAAGTTGTCTTTTTTGAAAATTATGGTGTTTCATTAGCAGAAAAAATAATTCCAGCAGCAGAAGTTAGTGAACAAATTTCACTTGCAGGTAAGGAAGCTTCTGGAACCAGTAATATGAAATTGATGGCAAATGGTGCAATGACTCTTGCTACGTTAGATGGGGCAAATATTGAAATTAAAGATTACGTTGGAGAAGATAATATCTTTATTTTTGGATTATCCAGTCGAGAAGTTGCTGAATTAGAAAAAAATCATATGTATCACTCTAAAGATCTATATGATTCGAATGAACGGTTGAACAGAGTTTTAAATGCATTAGTAGATGGAACGATTCCAAATGCTCCACAAGAGGGCGGAGCGGTTTTCGATGCGCTAGTCCACTATAATGATGAGTATTTTGTTTTAAAAGATTTCGATGATTATATCAGGGCGCAAGACCAAATTGATCTGATTTATTCGGATAAGAAAGAATGGAATAGAAAGTCTTTACTTAATATCGCAGCATCTGCTCCTTTCTCGGCTGATTATACAATCAAACGTTATACTGAAGAAATCTGGAAAGCAAAGCCTCAATGCAGCGGGGATGAAGGAGTTCATCCATTGAACGAACCACTCTAACAGTTTTCTGAGATAGAAAAGACATGTATCAAATATGTAATATTCATGACTAATGTTTATTTAAGCTTCCTATTTCGTTGATTAATTGATACACTATAACGTGCTGTGTCTTTAATAAAAGCAAAAGGACGAGATAATGTGTTAAATAGATTTGAATTAGACAATTTTAATACCTCTGTTAAACAAGAGGTACTTGCCGGTATCGTAGCTTTCTTTTCGATATCTTATATATTATTTGTTAATCCGAGCATTCTTTCTCAAGCAGGTGTTCCGGAAGAATACAGTGTTTTCTCAACAATTTTTATAGCAGTGATTGGTACCTTTTTAATGGGCACTATTGCAAACGCTCCTGTCGTAATGGCTCCGGGAATGGGAGAAAATGCTTTTTTCACTTTCACCTTAGTAGCTGGTTTAGGCTTAACATGGCAGCAAGGACTAGCTTCAGTAATTATAACAGGCATACTGTTTGTAATCGTTGCTTTTTTAGGTATTATGAAGCTCTTCAGCGAATCTATCCCTAAAGAATTAAAGCAAGCCATTACGATTGGTATAGGCTTATTTCTTATACTGATTGGACTAGAGAATACTGGACTATTGATTGAGGGTACGTTTAATTTAAACGGGATTGGATTAGCGGGTCTTTTCTTAGTTATCATTTTAAAACGTATAAATGTAAAAGGTGGCTTTTTAATTGCTATTTTATTGACGACTGTATTATATTGGCTTGTCAATTTTGAATCAATAGAAGCAGTTAGTTTTAATCTAAAGCCAATAACGGAATATAGTAAAATGCTGACAGCAGCAGATTATAGTAATATGTTTAGTTTTGAGTTCTGGTTGGGTGTGTTTTCACTACTAATGCTTTTGATCTTTGAAACAATTGGTATGCTAGAAGCGCTTATCCCAGATCAGAAAAGAATAAACAAAGGATATAAAGTAGGTGCTGTATCAGGATTATTATCGGGGCTGTTAGGAACTAGTCCGGCAATACCAGTTGCTGAAAGTGGTGCTGGAATTGCTGAAGGCGGAAAAACAGGATTGACTGCCGTCACTGCTAGTATGCTGTTTTTATTTTCAATTATTCTTACGCCTTTTTTATCATATATTCCCTCAGAAGCTGTTGGACCTGTCATTATTGTGACGGGTGCAACGATGGCTCTTGCTAACTTGAAAATAAGGCTCGAACATTTATTGGATTGGATACCTTTGATATTAATTATCCTGATGATTCCTCTTACAGGCAGCATTGTAGAAGGAATGGCTTATGGATTCATTGCTTTCCCCATTGTTAAATCAGTAACAGGTAGAAGAAAAGAGACGAATTCCGTATTATGGGTGATTAGTATTTTGTTCTTATTCACACTAGTTTCAACATTTTTAATTGCATAATCAAAAATCGTTCAGACACAGGAAAATATCCTATTCTCTGAACGATTTTTTTATTTTATTTTTTTTCGATTGGATAAGTGGTACCATCTAGTTCATCGAATAAAAAATATTTTTCATTATCTTTTCTTTCAAGGATCAAACTATAACCAAAATGATCTTTCATAATTAATTGATGGGGTGATTTTTGAGGCAATATACTCTTCAGGGGTTTAGTGTTATATTTTCCTGTACCCTCAGAAAATATTTCTAATGAAATTTCTTGCAGAGATTGCGGGACATAGACAGACCATTTCCCAACTAATTCATTTTCAGAAATTGAATGTTTAATCGTACTTGATAAACTATTTTTAGATCGAAATGATCTTGTGAATTTTCTAAATAGAGATGAAAATTGCATTCTTAAGATACTCCTTTTAGTTTCCAAACTGGCAACTTATTGTTAAGAGTACTATACCGTATATTTGCTTTAAATGAGTATCAATTATATTACATTTTACCGTGATTTTGCTAAAAATAGGTTAGTTATATTACAGTTCAGGCAATTTAAACTTATAAAATAAAAATTATTACATTTCAAGAAGATGATACTGAAAAAACGAACCTTAATGATTTACTAAAAATTAAAAACATTAGCAAGAATGTTATCTAATATAAATGATGCCGGGACAAAACTAGATAGAATGTAAAATCCCGTCAAATCTAGGAAATTCAATCCTTGATTTGACGGGATTTCTGGTTGTTATACACTTCAAATTATTGCTCAATGGAGACTTCTGTCCCAGCCTTATTAGGTTATAGGCTTATTTTTTTAATTAAGGATCTATTTGGAACAGCTATGTGTAAACCAAACATTTAATCAGCCGATAATCCAGAAATAACCAATTACGATAATTCCTATAATGATTCTATACCATCCAAATGAACTAAAATCATGACGGCGGATATAAGTCATCAGGAATTTAATTGCCAATATTGATACGACAAATGATACAAGGCACCCAGCAAATAAGATAATCAATTCAGCAGATGTAAAGTCAAATCCAAATCCTATTATTTTCAACAAACTAGCACCCATCATAATCGGAATAGACATAAAGAAAGAATATTCAGCGGCGATTGGTCTTGCAGCCCCAATCAGAATCGCACCGATAATAGTTGCCCCTGATCTAGATGTACCAGGAATCAATGCCAGAACTTGGAAGAAACCAATAATCAGTGCTATCTTATAAGTCAAATCTTTCCAAGTTACAATCTGAGGTTCTAATTTTTTGTTTCTCTTTTCAATTACGATAAATGCAATTCCGTAAATAATCAAAGTGATGGAAACAGTGATCCAATTAAAAAAGTATTGATCGATCATATCATTAAAGAGTAGACCGATTATTCCAGCGGGAACGACACCAACCATGACTTTTAACCAGATATTCCAAGTTTCATTTTTTTGGTCTTTGTCTTTAGATGGAGAAAAAGGATTCAATTTATGAAAGTAGATCAAAATAACTGCCAGTATAGAAGCCAGCTGAATAACTACAAAAAACATTTCTTTAAATTCTGGAGTAGCATCAAGAACCATAAATTCATCAAATAAAATCATATGACCTGTGCTGCTAACAGGCAGCCATTCTGTAATACCTTGCACGATACCTAAAACAATTGCTTTTAAAATTTCGATTAATAGCATAATAAACTCCTATTCCTTTATGTATGATTATTCTTGAACTTGTCTATCATACCGAATTTTTTCAAAGATTCCAACTATTCTAGGTAATATTATAAATCTTTAAGTAAAATATAAATATTGAATTCTCTCATTATGATGATATTTAATATAAATTTTCTTATTGAATCAGCAATTTATTCTTTCACATTTAATATAGAATTTATAAAATTGAAAAATTTTTTCTTCAAATCTAAAGATTAAGAATTGATGGCTCATATTGATTCAAATATTCTTAATAATTATGGTAATATAAAGTATAATCAAAAATGAATATAAGATTAATTCTTATCATTCAGAAGTTTACTACCAAAAAAATGAAAGCAGGGATAATAATGGGAATGTTCGATTTTCTAAAAGGTAAAAGCGGAGACAGCGATAAGACGCAAACGCTAACAAGTCCAGCTAATGGTAAAGTTATTGCGATTGAAGAGGTAGATGATCCTGTATTTTCTCAGAAAATGATGGGAGACGGATTTGGAGTTGTTCCTAATGACGGTGATGTTTATGCTCCTGGATCTGGGAAAGTTGTCAGTGTTTTTCCAACTCAACATGCTGTCGGTTTAGAGCTGGATAACGGTGTGGAAGTATTAGTTCATATTGGTATCGACACAGTCGAATTAGAAGGAGCTCCTTTTAATACATTAGTTAAAGAAGGAGATACAGTAACACCAGACACTAAAATTTCTACTGTAGATTTGGAAGCGTTAGCTGCTTCTGGTAAAGAAAATACAGTTATTATTATATTCAGTAATATGGAACAAGTAGAAAAATTTGACTTAACAACTACAGGAGAAACAACAAAAGGTTCTGAGATTGGAACAATTTCTGCAAAATAGAATTTTATAAAAAGGCACAGATCAAATTAAATTTGATCTGTGCCTTTTTCTTTTCGTGGGTTTGCAATAAGAATTTATTTTGTTGGTCTTTTATAGGAAAACAGTTGTCCCATTTCTGCATATTGGCTTCCGGATAGTCGAGCAGTAGGGTTCAGAGCTTCTGGTATAATATACTCTTTTTCAGCATCAAAAACCGTTTCATCAAAATAGTAATCTGTCACTTTTAACAACAATAAGTCTGATACGATATTTCCTTCTTCATCTTTTACAGGGACATGTTGATGTAGGATTGTTTCAAACCGTATCTTTGCTTCTTTGATCCCTGGGACAGTAATTGTAGAACTTTCTATCAGGTTTAAATCTGTTCTGTCCAATTCGCTTTTATCTGAAGGAAGTGGGGCCGAGGTTGCATTCATTGCTTCGGTTAGACCTATATCAACAATATGCACGACGGCTTGCTTTTGCTCCAGAATATTTCGGGCAGTGTCTTTCATCTTAAAATCATTACGTAGTACTGCTACAGTCAGTATAGGAATCTGATTGGAGGCCGCACTGAAGAAGCTGAATGGTGCAGCATTCACTATATCTTCTTGTATATTCAAAGATGTAACCCAAGCAATTGGACGAGGGATTACACTACAAGAAATGAATTTGTACTCTTGCTTTTTATTAAGGTCTTTTGCTTTAAAATGATACATTATTGAACCTCATCAAAGCCGAAGTATTCTTTTTCGAAATTCTTTGTACTTCTAACTGTATCTATCGGACGAACCATTTGTTCGATTTGTTCACGATGTTCTTCATAAGCCGGTGGCAACGCCAACTTTTCTCCTAGATTATCGTAACTTTCTTGATAATCAATAAATCCGGGACCGTCTGTGGCAAATTCAAATAATACTCCTGGATACATGCGAGAATAAAGAGATTCAAAATAGAAACGATCCACATATCCAGAATTTGGAATACCTAAATTGCTGATGCGTTCTGTCCAGTAGTCAAGAACTTCTCTGTTTTCTACACGGAATGCTACATGGTGAACACTGCCGTAGCCTTGTCGAGCAGGTGGGAGTACTGTGCTTTCTTCAATAATCACTCTACCACCGTTTCCACCTTTGCCCATTTCAAATAGTGTATATTGATTTTCTTTTGCAATTTTTTTAAAGTTCAACGTGTTTTCTAGAACTGTTGACATGCTTTCAAGATTAGACACTCTGATTATGACAGGTCCCAAACCGTAGATTCCAAACTCTTCAGGTACTGGACCATTTTTCCAAGGTTTTCCAGGTGCTACGCCTTCAAGATTTTCATCAGAGACTAATTGATACTGCTGTTCATCGAAGTCTTCGAATTGGATAACTTTTACGCCAAATTGTTCTTTGATTTCAGAATGTTTAACGTCATAATGGTCAAAGCGTTTTAGCCAATAATCTAATGCACGGTCATTTGGAACCCTCAAAGAAGATCTGGAAATATCGTTGGTGCCTTTTGACCCTTTTGGAGTGTTAGGAAAATCGAAGAACGTCATATCCGTTCCTGCATTTCCTTCATCATCAGCGAAAAACAGGTGATAGGTTTGAATGTCATCTTGATTAACAGTTTTTTTCACTAATCTTAAGCTTAAAACATTTGTGAACCATTCATAGTTTTTTTCTGCGCTGCTTGTTATTGCAGTAATATGATGAATACCTTTTAATTCTTGGTTTGTCATTTTATTGCCTCCTATAGAATAATATTTACTGCTTAAAAGTGATTTTACGATTACCTAATTCTTTTAAAGATTCATCTATTGTAAATCCTGGTCTTTCAGTAGCCAGCTCAATACGCAAGCCGGAAGGGCTTTTGACATATAAACTAGTAAAATAGTGTCTATCAATTAACTTTTCGACTTGATATCCGTATTTTTCAGCTCTTTCTTTGAAGTATTTGAGATCTTCAACCGTTTCAACTGTTAAAGCAATATGGTCAATTGAACCTCTTCCCAATCTTGAACGATCATCTGTATGACTTGCAATCAATTGTATTTGTTCTTTTGAAGTAGGATTGAGCATAAATGAATCGGTCAAAGACAACCAATCTTTTAAAAATTGTCTTTCTTTATCAACAAGACGTGTGTGTAAGTTGATTTTAGAAATCCGAATCAACTGGTATTCTTCTTGTATATGAGAATAGGCTATAGGTGTTGTTGAAAGATCCGGTGTAACAGATTCATGCAATTCAAGATTGAGACCATCAGGATCGACTAAATTTATAGATGACTTTTCAATGTTTATATTAAACCTAATAGTATATTTTTCTAGTCTGTTTTTCCAATATATCAAGCTTCCTTTAGGAATAGACAGGCTGACTGTTCCATAGTAATGATCATTTTTGTAACTTTTTCCTATTTTAGGGTAAACAAAGAAAGTCAGTAAAGTACCTGGGGTCCCCCAGTAATCTCCATAAAATAAATGAGGAGTCTGAAAATTCTCTTGATGGACGGTTTGTTTCACTAAACGTAATCCCAGAATATGAGTATAAAAATAAAGATTGTTTTCCATCGATTTAGTAAATGCTGAAATATGATGAAATCCTTTCACCTCTGGCATGTATTTTCACTCTTTTCTAAAGATTAAATAGTTTACATTTAACGAAAACTAGAAAGAATATATAATAAATTCATTTATCTCGAATTCGTTATATTTATTCTACACTATTTACTTACAAAAGAAAAGAGACGCTTTTAAAAAAGCATCTCTTTAGACAGGATTAATGATTTTATACAAAAGCTACACAAACTACTTCAGGTGCATAAATATCTTTTTGCAGTAAAGATAATTTTCCAGTTTCAGCATTTCTTTCGAATAGTGTTAGATTATCCGAATCCTGATGCCCGACCACAATGAATTGTCCACTAGGGTCAATATTGAAATCTCTTGGGATTTCGCCTTCAGTTGGTACATAATCCACTAATTTCAGCGTGCCGTCATCTTGTACAGCAAAGATAACAATTGAATTATGTCCACGGTTTGAGGCATATACGAATTTACCATCTTTAGAGATACGGATTGCTGCCCCACCATTGAAACCAGTATGTTCTTCTGGGATAGACGAGATAGTTTGCAGATGAGAAAGTGTTCCACTTTCACTATTGTAGGATAATGCGATTACATCACTGCTTAATTCTCCAAATAGATAAGCTAATTTACCATTTGGGTGGAAAACGATATGTCGTGGGCCGGTTCCTGGTGCAGTAGAGATTACATCTACTTCAGAAAGCTTTCCGTCATCGTTTACTGTATAAGTGATTACTTCATCAGTTCCCAAGTCGCAGGCAACTAAATATTTTTCATCAGGAGTTAGATCGAAATAATGAGCATGTGCAGATTTCTGGTTTTCATGAACGGATTTTCCAGAATGCTGCATGGTATCAGTTAATTCAAGGGAACCGTTCTCGTCTGTTTTGAATACTGAAATTTCGCCACTATGATAATTTGCAGTGTATAAAAAGTTTCGGTTAGAATCATACGAAATGTAACAAGGAGAAGAACCTTCAGCAGTATAAACATCAGTTGTTGCGTAAGTTCCGTCATCCGTTTTCTTGAGTGCAATAACGCCACCCTTATTCCCGTCTTTTAATACAGTATATAAGAGCGTACCATCTTTGGACACATCAAGATATGTTGGGCTTCCAACTTCAGCTTCTAAATGGATTTCACCTAATTTTTTCTTTTCAAGATCTAATTCAATACTATATACACCTTTGCTTTCTCTTTTAGTGTATGTTCCTAATAAAACTTTTTGAGTCATGAAAAATCCTCCTTAATTTGTTTGAACTGATTGAAATCAGTATACCAAAACTTAAGAAATTTATGAAACGGAATTCATTACACTTTTTCAATACGGACTCATTTTAAATATTATTAATAAAATTCTAAGAAGTTATAGATTTCTTAAGATTGTATATGGTTATGGTATGATAAACTATAATCGTTAAGCAACATCTTAAGGGAGGATCAATAATGAAAGAGAATCATAATGATAGTCGCTCAACTAACTTTAAACAATCCTGGTTTTGGAAACAAATTATTGATAATAAAGTGGTTTCTGTTTTGTTAGTTAGCTTACTGATATTCTTTAATATTTTTATGTTAGGACAGATTTCAATTATTTTTCGACCTGTAGAGATCATCCTGAGTATAGTTGGTCCTCCAATAGTCTTCTCGGCAATCTTTTATTATTTGTTGAGTCCTGTCGTAGATTGGTTAGAAAAAAAGAGGTTTACTCGTAATACTGCAATTGCTTTTGTTTTTGCCCTTATTATTTTATTTTTTATCGTAGGTATAAATTTTATTGTGCCGATTATTCAAAAGCAATTAGAGTCACTAATTGAAAATTGGCCGACCTATTGGAATAGTTTAATGGTCCAGTTAGATGAATTACTCGGGACTGAAGCCTTTACAGGATTTATGGATCAATTAAGTGAAACTTCTCTAATTGGCAGCTTAAGTGGACAAGCTTCCGGTTTTTTGGATGTTACAGTAGGGGGGATAGGTAGTTTTATTGGAACATTGACACAAGTAGGAATTACTTTGTTTACAACTCCTTTTATCCTTTATTATCTATTGAAAGACGGAGGAAAAGTTCCTGATAATTTCTTGAAAGTTGTACCGACAAAAATTCGTGGAAATGTGAGGGAAATTCTTGAAGATATCAATAAACAAATCAGTTTTTATGTCAGAGGACAACTGATTGTAGCGGCTGCAGTGGGCATTATGTTCTGGATTGGATTCTCGATAGTAGGGCTGGATTTTGCACTTACATTAGGAATTTTTGCAGGCTTCATGAATCTGATACCGTATTTAGGTTCATTTCTGGCTATGATCCCAGCAGTTATTGTGGCAATTGTTGACTCCCCATTTATGCTCGTGACAGTATTAGTCGTATTTGGAATAGAGCAAGTACTAGAAGGAAGAGTAATTTCGCCGCAAATTTTAGGAAATACATTGAAGATTCACCCGATTAACATCATTTTTTTACTTTTAGTTGCGGGTAGATTGTTTGGTGTAATGGGTGTCATCTTAGCAATTCCTGGGTATGCGGTCCTTAAAATCATAGTGTCTAGAACCTTTGCTTGGTATCAGAAACGTTCGGGTCTTTACGAAGAAAAAGTTTCAACAAATGATGCGGTTCTTGTTAAAAAAGAAGAAAACGATTAATTTATTGCTGTATAAGGTCTTATTAAATAAGGCCTTTTTTTATTTTCGGTTGTTCAATGAAAAAAAGTTGAAAATGAATCTTTTTAACTTGCTTTATGACACCGTGTCACATATACTATTAAAAGTATGTTTCATGACACCGTGTCATATTAGTAATATTGAAAATGAATCTGATTGAAGGAGAGAAAATTTTGCCAACACAAACATTTTTCAATTTACCCGAACAAAAAAAGCAGCGATTGATCGCTGGTGCAATGAAAGAGTTCACTGAGAGATCTTTAAATGAAGCATCTATTTCTAATATTGTAAAAAATGCAGAAATTTCTAGAGGAAGCTTTTATCAATATTTTGAAGATAAAAAAGATTTATATTTTTTTTTAATAGGAAAATTCAAACATAATTATCATCGTTTAATGGTCAATAGTTTCAAAGAAGCAGAAGGGGATTTTTATAGGGGGTATCAGATTTTTGCAGAAAAATATATTCAAAATATTATGAATTCTGAAAAATTTGGTTTTTTTGAAAATATGTACCTGCATATGAACTATCAGATTAATCAAGAATCTGGAGTCAATACATTTATGCCTTCATCTTCTATGAAGAAAAAAGCGATTCTAAATAAAGAAGATATTTTAAATGTTGTTAAAAGAGAGCAAGTTAAAGCATGCTCAGATCAAGAGTTTTTTAACATTTTACGATATATTTTAAATATATTAGACGATACTATAATGGAAGGTTTTTGGAAGGCATTATCTATTGAAGAAACACAAAAATTATTTTCAACTCGTTTAGAATGGATGACAAAAGGTGTTTTGAAATAAAAAAGAATAAGAGAGAAGAGGATAAGGTATGACAAGATTAGCTAAATTTATGAATCCCTGGCGCGTGTTTCTCACCGTCTTATTCATGGCAGTCCAAGTAGCAGGCATGCTTGCCATGCCAACACTCACTGCCAACATCATAGATTTTGGGGTTGCAGAGGGGAATATTGATTATATTATAAGAACAGGATTCTATATGTTAGGCTTCACTCTGCTGACTATATTATCAGCATTATTAAATGTTTATTTTGCTGCTAAAGAATCCCAGGGATTAGGGAACACATTAAGAAAGAAAATATATCGGATGGTTATTTTCTTTACAAATGATGAACTAGACAAATTTGGTACTTCTACATTGATTACCAGATCGACTAATGACATTATGCAGATTCAATTTGTTATGATGATGGTTTTAAGAATAATGACTCTATCACCGCTTTTAATTATTGGTGCTGGAACAATGGCTTATACTAGAGAACCACAATTAGCATTTGTCTTTATTATTACTATACCCGTTTTAGCTGCTTTGATTTGGTTTGTTTTACATTTTTCAGGTCCATTATTTAAATCAATGCAGAAAAAAACAGATAGACTTAACAGAGTTTTCCGTGAAGGATTAACTGGTATACGAGTCATTCGTGCTTTTAATAAAGACGAATATGAAAGAGAACGATTTGACGAAGCTAACTGGGATTTTGCACAAACTTCTATTAAAGCTAATACTGTCATGGCGTTTATGATACCTTCTATGGTGCTGGCGGTCAGTGTAACAAATATTCTTATTATCTGGTTTGGTTCGCAACTTGTCAGCACTGGTGATATGCAAGTAGGAAATATGGTTGCGTTCATGACTTATGCTATGCAAATCCTAATTGGCGTTATGAATGTGTCAATGGTTCTATTCTTTTTACCACGGGGACAAGTTTCAGCAGAACGTGTATTAGAGGTTTTGGATACGCAAAATACCATTAAAGACCCTGAACAAGCAAAACATTTAAAAGACACGTCAAATGTATCATTACGATTTGATAATGTCAGTTTTAGATACCATGGTGCCGAGAAATCAGCCCTTGAAAACATTGACTTTACACTAAATAAAGGTGAAAGATTAGCAATTATTGGTGGAACTGGATCAGGTAAAACAACTTTAGCTAATTTGATTCCTCGTCTCTATGACGTAGAAAGAGGTCAAATAAAAGTTAATGGTGTTGACGTTAGAGATGTAGAACAGGGAGAACTGAGACGTCTGATTGGTTTTGCTCCTCAGAAAGCATTACTGTTCAGTGGAACGATTCGTGAAAATATGAAATATGGTAAACCGGAAGCTACTGATGAAGAAATCTGGCACGCTTTAGAAGTTGCGCAAGGTAAAGATTTTGTTTCTGGATTGCCTAAAGGGTTAGATTCTAGAGTAGAACAAGGAGGAGGAAACTTCTCAGGTGGACAAAGACAAAGATTGAGTATTGCTAGAGCTTTGGTGACAAAAGCGGATATCTTAGTGTTTGATGACTCATTCTCAGCTTTAGATTTTAAAACAGACGCAAGATTACGTGAAGCATTAAAACCAGATACTCAAGACGCTGCAGTTGTAATCATTGCTCAACGAATCAGTACAGTTATTGATGCAGATCAGATTATTGTCTTAGATCAAGGAACCATAGTTGGTCAAGGAACTCATGAAGAATTAAAAACGAATAATCCAATATATCAAGAAATTATGGAATCTCAATTGAAAGGAGAGGATATTTAATGGCTAAAGAAAGTGGAAGTAATGTAGCACATATCCGATCTAAAAAAGCGAATAATTTCTGGGGTACAGTATTTAGATTAATTCGTTATATGTCTACAAGATTTTGGGCATTGGTAGCAACACTAATCTTAGCTATTGCTGCGACAATAATGGCTACACAAGCACCGAGAATTCTTGGAGGTGCAACTACTGAGATATACAGAGGTCTTCAAGAAGGACGAGCAATGCAAGAAGCCGGTGAGACTATTGAACAATTCCCGATTGATTTTGATGTGATTAAAAATATTATTCTAGTGGTATCTATTGTATATGTTACACAAGCTGTTTTTCAGTTTTTTCAACAGTTTATTACTGCAAGAATTGCCCAAAAAACAGTATATGATATGAGAAAAGAATTAAAAGAAAAAATGGCTACACTACCCATTAAATATTATGATACGCATTCTACTGGTGATATCCTTTCTCGAGCAGTTAATGATATGGACCAGATTGCTAATACATTGCAGCAGTCCTTGACTCAATTTATTATCAGTGTAGTTCAATTTGTAACAGTATTGATCGTAATGATATCAATCGATATTCGCTTAACTTTAGTAACTATCGTAACCGTTCCAATCAGTTTTTTACTAATAGGGTTTGTAGCACCTAAATCACAAAAACAATTTTCAAGACAGCAAAAAGAATTAGGAAACGTGAATGATCATGTTGAAGAAACTTATTCGGGACATACGGTTGTAAAAACGTATAACCGTGAAGAAGATGAAATCATTAAATTTGATAAGAGAAGTTCTAAACTAAATGAAGCATCAATGAAAGCTCAATTTCTTGCTGGGATTATGATGCCTCTAGTTAGCTTTTCTCGAGATTTAGGTTACTTTGGAGTAGCATTGGTCGGTGGTATTGGAGTAGCGAATGGAACGGTTTCTTTAGGTAATGTCCAAGCATTTATCCAATATGTAAATCAATTTTCACAACCAGTTCGTCAAATAGCCAATTTAGCAAATACCATTCAGGTAACCATCGCAGCCTGTGAACGAGTGTTTGAAGTATTAGATGAAGAAGAAATGCATGAAACAGTATCCGGCTTAAAACCAAAAGAAAATACTCCTTATAAAGTAGAATTCGAACATGTCCAGTTTGGTTATGGAGACGAAGCAGATGATCCATTATTAATGACTGACTTTAATCTTACTGTTAAACCGGGCAATATGATAGCAGTAGTAGGTCCTACTGGCGCTGGTAAATCAACCTTAATCAATCTACTGGAAAGATTTTATGACGTCAAGGGTGGAAGTATTCGATTTGAAGGAGTGGATACTAGAGATATTCCACAGCCTGAATTGAGAACAAAATTTTCTATGGTACTACAAGATACTTGGTTGTTCAATGGAACGATTTGGGATAACATTGCCTATGGTAGTGAACAATATGGTAAAAATCGAGACCACATCTTAGCTGCGGCAAAAGCGGCGCATGTAGATGACTTTGTTCAGAGGCTACCGGAAGGATATAATACGATCTTGAATGAAGAAGGAACAAACATCTCTCAAGGACAACGTCAACTTATTACGATTGCTCGGGCTTTCCTGGCAGATCCGGAAGTGTTGATTCTTGATGAAGCAACGTCATCTGTAGATACAAGAACAGAAATACTCATACAAAAAGCAATGAACAATTTACTTGAAGATCGAACAAGTTTTGTCGTAGCACATAGACTGTCAACTATCCGTGATGCAGATAAAATTATTGTAATGAATGAAGGGGATGTAATCGAAACTGGTAACCATGATGAACTAATGGATCAAAATGGTTTCTATGCTGATTTATATAATAGTCAGTTTGCATCTTATGAAGAAAATACAGCCTTTGCTTAAATAACTTATAATACAAATATTTTGATTTTATAAGAAACTGAAACCTTCATAGTCTGAGGGTTTCAGTTTTTTTGTATGAATGTATAGACCAATAACAGAAGTGAACATTAAATAATATAACGATTAATCATCAAATACTATATATAATTAATGTTATAAGAGGATTTTCTTAATATATGATGGAATTGTATCCCTTCTATTGATAAGTATACCACTTTAAAAGTATAGTAGATCTATCTTAAATAAGGGGAGATAAGAACATGTCAGCTACTGATACACTTTGGGTTTTATTAGGAATTGTACTCGTATTTTTTATGCAGGCTGGTTTTGCAATACTTGAATCAGGACTAACTAGAGCTAAAAATGCTGGAAATATTATTATGAAGAATATTATGGATTTTGTTTTAGGATCACTACTTTACTGGGTAATTGGATTTGGGATTATGTTTGGTCCTTCTATTCTAGGAATTGTAGGGACTCCGGATTTCTTTGTTACGGGTAACTATGACTCTTCTATTCCTGGATATGTGTTTTTAATGTTCCAGACAGTGTTTTGTGCAACAGCAGCGACTATTGTGTCTGGAGCAATGGCTGAACGTACTAAGTTCAGTTCGTACTTACTGTATACGATTATTCTATCAGGCGTAATCTATCCGATATCTGGACACTGGATCTGGGGCGGTGGCTGGTTATCAGAACTGGGCTTCCAGGATTTTGCTGGGTCAACAGCAGTGCATATGGTGGGCGGTGTTACAGCTATTATAGGTGCTAAATTTGTAGGTCCAAGAATTGGAAAGTATGATAAGAATGGAAATGCTAAAATTATTCCAGGTCACAATGTCGTTCTAGCGGCATTAGGAGTATTTATTCTATGGTTCTCTTGGTTCGGGTTCAATGGTGCTTCTACTTTAGAAGCTTCTGACGGGGATTCATTGAGCTTGATTGGCCTGATTTTACTTAATACAAACTTATCAGCAGCAGCAGCAACGCTGGTTGCTATGGGAATATCATGGATTAAATTAGGCAAACCAGATGTGGGAATAACAATGAATGGAGCGCTCGCTGGTCTAGTAGGTATTACAGCCGGATGTGCAGTTGTAGAACCAATAGGAGCAGTTGGTATTGGGGTACTTTCTTCAGCTAGTATGATAGCTGCACTTGATTTTGTTGAAACAAAATTAAAGATAGACGATCCAGTAGGAGCTTTTGCTGTTCATGGTGTTGCTGGAGGATTAGGGACCATATTAGTAGGTGTTTTTGCTCAAGAAGGAGGAGTGCTTTACGGCGGTGGTTTAGGGTTGCTTGGTATACAAGTTCTTGGGGTACTGGCAGTTATTCTTTGGGTAACCGTCTCAATGGTACTAGTTTTCAAATTGATTCAATCAACTATTGGATTACGTGTAAGCACTGAAGAAGAAGAAGCAGGTATGGATGTTAGTGAGCACGGGTTAGCAAATAGTTACGCAGATTTTGCATCAACAGAAAGTGTACCTAACAAAGGATAATACTATTTAATTGTTAGTGTTAAACAAAACGACAAAAATCCAAAGACAGTGATTTAGATTCTAAGCTGTCTTTGGATTTTTAATATCTATTTTGATTATTGGATTAAATAGCCTTACCAGGAATTGACGAGATAATATGAAAGTCACCGTTGAAAGTCCAACTGTCTATTCCGTTAGGCAAGATAAAATGTGTCCCTTTTTTAAGTGTATAAGTTTCAGAATCTACAGTTAGCGTACCCATACCATCCAAAACACTAACTAATGTGTATAAGCCAGATGATTTAAAAGTAGATTCTCCAGAAATTTTCCAGTCTTGAACAGTAAAAAACTCATTTTCAACTAGTGTAGTAATCAGGGCACCTTTTTGTTCTGCCGTGGTTTGAGAAAGATCCGGATCTACATGTGGAATAGTTGTCACATCAACTGATTGTTTGATATGCAATGGTCTTGTATTTCCTTCATCATCTTTTCTATCATAGTCGTAGACTCTATATGTTGTATCGCTGGATTGTTGTGTTTCTAAAATAGTGATTCCTCCACCAATTGCATGGATCGTACCGCTAGGAACATAGAAAAAGTCGCCAGGTTTAACAGTTACATATCGTAGTAAATCTTCCCATTTTTCTTGCTCGACCATATCTATGAATTCTTCACGAGTTTTAGCTTGATGTCCAAATACGATCTGAGCATCTTTGTCGGCATCAATTACGTACCAGCATTCAGTCTTGCCCAGTTCTCCTTCGTGTTTAAGTCCATAAGCATCATCTGGATGAACCTGAACCGATAATTCGGTTTTAGCATCTAATATTTTCGTTAATAAAGGGAAAACGTCACCTTTTTGATTTCCAAATAGCTCTCTGTGCTGATCCCATAATTCAGTTAATGTTTTTCCGGCATACTTTCCAGATTCTACAACTGCTGGACCATTTTTATGAGCACTTATTGCCCAAAGCTCCCCAGTATGTTCGCTTGGAATGTCGTAACCAAAAAAATCACGCAAATTGGTTCCACCCCAGATTTTTTCCTGCATTACACCTTTTAAAAATAATGGTTGCGTCATAATCAGTCTCCTTACACTTTTGTACTTATAGTTTAACATATTTCAAAGTAAATAATTTCGTTTTAAGAAGACAATTATTATAAAATATGCTAACTATATATTTGCAAAAAAACTTTTGTGAGAGTAGTCAACAGGATAATGTCCTGCTGATTTATTTATCTCATTAATACATCCTCTTGTACTTTCTCTAGTCTTATCATATAATTTATAAGGATAACCATGTTTATTATAAGCAAGTGTTTACGGTAATCAACAATACAATGAAAGTAGGATAATAAAGTGGCTCAACTGTACTTTAGATATGGAGCAATGAATAGTGGAAAATCTATTGAAATTTTAAAAGTAGCACACAATTATGAGGAACAGAATAAGACAGTCCTTCTATTTACAAGTGCAATCGATGATCGAGATACAGTTGGACAAATTTCTAGTCGGATTGGACTCAAACGTGAAGCTATCCCGATTGATGATGAAATGAATATATATGAAATTGTAAAAAAAATGGATCAGCATCCCGACTGTGTATTGATAGATGAATCACAGTTCTTAAGAAAAGACCATGTATTACAATTGGCAGAAATTGTAGACCAACTAGGTATACCGGTAATGGCTTTTGGGTTGAAGAATGATTTCATGAATGAATTATTCGAGGGATCAAAATATTTATTGTTACTAGCTGATAAGATTGAAGAAATGAAAACGATCTGCTGGTTCTGTCATAAAAAGGCAACTATGAACATGAGAATGCATAATGGCAAACCTGTCTACACAGGAGATCAGATCATGGTGGGTGGTAACGAAGACTATTATCCAGTCTGTCGGAAACACTACTATGACTCAATGAGAAAAAGTGCTTTAGAAAGAGGCGAAAATAAATGAGTATGTTTGACCGATTAGAACAAGTGGATAATCGATATGATGAGTTAAACGAGTTACTAAGTGACCCTGCTGTTATTAATGATACTGACCGATTTATGAAATTAAGTAAAGAAGAAGGTGAACTTAGAGAAACCGTTGGAATCTATCGTAAGTACAAAGAAGTGAACGAAGGGATTAAAGAAACAGAGGAGCTGCTTCAAGAGACTTTAGAAGCGGATATGGAAGAAATGGCTAGGGAAGAGCGAGAAGAACTGCTTACTGAAAAAGCTAAACTAGAAGATGAATTAAAAATTCTACTCTTACCCAAAGATGAAAATGATAAACGAAATATTATCATGGAGATTCGTGGTGCAGCAGGTGGGGATGAGGCACAGTTATTTGCTGCGGATCTACTTGAAATGTATCAGCGCTACGCTGATTCGCAGGGATGGAAAACGGAGATACTAGATGCAAATTCCAATGGATTAGGCGGATATAAAGAAGTAACATTAATGATTACTGGACAGAACGTTTATTCTAAACTCAAATTTGAGAATGGAGCTCATCGAGTACAGCGTGTACCACAGACTGAATCTCAGGGACGTATTCATACATCCACTGCTACAGTGGTAGTAATGCCGGAAGCTGAAGATGTAGAAATTGATATTGCTGAAAATGATATTCGTATCGATATTTATCACGCAAGTGGAGCGGGCGGGCAGCATGTAAACAAAACTGCATCAGCTGTGAGATTGACCCATGAGCCAACTGGGATAGTTGTGGCTATGCAAGATGAACGTTCACAGTTAAAAAACCGCGAGAAAGCAATGAAAGTTTTGAAATCTCGTATATATGATAAGATTACTCAGGAAGCTCAGGCTGAAGTTGATGCTGAACGTAAGTCCGCAGTTGGTACTGGAGATCGTTCTGAAAGAATTCGCACTTATAATTTTCCGCAAAGCCGTGTGACGGATCATCGTATCAATTTGACAATTCAGAAACTTGATCAGATATTAGCGGGAAAAATGGATGAAATTATTGATGCGCTTGTATTCTGGGAACAAGCTCAGAAAATGGAACAACTTCAAGATGAGTACTAAAATGAAGTTTGAAGAATTGTATGAGAAAGAGACATTTAGAGAAGTCCTGGCGGGGGCTTCTTCTTTTTTAAAGAGTCGAGGTAAAGAAGGCTTTGCAGCTGAATGGCTACTTAGAGAACGAAACGATTTAAGTAAAACTCAATTGATTAGACGTTACTCAGAGCCTATGTCCAAAGCAGTTAAAGAGATGTTTTTATCAGATGTGCAATCATTTATAGAAGGGTTGCCCCTGCAGTATATTATTGGACATGAGTGGTTTTATGACAGAAAATTCAATGTGAGCTCAAATACACTTATTCCTAGACCTGAAACAGAGGAATGGTTTGATCGATATATCAAAAAATTACCCAATCAACCATTTAAAGTATTGGATATTGGCACAGGAAGTGGAGTGCTTGCAATCTCACATAAGCTGGAAAGGCAAGATGATCAGGTAGTGGCAGTCGACATCAGTAGTGATGCTTTAGAAATTGCTGAAGATAATGCTGCAACACTTGGAGCGGATGTTGAATTTTATAAAAGTGATTTAACTCAGGCAGTAAAAGATCAATCGTTTGACCTAATCATTTCTAACCCACCTTATATTTCTATTAATGAGAAATCTGTGATGGATCAGTCGGTATTAGATCATGAACCATCAATAGCGTTGTTTGCTAGAGAAGATGGATTAGAGATTTATCGAAGACTCGCTGAAGAATTACCGTTATTACTGAAACCAAAAGGAAAAATCATTCTGGAGATTGGGTATCTTCAAGGTGAAAGTGTCTATAACCTATTTGAAAAAGCTTTTCCCGAAGCTGAAATTGATATATGGCAGGATATGGCAGGACAAGACCGTGTCGTATTTGTGATGACTTGAAAGTATGAGCAGGAATTAGATTGGAGTGAAACAATGGATACTGTATGGATGAAAGAAGAGGAAATTTATAAAGCAGCTGAATTACTAAAACGAGGAGAGGTTGTTTCTTTCCCTACTGAGACTGTGTACGGTCTTGGAGCAGACGCGACTAATGATGCAGCAGTTAAGAAAATATATGCAGCAAAAGGAAGACCAAGCGACAATCCTCTAATTATTCACATTGCAAATCTCGCACAAGTCAGTGAATATGCACAAGATATCTCAGAAAAGGCCAGAATAGTTATGGAAAAATTCTGGCCTGGGCCATGCACGATCGTTTTAAGAAAAAAAGGCCCTTTAGCAGAAACGGTTACTGCCGGGTTGGATACGGTCGGAATAAGAATGCCAGATCATCCAATTGCGTTAAAGTTAATTGAAATAAGTGGCATACCTCTGGCAGCTCCTAGTGCAAATTCTTCGGGTAGACCTAGTCCGACCTCAGCAGAGCATGTTTACCATGATTTAAATGGAAAAATAGCAGGTATTATTGATGGAGGTGAAACTGGTATTGGTTTAGAATCAACAGTTTTAGATTTATCTGATTCAAGTAAACCAGTTATTCTTAGACCGGGAGGAATATCTAAAGAGGCACTAGAAGCTGTAATTGGTCCTGTTATGTTTAAGCCAGAACTTTCCAATCAGACTGATGTACCAATGGCCCCGGGGATGAAATATACTCATTATTCTCCTTCAGAACCAGTTGTTATTGTTGCTGAAAATGGAATCGGCTGGGAAAAAGCTATCCGCTATTATGAAAACAAAGGCGAAGTGATAGGGTTACTAGCTTCTGAAGAGATTATTAAAGAATTCAAGTCAGCACATAATTGCTCATTTTCGTTAGGCAAGAAGCGGGACACAGCATCAGCTTCAAAACGGTTATTCAAAGGATTGAGATATTTTGAAGAAACGAAAGCAACGGTTATTTTAGCAGAGTCGTATAGCAGAATAGGAATCGGAGAAGCTTATATGAATCGTTTAGAAAAGGCAGCTGGTAACAAAGTCATTTGAAATTCATTAAATTTGATAAATAAGATGGAAAACGATCAAATCTTTCTGTACAATAATGAGAGGAAATCAGGCAATTCAATCAATTTATTGAGATCACTATAAATCCAAAAAGAGGGAGTCGTTTAAATGGGTAAATTTCAAGTTATCAATCATCCACTTATTCAACATAAGCTTACAATCATCAGAGATAAAAGAACTGGGACAAAGTATTTCAGAGAAGTTGTAAATGAAATTGCTAGGTTATTAGCTTATGAAGTTTCTCGTGAAATGCCTGTAGAAGATGTAGAAATTGAAACACCACTAATTAAATCTACACAAAAACAATTGTCTGGGAAAAAAGTTGTGATTGTTCCGATTTTACGTGCAGGGCTGGGCATGGTAGATGGAATGCTGGATTTAATACCAGCAGCAAAAGTTGGACATGTTGGAATGTATCGTGATCATGAGACGATGGAACCAGTAGAATATTTTATCAAGCTTCCTTCGGATTTACCTGACCGCCAATTGCTGGTTGTAGACCCGATGCTTGCGACAGGTGGATCTGCAGTGGCAGCTATTGACGCACTCAAAAAAAGAGGCGCAACCAACATCAAATTTGTGTGTCTAGTTGCTGCTCCAGAAGGCGTCAAAGTTTTACAAGATGCTCATCCAGATGTAGATATCTATTCTGCTTCTTTAGATGATAAATTAAATGAAAATGGATATATTTTACCTGGTCTTGGTGACGCAGGTGATAGACTGTTCGGAACATTATAAAACCATACTGAAATCCTCGATCCTATAAACTGGATTGAGGTTTTCTAATATGCTCTTCTATTTTGATTACTTTTAATAAGCGTTAAAAATGAATTCATAAGTCCGATATGCTAAAATTATTATGGAAGGATTGGGAATATGACTTTTATAGGGTTACAATCTTTGATTACTATTATATCCCACATAACTTTTATCTTGATTACCTTTTGGGCACTACAGGGACTGAAAACAGATAGTTGGATAAAAAAATATCATATACAACAAGCTAGAGTATTGTATATGTTACTTTCTATTGCAATTGGCTACACTGTTAGCAGTTTTTTTATAGATTTTATATTATCGTCACAAAATTTAGTTCAATTATTTAACTGATAGTATAGGCTTTATAGAAAATAGAGTTGAAGTTCACAAAAATGTCATAGGGCCTTGAGAGGTAATAGTTTATAAAAGGGTTGCTTTCTGATATAATATGACAGGTTATTATGAACTTTTTTGTTCATCTAATCTTAAAACTTAAATTAAATAGATAAAATATATCTGTTTATTTTTAAGCAAGCACTATATATTTTATAACTTGTAAAGTATTTAAATAATGATTTTTTATATGATAAAAAAATTGTACGATTAAACTGAAAAAGATTAAATAATAGGATGAGTATTACCTTGGAGGGCATAGTATGGACAAGATCATTGTGAACGGCGGACAAACTTTAAATGGAACTGTTGAAGTAGAAGGCGCAAAAAATGCAGCATTACCAATTTTAGCTGCGACGATTCTAGCGAGCAAAGGAAAAAACCATTTATCAAATGTACCGTTATTATCAGATATTTATACAATGAAAGAAGTATTGAATTACTTAAATGTAGACATATCTTTTGATGAAAAAAATAAAGAAATGACATTAGATGCAACAAGTGAATTGAATGAAGAAACACCTTTTGAATATATGAGCAAAATGCGGGCATCAATTGTTGTAATGGGGCCGCTATTAGCACGTAATTCATATGCAAAAGTAGCTTTGCCAGGTGGTTGTGCAATTGGAACTCGTCCAATCGATCTTCATTTAAAAGGATTCGAAGCGATGGGCGTAGAGGTACATATCAGAAATGGATATATAGAAGCCTCTGCTGAAAAATTAAAAGGGGCCCATATCTATCTTGATTTCCCAAGTGTCGGCGCTACTCAGAATATTATGATGGCTGCCACACTCGCTGAAGGAACAACAACAATCGAAAACGTTGCAAGAGAACCAGAAATTGTTGACTTAGCAAATTTCTTGAACCGTATGGGTGCAAAAGTAGTCGGTGCAGGGACTGAATCTATCCGTATCGAAGGAGTCAAAGAACTAACTGGGACAGATCACATGATTATTCCTGATCGTATCGAGAGTGGAACCTTTATGGTTGCTGCTGCAGTAACTAAAGGGAATGTGCTGATTAAAAATGCTGTTTCAGAACATAATAAACCACTGATTTCCAAGTTGAAAGAAATGGGTGTAATGTTTGAAGAAGAACAAGAAGGCTTACGTGTGCTTGGACCGGCTCAATTACTTCCTACAGATGTAAAAACTATGCCACATCCAGGATTCCCAACAGATATGCAAGCTCAGATGACGATTGCTCAACTTAATGCAAAAGGAACAAGCGTTATGCGTGAGACTGTATTTGAAAATCGATTCATGCATATGGAAGAATTACGTAAAATGAATGCAGAATTTAAAGTTGATGGACAAAGTCTTATGATATCTGGTGGTACACAATTACAAGGAGCTGAAGTTGCATCAAGCGATTTAAGAGCTTCTGCTGCATTGATCATAGCAGGACTTGTATCTAAAGGTTATACTCGCGTAACTAACTTAAATCACTTAGATCGCGGATATTATAAATTCCACGAAAAACTAAAACAATTAGGTGCTGATATTGAAAGAGTATCGGAAGAGGTTACTTCTAAAACAACAGATGCTATAGTAGCAGAATAAATTTTATTTGAAAGCAAATAAGGAGCTGAACCAGAAAGATCATCATATAAGTTGATCTTATGGTTTTCTCCTTTTTTGCATTTGTAAGGATTTTATTTAATTTGGACTGTTTTTAATCTTGCTCTTTAGTAGAATCTTGAGTATGATAGGAAGAGTGAGCACTTTAGAAAGCACATATCAGAAATTATAAATCAGCTAGTAGTCTTTTAAGTAATCTTGCAGAATCGCTGAAAGACTTGAGAGGAGAACAATTATGGCAAGAGATATTGGAATCGATTTAGGAACTGCAAACGTATTAGTACACGTTAAAGGCAAAGGTATAGTGCTAAATGAACCTTCAGTTGTGGCATTAGATACTAAAACTAAGGAAGTCCTAGCAGTAGGTGAAGAAGCGTATTTAATGGTAGGAAGAACACCGGGGAATATACAAGCAATTCGTCCGCTTCAAGGCGGGGTTATAGCTGATTTTGACATAACAGAAGCAATGCTTACTTATTTTATCAATAAACTGAACGTTAAAGGGTTTTTATCGAAACCCAATATCTTAATTTGTTGTCCTACAAATATTACGGCTATTGAGCAAAAAGCTATAATTGAAGTTGCTGAAAAGAGTGGCGGAAAAAATATCTATCTGGAAGAAGAGCCGAAAGTTGCTGCTATTGGAGCAGGAATGGATATTTTTCAACCAAGCGGAAATATGGTGATTGATATTGGAGGCGGAACAAGCGATATAGCAGTTCTATCTATGGGCGGTATTGTGACAAGCCGATCTGTAAAAATTGCCGGGGATACATTAGATAACGATATCATTGTCTACTTGAAGAAAAAGCATAATTTATTGATCGGAGAGCGCACAGCAGAAGCTGTAAAGAAAGAAATAGGTGTGATTTTTGATCATGGTCGCAATGACTCAATGGATGTCAGAGGAAGAGATGTAGTTTCCGGTTTGCCTCGCACTGTATCTATTTCTTCTCTCGAAGTAATGGAAGCAACTCGTGAATCAATGGTGGTTGTAGTGGAGAAAGCAAAAGAAGTATTAGAAAAAACACCACCAGAACTATCAGCCGATATTATTGATCGTGGTATAATTCTAACAGGCGGAGGGGCTTTGCTCGACGGAATCGATCTGCTGTTTGCAGAAGAACTAAAAGTACCTGTCTTTAAAGCTGAGAGCCCATTAGATTCTGTTGCATTAGGTACAGGAATTTTACTTGAAAGCTTAAAAAAACGTAAATAATATAGTGATCTGGATAAAATATAAGATCAAAAGAAATAATCTGAAAATAAAATTGAAATGTTTAGAGGTGTGTATTTCGTGAATTGGAAATATATTTTGAAGAAGACTGGAATTTATCTATTGAAAATATTTTTAGTAATCTTAGTGATTGCCGTAGCCTTTATCGGAGGAGTTATGCTGGGGTATGGAGTTATTGGTGATGGCGGTAGTCCAATGGATGTATTTGAACCTGAATTGTGGCAACATATTTTAGACTTCTTTATGTAATATCCACTTCTAAAACATTAAAAGAGGCTGGGACAAAAGTCTTAACAAACAAATAAGATCCGCTGAAAATCTACTTGAGATTTCAGTGGATCTTATTTGTTTATGTAAGCAAAAGGAGCACGGCTTTGGTATAATATAATCACCACAAAAACATCATAGAAAGGGTGCTCCTTATGTATACTCAATATACCATGAACCAAACAACCTTGCCATTAGAAATGAACTGTTACTTACCAGAAAATCATATCGTCTACTCTATTCATCAAGTTGTGGAAGATTTAGATGACTCGCAATATCACTTAATTGAAAACGACTTTGGTCGCCCGGCTTATCACCCGAAAGTTTTACTCAAAGCGCTACTATTTGCCTATTCAGAAGGGATTTTTTCCGGTCGGAAAATCGAGAAAATGATGCAAGAAAATATAGCGATGCAATGGTTAACAGGTCAAACGTTAGTGTCTTATCGTACAATTAATCGATTCAGAGTGTCAGAAGTGACTAAGGCTATTTTACAAGATCTCTATTGCACGTTTTCTCTTCGTTTAAAAGAAGAAAAACTGATTGAAGGAAAAGCGCTATTTATAGATGGTACGAAGTTCGAAGCAGACGCCAATAAATATACCTTTGTTTGGAAGAAAGCCACGGATCAATTCTACTCTACTTTAAAAGAAAAAGAAATTCACTACTATGAAGAAGAGATCGCCCCACTCATCGATCAAGCGGTCGAAAGAGATCAAAATCAGGAGTTTACTAAAAAAGAAATTGAGGAACTATATGAACTTCTTCAAAAAGAGCTGGAAAAGATTGAAACAGAAATTAATCAGGAAAACGAAAAAGAAGTACTTAAGAAAAAGAAGAAAAAGCGTCGTTCCTTGAAAAAACATAGAAATAGATTGAAAAAGGACTTTATACCTAGAGAACAGAAATATGAAGATTACTACAGCACATTTGACGGTCGAAATAGCTTCTCTAAGACAGACAAAACGGCTACTTTCATGCGTATGAAAGACGATCATATGAGAAACGGCCAATTAAAGCCAGGCTATAATATCCAAATCGCAACGGAAAACCAGTTTGTTTTGCATACACAAGTCTATCCTAATCCAACGGATACAAGAACCCTTATCCCGTTTTTGCATTCGCTTCCTAAACCCATTCAACCGTCCACTTATATTGTGGCAGATGCAGGATATGGTAGCCAAGAAAATTTAAAATATTTAGAACGGTCCGGATGGACTGGCTTGGTTAAATACGGCATGTACGAAAAGGAACAGAAAAAGAAATACAGACTTTCGGATAGAAATAGAGAGAATTGGATTCACGATGAAGATCAAAATACCTATACACATCCTGATGGGACTATCTATGCGTACGGTTATGTTAGTAGGCAAAAAACAGATTCTGGATTTGTAAGATTGTCTCATATTTACCAATCGACGGATCCAAGTTACAAAAATGGGAGAAAATCATTTTCCATTAACTATGAGTACGAAGAACAAAAACTAAATATTAGAGAAAAGCTTTCGTCAGAAGAAGGGACTCAATTTTATGGTAAACGTAAAATTGATGTAGAACCAACTTTCGGACAGGTGAAGGCCAATTTGAGGTTCACTCGATTTTCAGTTCGTGGAAAATCGAATGTAGAAAATGAAACGAATCTGATCTTCATGGCTAATAACCTACGAAAATATAATAAAAGAAAGAAAAAATAGAATCATTCAGTAAGTAGAGGCTGGGACAAAAGTCTTAACAAACAAATAAGATCCGCTGAAAATCTACTTGAGATTTCAGTGGATCTTATTTGTTTATGTAAGCAAAAGGAGCACGGCTTTGGTATAATATAATCACCACAAAAACATCATAGAAAGGGTGCTCCTTATGTATACTCAATATACCATGAACCAAACAACCTTGCCATTAGAAATGAACTGTTACTTACCAGAAAATCATATCGTCTACTCTATTCATCAAGTTGTGGAAGATTTAGATGACTCGCAATATCACTTAATTGAAAACGACTTTGGTCGCCCGGCTTATCACCCGAAAGTTTTACTCAAAGCGCTACTATTTGCCTATTCAGAAGGGATTTTTTCCGGTCGGAAAATCGAGAAAATGATGCAAGAAAATATAGCGATGCAATGGTTAACAGGTCAAACGTTAGTGTCTTATCGTACAATTAATCGATTCAGAGTGTCAGAAGTGACTAAGGCTATTTTACAAGATCTCTATTGCACGTTTTCTCTTCGTTTAAAAGAAGAAAAACTGATTGAAGGAAAAGCGCTATTTATAGATGGTACGAAGTTCGAAGCAGACGCCAATAAATATACCTTTGTTTGGAAGAAAGCCACGGATCAATTCTACTCTACTTTAAAAGAAAAAGAAATTCACTACTATGAAGAAGAGATCGCCCCACTCATCGATCAAGCGGTCGAAAGAGATCAAAATCAGGAGTTTACTAAAAAAGAAATTGAGGAACTATATGAACTTCTTCAAAAAGAGCTGGAAAAGATTGAAACAGAAATTAATCAGGAAAACGAAAAAGAAGTACTTAAGAAAAAGAAGAAAAAGCGTCGTTCCTTGAAAAAACATAGAAATAGATTGAAAAAGGACTTTATACCTAGAGAACAGAAATATGAAGATTACTACAGCACATTTGACGGTCGAAATAGCTTCTCTAAGACAGACAAAACGGCTACTTTCATGCGTATGAAAGACGATCATATGAGAAACGGCCAATTAAAGCCAGGCTATAATATCCAAATCGCAACGGAAAACCAGTTTGTTTTGCATACACAAGTCTATCCTAATCCAACGGATACAAGAACCCTTATCCCGTTTTTGCATTCGCTTCCTAAACCCATTCAACCGTCCACTTATATTGTGGCAGATGCAGGATATGGTAGCCAAGAAAATTTAAAATATTTAGAACGGTCCGGATGGACTGGCTTGGTTAAATACGGCATGTACGAAAAGGAACAGAAAAAGAAATACAGACTTTCGGATAGAAATAGAGAGAATTGGATTCACGATGAAGATCAAAATACCTATACACATCCTGATGGGACTATCTATGCGTACGGTTATGTTAGTAGGCAAAAAACAGATTCTGGATTTGTAAGATTGTCTCATATTTACCAATCGACGGATCCAAGTTACAAAAATGGGAGAAAATCATTTTCCATTAACTATGAGTACGAAGAACAAAAACTAAATATTAGAGAAAAGCTTTCGTCAGAAGAAGGGACTCAATTTTATGGTAAACGTAAAATTGATGTAGAACCAACTTTCGGACAGGTGAAGGCCAATTTGAGGTTCACTCGATTTTCAGTTCGTGGAAAATCGAATGTAGAAAATGAAACGAATCTGATCTTCATGGCTAATAACCTACGAAAATATAATAAAAGAAAGAAAAAATAGAATCATTCAGTAAGTAGAACCCCTGAGAGAATTGTATTCTACAATTTTCTCAGGGGTTCTCTATATTTAAAGACTTTCAGAGACTTTTGTCCCAGCCTCTCTATATTTAAAGACTTTCAGAGACTTTTGTCCCAGCCTCTTTTTTTCGTGGTTTTTCCTATAAATGCACAGTTTATGTAATAGAGCTGTTTAAAGAACAGATCTGTCAAAAAGACGAGTACATTAGGAGGAAAACGGATGAATCAAGTTGCATTGGTAGGAAGAATTGTTCGAGAAATTGAGTTGCGGGATGTAGGAGACGGAAAAATTGTTTTGAATAATGTCTTGGCAGTCCAGAGAAATTATCGTACTGATCACGGAACAGAAGCAGATTTTATACCATTTGTAGTGTGGGGCAAAAGAGCTGAACTAATCGAGGAATACTGTAATAAAGGGGATTTGATAGGATTGACTGGGAAAATCCAATCAAGAACTTATCAGAGTAATGAGTCAGAAACAGTCTATGTAGTTGAAGTTTTTGTTAATGAAGTTCGCTTTCTGCAGCCAAAAAAATAAAAGATCGTCCAAAATAGTTAAAGGTTAGAAAAGTTCGCTAGATACTTTAGCGGGCTTTTTTTATTTTATAATGTATAAGCGTTTATCTTCTTTATATTTTCATTATTTTATCTTATTTCTTTCTTTGCAGACAAAAAACCACACAAAATTTTCAAATATTCGTTGTATAATGTAGAATGAAGCTTATAAAGAGATATTAATGAAAGAAGGATACGCATGGATATTTTGATGATTGAAGATAATGAGTCCGTATGTGAAATGATTGAAATGTTTTTTTTGAAAGAAGAATGGGAAGCGACCTTTGTTCATAATGGTAAAAAAGGATTAGAAACTTACTTGGATAATCAGAATAAATATGATTTGGTGGTATTAGATATCATGCTTCCGGAAATGGATGGGATGACTATTTGTAAAGAAATCAGAAAACATTCTACTCAAATCCCGATTATTATGCTGACTGCTAAAGATACAGAAAGCGACGAAGTGATAGGGTTAGAAATCGGTGCAGATGATTACGTAACAAAACCGTTTAGTCCATTGACTTTAGTAGCGCGTATCAAATCTCTTAAAAGAAGAGCAAATGCGCAAATCAACTCTGAAGAATCAGAAAATAGTTTGTATGAAGTGGAAACAGAACATTTGAAGTTAGATAGAAATACAAGAGAAGTTTTATTGTATGAGACTCCTTTAGAAGGATTAACACCTAAAGAATTTGATTTACTTTATACTTTGGCTAATAGTCCTAGAAGAGTTTTTTCCAGGGAACAGCTTTTGCAAATGGTCTGGGATTATGAATATTTCGGTGATGAAAGAACGGTAGATGCACATATTAAAAAACTGAGACAAAAACTTGTACAAAACGGTCCACAAGTAATCCATACTGTGTGGGGAGTCGGTTATAAATTTGATGACACAGGAGCTATAGAATAAAAATGAAGTTTCCTTATTTTTATCAACAAATGCTGGGGTTTCTATCAGTTATCATTATGCTGCTGACGATATCAGTCATTTCAATCGTCTTGTTTGCCCGGAACACTGCTATAAAAGGAACTGAAAATAGATTGTTTGCATATGCAGAATCAATAGTAGATGTAAATTTGAAAGCTAGTCAATTATCTAATTTTCAATCTCTGCTGGGAAATCAAGGAGTTACATTTTTTGTATTTGATGACAGTGGTGATTTAGTTTTCCCAAATTTACCAGAAAACGTAGAAACTAGGGTTGTTCCAGAAGAAGAAGACCGATTAAGAGATGGAGAACGTGTTTCTTTGACGACTGAACAAGCAGATCTTTATGGGAATCCTAGAGAAACGGCATACGTTTATTTACCGTATTTCACATCGAATGCAGGAGATTATGCTGGATTTGTGGCTGTAAGTGCACCGGTAAGTCAGATAGAAAGACAAATGAGTGATTTGAAAAGGAATCTGTTTAATGCATTTTTAATTTCCACGATTATTGCGATTATAATGAGTTTTGTATTTGCCCGTTATCAAGTGAAACGTGTAAATGGATTAAGACAAGCGGCCCATATGGTAGCTGAAGGAGATTATGATATTCGTCTTGAACATAAAGATAGAGATGAAATTGATAATCTTTCTCAGGATTTCAATAAAATGATCTATGCTTTGGATATGTCACGGCAGGAAGTCGAGCGCCAAGAAGAAAGACGAAAAACTTTCATGCAAGATGCTGCTCATGAAATGCGCACACCCCTAACTACAATTAACGGATTGCTGGAAGGTCTAGAATATGATGTTATTCCTGAATCTCAACGATTGAGAAGTATCCAGTTAATGAGAAAAGAAACAAAAAGAATGATCAGATTAGTCAATGAGAATCTTGATTATGAAAATATTCGGTCAAATCGAATTATTTTAACTAAACATAATCTTCCTGTTTCTGAAATTCTAGATGAAATAAAGGAACAGATGACGAATATTGCAGAAAGTTCTAATAATACACTCAAGATAGATTCATTAGAGAATCTAACGGTATATGCTGACTATGATCGTTTCAAACAAATTCTAGTGAATTTAATAAAAAATGCAATACAGTTTACAGATAACGGTTTGATAGAGGTAAGTGGTATGAAAACAGAGACAGGGACTCAGATTACTATTAAAGATAATGGAATAGGCATGACTGAAGACCAAATGAAAAATATCTGGGACAGATATTATAAAGCAGACATTTCAAGAACCAATACGAAGTATGGTGAATCAGGATTAGGATTATCAATTGTTCAGCAGCTAGCGGAAATGCATAAAGCTAAGCTGGAAGTAGAAAGTGAACCAGGAAATGGAACAAAATTTACAATTGAATTTCCAGATTCAGAAGATTAATTAAAAGTTTAATAATATCTTAAGTCTTCAAACCCTTATAGTAATAATATAAGGGTTTGTGAACTTTTTTCCCTTATCAATGCTTGATTTCTTTATTATTTTAATACTTGAATTTACATGGTTTCAACATTTGCCTTCTATGTAAATTTAATGTAAAATGTCCTAGAGATTAATAATGTTACTAAACAACAAAAAGTATACTGATGTTTTAGGTATTGCAGAAATAATAGGAGGCATATTCATGTCTAAAGTTAAAAATTTATTAAATACAAGAATTGGATTTTTCGGATTAGCCAGTATTTTGTTTTGGTTAAAGACCTACCTAGTCTATTTGGTAGAATTTAACCTAGGTGTATCTGGTGCAATCCAGCATTTTATCTTATTAATCAATCCAATAGCATTTACAGTTATTCTATTCTCTATTGCACTCTACTTTAAAAAGACTAAACGAGCATATATTGCCCTATTTATTGTAATGGCGATTGCTTCGATGATATTGTATTTTAACGTTATGTTTTATAGAGAATTTAGTGATTTTCTTACAATGAATATATTATTAGGATCAAATAATGTTTCTGGAGCGGTTGTTTCTTCAACAGCTGCTATGATGAGACCTTGGGATATTTTCTATTGGATGGATTTCATCATTTTACTCGTTGCAATTCTATATAAGAAAAAATCACCTATCAAAATGGATAATCGTCCATTAAAAAAACGCTATGCAGTTGCAACGACCGTTTTAGGAGTCGCATTATTTGCAGGTAACTTAGCTCTTGCCGAAAGTAACAGACCGCAGTTATTAGTTAGAACTTTCGATCGTAACTATATTGTGAAATACCTTGGTTTGAACTTCTTTACAGCTTACGATGCTTTCCAGACTGCTCAGAACAATCATGTCCGGGCTAGTGCAGATGAATCTAATTTAGTTGATATTGTTGATTTTGCTGAAGAGAATGATGCGGCACCGAACCCTGAATATTTCGGGGAAGCTGAAGGACGCAACGTAATTGTCATAGCAATGGAGAGTGTTCAGCAGTTTCTGATTGATTATGAATTAGAAGATGAAAACGGTGAAATGCATGAAGTCATGCCCTTTGTAAACAGCTTATTTCATGATGAATCATCCTATAGCTTCGATAATTTCTATAATCAAGTAGGTCAAGGAAAAACTTCTGATGCAGAAATATTGGGAGAAAATTCTTTATATGGATTGCCTCAAGGAAGTGCATTCCAAACACTTGGTTCCACAAATACATTCCATGCAGCACCAAATATTCTTAAACAGGAAGCTGGATATACTTCTGCAGCTTTCCATGGCAATGTTGGATCTTTCTGGAACAGAAATGACACTTACCAGCAGTTCGGTTACGATTATTTCTTCGATTCAGCTTTTTATGATGTATCTGGCGATAACTCTATGGAATACGGATTAAAAGATAAATTATTCTTTGATGAGTCTGTTCAATATCTAGAGCAGTTACCACAACCGTTTTATTCTAAATTTATTACTGTAACGAACCACTTCCCTTATCCACTGGATGAGCAGAATGCTGGGTTCCCTACTGCTCAAACAGATGATGAAACAATTAATCAGTATTTTGCTACAGCGAATTATGCTGATCAGGCTATTGAAGAATTCTTTAACTATTTAAAAGAATCAGGACTATATGATAACTCAATCATTGTGCTTTATGGAGATCATTATGGTATTTCTAATATGAGAAATCCTCATCTTGCTTCATTACTGGGTGAAGATCCAGAAGAGTGGGGAGACTTCGAGAATACTCAAATGCAGAAAGTACCTATGATCATTCATGTACCAGGTGCAGAAAATGGAGAAGTATCTCATAAGGTTAGTGGACAAGTCGATATGTTACCAACTTTAATGCATTTATTAGGACTTGAAACAGATGATTATCTATTTATGGGGCAAGACATTCTTTCAGATGAGCATGATGATGCAATTCCTTTCCGAAACGGAAACGTCGTTACAGATGACTATTCGTTTATTGGCCAAAGTATTTATGATAATGATACAGGCGAAGAAATCCAGGATAGTTTATCTGAAGAAGAATTAGCTGATTTAAATGAAATAAAAGTGGAAGCTACACGAGAGTTATCATTATCAGACGATTTAATGATGATGGACTTGCTGCGCTTCTATACCCCGGAATCATTTAGTGATGTTGAACGCAATGACTATATTTATAGTGATCAGCTAGAAGTATTAGAGAATGATCCGCTTAGAAGTACAAGCTTGATTGAAATGAATGGCGGACAGTCTACAGCAGATTTATATGAAACAGACGCTCCAGAATTGTCGGAAGATACTCCAGAGGATCAAGATGATTCAGAAGGAACTTCAAATACTGACAATTCAAGTAATTCAGAAGAAATGGATGCATCTGAAACAACTGAATGATAATAAAAGGTGGATGTCAAATAGTAGTCTGACATTCACCTTTTTACATGGGGTAATAAAATTAGCAAAAGTTATGTTATAATGAGAATCACCATAAACTATCCGATAAAGATAGTAAAGGAGTAGAAGAGTGAGAAAATTAAAAGTAAAAACACTAGCAGCTAATCGCCTAAAAAAAGGATATCAAGCTTTAGAAGAATATGATTTTAAAACAATGGGCGATGTAATAGAAGGTGAGTTTGTTGAAATCACTGATCAAAATAATAACTTTATTGGTAAAGGATATCTTGGTGAAGAAGATCGTACAGTAGGATGGGTTCTTACAACTGATAAAGATGAACCAATTGATTCTAATTTCTATGACCGACACTTCCGAATGGCACGTGATGCTAGAACAGCTTACTATGCAGACGATTCTACAAATGCGTTTCGTCTATTTAATGCATCTGGTGATGGAATCGGAGGTATAACAATTGATTACTACGATGGTTTTTACATTTTCTCATGGTTTAATCAAGGAATTTATAGCCATCGTGAACAAATTTATCAAGCATTTAAGATTGCTATACCTGACTTTAAAGGAATAATTGAAAAAGTACGCTTTAAAAATGCAGATATCCAATCACGACATGTTTCTGGTGAAATGCCTCCTGAACCTTTATTAATTAAAGAAAACGGTATTCAGTATGCAACTTATATCAATGAAGGTTGGATGACTGGGATTTTTTTAGATCAGAGAAACGTTCGTCGTAAACTCATGGAAGAATGGGGAACTGGTAAAAAGATTCTAAATACTTTCAGTTATACCGGAGCATTTTCTGTAGCCGCAGCTATGGGCGGGGCTATCAAGACAGTTAACGTTGATGCTGCAAAGCGAAGTAAATCTAAAACGATTGAACAATTTAAAGTTAATGGATTTAATCCTGATGATCATGAGATTCGAATAATTGATGTCTTTGATTATCTAGATTACGCAAAAAAGCACGATTTGAAATTTGATATTATTATTTTAGATCCGCCCACTTTTGCACGTACAAAAAAACGTACCTTCAGCGTAGAAAAAGATTATGTAGGCTTAGTACAAGAGGCATTAGAAATCTTAGCGGATAACGGTATGCTAATTGCTTCAACAAATACTTGGAAATTAAGTAGAGATGATTTCTATCAAATGATTAATGAAGCATTTGATAAAGAACAAATAGATGCCTATTTACTTGAAGAATATGGATTGCCAGAAGATTTTAAAACAAATGAACAGTATCCAGAAAGTGATTATCTTAAAGTCATGGTCTTAGAGAAAACCAGCTAATTTAAACCTTAACTTCAAAGAGCCAGTAGAGTATGGATAACTTTACTGGCTTTTTATTTTGGAACTATGACGTTTTTGTGAAGAAAATATGATGAAAAATATACTAGATACAAGTTCCTTAGAGGCTGTGCTAATATATAGTAAGAGAATAATAGAGAGGAAAAATGTATGAGTGCTTATATTACCGTGAAAGAAGAATATAAAAGATATATATCAGGCGAAACAACGGTTGTTGCTAATAATGGCATAACTTTCCATGTAGAGCAACATGAATTTGCTGTGATAGTAGGTCCGAGTGGGGCGGGGAAAACGACTGTATTGAATATTTTAGGTGGCATGGATTCAGCTGACGAGGGTGAAGTTATTATTGATGGAACGAATATTGTTGGATTTAATGAAAAAAAATTAACTAAATATAGACGAGATGATGTTGGTTTTGTATTCCAGAATTATAATTTGATTCCTAATCTTACAGCGAAAGAAAATGTAGAACTGGCTGCAGAGATTTCACCAGATGCACTTGATGCTGCTGAAGTATTGAAGAGCGTTGGACTTGAAGATAGAATGGATAATTTCCCGGCACAGCTATCTGGCGGTGAACAACAACGAGTTGCAATTGCTCGAGCACTTGCTAAGCAGCCTAAATTGCTTTTATGTGATGAGCCAACGGGAGCATTAGATTATGAAACAGGAAAAAAAGTATTGGAAATTTTAAACAAATCTAAAGAAGAATACGGTGCAACAGTTGTTGTAATTACACATAATCGAGCAATTGCTCCAATGGCTGATAGGGTAATTGATATCAATAATGCTAAAGTAAGAAGTATGACAGTGAATGAGCAGCCTACTCCAGTACACGATATTGAGTGGTGAAATAAAAGCAAAACGAATATGTTGACCTGATCCGTGAATGAATACAACTTGAATGAGGAATGGAATTGAAAAAAACAGCTTTATGGAAAGATACTTTTAGAGAAATTTGGAAAACAAAAACACGATTTCTATCGATTTTAGCAATCATTTTACTAGGGGTAGCGTTCTTTGCCGGAATTAGTGCGACTGGGCCTGTTATGATCAAAACTGCAGATGAATATTATGAAAATCATGATTTGATGGATTTTCAAGTACTTTCTACTATGGGATTAAATGATGAAGATATTGAGTTGTTGAATACGGTAGAGGATGCTACTGTAGAATCTTACTATTCAACTGATGTGGTTTTAAACAGCAGTGGTATTACTTCTAAAATATACGGAATGGATTCTGACAAGAATCAACAGTTAAATGAATATACGATTTTAGAGGGTCGCTTACCAGAAAAGTCTGGAGAAATTGCATTAGATTCAACAGCAACTTATAGAAAAGACTTTCAAATTGGCGACACTATTCAGCTTGAAGAAGGAACAGATGAAGCCTATGAAGATAAATTCAACCAACTTAACTATGAAATTGTTGGATTTGTGAAAAGCCCTCTTTATGTAGAGAGTAATAATCGGGGAAGTACTCAAGTAGGATCAGGAACGTTAGATGGATTTTCAGTCATTCTAGAAGATGATTTCAATCTGGATTACAGGACAGAGACATTTGTTAAATATGATGAAGCCAGTCAGTATCAAGCTTATAGTGATGAATATGATGCTTTTATCGAAGAAAAAGCAAATGAGTTAGAAGCGTTAGTAGAAGATAGACCGCAAGAACGATTGGCTTCGATCAAAGAAGATGGTCAAGAAGAAATCGACAATGGCTATGAAGAAATTGAATCAGCTCAAGCAGAGTTAGATGAAGCTGAAACAGAATTAGAAGATGCTAGAACAGAATTGGACGAAGGACAGGCGGCTTATAATGAAGGGCTTGCTGAACTAGAAGAAAAAGAAGCGGAAGCACGTGCTGAAATTGATTCTAGAAGAAATGAAATTGAGAAAGGAAAAGAACAGATCGCCGAAGGTAAAGCAGAACTTGAAAATGCACAAGCCCAGATCGATGCTGGAAGAGAAGAACTAGAAGCTCGTCGCGAAGCAGCAGCAGCTGAAATAACTAGTTCAGAACAGGAAATTGCAACAGGCAGAGAGCAGATTGAAAGTGCTCGACAAGAACTAGAAGCTGCTGAGCAGGAATTAGAAGCAAATACGCCGCAATTACCGGAAGCACAAGTAGAAGCTGCCCGCCAGGAAATAGCAAATAATAGAGCGCAATTAGCTGCACAAGCTCAGGAGTTAGAAGCAGCAGAACAAGAAATTGCTCAAGGACGTCAAGAACTAGAAGATGCAGAAGCTGAACTTGACCAGTCTCAACAAGAGGTAAACGCCGGGTTAGCAGAAATTGAAAGCCAAGAAGCTGAGCTGAACTCTGGTGAACAACAGCTTGAAGAAGCGGAAGCTACACTTGAGTCAGAACTGGAAGATGGTAGAGCAGAACTTGCCGAAGCTCAAGCTGAGCTTGAAAATGGAGAAGCAGAGTATCAAGAAGGGCTTGAAACTTTTGATAGCGAACGAGAAGAAGCAGAGACTGAGATCAATGATGCTAGAACAGAATTAGAAGAGGCTCAAGATGAATTAAATAATCTGCAAGCACCTAAATATTTAGTTAATGATCGTACTTACTTTGCCGGATATGAAGAATATGGAGAAAATTCAGAGAGAATCAGTGCCATTGCTAAAATATTCCCGGTATTTTTCTTTCTGCTCGCTGCATTGATATCGTTGACTACCATGACCAGAATGGTAGATGAAGGACGAAATCAAATTGGTACAATGAAGGCTCTCGGCTACACTAATAAAGATATTTCAACAAAATATTTTGTTTATGCTTTTCTGGCTACAATAGTTGGAGCTGGAATTGGTTTAGGGTTAGGTTATTGGGTGTTTCCATCTGTTATCATGGATGCTTATGGATCGTTATATAATCTTCCAGATATAGGCATACAATTTTATTGGGGCTTTTCAATAATCTCATTAATTGCTTCACTATGTGCTACAGGATTAGCAACTTTAGTATCAGTACGCATTTCTCTACAAAGTAATGCATCAGATTTACTAAGACCAAAAGCCCCTAAAAAAGGGAAAAGAATTATACTCGAAAGAATTCCTTTCTTATGGAATCGATTCAGCTTTACTCAAAAAGTTGCATCAAGAAATTTATTCCGATATAAAGGGCGCATGTTAATGACGATTATTGGAGTAGCAGGATGTACGGCACTTTTATTAACAGGGTTTGGCTTGTCTGACTCTATTTCAAATATCGGCAGTATCCAGTATGGAGAAATCAATCAGTATCAAGCAATCGTTTCAGAAAACACGAATGCTGATGATAGTGATAGAACAGACTATATAGATACTCTAGAAAATATTGAAGAAATCGACAGCAGCATAGAAGTGGAGCAGAACACCTTTACAGCAGAAGTAGGTGAAAATCGTCAGGATGTCAACGTATTCGTTCCAGAAGATGCTAGCGAAATGAATGAATATGTTGTTCTTAAAGATAAGGATGAATCAGATAAAATCTATGACCTTCCTGAAGAGGGAGGGATTATAACTCAGAAGTTAGCTGATCTATTGAACGTTTCTGAAGGGGATACGATTCAAATTGATGGAGATGACCAAGAAGTATATGAAGTAGAAGTTAAAGGAATCGTAGAACATTATTTCCAGCATTATGTCTATATGTCTCCAGAAGCTTATGAGAAGGCTACAGAAAAATCTCCTGTTTATAATACTAGGTTATTGAAGTATAATACCGAAACGATTAATGACGATGAAATCGGGGAAGTTTTAAATGCAGAAGAAGCGGTTCAAGGGGTAGTTTTTGTTTCTGCAATCTATGATACCATGCAAGGTTCTTTAGATAGTTTAGATGTGGTAACACTAGTCATTATCATATCAGCTGCCACTTTAGCGTTTATTGTTTTGTATAACTTAACTAATATTAATGTTTCGGAAAGAGAAAGAGAACTATCTACGATTAAAGTACTTGGTTTCTATGATAAAGAAGTAACGATGTATGTTTATAGAGAAAACCTTGTATTGACTTTGATGGGAATCATATTCGGACTTGGTCTAGGTGTCATTATGCAGCGGTTTGTCTTACAGACTGCAGAAATTGATGTAATGAGATTTAGTCGTCAGATCAACTTTACCAGTTTCTTATTCTCAGGATTACTTACTTTCCTATTCTCGGGATTAGTGATGATCTTGATGCATTTCAAACTGAAATTTATTGACATGATAGAAGCTTTAAAAGCACAAGAGTAAATTAAAAAAGATAGATGTCGTAATATACGAGATCTATCTTTTTTATTAATCTTTACTTAGTCAAATCCATTCCCCAGGCTTTTGCAGATTTGTCCATGAGGTCAGTAACATCTTTAGTTAACTCAATATAAGTTTTGTTTTCTTTATTTAGTAGAGTGTCAGAAAGATCCTGTACTTCATAAGACAAAGCAGATGCTGAAGAACCAGCTTCGATAGTTTCTGATGTACCATCTGGGTAAGTGATGATTGCCTTATCTGCTCTAGGGTAATTTATTACCGTAATAAAGGCATTTTCACAGATGATGACGCCTTGTTTAGGCATTTTACCTCTAAAGGATAAGGAAACAGCCGACAATTCATTTTTATCATTACTTAGTTGAATGGTACTCATTTCATCAACGCCGGTTTCGTATAGTTTGACCATTGTTTGTAAATCAGTCGGTTGGCTACTCAAAAAGTAACGAACGAATGACAAGGCATAGACACCAATATCAAGTAATGCTCCGCCGCCTAGCTCTTTATTGAAGAATCGCATTGAAGGGTCAGTATCTTTAAGACTTCCGAACATTGCGTTGACCATTTTTAGTTTGCCAAATTCACCAGCTTCAATTCTGGATTTTAACTGTTTGAATAAAGGCATATGATAAATCGTCATTGCTTCAGCAACAATCAGATTTTTTTCGTCTGCCAAGCTTAATATTTCTTCAAGTTGGGTATTGTTCATGACCATGGCTTTTTCACATAGGACGTGTTTACCGGCATTTAATGCCATCTTGATATTTTCTGCATGATGACTATTAGGTGTTGCCAGGTATATAATATCTATATCTGGATCGAAGCAAAGGGCTTCATAGTGTCCGTAAGCTTTTGGAACGTTATATTCTGATGCGAAATCCTGGGCCTTTTGAAGCGTTCTCGAAGCAACGGCAGTGAGTTCTGCGTTATCTGATTTAAATGAAGCTGCAAAATCATGAGCGATCCCGCCAAGTCCAATTATTCCCCATTTGATTCTAGTCATAATCATTCCTACTTTCAGTATATTTTAGAAGTCACTTGTTATAAGACAAGTTTTCCTAGTTAATTGTATCAAAAATATGAAGTAAACGGTTAATAAAGTTCAGATATTCGCCAAGACTTTGTTATGTTCGTTTACGTTGTGGTAAAATAGGAGAAGTGAATTAAACAAATCAGGAGATTTTTTATGATGATTAAAAGACGGCTTATTCTTCTATTAAGTTCATTAATTTTGACAGGATGTTCCGCTATAGATAATGAGAAGAGAATAAACGAACAAGTATCTGAAACAACTGCAACAGATCAAGAAGATAGTGAATCTACTAATAGTAATCAATCTAAAGAAGAAACCGACTCGGTGACAGAAGAAGAAAAAAATCACCTTGCATTGATAGAATCACTTCCAGAAAATGTCAGCACAGAAGACTGGAATTTAATTTTGGTTAATAACTGGAATCCATTGCCAGATGATTTTGAACCTGATTTAGTAGAAGTGGAGCCTGATAAACAAATTGACCGCAGAATAGTAAATGCATATGAAAACTGGACAGCTGCAGCAGAATCAGCAGGTCATAATTTATATCTCGCATCTGGTTATAGATCAGTCGAAAGACAGCAAAATAATTTTGATTATAGAGTTGACCAATACATGCAAAAGGGAGATTCAAAGGAAGAAGCAATAAAAAAAACGGAGGAATATATCGCGATTCCTAAAAGTAGTGAGCATCATACGGGACTAGCTGTTGATCTTATTGATGAACGATGGATTGCCGAGGGAAATGAATTTACACCTGACTATGCTGCTCCTGATTTACAATTAAAATGGTTGATCGATACAATGGGTGATTATGGATTTATTCTACGCTATCCAGAAGATAAGAAAGAAGTAACAGATATCAATTATGAATCATGGCATTTTAGATATGTTGGAGAAGAAAATGCCAGATTTATTATAGATCATAATCTCGCTCTTGAAGAATATATAGAACTGTTGACGGAACGCGAAACAAGACTAGATGAATAATTATTAAGAAAAAATTGTCTATTGGTTTCAAAGGAGAAGATTGTCGTGCCTAAAAAGGCGATCAGAAAACACAAAAATCCACGTAAAAAGAAACAAAGTCCAGTGATTTTAGGAATGAAAGTTATCTTAGTGTTTATTATACTATTTATATTTTCGATTGCATTGATCAGTAAAAAATTATTTGAAGAACCGAGTGGAGTTTCTACAAGTTATGAGCAGGAGTTTATTAATGAATTAGCAGAGAATGCTAAACTTATTGAAGTAAAATATAGTGTAAGACCGAGTGTGATGATTGCACAAGCCATACTTGAGTCTAATTGGGGTAAAAGTGAATTAGCCCAAAAAGAAAATAATTATTATGGAATCAAAGGAGAAAATCCTAGTTCGTATACTACTAATGAATTTGAAGAAAATGAGTGGATTGAAATAGACGCTCAATTTAGAAGTTATAATTCACTGTTTGAATCAATGGAAGATTATGCGAAACTCCTTCAGAATGGTACTGAATGGGATGAAGATCTTTATCAAGAAGTGATTGAAGCGCCCACTTATGAAGAATCAGCGCAGGCACTGCAAACGGCGGGATACGCAACTGATCCGGATTATCCAGAAAAAGTAATCTCTGTGATAGAAACCTACGAATTATATAAATATGATTATGATACTATTGAACAGGAGAGTAAGGAATGACCAAGAAAAAAGAAATGCCTGTCGTTGAGACTAATTTGCGAAAAGATTATATTGCGGTTCCAGATGTTATAAGAGAAGCTAGTGGAATTAATATCAATGGAAAACGATTTAAAGCGATGCTTTTTACTACAGACATCGCAATTATTATGAATAATAATGCTGATGCGATTATGGCTGTTTATCCATTTACACCGCATCCGGCAATTATTGAAGCCATTACATCTGTGTCTACGATTCCAGTACTTGCAGGCGTGGGAGGTGGGACAACTCAAGGACCACGTTCGGCTAATATGGCTCTCTTCGCAGAAGCTCATGGGTGCCTGGCGGTTGTTGTAAATGCCCCGACTCCAATCGAAACAATCGAAGCTATCAATGAAGTCGTTGATATTCCGATTATTATGACAATCGTATCTGAATATACAGATATTGACGAGAGACTGGCAGCGGGAGTTGATATTTTGAATATTTCTAATGCTGGCAACACAACAGAGTTAGTTAGAGAAATTAGAGAAAACTATCCTAAATTACCGATCATTGCAACAGGAGGACCTACGGAAGAAAGTATAAAAGCTACCATAGAAGCAGGAGCTAATGCAATTACGTATACTCCACCGTCAAACGGTAAATTATTCAGTAAAAAAATGGATAAATATAGAAAACAGGAAAAAGACGATTTTGAAAGTTAATGTAAAATTACTTATTAAATTAGATAAATGAAACCACTAATAGAATCATTTTAAATAATTGGAAAGCAGGGTTATGTATGAAAAAATCTTCAAATAGTTTTAATAACAAGAAAAATAGTAAAAAGGTCTGGCTCGTCCCGTTAATCGTAATATTAGTTATTATAGTTGGCGTAGGTGGATACTTTTTATACAGTAACTGGCAAGCAAATCAAGAAGCGCAAAGGCGTCAGTCGCTAGCCGAAGAACTTTCGCAAAGCTACTTAGATGCATTGGCTGATAATGATATGACAGAATTTGTTACTTTACTATCTGAAGAATCAATCAGTGAAGCACCCTATACTAGAGAAGAAATCGGTGAAAGATATGAAACGATATTCTCTGGAATAGGAGCTGGTAATATAGATAATATGGAATATGAACTTGTATTAGATGAAGAAACTGATCAATATAAATTTTCATATACACTTGCCATGGATACTTCACTTGGCCGATTAGAAGATTTAAAATATCAGACAACTTTTTCAGAAGTAGAGGATGAAATGTTTGTGGACTGGGATACTTCCTTGATCTTTCCAGATATGGAAGAAGGAGATACAGTCAAACTTTCTTATGATGAAGGAGAACGGGGCAGTATTAATGACCGGAATGGAAATATGCTTGCCGGAAACGGAAGTGCATGGGAAGCTGGATTATTACCAGGTGCATTAGGTGAAGGAGATGTGCGTAACGAACAATTATCTAATATATCAGAAAATTTTGGCCTTGAGGTTTCTTCATTAGAAGAATTACTTGAGCAGAGTTGGGTAACTGATGAAAGTTTTGTACCTATTAAAGTAGTGGATGAAGAAAACAGACCAGAATTGTCAGGAGTCGTATATAGACAAACTGAATCTAGAATGTATCCATTAGGTGAAGCAGCTGCGCATTTGACAGGCTATGTCGGAGAGGTTACAGCGGAAGATATCGAAAGTAATCCAACGTTACAATCTGGTGATACTGTCGGGAAAGCAGGATTAGAAGCAGCTTTTGATGAACGATTAAGAGGAACAAAGGGAGGACAAATCTATATTGAAACTGAAGCAGGAGAGACGAAAAAAGTCTTGGTTGAATCTGAAAAACAAGACGGTGAAAATATTCGTTTGACAATTGATATGGGTCTGCAGCAAGAAATGTATGATCAGCTACAAGGGGATCCAGGCTCAGCTGTTGTAATGGCGCCAGATTCAGGAGAACTGCTAGTTGCAACTAGTTCTCCGTCATATGATCCACAATTATTTATTGAAGGAATTTCAAATGAACAATATCAGAGTTATACAGAAAATGAAGATAGTCCTTTCTTAGCGCGTTTTGCTCAAAGATATGCACCTGGTTCTACATTCAAGATTCTTACTTCTATGATTGGGCTTGATTTAGGTGTAACTACACCTGACAAAACACATACAATAGAAGGACTAGAATGGCAGCCGGAAGATAATTCTTTTGGGGATCATAAAATCACTAGAGTAAGCGATGCCGTTACAGAAGTGGATCTGCAAGCAGCTATTACGTATTCAGATAACATCTATTTTGCAATGGAAGCTTTGGAAATGGGAGAAAATGAGTTTGTAGAAAAATTAAGTCAGTTTCCTTTTGGAGCGAATATGAATTTACCATTTAGTATGCAACCCGCTCAAATATCTAATGATGGAACGCTCAGTCGCCCAACATTGTTAGCAGATACTGCTTACGGGCAAGGTGAGCTATTAATGAGTCCAATTCATCAAATCTCGTTCTATTCAGCTGTTGTCAACGAGGGAGCAATGACTTTCCCTAAACTTGAATTAGAAGAAGAGGGAGAAGCAAATCAATTAAGTCCAGTAACAGCAGAGTCTGCAAAATTGATTAAGGAAGATCTTATTACAGCAGTTCAAGACACGAATGGTACAGCTCATGCCTTCTCTAAATTACCTTTTACAGTCGGTGCAAAGACGGGAACAGCTGAAATTTCAGAAGACGGCGAAAATGTCACAAATGGATTTGTTTACGCCTTTGATGCTGAAGATAATGATTTTACGTTTTTGGGATTTTTAGAAGGACAAAGCAGTGGTGATGTCGTCGACAGATTCCTGCCGGTATTATCTGATTTGAAAGCAACTGAGTAACTATGATGCATAGAAATCTAGTGCATTATTCTGTTGTGAGACCATAGGATATGTGATATAGTGACTTTGATTTTAAAAAAAATAAAAAGTTTGTTTATAAAAAAGGAGAAAAAACATAATGAATTCAGATCCTGGGAGTATACAGCCCTTAATTGGGCATGTTTCACTCATCATCTTATTGACTTTGATCTACGGGATTTTTGCGGCGATTGAAATAGCGCTGGTGTCACTGAACCAAACTAGAATTATCGAGTTATCAATTGAAGGTAACAGGAAAGCTAAGAAAGTGTTGGATCTGCTTGAAAAATCGGATGATTATCTGATAGCTGTCAGAATCATACTGACGCTTTCAGCACTATTCAGCAGTGCATTAGCCTCATTTTATTATACGGATTACTTAGCTGGGCTTTTAGGAGGTTTTATTTATGCCAGAATTGTCAGTATGATTGTAATCACGTTGGTTGTTTCTTCTATTGTACTTATTTTTGGAGAACAGTTACCTAAAGCAATTGCAGCTCAAAATCCTGATCAAACGGCTATGGCTCTTGTAGGTGTTGTGCTTTTCGTTCGTAAGTTATTTATTCCGATAGTCTGGACGTTGAAAGTCATCACAAACGGCATGAAAAAGATATTACCGATCGATTTCAATGCCCAAGAAGAAACCATGACGCGTGATGAATTCCGTACATTTTTAGAGCAAAGTCATCACCATGAGATTATCGATCTGGAAGAATTTTCAATGCTCAAGGGAGTACTTTCACTTGACAACAAGATTGCTAGAGAAGTAATGGTGCCTAGGACAGATTCATTTATGTTGGATTACGATGATTCAAACAAAGAAAATATTGATGCGATGCTCAATACACCTCATTCAAGAGTACCCTTATATTTTAAAGATAAAGATAATATACTAGGTATCGTTCATGTGAAGAATCTACTGAAAGCATCAAAAGAAAAAGCATTATATGATATTGACTTGAAGGAAATTAGTAACGAAGCACTTTTTGTTCCAGAAACAATTTATATTGATGACCTGATATTTCAGATGAAACGTACACAAAATCAAATGGCTGTACTGAATGATGAATATGGTGGAGTAGTTGGAATCGTGACGTTAGAAGATCTCTTAGAAGAAATAGTTGGAGAGATTGACGATGAATACGACGAAACAAATAATTTGATTGAGCAAGTTTCAGATCAGGAGTTTATCGTCGAGGGATCAGCGCCAATAGATAAGTTTAATGATTTCTTTAATACGAAAATTGAATCAGAAAATGTGGATACGATAGCCGGTTATTTTATTACTGAATTTGGAAGCGTACCCGGTAAAGATGATGATGCTTTTTTGAAATTGGAAGATTTATTAATGAGAGTAGAGTCGCTTGAAGGATCAAGAATATTGACTTTAAGAGTTGAAAAAATTTTATTTGAAGATGACCATAAACAGTCAATAGAAGAAGCAGACTGAATTAAAACTAGGCTGAGACGGCTACACTTGTCTCAGCCGTTCTAGTATGTAAAACTATAGATAGGACAAAAAACAGGGAGAGTTTTTAGTGGATTTAGATTGGATAATGTTATTGACAATATTTTGCATAAACGTGGTATACGTTACGCTTAATACATTGAGAATGATGTTGACGATGAAAGGTTATCAATCGATAGCCCCTTTTATAGCAATGGTAGAGATTGCAATCTATGTAGTGGGACTTGGATTAGTATTAGATAACTTAGATAATATATTTAATGTAGTGGCTTATGCACTTGGATTTGGAGTAGGCATTTTTACTGGAATGAAAATAGAGAATTATCTGGCCTTAGGATATATTTTAGTAACGACTATCGTACCTGAAAAAGGTTATGAGATCGCAAACAGATTAAGGGATTCTGGTTACGGAGTAACAACTACTCAAGCATATGGAAAAGAAGGGGATCGTTTCGTGCTGGAGATTTTAACACCTCGAACGAATGAGCGTGACTTGTATGTAAAGATTCATGAAATTGAAGCGAAAGCCTTCATTATCTCATATGAACCAAGATATATTAATGGCGGATTCTGGACTAAGAAAATCAAGAAAAATAAATTACCCAAGAAACCTTTTAATGAATAGATTTTAGTAGTATTTAATTGATTGTTGAAGAGAAATTGAAAAAGAGGAGCGTTAACCATGAGTGAATGGATTCAACCCGGTAAAACAATAGGAATAATCGGTGGTGGAAGCGTTGCTCGATTGCTGGCACTTTCTGCAAAAAAAATGGGCTACAAAGTTGGAATTTTAGACCCAAATGCTAAGTCTTCAGCTAGCAGTATCGCAGATTGGCATTTAAGAGCAGAGTTGACAAATGAAAAAGCCTTCCAGGATCTTGCAATGAAAAGTGATGTAGTTTTATATGAGACTGAAGCTTTTCACTCAGATTATCTGCGTATGATGAAACGCACTCTACCTGTTCCACAAGGAGAAGACTTACTCTCCATTTCTCAGGATAGGGTTTTACAAAAAGCTTTTTTAGAATCAAATAGTCTTAATATTGCTCCATTTGCTACTATTGTTTCTATAGAAGACGTTGAAGAAGCCGTTCAAAGTATTGGCTATCCTTGCGTATTGAAAGCAAATAGAACAGATGAGAGATATAAAGAGCATGTTGTTTTGTATGACGAAAGTGATATTCCCCGCACTAAAAATCTGGTTGATTCAGGTGCTAGTGTACTTGAAGCGTGGATACCATTTGAAAGAGAATTATGTGTAGCCATTGCTAAAGATAAATCTAATCAGGTATTGATTTATCCAGTAATTGAAATGATGTACCGTAATGATGAGTTTTATCAATCAGTCACACCAGCGCGTATCAGTGAAGATGTTGTAGTAGAAGTAAATCGAATTGCTCAAATTGTGGCTGATAATATTGACTTTCAAGGAGTTATAGCATTAGAATTATTTACTACTTCGACTGGTTCACTCTATATAAACGAATTAGTTGGTCATCCTCATCAGGCATTTCATTACACAATAGATCAAGGAGAATTGTCACAATTTGATGCTCATATTCGTGCTATTTGCGGTTGGCCATTGCCTCAAAAGGTTAGTCATACTAGACCTGCTGTAATGAGACTGTTCAATTATACTCAGCTTGAGCAGGCTTACACGCAAGCTAGTATCCAGCAAGACTGGAAATTTACTTTTTATCAAAGTGATCCTACTGATCCTAATACTGAAAAGGGACATGTTTTAATCCCTACAGATAATATTAATGAATTACTTGTACTTCTTTCAGATATAGGAATGTAGCTGGTTATATTTAATTATTATAGATTTATTTTGACCTAATGATGTATCATAATAATTAGATCAAAAGTCAAGGACTGAAAAAATGACAAAAGTAAAAAAAAGAGAGATAGAAGCTTATCATTTTATAAAGCAGAAAATTGAAAGTAAAGAATGGCTGCCACAAAAGCATATTCGTGAACAAGATCTTGCTAATATGTTGGAGATGAGTCGAACTCCGATTCGTAATGCGTTTACACGTCTAGAAAAAGAAAATTATATTGTGATCGAACCCTATAAAGGTGTTAGGATCCTTCCATTAGTTATCGACCCAAAAGCTTTTCGTGAACGCATTGAATTTATTGAATTAATGGTTATCCATTATTTGATGAAACTAGAAAAGTCAGAAAAACAAATGGAACTTAAAGAAGCAAAAAATATATTGCAAAGTATGCAAAAAGCCAATTTAAATAATGAAGATGACTTTGAAGAAAAAGAATGGAATTTATGGGAAGAACTGCTTGTGTTGGAGAATAATCGTTACAGTAGATCTTTGATTCTTAATTCAATGAAAGATTTACTACCTGACAGTGGGAAAATTTTAAGCATTCTTTACAAAAGCCGTCAGACTAAAATTAACCATTATGAGCAGCTGATTCAATATTTACAAGAGCATAATTATCCTTATGCTAGAAGAGAAATCAGGATTTTATTGAACCAGCTTCTTTTAAACATCGTTCAAGCTGCTGATTAAAGAAGATAATATCCAGTGAGCATATTGAAGATATTAACTCAATATGCTTTTTTTGTATTTATGAATTGTTGTTAATGTTTAAAAGTATTCAGATCAGAACAAATGATTACCTTAATATGAGTTTCAAAGTGTCCCATGACAATTTGAAAAAAGTAAATATTCTAAGATTTATATGATGGAATGCCTTGTTCTATGGAAAGAAAGAGATGTTTTCTGTATAATAAAATAATGTATGATTACCTGAAAGGATGACGATATTGGTACTGCGTAAAGATATTTTAAGTGGAATGAATCCAAAACAAAAAGAAGCAGCGGCGTACACTGAAGGCCCGCTTTTAATCATGGCAGGAGCAGGTTCAGGTAAAACGAGAGTACTGACTCATCGTATTTCTTACTTGATAGAAGAACAAGGTGTTAATCCTTGGAATATATTAGCGATAACATTTACAAATAAAGCAGCTTCAGAGATGAAAGCTCGAGTATCAAATTTAGTCAAAAAAGGCGGGACTGATGTATGGGTCTCTACTTTCCACTCAATGTGTGTAAGAATTTTACGCAGAGAAGCTGACCAGATTGGATATAGCCGTTCTTTCACAATTAGTGATCCTGGTGAACAGCAGACATTGATGAAACGAATTTTAAAGAGACAAAACATCGATCCTAAAAAATATAATCCACGTGCAATACTTTCTGAAATTAGTAACGCAAAGAATAAATTACAGAATGAAGCTGCGTTTCGTGCAGAAGCAAATGATTACTTCAGCAAAATTGTTGCTGACTGTTATGATGCGTATCAGCGAGAACTGCGAAATGCACAAGCTGTAGATTTTGACGATTTAATTATGCTGACGGTACGGCTTTTTGAAGAACATCCAGATGTGTTGAAAGTCTATCAAACTAAATTTCAGTATATCCACGTTGACGAGTATCAAGATACAAACCATGCTCAGTATAAATTAGTTCAGTTATTGGCTAGTCGCCTGCGGAATATTTGTGTCGTTGGAGATGCAGATCAAAGTATTTATGGATGGCGTGGAGCAGACATGGAAAATATTATGAATTTTGAGAAAGATTATCCAGAAGCTAAAGTGATTTATTTAGAGCAGAATTATCGCTCAACTAAAAATATTTTACAAGCAGCGAACCATGTTATATCCCATAATATTAATAGAAGAGAAAAAAATCTCTGGACGGATAATCATGATGGAAATAAAATCGTCTATTATCGAGCTGGCAATGAACATGAAGAATCTCGCTACATCGTACAACAGATTAAAGAAGAAATGGCCCAAGATTCTAAAAAAGAATACAACGATTTCGCCGTACTATATAGAACTAATGCACAGTCAAGAATCATGGAGGAGACTCTGATCAAAACGAATATTCCTTACCGTATGGTGGGAGGGCATAAATTCTATGACAGAAAAGAAATTAAAGATATTTTAGCTTATTTAACACTTATTGCTAATCCGTCAGATAATTTAAGTTTTAATAGAGTTGTAAATGTGCCTAAAAGGGGTATTGGGGCTAGTTCTGTTGAAAAGCTAATGTTAGCAGCAGAAGAGATGGGATGGTCACTATATGAGGCAGCTTTGAATGCTCAAGTAACCAACTTATCTGGCCGAGCTGCTAATAACCTGGAAGTTTTTGCTACCATGATCAATGATTTTAGAAAAATGTCAGAATTTCTTACCGTAACAGAGTTGACAGAACAAATTCTTGAAAAATCTGATTATCTTCCTACATTAAAAAAAGAGCGTACACTAGAATCAGAAGCACGTATTGAAAATATTAATGAGTTTCTTTCCGTGACACAGCAATTCGATGAAGATCCTCAAGAAGATAAGAGTCTGATTTCTTTCCTTACAGACTTAGCCTTATTATCTGACTTAGATACGGAAGTAGAAGAACCTACAAGTGAGATTACATTAATGACCCTCCATGCAGCGAAGGGACTAGAATTTCCAGTAGTCTTCCTAATCGGTATGGAAGAAGGGCTATTCCCATTATCTAGAGCTGAATTAGATGAGAATGAAATGGAAGAAGAAAGACGTCTCGCATACGTAGGAATTACTCGGGCTGAACAGAAGCTTTATCTTTCTAACGCAATGAACAGAACGTTATACGGAAAAACTCAATTAAACAGACCATCCAGATTCTTAGATGAAATTGAAGACGAATTACTGGAGCGGATTGGATCTAATAGTTTAAAACCATTCTCGAATGGAATCAATAGCGGGTTTGGTAATCGATCTAATGACTATATGCCTGCTAATAAAAAAGTCAGAACAGTCACTTCTCACCCTACAGGTAATAGTGGAGCAGAAAGCCTCGACTGGACGGTTGGAGATAAGGCTAACCATAAGACGTGGGGAATAGGAACAGTTGTTAAGATCAGTGGGACTGGTCAGGATTTGCAGCTGGATATTGCATTTCCCGGTATCGGAATCAAGCCATTACTAGCAACATTTGCACCAATAGAAAAAGTTTAAAAAACTTGGAAAGACTGAGAGGAGCAAGCTTAATGGTATTAGATAATGATTTTAGGCAAGCCCAAGCAAGAGTAGATGAATTGATTACTTTATTGGACCGTTACAGCCATGAGTATTATGTTCTTGATCGTCCGACTATTCCAGATAGTGAATATGATAAACTCTATCAAGAGTTGCTTAAACTTGAAGAAATGTATCCTGCTTTAATACAGCAAGACTCGCCTTCCCAAAGAGTAGGTGGGACGCTTCTGCCGGGATTTGAAAAAGTCGAACATGATTTACCAATGCTTAGCTTGGATAATGCTTTTGATTTAGAGGATCTAAGGGCTTTTGATAAGCGAGTCAGGCAATTGGTTGATGATGGAGAAGTTGAATACGAATGCGAGCTCAAAATAGATGGCTTAGCTGTTTCGTTAAAGTATGACAATGGAAAGCTAGTTCAAGCAGTGACTAGAGGAGACGGAAGAGTCGGAGAAAATGTAACAGGGAATGTAAGAACAATCAAGGCAATTCCACTTAAGTTGAAAAGAGCTGTCACAATTGAAGCACGTGGTGAAATATATATGCCTAAGTCCTCTTTTATACAATTGAATGAAGAAAGAGAAGAACAAGGGGATGCTGTATTTGCGAATCCCAGAAATGCAGCTGCAGGAACTTTACGAAATTTAAATCCACAAGTAACAGCTTCTAGAAACTTGAATGTATTTTTATATTCGATGGTACAGTACGGAGATTTGAATGTGGAAACACAAAGCGAAGCATTAAACTCTCTGGACAAATTAGGTCTAAGAACAAATCCCGAAAGAACTGTTTTTCAATCAATTGAGGATGTCTGGACATATATTGAAGAGTATCAGGAAAAACGAACTAGTTTGCCTTATGAAATTGATGGTATTGTTATAAAAGTAAATAGATTCGACGAGCAAGAACAAGCTGGCTATACTGTGAAAGCCCCAAGATGGGCAATCGCTTATAAATTCCCAGCTGAAGAAGCAAAAACGACTGTGAATGAAATTGAATGGTCTGTTGGTCGTACAGGAGTAGTGACGCCGACTGCAATAATGGATCCAGTTCATTTAGCAGGAACTACTGTGCAGAGAGCCAGTTTACACAATGTAGACCTGATAAAGGAAAAAGACATCCGTATAAAGGATACTGTATTTGTTAGAAAAGCCGGAGATATTATTCCAGAAGTTGTGAGAGTAGATTTTGATTCAAGATCTAAAGAGACCGAACCATGTCCGATACCTACACATTGTCCTGCTTGTCAGAGTGAACTAGTACATTTGGAAGAGGAAGTAGCTTTAAGATGTGTAAATCCCAAATGCCCAGCCCAGGCAAAAGAACGGTTGATTCACTTTGTCTCCAGAAATGCAATGAATATTGATGGGTTAGGCGAAAAAATTGTCATTCAACTTTTTGAAAAACAATTAGTACAAGATGTATCAGAATTATATCAACTAAATAAAAAAGAACTTTTGACATTAGATAAAATTGCAGATAAGTCTGCGGAGAATTTACTAAACGCTATTGAAAGCTCAAAAAGCAACTCACTGGAACGATTGCTGTTTGGTCTTGGGATTAAACACGTAGGTGCAAAAGCTGCAAGGCTTTTGGCGGAAGAGTATGAAACAATTGAAAATATAAGGCAAGCATCTATTGAAGACATTCAGTCTATTGATGGAATCGGAGAAATCATAGCTGAAAGTATCGTTGCGTTCTTTGAATTGGAAGATGCAGTTGATCTTATTGATAAGTTAAAATCATTTGGTGTAAATATGAATTATACTGGAGTGAAAAAACAAGAAGCTGTCAATGCTGATTCATATTTCAATGGGAAAACAGTTGTTATAACTGGAAAGTTAGAACATTTTAAACGCGATGATTTAAAAGAAGAGTTAACTTCATTAGGGGCAAATGTAACGGGAAGTATTTCTAAAAAAACAGATTTGCTCATAGCTGGAACAGATGCCGGTAGTAAATTGGACAAAGCTCAAGAACTGGAAGTCTCCGTCTGGAATGAAAAAAAATTATTAAAAGAACTTTCTAAGTAATCTTGAAAGTGAGGTAAAGAATATGCGTAAAAAAATGATACTATCTGGTTTAGCTAGTGTGACTTTGCTGCTGGCTTCTTGCGATGTATTGCCGGATCCGGTTGGTCCTGATGAAGAGACGACTGAAGAAAACGATGAAAATACTGCACAGACAACTGAAGATGGGGATACTGTTATTATTGAATCAAGAATTGATTCTGACTATTATCGTCCAGTCATCACTGAAGAAGGAACATATGCACCGAGTTTGAATCGTGGGATTACAAGAGAATTGAATTCAAACGTTAATATCAAGACATTCGAAGAAGATCTTATGAGACTATCACAGCGATATTTCTCTACGGAAGATCATTTTTTTCAAGAAGGACAATTCCTTCCTGCTGGAACAGTTGACAGCTGGCTGCAAAGGTCTAGAGAATTGACTGAAGAAGAAATTGATGACGGAGAAGAAAATTTAGGATTGAATCCTGAAGACAATGGAAGTACAGATCCAGAAACAAGAAATCCCAATTATTTAAGTTCGGTACTGGAGCAGGATTACTATACTCAATCGGAAGATGGTATGGAATTAGCGGGTTTAAGTGTTGGACTAGCCCTTAATTCTGTTGATTATTATGGGGACCAAGGACAAGATATTCAGGAAATTCCAAGAGAAGAATTGTTAGAGGAAGGCAAAAGAATTGCGGACGAAGTTATTTCTCGTATGCGTGAGATAGAAGGATTAGAAACGGTACCAATTACGGTAGGTCTTTATGAACAGTCTACTCGTGACGATTTTGCTGGTGGAGTCTATATTTCACAAGGTATTAGTGAAGAAGGAGCAACGTCCGTATCTGAATGGGAAGCGATCAATGAAGATAGATTGGTCTTTCCGATCGAGGGAATGCAAAGTGCAGAAGGGAATCAGTTTGCTAACTTTAAGTCAGAAGTAGAAAAGTTTTTCCCTAATCTAAGTGGGGTAACTGGTATTGCGCACTATATGGATGACAACTTGGCTACGCTGCAGATAGAAATCGTGACGCAGTTTTATGGAAAGGGAGAAATTATTGCCTTTACTCAATATTTGAATCAGGCAGCTAATTCATACTTAGCGGAAAGCCTCCCGATTGAAATAAAAGTTGAATCCTTAAATGGCGTTGAAGCCTTTTTAAATCGTGAATCAGGTGAAACAGAATTCGATATTCACGTATTTGATTAAGCATAAATAACTAGTTAAATAATCAGAAGACGAAAGGAAGCAGACAATGGCGATTAATGAAAAGACAGTAAAACATGTAGCAAAGTTAGCGAAGTTAGAATTTAAAGAAGAAGATATTCATGATTTCACAGAAGAAATTGATAAAATTATCCAAATGGTTGAACAACTTGAAGACTTGGATACACAAGGAGTGGAAGGAACTTACCACGGTATTACACACCATAGTGTTGTTAGAAAAGATGAAGCTAAGCTAGATATAGATAGAGAAGATCTATTTAAAAATGTTAAGACAAAACAGGATGGATTTATCAAGGTACCTGCGATTATGGATAATGGGGAGAGTGGAGCATAATGACCATTTTAGATTATACATTGGAAGAACTGCATGAACGACTGGTCAATAGTGAACTCACCTCTGTTCAAGTAATCGAAGCAGTTTACGAAAAAATAAATGAAACTGAACCAAATGTCGGTGCATTTTTAGCTTTAAATAAAGAAGAAGCTTTAAAACAAGCTCGTGAAGTCGACAAAAATGGAATAGATCCGAATAATATTTTAAGTGGACTTCCAATTGGAATCAAAGATAACATTGTAACAAAAGACTTGACAACAACAGCAGCATCAAAAATGTTGGAAGATTTTGTCCCAGTATACAACGCAACTGTAGTAGAAAAACTTGCTGAAGCAGGTATGATTTCTATAGGTAAACTGAATATGGATGAGTTTGCAATGGGCGGATCAACAGAAAATTCTGCATTTAAAGTAACTCGTAATCCTTGGAACTTGTCAAAAGTACCTGGTGGGTCTTCTGGCGGATCAGCAGCAGCCGTTGCAGCAGGGCAATTGCCTGCTTCCTTAGGTTCTGATACGGGTGGATCAATTAGACAACCTGCATCTTTTACTGGAATTGTAGGGATGAAACCAACATATGGTCGTGTCTCTCGTTACGGATTGATCGCATTTGGGTCTAGTTTAGATCAAATCGGACCATTTACACGTACCGTTAAAGATAATGCACTAGTATTGAATGCAATTAGTGGATATGATGACCGTGACTCGACTTCATACAATGGGGAAACGCCTGACTTTACAGAAAACATTGAAGCAGGTGTGAAAGGCATGCGTATTGGCGTACCTAAAGAATACTTCCATGAAGATGCAAAAGAAAAAGGTGTCGTTGAATCAGTAAGAGCTGCATTGAAAAAATATGAAGAACTAGGTGCAGAAATTGTAGAAGTTAGCTTACCGCATTCTAAATATGGTATTCCAGCGTATTACATTATTGCATCTTCTGAAGCTTCAAGTAATTTGCAAAGATTTGATGGTATTCGTTATGGATATCGCGCTGAAGGCGTTAAAAACTTAGAAGAATTATATGTTAAATCACGTTCAGAAGGATTTGGATTAGAAGTGAAAAGACGTATTATGCTTGGGACATTCTCATTAAGTGCCGGATTTTATGATGCGCATTTCAAGAAAGCTGCTCAGGCAAGAACATTGATTCGTCAAGACTTTGAAAAAGTATTTGAGGACGTAGATTTCTTAGTTGCACCGACAACAACTTCGACAGCTTTTGAAATCGGCGGCAGAATTGATGACCCGCTTGCAATGTATATGGCAGATATTTTGACTGTTCCTGTAAACTTGGCAGGAGTTCCCTCTGTCTCTATTCCATGCGGATTTTCTGATGATATGCCAGTTGGAATGCAATTGATTGGTAAGCACTTTGATGAACAAACACTTTATCGTGCTGCATATGCTTTTGAGCAGGCTACAGACTTTCATAAACAAAAACCAACCTTCAAAGGAGGGAAATAAAGATGAATTTTGAAACAATTATAGGTTTAGAGATTCACGTAGAATTAAAAACTAACTCTAAAATGTTTTCACCCTCGCCTGCTCATTTTGGCGCTGAACCAAATACCAATACAAATGTGATTGATTGGGGTTATCCAGGTGTTTTACCAGTAGTTAATGAACGTGCTGTTGAGTTCGGAATGAAAGCTGCATTGGCATTAAACTGTACGATAACTCAGGATACAAAATTTGATAGAAAAAATTATTTCTATCCGGATAATCCAAAAGCTTATCAAATCTCTCAGTTTGATCGTCCAATAGGGCATGATGGCTGGATTGAGATAGAAGTAAATGGCGAAAAGAAAAAAATCAGAATTGAACGAGTTCACCTTGAAGAAGATGCCGGGAAAAACACTCACGGAAGTGACGGTTATTCTTATGTAGATTTAAATCGTCAAGGAACACCTTTGATTGAGATCGTTTCTGAAGCAGATATGAGGTCACCAGAAGAAGCCTACGCATATTTAGAAGCTGTTAAACAGATTATCCAGTTTACTGGAGTTTCGGATGTGAAGATGGAAGAAGGATCTATGCGGTGTGATGCCAATATTTCTTTACGTCCATTTGGACAAGAAGAATTTGGAACAAAATCAGAATTAAAAAACTTAAACTCTTTCAATTTTGTTCGAAAAGGTTTAGCACATGAAATTGAACGTCAAGAGCGTGAATTAATAGCCGGTCGAGAGTTGATGCAGGAAACTAGACGTTATGATGAAACCACAGGTAAAACTATTTTAATGCGTGTTAAAGAAGGTTCAAGTGATTACCGTTATTTCCCCGAACCAGATATTCCAAATCTTTTGATTGAAGATGAATGGATAGAAAAAGTACGGCAATCATTACCGGAAATGCCAAAGGAAAGAAGAACTCGTTATGTTAATAAATTGAATATTCCGGAATATGATGCGGAAGTATTGACTTCTTCTAGAGAAATGTCTGATTTCTTTGAAGAAACAGTTGCAAACAATGCAGATCCCAAGCAAGTTTCTAACTGGTTGATGGGAGAAGTTTCCGCATATTTGAATAGTGAAAAACTATCGTTCAGCGAAACAGCATTGACTCCCAAATCACTTGCTGAAATGATTAATTTGATTGCGGATGGAACGATTTCATCTAAAATTGCTAAGAAAGTCTTCCGAGAATTAATATCTAATGGAAGTGATGATGTTAAAGCATTGGTTGAAGCAAAAGGTTGGGCGCAATTAAGTGATCCAAGTAAACTACTTCCTGTAATCAATGAAACGCTTGACCAGAATGAACAATCTATTGAAGATTATAAAAATGGTAGAGACCGTGCTATTGGATTTTTAGTAGGGCAGATCATGAAAAAAACACGTGGCCAAGCAAATCCTGGTATTGTTAATAAATTGTTGAAAGAAGAAATTGAAAAGCGATAAGCATTGAGTAAGGATTAAATGTTTATAGGAGGAACACTAAGATATGAGAAAGAGAGCAAGAATCATCTATAATCCAACATCTGGTAGAGAGCGAATCAAGAGAGCTTTACCTGATATTTTAAAAGTTTATGAAGACTTTGGATATGATACCAGCGCTTTTTGTACAACAACTGATCCTTTAAGTGCTCGAAAAGAAGCACTGAGATGTGCTGAAGAACAGTTTGACTTAGTAATTGCCGCTGGTGGCGATGGTACAATTAATGAAGTCATAAATGGAATCGCTGGATCGCAGACGCGACCTAAAATTGCTATAATTCCAGCAGGCACCACCAATGATTATGCTAGAGCATTACATATACCTAGAGGAAATATGGTAGATGCTGCAAAAGTCATCGAAAAAGATCAGACTGTTTTTATGGACATTGGAAAAGTGAGTACAGATAAAGAAGAAAGATATTTTATGAATATCGGAGCAGCTGGATTTCTTTCAGAAGTATCGTATGAAGTTCCTGCTAATATGAAATCTTTGTTTGGTTCGCTAGCTTATTTTGTCAAAGGAGCAGAATTACTTCCTCGTATCGGAAAAGTGCCGATTCGAGTGGAGTATGATGATGGTGTTTACGAAGGCCAAGCTTCCATGGTTTTTGTTGCCTTGACTAATTCTGTTGGAGGCTTTGAAGATATTGCACCAGATAAAACGCTGGGAGATGGAAAATTCACTTTAATTATAGTAAAAGCTACAAATCTTGTAGAAATTATGCGCTTAATTACATTATTGATGAATGAGGGCAAACATGTTAACAGCTCAAAAATTGTTTATACTAAGACTAGTAAAGTTGTCACAGAAACATTAGGTGAAAAAAAATTGATGATCAATATTGACGGTGAGTATGGTGGAGATGCACCCGCAACCTTTATTAATTACCGTCAGCATATTGAAATGGTTGGTGATCTTGATGCCATGAAATTAGATATTGATACTAGAGATCCATCGATGGAAGAAAAGGAAACAGATTTTATCAAGAAAGTATCAGAACTAGAAGAAGAACAAAGTGAATAAAATGTATTCGTTTAAAACATACCAAATTACTGACTAAATTGATGCACGTGTAGACATTGATAACCTAACTAAAGGAAAACTTAAAGGGAGCATTATATTGGGAAAAAATAAGCAAAAATTTACAGCACCAGTATTAAAAAATAAAGATTATACAGGTACGATCGAAGATTTAACTCATGAAGGACTTGGTGTCGTTAAAATCGATAACTTTCCAATTTTTGTAGAAGGTGCATTGCCCCAAGAAGAAGTTACATTTAAAGTTGTTAAAATTGGCAAAAAATTTGCATTTGGTAAACTGCTTGAAGTGATTACAAAAAGTCCGGATCGAGTTGAAATAATAGATAAAGTATATGCACAAACTGGAACAATGCCATTACAGCATTTGTCTTACGATGCTCAATTGCGATTTAAAAAAGATCATGTTGTAAGAGTTTTTGAACGAATTGCTAAGTTGCCAGAAGTACCCATTGCAGATGTTATAGGTATGGAAGATCCTTATGGCTATAGAAATAAAGCTCAGATACCAGTGCGTAAAATAAATGGAAAAATGGAAACTGGATTTTTTAGAAAAAACAGTCATGACTTGATTCCTCTGGAAGATTTTGCGATTCAGGATCCTAAAATAGATGAAGCAGTTGTGATTGTAAGAGATATTCTGAAACGTTATCATATCAAACCATATGATGAAGTTAGTCATAAAGGAGATATCCGTCATATTCTTATTAGACGAGGATATTATACTGGAGAATTGATGGTCGTTTTAGTTACAAGAACAAGTGATCTACCAAGAGAAAACGAGATCATTTCGAGCATCAAAGATAAATTACCAGAACTAGTCAGTCTGATTCAAAATATTAATCCGGAAAAAACCAATGTAATACTAGGATCAGACCACAAAGTACTTTTCGGAGAAGATGGGTATCATGATACACTATTAGGAGATACGTACTTTATCTCACATGAATCATTTTATCAAATCAATCCTGTACAAACACAGCAACTTTATCAAACAGCAATTGATTATGCTGAATTGACTGGTAAAGAAACAGTCATTGATGCATACTGTGGTATTGGAACGTTGACACTTGGACTAGCTAAAAAAGCGAAACATGTTTATGGACTTGAAATTGTAAATACTGCAATCAAGAATGCCAATAGAAATGTTCAAGTAAATGATGTATCCAATGTATCTTTTAAGGTTGGAGCAGCAGAAGATTTGATGGTGGAATGGACAGATCGTAATGAGAAAGTAGACGTATTAGTAGTTGATCCACCAAGAAAAGGGTTAGCAAAAGCATTCGTTGATGCAGTATTAACAATGAAACCAGAGAAAATGGTATATGTAAGCTGTAATCCAGCAACACTAGCTCGCGACTTGAAATTGCTTCATGAAGGTGGATATGACGTGGTTAAAGCACAACCAGTCGACATGTTCCCTCAGACTCACCACGTGGAGTGCGTGGCGTTGATAGAGTTAAAATAGTTTGGTAGCAATAGGTTTAGCAGATTTTAGATGAATATTGAAGTGTGTTTTATGTTCCCTCGGACTAATGGTTCGGGGGATTTTTTGACCCCCGGGGTCTAACTTTTACGCGGAATTAGTTGACAAGATAGAGTTGGTTTTATCAATCCTCTAGACTATCGATTTAAGTGTTGTGATTACCCAGAAAGAAAGACTAAGGGGAAATAGTAATTACCTTTTGGGTGCAAATAACAATTCAAGTAAACATCTATAAGTGTTATAATAAACAGAAAAGGTGGGTTGAGACATGGGAAAAGAAGGTAAAATACAAAAAAAGCCAATGGAATTTTATAATATGTCAGATTTTCTCAGAGGACAATCATCGAAGTTAATTACTGGATTATCTGACGAAGATAAAACTGCTTTTGTACTAAAGAACGGAAAACCCGTAGCTGTTCTTATCTCCCACGAGAGATATGAAAGATTATTAAAAACAGGAATTGACATAACAGAATACTAAGAAAAATATTAAGATGAGCGAGGTTAAGAGAATGGCAGTGAAAAAATCAGAATTGTATTCCCTTTTATGGGAAGCATGTAATAAGTTAAGAGGTGGAGTAGAGCCATCAAGATACAAAGATTATGTACTTATTTTATTGTTTTTTAAATATGTGTCAGATAGATACAAGGGACAACGATTTGCAGAGTTTACAGTAAGCGAAGGTGCATCTTTTGATGATTTGATTGCTGCAAAGGGTAAAAGCGGTGTCGGTGAACGAGTAGATAAGATTATTCAGAAGTTCCTAGAAGAAAACCGTCTTCAAGGTTCTCTACCAGATGTTAGTTTTAATAACCCAGATGAACTTGGTTCTGGTAAGGAACTAGTTGATAAAGTTTCTGGACTTATTGCTATATTCCAAAACCCTGCTATTGATTTCAAAAGTAACAGAGCTAGTGGCGATGATATCATTGGAGATGCTTATGAGTATTTCATGATGAAATTTGCCCAAGAGTCTGGAAAGAGCAAGGGGCAATTCTATACGCCTAGTGAGGTATCACGTATTATTGCTAGGCTTATTGGTATTGGTGATATTAAACAAGAAACGGGCAAAAAGTGGACACTTCATGACCCTGCAGCGGGAAGTGGTTCTTTACTAATTCGTGCAGCAGATGAAGCTCCTACAGATGAAAATGGTGACTCTATCGTTACAATATTCGGCCAAGAAAAATACCCAGATACCGCAGGTTTGGCAAAGATGAACTTTATCCTTCACAATAAAGGAACAGGTGAAATTAAGAGTGGTAATACATTAGCAAACCCAGTATATACGGATGATTTTGGTGGACTTAAGAAGTTTGACTTTATTGTTATGAATCCACCATTCTCAGATAAGGATTGGACTGATGGAATTAAACCATCAGAAGATAAATAGAGAGCGTCAAGAAGTTTGTGTAAATAAAAAGTTCCTTCTGTAAAAAACTTATCTTTCTTCTAGTTCTCCAAACATTTCCCAAAGTTCTGCTTCAGCTTGTTGGAAACCGCGGTGGCTTCGAGTTAAAAATTTCTGATTGTACAGATCAAAATTTGAGACTAAAAAGCGATCCATAGATGCTTCATTTTGAAATTGCTCTTTACGCCGACTGTATTTTTTGATTTGTTTGTTAAAAGACTCAATCAAATTAGTGGAGTACAAGCTTCTTCGGATTGAAGCGGGAAAGTCATAAAAGGTCAGTAAGCTATCGTTCTCTAAAACAGATTTGGTTACTCTAGGGTAGCGGGTGTGCCACTTCTCTGTGAAATTTAGTCGAGCTTCAATCGCTTTTTCTCGTGAGTCCGCTTGGTAAACAGCTTTAAAGTCTTCGCATATGTCTCTTCGATCTGCTACGCGTACTTTACTGGCAAGATTGCGAGAAACATGCACACAACAGTGTTGATACGCTGCACTGGGAAACACTTGATGAATGGTATCTTTAATCCCTTTAAGCCCATCAGTCACAAAGAGGAGAGCGGACTGAACGCCTCGACTTACTAAGTCTTCTAGTAGCTCTTTCCAAGTTATGGTCGATTCATTCGGTGCGATGGCATAACCCAGTACTTCTTTAGCGCCGTCTGGACGGATGCCTACGGCAATATGAATGGCTTCTTTATCGACGGTTTTACGTTTTAAAGGAATATAGGTTGCGTCCAGATAAATAGCGGCATAGTGCTTATTTAGTGAACGCTTTTTAAAAGCAGCGACTTCTTCAGAAAAGACTTTCGTCCTATTGGACATCGTCTGTGGCGTATAATGATGACCATACATTTTCTCAATTAGATCGGCAATTTCGGACATCGTGATCCCCTTTCGAAAAAGATGGATAATCGTTTCTTCCAAGGTCTCATTGGTTCGCTTATAGGCAGGGAAAGTCTGTTGTTTAAATTCACCATTCCGATCACGTGGAATCTGAATTTGAAGCTCGCCGTATTCTGTTTTGACCTTGCGATCATAAGTGCCATTCCGAGAGTTCCCTGAATGGAACCCGATCCGATCATATTTTTCATAATCCAAAAAGGCAGTCAATTCTGTTTTTAAGAGGATGTTAACGGCTAATTCTAGATGAGAACGAAAACATTCGTTTAAATCACCTTTTGTGGCTAGAGTCTGTAAGATATCTGTAGTAAGATTGTTCATAGGGAAGTCCTCTTTTCTGTGAATGTAGTGTGGTAACTCTATTCTACAGAAGGGACTTCCTTTTTTCTATTTACACAAGATATTTTACACTCTCTTATAAAAACTTAGTAATCAATTTATATGATAAAGTTATGTGGAAGTTATGGAGATTATTTTTTTTGATAAAGAAGATGATATTATGCATATAAGAGGTGATTTTTATGACTAAAATTCTTGTGGTTGATGATGAAAAAGTAATACTTGAAGTATTGGAAGCTTATTTTGAAAAAGAAGGATGGCAAGTTCTTTTCGCTTCAAATGGAATTGACGCTTTAAAAAATGTAAAAGAACAAAGTCCTGATCTTATCATATTAGATTTGATGTTACCGGATATTTCTGGTGAGGAGATATGTAGGTTGGTAAGAAAGGATAGTAATGTACCGATTATCATGCTAACCGCTAAGTCTGCCGAAGATGATTTAATTAATGGGATTGTCATTGGTGCAGATGACTATGTAACAAAACCATTTAGTCCAAGAGAAGTGGTTGTGAGAGTAAAAGCTTTATTAAGAAGAACACAGCAGATGGCAAACGATAACCAAATGAGTTTTAACCATCATAAACTTATGATTAATCATGTTAAAAAGGAAGTAAGGCTGGATGATGCGATTCTTGCTCTGACTCCAAATGAATATAGAATTTTAATTACGATGGCAAGCTACCCAGGGAGAGTGTACAGTAGGGCTGATTTATTAGAAAAGTTACAAGAAGACGGCGCTTATTTCGAGGGATACGAAAGAAATATTGATACACATATAAAAAACTTGCGCAAAAAAATGGAAACTGATACTCGTCATCCTGAGTTTATCATTACTGTATTTGGAATGGGGTATAAGTTTGGAGGAGAAAAGGATGAATCTAACACTTAGGACAAGGATATTGTTATATCTTTTAGTGGTCTCTTTAAGTGGCGTTTTTATCACTAGTTTCACTATCTTTTTTGGCGTGGAAAATCAATTTACTGATTATCTCAAAAAAAATAGAGAAGAACGTATCGAGACAATTAAAAAGGAAGTACTTCAACAATATGATGAGACGGGTGAGTTAACAAACGAACAATTAAATAATATGCTGCATCAGCAGGCAATGACAGAGAACTTATACTTTAAACTTTATGATAGTAACGGTGAATTATTAATTGATTCAACATCTTTGCGCTCAATGATGGGAATGATGAATGGCACGCAATCCTCAATAGACCCTAATGACTATCAGTCCACTTCATACCAATTAAAAAATAATAATGAAGTCATCGGGAACTTGACCGTGTTTTACCAAGAACAATTAATGGGTGAGGATTTTATCTTTTTGAAATCAATAAAACGAAATATTCTCATTGCTGTAGTGGTTACTGTTATTTTATCGATTTTATTTAGTTTATTATTTTCAAATCGTTTAACGTCAGGTTTTAAAAATTTAATAAATGCGATTGCAGAGTTACGTAATCATCAATGGCGAACAAGAATCCCGGTTAAAGAATTGACAGATGAAATGAGACCTTTAGGAGAGTCGTTTAATCAGCTTGCAGAATCCTTAGCAAAAGAAGAAACGCTACGAAAAGAGTTTACAGCTAATTTTGCTCATGAACTTAGGACACCACTTGCAACACTAAGGAGTCATATTGAAGCTTTTCAAGATGGGATATGGGAACCAGATTCAAAGAGATTAGAGCAATGTCATGAAGAACTAATGCGCCTGGTTAGGCTAGTAAATGAACTAGAAAAATTAATTGCAGCTGAAAATCCCCAAATTAGATTGGATAAAACGAGGCTCGAAACCAGCAAGTTATTGTCCTTCATAAAAGAGCAATTCAACCCATTATTTATGAAAAAAGGAGTGTATTTAGAAGTACAAAATACCGAAGAACAGCATTGGTTTAATGGTGATCGTGATAAAATTATTCAAATTTTAACCAATATCGTTAATAATGCCCTGCAATATACACCGAAAGGGGAAAGAGTTTCTATTTATATAAAAGAAAAAAATGATCAAATTTCTTTCATAGTCAAAGATGAAGGGGAAGGAATTAGTGAAGATGATTTACCGTTTCTATTTGAAAGATTCTATCGAGGTGATAAATCACGCGATCGAAAAACAGGTGGAGTTGGAATTGGTTTGTCGATTGTAAAGGCACTTGTAGAAGCGCATCAAGGAAAAATAAAGATAGAGAGTCAATCAAATGTTGGTACAACTGTAGAAGTACAATTACCAAAGAAGTAAGGTAAGGCCAAATGCCGTTAGATTTAATACTATTGTATGTTCACTCACTATTTTCAGTGTTTTATATTTGATAAGCTAATTTAATCCAATATATTTGTGGGAGAGATTTAACGTGGAAAAGAGATTAACTGAAAAGATCAAGAATCGTTACAATCGGGTATCAAGGATATACGATTCCATGGATAAAATGATAAAGGAGAGCTGGAGAAAAGATGTGCTCAAAAATGTAAAAGGAAACGTTTTAGAAGTAGGGGTAGGTACCGGTGCGAATCTTCCGTTTTATCCTAACGATATATATTTGACAGGTATAGATTTTAGTCCAGGTATGTTAAAGCATGCAAGGAAAAAGGCACAGACTCTAACTCTACCCTATCAAATAACTCTTCTAGAAATGGATGCACAGAAAATGGAATTTCCAGACAATACTTTTGATTATGTTGTAGCCACTTGTGTTTATTGCTCTGTTCCTGACCCTGTAAAAGGACTAAAAGAAATGGGCAGAGTCTGTAAACCGGATGGGAAAATTATTTTGTTAGAACATATGAGAAGTGACAATGAAGTAGTAGGGAAAATGATGGATCTATTAAATCCTGTTACGGTTAGCATGTGGGGAGCGAATATTAACCGAAGAACATTAAATAATATTAATAAGGCAGGTTTACTAATTGAACAGAAAGAGGATTTATTTTATAGCATTGTAAGAAAGTTGGTAGTTAAACCTAATAAAAAGGCCAATTAAAGTTGAACAAAAATAATATTAAAAGTAAGGGATTAAGCCACTAGACGGACTTAATCCTTTTTTTTTTGCATGAAATTCGGGAAGTGCTTGAATCCACATAACTTCCACATAACTTGCCCATAAGATCTATATAAGTTTTGCTTATGATAAGAACAAGTAAAGAAAACAAATGAAACTTTACAAGTAAAAGTTTAAGGAGGAGATAAAATGTTTCATTATACAGTTGTAACTGAAAAGTCAATTAGTCAAATTCTTAATGATTTGGAGGAGAATTTATCAAAAGAAAAGTTCGGTGTTTTGTGGAGCTTTAATATTAAAGATAAATTAAATGAAAAAGGGTTAACTTACAATCAAGATTATTATGTGTTAGAAGTTTGCAATCCTTTTGAAGCGAAGGAAGTACTATCGATTACAAGTCAAGTAGGTTATTTCTTACCTTGTAAAATTGTCGTGTATGAAGAGGATGGCACTACCAAAGTTGGAATGGTCAAACCAACTGCATTAATAAGTATCTTGGGTGATACCAACCTAGATAGTAAAGCAGCCGAAATTGAACAGCGCCTTATAACGTGTATCGACAAAACAAAATAAGAAAACAAGGGGGGATTATCCTATGTTAAAAAAATGGATCAAGATATAACTAAACAATATCAAAGCATTCTCAATAGAAATCCTTTTCTTACAGGATATTGTCATTCTTGGGAGTTAGGTGAAGGATTGTTTAGATATGAAAGTGGGGATATAACATTGATAAAAATGGATATGGATGGAAATTACCAGTGTTATAGTGTGGAGATTGAAAAGTAAAAGTTATATAAGTTAATTCTCCATAACTTTCACATAAGTTACTCATAAAATCTCCATTAGTAAAAAGTATTATGGAATTAAGAAAGGAGAGATAAAGCAATGATGGGATTAGGACATGGTTTTGGAATGTTTGGATTTGGAGGTGGATCATTCATGATGATCTTGGTATTTATACTCATCGGCTACCTTATCTATTTAGGAATTAATAGTCAAAATCGGGGCGCTGTAGATAGAAATCAACCTGTAGCAAGTTCAAGTGCAATAGAAATTGCCAAATCTAGACTTGCAAAAGGTGAAATATCTTTTGAAGAGTTTGAGCAAATCAAGAAAAACATTTTATAAAGATAATAAATAATTAATACAAAAAACTATTAAAAGGAGATTGATTAGATATGAATATACTTAATGGAATTTTAGCAGCAACTTTAGCGTTTACAGGCGGGGCAGGATTAACTACTCTATTTTCTGAAGAGGATGCTCCGAATCAAAATACAGTGATCCAAAAGCAAGATGTTAGATATGATCAAATGGTAGATGTGATGGGTACAGGCGATTTTGAAAGTATGCAAAAGTTCATGGAAGAAGGCAACGTGAACTTTGATGAGATGCAAAAGTTTATGGAAGAAGGTAATGTGAACTTTGGACAAATGAAACCATATATGAGTGAAATGCATCCCAATTTAGATAACCAAGAATTAGAAGAACTGTATAAAAGTATGCATGGAACAGGTGGTGCATCTCAAAGTAGTAATTTTAGAGGGATGGGAAGCATGTATTAAAAAATGATGAGCAGGTCAATTAACTTTGGCCTGCTACTATAAAAATTCGAAAATAGTATGAATAGAGGAGTGAAGTTATGTTTTTATTACTTATTTTAGCTATTGGTTTTTATCTGTATAAAACAGGTGAATTGCAAAAGTGGTTTGGGAATAATCAAGCAAAAGTAAATAATAATCCAAATGAACTTAAAGAAGTGATTGATTATAGATATGCATCCGGTCAAATTTCTGCAGATGAATATAACAAATTAAAAGCATTATTATAATACAAAATTCGATTATAGAAGGGAGAAATCAACATGATGAATGGAGGACATATGGGTTCCTTTGAAAATGGTGGATTTTATGGATACAATGGAATGCAGCAAGGATTTAATTCGTTTGATATGATGGCAGATGGGTCTTTGATGACGATGCTTGTATTTGGGCTTATTGCTTTTACGCTATATCTCATTTTTAAAAACAAGAAACAACAAAATTCAGTTTCATCAAATATGGGAAATTCAACAGTTATTGAAGCTGAAGAAGTTGCAAAATTACGCTACGCTCGTGGTGAAATAACACATGAAGAATTTCAATCAATTTTAAAGACAATTAAGTTTTAATGAGGTGGAAAAGTCGTGTTAAACTTAATACTATCAACAATAATAATGTATTATCTAGTAAGGACTGGAGACCTATTAAAATTAATAAGAAGTGGAAAAAAATTATTCAATGACTTTCTTATTAGCTTTAAAAAAGAGAAGCAAGAGACAAAAGGTAACAACAATCCCATAGAAGTGTTAAAGCTCCGATATGTACAAGGAGAAATTGATAAAGCGGAATATGAGCAGATTTTAAAGAATTTATAAACTAAGTACGTTCAGGTATCATGACAGTAATCGATAAATAGTTTAATCCTTTTGTTAAAAGGTTAAAAATTTTTGACAAGGGGATTATTTTGTAGTTTGCATTGTTTTAAGTTTATCGTTATTACTTGTTACTTCAACCCATATTAATTTCTTGATACATTTTGCACATTTTTATTTTACAATATTATACCCTATCAACTATTTTCAGAGGAATCAATCCCTACCCTTCAGATAGTTTAATGATTTTAATGGAGGATGCTTAAAATGACCCAATTTAGTAGAAGAGATTTTCTTTCTAAGTCTTTAAAAGGTACAGCTGGACTAATAGCTATCTCTATGATACCAATAGGGTTTAGTAAATTTTTTAGCAATAATGAGATAGATGGAATTAATATCCAAAATAGTGAGGGGATAGCATTACCAATTACCCCGCTATTAGAAAATAAGAGTACTGACCCCAATAAAGCAGAATTTTATTTAACGGCAAAAATGTCTAAGAAAGAATTTATCAAGGGGAAGTAGACAAATACTTTTGGATATAACGGAGACTACCTAGGACCAGTAATAAGAGTCAGGAAGGGTCAAGAAGTATCTATTAATGTAAAAAATGAACTCAATGAAGACACAACTGTCCATTGGCATGGACTTGAAGTAGATGGAGAAAATGATGGTGGTCCCCATTCTATTATTAGTCCTAAAAAAACCTGGAATCCAAAGTTTACAATTGACCAACCAGCAGCGACACTTTGGTATCATCCTCATTTACTTCATAAAACCGGAGAGCAGGTATATAAGGGACTTGCGGGTTTATTTTACATTGATGATCATGAGTCAGACCGGCTTAATATTCCAAGTGAATATGGCATTAATGATATTCCACTAGTACTGCAAGATAAGAAACTAGATGCAAATGGAAGGTTTGAATATAAGTTAGGCATGCACGACGTCATGATGGGAATGCAAGGTGGGACGTTATTAGTCAATGGTGCCATTAATCCGTATTTAAGGATTCCAAAAGGTAAGGTACGTTTACGTATATTGAATGGTTCAAATGCAAGATTTTATGAATTATTTTTAAGTAACAAGCAAAGTTTTTATCAAATTGGAAGTGATGGTGGCTTACTTGAAGCACCTGTAGAAATGACAAAACTTATAATTAGCCCTGGAGAAAGAGCTGAAATTATAGTTGATTTTTCAAATTATAAAACTGGTGATACAATCGAACTAACCGATCAAGGTACAGAACTCATGAAGTTTATTGTAAATGATGAAATCAACAAGTCCTATAATATTCCAAATAAGCTAGTGAGTATTGAAAGAATTGATCCTTCTAAAGCGATCAACACTAGAGAATTTGTTTTACAAGGAATGGGTAGTAATTGGAATATTAATGGTAAACAAATGGATATGAAGCGAATAGATGAATATTTAAGGCTGAATGATACGGAAATATGGGAAGTTTCAAATAAAGCAACAGGAATGATGGGAGGTATGCCTCATCCATTTCATGCACATGGTGTTCAATTTCAAGTTCTTGATCGAAATGGTAAACGTCCTCCCGCTAATGAATCTGGTTGGAAAGATACGCTCCTTGTTTATCCTGATGAAAAAGTTAGGCTTATTGCTACCTTTAAATATTCCGGCATATTTATGTACCACTGTCATATTTTAGAACATGAAGATGCAGGTATGATGGGACAATTTAAAGTAGAATAATTCTTGAATAATTTAGGGGGTACACCTTTACGTGAAATCAAATATACGCGTTGCAGTATCAACATTCTATCAAAACACACGTGGAGACCGTCTGTCTGCTGACAAGAAAATAAATTTATAAGCCCTTGGAAATGCCGTATTTTCAGTATTTTCAGGGGCTTCTTTATTATAGAACCACAAATCAAAGAGTGGCAATTACTGTTGCCGCAGATGCTACATTCGAGATAGGTTCTGGCGAGATGAAGATATTGAAGATGTGATCAAGCACCTTAAAGAGAGAAGGCCACTTCAAAATGTACCAATATGGATTAAGGACTTGATGGCTGGTAAAGAAGCACAAGAACCAGATCAAGATTCGAAAGAATATTACTAAATCTAACACCCACATTGAGACTTTCAGAAGTAAATTTGGGGGGATAGGAAATGAGTATTTACCCCGGTTACAGTACGATTTGCTATTTTATATAAAGGTTATGTGGTAACGCATGTTGAGACGGTAGTGCTGTTATCTTTAGTTAAATAAAAAATGTAAGAAAGCATTATGCTTCCGAGCTTTTCCAGGTATAGGCAATACTTAGAAAAGCTCGTTTTTTTATATTGAAATATTCCCATGAAAAACCCTGAATTAATGTATAGACAGTAGTTTGGATGTCGTAGGTTGTGAAACGGCATTTGATGATATGCAGTATTTTATAAGATAGATTGGCAATTTTTTGGTTATGTTTTGGTTGCGTTTACAATTGACGTTAAAAATTTCACTGGAAGAAAAATGTGCCTGATTGATTTCAGTAAAGAAATTTCAAATTATGGATATCATATATCTTCAATCAGACAAAAATAAGTGGCTGATTATAAAAAGAAAATACTATAGAAATGATATAGACATATATCATTTTGGTGATATAATTTTTATAAAAATGAAAGGAACATCCATTATGAGTAAGTACGATCCGTTGTGGAATTACATAAAAGAAAATGGTACGAATAGTTTTAAGCTGACTTATGCTGAAATTGAGAAAATCGCAGGCTTGCCAATCGATCACTCTTTTCTAACCTATAAGAAGGAATTGCTGGAGTATGGCTATAAGGTTGGAAAAATTTCTATGAAGGAACAGACTGTGGCATTTGAAAAAATGGAGTAACAAAAGAAGGAAGTGAGTGCATGGGTAATATCATAACAGTTTGTCGCATTATGTACTGCATAGGGCTCTTGCTCTGTCTATCGCTTTCTCCAGTCATTTATATTCTTTATTTGTTGGCTGGATTAACTGATATGATCGATGGAGTAATTGCAAGGAGGACAAATACCGTTAGTGAATCTGGTTCAAAATTGGATAAAGCAGCTGCTTTTGTATTTTTTATCGTCTGTCTGATAAAACTGTTTCTAATGATGAAGATGTCGATGTGGCTTTGGGTATGGATTGCCGTAATTGCTTTAATTAAGCTAGCAATCGGTTATCTGGATTTGTCTTACAGAGAATATTTTGGCAGAGAAATATACTATGGATAAAATATTAAATTTTTTTCAGATCAGCATAGGGTTTTCATGGAAGGGCTTAATAATTTTTTTATTACCCTAGATAATTCATACTTTTGCTTGAATCGTGGAAACACTGCCTAATGGCAGGCACTATGATACTTTTATTGTTTCACCTGTTAAGTGATGAAAAAAGAACTCCATTCTGATATGGTAAAGGTGTCGAAACCAACCATAAGAAAAGGAGTTCTTCTAATGACTAGCTTACACAAAAAACAGATTAAATTCAATTCTAACATTACCATTTCGCATACAGGTGGACGCTTATCTAGTGATTCCGGTTTGGTCTTAGTTAAAGAACTAATGAATACCTTTGGTTTCTCTGATTTAGCTAAACGACTACTTCACTTAAAAGAAAATCGTGCTTACTTCATACATGATAATCTAGCAATTTTTGAGCAGCTTATTATGCAGCTAACGGCTGGTTATTCGACAGACTCTTCGGCTAATATATTAAGACATGATCCAGTATTTCAAGTTATTCTAGGTAGAAATCAGTTAGCCTCGCAATCGTCGCTTTCGCGATTTCTAGACCGTTTTTCAGAAGAGAACTTAGATCAGTTACAGTCATTAAATCAATCATTAATTGATAAAGCGCGTCTGATTCGTAATGATACCGAGTTGATCATTGATATTGATTCAACACACTCAGATACCTTTGGAAATCAAGAACAAACCGATTATAATGCCCACTATCAAACTTATGGATATCATCCTCTAGTTGCCTTTGATGGACTGACTGGAGATTTCTTAAAAGCTGAACTACGTTCAGGAAATCAATACACATCTAAAGGTGTAAAAGCTTTCATAGAACCTTTACTGCAGCATTATAATCACTCCTTACCGAATACCGACATACTCGTTCGTGGAGATAGTGGATTTGCAACACCAGAGGTGTATGAAGCTTGTGAAGCCAACAATAGCCACTATGTTATTCGCTTAAAGAACAATAAAAAAGTGAGTCAACTAGCTGAAAAATCAGTTCTATATGGTGAAAATCAGAAATGGGAAGAGAGAGAAGTGCAGTACTTTTCAGTACCTTATCAAGCTAAGTCATGGTCAAAACCTCGTCGTCTCTGCATTCGTTCTGTTCGAGAAGGAGGAGAACTCCTTTTTCAGCATACATTTATTGTGACAAACCTATCAAAAAATGTATCCCCTGAAGTCATATTCTCTCTTTATGCCAAACGTGGAACGATGGAAAACTTTATCAAAGAAGCGAAAGCAGGATTTTATTTTGATAAAACCGATAGTCCACGCTTCTTAGAAAATCATGTAAGGATGTTAATGAGTTTACTCGCTTATAACCTCATCAACTTTTTAAAGACGATTGGGTTTGATGAACGAGATAAAGGTCTGACTGTTCAATCCATACGACTGAAATTACTTAAAGTAGCCGGGAAACTTGTCCAAACAGGTAGGCAAGTCTATCTTAAACTGTCTAGTTATCACGTTTATCATAAAGAATTCTATGCTGTCTTCGACCGCCTGAGGCGGTCCCATTCATGGGTATAAACTAAGCGGATACTATTTTTTTAAGAGAAAAGTTCCAAGGGATAAGTGTGCCCAAAATTATACAAAAGTAATTTTTGGGCACTTACAAAAATGAAAAGAGTCTTTAAAAAGATTGTTTTGGGCAAAAGTTATCAAAATAAATAAAGCGAGAATGATTTTTTTAAGAGATTTACTTAAAATACAGAGTTATGAATTATTCAGGATTACCTATGTTCCCTAATTTTCTTTTTTTTACGTTAAAGGATCCAAATAACGAAATGGTAATAAATAATAATCATCTTATGGTTGATATTATTGAACATGGCAGTCAGGGACTGTTTGCAGTACTCCTGATATTTATTATAAGTAAAAAAGAGGCTCCAATATTATCTGGATATATGATTTTCATATCTTTATTTTTACTAAGTTACTTTGTGCTCTGGTTAATATATTTTACAGTTGATGCAAATTTTACAATTCTTATGTTAATGGCTGTTATTCCAGTTATTTATTTTATCATAGCTGAAATATGGCTTCATAATCTACTTGCTGTTGTGATGACAGTTATTTTCGGGATAACTCATATTACAATTACCTATTTGAATTACCATTGACTATAATTGTAAACAGTTTGGTGATTTTAACTTAGAGAACTCTTCCTAAACCAATAAACAGACCAATATAGAAAGAGTTCACTCAGAACATATAATTCATTGAAACTTTTGAACAATGTTTGTCCGATATAACCAATGATGCTAATGTAAAGATCAGTAATACTAATAGAGTTACATATGCATTCAGATGTTGTGCTAGAGTATGAACTGTTTTTTAGAAATGTATAGAACAAGAAAAGGATTAAATTTTCACAAAAAATCTGTCAATTTTTCAAATTCATTTAAAGGATTATGATATTTAGAGTAAATTTTTAAAAACTCTGATTTTGCTTTTTCAAGGGCAGGAGAAAGAGTGGGATCAAACTGTGTTCTTAGTCCTTTTTCTAATTCTTGAAAAGCTTCATCGATAAAGTGTTTATTCTGATAGGATCTTGTAGAGGTCATTGCATCAAAGGCATCAGCTATGGCCAGTATTCTGGCATCTAGAGGGATTTCTGCTCCCTTTAATTCTGCTGGATATCCTTTTCCATCCCATCTTTCATGATGATATAAAACGCCACTTTTTAATTCTTCTAATCCTTCTATTTTCTCAATCATTTGTGTTCCAGAAGAGGTATGGGTTTTTATAATTTCATATTCTATATCAGTTAGCGTTGTAGATTTTGTCAAGATATCTTCAGAAATATTGATTTTCCCAATATCGTGAAGAAGCCCACTCAATCTCAAGTGCTTCAGCTGCTGCTCATCTTGATATTCAGGGATTTGTTTACCTAATGCTACAGCGTACTGACTGACTCTTTCACTATGTCCAAATGTATAATGATCTTTTGCTTCCATTGCTATAATAAAGCTTTGAGCGACTTGCTCAAGTGTTGTTTCCATTGAATTAATAACTGTATTGACCTGTTTATTGTAAAGCATATTAAGTTTGGACAATAATAGGTAGCTGAAAGTTGCAATGATTAAATATAGTAGTATGCGATTGGAAATATCAATACCATCTGCAACATACTGAGGATTAATCGGATAATGAATACTGACAATAAACAAGCTTAGCAATCCGATTATTGAATAACAAATAGACAAACTGCGTTTACCATAAAGACTAGAAATAATGGGAACCAGTAAAAAATAGCTCCAGGATTCTGAATACCCTGAACCAAAGTATAAGCTGATTGTTACAAATACAATAAATAACAAAACAAGATGAGTCTTTATTTCTGAAGAGATCTTTGTAAATCTAAAAAATAAGAATAATGTCAATAACACAGTGAAACAAAGTAAAAGCACACTAATATTTGCACGTGAAAAAGGAATATTAAACCATTGAAAAATAAAGTTCCAGCTAATACTCAGCACAATATAAATCATACAGACATTTAGAATTTGATTGTTCAGATTCATATCATAATTGTGAATTAGTTTTTGCAGTAATTGTTCCTTTTTATTTAGGGTTTTGTTCATGCAGTTTATCATCCTATTTCTTTTATTTGAAGTAAAGTTATTCCGTAAAAGTTTATCATTTTTTTGATTCAATGACTATAGAATTTTAAATTAGTATCAAATAAGGCTTCCAATTTGTCAAATTTTACCCTTTAATAGACATAAGTAATTAAAAAATAACAAGGAGTGTGTCAAAATGGATAACGAAGAGGAATATTATTTCGGGATAGCAGAGGGTACGTTGTGTGAAGAGGCAGTTGCATTACATCACCAGCGTTACCAAGAAGTAGGTTTTTTTAAACAAAATATGAAAGATCCGTACATAGAAAGTTCAACATATTTTATTGTACAAACACCTGATCGAAGTAAAGTTGTAGGTGTAACTAGGCTTATATTCATGTCCTTGGAAGAATTGCCAACGGTGAAACATTTCAATATTTTTGAAATTGAAAAATTAAAATTGGCTGGAATTGAACGAAGTAAGTATGCAGAAATCAGTGCATTTACTAAAATGCCAAAACATGATGTAGGATTAGGATTGATAAAAACAGTATTGAGTTATTCATTGAATAATGGTCTAACGCATTGGGTCTGTTGTATTGATGAAAGAGTTTATAGATATATGCATCGTATTTTTAAATTTCCATTTGAAATAATAGGAGAGCCAAATGTTTACTTGGGATCAAAAACTATTCCCTGTGTATTGAATCTAGCAGAATGTCTTGAAACGTTAAAAGAAAAACGAAGAGCTTTATATGATTATTTTATGAGTGATGAAGAAAAAGAAATGGAGGTATTATAATCATGGTTGAAGAACAATTTATAAGAAACTTAGGAATTATGACGGAAGAAGAAGTGCAAAAGCTACATGAGACAACGATTGCTATTGCAGGTTGTGGCTGTATTGGAGGCTTTTCTGCAGAATTACTTGCTCGAATGGGTGTCGGAAAATTAATTTTAGCAGATCCAGATACTTTTGATGTTTCTAATATCAATCGACAATGTGCAGCCACTTATCTCACCGTAGGGCAGAAAAAAGCAGAAGCACTTAAAAATCATTTGCTAACGATCAATCCACAAATTGAAATCGTATGCTACTTTGATGGCATTAATGAAAGAAATGCTAGTTCATTTGTAGATGGAGTAGATTACGTAATTGATGCTATTGATTATTTTGCTTTTCCGGAATCAGTTGCGCTTCATCGGGCTGCGCGAAAGAAAGAATTATTTATCACTACTGCAGTGGCGCTTGGGTTTGGAGCATCTGTATTGACCTTTTCTCCATCGGGATTAAAATTAGAAGAATATACCGGTATACCAGAAGATATAGCGATTGAGGAATTACGAGGTCAAACTTTTCCGCCCTCAGGGTATAGTAAAAACCTTCCTAGTTACGCGACAGATGAAAAGATAGCTAACTGGATAGAAAATCGTAGTATACCAACAATAAGTGTAGGACAAGCATTAGGACCTGGAGTTCTTGTTTCAAAATTGGTTTTACATCTATTAGACCGAAAAGTTCCGGAGATTGTACCAGATTATTTCCAGTTACAGTTTGAATAAAATAGATTTTTGTTAACCACGCTTTTGATAAAGAAGAGCAACATATTGTTTTGTTATGTTTGGTCTTATAAAAATAATCTCATTAAACAGGCAGCATTTCTATTGCTTTGATAAGGACAGAATATTACTTTGCAGTTTAAACAAATAAATTAAATAGTTCAATGAATAACGATAGTGCCTTCAGTTCCTATCGTTATTTTTTGGGTGCGCCCGGCATGGGCGATAACTTGTTGGTGAAAGTCCACTACAGACTTTGCAGTAGGAACTGTTAGCTGAAAGCAAGGGTGTCCATCGTGAGGTGGAATCTAAAGGAAGCTGGAGGCAAACACTCGCACTGACGAACAGAAACCTTATATGAAGGCTGAAGAGGGACGGATGAGTCTGCCTAACAAGACAAAGTCCAATACTGCACGAATCCCTTACAGTAAATGAGGCGGTGACATGAGTGGAAGGTTATCGCACCTTGCCTGGGGAGATCTGTCTAGCGATACAGATGTATCGTAGTAACAACGAATAGACAGAAGTCAGCCAATTTATTTGTGACGAGTAATCGCAGGAACAGAGGTCATAGTAGGGAAAACGTACCGAAGGACCGAACAATATCAAATACAAAGTAAAGACTGGAGGTTAGAGGAAGCGAAGACTACAGAAAACAATGGCAATCTGCGGAGGGATAAGGTGGAACCGAAAGAGTATGTAGATGTGTAGAGCTTTCTTCTAGGTTAAATGAAAGAAATGTATGGTAAGTCTCCATCACTGATGGAGCTCGTTGTAAGAAAAGAAAATTTACTCGAAGCAGCCCAAGTCGTTAGACGAAATAAGGGCGCTGCTGGAGTAGATGGCATGACAGTTTTTGAGGTTGAAGGCCATATTGAGAAGTATTATCTGCCCTTAAGGCAGAAGCTGCTTGATGGGACATACAAACCTCAACCTGTTAAACGGGTTGAAATCCCGAAAGCAAACGGTGCGAAGCGCAAGCTTGGCATACCGTGTGCACGCGATCGTGTGGTACAACAAGCAATCAAACAAATCATTGAACCCTATATCGACCCCTATTTCCTTCCGCAAAGTCATGGGTTCCGACCAAATAAAGGAACACATACAGCGCTGAAACAATGTGCCAAGTTCTATGAAGAAGGATATAAAGTGGTTGTGGATTGTGATTTAAAGCAATGCTTTGACACGTTGAATCACGACAAACTCATGTACCATCTTGAGCAGTTCATCAAAGATAAGATGATACTCAAGATTATCCGTAAGTTCTTGATGAGTGGTGTAACAGACCTGTCTGGCGAATTCGTAGAAACTCATACAGGCGCACCGCAAGGTGGTGTATTGTCACCCCTTCTCAGCAATGTATACTTACATGAACTGGATAAAGAGCTTGAAAAACGAGGACACCGATTCGTTCGATACGCAGATGACTTTGTCATTTATGTGAAATCGAAACGAGCAGGGGAACGAGTCATGAAAAGTGTGACTCGTTTTATTGAAAAAGACCTCAAACTTATCGTTAATGACGAAAAGAGTAAAGTGGGGTCTCCCACTCGTTTAAAGTTCTTGAGCTGTCTGATGATGAAAGTGAATGGAACCTATCGTTTTATTCCTACAAAAGAAGCCAAGAAGAAGTTTAAGCGTACATTAAAACGGCTAACGAGTCGTAAACGTCCAGGAAACTTCATTACTGTTATAAAGGAAATCAACCAAGTCACAAGAGGTTGGATTGGCTACTTTGGATTAGGATTTATCAAAAGATTCATATCAAACGAGATAGAACCATGGTTACATCACAGACTCAGACAGCTTATCTTAAAAAGATGGAAACGACCGAAAACAAAGATAACGAAGTTATTAGAGTACGGTTTAGATGAGGATAGCGCAAAACGGATTGGATTTTCAAGAAAGAAATACTGGCGACTATCCAAAACGCCTGAAGTTCATTGGGCACTTACAAACGAAAGACTCTACCAGTGGGGCTTAGTTTCACTAAGCCACCTAGGGGAGTCTGCTTACAAAAGATATTGAACCGCCGTATACGGAACCGTACGTACGGTGGTGTGAGAGGTCGACAAGTCAATTAATGGCTTGTCTCCTACTCGATTAAAATAAGTTATTTTAAAATTTATAAGTGTAATTGATAAGTTGTTAACTGAAATAACTTAACATTCTTAAGCTATCTCTAATAGTGTCTTAAGATATGGTACAATAGATAAGGAGATTTTAAGGAAAACAATAGGAGTGGAGAAATATGAAATTTGCAATTGCTGGAAGCGGAGCAATGGGTAGTCGTTTTGGATTTATGTTGCATCAAGCAGGAAACGATGTAATTTTAATTGATAAATGGGATGCACACATTCAAGAGATCCGTCAGAATGGATTAACTGTAAACTATAATGGAACAGAGAAAGTAGTAAAAATTCCAATTTATCGCCCTAATGAAGTTAAAGGAAAAGTTGATGTAATTTTCATGTTTACAAAAGCAATGTTTTTAGGGGAAATGCTGGAAGATATCCAACCAATCATCAAAGAAGACACACAGGTGGTCTGTCTATTAAATGGAATTGGTCATGAAACGGTAATGAAAAAATATGTTTCATTAGAAAACATTTTAATCGGTGTAACGATCTGGACAGCTGGATTAATTGGTCCAGGGAAAATAGACTTAGAAGGAACGGGATCTACTGAAATCCAAAACTTTGTTCCAGGTGGAGAAGAAAAAGCCAAAGAGATTGTTAAAGTACTTGAAGAAGCTGGGTTGAACGGGGTTTATAGTGAAAATGTTAAATTCTCAATTTGGAGAAAAGCATGTGTGAATGGAGCACTAAATGCAACTTGCTCTTTATTGGATGCTACGTTAGGAGAAATGTTCGAAACAGACCAGGCAATATCTATTACAGAAAAAATCGTTAAAGAATTTGTTGACGTAGCTGCAAAACAAGATGTGCAGCTGGATTTTAATGATACTGTAGAGTATATAGTGAAAAGCGCTAAAGAATTGGGTCATCATTATCCTTCAATGCACCAGGATCTAGTGCAACACCATCGTTTGACTGAAATCGACTATATAAATGGTGCTGTCGCTCGATTAGCTGTAGAGTATGGAATTGAAGCACCGACTAATGAACTAATCACCAAATTTATTCATGCAAAAGAACAAATATTAAAAGTAAAATAAAAACAATTACTGTTATACTTTTTTGAAAATTAATACTAGTAATATTAATTAATATGTATAAAAGCGTAGAGCTTGCTCTACGCTTTTTTGTATTTAAAATTCTGATTGAGATAAATATGCAAGAGCGTATTGAGCATATAATTCAGCACCAATTATTAAAGCATCTTCATCTACATTGAAACGACCGTGATGGTGTGCCCAAAGTGTATCTTTTTCAGCATTACCAGCACCAACTAAAGCAAATGCACCGGTTGCTTCTGCCATGTAATAACCAAAATCTTCAGCGCCCATTGTTGGCGGTTCTGCTCTTAGAACATCTTTACCAAATGCTTTAGCAGCGACTGCTTGAACTAACTGAGCAGACTTAGATTCATTGACAACAGGTTCTGTTTTTCTATCATATTCCACTTCAACTGTTCCGCCATATAGTTTTGCCAAGTGAATTGCATAATTATTTATTGATTCTTCGATTTTGTTTCTAGTTTTATTATCGAAGGTACGAATTGTTCCTTCTAGTAAGGCATTCTCTGCGATTACGTTAAACCGGCTGCCAACTTCCATTTTTCCAATAGTTACAACTGCAGGATGTAAAGGATCGATTTCTCTTGAAACGATTGTTTGAAGAGTTGATACAAATTGAGAAGCCATAATTGCAGCATCTACTGTTTGATGTGGCATTGCAGCGTGTCCACCTTTTCCTTTGAAACGAACAGTCAGCATATCTGCTGCCGCAAACGAGGGACCAGGGGGACAAGAAACTTTTCCGGATTCTAATTCTGACCAGATATGAATTCCAAAGACATTGTCCACATCCATGGTTACACCTTGTTCAATCATCTTACGTGCACCTTCAGCGATTTCTTCAGCAGGTTGGAATAAGAGGCGAACAGTTCCTTGAATACTCTCTTTCACTTCTAGTAAAGCAGCAGCAGCACTTAAAAGCATAGCAGTATGCGCATCATGGCCACATGCATGCATCTTACCTGCAATCATTGACTGATACGACAGTTCTTTGTTTAATTCAGTTACAGGTAAAGCATCCATGTCAGCTCTCAACAGAATAGTCTTTCCCGGACGCTCACCCTTTATTTCAGCTTGAATACCAGTTGGTTGCATTCTTTTATAGGGAATAGCCAATTTATTCAATTCCGCAGCTATACGATTTGTTGTTTCTATTTCTTCAAAGGCGATTTCGGGATGCTTATGTAGATCTCTTCTAAACGCAATCATTTCTTTTTCTATTGTACTGATTTTATTTTTAATAGAAAAATTCATTCTTTTCTCCCCTTATACTTATAAACTTACCCTGTATTGTCTTATAAAAGTATCCCAAAAGCAAGTTTATCAAAATATTTAGTAATGTCTTTATCTTCGAATTCAATAGTGAATAGAAAAGATAAATACAAAATTGTGAACTACTCATCCTTACCTGAAATTAAAGTTTGTTTACGCTTTGTGGTGAACACATATACTTGACGGGATATTTCTTATCAGACATCGAAGCCGTGTGTACCCGAAAAGCTCTCCACTAATACTGCAGCTCCAGATTTTAGCTAATCTAAATCAGGATACATTAGAAGTGGTTTTTACTAGTTTATGATTATAGGAAACAACTTTAATTTCTACGGACTCGATATAAACTCCATCGTTTTTTTGATAGTTCTTTAAATCTAAGAAATCTTTCTTAGATTTAATCAATGTACGTTTGGATAATTTACGTTATTTTCGTTTGTTTTACATAAGGATTTAATGTTGACATTATAGATACGTTCTATTTACAGGCTGTTAACATAGGTATGATAGACTGCAAGAAGATAAAAATGATACGCTTTACTACTGCCTATTAAGCAGATTGGTTCAATATTAAAGGAGTGAATACTGTGCAAGTTCATTTCAAAGATGTCACGATGTCTTATGGAGACAAAGAAGTACTAGAGAAAATCAACTTCACGATTCCTGAGGGGAAACTGGTTTCTATATTAGGTCCAAGTGGTTGCGGAAAATCGACAACACTTATGCTGATTTCAGGATTAACCTATCCTTCTAATGGACAGATCTATTTTGGAGATAAAGAGGTAACGAAACAAGATGCAGTTAAACGTAAAGTAGGGATGGTTTTTCAGAATTATGCATTGTATCCGCATTTGACTATTTTGGAAAATATCATGTTTCCGCTGAAAATGGAAAAAATACCAAAAAATAAAAGAAAAGAACGGGCATTAGAACTAGCGAGACTTGTTCAAATCGAAGAACAAGTAGATAAAAAGCCCAAACAACTTTCTGGTGGGCAACAACAACGTGTGGCGATTGCTCGAGCGTTGGCTAAAGAACCTTCCATTTTGTTGATGGATGAACCTCTCTCAAACCTTGATGCAAGGCTACGTATAGAGATGAGAGAAGAAATCAGACGTATTCAACAAGAAACAGGCGTAACAACGGTATTTGTTACACATGATCAAGAAGAAGCACTAAGCATATCTGATGAAGTGATGGTACTGAATGAAGGGGCGATTCAACAGAACAGTGATCCGATTACGCTATATCATAAACCGAAAAATCGATTTGTAGCTCAGTTCCTGGGTACGCCTGTAATCAATACTATTAAAGTGGCAGACCATCCAGAATTGTTAAATCGGCTTCGCTTATCTGAAATTATGAAACCAGAAGTACAGTCTATCGGAATTCGAGCTGAAAATATCAAAGTAACGACGATTGAGTCAGAAGCTTTACTTAGTGGAATCGTCAATCATGTATCCCGAGTCGGTAAAGATACAACGGTTTATATAGAAGTGAATGGACACTCCTTAGTTGCAACAAATCTAGGTGTTATTCCAGAAGAAGGAACGATGATCCATATTACTGCAGACATAGAAGAAATTCATCTGTTCAATTTTAATGGAAAGGTCATTGAACTGGAGGCTGTGAAATGATACAGAAGCCGACTTTAAAGAGTTCACTTAAATCCTTACTCTACATTGCTCCGATGATGTTGATTGTCGGGACATTTAATTTATATCCAATTGTACGCTCGTTTTTGATGAGTTTTTACGCTGACTATAACATTTTCACAGGAGAGGTCAGTAGTTATGGTATTAATAATTTTATCGATATTTTTAAAGATCCGGAATTTATACTGGCGATTAGAAATACATTCATATTTGTTTTGGGCGTCGTACCAGCTTCTATTGCCATTTCACTTGGTATTGCGATTCTTTTAAATCGAGTACAAGTATTGTCGGGATTTTTCAGATCGATCTATTTTCTGCCATTCGTAACCAGTACAGTAGCTATCTCGATCGTATGGGGTTGGATTTATCATAGCCGATTTGGACTACTGAATTATGCATTGGGACTGTTAGGATTTAGCCCTATCGAATTTCTGACTGATCCTAGTTACTCTATGCTGGCACTGATCATTATGGCCATCTGGAAAGGGCTGGGCTTCAATATTATCTTATTCCTTGTCGGATTAAATAATATTGACGGAAACTATTATTCTGCAGCCAAGATAGACGGCGCTAAAGGATGGCAGAGGTTCACGAATATTACGTTGCCGTTGTTAGGGCCAACCATGTTTTTAGTCTCTGTAATGGGCGTTATCAATAGTTTTAAAGTCTTTGATGAAGTTTTTGCTTTATTCCAAAGTAGACCTGGTCCGGCTGGTTCAGCAATGACAGTCGTTTATTATATTTTCCAGAAATTTTATCAGGAAAGCCAGTATGGAATTGCTGCTGCAGCTGGGATTGTTCTATTCTTGATTATTCTAGTCTTTACGCTGGTTCAAATGGCGTTCAACAAGAAATTTGTTCATTACTAAGAAGGGAGAGATTGAAAATGGAAGAAGTCAATCACAAAGAAACCCCGCTGATGACTAAGTTATTCAAAGCACGTAGAAAAAGTGAAACAGAAACTGTAAAAGACAGCAATCCTGCTTCAAAAATCGCCGTCTACATCCTTTTAACCATTGGCTCATTTACTATGTTGATTCCATTTTTATGGATGATTTCAACAGCACTGAAATCTCCGGCCGAAGCAGTCGCAATGCCGCCGGTCTGGATCCCTCAGATCTTTCGTATAGAGAACTTTGCAAGAGCGTTCGAAGTAGCCCCTTTTGGCAGATACTTTCTGAATAGTGTACTGATTACTTCTATATCTACTTTAGGAGAATTACTAACTACGATCCTAGCCGCATTTGCCTTTGCAAAGATGAAGTTTTATGGAAAAAATCTATTGTTTACGATTCTAATCGCAACGATGATGGTGCCTGGAGAATTGCTGATTATTCCAAATTATCTGACGATCTCAAAATTAAATCTGATCAATACGTATTCAGCTATGATTCTTCCCTATCTAGCAAGTGTCTTTTCCGTATTCATGCTGAAACAAAATTTTGAGTCAGTGCCTAATGAGCTATATTATGCTGCAAAAGTGGATGGAACGAGTGATTTTAAATTTTTATGGATGATTATGGTCCCACTTTCTAAGTCAGCGATTGTAGCCGTAGCAATACTCAAAATTATCGGCAGCTGGAATTCTTTTATGTGGCCGCTGATTGTAACGAATGAACGGCTATTACGTCCACTGCCAGTAGGATTACAAGCATTTACGACAGAAGCTGGAACCCAGTATGAATTACTAATGGCTGCTTCTACAATTGTAATTGCACCAATGATTATTATCTATCTATTCTTGCAGCGCTATATCATTATGGGTGTGGCAAAAAGCGGTTTGAAAGGTTAGACAACTTATTGATTACCGTGAAGCGAAAAACTTGAGTAATCAATAGGTAAATGATAAAAGGGTTTAAAATGTAAAAACCAAAACATAAAAAAGGGAGTTTTGATTAAACATGCAAAGCAGAATGAAATGGTTGAAGTTAAGTACAGGAATACTAGCGGGATCTTTATTATTGGCAGCTTGTGGAGACGGTGAAACAACTGATGACAGTGCAAGTGGAGAGACAACTGATACATCATCTGAAGAAACTACAAGTTCAGGACCAGTTGAAATCACATTCTGGCATGCAATGAACGGCCCTCACCAAGAAGCAATTACGGAATTGACGACAGAATTCAATGAGTCTCAAGATGAATACGAAGTTGTAGAACAAAACCAAGGCGGATATGAAGAATTGAGCCAGGCCATTACCGCAGCTGGCGTTTCTAATGAATTACCGACAATGTCTCAGCTGACAACAACAGATGTGCCTGAATTAGCGATGAACGAATTGTTAATCCCACTAACAGATGACTTTTTAACAAGTAATGGATTTCCTGAAGAAACATTGACAGATATATATGAAGGTTTCCAGGGAAGCTCAGAATTTGCTGGAGAAAGATATGCAATGCCGTTTTCTAAATCAACTCGTTTGACGTTCTTTAATCAGGGAATCCTGGATGAATATGGTGTTGAAGTGCCTACTTCTTGGGAAGATATCCAATCTTTAGGAGAAATGATGGTAGAAGCCGGAGATGACCGTGTAGCAATGGGGCTTGAAAACGGCTTTGAAATGGAATATGAAACAATGGCACGTCAAAACGGAGCTGAATTTATTAATGGAGACACACTTGAAACAGATATTGATTCTGAAGAAAGTGTCGAAGCTCTTGAATTCTTAAGTATGATGTTTGAAGAAGGGTATGCTCGTACGGCTGGAGAAGATGGGTACTTCTCAGGACCATTCGGCCGCGGTGAATCAGCTATGTATATTGGATCTTCAGCAGGATTAGCGCATGTTGAACCAGTTGCAGAAGAAAACGCATTAGACTGGGGGACTGCACCCGTACCAACATTCAATGATAATGAATTGACTTTATTTGCAGGTAATGATTTAGGATTATTCTCTTCAGCTTCTGAAGAAGAGCAAGCAGGATTCGTTGAATATATCAACTTCTTATTACAACCGGAAAATACTTCGCAATGGGCAATGGCAACTGGGTATGTGCCAATCGTTAAATCTGCCTTGGAAGATCCAGAATATATGACTTTCCTAGAAGAAAATCCTCGTTACGAAGCACCGACTCAAATGTTAGAGTACGGAATATCTAGTCCAGTTTTTGCTGGATACGGAGAATTCAGAAATGCTTTTACAGGTGCAATGGAAGAAGTATCTGTTAACGATGCTGAACCGCAGACAGTCTTGGAAAATTTACAGACTGAAACAGAATCTATTATAGAATCTAATAAATAAGACTTAATTAGCAGTAAACAATTCTTGTCTATACTATTAGGCAAGAATAATAGAGAGGATTTCATATATGACAACATACCGTTTTTGGAGTGGTTTAAAAACCATTGGAGGAAACATTGTCGAAATTCGCACAGAAAAAGCCAGAGTCCTATGTGACTTTGGCTTATCTGTTGCCGGACAACTCCCAGAAGATACAGAAGGTTTATCAGAAATTGAGTATTTGATACAGACAGGTAATCTGCCGGCAATCAAAGAATTATATCCAATTGAATCATTCAAAGAGTTGGATAAAACATTTTCAGCTCAATTACCAGAATTGGAAACGGTAATTTTTATTTCTCATCTTCATCTGGATCACATGGGCGGACTTCGTTATCTTTCAGAAAATGTAAAAGTTTATCTTTCAGAAGAAGCATATAAATTATATAATGAACTGGTAGCGATAAATGAAGATAAAGCTGTTGATTGCCAATTGATACTATTTGACTATACAGAATCGATCACAATAAGGGATATAGTAGTCTCTCCCAAACCTAGTGATCATGATTCTGTTGGATGTAGTGCATTCTTTATTGAAACACCAACACTTAAGATTATTCATTCAGGAGATTTTAGATTATCAGGCAAATATCCTGAGAATGTGTGGAAATGGGCCCATGAAGCTAGAGAATGGGAGATAGATGTCTTTCTTACTGAAGGGACATCATTCAGCTTTAATGAAGATCATGAAAAAAAAGAAAGTCAGTTTGCAGAACGAAAACAGTTGACTGAAATCACATTATTGGATGAATTAGCAGACTTGATTAAGGTGAATATGGAAAAACTGTTTTTCTTTAATCCTTATATCCGTAATGTTAATAGAATGTTTGATGTAGACAAAGTTGTTAAACATCAGAATAGAATCATGGTGTGGGAAGCAAACTATGCACAAATGCTGCATGCTTTTTATCCAGAAATGACTTGGACAGTATTAGAAGAAACGATCGATATGAAAAACCTGCCAGAATTTGTTGAAAAAACAATTTCACTTGACCAGCTAAAACAAGATCCTGGAGCATTTGTCTTACAGAATAGTTTCAAGAATATTCAGTATCTAAATGAATTTACTCAAGGGGTATACTTGCACAGCAATGGAGAGCCTTTAGGAGAGTATGATTTTAGATATGCTGAGCTAAAAAATTATTTAGAGCAACAGCATATTGAATTTATCTCTTTAGGAGCTAGTGGTCATGCAACTCAGGAAAGCTTGTTGAAAGTAGCCAAGTTAGTAGATGCAGACTATACTATTCCTTGGCATACTTTAAACCCAGAAATATTTTATGAATCTATTAAAGCAAATGATTTAGGATCATTTATTCCAGAATATAATAAAGACTATGAAGTATAAATTTTACAGGACAAGCTGATTCTAGCTTGTCTTTACATAGATTGGGGATACTGATAATGAAATTAACTATTTTTGAAACAAGCGATGTTCACGGATACCTTTTTCCGACGAACTATCAAGAACGAGGTCTAAACTTAGGATTCGGGCTATTTAAATTAGCTTATGCATTGAAAAAAGAAATGGAATCTATAAAGGGACCGACAATTTTAATCGAAAATGGCGACTTCATCCAAGGATCTCCTTTAAGCTTTTTTGTGTTGAAAGAAAAAGGCCAAGCAAACTCTTTGATTGACGCATTAAATGACTTACCTTATGATGCAGGTGTTATTGGGAATCATGAATTTAACTATGGATTAGATTATTTGAATTCTGCAGTAAATTCAGCAAGATATCCTGTTCTTTCTGCAAACGTTTTGAATGAACAAGGTAAACCAGCATTCGGTGAGCCTTATATTCTTCTTGAAAAAGAAGGAGTCAAAATAGCCATTCTAGGATTAACAACACAATATATTCCTCATTGGGAACATCCGGAAAATTATGCTGGATTATTTTTCCAATCTGCTTTAGAAACTGCAAAAGTGTACGTTCCAAAACTCAAAGAATTAGCAGATGTGGTAATCGTAAGTTATCATGGCGGATTTGAGAAAGATATTGATACTGGAGAAGAAACAGAGATCCAGACAGGAGAAAATGAAGGATACAAACTACTAACTGAAGTAGAGGGGATAGATGTTCTGCTTACTGGCCATCAGCATAGAGAGCTCGCTCAGATGAAAAACGGAATACCCACAGTTATGCCTGGTCATAAAGGATCTTACTTAGGCAAAGTTACTTTGGACCTTGAACAGGAAAACAAAAACTGGATAATAAAAGCTGCACAGCCGGCATTAATTCAGATATCTGAGAAAACTCCTGTGGAAATTAATCTTGCTGATAAATACGAAGAATTGAATCAGGAAGTTGAAGACTGGTTAGATCAACCGATTGGTAAAGTAACTGGAGATATGACGATTAAGAATGTTGAACAAGCGAGAATCATTGAACATCCTTATATTGAATTCATTCAAAAAGTACAGATGTATTACACAGACTGTGATATTTCCGGAACGGCTTTATTCAATAATGAAAGCAGCGGGTTCAATCCTCAGGTTACAATGCGGGATGTAGTAACTAATTATATTTTTCCGAATACGTTAGCTGTTCTTAAAGTAACGGGTGCAGAACTGAAAGCAGCCATTGAACAATCTGCAGAATATTTTGTGTTAAATGATCAGGGAGAAATTGATGTCAATCCAGATTTCATTGAACCAAAACCACAAATGTATAATTATGATATGTATGAAGGAGTAGAGTATACAATAAATGTCTCTAAACCATTTGGTGAGCGAGTAATTGAATTTAATTATAAAGGTAAGCCTGTTCAAGCAGATGATATCTTAGAAGTGGTTATTAACCAATACCGAGCGGTTGGTGGAGGAGATTACACGATGTTTGATGCTTCTAAAATCATACGTGAAGTAACGATTCCAATGAACGAATTGATTGGAAATTACTTTAAAGAATTTGGAACAGTAAAAGCAACTGTTAATCATAATTTTAAAGTAGTGAAATAAACTGTAAAGTATAAATGAATCAATAAAAAGCTGAGTAACTAGAAGTACAGTATTTCTAGTTGTTCAGCTTTTTAAATATGTTTTTTTTAAGGTGATAAGGTTCTACATGAACATCGGTATGCATGACATCAAAATTCTCATAAAGTAATTCTTCAATCTTTTCAGTTATATCATGCCCTTCTTGCACAGTCATCTCGGAATCTACTAATATAGTAATATCAGCATAAATATTTGTTCCATACATTCTAGCTTTCAGCGAAGCGATTTCTCTGACTTGTGGTAGTTCAATTACTGCGGCATGATATTCCTCCAGCTCAGTTTCATGAAATCCATCTGATAATGAAAAAGTGCTTTCTCTGAATACTTCTACTCCGGTTTTTAGTATGATTAGTGAAACGATTATGGCCATCACACCATCAATCCAACCCCATCCAAGAGCAGAAGCAAATATCGCTATGGCAGTTGCTAAACTGGTCAAAGCATCAGCAAGATTGTCTTTTGCAACAGCTGCAAGTCCATTAGATTGAACTCGTTTTGATAAATTTAAATTGTAGCGATAAACACATAGCATGACGATAGCCCCAATTATCGCTGCAATAGCTGCTAAACGGTTAGGAGGGACAACATCTCCAGATATTAATCGATTAATAGTGGACTGTAAAACTTGAAACCCGACAAACAGCATAGCGAACGAAGTAATCAGACTTGCTATCGGTTCAGCCTTCCAGTGTCCGTATGGATGATTGGAATCTGCAGGTTTTCTTGCAGCTCGCAACCCAATCAATATGGTTACAGAAGAGATAACATCTGTTAAATTATTTAATCCATCTGCACTTAATGAAGTAGAATTAAATCCATATCCAACAATTAATTTCATAAGTGCCAATAGAACGTACACAACGATGCTGATTCTTGCACCTCGTTCTGCAGATTGAATTCGTTCATAGCGATTTTCCATATATAACCCTCATTTATTTCCTAAGTCAAACACATAATAAAACCTATCTTTAAAAGATAGGTTTTATTATGTGTTTCATCAATTTATTTAATTATACATTATAGTGTCAATCGTACTGTTTAAATTGTTTGATTTCAATGATAAAGAGAATAAATTTAAGATTATTTTAGATTGTTGCAAAAAAAGAAAATCTTTTTAGGAAGAGTAAAAAATTATATTCTAAGGGAAAATCCCTCCTAATTATTACTTAGTTAATTATTAGACTACGGATGATTGTTAGATTTTGTACCTCGCTGGAAGGAATAAATTAAGGTATCTAAAAATCTGTAAAATAATAAAAAAGGATGTCCAGTTGAAAGCGATAAACCTCATTTAAACTTTATAATCTAAAGCGAAAAGAGAAAAATGATAGTAAAAAACACGTCAATAAGGTTATCCCAATTGACGTGTTAGAAATATTATTTAAAATACTTTACCATTCTTGAATATCTTTGCGCTCGCCTTTAAAGTTATTTTGTTTGTTATGACGGGCAGACAGGACTGATTCGACATCGGATACAGATACTCCGGAATCATGCAAGAGAACCCCTAAATGGTACAAAACATCTGCTGCTTCATTTGCAACTTCTTCTTTATTTTTGTTTTTAGCGCCTATAACTACTTCAAATGCTTCTTCTCCAAATTTTTTAGCAATTTTGTCTGTTCCTTTGGATAAAAGATAGTTAGTATATGATTTATCGTCAGAAGACTCTGCACGCTCGCGTATGGTAGCTTCAATATCTTTTAAAGTAAATGAAGATTCTAAATTAAAACAACTATTTGTTCCCGTGTGACAAGTAGGACCAGCTGGATCTACTAGGATAAGAAGCGCATCTTGATCGCAATCCAAGTACATATCTTTAACGTACTGAACATTACCGCTGGATTCGCCTTTTTTCCAAAGCCGTTCTTTAGATCTAGAGTAGAACCAGGCGACTTCTTCTTGCTTAGTTAATTCGAATGCTTCTTCGTTCATGTATCCCACCATACGTACTTCTTTGTTTGTATAATGTTGTAAGATAACTGTTAATAATCCTTTTGAAAAATCAGGGTTTAAGTCTGCATAGTTAGACAATTCGCATTGGCACTCCTTTTTGTATGGAAAGATCTTTTACTTCTTGGATTGATACGTCTTCATCGTGGAAAATGGAAGCAGCCAATCCAGCTGATACATCTGTTTCAAGGAAAAGGTTAACAAAATGTTCTGCGTTACCAGCGCCACCTGAAGCAATGACTGGAATAGTCACTGTTTCTTGGATTAACTTGAGCAATTTATGATCAAAGCCTTGTTGCATGCCGTCATAATCCATGCTGGTAACCAATAGTTCACCAGCTCCAAGTGCTTCTGCTTTTTTGACCCAGTCCAAGGCTCTGATAGTCGTAGCCTTTTTCCCCCCGTGAGTATAACAGAACCAATCTTGCTGTTTTGCATCCCATTTAGCATCTAAAGCAATACAGATACATTGGGAACCGAACTTTTCGCTTGCTTCTTTAATCAGTTCTGGGTTTCTTAGCGCAGCTGAATTCAAACTTACTTTATCGGCACCTGCTTTAAGCAGTTTAGAAATATCTTCAACAGATTGGATTCCTCCACCGATAGTCATAGGAATAAATAGTTCTTTGGCAGTTTGTCTGATTACATCTATCATTAAAGCATGACCAGTTTCGGTTGCTGAAATATCCAAAAAAACCAATTCGTCTGCACCTAAAGCATTGTAGCGTTTTGCTAAATCAACAGGTTTTCCGATTTCTCTTAGACCTTTAAATTGAATACCTTTAACAACCACACCATCTTTAACATCTAAACAAGGAATAATTCTCTTTTTGATCAATTGATACCCTCCCAGAATTCAGGCTTATTTGCAGCTTTACCCACGATTGCAGCTGTAACACCGACTTTTTCAAGTTCATGCATATCTTTTAAGCTTCTGATGCCACCCGAAGCTGTAATGGGATGAGGAGAGAGTGCAACTAGCTTTCCAGTTAATTCTACATTCGGACCTGACATCTTTCCATCTTTTGAAATATCAGTATAGATAATACCACCTAAATCAAATGAAGCTGTTTCTTTAGCAATATCATAAATGGTGCGTTCTTCAGTTTCCGTCCAGCCATTGACTGCTATGTGTTCTTTGACAGCATCCAGACCCAAGTAAATCTTATTTGGATAAAGTTCAGTCATCTTTTTCAACCAGGGTAAGTCTTGGAGACCACGAGTTCCTACAATTACATATGAAGCACCGTTAGATAGATAATAGTCGATGGTTTCTCGTGAGCGAATTCCTCCACCGATTTCAATTGGAACCTTACTATGTTGAAGAAGATTAGTGATAAATTCTTTTTCTGCCGGTTTTTGGTGAAGAGCACCCATCAAATCAACAATGTGGATTCGAGTCACTTGATTAAACTGATTATAGTAGGCAATAGCTTCTTCAGCTGTTCTACTCATTACCTCTTTTGATTCGTACTTACCTTCAGTTAATCGTACACTTTGCTGGTCAATCAAATCGATTGCTGGCCATAATTCGATCATACTTTAAAACCGCCTTTAAGAGCCTGGTCTAATATCTGTAGTCCTTTTTCTCCACTTTTTTCTGGATGGAACTGAATACCTACGATTGATCCTTTCTGAACAATTGCAACCACATCTTCTTCGTATTCGGCAGTGGCTATAACATTTTGATCAGTGTGTACTTTGAAAGAGTGGATGAAGTACACATCATCATCAAGAGAAGGAAAACTAGAATGTAGCTTGTTCCATCCTAAATGGGGTACAGCTACGTTACCAGTGATTTTTTTGACTGTTCCAGGAAGATAACCTAATCCATCAACGTTGCCTTCTTCACTGTGTTCGAATAACAGTTGCATACCTAAACATATTCCAATAAAGGGTTTTGTTTCTTTAAGATCTTCTAGCACAGGAAATAGTTTTAGTTCTTCAATTCTATTCATGGCATCTTTATAGTGACCCACACCGGGTAAAATAATTTTATCGGCTTTTTCTAGTTCCTTCTGATCATTTGTAACCATGACTTCATATCCTAAAAATTCAAGAGCGTTTGTTAAATTAGCGATATTACCTAATCCATAATCTACAATTGCAATCATTCTTGAATGACTCCTTTCGAAGAGGGAATTCTATCAATATCTGAATCGCTTAAAGCAATTCTAAGACTTTGAGCAAAAGCTTTAAACAAAGCTTCAATCTCATGATGTGTATTTCCACCACGGATTAAGTCTAAGTGAGCAGTGATACGTGCATTGATTGCAATAGCGTAGAAAAACTCTTTTACCAGTTCTACATCAAATGTACCAACTTTTTGAGCAGTAAATCTAGCTTCAAAATGCAAGAAAGGACGTCCGCTGATATCGATAACTGAACGTGCAAGTGTTTCATCCATAGGAACGTAAGCAGTTCCGTAGCGCTGGATTTTTGTCTTATCTACATTGAGTTCAGCAATGGCTTGACCAAGTAATATTCCTACATCTTCAGTTGTGTGGTGATCATCAACATCTGTATCACCATTAACTTGAATGTCAAAAATAAAGTGACCATGAAAAGCCAGTAAATCCAACATATGATTTAAAAAACCAACACCAGTATCGATTGTTGAAGCTGTAAGTCCTCGCTCCACAGATAGGCGAATCGAAGTCTCCTTTGTTATGCGTTCTTTCTTGATGACCATTTTTCATCTCTCCATCTTTGAATAATTTTTCTGATTTCTTCTAACTCATCTTCTTTTGCGATAGAGTATCGAACAGCTTTTTTTAGGGCAGCAGAATCTTCTTCCGGATACATTCTCGGTAAAAATCCGTTCTCAATAATATAATTTCCTAAATCAATAGCATCGTCGCCATAGGTAAACAAGAAATTTGTATGACTTTCCAGCATAGGAATGATATCGCCGACCTCTTCTTTAAAAATACTATGCAATTGTCTAGAAAGAGAACGATTGAGTTCAATAAATTTATTTAATCTTTCAGGTTGGTTCAGTAAGTGAACAGCTACATTTAATGAAAAAGTATTTAGTGGATAAGGATGAGCAATCGAGTCCAGTAAATCCATGGTTTTGCGAGTGGAGGTCGCCACTCCTATACGAAGTCCAGCTAGTCCATATACTTTAGAAAGAGTGCGAAGGCGAATAACATGATCGCCTTTAGGATAATCAGTTAGTTCATCAACAAATTCACCATAAGCTTCATCTAGGATAAAGTATCCATTAACTTCTTTCATCAGTTCTGCTGCTTTGAAGATGAACTCTGAAGGATGTAAGATACCAAAAGGATTATTAGGCTGTGAGAATATAAAAACAGAAGGGCGCAATGCTTTGATTTGTTTATAGGCTTCTTCATAATCAAACGTAAAATCTTCGTTCGATGACAATTTGATGATGTCTTTGCCAAATTGTTTTGCATAGACATCGTACATCACGAAATCTGGATCGAATGTAAGGATGGGACCATTACCTAAGACAATAATAGATTTTTGGATCCATTCATCTGAGCCGTTAGCAAAAGAAACAAGGGTTGGGTCAAGCTGGTTGAAAATCGCATAACTTTCTTGTAAGTCTTGATATTCGTTTTCTGCATATTGATTAAATTGTGTGTCAATTGCGATTTTTGCAATTTCCTTTTCTGTTAGTGCTCTATAAGGACTTTCATTTTTATCAATTCTAATCATTATTTAGTATCCTCCAGTCGGAAATAAAGTGAGTCGTGATGCGCCTGTAACGCTTCTTCTTTTGCCAAACGAATTCCGGAAGGGGCCATTTCAGTGAAAGTTGAAGGTTTCAGATTAATTACTGAATTTGTTCTTAAAAAATCATTTACAGATAAGCCATTTGAAAAACGAGCATTTCCACCAGTGGGAAGAACATGACTTGGTCCTGCAACATAGTCTCCGATTGCTTCTGGAGAGTATGGACCGATAAACAATGCTCCGCCAGTAGTAATCAGATCAACATAAGACTCTGCATCTTTTGTCTGAATAGAAATGTGTTCTCCGGCAATCAAATTAACTACTTCGACGGTTTCTTTTTTTGAAGCAGTATGAACAGAGTAGTGATGGCTTTTCAGACTTTTTGAAATAATAGCAGATCTAGGCTGTGATCCAACTTTTTTATCTACTTCAGCCATGATCTCATGTAATTTATCTTTGTTTTCGCTAATTAAAAATGTTCTGGCTTGCACATCATGTTCTGCTTGTGCCAGGAGATCGTAAGCAACCCAATCTGCTCTAGAAGCATCATCTACGACAACAACGATTTCACTAGGACCAGCGATAGAATCGATTCCGACATCTCCATAGACTAGTTTTTTAGCTAAAGCAACATACTGATTTCCAGGTCCAACGATTTTATCAACTTTAGGTATTGTCTCAGTTCCGTAAGCTAAGGCAGCAATGGCTTGAGCTCCACCTATTTGATATACATGATCAACATTCACAATATGACAAGCAGCTAGTATTGCCTGCTGGACCCCATCAGTTTGTGGAGGGGTTACAACAATAGTTTCATTTACGCCTGCTACGTTAGCGAGCACAGTAGTCATCAAGACAGTTGAAACCAGTGGAGCAGTTCCACCAGGTACGTAGATACCAACTCGATTCAAAGGATGGATTTTCTGATATAATTCAGAAGCTTCACTTTGTTTCCATTTAATAGATTTCTGATATTTTTCGATGTTTGTTTTAGCAGTTACCAGAGAGGTTCTCAGGTCATTATTGATTGATTGATAAGCGTGTTTTAAAGAAGAAGATGGAATTTCTAATTCAGCTAATTCAATCGAATCAAACTTTTTAGAATAATCGAATAAAGCTTGGTCTCCATTTTGCTGGACTTCTTTGATAATAGACTGAACGCTATCTAACAAAGTCCAGTCAATATCATTTTTAGTTGCATAAATTTCTTTGAAGGTATTAGTTGTATACATATCAGCCCATCCTTAATTGATTGATAACTGTTTGAATCTCATCATTTTTTGCAAAATAAGCGTGTTTGTTAGAGATCAAACGAGCATTAATTTCATCTAATTGAACTTGTTCACTCAATCCGTTTTCTTTTAAAGTTGTTCCAGTCTGTACAATATCCATAATAGCATCTGCCATATCAATTGTTGCTGCTAGTTCCACAGAACCTTTTAATTGAATAATCTTGACAGGCTGTTTGATTGAATCAAAATAGTTTTGAGTAAAATTGATATATTTAGTTGCTACTACGGGATATACCTCTTTAGGCTTCTTGGCCGCTATTGCAAAATGGCAATAACCAAAAGGTAAATCCATTAGATTATTAATTTGACGATTTTGTTCGAAGAGAACATCGCTACCTGTAATGCCTAAATCCGCTACGCCTTCTTCTACATAAACAGGGACATCTTCACCCTTCACTAATATGAATCGAATAGAATCTGTTTCTATAACGAGTTCACGTGATACTGATTTTAATGCAGTACTCCAAGTTGTTAAGTTTTTTTCATCAAGGTATTTTATAAAGTCTTTAAGCTGTCTTCCTTTAGATAAAGCCATCGTGATCATAAGTGATATTCCTCCATCAGTTATCTTAAAATTTTAAATGTTCAGCCCAATTCCAAAGGCATTAGTAGGACTAGAGTACTGTCCGCCAGAAGCAATCGGTTCTACTTTATCTTCTGAGTATAATTGAATAGAAATACCTTTATAATATGTTTGAGAAGGTAAAGCCAACATATCTCCATAAACGTAAGAGACGTTTGCTTCAATCAAAACACTTTCCCAAAGATTCATTTCTTCGATATGACGTTTCAGATGAGGCATATGTTCTTTTACATAACTGGCTTGCTCTGCAGCGGGGTGAGACATCAATTCCAAAATAGGATGTTCACTGCCAAGCTGTACTTTTAAAGCATCACGATTGCGTTCTTTTATAAACTTGCATGTTAATTCATCGGCTAATTCCTCTTTAGAGAGTAAATTTTTTAGTAATGTGTTATGACTAATAACTGCAACAGATAAAGATATGTTTAATTTATTTTTGATGTAATCTACCATTTGCTTCATTACAGCAGTTTGTTTAGAAATATCGTTAGTAAAGGTTTCAAGACCATATTGATGTTTTTCATTGGTTAAAGTATATACTGGACCGGAATAAGCAATTTTTTCAGAGTCTAACTGATACTTTTGTCTGTATCGAACAATCGCGTTCGTCCAGTCACTTCTAAGTGCGAATAAAGAGCCTTCATGCTGCCATTTATGGCGTTCGTTCATTAGACCAAGATCATCTTCAGATAACTTTGTCCAATCAAATTGTTCAATTGCAGAGAGATCGATCAAGTCATAGCCTAATCCATAGAAATGATGGAGGAAGTCCAATTCTTGACGTTTTTGATGGAGTATGGATTTGTTCAGGCTTGTTGAATGCATAATATAGCTTCCTCTTTTCATAGTAGTTTAATAATTATTGTTAGCAAAACTTGTTATTAGTAAGTTTTACTAATAACAAAAATAGTAACATAAAGCTCGGTTTATATGAATAGATTCAATGAAATTTGTCATGTATACTGCAATAAAGAGAATAAGTAGCTAATAATTAAATTAGTCAGAACTGAAATAATAAGATAATATATAAAATATAGGAAATTGAAAGTAGGTATAAGATGAAAATAGATACACATGTTCATACAAATTATTGCCCTCATGGATCAAATGATAAAATGGAGAACTATGTAAGAAGAGCGATAGAATTAGGTATAAAAAAAATGACATTTACTGAGCACGCGCCATTGCCAATCGTAGATACTGTACCCACTAAAGATAGTGCAATGGACGAAAAAGATGTCTATGAGTACTTAAAAGAAGTAAAAGGATTGCAAGCGAAATATAGTCGCAAAATCGAAATAAATGCAGGATTTGAAGTAGATTATATTGAAGGTTTTGAACAGGAGACACGCTTATTTCTAGAAAAATATCCTGAGACGATTAAAAACTCTATCCTGAGTGTACACTTTTTAAAATTACCGGATGAAACATATTTTTGCATTGACTATAGTAAAGATAGTTTTATACAAAAAGGAGAAGAATTAGGATATCAAACACTATATTCGATTTATGAAAAAACAATGGAAAAAGCTTTATCAGTACCTTTTGGAACCATGACACCAAAAAAAATCGGACATATCAATTTAATTCATAAATTTCAGAAAGCATATGAACATCAAGATACGATCAATTGGACTAAGTTGTTAAAAATGACAAAAAATAATAGTTATACGCTTGATTATAATTTTGCAGGTTTGGATAAAAGTTTCTACGGGAAAACTTATCCAAATGAAGAGATTATATCGGAAGCTCTTGATTTGGATCTGAAATTAGAGACTGGTTCAGATGCTCATAAACCAGAAGAGGTAGGGCGACACTTTATTGAAAGGGAGGAATAATAAATGGCTGGAATTGAATATGAAATTATGGAAGAAATCGGCGTGATAAGCGAAAGTAAAAGTGGCTGGAAAAAAGAGCTGAATATTGTAAGATGGAATAATAATGAACCGAAGTTTGACATAAGAGATTGGAGCCCTGATCATTCTAAAATGGGAAAAGGGATGACTTTTTCTGCAAACGACTTGTCTTCCTTAAAAGACTTGCTTAACAAACTAGATTTATAACAATTTCCTTCTCCTCATTTTTAATTGAACTAACTATCAGCAAGCTAAGTTGAGGGGAATCATACGATAATAATTATTACGAATCTGAAGTTTATTATTGAAATTATTTTTAGAATAGTTATAATGGAATTAGTTACGAAAAGTAAGGTTAATATAGAAGGGAAGTTTTTAAATATGCAATTTGTTGATGAACTAAAAGCACGTCGTTCTATTTATTCATTAGGAAGTGACGTTGCAGTATCAGAAGAAGAATTAGTTAGTTTAATAAAAGAAGTAGTGAGAGAATCACCAACTTCATTTAACTCTCAAACATCAAGAGCAGTTATTTTGTTCAACGACGAACACAAAAAATTATGGAATTTTACTGAAGAGTTACTTAAACCATTAACTCCAGAACAAGCTTTTCCAAACACTCAAGCTAAATTACAAAGTTTTGCTAATGGTAAAGGAACAATCCTTTTCTTTGAAGATCAAGATGTAGTGAAAAATCTTCAAAAACAGTTTGCGTTATATGCTGACAACTTCCCTATCTGGTCTGACCAAGCTAGTGGAATTGCTCAAGTAAATGTTTGGACTGCACTGGCGCAACTAAACATTGGTGCTAACTTACAACATTATAATCCAGTAATCGATGAGAGAGTTGCACAAGAATGGGGAACTCCTTCAAACTGGAAACTTAGAGGGCAATTGGTATTTGGTTCACCAGAAGCTCCAGCGGGCGATAAAGAATATATGAATGACGAAGATCGTTTCAAAGTATTCGGTAAGTAATTAAAATAATAACTAGAGCACTTCCTCATTTTAGAGGAGGTGTTTTTATTTCGGTATAGGAGCATAAGAAATCGCATATCGAGACTGCGACCAAGCTAGATAGAATGTAAAATCCCGTCAAATCTAGGAAACTCAATCTTTGATATGACGGTTTTTTTGATGTTATACACTTCAAATTATTGCTCAATAGAGACATTTCTCCTAGATTCTTTTTATATGAATATAACTGGATCCTAATAATTAATTTAATATACAAAATCAGAATTCTAATAAGGGAATGGATAGGTATGATTGCCTATATGACTTTGAAGGTTATTTAGAATGCTGACTACTTAAACTAAGAGGATACTTGTTAGTTTATGGTAAAATAGGAGTAGAGGTTATATGAACAAACGTACTTAAATTAATGGGCAGAAGAGTGAACGAAAGATGCTTAGGAGGAATACGCATTATTTCAATTTTACAGATAAATCAAAATAAGCTAGAGATATTTAGGAAAGGTAACAAAGGAAAAGCAATTGTTTTTTTGACAGGGATGGGCTGCTCCTTTGATGAGTGGTACAACATTACACAGACTTTAGGTGAAACGAATAGAATAGTTATGTTTCATCGACCTGGACTCGGTAAAAGTGAAATTGGAAATGAAGTCCGTAATACGGAGGCAGTTGTTAAAGAATTGAATGATTTATTATCAGTTCTTGAAATAACCGAGCCAATTATATTGGTTGGGCATTCATATGGCGGATTGTGTGTACAACATTTTATTAAAGTTTATCCTAAAAAAGTTGCGGGAATAGTATTAGTGGATTCAACTTCTGTAGATTTAGAGGAATTAGATACGTTAAATTTACCTGTATTGGATGAAGAGGATAGGATTTGGTTAGAGAAATGTAAAACATATGCTTCAATGAGATCAGAACAATTAAGAAAAAATCTAAATCCTATTCTTCCTAAAAAGCTGAATTTAGTTCCTAAAGAAATTAAAAAACGATTATTAGATTTTCAAGTAAGCCCTTCTTTATACAAAGCAATGTACTCTGAAATCAGTAATTGGAAACAAGATGCTAAAATAATTAAGTCTTTAGGGAAAACTCTCAATGTACCGCTTATTGTCATAGGGCGAGATAATGAGTTTTGTATTAAGTTGGAAGCTCAAAGTGGCTTACCAGAAGAAGAATTGAGAATCTTTGAAGAAAAATGGCAAGAACTCATTATAAGACAAGGAAAACTTACAAGCAATAGCAATATTGTGTTTGCACAAAGCTCAAGTCACTCTATACATATGGATAGACCAGATATCATTATTCAATCAGTTTTTGATATTCTGGATAAATGTAATTGAAGTAATCGGAAGGATAATAGAGTGATAAATGAAAAGAATACTTGAGTTAGTAAAAATCCAAGTATTCTTGTATTTTTTGTTGATAAATAGGGTCATAGCGCTTTTTAGAGTGAGAATCGCCTTGCTATTTATAATTTTTCTAAATAAACTTATCTTTATTTGGCTCAATGAGTAATTGAGCTGTTTGAATATAGCGAAGAGAGCAGAAGTAATGAAGGTTGTCTAAAGGTTGTGCGTTTGGATACTAAGAATTTTTTACTCAGACTTATTACGTTTGATCTCATCGTTAATTCCATACTATCCATACAGTGACTTGGTCTGGTGGATGTACTGAATACCTACCTAAGGCAGATTTTACTTAACCAATAATTAAATAACTGACTTCCAATGATCAACAGTATCTAATAGATAAGTATTAAAACAGTGGAAATTTTATTTTTATCGAACTTTTAAAGCATCCTTTGCAAGCTGATCAGCCAATTCATTGAATTCTACTCCAGAATGAGCTTTCACTTTCTTAAATTCTACCTCAATATTTTGAGATAATTGTTTGAAATAAGCAACATAATCTTTTGATACAGCCTTGTTCGTACGCCACTTTTCGGTAGCCCACATTTCAATACCCAAGTAATCATAATGAATGACAACTTTTTTATATCCATTATTTTTAGCCCATTTAACTGCATTAAGGCTCCCAAAACATTCTCCTGCAATTTGAAAGCTTTCTACATATTTAGGATCATTATCTGCATTGTTTAATGTGGCAAGTACAGTATTATTTTTCAACATTACCACTCCATAGCTGTAACGATTATTCAACTTATCAAATGAGCCATCTACATAAGCAGTTACAGTGTCTTCATCAGAAACCTCTATAGCCTGTTTGGAAGGAGATAGGTAGTTTTCTGCTTCATTTTTTGATGAGAATGATTTAAATTCTGCTCCTGAAAAACCAGAAACTTGTTGTTGAGCTTCTGCCCAGGAAGTATAAATACCTGGATTTTTACCTTTTTTGATTGCATAATATTTTTTAGCCATACTTACCTCCGGTTGATTGTGCACTTATTACTTTATGGAACTATAAAGTAAATGTCAATATACTTAATATGGATATAATTTAAAAGCCATTAGAATATATTGACAAAGAACTTATGATTAAGTACATTAGAGATAGCTTATAATGAGGCATTACTTTAAGAGAGAATCCATAGAGTTTAAGATTTTGAAAGCTTTTTTTTTAAAAGTAATAAAAGAACATTGGAAATGATGTTCGGGTAGAAAATTTTACTCAAAACTGAATTAAAGAGTTACTAGTATAGTGATTCGGTATGAAGAACAGCTTTCTATAAAAAATCAATAAAGCATATGAGCTTAATGAATGAATCAGTGAAATAATAATATTGTATTAATGGTGCATCTGTTAAATCCTTGGATGAAAGATTTATTCTTATCCAAGGATTTTCTATTATAGCACAAGCATAAGTTAATTGAGAGGATGTTTCAAATGACAAAAGTTATACAGACGGCCCCATATAGAGTAGACCACGTAGGAAGTCTTTTAAGACCTGAAATATTGAAATCATCAAGAAGTGCTTTTGAAAAGGGAGAGATTTCAAAGTCTCAGTTGAAAAATATTGAAGATCAAGAAATTAAAAGAATTATAGAAAAACAAAAAGAAATTGGATTAAAAGCGATTACTGATGGAGAATTCCGACGGGGATGGTGGCACCTTGATTTTATGTGGGGAATCAATGGGATGGAAAAGTATCGAAAAGAGCATGGATATAAATTTGCAGGAGATATAGAGAGTGAGCCATTGGATGTTCGTACTATAGATAAAATTAGTTGGAATAAAAATCATGAGTTCTTAGATCATTTTAAATTCCTGCAAAATTTTGTGGGAGAAGATGCTGTATCGAAATTTTCGATTCCTAGTCCAAACCAGTTCTTACATGAAGGAATTAGAAGGAATGAACACTATCCAACCATAGAGTTATTCTGTAAGGATTTAAGAAAAGTCTATAACGAAGCAATACAAGATTTTTATGATTTAGGTTGTCGCTATCTTCAAATTGATGATGTGTTTTGGGGTTTTCTAGCTGCGGACGGAATTAAGGATGAACTCATTCCAGAAGAAGAATGGGAACTGTTAAAAAAAATGGCTAAAGAAAATATCCAAGATATAATCTATAATAAACCAGAAGACTTAACGTTAACAACTCATGTTTGTAGAGGGAATTATCGTTCTTCCTATGCAGCAGCGGGACCGTATTATCCAGTCGCAAAAGAATTATTTGAAGAAATTTCATATGATGGGTACTTTTTAGAATATGATGATGATCGTTCTGGAGACTTTGGTCCTCTAAATTATTTTACGGGGAAAGGTAAAATTGTTTTAGGATTAATGACTTCGAAATTTCCAGAGTTAGAGGATGTTGAAGTGCTTAAAGCCCGTATAAACGAAGCCGCAAAGTATGTACCGAAGAGTCAGATTTGCATCAGCCCGCAATGTGGCTTTGCTTCTACTGAAGAAGGAAACATTTTAACTGAAGAAGAACAATGGGAAAAACTGGCTCATTTAGTTGATCATGTAAATACACTATTTGCTGATTAGAAAAAGATGACAGGATAAAATTCAACAAATTAGATAAATAGGGGAATTTAGAATGTTAAAAGAATTTTGTGCTGAAAACTTCATAGATATTCCAAAAGCGATTCAAGCCGGTGCAGATAGGATAGAGTTATGTGATAATCTTGCTGTAGGAGGAACAACGCCTTCCTTTGGTGTAATGAAGCATACTTTAGAATATTGTAGCAAGCATTCTATCCCTGTGATGACAATGATTCGTCCTAGGGGAGGCAACTTTAACTACACGTTGGCTGAAATAGAAATAATGAAGCAGGATATTAAGATGGCTAAAGAGGTTAAAATAGATGGGGTTGTATTTGGATGTTTAACATATGAAAACCGTATTAATCGTGAACAGATTAAGGCGTTACTCCCTCTTTGTAAGGGATGTGAAGTGACTTTTCATATGGCATTTGATCAAATTCCTATAGAATACCAATTAGAGGAACTTGAATGGCTAATATCACAAAATATTACCCGTATATTAACTCACGGAGGCATAAATGGATCTCTTCAAGATAATGGTGAAAAAATAAATAAACTGATTGAACATGCTACAGGAAGAATCGAGATTTTGCCTGGCGGTGGTGTTACGTATAAAAATCTACCGCAAGTGGCCAAAATCATTGCAGCTAATCAGTTTCATGGGACTAAAATTATTGAATTTTAAAACTAAAGAGCCGGATCATCTTTTGACAATCTAAAAGATAATCCGGCTCTTTAGTTTAATAAATAATAAATTAAGAATTTACGCTAAGGTAAGTGCGATTACGTTCTTTGAGGACTTTATAGATAAACTGACCAACCGTTAAAAAGAAAAGTATTGAAAAGGGAATAAAAAACAAAAATGATTCTCTAACGATGTTGATAGAAGCTACATGCCAATAAGTAAAAGCTACTCCGGCAGTTAGAAAGCCATTTAAGGATAGAGAACCAAGGGAGGTTTTAGAGATTTTATTGAGTACTTTAACACCTATTGCTAACCCTATAGAAATAAGAGCCGTGTATCCTAACATATTAGTAATTGCGAACAATCCAATAGAGGTTAGTAACTGAATTTCTGTATAAATGTGAATTCCTGCTAAACCTAAACCAGATAAAATTAGAAATTTTGAAGATAGAGTAGAATGTTTTTTTGCTGAAAATGCAAGCAATGCTAAGCCAATATAAACAATGGTACCAGCAATCATTGAACTACTTCGTTCAGGGTATTGAGGTACTATAGAGAAGAATAGCCCCACTAATAATAAAACGATGGATATACCAAGAAGTCCACTAAACAGAAAATTATGAGTTGATTTATTCATATTCATTATTCTCCTTTCATTTTCTAATATTCTTTATGTTAATAATTTATCACAGAGTTTTAGCGAGTACGAATGATTTGCTTAAAATCATTCGTGACAATAGATAGTAAAACAGGCATACTTATAGGAGAATCTGATACAAAGGAATGATAGATATGATACATAAATGGATGCTTCAGATTTTTAGGCGTCGAGTCTTACTAGCAATACTTATATTGATACAATTTGGGATTTTTGCAGTTTTGATCAATCAGTCAATTACTTATTCCATTTTTTTGAAGACTTTATTTACTTTTCTTTCCATTGCAATTGCATTGCATGTAGTTTGGAAGAAAGGAAAGGAAGCTTATAAAATTACTTGGATATTACAAGTGTTGATTTTCCCGGTTTATGGGGCCTTGTTTTATCTAATGTTTAATCGACAAACTAAAACAAAAAAATTACAAAAAAAATTAGAAGATGTATATGATTTTCACCAGTCATATTTATACAATGAACAATCTGTATTTTTAGAAGCCAATAAGTGCTATCCAGAATATGGAGCTCAGATGTACTATCTTCAAGAAACAATGGGGTTTCCGGTATATAACCAGACGGAAGTTAACTATTATCCAATCGGAGAAGAATACTATCAGGCAATGCTTGAAGAACTAGTCAAAGCAGAGCACTATATATTTTTTGAATTTTTTATTGTCTCCGAAGGAAAGATGTGGACAGAAATTCAGGAAATTCTAATAGAAAAAGCCGCTTTAGGGTTGGATGTTAGAGTAATGTACGATGATATAGGTAGTTTTGTAACCATTCCTAAGGATACAAAGAAACAGTTGGTTGAAAATGGGATTGACTGTCGTATTTACAATCCTTTTCATCCAGTGCTGACTTCCTCACAAAACAATCGAGATCACAGAAAAGTGCTATCGATCGATGGAAAAGTAGCTTTCACAGGGGGGATCAACATTGCAGATGAATATATCAATGAAATTGAACGATTTGGACATTGGAAAGATACAGGGATTAAAATGAAAGGTCCGGCAGCTTGGAGGCAAACATTGATTTTCTTGGAACTATGGCAGACTATGGACGAAGCCCTGTTAGAGAGTGAAATGAATCTTCTTGTCCCAAATTTTAAAGTTACCAGCCAACCAAAAGAAATTGGATATGTTCAACCGTTCGCAGATAGTCCTACTGATACACAAAACGTGGGAGAACAAGTCTTTGTTAAAATGATTTATGAAGCTAGAAAATCGATATTGATCAATACACCTTATTTAATTCTGGATGAAAATTTAGAAATAGCTCTTGTACTAGCAGCTCAAAGTGGAATAAGTGTGAAAATAATATTGCCTAAGATCTGGGATAAATATCTAGTTCATATGACAAGTCGTTCTTATTATAAAGATTTAATTAACGCAGGCGTAGAGGTTTATGAATATACTAATGGGTTTATGCATGCAAAATCGATCATAGTTGATGAAGCAGTTGCCGTGATCGGAACTATTAATTTTGATTATAGAAGCCTTTATCTACACTTTGAAAATGCTGTGGTCCTATATGGCGTTCCAGCAATTAAAGATATGATAGAAGATTTTGATCAAACTATATTAGAAAGTGAGAAAATTAAGATTGAAGACCTCTCTCAGTCACTTATCGTAACATTCTCTAAAAGGATTCTAAGGTTGTTCGCTCCGCTAATGTAAATTATAAAAATAGATTTATTTAAAACGCGAATTTTATAATTAAACTAGAAAAAGATATTTGAAAAACCACACGTGTTCCCTTAAAGTAGTTTGTACCACCAAATCTACAAGGAAGAAGGAACACGTATGGCTCACAAACAGTTTACCATGGATGATATCATCCTCATAGAAAAATATTATTTGGCAGATGTAACGACTTCTAGAATTATTGAGATCATGGGCAAAAAACAGCCGGTTTATGATGTGATCAATTTCTTTAAGACTGGGAAAAATTCAAAAGAATTCTGGGAACAGAGAAAGACAAAACAATCGCGTTGTGGTCGTAAACGTTTAAAACTTTCTGTTGAAGAAGAAGGTCATGTCGAACATCTGCTTCGTCAAAAGTGGTCACTTGATATGATCGCCAATCACCATAAAGCAGATAGTACCTTTCTTGCTTTTTCTATGGGGGCTACTACTCTTTATCGCCGGGCAAGAGAAGGGATGTTTGATAAACACCTTCTTCCAATGAAAGGAAAACGCAAACCTAATGGGCACAAGGAGAAACGCGGAAAACAAGCCTTCACTCGGAATATTGCTCAACGAAAAATTGACCACCCTAATGTAGAGAAAGAATTCGGTCATCTTGAAGGCGACACGATCGTTGGATTGAAGCACAAAAGTGCAGTCGTTACTTTTGCAGAGCCCTTGTCTAAGATGATTTTCACATTCAAACCGGCGAGTCGCAAAGCCAAAGATGTAGGAAGGGTCATCACTGACTGGCTCAATCATTTACCGGCACATTTCTTTAAATCACTCACCTTTGATTGTGGAAAAGAGTTTTCAAACTGGAAAGATATTTCTAACGCGAACGATATTGATATCTATTTTTGTGACCCTGGAACTCCTTCACAACGGCCATTGAATGAAAATTCAAATGGTATTCTTCGAAGGAACGGACTGCCCAAAGAAATGGATTTTAACAAGGTAAGTGAAACATTTATTCAATCCATGTCTGATGAGAGGAATCGAATTCCAAGACGGTCTCTCGGGTTCAAGACACCCATGCAAGTATTCGTAGAAGAAATTCACAATAATTTGGGACAAGCTATTTCTCTTGCCTCCCTCCAGAAATGGGCGGAAAGAACATTTTGTCCGTCAGCTGTGTAATCTAACACAGCGAGTCAGCGACTACAAGAGAAGAGCACTCTTTCCGTCACTGACACGCCGTGTTTTAACGTTTACGCCGACCGACAGAAATGACTTTCCTTATACTTGCATTTATTCATAAAGGGAACATGAAGGAGTATAAATATTTTCTAGTTTAATTTGACAAATGACAAAATGATAAATATACCAAAAGCAGCTGCTTGTAAAACTCTATAGACTATAAAAAGCATAATAAGAAATTAGGAAAAGTAATAATAAAGTTTATGTTTAAAAGAAGAATTGCAGAGAGCGTCAAGAAGTTTGTGTAAATAAAAAGTTCCTTCTGTAAAAAACTTATCTTTCTTCTAGTTCTCCAAACATTTCCCAAAGTTCTGCTTCAGCTTGTTGGAAACCGCGGTGGCTTCGAGTTAAAAATTTCTGATTGTACAGATCAAAATTTGAGACTAAAAAGCGATCCATAGATTCTTCATTTTGAAATTGCTCTTTACGCCGACTGTATTTTTTAATTTGTTTGTTAAAAGACTCAATCAAATTAGTGGAGTACAAGCTTCTTCGGATTGAAGCGGGAAAGTCATAAAAGGTCAGTAAGCTATCGTTCTCTAAAATAGATTTGGTTACTCTAGGGTAGCGGGTGTGCCACTTCTCTGTGAAATCTAGTCGAGCTTCGATTGCTTTTTCTCGTGAGTCCGCTTGGTAAACCGCTTTAAAGTCTTCGCATATGTCTCTTCGATCTGCTACGCGTACTTTACTGGCAAGATTGCGAGAAACATGCACACAACAGTGTTGATACGCTGCACTGGGAAATACTTGATGAATGGTATCTTTAATCCCTTTAAGCCCATCAGTCACAAAGAGGAGAGCGGACTGAACGCCTCGACTTACTAAGTCTTCTAGTAGCTCTTTCCAAGTTATGGTTGATTCATTCGGTGCGATGGCATAACCCAGTACTTCTTTAGCGCCGTCTGGACGGATGCCTACGGCAATATGAATGGCTTCTTTATCGACGGTTTTACGTTTTAAAGGAATATAGGTTGCGTCCAGATAAATAGCGGCATAGTGCTTATTTAGTGAACGCTTTTTAAAAGCAGCGACTTCTTCAGAAAAGACTTTCGTCATATTGGACATCGTCTGTGGCGTATAATGATGGCCATACATTTTCTCAATTAGATCGGCAATTTCGGACATCGTGATCCCCTTTCGAAAAAGATGGATAATCGTTTCTTCCAAGGTCTCATTGGTTCGCTTATAGGCTGGGAAAGTCTGTTGTTTAAATTCACCATTCCGATCACGTGGAATCTGAAGCTGAAGTTCGCCGTATTCGGTTTTGACCTTACGATCATAGGTGCCATTCCGAGAGTTTCCTGAATGGAAACCGATCCGATCATATTTTTCATAATCCAAAAAGGCAGTCAATTCTGTTTTTAAGAGGGTGTTAACGGCTAATTCTAGATGAGAACGAAAACATTCGTTTAAATCACCTTTTGTGGCTAGAGTCTGTAAGATATCTGTAGTAAGATTGTTCATAGGGAAGTCCTCTTTTCTGTGAATGTAGTGTGGTAACTCTATTCTACAGAAGGGACTTCCTTTTTTCTATTTACACAAGATATTTTACACTCTCGAATTGCATACTGTACTATGATAGAGTAATGTTAAGATAAATGATATATTATAATAAGAAATATCTAGTAAATACATGGTTCAAAGCAAACAAGCGGAGGGTTATGGTTTGGAAAAAATTTCGATATACCATACAAATGATATACATTCACATTTGATGAACTGGCCACGAACTGCAAAGTTTTTACGAGATGTGCGTTCTTTTCATGAAAATCAAAAAGAAGAAGTATTGATTTTCGATATTGGAGATGCCTGTGATAGAGTTCATCCGCTCACAGAAGCAACTAATGGTCAAGCCATTATCAGGCTTTTGAACGATGCTCATTATGATGCTGTTACAATTGGAAATAATGAAGGAATTGGTAGTACTAAATATCAGTTAAATCAACTCTATAATGATGCCGATTTTAAAATCATATTGTCCAATTTAACCGATAAAGATACAAATGCATTACCAAATTGGGCTGTGCCTATTAAAATATATAAAACGAGCTCTGGATCAAAACTAGGCATATTTGCTTGTACAATTCCATTAACTGTAAGTTATGATCCTTTGGGCTGGAATGTAGAAGACCCTTTTAAGACAATCGAAAGAATTTTAGAACAATATCAGGGGATCGTAGATAACTGGATATTACTCAGCCATCTAGGAATTGACTATGATAGAAAAATAGCAGAAAAATTCCCTGAACTAAATGTTATAATAGGAGCACATACTCACCATTTGTTGCCTGAAGGAGAATACGTAAATAGCTCACTTTTAGCTGGGGCAGGAAAATTTGGAGAATATATTGGACAGATCAACATAGAAATTGAAAATCAAAAAATTGTAAAGGCTTCTGCAGAAGTGATCGATATAGAAAAAGCAATAAAGCCTGTTAAAGATGAAAATATACTTGTACACCAATACACACAGCTAGGACATGAGCTATTACAAGAACAAAAAATTGCAGATATTCCCGATACACTTGAAGCAGATTGGAAACAGTGTACAAATTTTGTGAATATCGGACTTGACGCATTATGCAATTATGCAGAAACAGATGCTGCAATTTTAAATTCGGGTTTATTCCTTCAACCGATTATAGAAGGCAGTGTGACAAATGATGATCTCCATAGAGCCTTGCCTCATCCTATGCGCGTGTTAAAATATACAGTAACTGGCAAGCAGTTAAAGGAATTAATCTACTCTATGGAAACTCAAAGAGCCAGATTAGAACCATTACCCATAAAAGGATTAGGGTTTAGAGGTAAAATATTTGGTAAAATTTGTTACAAGGGTATTCAAGTAACTGAAAACCAAGAAATCAAGTTTAACGGAAAATCGATTAGAGAAGAAGCTGACTACACAATTGCTTCAATAGATCATTATTTATTTGTTCCTTTTTTCCCAATAATTGGGGAGAAATCTGATTATCAAGTTCTGTTTCCACACTTCTTAAGGGTGGTCATAGGAAATTATCTGCAAAAACAATATCCGATAAAATAGAAAGACAAGAAGAAGGGGTCTTATGAGCGACACGTTAAAAGAAGAAAATAAAGAAGTACAAAATAAATCTGATATTACCCAAGACATAATAGATCTAGATATTTCAGAAGAAAATAAGTTAGTCAAAAAATTAGATCATGATACACTTTCCTTGAATGGTGCTGCTTACAAAATTGTTGAGGATTATAGAGAAGCAATCGATCTGGAAATGATAGAAGCAAGATACAGTGATTTCCTGGAAAAATATGACTATATTGTTGGAGATATTTCATACGATAAGCTTAGATTGAGAGGATTTTATTACTCAAAAAACAAAAAAGTACCGATCGACATGAGAATTTCTAGTTTAAAAGACTATTTGACTGAATATTGCAGCTTTGGATGTGCTTATTTTGTATTGGAACGATTAGAACCGAAGAGGAAACATACTGGTTCTTCTAAACGTAAGAGCAAACCAAACCAGAACAAAAAGAATACACAAAATAAAAAGCAGAAAAACTTACGTAAATTTGATCAAGCAAAAAAACGAGAAAAAAAGACTAAGCCAGAAAATAAAAATCAAGATAAAAAAATAGATAATATTGGAAATAAGAAATCTTTTACAAAAAAAGGTAAAATATCCGAGGAGTATGCAGATAAGCAGCCAGCTTCCGAGTCTAAGGACAACAAAGTGAAAACTATTAAAAATCAAAAAGGCGAAACAAAATTTAAAATACGCCAAAAAAATAAACCAGAATGAATAAAAATAAAAGAAACCAATGAGATAGGTTAGGAAGGCTAGTGTATGGTAGATAAAATGAAAGATTATAAAGGTTATTTGATTGATTTAGATGGAACTATGTATAAGGGGAGTGAACCGATATCAGAAGCCCCTGGGTTTATTAATCAGCTAAGAAAAGCAAAGAAACCATTTTTATTTGTTACAAATAACTCTACAAGTAGCCCTAAAGAAGTTTCAAAAAAGTTGAATGAGCAATTTAAGGTTGAAGCTTATGAAAGTGAAGTCTATACGAGTTCTCTAGCAACCGCAGATTACCTTAAGTCATTAGGTGGTAAGACGGTCTATGTTGTAGGTGAAAAAGGATTGATAGAAGCAGTCTTAAATGCTGGATTTAAAATAGATGAAGAAAACCCTGATCATGTAGTAGTAGGATTGGATCGAGCACTCACTTATGAAAAATGCGAAAAAGCAACCTTAGCTATTCAAAAAGGGGCAAATTTTATAGCAACGAATAAAGATACAAATTTACCAACAGAACGCGGAATGGTCCCTGGAGCAGGATCCGTAGTGGCTTTAATAGAAAAGGCCACTAGAATTGTACCGACCTTTGTGGGGAAACCCGAAGCTATCATTATGGATGAAGCTATAAAGCGGATTGGATTCAAAAAAAATGAAGTATTGATGGTGGGGGATAACTACGAGACGGATATTCTTGCTGGAATCAATAATGAAGTGGATACATTACTTGTATATACTGGTTTTACAAAGGAAGAAGATATGAAAACAGTTATTGAGCAACCCACTTATGCAATTCAAACGTTGGCTGACTGGAGAATTGATCTATGACTAGAGTGAAAGATGTCTTAGGAATTGTCAGCATCTTTTTGTTGATTATAACACTGTCGATTGCTGTTACAATCTGGTTTGTACCTTTATACCAATTTACTATACAAACCCAGAACATCCCAGAAGTACTTGGATTGACTTATGATAAGTTAATGGATAATTACTATGTGCTTTTACAGTACTTGCATTTTCCGTGGATTCAGGAATTGAAGCTGCCTGATTTTACAAGTTCTGAAAGTGGATTGCTACATTTTTATGAAGTGAAGTTACTTTTTTATCTCAATTATAGTGTGTTATTCATCAGTCTTATCTCTACACTGTTTTATTTAAAATTTGTAAAAAGAGCCAGAAGAGTCTGGGTGCTGATTAAGCCATTTTTTATTGCTTCTTTAATGCCGCCAGTATTATTGCTGTTTTTAGCGGTTAATTTTGATAGAATGTTTGTCTCGTTTCATCAAATCTTTTTCAATAATGAGGCTTGGCTGTTTAACCCTGCAACAGACCCGATCATTAATGCGTTACCACAGGACTTTTTTATGTACTGTTTTATTTTATTTTTCGTATTAATTGAAACTTCTTTCGTACTCGGGTACCAGAGAAGCAAAAAAAGTGCATTTCATAAAGGGTAAGTAAAAGTTTAAATAGAATAAAATTTTAGTCAAAAAAACAATCTACTTAATATCTCAAAGAAAATGAGATATTATTGAAGATTGTTTTTTTTATGGAAAAGCAAATAAAAAGAAATAATATTTATCGGTTTATGGGGAAAGGCGTTTTGAAAGTAAATAGGACGAACTATCTTACATTTATTTTTAGTGTGCTCTCTTGGTCTATATCGAATTGCGTAAAAGAAGCATATATAAAGAAAGAGAATGGAGCGATTAATCGTAAGCGATGAATAGCTAGGTACCTGTGAGTCCTAGCGGCCTCCTGTTAAACTTGAGATATCTTAAGTACACAGGAGGTTTTTAATTTGGAAAAGAATAAACAGTCTATCATACCGATAACCCTACATGACGATAAAACTGATCGCCGACACATTTCGAAGTTCCATTCACAGAAAATGGTGGCACATTTAAAAAATAGTCAGACAGAGCTACTTATTTACGAGGGGATCAAACCCTCGACATTGAGAGTTCTCCTCGCGGAGATGTCATTCAATGAAACTCGTTGATTTTACTCAAGTAGAGAATATTTTTATCGTGTGTGGAAAGACGGATATGCGCCGTCAAATTGATGGATTAGCTGCGACGATCACAGAAGAATATGATATGGATGTTTATCATGAGGCCCTCTTTCTCTTCTGTGGTGGAAAGAAGGATCGGTTCAAAGCTCTTTACTGGGAAGGCGACGGCTTCCTTCTCTTATACAAGCGTTTAGAGAATGGGAAATTGAATTGGCCGCGTAACCAGAACGAGATTCAAAAGTTAAGTGCGCAACAGCTGCGTTGGCTGCTTGAAGGATTATCTGTTAATCAAAAAGTCTCCATAAAACCTGCGGTTAAAGGAAGTATAGCCTAAGAAATGAGAGAGAAATTGATGAAAAAATCAATGGCTCTCTCGTTTTCTTTTTCTGACTAGTGTAAAATTTAAGTACTATTTATGTGAGGAGAAGCAGACATGTCTATCAAGAGCGAAAAACAGTTTGAAGTGATTATTGAAAAGTTAGATCAGCTGTTAGAAGAAAACAAACAACTGAAGACCATTATCGCTCAAAAAGATGATGAGCTTTCCTTACAGAAAGAACAAATCGAATTCTTAACTCAGAAATTGTACGGCCCAAAGAAGGAAACGTTGAAAGATGATCCCAATCAAGGCAATCTCTTCAATGAGCGCCTTTTTAGCGAACCAGAGCAGACTGGTGACCAAAGCGACGAAGAAGAAGTTATAGTCACAACCGTTAGCCGTCGCAAAAAACGTAAAGGTTTAAAAGACAAGCAGTTGTCTTCTCTTCCTACTGTTGATCACATTCATGAAATCGAATCTTGCACGTGTCCAACATGTAAGGAAGCAATGAAAGAAATCAGTACACAACTCATCCGTCAGGAAGTGAAATTTATCCCGGCAAGAGTTGAAAACCACAGACATTTCCAAAAAACATATGCCTGCGCGAACTGCGAAAAAAGCGGGACACGGACGCCGTTTGCAAAATCTGAAATCCCAAGACTTCCTTTAAATAATACAGCCGCCTCTGCGTCGCTGATAGCAGAAACGATGTATCAGAAGTTCGAGCAAAAAGTCCCAGCCTACCGACAAGAGGCTTATTGGAATCTACTTGGCTATCCGATTCCTCGGCATACCATTGCGAATTGGCACATTAAAACGTCCCAGTATTATTTCGAAGCACTGGTGGCTGTAATGCGACAAGAACTGTTGAACCAGAAGGTTCTACACGCCGACGAAACGACATTCAAAGTACTGAATGACAAAGACCGACAAAAGTCCTATATGTGGTTATTCAGTACCGGCAAATACAGCGAACGTGCCATACATATCTACAAGCTTGGTCCATCACGCAGTGGCTCTGTCCCTAGAGATTTCTTAGAGGAGTACACTGGCTATCTACATAGTGATGGATTCTCCGGGTACAACAATCTTCCAGGGATGACGATGATTGCCTGTCTGGCGCATATCAGACGGAAGTTCTATGACGCCCGTCCAAAGAACTATTCCAGTAAGAGTGTCGCTCATAAGGGAGTCACGCTGTGTAACGAGTTATTTGCGTTGGATAAGTCCCTCAAGGACTTATCTGTTAGCGAACGGTATGATCAGCGCTTAGAACTAGTGAAGCCAAAGCTTGAGGCGTTTTTTGACTGGTGTGAATCCCTAACTGCGCATGGCAAACTTGGCACAGCGATCAACTATGCGCTGAATCAGAAAGAGCGAATGATGAACGTTCTGAAGGACGGCCGTCTCGTGCTATCCAACAATCTAGCCGAACGTGGCATCAAGTCACTCGTTATGGGCAGAAAGAACTGGCTGTTTTCAAAATCTTTTGAGGGTGCTCATGCCGTTGCGACTATTTTGAGTCTCGTCGAGACGGCCAAATCCAACGGATTACATCCACGAAAATATCTGGACTACCTCTTAACTTATCTTCCAAATCGACAAAATACACCTTTGGAGGCTTATTTGCCATGGAATCCAAAGGTGCAGATGGAATGTCGCTAGACATTCAGTATATTATACTCTTCGGACATTTCTTATTATAGAGGTGTCCGATTTTTATTTGTAGGTACTCAGCTATTCATCGCTTACGATTAATCCATTCTCTTTCTTCTTAAATGATTCATTATATCATTTGAGTTTTACTTATTTCATTATATCTGATATGCCTGGATCATCATGTGCTAAACGACTGGCAGCTGCTGCAGCAATTGCTCCAACGATATCATCCAAGAAAGTGTGTGTCTGGTCTTTATTTTGGTGATCGTCAAGTTTTGCAATTAATTTGGGTTTAGTTTTGTCTAAGAAGCCATAATTAGTGAATCCGATAGATCCATATACATTGACGATCGATAAGGCTAAAATCTCATCTATTCCATATAATCCCTCATCTTCTTGAATGATTTCCTGAAGTGGGCTGGAGAGTTTACCTTGTTCGCACAAGACGTCCAACTCAATCCCTGTAAGAATCGTATTTTGAACTTCTCTTTTCTTGATCACTGACCGAACATTTTCCAAGCAGATTTCCATAGAAATATCTGTTATATATGGTTTTTGAAGGTCATAAACTAATTCTGCTATTTCTTCTAGAGACACGCCTCGTTCTTTTAAGCGTTCCAGTGCTACTTTATGCAATTTTGAGCTAGATTGTACCATGTTTAAGTCCTCCTTGATATTTTTTTCTGTTTCAGAATTACTTGTCAAACGATAATTTAGTACTTTGATAAGGTTGAGCATGTTCTTTTGGACGAATGTAATGAATGGCATGATTGACTGCTGTAGGAGCTTCTCCAAAACCTGTAGCAATCAATTTAATTTTACCATCATAAGTACTAACATCGCCAGCAGCATAAATTCCTTCAACAGAAGTTTCCATTTTGTGATTGACTATAATTTCATTTCTATCTAATTCAATATTCCAATTCCTAAGCGGGCCTATCGAGGAACTGAAGCCGTAGTTGACAACAAAGAAATCAAGATCAATTGTTTTTGTTTCATCTCCCTTTGATTTCTTGAAAGTAACAGACTGAAGCTCTTCGTTTGTTCCATTCAACTTATAAGGAATATAAGGTGTCATTAGTTCAATCGATGAATTTTTAACTTGTTCTACTGAAGCTTCATGTGCTCTGAATTTATCTCTACGGTGAATCAGATAAACTTTATTAGCGATTGGTTCTAGTGTTAATGCCCAATCAACGGCAGAATCACCTCCGCCACAAACTGCAACAGTTTTGTCTTTATATTGTTCAAGGTTATTTACAATATACTGTAAGGATTGTTCCTCATATAATTCAGCATTTTCCACAGTTAATTTTCTAGGTTTGAATGCACCTTGTCCTGTGGTTACAATAACTGTCTTAGAATAGTGTTTACCTTTAGCCGTTCTTAGTTCAAAAATATCGTCATCCCGTTTGATGATTTCTTCTACTTGTTCTTCAAGACAAATCTGCTGATCAAAGAGATCCATTTGAGCTGTTAGTTCTTTGATCAATTCTTTTCCTGTAACTGCCGCATGTCCACCAATATCATAAATTTTTTTATCTGGATACAACAGAGCGACTTGTCCACCTAAGACGGGTAAAGTTTCAATCAATTTTGTTTTAGCATTTCTCATACCTGAGTAGAATGCTGAGAACATTCCCACAGGACCACCACCAATTATAGTGATGTCATATATTTCATTTTCGTTAACCAATTTAAATCCTCCATTAAACTAAATACATTTAATAAATTTACTAGTAGGCAATATGAATTAGGAAAGAAATCAGAATTCCAGATAAAATACCAAAAAATACTTCAATTGGTTTATGACCAAGAAATTCTTTTGAATGTCTATCGTCTTCGATTAATTCTTTAACGTTTTTGGTTCCTTCTTGTCCGATAGTAACAATTGTTTTTCGAATATTTTCTAAATCGGCAATCAGCTCATTAATTAAAATACCATGTTCACCACTTTGTCTTCTGACACCCATTGAATCGAAAATAACAATTACTCCAAATGTTGCGGCAATAGCAACTAAAGGGGAAGCAACTCCCTCTTCAATGGTCAAAGCAGTAATTAAGGCAGTAACACCAGCTGAATGGGAACTGGGCATACCACCAGTAGAAGTAATCAATGCTAATGAAGTAGGGCGACCTAATATAAATGCGACAGGAACTTTAATAAATTGAGTAATGATAATTGCACAGAGAGCAGCGATTAAAGGGTAATTACTGAAAAATGGCATAAACAATCTTCCTTTTTAAGTGATGCGGTTCTAATACTAATCATAACACGAAAAATAAAATTATTAATGGAAAACTTTTAACAGGAATTGAATATCTCTGGAAGATAAATCCTGTTGAATTATATGGAGACAAAAAGAGTTGGATTTTAAAATCGGAAAATGATTGATCGAACTTGTTTATGTAGAAAGAGGTTGGAAACGTGATCGATCTAAGGTAAAATGTTTATGATATCAAAAGGAGGAATTTATAAAATGAGTCAGTTTCCACAACTAGCAGAAAAGAATAAAGATACCCTAACAGCAACGATTAAAACCAACAAGGGAGATATTACAGTGCAGCTTTTTCCAGAGCACGCACCCAAAACAGTAGAAAATTTTACTGGTCTAGCTGAAAAAGGTTATTATGATGGGGTTATTTTTCACCGGGTAATTCCGAATTTCATGATCCAAGGAGGAGATCCTACGGGAAGTGGAATGGGCGGAGAGAGCCTTTGGGGAGGAAATTTTGAAGATGAATTTTCACCAGAATTATTCAATTTAAATGGAGCTTTATCTATGGCCAATGCTGGACCAGGAACCAACTCTAGTCAATTTTTCATCGTCACAATGTCAGAACTTCCTGAACAAATGGTTTCACAACTTGAACAAGCAGGATTTCCTGAAGAAATCATTGATGCGTATAAGCAAAATGGAGGTACTCCTTGGCTAGATCAGAAACATACGGTTTTTGGTCATGTTATAGATGGTTATGAAGTAGCTGAATCGATTCAAAATGTCGAGCGTAATGCTATGGATAAACCAAACGAAGATGTAGTGATTGAAACAATTGAAGTTCACAGATAATCAGATTAACAGAATAGGTAGAGCATAAGTTGGCTCTACCTTATTTCTCTACATAAAATTTATATAAGGAGTGGTTAAATGTTAGGAGCAATCGAAGCTGGAGGTACAAAATTTGTATGCGCTGTTAGCAATCGTTCATTAGAAATTCAGGATCGTGTTTCAATTCCAACAACAACGCCAGAAGAAACTTTAGAGAAAGTGTTTTCTTTTTTTGATCAGTATGAATTAGAAGCAATGGGTATTGGTTCTTTTGGACCGATTGATGTAAACAAAGCCTCAAGTACTTATGGATACATCACTACCACTCCTAAAACAGCATGGCAGAACACTGATTTTTTAGGACAAATGAAAAATAGATATAATATACCAATAGGATGGACAACTGATGTTAATGCAGCTGCTTTTGGAGAACTAGAAAAAGGTGCTGCAAAAGGTAAATCATCCTGTGTTTATCTAACAGTTGGAACTGGAATAGGTGGAGGGGCTGTAGTGAATGGCGAGCCGCTTGAAGGATTTGGACATCCAGAAATGGGACATGTGTTAGTTAGGATGCATCCGGATGATGACTTCGAAGGTATTTGTCCTTTTCACAAAAATTGTTTAGAAGGGTTAGCTTCTGGCCCCGCTATTGAAAAAAGATATGGTGAAAAAGCTCAAAACTTAACTGACAAACAAAATGTTTGGGAAATACAAGCTTATTATTTGGCCCAAGCTTTAATGAATTATACTTTGATTTTAAGCCCTGAGCGAATTATTCTTGGTGGAGGAGTTATGAAACAACAGCATTTATTCCCGCTAATTAGGAAAGAGTTTAACAGTTTAATGAAGGGTTACGTTAATACACCTGATTTAGATGAATATATTGTTTCTCCAGGTTTAGGAGACGATGCCGGAATTACAGGCAGTCTTATATTAGCGTTAAATGAATTAGATTAAAACAAAGTCACTTCCAGTTTTTGGAAGTGACTTTTTAACTAATTTTTTACTGAATCAAATACTTTTTTGACTCTTAGTAGTCCCTCTTCGAGTACAGATCTTGGACAAGCGAAATTTAAGCGCATAAATTGCTGGCTAGAGTTACCATAAGCTATCCCTGCATTTAAAGCAATATCGCCTTTTTGTATAAATGTTTCTGTCAGTTTGTCACCTTCAATATGCAGACTAGAAGCATCAAACCAGAAAAGGTAAGTAGATTCTGGTTTCATATAAAATACTTCGGGTAACTCTTTGTCAAAAAACTCAATAACTAAATTGCGATTTTCTTCCAAATACTCCATAAGTTCTTTATGCCATTCTATACTTTTTGAAAATGCTGCTTCAGTAGCAACCATTCCAAACGTAGATATACTGTTTTGTTCAGTTTCGTGTTGTACGGTTTCTATTTTTCCTTTCAATTCATCATTGCAGACGATATAAAAAGCAAGTTTAACTCCTGCTAAGTTAAATGTTTTGCTGGCAGAGTGTAAAGTTACTACCCAGTTTTTATATTCTTCTTTTAAGGATATTGGAGAATAAATGGTAGAGTCAGTGTAAGTTAGATCACTGTGGATTTCATCACTGATTAAAATAACTTCGTATTGGATACAAAGATCGATTAATTGGATTAGTTCTTTCTTAGTCCAGACACGTCCTCCGGGATTGTGCGGATTACTTAAAATAAACATTTTGATAGAGTGTTCTTTGAAAGACTTCTCAATATGGTTATAATCCATTTTGTATTGCCCATTTTCAATTATCAAGGGTGTACGGTATATTCTGCGATTATTTGATTGAACAACTGAAGAAAAAGGAGTATAAACAGGGTCATGAATCAGAACGCCATCATGTGGAGAAGTGAGAGCTTGAACACAAACGGCGATTGCGCCTACAACTCCTGGTGAGAATAAAATATTTTCCTTGTTGATATTCATCTGATGTCTTTCTTTTTGCCAGAGAATTATAGATTTGAATAAAGAATCAGACGGTAAAGCATAACCTAGAATTTGATCATCAATTAATTCATGCAACGCTTTCCTTATTTGATCAGAAATTTTAAAGTCCATATCAGCTATCCACATTGGCAAAGCAGTAGCAGATCCAAATAGTTGTTCTCTAGTATCCCATTTGACACTGTTTGTTTCACTTCTGTCGATTATTTCGTCAAAATTTTGACTCATACATATCATCATCCTTTACTTTTTTTCATTATATCCTTGTTTAATAGTAATTTCTACAGAGGATTTAAAGCTATCACTATCATTTAAAAAAGTACCCTAATTTCCCTACATCTATGTTTCATGCTATAATTAATTAGATATTAATAAAAAATACTCCATGACAGACAGAGAGGTGATTTCATGGATTATAAAATTGGAAATCGTGTGCGCGGTACTGTTACAGGCATACAACCGTATGGAGTATTTGTTGCATTAGATGATGAAACACAAGGTCTTGTCCATATTTCTGAATTAAAGCATGGATTTATAAAAGAAATAGAAGATATAGTCAATATAGGTGATGAAGTGGATGTCATCATCATGGACATTGATGAATACAGTAAAAAAATTAGTCTTTCAATGAGGGGTCTGCACAGTCCAAAATATCATCCATTTTCAAATAAAAAAAAGAATCCCAGGTATGGACGTCGAACTGGAACTGAATTTGAATCAATCAGAAAGCAGCTTCCTGTGTGGATTGACGAAGCACTTCGAGAAATCGAAAAAAATGAACAACATAGTTGATAGCAGTTTAAAAGTTCCAATACTTTAAAAACTGTATACTGTTTAGATAGCTGGATATTCTCTTTTCATAGTAGAAGCTTCTTAATATCCAGATTGATGAATGACTGGTAAGACTACGAGAGGTGTAAAATTTGATAGCAAAAAATCGTTATGTAGCATGTACAGTTTTAGTAAAAGATGAAGATGATAGATTTGTATTTTTAGTAAAAAAAGAAGCAGAAGGATTTTCTTTTCCTGCTACAGAAGTTTTGCCAAGGAAAACCGGGTTGGCTTGTATTATTGATCGAATGAAAGAAGTACTCTTGTTAGATGTTGAAAAACTTGAGTTAAATGAGCTCACGAACGCAGTAGTAGCAAATCACCGCGTTCCGCTATTTGTGTTCAACTATGAAGATGAACAAATTAAAAGTCCAATGGAGTTGTTACCAGAAGATAGTGAACTTACTTGGGAACATTCAGAGAAAATTACTAAAACCTTAAAAGATTGGGAAATATCTGGAGTTCCACAGTTTTTATTGATTTAAAAAATGAAAACAAGGGAGATCTTTTTACCTGCCTCTTGTTTTTTGTAGGACAAATCATTTAAAATAAGTAATGAAAGATACCAAAAACATGGAGGTTAGAACACAAATGGCTCACATTTCATTTGATTATTCAAAAGTACTAAATCGTTTTATCGGAAAAGAAGAACTGGGAAATATGCAAGCTCAAGTTACAACAGCTGACGACACGCTTAGAAATGGTACTGGAGTAGGCAGTGATTTTCTTGGATGGGTTGATTTACCTACTGCTTATAACAAAGATGAATTTGCCCGCATAAAAAAAGCAGCTCAAAAGATTAAATCTGATTCAGAAATCCTAATTGTTATTGGAATAGGTGGATCATATTTGGGTGCTAAGGCAGCAATCGATTTCCTTAATCACTCGTTCTACAATGAATTAAGTTCAGATAAAAGAGATACTCCGCAAATTTTCTTTGCAGGAAATAGTATCAGTTCAACTTATTTGGCTGATTTAATTGAATTGATAGGAGATAAAGATTTCTCTGTAAACGTCATTTCTAAATCAGGAACAACTACCGAACCGGCAATTGCTTTTCGTGTATTTAAAAATCTACTTAATGAAAAATATGGAGAAGAAGAAGCAAAAACTCGTATTTTTGCTACAACAGATAAAGAAAAAGGGGCATTAAAATCACTTGCTGATGCAGAAGGATATGAAACCTTTGTTATCCCTGATGACGTTGGAGGACGTTTTTCTGTACTTACAGCTGTAGGGTTACTGCCAATTGCAGTTAGTGGCGGAAACTTAGACGAGTTAATGAAAGGTGCAGCAGACGCAGCAAGTTTTTATACTAAAGCTGATTTATCTGAAAACGAAGCTTACCAATATGCTGCATTAAGAAATGTTTTATACCGCAAAGGCTACTCTACAGAATTGTTGATTAACTATGAACCAAATTTACAATACTTCTCTGAATGGTGGAAACAATTATTTGGCGAATCAGAAGGAAAAGACCAACGTGGAATTTATCCTTCAAGTGCAAACTTTTCAACTGATTTGCACTCATTAGGTCAATATATCCAAGAAGGTAGACGTAATTTATTTGAAACAGTTATCAAAATTGATAATCCTACTAAAACAGTAAAAATCCCTTCAGATTCAGAAGATTTAGATGGACTAGGCTATTTAGAAGGGAAAGAAATTGATTTTGTTAATACTAAAGCTTCTCAAGGTACGTTATTGGCACACACTGATGGGGATGTTCCAAATTTTGTCTTAACAATTCCTGATACAAGTGCTTATACTCTTGGGTATCTATTTTATTTCTTTGAAATATCTGTAGCGATTTCAGGTTATCTGAATAGTGTCAATCCTTTTGATCAACCAGGCGTTGAAGCGTATAAGAAAAACATGTTCGCGCTTTTAGGAAAACCAGGATTTGAGGAATTAGCTAAAGAATTAAATGATCGTCTTTAGAATTAATTAACTAACTATATAGTAAAAAACCTCTAGCAGGAAAATACTTCTTGCGGAGGTTTTCTACTATATATATTTATATTGGAAAGGTGAGAAATCAAAATGTCTAAACAGATAGTGGTGAATACAGCTCAGATAGAAGAGTATCAAAAAGTGATGGAGATTTTAACGGATACAGCGAAATGGTTGAATGAAAAAGGTTCTACACAATGGAATGACTTGTTATCCGGAGAAGATGTTCACAATACTAAAAAGGTGATCGAAAAAGAAGAAGTTTACTTAGTTAGTCAACAAGATCTAATAATTGGGATGTTTGTGCTTTGGGAAAATCAGAGTCAATGGGATCAGATTTTATGGGGGACAGAACCAGTCAATGATATCTGCTATTTACATAGAGTAGCATTGACAAAAGGGGCGCATGGAAGAAAGGTTGGTATTCAATTGATTAATGCAGCTCTTAGTACTGCAAAGCAAAACAATAAAAATAAAGTGAGATTAGATTGTTTAGCTGATAATCAATATTTGAATCAACTATACAAAAATGCCGGATTTCAGTTAAAGGCAGCTGGAAAGACGGCAAACGAGTTTAATAGTAACCTTTATAATTTATATGAAAAATCTCTTTAAAATAACTACTTAAATAGAGATTTCATGATTAAAAAGAAAAAACCAATCATTTTTTAGAATATTTCTATTGACCAGACCTCGATAACATGATAAAGTATATCTTGTCGCTTGTGAGTAACGAATAGATGTCAAAAGCAGTATGAAAAAATGTGCTTGACACAATTACACACAAGATGATATACTATTACAAGTCGAGTAAGTTAACGCTTCCAACATTGAGCTGGATGGATATTGTTACGAAAAAGTTTTTAAAAAGCAGTTGACATCAAATCGACAACATGGTATGATATAAAAGTTGCTTACAAATAAAGCAACGACTTATAAAGTAGTAGATCTTTGAAAACTGAACAAAGTAAAAACAACCAAATGTGCAGGGGTCTTCGATTCTTTATTGGATCAAGACAACTATCGGATGAACAAGGTTCATCCACAATTAATACAATGAGCTTTTCAAACTTAAAACGAGAGTTTGATCCTGGCTCAGGACGAACGCTGGCGGTATGCCTAATACATGCAAGTCGAACGATGAAATTCTCTGCTTGCAGAGAATGGATTAGTGGCGAACGGGTGAGTAACACGTGGGTAACCTGCCCATAAGAGGGGGATAACATTCGGAAACGGATGCTAATACCGCATAGGTCTTTGAGACGCCTGTCTCTTAGATGAAAGGTGGCTTCGGCTGCCGCTTATGGATGGACCCGCGGCGTATTAGCTAGTTGGTGAGGTAATGGCTCACCAAGGCTGTGATACGTAGCCGACCTGAGAGGGTGATCGGCCACACTGGGACTGAGACACGGCCCAGACTCCTACGGGAGGCAGCAGTAGGGAATCTTCCACAATGGGTGAAAACCTGATGGAGCAATACCGCGTGAGTGAAGAAGGTCTTCGGATCGTAAAGCTCTGTTGTTAGAGAAGAACAAGTCGGGTAGTAACTGCCCCGGCCTTGACGGTATCTAACCAGAAAGTCACGGCTAACTACGTGCCAGCAGCCGCGGTAATACGTAGGTGACAAGCGTTGTCCGGATTTATTGGGCGTAAAGCGAGCGCAGGCGGTCTTTTAAGTCTGATGTGAAAGCCCACGGCTCAACCGTGGAGGGTCATTGGAAACTGGAAGACTTGAATGCAGAAGAGGAAAGTGGAATTCCATGTGTAGCGGTGAAATGCGTAGATATATGGAGGAACACCAGTGGCGAAGGCGACTTTCTGGTCTGTAATTGACGCTGAGGCTCGAAAGCGTGGGGAGCGAACAGGATTAGATACCCTGGTAGTCCACGCCGTAAACGATGAGTGCTAAGTGTTGGAGGGTTTCCGCCCTTCAGTGCTGGAGCTAACGCATTAAGCACTCCGCCTGGGGAGTACGGCCGCAAGGCTGAAACTCAAAGGAATTGACGGGGACCCGCACAAGCGGTGGAGCATGTGGTTTAATTCGAAGCAACGCGAAGAACCTTACCAGGTCTTGACATCCTCTGAACACTCTAGAGATAGAGCTTTCCCTTCGGGGACAGAGTGACAGGTGGTGCATGGTTGTCGTCAGCTCGTGTCGTGAGATGTTGGGTTAAGTCCCGTAACGAGCGCAACCCCTATTGTTAGTTGCCAGCATTCAGTTGGGCACTCTAGCGAGACTGCCGGTGATAAACCGGAGGAAGGCGGGGATGACGTCAAATCATCATGCCCCTTATGACCTGGGCTACACACGTGCTACAATGGATGGTACAACGAGTTGCGAGACCGCGAGGTTTAGCTAATCTCCTAAAGCCATTCTCAGTTCGGATTGCAGGCTGCAACTCGCCTGCATGAAGCTGGAATCGCTAGTAATCGCGGATCAGAACGCCGCGGTGAATACGTTCCCGGGTCTTGTACACACCGCCCGTCACACCACGAGAGTCTGTAACACCCGAAGTCGGTAGGGTAACCCTTTTGGGAGCCAGCCGCCGAAGGTGGGATGGATGATTGGGGTGAAGTCGTAACAAGGTAGCCGTATCGGAAGGTGCGGCTGGATCACCTCCTTTCTAAGGATATTGCCTTAAGGGCAAACGGAACCTTGCACAGGTATTTTACTTTGTTTAGTTTTGAAGGATTTATTCCTTCTATATATTTGTTCTTTGAAAACTGGATAGTTGAATTAATACAAACATGTTAAGTAACAACACCGAGATTAACAATTGAGAACAGTTTTGTTCCTTGAATGAAACTCTCATCGCTAATAATCATACGCTTAACCACCAGGTTAAGTGAATAAGGGCGCACGGTGGATGCCTTGGCACTAGGAGCCGACGAAGGACGGGACGAACACCGATATGCTTTGGGGAGCTGTAAGTGAGCTTTGATCCAAAGATTTCCGAATGGGGGAACCCATCACCAATCATAGGGTGATATCTTTTCAGTGAATACATAGCTGGAGAGAAGGTAGACGTGGGGAACTGAAACATCTCAGTACCTGCAGGAAGAGAAAGCAAATGCGATTCCCTGAGTAGCGGCGAGCGAAACGGGAAGAGGCCAAACCAGAGAGCTTGCTCTCTGGGGTTGTAGGACCGGCGATATGGACGAGTGAAGATAGTAGAAACAGTTGGAATGCTGTGCGAAACAGGGTGAAAGCCCCGTATACGACATCTGATCTTACCTAGCTGGTATCCTGAGTACGGCGGAACACGAGAAATTCCGTCGGAATCCGGGAGGACCATCTCCCAAGCCTAAATACTCCCTAGTGACCGATAGTGAACCAGTACCGTGAGGGAAAGGTGAAAAGAACCCCGGAAGGGGAGTGAAACAGCACCTGAAACCGTGTGCTTACAAGTAGTCAAAGCCCTTTTACGGGTGATGGCGTACCTTTTGTAGAATGGACCGGCGAGTGACGATGTCATGCAAGGTTAAGCCGAAGAGGTGGAGCCGCAGCGAAAGCGAGTCTGAATAGGGCGTTTAGTATGCCGTCGTCGACCCGAAACCAAGTGACCTACCCATGTCCAGGGTGAAGGTGCAGTGAAATGCACTGGAGGCCCGAACCCACGTACGTTGAAAAGTGCGGGGATGAGGTGTGGGTAGCGGAGAAATTCCAATCGAACTTGGAGATAGCTGGTTCTCTCCGAAATAGCTTTAGGGCTAGCCTCGGATAGTGCATCGTGGAGGTAGAGCGACTGTTTGGACTAGGGGCCCTTATCGGGTTACCGAATCCTGATAAACTCCGAATGCCACTGATGTAGATCCGGGAGTCACACTGCGAGTGATAAGATCCGTAGTGGAAAGGGAAACAGCCCAGACCGTCGGTTAAGGTCCCAAAATCCTTGTTAAGTGGAAAAGGATGTGGGGCTGCTCAGACAACTAGGATGTTGGCTCAGAAGCAGCCATCATTTAAAGAGTGCGTAATAGCTCACTAGTCGAGTGGCCCTGCGCCGAAAATTTACCGGGGCTAAACAAGGTACCGAAACCACGGATAGAACCAATGGTTCTATGGTAGGAGAGCGTTCTAAGGGCATTGAAGCAAGATCGTGAGGACTTGTGGAGCGCTTAGAAGTGAGAATGCCGGTATGAGTAGCGAAACACGGGTGAGAATCCCGTGCACCGAATGACTAAGGTTTCCTGGGGAAGGCTCGTCCTCCCAGGGTTAGTCGGGACCTAAGCTGAGGCCGATAGGCGTAGGCGATGGACAACAGGTAGAGATTCCTGTACCAGTCTGCTTTGTTTGAACAATGGAGGGACGCAGGAGGCTAAGATAAGCACGCTGTTGGATATGCGTGCCCAAGCAACAAGTCTGAGTAGGAGTCAAATGCTTCTGCTCACACGGACAAGTTGTGATGGGGAGGGAACTTATAGTACCGAAGTATCTGATGTCACACTGTCAAGAAAAGCTTCTAGTTAGAAGTAGGCTGCCCGTACCGCAAACCGACACAGGTAGTCGAGGAGAGAATCCTAAGGTGATCGAGAGAACTCTCGTTAAGGAACTCGGCAAAATGACCCCGTAACTTCGGGAAAAGGGGTGCTGACCAACTGGTCAGCCGCAGTGAATAGGCCCAAGCGACTGTTTACCAAAAACACAGGTCTCTGCTAATTCGAAAGAAGATGTATAGGGGCTGACACCTGCCCGGTGCTGGAAGGTTAAGAGGAAAGGTTAGCTTCGGCGAAGCTTTGAATTGAAGCCCCAGTAAACGGCGGCCGTAACTATAACGGTCCTAAGGTAGCGAAATTCCTTGTCGGGTAAGTTCCGACCCGCACGAAAGGTGTAACGATTTGGGCACTGTCTCAACGAGAGACTCGGTGAAATTATAGTACCTGTGAAGATGCAGGTTACCCGCGACAGGACGGAAAGACCCCATGGAGCTTTACTGTAGTTTGATATTGAGTGTCTGTACAGCTTGTACAGGATAGGTAGGAGCCAATGAAACCAGGACGCCAGTCTTGGTGGAGGCAATGGTGGGATACTACCCTCGCTGTATGGCCACTCTAACCCGCAACCGTCAACCGGTTGGGAGACAGTGTCAGATGGGCAGTTTGACTGGGGCGGTCGCCTCCTAAAGAGTAACGGAGGCGCCCAAAGGTTCCCTCAGAATGGTTGGAAATCATTCGAAGAGTGTAAAGGCAGAAGGGAGCTTGACTGCGAGACTTACAAGTCGAGCAGGGACGAAAGTCGGGCTTAGTGATCCGGTGGTTCCGTATGGAAGGGCCATCGCTCAACGGATAAAAGCTACCCTGGGGATAACAGGCTTATCTCCCCCAAGAGTTCACATCGACGGGGAGGTTTGGCACCTCGATGTCGGCTCGTCGCATCCTGGGGCTGTAGTCGGTCCCAAGGGTTGGGCTGTTCGCCCATTAAAGCGGCACGCGAGCTGGGTTCAGAACGTCGTGAGACAGTTCGGTCCCTATCCGTCGCGGGCGTTGGAGATTTGAGAAGAGCTATCCTTAGTACGAGAGGACCGGGATGGACATACCGCTGGTGTACCAGTTGTCTTGCCAAAGGCATCGCTGGGTAGCTATGTGTGGACGGGATAAACGCTGAAAGCATCTAAGCGTGAAGCCCCCTTCAAGATGAGATCTCCCATTCCTTTAAGGAAGTAAGATCCCTGAGAGATGATCAGGTAGATAGGCTGGAAGTGGAAGTACAGTGATGTATGGAGCGGACCAGTACTAATCGATCGAGGACTTAACCACAATATATAAAGTGGAACGAGACGTTCAGGCTTGCTCGAAATACAAAAGACGTTCTTTAGCGGTCCCTAGACAGCTGAAGAGAGTCGAAGTATTTCTGAGAAGCCTGGCGAGTGAAACTGGAATAAAGTGGGAAAAGCGTATGATGGTGTTGTAGACAAACTTGTTTGGAAAGTTCAACTATCTAGTTTTCAGAGAACAACGTTCTCTAAAAGATATAAAAAGAGTCATTGTGCGGTGATGATGGCGGGAAGGATCCACCTGTTCCCATTCCGAACACAGCCGTTAAGCTTCCCAGCGCCGAGGATAGTGAGGGGTTTCCCCTTGTGAAAGCAGGACGTTGCCGTGCAGCTCTTTTAATATTTTGATTTATGGAGGCTTAGCTCAGTTGGGAGAGCATCTGCCTTACAAGCAGAGGGTCAGCGGTTCGAGCCCGTTAGCCTCCATTTTTTTGAGCCATTAGCTCAGTCGGTAGAGCATCTGACTTTTAATCAGAGGGTCGCAGGTTCGAACCCTGCATGGCTCATAGCACAAAAAGTGTGAAATTTGAATTCTAAGAAGATATAGCGGATGTGGCGGAATTGGCAGACGCACTAGATTTAGGATCTAGCGCTTCACGGCGTGGGGGTTCAAGTCCCTCCATCCGCATAGCTTTAAAAATTTTCTAATATGCCGGCTTAGCTCAGTTGGTAGAGCAACTGATTTGTAATCAGTAGGTCGAGGGTTCGACTCCTTTAGCCGGCATCATTTAGCGAAAGTAGTTCAGTGGTAGAACATCACCTTGCCAAGGTGGGGGTCGCGGGTTCGAATCCCGTCTTTCGCTTGATTGGTTTTGATTTTAAAGGCCAGCTACTTAAATAAAAATATATGATCTACAATGTTTTATGCCCTTACTTATAAGCCGGGGTGGCGGAATTGGTAGACGCACAGGACTTAAAATCCTGCGGTGAGTTTTCACCGTGCCGGTTCGACTCCGGCCCTCGGCACTTAACTTAATACGCACCCTTAGCTCAATTGGATAGAGTACCTGACTACGAATCAGGCGGTTAGAGGTTCGACTCCTCTAGGGTGCATCTCTTTCCAAATGGAAAGTAGAAAAATGGACATACGGGAAGTAGCTCAGCTTGGTAGAGCACTTGGTTTGGGACCAAGGGGTCGCAGGTTCGAATCCTGTCTTCCCGATTTCTTATGAAGAAAGCACCGGTCAATACTTTTCTTACATAGGATAATGGCGGTGTAGCTCAGCTGGCTAGAGCGTACGGTTCATACCCGTGAGGTCGTGGGTTCGATTCCCTCCGCCGCTATATTTATGTAGTAAGCGGACCTTTAGCTCAGTTGGTTAGAGCAGACGGCTCATAACCGTCCGGTCGCAGGTTCGAGTCCTGCAAGGTCCATTTTAACTTTTATATTATCGCGGGGTAGAGCAGCTGGCAGCTCGTCGGGCTCATAACCCGGAGGTCGCAGGTTCGAATCCTGTCCCCGCAATTTTCATGATTGTTGTTGCTTTAGTAATTTACAGCATGATATATATTTTGAAATCAAGGTCCCGTAGTGTAGCGGTTATCACGCCTGCCTGTCACGCAGGAGATCGCGGGTTCGAATCCCGTCGGGACCGTCTAACATAATGCGGGTGTAGTTTAGTGGTAAAACCACAGCCTTCCAAGCTGTTGTCGCGAGTTCGATTCTCGTCACCCGCTTTTTGTTTGGGGCCTATAGCTCAGCTGGTTAGAGCGCACGCCTGATAAGCGTGAGGTCGGTGGTTCGAGTCCACTTAGGCCCATTTCGTATCAATATTATATTGGTATGGGGAAGTACTCAAGTGGCTGAAGAGGCGCCCCTGCTAAGGGTGTAGGTCGGTTTTCCCGGCGCGAGGGTTCAAATCCCTCCTTCTCCGTTTTTTATCTTTAAGGCCCCTTGGTCAAGCGGTTAAGACACCGCCCTTTCACGGCGGTAACACGGGTTCGAATCCCGTAGGGGTCATTAGTGAATAGTCACTATATAGTTTTTGCTGGAGGATTACCCAAGTCCGGCTTAAGGGAACGGTCTTGAAAACCGTCAGGTGTGTAAAAACGCGCGTGGGTTCGAATCCCACATCCTCCTTCTTATATAAAATGAATAGTTAGAAATCAAGGTCCCGTAGTGTAGCGGTTATCACGCCTGCCTGTCACGCAGGAGATCGCGGGTTCGAATCCCGTCGGGACCGTTTTTGGCGCAGTAGCTCAGTTGGTAGAGCAACGGATTGAAGCTCCGTGTGTCGGCAGTTCGACTCTGTCCTGCGCCATTTTTTCGCTTTGCGAGTGTAGTTTAGTGGTAAAACTACAGCCTTCCAAGCTGTTGTCGCGAGTTCGATTCTCGTCACTCGCTTTATAAGAAAGACCTGTTTATAAAATAAGATTAAAAGTATAATCCGATAGAAATCGGATTATACTTTTTTTATTTTATAATTAAGAAAGAAACTGGTTCTCTGTCAAACATACTAAGATTAGTAGTGTAATATCCACGACGGTGGATATGCACTACTATTTTTTTATATAGTAGAGGTGAAGATGAGGCCGTCAACGTTAGAAGACCATGAGTCTGCATGTCAAACTGGCCCCTTCACTATCCTTGATTGAATCAGTTTGAAGTATGTTGGTCCTTTGAGATCGTCTATAGGAAAGTGGAATCGTTAAGGCATAGTGGAGTACTTCAATTTAATATAGAAAGGAGCGAAAATAAATGAGAGTCATGGCTTTAGATGTAAGTAAAGGAAAAAGTTATGTTGTTATTTATGAAGAAGAATTGTGTGTTGCAGAATGGGAAATTAAGCACAATCAAGAAGGGTTTAACCAACTTAAAAGCCAGCTTTGTAAAGAAACTACTGAAGTAGTTTTTGAAGCTACAGGTGTTTATTCTAAACAGATTGAGTCTTTTTTTAAGACTGAGCGGATTTCGTATTGTATCCTAAACCCATTATTAGCTAAAAAACAAACCGATGGTTTGCGTGGCAATAAAACAGATAAAGTAGATGCACATAAATTAGCACAGTCACATTATCGTTTTGATCGTGAAAAAAAGAATCATCAGACCTCAATCTATTCAGAGATACATGAAGTATCTATTTTGTATGATGAGGTTCACGCTAATCTAATAAAACAAAGAGTACAACTTCACGCCGTTCTCCAACAGTGTTTTCCAGAGATAGAGACGCTGTATTCTAGTAACCTATCTAAATATGCATTAAATATTATTGAGCGTTTTCCTCATCCTGCATATATTAAAGAGTTAAGTAAAACAAGGATAAAAAATATAATTCTCGCAAGCACTAAAAAAAATATCTCAAAAGAAGAAGCTCTACTGAAAGCAGATCAACTAATTCATTTAGCAGATGTATCTTATCCAGCAGTAGATAAAGATCATTTTTTAGTAACTAAAGTTCAATACAGAATTAAGCAGATACAACAGTTATTTGATACAAAAGAACGATTATCTAAAAAAATGATTGAACAGTCAAAAAAGCTTAATGAATTTTCAGTATTAGTTAGTATTCCTGGGATAGGCCCTCTAACGGCCGCGTTAATTATTTCTGAATTAGGGGATATCAGACGATTTTCTACTTCAAATCAGTTGAACGCTTATGTTGGAATTGATATACGCACTCATCAATCTGGAACGATGAGAAAGAAAGACCGAATAAATAAACGTGGGAATGCCCGCGCTAGAAAGATATTATTTTTTACTATTCGAAATCACTAGTGTTGCATTAAATAATTTAACTGTTTCAACACATAAAAAAGTCCTTTATAATGGGGTTGGATGACTTATCCAAGACCAAAACAAAGGACTTATAGCATGGATAAGTATAAAACAAAAATGACGATAAATAAATGGTTTTCGTACATTTCTTTAGAAAAATTAAGTGAAACGTCTCGACAGGTTATCGGTCAGTTTAATCGCTATTCAAAAAAGTTAACGTTTAAGAAAGTACTGAAACTCTTTCTCTATGCGATTAATGATGAAACCGATAGCCTACGGCATTTGGATCAACAGTTGGTCAACCCAAAATTAAAAAAAGTGATGGGTATTGAGTCTATTAGCTATTCTCAATTGTCACGTGCCCTGCGAAAGATGGAACCCTCCGTATTGATGGATATTTTCACGCAATTACTTTCACTGGTTCATGAAAAAACAGCGGTGCAATCAAAAGAAAGAGTGTTCTTAATTGATTCGTCCACTTTTTCACTGAATAAAACGCGGTATCCCTGGGGCACGTTTCGCCCGACTAAGTCGGGAATCAAACTGCACTTAAAAGTCTGTCATATGAAAGAAGGATGGGTGCACCCTGAACAATTCGAACTGTCCAATGCCTCTGAACACGACCATGATCACTTGAACGTCTTTATTAATGAGAAACGGGCGACCTATGTTTTTGATCGCGGGTATCTGGATTTCACTCAGTTTGATCAAATGAACTGGGAGGGCTACTTTTTCGTCTCCCGCATTAAAAAGAATACAGCCGTTCATGTTCAAGCGCACTTGGAAGTGTCTCATGAATCAGGGATTATCAGTGACCAATTGGTTCAGCTGGGCAAATCGACCTACCTGACGGGGTTGTTTCGTTTAATAACGATTGAACGTAAGCATCGATCGAATCTGCGTATCCTGACGAACCGAATGGATCTTTCAGCAGAGGACATCGGAAAAATGTATCAATCAAGATGGCAGATCGAGTTGTTTTTCAAGCATATCAAACAACATTTGACCATTAAAACGTACTATTCACAGTCTGAACAAGGTGTAGAGAATCAGGTGATTCTTGCGATGATAGTCTACTTATTGACGTTACTGATGAAACTTGAATTAAGGTTGAAATCAAGCCTCTTCACAATTTTGAGACAAATCAGAGCGTTACAGTATGAACCGTTTGAGTGTTTCAAAGCATCGTTCGCACCTGGTTAAGTGAAAGAAAGTGCAAATAGACTAAGCGACAACTGAATAACCCTAAAAATTTCTGGAAAAAGTCATCCCTTGCGCCAGCAATTGACTTTTTTGGAAATTTTAATGAAAACTACTTGTGATTAAAGTAACAATATATAAAAATCATTTATTCTAAGTTTTATGCAACACTAGTGATTCGAAATATGTTAAAAACTCAAAAAACTGCACCCAACCATATTGTTGATTACTATTATAAATTAAAAAAACAACCTTACTCCAAAAGAGATAAAGTTGCTGTAATAGCTTGCATGAACAAGCTGTTAAAAGTTACTCATTATTTAGTTAATAAAAATGAGTTATATGATTATGCTAAGTCCCCACATAGCTAATCTTTATATTAATAGTATACATGCCTAGCTTGTAAAAAAAAGCATAACCGCTAGGTTTATTTAGTATGTAAAAAGGTAACTTAATAGGTGTCAACTTGATACAGATATAAATTAATAAGAGTTATGACTTGACTGCACCTAGGAACAACGTTGGTAAAGAATAAAGTCAAATAATAATAGATTTTGGAAGAGGATGTACAACGAGCTTACGCTGCTGTATGTTCTCTTTCTTTTTCTATCATTTTGATTTTATTTCTGATTGGTTTTAAATTGAAGTGCAGGATAATGCGATTTTTATAATGAATAAAGTTACCGTAACCATAGGCTACCCGGTTCAATACTTTGATCTTGTTATTGATTCCCTCTATCTTTCCATTGTTATAAGGATAATAGAAGGTATTTTGGATATAAGGGAAATGAGCGCTCAACGTCTTTAAACTAGTTTTCATGTATCCAGATAGTTCAGGAGAAGCTGGTTGATCTAAAACAGTTCTTAACTGTTTTGAGTCATTGTGTTCGACGGCTTTAAGAATAGCTTGATACATTGTATAAGTTGCTTTTAGTTCTGGATCGTACGCCAACATCTCAGAAACGATTGCTGATTCCAGACGCTGTCCGAACATGGGAAAGTATTGATAGCTAGTATAAGACAACTCGGACTCTTTCTTCAGTAGTTTCTTCCAGAAGCGTTTGAGTCGTCTGTACTTCTTTTGGTCTTCTCCATTGGACGTTCGAAGTCGATTCATGACTTTTACGCGTGTTTTGTTCATCGCTCGGTTCACGAGCTGAACGATATGAAATCGATCAATAATGATATCAGCGTTTGGAAACAGTTCAGGGATGAAGCTGACGTAACTGGCATTCATGTCTGTCGTAATCGTTTTGACCTGATTTCTCTGGTTTTGGCTGTATCGAGAACAGAAGTGATCTTTGATTGTACGAGTATCTTTGCTTTCTAAAATATCTAGTATCGTTCCTGTTACGACATCAATATACTCAAAAGCCATTTGCCCATTTCCATACTTAAACTCATCAAAAGACAAGTTCTCCGGCAATGAATGATAGTAAGGTCGATAATACTTCACCTGTTCATTGATGATTCTTTGAATCGTTGTGGAAGAGACATTCGTCTCTTCTGCCAAGCTCTTGATCGAACGAGCATCAGCTGACTTCGCCAGTATTTCTGCTTTGATAAAATTAGAGATAAAACACGCCTCTTTTACAATCGGTGTTTCCGCAGTAAATGTTGCTTCACAAGATGTACACTTGAACCGCTGCTTTTTCACTCTGAGATAGGTCGGGTAAATGCCAGATATTGGAAAAGTGATTCTAGAAGTCTGAGTCCCATTTTTATAGATAGAGAAGTCCTTGTTTGGTTCCTGACATTTCTTACATTCCGTAGGAATATAAGTCAATGTACAGTCTATAAATTTACATTTCTTTTGTTTGTGTATCCCATAAGACACGCAGTTATCTTCGAAAATCATGTTTTTGTCTTGAATATCTAGTACATTTTGCATATCATTTGATGTAGGCAAGTGAGTTCCTCCTATGGATATTTGGTTTTTGTCGACTATTATTCTACAGGAGAACTCACTTGTTTTCTATTTTCTGAGACAAAAAAAGACGCCAGTGATTTCTCACCAACGTCATATATTATAGAACCGTGAAAAGGAGAAATTGCGGGAAAAGTTAGGTATCAGTCAAAACGATTTTATTGTAGTTGGAGTAGGTCAGATCCAAAAACGAAAAGGAATCGACGATTTTATTGCTTTAGCGAAACAAAATCCTCAAATCAAGTTTATTTGGTTAGGTGGTTTTTCGTTTGGAAGAATCACTGATGGGTACGAAAAATATAAATCTATTTATGAGAATCCACCGGAGAATGTTATTTTCACAGGGATTATTGTACGAAAAGAATTAGCTGAATACTATAATGTAGCTAACTTATTTTTACTTCCTTCTTATAATGAATTATTTCCAATGAGTATATTGGAAGCTTTCAGTTGTGGTTTGCCAGTAATGGTTAGAGATTTAAATCTATATCAAGATATTATTAACGGCTATTATATGTCTTTTACCGATTTAGATGATTTGAATAAAAAATCCAAAATTTCAAGTTTAAGTTAGCCACTTAGTAAAACTAAATTTCATGCGATATTTGACGGTTACTATCTGTGTAGTGAGGGCTTGATAATGAGCTGAGACATGATAGTCTTTTGACAAGCTGGCTTCAGCCAGCTCTACAGCTTTAAAATCATGTCGAAGGAGGCTCGTTGTCAAGCCCTCACGGGTTAAGCCACTTGCTTTTCTAATCGTAAGGCATTGACGAAACACTCATGAGGTGTTTTATAATCCAATATTTTTCTGGGATAATCGTTCATCCATTGTTGTATACGCAAGCATTGTGCTTCTGAGACTCGACCAATCGGCTTCCCTTTGGGAATGAAACGACGAATGAATTTATGCTGGTTCTCACTTGTTCCCCGTTCAAACGATGCATAGGGATGACTAAAATAGATGTCTAAAGTATCCTTTAAGGCCTCATAAAGTCCTGCAAACTCAGAACCGTTATCAGATGTTATCGTTTTAAATAATGTAGAGAATGTATGACCTGATCGTTTTTGAAGGTCACGAATCGCCTGATTAACCGATTCCTGATCTTTTCCATTTACTTTTAAGATGACTTCAAATCGGGTCTGTCGTTCAGCCAAAGTGAGCAGTACAGCATCGGTCTTTTCTTTATTACCTACTACTGTATCAATTTCCCAGTGACCAAACGATTCACGGGTATCGATTTCTTTTGGTCGACGATCAATCGATGGGCCGAGAACGCGTTTATTTGGCCGTTTCTTTTGAGCAGAAACCTTTGGTTTCCGAGATAACTTTTCCAGCAAATCAATGTTTTTCGTTCTCATAATTCCTCTATCTATCCAGCCATAAAGCGTGGTTGTACAAGGGATAATTGAAGCATCGAACAATTCATGTCTTTTAGCAAAACCAACCACAGTATCAGGGGACCATTTATCATCCAGCATTTTCTCATCAGCCCATTCAATGAACGCATCTGTATCGGCCCATTTTGGCCGCCGGCCACAGTTCAATCGCTGTTTATCATAGTCAGCTTGAGCAGCATCAGCATCATATACATCGTCATAATAATCGTAGATCTTACCGTTTTGCTTTTGACGTCTTAGTTGAGTAACGGTTCCGCGCTGGATTTCATTATTGATGGTCTGAGGAACTCGCCCGATGACATCAGCAATGCGACGATTGGAGTAGTCTTCCTGCTTCAACACAGCTATTTGAACCCTCTCTGCGTATGATAAGTGTTTTCCTTTACGTGCTAATGTGTTATCGTTAGAGTGCGTCATGTGAATTCATCCTGTCTATTGAGAGTTAGTGGTAACTTCAATATAACATGAAATTCACATGGCGTTTTTTGTATGTTAGCTCAGGTGACTAACTTCATTATAAAATCCAGCTTGAATAAAAAATTAAATAATTGTACTGATAATCCGTTATTACTAAAAAAGTATGTAAAAAAAGCAAATCAAGCGGCAGCAAAGTATTCGGAAGAAAGCTTAGGGAATACTTGGCTTGAATTTTATACATCTTTGATAAAGAAAAAATTGTAAAAAAAGAACAGTAGATAACTTGAAAGACAAAAAAGAGGCTGGGAGATTTTCCAGTCTCTTTTTAAAAATTAGGTTTTATTCTTTCATGTTGATTTTTTAATAGAAGTCTATTTTTACACCATAAAAGGTTTAAATATCTCACTCAAACTTTTTTAAACGAATACAGTTGCTTGCATCTTTAATTTTCAACCAACATTTCGTCTGGTAAGGCTGGTAATAGTTTAAGGTGATAAATATCTAGTGTACAGTATATATGAATATTGCGGACAGATTGAGCCGCGTATGCGGAGTTTAGAGCCAGTCAGTGCGGGAAATAAATCCACTTAATGCGGAGGAGAAAAGGCCACTGACATGTAATTGTCAGTGGCCGGATTCCATTTATCTAGAGTTTTTCAATTATGGTTACTGACTTGCTCTATTATCTTACACCCTTCAGTCCATGTCTTTCACGCATAGAAACTTCACCATCAATCAAAACAGTGTAAGAATCATGTACGATACGGTCAAGAATTGCGTCAGCTACTAGCGCTTCCCCAAGTTTCTCATACCATCCTTCAGGTGCTGTCTGTGAACAGAAGATGGTTGAAGATGTCTTCAGCCGAGATTCGATAATCTCAAATAATGTTAGGGTATGTTCCTCGGGTAAGGTGGTTAGTAGCCATTCATCAATGATGAGTAAGTCAACTTTTTTATACTTCTTTATCAACCGGCGAAAGCTACCGTCTGCTTCATTTCTTGCTGAAATGAACTCATCTAATAATTCTGGTAGGCGAACATATTTCACTTTATACTGTTGTCTACAGGCTTGAACGCCGAAGGCATTTGATAGCCAAGTCTTACCGTTTCCAGATGCTCCCATTAATATGATATTTAAATGTTTTTGAATATAGTTCCCTGCGGCCAATTCGAGAATAAGGTGTTTATCCAAATGCCGGTCAGGATGATATTCAATATCTTCAATTGCTGCGGACGGTTCATTGAACTGGGCTTGATTAATCAATCGCTGTAGTTTGCTTGTCTGACGACGAGAATACTCATGATCTACAAGTAGATTAAAGCGTTCTTCGAACGTCATATCCTGATAATCGTGATTGTTCATCTGCTCTTTATACGAATCGGCCATTGCACTCATTTTCATGTCTGTTAACTTACGTAACGTTTCTTCATTTGTCATTTGGGGTTCCCTCCAAAGTAATTTGCACCACGTACAAATCCAAAGTTTTCATTCGTAACCATTTTCGATAGTGAGCCATCATCTTTTGCGTGTTCACGTTTTTTATTTCTTGCAAGTATTGTTTTATAGACACTAACCGTAGGGTTAGAAGAAGCGATCAGTAGGTTTTGAGCAGCGAGATCCATATTTTCTTTTGAATGTCTTTTTTCCAGACTACGTAAACTCATTAACTGATTCAATGCCTTTTTTTCAGAGCCATTCTTAAGTAAAATGGCCACAAACTCTTCCATATTTGAGCCGATGGTTTTTGCCCATTCTCGACTATTTGCAGGTGTATGTTCCAAATAAAGACGATGATTATCTGGCATGTGGTCTGTTAATGTTGAAAACTGACCGATTTCTCCATACAATCTCATGTGGGATGCAATTCGAGTGTCTTTGAAGTATACTTCAATTAAATCCTTTGAGAGACGAATATCAACGTCACTCTGGATATACTCGTAGGGGACGGAGTAATACATGCGTTCGATTTGAATGTGGTAATTAGGTTGAACTTTTGCGCTTCTCCATTCCGACAACTTAAAGCGTGTTTGACGTAAGGGGTGAAGGTAGGACTTCTCTTCTTCGTCAAACGCTTTTTTTCTTGAACCCGGCCGTTTTTGGAATGCTTCTTGATTGAGTTCATTTAGTTTACTCAAGATTTGCTGATTCAAGTCACGAAGATCAAAACATTGATAGTGACGTAAAGCAGCTATGATTTGTCTGGAAATGAACCCAACAGTTCCTTCAACACTAGCTTTGTCTTTTGGACTCCGAACTCTTCCGGGAACGATAACAGTTTGATAGTAATCTGCTAGTTCACGGTAAGCTTCGTTGAGAATTGGTTCTCCACGCAAAGCTTTAGAGACCCCTGTTTTTAAATTATCAGGAACTAGTGAGTCAGGAACCCCTCCAAAATATTCAAACGCATGAATATGACCTGTTAACCAGTTGGCCGATTTCATATCCAAAAATCCTTCGACATAACTATACTGACTGTAAGGAAAGGTCGCCACAAATACATAGACCGTTAAATTTCCGCCGTTTGAACGATCATTAATAGAGAGCGTTGACCCAGCCCAATCGATCTCTAAAATTTCACCTGGTTTCCTTCGAATAGGCATTGTTGCTTTGTATTTCTTTGCATACTTACCATAATTTTCTGCAAAAGTTCGGTAAGCATAAGGAATTTTACCGCCGTCACGTGCCTGCTGGTCATACTCCATATGGAGTAATTTTAATGTTACGTTTTTCTTTTGTAATTCCTTATGAATCTTTTCCCAGTCAGGTGGAAAGAACCCTTTCTCAATCGCTTGTTTCTCAGGAAAAAGAAATTCTTCAAGCCAGTGATTGTTCATATTATCAGTTAACCGTTCTAACCCGAGCTTCTCAGCCCGTTTAACGATATCTGAAATTGTATTTCTCGAACTTCCTACACTGGTACTAATGGTCCTTTGGGAGACATCAGTGAAATATAATTCAAGAATCTTTCGGTATTGAATCATTAAAAAACCTCCTGTATATAGTGTCATGCCCTTAGGCATGCAATATTATTATACAGAAGGTTTCTTTTATTTAGCTATAGTATTGGAGTGGCTTTTTCGCCCGCAACAGGTGGCTCTATGTTATGCATTCGTTGGCTCTTTTTTCCACATACGTGGCTCTATTCGTCCGCAATATTCAATATAGCTATAAAAATTGAAAATGTAAGAATAGTAGGAAGTAATCTGTATGATGAATCAATAAATGACTCAACTAGCGGTGACAAAATAACCGGTAGAAACATAGCATATTTTGCCCATTCTTTTATTGTGATTTCCAACTGTTGCCCATCTTTGACTTCTAATTTATTGCTTTTCATTCCAAAATGTTTAATTTGAATCGTGGCCCTATTTTTTGGTAACTTAATTTCTTTCGATTCATTTGGAATAATTTTATCTACTTTTTCTCCATCTACTTTAATCGATAGCTTAGTTGCTGTTCCTATGAATCCAGTTTTACGCCTAATTTTAACACCCATCCAAATTCCTCCATTCATATATGTATGATATTTTTGTAAGTCCTATTTTTAAATAATTGATAAACTACATTTTAGAATCTGATTTTATATATCCCATTCATTAATCAACTTGTTATCATTCATGCAACTTGAAAAATGAAACGTTACCTAATTGTATTCTTTAACAAGTTGAAACAAAGCATACCAGTCTTCTGTAATTACCTCTTTTAAAGAGCGGTTATAAAGAATAGCTGCAGGATGATAAATTGGGAAAATCGTATAACTCTCGTCTGTTTTTTCGTATATAGATCGATCTTCTGAAATTTGATAAATTGGCTGTGTAAGAATTTGCCCATGATAGTTTGAAACAGTATATTGATTACCCAACAAACGTTTTAAAGCTACATTTCCCATAGGAGCAATAATATTTGGTTGAATTGTCTGGATTTCAAAATCAATTAAAGGAGCAAATGCTTTTACTTCAGCTTTAGTAGGAGTTCGATTCGGTCGACTTTCTTCAATATATCCGGTCTTCTTATTTATTCGCTTTTTAATGCGATATGGTCTACTTCTCACAACGCTTGTGATGTAGAGATCTTCTCGTGAAAGACTTACTTTCGCAAGTTCATTGTCTAATTCCTTACCAGCTTGTCCACTGAAAGGTACTTTCGTAATGATTTCTGTTTTGCCTGGTGCTTCTCCAACCAGCATCAAAGGTGCATTCGTCGGCCCCTTTCCAGACAAAAATCCTTCTAACTGATGAAATTTATTCTTTTCCTTTACTTCAGCCATCAGATGTAACGGATATTCCATTGATTTTAATGTCCTTTCATTTGTAATATCGTTCATAAACCAGATTAGCAATCAATCAGTCAAAGGGATAGTAAGAGTAGGTTATCAAACATTCATGAAATTTCGAGCCAATAGTGCAATAATGAACTGTAAAAGAAGACTCAGTATCGTTAAAAAGATTAGTAAACCTACTGCTGAAAAAGGTGCAAAATACCACTGATCTTGTAAGATATCAGTCAGGAGAATAAAAATATAAGAGGATAGAAAGCTTAAAATGTTTCCAAAAACAATGATTCGTACATTGCTTTTTTTAGCAGTAATCAAACTAAGAAGAATAAGAGAAACAGTCATGAAGCCATAATACATCATTGTATGTGATCTTAAGTCTCCATTCATTGCTAAAAATGCAAATGGAACTGAATAAGCTAGAAGTAACAAGAAAGTTACTTTTCTTTTAGTCATAGTTCACTTCACAATCTGTTAGATTTTTAGAATTAAGTTTAAAAAATAACTGCAAAAAGATGACTCATTATTTCTTATTTAAAACCCTAAATATTCTTCATATTCCTAAAATAACACTGGACGAACTTTTTTAAAGTGCTGGTGATCTTCTAAAATGGTGTCGAGTTTATCAAACATATCCTCTTTTATCTTAGAAGCAAACGGTAAAGTCCATACTGTTCTAGAGTAATACCTGTTGCGTTCTTGTATCGTTGTAACAAGCTTATTTGCTTGATTATTTTATTCACTTCACTTTGGCAAACAGGTTATTTCATAAAACTAGTTAAATCAACTCTTGTAAAAACGAAATCATTTAACTAGTTTTCTATGAACTTATATTTATGAAGCTAATACATTAATATTCATATGGATAGTAGTCTGAACGTGTAATTATACCTTCGTTTTCAAGTTTTTCTCTAACGTATTTTACATCGGATTTAATAATCGTTCCTATGATCAAATCAGCTACAAATATATATGAGATATAACTTGATATTAATGAGGATTGGTTTATTGATAAACGATTCGGAATGATAATTGAGTCAGTAGCTAGTTTTGTAAGATTAGTATTTTCATAACTAGTCAATATATAAATTTTTGGTTCGTTTTGTTTTGCTTGTTCAATTAATTTGTTTAGTTCCTTTGTATTTCCGGTTTCAGCGATGATAAAGAAGAGATCATTTTTATTACTTTTGTTAACGATAAGCTTTAACAAGCTCATATCATTAATAACCATAGAAGGAATACTCAGCATTAATAATTGATAATGCATATGAATAGCTACAGTATGAGCTTCAGAAAAAGCAATTAAATAGATATTAGTAGCTGTAGTCATTTCATTGGCTAATTCTTTTAGTAAATTTTCTTCAACGTTTTCACTCGTAATATTAATTAATTCAGTATAGTCAAAGCTTAAAGTTTCTGAAAAATTAATTGAAGAAGCTGCTCGTTTTTTGTCTTGCATCTTTCTGTAATAACTGTCTTGAGCGACTGCTATTTTAAAATCGTTGAATCCGTTAAATCCAATTTTTTTACAAAAACGATTAATACTAGCTTCTGAAACACCGATTTTTTTTGATAAAGAAGTAATTGTACTTTCCGAAGCATCTTTTGGATATTCAAGTATATAATTTGCAATTTCATTTTCTGCTGCTGTTAAGTTTGGCCGGTTAGAGGTGATTCTTGTAAAAATATTCTGTTGATATAAATTCATTTGAAACTTCCTTTCACAGTGAAGGCTTATTATTTTAATAATACACTAAATTCCTCTTTTTTTCACTTCCAACACAGGGCGATATTTTACTATTGTTTGAAAAAAAATTTCAATATTTACAATAAATATGAAAAAAATAGTTGAAAGCGTATTCTGTTAGTGCTACAATCTAGGTGAATTAAATAATTTATTAGGAGTGAAAAGAATGTCAACAGTTATTATTTTCCAAGCAATTGGGATATTAGCAACATTTATTTTCTTTGTTGTACTTATGATGCAAAGAAAACTTCCAACTATTATTGCTTTACCAATTATGGCTATATTATTTGGATTAATAGCAGGTGTTCCTATCATGAGTAATGATCTTGAAGAGGTTTCTATTGTGGGAACAATCTTAGGTGAAGGATCCATGAGGTTATCTACTGCAATTGCAGGTGTTATTTTTGGTTCGATTTTTGGACAGGTATTAAATAAAGTAGGTGTAACAAAAGGAATTATTAGAAAAGCTGCAGAAACAGCTGGTGATAAACCTATACTTATTGCGCTAATCTTTTTTGCAGTAGGATCTGTTGTTATTTCAGCTTCCAGTGGATTAGGAATGGTAATTTTGATTGGTACAATAATGATTCCAATCATGTTAACAACTGGAGTTGCACCATATACAGCGGCGTTAGTTCTCTTATTATCCAATGGAGTTGGAGTCTTGTTTAATGTTTCTAATTGGGCGGTATATATAGATGTCTTAGGTTTACCTATAAATGAGATTGCTAGATATACTTGGGTAAGTGCATTTCCTCTTATTGTTATTGGAATAGTAATGATTGTTCTATCTATCAGATGGCAAGGGAGTGTAAGAAAAACATGGGCAATGAATAATGATTTCTCAAATAAAAATGATAACAACGTTCGTACTATTGCCCTAATTAGTCCTGTTTTTCCAGTTCTATTAGCCTTTATTTTTTCAATGGATGTTGTAGCAGCAATTATTATTGGGATAATTGTTACGTTGCTGCTTACTACTCCTAAGAGACCGTTACAAATCGTTTCTAGTTCATTTGTGGAAGGTATTCAAGAAGTTGCTGGCGCAGTGGCCTTAATGATTGGAATTGGAATGTTATTAAACGCTGTCATGTCTCCCGAAGTTTCAGCTGTTCTCTCACCGTTTATTGAAATGATTATTCCATCGGGGATAATGGGATATGTTTTGTTATTTACTATTCTTTCTCCATTAGCTATCTATCGTGGTCCATTAAATGTTTTTGGGCTTGGAAGCGGAATAGCTGCATTGTTGGTTTCCTCTGGCTTAAGTCCATTAGGAGCAATGGTAGCATTACGAAATCTATCCAACCTGCAAGCTGTATCTGATCCGACTAATTCTCATAACGTTTGGGTAGCAGATTTTACAAAGGTTGATGTAAATATTATTTTAAGAAAGACGATTATATGGATGATTGTCACTGTCTTTATATCAATGATTGTTGGAGCTTTCCTAGTATATTAGATTAAAAAAGGGATGTTTAAGATGTCAAAAGTAAGAATTGGAATTGATGTAGGAGGAACTTATACGGATGCTGTAGCCATTGATAATGATTCGTATGAGATTATAGGTAAATTAAAGATTCCTACTACACATAATGCAAAAGAAGGTGTATCTAAAGGGATTGTTATTATTTTGAAAGAGTTAATGAAAGAAAATAACATTAAGCCAGAAGACGTTACCTTCATTTCGCATGGGACAACACAAGCAACAAATGCTTTACTAGAAGGAGATGTTGCTAAAGTTGGAGTCTTTGCTTTATCAACAGGTATAGATAAAAGAGGAGCGATAAAAGATACTAATCCTGGAAATATTGAGCTGGCAGATAATAGATACTTAAGAACAGAACATTATTTTTGTGATTCCAATGAGTTGTCAGAAAAACGAATGGAAGAAGGATTGGACGAGTTAATAAAAAAAGAATCAGAAGTAATTGTTGCTACTGAATCTTATAGCATAGAAGATCCAACAAAAGAGAGATCAATTGTAAAAAAAGCTCATGAGAGGGGGTTATATGCTACAGGTGGCTATGAGATCAGTGAGCTATATGGGCTGAAAATGCGAACAAGAACGGCGGTAGTAAATGCAAGTTTAATTCCTAAGATGCTGGAAACTGCTGAAATGACTGATCAATCTGTCAAATCCTCTGGAATTGATTCCTCGCTCATGATTATGCGTTGCGATGGAGGAGTAATGAATGTAAATGAAGTACGTAAAAGACCAATATTGACTATGTTATCAGGCTTAGCCGCAGGTGTAGCTGGTGCTTTAATGTATGAGAAAATCTCAGATGGAATATTTTTTGAAGTCGGAGGAACCAGTATAGATATTTCTGTTATTAAAAACGGAAGTGTCATGCTAAAAAATGCGGAAGTCGGAGGACATAAAACCTATGTGACTTCATTGGATGTTCGTACACTAGGTATTGCTGGTGGAAGCATGGTCATTGTGGAAGAAGGAAAGATCACCGATGTTGGCCCAAGGAGTGCCCACATTGCGGACAAAGCATATGAATGTTTTGCATCTGATACTGAAATGGAAGGAGACCTTTCTATTGAATATATTTCTCCTCTATCAGACGATTCAAATCATTATGTGGTAGTGGAGAATGCTGGCCATACACAGTATGCCTATACACTAGCAGGTGCTGCAAATCTTTTAGGCTATGTCCCGGAAGAAGATTATGCTCATGGAAATGAACAAGCGAATAAGAAGGCTTGGGAGGCTTTAGGAAACCATTTAGGAGTGACAGCAAAAGACGCAGCAAGAGAAGTAATGAATGTTGCATTGAAAAAAGTTCAACGGATTGTAGACGCATTAATCCAAGAGTATGATTTGAATAAAGACTTCTCCGTATTAGTAGGGGGTGGTGGAAGTGCCTCAGTTGTGACTCCTGCGTTAGCAGAGTTTCTTGATATGAAATTCCAAATCGCTAAGAATGCGCCGTATATTTCAACAATTGGTGTAGCACTAGCGATGGTTCGTGAACAAATGGAGCGTTCAGTTATTAACCCTACAGAACAAGATATCAAACAAATTCGAGCAGATATCTTTGATAAAATTGTCAAATCTGGTGCAAACGAAGAAACAGTGGATATTTCAATTGAAGTAGATGCTCAGAAAAATATTTTACGTGCGATTGCTACAGGTTCAACAGAGCTTCGAACAAAGGATTTAACTTCTAAGGAAATGTCTGTAGAGGCAATGGAGAAAGTTGTCACTGACTCATTAGGACATGAGAATGGAGTGGTAAGGAAGTTAGCTTCTGCTAATCGGTGGCATGTTTTTGAAAGCAAACAAGAGAAGAAAAAATTATTCGGATTAATGAAAAGCAAAAATTCGGCTATTGCAGTACTAGATAGAGAAGGAATTGTTAGATTAAAGGCACAAAATGGATATTTTCAAGAGTTCAATAAGCAATCTTTAGAGATTTTTGAAGAGTTTATTGATGAGCACACGATTTATTCTGATGCAAATGCTACCCCACCTAAAGTCTATCTTTTCTTTAAAGAGAAAATGTTAGATTTAACTGGGCTACAATCGAAAGAACAAATCCTTTCATTGGCAGATCTGGAATTAGATATGGTAAATGAGGATATTCCTATTTTGGCAGTATGTTACAAATAAGAGGAGAGATGGGGGAAAAATGGAAGACCAAATTCTAGCTTTAGCAGAATTAAGAAGAGATCTCTTGTTTGAAAAAATTCCACGAAGTCAATATGACTACTATATAGAAAATGCTATAAATATAGGGAAGAATGCTGCAAAGCCATTTAAAGATAAAAAAATAAAAAGTTTATATAAAGAGTTTGACATTACTCTATCGTATAGTGATAAAGCGAATATGATCATGAACTTTCAACTCAGAGCTGAGTTTGTTAAGAAGAAAAATAAAAATGAAGTAGTGTTATACACAAAGTCTTTGGAAGCATTAACAGCAGCTTGGAATCAATCAAATAGATGTTCAAATAAGGTAGAGCAATCAGATATCGAAGATGTTCATCTCGCACATGAATTTCACCATTTTTTAGAATATAACATTCATTCTCCAGTGGAAAAGCAGTTGAAGCCTATTGAGATTCCTACACTTTTTGGAAACAGAAAAAAGAAATATATTAAGCAGTGTTCAGAGATTGCTTGTCATGCTTTTGCGAAGGAATTAACAGAATTTCCGTATTTTCCTACTATACTAGACCTTGTTTTCTTAGAATCAAAGGGAGAATTGGATGCTGAAATAGCTAAAGAAGTATTTGAGTTAAGAGTATAAATTTTTAAAAAGGACGTGTAAAAATGTTTGATGTAATTGTATTAGGTGGAGGATTTTCAGGAAGTATTACTGGTATAGCAGCAGCACGCTCTGGAGCAAAAACGTTAGTTATTGAAAATGGTGCTTTTTTTGGAGGATCATTAACTTCTAATGGAGTAGGACCAATGATGACTTTTCATGCGGGAGATAAACAAGTTGTTCAAGGTATCGCAGATGAATTAATCACAAGGTTAAAAGAACAGAAGAAATCCCCTGGTCATATCTTTGATACAACAGGATTTACGTACACAGTAACTCCTTTTGATGCGGAAGCTATGAAGCATGAATTAGAGCTTATGCTTGTTGAAAGTGGAGGAAAACCTCTTTATCACGCCCAGTTTGTAGAAGCAGTGAAGAAAGATAAAAATATACAATCTATAAAAGTGTATTGTAAAGGACAACTACTAGAGTTAGATGCAAAAGTTTTTGTTGATGCTACAGGAGATGCGATTGTAGCAGCTTCAGCAGGCATACCTTTGAAAAAAGGAAGAGATAGTGACTCTAAAAATCAACCAATGACCTTAACGATGCGTGTCATTAATGTGGATATTGAAAAAGTTAAAGAATATGCAAGAAATCATCCTGAAGAATTTCCAAGATATACAGATATGTCTATTTTAGACAAGGGTGATAGACTCTCCATTGCTGGATTTACTAAATTGTTTGATGAAGCAAAAAAACGGGGAGAAATTTCGATTCCTAGAGAAGATATTTTATTTTTCGAGACAAACAATAAAGGTGAAGTGATAATGAATACCACACGGATTATTGATTTAGATCCAACTGATCCGTGGGACTATAGTGAAGCAGAGTTTATTGGAAGAAAACAGTGTAGAGAATTAGAACAGTTCTTGAAAAAGTATATTCCTGGATTTGAGAATAGCATGACGATCTCAACTGGTCCAACAGTTGGAATTAGAAGCTCAAGACAAATTAAAGGAGTCTACACATTAACACTAAAAGATTTGCTAGAAAAGAAAAAATTTAAGGATACGATTGCTCATTGTGGATATCCTGTAGATATTCATAGTCCAGATGGCGAAGGTACTGAAAGTAATAAACCACAATGGGGAGACACGTATAACATTCCTTATAGCATTTCAGTGACAAATGAAATAGACAATTTAATTGTATCTGGTCGAGCAGTTTCGGCTACTTTTGAAGCTCAATCAGCTATTCGTACAACACCAACTGTAGGAGCTGTAGGGCATGCATTAGGGATAGCAGCTGCATTATCAGCTGCTAATAATGTATCCGTTAGAGATATAGATATAAAAGAAGTACAACAAAAATTAGTAGAACAGGGTGCATATTTAGACATTTGAAAGAACAAATAAAGTAGTTTTTAAATAGTGATTCCCTCTAAGAACATAGATAGAAAAGAAAGAAGCTGAAGTTATCAGCTTCTTTTTATTTACTTAATTCAATAATTTTAGGTTCTATGTCAAACATACTAAGATTAGTAGTGTAATATCCACGACGGTGGATATGCACTACTATTTTTTTATATAGTAGAGGTGAAGATGAGGCCGTCAACGTTAGAAGACCATGAGTCTGCATGTCAAACTGGCCCCTTCACTATCCTTGATTGAATTAGTTTGAAGTATGTTGGTCCTTTGAGATCGTCTATAGGAAAGTGGAATCGTTAAGGCATAGTGGAGTACTTCAATTTAATATAGAAAGGAGCGAAAATAAATGAGAGTCATGGCTTTAGATGTAAGTAAAGGAAAAAGTTATGTTGTTATTTATGAAGAAGAATTGTGTGTTGCAGAATGGGAAATTAAGCACAATCAAGAAGGGTTTAACCAACTTAAAAGCCAGCTTTGTAAAGAAACTACTGAAGTAGTTTTTGAAGCTACAGGTGTTTATTCTAAACAGATTGAGTCTTTTTTTAAGACTGAGCGGATTTCGTATTGTATCCTAAACCCATTATTAGCTAAAAAACAAACCGATGGTTTGCGTGGCAATAAAACAGATAAAGTAGATGCACATAAATTAGCACAGTCACATTATCGTTTTGATCGTGAAAAAAAGAATCATCAGACCTCAATCTATTCAGAGATACATGAAGTATCTATTTTGTATGATGAGGTTCACGCTAATCTAATAAAACAAAGAGTACAACTTCACGCCGTTCTCCAACAGTGTTTTCCAGAGATAGAGACGCTGTATTCTAGTAACCTATCTAAATATGCATTAAATATTATTGAGCGTTTTCCTCATCCTGCATATATTAAAGAGTTAAGTAAAACAAGGATAAAAAATATAATTCTCGCAAGCACTAAAAAAAATATCTCAAAAGAAGAAGCTCTACTGAAAGCAGATCAACTAATTCATTTAGCAGATGTATCTTATCCAGCAGTAGATAAAGATCATTTTTTAGTAACTAAAGTTCAATACAGAATTAAGCAGATACAACAGTTATTTGATACAAAAGAACGATTATCTAAAAAAATGATTGAACAGTCAAAAAAGCTTAATGAATTTTCAGTATTAGTTAGTATTCCTGGGATAGGCCCTCTAACGGCCGCGTTAATTATTTCTGAATTAGGGGATATCAGACGATTTTCTACTTCAAATCAGTTGAACGCTTATGTTGGAATTGATATACGCACTCATCAATCTGGAACGATGAGAAAGAAAGACCGAATAAATAAACGTGGGAATGCCCGCGCTAGAAAGATATTATTTTTTACTATTCGAAATATGTTAAAAACTCAAAAAACTGCACCCAACCATATTGTTGATTACTATTATAAATTAAAAAAACAACCTTACTCCAAAAGAGATAAAGTTGCTGTAATAGCTTGCATGAACAAGCTGTTAAAAGTTACTCATTATTTAGTTAATAAAAATGAGTTATATGATTATGCTAAGTCCCCACATAGCTAATCTTTATATTAATAGTATACATGCCTAGCTTGTAAAAAAAAAGCATAACCGCTAGGTTTATTTAGTATGTAAAAAGGTAACTTAATAGGTGTCAACTTGATACAGATATAAATTAATAAGAGTTATGACTTGACTGCACCTAGGAAACAACGTTGGTAGAGAATAAAGTCAAACAATAATAGATTTTGGAAGAGGATGTACAACGAGCTTACGCTGCTGTATGTTCTCTTTCTTTTTCTATCATTTTGATTTTATTTCTGATTGGTTTTAAATTGAAGTGCAGGATAATGCGATTTTTATAGTGAATAAAGTTCCCATAGCCATAGGCTACTCTGTTTAATACCTTGATTTTGTTATTGATTCCCTCTATCTTTCCATTGTTATAAGGATAATAGAAGGTATTTTGGATATAAAGAAAATGAGCGCTCAACGTCTTTAAACTAGTTTTCATGTATCCAGATAGTTCAGGAGAAGCTGGTTGATCTAAAACAGTTCTTAACTCTTTTGAGTCATTGTGTTCGACGGCTTTAAGAATAGCTTGATACATTGTATAAGTTGCTTTTAGTTCTGGATCGTACGCCAACATCTCAGAAACGATTGCTGATTCCAGACGCTGTCCGAACATGGGAAAGTATTGATACGTAGTATAAGACAACTCGGACTCTTTCTTCAGTAGTTTCTTCCAGAAGCGTTTTAGTCGTCTATACTTCTTTTGGTCTTCTCCATTGGACGTTCGAAGTCGATTCATGACTTTTACGCGTGTTTTGTTCATCGCTCGGTTCACGAGCTGAACGATATGAAATCGATCAATAATGATATCAGCGTTCGGAAACAATTCAGGGATGAAGCTGACGTAACTGGCATTCATGTCTGTCGTAATCGTTTTGACCTGATTTCTCTGGTTTTGGCTGTATCGAGAACAGAAGTGATCTTTGATTGTACGAGTATCTTTGCTTTCTAAAATATCTAGTATCGTTCCTGTTACGACATCAATATACTCAAAAGCCATTTGCCCATTTCCATACTTAAACTCATCAAAAGACAAGTTCTCCGGCAATGAATGATAGTAAGGTCGATAATACTTCACCTGTTCATTGATGATTCTTTGAATCGTTGTGGAAGAGACATTCGTCTCTTCTGCCAAGCTCTTGATCGAACGAGCATCAGCTGACTTCGCCAGTATTTCTGCTTTGATAAAATTAGAGATAAAACACGCCTCTTTTACAATCGGTGTTTCCGCAGTAAATGTTGCTTCACAAGACGTACACTTGAACCGCTGCTTTTTCACTCTGAGATAGGTCGGATAAATGTCAGACATTGGTAAAGTGATTCTAGAAGTCTGGGGCCCATTTTTATAGATGGAGAAGTTTCTATTTGGTTCCTGACATTTTTTACATTTCGTAGGAATATAAGTCAGAGTGCAGTCTATAAATTTACATTTCTTTTGTTTATGTATGCCGTAAGACACGCAATTATCTTCGAAAATCATATTTTTGTCTTGAATATCTAGTACATTTTGCATATCATTTGATGTAGGCAAGTGAGTTCCTCCTATGGATATTTGGTTTCGTCGACTATTATTCTACAGGAGAACTCACTTGTTTTCTATTTTCTGAGACAAAAAAAGACGCCAGTGATTTCTCACCAACGTCATATATTATAGAACCAAGAAACTGAGGTTGATATCCAACAAGTTAGAGCGGAAAATAGTGCTGAAAAATCTTACCAGCACTAAATAGTAGTATTTTTCGATTAATAAAATTATAGGCTGATTAAGTTGAAAATCAAGAATAGAGTCAAGTAGTTCATTGTAAAGATTGTGCTGAAATATAAAGTGGAACGTCTTCTGTTATTTAAGATAAATAATGGAAGAAAAAATGTAGATAGGAATAAAAGTAAGCTCCACCACGAAAAAATAGTCCAAGTTAAAGTAATTATTATTAAATATGCAAAAAAAGCTATAAGATATTTTAGATTATTAGTAATTACTTTATTCCAGGTATAATACTCGTATAAAAATATCGGTATGATTAGTGGAAGTAAGTAGGGAATTATAGCAATAGAAATAAATCCTGTATGAATATAAAATCCAAAAGTATTTAATAACAAGCTTTTAAATAGCGTTATCAAAGAAATTGCTAATAAATCTAGGTCATAATGAATGAATAAGTATTTACCTTGAACCATAATAACGTAACAAAGCAATAATAATCCTGATACAAAAGAATGTATTGTTATGAAATACAACAGACTCAATATAATAAATACTTCTAAAATCCAAACGTTTCTTATTGAAAGTTTCTTTTTTAATATAAAATAATTTCTGAAATTAGTTTCAACCACTTGATTTAATAAAACAAATAAGTAGAGAAGAAAAAAAGAAATAATATTTAAAGTTGAAAATGGAATTGCGTAAATCGTTCCAAATAATAAATAAAAACTTGGAAAAATAAAGTATAAAAACATGGGGTTTTTAGTAAAAGTTAATAAATTTAGTTTCAATTTCTTTCATCCTTTTATGGTCTTTTGCCTAATCATACCATAATTCCAGTAGACTATTTGAAACATTCTAAAAATGAGAATGAATGTTTCAAAATTATGTGGTAAACTAGTATAGGTTTACAATGAATTCCCGATAGGACGGCCACAGACCAGGTCGGAAGCCTTGTAACCGATACTGAAACAGGGGGAATACAACAAATGGTAGAAAGAAAATTATTTACTTCGGAATCCGTTTCTGAAGGACATCCTGATAAAATTGCTGATCAAATAAGTGATGCAGTTTTAGATGCAATATTGGAAAAAGATCCTGATGCTCGTGTTGCGTGTGAGACTATGGTAACCACAGGACTTGTTTTGATAGCAGGTGAGATCAGAACAAATACCTATGTTGATATGCAAAAAATTGCTAGAGATACAATTAAAGAGATTGGATATACTCGTGCTAAATATGGATTTGATGCTGAGACTTGTGCAGTACTAGTATCTATTGATGACCAGTCACCAGATATTTCAATAGGTGTAGATGATTCTGCTGAATCTAAAGCATCTGTTGGAAGTGATGAATTAGATAAAATTGGCGCTGGAGATCAAGGGTTAATGTTTGGATTCGCTTCAAACGAAACGCCGGAATTAATGCCTTTACCTATTTCATTAAGTCATAAATTGACTAGAAGAATCGCACAGGTCAGAAAAGAAAAGATTTTAAAATATTTAAGACCCGATGCAAAAGCTCAAGTTACTGTTGAATACGATGATCAAGATAAACCTAAACGTATTGATACTATTGTAGTCAGTACACAACACTCTCCAAAAGTCGATTATGATACATTGAAAAATGATGTGATTAAACATGTTATTGAAGAAGTAATTCCTTCTAAATGGTTAGATGCAGATACTAAGTATTACATTAATCCAACAGGTAGATTTGTGGTTGGAGGACCTCAAGGAGATGCTGGACTAACAGGTCGTAAGATTATTGTAGATACGTATGGTGGATATGCGAGACATGGTGGTGGAGCATTTTCTGGAAAAGATGCTACTAAAGTGGATCGTTCAGCAAGTTATGCAGCACGCTATATTGCTAAAAATCTTGTTGCTGCTGGTATTGCAGATAAAGTAGAAGTACAGCTTGCATATGCTATTGGTGTGGCCCAACCTGTTTCAATTGCGGTTGACACATTTAATACTAGTAAAATTGCTGATGAAAAAATTATAGAAGCTATTCGTCAAGTTTTTGATCTTAGACCAGCTGGTATTATCAAAATGCTGAATCTTCAAAGACCAATCTATAGACAAACAGCTGCTTATGGTCACTTTGGACGTACTGACATTGATTTACCATGGGAACATTTAGATAAAGCAGACCAACTAAAAGGATTACTTTTCTAGAAAATCATATTTAAATGATCAGAGGCTAGAGCGATGCAGTTCTAGCCTCTTTATTTTATTCTTTAAAATGTTAATTATAATAAATATTAGAAAATATGCAGGAGTGAAATTATGCAAACTGATTTAGCGAGTGGTGTGCAATTGCATGTAATGCCATCAGAAAAATTCAAGACAGTTACTATAACTATTAAATTTAAAGAAATGCTAAAAGCGGATCAAATTACTAAAAGGACATTGATTTCTAATCTGATCAATACTAACAGTCGCCATTATCCTACTCAGACTGATTTTAGAAATACACTTTCTGAACTATATGGGGCACGTTTGTCTACCAGCGTTTCAAAAAAAGGTCAGTATCATATTGTTTCAGTAGGTTTGACTGTTGTAAATGATAAATATTTAAAGGAAGAAGGCATATTAAAAAAAGCAATTGCTTTTTTAGAAAATATACTTTACTATCCAAACGTTTATCACGGAGCTTTTCATAATGAGACTTTTAAGAGAGAAATAGAAAATTTAAGAGATGAATATGAAGCAATATATGATGATAAACAAGACTACTCGACTATTGCGTTAAATGAGCTATACTTTGATACAGAAGAGCAAAGAATTCCGTCTTTCGGTAGAGAGAAAGACCTGGAATCGATAACTCCAGAAGGTCTTTATAAGACGTATGAAAAGATGCTATCAGAAAATGAGATTGATATTTTTGTGCTAGGTGATATTGTTGAAGAGAATATTATCGATACGTTTAAGTTGTTCAAATTTAATGATCGAGAGATTTTTCCACAAAAAGCTTTTTATGAATTAAAAGAAAGTACTGAAGTTAAAAGAAAGGTAGAAAAACAAGACCTAACACAAGCTAGGTATAATTTAGCGTTCAATACGAATATTTTTTATCATCAAAATAATTATTATGCTGGACAGATATTTAACGGGCTATTTGGAGGCTATCCTCATTCTAAACTCTTTATGAATGTAAGAGAGAAGGAAAGTTTAGCTTATACTATTTCAAGTGGGATCGATACATTTACTGGATCTATGTTTGTTTATTCTGGAATTGATCAAAAAGAAGCAACACATGTAGGGGAAATTATTTTAAAAGAATTAAATGCATTAAGGCAAGGAGACTTTAATGACGAATCTGTGCAGCAAACAAAAGAGTTGCTGAAAAATTCTTTATATCAATCTGAAGACAGTGCAAATAGTATGATTGAAAGAGCCTATGCTAGCAAGATAACAAGAGAGCCGCAAATAAGAATTGAAGAATGGATAAAAAAAATCGAGTCTGTAACAAAAGCAGAAATTATGGATACGGCAAAAAGGGTACAGTTAAGAGCTGAATTTTTATTAATTGGGAAGGAAGATTGAGTTGGAAAAAATCGAGTATGCACAACTGAACGAAACGATCTATAAAGAAATTTTGCCGAATGGACTTACTGTTATTCTTCTACCTAAAATTGATTTTTATAAAACTTATGCACTTTTCAGTACAAACTTTGGATCTATCGATCAGCAATTTATTCCTATAGGAGAAACTGACTTCAAGAAAATGCCTGATGGAATTGCTCACTTTCTTGAACACAAAATGTTTGAAAAAAAACATGGCGATGTATTTGATGATTTTTCAAAATTAGGTGCTTCTGCTAATGCTTTTACTAGTTTTACAAAAACTGCTTATTTATTTTCAAGTACAAGTCATTTCAAAGAAAACTTAGAAACGTTACTTGATTTTGTACAGAAACCTTATTTTACTAATAAGTCAGTTAATAAAGAAAAAGGTATTATTAGACAGGAAATTCAAATGTATGATGATCTTCCTGAATGGCGAGTATTGTTTGGCTTGTTAGAAAATCTGTATCCAAATCATCCAGCCAGTATTGACATTGCAGGAACAATTGAAAGTATAGAAGATATTACTGCAGAACTTCTATATGAAAATTATCATACTTTTTATCATCCCAGTAATATGCAGCTGTTTGTAACGGGTAATTTTGAAATAGAACAAACTATTGAATGGATCAGGAAAAATCAGAATCTAAAACAGTTTGAAGAAGCTAAAGAAATTAAAAGAAGGTACCCAAGTGAAGAGAATACTAAAGTGATTCCATCAGGGGAAATTAAATTACCTGTAAATAAACCAAAAGTATTAGTTGGAATAAAAGGTAAAAAAAATAAATTGAAAGGTGCTGCTGCATTAAGACAACTAATAAGCGTAGAATTTTTACTAAAACTGTTATTTGGAGAAACCTCTTCGACTTATCTGAAGTTGTATGATGAAGGGCTTATAGATGATAGCTTCAATTATGAGTATACGTTTGAAAGAGAGATAGATCATTTAAGTGTAGGTGGAGATACCAAAGAGCCTGATCAATTGATTAGCATTTTAAAAAATTTACTTTTAAAAGCTTCAGAAAGTCCTGATTTAAATGAAAAACATTTTGAGATCGTAAAAAAAAGAAGTATTGGAGAGTCTCTTCAATCTTTTAATTCATTAGAATTTATTGCTCACCAGTTTAATGATGTTCAATTTGAAGATGTAACAGTTTTTGATATTATTCATCTTATGGAATCAATAGAATTAGAAGATATCAAAAAAGTTGCAATGCAATATATCAATAGTGAAAACATGTCAGAATTTCGAGTGACTCCAAAACTTAAATAATCTATCCTGATTAATGAAATATACTCCTTCTCTATCCTAATAAAATCTTAAGATTTATCATGTTTTGTAAGAATAATCACCCTATACTCAAAGTTTTTCATATGGTATACTTTTAGAAATGATACGTTACCCAATGTTTTATTTCTACTAGTATTAATTAATTCGGTAACGATGTAATCAATATCTAGAGTGCAAATATATGAAAACAATAAAAGATTAAATTCAAGCAAGACTAATCGAGTATCCGTTATAAAGAAATACTTTAGGGCAGGTGACAAAGATTGAATGAAGTAGGCGAAAAGCTTAAAGAAGCTAGAAAAGCCAAAGGTTATACACTTGATGATTTACAACAAATGACAAAAATTCAGAAAAGATATTTAATCGCTGTTGAGGAAGGTAATCTTGAAGTACTACCTGGAAATTTCTATGCAAGAGCATTTATTAAACAGTATGCTGATACTGTAGGTTTGGATGGAGAACAGCTTTTAAAAAATCATTCTGATATCCCGAAAGCTAAAAATGAAGAATATTCTGAAAAAGTTAGGACAACTCAAACGAGGACTAAACCCAAAAGCAGTAGTATTGTTGATACGATACAAGACAGTTTACCAACCATTCTGATTATTCTTTTAGTATTGGCCATTGCAGTAGTCTTTTACTGGGCAGTCTTCAAAGGAGCCGATGATAATAGTGATACACCGGTAATTCAGGATGGAATTACTGAAGATCAAGATGTAGAAGTCGGTAGTAACGATGATGTGGACCTAGACAGTGAAACCGATGAGGGTACTGATTCAGAACAGGCGACTGAAGAAGAAAACCAAGAAGAAGAGTCAACTGAGGAAGAACCTCAAGAAGAAGAACCTGCTGAAGAGGAATTTAATGTTACTCAAAGTTCTAGCACTGGTGGAACAACGAACTTTACGGTAAGTGGTACTAAACCTGCAGAACAACAACTTACATTAACCGCTGAAGGCGGAGAATCCTGGGTAAGTGTAACAGTAGATGGTACACTTATCGACGAGTCCTTGCTAGCGGATGGTAATTCACTTTCTTCAGAATTTGGTCAAGATATTTCTAATGTTACAGTAGTCATTGGTAATGCAGCAGTAACTTCAGTTCGATTAAATGACCAAGGTGTTTCTTACGCAGAAGAATCAGCAAATGCTGTAAGACAAGAACTGATATTTGAATTTGAGTAATTGAAAGAAATCGCTGTTCTACTATGTTAAAGACCAGAGGTTGTAGTGATGACAGATCTCTGGTTTTTCATTTGAATGCGTAGGAGGAAATAATGAATTTACCTAACAAATTAACTTTATTAAGAATTGTTATGATTCCGATTTTTATCATACTGGTGTTGCTTCCTTATGATCTCGGTACTATTGAATTACTTGGATCAACTGTTGAAATGCATTTATTCTTAGCTGCAATTATATTTTCACTAGCAAGTATTACAGACTGGTTAGATGGATACTTGGCCCGGAAAATGAATATCGTTTCCAATTTCGGTAAGTTTGCAGATCCACTTGCTGACAAAATGCTAGTAATGACAGCTTTCATTTTACTAATTCAGTTAGAACTTGCTCCAGCTTGGGTCATTGCTGTTATCGTATGTAGAGAATTGGCCGTCACAGGCTTAAGATTGCTTTTAGTAGAACAGGGTGGAACAGTTCTGGCTGCATCTTGGCCCGGAAAAGTCAAAACCAATGCACAAATGTTTGCAATTATATTGTTGCTGATCGACAATTTCCCTTTCAATTTAACTGGGGTTCCCGTTGCAACGATTCTTCTTTATATTAGTCTTATCTTTACGATCTATTCTGGAGTTGACTATTTTTATAACGCTAGGCATTTTTTCAAAGGAACATTTAGTAGTTGATAATGATACAAAGCAGGTAACTCAATTGAGCTACCTGTTTTTTTATAATCAAAATCACAGTAGTAAAGAAATTCATATGTTAAAATGATTATACTGTAAATTTAAAATGAATTGTTCAATAGATTGTAAGTATATATAAAGTAGGAGGTTAAATAGTGAGAGCTGAAATTATATCAATAGGAACAGAATTGTTACTCGGACAAGTGATTAATACAAACGCAGCGTATATAGCAAAAAAGCTAGCATTGCTCAGTATAGATGTTTATCATCATGTAACTGTGGGGGATAATGCTGAACGGTTAATAGAGGTGATAGAAACAGCCGAGTCAAGATCTGATATGATTATATTTTCGGGAGGGTTAGGTCCAACCGAAGATGATATTACAAAAAAAGTATTGTCAGAACATCTTGATGTAGAGTTAGTTTTACATGAAGAAACTCAAAATAAAATTATTACGTATCATAAAAATTCTGATTTTGAAATGCCAGAGAATAATCAGCTACAAGCATTGATGTTGATGGGAGCCACACCTTTACCTAACGATACGGGACTAGCTGTTGGTATGTTCTTTAAAAAAGGAGACCATTCATATATATTGCTTCCTGGACCACCAGATGAATTAGAGCCAATGGTGGAAAATCATTTAACTCAAGTGATAGTTGACAATGTGCTGGATGAACAGAAATTAGTTTCGAGAATTATCCGTCTTTTTGGATTAACTGAAGCTCAATTGGCGTTAAAAATAGAAAAAATAATCAAAGATCAGAAAAATCCGACAATTGCAATATATGCAGAAGCTGGGGAACTGACGATTCGTATTACGGCAAAAGGTCAATCAGAAGAAGAGTGTGAAAAAATGATTGATAAAGTAGAGAAAGCTATAAATAAAGAAGTAGAAGAATTTGTGTTTGGTCATGGAGAAAAAAGATTATCTGATGTTATTAAAGATATATTAATTGAACAAGAAAAAACAATAACGGCTGCTGAAAGTTTAACAGGGGGGGCATTCTTAAGTAGCATTTCAAGTGATTTAGCTGCCGGGTCTATTTTCGATGGTGGAATTGTCACTTATAGTGCTGATCATAAGCATAAATCATTAGGCGTGTCTCAAAAAGTTATTGATAGATACGGAGTAGTGAGTCCAGAATGCGCAATTGAAATGGCAGAGAAGGTCAGAGATATGTTTGAAGCAGATATAGCTGTCTCATTAACTGGAGCTGCTGGACCTAGTGCTTTAGAAGGTAATATACCCGGTACAGTATGGATTGGAATTGCTCAAAAAGGCAATGAATCTTTCGCTAAATATTATCATTTTGCATATAAGCATAATAAAAATCGAAAATTGGCAGTTCAAAACGCATTAGATTTGGTTAGACGAGTTTTATTGAAGCTTCCAGTTGATAAATTAGTTTATTCTGATGAAGATAAATAATAAAACAAGTATAAGTAATGATAATCGATATTGCGAATAAATGTTCGATTTACTATTGCGTTTTATTTGGAAAAACAGTAAAATATAAGAGTAGCAGAGAGAATACAGGATTATTATTTAAAACAGTTACAGATTCTTTATTTTTTTCGTACTAATTTAATTTGCAAGATATCTCTCAAGTTCACTTTAAAAGAATGCTATATAAAGTAGTTAATAACCAATATAAAAATTTGTCCTGAATCAATAGGAGGAGAACTAATTAATGACAGATGATCGTAAAAAAGCATTAGAAATGGCACTCAGCAAAATTGAAAAGAACTTTGGTAAAGGCTCTATTATGAAAATGGGAGAAAAAGTTGATACTCAAGTTAAAACAATTTCAAGCGGATCGTTAGCTCTTGATGTTGCTTTAGGTGTTGGTGGGTATCCACGTGGACGTATAATTGAAGTATACGGACCAGAAAGTTCCGGTAAAACGACAGTAGCTTTACATGCCATAGCGTCAGTGCAAGCTAACGGCGGAATTGCTGCTTTTATTGATGCTGAACATGCCCTAGATCCTAAATATGCTAGTGCTTTAGGTGTAAATATTGATGAATTACTACTATCGCAGCCAGATACTGGAGAACAAGCTCTGGAGATTGCAGATGCTTTAGTTTCAAGTGGAGCAGTAGATATGGTAGTCATTGACTCTGTTGCTGCTTTAGTGCCACGTGCTGAGATTGACGGTGAAATGGGCGCATCTCACGTTGGACTTCAAGCGCGCTTAATGTCTCAAGCACTTCGTAAGCTATCGGGTTCAATCAATAAGACTAAAACGATTGCTCTATTTATCAATCAGATTCGTGAAAAAGTAGGTGTTATGTTTGGTAGTCCAGAGACTACTCCTGGTGGGCGTGCATTGAAATTTTATTCAACTGTGAGATTAGAAGTTCGTCGTGGAGAATCTATCAAATCAGGTAAAGATATGACTGGGAACAAAACCAAGATAAAAGTTGTTAAAAATAAAGTTGCTCCTCCATTTAAAGTAGCACTTGTGGATATTATGTATGGAGAAGGAATTTCTCAAGTAGGAGAACTTGTAGATATGGGAGCCGAAGTTGAAATTATTGATAAAGCGGGTGCCTGGTACTCCTATGGTGATGAGCGTATTGGTCAAGGACGGGAAAATTCTAAACAATATTTAGTAGAGCATCCTGATCTATTAAAAGAGATCGAAAAAAAAGTTCGAGTTGCTTATGAAGTTGGCAGCGAAGAAGATATTAAATTTGTTAACGATTTGAATAAAGCAAGTGAAAAAGGCAAATCAAAAAAAGCAGACGATTCTATTGATGAAAAAACTGATGCTAAAAGTTCTGAACCAGAAGCATTGGACATTTGATTTAATCAACTATTTTAAGCATGTTCTAAAGGCTGTTCAGCTATTTAGAACATGCTTTTTTTATCTATACTGATAAAAAATAACTAAAATATGAATTTGAAGAGTTCATAAGCAAATTATTTAATTTACTAAACAAGGACAATTTTAACTTTTTTTAATAAAAACCTTTTAAATTATTTCTCTTTTTTTAAACTGTATTGACACATTGACCGAAGACCTTTAAAATTAGTATGTCTGTTACACAATTATGTTAAAATAAATAAAAATTTAGATTGGTGATTGTTTTTTAAACGAAAACCCGTTTAACATAAATAGTACCTGACTTTTTTATACATGAATAAAATGTAAAACTAAATAATGATACGGAGGTGACCAAATGACTACTCTATTTTACTCAGTAGCCTTCGCTATCGTTACTTTAATAATCGGAATAGTTGCAGGAGCATATTTTAATAAAAGAAGCTTCGAAAAAAGACTAGCTGATTCAAGAAAAACAGCTGATAACATTGTAGAAGATGCAAATAAAGAAGCTGAAACCTTGAAAAAAGAAGCGTTGTTGGAGGCAAAAGAGGAAATCCATTCTTACCGTACGGAAATAGAATGGGAGTTGAAAGAAAGACGCTCTGAAGTAGCACGTCAGGAAAATCGTTTAGACCAGAGAGAAGATAATCTGGAGCGTAAAGCTAACACAATGGATAAAAGAGAAAGTTCTTTACAAAGCAGAGAAGAACGATTGAGCACTAGACAAAAGAATCTAGAAGATCTAGAGAATGAAGCTGAAGAATTGATCGTGAAACAACAAGAAAAATTACAGTCGATTGCAGCGTTATCTCAGGAAGAAGCAAAATCAATCATATTAACTCAAACTGAAAAAGACTTATCTCGTGAGCTAGCTGTTATGGTAAAACAATATGAAGACAAAGCTAAATTAGAAGCGGATCGTAGAGCAAAAAACTTGATAACTCAAGCCATCCAACGTTCTGCAGCTGACAAAGTAACTGAAACAACTGTTAGCGTAATCAATCTACCAAATGATGACATGAAAGGTCGCATTATTGGTCGAGAGGGTCGGAATATACGCACGCTAGAAAGTTTAACAGGAATGGATTTAATTATTGACGATACACCTGAAGCAGTCGTTTTAAGTGGATTTGATCCTATTCGTCGAGAAATAGCAAAAATGGCACTTGAGAAGCTGATTTCTGATGGACGTATTCATCCAGGACGCATTGAAGAGGCTGTTGAAAAGTCTCGTAAAGAAATGGATGAGCGAATCCGAGAAATTGGGGAAGAAGCTATATTTGACTTAGGAATCCACTCAATACATCCTGACTTGATTAAAATAGTTGGACGCTTATATTTCAGAACAAGCTATGGTCAAAATGTCTTGAACCATTCAATAGAAGTCGCAAAAGTTGCTGGTGTAATGGCAGCAGAGTTAGGCGAAGACATACAGCTTGCTAAAAGAGCTGGACTGTTACATGATATTGGAAAAGCATTAGATAGCGAAGTCGAAGGATCTCATGTTGAAATTGGTGCTCAACTTGCTATGAAGTATCAAGAAAATGAGACGGTCATCAATGCTATTGCTTCACACCATGGTGATGTAGAAGCAAGTTCGATTATTGCGGTATTGGTAGAGGCCGCAGATTCAATATCTGCAGCTAGACCAGGCGCTAGAAGCGAATCACTTGAAAACTATTTACAACGACTAGAAAATCTTGAAAGAATTTCTAATGGATTTGAAGGCGTTAAAGAAAGTTATGCAATTCAAGCAGGTCGAGAGGTTCGAATTATTGTGAGACCGGATCAACTTGATGACAGTATGGCGGCAAAACTGGCACGCAGTGTACGTCAACAAATTGAAGAAGATATGGACTATCCTGGACATATTAAAGTAACGGTCATCCGAGAAACGCGTAGTGTAGAGTATGCTAAGTGATTTTGTCACTCAATACAGGATGATAAAATAGCGTAAGGGGCAAAAAAGGGGGCAAAAGTTAGATGATTTTGAAATCTAGCATTGCCTCTTTTTGTTGTTTTTGCATGCCTTTTGTAAAATGGCTGTAAATTACCTCGATCATTTTAGTGTCTGAATGTCCTACTTGTTTAGCGATCAAATCTTTGCTGATGCCTTTTTCTACTGCCAAACTAACAAAAGTATGCCGCAGCGTATGAGTCCTCACTCGTTTGTCTAATTCCACCTTTTTGAGTTTGCTATTTACTTTTCTGTGTTGGATCACATTACCGAATGGAGTCTTAAAAAGTTGTGTGTTTTCTTTGGGTAATCCTCTGCTCATAGTTAGTAGTTGAGTATAATAAATCTGTTCTCTCAAAAGCTTAGCAATATCTTTATTAAAATAAATTATCCGATCATCCCCAGATTTAGGACTGGTAAAGATTTTATTTCTAAAGTCATAAGTCTTATTAATCGAAATAGATTGATCTGAGAAGTCAATATCCGTCTTGTAGTCCAGAGAAGCCATTTCTCCGTATCTCATTCCTGTAGAAGCTTGAAATACGACCATGCGCTTTAATTCTAGGTCATTCGATTGAGTAAATGTTTCAACTATCTTATTCAACTCATTCCGTTCTAAATAATTATACTCATCCTTTTCTGTAATATTGATTTTAGGGATTTCTATGGCTTTGATGATGTTTTCAGTGTATAACCCATGATAAGTTTGTCCGTGCTTTAAAACTCGTGAGACGTTTGATTTTAATTGACTGGCGCTACTATAAACAAGTTCCCTTGCGTTCATTTTATTTAAAAAGTAATTATTAATATGGCTTGCTTTTATTTTGCTTACTTGTACATCCCCGAGTACTTCATTAAGCGTGTTAAGACTTCCTTTAGTACGGGACACAGAGGACAATTTTGCATTCTCGCTATAAACTTTTAACCACTTATCAGAAAGCTCTCTTAGCGTTATTTTGCTATCTACATCTTTTAAGTCTAACTTTTTTTCAATCTTATCCTGGAGCTTCATAAACATTTCTTTTTCCACACGATTATTCTTTTTAATATGCGTAAGCGACACTTTTTTTACTTTTCCCGTCAAAGGGTCTTCATAACGTTCTACATATTTATATTTACCATTCGGTAATTGCTCAATCCACATAGATAATTCTCCTTTATTATGATAAAATACTCTTATAGGTACGCAAAAGACCACAGATTTAATTAGCTGTGTTCAGTGCGTATTCTACTTTCTGGAACACACCGCTAGAGCGCCAACTCTATGATGCGGTGTGTCTTTTTTATTCCCATTTATATTCGTTTTCAGATAACATCTTAGATCCGCCTAGAGGAATTTCTCCATTATATACGTAGATTCTAGGTCGATTATCGACGTTAGCATAAGATTGAACGATTCCTTGACTGCTTGAAGCGATCATATCTTTTTCCGATTTAGTTAAAGTTTTAAAGTCAGCAGTTACTTGTACTTCAACATCGTCACCAGTATAAGTAATAGATTGAACATATAACCATGGTCCATATTCATTATTAGGTTCGCCATTTTCTATTTCGTTTCCATCACTATCTATAGTTCCTAAAGCCCAACCTTGGTTTTGTTCAAGAGAAATAGCAATCTCTTCATTTATTTTACTTAAATCATCATCGTTTGTATCATCATTCTCTATAATCTTTTCCTCTTCAACAACGTCTTCTTTTGGTTCTTCCACTATTTCCTCTTTAACATCTTTTTCAACTGGTTTTTCTTCTGAAGCTTCCGTATTCTCGCTTGCTTCTTCTTCTGTGCTATCGTAAGTTACACCGAAAGCAGCGAAAGCAACCACGGCTATAACAGCTGATATTAGTCCGTTCTTTTTATTTTTACTCTTTATAAAACTATAAATTGAATAGATCAAAGCAACTAAAAGAATCGCTAAAAATATATCGTCCACAGTATCACTCCTAAGTTTTTAGTATTATTTTTATACTAACACTTTACCGATAATCCGTACACTCTCTTTTTCGATTTTTCTATCTTTATACTTATCGTTTAACGATCTAAGGATAACAGAGCCATTCTCTTTAATAACCTTCTTACATGTAACGCCAGTACCATCAATTTCCACGATAGCAATTTCGCCGTTCTCAACATCTGGTTGTCTATGGAAAAAGCAAATATCTCCATTTTTAAATAAATCTTCCATTGAATCTCCTTGAATTGTCAAAGCACCATCTGCACCGCTAGGAACATTGCTAGTGACTTCCTCATCATATACTGGGTCGCCATAAGTCAATTCTGTTGGATTAGCTGCAACGTCTCCTAATAGAGGTGCTTTTCTATTTGGTAACTCAACAACTTTATTTTGTTCTTCCAATTGAGCTTCTGCATAGTTGTATACTTTTTTCTGTCTTGGAACTTCTAATTGATTGTATAAATCTATAATATTATCTTTTTTTCTCATAGGAACATCAAGTCCCATCAACCAAGCTTCATCTACATTAAGAGCCTCAGCTAATATGAATACTTTATCTTGTTTAGCTTCATATCTTCCAGACAACCAATCACTAATAGAAGACTTTCCAATCCCTGTTTTCTTAGATAAATCAATTGGTTTAATATTATTTTCATTTAATGCTATTTTTAATCTATTTGAAAAACTGTTCATAAAACCGAACTCCTTTCTAAATTAAATATACATTATTCTATATAAAAAAACAAGGAATAAAAACAAGATATTTAAATTAATTATAAGTATATTTTAAAAAAAGTTCAGAAAACCGAAATAATCGCTTGACTTGCTAATTTGCTAGTGATAAGATGATTTTGTAATCAAGTTCGGTTATCCGAATTAAGAAAGGAGGATGTTTTATGAAAGATAATATAACTTTTGATTATTCTAAGTTAGAAGGCAGAATTAAAGAAAAGTTCGATTCTCAACAAAACGTTTCCGACCAATTGAGTTTTAGCAAAACTTCATTAAGCATGAAATTGAATAACAGAGTATCTTTTGGTCAGAAAGATATTTTAGAATTAGCTAAAGTATTAGAAATTCCAGATAACGAGATAGCAAAATATTTTTTTGAAGTAAAAGTTCGGAAAACCGTACAGAAAGAAAAAGTATAAGGAGGGAGATGAATGAACGAACTGTCTTTATCAAGTGATTTAAAACAGATCGAACTTGAAATTAATCATCATAAACAAATCGCTGGGCAATCTATATGGGAAATCGGAAGGCGGCTGAATCATGTTAAAGAAAATGATTTGGTCCATGGAGAATTTATGAAATGGATTGAATCGATCGGTATTGAACATACTTTCGCTAAAAGGTCTATGAGAGTGGCGGCTGAGTTTTCAAATAGTGCAGCGTTGCCCAATTTAGGCAATACAGCATTATACCTTATATCCACTATTCCAGAAGAAGAAAGAGAAAAAGAACACATCACTTCTAAAGGAGAAAGTAAAGCACCTGATGAAATGACTGTAAGAGAATTACAAGAACTGAAAAAAGAATTAAAGCAAAAAGAAACGCAGATTTCACTTAAAGAAAAAAGAATCCAAACGCTTAAACAACAAAATGAGGACTTAGAATTTAAAGCTAGTCAGCCTCCGAAAGTAATTGAAAAAGAAGTGGTCAAAGAAGTTAAACCACATGATTATGACGGGTTGAAATCTGACAACGAACAATTAAGTCAAGCGTTAAAAGAAGCTCAATCAGATAATCAAAAGATTAAAGAACAACTAGATCAATGGATAAAAGAACGAAAAGAAGTAGACGAGAAATCTAACAAATATGACGAACTATCAAAAGCTATAACAAATGCTGAAAACAAATTGAATGGAAAACAGAAGCTAATCAGTAATTACCACAATTTAAATGAGTTATTAAGAAATTCAAACGAGTTTCTAAGTAAAGCTAGTTCGATTCTTTATCAAGATATTTCAGAAGTAACAAAACAAGATGGATTGGCAAAAAGAGAATTAGGATTTCTGATTGAACGAACAGAACGGTTTTTAAATGATTTAAAAAGACAAATAGAAGATCAAACGATTATAGAAGGAGAGATTATTAATGAATAAGACAAAACTGCCTCGAAAAAACAATGAACTAGAAGCGTTGAAATTTACTTTGCAAAGACAAGACGATCAAAGTAAAGCATTGCAAAAAGTTATTGAAGTTATCTCAGAAACTAAGAACGAGATCGTAGATATCAAAAGCGAAATAAAACAAGATGTTCAAGAAATTAGAGATAGTATAACGGTTAATTATGAAGAACAACAAACCATTAAATCAATCATTGGTGTTAAAGCAAAAAAGATGACTCTTGAATATTTTGATAAAGAGAATCTTGATAAACAAAATCACGACTTATTCGCTAAAAAATACGGGCAAATTATTCAAGTAATTTATCGTTATTTAAAAAATAGATTCGAAGTTCCACGTTACACCTCGATTAAAAGAATCGAATTTCAAACCGCTATTAACTATTTAGATTCAATTACACTCAGTCAATTTAAACCTAGAGAGATTCGTATGACAGCAGTTCAAAAAGAATTATTGGAGGCATAAAATTTGGGTCCAAAAATAGTCAACATAAAAGACAGATTTAAAAATAAAGATCCGAATAAATCACGTGAAGATGTAATGGAAGAAACAATTAATGAATTGGCTGGTCTAAGCAACGAGTTAGCTAAACAAGTATATGATCTGACGATTTCACAGCAAAGACTAGCTAAGATAATCGGGAATCAAAATAAAGAGATAGAAAAACTAAAGAAAGGACGGTAATCATGCAACTCATACAAGCAGTAACGAAAACGCAGCAGTATGCCACACGCAAAGATATTGCACGGATATTCGGATATAAAGATCCGACTAGATTTTTAAAAAGCTTTAGAGAGTATGCAGGTAAACATCCTAAAGCATTCTATCCGCACAAACCTTTTATTGACAATGAAGGTATGTACACACTCTACGACATTATGGCGTTTGCATTTTACTTTGAAAATAAAGACTTACTCGAAGCGGGCACACGCAGTATCAGTTTCAAAGAGGAATTACCACGATTGAGACAAGTTTACCAATCACAAGAAGGAGCGGAATGATGGATCAAAATATAATCAACGAAATGGAACAGGAATATCTTAAATATAAGCACGGCGGACTGTTACCAGCGATTAAATTAAGCGTAGATATCCTAGACAAATACGACTTATCCGTAAATGAAAAAGAATCCTATACAGCAGCGTTAATCAGATTTACCGTTGAAAAGTTCGAGCGAGAAAGACAGCTGATTGTGGATGCTGACGAAAACGAAATGTGGTGATGACATGAAAAAAATAGAGAAATGGGCAACAGATCATATCTGGTTTTTGATCATATTGCTTGTGTGTTTGCTTGTAAGTATTTGGATATACCAATATCGAATTGAGCGGAACGCTATGTTAGGCATTGACCGTGTCAGTCTAGGCGCAGAGTTACCAATTATGTCGTTACCGTTTATCTATCTAACAATGACTTGGAAGGAGTGGGCAGATTGAGCGAAGGAAATAGAAAAGTCTTAATGGAATGTGCTAAATCTGAATGGCACCGAATGATTTATAACGGCATGACTTGGAAAGCAGCGAGAGAAGAAATCGAAAAGGATTATGAGTTTACGGATGAAGAGAAGATCAAGTTTAGATGGTGGTTGGTGGGAGTAATGGAAAGTTATCAGGAAGCGGGTGCTATGTAATGGAAAAAGTAAACAGACAAGACTCAATGCATAAAGACATAACGTTACAACGTGCAAAATTAGCTGGAGAAATAACAGCTATCGCTGCATTAATTACAAATAGTTGTGACACAGATGTGTTTGCTGGTTATTCCGGTCATGTTGATACATTTCGAGTGAAAATATATCCGGAAGGTTGGAGTAGCAGATGCAAAGGTAATGGAGAAATAACTATGGAGTGTTGGATCGGAGGAGAATGCGATTCATTTTCGCTTATAGATTTGTACAAGATTAAAAGACAATTGGTTCAGATTTTGAAAGATAAAAATATTAATTATGACCGATTGGACTACACCACGGAAACGGTAACTTATAAAAAATACTATTTGGGATAGGAGTAATATCAATGAAAGATAACAGAATCATAGACAACTCAATGCCACATCCAGACCAAGAAGAACCTGTTGAATATGACTATACCATTTGTGCATGGGTGCCAATGCAGGTACAAGCCACGATTACAGCTACAGATACAGATGATGCAATAGAAAACGCAAAGTACCAAATAAAAAATGGAGAGGTTCCTTATAGAATAGTCGAGAAAGATTTTTCGGAAATGGATGTCACTTTTGTCGAGAAGGCATAAAAAAAGACGCCTTGGAAGAGACGTCAAAGATAAATGGATAACTGAATTATATAACGAAAAGGGGAAATGTGCAAATGTCTACATTATATGAATTAACAGACCGCTACAGAAATATATTGGAAGTAGCTGAAATGCTAGATGCTGAACAATTAGAAGAAGCACTTGCAGGAATAGATGATGATATCGAAGTGAAAGCAGACGGTTATGCAAAAGTCATCAAAGAACTAGACAACACTTCAGACGGTTTAGACAAAGAAATCAAGCGACTGACAGAACGCAAGAAAGCAATCACGAACAACGCTAAACGCATGAAAGAATCTCTCCAAGACAGCATGCTGCTGACCGATAAGAAGAAATTTAAAACAGACCTATTCAGCTTTAATATTCAAAAGAATGCGCCTAGTTTATCGGTTCTCAAAGAAGATAACATTCCTAGCAGATTCTACGAAGAGCAAGCGCCTAAGTTGGATAAAAAAGCATTACTCAAGCATTTGAAAGAGACGGAAGAAGAGCTTGAAGGTGTAGAAATTAAGCAGACTGAATCATTAAGAATCAGATAAGGAGTGAAAGGCAATGACTTATTTTGAAGAACTGTACCAATTGGACGTTAACGGAAGAACAGAAAAGAAGAATGGCTTAACTTATCTTTCTTGGGCATACGCATGGGCGGAAATCAAAAAGAGATATCCAAACGCAAGCTACACGATTAAGAAGTTTGATAATGATAAGCCATACGTTTATGACGAACTCACAGGCTACATGGTGTTTACTACTGTCACGATTGAAGATAGCACGCATGAGATGTGGCTACCTGTTATGGACGGCGCTAATAAAGCCATGAAGCATGAGCCCTACACTTACAAAGTGAAAGATTATAAAGATAGAAAATGGACTGGGGACTATATAGATAAAAGAGTTGAAGCAGCGACTATGTTTGATATCAATAAAACGATCATGCGTTGTCTAGTCAAAAACTTAGCTATGCACGGCTTGGGTTTATACATCTATGCAGGCGAAGATATACCAGAAAATGAAGAAGGAAACTTTGTAAAACCGCCATTGACTAAAGAAACAGCTGCAAAAATTGTTTTAGGATTCGGCAAAAATAAAGGCATGAGCCTTGGAGAGTTATTTGAAAATGATATGAGTTATATCAATTGGCTTGATAAAAATGAGAAAACAGACAAAGAGATTAAAGAAGCCATTAAACTTTTAAAAACAAAAGATGATACCAAAAAAACAAAACCTGTTGTAAAAGCCACAGAAGATGAAATAGAAGAGTATAAAAACAAACTCATTGAATACGCAACGATTACAGGAAATGCAGATAACAAAGGAATTGAAAAGGTTCAAAACTGGGGATTAGGTCAAGCTAAAGCTGAGAAATTCGAAGATATTACTAAAGAGAATTTGATTCATGCGACTAAAGTTGTTCAAGCAGCTATGTCTAAAGTGCAAGCTAAAAACAAAGAATCTCTATTCGATGACAAATAAAAAGAAGTGAGTATATGAGAGGCGAAATAATCGGGCAAAAAGGCGACGTGCTGACCGTTAAACTCTTTGATGAATTAGATATCAAAGAAGTAAAGAAACAAGCTGTAGACGGCAGATATTACGTTTATGTGGATGTGTTCGAGAAAGACAGTATTACAGACTTGCAGAGGAAGCACTTTTACGCTCTGTGTGGAGATATAGAAGATAAAACGGGATACCCGCAAGAAGTGGTTGTCAGTTGGATAAAATTTTTATTTATGAAACAAGAAGGATTGCCTGAATATCCTTCGCTAGCCACCAATCAAATGAAAAAGACAACAGCTAGCCACTTGATTGAATTTACGATTCTATTTTGCATAAAAGAAGATATCCCCTTTAGGAAACAACAATTTTATTTAACGACTGATACCAGCAAAATGCTGTATGCACTGACAATGAAAAAAATATGTTGGGTAACAGGAAAACCAGGAGCGGACTTACACCACGCAGTCAATTTGGTTTCTATGGGAAATAACCGTAATAAGTTTGATCATTTGAAATCTAAGTATATGCGGCTATCAAGAGAAGCGCATCAAGAAGCGCACACAATGGGGTTAGAAGAGTTTTGCGAGAAATATCATGTCAAACCTATCAAGCTATCAAAATCAGACCTAATTGAATTAGGAGTCATAAGCAAAAAGGAGAATGAAAATGATTAACAACGTCGTATTAACAGGTCGCTTAACAGCTGAACCAGAATTGAAGTATACAGGATCAGGAACAGCGGTAATTTCTTTCAATCTAGCTGTAGACAGAACATTTAAAAACGCACAAGGAGAGCGAGAAACAGACTTTGTAAACTGTGTAGCATGGAGAAAAACAGCTGAGCTTATCGCTAACAACTTGAGAAAAGGTTCATTATTTGGAGTGGTTGGACGTATTCAAACACGTAACTATACAAACAATGACGGTAAAAAGGTTTATGTAACAGAAGTTGTTTGCGAAAGTGTTCAATTTCTTGAAAGTAAGAACAGCAATCAGCATTCAGAGAACAACCAGAACAACAAAAAGTCACCTGATTTTGATCATGATCCGTTCGAGAAGAATGATGATCCGATTACGATTGATGATGATGACCTCCCTTTTGATTAGACCCTAGTGAGATACCTAGGGGGAAAGGAAAAATATGAATATAACAGAAATTTGGAAAGATATTCCGGGATATGAAAATTTGTATCAAGCAAGTTCTTTAGGAAGGATAAGAACGAAAGAAGACAAAATAACTTATAGAATCATAAGCGGAAAACCACAAAAGAGAATTTGGAAATCAAGAATATTAAAAGAAAAAAATCCTAAAGGTCCTGTAGGGAGAGGAGATAAAAGATATGATCTATGGAAAAACGGGAAACCAAAAACGTTTCTAGGACACAGATTAATAGCTTTAACATTTCTTTCTAACCCTGAAAATAAACCTTGTGTAAATCATAAAAATGGAAATTTCCGAGACAACAGACTTGAAAATTTAGAATGGGTAACTTATTCAGAAAATCAAAATCACGCTTTTGAAAACAGGTTAATAAAAACTGCAAACCCTATAATTCTATACAATTTTAAAGAAAAGAATATGCATTATTTTAGGAGTAAAGCAGAAGCTAGTAAATTCCTGAATAAAAGTCACGGTTACATTAGTAATTTGTTAAAAAAAGGAACTGCCGTAACTGAAGATTATATGATTTTTACACACAAGGAGTTTTAACTTATGGCAAATAGAAGAATGTTCAGTAAAAACATAACAGAAACAGATATTTTCCTTGATATGCCAATGTCTACTCAATGTTTATATTTTCATTTGAATATGAGCGCTGATGATGATGGATTTATTGGGAACGCCAAGACGATTAAAAGAATGGTAGGCGCTAGTGATGATGATTTTAAATTGCTAATGGCTAAAGAATTTATCATACCTTTTGAAAGTGGCGTAGTAGTCATAAAAGACTGGAAAATACACAATTATATAAGGTCTGACCGATATAACAGTACAGTTTACACAAAAGAAAAGAAACAATTAAAGCAGAATGAAAACGGACAATATGAACTTGGTATGACATCTGGTATACCAACGGTTGACACAGGTAAGGATAGGTTAGGTAAGGATAGGTTAGGTAAGGATAGGAAAGATACTATGTCCGGCAAGCCAGACGGTGTGTCTATCCCTTATCAAGAAATCATTTCTTATCTAAACCAGAAAGCAGACCGGAAGTATAAACACACTACGCCTAAAACGAAACAGTTGATTAAAGCTAGATGGAATGAAGGATTCAAGCTAGAAGACTTTAAAGCAGCTATAAACAATCAAGTAAGAGATTGGCTGAATGACAGCAAGATGGATAAGTATCTGAGACCAGAGACCTTATTCGGTACTAAGTTTGAGAGTTATTTGAACAACGGTCCTAACAACGGAGGTGGCAGCGGTGGATCAGAATATGACAACCTTTTCTAGTATCGGAAACACACTTCCGGAAATCACGTTTGAAGAAACAGACGAAACATGCGAGAAACATAAAGTTAAACTCATCAACTTTGCTGACAGGGCGATTTGTCCTGTCTGTGCAAAGGAGTTAACGCAGCAGAGAGAGCGTGAGTTAGCAGATGAGTTAACCAAGCAACACTATTCAACTTTAGAAAAGCGCAAAGAAGCGGATAGACCAGAAAATTATATTAAGAAAAGCTTGCTGAATGATCGGAAAATTCTAACTGCTTCTTTTGATAATTATGAAACGACAGACGAAGAAACGAAAAAGAATAAAGAAATGGCAAGAGTCATTGCTAAACGTTATATAGATGGAGAAGTATTTAATACAATTTTGTCTGGGAAAGTTGGAACAGGTAAGAGTCATTTAGCAAATAGCATTTTATCGGCTGTAAATGAGCATATAAGCCCGAAACAAAAGTGTCTCTATGTATCTGCTTATAAACTGTTAAACGAGCTTAGAGCGAGTTATAGAAGCGGAGCAGAGTCAGAAGATGTTAAAGGTAATCTGGTCAATTTATGCAATGAAGCTTACTTGTTAGTGATTGATGATTTAGGTGCGGAAGTTGGATCTAAAAATAATCAGAAAGTAGCAGCAAGCGATAATTTCGACTTGCTCAATAACATTTTAGAGAATCGGATCAATCAAAAACCAACAATCATCACGACTAATTTAACAGCGGATCAAATTGAAAGTATCTATGATGACCGAACACGTTCGAGAGTGCTTGCTGGAGCGGATATGAGTACATTGATCAAATTTGAGAAGACGAAAGACAAACGGAATCGGATTGAATTTTAGGAGGAGAAAGAATGAATCAACCATACAAATCAAAAGAAGTTAAAAAAGAACGTATGAAATGTATAGAAAGTTTTGAGTCGGAGAAACGTTTTTGTATAGAAGGAAACACTTATATTGCTGAGCATTCAGAAAGTAATGTTGCTTTTATATTTGAGAATGGTGCTATGAATTTCACTCCAGAATTATGGGAAAAAGTGAAAGTTGCTTGGAAAAGTGTTTTGAAGGAGGAATGAAGATGGAAAAACTACTAGAAATTAAAGAATTAATACTAAATACCATTGAACATCCGATAAGCGAGGATGAGAAAGAAGAGAATTTAACTAGCGCTTTGGGGATATTGGATCAGTTGATTGAATCCGAAGGAACGCTGGATGATTACAAACAAGAAACTTCCGAAATGCTAATTGATTATTTGTTAAAAAAGGAGAGTGCGGAATGAATAAAGAAAACGGAATAAAAAGATTGAATAGACTAAGCGCTCAGGCAAAAGAATACAGAGATGAAAATACTCGAGTTGTGAAGCTGTCTCAAGCAATTGAAGTGGTGGAGTTGATGGACGAACCAGAAAAATTGTCACAAGAATGGATAAGGAATCACGCTAAATCAGTGAGCTATGACGGGATACCAGATGAAACAGAAATTGTCTATGTAGATGATTTAGAAAAACTATTAAAGGAGAGTGCGGAATGAATAAAGAAGAATTAAAACAGAAAATAATCAGTGATTCAGATAAAGCCGAAGCGTATATTTCAGACTGGGAGGTCGTAGGAATAGATGATGTGTGTGATCTAATCGACCAATTAGACGAACATGTAGAGGAGTTGTCACAGGAATGGATAGACGAGCATTTGTGTCATGAAGATGAGTATGATTTTGATTATATTGATCCAGATGATTTAAAACAGTTATTTTTGTTAAAGCCAGAAAAACCATTCGTTCCTCAGTTTGTGGCGGATTATATAACTGACAATAAAGAAGCGGGATATACTTTACAGCAAGTGTTTTATTATATTCACACCGATTACAAACAAGGGGAAATTAATGAATATGTAGAATGGGTTTCGACTAATGAAGAATCGTTCGCTCGTGCATGGTTAAACGGCTTTTTGATTGAAGATGATATCGAAGTATGGCAACCTATAACGGGTTTTTACAACGAAGTTTCTAATTTAGGTAGAGTCAGAAGCGTTAAACATAAAGCCGGCAATGGAAAAATTTATAAAAGCAAAATATTGAAACCTGTAGTAACTAATAGTGGTTATGTTAATGTCGCAATAATAAACAAAAGTGAAGGAAATATAACTAAAAGGCTTCACAGAGTGGTTGCTGAAGCTTTTATACCAAACCCAGAAAACAAACCAGAAATTAATCATATAGACGGAAATAAAGAAAATAACGAAGTAAGCAATTTGGAGTGGGTGACAAGTAAAGAAAACAAACGTCATGCGTGGGAAAATGACTTGCAAGTATCAGTAAAGGGAAGTGAAAAACCTTTAGCGAAGTTGAAAGAAGAGGATATAGCGAGTATCAGAAAAGAATACAGGGAAGGGTGTATTCAAATGGAGTTGGCGGAAAAATATGGAGTTGCTAGGCAAACTATTTCTTCAATCGTAAACATGAAAGCTTGGAAGCATGTCGCGGAAGAGGTGTCAGAATGAGCGCACAAGAAGCGATTGAGAAAGAACCAAAGTGGGTAGTTAAATTAGGTAATAGTTATCTATATGAACCAATGGCGGATGTCGGTTCTAACGGATTGATTCGATTAACGAGAAATAAAGTAGAGGCTTATCCTTTCGAATCTAAAGAAATGGCAGATATTCACATTGATAAGTTCGGCGGAGAAGCGGAAGAGGTGTCAAAATGAGCAAACCAATAGCAGTTGTAAATGATAACACAGGAAAACTGGTCTATATTTTAGAAGGCTACGAAACAAATTTTCCAGTCGTTGCTGAAATGACAAAAGAGATAAAATTTCAGCTTCAATTAGGAGACTTCGGCGAAAAACAAATATATACCGTTGAGGTCAATGGCTTTAGTCACACAATCGATACGGACGCATATTCCGTTATTTATGAGGTGACAGACGAATGACAGTAACGATCATAGGACCGACACCGACAACAGAGCATATCAGAGAATTGCAAGCAAATGGAAAATGGCGATTATTTAACGGAATTTGCTATGTTGGAGATTACGACACGAAAGCAGAAGCGAAGAAGTACGGGCGTATGTTCGGGTCGGATAGAATAGCGAAGGCATATTTTAACGGACTATATATAGAATACAAAAGCGAGGAGTATTTGGACTATGAAGCTTAAGTATCACTACTACAGATCAACAATCAGACCGGATTTGCCCGGCATAGTCGTATATTACAACTATACCACTGGATTGCTAGCGCTGAAAGAAAAACACGACGTCGGGCAGTATTTAGGCTATATGACAGAGGAAGAAGCGGATAGTTTACTGGAGCGAAGCAAGCATGGCAGAAGAAAGATGAGTAGTGTAAATCAGCTTAGAGGGAGTAGATAAGGATGAAAGAATCGGCAATCTACTATCTCCTGAAAAATTACTATATGGACGACGAAGAGCGAAATATATTTAATCAGCTGGTCAAATTGAAACCGAATGAAATAGCTACTGTTAAGAATACGCCGTGGATAAATAAAATGTCAGTTTATTACAAAGGTAGAAGTATTAAAGCATTTGTGTTAGTTGATAAGAACCTTTATGAAAGTACATTTATGATCAATAGAGAATTGGTTGAGGAAGGAGCAGGCGAATGAGTAGTCAAGACAAACTGTTCTATGACGCACAAAATAAAGCAATCACGAAAATTGAAGAAGCTATCGAACATCACAAGTTAGAGGTAATCAGTTCAGAATTAGCAATGGTAAAAACGACAGGCGCTATTTATAGGATGAATAAAGAAGTGGAGCAGATTTTGAGAGGAGTAGGCGAATGAAAGTTGAATACGCAGTCTACAAGAAAGAAGACCTGCTCTGCATAGGCACGATCGAAGAATGCGCAAAACAACTAGGCGTTAAAGCGAAGACGATATTTTTTTACGGCACACCGACTTATCAGAATAGAGTGAAGAATGGTCGGGTGTTGGTTAAGTTGGAGGGATGAACATTGATAAATGAAGGTTTGCTTGGCATATGGACTCTTAACAGATTGGGTTTCCAAGCAGATATAAAAATTGGAGAAATGGTTGAACATGAAAATGAAAAGTATATCATCATTCATCTTTTTGACATAAAGCTGTATACAGATTATAGATCGGGTGCGCCTTATGTAAAAGTAAGAGCCATTTTACAAAATGTTAACGTTAAACCACAAACATCTGAATATGAAATTAATGAAACGATAAAAATTAAATACAACGTAGAAAAAGTTAACAAAAGAGAAGAAGAGGTATTAGGCGTAGGCGATTATTACGTAACGCATTTAGATAACATAGAGCAGTTTTGCTACAAAATATCAGGTGTTAAAAGTTTCGGTTATGAATCGACAGATTTAGTCGTACATTACTACGTTGAAGAAATACATCCTTGGCAATGGCATGAAGTTCAGAAGGTAGTCAAACAAGATAGATTAAGCAAGTTCAAAGTTGTTAGTTAAGTTGGAGGGGGAAGCGAAATGAGCAAGTTTGAAGTGGGAGATAAATTAAAAAAACATCAGGACGACAGCATCGTCACTGTAAAAAGAGTTAAAGATGATTATATAGTTTTAGACGGAGATTTCGAACCAAATCATGTAGTTATGAAAGGAAAAGTTCATAGATATTACAGTCGTATCATACCTACGAACGACGAAAGGAGCACCAAATGCAGAAAACTAATAATTACGGCGGACTCAAAGCAAAACGCAACGGAGAACAATTCGAAATGCTGATTGAACGCACCTGCGCTTATTACTCGAAAATGGGTAAAGCGCATATACAAAAGACTCCAGAACCTATGAAAGTGTTGACTAACTTGGGTAGAGGGCAGTTTAAGTCAGTATTTACAAAGAAAGCACAGCCAGATTTCACAGGCACTCTTAAAAGCGGTAAATCAATCGTATTTGAAGCAAAACATACAGAAGGCACAAGAATATCATTTGATAGGATAAACGAAGTACAAGCTCATGATTTGGAAGTTCACATGCAACTGGGCGCAAAAGTGTTTGTGCTGATTAGTTTTAAATCAAAATGGTTTTATGCTGTGCCTTGGGATAAATGGATAGACATGAAGAATAACATTGGCAAGAAGTCAGTTAATCAAGAGGATTTAGATGAGTATCATGTATCTACCGAAAAAGGATATTTGGAATTTATTTAGAAGAAGCGAAAGCAGTTGTGAGAATCAAACAAATATAGTTGATTGATGGAAATCAACCAGAAAAGGATAGGTGTAATCATGAAAGAGAAGTATGTGCTACATGACCCACTAGAACCGGGATTCTATCTTTGTGGATATGATTATCATTACGAACATGCAGATAAAGTAAAGATTATAACTACAGCGGCGGATAAATTCATTATTAAATTTGAGAACAAAGAAGAAGCTGAAATGTTAGCTAAATTTACGGATATGGAAGTAAAGGAGATAATTGAATGAACGCACAAGAAGCGATTGATTTGATGGAACGTGAATTAGAAAACTATAAAGCAATGTACATGAAACATAAGAAAGAAAAAACGACACTCGAACAATTCTACAAAAATAAAGTTGAAGCTTTATCTATCGTTTTAGAATCAGCAAAAGTGTTTCATGAGGCATTTGAAAATGGAAATATAAGTAGTTTGTCATCAGGTGGAAACGTGTTAGTGATTGGTGCAACTATGGACGTTGATCTAACGAAAGCAGAAGCTGAAAAAATAGGATTAGAGGTGGAAGAATGACATGGTACTAAGCAGAGAATTTTATGATTATGAAATGTCACTCGTACAAGTCAATCCGAATACAGGCAAGTTAGATTTAAATCATATTGATAAGAATGATCCGAGGATTAAGAAGCTAAGAAAACTTGCTATTATGAAAGAACCGAATGAAAATAAATCAAAAAAACTGCCTAAAGTTGTGAAAATCATCAATAGAAAACAGCAATTCTACGATTATGAAGATGTGGATTGGGATGTTATTAAAAGTAATCGTGCAGCGAAGAATTTAACGCAGCATGAAGTCGCTACGATAGCAGGAATGGCAAGGACAGTTTATCAGCAGTATGAAACAGGCAGATTAAGAGCGAGTAAGAATAAAATTATCGCTATCTGTGACGCTTTAGAATTAGAAATTATAGAAATAAAAAGAGAAACAAAGAGGGTAAAACAAGTAAATTGCGAGTTTTTGAAAAAGAAAAGAATAGAGTTCGGATATAAACAAGGAGAGTTTGCAAGAATAATAGGCGCATCCCAAAGTAGGTATTCGGATTATGAAAATGGGAAAGCAGTTTGGAATGAAAAGGTATTGAAGAAGACTTGCGAGCTATTAGAAATTGATTACAAGGATGTGACTATGAATGCACGATAGCCAATTGTACGTAGCAGACGAATCTACGAGCGAAGATATAATAGGTATAAAAGACGCCATAAAACCTAGACACTACAACAAAGGAGAAATCGACTTATACGAAAGTTGGTATCTAACTAGACCGTTTAATGAGTTTAGAGCGGCTATGGAGTCTATAGCAGAAAGATACATGAAACGAGATAAGATTGACCGTATCGAGGATTTAGATAAGTGTATAGAGACGTTAACGAGATTGAGAGAGTATGAGGTAAGGCGTAAGGAGGAAGAATAGTTGCCTAAAACTAACGAAACAGAGAGAGTGGAGAAAGCTTTATTTAAGCACACTTCTGTAATGGGAGTTTTTGGGTGCATGGAGGTGACTATAGGCATAAATGTATTCCCATATGAACGTGTAGATTATATGACGTTTGATACTAAAAATGAATTCAGATGCTACGAGGTTAAAGTTAGTAAATCAGATTTCATGAGCAAATCGAAATTAACTTTTATTGGAGATTTCAACTATTTGGTAATGCCTCATGAATTGCTAAAACAGATTGAAGATACCGAAAAGTATAGAAAATTATGCATGCAAGGTGTAGGAACATTCTTAGTTAGTGATTACAGTGGATTAATTTGTGAACGTAAAGCGAAAAGAAAAAAAGTTTCTATGGGAGATAAAGTTATGCTGATGGAAAGTATGATACGCTCTTTGTCGAGAGACGCTAAAAAATGGTATGAAAAAAAATAAATAACGCATAGAGTTGCGTGAGTATGAGTTAAGGCATAAAGAGGAGTGACCGAATGAAAGGTATATACGACAAGTTAGAGCAGAAACTACGAGACCATGCGCTACTTAAGAAAGAGATAACCAATCGCAAGCTAGAGTTAGAGTTTGCGCAAGTTCCGGACGGGAATACAACAGCAGTGCAGACATCAAACGGGAATAGCGATCCAGTTGGTAGACTTGTAGAAAAGTGGGAAATGGACGGGGATTTAATTACCATGAAACGCCGATATGCGACCATAGAGAAGTTTTTGAAAGAGATAGATGAATCACAAAGAATCATATTGCAAATGCGGTATATGAGCAAGAAGCCGCAATCGTGGGATGTTATAGCGTTGAGAGTTGGATATACAGAGAATCATTGTATAAGAGTAAGGAAACAGTTGTTAGATCAGTTGGCAGATAGATTAGGATGGGAAATTGCATGAAATGCATGTTTTGCACGTGGTATACTATTAATGTGCAGTACTTGTACAAGCGCATGCACCTCCTTAGAAAGTAGCAAACCAGACATAGCGACCGTTGGCGATTGCTGGCGGTCGAATTACAAAGGAGAATGAATGATGGATGAAAGAAATAAAGAGTTGCTAAAAGGAACTGTAAAAGGCTTAACTGAACTGTGCGAAAGCGAAAAAGGTATAGAAAGAATTAGAGTTGAAGAGGGATATGATACCGATTACGATTATAGAACAATCCAAATTGCAATCGAGTATACTGATTAATTTGTAAATAAATGCGAGAAATTACGAGGATATATTCTAAATTAAGTTAATATATTGAAAACAGTCTGCAGGCGACCTTCCACGTTTGTAGGCTGTTTTGAGTATATATAGAAAGAAGGTGAGATCATGGCAAAGTACACTGAATGGCTAACAGAAGAAGGATTGTTAAAAATAGAAGGGTGGGCTCGCGATGGTCTCACTGATGAACAAATAGCTCATAACATAGGAATTCAACGTCCTACTTTGTATGATTGGAAAAAGAAACATTCTGACATATCTGACGCCTTAAAAAGAGGAAAAGAAGTTGTTGACCGGCAAGTCGAGAACGCTTTGTTCAAAAGCGCTACTGGATACGAATACGAGGAAGTGACCAAGGAGCTTACTGATGTAGGAATGAGAGTTACCAAGATAGTGACTAAGCAAGTATCTCCAAATCCAACTTCAGCAATCTTCTGGTTGAAGAATAGAAAGCCTGCTGAATGGCGAGACAAAACAGAAGTTGACGCCACTGTTAAACACGACAAACTTGGCTCAATACTTGAACAATTGAGTGAGCCGGATGACTGAATTAGTTCTATCACCTAAGTATAAGAAATTCCTGAAGTATTATGCTGATGTAGAATTTCTAGAAGGAACGACTTTCGCTGGGAAAACTACATTAGGAGTCATTAAATTTTTGTTCCGCGTTGCTGAATCAAACAGAAAGTTGCATATCATTAGCGGATTGGATTTAGGGACAATAGAAAAAAATATCATACAATCAGAATTAGGAATCGTTGATGTTTTTGGAGAATTGATAACTTACTATTCAAACGGCGGCAAGGATCATGCATTACCTCATATCAAATACCAAACGAACAACGGTGAAAAGATTATATATATTCTAGGATATGACAATAAAGCACGTTGGAAAAAGGCGTTAGGTGGTCAATATGGCGGCTTATATATAGATGAAATAAACATAGCTGATATGGAATACGTAAGAGAAGTATTTATGCGTGCTGATTTTGTTATGGCTACATTAAACCCTGATGACCCTGAATTACCGATTTATCATGAATATATTAATCACAGCAGACCGCTTCCAGAATTTGAAAAGGATGCACCTGCTGAAATAAATGAATATCTAAAAGAAGAACCAAAGCCTAATTGGGTGCATTGGTTCTTTTCTTTTGCGCATAATGCTGGTTTGACGGAACAAAAGAAACAGAAAATCATAGGTTCTGTGCCAAAAGGAACGAAACTGTATAAGAATAAGATTCAAGGATTGAGAGGGCGCTCAGAAGGTTTGATCTTCAGTAACTTTGAGTATGCAAGCAATGTCATTACTGTTCAAATGGCTAAGAAAAAGAAATATGTAGCATTTAGTTGTGGAGTGGATACATCCTATTCTTCAAACTCATATGATACGATTGCGTTCATCTTTCAAGGGTTGACGGATAAAGGGGAGTTGATCGTACTTGAGGAACAAGTAAATAATAATAAAGATCAAAAAGAACCTTTCGCCCCCAGTGATATCGCTTTGAGGTTGTTAACGTTTCTTGAGTCTTGCAGAAGCAAATGGGGATTTTCTAGAACGGTCTATATTGATAATGCTGACCAAGCAACTATTACGGAATTAAAAAAAATGAAACGCAGAAAGAGTCTTTCTTATAACTTTGCAAATTCTGATAAATCAGTAGAGATTATAGATCGGATCAACTTAACGCTAGGTTGGATGAGTTCGGATGGGAAATTGCCTAATTATCTAGTTGTTGATCATTGCAATAATCATATACACGAGATTACAACATGGTCATGGAGCAAAGATAAGCCAGAAGATAAAAATGACCATACAATTAATGCAAGTCAATATGGATGGATACCGATTCGTTTCAAAATAGGGGAGCAAAACAAACAGAAACAAAATAATTACGATGTCCTACGAAAAGGATTCGGCTATTAAGGAGTTGAGACAATGCCAGTTGAAAATTTTAAGAATTCACAAGGTCTAGTAAACAAATTGCTCAGACGTTTTCACAGTGAATCAAGAATGATTTATAGAGCGCCTGGCTTAGATAGTTTATTTAAAAAGAATTATGAGTTGTTAGAGAAATTTATTCAACACCATCAAGAAAAACAAGCACCAAGAATACAAGAGTTAATTGATTATGCAGAAGGTGCGAACCATACTATTTTGGAAGGCGAACAAAGACGTAAAGAAGAAGATATGTCTGATGTGAGAGCTGTTCATAATTTTGGAAAGGTCATTTCTAATTTCAAGCGAGGCTATCTTGTTGGGATCCCTATTCAGGTGGAATACATGGACGAAGAGGAAGACAGCGAAGTCGATCAAGTATTAGATAAAATCGCAAAAGAAAATGATTTTTACAATTTGAATCGATCACTTGTGTTAGATATGTCCAGAACTGGACGAGCTTTTGAGATTCAATACTTTAACAAAAATGAGAAATTAGTAGTTAAACGGTTAGATCCCACATGTACTTTCGCGATTTATGAAAACAATCTAGATAGTGAACAAATTTGTGGTATTTATTACTATAGCCCGGACCCTTTTAATCAAGATGACCTATACATTGATGTTTATGCAGCTAATAAGGTATATCACCTTGTTAGAGATAAAGAAGGTATACACAAATTAGAAGATGATCCAGACAACGATTTCAAAGCTGAACAGATTCATGGATTTGAGTTTCCTCAAATTACAGAACATAAGAATAACGATGCGGGTATGGGAGATTATGAATCAGAATTAAGTTTGTTTGATTTATATGATGCAGCTCAATCTGATACAGCGAACTATATGGCCGATTTAGCCGATGCTATCCTTGCTTTGTTTGGAGATATGACTTTCCCAGATGACGTTGATACAGCTGAAAAGCAAATTGAATACATGAAAACAATGCGTAAAGCACGTTTTATGCATTTGAGCCCACCTAAGAATGCTGAAGGCGAAGAAAGCGGGAACGTAGACGCTAAGTATCTATATAAACAATACGATGTAGCTGGAACCGAAGCGTATAAGAGCCGCCTTGAAAAGAATATTCATGAGTTTACTTCAACACCAGATATGAACGATGAAAAGTTTAGCGGGAATAATTCCGGAGAAGCAATGAAGTATAAATTAATCGGCTTGGATCAGGAACGAGTATCTACTCAAGCGTTGTTTGAAAAAGGATTACGGCAACGGTATAGATTAATTTCCAATATCTATCCTAAAATCGATACAGAAAACGGCGGAGTTTTTAGCGATTTCGATATTGCTAAATTAAAAATAACATTTACTCCTAACCTGCCAAAATCAGATAGCGAGATCGTTAAATTGATTAAGGAAATTTATCCAATGATTTCGGATGAAACAGCATTTAAGCTACTAGAAAAAGTGACTGGTGTTAAACCCTCAGAAGAAAAAAGAAGATTAGCTGATGAAGAACCCGATACATTCGAACCAAGGCTTCCAGTAAGAACGGAGGACAACAATGCCGAAGAAATTACCGAAACAGATGAAGCACGCGAAATACTGGAAGGACAGGAATGACGAGATCATTCGTTGGATTGATGAACAGGACTTAGATGTTTTTAAAGAATTACAAGATATTTATTCTGAAGCTTCAACCAACGTTCAGAAGAAACTATATGAGTTTTACGGGAAATATGCTACAGACAACAACATATCGTTTGAAGAAGCCCAAATTAGACTAAGACGCGAAGATTTGTCTGATTATCAAAAGAACGCTAAAAAATATTTTGAAGAAGTTGAAAACATGTCTGATGACGAAGCGCAAAGGCTGTTAGATCGACTGAATGAGCAATATCAAGCTAGCAAGGCAACTAGGTTAGATGCTTTGCGATTAGATATTATGGATGAGATAGGAAGAATGAACACGCTCGGCTTGCAAAGCATATTTTCTGACTATCTATCAATGGTAGCTGAATATGCTTATTTGCAATCTGTCGACCCGTCTTTCTCAACTTCTACTTTGAATCGTCCGGCCTTACAGGAGTTAATCAGTAGACCGTGGAACGGATATAATTATTCAGAAGATTTATGGGGAAACACGGATAATTTAGCAGATAAGCTATTCAATACGCTGAAAAAAGGGTTCGTGAGTGGATCCAGTGTGCAAGATATGGCGAGAGAGATACGAAAGGATTTCAATGTATCTCGTTCGAGTGCTGAAACACTAGTTAGAACTGATGGATCACATGTTGTAAATAATGCGACTTTAAAAAGATATCAAGATACATTCGGATTGAAGAGAATTAAAATTCATGTGCATGTAGATAGTAGGACAACTAAAATCTGTATGGGATATTACGAAGCAGATGAAAGTTATTTAATTGGAGAAGAACCGAAGTTACCGGCTCATTATAATTGCAGATCAACTTATGTTCCTGACGAATCAGAACTGACGGAAGAACACTGGTTATAGAATAGGAGTGGTCAAGTGGGAAATATTGTAGTAACTATTGAATTTACTAGATATGCAGAGCTGTTGATGTTTCTGATTGAACATTTACCGACTGGATTAGGTATTCATAATTGGTTTTTAAATGGAGTTGAAAAGAATCCACGTAGATATTTGAAAGCAACCTATGACCAACCACCAGATAAGAATTCCCCCAACCATTCGAAAGGTCGGACAGAAGCCCAGAAAGGATAGTGGTCCAATTATCTGCCAACTAGTGGCTGACTAGTCGGAGTACATTTGTGAAGGTGGTGTGAATGTGGAGTTTGCAGAAGCTAAGCAAAAGAAAGAACGTGGGTATACCGTAAAGGAATGCTTAGAAGAATTAAAAGATAGTGATGAACTGGTCGTTGTTAGCGTTAAAGATGGGCTTGTCTACACTTCCTATTCAACTACAGATGGGGATGTGCCTAAAATGTTAGGACTACTAGAAATGGGAAAGAAAATCATATTGGACAATAACTAAAACAGTAATAACCTTATTAAGTCGCTACTCACTGAGTAAGCGGCTATTTTTATCGTCCAATAACGCTTATGACGATATAAAAGATGCGTAAATACTACTTACTAGCGTGGCTTTAATAAAGAGTAAGGTAAATACATTCCGAGTACACTAGAAGCGGCTGACGAGCCAATTTCATGGGTATAACGAATCGTATTTACCTTATTTGAGGTTAAAGACTAGCGTGGAGGGAGAAAAGAAAATGAAAGAAAAAATCTTATCAAACTTAGACAGTACCAACTTACTAAAAATGAAGCTGCAATTCTTTGCCGATCCAGATGGAGGAGACGACAATGCAAACCCTGATGGTGATGACAAAGGATCGGAAAACGGCGGAGATGGAGGAAGTGAAGTAGATCTTCCAAAGACGCAAGCTGAACTAGATGCCGCTATCAACAAAGCCAATCACAAAGCAATCAAGAACGCTACAAAAGGATTGCTAACTGAAGAACAGGTCAATGAGCGCATTCAAGCAGCATTAAAGAAAGAGAAAGATTATTCTTCTCTGAGTGACGACGATCGAAAACAAAGAGAGTGGGAAGACCAAAAAACTCAATTTGAGAAAGAAAAAGCTGATTTTAAACGCCAGAAACTCGAAACGCAGATCGAAAAAGATATGATCCGAAAAGGATTGCCAGTATTAGCTGGCGAAGGTGATGACGAGTTCAGTTTTGCTACTTTATTCGCTCAATCTGGAGACTCTGAACAAGCGTTAAAAGCTGTCGGAGCATATGAGAAAGCATTTAAAGAAGCTGTAGCTGCAGAAGTTAAAGAATCATTGAAGCAATCAGCTCCCGGAGCTGGTGGAGGAAATGGAACTGCAACTCAGAACTATGGCGAACGAGTAGGTAAGAGAAAACAAAAACAAAATGGTCCGATATTCGGAAACTAAAAATAGGAGGAATTAATGATGAATACAACAGAATTTGGAACATCTAAAAATGTTTTATATGACGGCATTTATAAAGCTGTGCCAGTCACGATTGATTCAGAAAATGTTACAGCAGTAGACGGAAAGAAAGTCATGCCAGCGGGAACTTTAATTAAAGGAGCTTCTGCTTCTGTATTTACGGATCGTGAACAAAATGTAGTAGCTACAACAGGAGCTTCAGGAGATATTGACGGTATTCTTCTATATGACGTTGATGTAACAGACGGAGATGCACCGGGGTCATGTGTTTATCACGCTACCGTATGGGCAGATAAAGTCGAAGCGACTATTTCAGCAAATGTCCGTAGTAAATTAAATCAAATCACATTCGTACAAGGATAAGAAAGGGGAAAATAAACTATGCCAAAAATTTATGATTTAGTCACAGCGGCTAATTTATCAGGATATTATGAAGCTACAAAACCAGATTCAACCAACATTGGAGATCAATTATTTCCAGCGCGTAAACAATTAGGTTTGCGATTAGACTTTATAAAAGGAGCGAATAAGCGTGCAGTTGTATTAAAAGCTTCTGCGTTTGATACTCAAGCTTCTTTACGTGATCGTATGTCTATCAAATTGAGTTCTGAAAACATGCCTTATTTTGATGAAGGAATGCTTGTGAAAGAAGAAGACCGTCAACAATTAAATATGATTGCACAAACAAATAATCAAGAGTTATTAGATGCAGTAGTAGATAACATTTATGATGATGAAGCGACATTGATTTCTGCTGCTAAAGCTCGTACACATGCAATGAGAATGCAGGTATTGGCTACGGGTAAACTCCAAATCAATTCAAACGGTGTACGCCGTGAGTTTGATTATGGCGTGCCTGAAGAAAATCAAGGACAAGCAGCAACCGATTGGTCTGCAACAGAGGCAGATCCGATTGCAGATATTGATACAGCAATCGAAGCAATGGCAGAACAAGGGATTTCTCCTGCTGGAATGGTTATGAACTCCAAAACTTATGGGTATTTACGCAAGTCAGCATCAACTGCTAAACGTATCACTGGGGTAAAAGCGAACCAGCCAACTCGTAATCAAGTAATTGAGTATTTACGTGATGAATATGGCTTGTACGCTACTTTGGTTGATGACACATTCATTGATGATGCGGGCGAAGTTCGTAAATACTTCCCAGATGGACGTGTGACATTCGTTCCAAATCAACCAGTCGGTAATACTGTTTTTGGTACAACTCCGGCAGAATCTGATTTACAGAATGGTAATACACCGGGTGTTTCTGTAGCAGTTGTGGAAACAGGCGTTGCTGTAGTAACTGAACAAAAAGTAAATCCAGTAAACGTTGAAACGAGAGTATCAATGATTAATTTACCATCATTCGAAGGTGCCAACATGGTTTACTTGCTTCAAACGGACTTAGCAGCTGAAGAGCCAGTTGATCCAGGAACTGGAGAATAATCTCAAACATAGAAGGGAAGATGATCTATGAGCGAGGAAATGAGAACTGAAATTAAATTACTAAAAAACATTACGGACAATTTGCAGGACAGCTTAATTGATTTGATCATTAACGAAAGTGAGCAACGTATTCTTAGTCGAATCAACTTATATAGAAATCAAAAATTACCAGCATTGCCAGATGGCTTAGAATGGATTGTCCGTGATGTATCAATCAAAAGGTTTAACAGACTGAATGCGGAAGGAACTAAAAAGCATAGCGAGGAAGGACTTTCTTTTGATTGGGAAAGTTATCTGAATGAGTATGAGGATATTTTAGTTAGCTTCAATGATACAAAACCAGTTGATAAATCTCGCAGTGGCGTAATTAGAATGTGGTGATTAGATGAATTATAACGATCGAGTCACAATCTATGAATATCAAGAAGAAAAAGACGCTCTTGGATCAATTAAAAGAGTAAAAGTACCCATTGTTGTTCCGTGTGCTCGCGGAAAGCTGACACACGAACAACAAATGGGGTTTTTTGGTAAGTATAATCTTTCGGCTTTTAAATTGCATTTGCAAGGGGTATACGAAGGTTTAGATGAAGTTAAGTATAAAAATACTATACGTTCTGTAACTGGTATTATACCTTACGAAAACGCCACTGTGGTGGTGATTGGATGAAAGTTAAGTACAGAATGAAAGGTATGAATCGATTTTATCGACAAGTGCGTAAAACAAGCGAAAACACTCAAAAAGCTGTCCAAAGAGAACTAGCTTTATCTTCGTTAAGAGTAGAACGCAAAGCAAAAATGCTTGCACCTTGGGATACTGGTTGGATGTCTATGAATATCTATTCGGATATGGTGAGCGCTTGGATTTATGAAGTTGTTTCTCCTGCTGAATATTCAATCTACCAAGAACTAGGAACTAGATATATGGCAGCACAACCATTTATGTATCCAGCTCTGCAAGAAGAATACTGGACACTAATGAGGAGATTGAGCAAGATTATGAAATAAAGGGAGTGATTTTATTTACTCACCAACTGTTTTATATCTAATGGATTTACAGAATCGATTAGCCGAATTGAATATACCGATTGAACAAAAACTACCAGATTCATCGGTTTTAGAACCGTTTATAGTGTTTGGTGGGTTATCTACGGATGATCAGCCAAGCGCGAAAATTGGTAGAGCAATAGATGATTCTCTTTTTCAAATAGATATTTTTCTATCAATCGATATAGGTAAAGTAGAAGCAGAAGAAATCAGAAATAAAGCAAAAAAACTAATCGGAAGACGTAGGAATGTGACGAGCGAACTCTTAATCGATAACACGATCGGTAGAGAAACTTATCACATTCCTATTCGTATTTCTGAACTAATTTATTAAAAAAAGGAGAGATAAAACATGGCAATAATCAAAACAACAGCAGCGCCAGTAAAAGGCTTTCGAGTTTGGTATTTTATCCAAGCGGTAACAGCAGAATTAGGAAGTGATGCGATTTTACCTGCTTTCCAAACAGAAGGTGGAACCACTTTAGGTGGAGATAACATTGATGAACAGACTAAACAAGGTCGAATTATTCAAAAGTCCACAGATGAACAATCAGTTGATTTGACACAATACTTTGTACCTTCTGATCCTGCTTCACAAGTTATTGAACAAGCTAAAGTGCAAGGGTTGTCCGTAAAAGTATGGCGTGTAGTAGTAGATGAAAATTCAGCTGAAGGGGAAGGTGAAGAAAAAACATATCCTGCAAAATTTGGGTATGGATTACCTGAAGAAATTGAATATTCAGACGGAGAAGACTTAGTGGAAGTTTCCTACACGCTTCAAATTGTAGGACGTTTGCAAGATGGAAGATTCCCGTTAACGGATGAAGATGTAGCGGTAATTGAAAACATGTACGATTACCAAAACCCAGGAGAAACAACTGGTAACTACGATGCTATCGAAACAGCCCCAGAAGCACCTTAATTAATGATTGATAGGGGGCTTTGGCTCCCTATTTTATTTTATACAAAGAGGAGAATATAAATAATGGCAATTACAATCAAGGTAAAAGGAAAAGATGTAGAGATTAAATTTAATTATCGTTTATTGTTTTTAGCAAACAAAAAGTTGGGTTCAAAAGATAAAAATGGTGTTAATCAAGAAGATGGAGCAGCAAATCTTTTTAATAACATGATGGATCGTAAAGAAAGCGCGATTCATAATTTGATTGAATTAGCTAGCAAAGATAAATTAACTGAGAATGATTTAATTGATGCGGTTTCTGATTATACAGAGGAACACGGATTTGAAGAAACCTTTAAAGAAATTGAAAATGAAATGTTAAACAGCGGTTTTTTCTTGCCAAAAATCCAAAAGCAAATTCAAGACATGAAATTCTCTCTCGATCTATTAAAAGAGAAGAAAACAGAGGAATCTCAAGATCAAGTTCGAGCAATCAAAGCAATGACCGAACGATTAGAGAAGCGGATCTCATCACACAGTGCTCAAGACAAGGGCTAACAGATATTGATTTAATCATGTCTTGTTACCACTGGGAATTAGAGGCACTTTTGAAAGGATTAATGCTTAAACAAGTAGATGAAAGAGAAAAGCTTGCTGAAATGGCAATCAATTTAAGATATACGATGAACGCCAAGAAAATTCAAGTGAACAAGTTGTTTAACAAGAAAAAAGAAGAACAAAATGTCTTGGATCAATTTAAACGTAAAAATATAGATGGAACAAAAAATAAATTAGCTCAAAAAGTACAACAAGTTAATGGTTATTTTAAAAATAGATTTAAATCTAAAGAAAGCGAAAATTCTGAAGAGTGAGGTGAGAAAAAGTGAATACAGGTTCTATTCGTGCGACAATCGGCGCTGATATGTCTGATTACACAAGAGCTATGCAAGAGGTTCAGGATGTTACTAGAAACGCCTTTAACGCCGCTCAAAAAGCAGCACAACAAGGTGGAAACGCTATGGCAAAAGCTGTACAGGCGTCAATGTCTGTTATCAATAGATTAATGCCTAATCAAATGAAACAAGCAACTACTAGTATGGCGAATGTCTTAAATACAGCTGGTGGGGCGATTCAACGAACGATTGCACGTATTGGCGAAAAAATACCTGATCCATTCCGAAACGGATTTAATCAATTGACTTCTATTGCTAGCCGATCTTCTCAATCGGTCGGTAAAGCATTAGATCCGATTATGACTCGAGCTACATATGTAGCTAACCAAATGACTCAAAACCTTGGTAATGGATTTAGAAATATCTCGAAACAAGCTTCGAGCGGATTAAATGGGATTAGTAAAAACTTTTCAACTTTAAATCGGCAATCCAGTGGATTAAGGTCAAGTATAACAGCGTTAGCCAGTGCGTTTTCTCTTGTTGCATTAGCGCAAAAAGGAATCAGCGCAATTACTAGTTCTCTAGATGGTGCAATTAGCCGATTCGATACATTGAATCAATTCCCAAGGATTATGGAGTTGTGGGGCTATAGTTCAGAAGAAGCTCAAAATTCTACTAATAAACTTAAAGAAGGCATTGAGGGACTACCTACAACGCTTGATGATATCACGGGGAATGTTCAACGTTTAACGAGTGTAACGGGGGATTTAAGCGGCTCTACAGATGCAGCTCTTGCGCTTAATAATGCTTTCTTAGCTTCAGGTGCAACTACAGCTGATGCAAGTCGTGGTATGCAGCAATATATACAGATGTTATCAACTGGAAAAGTGGATATGATGTCTTGGCGGACGTTACAAGAAACAATGCCAGGCGCATTAAACCAAACAGCGGAAGCATTCGGGTTTGCAGGGAATAGTGCAACTCAAGATTTTTATGAAGCTTTACAAAGTGGAGAAATTACCTTTTCTGATTTCCAAGATAAATTAATTGAATTAAATGGAGAAACTGAAGGGTTTGCGGATCAAGCAAAAACAGCAACAGAAGGTATCAGGACTTCATTATCCAATTTACGCAATGCTGTAGTTAGAAATATGGCTAGCATTATGGATAGTATTGATGAAGCTTTAGAAAATAATGGCTTACCTAAAATGGCTGAAATGCTAGACAATGGCAAAGCTGCTATTGATCGACTCGGAGGAGCTGTTCAATCAGTAGTCCCTGGAATTATTAGTACTTTAGCCGATCTATCTAGTGTAAATGCTATTCAATTGTTAGCTTTACCTTTAATTCCTCAAGCGATTGGAATGATAGGAACACTAGGCGTCGCCCTAGGTGGAATAGGAAGTTTAGCAATTGGAGCTGCTGGAGTAGTTGGCGGGGCATTTGCTGGAATTGGCTCTGTATTTAGTGGTTTAAGTGGCTTGGTTGGTGGATTTGGTGGAGCAATGATGTCATCTGCTGGAGTTGGCGTTAGTGCAGCAGGGATGATGGCGAAATCCATTACTTCAATCGCTGGGTTAGCCTTATCTGCAATTGGACCTGCTGCTATATTAGGATTAGTCGTTGCTGGTTTAGGAATTGTCAATAATGCGTTCGGTGATGAGATTACTGAAATGCTAAATACAGTTACACAAAAAGGTCCACAAATTATTACCGACTTTGTGAGTGGAATCGTTTCTCAAATTCCTCAATTGATTCAGTCTGGGACACAATTAATCCAACAATTAGCAACAGCAATTACAGCGAACATACCAACTATCATTCAAAGCGCTATCTCAATTATAGGTGCTTTAGTTGGTGGGATTGGTGCAAACGCTGGTTCGTTGATTAACTCGGCTCTAACAATCATAGCGACTTTAGCAAACTCGATATTATCAGCATTGCCACAATTGGTTATGATCGGCATGGATTTACTTCTATCGGTAGTACAAGGGATTATTCAAAATATTCCTATGATTGTAGATTCTGTCCAAACAATTTTAACTAATTTCGTGAATTCAGTCGTATCAAATTTACCAAATATTATACAAACCGGTATTCAAATTATCATGAGTTTGATTGATGGGCTAACTCAATTGTTACCACAAATCATTTCAATTGGTATAAGCGCTTTAATGACGTTAGTACAAGGCATTATGGACAATATTCCTTTATTGCTTAATGGAGCCGTAGCGATTGTACAATCATTAGTTGGATTTGTAGTTCAGAATTTACCAATGATTTTACAAATGGCTATTCAATTAGTTATGACCATTTTTAATGGAATTATCCAGAATTTACCAACGCTGATATCAGCTGGTATGCAAATTGTAATGACATTGATCAATGGAATCGTGCAAATATTGCCACAAATTATAACAGCCGGAATAGATTTAGTTGTTCAATTAATTGGAGGAATTGCACAAAGTTTACCAATGATTATAGAGTCAGCTATTGGCATGATTGGTCAGTTTATAGCTGGAATTATTCAAATGTTGCCAAATCTACTTGCAGCTGGATGGGATATCATCAAAGCCATAGGGTCCGGAATTATGGAAGCTATACCTAATGTGCTTTCTGGAGCTTGGGAAGGTATTAAGTCAGGATTCGGATCAATGTTTGATTGGGTTACTGGAAAAGGTGGAGAATCAACCGAAACAACTAAAGGTCAATTTGAAAGCTTATCAACCAGTGCTACGACTGCAACTTCTACTATGGCAACGAATGTATCAACAAACGCAAATAACGCGACGAACGCATTAACTACAGCAAGCTCAAACGCCAATATATTTGGTAGCCAAAACTACAGCAGTCTTGCAACGAATGTTGGCGGATCTTTAAGTGGAATGAGTAGTAATGTGTCCGCTGAAATGGGTAATCAATTAAACAAAGTCAATAACGATACTAGCCAAATCTCGAAACTTGGATTAGACAATTATACCGCTATGTCTAGCAATGTATCAGGTACCTTAGGAGATATGACAAGTAATGTAGGATCCGAAACAGGCAGCCAATTGTCTAGCGTGACAAGTAATTTAGCTGGAGCAAGTAAAACGGGATCCAGTGAATATCAATCCATGGAATCTCAATCAACTAGTGCGTTAAGTGGAATGACCAGTTCTGTACAAACAGAAATGTCTGCACAAAAAACAGCTATTAATCAAGGTACTAGCGACGCAAACAAGCAAGCTGAACAATCATACAAAGCAATGCGAAATACTGTAGAAACATCTATGAAAGGCATGTCTGATATAACGAAAAATGTTTATAATCAGATGAAAAATATAACTCGTTCTGCCAGTAAAGAAATGTCTACACTTTTTACTGCTGGAATGAATAAGATGAAATTTGAAAATAGTTCAGGTTTCAGAAGTATGAATACAACAACAAGATCTCAATTGAATCAAATGGTCAACACGACTCGTTCTTCTATGAATTCTATGATATCTATCATGCGAAACGCTCGTGGCGCTGCTCAATCAGCCGGGTACAATGCGGGCGCAGGATTTAAAGTTGGATTAGCTTCTACTAGAGGAAGCATAATGGCAACTGCTAGAAGTATCGCATATAGTGTATCTTCAACGATCCGTAGTGCTATGAATATTCATTCCCCTTCAAGAGTGACAAAAGAGTTAGGTTCGTTTACTGGTGAAGGTTTTGCGGTTGGTCTACAAGGTTGGATAAGTAATATCAAGTCAGTAGCTTATCAAATGGCTTCAGCGGTAACTTCTCAAGATTATGAAATGAATGCAGCGCTTACTACGGGTGCAAGTATAGAAAGTTCTGGTGTAACTAGTCGGTTAGAAAATCTATCTGATGAAGTTAGAAACTCTGAACCTAGAGACGCTATTTTCGAAGTCAATAATGACTTTGATGGAGATAAGATTCACACGACTATTAAACGTAAAAATGCACGAGAAGAAATGAAAGAAGAATACTTCAATTAAAGAAGGTGATCAATATTGATTTATTAATTGAAAAAGATACAGGACAAATAAAATTATCTGAGTATAATTTGCTTGTCCAAGATATCGAAGCAAGTTCCCCAAGCATGATGGTCGACAGACGTACGGTGAAAAATAGAAGCGGTGTTATTAACGCAGGAGCTCAATTTGTGAGTAAAACAATTAAGGTTGCTGGTAGTTTTTATGCCAGTAGCCTTTTGGATTATGAAAATAGAGTAGATGAATTAAATGCTCTACTAATTGATTTGGATCCGTATTACATTACAAAAATGATTCCTATCAATGACGAATTATATCAATATCAAATACCTGGAGAAACAACGAATGATTTAAACCTTTTAGAAATAGAACATGAACCCTTTAAATATCGATACAAGGTTCAACCTGATGGAGATTTAAATTTTCAATTTAATGGCAAATCAGACAAAGGATTGTTTTTCAAATTTACGTTTTACTTTATTACTGCTGAAATGCCTTTTGGAGAAACAATTCCAAAGACATTATCAATTAATAGCGATTCAATTAGCTATGATGGCACGGCGAAAAATAGTCAATTGGAATATCCTTGGACAATTAAACTAGTAGCGGATACTCAGCAATCAGGTACTTTCACTTTAATGATTGGGAGCAAAACTTTCAGCTATTCTAGTCAAACAGATATTCAGTCTGGAGATATCTTTTTATTAAAAGGAATTGAGACAACAAAAAATGGTACAAATGTCAATAATTATACAAATAGAGAACACTTTGTATTAGAACCACGATTAGATAAAGAAATACCTGTCACAACGAATTTTCAAGGAACAATTCAAATTTTAAACTTTGTTGAATTTTACAAATAAAGGAGGTGGTAAGATTTGATAGATTTTATTGATATTTTGGGTGATCGACACGGTGCTGTTACGGAATACTCTATCAGACACGGAGTGAATGGCGAAAAATCAATATCTGGTACTGTTTATACAAATGACGAGGTTATTCATGGTGTTGATCGTGGATGGAGACTTGAAATTGATAATGAGTTTTACGTGATAACTTTTGCGGTTCCAGTAGATAGCGGTAATGAAACCCAATTAGAGTTTGATGCAGTTCATGAGTTCTTTTATGAATTCAGTAAGAAAAATGTATATTCTACTCTCAACGGATCAAATACGGCTGTCCGTTATCTGGATTTTATATTTAATGGAAGTGGATATCAATATAATTTAGAAGTTACAATCCCAGCTTTTGAAAAAGAAGAATTCGGCATGACCAATCGACTCGCTTTATTTAATGATTTTATAAAAAGTACAGGGGTTGAATTTGTTGTAAACAATCGAGTTGTGCGCATTTTAAGAGAAGTTGGAACCGATCTATCTACAATCGTTAAAAAGGGCTTTAACATGCAAGAATTGCGTTTAGAAAAGAATTTAAAGGACTTTGTAACTTATAAACGTGGATTTGGTGCATGGAATAATGACGAAGACCAATCTCAAGGTAGATTAGAAGCGGTATATCGTAGTCCGTTGGCTGATTTATATGGAGAATTAGAAGATGAACCTTTGGTTGACGAACGTTTTAGTGTTAAAGCTAACTTAGAAGAACGACTTCAATCTGATGTTGAGAATAGTTATTCTATTTCTGTACAACTGACAATGGAAGATTTAACAAAAGCTGGATATGAATATGAACAGCCTAGAACAGGCGATTATATTATGGCTATGAATGAAGATTTAGGGTTTGAGCAAAAAATCCGTATCGTTAATTACGAAAGTCATTATGATGTTAACGGACAACTCATTGACCATGATATTACATGTAATTCTTTAGGGATAGCTCAGAAAAATATAGGTTCTGCAGGCTTAAGAAACACAATTAATCAAGCTTTGGATAATGCTAATTTAGCTTTGGAAAGAGCTAATTATGCTGTTGTTAGTGCTGATGGAAAGACTACCAATTATTTTGGAGAAGACGATCCATTAACTTTAGGTTATGAAGTTCGTTTTAAAGATACATGGTATCAAATCATTGGCGAAGATAAAGTTATGAACGTGTGGAATGGAGCAGAATGGGAGCCTATAACAGATACCAGAGTTAGCAAAAGAAATGCTGAATTAATCGCCGAACAACAAGCCGCCCTAGAAGAAGTTAAAACAACAGCTGACTACTCATACGACCAACTCCAACAAACGATCGCTAACAGTGGATTTACGGATTTAGATACAGCATTTGGCAACGTTAAAACATTGAGCGAACAAGCTGAATCGAATGCTTATAATGCCTATAATGCCATTGAGAATTTTGAAACTAGCGTAATCGGACCTACTGGACGTTTAACATTAGCTGAACAATTTATTGATGGCTTTAGAAATACAGCGTTTGATCCTTCTACTGGTCAATTAAGTTTGACTGAACAAACGATCAATGGTTTACAAGATACTGTGAGCGATCCTGTGAATGGATTGGAAACTAAGTATACTCAACTATCTGGATTAATTGATTTAAGAGTAACTTCTGAACAAGCTAGAACCATTTCAGAAGCAGAAATATTGGCTGATAAAACAATTAAGGACACTAGAAATGATAATCAAACACCTGAATGGTATTTTGATAACTATCCTAAGCAAGTCGTTGAAGAATTTAAATATAGAAATGTAATAGGTGCTCCTGGGTCTCAAACTTATGGTCAGCTTACTACCAATATTCCTTGGTCTGACAGTAGTGGTGGTTATGTTATCCAAATATTTAAATCAGCAGATGGCACATTTGAGCGCCGAGGAAGGTTCACAAGTTGGAATGAGTGGGAAAAGATAGCAGATACAACCTATGTACAATCTCAATTTTCAATCCTTGACGACAAAATATTTGCTAAAGTTTCTGAGGGAGATGTATACAGCCAACTCTTAATTGACTCACGCAATATTTTATTTGATGCAAACGACAGATTTATGATAAGCGCAAATAAAGTTGTGATTGATGCCACCGAAGGCGCCTTTATTACAAGTGCCATAATCGAAGGGTTATCAGCAGATAAAATAACTGCGGGTACAATTGATGCTAATGTAGCCAATATTATCAACATCAACGCAGATGAAATCGTATCCGGGAATATTACAGGTATTAACATCAACGGGTCCAAAATCACGAATGACTTTGATATTGAAGTAGGCGGAGATGGTATGACCTCTGTGCGCATGATAGGTAGTACAGTAATAGAAGGGGATATTAGAACGAGTGCTTCACTAACGGATGGCGGTACGCTAACGTCCTACTTTGACCCTATCGGTGTTGGTGCAATCATCAATAATAGTGATGGTTCGGTTAGGTCATCTTATGCTTTAGATGCTAGTGGGTTATACCTACAAAACGGAAGCGTTAGAACTTATGTAGGTGATGGTGGTTTTAGACTTTCTTCTGATAGCAATCCAGTCGGAGGAACCTTGCAATACGAACCTTCATTAGCACGAATACAACTCGCTTCATGGAATGGTGTAGAGTTCGGATCACTTGACCAAGGGTACTACAGAAGAATTATGGCTGTCACTGGATTCCCGTCCATAGATTTCTTTTATAAGGTTAACATGCAACAAGGCAGAATAGAAGATATATCAGAATTAGTTCTGAGAAATTCTCAAGGTTCTAAATCTGGATCAAGAATTAGAAACACATCTGATAACTGGCTTATGATGGGTGGAAAATGGGGAACGAAAATTGGAGATTTAAGTATAGACGGAGATACGCTTTATGAAATATTAAGGCTACCATCTTCAGGGAGCGCTGTACTCTTCAGAGACTTAAATATGAATGGTAATATGGTTACCAATCAATCTGATGCAAGATTTAAAACGAATATTAACGATTATAAAGAATCCAGTTTAGAAATGATAAAATCACTAAACTTTGTCACTTTTGAATATACAGAAAAAGATAAACCTGAAGGCGTACACTTTGGATTACTTGCTCAAGAAGCAGGTGCTTTAGGTATATACGATAAAGAAACTGATAAATGGATGATTAATTCTTCAGATCAAATCATGCATAATACGCATGGTTTACAAGAGTTAACACTTGCGCATGAAAATGTTGTTAATTTAGCAAGTAAAGCCTATTTAAAAGCTGAATCAAATGAAGAAAGAATCGAAGCTTTAGAAGCAGAACTCAAACAATTAAAAGGAGAATTAGAATGAGAATGAAAAACTATGAAATAGCTAATATTAATGGTGTATTGATGGAAATACTAGATCAGCCAATAAAAGGTAAGTTGAAATTTAAGTTATTTAAGTTGAAGGTCGAACTAGAGAATAAATTAAAGGTGGTGTCTGAAGCTCTAAAGGACGTAGACAACGAAGAAGAACGTACAGAGATAATCAATGAAGAACAAGATGTATCGTTTGAGACATTTGAAGAGAGTGACTTAGAGAATTTAGAATTATCTATAAGACAATTATCAGTGCTACAACCAATACTAAAAGGAGAGGATAAATAATGTTGGCAAATATACAAGAAAACGTAAATCTACAAGCAGAATCTAAAATTGGAGAAGAGGTAGCAGTGACCTTTGCTTGCTTAGTATCCGTAGAAGGTAATGGCAATGCAGTCAGACCTACCATCCGAAATGTTGATTTATATGAAGCAAATAAAACTCAAATACGAAATGACCAACGAGAATTTCAGAATCTGGTATGGGAGACAGAGGATAGACTAGCAGCGAATCAAGCGGAAGGGACAAGCGAATAAGCTTGTCTCTTTTAATTTGAGAGGAGAATGAAGATGAAAGAATTAGAATTAAAAGTAGAAGCGTTACAAGCAAAAGTGAATTTTTTAATGGAGACAATCAAAACTTTAGAGCAACATGTCAAGTCTATTGAAAGCGAAGTTGTTTCAAAAAAGGAAAGTCGCTAGCGGTAAACTAGCGACTCTTTGATGATTACTCGAATTTCAAATAATCGTTTCCTAAATCCGTAACTTTGTATCCTTGACTTTGAGCAACAGAAATTATCTCTTCTTTAGACATTTCATATTTAGAAATGTCAACAGTTGCTTTTGGAGCGTTATTCTTATCGGCTACTTTGAAATTGCTCTGTAACAAACTGTTCAAATCTTTCCAACCTTTCAAAGGGTTTTGAGCAGTTGGTTTTGGATCTAGTTTAGACATAAGTATCACCTCCTCTAATAGGAGTATATCAAACGTTTTCAGGAACAAGTGTTTAATTTTCACAAGTAAGGAGTAGCCAATAGGCTGCTCTTTTTAATTACCCAGAAAGGAGTGTGGAAATGACGGATAAAAATTTAAGGAAAGATATAAAGATAGCAAAGTTAAAAAGACTCTATCATCCTTTAGGGTTGCTGGTTGCTATAGTTAGTATAGCTTATGGCGAATTTACAATAAGAGTCAATGACTATTTAATAGCGAATACAGAGCCTTATTTTCAATCTTTACCAGTTAAAGTAATCGGCTTTGCTCTATTGTTAAGCGGATTAATCAAATTGATTGGAATCTTAACAGACAACACATTAGCAAGAAAAATAGGTATATGGTCGCTAAGTGGCGTTTGGTTTGCTTTATTCGTACTAGCTGTTACATTCTCTTTTGGTTCTGGCTATCCCCATCCTAGTTATTTATTTAACTTTTTAGCGTGGGCGTCATGTTTAATTGTCTCCTTTAAAGGGGACTACCGTGAATGACATTATCAGAGCTTGTACAGTTAGCCGCAGGAAGTACAGTCATAGGCACGCTCGTATCGGTTGTATTTACCAGAGTAACGAATAAAGAGAAACATGATATTGATCTACTAGATCGAGCGTACAAAGAAATTAATCGACTAGATTCAATTGTTAAGCTGTTGAAAAGTGACTTAGATGACGAAAAATACATGAGAAAGAAAACGGAAAAAGAAAGAGATTTCCTACAAAAGCAATTAGACAACGTTTTGTGGGAGTTGGAGGAATCGAAACACGAAATTGAAAGACTGCTTGAAAAATTGAAAAGGAGATAATCAAAATGAAAATTAAATGGAAAGTCTAAAAAACAACAGCATTTGTGTTATAATATAAAGGTAGGATAGGTTGATCACCGAAAGGGGAGTACCCACTCCCTTGCCTATAAAATTAAATGGGGATTACACTAGGGAGGTAATCAATATCAAAACTAAAACATGCACAAAATGCGGACTAGAAAAGCCGTTAAACGACCAGCACTTTCACAAAAGGAAAGATAATAAGAGCGGTTTTAGAAACGATTGCAAAGTATGCCGAAAAAAGTATCTATCGGAGTGGACTTCCGAAAATCACAAAAAGAAAAAAGACGGCATGAAACGATGGTACAAAGAGAAACAAAAGGAATGTCCAGAGTATTTTTCTTGGACAGGCATGAAAGCTAGATGTTATAACAAAAACCACACAAGTTATCCGAATTATGGTTTAAGAGGTATTAAAATTTGTGAAGAATGGTTAAATGATTTCGGAAAATTTCTAGAAGACATGGGCAAGAAACCTACAGAAAATCATTCTATTGAGAGAATAGACAATGACAAAAACTACTCACCGGATAATTGCAGATGGGCAACGCACTTAGAACAATCTTGGAACAGAGGCGTGTACAGCAATAACAAAACAGGAGTTATTGGCGTTAGTTGGTCTAAAAAAGACAACAAATGGTGGGCAGAAATAAAAGCTGATGGAGAAAAGCATTTCTTAGGAACGTATGACGATTTTGAAGAGGCAACAAAAGCTAGGAAAGAAGCGGAAGAAAAATATCATAACGTAGAAAGCGCCTTTTAAAGGGCGCTTTTTTATTACAGAAAAAGGAGTGTTACTTTTGACAAAAATTAATTGGCGCGTAAGACTTCGCAACCCGCAATTTATCGCACAAATTGCTATTAGTATTTTCGTACCAATTTTAGGATATGCAGGTTTAACGGCTCAAGACTTAACGTCTTGGGCTATTTTGTTGGATTTAATTATAGATGCAATTAGCAATCCGTACGTTTTAATGATTGTAATTGTTTCTGTTTACAATGCAATTCAAGACCCGACTACTGCAGGTATTGGAGACAGTGTACAAGCGTTGACTTATACAAAACCTAGAAAGGATGATAAATAATGACAAAAGTAGTAGCAATTGGCGCTGGACATGGATTAGGCACGCCGGGAAAAAGAACGCCAGATGGAGAACACGAATGGTCTTTTAATAATAAAGTTGTGTTAGCAGCTATAGCTAGATTGAAACAATACGAAGGTATAAAAGTTGTTCGCATGGATGATCCGACAGGCAAAAGGGATATACCTCTAAATGAACGTACGAACAAAGCGAATGCAGCAAAATCGGATGTGTTAGTCTCTATCCACCATAACGCCCTAACAGGTAAATGGGGGCAGCATACAGGCACAGAGACGTACACTTATCTAGGAGAGCAACCAGGAAGCACGAAGCTAGCCAAAGAAGTACAACCTCGACTGCACAAGGCATATGGCTTAAAAGACCGTGGTATCAAACAAGCAAACTTCCACATGGTACGAGAATCTAATATGCCGGCTATTCTAACCGAAGGCGGTTATATGGATTCTAATATCGACATTAAAGCCTTAAGAGATGACAACAAACTGCGAGATGCTGGCGTGGCAATCGCTGACGGAATCGCTGCATACTTTGGTCTGAAAGTAAAAGGTGACGACACTAAACCGAAGCCGGTAGAAACGACTAAACCAGCCGCTAAACCTAAAAAGAAAACAATCGATCAAATGGCTCAAGAAGTCATTGCTGGTAAACACGGAAATGGTCATACTACTCGCAGAAAATCATTAGGTATTAGTCAAGCTGAATACGATAAAGTCAGCGCTAAAGTAAATGCTCATTATGGTGTTAAATCAGCTGCTAAACCTACGCTTAAATCCCTAAATTCAATTGCTCAAGAGGTTATTGATGGCAAATGGGGAAACGGAAGTGACAGGGAAAAACGCTTAAATAAAGCAGGATATAGCGCAGATAAGGTACAAGCTAAAGTAAATCAATTACTATCTGGTGGCAAGCCCACTAAATCTATTGATCAAATGGCAAGAGAGGTTATTGCTGGCAAGCATGGTAACGGAAATGTACAAAGACAAAAATCATTAGGCGTTGATAATACGACTTATCAAAAAGTAAGAGCAAGAGTAAATCAATTAGTATAATGTTTAAGCCCTCTTAATCGGGGGCTTTTTTTATTTGCGTAAAAATAAATTAAATTATTTAGATAAAACACTTTACATAACCACTCATTGGGTGTATAATGTAAATATAGATGAGGGACATACATAAAAAGGAGAAGATGAAAATGGAAAACAGAATTGAAGTTTTAGAAAACGAGAAAAGACAAATTGAAGAACTCTTATCAGAAGATAATTTCGAGGTATTACAAGAAGATATAAAAGAAAAATTAGAATACAAGCAAAAACAAATAGAGCGTACAAAAAGAATAGAAAAAGAAACTGTTGATAAATTTGGTAGCAAAGAAAATTATTTAAAATCACTAGATGAAATTGATATTCGCAATTGCTTTTAAAATTATCAAAAAAAGAAAGTTGGTTGTTTTAATGAAATTCGAACTATTCAGAAACTTATATAGTGAGGCTCTCGATTATGAGAGTCTTGAGTTATACATCGGAGAAAGAGGATGGCAAGAATGGATGGAAAAATATGATCCTGCTGATTATTTGCCAGAAATTTACAAGTTAGCTACATCTGAATTAAAAGAGACCAGAGAACGTAAAGAATTGTCACGTGCAGCGTTTAGCCGATTATATGGTATACCTGTTCGGACAGTCGAGAATTGGGATAACGGTAGCAGAGAAGCGCCTGTTTATGTAAAGTTGCTGATTGATTATTCTTTATTTATTACTGATGTATTCTGATTAAATTGTTACCCGCCCTGCTAAATTAATGGCAGGGTATTTTTATAAAACAGATTAAATTATTTATATTTTTTAGATAAAATACTTGCATTTTTATAGTACATGCACTATAATATTAAATATAGAGATGAGGAACAACGAAAAGGAGAAGATAAAAATGATAAAATTCAAAAACGAAGTATACGACTTAGAAAGTTCACACGAAAGATATTTATTACACTCAGATTTAAACGAGGAATTTGAAAAAGAATTTAATTGGATGGATTATACAGACGAGGATATGAAAGAAGTAAATCAAGAGTTGGAAAAAGCGCATGAACTTATAAGTAATAGAGATAAATCAAGCTTGAACAGTCATTCAATTGGGTTTGATTGCGAATTATCATTTGATTCTGTATCGGAAAATACTTTGCTAATAAATGAATTAAAAATCAATAATTACCAAGTGGAAAAATCAAATGCAAGCAGATCATTATACGTTGTAAATGATAAAGGTGAAGAAGTAAGAATAGCGGATCACAAAAGACCTGGATATGAGTTTGGTGGCGGATTCTACGAACACAAATATGAAAATGAAATTATCGTAAAAAATAATACTGTTTATAAAAAAGAAATAGAAAAATCAGGGATAAAATTACCAGGAGATAAATATATATTGGGGTAGGTGGGGAAAATGTGGGATATGTTATTTTTTAATAAACAGAATATTGAATATGAAACAGATAAAGCGATGTTGATTAAGATGCCAAACAAATCCAATTATAAAGGTTGGATGTTTTGGCATCCTAAATCATTAATAAATGAGGAAGGCGGCAAAGGATACTATTATAGTTTCCGTTTCCCTAATAGTTGGGATTTCAAATTGATTAAGAAGTATAAAAACGGAGAAGAAAAGCAGTTGCACATAGAAGTTTCGGAAATGGTGGCAGCGTTAAAAGATTCAGATGGGTCTATTCGTAGTTGTTCGCCTTATTCTTCTGAAAGTTATTATAAAGAAAAAGAACCTGAAAAAATCATAATTAAAAAAGTAGAGGTGGATGAATCATTGATACGCTAACAAAAAAACAAGAAAATGCCTACCGTAAGTTTAAAAAACTAAAAGTAGGCGCCTTATTTATGGAACAAGGATCAGGAAAAACGAGGGTAGCTGTAGAATTAATTGAATCTACTGATAGTGAATTAGCTGTTTTCTTTTGCCCGTTTTCGACTAAAAATAATTTAATTGAAGAACTTGAGAAATGGGATCTTAAAATAGAATTTATTGTGATCGCTTATGAAACTCTATCATCAAGCAATAAAACGTATTTAGAATTAAAAGAAAAAATAGAGAAGACAAAAGGTAAACTATTTATGATTGCGGATGAATCTATATTTATTAAAAATGATAAAACAAAACGCTTTTCAAGAGTTGTCCACTTAGCTCAATATAGCGAATACAGATTAATTATGAATGGTACTCCGATCACGAAAAATGAATGGGATATCTATAATCAAATGTATTTTTTATCGCCTAAAATTATTAATATGAGTGATCAGGAATTTTTAAACACTTTCTTTACCAAAGTGGAGTATAAAAAGAAATTTCAAAAACCGCATGTATTTTATAAATTGAGTCAAGTGAACATAGATGTCTTATATAAATTAATTGAGCCTTACATTTTTAGGTCCTATTTAGATTTTGATAAAGAAGTAAAAACAGAATATGAAATGATAGAATCTTCCATGGATGCGTTTGAAGATTATATTTGTATAAAAGAAGAATTGTTAGAATCTATCAGAGAAGAAGAACCTTTTTTACATCATCTAGTAAGCATGCAAAAAGTTGTTTTTACAGATAAAGAACGCTGCAAAAATATAAGGAAACAATTATATGGGCAAACGATTGTATACTGCGCTTTTTTAGAAGAAGTAGAAAAGATTAATTATAAAAATGATTGTTACGTAATTACTGGAGATACAAAAAAGGAAGACAGACAGATTATATTAGAAAAATTCGAAAAAGGCGATAAACCACTTTTGATGACCTATGGCGTTGGTGCTTTTGGATTAAACTTACAATTCTGTAATCAAATCGCATTCTCTAGTTTGACTTTTGATTACGGGAAAATAGACCAAGCGCAAGCGAGGATCAAACGATTAGGTCAAGAAAGAGATATTAAATATACCTATTTCACTAGTGATTTAGGAATATACGATCTAATCGAAAATAACTTGACGAATAAAAAAGGGTTAAGCGATTTGCTAATAGAAGAAGTGAAAGAGGTGTTTGAAAATGAAAAAGTATCTAGAAAAAAACGTGCTTGATTCTGCTTTAGAAAGAATTGAATGGGCTTTTAATCATTTTGATAGTGTTTATTTTAGTTTCAGCGGTGGAAAAGATAGCTCGGTGATGATCCAGTTAGCTAATATTGTTGCTAAAAGATTAGATAAAGAATTTGATGTACTTTATATTGACTTTGAAGCTCAATTCAAAGCCACGATTGATCATATCTATGAGTTGAAAGAATTATCTAATATTAGAGAATTTTACCATATAGCATTACCGATGAGTTTAAGAAACGCAGTGACACAGCTGCAACCTAAATGGATATGTTGGGACGAAAACGACAAACAGAAATGGATCCGTGACCTTCCTGTAGATTCGATTAATATGAATAATAACCCTTTTGAGTTTTTTTACAAAGGTATGGAATTCGAAGAGTTCATTATCCATTTCGCACGTTGGTATTCTGATAAACACGGACACACCGGTGCAGGAATCGGAATACGGTCGCAAGAAAGTTTGAACCGATGGAGAACAATAGCAAGTAATAAAAAGAAAACTATAGAAGGTAATCAGTGGACTACCATAATTAAAGATCGAACGAAAGAATTGGATGCAGCCAACTTCTATCCTATATATGATTGGGTCACTGAAGATGTATGGGGCGCTGTGAGTAAGCTAGATTTAAGCTATAACCAAGTTTACGAGATGATGTATAAGAATGGTCTAGCACTTAACGAACAACGACTGTGCCAGCCGTTTGGAGACGATCAGCGCAATGGTTTGGATCAGTATATGGCATTAGAGTACGAAACTTGGGAAAAACTATTAGAACGAGTAAACGGGGTGAATTTTGGGAATATATACGCTCGTACTTCTGCTTTAGGTAACATTAAAACAAATAAACCTGAACATTTGAATTGGGAACAATACGCTATTTTCCTTTTAGAAAGTATCGGTTTATATAATAGTGAGCTGATGGATCACTATATCGAAAAAATAGATAAGTTTATCGCATTTTACGAAAAAAATGAAGGTATAAAGTTAGCTGATATCCCGGATGCAGCAGACAAGAAACAAGAATCTCAAAAGAAAGTGATTAGCTGGAGACGGATAGCGAGAGCAATAGAAAGAAATGATTTTTACATGAAACGATTAAGTTTCTCACAAAATAAATCAGACGAAGAACGGCTTAAAAAGTTAGTTTCTAAATACGATAATCTTTTATCGCCTAATGCAACAAACGACAAACACTTAAAACAATTTTACGAGAGAGAAGTGAGATCATGAAAATAGATTTTCCTGTATTGGATGTAAAAATGATTCCTATAAAAAAAATGAGAGCAAACAACTACAACCCTAACAAAGTAGCAACACCAGAAATGAAACTGCTCAAACACTCTATTGAAGAGGATGGGTATACTCAACCACTCGTAGCATACTACGATAAAGAAAATGATGAATATGAAATCGTAGATGGGTTCCACAGATATACAGTGGCGATTAAATATTTTAAATTGGATGAAGTTCCGGTTGTTGTGATCGACAAAGACATTAAAGACCGCATGGCTTCCACTATCCGCCACAACAGAGCCAGAGGAACTCACCAAATCAATAACATGAGCGAGATTGTTGTTGACTTAAGTAGCCAAGGTTGGGATGATATAGCTATATGTAAACATTTAGGAATGGAACTAGACGAAGTGATCCGATTGAAACAGGTTAGCGGATTGAAAGAAGCATTCTCTAATCATGAATTTAGTAAATCATGGATAGAATTTAAGGAGAAGATAGATGGGGAAACTAACAGAAGCACAAAAGAAAGCACAAGATAACTATGCAAAGAAAAATAGAGAACATAGAAACTACCTTAGCTACCGAACGACAGCGAGGTCTTTTATTAGAAATAAAGCTACAAAAGATGATTTAGAAGAATTGAAAGAACTCATAAAAATAAGAGAGGAAGAAATATAGTGGCAATAATTGGAGAAGATGGGATTAAATATAGCTACGATAGTGGCGACTTGATCCGAGAGTTAAAAGCAGATATAGAAGAGTTTGGAAACTTTAAAGTAAAGGCATACTACAAACGAGAGAATGGCGCTAAGTTATATACAGATTATCAATTTCAAGAGGATAATTTAGAAGGTACTTATGATTTAGTGGATGCTGCATTTTTGCTTAAGTATCTAAATAAACAAAATGATACGATGTAAAAAAGGGGCAAAATATGGGGCAAAAATGCCCCTTTTTTATCATATCGGTACATATAAATAAGATTAAAAATAATAATAAACGTTTTTAAATCAACGATTATCACTAGTATACATCTGTAACTAAAGTGATATTTAAGATATGGACTATCCTGGACATATTAAAGTAACGGTGATACGCGAAACAAGAGCCGTTGAATATGCAAAATAATTAAATAATCAAGAAACTAGGACAGAGTTATTTGTTCTAGTTTTTTTGTATTAAGGTTAAATGACAGCCAGCTAATGACAGGTGCTAAGAGAGTACATCTTTTTACATACTCAAATTACCAGATTCACTTTGATTTTGCTGTAGTAATACTGGTAAAATAAGGAGTACCTAACGGAGAAGAGGAATATTAAATGAAAGTATTATTTATAGGCGACGTAGTAGGCTCAGTGGGCCAAGAAATGGTTCGAGAATATTTACCGAAATTAAAGAGTAAATATAAGCCTCAAGCAACAATAGTGAATGGAGAAAATGCCGCTGGAGGTAGAGGTATTACAGAAAAAATCTATAAAGAGTTTTTGCAAAATGGAGTAGATGCCGTAACAATGGGAAATCACACTTGGGATCAAAGAGAAATATTTGATTTCATAGATGATGCTAAAAAATTGATTCGACCAGCAAATTATCCTTCATCAGTTGGAGTTCCAGGTAAGGGTATCGCCTATATTAAAATTAATCAACAAGAACTAGCCGTAATCAATTTACATGGAAGAGTTTTTATGGGAGATTTTGAAGATCCTTTTCAAATTGGTATGAAATTAGTTGAAGAGGCAAAAAAAAGAACCCCACATATATTGATAGATTTTCATGGGGAAGCAACGAGTGAAAAAGAAGCTATGGGATGGTATATGGATGGACACGCTTCTGCCGTACTCGGTACACATACCCATGTACAGACAAACGATCAGAGAATTCTTCCTTCTGGAACTGGCTATATGTCGGACGTGGGAATGACTGGATTTTACGATGGCATATTAGGGATGAAAAGAGAAGCTATAATCAAAAAGTTTTTAACGCAGCTTCCTGCCCGATTTGAAGTACCAGATAACGGACGTAAAAAACTAAATGGCTGTTTCATAGAATTTGATAATGTAACTGGTAAGACAAAAGTAATTGAATCAATTCGAATAGATGACGATACACCGTTTTATGATTAAATAAATAAAGCTGAAATTTGATTAGTAATTTTATGGTAAAAGGGGTGAGGAGATAGATGCCTCAAAAGACAAAACATACACCGATGATGATTCAATATCTAGAAATTAAAGAAAAATACCCAGACGTGTATCTATTTTATAGATTAGGAGACTTTTATGAATTGTTCTTTAATGATGCCATCGAAGTCGCTCAGATATTGGAATTAACTTTAACCAGTAGAAACAAGAATGCTGAAGAGCAAATCCCAATGTGTGGAGTACCACATCATTCTGCTCAGAGATATATTGATACGCTGATCGAACTAGGTCATAAGGTCGCAATATGTGAACAAGTAGAAGACCCGAAATTAGCTAAAGGTATGGTCAAAAGAGAGGTGGTGCAAGTCATTACGCCGGGAACGGTCATGAACACCTCTTCTGTAGATGCTAAGGAGAATAATTACATCGCAGCAGTTCTAAAAGTCGAACAGGAATACCTATTTTCATATACCGATTTGACGACTGGAGAACTAAAAGTAACTAGATTGAGTACTGAACAGGAAGTGAAAACAGAACTTCAATCATTAAAAATAAAGGAAGTCTTATTCAAAGTTGATCAAGAGAAGAATTTCCAGCAAAAACTAGCTGATGAATTAGGTATAGTTATTTCAGAGGGTTCTCTAGAAAACCTAGAAGACAAAGATTTAAATAGTCTAAAAGAAAATTGTTCAAATAAATCTCTCTATCCTGTACTTGATTTGTTACTGATCTATCTAATGAATACACAAATGCGCAGTTTAGATCATCTTCAACCGGCTGAAGAATATGAAACTTCTCATTATTTAATTTATGGACAAGAAGCACGGAGGAACTTAGAATTAACAATCTCTCTAAGGGATGGCTCCAAAAAGGGAACATTGTTATGGTTGCTAGATGAAACTAAAACAGCGATGGGTGGTCGAATGCTCAGACAATGGCTTGAGAAACCTCTGATTAGTAAAATGACTATTGAAAATCGTTTAAATATCGTAGGCGTACTAATTGATCATTTTTTCGAGCGAACAGATTTGACGGACACGCTTACCAGTATTTATGATTTGGAAAGATTAGCCGGAAGAGTAGCGTTTGGTACTGTGAATGCACGCGATTTAATCCAACTGAAAAATTCATTGAATCAAGTACCAAATCTTATTCACATAATTAATTCGATGAATGCATCTCATGAATGGGATTCTTTATTAAAAGAATTAGATCCAGTTGAAGAAATTGCTTCTCTTATTGATCAGGCTATTGAAGAGGAACCACCTCTATCCATTACTGATGGAGAAATTATTAAAGTTGGATTCCATGATAAACTAGATGAATATAAAGATGCTATGGTCAATGGAAAAAGATGGATTGCTAATTTAGAAGCAAAGGAACGGGAAATAACCGGTGTCAAAAATTTAAAAATCGGATTCAATAAAGTATTTGGTTACTACATTGAAGTAACCAAAGCGAATGTTGATAAAATTGATGATGCTAGATATCAAAGAAAGCAGACATTGACCAACGCTGAACGATACAGCACCCCGGAATTAAAGGAAAAAGAATCTTTAATACTAGAGGCAGAAGAAAAATCAAAAGCACTAGAATATGAACTTCTTGTTAATATTAGAGAACAAGTGAAACATCATATTAAAAGACTTCAAAAATTAGCAAGAGTTGTTGCTGAAATAGATTGCTTGCAATCTTTTGCCTTTATTAGTGAAACGTATAATTATGTAAGGCCAGAATTTAATACAGCATCACAAGATATTTTACTCAAAGAAGGACGGCATCCTGTTGTTGAGAAAGTCATGAGAGAACAAGTTTATGTACCAAATGACGTCAACCTTGAAGAAGGTACGGATGTGCTGCTGATTACTGGTCCAAATATGTCTGGTAAAAGCACGTATATGAGGCAGTTAGCCTTAACTGTCATTATGGCACAGATGGGGTGTTATGTTCCGAGTCAATACGCCAAACTGCCTATTTTTGATCGTATCTTTACACGTATTGGAGCCATGGATGATTTGATTGGTGGACAAAGTACATTTATGGTTGAAATGACGGAGACAAATAATGCTTTAGAATATGCAACATCTAAAAGCTTACTTTTATTTGATGAGATTGGACGGGGAACAGCAACATATGATGGTATGGCTTTAGCTGAAGCCATCATAGAATATGTTCACAATAAAATTGGTGCAAAAACATTGTTTTCGACGCATTATCATGAATTGACGGTGTTAGATCAACGATTGCCTAAATTGAAAAATATCCACGTAGGTGCTGTAGAAGAAAATGGCCGACTAGTTTTCTTGCATAAAATGCTTGATGGTCCAGCAGATAAAAGTTATGGTGTGCAAGTTGCAAAACTTGCAGGACTACCTGATACTTTAATTGGACGAGCGTCAGATATTTTATCTCAGCTAGAGCAAAAAGAAGAAAATCTATTTAAAAATAAAGAAATTGAATCACAATCAACTCCTGAACCTGCAATAAATCTGGAAATGGAAAATTCTTCTGTAGATGAACAATTATCCTTATTTGGAGCTCAAATGCAAGAAACTGAAGGTAACGTTATTGAAGCTTTACGTAAAGCAAATATTTTGAATTTAACACCACTAGAAGCAATTAACTTGTTGAACGAACTACAAAACAAATTAAAATAATGAATATTTTTTAAAAGTCATTTAGAAAGGAGGATACTTATGCCGAAAATCCAGATTATGTCTTCTGTATTAGCCAATCAAATAGCAGCAGGAGAAGTTATTGAACGACCAGCATCTGTAGTCAAAGAACTCGTTGAAAACTCAATAGATGCAAATAGTACAAAAATTGATATCCATGTTGAAGAAGCAGGATTAAAATTGATTCAAGTTACTGACAATGGAGAAGGTATTCATTCAGATGAAGTGGAGCAAGCTTTTGAAAGGCATGCCACAAGCAAATTGATTTCCAATGAAGACTTGTTCCGTATACGTACTTTAGGTTTTAGAGGAGAAGCACTGCCGAGTATAGCTTCTGTTTCTATGGTAACAGTTGAATCAGCTCAAGAAGGAAAAGCTGGTAGACACATAAAACTTGAAGGGGGAAAATTAGTAGAAAGTAAACCCGCTTCTTCCAGAAGAGGAACCTTGATAAAAGTTGAACAATTATTTTTTAATACACCAGCCAGACTGAAGTATGTAAAGACTATTAAAACTGAATTAGCCCATATAAGTGATACAATCAATCGCTTAGCATTAGCACATCCAGAAATTAGTTTTCGCTTGTTCAGTGATGAAAATACTTTATTGAAAACGGTCGGTAACGGAGATATAAGGCAAGCCATAGCAGGTGTATATGGTGTGGAGACAGCCAAAACAATGAAAAAGATTGAATCAACCAGTTTTGATTTTAAAGTATATGGGTATGTATCACTTCCGGAATCTACAAGAGCAAGTAAATCTTATATGACCATCATTGTAAATGGCAGGCATATAAGAAATTACGCTCTGGCGCAGGCAATTGTCGACGGCTATTCTTCTAAATTAATGGTGGGTAGATATCCATTAGCAGTCGTAAAGATTGAAATGGACCCATTGTTGTTGGATGTGAATGTTCATCCAACAAAACAACAGGTTCGAATCAGTAACGAAAAAGAATTAGGCGAATTAGTCAAAAAAGCTGTAAATGATCTAATGAGTGCAGAACAACGAATACCGGATGCACTGGGAAATATTTATTCAAGTAGACGTCATCAAAATGATAAACCGACTCAGACATCGTTTGACTGGAATAATAGTAATACTAGAAATGAATCGGATTTCTCAATAGACTCTGATGATTATAAAAATGAAAATCAATATAATGAAAACCTGCAAAAAGATAACGAAATCAGACAAAGTGAACCAAACAGTTTGAGTCAAGAAACAAGTTTTGTATTCCTAGAGTCTGAAAATTATGAGGGGTATACAAATACTAATCAAAATAATGCTAATATATTGAATGGACAAACTTTTGAGGATAATCATACACATTTAGATGAATCACCTTTACAAACAGCAAATAAGGTAATGAAAGAATCAAAAGCCAATCAGTCATTTCCGATTCTAGATTATGTTGGTCAAATGCATGGGACTTATCTATTTGCTCAAAATGAAGAAGGCTTATTTATTATTGATCAACATGCAGCCCAAGAACGAATTAAATATGAATATTATAGAAAAGAAATCGAAAAAGATGGGACTGCGCAACAAAATCTATTAGTACCTATCGTCTTGGAGTATCCTGCTAATGATGCGATTACGATTCGGGAAAATTTGAAAAAATTAGAGACTGCCGGAGTTTCTCTGGAAGAATTCGGACAAAACAGCTTTTTAGTTAGAAGCCATCCTTCATGGTTCAAGGCAGGTCAAGAAGAAGAAATTGTCAAAGAAATGATTGATTTTCTACTTGAAACCAATCAAATCTCTATAGCAAAATTCAGGGAGGCAACAGCCATTATGATGAGTTGCAAACGGTCCATCAAGGCAAACCATTATTTAACTCCCAATGAAGCCAGAACACTTTTAGAAGATTTGAAATATACAGAAAATCCTTACAATTGCCCCCATGGAAGGCCAGTACTTGTTAAAATGACCAATAAAGACATGGAAAAGATGTTTAAACGAATCCAGGACCCTCATTGAGCAAAATTTAATAAAGCACAAACTTTTATTCCTTACTATAAATTGGTACAATAGGAAAGAATAGGAGGGGTTTTAATGACTGAAAATTTTTCAAAAGAGGAATTGAAACAGCGACTAACTAAAGAACAATATGAAGTAACTCAAAATAGTGCAACAGAAAGAGCCTTCACTGGAGAGTACGATGATTTTTATGAAGATGGCATTTTCGTTGATATCGTAAGTGGAGAACCCTTATTTTCTTCTAATGATAAATATGATGCTGGATGTGGATGGCCATCATTTTCCAAACCAATAAAAAAACGCGGTATAAAAGAGCTAAGAGATACTTCTTATGGTATGGAAAGAGTAGAAGTTAGAAGTAGCGAAGCAAATTCTCACTTAGGACACTTATTTAATGATGGACCGCAAGAAAAAGGTGGCATGCGCTACTGTATTAATTCAGCTGCAATGAAGTTCATTCCTAAATCAAAATTAAAAGAAGCAGGATATGAAGAGTATCTTTCAGAATTTGATTGATTTTCAAAAACCATCCCAGCCCAAAGTGTTTTTTCGGGCTGGGTCTTTCTATGTTACAATAATAAGGAATTTAAATTAGAATAGGAGCTTTTAAATGTACGAATACATAAAAGGTATTCTAACTCATATTTATCCTGGCTACTTAGTTGTAGAAGCCTATGGGGTTGGATATCATATTTTAATGGCAAATCCTTTTAGATATACGGATTATCATTCAAAAGAAGTAATGATCTATCTTTATCAAAATGTTTCCCAAGATGATATGAGATTGTTCGGATTCAAGTCCTATGAAGAGAAAGGACTTTTTTTGAAATTGATTAACGTTTCTGGTATCGGACCCAAAAGTGCTTTAGCGATTTTGGCGAATGAAGATCACATGGGATTGATTCAGGCAATAGAACATGAAAATATAAAGTTTTTACAAAAATTTCCAGGAGTCGGTAAAAAGACTGCTTCTCAGATTGTTCTTGATTTAAAAGGGAAATTAGGAGAATTGGGTATAGATAACTTTACTGGACAGTTATCAGAAGATTTACGGATTGATTCAAAACAGAGTAATCTCTCTTTACAAGAAGCAATAGAAGCTTTATATGCCCTTGGATATGCAAAGAGAGAAGTGACTAAAGTTGAAAAAACATTGGAAGAACTGGAACGAACCACAACGGATGCTTACATTCGGGAAGGATTAAGATTACTAATGAAATAATTAAGAGAAATTCAGGAAATCTATGTTAGAAAAGTAATGGAGGTGGAAGAATGGAGAATGAAAATAGAATGAGTTCAGAAGAAATTATGAATGAGACAGAGATGTCTCTGGAAAAAACTTTAAGACCTCAATATTTTGATCAGTATATTGGGCAGGATAAGATAAAAAATGAACTGATGATTTATATAGAAGCTGCAAAAAATAGAGAAGAAGCCTTAGATCATGTACTACTATATGGACCGCCAGGACTAGGGAAAACAACTATGGCGATGGTGATTGCAAATGAAATGAATACGACGATTCGTACAACAAGTGGACCTGCTATTGAAAAACCAGGAGATCTAGTTGCTTTACTGAATGATTTAGAACCAGGAGGCATTTTATTTATAGATGAGATTCATCGTCTGCCTAGAGTGGTTGAAGAAATGCTGTATTCGGCAATGGAAGATTATTTTATTGATATTATTATTGGTCAGGGAGAAACGGCTCATCCTGTTCACTTTCCTTTGCCACCATTTACATTGATTGGTGCTACGACTAGAGCAGGAAATCTATCGGCTCCATTAAGAGATCGTTTCGGTATATTATCACATATGGAATATTACACTGAGTCTGATTTAAAAGAGATTGTAGAAAGAACCTCTGATGTTTTGCAAACTAAAACTGATCAGACCGGGGCTATTGAAGTTGCCAGAAGGTCTAGAGGAACTCCTAGAATCGCGAATCGCTTACTTAAGAGAGTACGTGATTACGCAGAAGTTATTGGTGAAGGAGTTGTCACAGAACAGATTGCTGCTAAAGCACTTGATTTACTCCGCGTTGATCACCAAGGATTAGATATAGTCGATCAGAAATTACTAAAAACAATGATTGAAATTTATAATGGCGGTCCAGTAGGGTTGAATACCTTGTCAGCCAATATTGGGGAAGAAATGGACACGATTGAAGATATGGTTGAACCTTTTCTTTTGAAAGAAGGATTTATCCAACGCACCCCCAGAGGCAGAGTGGCAACAGCGAAAGCTTATCAGCATTTCAATATTCCTTTGAATGAGAATAAGGTGAATTAATATATTTTTTTATGGATAAAGAGGAGAGAGAATAGTGACATTAGTAACAGACGATTTTGATTTTAATCTTCCAGAAGAATTGATTGCTCAGACACCACTAAAAGATCGATCATCTTCAAGAATGATGGTCTTGTCTAAAACTAGACAATCAGTAAAAGATAAACAATTTGAAAATATTGTGGATGAACTTAATGCTGGGGATGCATTAGTAATGAACAATACACGAGTTTTGCCTGCAAGACTCCATGGAGAAAAAGTGGAAACGGGTGCCCATATCGAATTGTTACTCTTGAAAAATATAGATGGAGATCAGTGGGAAACACTTGCTAAACCTGCAAAGAAAGTAAAAGCAGGATCAAAAATCAAATTTGGTGATGGCAGGTTAATAGGAACTGTACTGGAAGAACTGGATCATGGTGGTAGAATAATAGAATTCGACTATGAAGGAATTTTTCTGGAAACATTAGAATCTTTAGGTGAAATGCCTTTACCTCCTTATATCAAAGAAAGACTTGATGACCCTGATCGCTATCAGACTGTATATGCAAAAGAAAATGGATCAGCAGCAGCCCCTACTGCTGGACTTCATTTTACACAAGATATATTGGCGAAATTGAAAAGTAAAGGAGTTCAAATTGTTTTTCTGACTTTGCATGTTGGACTTGGGACATTCCGCCCGGTAAACGTAGATAACTTAGAAGAACATAAGATGCATGAAGAGTTTTACCAATTAACAGAAGAGGCAGCTCAAGTGTTAAATAAAACCCGGGAAAATAATGGGAAAATTGTTGCTGTTGGAACAACATCCATAAGAACCCTTGAGACAATTGGTACAAAATTCGATGGCAAACTTGAAGCAGATAGTGGCTGGACAGATATTTTTATTTCGCCAGGCTATAACTTCAAAGTTGTGGATGCATTTTTAACTAATTTCCATCTGCCCAAATCTACTTTAATTATGTTAGTCAGTGCATTTGCGGGAAGGGAATTTGTTTTAGAAGCTTATAATCATGCAGTAGAAGAACAGTATCGCTTCTTTAGTTTTGGGGATGCTATGTTTTTAAAAAAATAATCAAATATTAATTGATAGAAATTGAGGATTGCAATGATAGATCATCCAGTAAAGTATCATTTAGAAAAGAAAGAAAAACACACGGGTGCCAGATTAGGTAAAATTGAAACACCCCATGGAACATTTGAAACACCGATGTTTATGCCAGTAGGAACATTAGCTAGTGTGAAAACAATGGCTCCTGAAGAACTTGAAGAAATGGGTGCGGGCATTATTTTAAGTAATACGTATCATCTATGGCTACGTCCCGGTGAAGATATTGTTGATGAAGCTGGTGGGTTACACGAATTTATGAATTGGGACAGAGGGATTTTAACTGATTCGGGAGGATTCCAAGTCTTCTCGTTGTCAGATATGAGAGATATCAAAGAAGAAGGGGTACATTTTAGAAGTCATCTGGATGGATCCAAATTGTTTTTGTCTCCGGAAAAAGCGATTCAGATCCAGAACAAACTAGGCTCTGATATCATGATGAGCTTTGATGAGTGCCCTCCATTCGATGAAAGCTACGACTATGTTAAAAAGTCTGTCGAAAGAACATCAAGATGGGCCGAACGTGGTTTGAAAGCACATGAAAAACTGAATAAACAAGGGTTATTTGGAATTGTACAAGGAGCTGGGTTCGAAGATCTAAGAAAACAATCTGCTAAAGATCTTGTGAGTATGGATTTTCCGGGGTATTCGATTGGCGGCTTATCTGTAGGAGAACCAAAAAAAGAAATGTATAGAGTACTGGATTTCACTACACCTCTATTGCCTGAAAATAAACCGAGATACTTAATGGGTGTAGGAACGCCGGATGCTTTGATCGAAGGTGTGATAAGAGGAATTGATATGTTTGATTGTGTACTTCCAACTCGAATCGCACGTAACGGAACAACGATGACGAGCAAAGGTAGAGTTGTCATAAAAAATGCTGAATATGCTAGAGACTATAGACCTCTGGATGAGAATTGCAACTGCTATACATGTAGAAACTATTCTAGAGCTTATATTCGTCATTTAATTAAATCAGACGAAACGTTTGGACTTCGCTTAACGAGTTATCATAACTTATACTTTTTACTTGATCTTATGAAAAAAGTCCGCCAGGCAATTAGAGAAGATAACTTATTAGAGTTTAAAGAAAGCTTCTTTGAAGAATACGGATATAATAAACCTAATCCAAAAAACTTTTAGAATCGCGTCAATCTTTTGTAGCATTCGCTTACAAAATCTGATAAGGTAATAAGTGTCATTGGACAGTCACTTAAAAGACACATGAGATAAACTAGTGAAAGATATCAATGTTACTCGATTTTAACTCAGTGAAGATTCTAATCTAGTTAAGTTGTCTCGAATATAGAAATGATATAATGGAGGAAAATAAAATGGAAGCAATATTTGGAACAGTTTTACCTTTTGCGTTTATCATAGGTATCGCTTATTTTTTAATGGTCAGACCGCAGCAGAAACGTGCTAAAGAAGCACAGAATATGTTGAATTCTTTACAAAAAGGGGATTCAGTTGTAACAATTGGTGGGCTTCATGGAGTAATCGATGAAGTCTCAGCAGATGACAAAACGGTTGTTCTTGACTGTGAAGGAATCTATCTAACTTTTGAACGACGTGCGATAGCACGTATTGTTACTAAAGCAGAGACAGTTTCTAACAACACAACGACTACGGAAGAATTAGGAACAAATACACCTGATTCAAGCAGTGAAGAAGAATAAAATAATTGAATAGTTAATCAACAAAGGAGGGTATCTTTTTGGGCTATCAAACACAAGCTTTTTTTAATTACGAGACTTGGCTGAGAATGAAGCAAGAAGAGTTTTTGAAAAATGGATATGATCAAGTTACGGTTGAAGACTTATGGAAGTATTGTAATACTTTTTTGTGGAAGCACGCTCGCCCAGAAAGATACCATGAAGAAGTTAAGGCAATAATGGAAATCAAGGTGAATGATTACTTTAATTTTGCTTCACTTGAAGCACAGATTTATAACGTATCTTCATTAGATGAAATGGAACTCAACGACATATTAGGTAAGTAATAAAAGCAAGGAATGCCTACGCATTCCTTGCTTTTATTATTTGTATAATGAGATATGTAAGAGTTCCTTACGGAAGTAGTTCGTCATTTCTTTATGTTTCTAGTATAATAATTAGTAGAAACTTATAAATTAAACGATAAAATTATAATAAGCAATCTTATGATCAGTTAAGAAAGTTGTATTGTGGTAACTCCCAATAATCTATGAAAAATTATGTTTCCCAAATTTCTCGTTGCTCGTATGATGATTTCTGTCGATGAAGGTAATATAATCCAATCATTGTCTGGATTAAACAGCTTTATAACAGATCCAGTAAAGCAACGAGAAGTATAAGAAGGCATGTTTAAAAAACTTCGTTTTTTTGAAGTTTTTCGAGATATGTAAAATCACTTCTACAGTATTAGTCCGTGTACTGTAGAACACTGTTCCCGAAAGATAATAAACGGATCCACTTGTCGGGCATTGTTTTTGCATCATCATGGACGAATGGAATCCTCACAGGAACTTCGCCATCTAATGACTGATGTGGACGTAGAAAGTTGAAGCAGGCAGTAAAGCAAGCGACATGAGCACGTGCACCATTTTGAGATTTAAATCCATGGGTACCACGGTAATTGCCTTTGTAAGTCCGGTTCAATCGTTCGATGATTTGTTTAAGGGGCCTATATTGTCTAGATACTTCGTCCTCGTTGGTTAAACCAATGACTTGAGTGATATCGAAGTTCAGGCCGTGTTGGGCCAGGAAATGTTGTGCCAGTTTGTAAATGGGGTTTCCGTCAACGATGAGGTTTAAATCCTCAGGGATTTCGCTAGCTATATAGTGGTCGAGCACATCGTGAATGGCCCTGATTGCTAATTCAGTATTGCGTTTTTCAGACACTCTTTGGGATAAGATGATTTTATTCTTTGCATCGAAGAAGTAACAGATATAGTGCCATTTTTTCCCGACACGGATGTAGGTCTCGTCTCCACAGATCTGATCAGAAAGATCATAGGGGTAGTGTTGAGTAAGGGTGTAAAGTTGAGCCCCTGCTGCTGCCGCGTAGTTTAATATCGTCTGTCTACCAATCTTTACTCCGTGTATGTCGTAGATTAATGCGGCAACCTTAGGTGCAGGAAGGCCGTAATTAACGTGGTAGGTCAAAATCTCACCTAATAATCGAGGTGAGGCATGAATGCGACTTAAGTCAACTGGCGATTCAATCAGTCCATAGGACTTGATGTCCTCGAGTTTTAAATTAAACTGACGATAGACGTATCGTAGCTTTAAGTAGTATGGTGCGACAGTATAGAGTTCCTTTTGCTCCTCACTCAACTGGTTTAACGCCTGAATATAATAAGGACAAGTGTCGTTTTTACACTTGTAGATGTCGAATTCAGACCGTTGTTTAATCTTCTCAAGACACTTCTCACAGTGAGGACATTTGAGAATGACATCTTTAGAGTAATGATTCTTCGAATTAAATAAAGCACAACAGACTTTGCACTGATATTGTCCGTGCACACCATTATTCTTATAGAGATAGTTATGGGGCGCATGACACTTAGCGCAACGTACATTTTCAGGAACTTCAGAAGATGACTTGTGGCGACGAACAGGTTTGATCGGTTTACCTGCTTCCACGGCCTGTTTTAGAAGGTATTTATAGTCCGCCCGTTCAAGCTTTACAACTTTCGGTGGGTCATCAAGGGTCAATTTGTTGTAATCAAGCTTTGTGATATCGGTCCCTTTAGGTGGTCGATCACCCGCATCTTCAAGCCAAGTAATATAATCGTTTAAAAGTTGAATTAAACTGTTTTGCCACTTGATTTTATTAACTAAATACATGATAATCTGAAGTAGATTAGGCATCTCTTTTCACTCCTTAAGTGATGAATGTTTGTTTTAGTGAACTTCATTTTATCAGATTAAGGGGGGGAAGAGGTGCCTTTTTGTATTTTAATTGATAGAGCAACGATAGTTGCATTAAAACAACACGAAAAAACAAAAAAATTGGTAATTACTTGTATTGTTAGAGAGGTGATTAGATGAAATATGGAATTCTGACATTTGAAGAACCCAAAAGAGATATTTCTAGAAAAATCATTCATATAGATATGGATGCCTTTTATGCATCGGTTGAGATTAGAGAAAACCCTTCACTAAGAGGGAAACCTGTCATCATAGCAAGACATCCCAAAGAAAATGGCGGTAGAGGAGTAGTTGCAACTGCCAGCTATGAAGCGCGCAAGTATGGGATTCATTCTGCAATGAGTGCTCAAAAAGCATATGAATTATGCCCGGAGGGTATCTTTGTTTCAGGAAATTTTGAATTATATCGATCAATTTCTCGAGATATCAGAGCTATTTTCAAACGATACACTGACTTGATTCAACCATTATCATTAGACGAAGCTTATTTGGACATTACAGAAAATAAAATCAATTTAAATAGTGCAACATTGATTGCTCAAAGAATACAAAGAGAAATCTATGACGAACTACGGCTAACTTGCTCAGCAGGAGTTTCATATAATAAATTTCTTGCAAAATTAGCTTCAGACTTTAAAAAACCATCCGGTATAACTGTAATTCCTCCTGAAGATGCACAAGACTTTTTGAAGCAGTTACCTATTGAAAAATATTATGGCGTAGGAAAGAAGTCTGTGGAGAAGATGCATGAATTAGGTATATTTAAAGGTGATGATCTCTATAACAAACCCGAAATGGAACTGGTTGAGCATTTTGGGAAAATGGGACATTCTCTTTATAGGAAAGTCCGCGGAATCGATGATAGTGTTGTGGAATCAGATAGAATCCGGAAATCTGTTGGAAAAGAAAAGACATTTTTAGATGATCTGCAATCAGAAGAGGAAGTTACACAATCTTTACGGCAAATCGCTAATCTTACTTTTGCTGCATTAAAGAAAAATCAGAAACATGGGAAAACAGTTGTGTTAAAAATCAGATATAATGATTTCAGTACATTTACCAGACGAAAAACTTTTCCAAACTATATTCAAGATTCAGATGAACTGTTTGTTATAGCGCTAAGGATTTTTGAAGAAGAGGGATCATTGACTAAAGGAATTCGCTTACTTGGTATTACTGTCACAAATTTAGATTCTTTACTCTTTGAAAATATTCCTTTACCTTTATGGATTAAACAAAATAAAATGGATAAGAAGGATAACTCAGATGTCAACAAAACATGAGCAGATATTAGCATTTATTGAATCACTTCCTATTGGAGATAAATTATCTGTTAGACTGATTGCAAAAGAATTAAGTGTAAGTGAAGGAACTGCATATAGGGCAATCAAGGAAGCTGAGAATATTGGGTTAGTTACTACAATCCAAAGAGTTGGTACGATTCGTATTGAAACTAAAAATGAAGCAAATATTGAGAATCTGACATTTGAAGAAATTCTAAAGATTATCGATGGGGAATTACTAGGTGGAGAATCTGGTCTCAATAAAACTTTGAATAAATTTATTATAGGAGCCATGAAAGAAGATGCAATGTTACGTTACATTACAGAAGAGTCTCTTATGATCATTGGAAATAGAGAATCTGCACAGAAGTTATCTTTAGAAAATGGTGCAGCAGTTTTGATAACAGGCGGCTTTAGAGCTGATCAAGATATTATAACATTATCAGATGAACTAGCCCTTCCAGTTATGACGACTTCGTATGACACTTTCACCGTTGGATCTATGATCAATCGAGCTATGACCGACCAATTGATTAAAAAAGAGATTATGCTGATTGATTCCATCTATACTAGGTTGGAACAGACAGATTACTTAACAGTTGAGGACACGATTTTTGATTATCGTATTGCTAATCAAAGCAGCCAGCATACACGTTTTCCAGTTGTAGGACCGAATAATCGTTTAGTTGGAATTGTTACAGCTAAAGATATTATTGGAAAAGAAGATTCTATGCTAATCAAGCGAGTTATGACAAGAGAACCAGCTTATACCACTACTCACATGAGTGTAGCTAGTATTTCACATACAATGATCTGGGATGGACTCGAAGTCATGCCTGTAGTTTCAGATGAAATGAAGTTATTAGGTATCGTTTCTCGTCAAGATATCATGAAAGCTATGCAGACACAACAGCGTCAGCCACAGACAGGAGAAACTATAGCAGATCAGATTAATCAATTAATTAAAGAAGTAGCTGATGAAGAATATACATTTAATGTAACACCTCAAATGACAAATGGAATGGGTACAATATCTTTCGGAGTATTGAGCGAAATTATTAATGAAACAGCGTATTTAATGTTATCTAATCAAAATAAGAGAAATCTAGTAGTCGAACAAATTCAGCTGCATTATCTAAATTTAATTCAAATTGGTAGTGATCTGACCATAAAACCTAAAATTTTTGACAAAAGCAGGCGTTCTGCAAGATTGGATATTGAAGTTTATTCAGAAAATGGATTAGCTGCCAAAGCATTCGTTATTTGCCAATTATTACAAAAACACTGAGAATAATTAAAATCGAGAGGAAAATATTGTGAGCTTACAAACAGCAAATATAAAAGATAGAGAAATAAAAAAAGAAATTTTAGAGATTATAAAAAAATGGGATACAATTATTATTCATCGTCATGAAAGACCAGATCCTGATGCAATTGGATCTCAGTGTGGACTAGCTGAAATAATCAAGAACACTTTTCCAGGTAAGCGAGTGTTTACAGCCGGTTCAAGCACTGGAGATCTGTCATTTCTTTCAGAAATGACTCCACCAGCAAAAGAAGATTATGAAAATGCCCTAGTTATTGTTACAGACACAGCAAATGTCAAAAGGATTGATGATAAAAATTATTCTTTAGGGAAAAAATGGATAAAAATCGATCATCACCCTTTAGATGATTCGTATGGCGATAGCGAATGGGTAAACACAGAAGCTAGCAGCTGTAGTGAAATGATCGCTGATCTATGGTTGACTTTCCCTGATGAATTAAAAATAAACACAGAAGCAGCAAGATTACTCTATGGAGGTATTGTTGGGGATACGAATCGTTTTTTATATGAAGCAACTTCCAGTTATACAATGCAGGTTAGTGCTGAATTAATGAAATTTCCCTTTTCTGCGAATGCTTTAAATAATCAGATGAATGTGATCAAACCCCCAGTTGCTAAATTAATGGGATATGTACTGGAGAACTTTTCTGTATCTGAAGAAGGCGTAGGGCATATTATCATTTCCCAACAAACATTAAACCATTTAAATATTGAGGATAAAGATACAAATGGAATTGTATCTCTTCCAGGTTCAATTCAAGGCGTTAAATCATGGGGTGTATTTGTACAGCAAACCGACAAACATTACCGATGTCGTCTACGTTCAAAAGGTCCTGTTATTAATGAAATAGCAAAACAGCATGATGGAGGCGGGCATCCACTGGCTAGCGGAGCGAACGCACAAGATGAAAAAGAAATTGAACAAATCTTGAATAAAATGAAACAGATCTCTAAAAACTGGGTACCACCAAAACAGTAAATCATACCTTAGTCTGAGTCATTTATAGAATTTGTTTGATACGATAGATATAAGTACACAATGAATTCGAGATATATGTACTTTTACCTACGTGATAGGTAACTAAATGACTTCTTTGTTCGCAAAGATATTGAGGGAAAAATAATGAAAATGAAAACAATCAAATATTTTTTAAAGAAATGGATCAAAGCTTTTTGGATATGGTTGAAGCCTGTCCTTAATCGATTTTTTATACAATTCCGTCGTACTTGGAAAAAGTATCATCTGACCAAAAGTATTCTGCTGTTCGGATTAACGGTTGCTTTGTTGTTCAGCGTGTATTTGGCATACCTAGCTAAAACTGCAAACGTTGATTCTCTTCGTGCTGGATTAGAACAAACCACTAAAATAATCGACAATCAAGAAGAAGAGGCAGGTACGTTATATGACCAAAAAGGAACATTTGTTGAACTGGAGAATATATCCTCAGATATACAAAATGCTGTTACATCAACTGAAGATCAGCGATTCTATCAACATCGCGGGTATGATTTGATAGGTATCGGACGTGCAGCGCTGGGATTTGTAACGAGTGGAGGCATTTCTGGTGGGGGAAGTACCATTACACAACAACTAGCAAAAAATGCTTATTTATCATCTAATCAGACAATTATGAGAAAACTGCGGGAATTATTTTTAGCAATCGAAATCGAAAAGCATTACACAAAAGAAGATATACTTGAAATGTATTTGAATAATTCTTATTTTGGAAATGGCGTTTGGGGAGTAGAAGATGCTTCACATAAATATTTTGGCAAATCAGCATCAGAAGTTACCCTTGCAGAAGCAGCAACAATCGCGGCTATGTTAAAAGCCCCATCTAACTATAACCCGATTGATCACTATGATAGCGCTATTGAACGTCGGAACGTTGTATTGAATTTGATGGTTGATACGGAGACTATTTCAGAGCAAGAGGCAGAGACGACTCAGCAGACAGAACTAACTGTATCGGATGGGTATATTGATGATGATGAATATCGCTATCCATATTACTTCGATGCTGTCATTAATGAAGCAGTTTATCAGTATGATATACCGGAAGAAGATCTATTGAATAATGGATATACAATTTATACAAATTTAGATCAAGATTATCAGCAGCAAATGGATGCTGTTTATGCTAACGATTATCTGTTTCAGAACGCTTCAGATGGTACAATCGTACAAAGTGCATCGATAGCAATTGATCCAGAAAACGGAGGAGTCAATGCTGTAATTGGAGGACGCGGGGAATATACTTTCAGAGGATATAATCGCGCTACGCAAATGAAACGGCAACCGGGATCGGTGATTAAACCTTTAGGTGTTTATGTTCCTGCATTGGAAAGTGATTACGAAATAGACTCGCTTTTACAAGACGAATTGACGTCTTATGGGGAGACAAACTATCAGCCTGAAAATTTATCAGGTACTTATTCTGGTGAAGTACCTATGTATGAAGCACTGGCAAATAGTTTAAATGCGCCAACCGTTTGGCTTTTAAATGAGATCGGTATAAATAAAGGAATTAAAAAATTAGAAGATTTTGGCCTAACTGTTACTGATGAAGATAATCATTTAGGTGCAATTGCTTTAGGTGGTATGGACAAAGGAGTCTCACCGCTGGAAATAGCGAGTGCGTATGCAGCATTTGCTAATAAGGGGGTCTATACAGAACCTCATTTCATATCGAGAATTGTGGATGCGACTGGAGCGATTATTGTAGATAATCGTAATCCTAAAACCAAACGTGTTATGTCTGAAGAGGTAGCAGAAGATATGAATAGAATGTTACTGAATGTCTATTCTTCTGGTACAGCAAAAAATAATCAACCTAGTGGTTATCAAGTTGCTGGTAAAACGGGAACGACTCAAACTAGCAGTGGGACCGGAGCGACGGATCAATGGATTGTGGGGATGACACCTGATATCGTGTTGACCAGTTGGATGGGGTTTGATCGTACAACAGATGATCATTATCTTTTGGATAACAGTTCACAAGGCGTCGGAATGGTCATGAAATCAGAACTGGAACACATTTTACCATATACACAGCAAACTGCTTTTACAGTCGAAGATGTTGATATGGAAGTAGCGGATACAGAAAGTGGTCAAGATTTATTAGAACAAGTAAACAAGGGGTTCAAAGATACTAAAGAAGTCATTCGTAAAGGAACGAATTATTTATTAGACGGAGCAGATAAAGTTATAGATTTTTTCAAGAACTCTGTAGAGTAAGTAAATTTATAAGTAGAGGTACTAGGCTTTTAGCAGCATAATGATTAAGACTAGTAAGGAATACGGATTCATGATAAACTAAGTATTATAAAGTAACCAGTGTGGGTTCACTGGTTAAAATGAAGGGATGAGACTATGTCTGTCAACATTTATGACACGGCTAATCAATTAGAAAGAGAAATTAGAGAAACGGAACAATTTGTCAAACTGCAAGAAGCATTCACAGCAGTAAAAAATGATGAAGAAGCAAGTAAGATTTTTGAAGAATTCAGAAGTGTTCAACAAGTATTACAACAAAAGCAAATGAGCGGTCAAGAGATTACTGAAGAAGAAGCGCAGCATGCACAAGAGATTTCTGGGAAAATTGGTCAGAATGAAACAATCTCAGGATTATTAGAGGCTGAAAAACAAGTTGGTCAAATGATAGATGATATTAACCAAGTTGTTTTAAAACCAGTACGCGAGTTATATCAGTAAGCTGCGTTTAAAAACGATACACTTGAAAAGGACTTGCTGAAGTAGTGAGTCCTTTTCGTTCATTTCAAAAAGAACATACGTACCCGAGTTTTTTAAAAAGATAGGAGAGATAAAATGGTTCGGTTTATACATGCTGCTGATTTACATTTAGATAGTCCTTTTTCAGGATTGAAGGATATACCTGAAAAAATTATGAAATCTATTCAGCAATCTACATTCCAGTCATTATCAAATTTGGTTTATTCAGCCATACATAATCAAGTAGATTTTGTTTTATTTTCTGGGGACATTTATGATTTAGAAGATAGAAGTGTAAAAGCTCAAGTTCAATTTAAACAAGAAATGGAACGACTCGAAAAACAGAATATACCTGTATATATCATTCATGGAAACCATGACTTTGCTGGAGATGAAACACTCCATATTACTTTACCAGCTAATGTAACTACATTTGGTACATCTGTTGAAACTGTTGAGTTAACAACTAATGATGGTACAGTCATTGCTCTATCTGGTTTCAGTTATGACAAACGTTGGATAACAGAAAGAATGATTAATCAATATCCAACAAGATATAACCAAGTAGATTTTCATATTGGATTACTACATGGATTTCAAGAAGGTCAAAGAAGCGAACATGCTCATTATGCTCCTTTTACAGTTAATGAGTTAAGAAAGAAAAAATATGATTACTGGGCATTAGGACATATTCATACTGGAGAGAAAATTTCGGATTTTCCGCCTGCTTATTATCCAGGTAATTTACAAGGCAGAAATAAAAAAGAATCTGGAGAAAAAGGATTTTTGTTAGTCGAATTGAATGTTCATACTTCTGCCGAAATCAAATTCTTTCCCAGTGCTCCTATAATATGGCAGAAAGTTAATATAGATGCCACAAAAATCAGAACGGTAGATGCATATTATAAGTTGATCCAAGAATCTCTTCCAACAAGAGAAAATAAATATAGTTATTTAGTTACTCTTGATGTTCTGGTTTCTAAAGAGAGCACAGAATCTTTTCTTAATAAAATCACACAAAATCAGTTTATTGAAATTCACCAACACTTAAATGATAAAGAATTTTTATGGATAACAGAGTATAAAGTGACGCCAGTAGCTGATCAAGATGAACGATTAGATATTAACACTTTGTTTCCAGAAGCTTGGGGGAAAGTGCTTGCTGAGGTATCAGAAGATAAAGTTTTCAATGAATTGACTGCTGATTTTTTTGAACAATCCAAATCTGCATATTTAATGCAGGAAAGAACAGAGTTTTATAGGCAAGAAATGATAAAAAAAGCAATTTTAGAATTACAGATGATTTCAGATACTAAAGGAGTAGAGAATAGTGAAGATTAAAGCCTTAACGATTTATGGTTATGGAAAATGGGTAGACAAAACTTTTGAATTTTCTCCAGAATATCATGTGATTTATGGAAAGAATGAAGCTGGAAAATCAACATTAATGTCCTTTATCCATAGTATCTTATTCGGGTTTCCTACTCGCCATAGTGCTTTATTGAGATATGAACCAAAAGATAGTAGTCGTTATGGTGGAAAAATTATCATTGAAGATGAGAGATTTGGAGAAATTAGTATTGAAAGAGTACAAGGCAAATCGACTGGAGATGTTAAAGTCCTGATGGAAGATGGATCAACAGGTTCGGATGATCTTTTACATAAAATTATTTATGGAATTGATCGTAATTTGTATCAGTCTATTTTTTCTTTCCACTTGAAAGGGATTGAACGGGTCGAAGAAATGACAAAAGATCAATTGAGCAGATATTTTTTAAGTGCTGGTGCATTGGGTACTGAACAATTTCTAAAGCGATCAGATCAACTCCAACAGCAAGCAAATCAGTTGTATAAACCGACTGGACGGATTCCAGAAATAAACCAGGCTCTTAAACAAATAGAAGCTAAGAAAGCTGCTATGGAAGAGGCTAAAAGTAAAAATGCTCAGTATTTAGGTTTACTACAAAAAGTAGAAAGTGTTTCAAAAGAAATTGAGCAGAACGAGGTAGATAAAAGCAAATTTCAAAAAAAAATTGAGAATCTTCGTCAAGTTGAACAAAATTGGGAAATTATTTTAGAAATTAATCAGCTGGAAAAGGATATCGAACAGTTAGATACTTCTGATCTATCTGAAAATGGTCTATATGAATTAAATCATTTAAATAAACAAATTGAAGAAATCAGGGAAGAAATTTATAAACTTCAAGATACAATGAAAGAATTTCAAAAAGAATATGAACCTTCAAAAGAATTGATAATGTATCAGAATGATGAAAAAAATATAGATTTTTTAGCTGTTCAAATAGAGTCTATTAGTGACATGATTAGAGAAAAAACTTTTACCGATAAAGAGGCTGAACAAGTAGAGCAAAATATTGCTAAAGAAAAAATACAAGAAGGATTAGAAGAAAACGAAGAAATATCATTACCTTTAACAGATAATGAACGTAATCAGGTTGCCCAATGGCAAGAAGAATTTAAAGAAGTAGAACGAGTAATGAAAACATTAAATGATTCTCAGATTCAAGCTGAATATAAAAAGGAATCTTTAGAAGAAAATATTGACCAACTTGAAAAGTTGTTATGGTCAAATGAAAACTTTCGTAAAGAAGAAGATTTTCATAAAAAGACAAAAGAAAATCAGAAGAATAAGCATAATGCAATTATAGAAATCAGTTTTATAAGTATTTCGATAGTAGTATTAATAGTCACAGCTGTATCAAACTTGTTTATGCCTTGGATTAGTTATGGATCAGGGGTTATTATTGTTATTAGTTTGATTAGCTTTTTACTTAAAAGAAATAAGAAGCAGAAAAAAATTCAAGAATTTTCATCATATGAAGAGTATATAGAACAAAAAGAAGTGCGTAGACAATGGCGACAATATCTTTTTAATATCGATAAACTTGAAGGAGAAAAACAGTCTGATCAAGACAAAAGAAATGCATTACAGTATAGAGAAAAGAATATATTGGATCAATGGATTACTTTCAAAGAACAAAAACAGATCAATGAATCTATCGAATTAGTAAATGCCCTAGAATATGAAGATAGAATGATTATATTAAGAGAACAGCAAAGGCAACTGCGAAAGCTGCAGGAAGAAGCGCTTGTATTAGAAAATAATATCCATTTTAAAATGAAACAATTCAGAAAAATAGAAAGTCTGTTTTCAGAAGATGATACACCAGAACAAAAAATTAATCGATTTAAAAACTATTATAGTAGAGTGAAAGAAGAAAAAAATCAATTGCAGCAATATATAATTGAAAGCCAGGAAGTTAGAAGGTCACTTAATCAGTTAGTTGAAACTGAAAAAGAATGTTTGATCAAAAAACAAAACTTATTAAAAAAAGCTGGTGCAGATTCAGAGGATGTTTTCAGACATTTATATGGTATATTAAAACAAAAGAATGAAAAAGAAGAAAAACTGAAAGTCCTTAAAGAACAAATTTCTGCAAAATCAATAGAAAAGCTTGCACTTTCAAAAGAAGAGATAAAAGGTAGTAAGATACAATTGCAAGAAAAAATTAATGAAATCAAATCAAAAGTTAAAATGCAGACAGAACAAAAAATCGAGTTAGAAATACACATCAAAAAGCTAGAAGAGGGTGGAGAATATACCATATTGCTGCAAGAATTCGAGAATGAAAAGAGTCGGCTTCAGGAATTAGTTAATGAATGGGTTTCAAAACGCCTAGCTTCGTATATGATCGAAAGAACATTAAAATATGCAAGAAAAGATCGTTTTCCAGATACGATAAAAGATGCTGAACGTTATTTTAGCTATTTAACTAATGATGCCTATAAAAAAATAGTTATTGATAACGAAACAGTATTTGTTCTAACTCAAGACGGTAATTATTTGAAAGCTGAAGAGCTGTCAAGAGGTACTGCAGAACCATTATATGTTGTGTTGCGTTTAGCATTTATAGCTAATATACAAGATGTAATTCGAATGCCACTCCTGATAGATGATGGATTCGTTAATCTTGATAGAAATAGAAGAGCCAGAATGTACCTGCTATTAAAGGAAATCAGTAAAAAGACACAAATTATTTACTTTTCTTTTGACAGCACTTCTTATGAAAACTTAGATGAAAATCAAATCACATTCTTAACGAAATAGTTATATTAAAAATCTCATATTAAGAGAGGAAGAGTTTTATGGAGAAAAAGCTATATGAATATCATATGGATGAAACAGCTAATCTTTTTTTACTGATAAAATCAGCCGAAGAGAAAACTACAAGAAACGGGAAGCCGTATTTAGCATTCACTTTTCAGGACACAAGTGGAGAAATGTCAGCAAACTTCTGGGACGCATCAGAAGAAGATATTAAAATGTTTCGAGCTGGTACGGTAGTAAAAGTAAGTGGAAAAAGAGAAGAGTATAAAGGAAGTCCACAGCTGAGAATTAATTCTATTCGCTTAGCCGCTGATGGAGAACCCGCAAATCCTGAGCTATATGTAGAAAGAGCTCCTATAAAAAAGGAGAAAATGATTGAACAATTCAATAAAACGATTTTTGATATTACGAATGCAAATATGAATCGAATTGTTCGACATGTCATGAATAAATATCAGAAAGATTTCTTCCAAAGTCCAGCTGCAAAAACTAATCATCATGCTTTTCTAGGCGGACTGGCTTTTCATACAATTTCCATGTTGGGGATTGCGAGATCAATTACGGATCAGTATAAATTTTTAGATCAGTCTTTATTGTTCTCAGGACTGATTCTGCATGATATAGGTAAAGTTATTGAACTTACAGGACCTACAGCAACTGAATATACTCTAGAAGGAAAACTGATTGGGCATATCGTTATTGTTCATGAAGAAATTTCTAAAGCTTGCCAGCAACTAAAAATTGATGAGACTAATGAAGATGTCATTTTACTGAAACATATGGTTTTAGCTCATCATGGAGAATACGAATATGGATCTCCTGTACGACCTCAAGTACCAGAAGCAGAGGTATTGTACTATATCGATCAGATCGATGCTAGACTTAATATGATGCAATCTGCTATGAATAAAACAGAAAAAGGATCTTTTTCAGATCGAATCTGGGCTATGGAAAATCGTTCATTTTATAAATCAAATTTATCCGATTTATCCTTATAATCATATCATCTTATTTTCTTCTTAAAATATTCATCTTTAGGTACATTATGTAGATTTTCATGTTGTTTTAATGAAACTTAGTATTTTAATCGTTAGTAAGGTTTAAAATTCGTCAATGCTATGGTATATTATTCAAAGTATGGTTGATCAATAAGTAAATGACAAATCAGAATCAGACAATATCCTGATTGACTAGATGAATTGTTGACTGTTGATTATAAAACTTAAAGAATTAGGATGTGTAAGGAATATATGAAAAAATGGTTAATTGCTACAATGGCTTTTTCAGGATTACTATTGGCAAGTTGCTCTAGTAGCCCGGAAGTTGCTTCAACTGAAAATGGCAGAATTAGACAAGATGAATTTTATGAACGTATGAAAAATGAAACGACTCAAACTGGACAGACTTATGGAGAACAAATTCTTCAGCAAATGTTGTTAGAAGATGTTTTAGAGAACGCTTATGGCGATCAAGTCACAGAAGAAGATGTAGATGCAGAGTTTGAAGTTGAAGCCGAGCAGTATGGCGGAGTAGAGACATTTGAAGAAATGCTGACATCTCAGGGGATGAGTGCAGATGATTTGAAAGAAACAATCCGTACATCCCTTTTAGTTGAAACAGCTATTAAAGAGCATGCTGATTTTTCTGATGAAGAAATCCAGGAAGCTTATGACAATTATTCTCCGGGAAGTACTGTGGCACATATTCTAGTAGACGAGGAAGATACAGCAAAAGACATTATTCAGCAATTGAATGATGGTGCTGATTTTGGAGAACTAGTCCAAGAATATTCTACTGATACAGCAACTGTTTCAACTAATGGTGAAATGGAATTAGTTCCTGGTCAAACTGTTCCAGAATTCGAAGAAGCAGCAATGGCTTTAGAGAACGAAGGAGATATTACTCAAGAACCTGTACAATCTGATTATGGTTATCACGTAATCAAGCTGATTGAAGCTGGTGAAAAAGGAACCCTTGAAGAAGAACGTGATAATGTTATCGATACATTAGTAGAAGAAAAAATGGCTGACCAAGACTATATTTTAGAAGTGATTTCTGATTTAGTAGCGGATGCTAATATACAGATTGCTGATGATGACTTAAGCGGTGCAATGAGCGCATATATGGAACCTGCAGAAACGGAAACACCAGCTGAAGACGAAACAACAGAAGATACTACAGACACAGAAGATACAACTGAATCTGAAGATTCTACAGATTCAGAAAGTAGTGAAGATGAAAACACAGAAAGCAGTACAGACGAAGATACTGAAGATGCTGAGTAGGCATTTTTAATACTGATCAACTATGTAATATAAAAAGAGAGCAGCCTCAGTTAACTAGGGCTGCTCTCTTTTTATTTATTTAGTTGTTGTACTCTTAATATTGACAGTAGCTACTTCGATATCCTTATTGATTTTGTCTGCTTTACGTTTAATGCGCTCTAATCTAGGTTGGGCTTCATATATATATTCATTAGAAAGTTGCTGAATATCTGTCATAAATTCAGTTTGCAACTTCATTCCTTCATCAGTTAAATTCTGAATTGCACTTTTCAGATCTCCTACTTTTTCATTTACATCTTTTACATGGTCAGTTGTGTCATCGATATAGTTCTTTAACATATCTTGGTTTTCTTTGCCGGATCTAGGTGTTTTTAGGAGTCCATATACTCCGCCTAGTACTATTCCACTTAAAGTACCTAATAATAAGTGTTTCATTTTACGCCCTCCAATGCCTTGATTAAGTTTGCTTTGATATCATCGAGCTCTTCAGATGTATAGTCACTTGAATGATCTTCCCATTTCAAGCCGAACCCGTCATTTTCTCCATATCGCGGAAGTAAATGAATATGACTATGAAAAACTGTTTGAGATGCAACAGCTTCATTGTTCATTAAAATATTTAATCCTTTAACTTCTGGATTATGATTCTTTATAGCTTTTGCAATTTTAGGAATCGCAGCAAACACATTCGATGCCAATTCTTCATCATAATCGAATATATTACGAACTTGTTTTTTTGTAATGACTAATGTATGTCCTTTAGTCACTTGTGATAAGTCCATAATTGCTATAACATGTTCGTTTTCGTATATTTTTCTGGCTGGTATTTCACCAGCAACAATTTTGGCAAAAACATTATCTGTCATATTTATTCCTCCTACCTTACTTACTATCTTTATTCTATCATTCTAATCTATTCTAGTTTATCATAGAAGAGCATATTTTGATAAAAAGAAGCATAAAACTTCCTTCTGTCTCTTCATACTTGTGGTAAAATATAAGGAACAATGTTAGGAAGGATATTTTAAATGAGTTTAAGAATAGAACATATTACAGGTGGGTATACTAGAAAGCCAATTTTAAAAGATCTTTCTTTCAATGTGGAAGATGGAGAATTAGTTGGCTTGATAGGGTTAAATGGTGCTGGAAAAAGTACGACAATCAAACATATTATGGGTCTTTTAGAGCCGTTTGAAGGACAAATATTTTTAAATGACAGAACAATTCATATGAATAGTACATTATACAGACAAAGTATAGGGTTTATACCAGAAACGCCTGTATTATATGATGAGTTAACGTTAAAAGAACACATTGAAATCACAGCAATGGCGTATGGATTGGATATAGACAAAACACATAGAAAAGCAGAACCCCTTTTAAAGTTATTTCGATTGGATGATCGTCTGGAATGGTTCCCATCGGATTTTTCTAAAGGAATGAAGCAGAAAGTGATGATCGTCTGTGCATTTATTATTGATCCTAGCCTTTATGTCATAGATGAACCTTTTTTAGGGTTAGATCCATTAGCAATCAGAGACTTTTTAAAGCTGCTTGATGAAAAAAAACAGCAAGGAGCTTCTATTTTAATGTCTACGCATGTACTAACTAATGCAGAAAAAATCTGTGATGCGTTTGTTATTCTTCATAATGGAGAAATTTATGCTCAGGGAACATTATCTCAATTAAGAAAACATTTTAAGATGCCTGGAGCCAGCCTGGATGAGATGTATGCACAATTGGCAGATGAAGAAGGGTTTATAATATGACAGTCATTTCACTTTTTAAACAAAGGACTGCAATATATCAGAAACAACTTTCTAGATATATGAAGTATGTATTAAATGATCACTTTGTTCTAGCTTTACTCCTGTTGTTGGGCGCGGGAGGTTTTGGTTACTCTAACTATGTACAAACGCTCAGTGAGGGAGCTGTTCTACCCAGAATTATTTTAGTTATGATTATGACTTTAGTAATATCTACTGGAACTATAGCGACGCTGATGCAGGCAGCAGATGTTGTCTTTTTACTGCCTCTTGAACAAGAAGTTAAAAAAATTCTAGAAAAGAACGTCTGGAAAAGTTTTATACTTTTAGCTATTCCACTATCATTTGTTTCAGCTGCTGCCATGCCATTATTAGTTGTAACTTTGCAGATTGAATTTAGTAACTGGCCAGTATTTTTAGCGACTGTTTTATTACTGAAGTATTTTGATCTTAGAGTTCAATATTCAGCATTTTTAGAGAAAGATCATGGCAAACGCAGACTAATGATCAGCATTGTCAAAATCTTAAGCGCTGTCGGAATGATTTTCAGTATATTTGTGAATCTATATAGCGGGTTGATTTTAGCAGTTTTATTAGTTTTGGCGGGTACTTTCTACCTAAAGAGATTTTATGGTAACGATAAAAGTCTGCAATGGACTATTATTATTGAAAAAGAAGAGAACAGACTACAAAAAATTTATCGATTTATTAATTTGTTTACTGAAGTCTCTTTTATTGAACAGCATCCAAATAGATTAAAGTGGTTAGATAAATGGATTGAAATCCAGTCAAGAAAAAATAAAGATCCTCACTATTATTACATTGTACGCTCTTTTTATCGAAACCAGTCTTACAGTGGACTAGTTTTAAGGTTAACATTAATTGGAATTTTATTGATTTTATTTATTCCAGGCACAATAATCAAATTAATATTGACAATTTTATTCTTATACTTGATTGGATTTCAACTTATACCGATCTATCAACAATTTAAGCAAAATTTTTATTTTCAATTGTACCCGGTCAAAGAGACTGGTAAAATAAAATCCATCCAGAGATTGATAGGCGAAATTTTGAGTATTGTGGCAATTATTTTTATTGGAGTTAATCTTACACAAGAAATGTCGAGTAGTGGAATTATGTTTATTGGAAGTTTAATATTTATTTATGGATTTACTATTTATTACCTGCCAAGAAGATTAAGAAAAATGGAATAATTTTAATTTTAGAAATGAGGAGAAGACATGAAAGTAATCTGGAATAGTCAAATAGTCGAAAGAGAAGAAGTGAAAATCGACCCTGAAGATAGAGGATACCAATTTGGGGACGGAATCTATGAAGTCGTGAGAGCATATAATGGTAAGTTTTTTTGTATAGATGAGCATATCGAGCGTTTATATACGAGTGCAAGTAAAATCGAAATGGCGATTCCACAGACAAAAGATAAGATGAAACGCCTGATGATTCAGTTACTAGAAGAAAGTGAAGTAGATACAGGTAATCTATACTTACAAGTTACTAGAGGTATTGCTTCTCCTCGTAATCATGTTTATCCAGATCTTAGTGTTTTACCAACGATAACAGGAAATATTACAGTAGTACCAAGAGATGCAGAAAAAATCAGTACAGGTATTAAAACAATTATCGAGCAAGATATTCGCTGGCTGAAATGTGACATCAAATCCATCAGTTTACTTGGAAATATTATGGCAAAGCATGAAGCTCACAAAAAAAATGCTGAAGAAGCAATTTTACATCGTGATGGAATTGTCACAGAATGTTCGGCTTCAAATGTAGCAATAGTCAAAAATGGAACGATCTATACTCATCCAGACAGCAATTTAATCTTACCGGGCGTAACAAAGATTGTATGGTTGAAATGTGCAAAAAAATTAGGAATTGAAGTTAAGGAAGAGCCCTTTACATTAGAGCAATTAAATGAAGCAGATGAAGTGTTCTGTTCTAGTACTACAATAGAAGTTATGCCTATTCATACTATTAATGGTTATGCAGTTAATAATGGTCAAATAGGACAAGTAACTCAAAAATTGGCAAAAGCTTTTCAGGAAGAAATTGAACAAGTTTGTGGAAAGGTATAGATCGTTTATAAAAAACAGTCTATATCTCAACGAGCTACATACTAAAGGTTCTTTTGTACATCAATAGAATTGCATTTAGATTATAAAAAAGAACATCTATCCGCTTGACGAGTCCATGAATTCTTTCTACAATAGAGAAGAGATTCAGGACAGGAAAGTGAAATAAGTAATTATGGATAAAAGGATTGAGTGGGTATGGAGTTAGAGAGAGAAACGGGGTGGAAATTACACCCGATCGGCGGGGATACAGGACAAGCTTATATGGGCACAAAGGATGAAGAAAAGTTGTTTTTAAAACGCAATTCTTCTCCTTTTTTAGCTGCTCTTTCTTTAGAAGGTATTTCTCCTAAATTGATATGGACTAAAAGAATAGGTAATGGAGATGTTCTTACTGCACAAGAGTGGTGCAATGGTCGAAATCTTTTCAAAGATGAGATGCATTCTTCTAGAGTTGCTAAGATACTGAAAAAAGTCCATCAGTCTGAAAGTTTGAAACGAATGCTTCAGAGAGTAGGCGGACGATCAATCCATCCTAAAGATTTGCTGACAGAGTATAAATCAGGACTTGCAAAAGACTTAGCAGAACATCCTCAGTTAAAAAAGGCGTATAAGTGGTTGGTTGATACAAAACTGGAAATCATCAAGGATTCAGAAATAAGTGTATGTCATGGAGATGTTTCTAGAAAAAACTGGTTACTATCTGAAGAGGACCAATTGTATCTAGTGGACTGGGATTCAGCTATTCTTGCGGATTTAGCTTATGATATCGGACAGCTATTTAGTCGTTATATTGAAAAAAAACAATGGAATGACTGGTTGAATGAATATGACCATGAAATATCAGAATCATTTCTTAAAAGAATTAATTGGTATGTAATTATGACTTTACTGATGGATGTCAAAGAAGCACATCGTAAAGGGCAATTTATCAAGATGAATAATGCAATTGTGAAAATAGACCAGCTGATGTCGAATTAGCATAAGTAATTATAATATTTTATTGACATTTATATAATTTAAAATGGGGTCAGAAAAATAATCTGTCCCTATTTTTACGTAAAGGAGAAAGTATATGCGTTTAAGAAATAAACCAGGAGCTGAAAATAAGCTTATAGAATTTGGACAATATGTAGTTAGTAATCCTGAAGAATGGAAAAGTAAATGGCATGAACGCTTTGGTAAGAAGCAACCGTTACATGTGGAAATTGGTATGGGAAAAGGTCGGTTTCTTATTGAAATGGCTAAACAAAATCCAGAAATCAATTACATTGGTATTGAGCTGCAGACTAGTGTAATTGTATCAGCGTTAGAAAAGCAAATTGAAGAAGACTTACCAAACGTACAGTTACTGCAAGTTAATGCACAGAATTTACAGTCTTATTTTGATAAAGGAGAAGTTGATAGAATTTACCTGACTTTTTCAGATCCGTGGCCAAAAAATCGTCATGAAAAAAGAAGACTAACCTATAAAGATTTTTTGTTTAGTTACGAAACTGTCTTAGATGAACAAGGGGAACTACATTTTAAAACAGATAACCAGAAGTTATTTGAATATTCACTGATCAGTTTCTCGGAAAAAGGAATGATTTTAAAAGAATTGTATCTTGATTTGCATAATAGTGATGTAGAAGATAATATTATGACAGAATACGAAGAAAAATTCTCAAAAAAAGGAAATCGTATTTATAAAACGGTTGCTTATTTTCCTAATAAAAAATAATTTGGGATACTAAAAAAACGCAGTGACTACACTTATGTAGTTACTGCGTTTTTTTATTGATTATACTCTATAAAGATCGATCAAGCTGCCTGTATAAGCATCGGCAATAAACTCATACTGCACTAGAATATTTTCTTCTAAACGAGAAATACCACCATAATAAACGTCAGTGGCATAAGCGAATTTTTTCCATGGGACCTTAGTCAATTCTATCCATGAACCATCGATTGGCCCTTCTTCCCGAAATTGCGACTTGATTTCTTCTAATATCGAATCAGCGTGAATCGCTTGTTTTTTAGATACTTTAGGATAGAGGAAAAAACCCAAAAGGAAAGAAAAAAGGAGTCCGATTACTCCAAATAGATAGGTAGTTTGTTTTTCATTTAATTTATTTTCCATAGTCTAGCCTCCCGATTTAATTGCTTAAGTGCGTTTCTCGTTTATTTTAACATATATATTTTATGAGTGTAATAGAATATAAATGAAAGAGGCTTAAAAAGTTTAGATTTTTTGTGTATAATTAAAAAGATCGCTCTATAAGTATTGAATTACTCAATTTTAATATAAAACTAATTTGACTTTATGCCTATTATAGTCAAGAAATAGTTAGTTTTGATTAGATAATTAATTAGGAGGAAAGCCATATAGGTAATGGCCGATATAATGAATAATCACACATTTGAATTAATTAAGAAAGTAACTGAAATGCAGGGAACAAGTGGTTTTGAACATTCTGTTAGACATTTTATGCGTGAAGAAATGTCTCCACTTGTAGATGAGGTAGAACAAGATGGACTAGGGGGGATTTTCGGAATTAGAAAATCCAAAGAAAAACAAGCCCCTAAGTTAATGATTGCTGCACATATGGACGAAGTTGGATTTATGATTGCTACAATTACAAAGAAAGGGTTATTTAAAGTTGTACCATTAGGAGGCTGGAATCCTTATGTCGTATCTGCGCAGCGTTTCACTCTCCAGACGAGTAAAGGAGAATATCCAGTTGTGTCTTCATCTGTACCGCCGCATTTACTTAAAGGTAAGAAGGCTGGTGCAGTAACAGTCGAAGATATACTATTTGATGGAGGCTTTGATTCAAAAGAAGAAGCCTATGAATATGGTGTAAGACCAGGAGACACAATTGTCCCTCAGGTAGAAACAATCAAAATGGCAAATGGAAAAACGATTCTCGGGAAAGCTTGGGACAATCGCTATGGAGTTGCCGTAGTTCTAGAGACACTGAAAGAATTGCAGAATGAATCTTTACCAAATACTTTGATAGCCGGAGCCAATGTACAAGAGGAAGTTGGGCTAAGAGGTGCAAAAGGGGCAGCAACCAAATTTGATCCTGATGTATTTTTAGCAGTAGATTGTTCTCCAGCAAATGATATAACAGGGGATTCTGATGCTTTTGGTCAACTTGGTAATGGATTTTTATTACGTATTCAAGATCCAGGGATGATACTATCAAAAGAAATGAGAGACTTCTTGCTGGATACTGCCGAGACTAATAATATTCCTTATCAATACTTCATCTCTAAAGGTGGAACGGATGCAGGAGCAGCTCATCAGATGAACCATGGTATTCCTAGTGCTGTTATTGGAGTATGTGCCCGATATATCCATACGCACCAGACCCTATTCAATATTAATGATTATGAAGCTGCTAAGGAAATGGTAAAACAAGTCATCCGTACATTGGATAAGGCGACATTGGATACTTTAAGAAGTAATTAAATTATAATAAAGCGCTATTTAAATAGCTAAAGAGGAGTTTGTTATGTTAATTTCAAGTTATAATAATAAAGGATTAAAAGATGTATTAATTATTCAACTTAAAAATTGCAATATTGAAAATCAGTTAACTGAAAGAAAAGGAAATATTACTAAGATATATGAAAAAAAGTCAGGTAAAGTAATAGGATATAATCTGTTTAATGCTTCAGATGTATTAGACTTATCTGAAAATGGTCCAGTGACTTTGACTGAAGAACAAGTGGAATTATTGAATGAGCTTCTCAAAGAAAATAACTGGGAAGATACATTGACAGTAGATAACTCACCTAAATTTGTTGTTGGTTATGTCAAAGAATGTGAGCCGTTAGCGGATTCTGATCATTTAAATGTTACAAAAATAGAAATAGACAAAGAAGAAATCGTTCAAATCGTTTGTGGTGCTGGAAATATACAAGCCGGCCAAAAGGTTGTTGTTGCAAAACGGGGAGCAATCATGCCTGATGGTCTTGTGATCTGGCCAGGAGAACTTCGTGGTGTCAAAAGTAATGGCATGGTCTGTTCTGCAAAAGAATTGGGCTTACAGCAAACATCTAAAGGGATTCTCGTGCTAGATGAATCTGAAGAGACAGGCCGACCGTTCACCGTTTAAGCTGTTAACATGATATAATAATCAAAATCGTAGTTTATTTATTTACCAAGCGAATAATAAATTCAAGAGAGGAGGAAGCGGAGTGGCAGAATATGAAGGGCCAAGTTTTTTTAAGCATTCCAAAAGACAATCATCAAACCCTTCGACCAGTCGATTAAAAGAAAATCTGCAGTTTTTTAAGTCAAGTGATCAGTATGTTGATGACAGGGGATTGTTTAGCGAGAGAAGCACACACACGCTTCCTGATCAGATTATTAAAAGAGATGAGATTGAAAAGGGATTTCAGGATTATCTTGAAGAAAAAAAAGCTTACCATCAAGTTAATCGCTCCAAACATTATATAGAACCTCCTTTCGAGGCTAGTAAGGTACCATCTCCAATTTTCGGGTATAAAAAACCTTTGAAGAAAGATAGAGATAACTGGGACTATTTAGTTTTAAAAAAGGAACTTGAAAAAGAACATTTTGAATATTTAATGTTTGAAGAATTTGAAACGCCGGAATTAATAGAATACTGGCAAATGCAGCTTAATGATGAGGCAGAAAATCTGGAAAATGCTGAAAACTCAAAATTGTTATCTGCAAATAGACAGTCAGATTTGAATTCATCTAAAGTACCTTTTGAAACAGAAGTAAAAAAAGAAACAAAGAACTCGCGTAATAAGAGAATGAAACTGCAGCGGTCATTGATGAATATAATCAATGAAGAACAACTAGGGAAAAACGGATCTAAAAGAAATCTTCCAGGATTCTTTTCTGATGAAAATGAGTGAAGTCTTATTTAAAGATAAGCGTTTCATACTGGATTTTTTTCGATATTTCCATTATAGTATAAAATCGTATGTTATCAGTCTAGTTTAATCTTGTGAGAGACTATACGATTAAGCGTATAGTAGAAATTTGGAGGCTTTTTAAAATGGATCAATCGATGACTTATCATTTTGTAGGAATCAAAGGTTCCGGAATGAGTGCATTAGCATTAATTCTGCATGACAAAGGATATAAAGTTCAAGGGTCAGATGTAAATAAATACTTTTTCACTCAAGAAAATTTAGAGATTGCAAAGATACCGATTTATGTATTTGATCAAAATAATATTAAAGAAAATATGGTTGTAATTGCGGGTAATGCTTTTCCTGATTCTCACGAAGAAATCGTTCGTGCAAAAGAGTTAGGTTTGAAAGTTATTAGATATCATGATTTTTTAGGAGAATTCAGTAATCAGTTTACTAGTATAGCTATTACAGGTTCTCATGGAAAAACAAGTACGACCGGATTATTATCACATGTATTAAGTGGTATTGAGAAAACAAGTTATCTGATTGGCGATGGAACGGGTAGCGGAGTTGAAGATGCAGAGTATTTTATATTAGAAGCGTGTGAGTACCGCAGACATTTTTTAGCTTATAAAACAGATTATGCATTGATAACGAATATAGATTATGATCATCCAGATTACTATAAGAGTGTTGAAGATGTAGAAGAAGCATTTAGAACATTTGCTTCTCAGATTAAAAAAGCTGTTTTTGCTTGTGGAGATGATGAAAGACTGCAGAATTTACAAGTATCTGTACCAGTAGTATTCTATGGTTTCCAAGACCACAACGACTTCCAAGCTAAAAATATCGTACGTACCACAGAGGGGTCTTCTTTTGATGTTTATGTTCGAGGAGATTTCTATGGACAATTCTCGATTCCTTCTTATGGAGAACATAATATTCAAAATGCTTTAGGAGTTATTGCATTTTGTCATTATGAAGGGGTAAATCAGGATAAAGTAGCAGAGAGATTAAAAACTTTTTCTGGCGTAAAGAGAAGATTTACAGAGAAGCAAGTGATGGACACTATTATTATTGATGACTATGCTCATCACCCTGCTGAGATAAAAGCAACACTTGATGCAGCTCGTCAGAAATATCCTGATAAAGAGATTGTAGCTGTTTTTCAACCACATACATTTACTCGTACAGTAGCACTTCTTAGCGATTTTGGAAAATCTTTGGATTTAGCTGATTATGTATATCTTTGTGAAATTTTCACTTCTGCTAGAGAAATGTCAGGTAATATTACGATTGAAGATCTATTAGCGAAAACCCAAAAAGGATTAGCGGTATTAGGAGAAGAAGATATGTCTCCATTGTTAAAACATCGAGGTTCAGTATTTGTCTTTATGGGTGCCGGGGATGTAGAAAAGTTCGAACATGCATTTGAGATACTCTTAAGTCAATCAAAAGCTCAAACCTAATATAAATCTAAAAAACTATCTCTATGGGGATAGTTTTTTCGTTTTTGGTCTTATTTTCAAAAGAATATCTTCCACCAAAGACGTTCGCTTTTTTGTATTCTTCATTTTTGTTAAAATAAACTAAACATTGTCTTAAAGAACGGATAATAAGAGGAGTCGAAGCATATGTCGGAACAAAAGAAATTATTATTAATAGATGGTTATAGTGTAGCTTTTCGTGCATTCTATGGACTGCATAGTCAGCTAGAGAGAATGAAGAATCGAAATGGATTACATACTAACGCATTGTACGGAATCCATAATATGCTTGAAGTAATCGTCAATAAAGAGCAACCTACTCATGCCCTAGTAGCCTTTGATGCAGGTAAAACTACATTTCGTCATGAATATTTTGAAGACTATAAAGGCGGTCGTTCTACTATGCCTGCTGAGTTTGCTGAACAGATTCCTTTTATCAAAGATTTACTAGCAGGATTTGGGCTGCAATCGTATCAATTAGTAAACTATGAAGCAGACGATATAATCGGAACACTCAGCAAACAAGCTGAAGCTGAGGGATATGATGTAGTCATACTTACTGGAGACCGAGATCTTACACAGTTGGCTTCTGAGAAAGTTAGAGTAGATATTACGAAAAAAGGGGTAAGTGATCTCAAAGAATTTACAGCAGATTCGGTTATGGAAGAAATGGGAATCGAACCTAAACAAATCATCGATATGAAAGGGTTAGCTGGAGATGCTTCAGATAATATCCCAGGTGTATCAAATATTGGTGAGAAAACAGCTCTCAAGTTATTGAAAGAGTATCACTCTATCGAAGAACTTTATGAAAATATAGATGGAATGAAACAGTCTAAACGAAAAGAAAATCTAATCAATGAAAAAGAAACGGCCTTCTTAAGCAAAAAGCTTGCTACGATCGATATAAAAGCACCAATCAAGATAGCGGTACAAGACTTGGATTATACAGGAATGAATATGGAAAAGCTTATTTCATTTTATAAAGAAATGGATTTTCAGTCCCATTTGAATAAGTTAGATACAGAAGAATATATGGAACAGTTAGCAGAAGAAGTTGAAAAAATTGACTATGAATATGTAAAAGAAATAAAGCCTGATATGTTTAAAACTGATATGGCACTTTATATTGAAATGTTAGGAGATAATTATCATCATTCAGAGATCGTTTCTGTTGGCTGGGGAAATGATCAGAAAATTTATGTTGCAGAACCTTCTACAGCCTTCCAGTCTGAAATCTTTAAAAAATGGATCGAATCCGAAGAAATCAGCAAAACGCTTTATGATGCTAAAAGAACTTATGTAGCACTGAACAGGAAAGGTGCAAAACTGAATGGAGCAACGTTTGATATATTATTAGCTTCATATCTACTTACTGCAGAAGATAGTAGTAGTGGGGATGTTGCTGATATAGCAAATAAACACGGTTATAAAGGATTGTCACCTGATGAAGTTGTTTATGGGAAAGGGAAAAAGAAACAGGTTCCTGAAAATCTTGAATTAATGCGAGACCACATCGCCCATAAAGTTCGTGCGATTTACTCATTATCAAATCAGATGAATGAACAGCTAGTAGAAAACGAACAAGAGAATTTATTGAAAGAAATGGAAATTCCATTAGCAATCGTCTTAGCAGAAATGGAAATTCAAGGAATCACTGTAGATGCAAAACGTCTTGAGAAAATGAAAGCAGAATTTGCTGAAACTTTAAATACGATTGAAACAAGAATCTATCAAGAAGCAGGAGAAGAATTTAATATTAATTCTCCTAAGCAGTTAGGAATTGTATTATTTGAAAAAATGGGTTATCCCGTCATAAAAAAAACAAAGACAGGCTATTCTACGGCTCAAGATGTTTTGGAAAAATTAAAGGATCAAGCTCCGATAGTAGAATTTATTCTACAATATAGACAGATTGCTAAGATACAATCCACTTATATTGAAGGATTGCTCAAAGTAATCAACACTGAAACGAAAAGAATCCATACACGTTATTTACAGACTGTAGCTAGAACTGGAAGACTAAGTTCAGTCGATCCAAATTTACAGAATATTCCGGTTAGATTAGAAGAAGGACGTAAAATTAGAGAAGCTTTTATTCCTAGAAAAGAAGGATGGAAAATTTTTGCTTCTGATTATTCTCAAATAGAACTACGTGTTTTAGCACACATTTCTGACGATGAGCATTTAAAACAAGCATTTATAGATGAACAGGATATTCATACTAGTACAGCTATGAGAGTATTTGACTTGGAAGATTCTAGCAAAGTAACAGCTAATATGAGAAGAGACGCTAAAGCAGTTAACTTTGGTATTGTATACGGAATTAGTGACTATGGTCTTTCACAGAGTCTGAACATTACCCGAAAAGAAGCACAAGAATATATTGACACGTATTTCAATCGTTTTCCAGGAGTTAAATCGTTCATCGATGATATTATTAGGGAAGCAAAAGATAAAGGATTTGTTGAAACATTATTTCACCGAAGACGTTATCTTCCAGATATCAATTCAAGAAACTTTAATTTAAGAACTTTTGCAGAGCGGACAGCTATGAACACACCAATACAAGGAAGCGCTGCAGATATTTTGAAAGTAGCAATGATCGATATGGCTAAGCGAATTAAAGATGAAGGCATGGAAGCGACTATGCTCCTTCAAGTACATGATGAACTGATTTTTGAAGCACCAGAAGAAGAAATTCCAGTGCTGGAAAAACTTGTTAAAGAAGTAATGGAAAATGCAGTTGAACTATCGGTTCCTTTAAAAGTTGAAAGTAGTTGGGGTAAAAGTTGGTATGAAGCAAAATAAAAAATATTAAGACTAAGAAGCGGGAATTTTCTCGCTTTTTTGCCTGTATAAAGGGAAAATGAAAGGAAGAAACAAGTGCCTGAATTACCAGAAGTAGAAAGCGTTAGAAGAGGTCTTGAACGTTTATTAAAAGGCAAGCAAATCACTGAAGTTATTGTTTTTTGGGAACGGATTATAGCAGAACCTAAAGAGATCAGTGAGTTTAAAAAAGATATACAAGGTCAAAAAATTCATTCCATTGATCGTAGAGGTAAATTTTTGTTATTTAACCTAACAGATTTTGTTCTAATTTCTCATCTTAGAATGGAAGGTAAATATAGACTTGAAAAAAAAGATACGCCTATCTCAAAGTATACGCATGTTATTTTCAAGTTGGATAGTGGAGAAGAATTGAGATATTTGGATGTAAGAAAATTTGGAAGAATGTCTCTGGTCTCTCACGAAGTAGTTTTTAAGCATCCTTCATTGATTAAACTAGGACCAGAACCGATAAAAGAAGCTTTGACAATTGAAACCTTGGGTCAGGAATTGAAAAAAAGAAAAAAGGCGATAAAAGCTACACTATTAGATCAATCTGTTATAGCCGGAATTGGTAATATATACGCAGATGAAATTTTGTTCGATGCAAAAATAAATCCCTCTCGTATAACCAATACGCTCTCGGAAGTAGAAATATCCAGATTGACTCATTCAGTTTTAAAAGTTATAGATAAAGCAGTGAAAGCTGGAGGAACAACGATTCGCACGTATGAAAATGTTTTTGGAGAATTAGGAACCTATCAGACTAGTCTTAAGGTATATGGTAGAACAGGTCTAGAATGTGTTAGGTGTCAAACAATCATTGAAAAAACAAAAATTGCCCAAAGAGGAACGCATTTTTGTCCTAATTGTCAGAAAATGCCAAGTGAAAGATAAGTAGCTTATGTTAAAACCAATTTACACAAAAGGAAGAGGATAATGACACATATATTAGGACTAACAGGCGGAATAGCTAGTGGAAAATCAACGGTCAGCCAGATTTTCAAAAAGTATAACTTTAAAATTGTGGATGCTGATGTTGGAGCAAGAAAAATTTTAGATCCTGGAACTAAGGGTTTAGAAGAAGTAGTCAAAATTTTTGGAGAGCAGATACTTTTAGAATCTGGATACCTTGATAGAGTTAAATTAGGTCAGATCATATTTAATGATGCGAAAAAAAGAAATCAATTAGATCAATGTCTAGTCCATCATATTCGAGAATGGATTGTATCAGAAAAAAATAAGTTAATTGATCAAAATGAATCTTTGATTATTTTAGATATCCCTTTATTGATTGAAGCCCATTATGAAAATGAAGTAGATGAAATAATGGTTGTAGCTGTCAATGAGGAAACTCAGTTGAAAAGGTTAATGAAACGAAATGACTTTACACCAGAAGAAGCAAAAATGAGAATTGCGTCTCAAATACCTTTATCCGAGAAAATCAAAATGGCAGACATTGTTATTTATAATGAAGGAACAATAGAGGAAACCGAAGCACAAGTCGTTAAGTGGCTCATTAGTAAAGGGTATTACAGCGAATAAAGCTATGGTATAATAAATATAACTAAAAATCAGATAGATTATAAGAAAAGGACTGATGATTGTGCAATGTCCTCGCTGCCAAAATAACGGAAGTAGAGTCGTTGATAGTCGACCTGCTGATGATAATAAAGCTATTCGTAGACGTCGAGAATGCGAGAAATGCGGATTCCGATTTACAACATTTGAGAGACTAGAACAACCACCTATACTGGTTGTCAAGAAAAATGGAACACGTGAAGAATTTAGCCGTGAAAAGCTGTTGCGTGGTTTGAGAAGAGCTTTTGAAAAGCGTCCTGTTACTGCTGAAGAACAAGAAAGAATTGTTAATCGTGTAGAATACAAAATCAGAGATCATGGTGATAGTGAAATACGTTCAACGAAAATCGGTGAGTATGTAATGGAAGAATTAGCTGATTTAGATGATGTTGCATATATAAGATTTGCTAGTGTATACAGACAATTCAAAGACATAGAAGTATTTATGAAAGAAATGCAGGAATTAGAAAAAAAACGAAAAGATCACTAAATGGATAAAACTAACTGGAATGAAAGGGGAATGAAAAAGTGAATTATCCATGGCAGCATGTAAAACCAAAAGATTATTTTTTATTAAGACAGTCTCATCCCCTTTCTGACCAGGATGTCAGAGTGTTAACAACTATATATCAGCCTCTGATCGGTAACGCTGCATATGCACTTTATATGCTCTTAAAAGAGTCTTTACAAAGTAGTGCGGAGTGGACTAGTGGAAAACCGTTATCAGAGTTGTTGACTATACTTGATATGGGTATACCTGAATTGTATCAGGCACGAGTTCGCTTGGAAGGCCTTGGATTGTTGAATGTCTATAAAAGCAAGAAAGAATCAGATCAGTATTTACTTGAATTAAAGCCTCCATTAACAGCTGCTCAATTTTTCAATGATCATATGATGAAACTGATTTTGTTTGAAAAAGTTGGAGAAAAAATGTTTAAAGACATCAGAGAACAGTTTACCAGCAGAGAACCACTTGAAGAAGAGTTTGAAGAGATTACTAAATCTTTTTTAGATGTGTATCATTTCAATATTCAAAAGCATAATCAGCTGACTGCAGCTGATCTGGAAAATAATTTCACTGAAGCTAATTCATTCTCTGCAGCTAAAGAAGTAGTTAAACAAAGTGATTTCGACTGGTCCTTCTTTATTGAAGGATTGAATAGTCATTTTATTGATAAAAAGTCGATTAATAAAGAAATCAAAGAACTGATTCTTTCGTTACATGAAATGTATGGATTGAATGAAATGGAACTTCAAAAATACGTACTTCAAGCAACTGATATAGAATCTTCAATTGTAAATAAAAATAAGTTGTCTCAAGAGGTTCAGCAAGACTTCCATCGAAAACAAGCAAATAAAGTACAATTAACTGATAATATTGATCAAACGATAAAGGCAGAACAAACAAAACAAACTAATCGTCGCTATCGTTTGAGTCAAACTGGTTTTAATGATCATGAGATTGAAGTAATTCTGCATGCTGAAGAAGTGAAGCCAGGAGAATATCTTAGTTCAATCAAATCGCAGAAGGGCGGATTTGTTTCAAGTAATGAACTTTATGTAATTAAAGAGTTGGTAGAACACTCTTCTCTTCCGACATCGGTTATCAATATCTTGATTAATTATGTTTTAATCGGGAAAAATGCTCCAGTATTAGAAAAGAGTCTGGCACTTAAAGTGGCTAATGATTGGGCGATTAGCGGCATAGCCTCACCTGAAGATGCACTGCAGAAAGTAAAACAATTGTATACTCAAACCAGAGAAGCTAAGCGTACAAGACAAAACACTTATGCGTCACAATCTAAAAGTAAAAAAACTTACATCAAAAATGAGACTTTACCTGAATGGGCTACAGAAGAAAATAAAGGCGAAGAAGTCGATAAAGAGAAACAAGAAGAATTCAGGAAACGATTGGAACGTATCCGTAACCGTAAGAAAGGCGGTGGTGAGTAGTGGAAAGTATTCGCAAACAGTTAGATAGCATGATGAATTCAAACAAAATGACTGAAAGATACGAAGAAATCATTCGCAATGAGGTTTTTAAAGATCCAGATGTAAGAAAATTCTTAGCGGAAAATAGTGAAATCCTTGATAAAGAAGCTATTGAGCGAAGTGCAGCTAAGCTCTATGAATTTGTGGTTGAAAAAAAGAAAGCTGCCGCTCAAAGTGGAGAACTCATGCCGGGGTATGTTCCGAAACTTTTAATAAATAATAAGCGTATAGATGTGACATATGAACCTTCTACTGATTTGACAAATCGTCAGAAACAAACAGCGATCAATAAAAGGATTCACTCTATGTATATGCCAAAAGACATAAAAAATTTCAGTATTGATCATTTTGAGAGTACTCCTGGCAGAAATGAGGCTGTGGAAAGAGCGTACGACTTTATTGATCAGTATCTTGAAAATCCGGATGAATTCCAACAAGGTCTTTATCTATATGGAAAGTTTGGTGTAGGCAAGACTTTCCTGCTTGGAGCGATTGCACATGAACTTTCTGAACAGGGATATCCTTCTACGTTGGTACACTTTCCTAGTTTTGCTGTTGAAATGAAAAACTCTATAGGACAAAATACAACAGAAGAAAAGCTGACGGTCTTCAAAAAGGCAAAAATCTTAATGATTGATGATATAGGAGCTGATTCAATGTCAAGTTGGATCCGTGACGATATTTTAGGGGTTATATTACAATATAGAATGCAAGAACAACTTCCAACTTTTTTCTCATCTAATTTTGATATGGCTCATTTAGAAAATGAGCATTTCAGAGTAACACAGCGTGGAGAAAATGAGCCACTGAAAGCGAAAAGAATTATGGAACGTATTAAGTTTCTATCAAAAGAAGTAGAGATGACTGGTGATAATAGAAGACATTCTTAAAATAAAAAAGTATTGAAAGAATGAAAGAAGCGTGTTATTCTACTATTAATCAAATTTTATAAAGCTTAGAGAAAGATACCTTTTTAGGAATTTATTACCAAGAGAGGAAGACAGTAGCTGAAAGTCTTCTATAATAAACCTGAAATTGACCCCTTTCGAGCGCTGTCTTGAACCAAGTAAAGGCAGACGTTACTCTGCGTTAAAGAGCTGAACGAAGTTAGAAGATAGTATTTCTTATTTTCTATGAAGTTGGGTGGAACCACGTTATAAATCACGTCCCATTGAGTAAGTTTTTCTTATTCAATGGGACTTTTTGTATATTTTAAACTTATAAAACTCATTGAATAAATGAAATCACATTATAACTAGGAGGAAATTCAATGTCAGAAATAACAGTTAAACTACCAGATGGTTCTATAAAAGAAGTAGAATCAGGTGCAACTCCAAAAGATATAGCGAGCAGTATCGCAAAGTCACTTGAAAAAAAGGGACTGGCTGGAAAGTGGAATGGGGAGTTAGTTGATTATAATCAACCTTTAAAGGAAGACGGGGAATTGGAGATCGTTACACCTGATCATGAAAATGCTCTTGAAGTATTAAGACACTCAACAGCCCACTTAATGGCTCAAGCAATCAAAAGACTATATCCAGATGTGAAATTTGGAGTAGGTCCGGCAATTGACACGGGATTTTATTATGACACTGATTCAGAACAGCCAATTGTTGAAGAAGACTTGGAAAAAATCGAAAAAGAAATGATGGCAATCGTTAAAGAAAATTTACCCATTGTTCGTAAAGAAATTTCTAGAGAAGAAGCACTTGATTTATTTAAAAATGATCCTTATAAAGTTGAATTGATTACTGACTTACCTGAAGACGAAGTAATCTCTATCTATGAGCAGGGAGAATTTGCGGATCTGTGCAGAGGTGTTCATGTTCCTTCAACTGGCCGTATTCAAGTCTTCAAATTACTTTCATTAGCAGGTGCTTATTGGAGAGGCAACTCTGATAATAAAATGATGCAGCGGATTTACGGTACAGCATTCTTTGATAAGAAAGCGTTGAAAGAATTCTTGAAAATGCGTGAAGAAGCAAAAGAACGAGATCACCGTAAATTAGGTAAAGAATTAGATATCTTTATGCTTTCACCAGAAGTAGGATCAGGTCTTCCATTTTGGTTACCTAAAGGAGCAACGATTCGCCGTGTGATCGAGCGCTATATTACAGATAAAGAAATTAGTATGGGCTATCAGCATGTCTATACGCCAATCATGGCGAACGTTGACTTTTATAAGAAATCAGGACACTGGGATCATTATCATGAAGATATGTTTCCACCAATGGATATGGGTGATGGAGAAATGCTAGTCCTACGTCCGATGAATTGTCCGCATCATATGATGGTCTTCAAAAATGATGTAAGAAGTTACCGTGATCTACCAATCAGAATAGCAGAATTAGGTCAGATGCATCGCTATGAAAAAAGCGGGGCTTTGTCAGGTTTGCAGCGCGTTCGTGAGATGACATTAAATGATGCGCATGTATTCGTTAGACCAGATCAAATCAAAGAAGAATTTCGTCGCGTGATTGAGTTAATGTTGGCTGTTTATGATGACTTTGATATTAAAGACTATCGATTCCGTCTGAGCTACCGTGATCCTGAAAATACTGAGAAATATTTTGATGATGATGCAATGTGGAATAAAGCTCAGTCTATGTTAAAGGAGACACTTGATGAAATGGGGCTTGAATACTTTGAAGCCATTGGAGAAGCTGCGTTTTATGGTCCAAAACTAGACGTTCAAGTAAAAACTGCTCTTGGAATTGAAGAAACATTATCTACTGTACAGCTGGATTTCTTATTACCAGAAAGATTTGATCTAACTTATGTGGGTGAAGATGGACAGGATACACATAGACCTGTTGTAATCCATCGTGGTGTAGTTTCAACAATGGAACGGTTTGTTGCTTATCTGATAGAAAGATACAAAGGTGCATTCCCGACATGGTTGGCTCCTGTACAAGCAAAAATTATCCCAGTTAATTTAGATATCCATGCTGATTATGCCAATGAACTAAATGAAGAATTAGCGGCAAAAGGCTTACGTGTTGAAATTGATAATCGCAATGAAAAAATGGGCTATAAGATCCGACACGCTCAAACACTTAAAATTCCTTATCAAATTATTGTTGGCGATAGTGAAGTTGAAAGTAATAGTGTAAGTGTTCGTAAATATGGTGAAAAAGAAACAAACACTTATCCTAAAGCAGAATTCATCTCTCGGATTTTATCAGAATCAGTAAAATAAATTAAATAATTAAGTATGTATTGACATACTATTGATATTCTGGTATTATATAAGAGTTGAGAAAACGAAGCAGAAGCGCCCGCTTCTCGCCTTTAGGATTTAAATCCTAGGGCAGATATCGAACGTATATAATTCAGAGTAACCGAGTGTTGCTTTGAGTATCAGACTGGATGAAGCAATTCATTCTCTGATAGCGGAGATAAAGAGGGGGCTTTTATTAAAAAGTCTCCTCTTTTTTTCTGCCGTGCTTTCTCGCAAATATTTTGGAGGTGAACCACCATAGCAAAAGACATGATTGTCAACGATCGTATTCGTGCAAAAGAAGTACGTTTGATCGGCAAAGACGGTGAACAGATTGGGGTAATCCAACGCAACGAGGCAATGAGGTTAGCTGAAGATGCCAATTTAGATTTAGTTCTAGTTGCACCAAATGCTAAACCACCAGTGGCTCGTGTTATGGATTATGGTAAATATCGCTACGAATTACAAAAGAAAGAACGTGAAGCAAGAAAGAATCAGAAAGTCGTTAACGTCAAAGAGATTCGCTTGAGTCCAACTATTGATGATCACGATTTCAATACGAAATTGCGTAACGCTCGTAAATTTTTGGAAAAAGGCGATAAAGTGAAAGTATCTATTCGATTCCGTGGACGTGCGATTACTCACAAGGAAATTGGACGTGAAGTATTAGAACGTATGGCGGAAGAAGCGTCTGACATTTCACAAGTCGAATCGAAAGCTAAAATGGATGGCCGTAGCATGTTCTTAATGCTTGCACCGACATCTGAGAAATAAGACAAAAGTGTAGGAGGAAGACAATAATGCCTAAGCAAAAAACACATAAAGGTTCAGCAAAACGTTTTAAAAGAACAGGTTCTGGCAAACTGAAACGTAGCCACGCAAAACGTAGTCACATGTTTGCAAATAAATCTCAAAAACAAAAACGTCACTTACGTAAATCTGCAATGGTTTCACACAGTGACTTTAAACGTATTAGACAACAACTTGCTAAAATGAAATAAGAATTGTACGAGCGCTTTTTCTCTTTCAAAAGCGCAACCAAGGAGGAAATGAAGAATGGCACGAGTTAAAGGTGGAGTAGTTACTCGTAGACGTCGTAATCGCGTCTTGAAGTTAGCTAAAGGGTACTACGGAGCAAAGCATCGCTTGTTCAAAGTTGCAAAACAACAAGTAATGAAATCATATCAATATGCATATAGAGACCGTAAACAAAATAAACGTAACTTCCGTAGATTATGGATTGCACGTATTAACGCTGCGGCACGTATGAACGGTTTAAGCTACTCAAAATTCATGCACGGACTTAAACTTGCTGAAATCGATATGAACCGTAAAATGTTAGCTGAATTAGCAGTGAGCGATGCAGCAGCATTTACTACATTAGCTGAACAAGCTAAAGAAGCATTATCTAAATAGTTTTTAATAATATACAAAATATCCTCGTTTAATTAAACGAGGATATTTTTATATAGAAATCACTAGTGTTGCATAAAACTTAGAATAAATGATTTTTATACATTGTTACTTTAATCACAAGTAGTTTTCATTAAAATTTCCAAAAAAGTCAATTGCTGGCGCAAGGGATGACTTTTTCCAGAAATTTTTAGGGTTATTCAGTTGTCGCTTAGTCTATTTGCACTTTCTTTCACTTAACCAGGTGCGAACGATGCTTTGAAACACTCAAACGGTTCATACTGTAACGCTCTGATTTGTCTCAAAATTGTGAAGAGGCTTGATTTCAACCTTAATTCAAGTTTCATCAGTAACGTCAATAAGTAGACTATCATCGCAAGAATCACCTGATTCTCTACACCTTGTTCAGACTGTGAATAGTACGTTTTAATGGTCAAATGTTGTTTGATATGCTTGAAAAACAACTCGATCTGCCATCTTGATTGATACATTTTTCCGATGTCCTCTGCTGAAAGATCCATTCGGTTCGTCAGGATACGCAGATTCGATCGATGCTTACGTTCAATCGTTATTAAACGAAACAACCCCGTCAGGTAGGTCGATTTGCCCAGCTGAACCAATTGGTCACTGATAATCCCTGATTCATGAGACACTTCCAAGTGCGCTTGAACATGAACGGCTGTATTCTTTTTAATGCGGGAGACGAAAAAGTAGCCCTCCCAGTTCATTTGATCAAACTGAGTGAAATCCAGATACCCGCGATCAAAAACATAGGTCGCCCGTTTCTCATTAATAAAGACGTTCAAGTGATCATGGTCGTGTTCAGAGGCATTGGACAGTTCGAATTGTTCAGGGTGCACCCATCCTTCTTTCATATGACAGACTTTTAAGTGCAGTTTGATTCCCGACTTAGTCGGGCGAAACGTGCCCCAGGGATACCGCGTTTTATTCAGTGAAAAAGTGGACGAATCAATTAAGAACACTCTTTCTTTTGATTGCACCGCTGTTTTTTCATGAACCAGTGAAAGTAATTGCGTGAAAATATCCATCAATACGGAGGGTTCCATCTTTCGCAGGGCACGTGACAATTGAGAATAGCTAATAGACTCAATACCCATCACTTTTTTTAATTTTGGGTTGACCAACTGTTGATCCAAATGCCGTAGGCTATCGGTTTCATCATTAATCGCATAGAGAAAGAGTTTCAGTACTTTCTTAAACGTTAACTTTTTTGAATAGCGATTAAACTGACCGATAACCTGTCGAGACGTTTCACTTAATTTTTCTAAAGAAATGTACGAAAACCATTTATTTATGGTCATTTTTGTTTTATACTTATCCATGCTATAAGTCCTTTGTTTTGGTCTTGGATAAGTCATCCAACCCCATTATAAAGGACTTTTTTATGTGTTGAAACAGTTAAATTATTTAATGCAACACTAGTGTATAGAAATATATAATGTTATGCATTTATGCTTGTTACTTTCAATAAAATAAAATTGGAGACGAAGATGAAAAATATAGAAATAAAAGTTGTCGATAAAGATAATGAAAAAAGTTTGAGTCTGAAAAATGAATCATTTGAAATTATTGGTGAATTGATCGTGGCAAGAGTTGATGGTCATTGGTTATACACTGAAAATGAGTTTGAGCAAATTACAGAAATGGTATTTCCAGAAGAGAATTATTCATATGACACAGTAATAAAAAATGGTTTTTCTATCGGAGCATATGATAAAGATCGATGTATAGGATTAGCTATATTTGAATACCAATGGAATAGCTACGTTTACCTAAGTGATTTAAAAGTAAGTAATCCATATAGAAATCAGGGAATCGCCAGTAAAATTTTAGATTTTTCGAGAGAAATCATTGCTGAAAAAGGATATAAAGGGATATCAACTATTGCCCAATCTAATAATTTAATTGCTAATCGATTTTACATAAAATATGGATTTGAAATTGGTGGTCTAAATACGCAAAATTATCATTTTACTAACCTGAAAGGAAAAGCGGATATTTATTATTATTTTCAATTAAGTAAGTAGTTGATCTATTCCATGATTTTCAATATATTAAGGATAAAAAATCTTTGTATAAAACAGGTGAAAAATTGAATAATATACGCCCTAAGTAAATTAGAGATGCGTAAATTAATTTTTAAAAAAAACAGATATTAGTCATAAATCCATGATATAATGTGAATACTTGTAGTAATCTCCTTAAAATCAAATGATCAGCATTTTGGCAGTTGGAGTTACCTACAAAACCTTAAAGTTATTAAATACAATATTGTATATTTATAAAGCCTTACATGTATAAATATGTAAGTTTGTTTTAGTCTACTAATATTTATTTAAAACAAGCAAAAGATATGCTTTGGATATCATTATAAGCGCATTAAAATGATTTAGAAAACCTTTATACAGGATAATTTAGAAATAGAGACTCCCTTATATGTATACGGAAGGTATGAGGCAATGAAAAGATCAAAGAAGAGAATAGCCGTTATAGGTACCGGTATTACAGGTCTTACGGCAGCATATCGTTTGAAAAAAATTATTAAAGAAGAAAATTTACCATTAGAGCTTTTAGTCTTAGAAGGATCTATCCGTTCAGGCGGAAAGATACATACCATGAAAATGGGAGAAGACTTTGTAGATATCGGAGCAGAATCTATCGATATTAGAACGGATCATACGTTAGATTTGATAAAAGAATTAGATCTTCAGAAAGAAATGACACATAGTCAAAATGGCAAGCAAGATATCTACGCCTTTAATAAACTTTATCATATTGACAATCCATCTTATAATGGAATTCCTTCTAAACGATCTGACATATGGAAGTATGATATTCTATCTTTTCAAGGTAAAATAACCTACCTTAAAGATACTTATCTGTCTGACACTGAGGTTCATGATAAAACGAGTGTAATGGAATACCTCACTAAAAGAATAGGAACGGAATTAACAGAATATGTTGCAGAACCTTATTTTTCAAAAATCTATGTGACTGATATGGAATCAACGAGTATTGAAGTTCTAAATAAGCAGATAGTTGAATTAGAACAAGAGTATGGAGATCTAACGAAAGCTATAGAAGCAAATCCGAATCTTTTAGACGGTACTGGAAATCAAATATCATTTAAACAGGGATTAGAAACATTGACTACTGCACTGCTGGAAGAAGTTAATGAGCATGTTCTTTTTTCTAAAAAAGTAACAGAAATCAAAAAGAGTATCGAAGGTACGTATATTTTAGATATCAACCATAAAGAACAAGTAAGAGTCGGGGCGGTGGTCGTAGCTACTGATCCTAGTGTTTATAAAGAACTGTTTAATGACCCTGAATTAATTGATTATTTTAAAGATATCAAAACGACTTCTGTGGGATTTTCTATGTTCAGTTTTCCAAAAGGTGCAATAAAAGATGAACCTCAAGGAAATGGTGTTTTATGTTCTAGAAGAAATGATTCTCATATTTCAAGTATCGTTTGGTTGAATAAGAAGTGGAAAAGCTTAGAAAATAAAGAAGAAGAGTTGATAGGTGTCTATTTTGGACGTGGAAACGAAGAAATTATGCTTTCTCTAAGCAATAAACAGATTGAAGAGTTACTACTCAAGGACCTTGAAAGAATACTAGGAATTTCGGCAGAACCGATTTTTCATGTTGTAAAAAGATGGACAAATTCCTATCTTAAATCTTCATTTAAATTCCAGGATGAAAGGCCAAGGTTGCTTGATGCCATCAGAACTGATTATCCTGGTATCTATCTGGCGGGTAACGGAGTTAATGGATTTGGAATTAATAGTTGTATAGAACAGGGAAATGAAGTTAGTGAAAAAGTAATTGCACATCTAAAAAAACAAAATGGTTTATATTGATTGAGAATATATATGTATAACAGCTAAACTATAAGTATTCTATAGTTTTAGCTGTTTTTTTATTTTAATCTGGAGTATTCTAGAATAAATAGGAAAGGAAGATCAAAAATGAGAGTAATCATATTAGGCTACTATGGTGGTTATCCGACTAGAGATACTGGTACTAGTTCATACTTACTGGAATCTGAAGGATATCATTTACTACTTGATGCAGGAAGTGGATCATTATTAGCATTGGAACATCATCTTGATCCACTAGAGTTAGATTCAGTACTGCTTACACACTACCACCATGACCATATTGCTGATTTAGGTGTACTACAATTTACTAGACAGTTAAAAAGAGATGAAGATGGAAATCGAGCTTCTATTTTGCCGATTTATGGACACAGTGATGATAAACAGTCATTTTTAAAAACAACTATGGATGAAGTGAGTCAGGGAATTGACTATACTAAAGAAAAACAAATATCAATCGGTCCTTTTGATATTCTCCATTTAAAAACGCTGCATCCAGTACCTTGCTATGCGTTTAGGATTATTGAAAGGAAAACGGGTAAAGTTATGGTCTTTACAGCAGATTCTGGTTTTATTGAAGAGTTGATTCCTTTAGCAGAAAATGCTGATCTTTTAATTGCAGATTCTAATTTTTTTAAAGGAATGGAAAATCATTCAGTGCATATGACCTCAAAAGAGTGTGGACGGATAGCAAATAAAGCAAATGTGAAAACGCTAGTTTTAAGTCATCTGCCACAAAAAGGGGATCTACAGAAGTTAAGAAGAGAAGCAGCTGAAGAGGCACCTAAGACAAAAACGATTTTAGCAGAAAAAAACTTAGAACTAATAGTATAAAAGGAGTAGTGCAAATGTATTATGTTAAAAACGAAAGAAATGGGCAGGAGATTCATGATGCAAGGATTAATCTTGCTATTGAATACTATCTTTTAAATGAAATTGAGTTAGACGAACCGCTTTTACTTTTTTATATTAATGATAATTCAATCATTGTTGGTAAAAATCAGAATACCTTTGAGGAAGTTAATACTGATTACGTAAATGAACATGACGTAACTGTAGTTAGACGCTTTTCTGGAGGAGGAGCAGTTTATCATGATTTAGGGGTATTATGTTTTTGTTTCTTGACTAAAGATGATGGAAATTCCTTTAGAGATTTCAAAAAATTTACTTCTCCAGTTATCGATGCCCTTCATAAAATGGGTGTAGAAGGAGCTGAGCTAAGAGGACGCAATGATCTAGTTATTGACGATAAAAAGTTCTCTGGAAATGCAATGTACTCAAAAAATGGTAGATTAACAGCTCATGGAACGTTGATGTTTGATTCCGAAATTGAAGCAGTCGTAGGAGCGTTAAGACCCAAAAAGCATAAGTTAGAGTCTAAGGGTATAAAATCTATTAGAAGTCGTGTAACAAATATTAAACCGTATCTAAGTGACGAGTATCAATACATGAACGCTAAAAATTTTAAAGAAAAGCTTTTGTTGAATATATTTCATGTTGATGATACATCAGAAGTCAAAGAGTATAAACTAACAGAGGAAGACTGGGAAAAAATTGATAAGTTTGCTGAAAAATATACAGCTAACTGGGATTGGAATTATGGAAAATCTCCTAAATTTGATTTAGAGCGCAGCGAACGACTATCTGTAGGCACAGTTGAAGTGAAAATGAATGTCAATAGAGGGATTATTAAAGACCTGAAGATATATGGGGATTTCTTTGGATTAGGAGAAATTTCAGATGTCGAAAGTAAATTGATCGGAAAAACCTATGAAGAAAAATCAATACGAGATACTTTCGAAGAAGTAGATATAAATAAATATTTCGGACAAGTTAGCGTAGATGAATTAGTTCAACTATTTTATTGAAAGTTAACATCAAAAATCACTGCATAAAAGTGCAGTGATTTTTTGCTGTAAATGAATAAATACAAATTATATCTTCAAAGAAAGCATTATATAAATAAAGAATTACAGAGATTTAAATACAGAAAATAAAAAAGGATGTGACAAATAACTATCTAGATTGTAATTGTTATAAATAAAAAAGATTTTAATATGCAACAAAGAGTTTTATGGAAAATGCATTAATGTCAACGTTTTTAATGTTTTTTACATAATTATTACATAAAAGTAATATAATATTTGACAAAAAAATGACAAAAGGGGTTTACAAGTGTTCACAATTCGTTTATAGTTATAAATGTAGTCAACAAGCAAGAAAACAAACTACTAATATACAGAAATTGAAGGGAGCAATACATAATGGTCACATTATTTACATCGCCGAGTTGTGCGTCATGCAGGAAAGCAAAAGCATGGTTAGAAGAATACGGGATCCCTTATGAAGAAAGAAATATTGCGTCAACTCCAATTAGTATCCAAGAAATTAAATCAATTATGCGAATGACAGAAGAGGGAACGGAAGAAATTATTTCAACACGCTCTAAAGCTTTTCAACAATTAAATATTGATATTGATGAACTGTCACTAAAAGAGTTATATACATTAATTCAAGATACGCCAAGTTTATTACGTAGACCAATTGTACTCGATGAAAAACGTATGCAGATCGGATATAACGAAGATGAAATTCGTCAGTTTATTCCTAGAGAAGTAAGAGCCTTAGAATTACAAAGAGCCCAAAGATTAGTTGCACTTTCCAATAGCTAGTAATGGTTTAAGTACATTAAAAATTTGTTATAAGATTCGACTTGGTTTTGAACCGTCGAATCTTTTTTTATTTTATGTGAATCATTCGCTTGTATTCGTTTCTTCCATTTTGTATAATAGCAAGAGCGTAGGCTCTTAATGATTCAGCGTTTAAGCTTTATTTTTTTAATAAAACATTTACAATGAAGATATGTAGTTAGAATAATGTTTAAATTAATCCTACGATTCGGCAAACACTATAAACTAATATATATGCCTAACACTGATTAAAGGAATGAGGTGCTAGAAAGATGGAAATCGAACATATCAATGATGATACGATCCGTGTGAAAATAGAAAACAGGGACCTCGAAGAAAGAGGCATTACCTTTCTTGATTTGTTAGGAAACCAAAAACAAATCGAAAGTTTTTTTTACAGCATTCTTGAAGAAGTGGATATAGACGAAGAGTTTCAAGAATCCGATGCTGTTACTTTTCAAGTTATGCCAAATAATAATGGCTTAGAGCTCTTTATCAGTAAGGGTGCTCAATTTAAAGAAGAATTAAATGATGAGATGGATGATGATTCAGCAATGGATCCTGTGAGAATGTTGAATGAAAAGTTATCTCAAAATGTTAAACCAGATGGATTAGAAGAGTATTTAAAAGCTCAGGATGTTAAATCTCGAGAAGTGATTTTTGTGTTTCGAACTTTTGAACAGGTAATTATGATGGCTCAAGAGTTTTCTTTAGAAAGTGGAGCATCTACTTTATACAAATATAAAGATCAGTATTACTTGCACGTTGTATTTTTTGTAGAAGAAATGGTTATAAGAACGATGGAAGAAGAAATAGCCCACATTCTTGAGTTTGGTGAAAAAAGCAGAATTTCTTCAGAAGTATTAGATGAATATGCAGAAGTAATCATGGATAACAGTGCCTTGGAATTGATTAGACACTATTTTAAATAAGAATCTTTATGACCACAGAGCTTATAGTTCTGTGGTCTTTTTTGATTGTTTTTTATTTAATAAAACAGTATTAATAATAGAAAGGAATGGTGAAAATGATAATTGCACTGACGCAGACTAATGAATATATACAAGCTAGTGATAGTAAAGCACCGCTGCTTAAAGGTTTAAGATGTCCAGGCTGTGAGAAAAGAGTTTTTCTTAAGAAAGGTGAAAGTAAGATTCCACATTTTTCACATCATCCTAAAGAAGCTTGTAAGGTATTTTCGGAAGGAGAAACCAGAGAACATCTGGAAGGAAAACTAGCTATTTATAACTTTTTCAAGAAAAAGGGGTATATGGTAAAGTTAGAAGCATATTTAAAAAATTTAAATCAGAGACCAGATATACTCATAGAGAGTAAAAAAAAATTGTAATTGAATATCAGTGTAGCCCAATTCCAGTAGAAAAAGTGATTGAAAGAACAAATAATTATCAATCAAGTGGATATGAAGTATTTTGGATCTTAGGTAATAACCTAAAACCAGGTCCTAGTGTTACGAACTTACAGAAAAGTTTTATTCGAGTACATCCAGTACTTTCCTTTTATATAATGCACTATTCCACAAAGAATCGAAGTCTTCAGATATTAAGTCATATCAAGAGATCTTATGGTAAAAAGTGGCATTATAATTCGTTAACTGTAGAATTAAGTTATTTAATTGACTTAGTAGAAGGAAGCACAATGGAAAAACCGATTCCAGCTACAGATAAGCTGTTTTTTGATTTAAAAGAGATACACTTTAATTTAATGAGAGCCGCACATTATTCTGATCCTAAAATTCGTCAATTTTGTCAGGAATTATATTTAGACAATGAAACATTACTTAACATGCCAGTAGAACTTTATATACCGGTAGAGCATGAATGGCTTATAGAAACGTTAACTTTTCAATGGAAATATTATTTGCTAAAGTGGATAGAAAGTCATCGGATCGGTCAAGTAATTACCATAAAAAAACTTAATAGATTTATTGAACAGCTCACAATAGAAGAGAAGATTAGATGTTATAGAATGCCGTTAATTATTGAAAATAATAGCAAAATGATATTTTATGAATACATGGAGGTGTTAGCTCAACATCATATTATAAAATTGATTCGAAAAAACAAATGGAGTGTACGAAAACGAGCAGAACGTTTTAAGAGTGAAGCAGTGAAGCTAGAAACACTAAGAAAAAGCTCATCAATAAAGTCTTCAAATAATGAACAGTCAAAATATATTGTATATTCTAATGAATTTTAAATTGTGTTATCATTATTTTATAGTTTATATTAGGAGGGGCTTCAATGTCAGAAGTAAAATCTTTACCAAAACGTGAAGAAGTTTCAAAAGAATTAACATGGGATTTGACTGTAATTTTTAAGTCAGATGAAGAATGGGAGAATGCCATTAAAGAAGCTGAGGAAAAGGTTAGAAATGTTTCAAGCTTACAAGGAACACTAGCAAATGGAGCAGAGGATTTTTTAAAAGCACTTGAATCTATTCTTGATGTTTTTCGCTCATTTGGATCAGTATATGTATATTCTCACTTGAAAAATGATCAAGATACATCTAATGGTACTTATCAGGCAATGAATGACCGCGCTCGTTTACTAGCTACTAAAGCCGGAGAAGCAACTTCTTGGTTTGAACCAGAGCTATTGTCTTTATCAGAAGATAAATTAAAAGGATATTTCGAAGAAAAAGAAGAATTGACTGTTTACAAACATTATATTGATCAGCTAACTGCGAATCGAGAGCATGTCTTATCCGCAGAAATGGAAGCATTATTAGCTGGAGCCAATGATATTTTGACAGCTTCTAGCCAGACTTTTAGTGTGTTAAACAATGCGGACTTAACTTTTCCTAAAGTGAAAGGGGAACACGGAGAAGAAGTTCAGCTTTCTCATGGAATGTATGGTCAGTTATTAGAAAGCACAAATAGAGAAGTCAGATCAGAAGCGTTCCGAAAAATGTACGAAATCTATGAAGGATTAAAAAATACATTTGCCAGTACTTTATCTGCAAATGTGAAAAATCATAACTATCAAGCATCAGTACACAAGTTTAATTCCGCTCGAGAAAGAGCGCTCTCTGCTAATCATATTCCCGAATCTGTTCATGAAACACTGATTGATGTTGTTAATGAACATTTACCTTTACTGCATCGTTATATGGAATTGCGCAAAAAGCTCTTGAATGTTAATGAATTGCACATGTACGATTTATATACTCCGATAACAGGGGAAGCAAGTTTAAAATACACCTATGAAGAAGCAAAACAAGAAACGCTAAAAGGTCTTGCTCCACTTGGTTCTGAATATAAAAAAGTATTAGAGACAGCTTTTAACGATCGTTGGATCGATGTTGTGGAAAATAAAGGAAAGCGCAGTGGTGCATATTCATCAGGAGATTATGATACTAACCCGTATATCTTATTAAACTGGCATGATTCTCTTAATCACTTATATACCCTAGTACATGAACTTGGGCATAGTGCGCACAGTTATTTTACGCGTGGAAATCAACCGTTTGTTTATGGCGATTATTCAATATTCTTAGCAGAAATAGCTTCTACAACAAATGAAAATATTCTAACTGATTATTTACTGAAAACGACTGAAGATCCTAAAGCACGTGCTTATGTATTAAATCACTATCTTGACGGGTTTAAAGGAACGGTCTTCCGTCAAACTCAATTTGCAGAATTTGAACATTTCATGCATGAAGAAGCGGCAAAAGGAATACCTTTGACTGCAGATTATTTGAACAAAAATTATGCAGAAATCAACAGTAAGTATTATGGTGAAGCTGTAGAAAAAGATTCTGAGATTCAGTATGAATGGGCTCGAATTCCACATTTTTATTATAATTATTATGTTTATCAGTATTCTACAGGTTTTTGCGCTGCCACTGCTTTAGCAGATAATATTTTGAATGGAGAAGATGACACTCTGGAAAAATATTTAAATTATTTGAAAGCAGGAAGTAGTGATTTTCCAATTGAGGTAATGAAAAAAGCTGGTGTTGATATGACTAATAAAGACTATATTATGAAGGCTATGAAAGTTTTTGAAGAAAGATTGAACGAATTTGAAGATACTCTAAAAGATTTAAATCTCTAATTAAATACAAAAAGAAAAAGCCCTCTTGTGGGCTTTTTCTTTTTAATAATTAAACGGTCTGGAATTTATATTTATTTTTTATCTCTGACATCTCAGAAGTCAGTGAATTATTTGAACATAATCCATGTAATAATTGTTTAGATATAATAGAATCAATACGGTATCCATATTCTTCACCATTTCGAGTGAATAAAACACAAGCAGGTGTATCTTGTACAGACATTTCTTGAGCTAATTTCTGATCTTTAGTAAAAGCTGTTTTAACTAAATCAGAATTAAAATCTTCTTCAAACATTTCAATATCTAATTTAGCTGCTTGTGCACTTTTTAAGACTAATGATTTAGAAAAAGTATTGTTATTTTCGATAATGTTTTTCTGAAGAGTCATTAAAAATTTTCTTGCTTTCTTTTTGCCTTGCATAGAAGCAGCGGCAAAAGCTAAACTAGCATTAAAAGAGTCAGTGTACATCTTATTACGATTTTCAATTGAAGTTTGTACAGCCTTCTCATTTAAAAGTTGTTTTTTCACTGAATTAAAATTTAAAAGGGGTACAAAGCTGATTTTTACTCTTTCATCTCTTTCTTTAGAAAAAGCTTCTATAGTTTCTTCTGCATCAAAACTATTTGCCCCTAAAGGATTAATGAATAAAAAAATTTCTATAATATTATTTAATGCCATTCTATACTCACCTTACAATAATTTATTTTGTTAATTTGCTGTCTACAATACTTAATAGTTTGTCCAATTAGTAATATATAAATTTAGGATAACTTCTGTGATTCCTCTTTACATTTACTAGATTAACAAAGACGAGAAAATATTAATAATCATCTGCATAGATTTTGTCATAAAATTTATTGGTATGTGACAAATTCGTCACAATTGCATCCTTATTTTCAGACTTCAGTATCTTTTGAATGTATTGCATTAAAAGCACGCATAATTTTGTTTGGTGTTTTTCGCTTAGGGATTTCGTAGTTTTTCATTAAATCATCAATAAGCTGATTTCCTTCTTCTGCACTTGAACTTTCTACTTCTAATTCATAATCAACTTGGTTAGCGTAGTAATTTTTATCTAGTACAATAATACTATTATTATTTTTTTGTTCGATGCGTTCAGTTCTTAAATTTGCAAAAATTTTTAGAGGAATGTTAGTATCCAGACCATATGATCTTAAAATATCAGCGATACTATCTGAAGTATAATATGCATTGCTTTTTATAATTTGCTGAGCTTCTAATAAACTTATTGCTATATTTGTTTCAAGTAAGTGTTCTTTATGCGGAGATTTCAAAGTGATTTCAGCATGGGTGTTTTTTATTCTGATTCGTAAGGCCAATTTTTTCTTTTTTAAGTCAAAGTTTATTGTGTCAAAGTAGATATTTTCTTGAGAAAAAATATTTTGAGTTTTTAAATTTAAACCTTTAAATAAATCCATATATTCTTTTTCTGTTAATAAGTTTTTAAATTCAATTTCGATATTCTGATCCATAGCTATCCTCATTCCGGGGTCTCTATTACGGTTTTATCCATAAATATGGTACAATAGATTCGATAAGAATGAAAGAAGGAAATGAAAAGAAGGTAATATTAATGGATAGAGACTGGGAATTATTTTTACTTCCATATACTCAAACAGTGAATGAATTGAAAGTAAAACTTAAAGGGATTAGAACATCTTACCAACTTAGCAAACAACATGGACCGATTGAATTTGTGACAGGTCGTGTGAAACCTGTTAACAGTATCTTGTTGAAATCTAGAACTAGAAATATTTCTTTGGAAAAGTTGGAAACGGATATGGAGGATTTAGCAGGTATTCGCATCATGTGTCCGTTTGTAGAAGATATTTATGATGTGGTGGATCTTCTGAAAAATCGTCATGATTTTAAAGTGGTTCAAGAAAAAGACTATGTAACTCATAAAAAAGATAGTGGATACCGGTCTTATCACTTGATCTGTGAATACCCTGTACAATTGATTGATGAAGTAAAATATATTTTAGTTGAAATACAGATTAGAACTTTGGCAATGAATTTTTGGGCATCAATTGAACACTCATTGAATTATAAATATCAAGGTGAATTTCCGCATGAAATTAACTTAAGGCTTCAAAAAGCTGCGGAATCTGCATTTCAATTAGATGAAGAAATGTCGACTATAAGAGAAGAAATAAAGGAAGCACAGAGTAATTTCAGGTTTAAAGATGGTAAATCGTCAATTGAAAGAAATAAGTGGAAGGAATAGTATAGTGAGAGTAGCAATCGTATACAATTCAACTGGAGAATCAAATAAAGTATATAAGAAACTACGTGCAATGCTGGAAGAAAATCAGTTTGTTATTGATCAGAAAAATCCTACGATTGTCATTTCTGTTGGCGGAGATGGAACACTATTATCCGCTTTTCATCGCTACGCTCACATTTTAAATCATGTTCGTTTTATTGGAGTCCATACGGGGCACTTAGGTTTTTATACGGATTGGCGCGAATATAATATTGGTGAGTTGATTGAAAGCCTAAAGAAAGACAATGGAGAATTTGTACAGTATCCATTATTAGACGTTGAGATTTATTTCAAGAACAAAACAGCACCTGCGCATTTTCTTGCGCTTAATGAATCTACAATCAAGCGGGTTGATGGAACTTTAGTTTGTGATGTTTACATTAGAGATGAACAATTTGAGCGTTTTCGTGGTGATGGATTGTGTATCTCAACTCCTACTGGATCTACTGGCTATAATAAATCCATTGGTGGTGCAGTATTACATCCTCGGCTGGAAGCTCTTCAGTTGACGGAAATGGCTTCATTAAACAATCGTGTATTTCGTACTTTGAGCTCTCCCATGGTCATAGCACCTGATGAATGGATCAAAATTATTCCTATTGATACGGCAGATTTCGTTTTTACAATAGACCAAGTAGTGACTACTGAATCAGAAGTTGCTGAACTAAGATTTAAAATCGCTGATGAGCGAATTCGGTTTGCCCGTTACCAGCATACTCATTTCTGGAATCGTGTAGAAGATGCATTTTTGGGAGCGAGAAAAAGAAATGATCATTGAATGGAAATACAAAGAAACTGAACCAAGAACATTAAAAGCCTTTTTAAAAGAAAAGAAAGTATCGAAAAAAATGCTTGCGAAAGTAAAATTCAGCGGTGGTCAGCTGCAAGTAAATGGCGAAGAGGTGAGGGTAAGACATACTCTGAATGCTGGAGATACTATTCGAATGTCCATACCGATAGAGCCTGCTAATCCTCATTTGAAACCATCTGAAAAATCTTTAGATATTTTGTTTGAGGATGAATATTACCTAATTGTAAATAAACCAGCCGGAGTAGCATCCGTTCCTTCTTCAACACATCGAGAAGATACAATGGCTAATAGAATCAGGGGATATATTGAAAAAAAACAATACATGCATAAAACCGTGCATGTGGTAACTAGACTTGATAGAGACACTTCAGGGGCAATGATTTTTGCTAAGAATGCACTTGCTCATTCAATGATTGACCAAAATATGAGAAAGCAAGAAGTTGAAAAGCTTTATCAAGCGATCATTTCTGATGTGATGACTGAAAATCATAGTTTTATTGAGGCGCCCATAGGACGGACAACGGATTCAATTATTACACGAAAAGTGAGAATAGATGGAAAACCTTCGTTAACAGAATACTGGGTAGAAGAAAGGTTTAACAATGCTACGTTAGTCAAAGTGAAGTTACACACTGGTCGAACCCATCAGATCAGAGTGCATTTTTCTCATATTGACTGCCCTTTATTAGGAGATGATTTGTACGGAGAAAAGAGTGGATATTTCTATAGACAGGCACTTCATTGTAGTGAATTAACATTCAAACATCCGTTCACTGAACAGTTGCTACAGGTATATGCACCACTTCCAAATGATTTAAATGAACTGATCGAAGCACTGCGAGGTAAATAAATGGTTAGAAAGAAAAAATTAACTAAAAAACAAAAACAACAACGCATACAGCTTGTTTTCACAACACTACTATTAGGTGTTGCTTTTTTAATGGGGCTGTTTTTCGGAGATGATTCTTACAATATCGATTACTTTTCACGTAAATTTGAAAATATGAGAACCGATGTAGCTTCTGTTTTTTCAAATTTGGGTAGTCAAACAACTGGTAAAGTACAAGATATTGAAGGAACAATCCATTTTTTTGATGTGGGCCAGGGCTCCTCTACCTTAATGCAAGCTAACGATGGAACGAACATCTTGATAGATACAGGTAGATATGATGATCCTGATAAAAAAATTATCAAGTATCTGGATCAGTATATAGGTACTGGCGGAACAATCGATCTTTTGATTTTTACACATAACGATGCAGATCACATAGGTAATGGGGATTTAGTTCTTGATTATTATAAAGTAAATGAAGTTTGGATGAATGGTGTTGACCATACTACGAAGATTTATGAAGATGTATTAGATGCTATAGAAGAATCAGATACACTTTATCATGAACCGAAAGCGAATGAAGAAAAAATTGTTGGCCCTTTTAAAGTTGAAGTTTTCAGCCCATTCAAAACAGCTGAAACAGATGACCAGAATGAAGAATCTATCGTCACAAGAACAACATTAGACGGTGTCAGAACTACAATAACAGGAGATGTTTCTTCTAATGTTGAGAATCGATTAATTAAACAGTACTATGATTTGAAAACGGATATTCTTTTAATCGGACATCATGGATCTCATGATAGTACTAGTAATGAATGGCTGGATGCTACAAATCCGCGAGTTGGAGTCATACAAGCGGGGGCAGATAATACTTACGGTCACCCACATGAAGAGACCTTGGAGCGTATAGAGCAAAACGACATTCCTCTTTATAATACGATTAATAATGGAACAATTACTGTAAAGTTGAATGGATCTGACAAGTTGGATATAGAAGTAGAAAAAAATGAGTGAATGTTTAACTATCTATTATCTAGAAGGTTCTAAATATGTAATCAGACAAGGTGGTAGCTATGAAAGTAGTTTTTGAATCTTTAGAAAATAATCTGGCTAAATTGGTCCCTGATAGTAAAAGTGATGAAATCATTGTTAGAAAAGAAATGTTACCTAAAGGCTGTAAAATTGGGGATGTTTTAGAGATAGAACAATCTGATAAAGATGCCGAAGTATCTGTGAAAATACTACGATCAGAGACAAAAAAAAGATTCCAGGCTAACAAGGAAAAAAGACAAAGATTGCTAAAAAGAAAACACTGAACAATTATTCATTGAACAGTGTTTGATAAGTACAATACTTTTTTTGCTTAAATTTTCTTAACCATTCTGTGATGAGGAATACCAGCGTCCATAAAACCTTCACCTTCTACAGAAAATCCGGATTTTTCATAGAAAGGAATAGCTTGATCTTGAGAGTCTAATATCATAATTTCTGCATCTTTGGAGCGAATATACTGTTCTAATTCTTCCATCAGTTTTTTTCCAGAACCAGTTTTTCTTGCATCTCTAATAACGGCTACTCTCTGAATTTTGAATATATGAGGTGCTTTTTCGTAAATTCTAGCTGTAGCAGATGGAACTGAATTGATATAGCCTACGAGATGAAATGTTTGGTCTTCAAGGTCATCAATTTCTAGTTCCGGTTCTATATGCTGTTCTTTTACAAATACCTCTTTTCTAATGTGTATAGCATCTTTGTATACCTCACTTGATATATCTTCGGTCCATAAAAATTCCATAAATTATTCTCCCCCTGTCTAGATTTTTATAATTTTATCATTAAATTTGTATTTTCGTCAATTAATCGTGATAACTGCCTCTTTAATTTAAGTAGTAGCTGTCATATAATAGGATGTAGTCAATAAATGGTAGAGGAGAAATGTAAGTGATAAATTGGCAAAATTCAAAAATAATGTTCTGGACTGTATGGTTTTTAGCAGTAGCATTGTTAATATTCATTCTTCAACAGATAGATTTCATTTTAAATCCTCTATTAGCTATCTTAACTTCATTATTTATGCCTTTATTGATAGCGGGCTTTCTATTTTATTTATTAAACCCTATTGTTAAATTACTTGAAAAAATAAGAGTGAAAAGAATATATGGAGTATCTCTAGTAATGGTATTGCTTGTGGGGATAGTTGTTCTCACAATTCTAAGAGGTATTCCAATGTTAGTAGAGCAGACAAGTCTGCTTATTTCTGGTATACCTCAATTTATTAACGAACTTGATTTTTATTTTCGGAAACTGTCAGAAGAGTCATGGATGGAACAAGTCGATTTTGATGCAATTCTTTTTAATATAGATACGTGGTTACGTAATTTGGGCACTGGATTTTTAGATGGTATGGTAACGAGTGTAGGTGGTGTAATCCAAAGCTTAACTCAATTTTTATTTTTATTTATCACGGTACCTGTTATTTTATTTTATATGCTATATGATGGCCATAGATTCCCTAGTTATATTGAAAAAATCAGCCCTGAACATTTTAAAAAGAATGCCAAGGAGTTAGCGCTTCAAATCAATGAAACGATAGCCAGCTATATTAGTGGAAAAGGAATGGCTTCATTACTTGTTGGAATTATTCTTTTTGTCATGTATACTATAGCTGATTTTCCGTCTGCATTTTTACTCTCTGTGTTTGCTGCAATTACTAATTTCATCCCATACGTGGGTCCATTTTTAGGAGCAGCACCTGCAATTGTAGTTGGGTTGATTGACTCTCCTGCAAAAGCAGTATTAGCAGCAGTCTTTGTATTGATTGTACAACAATTAGATGGTAATTTATTCACTCCATTTTTAGTAGGAAAATCACTTTCGATACATCCTCTTACAGTTATATTGATATTATTGGCATCAGCAGATATTGCCGGATTACTCGGAATGTTAATTGGGGTTCCTGTATTTGCAATTATTAAAACGATTGTTGTTTACGTTATAAAAATCAAAAAAGAAAAGAAAATTACGTTATCTTAGCTGAAAACCTGTGATACGAGCAAGAGAACTGTTTGATTAGAAGGAAATAATTATAAATAAAGGAAGTTATTATGACAAACGAAACAAAAGAAAACAAACAATTGAAAAAAGAAGTAGAGTCAAGAAGAACATTTGCTATTATTTCACATCCGGATGCTGGTAAAACGACAATAACTGAACAATTGCTTTTATTCGGTGGAGCAATCAGGCAAGCCGGTACTGTAAAAGCTAAAAAGTCAGGTAAATTTGCAAAGTCAGACTGGATGGAAATTGAGAAGCAAAGAGGGATTTCCGTTACCAGTTCCGTAATGCAGTTTGATTATGATGGAAAAAGAATCAACATATTAGATACACCCGGACATGAGGATTTTTCTGAGGACACATACCGTACCTTAATGGCAGTAGATGCTGCTGTTATGGTAGTAGATAGCGCAAAAGGGATTGAAGAACAAACTAAAAAATTATTTAAAGTTTGTCGTATGCGTGGGATACCAATCTTCACATTTATGAATAAGTTAGATCGAGACGGAAGAGAACCATTAGAATTAGTAGAAGAACTTGAAGAAGTTCTTGAAATTGATGCATACCCAATGAACTGGCCGATCGGATCAGGGAAAAATTTCCTGGGATTATATGATTTGTATCATAACCGCATTGAAATGTTTCGCCCTGATGAATCAAATCATGGAGAACGTTTTATACCTTTAAATGAAGAGGGCTCAATTGAAGGAGAGCATCAACTAAAACAAGAAAGTCTGTACGACCAAGTATTAGAAGAAGCAATGCTATTGAAAGAAGCGGGAAATGATTTTTCTGAGAAAGCAATATTGGATGGTGAATTGACACCTGTATTTTTTGGATCTGCATTGACTAACTTTGGCGTTCAGACTTTTCTGGAGACATTTTTACAGTTTGCTCCAGCACCGACTGAACATATTGATATAGACGGTAGAAAGGTTTCACCTAATAAAGAAGAGTTTTCTGGCTTTGTCTTTAAAATTCAAGCAAATATGGACCCAAAACATCGTGATCGTATTGCGTTTGTACGAATTTGTTCTGGAGACTTTGAAAGAGGAATTGATGTTACTCTAACTAGGACAGATAAAAAAATGAAATTGTCAAATTCCACACAATTTATGGCTGAGAATAGAGAATCTGTTAAAGGGGCCGTAGCAGGAGATATCATCGGGTTATATGATACTGGCAACTTCCAGATTGGAGATACAATCTACGAAGGAAAGCAGGCGATTGAATTTGAAAGCTTGCCACAATTTACACCAGAATTATTTATTAAAGTAGAACCGAAAAATGTTATGAAGCAAAAATCTTTCCATAAAGGAATTAATCAATTAGTTCAAGAAGGTGCTATTCAGCTATACAAAACCTACCATACTGAAACGTACATCATTGGCGCGGTAGGACAATTGCAATTTGAAGTTTTCCAGCATCGTATGCTGAATGAATATAATTCAGAAGTTGTCATGACCTCAATAGGCAGTCGAATTGCTCGCTGGATTAATCCGGAACAATTGGACGAAAATATGGGATCAAGTCGTAACATGCTGGTTAGAGACAGATTTGATAGACCTTTATTCTTGTTTGAAAATCAATTTGCAGAGCGCTGGTTCAGCGATAAATATCCAGATGTTGAATTAACATCACTTCTATAAAAAGTTACAATATATTTATTATGTTTATGTAAAAAACACATGGAGCTCATTAACCAAGTAATTGGTCAGTAAGTCTCATGTGCTTTTTTATTTGTCCATTATAAGGGATTTACTTTTATTCTTCTGAAGAACTTTGATTCTTATCTATTGGATTGTCGTATTTATCTTCAGCAACTGATTCTTGAGATGCAGCCACTTTTTCAATAACTATGGCATCATCATCATTTACTGTTGCCTTGATATTACTTGCGCCCGGATGGTTCAAGTAGTACTCCGCAACTTTATCTTCGATTTGTTCTTCGATTACTCTACGAAGTGGACGGGCTCCCATTTTAGGATCATATCCTAAATCTACTAGTTTTTCTTTAGCTTTATCATCGACTGTTACTGTTATATTATGTTGTTTCAATGCATCATTGATTTCTTCTAACATTAACGAAACGATTTCCATAAGATGTTCTTTTGATAAAGAATGGAATTCCACAATACCATCTAGACGATTCAAGAATTCTGGTTTAAAGAATTCACCAAGGTTATTGAGTAGTGAATGTTGTTTTCCACTTAATTGTGCTCCAAATCCTACGCTTGATTCAACGTTTGTTGTTCCGGCATTACTTGTCATGATAATAATTGTTTCTTTGAAATTAACTGTACGACCTTGTGCATCAGTTAATCTTCCATCATCCAAAATCTGTAAGAACATGTGCAGTACATCAGGATGGGCTTTTTCCACTTCATCAACTAAAATCAAGCTGTATGGATTGCGGCGGATTTTTTCAGTTAATTGCCCAGCTTCATCATATCCAACGTAACCTGGAGGAGAGCCTATTAGTTTAGAAGTACTGTGTTTTTCCATATATTCACTCATATCCAAGCGGACGTATGAGTCTTTACTACCGAATAATTCAAGCGCTAAAGTTTTAGCTAATTCAGTTTTACCAACACCTGTAGGACCTACGAAAAGAAAAGAGCCGATTGGACGATTTTTCTGTCTTAGGCCAATACGATTTCTACGAATCGCCTTAGCTACTTTTTCAACAGCATCATCTTGTCCAATTACATGATTACGCAGAGACTGATCTAAGTCTCGTAATTGTTCTTGTTCTTTTTCTTTTAATTCTCCAACAGGAATACCTGTTTTTTGCTCGATGATATGAACCATATCTTTTTCTGAGATTTCAGGTAAATCTGAATCGGGTGTTTGCTGATCCAGCATTTCTTTATGCTTAGTTACTTGATCACGGTAAAATGCTGCTTTTTCATAATCTTCTTGTTGTAATGCTGCTTGTTTTTGCTTTTCAGCTTCATCTATTTTTTGTTTGATTACTGCTGGGTCTACTGTACGGATGGTCAAATTTTTCTTAGATCCAGCTTCATCGAGTAAATCAATCGCTTTATCGGGTAAGAAACGATCTTGAATATAACGATGAGATAATTCCACTGCACTTTGTATTGCTTTATCAGTGTAGTGAACATGGTGATAATCTTCATATTGTTTTTGAATCCCTTTTAATATTGTAATGGTTTCTTCTGGAGTCGGCTCATTGACTCTAACTGGCTGCAAACGTCTTTCGAGTGCAGGATCTTTTTCGATCTTTCTGTATTCATTCAAAGTCGTAGCGCCAACCATTTGCAGTTCCCCACGTGCAAGAGCAGGTTTTAAAATATTTCCAGCATCCATACTGCTACCTTCAGCAGTGCCGGCGCCCACTAATTCATGAACTTCATCAATAAACAGAATAATAGAATCATTTTCACGCAATTCTTTTATCAATTGCTGCATGCGTTCCTCGAATTGTCCTCTTATACCTGTTCCTTGAACGAGAGAAGCAACATCTAAGCGAATTACTTCTTTATTCAATAATTTTTGTGGAACTTCATCATTTACAATTTTAAGAGCCAAACCTTCTACGATAGCAGTTTTACCAACACCTGCTTCTCCAGTTAAAACAGGGTTGTTTTTTGTACGACGATTTAAGATTTCGATAACTCTTTCTATTTCTTTATCTCGGCCAATGACAGGGTCAATTTTCCCTTCTTTAGCCATTTGTGTTAGATCTACACCATATTCTCCAAGCAAGCCGCCTCTTCCTGAAGCGTTGTTGCGAGGTGGCTGTTGACCATTTCCTCGGAATGCCTGGTTTGGTGGAGTCTGCTGATTAGGATTTTGAGTGTTGCCTTGAGAGATTGCTCTAAAGAGATCATCAAAGTTTCCAAAACCAAATGGGTCTTGAGCATTTCCTTGATTCATTCTACCTTGCTCCTCTTGTTGTCTGATTTCTCTATAACATTTCTGACATAAGTCAATTTCACGATTTCTCCCATTGATACTTGTGGTTAAATGAATAGTTGCATTGCGTTGCATACATCTTTGACATATCATGCTGCTGCACAACCTTTCTTTTAGTTCTATTATCTAGTTTTATTATACTAGTCTATCTGCAAAAGGTCAGTTGAAAACAACTATTTTAAACAATATTTTACAAAGAAACATCTACATAAAGTTGTTTTGACCAAATTTGACCTATTGCTAATTCTTATTATACTCTGACCTATTTTGCCTTTCAAGTGATAAATACCTCGAAATAGTAAAAAATAGTTGTAGGGTTATCAGAAAAATGGTAATCTGTATAGGAAGAAAGGTGAATAATGACTTATTATGCCGTTTTTCTAGTTTTATCTAACTATAAGACGGATGTTCTATTCACTATTTTCAAAAACTATTATATTTGTAAAGGGGAAACTAACAATGGAAAAACGTAGCTATAATGTAACAGCAGAAACTGGTATTCACGCACGTCCAGCAACATTACTTGTACAAACTGCAAGCAAATACAACTCAGATATTACTTTAGAATATAAAGGTAAATCTGTTAACTTGAAATCAATCATGGGTGTTATGTCACTTGGAGTTGGTCAAGGTGCAGACGTTACAATTTCTGCTGAAGGTGCAGATGAAACAGAAGCAATTGAAGGAATCGAACAAACAATTAAAAATGAGGGAATGGCTGAATAATGGCATCACAAGTATCTGGTATTGCTGCAAGTGATGGTATTGCTCAAGCTAAAGCTTATTTATTAGTAGAACCTGATTTATCATTTGACAAAAAGACGATTTCAGATGTGGAATCTGAAGTTAATCGTTTACAGGCTGCTATCGATACAGCTAAAGAAGAGCTTGCTAACATTCGATCTATTGCAGCAGAGTCACTTGGAGAAGAAGAAGCACAAGTATTCGATGCACATGCAATGGTGCTTTCTGATCCGGATTTGATTGATCAAACAAACACAGTAATCAAAGATGAAAAAGTAAATGCTGAAGCAGCTTTGCAACAAACATCTGATAATTTTATTACAATGTTTGAAGCGATGGAAGATAATCCTTATATGCAAGAAAGAGCAGCAGATATACGGGATGTACGTAAACGTGTTATGTCTCATTTGCTAAACGTAAAACTTCCAACTCCTGCTACAATTGATGAAGAAGTCATCATTATTGCAGAAGATTTGACGCCAAGTGATACTGCTCAACTAAATAAACAATATGTAAAGGCTTTTGTGACTAACGTTGGTGGACGTACTTCTCACTCTGCTATCATGGCTCGTTCATTAGAAATTCCTGCAATCGTAGGAACGAATAATATTACAGAAATGGTTGCAGAAGGAGACTTTTTGGTAGTAGATGGTATGGAAGGTGATGTTTTCATCAATCCTTCAGAAACTACTATTGAAACATACAACAAAAAAGCAACTGAATTTGCAGAATTAAAACTTGAGTGGGACCGCTTGAAAGATGAGAAGAGTGTTACTAAAGATGGGAAACACGTTGAACTGGCTGCTAATATCGGAACTCCTAAAGACTTAACGGGAGTAATTGATAATGGTGGAGAAGCAATCGGATTGTACCGTACAGAATTCTTATATATGGATTCTAAAGAATTACCTACTGAAGATGAACAATACACTGCTTATAAAGCAGTTTTAGAAGGTATGGATGGGAAACCTGTTGTGGTTCGTACGATGGATATTGGCGGCGACAAAGAACTTCCTTATTTAGAATTGCCTAAAGAAATGAATCCATTTTTAGGATATCGTGCAATTCGAGTTAGTTTGGATCAAGACGAGATTTTCCGTACTCAGATTCGCGCATTATTGCGTGCTTCAGTGCATGGAACTTTGAGAATCATGTTCCCAATGATTGCAACTCTTCCTGAATTTAGAGATGCTAAAGCAATCTTAGAAGAAGAAAAAGCTAACTTAGCTAAGGATGGCATAAAAGTTGCAGAGGATATTCAGGTAGGTATCATGATCGAAATTCCAGCTGCAGCTGTATTGGCTGATCAATTTGCTAAAGAAGTTGATTTCTTCAGCATTGGAACAAATGATTTAATTCAATATACTATGGCAGCTGATCGCATGAATGAACGCGTTTCTTACTTGTATCAACCTTATAATCCTTCTATTTTACGTTTGGTCAAAAACGTAATAGATGCAGCACATAAAGAAGGTAAATGGGCAGGTATGTGTGGAGAAATGGCTGGAGATCAAATTGCAGTTCCTCTACTAGTCGGTCTAGGTCTTGATGAGTTCTCTATGAGTGCAACAAGTATTCTTAAAACTCGTAGTTTACTAACTGACCTTGATACTGCTGAAATGAAAGAATTAAGTGATAAAGCACTTAACGAATGCACGACAGCGGAAGAAGTCGTTAAATTAGTAGAAGAATATACTTCTAAATAATAATTTACACTTTAAGAGAGTTGACTCTCTTAAAGTGTTTTTTTTTTAAAGAATAGTGAATCTGCTTTATACATAAAAGATTAAAGTGATATAATAATTAGAATAAAGTAAAAGAGGAGAGTTAAAATGAAAAAAATCGGGTTTATCGGAACAGGAGTCATGGGTGCATCAATTGTAAAACATCTATTATCTGCAGGATATGAAGTCAATTTGTACAATAGAACGAAAAGTAAAACAGATGAATTAGTAGAGCTTGGAGCTATATGGAAAGATACACCAAAAGATATTGCTCAGACGAGTGAACTGATTTTTACAATGGTCGGATTTCCAGAGGACGTAGAAGAAGTATATTACAGTGATAATGGGATTTTTAGTGGGGTACAATCGGGTTCAATCTTGATTGATCTTACAACGAGTCAGCCATCATTAGCCGAAAAAATATATAAAACGGCTAAAGAAAAAGGTGTCTCTGCTTTGGATGCTCCTGTATCAGGTGGAGACCTAGGAGCAAAAAATGGAACTGTAACCACAATGGTGGGTGGAGATGAAGAAGCTTTTGAAATAGTGAAACCTGTATTTATGACGTTTTCAGGGACGCTGGAATTGCAAGGCCCTGCCGGTAGCGGACAGCATACAAAAATGGCGAACCAGATTATGATTGCTGGAACAATGACAGGTTTGACTGAATTATTAGTCTATGCAAAAGCAGCAGGATTAAACTTGGAAAAAGTTCTCAAAACTGTTGGTGGTGGAAGTGCAGCCAATTGGTCTCTACAAAATTACGGCCCAAGAATCTTGAAAGAAGATTATTCAGCAGGATTTTTTGTGAAGCATTTTATCAAAGATCTGGGAATTGCGTTAGATGAAGCGAATAAGCTTGGATTGAACCTTCCTTCAACTCAGAACGCGAAGAAGCTGTATGACCAGTTAAAAGATAATGGTAATGGTGATGATGGTACTCAGGCTTTAATTAAACTTTGGTGGGAAAAGTAATTTTAGGTAGACAAAAAAAGCCAATCGACTACAACGTCGATTGGCTTTTAATCTAAATTTCTGGTGCATTTTCTTTCATGTAAGCTACTAAGCGTTCCATAGCTTCTTTAATCTCTGCCATACTGGATGCATAACTCAACCTTACATATCCTTCACCGGCTTTACCAAAAGCGACACCAGGTACAAATCCGATTTTTGCTTTTTTGGCTAAATCTAGACAAAACTTAAAGCTGTCTTGGATATATCCTTCTGGAATTTTTGCAAAAATGTAAAATGCTCCATTAGGTTTAGCAATCTTAAATCCTAAGTCGCTCATGACCTCATAAATCAAATCACGACGTTTCTGGTATTCGAGGCGCATTGGAACAGCGTCATCCATTCCATTTTTCAAAGCTTCAATCCCAGCAAACTGGGTAATACTTGAAGCACTTGTCACAAGGTTTTGATGTACTTTTTTTATTTGATCTGTAATAGTTTTTGGTGCTAAAGTAAATCCTAAACGCCATCCCGTCATAGCGTGTGATTTTGACAGCCCATTGATGACGATTGTCTGATCAAAGAGATACTCTCCTAAAGAAATATGCGATCCTTCATAAACTAGTTCACTGTAAATCTCATCACTGATTGCGAAGATGTTAGGATATTTTTTCAAGGTATCAGCAATAGCTTTAACTTCTTCTCTATTCCAAGTGACACCTGTTGGATTAGTAGGATAATTCAAGATGATTGCCTTAACTTTATCCCCATGTTTATCCATTGCGGATTGAATCATTTCAGGTGATAAAATAAAATCATTTTCAGTTGTATCAATATATATAGGAACTCCACGTCCTAACAACACTAAAGGTTCGTATAGTGAAAAGAAGGGAGACGGAATCAGAACTTTATCCCCTGGGTTCAAGATACCGAGTAAAGTTGTTGCCAATGCTTCGGTAGCACCAACTGTTGATAAAATTTCAGTCTCTGGATCATAAGAAACATTATATTTAACTTGTATGAAATTGGCTAACGCTTCTCGCAATCTAATATCGCCTGCCATGCCTGTATAAAAGGAAAAATTGTTATTGATCGCTTCGATTCCAGCATCTTTAACGTGCTGCGGTGTCGGAAAATCTGGCTGGCCTAATGTTAAACGAATCATTCCTTCAATTGGAGCTACCTGTTCGTCAAACTGTCGAATTAGAGAAATTTCAATTTCTTGTGTTTGTGCATTGAATAGTTTATGTAGTTCAGTTGTGTCCATAATAAATCCTCCCCTAATCATATTAGGAACCATTTTATCATATTATGAAAATAAAAGTAGTATTTGCTGTACATTTTTTCATTAAAGTTTTCACTGATAAAAAGAACTAGCCCTGTTACTGTAATTTTTCTTAAAATCTGGTAAAATAAGAAAGTGAAAGTTAGAAGAGAAGCAGGAAGGGGAATACCAGATGAAACCATCCCAACTTATACCAATTATAAGAAGATTAGATGCGATGAGAGAAGATGAAAGTGATGAAGTCCAAGTCAGAAGATTTGAAAAGGACGGTAAAGAACAATGTATTGTGCGTTATGATAAGTCATCCCGTATGTACGAATTAGAAGATCGTACAAGTGGACAAACTTATGAATTTGATAACATTGACTATGTCGCTGTGGAGATCTTGGAACTTGTTCAACCAGCAAGTTCGACTGAAGACTAAAGTCATGCACATAGGAAGTGCTTATGAGTACTTCCTATTTTTATGAAATTTTATAATAAGGATTGTAGTATAGAGCTTCTCTTAAAAAATGATTCACTATATAAATCGATTGGCCTAAAGCCTTATGCAGGTCAAAAGAATAAAGAAAAGGAAGAAGAGGATGCTAAATAGTTTTAAACCTACATGGATGGTTAATTCCATCTATCAAATCACTCCTGAGCAATTAAAGCGTAACAACATCAAAACTGTATTGACAGATCTAGATAATACATTGATAGCTTGGAATAACCCTGTGGCAACTGAAGAAACCTTAGAATGGATTGAACTGATGAAAGCAAGTGGAATTAATGTTGTCATCATTTCAAATAATAAAGCTAAAAGAGTCAGTAAGGTAGCAACTATTTTAGAGCTTGAATTTATTCCTAATGCCATGAAACCTTTACAGAAAGGTTTTAGACAAGCACAAGAAAAATTTGATCTATCAAAAGACGAATTATTGATGGTGGGAGATCAGATTGTCACGGATATCAAAGGAGCTAATCATGCTGGTATTAAAAGTGTACTTGTTAAACCAATACTGGATTCAGATGCTTGGAACACTCGATTCAATCGGATGATTGAACTCAAAATTATGAATTATTTGATTAAAAAAAATCCTGATATGAAATGGAGGGATTCACTACATGAGCCAGTTGAAAGATGAATCAGAATTGATATGTATAGGGTGCGGAGCAACACTGCAATCAAGCGATGATACTAAAGCAGGTTTTTTACCATTTTCTGTTTTGAAAAATGCAGATGAAAGTGAAGACTTATATTGTAAAAGATGTTTTCGTTTAAGACATTATAATGAAGTTCAAGATGTGGAGTTAACGGATGATGATTTCCTCAACATGTTGCATGAAATTAGCAATAAGCAGGCACTAGTCGTAAATATAGTAGATATATTTGACTTTAATGGTAGTTTTATTTCGAGTATCCAACGATTTGCAGGTAAAAACCCCGTAATTTTAGTTGGAAATAAAATAGATTTATTACCCAAATCACTTAAAGAAGGTAAAATGAGACAGTGGCTGACTGAAAGAGCACACGAAGCAAGAGTACATCCTAAGGAAGTATTTCTAACAAGCGCGATGCGTTCTGATTCAGTAGAAGCACTGATGAATTTGATCGAAAAAGAAAGAAAAGGTCAAGATGTTTATGTAGTAGGGACAACGAATGTTGGGAAATCAACATTAATCAATCAAATTATAAAACTTGCAACAAATGCGGAAGATATTATTACAACTTCTTATTTTCCTGGAACAACTCTTGGAAAGATAGAGATTCCTTTGGATGATGAACGAGTACTTGTTGATACACCAGGTATCATTCAGTCTTCTCAGATCGCTCATTATCTAACTCCGAAAGAATTAAAGCAAGTAACTCCAAGAAAAGAAATCAAGCCTAAAGTTTATCAGCTTAATGTAGAACAAACACTTTTCTTAGGTGGATTAGCTAGGTTTGATTATATTAGAGGTAATGGGAAACAATCGTTTGTCTGCTATCTTTCCAATGAATTAAATATTCATCGGACTAAACTGGAAAAAGCCGATGAGCTCTATGCTAAACAAAGAGGAGAGCTTCTGACACCTCCTTATAAAGATAATTTAGAAACATTTCCTGAGCTTAAACGATTTGAATTTAATGTGAAAGAACCTTCAGATTTGGTTTTTTCAGGTTTAGGCTGGATTTCAATCGAAGACGCTGGAACTACGGTTGCTGGCTGGGCACCTAGAGGGGCAGATATTTCCTTAAGAAAGTCTTTGATATAGTAGATTTTAAAAAATATGAATATAAAGGAAGCTTTTTAATGCAATTAACCGGAAAACAAAAAAGATATTTAAGAGCGCAAGCAAATGATATGTCTCCCTTATTTCAAATTGGGAAAAATGGTTTGACAACTGAAATGGTTAATGAGTTCGTGGAAGCATTGGAGAAACGTGAATTAATGAAAGTACAATTACTTCAAAATACAGATGTTGAACCTAAAGAGGCGAAAATATTTATTGAAGAGAATTCTAATATCAATGTGGTACAGATTATCGGTAAGGTAATTGTGCTTTTTAAACCTTCAACAAAAGAAAAATATCAAATTTATTCAACAAAGTTACCCCATTCGAGTAACTGAAATATAACATGAAATATATAAGAAACAAATCGATTAAGGTAGGCGAAAAAAGTTGGTAAAAAAAACGTCCGCAATAATTGAACCAGAAGTCAAGGTAGAAAACATTCATATAGAGGAAAGAAAAAAAATAGGTATCTTGGGAGGTACTTTCAATCCTCCTCATTTGGGACACTTGATTATTGCAGATCAAGTGCGGGATCAGCTAGGATTAGAAAAAATTCTTTTTCTGCCCTCTGCAATTCCCCCACATGCTGAAGGAAAAACAACCATCGATGCAAAGCACCGGATCAAAATGGTTGAAAAAGCAATTGAACTAGAACCAGAGTTTGAACTAGATTTTACCGAAATTAATCGTGGAGGAAAAAGCTTCACCTTTGATACGATCAAAGCATTGACTGAGCAAAATCCTGATATTGAATATTATTTTATTATTGGAGCAGATATGGTTGAAGATTTACCATCTTGGCATAGAATTGAAGAGCTAGTCCATTTAGTGCAAATAGTCGCTGTCAATCGTCCTGATTATTCAGTGGAGACAGCTTTTCCGCTGATTTTTATTGATGTCCCCAATATTGAGATTAGTTCAAGTACAATTAGACAAAAAATTGCAGATCAATGTTCAGTAAAATTCTTACTTCCTGACAATGTCCTTGAGTATATAGAATCAGAAGGGTTGTATCATGATGAAATCTGAAAATATAACTTATTCACAACAATATATTAATTGCTCTAGAAAAGAACTTTTAGAAGCAGTTAGCCAAGTAATGAGTCCTAAGAGATTTATTCATGTAAAAGGGGTAGAACAAGCTGCTCTTGAACTAGCAGAGCAATATGGTGCGGATAGAGAAAAAGTGAGTATAGCTGCTTTGTTACATGATTATGCAAAAGAACAATTAGACGAAGAAATGCGCGATATTATTATCAGCGAAAATATGGATCTTGAGTTGCTTCAGTATGGAAATAATATCTGGCATGGGCCAGTCGGAGCTATTCTGATCCGTAATCGTTTTGAAGTAACGGATACTGAGATTTTAGATGCTGTTCGTCATCATACGGTTGGTGCTCCCCATATGGGACTGATCGAGCAAATCATTTATATAGCGGATTATATTGAACCGAATCGAGACTTTAAGGGAATAACAGAAGCAAGAACATTAGCAAAAAGCAGCTTAAAAGAGGCGATTGCTTTTGCAACGCTCAAGACATTGAAATATTTACTAGAAAAAAATGTTAAAATCTATCCGCGAGCAATTGAAACATATAATGCATGGGTAGTGCAGAAGTAGGAGGAAGTTTATGACAAAAACAGCAGAACAAATTTTAGAAGTTGTAATAAAAGCAGCAGACGATAAACAGGCTGAAGAAATTATGGCCTTAGATATGAAAGGTGTATCATTATTAGCAGATTATTTTGTAGTGACTCATGGCAATAACGAAAGACAAATTGATGCAATAACAAATGCTATAAAAGATGCAGCTGAAAAAAATAATATAGAGATTAGAAAAATAGAAGGTAAAGAAGGCGGAAAATGGATTCTGATTGATTTAGGAGAAGTTATCGTCCACTTATTCAATGAGGAAGAAAGAGAATTTTATCAGTTAGAACGTTTATGGACAGATGCAGACTATGTAGATGTATCTAAATGGGTCGAACAGTGAAATATAATTGGTTTGCAAAAGTATATGATGAATTAATGGACGACTCACTATATCCAAAGTGGGCAGAGTATACTAGTCAGTATCTGACTAAAGAAAATCATATTCTCGAACTTGGATGTGGTACTGGAATATTAGCTTTGCAATTAACTAAAGCTGGATTTGATATAACTGCCCTGGATCTTTCTTCAGATATGTTGAGTCTTGCCTATGACCGCCAATTGGAAGCGGGGGTAAGATTTCCTCTAGTTGAAATGGATATGCGGAATTTATCTGAACTGGAAAATTTTGATGGTGTCATTTGCTATAGTGATGCCTTGTGTTATATTGAAACAGAGGAAGAAAAGGGAGAAATATTTTCTGAGGTTTATGAAAAATTGAATCAAGATGGTGTGTTTTTATTTGATGTACATTCTACTTATCAGGTAAAAGAATTTGACCAGTTTTCTTATCATGATGAAGTTGAGGGTATTGTTTTTCTATGGGATAGTTACACAGGAGATAAAGAATATTCTGTTGAACACCAGTTGACATTTTTTGTTGAAAAAGAAAATGGGCATTATGAAAGATTTGAAGAAATACACAAAGAATGGACACATTCACTTGATAAGTATATAGAGTTACTAAAAAAGGCAGGATTCAAAAAAATAGAAGTCTCTGCTGACTTTGGACAAAAAGTCAACGATGAAAGCAGACGCTGGTTTTTTGCTGCTAAAAAGTGAGGAAGTAATTATGAAAGCGTGCGGAATAATAGCGGAATACAATCCTTTTCATAATGGTCACTTATATCAGCTCGAAGAAGCTAAAAAAAGAACGGGTGCGGAAGTGATAATCGTTGTAATGAGCGGTAATTTTCTACAACGTGGAGAACCTGCGATAGTCGATAAATGGAAAAGAGCCAAAATGGCACTGGCGGGTGGAGCGGATCTGATATTAGAGTTGCCAGTATCATATAGTGTACAGCCAGCAGATTTATTTGCTAAAGGAGCCATAGAAATTCTAGCAGGTCTTGGATGTGCCTCATTAAGTTTTGGAGCTGAATCTGGCAATGGAGAGACATTTAAAAAAGCTGCAAAACTGCTGATTGAATACTCAGAAGACATTGATGACCAGTTTAAAAAACAAAATGAAAAAGGAAAACCATATGCCGTAAGAATGGAACAAGCTATTGCTGCTGTTATTCCTTCTTTCCCAATTAACTTATCAAAGCCAAATAATCAGCTAGGTCTAGCATATGCAAAGGAAAATTATTATCATGGTGATAGATTTCATTTTGAAGTAATTGGAAGAAAACAGGCAGAGTATCATGACGTGAATTTGTCAGAAAACACAACAATTGCAAGCGCCACAGCTATAAGGAAGCAATTGCTTAATCCTTTAAATGTTCAAAATTCTTCTCAAGCATTTATGCCTGCAACTAGTTTGGAATTATTAAATCAAAGCCAGTTAATTAATTGGAATAATTATTGGCGTTTACTGAAATATCAGATTCTTTCTTCTTCATTGAAAGAGCTGCAGCAAATCTATCAAATGGAAGAAGGGCTTGAATATCGCTTGAAAAAAGCTGTTCAAAGTGCTGATTCATTTGAGAGGTTTATACAGACTGTAAAAAACAAAAGAATGACACGGACTCGTTTACAACGCTTATGTGTGTATGTATTGTTGCAGATCAAGCATAGTGATTTAGCTGCTTTAAACCAAATGCCTACTTCACGAATATTAGGGTTTAGTCCATTGGGACAACAATATTTGAGTGAAGTAAAAAAATCTTCTAGTGTCAATTTGTTGACAAAGATCAATAAATTGACAAAAGATAATTGGTCCTTAGATATAAAAGCTGGAGAAGTCTATCAACTAGCTTTAGATAATGTCAAATTAAAACAGGATTTCAATCGAAAGCCTTTAAATATTATTGACATTACAACTGGTGACTAGTATAATTATTTTTGTTGCCTTAAAGTCGAAAGGGACTTTATTTTTAATATCACAATTTTTTGAGTGATTATTGGCTGCTCAATTTAAAGAAGTTGTTTGATATAGATAAAACCATTTATAATAAGACTAAGAGGTGATAACATATGAAAATCAAATGGGCTTTGAACGAATTAAAGAAACTTAACGGAGATCCTCTTCCATTATCTGGTCAAGTAGACTTAACGAAGTCATTAAAAGATAGGAATACTTCTATTATCGATGCAGAACCGTTACTTATGGATGGGATTTTAGTTGTTGAAAACACAGATGAATTTTTAGTTGACTTAAACTTGTCAATTAGTTTGACTCTTCCGTCTGCGCGTTCTCTTGAGCCAGTAAAAGTTGATTTACGTATTCCATTTTCTGAGACATATCTTGCTGCTGGAACAGTAGTTGATGCTGAAAAGTACGGAAATGATGAAATCGTTGTTGAACTCGAATCAGATACGTTGGACTTGCATAAACCACTTGAAGATGCTGTTTTAGCAGCAATTCCTACTCAAGTTTTCACGAATGAAGAACTTGAAAACGGGGATATGCCTCGTGGTAGCGACTGGAAAGTCGTATCAGAAGATGCATATGGTACTGGAGTGAGAGAACGTTTGTCAGAAGAAGAAGATCCTAGATTTGCAGCATTAAAAGGATTTTTTTCTGAAGAAAATGAATAATATTATACAAGGATTATATCATAAACAAGTTTTAGATAATCAGTTATTTGATTAATAATGATCATTATCTAAGAACCCTTTAAGGAGGTGTGTTGGAACATGGCAGTACCTAAAAGAAGAACATCTACAGCTAGAAAAGCTAAACGTCGTACTCACATCAAATTGGATCTTCCAAATATGAGTGATTGTCCTAAATGTGGAGAAGTAAAACGTAACCACCACGTATGTCCATCTTGTGGATTTTACGCTGGGAAAGACGTTTCAAAATAAAAAAGTTATACTAAAAAACCTCTATTTTAAATAATAGAGGTTTTTTAGTATAATAGGGTAATAGTCATACGTATAAATACCTTGACTGTAAATTAAGTCCAAGTATTTGTAAAACACCCAATAGAAACGGAAGAAGGTGAGTACTTGCAGAATGTAAATATCGATTTATACTTTGTTTTGTTTTATATCTGTCCTTATTTATTGCTAATACCTACTAGACTAGTTAATAAAGTATTTAAAAGATATGAAATTAAAGTAAGAGGGGTAGATTTTGTAGTACCAGTTTTAATTTTTTCTATCCATATCTTTAGTGTACTAATTGTAGGGAAAAGCTTTATTCCATATTTTACTCTTGTTATTTCAATTATTGGTTTAATTTTATCTACTATTTTTGCATTTAAACATAAAAAGCTAACAATTTTGAAAGTTTTGAGAGTCTGGTGGAGATATGTATTTATCTGTGCATTATTAGTGTATATTTCTTTAGGTGTTTTATTGCTTTTGTAATTTAATACAATAATTAAAAATATTAGTAATCAAGTTACAACAAATAGTCCTCATCTAGAAATGGATGAGGGCTATTTGTATGGGAACGTACATACCTTTATTGGTTGGGATGGCAAGCTTTTTTCTCATTTTGAATGTAAGCGATGAATAGCTAGGTACCTGTGAGTCCTAGCGGCCTCCTGTTAAACTTGAGATATCTTAAGTACACAGGAGGTTTTTAATTTGGAAAAGAATAAACAGTCTATCATACCGATAACCCTACATGACGATAAAACTGATCGCCGACACATTTCGAAGTTCCATTCACAGAAAATGGTGGCACATTTAAAAAATAGTCAGACAGAGCTACTTATTTACGAGGGGATCAAACCCTCGACATTGAGAGTTCTCCTCGCGGAGATGTCATTCAATGAAACTCGTTGATTTTACTCAAGTAGAGAATATTTTTATCGTGTGTGGAAAGACGGATATGCGCCGTCAAATTGATGGATTAGCTGCGACGATCACAGAAGAATATGATATGGATGTTTATCATGAGGCCCTCTTTCTCTTCTGTGGTGGAAAGAAGGATCGGTTCAAAGCTCTTTACTGGGAAGGCGACGGCTTCCTTCTCTTATACAAGCGTTTAGAGAATGGGAAATTGAATTGGCCGCGTAACCAGAACGAGATTCAAAAGTTAAGTGCGCAACAGCTGCGTTGGCTGCTTGAAGGATTATCTGTTAATCAAAAAGTCTCCATAAAACCTGCGGTTAAAGGAAGTATAGCCTAAGAAATGAGAGAGAAATTGATGAAAAAATCAATGGCTCTCTCGTTTTCTTTTTCTGACTAGTGTAAAATTTAAGTACTATTTATGTGAGGAGAAGCAGACATGTCTATCAAGAGCGAAAAACAGTTTGAAGTGATTATTGAAAAGTTAGATCAGCTGTTAGAAGAAAACAAACAACTGAAGACCATTATCGCTCAAAAAGATGATGAGCTTTCCTTACAGAAAGAACAAATCGAATTCTTAACTCAGAAATTGTACGGCCCAAAGAAGGAAACGTTGAAAGATGATCCCAATCAAGGCAATCTCTTCAATGAGCGCCTTTTTAGCGAACCAGAGCAGACTGGTGACCAAAGCGACGAAGAAGAAGTTATAGTCACAACCGTTAGCCGTCGCAAAAAACGTAAAGGTTTAAAAGACAAGCAGTTGTCTTCTCTTCCTACTGTTGATCACATTCATGAAATCGAATCTTGCACGTGTCCAACATGTAAGGAAGCAATGAAAGAAATCAGTACACAACTCATCCGTCAGGAAGTGAAATTTATCCCGGCAAGAGTTGAAAACCACAGACATTTCCAAAAAACATATGCCTGCGCGAACTGCGAAAAAAGCGGGACACGGACGCCGTTTGCAAAATCTGAAATCCCAAGACTTCCTTTAAATAATACAGCCGCCTCTGCGTCGCTGATAGCAGAAACGATGTATCAGAAGTTCGAGCAAAAAGTCCCAGCCTACCGACAAGAGGCTTATTGGAATCTACTTGGCTATCCGATTCCTCGGCATACCATTGCGAATTGGCACATTAAAACGTCCCAGTATTATTTCGAAGCACTGGTGGCTGTAATGCGACAAGAACTGTTGAACCAGAAGGTTCTACACGCCGACGAAACGACATTCAAAGTACTGAATGACAAAGACCGACAAAAGTCCTATATGTGGTTATTCAGTACCGGCAAATACAGCGAACGTGCCATACATATCTACAAGCTTGGTCCATCACGCAGTGGCTCTGTCCCTAGAGATTTCTTAGAGGAGTACACTGGCTATCTACATAGTGATGGATTCTCCGGGTACAACAATCTTCCAGGGATGACGATGATTGCCTGTCTGGCGCATATCAGACGGAAGTTCTATGACGCCCGTCCAAAGAACTATTCCAGTAAGAGTGTCGCTCATAAGGGAGTCACGCTGTGTAACGAGTTATTTGCGTTGGATAAGTCCCTCAAGGACTTATCTGTTAGCGAACGGTATGATCAGCGCTTAGAACTAGTGAAGCCAAAGCTTGAGGCGTTTTTTGACTGGTGTGAATCCCTAACTGCGCATGGCAAACTTGGCACAGCGATCAACTATGCGCTGAATCAGAAAGAGCGAATGATGAACGTTCTGAAGGACGGCCGTCTCGTGCTATCCAACAATCTAGCCGAACGTGGCATCAAGTCACTCGTTATGGGCAGAAAGAACTGGCTGTTTTCAAAATCTTTTGAGGGTGCTCATGCCGTTGCGACTATTTTGAGTCTCGTCGAGACGGCCAAATCCAACGGATTACATCCACGAAAATATCTGGACTACCTCTTAACTTATCTTCCAAATCGACAAAATACACCTTTGGAGGCTTATTTGCCATGGAATCCAAAGGTGCAGATGGAATGTCGCTAGACATTCAGTATATTATACTCTTCGGACATTTCTTATTATAGAGGTGTCCGATTTTTATTTGTAGGTACTCAGCTATTCATCGCTTACTTTTGAATTATAGAGATAGAAAAAAGGGAACGTAAGTTATTTTTATTCTTGCTAAGTTATATATTTTACATATTTTTTGAGTATTTTTCTAATATTGGGTGGTAGAAAGTGGGGCATTGTGGTAGACTATGCCATATATGTGGGGAAAGGGGGCAGTGAAATGTTGTTGGGAGAATATAAGCATAATATCGACTCTAAAGGTCGCTTGATTGTACCAGCTAAATTCCGAGAAGATTTAGGCCAATATTTCATTGTCACTCGTGGACTAGACGGTTGTTTATTCGGTTATCCACAAAAAGAATGGGAAGTTTTAGAAAAAAAACTTAAACAACTTCCTTTAGCAAAAAAAGAATCAAGAGCTTTTACAAGATTTTTCTACTCTGCGGCAACCGAATGTACGTTGGATAAGCAAGGTAGAATAAATATCCCTCAGACTTTAAGAGACCATGCCAAGCTAGATAAAGCTTGTTATGTCGTAGGTGTTTCTGAACGTTTTGAAATATGGAGCGAAGAAAGATGGGACGCATTTTCAAAAGAAGCTGAAGGTTCATTTGAAGATATGGCAGAAGAAATGGTTGATTTTGGATTTTAATTAATAATATTGAAGATAACTTGAATAGACAGGAGGCTAAAATGTGGAATTCAACCATGAGACAGTTTTATTGAAAGAAGCAACAGATGGCCTAAATATTAAGCCGCATGGAGTATATGTAGACTGTACTTTAGGTGGGGGTGGACATTCAGCACTTATACTGGATCAGCTGAATGACAAAGGCCATTTATATGCCTTTGACCAAGATAATACAGCGATAAGGTATGCAAAGGAAATATTAAAAGATCAAGTTGAAAAAAATAAGATTACTTTTGTTCAGTCAAATTTTAGAAATTTAAAGAAATCACTGAATGATTTGAATGTTTCAAAAGTTGACGGTATTTTATACGATCTAGGAGTATCGTCTCCACAGCTTGATAACGCAGAGAGAGGGTTCAGTTACCATCAAGATGCTGCCTTGGATATGCGTATGAATAGGGATCAAGAATTAACTGCGCATGATGTTGTTAATAAATGGTCGTATTCTGATCTTGTAAGAATATTCTTTCGATATGGTGAAGAAAAATTTTCTAAGCAGATTGCAAGAAAAATTGAAGCGCATAGAGAAGTTCGAACCATTGATACGACTCAAGAGTTGGTAGATATCATAAAAGAAGCTATTCCAGCCCCTGCAAGACGTAAAGGTGGGCATCCAGCAAAGCGTGTTTTTCAAGCTATCAGAATAGCTGTAAACGATGAATTAAGTGCTGTAGAAGAATCATTAGAACAAGCTGTTGAATTGTTAGATACGAATGGTCGGTTAAGTGTGATTACTTTTCACTCATTAGAAGATAGAATTGTTAAACAGATTTTTAGAGATTTTTCAAAACTGCCTGACGTTCCTAGAGGACTGCCAGTCATGCCAGACTTTAAGAAACCATCTTTAAAGTTAATTAACAGGAAACCAATATTACCAAGCCAAGAAGAATTAAGTATTAATAATAGAGCAAGAAGTGCTAAATTACGTGTAGCTGAAAAACAAGTATAAAATTTAATATGAAAGGAGAATTTTTATGGCTATGAATGACAACTTAGCAAGAGAAATTAATATGCAAGCTATTCCAAAACCAGTTCAACAACCTGAGTATCAGCCTGGTAGAGTACATACTAAGAAAACGGTAAAAAGAGGAATAACTCGTTTAGAAATTTGGGTGATCAGTTTCTTTGGAGTTGTGTTATTTGGACTATTAGTTGCTAATATCACAATGGCGATGCAATTATCAACTACGAATCGAGCAGCTCAAGATCTAAGAGATCAATCAGCAGAGATTCAAACCGTAAACGAGAATTTAGAACAGAATATACAAGAACTTTCTCGCTATGACAGAGTATATGAAATCGCTGAAAACAATGGGCTGAAGATGAATGAAGATCAGATTAGGAATGTAACCCCATGAAAAAAATTACTAAGAAAATAAGAGCTACTAATCCATTTCGTAACCGTAAAATTATTGCTGTTTTCCTGTATTTAGCATGTTTTATAATGTTTGGATTTGTGGCTCTTCGCTTTTCATGGATTATGGTCAAAGGTGAAATCAATGGGGAAGACCTTTTGCAGAATATAGATAATCTTTATACTAGAAATACGGTTTTACAAGCTAATAGAGGAACAATATATGACAAGAATGGAAATCCGATAGCAATGGATGCCAGTTCTTATAAACTAGTAGCTATACTAACAGATGAATGGTCTAGTCCAACTCGTCCTCAACATGTACAAGAACCTGAAAAAGTAGCAAAAGTACTAACCAAATATATTTCTATGAGTGAAGAAGAAGTATTGGAAAAACTGACTAAAAATTCCTCTCAAGTTGAATTTGGTGCTGCTGGAAATAATTTATCCTATGATATAGTTAGTCAGATACAGGAAGAACTTGAAAAAGAAAACCTCACAGGAATTACGTTTCAAGATAAAAAAACAAGACTCTATCCAAACGGAACTTTTGCTTCTCATACTATTGGACTTGCACAAGTACAAAGTGATGATGAGAGTGATGAAGCTTATCAGCAATTGAAAGGCATCATGGGTCTAGAACAGACTTATGATGATATTCTTAAAGGAACTAATGGTACAATTGAGTATCAGAAAGATCCCTATGGGTATGTTGTTCCAGGCGAGGAAGAAATTAGAGAAGAAGCTGTGGATGGTAGCGATCTATATTTAACTTTAGATCGCAGACTTCAAGTTTTATTAGAAAATGTAATGGAAGAAGTAGATGAAGAACACACCCCTGAAAATATGACTGCTACATTGATGAATGCAAAAACTGGTGAAATTCTAGCTACTTCTCAACGACCTTCTTTTAATGCAACTACCAAAGAAGGTATTGATCAGTCATGGCAAAACTTATTAGTTGAATATGCATTTGAACCTGGTTCAACAATGAAGGTAATGACACTAGCTGCTTCTATTCAAGAAGGTACTTTTCACCCTGATAGTTATTATATGTCTGGAGAAATTTCTGTTGCAGGCGGGACTGTTCATGACTTTAACCCAGATGGATGGGGATCGATTACTTATCTTGAAGGGTTAGCTCGTTCTAGTAACGTTGCTTTTGTTCATCAAGTTGAAGAAATGGGCTATGACACCTGGAAAAAATATTTGGACAATTATGGTTTTGGTGAAGCTGTCGGGATGAATTTGCCTAACGAGTATAGTGGTAGTAATAAATATGAATGGCCATTAGAGAAAGTTAATACAGCATTTGGTCAAGGACTAAGCGTGACTCCTGTGCAAATGCTACGTGCTTTTTCAGCTATCGCAAATGAAGGTAATATGGTAAAACCTTATCTGGTAGACCATATAACAAATAAGACTACAAATGAAGTGACACAATTTGAACCGGAATATACAGAGAGCTTAATTTCAAAAGAGACTGCTCAAAAGACACTACAGTATTTAACTGAGACAGTAAATAATGAACATGGAACGGCAAAAGGATATAAAATTGATGGATATGAAATTGCTGCTAAGACCGGTACTGCTCAATTATATAACCCAGATACAAAGCAGTATTATAGTGGAGGAGGAAATTACATTTATTCAGTTGTTGGTATGGCACCGGCGGATGATCCGGATGTGATTTTATACGTGACAGTACAGCAGCCTGATTTTAATGGAGCAAGTCAAGGTAGCGAAGTTGTGCAAAAAATATTTAATCCTGTGATGAAAAGAGCTTTGGAATATATGGATGCAGAAGATGGGGACAGTACAGAAATTGTTCAAAATGAAATGATGCCTAACTTGATTGATAGTAACACATCCGAAGCTGTAACAGAGATTCAAAGCAAAAGTTTGAGCACTTCTATTATCGGAACAGGAGATAAAATAGTACAACAGTTTCCGTTAGAAGGTTCAACGTTATATGATGGTCAGAAAACAATTTTATTAACTAATGGAGCAATGACATTGCCGGATATGAGTGGATGGTCTAGAAGTGATGCGATGAAAGTATCCGAAATGACTGGAGTCGAATTCGAATTTGAGGGAGAAGGATATGTTTCAGAACAAGAACTTGCTCCCAATTCATTTATAGAACCGGGCACTAAAGTTAAGCTATCTTTGTCTCCTGTATCGGGTGAAGAAGAGTAAAGTTAAAAGTTTTAAAGGAGATAGGATAAAGAATGTTAGAATTATTAAGAATAGTTACTCCGGTGTTAGTTAGTTTTATTATTACAGTAATCTCTATGCCATTTGTGATTCAGTACTTCAGTAAAAAACAATTAGGTCAAGTAACCAGAGAAGAAGGACCGACATGGCACGAAAGTAAATCTGGCACACCCACTATGGGTGGAGTTTCATTTATCTTTGCCGTCACTATAACAGTATTGATTTTAAGTTATTTCCTTGATGTCTTTACAACAGGAATACTATTATTAACTTTTATTTTAATTCTGTATGGATTGATTGGATTTTTAGATGATTATATTAAAGTTATTATGAAACGAAATCTTGGTTTAACTAGTCTACAGAAATTAATTGGACAAATTATAGGTGGAGTCGTATTTTATATCGGTCTTAATTTATTGAACTATCCAACAGTTTTAAGTATTCCATTTTTAGGTTCAATTAATCTTGGATGGGGATATGGATTATTCTTGCTGTTCTGGCTTGTTGGATTTTCTAATGCTACAAATCTAACTGATGGAATTGATGGTTTGATGGCAAGTACTGGTATGATTGCCTATCTTGCTTATGGAGTGATTGCTGGAATACAAGATCAATGGGATATCATGGTTTTCTCTTTATCAGTTTTTGGGGGTTTGCTTGGCTTCTTTATATTCAACAAAAAGCCAGCAAAAGTCTTTATGGGAGATGTTGGTTCATTAGCGCTTGGAGCAGGTTTAGCAGGGATATCGATTCTGTTGAATCAAGAATGGACTTTAATTCTTATTGGAATCATCTTCGTTTGTGAGACTGCAAGCGTGATGCTGCAGGTAAGTTCATTCAAGCTGAGAGGTAAAAGAATTTTCAAGATGAGTCCCATCCATCACCATTACGAAATGGTGGGATGGAGTGAATGGAAAATAGTGGGAATATTTTCGTTAATAGGGTTCCTTATGGCTTTAGTCGTACTATTTATTTTGGTATAATAAGCTGAAAAAGCTGGATGTAGAGTGATCTACTTCCAGTTTTTAAACTATTCACTATACAATCTGTATATCAATTTTGAAAATGAGGGATAAATATGAAGCAAATAGACAAGTATACTAATAAAAAAATTCTCGTATTAGGATTGGCTTTAAGTGGCGTAAGTGCTGCTAAATTGTTACATAAGTTAAAAGCTTTAGTGACTGTCAATGATTATAAAAATCTTGATGAAAACCCAGAAGCTAGAGAGCTTATTAACGAAGGTTTAAGAGTAATTACAGGGGGACATCCAATAGAGTTGATGGATGAAGATTTTGAATTGATCGTCAAAAATCCTGGAATCCCGTACTCAAACCCAATCGTTAAAAAAGCCATAGAAAAAGGTATCCCAATTATTACAGAAGTAGAACTGGCATATGAAGTTAATGAAAGTAAAATGATCGGTATAACTGGTACAAATGGTAAAACTACAACCACAACAATGATTACAGAAATATTGAATACAGATCGTGTACTTGGAACAGCTTACGCTGCTGGAAACATTGGAACACCAGCTAGTGAGGTTGCGATGAAAGCAACAGAATCTGATGTAACAGTTCTGGAATTATCCAGTTTTCAATTGCTGGGTACGCTTAATTTGAAACCAGCCATTTCAGTGATTACTAATTTATATTCTGCTCATTTAGATTATCACGGAACTAGAGAAGAATACGTAAAAGCAAAAATGAAAATTACGGATAATCAGACAGAAAATGATTATTTAATATACAATGCTGATCAAGAAGAGTTGTCAGAACTGGTTATTCAGCATAGCAAGGCCCAGTTGATCCCTTTTTCACGTAAGAAAAAAGTAGAACAAGGTATATATGTGAAAAATGATAGAATATATTTCAATGAAGAAGAGGTTCTTGAAGTAAATGATATTCTCCTGCCTGGAAAACATAATTTAGAGAATGCTTTAGCAGCAATAGCTGTAGCGAAATTAATGAATAAGTCTAATGAAGCTATCAAAAAAGCTTTAATGCAATTCAAAGGTGTCAAACATCGTACACAATTTGTGTGCACATTCGAAGGGCGTAAATTTTATAACGATTCAAAAGCAACTAATTCTTTAGCTACAATCAATGCTCTAGAAGGATTTGAAAATCCAATTATTTTATTAGCAGGCGGTTTAGACCGTGGGGTATCATTTGATGAACTAATACCAGCAATGAAAAAAAATGTTAAAGCTGTACTTGCTTTTGGTGAAACTGCAGAAAAGATTATTGAAACGGCCAAGAAAGCTGGAATAAACAAAACAATCAAAGTAGTAAACGTTGAACAAGCTGTTCCAGAAGCTTATAAAATGAGTGAACCTAATGATATTATCTTACTTTCACCAGCTTGCGCAAGTTGGGATCAGTATCCAAGTTTTGAGATCAGAGGAAATGCATATATGGAAAGTATAGATCAATTTATCCAATCGAAACAAGAGGAGGAATAAAGCACCGATTCGGTGTTTGACCAAACATGAAAGTATTATTGACAGGTGGCGGAACAGGTGGGCATATTTATCCAGCTTTGGCGCTGAAAAAAAGAATTGAAGAACGATATCCTGATTCTGAATTTTTGTATATTGGAACGGAAAGAGGTTTAGAAAGTAAAATTGTTCCTGAAAACGCTGTTCCATTTAAAACAATCAAAGTGGAAGGGTTCAAGAGGAAATTAAATCTAGAGGGTATTTTATATAATTTGAATACGATAAGACTATTCCTCTCAGGAATCAGTCAATCAAAGAAATTCATTAAACAGTTTGCTCCAGACGTAGTGATTGGGACAGGCGGATATGTTTGTGCACCTGTCTGTTATGCTGCCGCGAAAGCAAAGGTACCAACGGTTATACATGAACAAAATAGTGTGGCAGGAGTTACGAATAAATTCTTAGCTCGATTCGTAGATAAAATAGCTGTTTGCTTTGAAGAAGCAGTTACTCAATTTAAAGGAAATGAAGCAAAGGTAATTTATACAGGGAACCCTAGAGCTCAAGAAGTAGCAGGAATCAAAAAAACACCCATTTTAAAACAGTTTGATTTAAATCCTGATAAAGAAACAGTCCTGATATTTGGTGGAAGCAGAGGTGCACAGCGAATTAATCAGACATTTATTGATAGTTATCAGAAATTATCTGAACAGCCTTATCAAGTAGTTTATGTGACTGGAGAAGTGCATCATCAAAATATTATAAGTCAATTAGAGAAAAAATACGGAGAATCTATGCATACGGAATCCATTCGTGTTGTTCCATATATACAAAAAATGCCTGAAGTATTTGCAGCCGTTTCTATAGTTGTGGGTCGAAGCGGAGCAACTACCTTGGCAGAGTTAACTTCTTTAGGGATACCAAGCATTCTGATACCAAGTCCAAATGTAACAGAAGATCATCAGACAAAAAATGCCTTAAGCTTAGTTCATCATGGTGCTGCACTGATGATACGTGAATCTGAATTATCAGAAAAAAGTTTTGTAGAAGAAATCAACAGACTTATGAAGGATGAAGACAAGAGAAAAGAAATGGCAGACAATTCTAAAAAACTAGGGAAACAAAAAGCTTCTGATGAACTGATCGAAATTATTAATCAAATCACCTAACTAACTTGTTAAGGAGGAGAGTAAAATGAAAAAGAACCATCATCACTCGGTTACCAATATAAAAGAACTTTATACGAAAAAAAATATTGGCTCTCCTTCAGGAAAGAACAAGAAAGGCCAAATGATTAAAATTAAATGGACAGTATTAGTATTGTTTTTTTTGACTATGATGTTTTCTTCTATCTACTTTATAAGTCCTTATAGTCAAATTAGAACAATCTCCGTCTCTGGAACCAATGAAGTATTTGATCAAGAAGTAATTGACAGCAGTGGAGTTCATTCAGGCGAATCACTGTGGGGAACTTATTTTGAAAGAAAAGCAATTTTTCAAAATATCAAAAGTGAATTGCCACAAGTTAAAAATGTTAAACTCTATATAGAAGGATTGAATAATTTCCGCTTTGAAATTAGTGAACTTAAGACAGTAGCTTACTTAACTGATGGTGAAAATTATTATAATATTCTAGAAGATGGCACAACTTTGAAAAAAGAATATACTGCAACTGGTGGCAATTTACCGACATTTATTGGTTTTTCTGATGGAAAAGTGCTCAATCAAATGTTAGATCAGTATAATGAGTTAGATGATAATGTCAAAGCAATGATCTCTGAAATGGAATGGATCCAAAATGATCGTAATCCCTTACTTGTCAAAGCTTACATGAATAACGGAAATGAAATACTCGCTTCTATCCCGAGTTTCGCGGAACGGATGCAACGTTATCCGCAGTTAGTAAGAGCTGTAGAAGGAGAAAATGGATTATTTGATTTAGAAGCTGGTGCTTATTTTTTACCATTTTCTACTGAAGATGATCAGAAATACGATGAAGAAAACAGCGTTGAGATAGATGAAACTTCTAATGAATAAAGTTATTCATTAGATTATATACCAAACATACAATCGATTGTTACATAAAAGTTATATTTTGTATTGAGAAATCAATAAACTAACTTCTATAACGATAGTAATGTATGGTAAAATAAGAATTAACATAAAGTTAATCATATTAAAGTTAGTATGGATTTTTTCTATACGTTAATGCATAAAAAACTAAATAATTCTAGGGTTAGACCTGAATATACTAAAATAATACCTAGTGTAGACTGGAGGTTTCAATCAATAATGGAAAATGGTGTTTACGCAAGTCTAGATATTGGAACCACTTCAATCAAAGTTATAGTAGCTGAAGTATTAAATGGACAAATGAACGTGATTGGAGTCGGTAGTGAGAGATCTAAAGGACTAAACAAAGGCATGATTGTTGATATTGAAGAAACAAGTAATGCGATAACTTTGGCAGTTAAACAGGCCGAAGAAAAATCAGGTCTTAAAATTGAAGAACTTATTGTAGGAATACCCGCGCAAGGTGTACAAATAATTCCTTGTAACGGATATATACAAGTGGAGCAATCTCATGAAGAGATTAATGATCAAGATGTAGAAAAAGTTATTCGGGAAACATGTTTGAATTCTGTTCCCACTGATAAAGAAGTCATTTCAGTAATGATTGAAGAATTTTTAGTAGATGGATTTGACGAGATTAAAGATCCTAGGGGAATGGTTGGAGAAAGACTAGAGGTATATGGTACAGTATTAGCAGTTCCTAAATCAATTGTTCATAACATTAAAAAATGTGTTCAACTATCAGGATATAGTATTAAAGATTTGATTATCCAACCTCAAGCAATGGCACAATTGGTTTTGTCAGAAGACGAAAGACAATTCGGTACTATACAAATTGATATTGGCGGAGGACAAACAACTGCATCAGCTATACATGATCATCAATTGAAATTTGTTCATGTAGAGCAACAAGGTGGAGAGTTTGTAACAAAAGACATATCGATGGTGTTGAATACATCAATCCAAAATGCGGAAAACCTGAAAAGAGATGTTGGGTATGCCTTTGCAAATCATGTAGCCGACGATCAGTTTGTTCATGTAGATGTAGTAGGTCAGCAAGATCCTATTAAAGTTAAAGAGTCATATATTTCCGAAATAATAGAAGCTAGATTGGAACAGATTTTTGAAGTTTTAAAAAATAAACTGGATAAGATTGATGCATTATCTTTACCAGGAAAAGTTAAACTTACTGGTGGGGCAGCAGCAATACCTGGAATTAGAGAACTTGCTGAAGATATATTTGAGGTTCAAGTTGATGTGTACATACCAGATTTTATGGGAGTAAGATACCCATCCTTCACTAATGCAATTTCACTGGTCTATTATGAAGGACAATTAGATGGTATTCAAAAATTAATTAATCAAATAAGCTTATCAGATATTAGATCTAATTCGAAAGAATTATCTCATAGTTCAAGTAAATCAGTAAATCATCAGAATTCAAAACAAGAAGAAACTTACGTGAAGTCAGCAGAAACGCAAAAAGGACCATCTTTCACAGAAAAAGTTAAAAGCTTTTTCTCAACATTTTTTGATTAAATATCGTACACAGGAGGAAAAAGAATGGAATTAGAATTCGATTCAATCGCATCTCAGGGAGCAGTATTAAAAGTAATTGGTGTAGGAGGTGCTGGAGGAAACGCTGTCAATAGAATGATTCAAGATGGCGTGCAAGGAGTAGAGTTCATTGTGGCCAACACGGATGTTCAAGCTTTAGACATGATGAGTGCTGAAACTAAAATCCAACTTGGGCCCAAATTGACTAGAGGACTTGGAGCAGGCGCTAACCCTGAAGTAGGAAGGAAATCCGCAGAAGAAAGTGAAGAAGCAATTGCAGAAGCATTACAAGGTGCGGATATGGTTTTTGTTACTGCTGGTATGGGAGGCGGTACTGGAACGGGAGCAGCTGGAATTGTGGCACGTATTGCTAAAGAACAGGGCGCATTAACAGTTGGGGTTATTACTCGTCCATTTACATTTGAAGGACCGAAAAAAGGACGATTTGCTGCTGAAGGAATCGCATCTATGCGAGAGCATGTTGATACACTAGTAACTATTTCAAACAATCGTTTACTAGAAATTGTCGATAAAAAAACCCCGATGATGGAAGCTTTTAGAGAAGCTGACAATGTTTTACGTCAAGGGGTTCAAGGAATTTCAGATCTTATTACTAATCCTGGATATGTCAACTTGGATTTTGCAGATGTGAAAACAGTTATGGAAAATCAAGGATCTGCATTGATGGGTATTGGTACTGCTACAGGTGAAAATAGAACTGCAGAAGCAACTAAAAAAGCAATTTCATCACCACTGCTTGAAGTTTCTGTCGCCGGTGCTGAATCTGTCTTGTTGAACATTACTGGTGGAGCAGATTTGACTCTGTTTGAGGCCCAAGATGCTTCTGATATTGTATCTGCTGCAGCAACTAGTGAAGTCAATATTATTTTTGGTACATCAATCAATGAAGATTTAGGCGACGAAGTAGTCGTTACTGTTATTGCTACAGGTATTGATGGAGAAAAAGCGGAAAATAAAAGACCTTCAGCAAATAAAACAGCCAAAACATCATCGAATACTGTTAATAAAACTGAGAATGATCCTTTTGGAAACTGGGATATTCGTAAAGAACCTAATCTAAGAGATCGTCACAATGAAGATCTAGATCAGTTAAACGAGACTAAACAAGATACCAAAGAAAAGGATTTGTTCTCTAGAGAGGACTCTTCAGATGGGAAAAATTCAGATGATGAAGTTGATACACCACCATTTTTTAGAAGAAGAAAAAAAAGATAAGGATCAAGCCTCTTTGAAAGGAGACTTATAAATGGGAATGAAAGATCGCTTTAACAACTTTTTCTTCCTAGAAGACGATTCTGAAGAGATGGACATTCCTTCTGAAAAGACTGCTAGTAAGAATGTGAAAGAAAAACCTGCACAATCACTCAAAAAGGATAAACCGATAGTTTCTAAAACTCAATCCGTGCGAAAAGTTAGTTCAAATCAAAATATTGTAGCAATTAATCAACAACAAGCAATCAAAAAACCGCGTATAAATGTTTTAGAACCTCGTACGTATTCAGAAGTTCAAGGAGTAGCAGATATTCTGTTGAACAATCAGTCTGTCATCTTGAATTTTAGAAGAATGGAAAAAGATCAAGCAAAAAAAGTCATTGATTTTTTAATGGGAACTACTTATGCTATTAAGGGTGACATTGAAAGAATTGGTGAAGAAATCTTTGTTTGTACACCTCAGTCTGTTGAACTTGATGGAGCAGAGCTACAAGCTTTGAAGAAACAGGATTTTTAACCGGAACGGAGATATACAAGCATGCTATTTCAATTTATAAGTTATTTATATTCTTTTCTTATCAACCTTATTGATATCTATCGACTTTTATTAGTTGTATATTTTTTGATGTCATGGCTTCCAGGAGCTTATCAATCAAGTATTGGGCGATTATTGACTAGAATTTGTGAACCGTATGTAGGGTTCTTTCGTAGATTTGTTCCTCCTATTGGAATGATTAGTTTAGCGGGGTTAGTCGCATTGTTTGCTCTTTCCTTTATTAAAATGGGATTGGCACCAGTGTTTAATATTTTAGTAAATCTATTAAGTCAGTTAGGCTTACTGTGAGGTAAAGTATGGATAATGTATACCAGCATTTCAGAAAAGACGAACAACTTTTTATTGATTCTGTCTTAGACTGGGTTCGTCAAGCAGAAGAACAGTATACTCCTTATCTATCTCCTTTTTTAGATCCGAGGCAGCAATTTATCGTGGAATCTGTCGCTGGGCAAAATACTGAAATTACTTTGCATAGTTTTGGTGGATATGAAGATGCTGAACGGAAAAAAATCTTTTTAGCACCTTCATATTATGAACCAGAACAGAATGATTATGCTATCACAATATGTGAAATTAACTATCCAACGAAATTCGCAACATTATCACATGGAAATATTTTAGGCTCATTTACAGGAGCGGGTATTGACCGTGGAAATATAGGCGATATTATAACTGATGGAGATAATTGGCAAGTATTTATAGACAAACCTATGATGCCTTTTTTGTTATCTCAGATCGACAGTATCGGTAAAATAAAAGTGCATTTGGAAGAAAGAAAGTACACTGACATTATCTTGCCTAAAGATAAGTGGGAAAGCAGAAGTATTATTGCTTCCTCTTTAAGAATTGATGTAGTGCTGGCAAGTGCTTTTAATTTGTCACGTCAAAAATCTAAAGAACTTATCGCTTCCAATAAAGTTAAAGTGAATTGGAATGAAACAAGCAGGCCTGATACAACATTAGGAATTTTTGATGTTATATCAATTAGAGGATTTGGACGATTAAAGTTAAAATCTATTGAAGGAAAGACTCGTAAAGAAAAGATTCGTCTGGAATTAGATGTACTCGATAGAAACCAATAGGGACTTGTATTGAAAAAGTATATTGATTATACTAATATACAAATCATATTTGAATAGAACTTAAAAAAATCACGGAGGGATTCGACAATGGCATTAACTCCAATGGATATACATAACAAAGAATTTTCTGTAAAAATGAGAGGTTATGATCAAGACCAAGTCAATGATTATCTTGATCAAATCATTAAAGATTATGAATTGTTATTGAAACAGAAAAAAGAAACTGAAAAGAAATTAGAATTTGCTGAAGAAAAATTGGCAAGTTATGATCAAATGCAAGATTCGCTTAATAAATCAATTATCGTGGCCCAAGATGCTGCTGATCGTTTGAAAGAAAATGCTGAAAAAGAAGCAGAAATGATTTCAAAAGAGGCAGAAAACAAGGCTTCTAATGTGCGTCAAGACGCTGAAAACCATGCTGATCAACTACTGAAAGAAGCGGTAGGAAAAGCACGAAAAATCGAAGAAGAAACGGAAGCTTTGCGTAAGCAGAGTCGTATTTTTCGCCAGAGACTTCAGCTTATGATTGAATCACAACTAGAACTCGTAAAAAAAGAAGAGTGGGATGATCTTTTACAGCCGCCTGCTTCTGAAAAGCCCGTAACAAATACTATCAATGAAGTGAAGTCAGAGCTTGATCAGAAAGATGAAGTAACTGATTTACCAGTTGAACCTGAACAAAATGCTGAAAATTCTGAGTATGAAGAAGGAATGACACCAGCAGTTGAGTTACCTAACATTTAATTTAAAGTGAATAGTAGCGATAACTGAAACAACATGAAGCAAAATACTTTTCAGAGAGCCAGCGGAGGTGTGAAGCTGGTAAGTGCTTTTTGCATAAATGATCATTCAGTGGCTCTTTAGTGAATTATGTAGTAGCTAAAGACGTAACTCTGCGTTAAAGAGAAGAGAAAAACAAAAGTAAATGTATAATATTGTGGAATATAAACAGTATTATTATCACTTAATGTTTTTGAAGTAAGGTGGTACCACGAAGATTTCGTCCTTTTAAGGATGAGGTCTTTTTTTATATAAAAAATTAAGTAAAGAGGGTAAAAAGATGGAAGTAAAAGATACATTAAATTTATTGAAAACTAAGTTTCCTATGCGTGCTGGTCTGCCTAATAAAGAGCCTGATCGTCAAGCAGAATGGACAGCACATAATCTATATGAAAGAAGACAAGAGCTGAATAAAGATAAAAAGTCATTTGTATTGCATGATGGACCTCCTTTTGCGAATGGAAATATCCATATGGGACATGCTTTAAATAAGGTATCTAAAGATATTATTGTGCGTTACAAATCTATGTCAGGATTTCGTTCGCCTTATGTACCGGGATGGGACACACATGGATTGCCTATTGAGCAGGCATTAACGAACTCTGGAGTAAATCGTAAATCAATGACAGTGGCTGAATATAGGAAACTCTGTGAGGCATATGCTTGGGAACAAGTAAATACTCAACGTGAAGACTTCAAGCGATTAGGTGTTGCAGGTGAGTGGGATAATCCGTACGTCACTTTAACTAAAGACTATGAAGCAGAACAAATTAAAGTCTTCGGAAAAATGGCAGAAAAAGGTTTTATCTATAGAGGGCTAAAACCCATTTACTGGTCTCCTTCAAGTGAATCTTCTTTAGCTGAAGCAGAAATTGAATATAAAGATGTTAAATCTCCCAATATCTATGTAGCATTTAAAGTTAATGATGGAAAAGAAATTTTAGATAATGATACTTCATTGATCATCTGGACAACTACACCTTGGACGCTGCCATCTAACTTAGCAGTAGCTGTTAATGCAGATTTTGATTATGCAGTAGTAGAAGCGGATGGCCGTAAATTCGTTGTTGCATCTAAAATGGCAGAAGAAGTAGCTGAAATATTAGGATGGGAAGATGTAGAACTGATCAAGGAAGTAAAAGGATCAGATTTAGAACATGTAACGACTAAGCATCCTTTTTATGATAGAGATTCTTTAGTCATCTTGGGAGATCATGTAACGCTGGAGAGTGGTACAGGATTGGTTCATACAGCTCCTGGACATGGTGAGGAAGACTTCATAGCAGCTCAGCAATATGGATTGAAAGTGTTATCCCCTGTTGATGAAAAAGGTTGTTTTACGAATGAAGCTCCAGGACTTGAAGGTGTATATTATGATGATGCCAACAAAATTATTACGGACTGGTTAAAAGAAAAAGATGCTTTACTCAAATTGAGCTTTTTCACACATAGCTATCCTCATGACTGGAGAACTAAAAAGCCAGTAATTTATCGTGCAACACCGCAGTGGTTTGCTTCAATCAAAGATTTCAGAGAAGATATATTAAAAGCTATTCAGGAAGTAAACTGGTTACAACCATGGGGTATGCAAAGAATCTATAATATGGTAAGAGATAGAGGGGATTGGGTTATTTCTCGCCAGCGTGCTTGGGGTGTTCCACTACCAATTTTTTATGCTGAAAATGGAGATGCAATTATTACACCAGAAACTATTGAGCATGTATCTAATCTATTTGCTGAATTTGGTTCTAATGTCTGGTTCGAACGAGAAGCAAAAGACTTGTTACCTGAAGGATTTGAATCTCCTTCTAGCCCGAATGGTCGATTTACAAAGGAAACAGACATTATGGATGTGTGGTTTGATTCTGGTTCTTCTCATCAAGCAGTCCTTAAAGCTAGAGAAAACCTGACATTTCCAGCTGATATGTATCTGGAAGGCTCAGATCAGTACCGTGGCTGGTTTAACTCAAGTCTTACTACAAGTGTAGCAATTAATGATACGACTCCTTATAAGTCTGTTCTGTCTCAAGGTATGGTTCTAGACGGGGATGGTCGTAAGATGAGTAAATCTCTTGGAAATACTATTTTACCCAATAAGGTAATCAAACAGATGGGTGCTGATATAGTTCGGCTCTGGGTTTCTAGTGTAGATTCTCAAGCGGATGTTCGTGTCAGTATGGATATCTTAAAGCAAGTTTCAGAAGTTTACCGTAAAATTAGAAATACAATCCGTTTTTTAATTCAAAATACAGAAGATTTTTCTCCTGTTGAACATACAGTACCGTATGAAGAGTTAAGAACAGTTGACCAATATATGATGAACCGTTTGAATCGAACTGTTGAGAAAGTTTTAAATGCTTACGATAATTATGATTTTTCAGATATTTATAAAGAAATCAATCAATTTTGTACTGTAGATATGTCTAATTTCTATGTAAACTTTTCTAAAGATGTTTTGTATATAGATGCGCCAGATGCTCATTCACGTCGCGCAATGCAGACTGTGTTTTATCAAGTAACCGTGAAGCTGGCTAAGCTGTTAACTCCAATTATTCCTCATACGACAGAAGAAATCTGGACTTATCTAGACGAAGAGGAAGACTATGTACAATTAGCAGAAATGCCAGAAGTGGAACAATACGGTAATGCTGAAGAATTAGTCGAAAAATGGGATAAATTTATGCGCTTAAGAGATCATATTCTGAAAGCTAATGAAGTTGCTCGTGAAAATAAAGTAATCGGTAAAGATTTTGAAGCTGATACAACTTTATATGCAACTAAAGAAGTAAGATCATTACTTGATTCACTGAATACTGACTTACGTCAAATTCTAATTGCATCCAACTTTACTGTAAAAGATCTTTCAGAAAAGCCTGAAGGAGATACGTCTATTCTTGATTTTGAAACTGTATCGATTAAAGTTGAACATATGGAAGGAGAGGTATGTGAAAGATGCCGAATTACTTCAAAAGACTTGATTGAAGTAGATGGTGTAGGTAAGTTATGTACAAGATGCCACCATATTTGTGAACAGCACTATCCAGAGTTGTTAAAATAAGTAATAAAAAGAGCTGACCCAAAGTCAGCTCTTTTTATTATCAAGAAAGTTTTATTAGGAACAATAATAACAAATGATAAGGTATACAAAAGATTTTAAAGTTAATTATTTATCATAAAAATATAGAAAGCCCTTGCAAAAAATAATCATATTTTGTATACTTTTAAGTGTAATAGATGTGCTGTATAGTTAACTGATGGTAAGGTGCACTCAATAAACGATCTGTTGCAAGAATTACTTAGGAGGAAAAAGCAGGATGGCAAGAGGAAATGTAAAATGGTTTAACGCAGAAAAAGGTTTTGGATTCATTGAAGTAGAAGGTAGTGAAGATGTATTTGTTCACTTCAGCGCGATTAATAGCGAAGGATATAAATCCTTAGATGATGGACAAGAAGTTGAATTCGATATTGTTGAAGGAGACAGAGGCCCACAAGCTTCTAATGTCGATAAAGTCTAGTTTTAACTATCCAAATAAAGAAGCTCTTTATGACTGCCTGAGGCAGATCATAAAGAGCTTCTTTAAAATTTATTAATTATGCTTTTTTGGCAATTAAGCTATATAAGAATACAAGAATAATTGCACCAATAATTGCTGGAATAATTGCGATTCCACCAAGTGATGGTCCTAAATCTCCTAATAAATATCCACCTAAAGCTGAACCAATTAGTCCAAGAATAATATTACCAATAATACCACCGGGTACTTCTTTACCTATGATTGCTTCACCAATTGCACCAACGATACCACCGATGATTAACATTAAAATAAAACCTAACATAAAAATTCTCTCCTTTTTCTTTGCTTCATTTTGTTTCTATAAGTAACTATATACTATTGTCATATTTTGTTCAAATATTTTGACTTATAAAAAAACTTCCCAATTATTTGGGAAGTTTTAGACTATTTATCTGTTATTCGAAGTAGTTGATCTCTCAAGCGATCTTCCATTCTAACAAGTTGACGTTCTGCTTCTTGTCGCTTAGTACGTCCTTCTTGTTGTATAGATAAGGTCTCTTCTAAAGTCTCAACCAGATCTGTTTGAGTTTTTTCTAAAGTTTCAATGTCGATTATACCACGCTCATTTTCTCGGGCAGTTTCGATAGAAGATTGTTTTAACATTTCAGAATTTTTTGTCAACAAATCATTTGTCGTTTCTGATACTTGTCTTTGAGCTGTCACGGCTTCTTTTTGACGTAATAAAGTTAAAGCCACTACGATTTGATTCTTCCATAATGGAATAGCTGTATTCACAGAAGTTTGGATCTTTTCAGATAGGGCTTGGTTAGTATTTTGAATTAGCCGAATCTGTGGCGCTTGTTGAATCGTCATTTGTCTGGCTACTTTTAAATCATACACTCTTTTTTCTAAACGATTCTGGAATTGATTAAGATCATTAACACGTTGAACATCCATTTGGTTAGTGCTGCTTTCAGCTGTTTTCATTGCTTCCGGGATAATTTCGTTTTGCAGTTCTTCGAGTTTAACTTCACCAGCAGCTATATAGATATTGAGTGCCTCAAAATATTCAAAGTTTTTCTCATATAGCGATTCAAGCATCTCGTTATCTTTGAGCAAAAGATCTTTTTCTTTATCAAGTTTAACTGCAATTTTATCTATTTGAGCACCAATTTTTTGATATTTAGCAGTAGTTTCATATATAGATCGATTAATTTTCTTAAACATTTTTTTGAAGATATTTGAATCATTTGCTCTTAAATCATCAGGGTTACTGTCTTTCAGTTTGAACATTAAATCATTCAATGTTTCCCCAATATGTCCAGTTTCTTGATTTTGTACGTGATTCAAAACTGAGTGAGAAAAATCACCTAGTTTTTGTTGTGCACCTGAGCCATAATTTAAGACTGCGTCAATATCTGTGACTGCAATCTGATTTGCTAACTGACGTGCTTGTTTTTGACGTTCTTCTGATAAAGTATCAATCAATTTTCTAGCATCATCTTTTTCGTCTCCGGTGATTGAATTGCCAGTATCCGCCTGTGGAGCTGGAGGATTTTTCATAGTATCACCAAAAGGATTTGCAAGCAGATCATCAAGTTCACTCGTTTTTTTGTCTTGTACCTTTGTAATGTCTAGATTCTTATCAGTATCATTTTCAACCATATAACTTTACTTCCTTTCGAGAAAATTTGTAATTATTTTTGAAATCATATTATAAATTACACTTCGTCATTTTGAATTGATTCTTGATTAAAACCATTATCCTTGTCTAGTGACCTTTTTGCAAGCTCAACCTCAACTTCCATGTCTTCGATATCATCTGACTTGAATTCGACATAATCTTCGGCTATCTGCTGACACATTTTGTCTAGAGTCTGAGAAGATCTATCAAGCATATCATAGGTTGCTTTGCTTTTAGCTTGATGATTGTCGATTTCTACATATTTTTCAGAAAGATCAGCTAAAGAAGGCAAATGTACGTATAAAAACTGATCTACTTCATGCAAACGGTTTGGTTCTTTGATAATTTCTCTGAATAAAGATTTTGTTAAATGAATAGTATTGTTACGGTTTTCGATTGCTTTCAATTTACCAGTTGCTTGTAAATTAGTCTCGATTTTTTTGATTTGAGTTTTCGCATTCTGCATAGTTTGACGAAAGTATTGAATATCTTCTTTTCCTAATCCTTTTGACTCATAAAAAGCTTGCTTTTCTGCTGACAATTTAGGAAGTCTATGTTTTTCATCCTGAGTACGGTGTTTTCTACCTCTAATATAAAGCAGTAAGACACCTACTGCTGCACTAAATAAAGCTGCTGGTATAATAGGGAAATCTACAGCCACGAGCATAATGAAAATAAATATTATTGTAATACAGGTTAAAAGATAAATAAGCGTATCTGCTAAACGATTTTTATTCATATTGGCTCCTCCAAAAGATTCGTTATGATTTGTATATTTATTTTATCATAAATGCTGAAAAGAGTGACATAGGACCTAAGGATGATATTGCTTAATTTTAAAAAGAGTCCTGTAGAATTATCATGGAATTCAATTGTTCTTTTATTAATCAGTATTCATTAATGAAAAAGGAAGTAATCTATTGTATGATATCTATAGTATATAGAGGAGTTGAGAATATGGAGTTTGAAGAAAAGACAATTAAAAGTAAACTCATTTATGATGGAAAAGTAACAAAATATATTGTGGAAGATGTACTTCTTCCAAATGGGCAACAATCTAAAAGAGAAATTGTCAGACATGGTGGTGCCGCATCTGTCATAGCTTTTACTGATGATCAGAAGCTATTGTTAGTTAAACAGTATCGTAAAGCAATCGAAAAGGTTAGTATCGAAATTCCAGCAGGAATCAAAGATGCTGAAGACGAAGATGGGTTAAATACAGCTAAAAGAGAATTAGAAGAAGAAACTGGATTTCAGGCACGAGATTGGTCTTTTGTAACGTCTTTCTATAGTACTCCCGGTTTTACAGATGAATTTTTGGAAATCTATGAAGCAGCACAGCTCATAAAAGTTGAGAATCCATTGCCAAAAGATGAGGATGAAACAATAGAACTATTAGCGTTGACTTATGAAGAAGCATGGAAAGCTTATGAAGAAGGTCATTTAAGAGATTCTAAGAGTGTGTTTGCATTATTTTATTGGAAAACGAAAAAAATTCAGGAACATAAATAGAAGGTATGAGTATATGCAATCTAGAAAAGAGTTAAAAAAGCAGAAACAAAAAGAAGCTAAGGAAAAAACACGGCTTCAAAAGCAGGTGAAAAAAGAAAATAGGAAAAAGGAACGTCAACTGTCTAAGCAAGGTAGAACATCAAAAAAACGAATCAACGAAATGGAACGATATAGACGAGTTGAGAAAAGATTAACGCAAGCTATCATTGTGGTTGTATTATTATTGGTCATCGTGTTAATTTATACAATTTATGGACCATAAACATAAAGGAGTCTTGATCATTGAAAATTGGAATTATTGCTGCTATGGAACAGGAAGTAAATATTTTAGTAGATAAATTAAAAGATAAGACAGTAAGTACTGTTGCAAATCAGACTTTCTATAACGGAATCATCGATAAAGCTGAAGTTGTTTTAGTTCAATCAGGGATTGGAAAAGTGAATGCAGCAATTGCAACAACTTTATTGATTGAAAAATATAATGCTGAGGTTGTAATCAATACAGGTTCAGCAGGTGGTATTGGAAAAGAATTAAAAATTGGGGATTTAGTAGTCTCTACCGAATTATCATACAATGATGCAGATGCTAGGATATTTGGATATGACTTTGGACAGATTCCACAGATGCCGAGCAGATATAAGGCAGATAGTGATTTGATTGATAATGTTTCAAAAGCAGCAGATAAGATGAATTGGTTAATCAATAAGGGTTTAATTGTTACAGGCGATTCATTTATAGCTAATTCAGATAAAATAAGTGATATAAAAGGAAATTTCCCGGAAGCCTTAGTTACAGAAATGGAAGGAGCTGCTGTAGCACAAACTTGTTATCAATTTGGGGTTCCTGTTGTTGTAGTAAGAGCACTGTCAGATACTTCTGATGAAAAAGCATCTGTTTCTTTCGAGGAATTTATAGAGCAAGCTGGTAAAAAATCTGCTGAGATGGTATTGAATTTTTTAAAAGATTTATAGTATTTTGAAGAGGGCAGGTCAAGCCTTCTTTTTTTTTGCAGAAAAGTTTGTGAATGATTGATTATGTAATAGAAATTAAGTCTGTTTAATTCAGGGTAGAGATCATTGTTACCGTTTTACTTTCAGTCTTAAGTTGCTGATTTCTTTATTAGTGGGCGTAGAAGATATAGCTTTTAGTAAATTATTCTTCATTAACGACAATACTAAACGAAGGAAGTCTTTCAGCTTTTGGTGAAAATTCTAGATACGGGATGATCTATGAAGAATTTGGTTTTACTCCGGTTGACTCTAGTATCGAATCATCGATTCATGGACAATCTATATCATATGAATATGTCTTGTCTGAAGATCCTGACCTGTTATTTGTTGTAGATAGAACACGCGCAATAGGTGGCGATGATTCTGATAGTGATCTTAGCAAAAATCCAGTTATCCAGGAAACAAAAGCCTACCAAAATGACAATATTATTTATTTAGATCCTGAAATATGGTATCTTTCTGGTGGTGGTTTACAATCTATGCAATTGATGATTGAAGAAATTAATGATCAAGTAGATTTATCGTTATAAAAGTACCACTTAATAATGATCTAAAGGGCTCTTTTATACTACAGAGACAAGAAATATTGGAGGGAAAACAGTGCATAGAACTTACAAAAAAGAAGATTTTCAAATATTTCAATTAAATCATTTAGAAGAAAGAATGGAAGCTATTCGTGAGTGTATACAACCTATATTTCAAGATCTAGGCGAAACTTATACTAGAATAATCGAAGAAAAAACTGGACATAAAATGTATTTTCATATAGCTCAGCATAGGAGAAGAACCACAAATCCCCCAGAGTCAACTTGGAGCGCAATAGGTGGTAACGCTAGAGGATATAAAAAATATCCTCATATTCAAATCGGCATTAATGAAGAGCATGTCTTTATTTTTGTTTCTATAATTGATCAACCGCTGTATGAGAAAGATATGGGAGAAAGTCTACTTGAAAATAAAGAAAATTGGATAAAGTTGAAGGACGACTTTGTTATTTCTGGAGATCATACTAAATCTAATGTAGAGCCTCTTACCGAAGAAAGTGGAACTAGACTTATAAAAAGAATGATCACTGTGAAAAAAGGAGAAGTATTGATTGGAAGGATTATTCCTAATAATAGTTCTTTACTTGATGATCAGTCAAAACAGCAAGCTTTTTTATTTGAAACAATTGTTCAGTTAATCCCTCTTTACAAACAGCTATTGGATCGGTATGAGAAGAATAATTTGACAGGTAAATAAAAAGTCAGGAGATAGAAAGTGATTATCGAAACAAAAAGATTAATTCTAAGAACTTTTCAAGAAAAAGACTTTGCCGATACTTTTGCAATTTATAAAGATAACGAAACTTGTCGCTATTTGCTCCATGATCCATGGACTACTGAAACGGCTGAGAATTTGTTCAAAGTAAAAATCAGCAATAATCAATTAAAGCAAGATCAAATGTTGAACTTAGCCGTTGTTTCCCAAGATAAAGTCATTGGTGACTTATATGTTTGGTATACAGATATGCGAGATACTGTTGAACTTGGGTACAGTTTCAATCGTGCGGTTTCAGGAAATGGTTTTGCAACCGAAGCATTACAAGAGTTGATCCACGTATTATTTGAAGAGATAGATATTCATAGAATACAAGTGAACATCGACTCAAGAAACAGTCCCTCAAAAAAACTATGCGAAAGATTAGGAATGAGAAAAGAAGGATACTTTATAGCGGATTACTGGAATAAAGGTGAATGGACCAACAGTCTGGTTTTTGGTATGTTATATTCAGATTTTTTGAAATCAGTAGGTCCGATGAATAGAAGTGCTTAATTAATTAGTCTTTATTCTGGCGTACTTATTGCATATCTTTAGACAATTTCTTAAAGATTAGATATGATGAACTTATAGTATTCTTTAATCTTATCTTTGAAAGGTTTACGAGCGATAAGAGCAAAGAAAATAGAATATGGAAGGTGAAAATATGAAAGAATTATTTGCATTTCCTACAGATGAAATCATGAAATCAGACGAGGTGTATTTATCCATTTCGCTGAACGCTCAAGCTAATGCGTTTGAAACAGAAGCTAATCAGATCCAGTTTCAAAACTTATTAAAAGAAGCGAAAGAAAAAATCTGTGATGTTTATGATGAAAAAACATGTGACACTTTCTTAGAACAAATCAAAGGTTTACGTAATGATTCAGATTTTTGGAGAAGAGTATCTGACAGTGTTGTATTTTATGTCACACAAACAGATGCGTACTTTTATAGATTAAGCGTACCCGTGGACAATGAGGTAGTAGTATCTAACCAGGCTTATGTGCTGCCGTTGATACCGAATTTTCAGTACGTGAGTTATTATCATTTATTAGGACTGAACCATGATAAATTTACCTTATTTAATGGCCGTGGAACACAACTCCAGGAAATACCATTACCTGAAGATGCTCCGACAGATTTAGAAAAAGCTTTAGGTAAAGAACTGACGGGCGGGGAATTAAACACCGCTGATTATAACGGAGCTGCCGGACAAGGTATGTTCCATGGACATAACGAAAAAAGTAATGAAGTCCAAATTGACCAGAACAATTATTTTCGTGTAGTAGACAAATATGTATATGAAAATTATACAAAACCAACAGAATTGCCTCTTGTCTTGTTTGCGCTACCTGAGAATATTTCTGATTTTGAAAAAATATCTAAAAATCCTCATTTAGATGAAACGAAAGTTGAAGGGTCTACAGCACAACTGTCAAGTGCACAAATTCAAGATAAAGCTAGTGAAGTAGTGACGGACATTATAGATCGTCGTTACAAATCGTTAGTTGAAAAATTTAATGAAACTACACCGGAGTTTCGGTTGGAAGCACAGTATAATGATTTAGCAATGGCTAGTATGCAAGGTAAAATTGATACTCTTCTAATTGAAGATCATTATCAAGTACATGGCACAATTGATGAAAATGGACAGTATAAAGAGGGCTCAGAAATTAATGCCTATGTTAATCAGCTAGTTCAGAATGTTTTGAATACTAACGGTAAAGTCTATGTTCTTGATAAGTCAAGCATGCCTTCCGATACCGGTATCGCAGCAACTCTAAGATTTTAATTAATTTTTTGAACAATAAATCGTTCTAAAAACCTCAAAGCAATATCTATTTAGATACTGCTTTGAGGTTTTAGTTTGATCTAGTTATGTCAAGCGAAAGTTAAAATGTCCTAAAACCAAGGCTCACATTAATGCAAGCTTTTACTTCGCAAAAGCTTGCATTAATGTGACCGAATTTGTTAAAATTAGTCCTAAGCTGTTTGTTCAGCTTCGTACTCTTCGAGTGTTTTTCCGACACTGCGAAGATATCTTTTGAAAGATTCTAGTTTCCACGGGTGAGATTGTGGGGGAATATACTGGCGTCTTTCTTTTTTTTGCTCTGGAATCGGATCAAACTCTTGTGAGTAGTAGTCATGTTCTTTCAGTCTCCTTGTTGTGTATATTTTTTCAGCTATATTTACATAGATATCTCCGTTAAACGCTTCGATAACCAACACCTTTGATCTTCGCGTGAAGTAGTGCTCTTCACTGCCTTCCGTAGGCAGGTAGTAGTTGTTTTGATACCGAATATGATGCCCACTATCCACTTTTCTATTCGCTACTCGTGCTAATAATAAATTGATTTCTGATTTAGTTGGTGCGTTTTCATAGATGGATTCCTTCGTTTTATTGCCAAACTTCTTATTGAAAGTCCTAATCCATTTCGTTAAAAAGTGATTGGCTTCCTCCATAGATTGTATTCCAGCTAAGTCTAAATCTACAGGAAGTCGTGATTGAACAGTCCCGTTTAAGCGCTCTACGCGGCCTTTAGCTTGTGGAATAGAGGAGGTTTTAATCTCAATACCGAGTTGATGACAGGCAAAACCAAACTGGGTAAAGGTATCTTCTTCGACCGCTTTCATGGCTTTTGATGTGTATTCGAAAACCGTTCGTTTATCTGTTAAAAAAGCTAAAGGGATGCCTTGTTTCGTTAGGATCTGATTGAGCACATGATAATAGCCATTGAGTGTTTCTTGCATATCGAAATAAGCCCCGACGATATTACCAGAAGCGTCATCAATAGCTAAATGGAGATGTGTCACCTCTTTACCAAACCAGTTATAGGAGCTGGCATCCATTTGAATAAGCTCCCCCTGATATTTCTTTCTAGGACGGCTAGGGTGACTTTTTTCGGGTAACTCCATTTGATCTTCGGCTCTTGGAACCAGTGGGGTATAAGACTCTTTTTTACCTTTCATTGATTTAGCTTTGATTCGAGCATTTATTTTCTTACGTGTTTTTCTTTGAGCCTTAGGTGATAGAATATCAGCTTGATATAAAATATGACGAATGGTCGTATCGGTGTAACAGATAGCATGATCCTCCTTCAAAATTTCAGTAAAATGCTTCACGTTAGGCTTTATCTTAAAACTTTGATAGAGCTCGATCACTTGTCTTTTTGTTTCCTCTGGCACGGCGTGCCTAGCTGCTTTTCCTCTGTTGCCGTGTGAAAAAACAGCTTTTCCTCCTTCTTGATAGTCTTGAATCAATCTGTTAACTTGCCTCATCGAGAGCCCAAGTTCAACACAAGCTCTCTTTTTTTCCTTTCTTTTTTCTGCCACAGCTTTTATTACTTTATATTTCTTATCTTCATTCATCGTTAGTATTATCCTTTTCATGATTTTATTTTATCATTTTGGGACATTTTATGCTTCGACCTACTTAGGACATTATCACGTTCGAACGATACTTTGAGGTTTTAGTTTGATCTAGTTATTGACTTTATATTTATAAAGAGGTACAATAGTCTTTGTGTAAAATAATGCAGCAAGAAATGGTATCCGCGTCAACAGTTTCTTAAGGTAAGTTAATGAGTAACCTGCGGCTGCAATGGCGAAAGTTCATAGAAACTGCACGTAATACTGAATTTCTATCCCGTTATTTTACTCCAAAAAAATTATTGGAGGAATACAATCATGGCACGTTTCACAGGATCTTCTTGGAAGAAATCTCGTCGTTTAGGCATTTCACTTTCAGGAACAGGTAAAGAATTAGCTCGTCGTCCTTATGCTCCAGGGCAACACGGACCAACTAGCCGTACTAAATTATCAGAATATGGTATGCAACTTAAAGAAAAACAAAAGTTACGTTATATGTATGGAGTAAATGAACGTCAATTCTTCAACTTATTCGTAAAAGCTGGTAAAATTCGTGAAGGTAAACACGGTGTTAACTTCATGATCTTACTTGAACAACGTTTAGACAATGTAGTATACCGTTTAGGTCTAGCAACTACTCGTCGTCAAGCACGTCAATTAGTAAACCACGGACACATCACTGTTAACGGAAAACGCGTTGACATACCTTCTTACAGCGTTCAAGTTGGAGAAGTTGTTGGAGTACGTGAGAAATCTAAAAACTTAACAATTATTAAAGAATCTGTTGAATCATTATACGGTCGTCCTGATTTCATCACTTTCGATGAAGAAAAACTGGAAGGTTCACTTACACGTTTACCATTACGTGAAGAAATGCCAGCGGACATCGATGATTCATACATCGTTGAATACTATAACCGTTAATTTTAACTGGTTCAAAAAAGCCTGCAGCAATGTGCAGGCTTTTTTGTTTTCTAAAATTAAACTATTAATAATTTAATTAAAAAGATCTATATGATAAACTGATCAATAGAAATACAAAAACTATAAAAATAACGAGAAAGTGTTAGGAGAGAAAGAATGGAAAACATAGAGAAAACATTAAAATTTTTGCAGAATACATATAATAATAGTGTTTATTTTAAGAAAAATCCAAATGCTAAAGAGTATAGATATCAGCATACCTTATGAGTTTCAAAAATTGCTATGGATTTGTCCGAAAAAGAAAATTTAGACAAAGATGTTGTAGTGATTGGTGCATTGTTACATGATATTAGTTATGCAATAGAATTTGAGAGTAAAGAAGACTGGGAAAATCATGGACGTAATAGTGCAAAAATATCTGAAGATTTTTTAAATGAATTAAACTTAACTGAAAATCAGAAAGAAGAAATTTTACTTGGTATTGCTAGTCATGTAGATGGAAATCCAGGAATGGATAGAGGAGAATTATCAATCAATGCTCTAACAATATCGGATAGTGATAACCTTGATCGATTCGACATTTATCGAACATTTGAAAGTCTGTCTTATCATAAATTTTATGATAAAACAGTAAAAGAACAAATTAATTACTTAAAGGAACGATTAGAAAGCAGAGAAAAACTTCTGGGTGTTGAAGAGGAGTTTGCAACAGTAACCGCAAAAGCCATGTGGCGCAAAAGAATTGAGAAGCAAATGCAAACATATGAAGATTTACTGACTCAGTTAGAAGGAGGATATTACTTTTTACAGGATAACTAAAAGGAGAAATGGAATGAGAAACATGGAGAAATTAAGAGTTGTTATTGGAGCGGGAGAGTATAACAATAATCCAGGATGGATTCACACACAAGAACAGGATTTGAATGTATTAGAAGAGGCATCATGGGATGAAAACTTTAAAATTGAAACAATTGATGTGTTGCTAGCAGAACATGTTTGGGAGCATTTTACTTATGATGAAGGAGTAACGGCAGCAAAATTATGTTGGAAGTATTTAAAACCTGGCGGATATTTTAGATGTGCTGTTCCAGATGGTTACTTTCCTAATAAAGAATACCGAAAAGTTGTTCAAGTAGGTGGTCCCGGTCCAGTTAATCATCCGGCAGCTTCACATAAAACGGTCTATAATTTTGAGACTTTAGGTAAGCTGTTTTCAGAAGCTGGATTTGAATGTGAACTGCTTGAGTACCATGATAAAAATGGAGTATTTCATCAAATTAATTGGAATAAAGAAGATGGCAATATCTTCCGATCGGTAAAAGTAGATCCAAGGAATTCTTCAACGGTAACTTTTCCAAGTTTGGTAATTGATGCCAAGAAATCGTTGAAAGTAAAATTTAGTTCTACAGTATAAAAAATTAACGACAAAATAATCTATGGTGAGAAATAAGAATGATTGAATAGGATTGAAAGTTAAGAGACACTTGGAAAGCATAGGTACTTATAATAAATTAGTACAAAAGTTATCAGGACATTATTAAAAAGGATAAGCGAATGGCCTTTAATTGAAGAATTCGCTTAACGATGTATTATACTTCGTTTATGATCAAGAAAGAACTACCTAGTCAAAATTATTTTAAATACTTAAATTACATTAATTATTAAACCCATCAACAAGTTATTGGAATTATTTATAGTGGTAAGATAAATAATTTTCAAGATATAAAATTATCGGACGAACATGATTATTAAGAATGGTTATCACTGGATAATCTACATAAAATGAATGAGTTGTTTTATCCAAAAATGAAGAACTGGAATTAGAACAACTTGATTTTTCATAGACAAGAATAAAAACCTACTGAATACTACCATTCCAGGTGTTCAGTAGGTTTTGTTGCGTATTTTAGAGGTGTTTCAGTAAAACACTTGCAAATTCTTCTATTATTTCTTGATCTTCTTCTGTAAAACGATTTTTTATCGGTGCATCTATATCTAAAACACCAATTTGTATGCCATCTTTTGTAAGAGGAACAACAATTTCAGATTCGCTTGCCGCATCACAAGCAATATGTCCAGGAAATTCATGTACATCTTTAACAAGATAAGTCTTTTGTTCTTTAAAAGCAGTCCCGCATACACCAGATCCGTTTTCGATTCTAACACAAGCTACTTTTCCTTGGAAAGGCCCAAGTACAAGTTCGTTTTCAGAATCTTCCCATAAATAGAACCCTGCCCAATTGATTTCAGATAATTGTTCGAATAATAACGCAGAAGCGTTACTTAAATTGGCAATTCTGTTTGTTTCGCCTTCTAATAAAGCATCTAGCTGTTTATTTAGCATATGTTTAGGTTTGACTGTGCTCATTTTATCACCTTTCCATTAAATATAAATTTTAAATAGAAAATCAGTTTTCTACAAATTCCTATAGGTTTCTTGAACCTATTTTAGAGAATTTGCTTGTAAGTATAACATATTTCCTTAATATTTGATATACTGTTAAGAAGAGAAAAGCAGGCAGGGAATTTATGTATATAAAGCCTAGTCGGAGGGAAAGTTCATGACGTTAGAAATTGTTGTTGTTATATTAATGTTGTTAATCGTCGCACTTTACATAGCAATGTATATCATCAGAAAAAATCATTACAAATCAATAGATGAGCTGGATTCAAGAAAATCTGAAGTAATGAACCAGTTCCCATTGGATAAAATACAAGCTGTCAATAATAGAAGTATGACTGGACAATCGAGAGAAACAGCTGAGGAACTAAAAGAACAATGGGATCAGATTGAAACAAAGCAATTTCCGACAATCGAAAGCTTGTTATTTGAAGCTGAACAAGCTACGGATCGTTACCGTTTCAAAAAAGCACGTCAGCACGAAGAAGAGGCTGAAAGCAAAATTGTTGAAATCCAACAATCTTTAAATAGTTTAAATACAGCTTTAGATGAATTAATGCAACGTGAAGAGGCAAATCTCAAAAAAATAGAATCTATCAAGAAAAGATATCACATGATTCGTAAAGACCTATTAGCTAAGAGTTTTTCATTCGGAAGAGCCGTTGATGCGCTTGAAGATAAATTAGGCACAATGGAAACAGATTTTTCAACTTTCTCTCATTTGACAGCTGCTGGAGATCACGAAGAGGCAAATCTCTTATTAAAACAACTTGAAGAGACCATTACTGCAATGGAAAATTATATGACTGAAGTACCTAGGATTCTCAAAAAAGTCGAGAATGAAATACTAGAACAAATTGAAGAGCTGGAGAGTGGCTATCGATCCTTGCAGCAGGAAGGGTATGTATTCCCTGATGATTCAATAAAAGAGGATCTGGCTCAAACGCATGTCAAAATAGAAAATACCAATAGTCTGATTGGTTCGCTTGAAATAGAAAAAGCAGAAGAATTGTTAGCAGAGCTCGAAGAAAAAATAGAACAAATTTATGATAAGTTAGAAGTTGAAATAGAATCAAAAACAGAAGTCAACGAATTGGTTAACCAAATACGTAAAATATTTCATTATCTTAAAGAACAGAACCGTAAGTTATTTATTGAAATAGATAGACTATCTCAGAGTTATCTTTTGTATAGAGATGAAATGAGCGAAGCGACTCAAGTACAAGAAACAATCGCAGAACAAGAAAAATTATATATGAAAATCAATGAAGAATTAGCTGAAGAGAGCGTTCCATTTTCCCAAGCTAGTCAATTGTTAAACTCAATGTTTGATCAGTTACAAGAGATGAATGAAAAATCGACTATGATCAGTAAGCATTTGAGTGATTATAGAAATAGTGAATTAGAAATAAAACAAGATTTAGAAGAAATGGAAATTGCGATGCGTGAAATGAAAAGATATGTTGAAAGCAGGCATCTTCCAGGGTTACCATCTGAGTATCTCGATTTTTTCTTTTATACTACCGACCATATAGAGCAGTTAAGTCAGAGTTTGGCTAAACCTAAACTGGATATGACAGAAGTTTTCAAATTGCATGAGATGTGTGAAGATGATGTGGAACAGTTAGCACAGGATACAGATGAACTAGTAGATCAAGCGATGCTGAGCGAACTTGTCAGTCAGCGATTATACCGATATAAAAATGAGCACAGTGAAGTGATGGAGACAATCAAATATAGTCGCAGTTTGTTTTCAGAAGACTTTGATTATAAAACCTCATTAAAAATGGTTCGAGAAAAACTGGAAACAATTGAGCCGGGAGCTTTTGAAGAAGTTCAAAAACAATATAGAAAAGAGAAAAACTTCTCTTGAGTTGAGAAGTATAATTAAAAGAGCTAGGTTGTGATTTGAATTCACATTCTAGCTCTTTTGGCGAGTAGAAACTTCTCGCTGATTTGCTAAAAAACATATCTTTTGGTATTATGCTACGTAAAAAAGATTACTGAAAGAATAGAAAGAGTGTATAAATGATTTATTTAGATAATAGCGCCACAACAAAAATTGATTCGTCTGTTTTGGATACTTTTAATAAAGTAAATTCGATGTATTTTGGTAATCCATCGAGTTTACATGAACTTGGAGAGACGACAACGGGATTATTGACACAATCAAGAAATTTAATTGCTGAAACAATTGATGTTAAACCTGAAGAGATTTTTTTTACTAGTGGTGGAACTGAAGGAGACAATTGGGTTGTTAAAGGAACAGCAATTGAAAAAATATCTTTTGGTAAGCATTTAATCACCTCAGAAATAGAGCATCCAGCAGTATTGGAATCAGTAAAACAACTAGAAAATATGGGATGGGAAGTGACGTATCTCCCGGTAGATTCGAGAGGTATTATTTCAGTTGAGAAGCTTAGACATGCTTTAAGAGAGGATACTGTGCTGGTTTCTGTAATGGCAGTCAATAATGAAACAGGTAGTGTACAACCTATTGAACAGATCGGTGAAGCCTTGAAAGATTATCCTTCAATTCATTTTCACGTTGATGCAGTTCAAACTGTTGGTAAAATCGATTTAAAGTTAGGAGAACAAAGCCGAGTAGATATGGCTGTTTTTTCAGGACATAAATTCCATGGTCCAAAAGGGACAGGTTTTGTGTATGTAAAAAAAGGTCGAAAACTAGCTCCGTTACTAAGCGGAGGAGGACAAGAAGCCGGATTACGAAGTGGGACTGAAAACGTTCCGGGAATCGTAGCAATGGCAAAAGCTTTAAAACTAATTTCTGAAAAACAAGCAGGAACTCAAACTGAGCTGACTTTAGAATTGAAAAAGTATTTAGATACTAAAAAAAATATCGAAGTATTTTCACCTGACCAGAGAGCCCCGCACATACTCTGCTTTGGTATTAAGGGTATTAAAGGAGAAGTAACTGTACATGCACTCGAAAAAAGGGGTGTCTACGTTTCGACAACTAGCGCATGCTCTAGCAAAAAAAAGGTAGAATCAAGTACACTATTAGCTATGGGTATTCCTAAAAAAAGAGCTGAAACAGCAATTAGAGTTAGTTTGTCTGAAGATAATACATTGGCAGAACTTAAAAGTTTTATAAAAATATTTGATGAAATCTATCAATCTTTTAAAGTTATACAATAGAATAGAGGATATATATGATTACAGAAGTTATGGTAAGATATGGAGAATTATCTACAAAAGGTAAGAATAAAAAACAATTTATTAAGCAGTTGGATAAAAACGTTAAAAATGCACTTGATGAATATAGAGGTTTGAAAATCAAATCTCATAGAGATCGTATGCATATTGAATTACATGATGAAAGTGCAGATATAATTATAAATAAATTAAAAGTGATTTTTGGTATACAAACGATATCTCCAGTAATAAAAGTAGAAAAATCGATCGAAAAAGCTAAAGAAGCGGCATTGTTTTTAGTTAAATCTAACTATGAACCTGCTCGAACATTTAAGATAAATACAAAAAGAGCAGACCATGAATGGATGTTTGATACAAATGAAGTTAACCAGATGTTAGGCGAATATATCATGAACTCTATTCCAGAAATTAAAGTTAAAATGAAAAAGCCAGACATTAATGTTCGAGTAGAAGTTAGACTTGATGGGATTTTTTTATCTATAGATTCAATTAAAGGAGCAGGAGGGTTACCAACGGGAACGAGTGGCAAAGGGATGTTAATGCTATCTGGAGGCATTGATTCGCCGGTTGCAGGCTATTATGCTATGAGAAGAGGGATACAAGTAGAGGCCGTCCATTTCCACAGTCCTCCTTATACAAGTCCGCAGGCTTTACAAAAAGCAAAAGATCTAACTGAAAAACTGGTCAAATTCTCCGGTCCGCTTCCTTTTATAGAAGTTCCCTTTACTGAAATCCAAGAAACTATTAAGAGAGTCGTTCCGCAAGGTTATATTATGACGATTACCAGAAGAATGATGTTGCGTATTACGGATCAATTACGAGAACAGCGGTCTGGATTAGCTATTATTAATGGAGAATCACTTGGACAAGTCGCTTCACAGACGATGGAAAGTATGTCGGTAATAAATGAAGTGACACACACTCCAATTTTAAGACCGCTTATTTCTATGGACAAAACAGATATCATTGAAGTTGCTCAAAAAATAAATACCTTTGAATTGGCAATCTTACCTTACGAAGATTGTTGTACAATTTTTACGCCTCCAAAACCAAGAACCAAACCTAAGTTAGTCCATGTACTTGAAATTGAGGAAAAAATGGATATCAATGGTTTAATAGAAAGAGCGATTCAGGGCATTAATATTGAAGAGATATCAGCAAATAACAATCTGGAGTCTAAACAAAAGCAAATTTTTGAAGAACTGTTGTAGTTTTTGTTGTACAATTTCTTATCTTAACGTTAAAATGAAGATACTAACTGAAAGAGAGAGGTTGTTAACATGGATGTAATGATGAAAGGTAAGCCACTTACAACAAATTCAACTGTACCTGCCAAAGGAGAACAAGCTCCTGATTTTTCTTTAAATGATTTGAACGAAAAAACAATCAGTTTGTCAGATTATAAAGGTGAAGTTGTACTAATCAGTACTTTTCCTGACATCAATACAAGTACATGTTCTAGACAAACGGCGAAATTTAATGAACTGGCGCATACTTTAAATAGTACACGAATTTTATCTATTTCAACAAATACAAAAGAAGAACAAAAAGACTGGTGTTCTGCTAAAGAAATAGATATGGTTTTATTACATGACAGTGATCGTTCATTTTCTAAAGATTATGGGCTTTATGTAGAAGAAATGGATAAAACTGCTCGAGCAGTATTCGTTTTGAATCGAGAAGGACAAATCGTTTATCGGGAAGTCGTCAAGGAAATGTCCCAAGACCCTAACTATGAAGAAGCAATCGCAGCTGCTAGACATGAAGAAGCAGAAATGACATAAAAGAAATCCTTTCTTTTAAAAGGGTAGTCTGATAGAATATAAATAAATATTTGGCGGAGAGCAAGAGGAGTATCTTTCTGATTTTATTTAAGAGAATGGGTGTAAGGTGGAAATCCCTAATGAGTTGGATTGAGAAAGTAGCTTGTGAGCTAACAGAGTGAATAGTATCAGTAGCTTTGTTTGAGGTAACGGGTCATTACCCCCGTTTATGAAGTGGTTTGAAGAAGTATTTTCTTCAATCAATTTAGGTGGTACCGCGAATGAGTAAGCATTCGTCCTATTGTAATAATAGGACGAATGCTTTTTGCTTTGTCCGTTCGAAGCAAAGCGAGTTACGGACAAAGTACTAGGCGTAACGAAGTGGAGCGTAGTATCGATTCGAAAGTCCGTTCGAAGCAAAGCGAGTTACGGGCAAAGTACTAGGCGTAACGAAGTGGAGCGTAGTATCAACTCGAAAGTCCGTTCGAAGCAAAGCGAGTTGATGGATTCGTGAGTTACGAATCCGTTATGCCTTTGAGCACAGCGAAACAGGCTTACAGGTAGAGTACTAGACATAGCAAAGCGGATATTCATCATTAAACCAATCTATAAAAGCCAAAAAAACGAAATGGAGTGATTTTTATGACAGAAGAAATAAAAATGTCAACGAAATACCAGCCTGCAGAAGTTGAAGCTGGACGATATGAAAAGTGGCTGGATCAAGACTTATTTAAACCAAGTGAAGACAAGAGAGCAGAACCTTATTCTATTGTGATTCCACCACCAAATGTAACAGGGAAATTACACCTTGGACATGCTTGGGATACAACTTTACAAGACATCATTATCCGACAAAAACGAATGCAAGGGTATGATGCATTATGGTTACCAGGAATGGACCATGCCGGAATCGCAACCCAAGCTAAAGTAGAAGAAAAACTTGCCCAAGAAGGAATTTCCCGTCATGATTTGGGAAGAGAAAAATTTCTAGAAAAGGTTTGGGAATGGAAAGAAGAATATGCTGAAAATATTAGAGAGCAATGGGCAAAAGTAGGTATATCTGTAGACTATAGCCGTGAGAGATTTACTTTGGATGAAGGATTAAACAAGGCAGTAAATAAAGTATTTGTAGACCTTTACAATAAAGGTCTAATTTATCGCGGTGAGTATATTATAAACTGGGATCCTAAAGCTCAAACAGCCTTATCAGATATTGAAGTAGACCATAAAGACGTGAATGGTGCATTTTACCATATGAAATATCCATTAACGGATGGATCTGGTGCGTTAGAAATTGCTACTACACGTCCTGAAACAATGTTAGGGGATACAGCAGTAGCTGTCCATCCAGAAGATGATCGTTATCAACATCTGATTGGAAAAACACTGACGCTTCCTTTAGTAGGAAGAGAATTACCAATCATCGCAGACGAGTATGTAGAAATGGAATTTGGTACAGGAGTCGTTAAAATTACCCCAGCGCATGATCCGAATGACTTTGAAGTAGGAAACCGCCATGACTTGGAACGTATCAATGTCATGAATAACGATGGTTCAATGAATGACCTTGCCGGAGAGTACGCAGGATTGGATCGTTTTGAAGCTAGAAAACGGATCGTTAGTGACTTAAAAGAACAGGGATACCTGATCAAGGTGGAGGAAATGATTCATAGCGTTGGACATTCTGAACGTACAGGAGTTGTAGTTGAACCAAGGCTCTCTACTCAATGGTTCGTTAAGATGGAGCCATTAGCTGAGCAAGCTATCAATAATCAGAAAACAGAGAACAAAGTTAACTTTGTTCCTGAACGATTTGAAAAAACTTTTAATAACTGGATGGATAACGTTCATGACTGGGTAATATCAAGACAGTTATGGTGGGGACACCGTATTCCCGCCTGGTATCATAAAAAAACTGGAGAAGTGTATGTGGGTGAACATGAACCCGAAGACATTGAAAACTGGACACAAGATGATGATGTTTTAGATACATGGTTCAGTTCAGCTTTGTGGCCTTTTTCAACAATGGGTTGGCCAGATATTGAAGCAGAAGACTTTAAGCGTTATTTCCCAACCAGTACTTTAGTTACAGGGTATGATATTATATTCTTCTGGGTAAGTCGTATGATTTTTCAAAGTCTGGAATTTACAAATGAGCGACCATTTAAACACGTATTGATCCATGGTTTGATTCGTGATGAACAAGGAAGAAAAATGAGTAAATCTCTTGGTAATGGTATAGATCCTATGGAAGTTATCGATCAATACGGAACAGATGCTTTACGCTGGTTCTTGTCTAATGGATCAGCACCTGGTCAAGATGTAAGGTTTAGTTATGAAAAAATGGATGCGGCTTGGAACTTCATCAACAAGATCTGGAATGCAAGTCGTTATGTAATCATGAATTTAGATGATTTCACAACCGAAGACATTGACCTAAATGGCAAAAAATCTATTGCAGATAAATGGATCTTAGCTCGATTGAATGAGACGATTACACAAGTTACAGAATTATTTGAGAAATTCGAGTTTGGTGAAGCAGGTCGTGCTCTTTACAAATTTATTTGGGATGATTATTGTGACTGGTATATTGAGATGAGCAAAGAAATTTTATTTAATGGTTCAGAAGACGAAAAAAAATCAACTAGAAGTATCTTAATCCATGTACTTGATCAAACTCTTCGATTGCTGCATCCAATTATGCCCTTTGTTACAGAAGAAATTTGGGAGAATATGCCACACGTTGGAGAGTCACTAGTCACTGCTGAATATCCAACTCCTGAGAAATCATTTAATGATCAGGAAGCAATTGATAATATGAATATGCTGATTGATTTAATTCGATCTGTCAGAACAATTAGGGCAGAAGTTAATCGTCCATTATCTAAAAAAATCGATATATTAGTAAAAGCGAAATCTGAGCAAGAAAAAGAAATTCTAATAAATAATCGTAGCTTCATTGAACGCTTCTGTAATCCGGAGAATTTGACCATTGATACAGAGATTATAGTACCGGATGAAGTCAAAACTTCTGTAATAACAGGAGCAGAAATATTCTTGCCATTAGCTGGATTGGTTGATTTTGATGAAGAAATCAGTCGTTTAGAAAAAGAATTAGAAAAATGGGCTCAAGAAATTAAACGAGTTGAAGGAAAGCTATCTAACCAGAAATTTGTTCAAAATGCTCCAGCAAAAGTAGTTGAAGAAGAACGGAATAAAGAGCAGGAGTACCATCAGAGATATTCCTCTGTTTCTGATCAGTTAGAAAAATTAAAAATGCTAAAAGGAGAATAATATGCCTAAGGTAAAAGCAGTCTTGTTCGATATGGACGGATTGATGTTTGATACTGAATCAATGTATTATAGTGCTAATCAAGCCACAGCCGACTCAATTGGAATGCCTTTTGATTATCCTTTTTATGAACGATTCATTGGAGCGAGTGATAAAGATTTCTTTGCAGCTATTCGTTTGGAACAAGCTGATGAACACCTTGCCGATCGTTTTATTAAGCAAAGTAAAGTCGATATAGAAAAAGCTTTATTGGAAAAAGCTTTACCAAAAAAAATGGGTCTGGAAAAATTACTAAAATATTTAAAAAGCAAAAATATAGAAATGATCGTTGCTTCTAGTTCGGAAAGAAATATGGTAGAGAAACTGGTGAATAATGCTGGGTTATCAAAGTATTTTACTGGAGTAGTTGGTGGAGATGAAGTTAGAGACTCTAAGCCAGATCCAGAAATATTTTTAAAAGCATTAAGTAAAACTACTGCAGATCCTTCTGAGGCACTGGTATTGGAAGACTCGTTAAATGGTGTAAGAGCCGCACATGCTGCTGGTATACCGGTTATTATGATTCCTGACTTAATCAGTCCGAATGAAGAAGCTAAAGAAAAAGCAACAGATATATTACCGGACTTAACCAAAGTAGTTGATTACATTGAAAATTAATTTAATTATTTTGAAAACTAGTTTGTAAGTTTAATAAGTAAGAGGGGGAGCGAGTAACGCTCCCTCTTTTTATTTGAAAAGGAGGAAAGTCAGTATGAAGGTTACTTCACATAAATTTACCGATGTACCTGAACAATCCAGACCAAGAGAGCGTTTAACAGAATATGGAGCGAAAGCATTAGCAAATCATGAATTACTTGCTATCTTATTAAGAACAGGAACAAAAGAGAAAAATGTTCTTCAATTGAGTATGAAAGTTTTATCCGAATTTGATAATTTGTTTATGTTGAGACATGTGACAGTAGAAGAATTAGTAAGTATTGATGGAATTGGAAACGCAAAGGCAATTGAGATGATAGCGGCGATTGAGTTTGGAAACCGAGTTGCAAGAGCTTCGCAGATAAAAGAAGGGACAGTTACATCCAGTTCATTTGTAGGTACGTTACTTCAAGAAGAGCTTGGAGGCTTACAACAAGAACATGTTATGGCACTTTATTTAAATACTAAAAATGAGATAATAAAAAAAGAAGTTGTCTTTAAAGGAAGTCTGAACAGTTCGGTAGCACATCCAAGAGAAATTTATAGGGGTGCTGTAAAATATGCAGCTGCTCGAATTATCATTGCCCATAATCATCCCTCAGGTAATCCTGAACCTTCTGAAGCAGATTTATCTTTTACAAAAAGAATGAAAAAAGCGGGAGAAATGATCGGTATAGATCTACTGGATCATTTTATAATTGGTGAAAATAGTTATGTAAGCTTGAAAGAATACGGTATTATTTAGCAAGCATCCATAATAAAATCAATTAGCAAAAAAAGAATTGATTATAGTGAAAAAGCGTTAGAGAAAAGTTTATAAATTTCAAAAAAAAGTTTATTTTTTTTGAAAAAGATTCAACCAAATGCTTGCTTTATTTAAATGCCCATGCTATACTTTACTTAGCATTTTGTTAGGGAAAGAAAAAAGTAATGTGTAAGAACATTCCGATTCGTTACCTATAGCAATAATGTGAAATAGAATGTGCTTATGGCACGAGGAGGAAAAAGTAATATGGAAAATGGTACAGTAAAATGGTTTAACGCAGAAAAAGGTTTTGGATTTATCGAACGTGAAGGCGCAGACGATGTATTCGTACATTTCTCAGCTATTAACGAAGAAGGATTCAAATCATTAGAAGAAGGACAAGCTGTAACTTTTGATATTGAAGAAGGCGCACGCGGACCTCAAGCTGCTAACGTAGAAAAAGCTTAATTAAACTTAAAAATTTTCAGCCGAGAGAGCGATATTCGTTCTCTCGGTTTTTTAATGTTATTAAATATATTTAATAATGTTAAAATAATTAAGGTTCGAAATTTTAATTCATTATACATATTTATAGATTACTCAATGTATCCTATGTTAGAATAAAACAACAAATTCATTATCTTCTATCAGTTTAATGTCAAATATATAAAAAAAGAATTAAAGTCATAAACTAATAGTGAAAAACTTTTGATAAAAAGGTACAATGAAGCAATGAATCTTTGCAATTTAAAATAACTGACTGTTAAACAAAGATCTTAATGTTTTATTTTGAGAGGGGAACGAACAAGTGCGTTGGTTTAACAATAAAGGAATCGGAATAGATTTAGGCACAGCTAACACAAATGTATATGTTGAAGGAAAAGGAATAGCACTAGGTGAACCGTCTGTAGTTGCAAAAGACAATACTACTGGTGAAGTAGTTGCAGTCGGATTAGATGCTCAAAAAATGATTGGACGTACTCCAGGCAGTATCGTTGCTATTCGTCCTATGAAAGACGGTGTCATAGCTGACTACGATACAACAATTGCTATGATGGAGTACTTTATTAGTAAAGGAATCGGCAAAAGAGCTTCAAAACCAAGTGTTGTGGTATGTGTACCAGGTGGCGGTACAGAAGTTGAAAAAAGAGCAATCATTGATGCAACAAAAATGGCTGGAGCTAAAGAAGCTTTTCTAATCGAAGAACCTTTTGCAGCAGCAATTGGTGCAGGTCTGCCAGTTAATGATCCTACAGGTAGTATGGTAGTGGATATTGGTGGAGGTACTACTGATGTAGCAACAATTTCCTTGGGTGGTATTGTCAGCAGCCGTACAATTAAAATGGCTGGAGACCAAATGGATATTTCAATCATCCATTATATCCGGAATAAATACAATTTATTAATTGGTGATAGAACAGCTGAATCCGTAAAAATGGAATTAGGATGTGCTTCAATAGAAGCAGCTCGCGAATTAGGCTCAACAGATATTAGAGGCCGTGATCTATTGACGGGTCTGCCAAAAACGATAGAAATCTCAGCAGTAGATATTGCTGAAGCTATTCAAGAAGTTGTTGATAGTATTGTTATAGCTGTTAAAGGGACATTGGAAGATACATCTCCTGAAATCTCAGCCGATGTTATCGATAGAGGAATTGTTTTAACAGGTGGAGGAGCAATGCTGAAACATTTAAGTGAAGTTATTGCTGAACAAACGGAAGTTCCTGTTTTTGTAGCAAATGATCCATTAAACTGTGTTGCCATTGGTACTGGAGAAGCATTAAATCATTTGGATCTTTACCGTAAACAAAGTAGATAATTAATAAATTCAATAATATAAAGAGGCGGGGAGGTTATCTTTCCCGCTTATTTATTGATAACAGACGCTACAGAGGCTATGTAAAGCTTTAGTATTCGGTTAGAATACACTACGATTTTGCTTTAAATTATGGTAGAATAACCAGAGCTATAATATTAGAGGTGTGACTATTGAATCAGTTTTTTACAAATAAAAAAATGATTGTCCTTTTAGTTAGTGTGATTCTTTTTGTTTCTTTGTTGTCTTTATCACTTAGCCAGTCTGGTTCAGTGACTTTTATTCAGCAATTTACAAATGATATCACAGCTGTAACAGGTAGAGTTTTTTCTAAACCTGTCAATGCAGTTAGTGACGTATTTGGTTCAATCAATAAATTACAAGATACTTTTGAAGAAAATCAACGATTGAAAAAAGAAATTGACAGTATCTATGAAACACAAGCTGAAGTAGCTGTCTTACGAGATGAAAATGAAAGAATGCAAGAAGAATTAGAGTTGAAAGATTCACTTACCGATTTTCAAACTATCTCTGGTACAGTTATTTCAAGAAATCCAGATTCTTGGGTTGATCAGGTTATCATTGACAGAGGTGAACAGGACGGTCTTGAAAAGGGAATGTCTGTTATGTCTGGAAATGGTTTGATTGGTAGAATCAGCGAAACTGATCCTACTAGCTCTAAAGTAGTTTTATTAACTAACCTTGAGGGATCTTCTAATCAGGTTTCGGCAGAAATTTTATCGGAAGAAGTGATCAATGGATTAATTACGGGATATGATACTGATACAAATAGATTGATCATGACACAAATTACATCAACTGCTGAAATTACGGAGGGAGAACAAGTGATTACTTCTGGATTAGGCGGTTCAATTCCTAGATCTCTTGTGATCGGAACAGTTGATGAAGTTACAATGGATGATCATGGACTTGCGCAACAAGTATATCTAAAACCAGCAACTGATTTTGAACATATTCGATATGTAACAGTAATTGATCGTTCAGCTGAAAGCGGGGAAGAGTGATGAGTCAATGGAAAAAAATCCTCTACCCGCTACTCATGCTTTTAATTGCTCTGATATTAGATGGCGTATTTGTTGCACAACTAAAAGGGTTATTTGATACTAATATCGGGATGATCATTCCGCACTTAACCTTATTAGTATTGTTGATACTAACTTTTTATTTGAGTTTTCGTCACATTATAATTCTCTCTTTATTGATGGGATTTGTTTATGACAGCTATTATACTGGATACTTAGGGATTTATATGGCCATTTTTACTGTGATCGTATATGTACTTCTGCAATTCAGAAATTTTTTCCAGCCTAATTTGATTATCTATTTACTCTTGAGTATTATAGTTGTAACCACTCTAGAATTCTTTGTTTTTGGTGTATACCGGGCAATTAATATTACATCAATGTCTACTCAAGAATTTTTACTTGAAAGACTAGGAGCTACTCTTTTATTTAATGGACTGGCTACATTGATAATCGGTTATCCTATTGATAAAATAACTCAAAGTATTGTTCAAAAAGATGAGATCAGTTTTAAAAAATAAAAAATTCGATCGTAAATTGATTACTCTAATTAGAGTAATCATATTCCAGTCTTTAACAAAGAGGTGAAGAGCTTGCAAAAGATTGTAACGTTAAAAGGGACAAAAGATGGATTTCAGTTATTGGTAGATCAAGCTGCTGCTTTTCAAACAGTCTTAGATGAAATATCTAAGTTGATTGAACCATTAAAGAAGGAAGCAACGGCGGATAAACCTCTCGAATTGACTATAAAAACTGGAAACAAATTATTTACAGATAAAGAAAAAAATGCAACAATCACATTGATTGAAGAAAAATCTCATCTTAAAGTAAAAAATATCGAAGCTGAAGTAGTAACTATAGACAGTGCATTGAAGTGGCACAATGAAGTCAGCACCAAGTTACAGATCAGCACAGTCCGTAGTGGTCAGATTATTGAAGCTGAAGGAGACTTGCTGCTTGTAGGCAGCGTACATCCTGGTGGTATTGTTAAAGCAACAGGAAGCATCTTCATTTTAGGTGATTTAAGAGGAACGGCACATGCTGGAGCAAAAGGAAAAAAAGATTCAGTAGTCGTAGCGAATTTCTCTTATGATGCCCAAGTACGAATAGTAGATCATGTTCATGTGATTGAACAGCCAGATACAAAAGTGAGCGAGGGCTCTTCCACAGTTGAGGTTGTTTATCTAGATGATTTACATATTTTGAGAATATCACCACTAAGTGATATTAAAAATTTGAGACCGGAATTAGGAAATGTTACAGGAGGATTAATTAATGGGTAAAGCCATCGTCATAACTTCAGGGAAAGGCGGAGTAGGAAAAACAACCTCAACCGCTAATATTGGAACAGCATTGGCTCTGCAAGGGAAAAAAATCTGTTTAGTAGATATGGATATTGGTTTAAGGAATTTGGATGTTATCTTAGGACTAGAAAATAGAATCATTTATGACATCGTAGACGTGATAGAAGGTCGGGCAAAATTACATCAGGCAATTATTAAAGATAAAAGATTTAATGATCAATTGTTCTTGCTGCCAGCTGCTCAAAACGCTGACAAGAATGTAATAAATGAAGAGCAGATGATTGAACTGGTTGCTGAATTAAGCAAAGACTATGATTATGTTCTGATAGATTGCCCAGCTGGTATAGAGCAAGGATTTAAAAATTCGATTGCAGCAGCAGATGATGCAATTCTGATCACAACACCTGAAATATCCGCCATCAGAGATGCAGATAGAATTATAGGTTTAGTTGAACAGACTAAGATCGGCTCACCGAAACTGGTTATCAATAGAATTAGAAAACGCATGATGCAAAAAGGTGAAGTCATGGATATTGATGAAATCACTAGACATTTATCCGTAGAACTACTAGGTATTGTTTTTGAAGATGATGAAGTGGTTCGCTCATCTAATAAAGGTAATCCAGTCGCATTAGATCCGGATAATATTTCATCACAAGGTTATAGAAACATAGCAAGAAGAATTCTTGGAGAAACAGTACCGTTAATGACTCTGAAAGAAGAAAAAAAATCTTTCTGGCAAAAGTTATTCAATAAATAATGATTGACGTTGCACATTCGTTCTGGTAAAATACTAATGTTGTATTTGTGAGGCACCACAGCTACAACCGCTCGTTTTTGAGTTTTGAAGCACTGAATAAGTCACTCATAACGGCGAGTCTAAGTGCAATAGAAAGCATATAGAAATGCTTTACTAAATAAGGAGGTGCAACAAACATGTATGCAATCATCAAAACTGGTGGTAAACAAATTAAAGTAGAAGAAGGAAAAGCAGTCTACGTTGAGAAATTAATCGGAGAAGCTGGAGATTCTATTACTTTTGAAGAAGTATTGTTTGTTGGAGGAGACAACGCAGTAGTTGGAACTCCAACAGTTGAGGGAGCTTCAGTAGAAGCTACGATTGAAAAACAAGGACGTGCTAAAAAAGTAGTTACGTTTAAGTATCGTCGTAGAAAAGACTCTCATTCTAAACAAGGACATCGTCAACCATACACTAAAGTTATGATCAATTCGATCAAAACTAAATAAGTGGAAGAAGGATTTACATGATTCAAGCGCAGTTTAACCGTTTGAAGAATAATGAAATCATTTCTATTGAGATTTCGGGACATGCAGAGTCTGGACCTTATGGACAGGATATTGTATGTGCTGCAGTTTCAGCGCTTAGTATTGGTACAGTAAATAGCATAATAGAATTAGCAGGACTGTCGCCTTCTATTATCATCGATGAAGAAGAGGGAGGATATCTCTCTATGAAACTTCCAGATGGTCAGTCAGAAAAGCAGTCACATACTGCACAGATTTTATTGGAAAGTTTATTGTTATCACTCAAAAGTGTACAGGAAGAGTCCCCTGATTATATAAAAATCAAACAAAAAAATCATAATAATGGAGGTGCATTCTAATGTTGAAAATGAATCTACAGTTATTCGCTCATAAAAAAGGTGGCGGATCTACTACTAACGGACGTGATTCACAATCTAAGCGTTTAGGCGCTAAACGTGGTGATGGCCAAGTTGTTTCAGGTGGTTCAATTTTATATCGTCAACGCGGTACTAAAATTTATCCTGGAGAAAACGTTGGAAAAGGCGGAGATGACACTTTATTTGCAAAAGTTGATGGTGTTGTTCGCTTCGAACGTAAAGGTAAAAATAAAAAACAAGTTTCTGTTTATCCAGTTGCTAACTAAGATGGTAAGATAAAGGATTATTTTATCTTCATCAGCAAATTAGGTACAAAACAATTAGAAATTATTTTAAGAATCAAGCGGATTTTTTATAAAACCCGTCTTGATTCTTTTTTCATGTTTCTGAATTTCTAAATTCCTTGAGAAAACCATAATAATCAGTTAGAATAAGTATGTTAAAGAGATTAATATTTCAGCTTATAAACGATGTGTTTTTTTAAAATAGGCAGATTGTGTAAAAATTATTTTCTCGATTCCAATACACAATCAGTCATTTTTTGAATATAGACGCAGAGTGATATAGAAAGGTGGGCAAAAGGTGTCGACAGATCAAATTGAAACTGTCTACCAAACACTTGATCAATCTTCTCAGGTTTTAAAAGAGGAATTACAAATTTCCTACCTGGAAGCACTGATTGAAACAGGAGAAAATTTATTAGATAACAAGACTGTTCGGGTAATGGAAGGAAAACCTTCAAGAGAAACCCAAATTCAACTGAACAGTATATATGAACAGCTTGACCTTTCTGAAATATCTCCTAGCGAAGTAAGACAAGGGATTCAACTTTCTATTTTAAAAGGAATGCGAGAAGACTATGTACAACCAAACCATCAAATGACACCTGATTCAATCGGTTCACTTATGGCATACATAGTTGAGACCATTGCGCCCCCTAAAACAACAACGTACCATTTATTAGATTTATCTGCAGGAACAGGGAACCTGCTTTATACAATCTATTATTTTTTAAAAAAAGATAATAGATTAATTCATTTATCAGGTATTGATAATGATGATTTATTATTATCGCTGGCAGCTGTAAGTGCTGCTTTACAAAATTTGACCGTTAACTTAACTCATCAAGATGCCTTGAGCAATTTACTGATTGATCCAGCAGATAGCATCGTATCTGATTTGCCTGTAGGCTATTATCCCCTTGACGAACAAGCCAGCGGCTATGAAACATCATTTGATTCTGGACATTCTTACACTCATCATTTAATGATTGAACAAGGAATGAGGTATCTTAAAGATGGCGGTTTTGGATTTTATCTTGTTCCAGCGAATATTTTTGAAACTGAAGAGGCTACGTCATTATTAACCTATATTCAAAAAGCTGGTCATTTCCAAGGAATGATCACTCTTCCAAAAGAAATATTCAAAACAGAACAATCAAGAAAATCAATCTTGATTGTACAAAAAAAAGGTGAAAATACAACCCAAGCCAAAGAAGTTTTATTAGCTAACACACCGGATTTCAAAAATATTGCAGCAATGCAGGAATTTCTAAAAGAAATTAATCAATGGAAACAAACCCAGTTTAAAGAATTATTTTAAAAACAAAGAGGAGAGACTTGGATGACTAAAACAATCGCAATAAATGCTGGAAGCTCTAGCTTGAAATGGAAATTATTTGAAATGCCTGAAGAAAAAGTACTAGCTTCTGGTATCGTAGAACGTATTGGATTAAACGATTCGATTTTCACAATCAAATATGGTGAAGGTAAAAAATATGAAGATGTACTGGATATTAATGATCATGAATTAGCAGTTGAAATGTTATTAAAACAACTTACTGAACTAAATATTATTGAAAGTTTTGATGAGATTACCGGAGTAGGACATCGCGTAGTTGCAGGTGGAGAGATATTTGATGATTCAGCACTAGTCAATGATGAAGTTATTAAGCAAATTGAAGACTTATCTGAGTTTGCACCATTACACAACCCTGCCAATGCAACAGGAATAAAAGCATTCCGTAAAATTTTGCCAGACATCACAAGTGTAGCTGTCTTTGATACTTCATTCCATCAGACAATGCCTAAAGTGAATTATATGTACAGCATCCCTAAAGAGTATTATACAAAATATAATGCACGTAAATATGGTGCTCATGGGACTAGTCATAAATATGTAGCTGAAAGAGCTGCTGATATGTTGGGAAAACCAATTGAAGATTTAAAAATCATTACGTGTCACTTAGGAAATGGTGCATCTGTTACAGCTGTTGAAGGTGGAAAATCAATTGACACTTCAATGGGATTCACACCATTAGCAGGTGTAACAATGGGGACTCGATCTGGAGATATTGATGCTTCTTTACTTCCATTCTTGATGGAAAAAGAAGGAATAGAAAATATAAATGATATGGTTTATATTCTAAACAATGAGTCAGGTCTGAAAGGTCTTTCTGGAATTTCTAGTGATATGCGTGATTTAGAAGACGCTGAAGCTACCAATGAAGATGCAGCTTTAGCATTACGTATCTTTGAAGATCGCGTAAGAAAATATATTGGTTCATATGCAGCTACTATGAATGGTGTGGATGCAATAGTTTTCACAGCTGGAATTGGCGAAAATGGTGTAGAAACACGTGAAAATATTATAAACGGTCTAACGTTCTTGGGAGCGGAACTTGATCCTGAGAAGAATAATGTACGTGGAAAAGAACGCTTTATCTCTAAAGAAGATTCTAAAGTCAAAGTATTATTAGTTCCAACTGATGAAGAAGTAATGATTGCTCGTGATGTAGAAAAACTTAAATAAGCTATTTGAACGTAAAAAAACATTCTCCAGAATCTTGGAGAATGTTTTTTTTATTTATTTAATTGTTTCATTTTTTAAATCTGTTCTAACAACCATGACATCGCATCTTGCATGGCGGATGACGTATTCAGAAACAGAACCTACAAATATTCTTTCGACTGCATTTAAACCGGTAGCTCCCAACATAATTAAATCAATATTTTCTGATTCAGGTATCTGTTTAGCTATGATAACTTTCGGAGACCCAAACTCTAAGACTACTTCAACTTCAGATAATCCTTCTTTTTTAGCGTATTCCTTATATTCTTCTAAAATATTTTTTGCTTCTTCCCGGGCGTTGTCAGCGATCGAGCCATCAAATGTAGAAAATGACTGATAAGCACGAGTGTCAATAACATGAGCAAGTACAAGTGATGCATTATTACGTTTAGCTACTTCAACAGCTTTTCGAAAAGCCTTCTCCGCTTCTTGGGAGCCATCTACTGCGACTAAAATTCTTTTGTATTCTTGTAACATAATTTCCACTCCTTTAAATAGTTTTCTTACTGTTATTATACTAGAAATTCTTTAGTAATATACACTAATAAGGAATAAATATAAATAAAAAAATAGAAAACCACCCTACGAAAGCAGGGTGGTTTGAACATCTAAGTACAAGAAATCCGATGGTGCCGGTTGATTGTCGTATTTGGTTGAACCCGCACAATAGCAGGTGGGCTTCACCAGAAAAACATCTGACGTCCAAGTGATAAGGCATGTCATAAATTTTCCTTTTAGAATCCCGATTCAAAAATAAAAATGTTCGGTCAACACAGTTAGTCGACACCGCGTACACCTCAGAAATCTTATCCTTATAATAGCATGGTAGATAGAATTTGTCAATTAGGAGACTTAGCTTTATGAGACTATTTAAACAATATTTACTAGTAGCAAACGTTTTTTTATTTAAAGATTAAATTTCTCATACTGTTTTGCTAATGCTTCTTCGAATTTACTAGAAGGATTCGGTAAATAATAAGTTTCAGATTTTAGTGTGTCTGGTAGATACTGTTGACTGACCCATGACCCGGGAAAATTATGAGGATACTTATAAGAAACTCCACGATCAAGATCTTTTGCACCTTTATAGTGAGAATCTTTAAGGTGATTAGGTACTTGACCACTTTTACCATTACGCACATCACTTAAAGCTTTATCTACGGCAATTATGGCTGAGTTTGACTTTTGCGAGAGTGATAATTCAATTACTGCGTTTGCTAACGGAATACGAGCTTCGGGCAAACCGAGCTTCTCAGCGGCTTGTACAGCTGTTACAGCTCGAGCTGACCCGGCAGGATTCGCTAGACCTATATCTTCATATGCGGTCACCATTAAACGCCTGCAGACAATCTGTAACTCGCCTGCTTCAAGTAATCGAGCTAGGTAATGAAGAGCTCCATGCACGTCACTACCTCGAATAGATTTCTGGAAAGCAGAGATTACATCGTAATGCGCATCACCATCTTTATCATGCGTTAGAACTTTTCGCTGTAAACATTCTTCAATGACTGGAAGTGTAATATGAATCATTTTATCTGCAATAGGCTTGGTTGATTCAGCTGCTAATTCCAGTGCATTTAAAGCACTTCTCAAGTCACCGTTTGTACCTCTGGATAAATGTTTCAAAGCTTGCTCTTCAACTTTTAGTTTTAAGTGTCCTAATCCTTTTTCTGTATCATCGATTGCACGAAGTAGTGCCGATTGTATTTGAGATTCTGTTAAAGGATACAATTCGAATATTTGGGAGCGGCTTCTGATTGCTGGATGAATCGATATATAAGGATTTTCAGTAGTTGCTCCAATCATGATGATTCGACCATTTTCAAGATGCGGTAAAAGAAAATCTTGCTTTGGTTTATCTAAACGATGAACTTCATCTAAAAGTAAGATAACTGTTCCGCTCATTTTAGCTTCTTCAGCTACAATTTGTAAGTCCTTTTTTGTATCTGTCGCAGCATTAAGCATACGAAAAGCGTACTTAGTTGACCCGGCGATTGCACTAGCTATACTAGTTTTCCCGATCCCAGGGGGGCCATAAAGAATCATTGAAGATAATCTTTTAGCTTCAACCATTCGCCAGATAATTTTTCCTTCACCAACAAGATGTTCCTGACCAACAAGCGTATCAATAGAAGTTGGCCGCATTCGATATGCAAGGGGTTGACTCAAATCAAGGACTCCTTTCTGTTAATCTTATCTTTAGTATAACACGGTATTAAATGAATCTCTATTTATTTGAACATAAGTTTGCATGTCGTTATAGAGATATCTGTAATCTTATACTGTCTCAATGAGAGACTTTGTGATAATATGTAAGTTGAATCAGCTCCAAGAAAGCAAAGATGAGGTTTGAATAATGATGAATATTAAAGATATAATCAAGACAAATAAACTTGAAAAATTAGTTTTAGAAGGTACCTTCGGAATTGAAAAAGAAGGTATACGTGTAGACGACAATCAAAAGCTTGCTCTAACGGACCATCCAGAATTGTTAGGGGATCGTTCTTATCATCCGTATATTCAAACAGATTTTAGTGAAGCTCAATTAGAATTGGTTACTCCCCCCGAGCAATCTTTAAAAGAAACATTTAAATGGCTAAATGCATTGAATGATGTTGTACAGCGGTCCGTTGAATCGGATGAATATATCTGGCCATTCAGTATGCCAGCTTGTCTTCCGGAAACAGAACAGATTCCAATCATAAGAGTTCGTGATCAGAAGGAAGTTGAGTATAGAGAAAAACTTGCCGAAAAATATGGAAAGAAAAAGCAGCTGATCAGTGGGATACATTATAATTTTTCTTTTTCAGAACAATTTGTTAAAAGCATATTTGAGCATCAGAGAGAACATGACTCAATTAAAGAAGTGAAAAATGAACTGCATTTAAAATTAACAAGAAATTTTTTGAGATATCAATGGATATTGACTTATTTATATGGTGCTGCGCCATTTGCACATCACTCTTTTTTTGAACAAGCAAAAGAAGAGATACCATTAACAAAACCAGTTAGAAGCGTGCGAAATAGCTCGATGGGATATCATAATTCAACTGATGTGATTGTAAGATATGATGAGGTTGCACACTACGTCAATGATATTGAACAATTAGTAGCTGAAGGTACATTAAGTGAAGAGCGAGAGTTTTATGGTGCTGCACGTTTGAGAGGAAACGCTAAAAAAATTGATCAGTTAAATCATACGGGAATTGAATACGTTGAATTTCGTCTGTTCGATTTAAATCCTTATAGTAAGCTTGGAATTACAAATGAACAAGCTCGCTTCATTCATCTGTTTTCTATTTTAATGATTTGGATAGAAGATTCAAAAGCAAAAGAAGCAATCAAAGAAGGTACAGAAAAAAACGAACAGACAGCTTCAGAAGATCCATTTGCTAAATCAGCTTATTATCAAGAAGGAATGGAACTTTTACAAGAGATGCAGGCAATAGCTAGTGAATTAAAAGTCGAATCTGAATACTTTGAAGTCATTGACCAGGCTATTGCGGCCTTAGAAGATCCATCTCAAACACTAGCAGCCCGATTGACCCAACAGATTGATTCAGTCGATCAGTATTTAAAAGTAGGACGAAAACTTGGTACTCAGTATAAGCAAGAAGCAAAGGAAAAACCGTATTTACTAAATGGATTTGAAGGAATGGAGATGTCTTCACAGTTACTCCTGTTTGATGCTCTTCAAAAAGGAATAACAGTAGAAGTATTGGATGAAAATGATCAATTCTTGAAATTGCAGTATAAAAGTCATGAAGAATATGTAAAAAATGCTAACATGACCGCCAAAGATACCTATATTTCTCACTGGATCATGGAAAATAAGACGGTAACGAAAAAAATATTAAAGAGTAAAGGTTTTAATGTTCCAGATGGTGAAGAGTTCCAATCTTTAGAAGAAGCAACAGCAGCGTATTATAAGTTTAAGAATCGTTCAGTCGTGGTAAAACCAAAATCAACAAACTATGGATTAGGTATTTCGATATTTAAGAACTCTCCTCAAGAAGAAGATTTTAAAGAAGCACTGGAAATTGCTTTCAAAGAAGATACAGCCATACTAGTTGAAGAATTTGCAACTGGAACGGAATATCGCTTTTTCATATTAGATGGAAAAGTGAAAGCTGTGCTGCATAGAGTTCCGGCAAACGTAAAAGGAGACGGCAGACAGACGGTTAGAGAGCTGATTGAACAAAAAAATATGGATCCGCTTAGAGGAACAAACCATAGAGCGCCTCTTGAAAAGATAAAATTTGGTAATGTTGAAGCATTGACTTTAAAAGAACAAGGATATACATTCGACAGTGTACCTGAATCAGGAGAAATCGTTTACCTTAGAGAGAATTCAAACATTTCAACTGGTGGAGACTCAATAGATTATACAGATAAAATGCATTCAAGTTATAAAGAACTTGCATCAAGAATGGCAGTACCACTGGGAGTGAAAGTTACAGGAATCGATCTGATTATTCCTGATTACACTAAACCAAGTACTCCAGAGGATCCAGGTTATACTGTAATTGAATCAAATTTCAATCCTGCTATGCATATGCATGCTTTTGTCACCGAAGGAAAAGGTAGAAGATTGACCAGAGACATTTTAGAAATGCTATTTCCAGAATTGTATTAAATCGAAACCAGGAAGAATATAGAAAGAATGTGGAGAGATGGAAAGTACAATATATTTAGATTATGCAGCTACAAGTCCCATGTACCCAGAAGTAATAGAAGTTATGAGCGAAGCAATGCAGACTACTTTTGGAAATGCTTCTAGTATCCATCAATTTGGAAGAAAAAGCAGAGGATACTTGGATGAAGCAAGAGCTATTTTTGCAAGGAGTATTCACGCAAAATCAAATGAAATCATCATTACCAGTGGTGGTTCTGAAAGTGATAATACAGCCATTTTAAAAACGGCAGAAAAATATGAATCTTTAGGAAAACATATTATTACAACGAATATCGAGCATGAAGCGGTATTAAAACCTATGAAATACCTTGAATCAAAGGGTTTTGATGTGACTTACTTGCCAGCAGATAAAGATGGATTTGTTAGCGCAGAACAAGTAAAAGCAGCTTTAAGAAATGATACGATCTTAGTATCCATTATGTCTGGAAATAATGAAGTAGGATCTATTATGCCCATAGCAGAAATTGGTTCTATATTAAAAAACAGCAATCCCGCAGTTGTTTTTCATACTGATGCTGTACAATCTTATGGATCTCAAGATATTGATGTTGACGAAATGAATATTGATCTTTTATCAGTATCAGCTCATAAAATAGGTGGACCAAAAGGGATCGGTTTTTTATATTGCAGAGAAAATATTAAGTTACCCAGCCTAATACTAGGCGGAGAACAAGAAACAAAAAGAAGAGCTGGAACAGAAAATATCCCCGCAATTATTGGCTTTCAAAAAGCTGTTGAATTGATGATGAAAGATAAAAAACAGCGTAATGCCTATTATCGTAAGCTTAAAGAAAAACTTGTTAACAACCTTAAGCAAGCAGGAGTAGACTTAGAAATTAATGGATCCTATGACTCATCACTGCCGCATATAGTTAGTTTACATTTGAAGGGAATCGATGCAGAAAGATTGTTGATTCATTTAGACTTGGCAGGAATTGCAGTTTCCACAGGTTCAGCTTGTACAGCTGGTAACGTGGATCCTAGTCATGTCTTGAGTGCAATGTTTGGAGTAGATCATCCAGCTATAAGCGAAACAGTTCGGATCAGTTTAGGACTGGGTACAACTGAAGAAGACATCGAAAATGTTGTTATTGAACTTTCAAACATTATTAAACGTTTAAAGTAATTAGCTTAAATTGAAATGAAACCAAAAAAGGAGGAATTTTATTATGGCTACAAAGCCGATGGATGGATTGTTAGGGAGTAAAGATAAATATAAAGTTAGCTCAGAAGCAAAACGATATACATTAAAGGATCATGGGTTTTTAGAAAATAAAAATGGATCCTTTACTTATGAAAGAACACTAAGTAGGCTTGTCACTGATAAAGCAGCGCCAAAGCTGAAAATTACAATTTCCAAAGATTTAAGTGAATTGAAAATCGTAACGGTTTCCAACAATGGACTGAAAAAGATTGATATTTATAAAGATGAGAATCAGGAACAAGCAAGGATAATGGTAGAAGGAATATTCAATACATTTTTAGAAGAAAATGTTTTAGAAAGAGCATAAAAAGACTATAATGGGATCAAGTTGTATTAAAAGACCTTAATACAACTTGATTTCTTTCTTTAAGTAAGTATAATGGAACAGACTGAAACTTACGAACCTTCAATTCGTGTATAGTTCAGAATCTAAACTGAAATGATGGTGATTTTATGACTGACAACTCGAAAACTAGAGTCGTTGTCGGAATGAGCGGAGGAGTGGATTCTTCAGTAACAGCCTTGCTTTTAAAAGAACAAGGTTATGATGTAATTGGAGTTTTCATGAAAAACTGGGATGATACGGATGAATTTGGCGTTTGTACAGCAACGGAAGATTATAAAGATGTTGCGTTAGTGGCAAATAAAATTGGTATTCCATATTATTCTATCAATTTTGAAAAAGAATATTGGGATAAAGTATTTACCTATTTCTTGGATGAATACAAAAAAGGAAGAACACCAAATCCTGATGTAATGTGTAATAAAGAAATCAAATTTAAAGCTTTCCTTGATTATGCAATGGAACTAGGGGCAGAATATGTTGCAACAGGTCATTATGCTCGCGTAACTCGAGATGAAAATGGAGTTACTCATATGCTTAGAGGGATTGATAATAATAAAGATCAAACTTACTTTTTAAATCAATTATCTCAAGAACAATTATCAAAAGTATTGTTTCCGCTTGGAGAAATGGATAAAAAAGAAGTGCGGAGAATCGCTGAAGAAGCAGATCTTGCGACAGCTAAGAAAAAAGATTCGACAGGAATTTGTTTTATCGGCGAAAAAGACTTTAAAACATTCTTGATGAATTATCTGCCTGCTCAACCAGGTAAAATGTTGACTTTAGATGGTGAAGTAATGGGGCAGCATGACGGTCTTATGTATTATACGATCGGTCAAAGAAAAGGCTTGGGAATCGGTGGTAATGGTACATCTAATGAACCATGGTTCGTGATCGGGAAAGATCTTGCTAAAAATGAATTATATGTAGGACAAGGATATGAAAATCCTGTATTATATGCAACTCATTTAAATGCAAGTGATTTTTCATTTACAAATCATTCAGAAAAACCAGCTACTTTCCACTGTACAGCCAAATTCAGATATAGACAAACCGATGTGGGTGTTACAGTTCATTTAGATAAAGAAAGTAATACAGCACAAATCGAATTCGATGAACCGGCTCGTGCAATCACTCCAGGGCAAGCAATTGTATTGTATGATGGAGATGAATGTATTGGCGGCGGAACAATCGATGCTGCTTACAGCAAAGAAAAAGAACTACAATACGTTTAATAAACTCTAACAAGAGAAAGAGACGAATGATCGTTCATTTGTCTCTTTTTTACATAGGTACTCTAAATTTATTTTAAATATAAAGACTAGAAAAACCACGTAGACTTCGTTAAAATAGACAGAGCGAAAGGATGGCGGAAAAATATGGAAAACGAAACACTTCAATTAGAAGAAAACCAAGAGAAGTATATAGTTGGAGAAGTGTCAGCGATCTATTTTTCTAATCCTTCTAATTTCTATAAAGTCATGCTAGTTGATTTGTCAGAAACTAATACTACTTACGATGGAACACAAATTGTGATCACAGGAAATTTCGGGCAGATAACCGAAGGAGAAACTTATCAATTTTATGGTAAATTGACTGATCATCCCAAATACGGTTTACAGTTTCTAGCAGATCGTTATGCAAAAAAACAGCCTTCCAGCGCTCAGGCGGTAGTTTCTTACTTATCCAGCAGCCGATTCAAAGGTATCGGTAAGAAAACTGCTGAAAGCATTGTCAGTACTCTGGGCGAAGGGGTATTGGATTTGATACTAGATGATCCGAATCATTTAGATAAAGTAGCTGGGTTAAATCAGACAAAGAAACAGATGATAATGGATGTTCTCGAAAAAGAACAGGGGATGCAGCGAGTAATTCTAGCCTTGAACAAGTTCGGATTAGGCAATCAGTTAGCCTATAAAGTTTATCAGAAATTTGAAGGCAAGACATTATCGATCATTCAAGAGAATCCTTATCAATTAATTAAAGAAATTGAAGGGATAGGGTTTAACCGTGCGGATATTATAGCTGATGAAATTGGTATAAAACCTGATTCCCCAAAAAGAATACAAGCAAGCATTCTTTATTCAATTCAGGAACTGACCATTAGCGAGGGAGATACGTTTACTTTAAGTAAGCCGCTACTCACCAGAAGTATAAAGGTGCTGGAAGAAAGTAGACCCTTTATTATTGAACCGGAATCAGTAGCGGATAATGTAATTGAATTAGTTCGACAGCAAGAGATTATCCAAGATGAAGACCGTTTTTATATCCCCTCACTGTTTGCTTCTGAGTGGGGAATTTCTACAGCAGTCGAACGATTACTTAGTTATTCAGATAAAATTGAAATTTCTTCAAAAAAAATCGAAAAGAAACTGAGTCATTTAGAAAAAGCGATGGGAATCGAATATGGAGATTCTCAAAAATCGGCGATTGACAGAGCATTACATTCTCCAGTGTTCTTACTGACAGGTGGACCGGGCACAGGGAAAACGACAGTATTGAATGGGATTGTTAATCTATTTGCTGAATTAAATGATCTTTCATTAGATCCTTCTGATTACAAAGATGAGGCATTTCCTATTCTTTTAGCAGCCCCAACAGGAAGAGCAGCTAAAAGAATGAAAGAAACAACAGGACTACCTGCTTCTACGATCCATCGCCTATTAGGATTAACTGCGATGGATGATGAAGAAAGCCTTGATGATTCAGATCGAAACTTAAAAGGGAAGCTTTTGGTGGTTGATGAGATGTCAATGGTAGATACCTGGCTTGCGTATCAGCTCTTCAAGTCTATTCCTAATGATATGCAAGTCATTTTGGTTGGAGACAAAGATCAGCTTCCTTCTGTTGGACCCGGACAAGTCTTGAGAGATTTTCTGGAAAGTGAAGTTATTCCAAAAAGTGAACTAAAAGATATTTATCGCCAAGGAAATGATTCTTCGATTATACCATTAGCTCATAAAATAAAAGAGAATCAGTTACCAGATGATTTTAAAGATAAGAAAAAAGATCGTAGCTTTTTTCCGTGTACAACATCTAAAGTTTTAGATGTAATTACTCAAGTCGTGACCAAAGCGATTTCTAAAGGATATACAGCACAAGAAGTCCAAGTGTTAGCCCCCATGTATAAAGGGCCGGCAGGAATCAATGTATTAAATAAGCATTTGCAGAACTTGTTTAATCCCAATGAACATAATGAAAAAAAAGAAGTTAAATTTATAGACAATGTTTATAGAATTGGAGACAAAGTACTTCAACTAGTCAATGATCCAGAAAGAAATGTTTTTAACGGGGATATGGGTATTATTACCGGAATTATTCCATCTAAGGAATCTGAAACAAAGACCGACAATCTGGTTATTGATTTTGAAGGTAATGAAGTAACATACTTGCGCAATGAATGGAACAAATTGACTTTAGCCTATTGTTGTTCGATCCATAAGGCTCAAGGAAGTGAGTATGATATGGTAATCTTACCTATGGTTAACGGCTATAGAAGAATGTTAAAGAAAGATTTATTATATACAGCGGTTACTAGAGCTAGTCAGTTTTTGATACTCTGTGGTGAAGAAGATGCATATAGGCAAAGTCTACAGTCAACAAGTATGTTGAGGAAAACGACTCTTAAACAAAGATTACTCACTGAACAAAAAACAGACAGTAAGTTAACAGGCCTTATCGAAGAAGTGGAAGAAGAAATACCTGATGAACCAGAAGAGTATAAAATAAATGATTCAGACACTGAAACTGTGCAAACTAAAATTTTGACGCCGCTTATGATTGAAAATAATGTAGTAGATCCTCTAGTTGGAATGTCAGGCTTATCACCTTATACGTTATAAAGCATAAAATGACCAATTTTTGATAAAATTGGTCACTTTATGCTTTTAATATGATTTAAATCCAAAATGCTCTTTTTTTTGTTTGGATTTTATAGTTTCCATGAACCTTTATCCATTCTCCGTCAGTTTGACCGTACTGGTGCGAATCAAGTATGATTGTACAAGCAGGTCCATTGAAAGAATGCAGCTTTTTATGAGAAAGGTGACTTTGATTGATTAGAACTTTTAATAAAAGAGTAATCAATTCAAAAAATGAAACTTTTTCAGCAATAATAATATTGACTAGTTCGTCAGTTGGAACTGCTTGAGGGTGGATAGGGATTCCTCCACCAAAAAACTTATGATTTACACATACGATTAGCAGAACCTCCGGGAAGTACATTATCTGATTATTTTGTTTGATTGTTACATCAAAACTTTTTTGCGAAAAATATGCGGAAAGGATAGTAGCAAAATACGAAAAATTACCAAGCCTTTTTTTATTTTTAGAATTTTCTAGTGAATAATTAACCATACCATCTAGTCCGATACCAAAACTGTTAATGGCATTCAGAGTTAAATCATCTTGGCTAATAACCAGAGTATCTAATATTGTGGCTTCTTCTTGATGAACAATTTGTTCTATTGCTTGTCTGTAATCAAATGATAGTTGATGTGAGCGAGCAAAGTCATTTCCAGAACCAGTAGGAACGTAGCCTAATGTTGTACTTAAATTCAAAGACTCAAGTACAGTTATGACTGCATTCAAAGTTCCGTCTCCTCCAGCTACAATTAACCTTGATGAGTCGTTTAAGGAATTTAGTAAAGCAATAGCAGATTTTTTAAAAGAATCATCCTTTGATGTCTTAAGTACTTCATAAGTCAAGGAATAGGATTTCATGATATCAGGTAATTTTTTTGAAAAAAATTTACCATTTCTTGAGTGCTCATTTATAATAAATACTAGATGTATTGGTAAGGTCATAGGGATTCTCCAATTCGTAAATTAATATTAGTATACGATAATTATTATATATAAAAAAGTATCTATTAATCGGTTATGGATGATAATTTACTCATGAATACGCAATCATGGTTGTTAAAGGGCTTAGCGTAATGATAGAATGACTCGAACAAAGGTTATTGAAGGAGGAAATAAATGTTTAAATTAGCAAAGCGTTTTACATTAGATGCAGTTGATTACGTTTATATTGTTATCGGCTGTTTAATCACAGCAGTGGCTTTCCAAGTATTTTTGCTGCCGAACGATATTGTTTCTGGTGGGGTATCTGGCTTGTCGATTATAGCCAATAATCTATATAACTTTGACCCTGCAATCTTTCAATATTCTGTAAATATTCCATTATTAATTTTATGTTTTGTCCTATTAGGAAAAGCTGCAGGTTATAAAACGATTTTAGGAAGTTTGTTATTACCCTTTTATCTAATGTTTTTAGGTGATCTAGCTCCTTTGACGCATGATCCATTTTTAGCAGCTGTTTTTGGAGGTGTTTTTACAGGATTAGGATTAGGAATTGTATTTCGAGCTAAAGCATCAACGGGCGGAACGAGTATAATTGTTCAAATATTATATCAATTTGCGCATTTACAGCTTGGAATTAGTACAGTTTTAGTAGATGGTTTTGTTATTTTCTTAGCTCTGGTTGTATTTGATCCCGAAACTGTAATGTACTCATTGATTTCTTTATTTTTGATTTCTCGAACAATTGATTTGGTTCAATTAGGATTTAATCGGAACAAAAACATATTTATCATTTCAGATAGCCCTGAAGAAATTAAGCGTGAGGTTTTGCACACTCTTGAAAGAGGCGTAACAAACTTAGGTGTACGTGGTGGATATGGGAATACTGAAAAAGATATGTTAATGGTTGTCATCCAGGAAAGAGAATTTACTCTCCTGAAAGAAACGGTACTTGAGGTTGATCCGGATGCTTTTGTAGTAGCAATGAGTGCTAGTGAAGTGTTAGGACGTGGTTTCTCTTTACACAAACAATTCAGCACGGAAGATTCGAACTTTTAAGTTAAATCCATTGATTTATTGACAAAATAATGGGTTGACTATGCTTTTAAACTAAGCTATACTCATTTTATTCGAACTTTAGGATATATGACGAATTCAGCTATTTTAGAGAGATCCTTGCAAAGGTGAAATGGGATCAGTAGTGCACGTCATTCGCTCCCTAATTTTACTTGTATGAGAAATCATACCGTTTCTTGGCGTTAACAAGACTTAAGAGGTAATGACAGACTGGATAGTGTCATTGCAATCAAGGTGGTACCGCGTACAGACGTCCTTGTGAGCAATGGGATTATTCAGTTTTTTTGTTGAAAAATATATAAATGAAAGAAGAAAGGAAATATTATATGAAGCAGTTAAACAGTTCTGAACTTAGACAGTTATATCTTGATTTTTTTGCAGAAAAGAATCATAAAGTTGAAAAAAGTACTTCACTTGTCCCAATAGATGATCCTTCACTGTTGTGGGTTAATTCAGGTGTGGCAACAATGAAAAAGTATTTTGATGGATCAGTTAAACCAAGCAATCCAAGGTTAGCTAGTTCTCAAAAAAGTATTAGAACAAATGATATTGAAAATGTGGGTAAGACAGCTAGACATCATACCTTATTTGAAATGCTTGGTAATTTTTCTATTGGAGATTATTTTAAAGAAGAAGCCATTTTATGGGCATGGGAATTTCTAACGGATGAAAAATGGATAGCAATGGATCCAGATAAGTTATATGTTACAGTTTATCCGGAAGACAAAGAAGCGTATAAAATCTGGCATGAAAAAGTCGGACTAGATGAAGATCATATCGTAGAAGAGGAAGGAAACTTCTGGGATATCGGAGAAGGTCCATGTGGTCCAAATTCAGAAATCTTTTATGATCGCGGACCTGCGTTCAACGACCTGTCTGAAGACGATCCTGAAAATTATCCTGGAGGAGAAAATGAAAGATGGCTTGAAATATGGAATTTAGTATTTTCTCAATTCAATCATAAACCCGATGATACTTATGATCCATTACCTAATAAAAATATTGATACGGGCATGGGGCTTGAACGTATGCTTTCAGTCATCCAAAATGTACCAACGAATTTTGAAACTGATTTGTTCATGCCAATTATCAATAAAGTAGAAGAAATTTCTGGAATTACCTATGATAAAGGTTCTGAAAAACAAACGAGTTTTAAAGTTATAGCAGACCATGTGCGTGCAATATCGTTCGCGATTGGAGATGGAGCGTTGCCATCAAATGAAGGTCGAGGATATGTACTGCGTCGTTTGCTGCGTCGTGCGATTATGCATGGTCGTAAATTAGGAATTGAGAAGCCGTTTTTAACTAAACTTGTTCCAGTAGTTGGAGAAATAATGAAGGAACATTATCCTGAAATTCTTGAAAAAACGCCGTTTATAACTAAAGTGATCTTAAACGAAGAAGAACGGTTCCATGAAACACTGGCAGAAGGACTTAGTCGTTTAAATGAAATAACAGAACAAATGAAAAAAGCAAGCGAAACTGTTCTCAGTGGAGAAGCCGCTTTCCAATTATATGATACTTTTGGATTTCCAATTGAATTGACTGAAGAAGTTGCAGAAGAACAAAATCTTACAGTTGATCTAGAAGGCTTTGAAAGTGAGATGAAAAAACAAAGAGAACGCGCTCGATCAGCTCGTAATGAAGAAGGCTCAATGTCTGTGCAAAGCGATTTATTATCAAAATTGAAAGATGATAGTGAATTTATTGGATATGGTAATATTAAAACTGAAGGAACATTAGAAACAATAATAGCTGATGATGAGTTTAAAGAATCAGTTGAAAAAGGTGAAAAAGTTCGCTTAGTATTTGATATAACGCCATTCTACGCTGAAAAAGGCGGGCAGATCGGAGATACTGGTGCTATTAAAAATAAACTAGGCGAAGTTGTAGCGACTGTTACAAATGTCAAAGCAGCACCCGCAGGACAACCTTTACATGAAGTAGAAGTACTTGCTTTATTGAAAAAAGGTGAGGTTTATACTTTAGAGGTTGATCGTCGACGTCGTAATTTGATTGAGAGAAATCACACAGCGACCCATTTACTTCATCAAGCTTTAAAAGATGTCTTAGGGAATCATGCTAATCAAGCCGGTTCACTAGTGACACCTGATCAGTTAAGGTTTGACTTTACGCATTTTGGTCAAGTAACTGACAATGAACTTAAACAAATGGAAACAATTGTAAATCAGAGAATTTTCGATTCTATTCCAGTCACCACTGTAGTTACTTCAATCGAAGAAGCAAAAAAATTAGGAGCAACGGCTTTGTTTGGTGAAAAATATGGAGACGAAGTTCGAGTCGTAATGATTGGAGAATATTCGAAAGAATTTTGTGGAGGTACTCATGTATCCAACACATCTGATATAGGATTATTCAAGATTATTTCTGAATCAGGTATTGGAGCTGGAACTAGAAGAATTATTGCTAGAACAAGCGAAGGTTATTACAAATGGATCGAAAATCAACTATCTGTTTTACAGCATGTCAGTGATCAACTAAAAGCTCAGTCTGTAGAAGAATTACCGAATAAATTAGGACAGCTGCAACAAGAATTTAAAGATCTGAAACAAGAGAATGAGTCTCTTAGCTCTAAACTGGCAAATGTTCAAGCTGATGATGTGTTCTCTCAGATAGATAACGTAGAAGGTATCACTTATATCGCTCAAGAAGTTCAAGTGAAAGATATGAACCAGTTGCGACAATTAGCTGATAAATGGAAACAAGAAAACTATTCTGATATCTTAGTATTAGGTTTGAAAAAACAGGATAAAGTAAATTTAATTGTTTCAATGAGCAATAATGCAGTCAATAAAGGTCTTAAAGCTGGAGATTTAATCAAGTCAATCGCACCGTTAGTGGGTGGCGGTGGTGGTGGCCGTCCGGATATGGCACAAGCAGGAGGGAAAAATCCTGAAGGACTGTCTCAAGCATTGGATACCGTAAGTAACTGGATCAAAGTAAATAGCTGAAATTGAAAATTAGTTATTGCTTATTATAAGAATTCTTGCTTTCTAAGCAGAACAGAAGTTTAGAAAGTAAGAATCTAGTAAATGATTGCTGATTGTTTGGATAAATCGGTTTATTGGTCATTGTACTTTGGGTTATTTTCTTGTAAAATAACAACACATAAGCTTTATCTCTAAAAACAATCATCAGTCAAATTATGCTTATGAAGTACGGAGGGGAATTTATGACTTCAAATGATCATACAGTACGATTTAGCGTGAATAATAACGACGAACATAATGTGAAAGATACATTACGAATTGTTTATAAAGCACTTGAAGAAAAAGGATACAACCCTATCAATCAAATCGTAGGTTATCTGTTGTCTGGAGATCCAGCTTATATCCCTAGACATAACGATGCTAGAAATCTAATCAAAAGGCATGAAAGAGATGAGATTTTGGAAGAATTGATGACGAAGTATCTAGAAAGTGACAACTAATTAAATGCGTATAATGGGATTAGATGTAGGATCTAGGACTGTGGGAGTCGCTGTCAGCGATCCCTTTGGATGGACTGCACAAGGAATAGAAATCATTAAAATAAATGAAGAAAAAGAAGAGTTTGGAATTGAAAGAATGTCGGATCTTGTAAAAACTTACGAAATAGAAAAATTCATTGTGGGATTACCTAAGAATATGGATAGTACGATAGGTCCAAGGGCAGAAGCATCGTATCGTTATGGTAACCTTTTAGAAGAGACCTTTCATCTTCCAGTAGAGTATCAAGATGAGCGGTTGACTACAATGCAAGCCAATCGTATGTTAATTGAAGAAGGTAATACATCAAGAAAAAAAAGGAAAATGGTCATTGACAAGTTAGCTGCTGTAATGATTTTACAAGGTTACTTAGATCGCCAATCGAATAATAATTAGGAGATGATAAAATGTCACACGAACACGAACACGAACATAATCATGATCATGAACATATTACAATAATCGATGAAGAAGGTAACGAAGAACTATATGAAATTCTTTTTACCTTTGATTCAGACGACTTTGAAAAATCATATGTTCTTGTATATCCTGCTGGAACAAGCGAAGGAGAAGAAGTAGAACTTTCTGCTTTTTCATATACTGAAAATGATGGTGGATTAGAAGGCACATTAAGTGCAATTGATTCAGACGAAGAATGGGAAATGATTGAAGAAGTTTTAAATACATTTATTGAAGAGGAAGAAGAACAATAAACTGATTTGTATATAAAATAGTCATCCGAAATGCTAATTCAGATTTCTAATGACTATTTTATTTTGTATTGAGATAGATATTTAAGTTATAAAGAAATCAAATTGATTGAACCTTTTGCAATGAAAATGATTTTACAGCGGTATAACAAATTTTTTCTTTAATATTTAGAGTGGATTGTGTATAATGAAAAGGATATAAACACTTTAAAAAAGGAATGGATCAAATATGCCTGACCAGGAATCAAAGCATACTGTACGTAAAATAGTGCTGAGTATTGTAGCTATTTTGATCACCTTGATTATCATTCTAGGTTTTTCTGGCTATCACTACTACACCTCATCTTTAGAACCTTTAGACCCTAATAGTACAGAAGAAATACCAGTTGAAATCCCAATAGGCTCTTCCCGTACAGATATTGCACGTATTCTAGAAGAAAAAGGCGTCATTAATAGTGCATTTGTGTTCAACTATCATCTAAGATTCAATGGCGAAGAAGGCTTTCAAGCTGGACATTATATTTTTTCTCCTTCATTATCAGTAGATGAAATTGTTCAGAGTCTAAAGGAAGGTGGCTCACCGATCACAGAAGAATCCACCGGGAGTTTAACAATCCCCGAAGGATATACGTTAGACCAAATTGCTAATGTGATTGAGGATGAAACTGATTATTCGCAAGATGAATTTTTTGAGCTTGTACAAAGTGAAGAATTTCTTCAAGAGAAACGTGATGAATTTCCAAAGCTGCTGGATAATGCTTATCAAGTACGAGAAGAAACTTTATATACTCTAGAAGGATATTTATATCCGGCTACGTATGAAATTTACGAAGATACTACCTTAGAAGATCTTGTCACACAAATGCTTTCGAGAATGGACCAAACGATGCAAGCGTATTATGCTGAGATTGAAACGCAAGAGTCATCAGTCCATGACATTTTAACGATGGCTGCTTATATTGAAAAAGAAGGCGTTACAGCTGAAGATAGAAAGCTCATTTCTGGAGTTTTCTATAATAGACTAGCAGTCGGTATGCCGCTTCAAACAGACATCAGTGTAATATATGCTTTGGGGGAACACAAAGAGCAGATTACTTATGATGATTTAGAAGTTGATTCTCCATATAATCTTTATAAGCATACAGGACTTGGACCAGGACCGGTAAATAGTTCGTCTGAAGATTCTATTTATGCGAGTGTCTATCCTGCTGAAACAGATTATATGTACTTTATAGCTGAATTATCTACACAAAAAGTCTATTTTTCGGAAACATACGAACAGCATTTAGAATTAAAAGCTGAATTAAATTAAAAGCATTGAGTCTATTCGGCTCAGTGCTTTTATTAAGAACAAAACGCCCCTTTAGTGATCAATGGGCGTTCAACTGAAAGGAAAATTGACATGGAAAAGAAGACAAAACCAATTGTAATAGGCGTTACGGGAGGGTCAGGTAGCGGGAAAACAAGTGTTAGTCAGGCGATTTATAATCATTTCCCTGGGAGATCTATTATGATGTTGGAACAAGACTCTTATTATAAAAACCAGGACCATTTAGACTTTGAAGAACGATTAAATACGAATTATGATCACCCGTTTGCTTTCGATACAGATTTACTGATTAAGCATTTATATAAGCTGCTCAATTATGAAACGATCGAAAAGCCTGTATATGATTATACAAAACATACTCGAAGCAATGAAGTTATTGTTCAAGAACCTAAAGAAGTCATTATTTTAGAGGGAATACTTATTTTAGAAGATCCGAGGCTCCGTGAAATGATGGATATTAAAGTATATGTCGATACAGATGATGACATTAGAATAATTCGTCGGATTAAAAGAGATATTGAAGAGCGTGCTCGTACATTAGATCATGTTATTGAGCAATACTTGGGAGTTGTTAAACCGATGCATACACAATTTATTGAACCTACCAAAAAGTACGCGGACATTATTATTCCAGAAGGTGGCAGGAATCAGGTAGCGATAGACTTGATGACCACAAAAATTGATACAATCTTTAAAAAACGATCTCTATAATAAACAATCTATGTTTAAAATATACTAACAAAACGCTTTACAAGATGTTAAGTTCGTGGTATCTTGTTTCCATTGAGATTACAAACTCAGAGTTTGAATCGAAAGCTACAATAAAAGGTTACGCTCAGATACAAGATTTTTTGTTTGAATATTATTTTAATATATGAGGTGAAGCATTTGATGACAGAAAAAGTATATCCAATGACTTTAGAAGGTAAAGAAAAATTGGAGAACGAATTAAACGAATTGAAATCAGTAAAAAGAAAAGAAGTTGTAGAACGAATTAAAATTGCTCGAGGATTCGGGGATTTATCTGAGAATTCTGAATATGAATCTGCAAAAGATGAACAAGCATTTATTGAAGGGCGTATCAGCACTGTAGAAAACATGCTGCAAAATGCTGAAATTATTGATAATTCTAAAGCAAAAGCAGATGAAGTCTCACTTGGTCGTTCAGTAACATTTAAAGAATTACCAGATGGTATTGATGAAGAATATACAATCGTAGGAAAAGCTGAAGCAGATCCTTTTTCTGGTAAGATTTCAAATGAATCTCCAATAGCTCAAGCACTTTTAGGAAAAAAAGTTGGAGAAAAAGTATCTATTGAAACTCCTGGTGGTTCAATGGAAGTTGAAATTACAAAAGTATTTTAAAATAAGAAAGAGCCTGATCAAAAGATAGTTTATGCTGTCTTTTGATCTTTTTTTATTTATTTCAAAAATCATACTTTAGACTGATTTTTGCTTTCAAGTAATGCTATTATCAGATATATTCGCTATACTATAATTACTATAGAATAGCTAGGAGCATGTAAAATGAATCGTCCAATATTTAAGATAATCATGGGTTTGCTTGGGATTTGGTTACTTTATGATCTTGTAACAGATCCGCTGATTCTCATTTTATTAATAGGGAGCATCCTATTAATGTTTTTTTCTGATAGAATTTTTAAATCTCATGAGAAGCAAGGTAATCTTTTTTGGCTGGGGCTTATATTATTCTTCCTTTCTATTCTGTTTACTAGCGCAGCATGGGTCATTTTGATTGTCTTATTGATTTTCAAAGTCGGAGAAGATCACCGAATGTTTAAGACTGTCAAAGATCCTCTTACAAAAAAGCAGACTAAATGGCGAGAAAAGGAATATGTAGCTGTACAGTTTAAAGAACACGAAGAAGAAACTGTGCAAATGTCTAGAAAAAAATGGTTTGGTGATGATTCGATTGGCTATGATATTTATGAATGGGATGATATAAACTTTACTAAAATAATTGGCGATACAGTTATTGACCTAGGTAATACCATTCTACCTAAACAGGAAAATATCGTCTTGATAAGAAAAGGGATCGGTGAAACTAAGATACTTATTCCTGACGAAGTTGGAGTTTCATTAGATATATCATTATTGCTTGGTAAAGTCAAAGTGGCTCATGATGAACTGGACTTGAAAAATGAAACACTAAAATGGCAATCTCCTTCTTATCATTTGAGTTCAAGAAAAATCAAAGTCGTGCTGAACGTATTAGTAGGCGAAGTAGAGGTGGTATTTTTATGAGAAAAAATGCCACTGAATTTTCTAAATATTTTTTCTTATTTTTCTTATTGATCTTTGTATTTACTTTATTCATCTGCTTTACCTTTACAGATGAAAATTGGTTTTATATGATTTTTGAGTATAGATTCTCGGGATTTCCACTAATTTTTTACTTAATTTTCTTTTCTGTTTTTTTAACAATTATTATGCTGACATATATGAAATCATTTGAAAGAAAGAAATTGAAAAAAGTAGAAGAAGGTCTTAAAATGATGTCAAAAGGACATTATTCTGCTTCTATATTTTTAGATATGTACTCATTAGATACCCCATTACAAGTGAATAAAGAAATAGACCGCCAATTCATAAATCTTCACGAGAAGTTAATGCGTATGGCAGAGGAAGCAATCAGCGCTAGTCAACGTTCTACTCAGATGAGTAATGAAACAAAAATTGAAATTCTTGAGCAGGAACGACATAGAATTGCTAGAGAGTTACATGACTCTGTAAGTCAGCAGTTATTTGCAGCCTCTATGATGCTGAGTGCCGTTAATCAGCAATCTGATCAATTGGATGAAAAGTTTAAAACACAGTTGGATTTAATTGAAAAAATCATTAATGATTCACAAACGGAAATGCGGGCACTTCTTCTGCACTTAAGACCTGTCAAATTGGACGGTAAAACATTAAAGCAAGGAATTGAACAATTATTAAAAGAACTTTGTACAAAAATCAGTACGGACATTCGTTTTGAAATTGAAAACGTTAGTTTACCCGATGGAATAGAAGATCATTTGTTTAGAATCGTTCAGGAATTACTTTCCAATGTGTTGAGACATGCAAAAGCAGAAGAACTGGAAGTATATCTTAAAAAAGTTCATGAAACAGTTCAACTCAGAATGATAGATGATGGTGTAGGTTTTGATATGAATTCTAAAAAATCTGGAAGCTATGGTCTTGAAAATATACGTGAAAGAATCAATGGAATTGGCGGGAATGTAAAAATTATCTCGTTTCCCAATAAAGGTACGAGTATTGAAATTAGCATACCAATTATAGCAGGAGGAAAAAAATGATTCGACTATTGCTAGTAGATGATCATCAAATGGTTCGATTAGGATTATCTTCTTATTTTTCTATACAAGAAGATATTACTGTCATTGGAGAAGCAGAAGATGGTCAGCAAGGATTTGAAATTGCACTAAAAGAAAAACCGGATATTATATTAATGGATCTGGTGATGGAAGTAATGGATGGTATTGAGTCAACCCAAAAAATTTTAAAAGAATGGCCAGAAGCAAAAATTATCATTTTAACTAGTTTTATCGATGATGAAAAAGTCTTCCCGGCTATGGAAGCAGGAGCTTCAGGATACCTTTTAAAAACATCTTCAGCGGGCGAAATTGCTGAAGCCATTCGTTCTACATATAATGGAGATCCATACTTTGAAACTGAAGTTACAGAAAAAATTTTGGATCGGGAAACTACGAAACAAAAAGTTGTTTTGCATGATGACTTAACTAATCGAGAAAAAGAAGTATTACAATTGATTTCACAAGGGTATTCCAATCAGGAAATTGCTGATTCACTTTTCATTACTTTAAAAACAGTAAAAACTCACGTATCTAATATTTTATCTAAACTACAAGTAGAAGATCGAACACAAGCGGCTATTTACGCATTTAGACATGATTTAGTAGAGTGAAAAAATAAATATTACCAGATTAATAATGAAAAAGAGATAGAAGAAGAGGTTATGCCTGATCACAAAGAAGGCTTTTTATTAAGATAAGTACAACACATTCTGAAGCAATAAGAGAATGTATAGAAAAAAATCAGTAATAATGATATTTTAGAATTAGACGAGAAAGAAACGCCGGAACTTCTAAAAAGTGTAAGCAGTACTTTTAAAAAAGGTGCGAGCCCCAGAAGTTAGAGTAAACATTCTAACTTCTGGTTTTTTTTGTATGACAATATATAGCTATGAATTTAAAAAGAATATTTAATAAGTAGAGAGGGATTATAATCTGTTTTCACCTCATTTGGATCAAATTTTATACGCTTTCTTTAAAAAATCTTGAATAAATATCGTAAAACCACTATTATAGAATCATGATAAGAATTTCACAAACGAAATCATCAATAAAATATAATGAACATAAACAAATTATTGAAAGGATAGAAGGAAGTAAAGTTTCTAAATATGCTTATGAGAATGGTTCGTTAAAATCAGAAACAAATAGTAATGGTGGTTTAATTAACTATCAATATGATACGGTTGGAAGAGTAACCTCAATCATTAATGAAAATGGATATGAATCTCATTATGAATATGATCAAATTGGAAATAAAATATCTGAAACAGATGAGTTAGGAAATCAATTATTATTTTCATATGATAGTAACGGAAATATACTCACAGAGGCCGATGCTAACCAAAATGTTACTTCATACATGTATAATGGCAACGGTAAAATGATAAAAGAAGTTAATCCCAAAGAAAATAGTACATCCTATTCTTACGATGCTGAAGATAGATTGGTAGAAATAAAAGATGATATGGGAATCCTTAAAACAAATCTGTATGATCCGGCGGGCAGATTGCTAAGTGAAGTAGATGGAGAAAATCAAAAAACTTCCTATACTTATGATGAAATAGATAATGTAGTATTGATAGAAAATCCAGGTGGAGGGCAAATAGAATATTCTTATTATCCCAATGGCAAACTTAAAACAGAACTGAATGCTTCTGGAGAACTAATAACTTACTTTTATGATGCGAATTGGCATACTCAAAAGACGATAGACTCGCTTGGAAATCAAACGGTATATGAATACAGTTTAGATGGGAAGTTAATAAGTGTTACAGATCCTTTAGGGAATACTACTCAATCTGTTTATGATATATACGGAAATTTGACAGAAAAAAAAGATCCTAATGATAATATAACAAAATTTAAATATGATAATAATAATAACAAAATTAGTGAGATTGATGCTCTTGGTCATGAAACAAAATATGTGTATGACAATGTAAATAAGTTAATTGCAATTACAAATGCTAAAAATGTCACCACTGCATATAGTTATGATAAAAAAGGCAATTTGATTGAAATAACAGATGGATTAGGCAATTCTATAAAAAATAAATATGATAGTAACGGGAATTTAATTAAAGCTATTGATCCTATGGATAATGTAATCAGTGAAAACTCATATGATTCTACTAATCTTGCTGTCACTGTAAAAGATGCTCTAGGAAATACTTTAACTAACCAATACGATTCTAGAGATAACCTTACGGAGTTTATTAAACCTTTAGGAAATAAAACTAATTTAAGTTATAGTAATACGAATGAATTAACAATGGCTACTGATTCTTTTGGTTCTACAAGCAGTTATCAATATAATTTAGATGGAAAGCCTATACAAGTTACTGGACCTAAAGGAAAGTTAACAAGTTATACTTACGACGCTGCTGAGCGACTATTAACTGAGACGACACCTTCAAATGGAACAATACAATATGAATATAACTCCTCTGACTTAATAGCTTCAGTTACAAACGCTCGTGGACAAAGTAGAAGTTATCAGTATGATGCGGCTGATAGGATTAAAACCTACACTGACACAGAAGGCACCACTTCGATTGAATACGATAATAATGGAAATGTAGTAAAGATATCCGATGAATCAGGAACAATTACAAGAGAGTTTGACAGTCTAAATAGAGTAACAAAATATGTAGATGCTAAGGGCAATTCTATAAAATATGCCTATGATTCTTTAGGAAATCTAGTAACATTGATTTATCCTAATGGTCATTCTGTACACTATGAATATAATGAACTGAACTTGCTTGTTAAGGTTACAGATTGGAACAATCGAGTTACTTCTTACACGTACGACAACAATGGGAACTTGATTGGTACAATTCGTCCTGATGGTAGTCAACTAACGGAGGTATACAACGGCGCAGGTTTCGTAACCGAAGTTATAGATAAGAGTGCACAAGGTCAAGTGATTAATCACTACTTATATGAGTACGATGCTAATGGTCAAATCATTAAGGAAACTTCAAAAGTAAATAATTTGACTTATAACTATCGCTATGATGAATTAGGTAGAGTGGTTGAAAGAAAAGATAATAACAGTGATGCAGACTTAAATGATATATATACCTATAAGTACGATCAAGCAAGTAATATTGTAGGAAGTAATTTTATGACTAATCAAAAATCCATGTTATATGATGATCAAAACAAGCTTTTGAATTATAACAGTCAGGAAAATTACACTTATGATAAAGATGGGAATTTATTGAGTGGATGGCTAGAAAATGAAAACATCACTTTTTCTTTTGACTCTAGAAATAGATTGATACAATCGAATGATACGAACTATAGTTATGATGCTGAAAACAATCGTATTTCTTCTCAATCAGAACAAGGTAGCATACAATATGTTTATAGTAGTATAGGTGACGAACTAAGCCAACTATTAATAGAAACAGATTCTGAAGGAAATGGTACGTACTATATTTATGGGAATGGTCTTATTGGAACAGAGACTTCTACTCAAGATTATCATGTATATCATTATGATTATAGAGGAAGTACTACGGCAGTTACTGACGAAAGAGGAGCGGTGATAGAGAGATATTCTTATGATCCTTATGGCAAAGTAAGTAATACATCAGATACCATTAGTACCGGATTCCTTTTTAATGCTAAAGATGGAGTAATGACGGATGATACAGGTCTATATTATATGCGCTCTAGATATTACTCACCTGATCTTATGCGATTTATAAATGCGGATGTATTCGTAGGAGATATACGACATAGTCCAACTTTAAACAGGTATGCTTATGCTAATGCAAATCCTACTATGTACGTTGATCCAGATGGAGAATACGTTACAGTACTTGCCGGAGGAGCAATTGGTGGATTGATAGGCGGCAGTGCAAATCTAATTGATCAAGTAATGACTGAGGGATGGGATAATGTCAGCTGGGGAGAAGTTGCTGTTAATACAGCGACTGGAGCTGCTTCAGGAGCAATTGCTGGTACTGGAATAGGATTAGTAGGGGCGATTACAGCGAACAGTGCATTGAATATGACAAATTATACTGGTACACAATATGTAAATAATGAATCTTTTGAATGGGATGAACTAGCAACTAGCGGAGTGATAGGTGGGATTGCTGGAGGATTAGGCGGTGCAGGTGCTTTAGATAAAGACACTGTTAGATTCTTTAACACATGGTATGCTAGATCCGAAGTGGCAAGAGTAACAAATTTGCCGCTTGTTCAAGCATATTCTTATGTGACAATGAAATCAAAAGCAACAAGCATAGTTGTGAATAATTCATTAAGAGCGACTGGTGCGAATATATTTAGCATAGTGAGCTCAAATAAACTTCAAGATGCGAGAAATCCCTCTACAGAAAAAAGTTATTTAGAGACATCAAATAATAAATGAGGACAGTAAATGATAATAAACTTAGATTTTTTTTATGGTCTAGTAAGTTCTTTTCCAATTTGGATTCAATTTTTATTTTATTTTATTTTGTTTTATATTTTTTCCTTTATTTACTTTTGCGCGTTAAGAGCCGTCGAAATTTATCTTGTTTTTAAATCAAAGGATGATTATTTTAATGTTATGAACGATCCATTAACAATGAAGAAAGTAATTTTAAGATCTTTATTTACGGCAATTGGTTTATTAATTTTAGTTATTATGGGTTATTTACAAAATTAGCTTAAATTAACTTTATATTTTAACGATTTCGTTGTTCCAAAATAAAAAATTTGGGAGCATTAGGTACACTTATACAGATGGTAGAAGGCGTTCCAGTACCTACGTGAGCAGCTTCAGGAGCAATTGCTAGTAGGAATAGGATTAGTAGGAGCTATCTCAGCAAACAGTGCATTGAATATGGCAAATTATACTGGTACACAATACGTCAATAATGAATCTGTTGAATGGGATGAGCTAGCATTTAGTGGTGGTGTAGGTGCAATTGCAGGAGGTATAGGCGGTGCAGGAGTTTTAGATCAAGACACTGTGAGATTCTTTGGTACATGGTACGCTAGGTCCGAGGTTGCAACAGCTGCGAACTTACCACTCATTCAAGCTTATTCTATCGTTACAATGAAAGCAGAAGCAATAAGACTTGTTAGGAATAATTCGTTGTTGGCAGCTTCTGGAACCACCGTAAGTACATTAGGTTCCAATCTATATCAATACGTGAAAAATCTTTTTATGGAAAAAGATTATTTAGAGACATCAAATAGTAAGTGAGGAAAGTAAATGATAACAATTTTAGAATTTATTTATAGTCTAGTTAGTCCCTTTCCAATTTGGATTCACTTTTTATTTTATTATATTATTTTTTATATTTTCAGTTTCTTTCTTCTCTTTATATTACGAACAATAGGAATTTATCTGATTTTCAAATCAAAAGAGCATTATTTTAATGTTGTGAATGATCCGCTTACGATGAAGAAAGTAATTCTTAGATCGTTATTTATAGCAGCTTGTTTCTTATTTTTGGTTATTATAGGGTATTTAAAATTAGGTTAAATTGGTTTAATAATTTAACTATTTCGTTATTCTAGAATAAAATATTTTGGAGCGTCAAAGTAAGCTTATCCAGATGGGAAATGGGTTCCAATATCTGCGAGTGCTGCTTCAGGAGTAATTGCAGGAGGAATAGGCGGTACAGGAGATTTAGATCAAGACACTGTGAGGTTCTTTAGTACATGGTATGCTAGGTCCGTGGTTGCAAAAGCTGCGAACTTACCACTCATTCAAGCTTATTCTATCGTCACAATGAAAGCAGAAGCAATAAGACTTGTTAGGAATAATTCGTTTAGAGCAACCCTTGGAACTATACTAAACACGATAGTACAAAATGTATACCAAAAAGACGAAAAGGATTCTACAGATAAGAGTTATTTAGAGACATCAAGCGATAAGTGAGGGTGAATATGGAAAATATATTAGAATTTTTTTATAATCTAGTAAGCCCATTTCCGATTTGGATTCAATTTTTAGTTTATTACATTTTATTTTACATTTTTTCTTTTCTTTTACTTTCCGCATTACGAGCCGTTGAGATTTACGTTGTTTATAAATAAAAATATGATTACTTTAACGGTGGTATGTATGATCCACTTACGATGAGGAAAGTTATCCTTAGATCGTTATTTATAGCAGCTTGTTTCTTATTTTTGGTTTTTCTAGGGTACATCCGAAAATAACTTAAACAGCTGATTGCTTAAAATGGTTATGTTGTATCAGGAAAAAATTTGAATTTTTAAAATGTCTAAAAAAGTTATGTAGTTGGATTTCTATTCTATTATAGGTACATAGTTTTACTGATTGTTAGAGTAGCAATAATGCTGAAAATGAAATGGGTTTGTAGATATAATCTAAAATTGAATACCTAAGAAATGGGATAGGTTGATACAAAGTTAGTTAACAATAGAATACCGTCAAATCAAAGATTTATAACCTTTGATTTGACGGTATTTTAATTTGACTTATTTCGTTAAGATTACTGGTAAGATTATTGGCTTACGTTCTGTTTCAGCAAATAGGAATTGCTTGATATCATCAATCAAGTCATTGCGCATTTTATATTCATTCAGTTGTTTATATTCAAATGAACGCTGGATACTTTCGAAAGCAACTTTTTGAGCTCCCTGAATCAATTGTTCTGACTCACGCATATAAATGAATCCTCTAGAAATGATATCAGGACCAGCTAGTATTGAACGCTTATCTGTATCGATTGTAGCAACTACGACAACCAGACCATTATCTGAAAGTAACTTACGATCTTTAAGGACTACGTTTCCAATATCTCCAATTCCACTACCATCAATATAAACATCTTGAGCAGAGAATTCTCCCGCACGTCTAGCAGAATCTTCTGTAAAAGCTACAATCTCACCATTATCTAAAATAAAACAGTTTTCTTCAGGGACACCGGTTTTTATAGCGAGATTTGCATGAATCCTCTGCATACGGTGTTCTCCATGAATTGGAACAAAAAATTTAGGTTTCATCAAGCGGAGCATCAATTTTTGTTCTTCTTGTCCACCATGACCAGAAGTATGAATATTATTGACTTTTCCGTGAATGACATTTGCGCCTGCTTCTAATAACTGGTTAATTACCCGGTTAACACTGACGGTGTTTCCAGGAATCGGCGAACTTGAGAAGACCACTGAATCACCAGGTTGAATTGAGATTTGACGATGAGTACCGTTTGCGACCCGACTTAAGGCTGCCATGGGCTCTCCTTGAGAACCAGTACACAATATTAGAACTTCATTATCTTTATATCTTTTCAGTTCATTAGGATGGATAAAGGTTCCTTCTTCAGCCACAATATAGCCAAGTTCTTGACCAGTTTCAAGGGAAGTAACCATGCTGCGACCAAAAACAGCAATCTTACGTCCTGTAGCATTCGCTGCTTTAACCACTTGTTGTACTCTGGAAATATTAGAAGCGAATGTTGCGAAAATAATTCTACCATCAATTTTCTTCAATAAGTTTTGGATGGAATCCCCAACCACTTGTTCTGATTTTGTGAAGTTAGGGACTTCAGCGTTGGTACTGTCAGATAGTAGAGCTAGTACACCTTCTTCACCAATTTTAGCCATCTTATGCAGGTTTGCAGGTTCACCTACAGGAGTAAAGTCAAACTTGAAGTCTCCGGTCTGAACGATATTTCCATTAGGAGTTTTAACAACAATTCCGTATGACTCTGGAACACTGTGAGTGGTACGGAAAAATGAAACGGATGTCTTTCTAAATTTCACAACTGTATCTTCGTTGATTTCGTTTAATTCAGCCGAACGTAGTAATTGATGTTCATTCAGTTTGTTGCGGATAAGAGCTAAGGCAAGCTTACCGGCATAAACAGGAATATTTAATTGTTTTAGTAAATAAGGAATTCCGCCAACGTGATCTTCGTGACCATGCGTAATGAAAAGCCCTTGGATCTTATCTTTATTTTCAATAATGTAAGAATAATCAGGAATAACATAGTCGATTCCTAACAAATCATCTTCAGGAAATTTGATTCCTGCATCGATTAAAATGATCTCGTCTTGAAATTGTACTCCGTACGTATTTTTTCCGATCTCATTCAGCCCACCTAATGCAAAGATGGCTGCTTCGTTATTTTTAATATTCGGTTTCATTATAAATCTCCTTTTAAAATTGTTTTCATTCAGATTTTATGATGTTGGAGTTTGCATAAAAAAAGCAAACCTCTATATAAAAAACATATTCAGGTTGTATTTTATATATTATGAAAAAAGCCACTATAGATGTAAAGTCAATCATGACATGGCTCAAACTTGATTTTCATTTTTTATATCCGTCCGATAAGTTGGTATAACTTTACCAACAGCTATATTGATTCTACCATACTAACTCAAATAAGTATAGAAGAAGCAAATTACACAAAAAGGACATTCATGAATGGAACTGGAATATAAGAAGTACCAATATACTGTAATTCTATAATATTAAGCTAAGGTAAATTGTGTGTAATGGATTACACACGGTATACTAAATTCGTGTATAATGATGATGTATAAATTAAATGAGGAGATCCGTATGAATAAAAAAATGATTTACTTTGATATTGATGGAACATTGTTAACAGATGAAAAAACTATTTTAAGCAGCACTAGAGAAGCTATTGACCGTTTGCAGAAAAATGGTCATGAAGTAGCGATTGCAACAGGTAGAAACGCTGTTATGGCAAAAGAACTGATTGACGAGCTGAATTTGCCCAATTATATAGTCTGTAATGGAGCAGCTGGATTTTTTCACCATGAGATGGTTTATTCAAATCCATTGGACAAAGTATCGATTGATCGGTTAATTCAAGTAGCTGATGCAAATGGACACCAGTTGATTTATGAAACTGCTAAAGATTTAAAAAGGAGAAGTCACAAGATTGATCATGCGGTTGAATCGGGAATGAAACATGTTGGCTTTGACGTACCGGATCATGAGACTGATTTTTATAAATATAATGATTTAACACAATTACTGATATTTTATACTGAAGAAGAAAGACATTTGTATGAAGATGGTCAATTTCCTGAGTTCAGGTTTGTTAGATGGTATGAGAAAGGTATGGATGTTCTGCCAGCCAATGGTTCAAAGTTCGAAACGATCTTTAAGTTATCAACGGATAAAGGATTTAAAAAAGAAGATATCATCGCTTTTGGAGATGGCATGAATGATTACGAAATGATCGGAAATGTAGGGGTTGGAGTTGCGATGGGGAATGCCGAAACAATCGTTAAAGAAGTTGCGGATATGGTAACAGACTCAAACAATAACGATGGTATATATAAAGCATTGAAGAAACTTGACTTGATTTGATCATGAACCAAAAACAGTTAGCTATTAAAGGCTTACCAAAATTCAAGGCTCTAATATTCTAATGATTTATAGTTGTTCCATGAATAAGCTTTTGATATGTAAAAGGTTGAAAAAACTATATAAAGGTCTTGATCATTTAGTTGGCGGGGAAATTGAAAAAAGGAACGGATGCTGCATACACAGAATTAAGGGAAGCAACATCTCTTACTCAAAAGGACATTAATTTTTATCGTTTAATGGATCTAACGTATTACGTTTATGATTATTACCTTGAAGTATATGTTGTAGATTAAAAAGGTATGCAGCTGTTGAAGGTGAGGAAAGTAGTCTGAATTAAATGAGAATTTATTTGGACTGTCTATACTGGAGAAGGAAATACTGGGCATATAATTGAACAAGTAGTTTTTATTAAAGAAAAGTTGATGTCTAAAGAAAATGATCTGAACTGAATCGAAGAACTCCGAATTGAACAGTTTATATAAAAGTGAGCCCTATTATATCACGTATAGTGAGATTATCTAATATGAATATAAGGTTGAAACAATCCAAAGTATTAGTTATAATTTATAAAATCACTTTCTGATAGCAAACTTATTTAGTACATATTATCTAGTTCACTGTAATTAAGAAATGGAGATGATTATGGATATAAACAAGGACAGGGTTATTTTGCCGTATCAACATATTTCTCAAAAAGCATTACTTAGTTTTTTACTTGGTTTTACATTTTTATTTATGATCGTTGCTTTTTACTTTAATTCCTTTGAGGAAATTGTAAACGGTCAATTCAAAATTTTAACTTCGCCATCTAATTTAACAACTGATTATTTTGCACTGACCAATGTAGGCGCTACATTCTTCAACTCTGGTATATTGATGCTGCATTCACTTGTGTTAATTAAAATGACAAAAGCTAGAATAAACGGTCCTTTGATTGCGGCTTTTTTTACTGTAGCAGCCTTTTCATTCTTTGGGAAAAACCTATATAATTCTATGCCGATCGTTTTAGGTGCTTTTTCTTATGCATGGGTAACTAAAGTATCAGCTAAAAAATCCCTTTTAGCGGCCTTGTTTGGTACTGCTTTAGGACCTTTAGTTAATGAGATCACATTCAATATTGGAATGCCTGTCATTATGGGAGTTTTATTAGGTAATATTGCCGGTTTTATAGCTGGTTTTATTCTTCCTCCTCTAGCTCATCATTTTGTGGGGTTTACCAAAGGGTTCAGTCTGTATAATATCGGATTTTCAAGTGGGGTAGTCGGTACAATCTTCACATCAATCTTAAGGGCGACTGGAGTAGAGATTGAGCCAGTTTCTCTTCTTTCTAGAGGGTATAATGTACCATTAGCTATCTTCTTCATTCTTCTATTTGTTTCGTTATTAGTTTATGGACTATATCAGAACAACTGGTCTTTTAAAGGATATGGTTCAATCACTAAACATTCTGGTCAGCTCTCGACTGATTTTCTGGAAAAGACAGGTTTTAGTTTAACATTAATCAATATGGCTCTGTTAGGATTAGTAGCAACTACTTTCGTTCTAGTACTGGGCGGAGAACTCAATGGCCCTACAGTTGGAGGCATATTAACAGTGGTTGGGTTTGGGGCATTTGGAAAACATTTAAAAAATGTATTGCCTATATTATTGGGTGTAATATTGATTGGGTATATCAATTCATATGATATGAGTGCAACTTCTGTGATTATTGCTGGATTATTTGGGACAACCGTAGCACCTATTGCCGGAAGATACGGTTATTTCATGGGGATGGTAGCAGGCGGGTTGCATCTGACAGTTGTCAGTAACACTAGTTATCTTCACGGAGGTATCAACTTATATAATAATGGGTTTGCAGGCGGGTTTGTAGCTGCTCTGATGATCCCGCTTCTTGAAGCAGTTCACTACCACAGAGCACAAAGACGTGAGTTAAGAGAACCAGTGGATCCGGCTGAAGAAATAGAATTAGAAAAAGAAAAAAGCTGAGAGTAGCGTTTTAACCTATAAAAAGACTCGTTTCTTCTATACAGGTTAAAACGAAATTATCTCAGCTTTTTATTTACTATGCTCCCAGAATATCTATACCATCAGGCAGAGCAAGAGGGTTTTCAGGATCTATACGATCATAGAACATGATCCCGTTTAAATGATCAATCTCGTGTTGAACGACTATAGCAGGATAGCCTCTTAATCGCTCTTTATGCTTTATACCATCTATATCATAATACTCTACCGTAATTCTCTTATGACGTGGTACTATTCCAGGAACCTCGCGGTCAACAGATAAACAGCCTTCACCATCAGGTAAACAAGTCTGTTGAACGGAATGGCTGATGATTTTGGGATTGATCAGCACGCCACTAAATTCAGGCTCATCCGATTCTTCATCACTGGAAGGTACATGTACAGCTAATAAGCGGCTGGAAACATTCACTTGAGGAGCAGCAATGCCGACACCTCCGCGTAATTCGAATTTCTCTGCAATTTCTGGATCTTGACTATTTTTCAAAAACTGTAACATATCTTCCGCTAACTGTACTAGTTCTTGAGTTAATGGTAATTTTACGTCTTTTGCTATTTTTCTTAAAGTAGGATGTCCTTCACGGATAATATCATCCATAGTAATCAAAGCAAACACTCCTTATTAGTTAATCTGATGAGAGTATGACCTATCCTAACTATTTTAGCAGTTTTCAAGCGATAATGCACGTAGCAATTACTTGATTTAAATAATTAGATAAGCGCGTAAGGAATAAAATAAAATTATTTCAATCGTTTAGTGAATCCAATCACATAATCAGTCTTTGTGAAAATCAGAAAAACACATTAATAAAAAACAATGATATTATATAACAGTTTTAAAGTCTGTATCACTATTTATTTTAATATGAAGAGTTTTTTATTGGGAAAGTAATGAAACACTTGGATAGTTCGCACAATCACAAAGTGTTCGATTTCATTGATGCATCAATGTTTATAAGCATTATGTTATATGATATTGCTTGCAAAGTCAGTGGATGCATGGTAAATTTAAGAAGGAATCGAGAAAATTGATACAGTAATTCAATGCTGTTTCAAATAAAATAAAACTTTTAATTATAAGAGAGGAATGGGTAGTCTATGGCAAAGCAACCAGTTGATTACGAAGCACTACTAGGTTCAATTGAAGCTTCGTTTCCTATGGTTCAGATTCTTGATAAAGACGGTAAAGTCGTAAATGAAGACATTATGCCTGATTTATCAGATGAAGAGTTAGTAGAATTAATGGAAAGAATGGTGTGGTCACGTGTGTTACATGATCGCTCTATGGCATTAGCTCGTCAAGGACGGTTAGGATTCTATGCACCTACAATGGGACAAGAAGCTTCTCAATTAGCAAGTCACTTCGCGTTCAAAAAAACAGATTGGTTATACCCTGGTTATCGTGATGTACCTCAGTTAATCCAACATGGTTTGCCTGTATCACAAGCTTTCTTGTGGTCACGTGGACATGTAGAAGGAAACAATTATCCGGAAGATTTGAATGCAATTCCACCTCAAATCATTATTGGTGCGCAATACATTCAAGCAATGGGTAACGCAGTAGGGCAAAAATTAGCTGGAAAAGAAGATCAAGTAACATTTACCTATACTGGTGATGGTGGATCTTCACAAGGTGATGTTTATGAAGGTATGAACTTTGCTGGACGTTACAAAGCGCCTATTGTTTTCTATATTCAAAATAATGGTTATGCAATTTCAACACCTCGTGAAAAACAATCAGCAGCTAAAGCATTAGCACAAAAAGCTGCAGCAGCCGGTATTCCTGGTATCCAAGTTGATGGTATGGATCCATTGGCGGTTTACGCTGTATCTAAACAAGCTCGTGAGTGGGCAGCAGCTGGAAATGGTCCGGTACTAATTGAAACAATCACTTCTCGTTTCGGTCCTCACTCAACTTCTGGAGATGACCCAACTCGTTATCGTGAACAAGAATCTTTCGATTACTGGGAACAACGTGATCCATTAATTCGTTTCCGTAACTTCTTAACTGAAAAAGGACTTTGGTCTACAGAACGTGAAGAAGAATTGATTACACAAACTAAAGAAGAAATCAAACAAGCTGCTAAAGAAGCAGACCAAGCACCAAAAATGAAAATCTCTAAATTCTTAGAAAGTATGTATGACGCACCAGGTCAAAACATTAAAGAACAAATTGAGAAATACCAAGCAAAGGAGAGTAAATAAGCATGGCGAATCTAACAATGATTCAAGCAATCACTGAAGCTTTAGATCAAGAATTAGCTCGTGATGAAAAAGTCTTGATATTCGGAGAAGATGTTGGTAAAAACGGAGGAGTTTTCCGTGCGACTCAAGGTCTTTATGATACACATGGTGAAGATAGAGTTAATGATACTCCGCTTGCTGAATCAGGTATCGGTGGTATGGCATTCGGTTTAGCTGTACAAGGATTCCGTCCAGTTGCCGAAATCCAATTCTTTGGATTTGTATTTGAAGTAATGGATTCAATCGTGGGACAAATCTCACGTACTCGCTATCGTATGGGTGGAAAAATGAACATGCCAGTAGTTGTTCGTTCTCCATTCGGTGGTGGAGTCCACACTCCTGAGATGCATGCGGACAGCTTAGAAGGTTTGATGGCTCAAGCTCCTGGATTGAAAGTAGTTATTCCTTCAAACCCATATGATGCAAAAGGATTATTGACTTCAGCTATTCGTGATAACGATCCTGTTGTTTTCTTAGAGCACATGAAACTTTACCGTTCATTCCGTGATGAAGTTCCTGAAGAACAATACACTGTTCCAATTGGTAAAGCAGCAGTAGCTAAAGAAGGTACTGATGTAACAGTTGTCGCTTACGGATATATGGTTCGTGAAGCATTAAAAGCAGCTGAAAACTTAGAAAAAGACGGCGTTTCTGTAGAAGTTGTTGATTTACGTACAGTTTCACCAATCGATTATGAAACAGTTGTAGCATCTGTTGAAAAAACAGGTCGTATGGTTATGGTACAAGAAGCTCAACGTCAAGCCGGCGTGGGGAACACTGTGATTTCTGAAGTTTCACAACGTTCAGTTCTTTCTCTTGAAGCACCAATCGGATTTGTTTCTGCACCTGATACTGTTTATCCATTTGGTCAAGCTGAAAACACTTGGTTACCAAGTGCAGATGATATCACTGAAGCTATTAACAAAGCGATTAATTTTTAAATTTAATAAAATCTTTCATTTAACTAGAATAAGTTAATAATCAATCAACAAAGGAGAAAAATTGGTTCAGAATTCAATTTGTCTGTATTGGTTTTTCTTCCTATTGTTATATACGCAGTAAATCTTAAACTTTAAATGACTAAAAATCATTAATTAAGAAGGGAAGAGCGCAAACATGGCTTTTACATTTAAACTCCCTGATGTAGGGGAAGGAATGGCAGAAGGTGAAATCGTCAGCTGGTTAGTTTCTGAAGGAGACACAGTAGAAGAAGGCGATTCAATAGCTGAAATCCAAAATGATAAATCAGTAGAAGAATTAGCAGCACCTGTTGACGGAACAATCAAGAAATTCTTAGTTGAGCCAGGAACAGTAGCAGCTGTAGGCGATCCAATTGTAGAAATCGATGCTGAGGGACATGAATCCGAAGAAAGTGATGCAGAAGTTCCAGCTTCTACAGAACAAAAATCTGAAGCAAAAGGTTCTTCAACTGGAACATTCACATTCAAGTTACCCGATGTAGGGGAAGGAATGGCAGAAGGTGAAATCGTCAGCTGGTTAGTTTCTGAAGGAGACACAGTAGAAGAAGGCGATTCAATTGCTGAAATCCAAAATGATAAATCAGTAGAAGAATTAGCAGCACCTGTTGACGGAACAATTCAAAAATTCTTAGTTGAACCAGGAACAGTAGCAGCTGTAGGAGATCCAATTGTAGAAATCGCTGCAGAAGGACACGTATCTGAAGATACTCAAGAAACTTCATCAGATGCAGCAGCAGGAACTAAGAAAAATGATCCAGCTGGTTCTGAAGGCGCAACTTCAGGAGAAGTCGTCAAAACTTCAAACCCTGATAAACGTGTACTTGCTATGCCTTCTGTTCGTCAATATGCTCGTGAAAAAGACGTTGATATTAGTGCTGTAGAAGCTACAGGTAAAGGCGGACGTACTACTCGTGAAGATATCGATAACTTTGTATCTGGCGGTGGGGCTACTGTATCTGAAAAAACTTCATCAACTAAAGAAGAAGCAACACAATCAAGTGCTAAAACAACTGCATCATCAGGAACAGCTAAAACTGTTTCAGCTGACGCTAAACCGTTTAAATCTGGTCGTTCAGATCAGGAAACTCGTGAGAAAATGACTACAACTCGTAAAGCAATCGCTAAAGCAATGGTTAATAGTACATTAACAATTCCTTCAGTAGCATTGTTTGATGAAGTTGACTTTACAAAAGTTATTGAACACCGTACTAAATTCAAAGCAATTGCTGCTGAAAGAGGAACTAAATTAACTTTCTTACCTTACGTTGTTAAAGCTCTGATTTCAGTTATGAAAAAATACCCAGCACTTAATGCATCAATTGATGATACTACTGATGAAGTTGTTTACAAAAACTACTTTAACATTGGTATTGCTGCAGATACTGAACAAGGACTATATGTTCCAGTTGTTCAAGATGCAAATACTAAGTCAGTATTTGATATTGCTGACGAAATCAATGATTTAGCAGCTAAAGCTCATGATGGAAAACTTAAAGGAAGCGATATGGCTGACGGATCAATCTCAATTTCTAATATCGGTTCAGTGAATGGTCAATTCTTTACACCAATCATTAACCATCCAGAAGTGGCTATTTTAGGAGTTGGACGTTCATTCAAGAAACCAATCGTTAACGCTGAAGGTGAAATCGTTGCAGCTCCAATGCTTCCATTGTCACTTGTATTTGACCACCGTATTATTGATGGTGCTACAGGACAAGCAGCAATGAACGAATTGAAAAAATTATTGGCAGACCCAGATTTATTATTAATGGAAGGCTAAGGTGAAGTTTAAATGGTTGTAGGAGATTTCGCAATTGAATTAGACACAGTTGTAATCGGCTCTGGACCTGGTGGCTACGTTGCTGCTATCCGTGCCGCTCAAATGGGACAAAAAGTTGCCATTGTTGAGAGAGAATTAATTGGTGGAACATGTTTGAACGTTGGATGTATTCCTTCTAAAGCATTGATTTCTGCTGGACACAAATATCAAGAATCATTAGATTCAAAAGCATTTGGTATCACAACTGAAAATGTAACGCTTGACTTTGCAAAAACTCAAGAATGGAAACAAACACAAGTTGTAGACCGCTTAACTGGCGGAATTGAAATGTTGCTTAAAAAGAATAAAGTTGAAATTCTTAGAGGAGAAGCTTTCTTTAATGATGAGCATACTTTACGTGTTATGGGAGAAGATAGTGCTCAGACTTATTCTTTCAACAATGCTATCATTGCAACTGGTAGTCGTCCTGTTGAAATTCCTGGATTCAAATTCAGCGAACGTGTACTAGACTCAACTGGTGCGTTAGCATTAACGGAAGTACCTAAGAAAATGGTCATCGTTGGTGGAGGATATATTGGATCTGAATTAGCTGGAGTTTATGCTAACTTAGGTGCTGAAATTACAATTCTTGAAGGACTTCCAGCAATTCTTAACGGATTTGACAAAGATATGGTTAAATTAGTTGAGAAGAACTTTAAGAAACATGGCGTTAATATTGTAACGAAGGCTATGGCTAAAGAAGCTATAACTACCGATAATGGCGTAACAGTTAAATATGAAGTTAACGGAAAAGAAGAATCTATTGATGTTGATTATGTATTGGTCACTGTAGGTCGTCGTCCAAATACTGATGAACTTGGTTTAGAACAAGTTGGGGTTAATGTTTCTGATCGTGGTTTGATTGAAGTTGACAATCAAGGACGTACAAACATCAAGAGTGTTTTTGCTATTGGTGATGTTGTTCCTGGAGCAGCGCTAGCACATAAAGCTAGTTATGAAGCCAAAATTGCTGCTGAAGCAATATCTGGGAAAAAAGTTGCAGTGGATTACCGTGCGCTGCCAGCTGTTGCCTTCACTGATCCAGAAATCGCTTCTGTTGGATTAACGGAATCAGAAGCTAAAGATAAAGGAATGCAGGTTAAAGCGTCTAAATTCCCTCTTGCTGGAAATGGTCGTGCATTATCACTTGATGCAGCAGAAGGCTTTGTCCGTCTAATTACTACTAAAGAAGACAATGTAATCGTCGGAGCTCAAGTAGCTGGAATCAACGCATCAGATGTAATTGCTGAACTTGGATTAGCGGTTGAAAGCGGCATGAATGCTGAAGATATCGCTTTGACAATCCATGGTCACCCTTCACTAGGTGAGACAGTAATGGATGCTGCTGAGGCTGCTTTAGGCATGCCTATTCATATGTAATTAAGTTTTTAAGAGTAAATCGAGTGTTGGATATAATCCTCACTCGATTTTTCTTTATACATATTGAAGTAATGACATATACTTTGAAACCTATTTCGATATCTTATACAATTAAAGTAATCAAAACAAAAGGGGATAAAATAGTATGTCTACAGTACAGAAACGTGATAAGCTGATTAAGCAGTGGATTAAAGAAGCTGCTGAATCTATTGAACTAGCAAAAGAAGAAAGTCTGAAAGTAGAAGAAAAGTCTGCTCGTAATGATCTAGTAACAAATATGGATAAAGAAATTGAAGAAGAATTGACAAATAAAATTAGAGCCGAATTTCCAGAAGATCGTATTTGTGGAGAAGAGGGGTTTGGAGATGATCTGAAAGATTTAAAGGGTACAGTTTGGTTTGTTGATCCAATTGACGGTACGCTTAATTATGTTTTGCAACAAGAAAACTTTGCTGTTATGGTAGGAGTGTATGAAGATGGCGTTGGGGTTCAAGGCTATATTTACGATGTCTGCAAAGACAAATTGTATCATGCAATCAAAGGTATGGGTGTCTATTGCAACGGTCAACCAGTGAAATCACCTGAAAACAAATCTCTTTCCGCAGGTTTAGTGGCTACTAACAGTCAACTCATGACCCAGGATCAGTTTGCTGAATATAGAAAAATTGCTGGTAAGTCAATGGGAGTACGTATGCTAGGTTCTGCAGGTTTAGAAATTATTGAGTTACTTAAAGGGAACGTGATTGCTTACATGGCTTCCAAATTAAGTCCATGGGATATTGCACCTGGCAAGGTAATGATAGAGGAAGTAGGATTTAAAGTATCACAATTTGATGGATCAGAAGTTGATTTGTTAAATAGAAATAAAACTATTTTCTCAACAGTAAAAGCCTTCGACGAAATTGTGACAGCTAATTCAAAATAGTTTGAAAAAAGATTGTGTTTTTCTGAAAATTACTGTTATAATAAGAAGTGGAACAAACAGGTCCAATGACTTAAGCATTTATTCTTGCGTCGAAGTCACACCAAGAATAGGTGTTTTTTTGTGTGAAAAATCTATCTTAATGAATGAACTATAAAAAGATTCTTTGCAAATCCAATAGTTGGATGATTCAAAACTGTAGCATAAATAGAGAAGTTATCACCGTAGTAATTAAGGAGTGAACGATTAAATGAAAATTAGAAATGACATTCGTAATATTGCAATTATTGCTCACGTTGACCATGGTAAAACAACACTGGTTGATGAACTTTTGAAGCAGTCTGATACCTTAGATGCTCATAATAAACTGGATGAGCGTGCGATGGATTCAAATGATCTTGAAAAAGAACGTGGCATTACAATTCTTGCTAAAAACACAGCTGTAAAATACAAAGATACCCATATTAATATTTTGGATACCCCTGGACATGCTGACTTTGGTGGAGAAGTTGAGCGTATTATGAAAATGGTTGATGGCGTAATCTTAGTTGTCGATGCATATGAAGGTACAATGCCTCAAACACGTTTTGTACTAAAAAAGGCATTAGAACAAAAATTGCGTCCAATCGTTGTAGTGAATAAAATTGATAAGCCCACTGCACGTCCTAAAGAAGTTCTGGACGAAGTGTTAGACTTATTGATTGAACTAGATGCAGATGAAGAACAATTAGAATTCCCTGTACTTTATGCATCAGCATTGAATGGAACAAGTAGCTACTCCGATGATCCTGAAGAGCAGCACGATACAATGGACCCGGTATTTGAAACAATCATCAAAGAAATTCCTGCTCCAGTAGATAATAGCGATGAACCATTACAATTCCAAGTTTCTTTATTAGACTATAATGATTATGTAGGACGTATAGGGATCGGTCGCGTATTCCGTGGGACAATCAAAGTGGGAGACAATGTTACTTTAAGTAAACTCGATGGTTCAACTAAAAACTTCCGAGTAACTAAATTATTTGGATTCTTCGGATTGAAACGTGATGAGATTCAATCAGCTCAAGCTGGTGATTTGATTGCTGTATCTGGGTTTGAAGATATCTTCGTTGGGGAAACAGTAACCCCTGTGGATCACGTAGATCCACTACCTATATTACGTATTGATGAACCAACATTACAAATGACTTTCTTGGTCAATAACTCTCCATTTGCTGGTCGTGAAGGTAAATGGGTTACTTCAAGTAAATTGAATGAAAGATTGAATATGGAATTACAGACTGATGTATCTTTACGTGTAGATCCAACTGATTCTCCAGATGCATGGATCGTCTCAGGTCGTGGTGAGTTACATTTATCAATCTTGATTGAAAACTTACGTCGTGAAGGTTATGAATTACAAGTATCTCGACCAGAAGTTATTATAAGAGAAATTAATGGTAAAAAACATGAACCTTTTGAACGTGTTCAAATTGATACTCCTGAAGAATATATGGGATCTGTTATTGAAAACTTAGGTCAACGTAAAGCAGAAATGCAAGATATGATTCATACTGGAAATGGACAAGTTCGATTAATCTTCTTGGCACCAGCCCGTGGATTGATTGGATTTACAAATGAATTTTTATCAATGACCCGTGGTTATGGTATTTTGAACCACACCTTTGATCAATATCTGCCTATGATTGCTGGTGGAGCAGGAGAACGTCGTAATGGTGCTCTTGTTTCTATGGAAAATGGTACAGCTACAACTTATGGTATCATGAACTTAGAAGATCGTGGTGTTATCTTTGTAGAACCTGGTACAGAAGTTTATGCTGGTATGATCGTTGGACAACATAATCGTGATAACGATTTGTCTGTAAACTTAACTAAAGAAAAACAAAAAACGAATGTTCGTTCAGCAAATAAGGATCAAACAAACGTTATCAAACGGCCGCGTATCCTTACTCTTGAAGAATCTCTAGAATTCTTAGCTGAAGATGAGTATTGTGAAGTAACCCCAGAATCAATTCGCTTACGTAAAAAAATTCTAGATAAAAACTTACGTGAAAAAGCTGGTAAAAAATCTAAATAAATTTATATTATAAAAATAGCAGATCAAAGGGTGGCCACCCTTTAAATCTGTTATTTTTTTATAGATATTTTTAAAGTAATCCGATCATAGGTAAGTATACTGATGAGATGGGTTGTCTAACAACGCTTTTATGATATAATACAATTACTAAAGTAAATAGAGGGGGCTAATTGGTGAATGACTTACAAAATATAATAGCAAAAGATGTCTTACTTGAAGATGCTAATAAAATATCGCGATTGATCGAAAGCCAAAAGCACCTCTGTGTTACATGTCCTGCTTTTGAAGAAGTTATTGATACACAAATGTTTGGTTTTTCAAAAAAAATAGAATTTGCGGTTACAATGAAAATGATTAAAGAAGAAGAAGGTCATCTCATGTTGAGTGAATTAGAAAAACATCTCAATGATCTTATGAATGATGCTTTCGAAGAAATGAATTAGCGATTAGATTGTATTCATTAAAAATCCTCTCATGCTGAGTGGATTTTTTTGTTATAATAAGTGAAATGATATGATTTGAGGAGAGATTAGAAATGTTGACGTCTGAACACGAAAGAACTGGAATAGTCGTTTGGGTTTATACAACTAAATATATAAATAAACTTAAAAGATATGGATTAGTTCATTATATTTCAAAAAAAATGAATTACGCAATTGTTTATGTAGATAAAAAAGATAAAGATTCTGTACAAGCTAGTTTGGCAAAACAGCATTTTGTTCGCAAGGTCGAAGAATGTTATCAGTGTGATCTTCCTAAAACATATGAGGGTATACTTGATGAGGTAAAAGTTTTGGCTAAGCAAAGAAAAAAAGAAGAAGAAAGCAAAGAGATATCAATATTCAATCAGCTTTCTTCCAACTGGAACTGAGGTAAATTATGCGAGTAATATCAGGTGAATATGGTGGCAGACCATTGAAAGCTGTTCCAGGAAATAAAACTAGACCAACTACAGATAAAATCAAAGAATCAGTTTTCCACATCTTGGGTCCTTACTTTGATGGTGGGAGTGCATTAGATTTATATTCAGGAAGTGGATCGCTTGGAATTGAAGCAGTTTCCAGAGGGATGGATGAAGCAGTTTTAGTAGATATGAACTATAAAGCCATTAAGGTTATAAATGAGAATGTTGAAATGACAAAAGAACCAGAAAAATTCACAGTTTTGAAAAAGAAAGATCATCAAGCTATAGTAGAATTGGAATCTCAAGGTAAAAAATTTGATTTAGTACTGCTGGATCCCCCATATGCAACACAAGAAATCATTTCGATTATTGAAATATTGCACAAGCGGTCATTACTCCGTTCAAATGCAGTAATTATGTGTGAAACAGATAAGGCAGTAGAATTACCTAGCCATTTGTTCAATGTTAAAATGGTGAAGCAGAAAATTTATGGCACAACGAAAATAACTGTATACCAAACAGGAGGAAACCAGTGAAAAAGAAAGCAGTATATGCCGGAAGTTTCGACCCTTTTACTTTTGGGCATCTAAACATTACATTGCGAGGAGCCGAGCTATTCGACGAGGTTATTATAACCGTAAGTGATAATATATCAAAAAAGTCCTTGTTTGATGTTGATGATAAAGTTGATATGATTACTCAAGTCATAAATAAGACTGAAAAGAGCAATATCAAAGTGATTAAGCATCAGGGTGGATTAACTGTTGATTTAGTAAAAGAACTTAAGGCAACTGCAATGATACGCGGTATTCGTTCAGTAAAAGATATGGAATATGAGATGGATATTGCAGCAATGAATAAAGTCCAGGCTCCTGAAATTGATACGGTTTTTCTAATAGCCGATGAAAAGTACCGTTTTATTAGCTCTTCTCTGATAAAAGAAGTAGTTAAATTTGGAGGTAATGCTGAGGGATTAGTTCCCGCAGATATACTTAATAAAATGAAAAATATTTATGCAAAATAGAAAGTAGGTAAAACGATTGAAAAAAATCTCATTTTGGATTAAAGGTCTACTCCTTTTCGTAGTATTTTATTTTTTGTTTTTAAGACCGATTCCTTATTATATTGAGCGTCCTGGTAGCGCAGAAGATCTAGATCCAATGATTGAGGTTGAAGGAGAGTACTCTAGTGAACCAGGAAAGTTTATGATGACTACTGTTGAAATCCTTCAAGCAACTCCCTTTACTTACTTATTTCAATTTCTTCCTTATAATGATGTCGTATCTGAGACAGAGTTATTCGGGGATATAGAGGACTATGAAGAGTATAACACTTTACAGAGCTATTATATGGAAAGCTCAATTCATTCAGCTATAGTAGCTGCATTTGATGCAGCAGGGCTACCTTATGACTTAGAATATAAAGGTGTCTATGTAATGAGTGTTACGGAAAACTCGAGTTTTGCTGGAAAATTACAGATGGGAGATATAATCACTGAAGTAGATGATCTCAAATTTGAGAATACAGAAGAGTTTATGGATTATATTAAAAATTTGGAAGTTGGACAGACTGTATCAATAAAATATGAACGTGATGGCATTGAATATGTTTCTAAAGGAGACTTGATTGAACTTGAAGAGACTGGAGAGCCAGGAATAGGTATTTCCCTTGTAGACCAATCTAGCGTTGAAACGGATCCAGAAGTTGTAATACATTCTGGAGAAATTGGAGGACCTTCTGCCGGATTGATGTATTCACTGCAAGTTTATTCTATGGTCACAGACACAAATTTAAGAGCGGGACATATAATTGCAGGTACGGGAACGATTTCTGAGGATGGAACTATTGGACCAATCGGTGGTATTGACAAAAAAGTTGTAGCAGCAGATGAAGAAGGTGCTACAATCTTTTTTGCACCAGATGAAGAAATAGATTCAGATTTGAAAGAGGAATATCCAGATTATAAATCAAATTACGAAATTGCAGTTGAAGCGGCGGAAGATATTGATACAGATATGGAAATTGTACCTGTTAAAACATTTAATGATGCAATAAAATATCTGGAACAATTGAGCCCTGTCAGTTCACGTTTTGACCCAGAACAGAAAGTGGATGCCTTAGCAGCGTAATATCAAGAAATTAAAGCCAGTAAAGGATTAACTATCCTTTTACTGGCTTTTTTGTATAAAAAAATCAGAAACTTAAACAAATGACTAGTATATATAATAATAGGAGGATTGCTCAAAAGGAGAGGGTACATGTTAGAAGTTATAGAATGGATAAAAGGGCATATAATATTGACAACCTATTTTAGTATTTCAACTTTACTGATTTTAATATTAATATCATATTTATTTATACAAGTACCAGAAAAAATTGAATCCAATGACGATGCAATAGAACAATTTGTAACTGAAAATGAAAAAGCGATAGATATGAATACAGAAGATGAAAATCAGCAAGAAAATCAAGAAATAGCAGAAAGTAAATTAATAATCGAATTAAAAGGAGCTATCGTTCATCCTGGAGTGTATGAACTTGAATCTGGAGATCGACTGATTGATGCTGTTGAACAAGCAGGAGGATTCACTGAGAATGCAGATGATCGAACAATTAACCAAGCACTGTTACTAACCGATCAGATGATGGTCTACATACCGGTTCAAGGAGAGGAAGTTATAGAAGAAAATCAAATAAATATTCCAATATTACAAGGGGATAGCGAAAAAATCAATATCAATCAAGCGGAGCAAAAGGAGTTGGTTGAACTAAACGGTATTGGAGAGGCTAAAGCACAAGCAATTGTAGACTATAGAGAAGAAAACGGGTTATTCAAATCACTAGAAGAACTTAAAAATGTATCTGGTATCGGAGATAAGATATTCGAAAATATTAAAGATAGCATTATGGTGGAATAAAAAGGAGCAATTGATTCATGATTGACACTCTTGTATACTATAAACACAATTATTCATAAAATTATTTGTTTATTTGAAAGGAAATAATAAAAATGACAGATAGAATTCCATGGGATCAATATTTCATGTCACAAAGTATGCTGCTGGCCATGAGGAGTACGTGTACTAGATTATCAGTAGGGGCTACGATCGTTAGAGAAAAGCGGGTGATATCTGGCGGATATAACGGATCTGTAAGTGGAGATGTACACTGTAGCGAACACGGATGCTATTTGATTGATGGTCACTGCGCACGAACAGTGCATGCTGAGATGAATGCTTTACTTCAATGTGCAAAATTTGGAGTGAAGACTGAAGGAGCAGATATTTATATCACGCATTTTCCTTGTCTTCAATGTACAAAAACCATTATTCAATCAGGTATACGAAAAATATTTTTTTTGAAAAACTACCATAATCATTCTTATGCTTTAAAACTCTTAGAACAAGCGAATATTAAAGTAGAACAGGTGGCAGTTCCTGAAGATTTATTTCAAAATATAGGAGATTATTATAAAGCAGACCTAACATCCGATATTAGAGATAGTTAAAACTAGATTTGAAAGGGTATTACCTTTTCCCAGCTCTATTATCTCTAGCGAGTGTTATAGTAGTTTTAGAAGGATTTTCGCTATTAACAATTTTATTGACTGGTGTGCTTCTTTTTAGAATATTCACTACCCGAAACAAACCTATCATAATCGTCTCTTTGATGACAGGTCTCTTTTTAATAACGGTAACTTTAGTCAGGCCACATAGATTAGAATCGACAATAATAGAAACTCGGGAAAATTTTACTGTTGTTGTTAAGCCAACAACAGTAGAAATAGATGGACAGTTTTTACGTTTTACAGGATCAGTAATTAATAGAAAAGATGATAATGAAGAAGTAATCATTACCTATAAACTTTCTTCAGAAGAAGAAAAAGATTATTTTGAAGAGAATGGGGTATCAAGAGTTTTAAAGATACATGGAGTATTAGAAAAACCTGAAGATGCTGTTAATTTCCGGCAATTCAGTTATAAAGATTTCTTGATGCATGAAGAGATATTCTGGAAATTAAATGCTGAAAAAATAGAAAGTCAAAAAGGAATTAAAGAAATCTCTTTAAGTTATAAGATCGATCACTTGAGAGCAGAGCTTTTCAATCAGATTGATAAAGGGATAGGAGGAGTGACAGGTAGCTATCTAAAAGCTTTACTATTTTCCGATAAGAGAGAGCTTTCTGATTCAAATTTAGAAAATTATCGAGCTTTAGGGATTATACATTTGCTGAGTATTTCTGGATTACATATTCAGTTTCTGATTGTAATGATTGAAAGATGTTTATTGAGAGCAGGAGTGACAAAAGAGACTACAGCCATAGTTCTATTTTTCATTCTGCCTGTGTATGGAATTTTTGCAGGATTCAAAGTAAGTGTCTTCCGAGCTATTATTCAGGCGATGTTTTCTTTAGGGCACAGGCTACTTAAAAGAAAAACAATTTCTTTAGATAATTGGTCACTTACCATTATATTAGCTTTGTTGATTAATCCGTATCAAATTTATGCTGTTGGATTTCAGCTCAGCTATCTACTAAGCTGTGTTATGATTATACTAAGTAAACAAAATTGGATTAAAAACTTATCTCGAATCAAAACATCGATATGTTTAAGTTTTTTGATATCACTTGCGAGTATCCCTGTCTTAAGTTATCATTTTTATGAATTTTCATGGATTGTTATTATATTGAATTTAATATTTATCCCTTTATTTTCATTGTTTCTTTTACCATTACTGGTTTTTATTTTTGTCCTCAAAATGATGCTATATGGGTTATTTCATATTAAGTTATCGGTGATATTTTCGGATAAAATTATATTATTACTTGAAGATCTAGTAGAAAAAATCAGTTCTTTATATCCTTTTACTTTTGTTACTGGAAGACTTTCTGTTATAGGTATGATACTGATTTGTTGTGGGATACTGCTGGTGTTTTTATACTTAGACACTTATAAGAACCTTAGATTATTCAGTATATTTATAATTGGGACTGCATTCATTTTTATAGGATTGCTGTCTGAAAAATATTCTCCAACAGGAAAAGTAGTGATGCTTGATATTGGACAAGGTGATGCTTTCCTGATTAAAGAGCCATGGGGAAAAGGAAATTATCTCATAGATACAGGGGGGCTTTCTCAGTGGAAGGAAATTGAAGAGTGGGAAGAACCAGAGTCACCATATTCGATTGGCAGCGATGTTGTTGTTCCATCTTTAAAGGCCTTTGGTATTAAAGAATTAGATCAAATGATTCTTACACATGCTGATACAGATCATGTAGGAGCACTAGAAGATATTATTAGTGAAATAGAGATAAATGAAATTGTTGCCTCAAAAGAAACGTTTTTTGATCTAGCTTTAAAAAAATTGTGGCCTTTATTTGTTAGGGAAAATATTAATATAGAATCTGTTGATTATTCTAAAACGAATAAAGCAGGTCCTAATATGTATATTTTGTATCCCTTTAATCCACCTGAACCTGGATTAAAAAAAAGCAAAAATAATGAGTCCTTAGTATTATATGGGATAATTGGTAATAAAAAATGGCTGTTTACTGGTGATCTAGAATCAGCTGGAGAAGATATACTTATGGAGCATTATCCACAATTGAAAACGGATGTATTAAAAATAGGGCATCATGGAAGTAAAAGTTCTACACAAGTAGCTTTTCTCGAACAATTGACTCCTGAAATTGGATGGATATCGAGCGGTAAAAACAATTTATATGGACATCCTAACCAAAAAATAATAGAACGATTAAAAGAAAAAAATATAAAAATTTATCGTACGGATCAACAAGGTGCAGTATCGTACCAATATACTCCTGTTCCTTTTACAAATAATATACTGGAAGATATGATCACTAAAATTAAAGATAAAGAAAATTGAAATTAGTTAGGAGTTCTACATGAGTGAATTAGATAAACAACTAAAAAAAATAAAACAAGGAAAACATTCTTTAATTTATTTGGTTGTAGGTACAGAACAATATCTGAGCGAGAAAGTAAAAGTTGCTTTAATGGATTCAGTTCTTGGAGAAGATGTATCAGACTTTAATTTTGGTCAATTTGATATGAAAGAAAGTACAATCGATGCAGCACTTCAAGAAGCAGAAACTTTTCCATTTTTTGGCAGTCAAAGACTTATTCTTATCCAGAATCCTTATTTTTTGACAGGAAAAACATTATCCAACGGTCCTGATCATGATATTGATTACTTGGAACAGTATTTATTGAATCCTTCGGAATTTACAATATTAGTATTTTTTGCTCCTTACGAAAAGCTAGACAAAAGAAAAAAAATGACTAAAGCACTTCTAAAACAGGCTGAGATACTGAATGTGGATCCAGTAAATGAAACAGATATTAAATCATTTGTTCAAGAGAGTTGTAAAATCAAACAGTTCTCTATTGAGCCTGCAGCGCTTGATGAATTACTGATTTTAACTGATCGAAATTTATCCAAAAGTATGAAAGAATTAGAGAAACTAATGATTTTTCATCAAGAAGATAGAAACATTAAGTTATCAACTGTTCGGCAGTTAGTTCCTAAAACACTCGAACAGAATATTTTTGAATTGAATGATTTAGTTTTGAACAAAAAAGCACAACAGTCTATTGAACTATACCAGGATCTTTTAACACAGAAAGAAGATCCAATCAAGATAATAGCCTTAATGATAGGACAATTTCGATTACTATTACAAGTGAAAATATTAAAGAAAAAAGGTTATCAGCAAGCAGATATTGCCAAAATTTTAAAAGTTCATCCATTTAGAGTCAAGCTTGCATTACAGAAAGAAAGAATGTTTGAACAAGGAATATTATCAAAAGCACACCACCAATTAATTGATGCTGATTTTCTAATAAAATCCGGTCAGGTAAATCCTGAAATGCAAGTTGAACTTTTTATATTAAAATTTACTGATCAGAATCCCAAATTACAAAAGAACTCTTAAACTTTCATGATTGTAATATTGCAAATGTTTTAGTAATCATGTACAATGGAGAATGTTGAAAATCAACTGAATAGAGAAGGTAAAAATTCACAGAATAAGTACTTTAAAACTTATTTATAATGAGTTTACTGGATTTAAAGAAATTCATACAAAGGAGTGTTTTCAAAATGCCAAATATGGTACAGGCTATCAAACGTCAACGTCAAGATGTTAAAAAAAATGCAAATAACGTTGGGCAAGTATCTGCTATGCGTAGTGCTAAGAAAAGATATTTAACTGCCGTTGAAAACGGACAAGATAATTCAGCTGAATTATACAAAGTAGCTGCTAAAGCTATCGATCAAGCAGCATCAAAAGGCTTGATTCACAAAAATAAAGCTGCTCGCGACAAATCACGTTTATCTAGCAAATTAGGATAATGGATTTATAGAATAAAAAAAGAGTTCTTCCTTTTTGACTAAAGTCAAAAGGAAGAGCTTTTTTTTGCACTTTTATGGTATGATAATATACGAATGTATGTTTAGTTTTTGAAAGGAGCACGTCAATGTCTGAAAATAAATTTCAATTGAATTCAGTGTACCAGCCAAGTGGAGACCAACCAGAAGCCATCAAGAACCTTGTAAGAGGAATCAAAGAAGGGCAAAAGGAACAAGTTCTTTTAGGCGCTACCGGGACCGGAAAAACTTTTACAATGTCTAATGTTATTCAAGAAGTAAATAAGCCAACGTTAGTTATTGCACACAATAAAACTCTAGCTGGACAATTGTATTCTGAATTTAAAGAATTTTTTCCTGAAAATGCTGTAGAATACTTTGTTAGTTACTATGATTACTATCAGCCAGAAGCATATGTTCCTTCAACTGATACATTTATTGAAAAAGATGCCTCAATCAATGATGAAATTGATAAATTACGTCACTCTGCTACTAGCTCATTACTTGAAAGAAGAGACGTTATTGTAGTCGCTTCCGTTTCCTGCATTTATGGACTTGTTAATCCTGAGGACTATAGAGATCATGTTTTATCTTTAAGAGCAGGGATGGAAATTAGTAGAGATGCAGTATTAAGAAGATTAGTAGACATGCAATTTGAAAGAAATGATATAGATTTTCAAAGGGGAAGATTTCGAGCAAGAGGAGACATTGTCGAAATCTTTTTGGCGTCAAGAGAAAGTGAAGCAATCCGAGTAGAGTTTTTTGGAGATGAGATCGACCGAATTAGAGAAGTTGATGTTTTAACTGGAGAAGTGAAAGCTGATCTTTCACATGTTGCAGTTTTTCCGGCTACTCACTTTGTTTCTAACGATGAGCAAACCAGATCAGCAATTGAGTCAATAAAAACAGAGTTGAATAGCCGATTAAATGAACTAAAAGAAGATAATAAATTACTTGAAGAACAAAGACTGGATCAGAGAACGAATTATGATATTGAAATGCTGATGGAAATGGGATACTGCTCTGGTATTGAGAATTATTCTAGGCATATGGATGGTAGAAAACCTGGAGAAGCTCCTTATACTCTTTTAGACTTTTTTCCAGATGATTCACTATTCATCGTAGACGAATCTCATATCACTATGCCTCAGATACGGGGAATGTATAATGGAGACCGCGCAAGAAAACAGCAACTGGTAGATCATGGATTTAGACTACCTAGTGCATTGGATAACAGACCATTAAGACTTGAAGAGTTTGAAGAAAGAGTACCCCAGATCACTTATATCTCTGCAACACCAGCAGATTATGAAATGGAACGAGCTTCACAAGTGGTACAACAAATCATTAGACCTACAGGATTATTAGACCCTATTATCGAGGTACGCCCCATTAAAGGCCAGATTGATGATTTGATTGAGGAAGTCAATTTAAGAGTCGAAAGAAATGAACGAGTGTTTATTACAACCTTAACTAAAAAGATGTCAGAAGATCTGACTGATTATCTCAAAGAAGTCGGAATAAAGGTTCAATATCTTCATAGTGATATTAAAACTTTGGAAAGAACCCAAATAATTAGGGATCTTCGGGTCGGAAAGTTTGATGTTTTAATTGGCATCAACTTACTTCGTGAAGGTTTAGATGTTCCGGAAGTTTCATTGGTTGCCATATTAGATGCAGATAAAGAAGGGTTTCTAAGAAGTACACGTTCTTTGATTCAAACAATGGGCCGTGCTGCACGTAATGAAAATGGTCGAGTGATTATGTACGCCGATAGGCGTACGGACTCAATGAATAATGCTATCGAGGAAACGGAACGTAGACGTGAAATTCAGGAAGAGTACAACAAAGTACATGGAATTACACCTATGACGATCAAGAAAGAAGTAAGAGATCTTATTCAGATCTCTACAGTTGTAGAAGATGGAGAAGAATTATCAGAAGATACTGTGAAGAAATTATCTAGAGAAGAACGTAGACAATTGATTGAAACAATGGAACTTGAAATGAAGCAAGCAGCTAAAGAACTTGATTTTGAAAGAGCTGCCCAGCTACGTGATGTTGTGATGGAAATTAAAACTAAATTTTCTAAATAATATAATCTGTATTGACTTTTTAATAATAGAACTGTAGAGTATATTTAAAGTTAATAGACATCCTTTAACAAGTAGTCCAGTGAGGCTAATAAGGAGCAGAAATTTCTTGGAATAGAACTGATTTATATATTATAGTCAGTAGACTCCAGGAAATTATTAGTGGGAAAATGTATTTCAAAACACCCCTAACCCTAATGAATATTTTAGGAAGCTCTCTTATTCTTGCATGGATAAGAGGGCTTTTTGTATATTTATAGGTCCTTTAATTCAGCTGGATAAATTAACTTTAGAATTAAAGATTAAAAGATTTTGGGGGAATATTTATGAAAAAGAATGAGGAAATCGAAGTCATTAACGAAGTCGCGATAAAACGTGCTTTAACTAGAATTACTTATGAAATTATTGAAAAGAATAAAGGAATCAAAGACTTAGTGTTAGTTGGTATTAAAACAAGAGGGGTTTATCTCGCTCAGAGAATCGCAGAAAGAATTGAACAATTGGAAGGTGAGACAGTAGATGTTACTGAATTAGATATTTCTAACTACAGAGATGACCAAAAGACCGATCATCATAGTTCAAATCTGACTCCAACCATTGTAACAATGGTTGAAGGCAAAAAAGTAGTGATTATAGATGATGTTCTTTATACGGGAAGAACGATTAGAGCTGCTTTAGATGCTGTTATAGACAATGGAAGGCCTAAAAAAATCTATTTAGCCGTCCTGATCGATCGTGGGCATAGAGAGCTTCCGATCAGAGCTGATTTTGTAGGCAAAAACATTCCAACTTCTAAAGAAGAATCAATTCAAGTATCGTTAACAGAAGTTGATGGAAAAGATACTGTAACTATCCTGAAACCAACTAAATAAAATGTGAACTTTAAATGTTGTCCAGAGAGACACTGAAGGTCACTAAGGAAACAACTTGATAATATGAAAGGGTCGTTAATTAAATATTTTCTATTTGATTATTAGATTCGCTCATACTACAACGTTTGTTTACATACTCCTTAGACCTGATGTCTCTCTGACATGAGGTCTTTTTTATAAAAACCATAATAGTATAAGGAGGATATTGACTTGAAAAATGTTACTCAACAGTTAGTCAGACATTTCACTACACTAAATAATTTAAATAATAAAGAAATCTATCGTCTGATCGAAAAAGCACTGCAGTACAAAAACGGGAAAAACTGCAATAAGCTTTCTGAGCGTTATGCAATCAATTGTTTTTTTGAAGATAGTACCAGAACTCACAAAAGCTTTGAGATGGCAGAAAGAAAACTTGGTATGCAAGTAATGGATTTTCAACCGGCTACTAGCAGTATTCAAAAAGGAGAAAGTTTATATGACACTGTAATGACACTTCAATCGATTGGAGTAAACCTGATTGTGATTAGACACAACCAAGAAGATTTTTACAAAGAACTGATTGGTAGTCCGAATCTATCGAGTTCGATTATAAATGCCGGCGACGGAACAAATCAGCACCCCAGTCAGTCATTATTAGATTTAATGACAATATACGAAGAATTTGGTGCATTTAAGAATTTGAAGATTGCAGTTGCGGGAGATCTTTCGCATTCTAGAGTGGCTAAAAGTAATGTGCAGATTTTAAATAGATTAGGTGCTGAGATCTATTATACGGGCCCAAAAGAGTGGATGGAATCTTCGTTTGAAAACTACGGCACTTATGAAAATATGGATGAACTAGTCGGTAAAGTAGACGTTATGATGTTGCTCAGAGTACAGCATGAAAGACATAATGGAGAAAAAAATGGTTTTTCAAAAAAAGAATATCTCAAACAGTATGGATTAACTTTTGAGCGAGAACAAATGATGAAAGAGAAGTCTATTATCATGCATCCCGCTCCAGTAAATAGAGGTGTAGAAATAGCTTCTGAACTAGTAGAAAGCAGAAGGTCAAGAATATTTACACAAATGGAAAATGGTGTTTACGCCAGAATGGCTATAATTGATTCTATTTTAAATTGATCCATAGGAGGAAATAGATGGAATTTTTAATAAAAAATGCAAGACTAACTGGAGATAATGAAACTTTACTAAAAGATATTTTGATAACAAACAAAAAAATCACAGCAATAGGAACGGATTTGAGCGTTTCAGTTGAAGATGTTATAGATGTAAAAGGGAAATTGGTTACACCTGGTCTGATTGATGTACATGTTCATTTAAGAGAGCCTGGATTTGAATATAAAGAAACGATTGAAACCGGAACTGCAGCAGCTGCAAGAGGTGGATTTACTACAATTTGCGCAATGCCCAATGTCAATCCAGCTCCAGACAGTGTAGAAAAAATGCAGAATATAAAAAGCTTGATTTCAAAAAACGCAAAGGTAAAAGTTAAACAGTATGCTCCGATTACAGAACTGCTGACAAGTGATCGATTAACGGATCAAAAAGCATTGATTAATGCAGGGGCTTTTGCATTCACAAATGACGGTGTTGGAGTGCAGACAGCAGCGACCATGTATCTAGCTATGAAGGAAGCAGCTCAAAATAATATTTCGATTGTTGCACACACAGAAGATGACTCGTTACTGTTTGATAATGGAGTCATGCACGAAGGCAAAAGGAATAAAGAACTTAATTTGCCAGGCATGTCTCAATTGACAGAATCCACTCAGATTGCAAGAGATGTTCTGCTGGCAGAAGCTACTGGCGTGCATTATCATATCTGCCACGTTTCCGCTAAAGAAAGTGTGAGAATAATCAGAGATGCTAAAAAAGCGGGGATCAAGGTTACAGCAGAAGTTACACCGCATCATTTATTACTGTCAGAAGAAGATATCCTTTCTGATAATAGCTTGTTTAAAATGAATCCTCCTTTAAGAAGCAGGGCAGATCAGGAAGCTTTACTGGAAGGACTACTAGACGGGACAATCGATATGATTGCGACTGACCATGCCCCACATAGTGATGAAGAAAAACAAGGATCAATGATTGGTTCACCTTTTGGAATAATCGGAAGCGAGACAGCTTTTTCATTACTCTACACTAACTTAGTTATACCGGGAAAAGTAACTTTAGATCAGTTAGTGAAATGGTTAACGCTCAAACCAGCTGAAATCTTCAACATGAAAACTGGTAGGCTCGAAATTGGGGCACCTGCTGATCTGGCATGTTTTGATTTACAAAATGAAAAAGAAATTTCAAAAGAAATGTTGCACTCTAAGTCTTCTAATACACCTTTTATCGGATGGAAAGTTTATGGAGATACCTACTTCACAATAGTAGATGGTCAAGTCGTCTATCAGGAGGAAAATTAAGTGCAGAAAAGAATATTGATTTTAGAAGATGGAAATGTGTTTAAAGGATATGGATTTGGATCGGAAAAAGAAACAATCGGAGAAGTCGTATTTAATACTGGTATGACGGGGTATCAGGAATCCATTACAGATCAGTCATACAACGGTCAAATTTTGACGTTTACCTTTCCGCTTGTAGGAAATGCTGGTATCAATCGTGATGATTATGAATCAATTTTTCCGACAACTAAAGCTGTCATTGTAAAGGAATATGCAAGAATTCCTTCTAACTGGCGCAGCCGAATGAATTTAGATGAATTTTTAAAAGAAAAAGATATACCCGGTTTAACGGGGGTAGACACCAGAAGGCTCACTAAAGTTATTAGAGAACATGGCGCTATGAAAGCTATGCTGACAAATGATACAGATTTGATAGAAGAGAACCTTGAGAGACTTAGAAAAACCACACTTAGATCGGATCAAGTTGCACAAGTTTCAACAACAAGACCTTATGTCAGTCCGCAGAATGGTCGTAAAGTAGTGGTAATCGACTTTGGACTTAAACATAGCATATTACATGAATTGAATAAAAGAGACTGTCATGTGACGGTTCTTCCATATAATACAAAAGTGGAAACAATCCTTAATCTGAATCCAGATGGGGTTATGTTGACAAATGGACCAGGAGATCCAACTAATTTGCCTCAAGTACTGAAAATGATTCAAAATCTACAACGAAAAGTTCCTATATTCGGCATTTGCTTAGGACATCAGCTGATTGCGCTGGCGAATGGAGCTAAGACCTATAAAATGAATTTTGGACATAGAGGATTTAATCATCCTGTGAAAGAAATTGCTACAGGTAAAATTGCATTTACTTCCCAGAATCACGGATATGCAGTAGCAGCCGATTCTATAGATACTGAGCAACTTAGAGTAACGCATATAGAAATCAATGATCATACAGTTGAAGGATTAAGACATCGTCATTATCCGGTATTCAGTGTGCAGTATCACCCAGATGCCGCACCAGGTCCCCATGATGCCGCTGACTTGTTTGATCAATTTACTGAATTAATGGATTCATGGAAAGTAGGGAACGATTATGCCTAAAAGAAAAGATATTAAAAAAATATTAGTAATAGGATCAGGTCCAATTATTATTGGGCAAGCAGCAGAATTTGACTACGCAGGAACGCAGGCATGTTTAGCGCTTAAAGAAGAAGGTTATGAAGTTCTGCTAGTCAATTCTAACCCTGCAACGATTATGACGGATAGAGAAGTAGCAGATAAAGTTTATCTTGAACCTTTAACGCTGGAATTCGTTTCTAAAATTTTGAGAAAAGAAAATCCAGATGCCATCTTACCCACTTTAGGTGGTCAAATGGGTTTGAATATGGCGATAGAGTTGGATAACAGCGGCATATTAGAAGAGTTGAACATTGAATTACTAGGAACTAAGTTATCTGCAATCAATAAGGCAGAAGATAGAGATTTATTCAGATCTTTAATGCGTGAACTGAATGAACCAGTACCTGACAGTGAAATTGTTCATACAATTGATGAAGCTGTTTCATTCGCAAATGATATTGGTTATCCTCTTATCGTTCGTCCGGCGTTTACTATGGGTGGTACTGGTGGGGGATTATGCGACAACGAAGAAGAATTAAGAGAAATCGTTGCAAACGGTTTGAAGTTATCTCCAGTACATCAGTGTCTGATCGAAAGAAGTATCGCTGGTTATAAAGAAATAGAATACGAAGTGATGCGCGATCGTAATGACAATGCAATGGTCGTATGTAATATGGAAAATTTTGACCCTGTCGGTATACATACCGGGGATTCAATCGTGCTAGCACCTAGTCAGACCTTAACGGACAAAGAGTATCAAATGCTCAGAGATGCCTCATTGAAAATCATTCGCGCACTTGAGATCGAAGGAGGCTGTAACGTTCAACTTGCTTTAGATCCCCATAGTTTTAACTACTATATTATTGAAGTTAATCCGAGAGTAAGTCGTTCCTCTGCATTAGCGAGCAAAGCAACCGGTTATCCGATTGCGAAACTAGCTGCTAAAATAGCAGTCGGACTAACACTGGATGAAATGAAGAATCCGGTCACAGAAACAACCTATGCACAGTTTGAACCCACTTTAGACTACGTTGTCGCTAAGATTCCCAGATGGCCGTTTGACAAATTCGAGACAGGAGACAGAAGACTGACTACTCAAATGAAAGCTACAGGAGAAGTCATGGCTATTGGGCGAACGATTGAAGAGAGTCTGATGAAAGCTGTGCGTTCACTCGAAATTGGCATCGATCATATTGAATTGGAAGAATGTAAAGAAGTCAGTGATGATGTACTGATCGATAAAATCGTTAAAGCAGAAGACGATAGACTATTTTATTTAACCGAAGCCATACGAAGGAAATATCCAATTGAAGAACTAGCACAATTGACCAAGATTGATTTATTCTTCTTGGACAAATTATTGCATATAGTAGAAATAGAACAGATGCTGCAGGCATCAGCTTTCGATGAAGATCAGTTACGTTATGCTAAACAATATGGATTCTCAGATCAGATTATCGCAAAACTTTGGGCAACTGATGGGCAAAAGGTTTCGCAGTATAGAGAAGAAAAAGAGATCACTCCTGTCTATAAAACCGTAGATACCTGTGCAGCAGAATTTGATTCTGCAACGCCCTATTTTTATAGCACCTATGAAGAAGAACAAGAAAGTATTGTAACTGAAAAGGAATCTATCCTTGTCTTAGGATCAGGACCAATCAGAATCGGACAAGGGGTAGAATTTGATTATGCTACCGTCCATTCAGTCAAAGCAATTCAGCAATTAGGGTATGAAGCAATCATTATGAACAATAACCCCGAAACAGTCTCAACCGATTTCTCTATTTCAGATAAGTTGTATTTTGAACCGTTGACTGTCGAAGACGTTATGAACGTCATCAAACTTGAAAATCCTCTCGGTGTTATCGTACAGTTCGGTGGTCAGACTGCAATCAATTTAGCAGAGCCATTGGAAAAACTGGGCGTGAAAATCTTAGGAACGACAGTAAAGGATCTCGACAGAGCAGAAAACAGAAATCTTTTTGAGAAAGCTTTACAAGAACTCTCAATCCCTCAGCCTAAGGGCAATACAGCACATACAGAGAAGGAAGCCTTAAGTATCGCTGAATCAATAGGCTATCCAGTGCTAGTAAGACCAAGTTATGTTCTGGGTGGACGAGGTATGCAGATTGTAGATAATGCTAAAGATTTAACAGTTTATATGAATAGTGCAGTTAAACTTTCAGCAGAACATCCTGTTTTAATTGACCGTTATCTTGTTGGTAAAGAAGTTGAAGTGGATGCAATCTGTGATGGTGAATCTGTATTGATACCTGGAATCATGGAACATATTGAACGATCAGGAGTTCATTCTGGTGATTCGATGGCTGTCTATCCGCCTCAAAACTTATCCGCTCAAATAATAAATACAATTGTAGATTATACAAAAAAATTAAGCGTAGGCTTATACTGTATTGGGCTCATGAATATCCAGTTTGTAATTCATGAAGAAGTGGTCTACGTTATTGAGGTCAATCCAAGGGCCAGCAGGACTGTCCCGTTCTTAAGTAAAGTAACAAATATCTCGATGGCTCAGGTAGCTACAAAAATTATTTTAGGACAATCATTGAAAGAGCAGGGGTATGAAAGCGGACTTCACAAGGTTCCAGAAACAGTCCATGTCAAAGCACCAGTATTCAGTTTTTCTAAACTTCATAAAGTAGATGCTACGCTTGGTCCGGAAATGAAATCAACTGGAGAAGTCATGGGTAGTGATCGTACATTAGAAAAAGCACTTTATAAAGCATTTGAAGCCAGCAATATGCATTTACCAGACCATGGAAAAGTTCTGCTTACGCTGACAGATGAGGACAAAGCAGAAGGAATTGAACTAGCTAAACGATTCAATGAAATCGGATATTCACTGATCGCAACATCGGGCACTGCAAAAGCTTTAAAAGAAGAAGATATAAATGTTCAGTCAACACTTGCAAATCATTCATTTAGTGAAGAAAAAAATGTTATGGATCTTATACAGATGAATCAGGTCGATTTAGTTATCAATACGATGGGTAAAAATGTTGAAGCTATCAATGACGGTTTTTACATTCGGAAAGCTTCGGTTGAAAAAGGGATTCCGTTGATGACATCATTAGATACGGTATCGGCGATTTTGAGTGTTCTAGAATCAAAATCATTTTCAACGATCACATTATAAAATCAAATAACAAACGGAGGAAATGAAATGAAACAATTATCGGTAAATTTACCTGGTCTGAAAATGGAAAATCCAGTTATGCCAGCAAGCGGAACTTTCGGTTTTGGTGATATGTACCATGATTTATATGATTATAACAAATTGGGTGCTATTGTATTAAAATCGACTACTGAAAGAGCCAGAGTTGGAAATGAAGATCCTAAATTCTTTTCACTAAAAAATGGTGTACTCAATGCTGTTGGACTGAAAAATCCTGGAGTCGACAAAGTTCTGACTGAGAAACTATCTAAGTTAACACACTATCAGACACCGATCATAGCAAGTGTTGCTGGAGAAACTGTAGAAGAATTCGTTACAGTGACTAAGAAGTTGAATCAGTCTGATGTCATTTCTGCTTTGGAAATTAATGTTTCCTGTCCTAATGTCAAGGAAGGTGGTCTTACTTTTGGGACTGATCCTGAAATGGTTAGATTAATTACTGAAAAAGTAAAAAAAATAGCAAAAGTGCCAATATATGTCAAACTAACTCCTAACGTTACAGATATTGTTTCAATTGCAAAAGCAGCTGAAGCTGGTGGTGCTGACGGAATCAGCCTCATTAATACGGTGTTGAGTATGAATTTTGATGTTAAGACTAGAAAACCAGTATTAGGAAATATGACTGGTGGATTATCTGGAGAAAGTATCTTTCCGATAGCTGTGCGTATGGTCTATCAAGTTTCTCAAGCAGTGGATCTACCAATTATTGGAATGGGCGGGATTCAGTCAACAGATGACGTTATTCAAATGTTTCTAGCTGGCGCATCCGCAGTGGCTATCGGTACTGCAACATATAAAAATCCGCTTGTCATGAATCAAATTATAGAAGAACTGCCAGCCCGATTGAATGAATTGGAAATTGACTCAATTGAAAGTCTTATCGCAGAAGTGAAAGAGGCGAGAAAGAATGGATAAAGAACCGATTATTGCTCTAGACTTTTCTACATTAGAAGAAGTTATGGCATTTTTAAATTATTTTCCAAATAAAAAGTTAAATTTAAAAGTCGGTATGGAATTGTTTTATCAACATGGACCACAAATTTTATATACTTTAAAAAATAATGGACATGATATATTCTTAGATATTAAATTGCATGATATTCCTACTACGGTTAAAAAAGCTATGGCAGGAATTGCCGGAATGGGTGTAGATATGATTAATTTACATGCAGCTGGTGGTAGAAAAATGATGGAGTCAGCCAAAGACGGTCTAATATCAGGTACTCAAAAGGGTAGAAAAACACCTACTCTTATAGCTGTTACCCAACTGACTAGTACTACAGAAGAAATGATTAAACAGGAACAAAAGATAAATAGTTCAATCGAGGAAAGTGTATTGAACTATGCTAGATTGGCAAGTGAATCTGGAATGGATGGTATTGTGTGCTCAGCGTTAGAAGCAGAAAAAGTAAAGAAAAAGCTTGGTGAATCTTTTTTACGTGTTACTCCAGGTATTCGTTTGAAACAAGATAAAAATAATGATCAGAAAAGAATTGCTACACCAATTGAAGCTCGAAAACTAGGAGCCTCTCAGATTGTTGTGGGTCGTACCATAACTCAATCAAAAGATCCGGTTAATATGTATTTAAAAATCTTAAAACAATGGAATGGAGAATGAAATGAGTGAATCAATTGAAATTTCTAGAGAATTACTGAATATAGGCGCAGTGTCTGTACAACCTAATGACCCATTCACTTGGACAAGCGGACTGAAAAGTCCTATTTATTGCGATAATCGTATTACAATGAGTTTTCCTGAAGTTAGAAGTAAAGTGATTAAAGCATTTGTAAAACTTATAAAAGAATATTATCCTCAAGTACAAGTGATTGCTGGTACAGCTACTGCTGGTATTCCCCATGCAGCTTGGATTGCACAAGAAATGAATCTTCCCATGGTATATATTAGAAGTTCGGCAAAACAGCATGGTAAAGGGAAACAAATTGAAGGTATATTTGAACCTGGAGCAAAAATGGTCATTATTGAAGACCTGATATCCACCGGAAGCAGTGTCATCAATGCATTGCAAGAAGCGGAAAAAGAAGGTGCTCACGTATTAGGCGTTGCCGCAATATTTACTTATGAGTTGCCGATTAGTTTTTATGCATTTAATGAACTACAAGTAGATCTTAAAACAATTACGAACTATACGGATCTTGTCGAAGTTGCTCTACAAGCCGGAGTGATAAAAAACGAGGATATAAATCGTTTAAACGAGTGGAAAAACGATCCGAAAAGTTGGCGCTGATACTTGATTTTTATAGAGATGTACTGTATTATTTGTAAAGTGCTATTAGATAAAGTCTACTTTTATTGTGGACTTCTACTTGATAGACACAGACCATTACTTGGATAGATGTTTCACCAGCGTTGTCTCAGTAATCGGATTCAAAAAATGAGGAAGAGGTGTAGTAAAATGGCAGTAAGTAAAGAAGAAAAAACAAGAATTATGGCTGAATATGCTCGTCATGAAGGAGATACAGGTTCTCCAGAAGTTCAAATCGCTGTTTTAACAGCTGATATTAATGAATTGAATGAACATGCACGAGTACACAAAAAAGATTTTCATTCTATGCGTGGACTAATGAAAAAAATTGGTCACCGTCGTAACTTGTTAGCATATCTTCGCAATAAAGATATTACTCGTTACCGTGAATTAATCCAACGACTAGGTTTACGTCGTTAATATAAAGGCTATATAAACCGCTTAGTTATTACTTAGATGGATTGCGGGTCTGGTACAAAAGCCTGAATAAATCTAAATAGCAAATCTGGATTTATATGCTGGATTTTATGTATAATAAAAAGCGGGATTCTTTTGAATCTCGCTTTCTTTGCTATGACCGTTCGAAGCGAAGCGAGATTACGGGCATAGTAGTAGGCGCAGCGAAAGCGGAGCGTAGTAACCGAACTTGGACCGTTCGAAGCGAAGCGAGATAACGGGCATAGTAGTAGGCGTAGCGAAAGCGGAGCGTAGTAACCGAACTTAAACCGTTCGAAGCGAAGCGAGTTGACGGAGTTGGTCGAACGCAGTAAGTTACAAATCCTTTATGCCTCTAACCAAAGGGAAGAAGGCTTATCGTGCTAGTTGTACTAGGTCAAGCGTAGTCATCGCTTAAATACAAAAGTAAATCTGCAGGAAGATTCAATTCTCTACTATGCAAATGTGATTTTTTATAAAAATTAAAAAATGACATTTGTTTAGTAGAACGGACTTCCTGTTAAAATCACACTTAAAGGAGAAAATGATGTCAGAGAAAAAAATATTCACAACGGAAATTGGAGGCAGAACATTAACGGCTGAAATCGGTCAGATGGCTAAACAAGCCAATGGAGCTGCTTTACTAAGATATGAAGACACGGTGGTATTAACTGCAGCAGTAGCAAGTAGCCATGCAAGTGATCGTGACTTTTTCCCACTAATGGTCAGTTACGAAGAAAAAATGTACTCGGTAGGTAAAATTCCTGGAGGATTCATCAAAAGAGAAGGAAGACCTTCAGAGAATGCAACATTAACGGCACGCCTGATTGATAGGCCTCTTCGTCCAATGTTTGCTGAAGGATTTCGTAATGAAGTACAGATTACGAATACAGTTATGTCTGTAGATCCTGATAATTCTCCGGAAATGACAGCAATGCTAGGCTCTTCTTTGGCTTTGAGCATTTCAAATATCCCGTTCAACGGACCAATTGCCGGCGTCAATGTAGGTCGTGTCAATGGAGAATTGATTATCAATCCAACAGTGGAACAAAACCTTGTTTCAGATATTCATCTTACTGTGGCAGGTACAAAACATGCAATCAATATGGTTGAAAGTGGAGCAGAACAAGTATCAGAAGAAGATATGCTTGAAGCTTTACTTTTCGGTCATGAAGCGATTAAAGAATTAGTAGCTTTTCAAGAAAAGATTGTTGAAGAAATTGGACAAGATAAAATGGAAATTATTCTTTCAGTTCCTGATCAAGAACTGAAACAGGAAATTAAAACTGTATTTAATGATAAAATGAAAGCCGCTATCCAAATTTTCGACAAACAAGAACGCGCAGAACAAACAGAAGCTGTAAAAGAAGAAATTATCAACACTTATGCAGAAAAACTTGAAGATCATGAAGATAAAGAAAGCATAATGAAAGATGTCAAAGCAATCGCTTCTGATATGGAAAAAGATGAAGTACGTCGTTTGATCACTCAAGAAAACGTCAGACCTGATGGACGTAAAGTCGATGAGATAAGATCACTTGAGTCAGAAGTTTCAATTTTGCCAAGAGTCCATGGTTCAGGTTTGTTTACTCGTGGACAGACACAAGCATTGTCAGTTGCTACATTAGCACCTTTAAATGAATATCAGATTATTGACGGTCTAGGTAGCGAAGACAGAAAACGATTCATTCATCACTATAACTTCCCGCAATTTTCAGTTGGAAGTACTGGTCCTGTAAGAGGTCCAGGCCGTCGCGAAATTGGTCACGGTGCATTGGGTGAAAGAGCTTTAGCCCAAGTTATTCCAAGCGAGGAAGATTTCCCTTATACAATTCGTCTTGTAGCAGAAGTACTTGAATCTAACGGTTCTTCATCACAAGCGAGTATCTGTGCTGGAACATTAGCATTGATGGATGCAGGCGTACCGATTAAAGCCCCAGTTGGCGGTATTGCAATGGGATTAGTCATGGAAGGGGACGATTACACAGTTCTTACTGATATTCAAGGGCTAGAAGACCACCTTGGAGATATGGACTTTAAAGTTGCCGGCACAAGAGAAGGTATTACTGCTCTGCAGATGGATATTAAGATTGAAGGAATCACTAAAGAAATTTTAGAAGAAGCATTAACTTCTGCAAAGAAAGCTCGTTTAGAGATTCTTGACAATCTGGAAGCTGCAATCTCTAATCCTCGTACAGAATTAAGTGAATATGCTCCTAAAATCGAATCAATCAGAATTAAACCTGAACAGATTAAAGTTGTTATTGGTAAAGGTGGAGACACTATCAATGGAATAATTGCTGAAACTGGTGTAAAGATTGATATCGATGAAGAAGGAAACGTTTCAATTTATGGTCAAGATGCTAATGGTATAAAACGTGCAATTGAAATTATTGAAGAATTGACTGAAGAAGTAGAAGTTGGAAAAATTTACAACGGAACTGTCAAACGAATTGAAAAATTTGGCGCATTTGTTGAAATCATTAAAGGAAAAGATGGTTTAGTGCATGTATCTGAACTCTCTGATAAATATATCAAAAATGTAGAAGATGTTATTTCTGTTGGTGATGTATTAAAAGTTAAAGTTACTGAGGTCGATAAAATGGGCCGAGTTAACTTATCTAGAAAAGCTGTCTTAGAAGCAGCCAAGTCAGAATCAGACAATGATTCTAAATGATCATTCAAATAAAGAGCAATCCCGAATCGGGGTTGCTCTTTATTTATAATTGTAAATGGTGATCAAATGTAGGTATTATCTGCACGAATCGAATAATTTGTTGAAGTTAAAGTTGCTTTTTCGAAAGTATCAAGATAAGTTACAACAAGAAAACCTGTGTCATTGATCGTTTCAATTTTAGCTTTTCTTTTTGAAGATTTTATACCTCTATTTTCTTCAATCCAGTATTCGCCTCCAATTAATGCAGAATGGTTACGACAGATTTCTAAAAATGGCTTCGTATCCCAGGTGGTAATCCAACCATCAAAAAGTCGTTCGAATTCGTTTAAAAATCTCGAAACAAGCGAATTTGGATCAACAGGACCTATAACTGATTTTAACGAAGTCGCTTTCTCTCTTATATCAAGTGGAATATCAGATTCATCCAAATTGGTATTAATTCCGATGCCGAGAATAATCCCTTCAAGTGTGTTGCCGGAATATTCAGTTTCCGTTAATATACCAGCCACCTTTTTACGATTCACAACTATGTCATTTGGCCACTTGATTTCAGCAATGGTATTATGAAAAGTTAATGCTTTAATTAAAGCTGCCGCAGCTAATTGAGTTAATAGCGAGTAGTTAAAATTGTTTTTTTCGGGTTTCAGTAAAAGACTCATAGAAATCGTGTTTCCAGCAGGAGAAGACCAAGTTCTACCTAAGCGACCTCTGGCAAAACTTTGTTTATGTGCCAAGATAAGAGTTCCGTTGTCTAAAGAGTTTAGATTATTTTTTAAATAATCATTTGTAGAAGAAATTGTTTGAAATAAAAGTGTCGGTTTTCCTAATGAATGAGTTTTTAACCCTGATTGCACTGCGGGTATAGACAAAATAGGATAGAGCAGTCTAATTTCTTGCTGCATTCGTACTAAAGGCATTTTATCTTCTAGTAATAACTCTGTTACTAATTGAATTAGGATGTCCTGATCTGAAGAAATAAGCGACATCAGAATTTGGATTGTTTCGCTTTGAGGATACACTTTATTTAGATGATCTAATAGTAGTGTTTTCATTTCGATTACATTCACAGTAGCACACCTTTCTTAAAATCAGTTCCATCAATTAATTAGTATACAGTTCTAAAGAACAAAAGTCGACTTTCTACCAGTAGGAAATACTGAATTTCTATGCTATACTTAAAGTAGTGTAGATTGAACGGATGTATTATGAATTATTGCAAGAATAATAAAAATAAATTGAATTATACGTAAATCAACTTTTAGAGGTGAAAAATTTGAGTAATATTAAGATTATTCCTTTTGGAGGAGTAAGAGAAAACGGAAAGAATTTATATGTAGTAGAATCAGGAGAGGACTTGTTTGTTCTAGATTGTGGATTAATGTATCCAGAAGATGATTTATATGGAATTGATGCAGTTATTCCAGACTTTAGCTATTTGCTTGAAAATAAAGATCGTATAGCTGGAGTTTTCTTATCTCACGGTCATGAAGATGCAATAGGCGCATTACCATATTTTTTAAATACATTTAATGCACCTGTATTCGGATCAGAATTGACGATTGCCTTGGCAAAACTTATGGTTAAAGAGACCAATCTTGGTACAAAATTTGATGATTATCATGTTATTGATGAGCACACTGAGATAGATTTTCATGGAAATTTGGTGAAGTTTTTTAGAACAACTCACACCATTCCAGATTCAATGGGTATATCTGTTAAAACAGATGAAGGAAACATTGTTTATACTGGAAACTTTAAATTTGACCAAAGTGCAAGTGACAGCTATCGTACAGACTTTTCTCAGATTTCTGAGATTGGCAAAGAAGGTGTGCTTGCTCTATTAAGTGATTCAAATGAAGCAGAAAGTACATCAGAAAACGTTTCTGAAAAGAAAGTTCAAGAAGAAGTATTGGATATTTTTCAAGATACAAGCAGCCGTATTATTGTAGCAGCAGTAGCAAGTAATATCTTACGTATTCAACAAATATTAAATGCAGCTCAAGACTCAGGCAGAAAAGTATTTATAACTGGTCGTAATTTAGAAGCAATCATTGAAACAGCTATCAAACTTGACAAGTTGAATCTACCAGATGAAAATCTGATTGTGCCTGTGGATAAAATAGACCAGTATGATGATGAACAAATTTTAGTCCTTGAAACAGGAGCTTCTGGAGAACCAATCAAAACTTTAAATCGTATGGCTACTGGAAATCATGGTCAAGTAAATATTAAATCTGGAGATCTTATCTTTATTGCAACGAGTCCTTCTATTTCAATGGAAGTAACAGTTGCTGAAACAGAAAACCTAATATACCGGGCAGGAGCAACTGTAAAACATATATCTGATAATATGAAAGCTTCCGGTCATGCTACACCAAATGATTTGCAACTTATGATTAATCTGCTTAGACCAGAGTACTTTATTCCGATTCAAGGAGAATATCGTATGCTAGCAGCACATGCAGATCTTGCTAATGAAACTGGCATATCGAATTCAAATATTTTCATTTTAAGCAATGGTGATGTTTTGAACTATCAAAATGGTAAAATGAACCAGACTGGACAAGTCTCTGCTGACAATACTTTAATTGATGGAATCGGAATCGGTGATATTGGAAATATTGTGCTGAGAGATCGTAGATTACTTTCAGAAGACGGAATCTTTGTAGCTGTCGTAACAATTGATAGAAAGAAAAGGACGGTTGTTTCGGGTCCACACATTGTGACAAGAGGATTTGTATTTGTCAAAGAGAGTCAAGATCTGATCAATGAATCGAATGATATTGTAAAACAAGTTGTTCGTAAAAATTTGGAACATAATGATTTTGATTGGGGATCTATCAAACAAGATATTCGAGAAGAATTAGGAAATCACTTATTTAAAAAAACTCGTAGACGTCCGATCATTTTACCTGTTATAATGGAAGTGAACCAAAACCGTCGATTCAGTTAAGTGATTGATTGAGTCTTCATAATTAACTATATTGTACTAGGGGAGCCGATTGAATTGGCTGAGAGTAGACTATAAGTCTAGACCCTTTGAACCTGTACGTTCGTACGTGCGTAGGGAGAGTACCTAAATTCGGTATATAAGTATAGAGTATACTTTTTTGCTGTGATTAACTCAATTGACTCCTCCTCTAGTATATATAGACACTATAGGAGGAATTTTTTTATGCAGAACGAAAAGTTAAGAGTTTATTTAGAAGGGACACTGTTTGCAGCTATAGCAATGATTTTGTCATTGATTCCAGTAGGGATCGGTTCGTCATTCAGTATATCTCTAGGAACTATTCCATTAACATTTTTTGCTGTTAGAAGAGGAACATTACCTGGGTTATTTGCTGGGTTTTTATGGGGAATCTTACATGTAGTAGCTGGAACAGCTTATATATTGAATATATATCAATTTATTATTGAGTATACGATCGCATTTACATCTGTTGGATTTGCTGGATATTATAGTAAAAAAATTATTCAAAGTATAAAAGATCAATCAACACAAACAGCTAAAAAATATCTTATCATAACAACGTTTATTGGTTCATTAGCTCGCTGGTTCTGGCATTTTGTAGCGGGAGTATTCTTTTTTGGAGATTATGCAGTATGGGGATTGGATCCTATAACATTTTCTTTATTGTTTAATGGGGCCAGCATGCTTTCCACTATTGCTGTCACAGTAGTAGTACTAATTTTATTATTTAACCGAGCACCGTCGATGTTTGTTCCGAAAATTAAGAAGTAAAAAAAACAAAAAAATGATAAAACAGTCTCTAAATAATAGAGGCTGTTTTATCATTTTTCAAAATATTTTACATAGTCATTATATTAAGAATATGGAATATGAAAAGAACTGAAAATATAAGTGGACGAGTAAACTAGCTATAGTGTACACTAGATGAGAAACTCAAAAATAATTGATTTTACAACAAGTTGTGCGTCGTTTTGAGACGAAAGTAATAAGGAGATAGAGATGGAGATTATTAGAATAGTTTTTTGGCTTTTTATTTTTATTAATTCTGGGTTAGCGTTATTTACCGTATTTAGAGAAAGAGAACGGGATATTGCAGCTATATGGGCATGGCTGCTGGTTATTACAATGTTACCAGGAGTTGGATTCATCATCTATTTATTTTTAGGAAGAAAAATTTCTAAAGAAAATATTTTCGATATTCGTTCTCAGAAAAGAATTGGAATGAATCAGCTTGTTGAAGCTCAAAAGCAATTGATTGAAACAGAAAATCTTGCTTTACTAGAAACCGAACATTTGGATACTACATTAGAATTAGTCTCTCTTTTTCTGGAAAGTAATGAATCAATTTTAACTAAAGGGAACAAAGTAGATATCATAACTGATGGAAAAGAAAAATTTGATAAATTGATTAAAGATATTAATAAAGCTAAACATCATATACATGTAACCTATTATATTTTTAAAGCTGATGGAATCGGAACTCGTTTGTTGAACGCATTAGAAGAGCGTGCTGAAAATGGGGTAGAAGTAAAGGTTCTCTATGATCCGATTGGCGCTAGAGTAGTGGGCGCACATTTTTTTGATCATCTGAAATCTCTTGGAGGACAAGTTGAACCTTTCTTTGGAGCAAGGTTGCATATCTTGAATTTCAGATTAAACTACCGCAATCACCGCAAAATTGTAGTTATAGATGGGAAAATTGGTTATACAGGCGGTTTTAATGTTGGAGATGACTATTTAGGACTTTATGAAAAGATGGGTTATTGGAGGGATACGCATCTTAGAATAAAAGGGAATGGAGTACTGCCTCTTCAGACAAGGTTTTTGATGGATTGGAATGCTTCTGTCAAGAATCAGACGGTTCGTTATAAAGAGAGCTATTTCCCAGTTTCCTCATTTGTAGGTACAACAGATCTTCAGATTGTCTCTAGTGGTCCAGATAATGAAGTTCATGCTATTAAAAAAGGATTTCTTAAAATGATAAGTATGGCAAAACACTCTGTTTATATTCAAACTCCATACTTTATTCCAGATGAAGCTCTAATGGAGACGTTAAAAATTGCAAGTTTGTCAGGGATTGACGTTAAGCTTATGATCCCTAATAAACCTGATCATCCTTTTATATATCGTGCAACTCTGAGTTATGCAGAGGAAATGGTTAATAATGGGGTTGAGGTATACATTTATGATGCCGGGTTTATTCATGCTAAAACAATTGTGATCGATGGAGAAATATTGTCAGTTGGAACTGCAAATTTTGACATTAGGAGTTTTAAGTTGAACTTTGAAGTGAATACTTTTATGTATGATAGAATACTAGCGAAGCAACAAGTTGAAATTTTTAAAAAGGACATAGAAGTATCTTACTTACTTACTGAAGATATTATAAAAAACTATTCAAAATGGGAATTATTCAAACAGCAATTCAGTCGATTATTTTCTCCTATATTATAAGCTAATAAATAAAAAAACGCCAAATCTGCAAGAATCTGCGGAACTGGCGTTTTTAATTATTTAAGGTTAGAGTTTAAACGAATATGTCTGATTTGTTCAATATTAATTAAATGAATCGTCTTGTTATCCCGGCTGGTTAGAATTAGCTGGCTGGAATAAGGAGAAAAATTTGCGATTCCTGTGCATTCTGAAACAGTAGTTTGTTGAAAAGTAGGATTCAGTTGAATAGTAATTGAGTTTTGTTTGTGGACAGCTTGTTTGATAAAATGTCTCAACTGCATCAAAGGCATTTGTTTTTGAAGTGTAAAAGGGCTGCCCTTGATGTAATTTGAATAATTTTCTTTAAAGTAAGACATGATTGTACTTTTTTCTATTGCAAATTTCTCCATACTTTCATCTCCCGAACATTTGTTTATATTAATTATACCGAACAAACATTCAGTATGTCAACAATAATTTTAAAAAATATAGAGATACTATTTTTGGCACCTATTAATAAATCTAAAATAGATACGATAAGATAAAAAGACAATCAATATATTCTTTATTTTTCTTTTCTGATTCAAGTTCGTTTTTATTGTTATGATGAACAATCATAACTTATAAAATATTTTATACTTTTACTGCATAACTTTTTTTTCAGATATTTAAGAGAGAAATAAAGGGGCAATCCCTTCCTATTTTGATACTGTATCAGTATAATAATGGTAGATTTCATAGAAAGGAGTTGAGAATATGGAATATCAGATCATCACAGACTCTTGTTGCGATCTTCCTTTAGATATAATGAAAGAGTACAATATAGAAGTGTTTAATTTTGTTATTTCTATAGAAAACGAAGAGCTAATCGATGATATGGGGTTGACGTTCAATAAAGATCAATTCTTTAAAAGGTTGAAAGATGGAGCAATTGCTTCTACTTCTCAAGTTAATGTGCATACTTATATTGAAAAGTTCAAGCAATATATTGAGAAGGATAAGCCTGTTATTTATTTAGCTTTTTCTTCAGAATTGAGTGGATCTTACAATAATGCAGTGCAAGCAATTAATATCCTGAAAGAAGAATACGGTACAGTAGAAATTTCGATTGTAGATACTAAGGCAGCATCTTTAGGGCAAGGGTTGTTAGTTTATGAAGCTGCCAAGAGAAAAAGGGAAGGAATGTCTTTAAGTGATGTAGTAGAGTGGATAGAAGAGGTCAAAAACTCTGTTCATTCATGGGTCACTGTTGATGATATTAAACACCTTCAACGCGGTGGGCGAATCTCAGCCACAGCAGCAACTGTTGGTTCTATACTAAGTATCAAACCAATTATTGTCATGACAAGCGAAGGGAAATAAGTACCTTTTTCAAAAGTTAGAGGAAGGAAAAAATCTTTACATTTCTTAGTAGATAAAACTCTTGAAGGCATCATTGAGCCTGAAAGTCAGACAATTTTCATTGGTCACGTTGGTGTATTGGAAGATGCTGAGTATGTAAAAGAATTACTTGAAAGCAGACAGAAGTTTAAACAAGTAGTTATTACGTCTTATGGTCCTACAGTAGCTTCACATACCGGGTTTGGTTCTTTAGCAGTTTTTAGCTTTGGAAAAGAGAAATAATCATTTATTAGAATTAGGCACTTATTTATTCACAATGAACAATTTTAATGAAAACAAACTGAATTATTAAAAGAAATTTAGTGCTCAATTAGCCCTAAATCAGCACTTTTTTGAAAATGATGTTAAGAAAATAAAGTAGATACAGAAATTGTCTGATTATAGATTCATAATGTAAAGAAAGTGAAGTTGCAAGTGCTCACAACCTTGAGTTGTCTATTGTTTATCCTCATTAAAGAGTGAGGGAACAGAATTGACAATAAAAGAAAACGTATGGTAATATAGACCACGTGGTTGAAATAAATAATAATGCGGTTGGGCGTGAGCTTTCAAGGTAAATATCTTCTGGGGTGAGAAGATGCTTGTTAGTCACGTCCTTTTTGGCGGAAGGAGGCACGATATGAACCGTGAAGCAATTAATTATGTTAAAGAGGCTGAAGAACGCGCTTCTCAATTGCGGAGAGATGCTGACGATGAAATAAAACAAATTAAATTAGAAACAGCAAAAGAAATAGAGTCTATCCAATCTAAACTTGAAGCTGAATTGTCAGAATACGAATCCGAGCAACAACAGATCTTTTCTACTAAGCTAGATAAAGACCAAGCTGAAATGGATGAATCCGCTGATAGAGAAGCAGAGCGGTTCGAACAGGCTTATCAAGAGAACAAACAAGCTCTAGCCAATCGAATAGCAGAGGAGGTAGTGCGTCGATATGGCAATCGCTAAAATGAAAAAATTGACTTTGATGGCTGAGCAACAGAATAAAGAAACGCTGTTGCGATCTATTCAAGAGATGCAAAGTATTGAAGTCATTTCACTTTCCGATGTTTTAGAAGAAGATATATTAGAACAATTCGAAGTTGCTGATTCTTATAATGAAACTTTAGATTATAAATCTGAGCTTCAAGATATTGAACATGCGTTATCTTACGTAAGCCAATTTATTCCTGAACCTGGTATGATTGAAAAACTGAAAACTAAGAGAGAAGTACTCTCGTTAGAAGAGTTAGAGAATCATGTCAAAAATACTGATATCGAAGGTTTGATTAATCAGGTACAAGCTAAAGAAAAAGAAATCAACCATATCGAAGAACGTAAAAAAGCACTACAAGAAGAAGAAACGTTCTTAAGAAAATGGCGCGAATTGAAATTTCTACCATCAGAAGTTAAAGGTTTAAAACTTCTAAATGTCCATGTAGGAACGGTAGATAATGAACATTCACCTAGATTGATTGAAGGGTTAGATGGGTTATCTACTGCGTACTATGAAGAAATCTTTAGTAGAAGTGATGAGATTGCCTACATGATTATTCTTGCTAAAGAACAGGAAGAGCAATTCAATAAACTTACAGCGGAATTAAGTTTCAGAGAATTGAAGTATCCTTTCGAACTTTTACCTGAAGATGCTTTATATGCAAACTTGAATAGCCAAAAGGCACTTATCGAAAAAGAAGCAGCTTTAAAAAAAGAAATGAAAGAATGGCGTTCAGTAGCAAGAGATTTACAGTTTGCTGAAGAATATTATTATAATCTTGGCCAAAGAGAAGTAGCCAAAGATCTAGTATTGAATAGTAAGCACTTATTTATAGCAAGTGGCTGGATTGAAGAAGAGAAACTTGATTCTTTAAAACACATTATTAATACTGACTTAGGTGAAGATGCTGTAGTAGTTATGACAGATGATGTCAAGATGGAAGAATTCGATCAAGTACCAATAGTTTTGCATAATAACAGCGTGATTAGACCTTTTGAACTGATTACCGAGATGTTCAGTTTGCCAAAATATAATGAAGTTGATCCGACACCATTGATGTTTCCGTTTTTCTTGATATTCTTTGGAATGATTGGAGCAGATTTAGGGTATGGTTTACTATTAGGAATTGGAACATTTGTAGCTTTGAAACTTTCCGGTATTGAAGGATCTACTCGTAGATTTATGAAGTTCCTTCATATTTTATCTTATCCGACAATGGCATTCGGACTGTTTTTCGGTAGCTTCTTTGGAATATCCTTGCCGTTCCATGTGCTTTCATTACAAGATGACGTCATAGTAGTTATGGTTATCTCTGTAATTATCGGTGTGATTCAGTTGATTTTCGGACTAATTATGAATGGAATCATTAAAGGTCGCCAGGGACAAAGAGCGTCCAGTTATGTAGATGGATATGCTTGGGCAATGATGCTGATAGGACTTGCAATTTATGTTTTAGGATCAATCGTCTTCGGGATTCCTTTAGTTTCTCAAATCGGTATCGGTCTAGCTTTAATTAATGTAGTTGGAATTGTAGTTGTTTCTACGATTTCAAGTAAAAATAAAGCACTAGGATTTGGATTGGGACTTTATAACTTGTACGGAGTCACTGGTTATGTCGGTGATATTGTAAGTTATACCCGACTAATGGCTCTTGGTGTAGCAAGTGCAAATATTGCTATGGCGTTTAATCTTATAGTAGGTTATCTACCACCCTTATTCAGATTTACGATCGGTGTTCTACTAATTATTGCGTTACAAGCAATGAACGTTGCACTATCATTCTTGAGTGCTTATGTTCACTCATCAAGACTGCAATACGTTGAGTTCTTTGGTAAATTTTTTGAGGGCGGCGGTAAGCCGTTGACACCATTGAAAACACTTGAGAAACATATTTGGTTGAAACAAAAGAATTAATTAAAAAATGGAGGAATAATATAATGGAATTTTTACAAACACTTTTAGGAGATAACATGGGTCAAATTTTTGCCGGATTAGGTATTGCAATGGCTGTTATCTTTTCAGGAATCGGATCATCACGCGGGGTATCAATTGCAGGTGAGGCAGCAGCAGCATTAACTAAAGAACAACCAGAATCATTTGGTCGAGCACTTGTACTACAAATGCTTCCAGCAACACAAGGTCTTTATGGTTTTGTTATTGGATTTTTAATTTTCTTACAAATCACTCCGGATCTAGCGGTTTCTGATGGTTGGTATTTGTTTGTAGCTGGACTTCCAGTTGCTTTCACTTGTCTTTCTTCTGGTGGTAACCAAGGACGTGTATCTTCAGCAGCTATGCAAATCTTGGCACAAAAACCTGAACACACAACAAAAGGGATTATCTACTCAGCAATGGTTGAAACTTATGCAATTTTAGGTTTCGTTATTTCCTTAGTAATGATTATCTTATAATTATATAATAGAATCGCTTCTTAATTCGAATATAGATCTTTTCATTAGGTCTATATTTATTATGAAAAGAAGAACTACTAAGGAGGTTTAGTTAGCATGGCAGATTTAAAACTTTTGACAGAAAGAGTTGTTGAAAAAGAAAAAGCAGCTATTCGTCAACGTGTTGAAGAAGCACGTAAAGATGCTGAAGATGAAATCCAAGCAGCTCGTGTTAAAGAAGAGCAAGATAAAATTGCACGTAAGCTGGCAATCGATGAAGCAGCTCAACAAAATTATACAATTCGAAAAAATACTTTAGAGATTCAAAAAAGAAATAATGTTTTAGCGGCTAAGCAAGACATTCTTTCTAGAGTGATTAAAGATGTTAAAGATGAAATGAATCAGATCAGCGAAGCTGATTATAAAGTTTTCTTAGCAGGCGTATTATCTCAATTCAAAAATGAAAACAAAGTGACTCTTGTCAGTGGAGAAAAAACTGTAAATCTTGTAGATCAAGAGTGGATTAATGAAAACACTGGGTCTGATTTACAAGCTACACTATCTAATGAAACTGTAAATGATGAAGCAGGAGTGCTAGTTCAAAAAGATGGAATTGAATACAATTTCTTGTTTGATGCGTTGATTGATGATGCTAAGTCAGAATTGATTCCAATCATAACAAAAGAATTATTTGTTTAAGGAGGAGAAAATTTTGAAAGATACCGCTTATGGTTCAAGTAATGTACTCATTCGTGTGTATGAAAATAACCTCCTGAATCGGGGACATTATGATCGTATGCTTGCAGCTGATTCTTTTGAGGATGCTGTGAATGTATTACGTGAAACTCCGTATAGAAATGATGTTGATCGGATAAAAGAAGATAAGAACTATGACACTATGCTGATGAATGAATTACATCAGACTTTTGATGAATTATTCAACATAAGTCCGAACAAAGCTCTAATTGAGTTGTTCGGACTGCGTTATGCTTATCATAATCTTAAAGTTCTTTTCAAAGAAGAGTTTACTGATCAGGAACTAGATCACTTATTCATTCCTATTGGTCGATATGACATATCTGAATTGAGACAAGCAGTGAGAACAGGTGATTCTGATATTTTGCCTCAGCCTTATCTAGATAGCATACACGAAGTACAAGAAGACTACGATCAATATCAGAATGCCCAGGCAGTAGATATTATTTTAGATCGTCGTTATTTCACTCATATGCGCATTCTTGCTGATGAAACAAATGAACCGAAAATCCCGGAAATGGTAGAGACGTTCATTGATTTTCAAAATCTATCTACATTGATACGTGCAATGAGACAAAATAGAACGCGTAATTTCTTATTAACCATTTTGTCTAGCTCTGGATCTATACCTAAAGGGAAATTATTAGAGATCGCTACTAAGGATCTTAGTTCAGCTGCAAGTTCTCTAATGAATACGAAGTACAGATCTATCATCGAAGCTTCTGTAGATTCTGCAACAAATGAAATTTCACCAGTGAAAATTGATTTTGAAACAGATAATGCTTATATGAAAATAATGCAAAATGCAAAATTAGAAGCTTTTGGTCCATTACCAATCGTTGCTTACATTTACGCAAAAGAAACAGAAGTCAAAAACCTGCGACTTATTCTTTCTGGTAAGGAAAACGGCGTTTCTGCCGATGGAATCAGAGAAAGGATGCGATTGAATTATGCCTAACAATATTGGTGTTGTTGGAGATAGAGAGTCAGTTTTGGCATTTCGAATGCTCGGTTTTGATGTGCATTTTGCTACAGAAGCAAAAGAGGCTAGACGAATCATTGACAAACTCGCAGAAAAAAATTATGGTGTTGTCTATTTGACTGAACAATTGGCAGAATTGATTCCAGACACTATTAGAAGATATGATGCGAAGATGACACCTGCCGTCATTTTGATCCCGAATCATGCTGGTTCACGCGGCATTGGGAAGAAACGTGTCCAAGAAAATGTCGAAAAAGCTGTGGGTCAAAATATTCTATAGGAGGGTACGAATTTGAGTAACGGAACAATTGTTAGTGTTTCAGGACCTTTGGTTACTGCTAGAGGTATGGAGTCAGCTAATATACAAGATATTTGCCGAGTTGGCGAATTAGGATTGATTGGTGAAATCATCGAGATGCGTGGAGATATTGCATCTATTCAGGTATATGAAGAAACTTCAATGGTTGGTCCTGGTGAAAAAGTTGAAACTACAGGAGAACCTTTATCTGTGGAATTAGCGCCAGGGATGATTGCACAAATGTTTGATGGAATTCAACGTCCATTAGATGAGTTTATGGATAAAACAAATAGTAACTTTCTAGAACGTGGTATGGAGATTAAGCCACTTAATAGAGATAAAGAATGGGATTTTACTGCAACTGTTGAAGTTGGAGCGGAAGTTATTGGTGGAGACATTTTAGGAACTGTTCAAGAGACTAGTGTATTAGAACACAGAATCATGGTACCTAACGGTGTTAGCGGAACAGTTAAATCTATCTCTAGCGGAACTTTTAAGCTTACAGATACTTTGTACGTTATTGATACTCCAGAAGGTGAAAAAGAATTTACAATGATCCAAAAATGGCCGGTTAGACGTAGTCGTCCAATCAGTCGTAAACTAAATCCAGTTGAACCTTTGATTACTGGTCAGCGGGTAATTGATACACTGTTCCCAGTAGCAAAAGGTGGAGCTGCTGCAGTTCCAGGTCCATTTGGTGCGGGTAAAACAGTTGTGCAGCATCAGATTGCAAAATGGGCCGATGTAGATTTAGTTGTATATGTTGGTTGTGGAGAACGTGGTAATGAGATGACTGACGTTATTAACGAGTTCCCAGAATTGATTGATCCAAATACAGGTAAATCTATTATGGAAAGAACAGTATTGATTGCAAATACTTCTAACATGCCCGTAGCGGCTCGTGAAGCTTCAATTTATACTGGTATCACAATTGCTGAATATTTCCGAGATATGGGATACTCTGTAGCAATCATGGCAGATTCAACTTCTCGATGGGCAGAAGCATTACGTGAAATGTCTGGACGATTAGAGGAAATGCCAGGGGATGAAGGTTACCCAGCTTATTTAGGCAGTAGGCTAGCTGAGTATTACGAAAGAGCTGGAAAGGTAATTTCTTTAGGATCTACTGGTCGCGAAGGAAGTATTACTGCTATCGGAGCGGTTTCACCTCCAGGCGGAGACACTTCAGAGCCGGTTACACAAAATACATTGCGTGTAGCAAAAGTTTATTGGGGACTTGATTCATCACTTGCACAAAGACGTCACTTTCCTTCAATTAACTGGTTAAGTTCATACTCACTATATTCCAATGAAATGAATGCCTTCGTAGGCAAGAAATTAAATGTTGACTGGGATGAAAAAGTTACTAGAGTTAAATCATTACTTCAAGATGAATCTGAACTTCAAGAAATTGTCCGTTTAGTTGGAGTAGAGTCCCTTTCGGAACGTGATAGATTGAAACTGATCATCGCTCGTATGATTCGTGAAGACTTCCTGCAACAAAATGCGTTTGATGATGTGGATACGTATACTTCTAGGGAAAAACAATATGAAATGATTGAAACGATTCTTGATTTCCAAGATAAAGCTCTTCGTGCTATGGACTTAGGCGCGTATTATGATGAAATCAATGATGGTACCGATGAAATCCGAGAAAAAATCGGACGTTCTAAATTTATTCCTGAAGAAGAACTTTCCCGTTTTGCTGATATTCGTAAGCAAACAGAAGAAACAATTCAACAAGTTATTGAAAAAGGTGGTGTAGAGTCAGATGCTTAAAGAGTATAAAACAGTTTCCGAAATAGTAGGACCTTTGATGACCGTTACAGGAGTTGAAGGTGTTAAATACGATGAACTTGTTGATATCGAACTTCAAGATGGTACAAGAAGACGTGGTCAAGTACTTGAAATCAATGGAGATAATGCTGTTGTCCAGTTATTTGAAGGATCAACAGGAATCAACTTGAAAGATACAAAAGTACGTTTTCTTGGTAAGCCATTATCATTAGATGTATCTGAGGATATGATCGGACGTACTTTTGATGGAATGGGTCGTGTTAATGATGGTGGACCTGACTTGATCCCTGAAAAAAGCTTAGATATCAATGGTATTGCGATCAATCCTATCGCTCGTAACTATCCAGATGAATTTATCCAGACAGGAATCTCAACAATTGATCATTTGAACACTTTAGTTCGTGGTCAAAAACTTCCAGTGTTTTCAGCTTCTGGTTTGCCGCATAAAGAATTAGCAGCTCAAATCGCAAGACAAGCAAAAGTTACAAATGCTGATGACAAGTTTGCCGTTGTATTTGCTGCTATTGGGATCACATTCGAAGAAGCTGAATTCTTCATGGAAGATTTCAAGAAGACCGGAGCAATCGACCGTTCAGTCTTATTCGTAAACTTAGCGGATGATCCAGCGATCGAACGTATTGCAACACCACGTATGGCTTTGACGGCTGCTGAATATTTAGCATTTGAAAAAGACATGCATGTGTTAGTTATCATGACCGACATGACTAACTATGCTGAAGCCCTGCGTGAAATCTCTGCAGCTAGACGTGAGGTTCCAGGGCGTCGTGGATATCCTGGATATCTTTATACAAACTTGGCAACCTTATATGAGCGTGCTGGTCGTCTTGAAGGATCTAAAGGATCTGTTACTCAGATTCCTATCTTGACTATGCCGGAAGAAGATATTACGCATCCGATTCCTGATTTGACTGGATATATTACGGAAGGACAAATTATTCTTTCTCGTGATCTATATAATCAAGGATATCAACCACCAATTGATGTACTTCCTTCACTATCTCGTCTGAAAGATAAAGGAACGGGTGAAGGTAAGACACGTGAAGATCACGCTGCTACAATGAACCAGATTTTCTCAGCTTATGCTCAAGGTAAAGAAGCGAAAGAATTATCTGCAGTACTTGGTGAAGCTGCACTATCTAAAAGTGACCGTAAGTACGTTGAATTTACAAATAAATTTGAAAAAGAGTATGTAAATCAAGGAAACTATACGAATCGTTCGATTCAAGAAACACTTGATTTAGGTTGGGACTTGCTGAAAGTCTTACCGCGTGCTGAACTAAAACGTATCAAAGATGATATGCTGGACAAATATTTACCAAAAGGAGAGTGAGGTAAATGGCTAAATTAAATGTCAACCCCACTCGAATGGAACTATCTAACCTGAAAGATCGTCTTTCGTTAGCTTCCAGAGGACATAAACTCCTCAAAGATAAGCAAGATGAACTGATGAGACGTTTCATTACGTTGATTCGTCAAAATAACGAATTGCGTATCGAAGTGGAAGATAAATTAGAAAAAGCAATGCAGTCTTTCGCAATGGCCAAATCACTTCTTCACGAAAACTTTATTGAAGAACTGATGGCTGTTCCAAGCCAAAGCGTCAATTTAAATATCGATCAGAAAAATATTATGAGTGTTCGCGTGCCGCAAATGCATTTTCAATATAATGAGAATGCCGATGACCTTGAAGACTTAAGTTACGGATATTTAAATTCAAATGGTGAATTAGATTTGACATTTCAATATTTGATTGAAGTAATGCCAGACATGCTTCAATTAGCAGAAATTGAAAAAACTTGTCAGTTAATGGCAGATGAAATCGAAAAAACTAGACGTCGTGTAAACGCACTGGAATTCATGACGATTCCACAACTAGAAGAAACCATTTACTTTATTCAAATGAAACTTGATGAGGCAGAACGTGCTTCTATTACTCGATTGATGAAAGTAAAAGATATGGGATAATTCCAAAAAAAGGTATCGATATTATTTATCGATACCTTTTTTATAATACTTATTGAATAAATTTATTTATAGTTATATAAGAATGTCGGTACTATATATACAAATCCCTTATTGTAGACGGATACTGCTAGGGAGGTAGTGAGAGTGTCTAAAGAATTTTTTGATATAAAAGAGGGGGAAAAAAAGGCATTAGTTCTTGGTGGAGGTGGAGCTAGAGGAGCGTTTGAAATTGGTGTATGGAAAGCCTTAGATGAGCTTGGTTATAAGCCGGATATTGTCGTTGGAACATCAGTTGGTGCATTAAATGGTGCTTTAATGCTGCAAGGAAATGTTTCAGATGCTGAAAAAATGTGGCGTGATATTGAAGGGAGAAAGGTACTTGATTATGATTTTCCATTAAGTATCAATAGTTTTAAAGATTATCAGCGAACACTGGGTGGTTTCCTCATAAAAGCTATCAGAAAAAGAGGTTTCAGCTCAGAACCGTTGTATAGATTGATTAATTATTATATCCCAAATGAAAAAGCAATTAGAAAGTCTAAGATTGATTTTGGTTTGTCAGTAACAAATGGTGTTAAAAATAAAATTGAATTTTTTTATTTAAAAGATATTCCCAAGAATATGTTAAACAAGTATTTACTTGCTAGTGCCTCGCTTTATCCTGCAATGGAAAAAATTTATATTGAAGGAATACCGTATATGGATGGAGGTTATTTAAACCATATTCCTTATGAAATGGTATTGAAAAAAGATCCTGACAAACTGATTATAGTCGATATGGAAGGCCCAGGCTTTTTAAGAGTTAATCGCCATATTAAAAGTATACCAACTCTATGGATCAGAACAGAATGGTCTTTAGGTGATTACTTATTTTTCCATAAAAAAAGAACATCGCTAAATATACAGTTAGGATATCTGGAAACGATGAAGTTAGCAGAACGATTCCAAGGATACTGGTATACTTTTGAAAAAGATCTTTTAAGAAAGGAATATTGTTCCTTTTATCTCGCTTTAAACGAACTATTAGCATCAGATAGTACCGAGAGTATGATAGATCCATTTTTTGAGGAAGATTATCAATTGACTTTAATTAAAGAGTTGTCAGGAAAGTGGAATAAGCAAGTCAGTAAAGATACACTGCCTTTAGCAATCATGGAGCTTGCAGGTAAAATTTTTCGATTATTACCAGAAAAAATCTACACAGTTGAAAGTTTTCAGCTGGAAATACTTGAAAGGGTAAATAGGCTACAAGAAGAAGAAACCTTTAATTTATATGGAGATTTAGTACCTGAATTTCATTTAAGTGGAAGAGAATGGGTGGAAAGATTTAAAGAAAAGATTCCATTTGTTTCGAATCGACATATGACACTTTTTATATTGAATACTTTAGAACAGTCCAAAGGAGAATTAACAGATAAATTATTCAAAACAATTATATTGATCAGACCATTTCCTTTTGTTTTAGCTTTGTATATTTTATATTTAAAGAAAAAATTTGAGAATAACTTTAAATAATTCCCCAAACAACCCGATTATGTGTTAAAATTGAGGATAAGGTTTCAACCGAAAGAATTGTTTTGGGAAGGAAGTAATAATGACTGAGCGAGGATTACTGATTGTTTTATCTGGGCCTTCAGGTGTAGGGAAAGGAACAGTTAGAAAAGCCATTTTTGATAATTATAATAACGATTTTGATTACTCTGTTTCTATGACTACAAGAAAACAACGAGAAGGCGAAGTTGATGGTGTGGATTATTATTTTCGCACAAAAGAACAGTTTGAGCATTTAATTCGAGAAGATGGTCTGCTCGAATATGCTGAATATGTTGGTAATTATTATGGGACTCCTTTAGAGTACGTTAATAAAACTCTAGATGAAGGACGAGATGTATTTTTAGAGATTGAAGTTCAAGGTGCATTAAAAGTAAGAGAAAAAATGCCTGAAGGAATTTTTGTTTTCTTGTCTCCGCCTGATTTAGAAGAACTAAACTCTCGTATTGTTAATCGTGGAACAGACACTCACGAAATGATTGAAAAACGTATGACAAAAGCCGTAGAAGAATTAAAGCTGATTCAATACTATGATTACGTAGTAGAAAATGATACGGTTAATAATGCAGCGAGAAAAATAAGAAATATCATTGAGAGTGAACACTTGAAAGTTACACGTAACTTGAAAGAATTTGCAGAAATTATAGAGGAGATGGAGTAATATGTTATTATACCCTTCACAAGATAAATTATTGGACAAAATAGATTCAAAATATTCATTAGTTATTTTAGCGGCTAAACGAGCTAAAGAAATGCAACATAGTAAAAATGTTGAATTATTAGATGAATACGTATCGACTAAAAATGTTGGAAAAGCATTAGAAGAAATCGAATCTGGAGATATTGTGTTAGATCCTGACAGTATCCAGAAATAAATTGAGTACAATTTAAAATAAACCTCTGCAGGTAATTATTGATTGCTTAAGTCTACACTCCTTTAGCAAAAGTAATTAGCAGAGGTTTTTTTATGAAATGAATTCTTTAATTTCGATTATTAACAATGAAATTTAACGAGTTAAAGACAGAAGCCGATTTTCTTGGTAAAATACAAGAAAGTAATGAATCGAGGGATAAACATGTTCAATCAAATGAAAATAGCTTTTTACGTAACTGGAGGTATTGCCTCTTATAAATCTGTCAGCCTGATGAGAGAACTGATTAAAGCAGGCGCAGAAGTAAAAGTTGCAATGACGCCTTCTGCGACTAGATTTGTTTCTCCATTGACTTTTCAAGTTTTGAGTAAAGAAACTGTACATGTTGACACATTTTCTGAAAATGATCCAAAATTCGTACAACATATTCATTTTGCAGATTGGGCTGATTTTTCTATAGTTGCACCAGCGACTGCAAACACATTAGCTAAATTGGCGAATGGAATTGCGGATAATTTTGTGACATCAGCACTTTTAGCGACAACAACACCTGTTTTTATTGTTCCTGCAATGAATGAACATATGTATGAACATCCAGCGACTCAAACCAATATACAGATACTTAAAGACCGTGGGGTATATATTATGGAGCCTGCTACCGGTTTTTTAGCGGAAGGTTATAGCGGTAAGGGACGTTTTCCTGATAGTGCAGCTATTCTTGATGAAATAGAAGGACTTATAATAAATCAAAGCGATAGCCTTCCTCTGCAAGGTAAAAAAATACTTGTTACAGCTGGGGGTACGAAAGAAAGAATCGATCCAGTCAGATATATATCAAATGATTCATCAGGAAAAATGGGACATGCTATAGCAGAAGCAGCAATGAAAAAAGGAGCAGAAGTTATTCTGATTACAGCAAGTGAATTAGCAGTCCACAGTCAAATCAAGCAAATAAAAGTAGAATCTGCTCAAGAAATGTATGAAGCAGTTGATGCAAATTTTGAAAATTCAAATGTACTAATTATGGCAGCAGCAGTTTCGGATTACACACCAGTGAAACAAGAAAATCATAAAATGAAGAAAAAAGATGAGTTATCAATTGAATTAAAGAAGACAAAAGATATTTTGAAAGAAATGGGTCAAAAGAAAACACATCAGTTATTAGTAGGTTTTGCAGCTGAGACAGATAATATAGAAGAATACGCATTGAAAAAATTAAAAGATAAAAATGTAGATTTTATTATAGCAAATGATGTAAGCAGAAGAGATAGAGGATTTAATTCTAATGAGAACGAAGTAATTATTTATTCAAAACAAGATGACCCGGTATTGATTTCACTATCTGATAAATCTAGAATTGCTGAACGCATAATTGAATTGGTAATTGAACAATTAGGATGAAAGGAGGACATTCATGCCTCATATAGCAGAAGTAATTGTAGATGTTCCAGTACTACAAACAAATAAACCATTTCACTATGAAATTCCTCAAGAATTTGAACAACGATTAGTGTCAGGCATGCGTGTCGTAGTTCCTTTTGGAAATGGTTCTAGATTAGTACAAGGTTTTGTTACAAATCGATTTGCAGCATCAGATTACAAAGGTGAATTAAAAAAAATTGATCAATTAATGGACTTAATGCCTGTTTTAAATACGGAGTTGATTGACCTCGGGGAATATATGGCTAAGGAGACATATAGTTTTCGAATCAGTTGTTACCAAACGATGCTGCCGGCAGTTTTAAGAGCGAAATATGAAAAGAAAATTACTATAATAGATGACTTAGAAGAAGAGACATTTTTTGAAGTGTTCAAAGGGAAACAGGAGTTACCTTGGGAAGAAGTTATCGATCGCGACCTTGTGAAGTTAATGTTAGAACTTAAAGCACAAGGGAAAGTCGAAGTCAATTATGAGGTAAAAGACAAGCGTACAAAAAAAACAATAAAAAGAGTTACTTCAGCACTTAGTTTTGAACAATTGGAAGAAATTAGAGAAGGATTAAGAGCGAATGCTAAACGTCAAATTGCTTTGATTAATGTCTTACAGTCAATAGATTCTGGAGAATGGCTTGATGTCAAATGGTTGAACGAAGAATATGGTATCACTTTAGCTACTATCAATGTAGCTGAAAATAAGGGATGGTGCCAGCTAAAAGATATTGAAATCTATCGCGATCCGTATGAAAATACGCAAATTAAGGCAACAACTGCTCTAAAACTCAATCCGGATCAGCAAATAGCTTATAATAAAATTTCAAATAAAATGGATGAAAATGTACATGATGTTTTTTTGTTAAAAGGAATCACTGGTAGTGGGAAGACAGAAGTTTATCTACAAACTATCTCTAAAGTACTTGATGAAAATCTGGGAGCATTGATGCTAGTACCGGAAATTGCGTTAACGCCTCAGATGGTTTATCGTTTTAAAAGTCGGTTTGGAGAAAAAGTTGCTGTTTTACACAGTGGATTATCTGAAGGGGAAAAATATGATGAATGGAGAAAAATCAATAATGGGGAAGCATCAGTTGTTGTAGGTGCAAGATCTAGTGTATTTGCTCCTTTAAAAAAAATCGGATTGATCATTATTGATGAAGAACATGAGACAAGCTATAAACAAGAGGAAAACCCAAAATATCATGCTCGAGATATTGCGATATGGAGAGGCGCATATCATCACTGTCCCGTTATCTTAGGAAGTGCTACACCTTCTTTAGAATCTAGTGCTCGTGCCAGCAAAGGAGTCTATACTTTACTGGAATTAAAAGAGAGAGCTAATAAAAAAGCTTTGCCTGAAGTTTCAGTTATCGATATGAGAGAAGAAGCTAAAAAAGGGAATCGCAGTAATTTTTCTTTAAGTCTGCAAGCTGCGATCCAGGATCGTTTAAAAAAAAAGGAACAGTCTGTCTTAATGTTGAATAGAAGAGGATATTCTTCTTTTGTCATGTGTAGAGATTGTGGGTTTGTGTTAGGATGTCCAAATTGTGATATTTCTCAGACTTTGCATATGGATACTAAAACAATGAAATGTCATTATTGTGGACATGAAGAAAATATTCCAACAATTTGCCCCAAATGTCATAGTAAAAATATAAGATATTTTGGTACTGGGACCCAAAAAGTACAAGAAGAGCTGCAAGGATTGTTTCCAGAGGCAAGAATTATCCGCATGGATGTTGATACGACAAGGCGTAAAGGAGCCCATGAACGTCTTCTGAAAGATTTTGGAGATAAAAAAGCTGATATTTTGTTAGGAACTCAAATGATTGCAAAAGGGCTAGATTTTCCAGATGTTACTTTAGTCGGTGTGATCAATGCGGATACATCACTAGGACTACCGGATTTCAGATCTGCAGAAAGAACATTTCAATTGCTAACGCAAGTGAGCGGACGTGCTGGTAGAGCTGAAAAAATCGGAAAAGTGTATGTTCAGTCATTTAATCCTGAGCATTATGCCATTCAATATGCAAAAAATCATGATTATAATTCTTTTTATAAAAAAGAAATGCATTTACGGCATTTAAGTGATTACAGTCCCTATTATTTTTTAGTTCGAATCTCTGTCAGTCATGAGAATGAGATGACCGCAGCCAAAAAAATCGGTGAATTTATTCATTTCATACAGCCTGCTTTAAGCGATAAAGCAATTATTTTAGGACCCACGCCAAAATCAATTGCAAGAACTCATAATCGTTATCACTTTCAAGTAATTATCAAGTATAAAAAAGAAGAAGCTTTATCGAATCGATTGCATGAATTGTTAGCCAATACTCAAAAAGATCAAGCGAAAGGATTATTCATTTCCATTGATTCACAACCAATGAACTTTATATAATCTAAGATTTCTAAAAGTCTTATGGTAATAAGTCAAGATAAAGAGATTAATAGCGAGGGCAGCTTTTCAGGAAAAAGAGTATGGCAAATAAACCTACTATATATAGGGAACTTCAGTTCCTTATAGAGAGGTGCCAAAAGATTTGCGACATTCATTTTTAAGAATGCTCTATCGACCTCCTTGGGGGCGTATAGAGTTGGTGGTCTCGTAGTAATTTATCCACCAAACGCACAAATTTTCTAGCGGTCAAGGCGAGGGCTCGTTTGTGTTGATGTTTTGGTACTTCCTGGAATTTTTTCTCATAGTACTCAGAATACTCAGGGAGACGACGTTTTACTGAATTGGTGGCTTCAATTAAGTAATATCGTAGGTATCGATTCCCTTGTTTAGAGAGTGGCGTTGATTCTTTTTCAAAATGACCAGACTGATTTTTCGGCCAATATAAACCAGCGTATTTAGCTAACTTAGCTTGAGAGGCAAATCGACCAATTTGACCAACTTCAGCGAGTATACCGGCGGTGTATACAGGGCCGATTCCAGGAATGCTGAGTAAACTCTTTGACTCTGGAATGACTTCTAGAATATCTACTACTGCTTTATCTAAGGCCTTTATTTCTTCCTGGTAAGTCCTGATAATACGAACTTGAGAGGCTAATACGCTGTCAATCGAGTCCTGAACCGTCTTGCTTAAACGGTAAGAGCTTCTGACGGCCTTTTGAAGCCGTTCAGCCAGGTTTTTAGGTTCTCTGAAACGCCCACGCCCTTTTTCTTGTAAAATACCTATTAACTGTTCTAGAGGCATATAACCAATTTCATCAAGCGTGTAATCCGTTGTAAAAAGCTCAATGATTGTAGCACTAAAAACAGAAGTTGAGCCGTTGTCCGACTTTAATTCACGCTGTAAAACATTACATTTCATGTATAAGATATTTAAGAAATGTTGTTTCGTACGTGTCATATCTTGGATAAGGTTAAAACGTGTACGAGTCAAAGATTGAAGAGCGATATATTGCTCTTCCTTGATTGGAGAGGTATTGAAGCGTTCAAGTCGTAAATAATCAGCGATATGAAAAGCATCAAGTCGATCGTTTTTATCTTCTGTAAAAACCTTCATGAAACGGTGGATATTACGTGGGTTTTCAACGGTTGTTTCTACGCCATGAGAACGTAATGCCTCATCTTCATGAAAAAATAAAGCAGGCAGAGAACTATATTGTCCTGTAGCTTCCATACCAATGACAACACGGGTAAACGCAAACTGCTTGATATAATCAAGCGTAAGCTCTCTGATTTCACAGGCACCTGTTAGATCATTTGAGACAGAAGTCTCTAATAAAATAGTGGATTCACTTGTTAGAAAGCACGCGTCTAAATTAGTAGAGCTCACATCTAAACCAATAAACAATTTCATGGAGAGGACCTCCTTTCTTTGAATTTGGAATATGCTTAGATACTCTGGGATACCCCTAAAAACAAATCGTATGCCTCAACCTCGCGAATGAGTACAGTATAGAAAGACTTTTGACAGCCACACCTCTAGCGCTACGACGCTAGTCGTCAAAGTCAGTCACGTACAGCTTATGCGTTTAAAGTACAGCGATTTGTTGGGATACAGACTTTAAAATGTAGATTGTCTACAAGGAGAAAAAGCAGATTCCCGGTGGACCTATTCCATGGGTCCATTATTAGGGATTATCCCAGAATATCCAAGCAAAATTAACTTAAATTTTTAACTATAAACTTATAATACGAGGAGAAGTAATGTGTATAAAATAATTTTTATGGGAACCCCAAAATTTTCAGTACCAATATTAGAAGCACTTGCAGCATTTGAACAAGCAGAAGTTGTTGCCGTTGTAACTCAGCCAGATCGTAAAGTTGGACGTAAAAAAATTGTAACTCCGCCCCCAGTCAAACAAGCAGCTATAGAATTAAAATTACCAGTTTGGCAACCCGAAAAACTATCAGGTTCAGAAGAGATGGAACAGCTTTTAGCTTTAAAACCTGACCTTATTGTCACAGCAGCATATGGCCAGTATGTTCCAACAAAACTACTACAAGCACCACCCTTTAGAGCAATCAATGTTCATGCATCTTTGCTTCCTAAATACCGTGGGGCAGCTCCAATCCATTCAGCAATCATCAATGGGGATAAGAAAACAGGTATTACAATTATGTATATGGAAAAAGAGATGGATGCCGGAAATATTATTGCGCAATATTCTATACCAATCACCAAACAAGATGATGTCGGTACAATGTTTGAAAAGCTTAGTTTATTAGGAAAAGATTGTCTAATTGATACACTTCCTTCTATATTTGATCAATCAAATGAATCTATACCTCAAAATACTGAAGAAGTAACTTATGCTCCAATGATTCATGCAGAACAAGAAAAGATAGATTGGACAAAAACAGCTGTTGAAATTGATAATATGGTAAGAGGATTAAGACCTTTCCCGGGTTCTCATACAATTCTTGAAGGCAAGCGATTTAAAATCTGGTCTGTTGAACCTGTCGAACAAAAGGCGACACAACAACCGGGAGAAATTGAAGAAATCAGAAAAGATGCAATTGTCGTAGCTTGCGGAGAACAAACACTGTTAGCTTTATATGAAATTCAACCATCTGGAAAACAACGCATGAAAAGTATAAATTATCTGACTGGAGCGGGCAGTCATTTAAAGAAAGGAACACGATTTGGAGAATAAATCCATTAGAAAAAGTAGTCGTTATTTAGCGATGATGATACTTGAAAAAGTGAATTCAAAAGGTGCTTTCAGTAATATCGTTTTAAATCAGACAATTGAAAAGGAAGCATTGTCAAAAGAAGATAGCAATTTATTAACAGAGCTTGTCTATGGTGTTATCCAAAGAAAGCGCACATTAGATTATATACTTGAGCCTTATTTAGATAATAAGAAGAAATTACAGAATTGGGTACTACAGCTTTTACGTTTATCAGTCTACCAATTGTACTATCTAGAAAGAGTACCAGACCACGCTGTCTTGAACGAAGCGGTGAATATTGCAAAAGTTAGAGGCCACAAAGGAATAGCAGGATTGACCAATGGAGTATTGAGAAATGTACTGCGTAATGGAATACCAGACTATTCTAAAATAAAAGATCCGGTTGTTAGGTTAGGAACGATGTATAGTCTGCCTGATTGGATCATTGACCAGAGTATAAAAAATATAGGTATAGAAGAGACAGAGAATTACGCACAATCTTTACTTGAAAAATCGAAAGTCAGCTTAAGAGTTAATTCAAAGCAGATCTCTGTTGATAAGGCTATAGAACAGCTAATGGATGAAGGATATAGTGTAGAGAAAAGTAGAGTTTCTCCTTATGGTCTGGTTAGTAAAAGCGGATTGCCCGCTAGATCCAGCCTTTTTAAAACTGGAATGATTACTATCCAAGATGAAAGTTCAATGCTTGTAGCTCCAGCACTTAAAATTGAACCTGGCGATAAAGTCTTGGATGCTTGTGCTGCCCCAGGTGGAAAGACAACTCATATTGCCACTTATCTCGATCAGAGGCAGAATGGAGAAGTTTTAGCTTTAGATCTGCATGCACACAAAATCAGACTAATCGAGCAGAATGCGAAAAGACAACATGTGGATGCAGTCGTAAAAACGCAGAATATTGATGCTAGGAAGATAAAAGAATTAGTGTCTGACGAAACATTCGATAAAATATTAATAGACGCTCCTTGTTCTGGACTAGGATTAATGAGAAGAAAACCTGAAATTCGTTACTCTAAAACACCTGAGGATTTAATATCACTAAAAAAAATCCAATTAGATATTTTGGTTAGCTTAGCACCTCTTCTGAAAAAAGGTGGTCGCTTGATTTATAGTACTTGTACAATTACTCATGAAGAAAATGAAGAAGTAATCGAAACCTTTTTACGTGATCATCCAGCGTATACTATTGAACCTGTTTATCTAGAAAATAAGTACATTAATTTAGATGAAGATGATATGTTAAGACTTTATCCACATCAATATGGCACAGACGGATTCTTTATCTGTTCATTGACAAAAGCAAAATGATACTTGTACATCAAGAAAAAATAAGACATACTATTAATTATAGCGCCTGTCATTAAGACAGGTACATAGAAATTGAACAATAAGAGTGTATGATTATTTGTATATCAGGAGTGAGGAAAACTGAAAGCTACCATTAAATCTCATATTGGTAAACGGGAGACAAATCAAGATTATGTTGCTACTTTTACAAATTTGAGTAATCAGGTTTTAGCCATTCTTTGTGACGGAATGGGAGGTCATAATGCTGGAGATATTGCAAGTGAAATGGCAGTACTGCAGTTAGGAAATAGTTGGAGAAAGTCTGAATTTAAAGATCAGAATATAAATTCAGTAGAGCAGTGGCTTAGAGAACATATCAACAAAGAAAATAAACGAATTTATGATGCTGCAACAGTTTTTCAAGATTTGAAGGGAATGGGAACAACTTTAGTAGCGGCCGTTATTTTTGATGATGCGACTTTGATTGCTAATGTAGGAGATAGCCGAGCTTATGTTTTTGAAGCATCAACTTTAAATAAAATAACTGAAGATCATTCATTTGCAAATGAATTAAAATTAAATGGTCAGATAACAGAAGAAGAAGCATTGATTCATGAAAAAAGAAATACTTTAACTAGATCTCTAGGTATAGAAACAAATGTATCTATTGATTTCTTTTATTTGTCTAATGTAAAAATACAGAATTTACTCTTGTGTTCTGATGGATTGACGAATGCATTAAGTGATACTGAAATTCAGAAACTTTTGTCTCAAAATCTTAATGATCTGGATAAAGTAGAGCGATTGGTAAAAAGAGCACTTAGCCAAGGAGCATCAGATAATGTAACAGTCTGTTTGATTGAATACGATTCGTTAAAAAATATTGATCTAGAAAGTAAGACTGGGGAAGGCGGGTCTTCAAATGGAAACAGGTGAGAGAATCAATGGAAGATATAAAATTATAAAATGTATTGGTTCAGGCGGAATGGCAAAAGTTTATTTAGCACGAGATTTAATATTGGAACGAAATGTTGCTGTAAAATTAATGGCCTATAATTTCCATAATGATGAAAATAGTATTAGACGTTTTAAAAGAGAAGCGCTCGCTACTACAGAACTCGTTCATCCAAATATTGTAAACATCTATGATGTTGGAGAAAACGAGAATCCGTATATCGTTATGGAATATGTAGAAGGAACAGACTTGAAACAGTATATTCATGATTATCATCCGATCCCATACAAAAAGTCCATTGAAATTATGAAGCAAATCCTTGCAGCAGTTGGTTACGCTCATCAACATCATATTATTCATAGAGATATCAAGCCTCAAAATATACTGATTGATGCTCATGATAATGTTAAGATTACGGATTTTGGTATTGCAGTCGCTCTTTCTCAAAATTCTATAACCCAAACAAATTCTCTGTTAGGTTCTGTCCATTATTTGTCTCCTGAACAAGCAAGAGGCAGTATGGCTACGAAACAATCTGACATTTATTCACTTGGGATATTACTTTATGAATTGCTAACGGGAGATGTGCCTTTTGATGGAGAGTCAGCAGTCTCAATTGCTTTAAAACATTTTCAACAGGAGTTGCCGTCCATTAGAAATATTGATAATCGTATTCCTCAACCACTTGAAAATGTTGTTTTAAAAGCTACCGCTAAGGAATCAAGTCAACGATACCAAACAATAGCAGAAATGGAAGAAGACCTAAAAACGGCTTTGTCACCTGAACGAGCAGGAGAAGCAAAGTTTGTTCCGATAGATACTACTAAGGAAGAAACAAGAGTAATAGAGCCAATTGCAGTAACATCTGGTTCCCTATATTCTAAAGATAAGCCAGAAGAATCGGGCGAAGCAGGGGATCAAACTAAAAATAAAAAGGATAAATCAAAACCAAAAAAGAAAAAAAGAAGATGGTTGTGGGTACTTCTGGGAATATTCTTACTTATTCTGTTTGTGGGTGGACTTCTTTTGTTTAACAGACCAAAAGAAGTTGAAGTACCAGATCTTGAAGGGTTAACTCAAGATGAAGCTGAAGAAGAATTGTCCAGCCTTAATCTTGTGCTGGGAGAAGTGACTGAAGAAAACGACGAAGAAGTTGAAGAAGGTTTAGTTATCCGATCCGATCCATCACCTGGTTCAACATTAAGAGAAGAAGCGTCTGTTGATCTTTTTATCAGTAGCGGAAGTGAGCCTTTTGAAATTGAAAATTATGAAAATGAAGTTTACGAAGATATTCGAGCTGAATTAACGACACTGGGCTTTACTGTTGAGAGTGAAGAACAGAGTAGTGATACAATAGCAGCAGGAAATATTATATCCCAAGATATTGAAGCAGGAGAAGAAGTTGTTCCTGATGAAACTACAATCACCTTTACTGTAAGTACTGGACAGGAAGGATTTACATTAAGAGATCTTAGCGGATATTCTGAAGCAGGAGTAACAGATTATGCAAATGATATCGGCTTATCTGTCTCTAGTACAAGTGAACCGAATGCAGAAGTCCCCGCTGGTCAAGTAAGCAGTCAATCTCCAGAACCGGGAACGACGGTATATGCTGGCAGTAGAATTTCAGTTGTTTTTTCAACAGGACCTGAAGAAGTTGAGTTGAATACATTTGATGAAGGGATTATCATTCCTTATGCAGCACCTGAATCTTCAGAAAATGATGAAAGTAACCCTGATGGAGAAGGGCAAGAGCCAGTACCGAATCTGATACAGATATTTATAGGAGATGCAGAAAATAATTTGGATTCTGTGTATAAAGAATATGAAATTACAGAAGATACTCCTGAAATTCTTACTTTTGTTGTTGAAGAAGGAGAGTCAGCAAGCTACAGAGTTGAAAGAGATGGAGAAGTAATCTTAGAAGAATCCAGCCTCACTGAATAATACCAAATGTTAGAAAGGATGGAGATAGTTGCAAAAGGGTCAGATAACTAAAGCACTAAGTGGATTTTATTACGTAACAGATGACTCTAATATGATTTATCAGACCAGAGCAAGAGGTGTCTTCCGGAAACAGAAAATTACTCCTCTAGTAGGAGATTATGTAGAATTTGAAAGTGGAAGTAAAGAAGAAGGAGTCATACAAAATCTTCTAGAAAGAAAAAATGAACTTGTCAGACCTCAAGTAGCGAATGTTGATATAGGAATCATTATTATGTCTGCAGCGGATCCCAAATTTTCTAATCAATTATTAGATAGATTTCTAGTAATGTTAGAGTCTAAACATATCAAACCGGTCATATTCATTACTAAAATGGATCTTTTAAGCACTGACGAATCAATGGAAATCAAAAAATATCAAAAGGATTATAATGCGATCGGTTATCAAATGATTCTCATAGAAAAGACTGATAAGGATAAAAAGGAACAGCTAGAAACCCTATTCAGCGAACAATTCAAAAATAATCTGATTGTATTCATGGGACAGTCCGGTGCTGGTAAATCTACCTTGTTAAATGTATTGAACCCTGAACTTGAACTGAAAACCGGAGAAACGTCTCAATCATTAGGTAGAGGCAAACATACAACCAGGCATGTCGAATTAGTTCCTTTACTGGATAGTTTAATTGCTGATACTCCCGGTTTTAGCCTATTAGCCTTTGATGAAATAGAGCAGGAATCACTGTCTGAATACTTTCCGGAAATGTGGAGTTTAAGATCTGACTGTAGATTTAGCGGATGTCTTCATTTGAATGAACCGGGATGCGCAGTGAAAAAAGCTGTATTGGAAGGTGAAATACCGGAATATAGATACAATAATTATCAATTATTTTTAGAAGAAATCAAAAAAAGAAAACCACGTTATAGAAAAAAAGGAGAATCTTAATGAAAATAGCTCCGTCAATATTAAGTGCTGATTTTGCAAGACTAAAAGAACAAGTCTCATTAGTGGAACAAGGAGGAGCAGACTGGATTCACATAGATGTTATGGATGGTCATTTCGTTCCTAATTTAACTTTTGGGTATAATGTTGTAGAGGCAATCAGACCACATACCTCATTGCCGCTAGACTGCCATCTCATGATTGAAAATCCTGAAAATTTTATTGAAGACTTCGCTAAAGCAGGGGCGGACTACATCTCTATACATTTTGAAAGTACAAATCATATTCATGGAGCACTGCAGCTTATTCGTAAAAATGGAGTAAAAGCAGGAATTGTAATTAATCCCGGAACATCAATCGAGATGATCAAACCTGTGCTGCACATGGTAGATCTGGTATTAGTTATGACGGTTAACCCAGGGTTTGGTGGACAAAGTTTTCTAAACGAAACTGTTGCAAAAATCAGTGAATTATACCAATTAATACAAAAACATCATTATGAGTATATTATTGAAGTAGATGGTGGAATTGTACCTGAAACAGCAAAAATCTGTAAAGAAGCAGGGGCTGAAGTTTTTGTTGCTGGATCATATATATATGGATCAGAAAATCCTCATGAACAAATTACTAACTTGAAGCATGCGGTGAATTAAAATGAATAGTTTGCATATCATGTTAGGAAGTCCGGACAGTCGACAACATACCATGCCTCCATTGAAAGAACAGGATTATTATATTGGAGTAGATAAAGGGGCTTTGCTGCTTGCTGAAAATGGGTACTATATCGATTTATCTTTAGGGGATTTTGATTCTATAACAGATGCAGAAAAACTGATAATAGAAAAAAATTCTAAAAAAGTAATCAGTTTTGAACCTGAAAAAGACGATACAGATGCAGAATTAAGTTTAGTATATGCTATGCAGTTTTTTGATACTGAGCAAATTATTTTATATGGGTGGTCTGGAGGAAGACTTGATCATTTAATGAGTATATTAATGATTGTAATGCAGCCAAGATTCAAATCAATCGTAACTAGGTTAATATTTATAAACCAAACAAACACACTTAAATTTTATCTACCTGGAAGCTATTTGCTCTTCAAAGAGCCGGATAAAAAATACTGCTCTTTCATCGGAATGACTCCTTTAAGCAACTTAACATTAGACAAGGGGTTTAAGTACACTTTAGATAACAAAAATTTTGATTATCCTATCGCGTTGATTAGCAATGAATTTGTTATGGAAGAGGGAAGATTTTCGTTTGATAGTGGATTAGCAGCCTTTATCCAAAGCAAAGATTAGGTGAAAAAACCAAAGGTACCTGATATTTCATATTATAAGTGTACATGTATGGAATATAGTCGAGCTAAAGAATAGTATAAAAGGAGTCTAAATAAATGAAAATCGCCATTACCAAATCTGCCCTTGAAGAAGCCAAAGAGAAATATGGAAATTTTCAAGCTGTTTCTGGTTATGTAGAAGAAGATAAAAAATTTTTCTTGCCTCTTCCTAAATATTATATAGTTGTTGTTGATAGAAATAACTTGACCTTATCGCAACTAGATATTAAGTTGGATGAAAAATCAGTGGAAGTAATCTCTTTAAAGAATATCAAAAGTATAAAAGTAACAGGTCGAAATATAAGAAGAGTCAGTATCATAACTAAGAATAAAACGATTAAATTAATTATTAAGCCCCGTGTGATAGGAATTAAAGAGTATCAAAGGAAACTGATCTCAAAATTGGAGTCTCTATCAAAATAGCAAATCAGAGCTCACTCAAACAGGTGGGCTCTTCTTTTGGATTTGTTCTGAAAAAAACAAGATAACAAAAAGCCTACAAATGCTTATGAAAGACATTTGTAGGCTCTATGAAATTTTTATATTATACGCGTTCCACTTTACCTGATTTTAAAGCACGTGCAGATACCCATACTTTTTTAGGTTGTCCATCAACCATAATACGTACTTTTTGCAAGTTCGCAGCAAAACGACGTTTAGATTTATTGTTAGCGTGTGAGCGGTTATTTCCGCTTCTAGCTTTACGTCCAGTTACAAAACATTCTTTAGCCATAATTAACTCTCCTCCTTTACGCAATAGCTTCTACGTTAAAAGAAGCTAACTCATACTTATATAAGATACCACATACAAGATAAACACGCAAGAAAATATTTGCAATCTTTCAAGTAATGAACCTTGACAGTCATATTGATAGTTAAAGTGGACTGTAAACTTACAAAATAGGTATTGTCTTTCATTATAAAACACGATATGCTAAAATATGTTTGAGTATGTAATATGTTAATCATGAAAATTAATCAAAAGATAAGTTGAAATCATGAGAATTTGAATAGAGAGGGGAAATCCATTAATGACAGTAAATCTTAAAAATGAATTCGGTAATGTTGAAATCTCTAATGAGGTAATTGCTACTGTAGTTGGCGGAGCGGCAACAGAGAATTTCGGGATAGTAGGAATGGCAAGTCGGAAACAAGTACGTGATGGACTGATTGAGATTTTGAACCGAGATAATTATTCTCGAGGAATCGTTGTCAGACAAGAAGACGAAGAAATCATAATCGATGTCTATATCATCGTGAGCTATGGTACTAAAATTTCAGAAGTATCTAAAAATGTTCAAGAACGAGTCATGTACCAGCTAGAAGCAAATTTAGGCTTGAAAGCTAAATCTGTCAATGTATTTGTACAAGGCGTACGCGTGTAATATTATTATACCAAAGCCGCAGTCTGTTTGTGGCAAGGGAGGAACTCATTAAAGTGGAAGTATTAAATTTAACATCTGAAGAATTCAAGGGTATGATTTCGGCTGGTCGCATGCGATTAGACGAAAATACTGAATATGTAAACTCACTGAACGTGTTTCCAGTTCCAGATGGAGACACAGGTACTAATATGAATCTGTCTTTTACTAGTGGAGCAAAAGCAGTAAAAGAGACAGATAGCAATCATCTGGGAGAAATTGCTCAAGCTTTAGCTAAAGGATTATTGATGGGTGCCAGAGGTAATTCGGGAGTAATATTATCTCAATTATTTCGCGGATTCGGCAAGTCTGTTAAAGAACAAGAATCTGTAGATGCCGAGCAATTTGCTGCTGCCTTTAAAAGCGGAGTAGATTCTGCTTACAATGCTGTAATGAAGCCTGTTGAAGGAACGATTCTAACGGTTGCAAGAGAATCTGCTAAAGCGGGTACGAAAAAGGCAAAAGAAACAAACGATGTTATAGAAGTCATGGAAACGATTTTAGCAGCAGCCAAAAAATCCTTGAAAAAAACGCCTGATCTGTTACCAGTTCTTAAAGAAGTTGGAGTTGTAGATAGTGGTGGTCAAGGCTTAGTATACGTATATGAAGGTTTTTTGTCGTCTCTTACAGGAGAAGCGCCTGTTGAAGAAGCACCGGAACTTGATGAATTAGTACGTGCAGAACATCACCGTGGAGGAGTACATGAACATGTACATACGGAAGACATTACTTACGGATATTGTACTGAAATCATGGTACGTATTGGTGAAGGCGAAACGGTTGAAGATACATTTGACTATGAAGAGTTTAGAAATTACCTGGACAAATTAGGTGATTCTTTATTAGTAGTTGCTGATGATGAAGTGATCAAAGTTCACGTTCATACAGAACGTCCAGGTGAAGTTATGAATTATGGTCAGAAATTTGGTTCTTTAATGAAAATCAAAGTTGATAACATGCGAGAGCAACATTCGGCTTTATCAGCAGATAAAAAAACTGAAACAAAAGAGATCGCTGTGATTGCTGTAGCGGCTGGAGAAGGAATTAAACAGTTATTTGAAAGCTTAGGTGTTGATTATGTTCTTCAAGGCGGACAGACAATGAACCCTAGTACAGAAGATATTGTTAAAGCTATGGAAAAAATTCCGGCTAAACACTATATACTTCTTCCAAATAATAAAAATATATTTATGGCAGCAGAACAAGCGGCAAAAGTGTCTAAAGCGGATACAGTAGTTGTTGAAACTAAAACAATCCAACAAGGACTAACTTCTATGTTAGGATTCAATGCTGCTCATGATTTGAATACTAATAAAGAAAGTATGACTGCCGAAATAGAAGCAGTAACTTCTGGGCAAGTTACTTTTGCGGTCAGAGACACTGAAATTAACGGTATATCAATTAAAAAAGATGATTTTATGGGAATCATTGATGGAGATATTAAGGTTTCTGATAGTGATATCAAAAAAGTAACCTTAGATATGATTGATCAAATGATTGATGAAGATAGTGAAATTCTTACACTTCTTTATGGTGAAGATGGATCAAAATCAGGTGCTGAAGAAATTGGAAAAGCGATAGAAGAAAAATATGATGACATTGAAGTTGAAATACATGAAGGTGGTCAACCAGTCTATCCGTACCTTGTCTCTGTGGAATAATATAATTGAATTAATTTTTATCTAAAAGGGGGAATAGATGAAATAACGAAGAAATCTTTGTTGTTTTATCTATTCCTTTCTGATTATTCATTTTAATATGGAAAGGAGGAAGCTCGGCATGACTGGAAAGAATATTTTTGACCCAATTACCATTCTTTCAGGAGTTGGACCCAAAAGAGTTATAGCTTTAAAAGAACTTGGGATTGAAACAGTTTACGATCTATTAACCTACTTTCCATTCAGATATGAAGATTTAACGGTAAAATCAATCGAAGAAATTGAAGATAAAGAAAAAGTTGTGTTAAGAGGACCATTGATATCTGATCCAGTTGTGAATCACTTCGGAAGAGGGAAGAATCGTTTAGCATTTAGAATGAATGTAGAACATGTCATTGTACCAGTTACTTTCTTCAACCAGCCTTATTTGAAAAATCAGTTACATGCTGGAGAAGAAGCAGTTATCTTTGGGAAATGGGATGCGCTTAAGATGCAACTAAGCGGGATAAAAATATTGAGTAGTGCATTGAGTGACAAAGAAGAAAATCAGGAGCCAGTATACCATACTTCAAAACATATAAAGCAAGCTACATTAATAAAGCTGATCAAACAGTGTTGGGATGGATACAATGAGCTTATTCCTGAGATGGTTCCTGCTGTTATAAGAGAAAAATATAATTTAGTTACACATAAAGAGTCTATAAGAATGATGCATTTCCCAAATAAAGAGAATGATATGGAACAAGCTAGAACAGCCATTATTTTTCTTGAGTTTTTTATCTATCAACTTCAGATGCAGTGGCTAAGGAAGCAGCACAAAATGGTAGACCGTGGAAATCCTGTGAACTATGATGTTGATTTGTTGAGAGCCTTTTTTAAGTCTCTTCCCTATGAATTAACTAAATCCCAAAAAAAGGTGGTTAATGAAATCTGTAAGGATTTAAAGCTACCTATTCAAATGTATCGTTTACTCCAAGGAGATGTTGGGAGTGGTAAAACAGTGGTAGCAGCCTCAGCCATATTCGCAGCATGGACGGCCGGTCTTCAGTCTACATTGATGGCACCAACTGAGATATTGGCTACTCAACATATGGAAAGTCTTTCAGAAATGTTCAGATCACAGGGTTTGAAAGTGGAATTGCTGACAGGGTCAACTAAAGTTGCTAAAAGAAGAGAAATACTCGAACAATTAGCAAATGGTGAGATTCATGCTTTAATTGGAACACACGCCTTGATACAAGAAGATGTAGAGTTCAATAAATTGGGACTCGTTATAACAGATGAACAGCATCGATTTGGAGTAAACCAAAGAAAGACGCTGAGAGAAAAAGGATCTCATCCTGATGTTTTATTCATGACAGCAACTCCTATTCCAAGAACATTAGCAATTAGCGCGTTCGGTGAAATGGATGTTTCTATTATAGATGAGTTGCCCCCAGGAAGAGAACCGGTAGCAACTCACTGGATAAGACCTAAACAGTTTACTCAGATGCTTCCTTTTATTAAACGAGAACTGTCTAATGGCTCTCAAGTTTATGTCATCAGTCCGTTGATAGAAGAATCTGAGTTGATGGATTTACAGAATGCTACTGATCTATTTAGAACTTATGCTGCTAAGTTTGAACCTCAATACAAAGTTGGATTATTACATGGTAAAATGTCAAATATGGAAAAAGAGTCCATAATGGAACAATTCAAACATAACGAACTACAAGTTCTGGTCTCTACTACAGTAATTGAAGTAGGCGTTAATGTGCCAAATGCAACTTTAATGATTATTCATGATGCCGATCGATTTGGACTAGCTCAACTCCATCAGTTAAGAGGACGAGTTGGAAGAGGAAAAAAAGAATCATATTGTGTTCTTATCGCTGATCCAAAGGGTGAAACAGGAGCTCAACGCATGGAAATACTAACACAGACTAATGATGGATTTGAATTGAGTGAAAAGGATCTTGAAATGAGAGGTCCTGGAGAAATATTTGGAAAGAAACAGTCCGGTCTTCCGGATTTTAAAGTTGCTGATATAGTGGAAGATTTTCAAATTTTAGAAAGTGCTCGAAATGAAGCTGCACAAATTTTAGCGACTACTGATTTTTTTGAATCAGAAGAATATGCTTTAATAAGAACAAAAGTAGGAATTGACGAACAAGCCAGACATTCATTTTTAGATTGATCTATAAAATATGATTTCAGGAGGAAGAAGAATGAGAATAGCAGTAGACGCTATGGGTGGAGATAATGCTCCCCAAGCAATTGTGGAAGGCAGCATAAGAGCAGCAAAAGAGTTTAAAGATATTACAATTGTCTTGTATGGTAAGCAGCACATGATCCAAAAATATATCAATGAAGAATTGGAAAACATTGAAATAGTTCATACAGATGAAAAAATAGAAAGCGAAGATGATCCAGTACGTTCCATTAGACGAAAAAAACAAGCTTCTATGGTCATGGCTGCAAGATCAGTTAAAGAACAAGAAAATGATGCTTTATTTTCAGCTGGAAATACAGGAGCTCTATTGGCCTCTGGAACTTTGATAATTGGAAGAGTCAAAGGGATTGATAGACCAGGATTACTAGCTACTATGCCTGTTATGGCAGACAAACAAGATGCTTTTAATTTGCTGGATGTTGGGGCAAATGCGGACAGCAAACCAAATAATATTAATCAGTATGCAACCCTTGGGACTTATTATGCCAAGTTTGTTAGAGGGATAGATAATCCTCGTGTTGGATTATTAAATAACGGTACAGAAGAAAATAAAGGAAACGAGGTAACAAAAGAAGCTTATAAACTGTTAAAAGAAAATGATGCAGTCAACTTTATAGGGAATGTTGAAGCCAGAGAATTACTGAATGGAATAGCAGATGTTGTAGTAACGGATGGTTTTACCGGAAATGCTGTATTGAAAACAATTGAAGGAACTGCACTGTCTATGGTAAAACTCATCAAAGAATCTATTATGAATAACGGTCTAAAAGCTAAAATGGGAGGACTATTGCTTAAAGATAGTTTATCCAATCTAAAAGATGTATTAGATTATTCTAAGCACGGAGGAGCTGTTTTATTAGGTTTAAAAGCTCCGGTAGTCAAAACACATGGATCAGCAACTTCAGAGCCGGTTTATCAGACACTAAAACAAATTAGAGAAATGCTGTCTTCACATGTTGTAGAAGATCTGGTTAAGTATTATGAAGGAGAAAATATCGAAGAAAAAGAGTAAATTTCTGAATATTATTAGAAAATGGAATATAAATGTCTGATAAATCAACAGGTAATATTATATTACTTTTGATTAGTTATGGAAATAGACAAAAGAATACGCTACAATAACTTATATGAATAACAAAAAATGAGAAAAATGGGCTTATAACAAGAATAGTTATATTATACTCAATACACTTAAATGGAGGATTATAAAATGAATGAACAAGAAATTTTTGAAAAAGTTAGAGGCATTATTGTGGAAAGATTAGGCGTTGATGAAGATAAAATAAATAGAGATACAACTTTTAAAGAAGATTTAGGAGCAGATTCTCTTGATATTGTTGAGTTAGTAATGGAACTTGAAGATACTTTCGGCAATGAAATATCCGATGAAGACGCTGAAAATATTACTACTGTAGGTAAAGCTGTAGATTATATCAATAACAATCAGTAAAATACTATCCTAGATCTGAATACTGTATGCTATTTGTTGGTTTTATTAAGATATAATGAATGATTAATTCAAAAAATTAATTTTTTGTTATAAAATAATAATTACGGTGTTGATATTAAAAGTTATAACGTGTATAATTCGATTTATATTATTAAGTATTTGGTTAAAAAAACACAAAATGTTTAATGTTATTCTCATTTAATTCTTAAGGAGAAAAACATAGGAGGTTAGACAGTGGCCGTCGAACGCAACTTGTTGGAAATTAATAATTTAAAAACCGGATTTCGCTTTGGCGAAGAATATCATAACGCTGTTGATGGAGTTTCGTTAACACTTAAGAAAAATGAAATTTTAGCAATTGTCGGAGAATCCGGTTGTGGTAAATCAACATTAGCCACTTCCATCATGGGACTACATGATCCTAAAAATACTCAAGTAAGTGGAGAAATTATCTATAAAGATTTAAATCTGATTGACTTAAACGAAAAGTTATACAATCGTATTAGAGGAAATGATATTGGAATGATTTTTCAAGATCCCTTAGGCTCTCTTAATCCTTTGATGACGATTTATAGACAAATCGCTGAAGCTTTAGTCTATCACTCAGATATGAATGAGAAACAAATTAAAGAAAGAGTTCTTGAACTATTGAATCAAGTTGGAATTCCGAGACCGGAACAAATCATGAAAGCATATCCTCATGAATTATCTGGTGGGATGAGACAGAGAGTCGTTATTGCGATTGCATTGGCTAATAAACCGCCAATTATCATTGCAGATGAACCAACCACTGCATTAGATGTTACAATTCAAGCTCAAATCCTTGATTTGATGATTGATATCCAAGATGAAACAGGATCTGGAATTATTCTGATTACACATGATTTAGGAGTTGTAGCAGAAACTGCTGATCGAGTGGCTGTAATGTATGCTGGCCAGATTGTTGAAGAAGCGCCTGTAGATGTTTTGTTCAGAGATCCTAAGCATCCTTATACACGTTCATTGTTAAACTCAATTCCTCACGAACTTGAAGAAGGCGAAGAATTACACGTTATCCACGGTACGGTGCCATCATTACAGAAGTTACCCCGCAAAGGTGATCGCTTCAGACCAAGAATTCCTTGGATACCTGATGAAGCATTTGATGAAAACCCAGAGTTAACCGAAATCGCTCCTAACCATAAAGTAAGAGGAAATAGCTGGAAACATTTCCACTTTGAAGGGGAGGAAAAATAACGATGGGATTTTTGGAAGTACAAGAACTGAAAGTTCACTACCCTATTCGCGGTGGTATTTTAAACACAGTTCAAGATTATGTTCGAGCTGTTGATGGTGTAAACTTGACGATAGAATCTGGAAAAACCTATGGCTTAGTAGGAGAGTCCGGCTCAGGGAAGACCACAATTGGAAAAACCATTATCGGGCTAGAAAAAGCTTCTGCTGGTAAAATTTTATATGAAGGCGAAAACGTGACTAATAAGGCACGTAGTCGTAATAAAAAATATGCAAATTATAATAAAGATGTACAAATGATTTTTCAGGATTCTACCTCATCAATGAATCCGAAGAAAAGGATTATTGATGTTATGGCTGAACCAATGCGTAACTATTTTGACTATACTCCTGCAGAAATCAAGCGTAGAGTAGCTGAACTATTAGATATCGTTGGAATGAATGCCGAAGCGATGTATAAATATCCCCACGAGTTCTCCGGGGGACAACGTCAACGTATTGGTGTGGCTAGAGCAGTTGCAAGTGATCCTAAATTGATTATTGCTGATGAACCAACTTCCGCATTAGACTTATCGGTTCAAGCTCAAGTATTGAACTTTATGCGAAGAATACAAAAAGAATATGGATTAAGTTACTTATTTATCTCTCATGATTTGGGCGTCGTTCAACATATGTCTGATGATATTGCTATCATGCATAGAGGTCGCTTTGTGGAAAAAGGACCTAAAAAAGAAATTTATAATAATCCACAGCATATTTATACAAAACGTCTATTATCAGCAATTCCCGATATGGATCCTACAACTCGTGAGTCAAATAAAATTGAACGTCAGCGAGTTGAAGCTGAATATGATGCTCAAGAAGCAGAATACTATGATCAAGACGGAAGAGTTTACGACTTGTTGCCTTATAAAGATGCTCATTTTGTAGCAACTAAACCTAATAGCTCACTTCAAAATGAGTCAATTAACACAAAGGGGGAAGTTTAATTCATGTGGAAGACAATATTTAGAAGATTGCTTTTAATGATTCCCCAAATTATCATATTAAGTATTTTAATCTTCATCATTGCAGAATTTATGCCTGGAGATCCGTTTACCGGAATGATTGATCCTAATGTTGACCCTGCACAACTGGATGTATTGCGTGAACGATATGGCTTAAATGATCCTCTACCTGTTAAATATGTACGCTGGGTTGGAAACGCACTTCAAGGTGATTTTGGAAGAAGTTTCAATTACAAAACTAGTGTATTGAATGTAATAGGAGAAAGACTGGGAAATACTGTAAGATTATCACTTTTATCTACTATATTGACTTATATGATTGGTCTTCCGTTAGGAATACTATCTGGTCGATATAATGATTCGATTTTAGATAAATCAGTTATTATTTATAACTTTGTCAGTTTTGCGGTACCTACATTTGTACTAGCTTTGCTTATGGTTTACATTTTTGGATTTAATTTAGGATGGTTCCCTTCAAGAGGATCAATCGATATCCAAGCCAATACTTTCTGGGAACAGTTCTGGAGCCGATTATATCACTTGATCCTTCCTTCCATTACAACTGCCGTGCTAGGTACAGTAAGTATTATTCAATATCTACGTACTGAGATTATTGATGCAAAAGTGTCTGATTATGTTAAAACAGCTCGCTCAAAAGGTGTACCAATCGAAAAAGTTTATTCAAAACATATCTTTCGTAATGCATCTTTACCAATAGCTTCAGGTTTTGGATACACTATCGTTAATTTATTAACAGGTTCAATCTTTATTGAGAGAATATTTAACTATAGTGGTATGGGGAATTTATTCCTAGAGTCAATCAATACACGAGATTATAGTGTGATTTTCGTATTAGTACTTTTCTATGGAATCCTTGGTTTGATTGGGACTTTATTATCAGATCTTATTTTAATGGCTGTAGACCCTCGAATACGTATTGATTAAATAATAACTTTAGAAAGGAATGAGTTCATTTAATGGCATCTAACCAAGATTCAGAAGCTGTAATCATGTCAGATGACATGTCTGCTTCTACTCCGCCTATGGGGTTTAAAGTCATCATTAAAGAATTTGCTAAAGATAAACTTGCACTCGGATCACTTATATTAATGACTGTTATACTTGTGACTGTGTTTATCCTATCTTTTATTTTAGATCAAGACACAGTTACTACTGTAAGTTTATTTGATTCCTATTTACCGCCGTTCTCTATGAGTACTGATCCACTTTACGAAGGAACTCAGTATATATTAGGTACAGATTCTGCTGGCCGCGATATTTTTGGTCAGTTGATTATTGGAGCTAGAAATTCTTTACTTATTGGATTATCTGTTACTGTAATCACTAGTCTATTAGGTGTTGTAGTGGGGATTATGGCAGCTTATTATGCGGGCGTAATAGACAATATAATTATGCGGATAATTGATTTTATTATGATCTTGCCTCAACTAATGATCATCATCATTTTTGTAACGATTGTTCCAAATTATAACGTTGTTTCTTTTATTTTGATTATGAGTGCCTTTTACTGGGTAGGACAAGCTCGCTTTATTCGCGGGCGGGCATTAACAGTAGGAAGGCTTGATTTCATCAGTGCTTCCAAAACAATGGGAACACCGACAATATTGATTATACTTCGCGAAATGATGCCGAATATCAGTTCATTGATTATTGTTAACTTGACATTGAACTTTGCGGCTAATATAGGGCTGGAAACTGGGTTATCATTCCTTGGATTTGGACTACCTTCTAACGTGCCAAGTTTAGGAACGCTAGTTTCAGCAGCAACTAATCCAGATATTCTGGAAAATAAAGCATGGGTTTGGTTACCAGCGTCAACACTTATATTAGTGTTGGTGTTGTGTATAAACTATGTCGGTCGTGCATTACAACGCTCGGCAGACGCAAAACAAAGACTAGGGTAAAGAAAAGGGGAGAAAAACATGTCAAACAAGAAAAAGTATAGTTTATTAGCAAGTTCAGCAGCTGTTGCATTTGTACTTGCTGCATGTGGGGGATCAGATAATGCAGATTCTGACAACGGTTCGTCAGACAATGGTGGATCTGAGAGTGGTTCAGAAGGTCCATTAACTTTTGAAACACGTGTCGAAAATGAAGGAGAAGCAATTGAAGGCGGAACAATGAATATTGGTTACGTATCAGACTCTCCATTTACAGGTATTTTTAACTGGGAGCTATATGATGGAAATCCCGATGCACAAGTAATGGCCTATACAATGGGAGAATTAGTAGGATCTGATGAAAACTATCAAATTGATGATTCGGGTGCAGCTACTCTTGAATTAGATCAAGAAGCAAACACTGTTACAATAACAGTGAAAGATGGTATTAAATGGCATGATGGAGAACCACTAACTGCTGATGACGTATTATTTGCTCATGAAATTATTGGTGATCCAGAATATACTGGAGTTCGTTATACAGCAGATTTGCAAAACATTGTAGGGATGGAAGAATACAAAAATGGTGAAGCTGACTCAATTAGTGGTATGACTTTATCAGATGATGAGATGACATTAACTATCCAATACAAATCAGTCGGTGTTCAAATGCTTCAAGCTGGTGGTGGAGTATGGACATATGCAGAGCCACGTCACTACTTAGGAGATATCCCGGTAGCTGATCTTGAATCTGCTCCAGAAGTTCGTGAAAAACCGCTTGGATATGGTCCCTTTAAAGTGGATAATATTGTTCCAGGTGAATCTGTTTCTTATTCACGTTTTGATGATTACTGGCGTGGGACTCCAATTTTAGATGGAATTGAATTGCAAACTGTACCTACAGCAACTGCAGTTGCCGCAATGGAAAATGCTCAGTTTGATTTATTTATCGATATGCCAACAGATCAATACGATACTTTTGCTGACTTACCAGGATACTCCATTGTAGGGCGAGATGAAAACTCATATACTTATATTGGTTTCAAGTTAGGCGAATGGCAAGAAGCGCAAGAAGATGACGAAGGGAACATTACTGAACCAGCTAAGAATGTTTATAATCCAGATGCAAAAATGGCGGATAAAAACTTACGTCAAGCTATGGCTTATGCAATCGACAATGACGCAGTAGGAGAACGCTTCTACCAAGGATTACGTCGTCGTGCAAATTCTCCAATTATCCCTAACTTTTCCGATTACTATAATGAAGATGTTGTTGGTTATCCATATGATGAAGATGAAGCAAATCGTATTCTAGATGAAGCGGGTTATGAATGGGCTGAAGGTGAAGACTTCCGTACAACACCTGAAGGCGAAGAGTTAGTAATCAACTTTGCTTCAATGTCTGGAGGAGATGTAGCTGAACCTATTGCTGAGTACTATATCCAATCTTGGGCACGTATTGGCCTAAACGTTCAATTACTTGAAGGACGTCTACATGAGTTCAACTCTTTCTATGACCGTGTTGAAGCAGATGATCCGGCAATCGATGTTTATCAAGGAGCATGGGGTACTGGTACTGATCCTACTCCCGAAGGTCTTTATGGGGAAACTGCACCATTCAACTATACTCGTTGGGTAACAGAAGAAAATAATGAATATATGGAACAAATGCTAAGTAGCGAAGGGTTTGATACTGAATGGCGTGCAGAAGTATTTAACGAATGGCAAGAATACTTCATGGAAGAATTACCAATTATTCCAACTTTATTCCGTACAGAAGTATTCCCAGTTAATGATCGTGTAGGAGCTTTTGACATTACTGTAGGAGTAGACCCAGAGACAGCCGGTGCTGAAACTGGATATCACACTTGGTATTTGACTTCTGAAGAACGTGTAACTGAATAATTTATATTGACACTAAAGATAAAGTAACCCCCCATCAGATCGTTATGATCAGGTGGGGGGTTTACATTATTTAAATTTTGAATAATATTAATATTATAGTAATTCTCTTTATTAACATTTATAATAAAAAATATGATATTATTAATAGAAAGTACGCGAACGATTGTTATCTTAGCGAACTACATAATGCAGCGAAAGGAATTAAAATATGTTTTTAGCATGGAAAGAAATTAAATTTTCTAAAACTCGATTTGCATTGATTATTGGAATTGTTTTACTGGTTTCATACTTAGTTTCATTTTTAACGGGTCTAGCTTATGGTCTTTCTCAGGAATATAGAATGGCTATTGATAAATGGGATGCAGACAGTATAGTGCTTACATCCGAATCAAATCAGAATTTAAATATGTCAATGATTGATCCTAGTGAACAAAGTAACATTTCAGCTGACGAAACAGCTAGAATAGGCGTCGCCTCAAATATTGTACGACCAGAAGGATCTGAAGATAGCGACGTCAATATTGATGTTAGTTTATTTGGTATTGATCCCACTGAGTTCTTAACACCAAATATTATAGAGGGCGAGTTGTTTTCAGCAGAAAATGAAGTTGTTGCAGATATAACATTGAAAGAAGAAGAGGGAATTGAGATAGGAGATGTACTCCAATTATCTGGGCAAGATCGAACAGTTGAAGTCAGTGGATTCACGGATAATGCCAGGTTTAGTGTAGCCCCTGTATTGTATGCTGATTTAGAGACATATCAGCAGATACGCTTTGATTCTGATGAAAGTATTGAAGATTTCCCTGTCAATGCAATAGTCGTTAGAGGTAGTCAATCCGTTGAAAGTCTTAATATCGACAACGATGAATTGGAAGCTTACCCCATCAATGATTTTATAAGTAGTCTACCAGGTTATAATGCACAAGTGTTGACATTTGGGTTGATGATTGGATTTTTAGTTGTTATAGCCGCGTTGGTGGTTGGAATATTTATTTATGTATTGACCTTGCAGAAAACTTCAATGCTGGGTGTGATGAAAGCTCAAGGAATCTCTACGAGTTATATTGCCAAATCAGTTTTGGCTCAAACATTTTTATTAGCTGTAATAGGAGTAATGGCAGGATTTGGATTAACGATATTAACAGGAGCATTCTTGCCGGCAGCCGTACCTTATCAGAATAATTATCTTTTCTTGGTGGCAACAAGTGCAGCATTAATTATATTTGCCTTATTAGGTGCCATTTTTTCTGTTAGAACTGTAGCGAAAATCGATCCACTAGAAGCGATAGAGTAGGTGAAATAGATGAAGTCAATTGAATTAAAACAAGTCAGTAAAAGGTTTAAAGATGGTAGCAAGACAATCGAAGCATTAAAATCAACAGATTTTTCAGTAGATCCTGGTGAATTTGTCGCAGTAATTGGTCCAAGTGGTTCTGGGAAAAGTACATTTCTTACAATTATCGGTGGACTGCAACAACCAAGTGAAGGAAATGTTTTTATTAATGATAATAAATTTAGCGAGTTGAAAGAAAAGAAACGAGCGCAACGCAGGTTTAAAGATATTGGATTTATCTTGCAAGCTTCCAATCTAGTACCTTTTTTAACGGTCCAAGAACAGTTGAAGTTAGTCAATAAAGTTGAAAAATCTAAAATCGACAAAAAAAGAATACAGGATTTGCTTCAAGAATTGGATATTTATGACCTTGCTGATAAATATCCAGGGGAATTATCTGGAGGAGAAAGACAGAGAGCAGCTATTGCAAGAGCGCTTTACCATGATCCGGCTGTTATTTTAGCGGACGAACCAACTGCAAGTTTAGATACATCCCGAGCAATTGAAGTAGTTAAGATTTTAGCTAGAGAAACAAAAGATAAGAATAAAGCTACAATTATGGTTACGCACGATGAACGACTAACAAAATATTGTGATTCCGTTTATGTAATGGAAGATGGTATTCTTGAAAAGCAATCAATGAATGATAAAGTAGGATCAATATGAAAAAAACTGTTAGTGTAATCGGAGCTGGTGTAGCAGGTTTAGCAAGTGCGATTCGCTTGCAGCATGCTGGTTATGATGTAACATTATACGAAAAAGAAGCTGTTCCTGGTGGCAAAATGAATCAGTTGAAAAAAGATGGGTACACATTTGATATGGGTCCCAGTCTTGTAATGATGCCTAGTATTTATAAAGAAATTTTTGAATTAGCAGGAAAAAATCCTGATGATTACATACCGATGCAGAGAGTCGATCCGATGTATTCTGCTTTCTTTGGTGATGAAGAAATTAGTGTTTCTTCCGATTTGACTAAAATTACAGAAGAAATGGAAAATATCAGTGATAAGGATATGGCAGGATTTTTATCCTATCTAAAGGATATTTATGAACGTTTTATTGTTGCAAAAAATCATTTTATTCAAAGACCATTTCGAAATGCATCAGATTTTTATAATCCTAAAATGATTTATCAGGCTTTGAAATTAAAAACATTTGATAGCGCAAACCATTCTATTGGAAAGTATATCAAAGATAAAAGACTACAGCAGATACTAAGTTTCCAGACTTTGTACATTGGTGTTTCGCCTAACAACGGACCTTCTCTTTATACCATAATACCTATGATTGAATATCTATATGGTATCTGGTTTATCGAAGGTGGAATGCATACGATGGCTAGTGGAATGGAAAAGTTATTTCTAGAACTAGGTGGAAAAGTAAATTATAACTCACCGGTTGATGAGATCCTCATTGAAAATCAGGATGCTAAGGGCATTAAAATCGATGATGAAACTATTTTGTCAGATTTTGTGATGTGTAACGCTGATTTTCCATATGCAATCAAAAATCTTGTTAAAGATGTAAAATCTAAAGGGAAATATACGGATAAAAAAGTTGATCAAATGAAGTATTCTTGTTCTTGTTTCATTATGTATTTAGGTATGGATAAGAAATATAGTCAAGTAAAAAATATGCATAATTTTGTATTTGCAAAAGATTTAGACGAAAATCTTGAAGATATCTTTTCAGGAGATGTACTGACTGATCCTTCTTTTTATGTTTATATGGGTTCTAAAATGGATCCAAAGCTTGCTCCCGAAGGTAAGGAAGGTCTATATATTTTGATCCCTGTGTCTGATCTGTCTACTTCTAAGTATGAATGGAATGAAGAAACGATTCAATATTATAGAGACCGTGTCTTTATGAAATTAAAAAATATTAAAGGGTTTGAAAATATTGAAGAAGAAGTAGTGTCTGAATCCTATATGACTCCAATTGATTGGCGTGATAAATTTAACGCTTACAACGGAGCTTGTTTCGGACTGCAGCCAACGTTGACTCAGAGTAATCACTTTAGACCACAGGCGAAAGCTAAGAATTGTGAGAATCTGTATTTTACTGGAAGTAGTACACACCCTGGTGCCGGGGTACCCATCGTTTTAACTTCTGCAAAAATTGCTGTAGAAGAGTTATTGCTAGATGATCAATGATAGACGATACAAATAAATAAAAGAAAATCCTGAAACGACGCTTAGTCTTTTCAGGATTTTCTTTTATAATTTAAAGTATCGTGTTAGATATTCTGCTAAACCATTTTCATGGTTAGTGACTGCGGTCAAATCATTAGCAATAGCTTTTAATCGCTCATTTCCGTTTTTCATTACGATGCCTTCTCCAGCATATTGAATCATTTCATAATCATTTTCTTCATCGCCGAAAGCAATAATATCTTTTTGTTTGATATTATAATAAGATGCAATTCTTTCAACACCCATTGCTTTTTGTACCCCGGCAGCGACGACTTCTAGACAAGGAGATAGACCACCCCAAGTTCTGACTTCAACTGCATTTCCATAATTTTCAATAATTCTTTCTTCAATGATCGGTTGATTTAATTGTGTATTTGTAAAAACTTCTACAGAAGTAGGATCAACAAGTAAGGTTTCAGAAGTTAATTGTCTACTGACTTCAATCCCCTCAGGAAAGTAATCTGGATAAGGGATAAAATCACCATGTACATAAATACCATCTCTAGATTCCGCTGCGATAAGTTGAACTTCGGGATCATCTTTCAAGGCCAGCATAGAAATAGCAAGATCTTTACCCAATGTTTTATGGTATCCATGCTCCCAGCTTTTGTCTGACGGATTATGACACCAAGCACCATTAAAGTTGACGATTGGTGTATCCATTTTTAATTGATTGTAATAGTAATAACTATTTCTGTATGGACGACCGGTGACAATGGAAACAATGTGACCTTCTTTACGAAGTTTGTTTAGCACTTCTTGAGTTTCTAAAGTGATTTGTTGGGTGTTATTTAAAGTTGTACCGTCTAAATCAAGTGCAATCAGTTTTTGATTCATTAAAAAAGCTCCTTTTAAACATTTAAATATTAGCTTCGCTAATATAAAAAAGATGTCATATGTGATAAAATAAATAAGGATATTTATCTAAGTATAACAAACTGTAAATAAAAAGTATACGTCATAGGAGTGAGCAGGATGTTTCAGATCATTCAGAAAACAATCGGAGAAGTTCCATTACTTGAAGTCGTAAAAGAAGAACTGAAAGAAGAAAAGTTACCGACCGTTATTTTTTATCATGGATGGACTAGTCATAAAGAATCAGTTTTAGTTCAAGGATATGAATTAGCTAAAAGGGGAATAAGAGCGATACTACCGGAAGCATATATGCATGGTGAAAGAAGCCAGGCTGCACAGTCGACTCAAGATAACACTGTATTCTGGGAAGTTGTGACGCATAATCTGAATGAAGTCAATATGATCAGAGACGAATATGTTTCAAAGAATTTATCTGATGCTGAGAAATTTGGAATTAGTGGTCTTTCTATGGGAGGAATTACAACAAGTGCTATGCTGACACAGTTTGACTGGATCCATTCTGCAGCTATACTTATGGGAAATACTTCTCCATTTCACTTCTCTAAATGGTTACTCAGTTCTAAATGGACAGACGGGTATGAAAACACGGATGGATTATTAACGGAAAAAATCAAACATCAGTTGAATGCAATTTCTTTGAGTGAACAGCCGGAAAAAATTGCTGGAAAGCCAGTTTATTTCTGGCATGGTACAAAAGACGAGCTGGTTCCTTTTGAACAGACTAAGCAATTCATTGAGCAAATCAAAGATGAACCGTATGCAAAAAACATTTCATTTACAATTGGTTCGGGTCATGGACATAAAGTACCATATGAAATCGCAGTATCTATGGCTGAATTTTTTAAAGAAAGCTTTGAAAAATAGTTTTTAGAAAACTTTCAGGTATTTGCTATGATAATTATGAAGCCGTTCACCTAAGGAGGAAAAACTATGTCAGAAAAAAAAGTTTGGTCTGAAGAGGAAATTGAAGATATTAAAAACCGAATAATGGAAAATTTGGAACAAGTGATTGATCCGGAACTAGGAATTGACATCGTAAATCTTGGTCTTGTATATGAAGTAAATGTATTTAATGGGGGATACTGTGAAGTAAAGATTACATTGACTACTATGGGATGTCCTCTGGCGGATGTCATTACAGAAGATATTTTAAATGCCATGAAATTTGTACCGGAGATTACTGAAACAGATGTTAAGCTTGTCTGGTATCCAGCGTGGGATACATCAAGAATGAGCCGCTATGCTCGAATTGCTCTAGGTATTCGTTAAAAATTCTGGAAAGGGTTGAGTTTGTATTTACTTACTCGATTCTTTTTTATTAGATAAAGTGCAAGTGTCTATGTGTTAAAAGGAGATTATTATGACAGAATACACGATTGCAATGCAGGAAGCAATTTCTGAAGCTCAGGATATTGCTAAAGTTCGATTTCATCAATCAATAGATATTCCTCATTTATGGAGAATTTTTTTGCAGCCAGATCATTTGGCATATAAACTATACGAACAGACGGGTATAGATCTTAATTTGTTTTTGAAGAATGTCGAAAATGAAATTGATAAGATACCAGTAGTTCAAGGAACGTCTATTCAATATGGGACACAAATGTCACGTGAATTATTCCAGTTACTACAAGATGCAGAAAAGATTGCCTCTGACTTTGAAGATTTATATATTTCAGTAGATGTTGTATTGATTTCTTTAATGAAACAGCCAAATCATCCACTTAAAAAGTATTTGCAAAAGCTGGGAATGTCTGAAGCAAAATTGCGAGAAGTAGTATCTGAATGGAGAGGTGGAGAATCAGTGAAGAGCGCTAGCCAGGAATCTACTTATCAATCGTTGGAATTATATGCTATTGATTTGGTTAAACAAGTTAAGGAAGGAAATCAAGATCCTATCATTGGTAGAGATGATGAGATAAGAGATGTTATTAGAATCCTTTCTCGTAAAACGAAAAACAATCCCATTTTAATTGGTGAACCTGGCGTTGGTAAAACGGCCATAATCGAAGGATTAGCTCAAAGAATCGTTAGAAATGATGTACCAGAAAATTTGAAAAACAAAAAAATTTTTTCGCTAGATATGGGTGCACTGATTGCAGGTGCTAAATATAGAGGTGAATTTGAAGAACGCTTAAAAGCAGTACTGAAAGAAATTAAAAATAGTGAAGGGAATATTTTGTTATTTATAGATGAAATTCATACAATTGTAGGTGCTGGTAAAACTGAAGGTAGTATGGATGCCGGAAATTTACTTAAGCCCATGCTTGCTAGAGGTGAACTCCATTGCATCGGCGCAACGACTATTAATGAATATCGGAACTATATGGAAAAAGACAAAGCGCTAGAAAGAAGATTTCAGAAGGTAATAGTAAATGAGCCGTCCATTGACGAAGCTATCAGCATTTTAAGAGGTTTGAAAGAAAGGTTTGAAATTCATCATGGAGTGAATATCCAAGACAATGCATTGGTTGCAGCAGTACAACTGTCTAGTCGATATATGACAGATCGATTTTTGCCAGATAAGGCTATTGACCTAGTAGATGAGGCATGTGCAACAATAAGAGTAGAGATGAATTCAATGCCTAATGAATTAGATCTTCTAACGCGCAGAAAAATGCAGCTGGAGATTGAAGAACAAGCATTAAAAGAAGAAACAGATGAAAAAAGTAAAGATCGATTAGCTACCATCCAGCACGAACTTGCTTCAATTCGTGAAGAAGTAGAAATTATGTCACTGAGATGGAATAAAGAAAAAATATCAATGCAAGATATTCAGGATAAAAAAGCTGAAATTGATCAAGCAAAACGCAAACTTGAAGAAGCAGAATCAGAGTATAACTTAGAGGAAGCAGCTAAATTGAAGCATGGTACTGTTCCGTTACTTGAAAAGGAACTAGTAGAGCTTGAGCAAATACATCAAACAAATAGAGCTTCGGAGGATAAGCTGGTTCAAGAAACCGTTACTGAAGATGAAATGGCCGAAGTTGTTGCTCGAATAACAGGTATTCCTGTAAATAAATTAGTTGAATCCGAAAGAGAAAAACTGCTTAATTTAAATGAATCTATGAAAAAACAAGTTATCGGTCAAGATAAAGCTGTTGATGCTGTAACAGATGCTATTCTTCGTGCCAGAGCAGGTATACAGGATCCAAACCGTCCACTAGGATCATTCTTATTCTTAGGACCGACTGGTGTAGGGAAGACTGAATTAGCTAGAACATTAGCTCAAAACCTTTTTGATACACAAGATCAGATGATTCGGTTAGATATGAGTGAATATATGGAAAAGCATAGTGTATCCCGATTGATTGGTTCGCCACCAGGATATGTTGGATACGATGAAGGCGGGCAATTGACAGAAGCTGTTCGTAATAATCCCTACACGATCATTTTACTTGATGAAATCGAAAAAGCACATTCCGATATTTTTAATATTCTTCTGCAAGTACTAGACGAAGGACGATTGACAGATTCGAAAGGACAGTTGATAGATTTTAAAAATACAGTCCTGATTTTAACAAGCAATATTGGCTCTGAGTTACTATTACAAGAGACATCTTCAGAAGGTGAAATCAATTCTAAAACGGAAGCAAAAGTAAAAGAGTTATTATTTGACTCCTTTAGACCAGAATTTTTAAATCGATTAGACGATATTGTTTTGTTCTCACCGATTACTAAACAAAGCATGATAAAAATTGTCGATAAATTAGTTGGGGATCTAGAGATCAGATTAACTGCAAATTCATATGCACTCTCTCTGACTGAAGCAGCTAAGAGCTGGATAGCTGAGAAAGCTTATGATCCAGCATTTGGAGCTCGCCCAATTAAGCGATATCTAACTAATGAGATTGAAACTCCGATCGCTAAAATGATAATTGGCAATACTATCAAAAAAGGACAAACGATCGAAGTCGACGTAAAAGATGATCATTTGACTTTCAAAACAACAGATACTGGATATTTGCCTTTTTAGTTGGAAAGAAGGAAGGAGAGCATCAGTGCAGACACAACTTCAGATTATGAGTACTTATACTTTGTTAAAAAGTACAATCACTATCGACAAACTTGTTAAAGCAGCCAAAGAACGTGGCTACAAATCGATTGCTCTTACTGATCACAATGTTCTTTATGGAGCAATTGAGTTTTATGAAAAATCTTTAAAAGCTGGTCTGAATCCTATTTTAGGATTAACACTAGATATCGAGGCACTAAATGAGGAAATTAAAGAAGCCCGCATTGTATTATTGGCGAAAAATGAAAAAGGCTTTAAAGAACTGATAAAACTATCATCTAAAGTGATGACGGAAGAAAAAGAAATTGCTTTGGATTTCTTAAAAAACGAATGCAGTCAGCTTATTGCAATCACTCCTGGAGCCAAAGGCGAAGTAGAACAACTTTTATTAGCAGGTGACTTTGAAAATGCTGAAAAAATACTGTATAAATATAGTGAAGTTTTTGAAGAATTATATTTAGGTTATGCATTTCAAACACCACTTTCAAGTATTCAAGAGCAGTTAATTGAACTTTCTAAACACACTAACATTGAGCTTGTGGCCTTTGATGCAGTTGAATATTTAGATAGAGAAGATGCTTTTGCGACAGATGTTTTAAGAACCATTGGAGCAAATGAAATGATAGACATTAATAAAGATCTGGAACAAGAAAAGAGTCTTTTAAGCGCTAGGGAGAGAACAAAGCAATATGAAAACGCGGGATTGATAAAATTAGCTGAAACAGCTGACCAGATTGCCGAAAAAATATCAATTAATATAACGCTAGGAAAACCAGTCTTACCTAAATTTCCGATTCCTAAAGGTAGAAAAACAGATGAATATTTATCCGAACTCTGCCGACAAGCAGTAGGTAAGAAAATCGGTGAGGTTACTTTAGAATATAAAAATCGACTTGAAAAAGAATTAGCAATTATCTCAAAAATGGGCTTTTCTGATTATTTTTTAATTGTCTGGGATCTGATGAGGTATGCTCATAGTCAGAAAATAATTACTGGATCGGGAAGAGGTTCAGCTGTTGGATCTTTAGTCTCTTACGTTCTAGATATTACGGATGTAGATCCTATAAAATACGGTCTGTTATTTGAAAGGTTTTTGAATGAAGAACGATTTTCAATGCCTGATATTGATTTAGATTTTCCAGACAGTAAAAGAGAACAAATTCTAGCTTATGTTAATAAGAAGTATGGAAACCAACATGTAGCACAAATCGCTACTTTTGGAACCTTCGCAGCTAAAATGGCTGTCAGAGATTCAGGAAGAGTTTTCGGATTGACGACTAAGGATTTAAAAAGATGGTCAGATGCAATTCCGACAAGTCTTGGTATGACATTGACAAAAGCATTTAAAGAGTCTTCTAAACTACAAAGTCTGATAAAAGAATCAGATCAGAACCAAAAAATTTATGAAACAGCAAAAAAACTGGAAGGATTGCCAAGGCATGTTTCCACTCACGCTGCAGGGGTAGTTATATCTGATGAACCATTAATACATTCTGTCCCGCTACAATTAGGAAGTGGAGAGCTTTCTCTAACACAATTTACTATGTCATATGTAGAAAAAGTGGGATTGCTGAAAATGGATTTTCTTGGACTGAAGAATTTAACTATATTATCTGATTGTATTCAGTTTGCTAGTACTCAGACAAATCGGTCACTTTCTCTTTCGAATATACCGTTAAATGATTATGAAACACTTCAACTTTTCAGAAATGGGGACACTAATGGTGTTTTTCAATTCGAATCGCCTGGTATTAAACGAGTCCTGCGCAAACTGGGGCCTACAGATATAGAGGATGTTGTAGCAGTTAATGCATTGTATAGACCAGGTCCAATGGAACAGATTGATACCTTTATTGCCAGAAAAAAAGGGAATGAACCTATTGTGTACCCGCATGATGATCTTGAAGAGATTTTAGATGTTACGTATGGCATTATGGTCTATCAGGAACAAGTTATGAAAGTAGCTTCTAAATTAGCCGGTTATTCTTTAGCTGAAGCTGATATGCTGCGCCGGGCAATCTCAAAGAAAATCCGAAATGAGATTGATACAGGTCGCAAACAGTTTATAAGGGGAGCTACACAAAAAGGATATACAGAAGAAACAGCAAAAAATGTTTATCATTATATAGAACAATTTGCAAATTATGGATTCAATCGATCTCATGCAGTAGCATATTCAATGGTAGCTTATCAGTTGGCGTACTTTAAGGTACACTATCCAGCTGCCTTCTATGCAGCACTAATGAAAGCTTCTTCTAACAATAAAACCAAGCTCCAAGAGTATGTAATAGAGGCTAAAAAGCGTGGCGTTGAAATGATTGGACCAGATATTAATATGAGTAATTATACCTTTTCTTTGTATAATGGAACGATTCTGTTTGGATTGGATGTTATTAAAGGTCTAAGAAGAGATTTAGTTTATTCTATTTATAAAATCAGAAAAGAAGTTGGACCATATAAAGATATTATTGATTTTATTGGGAAGTTAGAGAATAAATGGCGTAAAGAAATTTATATAAAACCCCTCGTTTTTGCTGGAGCTTTTGATCGATTGATTCATAATCGAGGAACAATTCTACATTCGCTTGAGGGAATAATAAATAGTGTCAATATGAGTAATGGCAATATGGAACTTTTTGAATCATTAGCACCCAAAATAGAATTGGTTGAGGATCTTTCTATTGAAGAAAAATTGGATCAGGAATATGAAGTAACAGGATTTTATCTATCTAACCATCCCAGTGAACAATATAATAAATACAGAGAAGCGTTTAAGGCTGATTTTATAGCAGATGCAAAAACAAATCGAACGATGAAGTTTATTGGTACAATTAAAGGAATTAAAACTATTCAGACCAAAAAAGGAGAACCAATGTCCTTTGTCGAATTGACGGATCAAACTGGGTCATGCTCTTTAACCCTTTTTCCAGAACAACATCGAAAGTATATAAAATATCTTTCTAAAGGTGATGCTGTTTTGGTTGAAGGTAAAGTAGAAAGTGATCAAAAAGGAGTTAAAATCTTAGTAAGAAAAATTGAGAATACAAAAGAATTAAAAGAGATAAAGCAAAAAGAAATATTATATCTGAAATTTGAATCGATTAAAGATAATGAAGAAGTGTTCCAAAATGTTCAGTCTATTCTTCGACAGCATCCCGGGGAAGTCTCCGTTGTTATCTTTGATGCAAGCACAGATCAAAAGCATTTGTTAAAAAAAGCCTACTCTATTGACGGCTCTAAAGAACTAGTAGAAGAATTAAAGGAGATTTTAGGTGAAAAACAGGTTGTTTTGCAATAAAATGTTAGAAAAACTGAGTTAGTTACCATTTTTAAGAGACATAAATAGTAAAAAGTGATAGAATAATATTTGTATGGAAACTAGATGAATATGCAAGGATAGGTTTTGGCAATTATAAGTGGATGTAATGTGTTCACTTGTGAGCTTTCAAAACTTTTCTGAGGCAATTGATTCATCAGAAGTATATTATAGTCATAATATTATAGTTTTTAAAATATGTATTAGAGGTGAAAGATTGATATGAAACGTATTGGAGTTCTAACAAGTGGTGGAGATTCTCCGGGTATGAACGCTGCTGTTCGTGCTGTAGTAAGAAAAGCGTTATATGAAGGTATGGAAGTTTATGGAATCAATTATGGATTTGCAGGCTTAGTAGCTGGAGACATTCGAAAATTGACTCGTAGAGACGTAGGAGATATCATTCAAAGAGGGGGAACTTTCTTATATTCAGCAAGATATCCTCAATTCGCAACTGAAGAGGGGCAGTTGAAAGGAATCGAGCAATTGAACCGTTTCGGTATTGAAGGTTTAGTAGTTGTCGGTGGAGATGGTTCTTACCGTGGAGCATATGCTTTAACTAAGCGCGGCTATCCATGTATTGGTCTTCCTGGAACGATTGATAATGATATTCCTGGAACAGATTATACTATCGGATTTGATACAGCAATTAATACAGTGCTAGATGCATTAGATAGAATTAGAGACACAGCTACTTCTCATGTCAGAACATTTGTTATTGAAGTTATGGGTAGAGATGCTGGAGATATTGCTTTATGGGCAGGTGTAGCAAGCGGTGCTGAACAGATTATTATTCCAGAAAAAGGATTTGATATCACTGGAGTAGCAGATAATATTCGTGAAGGTAGAGAAAAAGGTAAAAAACATACGATTATTGTGCTAGCTGAAGGTGTAATGGATGGAAAAGAGTTTGCAGAAAAATTAGATGCAATCGATAATTTCCACGTCCGTGTAACTGTTCTTGGTCACGTACAACGTGGAGGATCTCCTACAGCAAGAGATCGTGTGTTAGCAAGTCAGTTTGGTGCAGGGGCTGTAGAGTATCTTAAAGCTGATAAGGGTGGATTATGTTTGGGACTTCGAAATGAAAAAATCGTAGCGCATGATATTGTAGATACATTAGATAATATGAAGCACAAGCCGAATTTAGATTTGTACAAACTTAATAAAGAAATATCAAGTTAAGAATATCTTTTATTTTTAAAGCTGAATCTTAACTTGATAAGGTGAACAGGAAAGTTCTTTATACTATCTAAAAACATAAACGAAAGTGGGAGTTATTTTTTATGAAAAAGACAAAAATTGTTTGTACCATCGGACCTGCAAGTGAATCGGTAGAAACCTTAACGAAATTAATGGAAGCTGGAATGAACGTTGCACGTTTGAACTTTTCACATGGAGATCATGCTGAACACTTACAACGTATTAAAAACATTCGCGAAGCAGCCGAAAAAACAAATAAACTAATTGCGATCATGTTAGATACTAAAGGTCCTGAAATCAGAACACATAACATGGTAGACGGTAAAATTGAAATCGTAAAAGGTAGCACCATTCGTATCTCAATGACTGAAGTTGAAGGAACTACTGAGAAATTTTCAGTGACTTATGCAGATTTGATTAATGATGTAAATCCCGGATCAAGTATTTTACTAGACGATGGTTTAATCAACTTGCAAGTGACAGATATCGATCATGATAAAGGGGAAATTATTACTACAGCACTTAATACTGGTGACCTTAAAAATAAAAAAGGGGTTAACGTACCTGGTGTTTCTGTAAATCTTCCTGGTTTGACTGAAAAAGACAGAAATGATATTAATTTTGGATTAGAAAATAATATAGATTATATTGCTGCTTCTTTTGTACGTCGTCCATCTGATGTTCTTGAAATTACAGAAGTTTTAGAAAAAGCTGGAAAAACTCACGTACAAATTATTCCTAAAATTGAAAACCAAGAAGGTGTAGATAACCTTGAGGAAATCATTAAAATAGCTGATGGTTTAATGGTTGCTCGTGGAGATTTAGGGGTGGAAATTCCAGCTGAAGAAGTACCAATTGTTCAAAAACAAATGATTCGTATATGTAATGCCGCTGGAAAACCAGTTATTACAGCTACTCAGATGTTAGATTCGATGCAAGTTAATCCGCGTCCAACACGTGCAGAAGCTTCCGATGTTGCAAATGCAATTTTTGATGGAACTGATGCAATTATGTTATCAGGAGAAACAGCTGCCGGAGACTATCCTGTAGAAGCTGTTCAAACAATGTATAATATAGCGATGCGCACTGAAGCTGCTTTAGTAGGACAAGATGCATATGCACTTAAATCTTATGATCAGGGAGATATGACTGAAGCGATTGGACAAGCAGTTGGACATACTGCTCGTAACTTGAAAATCAATACAATAGTAGCAGCAACTGAATCTGGACATACTGCTCGTATGATTTCTAAATTCCGTCCAAAAGCTGATATTCTAGCAGTAACTTTCTCAGAAGAGACAGCACGTGGATTATCTCTTCAATGGGGCGTTATTCCAACAATCGCTGAAAAACCTACATCAACAGATGACATGTTTAATTTAGCAACTCAAACTACTATGGAAAAAGGCTATGCTAAAGAAGGCGACTTGATTATTATTACTGCTGGAGTTCCTGTCGGAGAACGTGGAACAACTAATGTAATGAAAATTCAATTAATCGGTTCTAAATTAGTCAGTGGACAAGGCGTTGGTTCAGAATCTGTTATTGGTAAAGCAATTGTAGCTTCTTCAGCCGATGAAGCAAATGATAAAGCGGTTGAAGGTGGCATTTTAGTTGTTCAAAATACAGACAAGGATTATTTGCCAGCAATTGAAAAATCTGCTGCTATTGTCGTAGAGCAAGGTGGATTAACTTCCCATGCTGCAGTGATTGGAATAGCAATGGGTATTCCAGTAGTTGTGTCAGCAGAAAACGCAACTGAACTAATCGTACAAGACGAATTAATTACAGTAGATGCTCGTCGAGGTATTATTTACCGTGGAGCAACTACAGCAATTTAATTTAACTTAAACCATAATTTGAGTGGGTTAAGTTTTGTAGTAATGAATTTGACGATGAGATAATATAAATCTTGGAATAAGTTGAATTTCAGATAGTCATGATTTATCTGAGATAGTAACAATAACTTTCTCTAAGATTATATCTCATCGTTTTTCTTTTAAAGTTCATAATTACTATAAAAAAAGGAGTGAGAATAAATGAATACGGGTAAAGTAATAACGGGTATGGTGACGGATAAGAATAATAAAGTGACATTTGTTCAAAATAATGGAATAACTTACCAAGTAGTATCAGAAAATTCAATCGATTTAACATTAGGACAAACGATCGAAGGCTTTGCCTATACTGACAAAGAGGGCAATCAATTATTTTCTTTGGAAATTCCTGAAGTCAGAGTTGGAAATTTTGGTTGGGGAGATGTTATAGATGTTAAACGTAGTTTGGGTGTTTTTGTAAATGTAAACTGGAAAAATAAAGACTTGGTTATTTCATTAGATGATCTTCCAAATGAAGGACATTTGTGGCCGAAAAAAGGTGATAGACTATATGTTACTGTAGTGGTTGATGAAAAAGATCGTATGTGGGGTAAACTAGCTGAAGAAGAAGATTTTTATGCGGTTTCTAAGCCTGGATTAAAAGAATCGCATAATCTGAATGTAAGTGGACATACATTTAGAATGAAAAAAAGTGGAACCTATTTTTATACGGAAGATAATTATGTTGGCTTTATTCATCCATCAGAACGGGAAAGAGAACCAAGATTGGGTGAGTTAGTCAATGGACGTATAATAGGGTTGAGAGAAGATGGCGTATATTATGTATCGATGATGCCAAGAGCTCATGAAGTATTAGATGATGATGCAGCAATGTTACTTGAAGTATTAAGACGATCTCCAGATCAGAAGTTTGAGTATAATGATAAAAGTGATCCACAATCCATCAAAAATCATTTTGGCATCAGTAAAGGACAGTTCAAGCGTGCGCTAGGTCGGTTACTGAAACAGAACCTGATTGAACAAGATGCTACAGGAACTAAGTTAATAAAAGAAAGTCAAACAGATAATGCTTAGTTTTATAGCGGAAGGTTGTATCTTAAGCTTTTCTAGATTATACTGATTATAATTAATTGGACGTTTTGAAAATAGATTATAATCGTTTTTATTCTAAGGGGACAGCTATGGAAAAAACAGATACTACTATCCAAAAAGTTAAACAGAAAATTTATAAAGCAGGTTATAAGTTAACCTCTCAAAGAGAAGATATTTTAAGGGTTTTACTTGATAATGAACACTTAAGTGCAGAAGAAATATATTTGAAAGTTAAAAGTGAAAATTCAGGTATAGGATTAGCAACTGTTTATCGCACTCTCGAATTGTTAAGTGAATTAAACATTATAAATAAAATTGCCTTTCAAGATGGCATTTCTCGGTATGATGTAAATGATAATGATCGTCAGCATCAGCATCATTATCTGTTGTGTTTGAATTGCGGGAAAATTGATGAAGTTGAAAAAGATATGCTTATAGATGTGGAAAAAGAAGTAGAAAAAAGCTATCACTTTAAAATAAAAGATCACCGACTGACTTTTCATGGTCTGTGCAAGAAATGTATTGAAGAGGCTGATGATCAAAACAAGGGGTAATGTACTGTGTCAGTAGAATTAAAAAAAGAAGCATTAGAAGAATATCTGATTTTTTTAAAGATCGAAAGAGGACTATCTAAAAATTCTATTGAAAGTTATCAACGAGACCTGAATCAGTATATTACCTATTTGGATCAAGAAAAAATTAATTCATGGGATGAAATTAATCGATATATTATTTTGAATTTTTTGGAAAATCAGAAAAACGGACTCAAGTCTGATAATTCTCTTATTCGAATGATATCAAGCTTAAGAAGATTTCATCAGTTTTTAAAACAGGAGAATTTATCTAAAGAAGATCCTATGCTCTATATTGAGACACCTAAAAAAGCTCAGACGCTTCCAAAAGTAATCTCTACAAATCAAATTGATATCTTATTATCAATACCTGATACATCTAATAAGATTGGGATAAGAGATCGGGCAATATTGGAGGTTATGTACGCTACGGGAATAAGAATTTCAGAGTTAGTAAATTTGAAGCTAGAGGAACTACATCTTTCAATGAAGTTGATTCAAACGATTGGTAAAGGAGACAAAGAAAGAATCTTGCCGATCGGGGAACAAGGAATCAGATGGGTAGAATATTACTTAGAGTATAGCAGACCGAAATTAGAAATGAAATCAGCACAGACTTCTCCTTTTGTTTTTTTGAATTTAAGAGGAACACAACTCAGCAGGCAAGGTGTCTGGAAGAAAATTAAAAAGATGGTCCAACAAGCAGGTATAAAGCAAAATGTTACCCCACATACTTTAAGACACTCCTTCGCTACTCATTTGTTAGAGAATGGAGCGGATCTTAGAGTAGTACAGGAACTATTAGGACATTCAGATATCTCAACTACACAGATATACACACACATTACTAAACACCGCTTAAAGGAAGTTTATGATACTTATCATCCTAGAGCGTAACATATTTTCATTTAATTAATCAGCTAAAAACAAAAATTATCATTGGAGGAATTAACATGAGTTATGAACGTATTCATTTAATCGTTATGGATTCAGTAGGTATCGGAGAAGCGCCAGATGCAAAGGAATTTAACGATGAGGGTGCCCACACATTAGGTCACATTGCTGAAAATACTGAATTGGATCTGCCTAATCTCAAAACTTTAGGATTAGGAAATATTGATAAGATTAAAGGTGTTGAAGCAACTCCTACGAGTATTGGATACCATACTAAGCTGGAAGAAAAATCAGTCGGTAAAGACACAATGACTGGTCATTGGGAACTAATGGGTCTTCATATAAAAACACCTTTCAGAGTATTTCCAAATGGGTTTCCTGAAGAACTGATTCAGCAAATTGAAAAGCATACAGGGAGAAAAATTGTTGCGAATAAACCAGCTTCTGGGACAGCTATCATTGATGAATATGGCGAACATCAGATGAAAACAGGTGATTTAATCGTTTATACGTCTGCTGATCCTGTTCTTCAGATTGCAGCACATGAAGATATAATTCCTCTAGAAGAATTATATGAGATTTGTGAATACGTAAGAGAAATAACAAAAGATGATCCGTATATGATTGGTCGAATCATCGCACGACCTTATATTGGAGAGCCAGGGAATTTCACTAGAACAAGTAATCGACATGACTATGCTCTTAGCCCTTTTGGACATACAGTCTTAGATTCTCTTAAAGAAGACGGAAAAGATGTCATAGCGGTTGGGAAAATTGATGATATCTTTAATAGCCAAGGAATCACTGAAATGGTTCGTACGAAATCTAACATGGATGGAGTAGATCAGCTGCTTGAAGTCATGAAAAAAAATTTTAATGGATTGAGCTTTACTAACCTTGTAGATTTTGATGCACTATATGGTCACCGAAGAGATGTTAATGGATATGCTAAAGCTTTAGAAGAATTCGATGCAAGAATTCCGGAGATACTAAGTATGCTTGAAGAAGATGACTTATTGATCATAACAGCAGACCACGGAAATGATCCAACTCATCCTGGTACCGATCATACAAGAGAATTTGTACCAGTATTGTTTTATTCACCTAGTATGAAAAGCAATGGAGCTTTACCACAAGGATACTTTGCCGATATCAGTGCTACAATCGCAGATAATTTTAATGTTAAAAGTACCGGATTTGGTACAAGTATCTTATCAGATTTAAAGTAATGGTATAAAGTATCAATTAAAGGAGAATATAGATATGAATAGAGAGTATTTAGATAGTATTGGAAAAGCTGCTGTTTATCTTAAGAGTAAAGGAATTGATAAGCCAACTGTTGGTCTGATTTTAGGATCAGGTCTTGGAGAACTGGCTGACGAAGCGGCAAATCAAATTGCAATTCCTTATGAAGAAATTCCCGGATTTCCAGTTTCCACAGTGGAAGGTCATGCAGGCCAACTTGTTTACGGAGAACTAGGTGGGAAAATGGTTTTAGCAATGCAAGGAAGATTCCATTTTTATGAAGGATATTCACTTCAGGCGGTTACTTTCCCTGTTAGAGTCATGAAAGCTTTAGGTGTAGAAACATTAGTCGTAACAAATGCTGCTGGCGGAGTCAATATTTCCTTTAATCCAGGAGATCTTATGATTATTACAGACCATATTAACTTCACTGGGGCAAATCCATTAATAGGAAAAAATGAATCTACTCTAGGACCAAGATTCACTGATATGACGGCAGCTTATGATAATGAATACCAGAAATTGATCAAAGAATGTGCTAAAGAAAGTGATTTAGCTATTAAAGAAGGGGTTTACTTTGGATTGACAGGTCCTACTTATGAAACGCCAGCAGAAATTCAGATGATCCGCACACTAGGTGGAGATGCTGTAGGGATGTCTACAGTTCCTGAAGTTATAGTAGCCAATCATGCTGGATTAAGAGTTGCCGGAATCTCTTGTATCACGAATTATGCTGCAGGAATGCAAAGCAACCTTGATCATGCTGAAGTAGTTGAAGTAACTACAAGAGTAAAAGAGTCATTCAAATCTTTAGTTAAAGACTTTGTTTCAAAAGTCTAATCGAGTATTCGCTAAAATTTAATAATGTAAAAAGATAAAGATGAACACTTTTCATCTTTATCTTTTTTTCAGAAAGTATATTAAATATAGAAACATCAAGGCAATTTGATTTTTACAATAGATATCTGTATTATTGTCATGAGTAATAAATTCATTTACAGGTAATTAAAAACAATTGGATAGCTAATGCTATCATTTATTCAAGACTATGACTAAAGAAATGTAGGTAGTGACAAATGAGCCAATCTGAAAATCAGAATATTCCATATTTTCCGGGAACTATGAAAATAAATGAAAAAAATCATCTTGAAATTGGAGGAGTAGATACTGTCTATTTAGCAGAGAAATATTCAACTCCTTTATATGTTTACGATATGAATTTGATTAAGTCTCGTTTATCTGAGTTTAAAAAGGCTTTTTCTATTTATAGTAAACCTACTCAGGTTGCTTATGCTAGTAAAGCTTTTTCGTCCTTAGCCTTATATCAGATTCTGGCAAAAGAAGGAGTCTCGCTGGATGTGGTTTCAGGAGGAGAGCTTCATCTGGCAATTAAAGCTGGTTTTCCAGCGGCAAAGATTCATTTTCATGGGAATAATAAGTCCCATCAGGAATTAGTAGAAGCATTAAACTATAATATAGGATGTATAGTTATTGATAACTTTACTGAATTAGATATGATCAATCAATTGACAACTTTGCATCAGAAAAATATTAATGTTCTAATTCGAATCACCCCTGGCATTGAAGCCCATACACATGAGTATATTACTACAGGACAAGAAGATTCTAAATTTGGTTTTGATCTAGCTTCTGGACAAGCTGAAAAAGCTATAAAAACAGCTTTGGATTGTGCTTATATCAATGTAATCGGACTTCATGCACATATAGGTTCTCAGATTTTTGAGACTGATGGTTATAAGGCTGTTATAGAAAGGTTAATGCAGCATGCTAAACAGTGGAAAGAACAAACTGACTTTGATTTGAAAGTTCTAAATGTCGGGGGTGGTTTTGGTATAAGATATACAAAAGCAGATGAACCTCTTTCGATTAAAGACTATGCGTTAAGTATTGTTGAAAGTGTCGAAAAAAATTCAGCAGATCTACATTTAGAGTTGCCGGAAATATGGGTAGAACCAGGGCGAAGTATTGTTGGAGAAGCTGGGACAACACTTTATACTATCGGAACAGAAAAAAATATACCGGAAATTAGACGTTATATTTCAGTAGATGGAGGTATGGCGGATAATATTAGACCGGCACTTTATGAAGCAGAATATACTGGTGTTTTAGCTAACAAAGTCTATGCCCAATATGATACAACCGTTTCCATAGCCGGTAAAGCATGTGAAAGCGGAGATATGCTGATTTGGGATTTAGCTTTGCCTGAAGTCGAACAAGGAGACTATCTTGCAGTATTGAGTACTGGAGCGTATGGATATTCTATGGCGAGCAATTATAATAGATTGCCCCGTCCGGCTGTTGTCTTCGTTGAAAATAGACAAGATTTTTTAGCGATTAAAAGAGAATCGTATGACGACTTTATGAGGTTAGAAAATCCTATCGCTGATTCAATTTGAGTTAAAATATGGAGGGAAATGGATGCTTGTAGAATACAAAGCTGACTATCAGAAAATTACAATGGGTCTATTATCTTATGTACCAGATTTGAAAGAAACAAATCGATTAATGAAAGAATTGACTTGGTATGCCCAAGAAGACAATCGCCAGTTATTTTTGTGGAAAAGCCAAGAAACGAACGATTTTGTTGGGGTGCTGGGAATTGAAGTTGAAGAAGAGTTTATTTTAGTTAGACATATCTCGATAAATCCATCTTTCCGAGAAGAAGGACTTGCTCATCGTCTTTTAGATGTATTAGCGGCTAAATATGCTCCTAGGCAGTTAGTAGGAACAATAGAAACGGGCCCACTGATTGCTAAGTGGCACACTGAAAGTTAGCAGATAAAGTAGAGCTTAAGAGGAAAACACTATGACAGAACATTGGCAAGTAAATTTGGAAGTCTTTGAAGGACCGTTAGATCTTCTGCTTCATTTGATTAACAAATATGAAATAGATATTTATGATATTCCGATAGCAAAAATCACAACTCAATATATGGACTATCTTCATGCGATGCAAATCCTGCAGCTTGATGTTGCTGGTGATTATTTAGTAATGGCAGCAACACTAATGTCCATCAAAAGTCAAATGCTGGTTCCCAGAAACGATGGATGGGATGAAGAGAAAGAATTCACTATAGAGGAAGAGGATCCAAGAGAAGAATTAATGGAAATGCTGCTAGAGTACAGGAAGTTTAAAAATGCTGCATCACAATTGGATCATAAACAGTCCGAAAGGGCAGAATTTTTCACAAAAGAGCCAACAGATGTCTCTAAGTATCAAGAACATATCCCTTTGAAAAAAGGCGAGATTGACTTATTGGATTTAATAGATGCATTTCAATCGTTAATTAGAAGAAATGAATTAAAAGAACCAGAGGCTACTATAATAGAACCAGAAGAAGTTACCGTTAATGATAAAATGAAATGGATAGAATCAAAGATAAGGAATAGTCCTGACGCTTCAATAACGTTCCAACATCTTTTTGAATATTATTCAAGTAAGGAAGTTGTGGTAACTTTTCTAGCACTGTTAGAATTGATTAAAGAAAATAAAGTTGATTTCAAACAAGATAAAACTTTTTCAGATATTAAACTAGCCTTTTTAACGTAAAGATTTTTAAGTCAAAAAAAAAGGAGGAGATTGAATGAATGAATTAGCTGTATATGAATCTTTACTATTTGTTGCAGGAGATGAGGGGTTGTCTTTGAAGGAAATGGCTAAATTGACAAACGCTACGACTGATCATGTACTTGTTTCACTGGATAAATTGCTCAATGAATATAATACTAGAAACTCTAGCGCACTTACGATCATTGAAACAGCAAATAAATACAAAATTGTAACTAAAGAAATGTATTCAACTATCGTTAGCGGTTATGCTCAGTCTCCTTTAATGCAAAAGTTAAGCAAGGCATTATTAGAGACGTTGGCTATTATTGCATATAAACAACCTATAACCAGAATGGAAATAGAGGAAATTAGAGGAGTACAGTTAGCAACTGCTCTGCAAAAGTTGAAATTGAGGGACCTTATTAAAGAAGTCGGACGCTTAGAAGCACCTGGCAGACCAGTTTTATATGGAACAACAGACTATTTTTTAGATTATTTTGGGTTAAATGGCTTATCAGAATTACCTGAACTTACGATAGAGGACGAGGTTGAAGAAACCTCACTATTTTTTGAAAACTTTCAACAATCATTAGATTGAAAATAAACGTTTTTAAAACTAAAAATTCTGCGAATTCATTAAGTTACATAAAATAGATTAAAGGAGGGGTCAGATGGATCGTTTACAAAAAGTCATGGCTCATGCAGGAATTGCTTCAAGAAGAAAGTCAGAAAGTATGATAGAAGCAGGCCGAGTTAAGGTTAATGGAAAAGTGATTACTGAATTAGGTTTTCAAGTGAAAAAATCAGATTCAATAGAAGTCGATAGTGTGCCAATCCAGAAAGAAAAATTAGTTTACTTTTTGTTGAATAAACCAAGAGGAGTAGTGTCAACAGCCAGTGATCCAAAGAATAGAGAAACTGTAGTTGATTTGTTACATGAAGTAGAAGAAAGAATCTATCCAGTAGGTAGGTTAGACTATGATACTACAGGTGTTTTACTCTTGACTAATGACGGAGAGCTTGCTAATAAATTAATGCACCCTAAATATTCTGTAGAAAAAACATATCTTGCTAAAGTTAAAGGACGAGTAACAAGAGAGGATATAAGGCAGCTTGAAAAAGGAGTAGTTTTCGATAAAGTTAAATCTGTTCCAGCAAAAGCAAGAATCATTAACTATGACCGAAAGAAAGATTATTCAACAGTAGAATTGATTATTCATGAAGGTAAGAACCATCAAGTAAAAAAAATGATGAAAGCTATCAATCATCCTGTTGAAAAATTAACTAGAACCCAATATGGATTTTTATCAGTAGAAGGTATGCAGTCTGGGGTTTTTAGAGAACTGAAACAGTTTGAAATCAATAAACTATATCAATTAGTAGAAGATGAATAGAAGTTCGCAACTTGTTTATATAGAGGGTATAGAATTTGTCGAATTGAATTAGTGGCACATTCTTTTCATCTTAGTTATAATTGAAGTTAAGCAGCAACAGGAAAGAAAATAACTATACTTGAATTTATTCAATAGTATCACGTTCTAAGGAGTGTCGAATCGTGACGGATGAAATAATGCAGGAAAATGTAGAACAACCAAAAAGACTCTTGGTTGTAGATGATGAAAATCGAATACGTAGATTGCTTAAAATGTACCTTGAAAAAGCTCATTATGAAATTGATGAAGCTGAAAATGGTGAAATAGCTTTAAAACTAGCATTAGAAAATGATTATGACTTGATTCTTTTAGACCTTATGATGCCTGAAATGGATGGAATAGAAGTAGCTGAGGAATTACGAAAAGAGAAAGAAACACCGATTATGATGCTGACAGCTAAAGGTGAAGAACTAAACCGTATCCAAGGGTTTGAAGTAGGAGCTGATGACTATATCGTTAAGCCATTCAGTCCTCGCGAAATTGTTTTGAGAGTTTCTGCAATTTTAAAAAGAAGTCAGGCTAGCGGAGGAAATCCAAGTAAAGCAGCAAGTGTATCAGATACACTCACGCTGCCTCATCTAGAAATTGATAACGATTCTAGAAGAGTCACAGCTGATGGAAAAACTGTGAATCTTACTCCAAAAGAGTATGATTTACTTCATTATTTAATGTCTTCTCCTGATCAGATTTTCGGCAGGGAACAGTTGCTTAGAGAAGTCTGGAAGTATGAATTCTTCGGAGATTTACGTACAGTAGATACACATGTGAAAAGGCTGCGTGAGAAATTGAAAAAAGAATCAAAGACTGCAGCTAAAATGATAGAAACTGTATGGGGGCTTGGCTATAAATTGAATTCTTACCCTCATGAGGAAGAGGAGTAGGTCTAGAGTATGAAGCTAAATATCGTTGCGATTAGAATTTGGCTGACTACTTCTGGACTGATTCTTTTATCCCTAGTTGCCACTTCTTTGTTCTACACTCACTTTTATTCAGAACAGGTCAAAGATAATTACCTAAATGATTATGAAACATTTATTCTTAATGTAGGAGGATTATCAGACAGCGATCCCGCATTTATTTTCAATTACCTGAAAGAAGCTAATGTTATCCATTCAAAAATAAATTTTGCTCTTCGTACAGAAGATCAGTACACTGATGATCAAGGGGAATGGGATGTAGAATTTTCTGAAAGTGTTTACCAGAAAATAATGGATAATCCCGATCTTAGAACTGATTTAAAAGCAAGTGATGAAATTCATATACGATCTGACTTGTCTCCAGGACATCAGAGTAAAATACCTTATATTTTTCATATTGAACATATTAATTTTAATGGCGAGAACTATGCGCTATATGCTTATGTAGATCTATCTTTTATTTCAAATATTGAAAAAATGGTATCGATCGCCATAATTGTACTTATATTGTTTAATATTTTTTTGAGTTATATTTATTATTTATACCTTCGCCGAAATTTATCAGAACCTATTAATGCGATGACTAATATTGCATTTGATTATGCACGAGATGATTTTAGTCATCAATTACCAGTATCAGGCCGGGATGATTTATCAGAACTTGCTATGGCGATGAATAAGATGGGGCACTCGTTGGAAACGAATCGAACTGTAGTAAGACAAGAAAAGGAATTGCTCTCTCATATTATGACAAGTATAGATACAGGAATTCTTTACTATGATTCTGACCAGACATTAATTTTATCAAACCCTGCTGGAGATCTGTTTCTGACACATTATCAAGTAGAAAAAGGGAATTTTTCTGAAAAAGATAACTATGTAGATATTGAGAACAACTTGAAAGAAGCGGTGGAAACTAAGAAATATTCTCAATTTCATATCGAGATGGTCGAGTTTTATTATGAAGTAACCATTATGCCCTTGATCGAAGAGGACACCCTGGATATACGAGGTATATTAGTTTCTACTAAAGATTTGACTCATGAGCATAGATTAGACAAAATGAGAGTTGACTTTATCAGTAACATTTCTCATGAATTGCGTACACCACTTGTAATGGTTCAAGGATATAGCGAAGCTATCATAGATGATATAGCAGAAACAATCGATGAGAAAAAAGAAATGGCTCAGATTATTAGCGATGAGTCACAGCGAATGAATAGAATGGTTAATGAAATGCTGGATCTATCAAGAATGGAAGCCGGGTTTATTGAGATTGAGAAAGATCCAATCAATTTGAATCATTATCTAAATACATTAATTGCTCGATTTAAAAAAATGGCCTCAGAAGTAAGTGTGAATTTGGAACTTGACCTTCCAGAAGATGATATTGTACTGCCGATCGATAAGGATAAAATGGATCAGGTTTTTGTCAATTTAATTAATAATGCTATTAGACATACTGGCATGACTGAAAAAGAATCTAAAAAAGTTACTCTAAGTCTTTTTGAAGACAGTAATTTAGAGGAGATTATCATGCAAGTTAGAGATACCGGCACAGGCATTCCCAAAGAAGATATTCCTTACATTTTTGACCGCTTCTTTAAAGCAGATAAATCCCGTAAAAATTATTCGGACAATGCTTCTGGAACAGGAATTGGTTTATCAGTGGTTCAAAGTATTGTAGAAGCACATGGTGGACGATTAAGCGTTGAATCTAATTTAGGCAGTGGGTCTACTTTCATTATCCATTTACCGATTGATCAAGAAGAAAATCTTGATCAACTAAATAATGACTAGAACTTGACATTTATTAAATATTTTGTATAATAGTATTGTACTACTTGATAGTATAAAAATATGATTCATCTTCAGGGGCAGGGCGTAAATCCCGACCGGTGGTAAAGTCCACGAGCGAAATTTTTATTTTGCTGAACTGGTGTGATTCCAGTACCGACAGTATAGTCTGGTATAAAGAAGATGGAGCTTTTTGACTGATTAAACATGTCTATTTAGCTCTGTTCATTTTCCTGAAGTGGAATTGAACAGAGCTTTTGTATTTCTAGAGTACAAAACAGGTTCAATCTCATTTCATGACAAAGAACGATGAATAGACAAAGAATCAATAAGTTCATTCCCAGAGTGATGAATCCTTCTAGGAGGATTTTCAATGTCAAATATCAAAACACATAAAACTGTAGGGATTGCTATATTAGCTTCACTAGCATGGATTATTTCTATGTTTGCATTTCCTATACTCCCTGCTTCATCATTTTTAAAAATAGATTTCAGTGATTTACCTATCCTTTTTGGTATGTATGTGTATGGTCCAGCAGGTGGTGTCATTATTGCGTTTATCCGCTCTTTATTATCTTTTGTTCAAAAAGGCGGAGAAGCGGGACTACCAATTGGTGATACAGCGCAATTCGTTGCCTCACTTTCGTTTACTCTTCCGATTTATTTAATTATTACTAAATTCGGATTGAAGTTGAAAGAAAAAATTGTTGCATCAACATTGGGTACTATTACATTAAGTATTGTGATGGCACTATTGAACTGGTTTTTCTTAGTACCGGCCTACATGGCTGTAATGGGATTTGAGGTAGGACCTTTATCTGAGTATCTACTTTTAGCAATTGTTCCATTCAATTTAATAAAAGGCACGATTGTTTCCGTCATCTTTTTTGTAGCTTTCCAAAAACTATATCCATGGTTGGAAAAATCCAGAAAAAGATTATATAAAAATCACTCAAGGACTGCTGTTTTAAATAATGATAAATTAATTTAATTTTACTATTTTGACAAGGGACGATCATTAGGGTCGTCCTTTTTTTATTGAAAAAAAACTAATGAACCTGTATTCTAATGGAGTGAAAGGAGTAGCTAATGAATTCAAATCATGAATATATCACTTATTTTATTTTATCTTTGTTTAATAAAGATTCTCCTTTAAGTTCAGCGCAATTGATTCATATTTTTCATGGAAGAAGAACCCCTTCAATGTTATTTAAAGTTGAAAGAGAAAAATTATATACTCCGTTTGGTTTATTCAAGACATTAACTAAAGACAAACTTGATCAGTACCTTAATGAGCTTATTAAATTGAAATGGCTTGATATAAATGAAAATAATGGCTATATTTTATCAGATAACGGATCATTAGCGCTTGAAAAGTACTTTTCAGATAAGGATTATCCTGCTAAAATTGTATCATTAGAGAACGCAACGATTCGTACGCCTTTTTTTTATCAATTCCAATTAGTATCTCAAATTTTTTCTGAAGCGATCTATAATAATAAACAATATAGGCCTACTATAAAAGATCCTATTCATCAGACAGCTGTAAAAGAATGGCTGGCAACTTTAGATGAATCTTTACATAATCTAAGTAAATGCTGGTCAAATGAATTAAGTTTGGTGTTAGAAAACCTTACTGAGGAAGAGGCATTGATTCTAGTATGGAAATTAACTGGTCATGAACTAGTTGGAAAAACTAATCGACAATTAGCTGAAAGTTTTTCTTTAGATACGGTTGAATTATATATTCTATTAAACCAAGCTGTTGAACAGTTAATAGATTTAATAGAAAAATCAGAGTACACACTGTTAAAATCATTTTTACATCAGACTAAAAAGAATTATTATTATGGTTTATCAAGAAGTACTTATTTAACAGCAAGTTACATTAGAAAGGGGAATAATCTTGCAGATATTGCCTTTAAACGAAATTTAAAACTAAGTACTATTCAGGAACATATTTTAGAAATAACTCTGGTAAAACAATCTTTTAATTTCAGGCCATTTATTCCAGAAAAAATCTATATACAACTTCATCAATCTTTTGAAACAAATCCTTATTTTAGTTTTCAGAAAGCAAAACAAGAAAATAGTAATATACAATTCATGTGGTACCGTCTAGTGGAGATTGAGAGGATTAGAAATGAATCTATCAGTAATTGAACAAACTCTAAATGAAAAATTCGGTTTCAAAGAATTTAGACCAGGTCAAATAGAAGCGATAGAGGCTGCACTCCAGAAGTTTGATACGCTGGTTATGCTTCCGACCGGAAGTGGAAAATCAATTTGTTATCAACTGCCTGGCTATCTAAAAGAGGGATTAGTATTAATTGTCTCTCCTTTATTATCTTTGATGCAAGATCAGGTCGAAAGGCTTAAAAAGTCTGGCGAACGACAAGTGGCAGCGTTAAATAGTTTATCTTCAAGTAACGAAAAGAAAAGAATTTTTAATAATTTAAATAAGTTAAAATTTCTTTTTATTTCTCCAGAAATGATCCAGTATGATTTTGTAATTAATAGATTAATAAAGGTGAAAATAGCACTTTTTGTTGTTGACGAAGCACATTGTATATCCCAATGGGGAATGGATTTCCGACCGGATTATCTTAAAATAGGAGAAGTGAAAGAAAAGTTGAATAATCCAGTAACAATGGCTCTGACTGCTACTGCAACTAATAGAGTGAGAGATGAAATCAAAGATTCTTTGAAAATGGATGAAGAGCAAACAAAAGAAGTTATCTATTCTGTTAATAGAGATGCGATAAAGTTAAAAGTAGAAATATGTGAAGGGAATAAAAAAGAAAAATTAAAAGAATTTGTAAGGAATTTACAAAAACCAGGTATTATTTATTTTTCAAGCAAAAAATTGGCAGATGAACTTGCTCAAGAGTTAAGAAGTGAACTTGGACTGTCAGTTGAAAGTTATCATTCAGATATACTTACAGACGACAAAATTAAAATACAACAGCAATTCATTGAGAATTCTGTACAGATTATTTGTGCTACAAGTGCATTTGGGATGGGCATTGATAAATCAGATGTTCGATTTATTATTCACTATCATGTCCCATCAAATCCGGAAATGTACCTTCAGGAAATAGGTAGGTGTAGTAGAGATGGTAAAGATGGGATCGCAATTTTACTTTTTGAATATGGAGATCAATTTATTCAAAAGAGACTCCAAGAAGATGCTTTACCAGATAAATCGCTGCTTAGTTACGTATACAAAAACTATCATAAGATAAAATCTAATCAAGAAGATCCAAGAGTGCAAATTGCTCAATATTATCAGGAATCTGGAATTCCACTTAGCATTGCTGTGAGGCAGGTTGAAATAAGAGAACGATTGAAAAGTGAACAATTAGACTTCATGATGCAATATATTAAGCATAAAGGATGTAAAAGAAATTTTATATTAAAATACTTTGATGAAGTCATAGATGTTAAGCCAGATAAATGTTGCAGCTCTTGTAATCCAAGTTTAGAAGAGTGTTTTTATAAATATGAAGAGGGTTCAATAGTAAGGAATAAGGTGGACATGAATTGGAGAAAGAGACTAAAAGAATTGTACAAAATAGACGATGAATCTATTAAAACCAGAAAAATATGATACAATAATAATGATAGAATTTAAGGAGGAAGTACGATGAGTAAGAAAGATCGCGAGTCGATGGAGGAACTGTGGTCAAAACGTTTTGATGAAGAGGTTGACTATGATGAAGAACAAACCATGTCTCGAAAAGCTAAAAGAGAACGTGAGAAAAGTATCTCTCCAATATTGACTGTAACGGTTATCTTTTTAGTTTTAGTTATTGTCGTAACACTGGGTACATATGCTTGGTATAGTAATCGTGAAGCTAATTATAATGCCCCTGAAGCACCTACTGTTGAAGAAACAACTGAAAATACAGATACTGATGAGAATGTGGAAGAAGAAGAATCAGTTGAAGAAGAACCAGTTGACGAACCTGAAAATACGGAAGAAACATCAGATGATACCACTGAGAAAGAACAATCTGAACCGGAACAGCAGACAGAGGAAACAGAAACTGTTACCGAAACTGATCAACCTTCAGATTCTGCTTCATCTGACAGCGATAGCAGTTCAAATAATGCTAATGAATCTTCAAGTACAGATACTAATAACAATTCAGCTTCTAGTGAAGCGAGCCAGACTCCTGCACCTAGTACTGAAACTTATGTAGTAAAAGCCGGTGATAATATGTACCGAATTGCATTGAATCATGGTATGACTACAGAAGAATTAATGCAGCTGAATGGTCTGAGTGATGAATCAGTATATATAGGCCAAGAGTTGATCGTAGAATAATTTATGGGTCATAATTAATTTATGAAAGTGTGAAATGATTGGAAGATAAACAATTGACAGTTGCGATAGATGGTCCGGCATCATCGGGTAAAAGTACTGTAGCAAAAAGAATCGCGGATCAGCTAAACTTGATTTATGTAGATAGTGGAGCAATGTACCGGACAATCACTTATGTTGTGATAAAAGAGCGTATTGACCTTACAGATCAGAAGGCAATTGTAAATGCGTTGAATAGCGTTTCAATTGAATTTGAAAGAACTGTAGAGGGGCAATCAGTTTTTTGCAATAAAATAGACGTAACAGATAAGATTAGGCAAAATGATGTAACAAACGCGGTATCTATTGTAGCAGCTCATCCGTTGGTACGGGAAGTATTAGTAGAAAGGCAACGTAAAATCGCTTTGAAACAAAATGTTATAATGGATGGTCGAGATATTGGAACAGTAGTCTTACCCGATGCTAGCGTAAAAATCTTTTTAGTTGCGAGTGTGGATGAAAGAGCTGAGCGAAGACATAAAGAAAACAAACAAAAAGGTATTGAGTCTGACTTAACAAAATTAAAACAAGAAATCACCGATAGAGATTATAAAGATTCGACACGAAAAGTATCTCCATTAAAAAAAGCTGACGATGCAATTGAAATAGATACAACAGCATTATCGATTGATGAAGTCGTTAAAAAAATTAAAGAAATTATTTTTGAAAAGTATCCAAACTTGCGTAAATAGTGAGCTTGAAATGTTTTAGTGGAAAAATAATCTGATTTTATGTACAATTAGATGAGTAGAAATATTGGCATTGGGAGGCACATATAAGATGACAGACAAAGAAAATATGAACGAAGAAGTAGAAAACAATACAACAGAACAGGAAGCTCAAGAAGTAGCAGAAAACCAAGTAGTGGTTAATACTCCTGCTAATACAGATCCTGAAGATGTAAAGGCTGAAAACGAAAATGCGCAAGTTCAGCCTGCAATAGATTCTGACTCTGATGCGGAATCTATGTCAGACGTATTAAGAGATGTCGTAGATATCGCTCCAGGAGATTTAGTTCAAGGTGAGGTTCTTGTAATCGACAATGACAAACAAGTTATTGTAGGTTTAGGAGGCGGACAAGAGGGTATTATTCCTCCACGTGAATTATCTACTGAACGATTTGATCATCCATCTGAAATTGTTAAAGTTGGAGACGTTATTGATGTAGTAGTATTACGTGATGTTAAAGATAAAGAACAGGGTAGCTTTGTACTTTCTAAAAAACGCGTTGATCAGAGAAAAGTATGGGAAGATCTTCAAAAAATCTTTGATAACGGAGAAACGATTGATGCACCTGTTACACGAGTTGTAAAAGGCGGATTAACAGTAGATGCTGGCGTTAGAGGATTCGTTCCTGCTTCTCAGATGGACGTTCAGTATATCAGTGATCTGAATCAGTTTGAAGGTAACACTTATACTTTTAAAATACTTGAAATTGATCCCAATGAGCGTCAGTTGATTCTTTCAAGAAAAGTTCTGCTTGAAGCAGAACAGTCAAAAGAAAGAGAAGCTGCTCTTGAATCTCTTGAAGTAGGTTCTACTGTCAAAGGAACTGTTGTTAGATTAACAAACTTTGGTGCTTTTGTTAATGTTGGTGGCGTGGATGGATTAGTTCATATCTCTGAAATATCACATGAACGTATAGGACATCCTAAAGAAAAACTTTCTACAGGTGACGAAGTCGAGGTTAAAGTGTTAAGTGTAGATAAAGAACAAGAACGTATCTCACTTTCTATCAAAGATAACTTACCTGGACCTTGGGATAACCTGGAAGAAGAGATTCATGTAGGGTCTGTAGTAAAAGGGAAAGTTAAACGTGTTACAGACTTTGGTGCGTTTGTAGAAGTGAAACCTGGAGTAGAAGGGTTAGTACACATCTCTGAAATGGCACACAAACATGTAGAAACACCACATGAAGTTGTTGCTAAAGATGAAGAAATTGATGTTAAAGTTCTAAGTGTCAGCCCAGCAGAAGAAAGAATATCTCTAAGTATCAAAGCTTTAGAAGATGCTCCAGAACCTCAACCAAAAGAAACATCTAAAAAATCTGCACCTAAAGCAGAAATTAAACAACCTTCACTTAGAGACGAAGACGAAGATGGTTCTTTCACGTTAGGTGATCAAATTGGTGATCAGTTATCTAGTTTTATGAACAATGATGACGAAGAATAAAGAGATACACTTATCTTTAATGGATTAAAATGAGAGCACCCAAACTTTTAATTGCGGGATTCCGTTTTTAGAAGGTTGGGTGTATGTTTTTGAAAATCTAGATTTAAATATTTGAAAAATAAGAAAGAAGGTGAACGTACATGACTAAACCAGTAGTAGCAATTGTAGGTCGTCCCAATGTTGGGAAATCGACTATTTTCAATCGAATTGTAGGTGAGAGAATTTCCATTGTAGAAGACGTTTCAGGAGTAACACGTGACAGAATTTATGCTGAAGCAGAATGGTTAGGAAAAGAATTCTCACTTATCGATACGGGTGGAATAACAATGGAAGATGAACCATTGAATCAGCAGATCAGAAATCAAGCCCAGATCGCTATTGATGAAGCAGATGTAATTATTATGCTTACTAGTATACGTGAGGGTGTTACGGATGCTGATGAAGTAGTAGCTCCTATGCTATATCGCTCTGGCAAGCCTGTCGTGCTTGCTGTTAATAAAGCAGATAATCCAGAATCAAGAGCATATAGCTATGAATTTTATTCACTAGGTCTAGGAGATCCTTATCCGATATCTGGATCCCATGGGTTAGGTCTAGGGGATTTATTAGACGCAGTAATCGCTAATTTTCCAGCTGATTTAGAAGTTGACTATGATGAAGATACCATTCGATTTAGTGTAATTGGTAGACCAAACGTAGGAAAATCTAGTATTGTAAATGCTATCGTTGGAGAAGACCGTGTGATTGTTTCAGATATCGAAGGAACAACACGTGAAGCTGTAGATACACGTTTTGTTACCGATGATGGACGAGAGTTTGCAATCATAGATACAGCCGGGATCAGGAAAAAGGGTAAAGTATATGAAAATACTGAAAAATACAGTGTTTTGAGAGCTTTAAGAGCAATTGAAAGATCCAATGTTGTCTTATGTGTTATCAATGCAGAAGAAGGCATAAGAGAGCAAGATAAGAAAGTATTTGGTTACGCTCATGAAGCGGGCAAAGGGATTATCATTGTTGTTAATAAATGGGATACTATTGAAAAAGAAACGAATACTTTGAGAGATTTTGAACTTGAAGTAAGAGAAGAATTTAGATATTTAAGTTATGCTCCGATTGTATTTGTATCTGCAACTACAAAAAAACGTTTAGATAAATTACCAGATATTATAGAACAAGTGCATAATAACCAAAATATTCGTATTCAATCTTCTATTTTAAATGATGTAGTGATGGATGCAGTAGCCACAAACCCTACACCAACAGATAAGGGTAAAAGGCTTAAGATATTTTATACCACTCAAGTTAGTGTCAGTCCTCCAACCTTTATAATTTTCGTAAATGATCCAGAGTTATTACATTTTTCTTATAAAAGATTTTTGGAGAACCGATTTAGATCAACCTTTAATTTTGAAGGAACGCCTATCCATATTATTGCAAGAAGACGCACGTAGGACTCGATAGAAGCGTTTTAACAAGTTTTCATCTGTTATGCTGGTTTGTAGATAAATTAATAAAGAATCGATATTAAAGCAAATAGGACAATTTCTTATAAGTCAAGTCAAAAACCCTTGTTTTTGGAAAATAAATTAAACATTCTTTTTAACAAAATCATTGCAGTATCAACGTTTCTATGGTATCTTTTTAATTGAAATGTCGTAAGAAGACTATTTCACCCAATGCATTCATTTAATGAAAAAGGGATGTTTTGAAAGATCGTAAGTTACTCAAAAATAACTTGCATTGATCTTCTTATGAGGAGGTGAAAATGTACGATGGCTAATAAAGCAGAATTAATCGAAAAAGTATCAACAGCAACTGACCTTTCTAAAAAGGATGCAACTGCTGCAGTTGAAGCAGTTTTCGAAACAATTAAAGATTCACTAGCTAACGGAGAAAAAGTTCAAGTAATTGGCTTTGGTAACTTTGAAGTTCGTGATCGCGCTGCACGTAAAGGACGCAATCCTCAAACTGGGGAAGAAATCCAAATTCCTGCAAGCAAAGTACCTGCATTCAAAGCGGGTAAAGCACTTAAAGATGCAGTGAAATAGTACGTCGAAAAGTATATACTTTTTAGAGTCGCTGTTCCGTAAATGGGACAGGGCTCTTTTATTTTTTATACTTTATTTAATTCATCTCTCTATTGTCGTATACTGAGCTCAGAAGGATTACTTTATCTATAAGATAGGAGAAATGATAATGGATATAAAAAAAGAAGCACTTGCTATAAGTGAAAAATTAGGTGGCAAGATTGAAATTAGCTCTAAGGTCAAAATAGATTCTATGAAAGATCTGGCTATAGCTTATACTCCAGGAGTAGCGGCAGTCAGTTCAGCTATCGCTGACAACAAAGAAGACGTTTATACATATACATCTAAAAGAAACATGGTGGCAGTAATTACTGATGGTTCAGCTGTCCTTGGGTTGGGGAATATTGGTCCTGAAGCAGCAATACCAGTTATGGAAGGAAAAGCAGCCTTATTTAAAAGATTTGCAGATGTTGATGCTGTCCCGATTTCTCTGGATACACAAGATGTAGATGAGTTTATCTCTCATGTTAAAGCGATCTCTCCATCTTTTGGAGGTATAAATCTAGAAGACATTAGTGCTCCAAGGTGTTTTGAAATCGAAAGTAGATTAAAAAGCATTCTAGACATTCCTGTTTTTCATGATGATCAACATGGAACAGCCATAGTTGTTCTTGCGGCTATATATAATGCTTTGAAGCTGACCGAGAAAAAGATCAATGAAGTAAAAATTGTTGTAAATGGAGCAGGAGCAGCTGGAATAGCCATCACTAAAAAACTAATACTAGCTGGTGCTGAAAATTTATTATTAGTTGATCAAGCGGGAATTATTTCTAAAGATGATAGAGCGTTAGCTGAACGACATAAAGAGATAGCTGAACAGACAAATCAGAAATTAATAAAAGGAAACTTAGAGAAAGCAGTCGAATCTGCAGATATCTTTATAGGTGTTTCGGCGCCGAATGTCCTAAAAAAAGGATGGATTAGTACTATGAATGAACGACCAATTATTTTTGCTATGGCAAATCCTGAACCTGAAATCAATCCTAAAGAAGCTAAGGAAGGAGGAGCATTCATAGTTGGAACTGGAAGAAGCGATTTTCCGAACCAGATCAATAATGTACTTGCTTTTCCTGGAATATTTAGAGGTGCTTTGGATGCACGAGCTAAAAATATTACAGATGATATGCAGCTCGCTGCAGCTAAAGGAATTGCCAGTGTCATACCGGTAGAAGAATTGACAACAGAAAACATTATTCCTGATGTATTTAACCCTTCAGTTGCTGAAATTGTTGCTAGAAGCGTAAAGGAAGCTGTAAAATAGTTGAATCTGTTAATTGGATTAGAGAATAAGCGTATTTGTTGACACAATCCTATATGACCTTTACCCTAATAGATGATTAAAATATAGAAACCGAAAGGGAAGTGTGTTGAACAATGTCCTCCTTAACGAAAGAGGAAATATTAAATCAAGCTAAAGAAAAAGAGGTTCGCTTTCTTCGTCTGATGTTTACAGATATTGATGGAATCATCAAAAATGTGGAAGTTCCGGTAAGTCAATTAGAAAAAGTGATGGAGAATGAAATTGCCTTTGACGGGTCTTCAATAGATGGCTTTGTAGATATTGATCAAAGTGATATGAAACTTCATCCTGACTTAGATACATGGCTTATTTTTCCTTGGGAATTAGATAGTGTGAATGGACGTATCGCTCGATTTATCTGTGATGTTTATAATCCGGATGGAACCCCATTTGCCGGTGATCCAAGAAGTAACTTAAGACGTGTACTGGAAGAAATGAGAACAGCTGGATTTACAGAGTTCAACTTAGGTCCTGAACCAGAATTCTTTTTATTCAAATTAGATGAAAATGGGAAACCAAGTAAAACATTAAATGACAATGGTGGCTATTTCGATTTAGCACCTACTGATCTTGCTGAAAACTGCCGTAGAGATATTGTTTTAGAATTAGAAGCACTAGGTTTTGAGATCGAAGCAAGTCATCACGAGGTAGCGCCAGGCCAGCATGAAATTGATTGGAAATATGCGGATGCAGTAGAAGCCTGTGACAATATTCAGACATTTAAGCTGATAGTTAAGACAGTAGCTCGTAAGCATGGATTACACGCGACTTTCATGCCTAAGCCAGCCGCTGACATTAATGGGTCTGGAATGCATTTCAATATGTCTCTTTTTACCGAAGAAGGAAATGCTTTTTATGATGCAAACGATGATCAGCAGTTGAGTCGTTCAGCCTATCAGTTTATTGCGGGAATATTGGATCATGCCCAAGCCTATACGGCTATCTGTAACCCGACCATAAACTCATACAAACGATTGACTCCTGGATTTGAAGCTCCAGTATATGTAGCCTGGTCTGGAACAAACCGTACACCGCTAGTTCGTGTACCAGCTTCAAGAGGTATGTCTACAAGGGTAGAATTACGAAGTGTTGATCCTAGTGCTAATCCTTATTTAGCGCTCTCTGTACTAATAAAAGCAGGTATGAAGGGGATTAGCGAAGCTAAAACGGCGCCGAATCCTGTGAATCAGAATATTTATAATATGGATCAAATTGAACGCAGTGCAAATAATATTGAATCACTCCCAAGAAGTCTTTATGAAGCTGTCCAATATTTGAAACAAGATGAAACAATCAAAGATGCTCTTGGAGAACATATTTATGAAAGATTTGTTTCTGCCAAAGAGCAAGATTGGTTTGAGTATTCTTTATCCGTTTCAGAATGGGAAACAACTAGATACTTTGAAACGTACTAGTAAGAAAGGAATATTTTAGTAACAAATTAAAAGAGTAGTTTAGAGAATTAGAAAAAGTGGTTACTTTTAAAATAATCACTTCTGATTCTACAAACTAGCTCTTTTTTTATATTCAAAAAAGTGGTATAGTTCGTTTTTACTTAATATATATAGCCTAAATATTAATTTTACCTAACTAATAAAAGTAAATAAGCAAAACACTTTTAGATATTCAGTAACTGTTGATTCATAAAAACATCAATGCTATTCTTCATAAGTATTAAGCAAGAAATATTAATTAAAAAAACAGTATGAAAATTCTAGGAGGAAATAAAATTGACAGCAATCACTAAAGAATACATAAAAGAGCAAGTGAAGGAAAAAAATGTACGATTTTTACGACTAATGTTTACAGATATTCTGGGAATTATTAAAAACGTTGAAGTACCTATCACGCAATTAGATAAAGTACTAGATGGAGAAATGATGTTTGATGGATCATCTATTGAAGGATTTGTACGTATTCAAGAATCTGATATGTATCTAAAACCTGATTTCAACACTTGGTTAGTTTTCTCATGGGAAACAGATTCTTCTAAAAAGGGAAAAGTGGCTCGCTTGATTTGTGATATCGTGAATCCTGATGGAACTCCATTTACTGGAGATCCTCGTACAAATCTTAAACGTGTTTTAAAAGAAGCAGAAGAATTAGGATTTACTGATTTCAACCTAGGACCTGAACCAGAATTCTTCTTATTCAAATTGAATGAAAATGACGAAGTAACTGAAAACTTAAATGATAATGGTGGGTACTTTGACCTTGCACCTAACGACTTAGCAGAAAATTGCCGTCGCGATATTGTTCTTGAGCTAGAAGACTTAGGATTTGAAATCGAAGCAAGTCATCACGAAGTAGCACCTGGACAACATGAAATTGACTGGAAATACGCCAATGCTGTAGAAGCTTGTGATAACATTCAAACGTTCAAACTAATTGTTAAAACAGTAGCTAGAAAATATGGGTTGCACGCTACATTCATGGCTAAACCGATCTTTGGTATCAATGGTTCAGGTATGCATTGTAATATGTCTTTATTCAACGAAAACGGCAATGCATTCTTTGACGAAAAGGGACCTTTACAATTAAGTGAAACAGCTTATAAATTCTTAGCTGGTCTTATGGATCACGCACCTGCATTTACAGCAATTACAAACCCAACTGTTAACTCATACAAACGACTAGTACCTGGATATGAAGCACCTGTTTATATCGCATGGTCAGGAAGAAACAGAACACCAATGATCCGAGTGCCAGAATCTAGAGGCATGTCAACTCGTTTAGAGGTACGCTCAGTTGATCCTATGACAAATCCTTATCTAGCATTAGCTGTTATGTTAAAAGCTGGATTAGATGGTATTAAACGGGATTTAAAAGCAACTGAACCAACAACTGATAATATTTATGAAATGGATGCTGCTGAACTGGATTCACTAGGTATCAATTCCTTACCAGGGAACTTGTTAGAAGCAGTAGAGAGCTTGAAAAAAGATGATACAATCATCGAAGCACTTGGCGAACATATCTTTAAGAATTTTGTAGCAACAAAAACACTGGAATGGGATCAATATAAAGCGACAGTAAGCCAATGGGAAAAAGAACAATATCTACACTTATATTAATCTAGACTAATACTCTGATGGGAGAAAGGATGCTGAATAGCATCCTTTTTTGGTAGGTTCTATAATTAAGAAGATGCAAAAAAGAACCACCTCTATTTAAAGAAGTGGTTCTTGAGTCTTATTGTAAAAAAATCGCAAAATTATATAAAAGTCAATAATATTCAAAGTTAACAAATACTTTGAATATTAAAAAAACATTTTGCGGGCTTGAAAACATATTATGAAACCTTAATTACGTTCTGAGAGGGATTCGAACCCCCGACCGTTCGCTTAGAAGGCGAATGCTCTATCCAGCTGAGCTATCAGAACAATTAACAGCAACAGAACATATTATATAAGGTTCTCCAGGAAAAGTCAATACTTCTATTAAAAATGTGTGTGTCAAGTTGTTGTAGGAAATCTCTAGAATCGCTTTTTCCTTTTATTGTTTTTCGCTGTTTACTGAGGGAGATGGGCTCTGCGAGCCTTTCTCCCTCAGTAAACAGCCTTAAAATCACTTTATTTTAGTACTTTAGCCAATTGTCCAAGAGCGTGAGACGACGCACAGCGCTTTCCAATCCTGCCTTCAATCACACCGACTGATTTTCTAGTTTTGGGTTTCTTTAGTAATGTACGGAGTATTCCTTTGAACTCAGGTATAAATTCCTGTTTAAAGGCAGGAATCATTTCGGTTAATGCTTGCAAAAACAACCCATTCTTACGTGCAGAAATAATAGCTGCTAGGTTACCTGCACCTTTCTGTCCGAATCCACGACCTTGTCGTTTCATGCGATAACTATAAGGACGGTGGTTACTCTCGCAAACCCCGGTTCCTTTTCGAAGAGGAAGATAACGTAAGTGAAGTCCCTTCAAACTGTCCCAATTTCGATCCAAGTAGCTGAGTAATTTTGTCAGTTCAAGCTCATATTCAGCTCTACGGTAATCGTCTTGAATGCGATCATTCGCTTGAGAAATCACTGTACAAACCTTGGTATAATCCCATTCTCTAACGGCTGAAATCATCTGGTAAGACATTTCCTTATCGAAAGACAACCGCTGTTTGATTTTTTGATTCACATGATAAGCATCTCGGAAGTGTTCGTGTCGTGCGCATTTCCCAATAATCAAATCAAATTTGTCCTTCTCGTAGCCACTACCTCCATCACTATTTGAAATGATGACTGTATTCCGAAGATCATAGGTCGCTTCAATCCACCCACTCGCTCGTTTAAAAGCCTTCTGGCTTGATTCTGCACTTTCAAACATCATGGAATTCACTAAAACAGGGCGTTTTCCTTTTTTCGCCACACCTTCATGAATCTGTACACGATGAAGCTCCGCACGTTCTTTTCCTTTACGCCTAGTCAAAAGCAGACCATCCCCTTCAATAAACAGAACAGGTACTTTTCTCTTTTCTTTCATCATTGTTACATTAGACGAGGGTTTCTGCTCTGTCCACTCTTGAACTTTTTGACCGACACGTTGGGTAATGGAGTGAATAGCTGAATGACTTAAAGAAAAGTTGGTTAATAAGTTAATCGCATCGGCAGCTTTACGATAAACGCCATCTGAAGCCATTTGCGCTGCCTTCATTTCTACCAATGGAGAATTTCTTGAACGAGGAGACAACTGTAAAAACTTATCCAGCGGGATAAGACTTTTTTCTCCTTTTTTACGCACACGTCTACGTGAAAACTCAACCGTCCCAAAGGTAAATTGCATCGTGCGCTTTCTTACACTATCCATCTCGTACCCTTGATCTTTGTACGATTGAATACACTTTTTGTCTAAGCGCTCCATGCATTCTTGAAAGCATTCCTCAGCTTTTTGCCTGAAAAGCTCCTCAAATAAGATTTCTGCCTCTAAAAATGTCGCTGATTCTTCCAATATTTCCATCATTTGTGCTATAATTTTCATCGTAAAGAAGACCTCTTTCTCTCTAGTTTCTGCAAATTCTAGATTAAGGGTCTTCTTTCTTTTTGTCTACCCTATATTTTTCTGCTTCCTACATAAACTTTACACATAGATTAAAAATATAAATCAAAACAAGGCTTCTTGTTTGGTGGGAATGATTTACTTTGATATCATAAGCTTATTGAAAATGATACAAGGAGGACAATAGTATGAAGTTGCTGTCAATGTTTCAATTAGAAGAAGAGGTAACATCTAATATTGAACAAGCGACAAAAGAAAAGCATATTCCTGAAAATAAACTTACTATAGTTACCAAAGAAGAACAAAGAGATTCGATAGCTGCGCTAATCAATTTGCAGGTCGATGGTGTGAGTAAATTAGAACTTAGAGATAATGATATTGCTGAAAAGTATAAATTATCTGAAAAAGATACAGAACTATTTATGGATAAGTTAAAAAGAGGGGGATATGTTATGCTTCAAGAGATGCCAAAGCATATCACTAAGCAAAAATTAAATGATCAAAAAACTCCTTCTAGAGAAGACGAAAAAGAAAAAGGGGATTTTGAAAGTTCATTAGATGATCATCTGTCAGCGCCGGGATTTGGCGTCGATTTTAAAGACCCTGGTACAGATGATCAGACACATGAAGATAATTTTAATCCTGATAACCATAGTGAAAATCCAGAAACAAATTGAATCTAGTACTTTAATGGAATATACTAAAGTTAGTTAAAAGAAACAAACTTTTAATAAGTATAAAAATAGACAATTAGCATGTGCTTTTTTTAAAAAATGAAAGAAGTATCGCAGAAAAGGAGGAAACATTCTAGGCTCCTCTTTTTTATTTGTAAAGTAAAGGTGAGGCGATAATGAAAAATATATATCGTAATGAATGGTTTAAAGTACCAAATATATTATCATATTTCAGAATACTATTAATTCCTCTGTTTATCTATTCATATCTTATAGCGACAGACATAAATGGTTACTTGATTGCTGCAGGTATATTATTTGTTTCGGGGCTTACTGATGCGATGGATGGTATTATCGCGCGGAAATTTAATCAAATTACAAATTTAGGGAAAATATTTGATCCTATTGCCGATAAATTAACACAGTTGGCAGTTGCATCGGTACTGCTTGTTAAATGGCCTGTTATGGGGTACTTACTAGGTATATTTATCGTAAAAGAGACTAGTATGTTTATTTTTAGTTATATATTGCTAAAAAAAGGAAAAATGGTAGATGGAGCTAAATGGTTCGGGAAAATTGGTACAATTGTCTTTTATCTATGTATGTTTATACTGGTTTTATTACCGGAGATTAGTCGGGGATTCCTTTGGTCTCTTATAATTATTACTGCTCTTTTTCAAATATTTGCTTTCATCAGGTATATGAAAGTATTTATAGAAATGTACAATGATTCGAATGTTCTAAACTAAAGTCGAATAAAGAAGGGCTAACTTTTTTTAATTCTGTTTTTTTGAGTGTTATAATTAAAATAACTTAAAGAAGGAGGAAACAGAATGAAAATTGGGATTATTACTGGTTCAATTAGAGAGAATCGTGTCAATCTAGATGTTGCAGAATGGGTTAAAAAACTAGCGATAAACAGACAAGATAATGATGATGTAGAATATGAAATTATAGATATCAAACAGTTTAATTTACCTGTTTTTGCTGAACCAACTTCTCCTGCATATACAGATGAATTAATTGAAAAAGAGAAACAACTTCCATGGTCTCAAAAAATGACGGATCAAGATGGCTATATCTTTATTGCACCAGAATATAATCATGGTATACCAAGTGCTTTGAAAAATGCTTTAGACTTTTTATATCATGAATTAAATGATAAGGCAGCAGGAATCGTAAGCTATGGTTCTTCTGGTGGGGTTCGTTCAGCTGAACAGCTAAGATCAGTGTTGTCAGAGTTTCAAGTTGCACATGTTAGAACAAACCCAGCACTATCCATTTTTTATGATTTTGATTACCCGAATCTTAATCCTTCTAGTGCTCAAAAAGAGGCTGTTGAGATAATGATTGATCAATTGATACCTTGGACTGAAGCAATGATAGAAGTACGCAATAAGAAATCCGCGAACAGTTAGAAAGTTAACTATAAATAGGAACTGTAACAAAGCTAATAGTCTATATTAGCTTTGTTACCTATTGTTTTTTAGTACGAATTCGTATATTATTAAAGATAAATAAGTAGGTGAAATTATGACAAGAAATGAAGACTCATTAAAAGCATTAACAACAATTTTGAGAGCGGCCTCTAGTGTAGAAAGAGTTGTAAAAGAAGATATGATTTCTTATGGGTTGAATGCTACCGAATTTACAGTGATGGAATATCTATATAATAAAGGAAAGCAACCGATTCAAATGATTGGGAAAAAAATATTACTAGCTTCAAGCAGTATAACTTATGTAATTGATCGTTTAGAAGAAAAAGGACTGGTTCAAAGAATTGCAGATGTTAAAGATAGAAGAGTTACTTTTGCAGAACTGACTGCAGAAGGTTATCTTAAAATGGAAGATATTTTTCCTAAGCATGCCCAAACAATTGAAAAAATATTTAAGAATCTTTCTGATGATGATTTAAATAAATTACGAACATTATTGAAAGAAGTTGGATATGAATCAGCTAAACTAATTAAATAAAGAGAGGACGCTTATATTGTCACTTGAATCATTTATCCATGTTTATAATGAACCTTTAATGGGAAACACCACTGTCTTTTTATTATTGCACGGAACTGGAGGAGATGAGCATGACATGATCCAGTTAGCAAAAATGATTGATCCACAAGCGGGTATTTTAAGTCTGAGAGGAAACATTAATGAAAATGGGATGAATCGCTTTTTTGAAAGAAAAGCGATGGGCATTTTAGACGAAGTAAGCTTGAAAAAAGAAACAGATAAATTATTTGAATTTTTAAATGCAGCAGCAGCACATTATGGGTTTAAAACGAAACAGCTTGTCGTTTTAGGATACTCGAATGGTGCAAACATAGCATCTAGTTTGCTTTTCCACTACAATGATGTTTTATACCAAGGAATGCTTTTACATCCGATGGTTCCTACCAGAAATACAGAGCTTCCTGATTTATCAAATCAGCGTTTGTTTATTGGAGCAGGAGAAAACGATCCACTTTGTTTGCCGGAAGAAACAAAAGAATTGGAGCAAATTTTTATTGAAGCTGGAGCGAGTATAACAACGTATTGGGGAAATAATGGACATAGCTTGTCTCAAAATGAATTGAATGCAGCCTCTATGTGGTACGAAAATCTATAAATAGTATATTAATCTTAAATTTCTATAGATAGTCACATTGACTTATCGATTTTATAGCTAATTTGTGATATAATAGATTAGAAACATTTAATAAAGATCTGAAATTTAAGACTAAGGAGATTTTTATGGCTAAAGAAAAAATTACCGAGGAAGTTCAAGTTTTAGTGGAAACAGAACTTCGAAAAGGTGCCAGCAACTCCCGAATTGCTAATTTACTGGATTTGCCTTATAAAGAAGCTGTCGAAATTATAGAGACGATCAAGGAAGATTTAAGACCGGATATCGGAGATGAAATCATTTTCTTTTTTAGAGATGAGCCGATGGAAGGTATTATCGAAAAATTGCTTACAAATAGTGCGATTGTTAAGATTAACTGGGATCAGTCAGCAGAAAGAATGCATGACTTGATGGAAGAAAAAACGGTCGTTAATTTTAAGGATATTGAAGGATTTAAAAAACAAGTTAATGACGAAACAGAAGAAGTTGAATAAGTATTAAAATAGACTGTCTTAAGTAGATACCTCGAAATGAGAGAATAAAATTTCTCTTTAGGGTAATTACTTAAAGGCAGTCTTTTATTTTTATAATAATTGAAAATATGTGCCAATAAAAATAAGCAATATGATTGTTGTCAAAGCTTTTAAATACTATTTAATTGGAATAATACTATGAATTGAAATTTATTCTTGACAGGAAAAGAAATGTAAGATAATATTTTGATAGTCAAATACTTTGATAATCAAACTATATTGACGAAGTAATAGAAATGGGGGAGTTGATGTGGATCCATTAGTTAACGAAATCAATAGTTACTTGGTTACGATCTTTAACGACGTATTGATGATCGAAGAAAAAACTCTGCAGTCTAGTCGTTTTAAAGATGTTTCAATAAAAGAAATGCATACGATCGAAGCGGTAGGAATGTATCATCAGCATACGACTAGCGAAGTGGCTAAAAAGTTAGGTGTTACCGTAGGAACGCTAACTGTTTCAGTAAATAATCTTGTACGTAAAGGTTATGTAGAAAGAATACGTACAGATTCAGATAGGCGTGTGGTTAAACTTGCTTTAACTCCGAATGGTCGGTTGCTATATCGTTTACATGATAAGTTTCATAGAGATATGGTTAAAGAAACAATTGCAGAAATGGATAAAGAACAGTCAGAAATACTAATGATAGGTCTAAGAAATCTTCATGACTTTTTAGAGCGTACAAAGGAGCAGTTACCAGAGTGAGTAATCGAGTAAAAGTTAGGATCCATTCAGTGGGAAAATATATTCCTGAAAAAATTCTTACGAATGATGATTTAACAGAATGGTTAGATACTTCCGATGAATGGATTACGTCACGTACGGGAATTAAACAAAGACATATCAGTACGACAGAAAATACTTCTGATCTATGTACTGAAGCTGCATTGAAAGCATTGGGTAAGGTTAAGGTAAAAGCTGAAGAGATTGGTTTGCTTATTGTAGCAACAATGTCACCAGATGCTCATTCACCGTCTGTTGCTTGCACCGTTCAGTCAAATATCCATGCAAAAAATGCAATGGCATTTGATATTAATGCTGCTTGTTCAGGATTTGTCTATGCTTGCTCTGTTGCAGAAAAAATGCTATCTGTCAGTCCTTATCAATATGCACTTGTTATCGGTGGAGAAGTTATGTCTAAAGTAGTGGACTGGAAAGACCGTTCAACTGCTGTATTATTCGGAGATGGAGCTGGATGTGTTTTACTTGAAAAAAATGAAAACACACACAGTTTTATAGGTGAAAATTTACATGCAGACGGTTCAAGGGGTAGTTCATTAACTTCTGGAGAAGTTGCGGTCAACAATTTGCTTACTTCAGGCAATAAGGCAAATCCACACTTACAAATGAACGGTAGAGATATATTTGATTTTGTTATTAGGTCTGTTCCTAAAAGTATCATTGAAGTTGTCGAAGCTAATCAGCTGCAACTTGAAGAAATCGATTACTTTTTATTACATCAAGCTAATGCAAGATTAATCAAAGCAGTATCTAAAAAGTTGAAGCAGCCTATTGAGAAGTTTCCTCAAAATATTGATCAATATGGAAACACATCAGCGGCTAGCATTCCAATACTATTGGATGAATTAATTGAACATGGTGATATTCAGCTCAACAGTAATCAAACCATAGTTTTGACTGGCTTTGGCGGCGGCTTAACATGGGGATCATTATTAATAAAACTATAAAAAAATTTGGAGGAACCAAAAATGTCAACTTTCGAAAAAATTCAAGAAATTATTGTGGACCAATTAGATAAAGAAACAGAAGAAGTACAAATGGAAACTAACTTCCGTGAAGAATTAGAAGCAGACAGCTTAGACTTATTCCAAATCATCAACGATATTGAAGATGAATTTGATATTAAAATTGAAACTGAAGAAGGTTTAAACACTGTTGGAGACATCGTTAAGTATGTCAATGAACAACTAGCTTAATTAAATTTTATTGGAAGGGAGCTCCTATATGGATCAAGCACTTATGGAGAAAATTGGGATTCAATATCCTATTATTCAAGGAGCAATGTCATGGGTTGGAACTCCTAGCTTAGCTGCTGGAGTTTCAAATGCTGGCGGATTGGGTATGATTGGAGCTGGGCATGAGCCGGGAGAATATGTACGCAAATTGATCCGCGAAACAAAAGAAATGACTGATAAGCCTTTTGGGGTAAATGTCCTTTTACTATCACCATATGTTGATGAAGTTGTTAACGTAGTCTGTGAAGAAAAGGTTAGTGTAATTTCAACTGGTGCCGGTAGTCCAGGAAGATACATGAAAAAATTTAAAGAAGCTGGTATCGTAGTGATTCCTGTTGTCGCTTCAGTTGCTTTAGCCAAACGTATGGAAAAAGACGGGGCAGATGCAATTATCTGTGAAGGAATGGAAGCTGGTGGACATATAGGTAAATCAACAACGATGACACTAGTTCCTCAAGTGGTTGACGCAGTGAATATTCCTGTTATTGCAGCAGGTGGTATTGCTGACGGAAGAGGAATGGCAGCTGCGATCATGCTGGGAGCTTCAGCAGTTCAACTTGGGACCAGATTCGTTGTAGCTATAGAAAGTATTGCTCATGATAACTTTAAAAAGAGAGTCATTAAAGCCCGAGATATTGATACTGTAGTAACGGGGATGATTACCGGTCATCCAGTTCGTGTCTTAAGAAATAAATTAACAAATGAGTACTTAAAAGTAGAAAAAGAAATCACAAGTGATGAAAACCCGGATTTCTCTCGCTTAGAAGCATTGGGAAAAGGGGCTCTGAAACGAGCAGTTGTCGATGGAGACAAAGATACTGGCTCATTTATGTCCGGACAGAGTGCAGGACTAGTGAAAAAAGAACAAAGCTGTAAGGAAATTGTTGAAGAATTAATGAGTGAATACAAAGAACTAACTTCAAATCCTGTTGTATTCTAATTTTTTTCAGTGATACTTTGATATTCAAAGTATGCAGATTATTATAATAAGATTGAAATTGGGGATTGAAGCAAGCTAGTAAGCAATATATATGATTCTTAATCACCTAATAAACTTGTTTCATTCCCTTGATTGATCTTTTAAAAGAGTTAAGTAAAGAAAGGATATTTAATATGTCTACAGCATTCTTGTTTAGCGGGCAAGGCGCTCAATATAATGGAATGGGAAAAGAATTGTATGAAGAGCATGAAAGTGTCAGGAAAATTTTTGATCAAGCGAGCAGAGCCTTGGATATTGATTTAGCTGCTTTAACATTCAATGATGATGAAAAGCTGAACTGGACACCATTAACTCAGCCGGCAATATTAACGCTCAGTCATGCTATAGAACATTTAATGAAAGATGCTGGAATTAAACCGGATATGGTAGCGGGGCTTAGTTTAGGAGAATATACCGCACTGGTTTCCTCAGAGGTTTTTACATTTGAAGATGCAGTAAAGCTTGTTCATAAACGTGGAACGTATATGGATCAAGCTGTTCCCAAGGGTGTAGGCGCTATGGCTGCAGTCATGGGGTTGAAATCTGAAGTCGTTGAAAAAATATGTGACGAGATCAGTGAAAAACATTTTGTACAGATTGCTAATTATAATATGCCTGGCCAAATCGTTATTGCAGGTGTACAAGAAGGCGTATCAGCCGCAATCACTGAATTAGAAAAAGCAGAAGCTAAAAAGGTTATTCCACTAAATGTAAGTGGACCTTTCCATACTAAGTTACTTGAACCAGCAGCTGATAAACTGGGAGAAGAGCTAAAATCAGTTAATATAAATGATTTTACTTATCCAGTTTATAGTAATACTACAGCAGCTGTTTATGAGACTAAAGAACAAGTTGCACCAACATTAGTTAAGCAAGTTATGTCTCCTGTTAGATTTGAGCAGATGATTCAGCAAATGATAACAGATGGAGCAGATACTTTTATAGAACTTGGACCGGGTAAGACATTAAAGACATTCGTTAAAAAAATTGATCGTAGTGTAACTGTCATGAATGTTGAGAATATTAAGCAGTTGCATAAGGCAATCGATAAGGTTGCGTTTAACAACTAAAATATTAGAGGTGAAAATGTGGTAGAAAGTATAAAAACTGTTATTGTTACAGGCAGCTCTAGAGGGATTGGTAGAGCAATTGCCTATGCATTTGCAAATGCGGGCCATAATGTTGTATTAAATGGACGTAAAGAAATTTCAGAAGAACAGTTATCAGAATTGAGCCATTTTGGCGGAGAAATTTTCACTTGTATAGGAGACATAAGCGATCCAGATTTTGCTAGTCGTTTAATTAAAGAGACTAAAGATAAATTTGGTAGTGTGGATGTATTAATTAATAATGCAGGAATTACAAGAGATAATCTTTTGCTTAGAATGACTGAAGAAGAATTTGACCAAACGATCGATATTAACTTGAAAGGTACATTCTATACAACGAAAGTTGCTTCAAAATATATGTTGAAGCAAAAGAGCGGTTGTATCATTAATCTTGCTAGTGTTGTCGGTCAAGTGGGTAACGCTGGTCAAGCAAACTATGCTGCTAGTAAAGCAGGGATAATCGGATTTACTAAATCAGTTGCTAGAGAATTAGCCCCTAGAGGGATCACTGTTAATGCAATTGCACCTGGATTCGTTGACTCTGATATGACAGATGTTTTGAGTGATAAAGTTAAAGAGACCATTTTAACTCAGATTCCATTAAAACGTTTAGGTCAACCAGAAGAAGTAGCAGAAGCAGCATTATTTTTAAGCAATCAAAAGTATATCACTGGACAGGTTATTAATGTCGACGGTGGTATGGTCATGAATGGATAATTAGGAGGAATAAAAATGCGTAGAGTCGTAATAACAGGATTAGGAGCAGTCACTCCTCTTGGAAATAACGTAGAAGATTTTTGGAATGGACTAAAAACAGGGAAAAATGGCATTGGACAATTGACGAAATTTGATGGAACACCTATTAATGTTCATGTAGCTGGAGAAGTTAAAGATTTCGTAGCTAAAGAACGTATGGACCGTAAACTAGCAAAAAGAATGGACGTTTTCTCTCAGTATGGCGTCGCTGCTGCTCTTGAAGCAATGGAAGATGCTAAACTTGATGCGGATGAAATCGACGCAACTCGTTTAGGTGTAATGGTAGGATCAGGTATTGGCGGATTAAACGCTATGCAAAGTCAAATCATAAAAATGCATGAAAAAGGATTAGATCGTGTAGCACCTTTCTTTGTACCAATGGCAATTGGAAACATGGTAGCGGGAAATATCTCTATCGCTACAGGTGCTAAAGGACCGAACTTGTCTATCGTTACTGCTTGTGCTTCAGGTAATAATTCAATAGGTGAAGCATACAGAAACATCAAACATGGATATGCTGACTATATGCTAGCGGGTGGATCAGAAGCGAGTATTAATGAGATTGGAATGTCAGGATTTGCTGCATTAACAGCATTATCAAACAGTGAAGATCCAGATAAAGCCTCAACTCCATTTGACAAAAACCGTCAAGGATTTGTAATGGGTGAAGGTGGAGCGGTAATTTTACTTGAAAGTCTTGAAAGTGCTCAAGAACGTGGTGCTAAAATCTATGCAGAAATCGTTGGATATGGGGCGACTGGAGACAGCTACCACATGACAGCACCTACTCCAGATGGTGAAGGCGCTGCTAACGCGATGATTCAAGCAATGGCTGAAGCAAGTATTGAACCGAACCAAGTTGGCTATATCAATGCTCATGGTACTGCAACACCAGCAAATGATTCATCTGAGACAGCTGCGATCAAGAGAGCGCTTGGAGAAGAAGGTGCTCACTCAGTTGCTATCTCAAGTACAAAAGGTAGTACTGGACACTTACTTGGTGGAGCAGGTGCAATTGAAGCAGTAGCGTGTATCAAAGCTTTACAAGAAGGTATTTTGCCTCCAACAATTGGGTTAGAAACTCCAGATGAAAAATGTGATTTAGATTACATTCCTAATGAAGCAAGAGAAAAAGGGATTCAGTATGCTATGAATAACTCATTAGGTTTCGGAGGGCACAATGCAGTCACCCTGTTCAAAAAATGGGAGGATGCATAAGTAATGAATTTTGACCAGATAAAAGAATTAATAGAAAAAATTGATGCTTCAAGCTTAAAAGTATTTGAACTGAACAACGATCTAGTTTCTATAAAAATGAGCAAGAATGATTTAGCTCCAGTACCAACACAACCTGAAGCAGCCAGACAAGCAATTGAACCTCAGAGAGTCGAAAGTACATCTTCGATTGAACGTAGTGTCGTTGTTTCAGAAAATGGTAAGCAAGCCGAGGAAACAGAAACATTGGAGAATGTTCATGAGATTACTGCTCCAATCGTTGGAACTTCATATCTTGCTTCTTCACCAGACAAGCCTCCTTTTGTAAAAGCTGGAGATAAAATCGAAAAAGGTCAACCTTTAGTGATCATTGAAGCAATGAAAGTTATGAACGAAATAAAAAGTGATGTAAGTGGAACTGTCCATAAAGTGGTGGTTGAAGATGGTCAGCCAATAGAATTCGGACAACCGCTGGTTCAAATCACTGATACAGAATAAAGTTGTGTTAAACAACTATAAATAAAAAATATTTTTAATTTAAGGAGCAATTAAAATGACTACTATGAATATTCAAGAAATCCAAGAATTGATTCCCAATCGTTACCCAATCTACTTTATTGATAAAGTAACTGAAATGATTCCAGGAGAACATGTTACAGCTATTAAAAATGTAACAATCAATGAAGAATTCTTCCAAGGACATTTTCCAGGAGAACCGGTAATGCCAGGTGTATTAATTGTAGAAAGTTTAGCACAAGCTGGATCAATTCCATTGCTGAAAATGGATCAATTTAAAGGTCAGACAGCTTACTTAGGCGGACTGAATAAAGTTAAATTCAGAAAAAAAGTTGTCCCTGGTGATGTTTTAGAACTTAAAGTAAATATCGTTAAATTGAAAGAGTACGCTGGAATTGGTAAAGGCGTTGCATATGTTGATGGTAAAAAAGTTTGTGAAGTAGAAATGACATTTATTATCGGCCGTTAATGTACTTTAACTTTTAAAAGTATACGTTATGATCTATTCAAAATAGTCATACAATCTGATTTAAGGAAGGTAATAACATGTTTCAAAAAATATTAGTAGCCAATCGAGGAGAGATAGCAGTACGGATCATTCGTGCTTGCCAAGAGATGGGTATTCAAACGGTTGCTGTTTATTCTGAAGCGGATGAAGATGCTTTGCACATGCAACTAGCTGATGAAGCGGTCTGCATTGGACCATCAAAAGCTAGCGACTCTTATTTGAATATGCAGAACATATTAAGCGCAGCAGTCATCACTGGAGCACAAGCGATTCATCCAGGATTTGGATTCCTTTCTGAAAATAGTACGTTTGCCGCAATGTGTAAAGAAGTGAATATTGTATTCATCGGACCCGACAAAGAGACTATTGACCAGATGGGAAATAAAGCGAACGCTAGAGAAATGATGCGTAAAGCTAATGTTCCTATTGTGCCTGGTAGCGACGGTTTTTTAGAAAGTGATGAAGAAGTGCTTGAAACAGCTGAAGCAATCGGGTTTCCAGTTATCGTTAAAGCGGTAGCTGGTGGTGGCGGTAAAGGAATGCGGGTGGTAAACTCATCCGATCAATTATTGCAGGCCTTTAATTCTGCAAAATCCGAAGCAAAAGCAGCATTTGGAGATGACCGTATGTATATGGAGAAAATCATTTCACCTGCTAAGCATATTGAAATTCAATTATTAGGGGACCATTTCGGCAATGTTATTCATTTAGGTGAACGAGACTGCTCTATGCAGCGAAACCATCAAAAAATTCTTGAAGAAGCCCCTTCTCACATATTATCAGAAGATCAAAGAAAACATATTGGAGCTGCTGCTGTAAGAGCAGCAGAGTATGTTGGATACAAGAATGCTGGAACTGTTGAGTTTTTACTTGATGCAAGCGGGGAATTTTATTTCATGGAAATGAATACTAGAATCCAGGTAGAGCATCCAATCACTGAAATGATTTCAGATTTTGATATTGTTCAAGAGCAAATCAAAATTGCAAACAATGAACCTCTTTCGCTTGATCAAGATTCATTGCAATTAAAAGGCCATTCGATCGAATGTCGTATTAATGCAGAAAACCCTGCTTTCAATTTTGCTCCTTCACCAGGAGTTATAAAATATTTGAATCTTCCTTCTGGAGGAAATGGTTTAAGAGTAGATACAGCATTGTTTGCTGGTGGAGAGATTCCTCCATATTATGATGCGATGATTGCTAAAGTAATAACTCATGGAAATACTAGAGAGATTGCAATAGCGAAAATGAAACGTGCACTTAAAGAGATGGTTGTGGAGGGTATTCAGACAAATCTAGCTTTCCAATTAGACTTGCTAGATGATGAAGAATTTATTAATGGAAAATATGATACTGAGTATTTGGAGAATACATTCATACCAAAATGGCAAAATCGTTTAGAGGAGGAGTAATCGTTGCGACTATTTAAAAAGCGTCCTTATATTTCTTTACAGAAGGTCACAAATGATTCAGAACGAGCTCCTTTTGTACCAGACGGTATGTTTGTCAAATGCCCAAACTGTAAACAATCAATTTATTCTAAAGATTTAGGGAATGAAAGAATTTGTCCAAATTGTCAATATGCTTTTAGAATCAGCGCCCAAGAAAGGCTGCATTTAACAATCGATGAAGGGACATTTCAAGAGTGGGATGAGGATATTGTTTCATTAGATCCTTTAAACTTTCCGGGTTACGATGAAAAGCTAAAAAAAGCTCAAATAAATTCTGGGTTAAGAGAAGCTGTATTAACTGGGAGTGCTAAACTAAATGGAGTTGATCTAGCGATTGGAATTATGGATTCTAACTTTATAATGGGTAGCATGGGACAAGCTGTTGGCGAAAAAGTTACGCGTTTATTCGAAAAAGCTGCTGATAAAGGTTTGCCTGTTGTTTTATTTACTGCCTCGGGAGGAGCTCGAATGCAGGAGGGAATTTTGTCCTTAATGCAGATGGCAAAAACAAGTGCAGCAGTTAAAAAACACTCTGACAAAGGTTTATTTTATCTAACCATTTTGACAGATCCAACAACTGGTGGTGTTACTGCCAGCTTTGCTATGCAAGGAGATGTTATTCTTGCTGAACCAGGTGCGTTGATTGGATTTGCTGGTAGGAGAGTAATTGAACAAACCATTAAAGAATCAGTACCGGATGATTTTCAATCTGCTGAAAAAGTTATGGAACATGGGTTTATTGATAAAATTGTACCGCGTACAGAATTAAAGCAAGTCATTAACAAGCTTTTGCTGATGCATGTAGTCTCTAATTCTAATTTTTAAAGATAATCAGAAATCTAGTATGGAGATAATAAATAATAATAGAAAAAGAGGTGGTCAAATGGCGGAAGCAATGGACATCGTTTCAATTGCTAGACAAACAGACCGCATCACAACAACGGAATTAATTGAAGTAATCTTTGATGACTTTATTGAGCTTCATGGAGATCGTTCATATAAAGATGATGCTGCAGTCGTTGGCGGTATCGGTATGCTAAATGGTCAACCTGTAACGATTATCGGTAACCAAAAAGGGCATGATTTAGAAGAAAATTTAAAAAGAAACTTTGGATCACCACATCCAGAAGGATATCGGAAATCTTTACGATTGATGAAGCAAGCTGAAAAATTCAATCGACCGATCATTACTTTTGTAAACACTTCGGGCGCATACTGTGGTGTAGAGGCTGAAGAACGTGGTCAAGGAGAAGCATTAGCTAAAAATCTGCTTGAAATGAGTAATCTCTCGGTCCCGATTCTTTCCATTATAATTGGCGAAGGAGGGAGCGGTGGAGCCCTCGCTCTTGCTGCAGGCAATAAAGTATGGATGATGGAATTTGCTATTTATTCTATTCTTTCGCCAGAAGGATTTGCTTCGATACTCTGGAAAGATTCCAAACGAGCTGCAGAAGCAGCAGAAATTATGAAACTGACGTCATATGATTTGTTGAAATTAGGCGTTATTGATCGCATTATCTACGAAGAAAAAGAGGGGAAAAAAATTAATTACTCTCAATTACTCAATTCATTAAAGGAAGATATGATAAATGAGATTGAGCAGTTAATGTCCCAGTCAAAAGATCATTTAATTCAAAAAAGGTATGAAAGATTCAGGAAGTTTTAACGATAAACCGATTTGAGTTTTTCTCATATCGGTTTTTAATTTTTTCCCATACTATTCCAATCAGAATTTGACGATTTATTCTTTGTACTTATAATAGTATAAGAAAGAAGGGGGATAATGGGAGAAAAAATAGAATTTCCAAATAATTATTCAATGTATCTTAAAAAGGCAGAACAATATTTAAATCTTAATGAGCCGATTAAAGCATTGCACTATATAGAATTAGCTTATGATATTAAACAAGAACCCAATATCAGTACGCTTTATGTATCTGTTTTAGTACAATTAGAGAGATACAGCGAAGCTTTAGAAATTGTTGAAAATATCAAAGGTAAAAATATAATGAAAACGGAATATGTATCACTATATTTGTTTTTGCTCATCAAAAATAAACGATTTGTCCAAGCTGAAACTTATTTGACTCGATTAACTGGTGGCGATCAGTTATCAATCGATGAATTATCACAGATGAAAAAACTTTTAGAAGAAGAGATATTAATAGATGAGAAGGAACGTCATCAAGCAAAAAATGAGCTGAAAAAGAAATTATTTGCTCTAGCTGATTTAAGTAGAGAAGAACAATTAAAAATTGTTGATGAAGTAAGTCTGTTAACTCCAGATGAATTAATTAACGTAATTCCTTTTCTTATGAGCAACCCTTTTGTTGATCCACTAGCTAAATCTTTTTATTTACAAAATTTGGTTGACATTAATGCAGATGTTGAATTCGAATTTGAAACTTTAGGAATTACAAAAATTATAAACCCTTCTAAATTGGATTCTTTTAATGAAGAATCTATTGTAGTCCAAGTAAATGAACAACTGAATATGCAATTAGAAAAAAATCCTAGTATGTTGATGTCAATTAAACCGGAACTTAATTTCCATTTATTGAAAATTTATCCTTTTGCTAAACAGATTATAGAAAATCCCGTTGAATGGGTAAAACTATATATACATCTTTATTCGTTTGAGACAGAAAATCTTGAATTTGATTCAAGGTTTTCTGCTAGGGAAAAAAAGATGATGGAATGGATAAAAAAAATAAGTAAAATGGAGGGCTAACTTATATAGTTATTGTTTACTTTTTCATATAACTATTGTATGATAAGATAGTATGCGCAACGTGCTAAGTGATTTTAATGCCCGTATGCACTCTTATTTAATAAGATAAATGTATTACGAGATTCAACTGGAACTGATTGTATTTGTTTAGCAGTCGTTCTTCACTTATTACAGATAAAAAAGAAATTCGGAGGGTAAATAATTATGACAACTAATTTTGAAAAAACAGGAGCTACTTCTGGTCGATTGACTTTTTCGATCGATCAAGAAACAGTTAAACAGGGACTAGATACAACATTTAAAAAAGTTCAAAAAACACTTAATGTGCCAGGTTTCCGTAAAGGTAGAGTACCTCGTAAAATGTTTAACCAAATGTATGGTGAAGCAGCATTATATGAAGATACGTTAAATGACTTACTTCCTGAAGCTTATTCTAAAGCAGTGGAAGAAGCTGGAATTGAACCTGTAGCTCAACCAAATATTGACATTGAGTCTGTTGAAAAAGGACAAGACTGGAAATTAATAGCAGAAGTTACTTTAAAACCAGAAGTTGAGCTTGGAGAATATAAAGGACTTGAAGTAACAAAGCAAGACCGTGAAGTTACTGATGAAGCTGTAGAAAAAAATCTTGAAACACGTCGTGAAAATTTAGCTGAATTAACAGTTAAAGAAGATGCAGCAGAAGAAGGCGATACAGTTGTTATCGATTTCGAAGGATTCAATGATGGTGTAGCATTCGAAGGTGGAAAAGGTGAAAATCATTCTCTTGAGCTAGGCTCTAATTCTTTCATTCCTGGATTTGAAGAGCAATTAATCGGTGTTAAAGCTGGAGAAGAAAAAGAAGTAACAGTTACTTTCCCAGAAGAGTATCAAGCTGAAGATCTTGCTGGAAAAGAAGCAGTGTTTAATGTTAAAGTTCACGAAGTTAAGTCAAAAGAACTCCCAGAACTTGATGATGAATTTGCTAAAGATGCAGATGAAGATGTTGAAACGTTAGATGAATTAAAAGCTAAGATCCGTAAAAACCTTGAAGAAGGTCGTGAAAACTCTGCTAATGATGCTCGTGATGACGAAGCTATCCGTAAAGCAGTAATGAATGCTAAGATTGAAGAGATTCCTCATGAAATGGCACATGACGAAGTTCACCGTCAAATGGATATGTTCTTGAATAACCTTCAACAACAAGGTATTTCACCAGAAATGTATTATCAAATGACAAATTCTTCTGAATCAGATCTTCATAAACAATTTGAAGGCGAAGCAGAATTCAACGTTCGTACTAACCTTGTGTTAGAAGCAATCGTTGAAGCAGAAAACCTAGCAGCTGATGATGAAGATATCGAGAAAGAAATCAAAGATTTAGCAGCTCAATACAATATGCCTGAAGAACAAGTACGCAGCGTACTCTCTCCAGACTTATTAGTGAAAGATATTTCTCTTAAAAAAGCAATTGACGTGATTACATCAACTGCTAAAGAAACATTAGAACCAGCTGATTCAGAAGATGCAGCAGAATAATTTTAATGGATTGAAATGTTATAAATGAAAAAGGGGGATGCTGTAATAGCATTCCCGTTTTTTGTAAATGTTTAGCTGCTAGAGCCAACCTATTGGCAAGCACAAATGTTCTATGTTACTATATGAAATGTTAAAAGATTTTAGGAATTGAGGTGAACCTGCCTATGTTTGACAATGATGAAGAGCAATCAGGCAATATCTCTTGTTCATTTTGTGGTAAATCACAAGATCAAGTAAAAAAAATTGTCGCAGGTCCAGGAGTTTATATTTGTAATGAATGTATAGATTTATGTAAAGAAATTATGGATGAAGAATTTAATAAGCAAGTTTACGCAGAGGATACTGAAGTTCCAAAACCTCAAGAAATTCGTTCCATATTGAATGAATATATTATTGGACAAGATGCAGCCAAAAAAGCATTATCTGTAGCGGTATATAATCACTATAAACGTGTGAATAATCTGTCTAACCAGGAAGATGATGTTGAATTGCAGAAAAGTAATATCTGTTTAATTGGGCCGACTGGTTCTGGTAAGACGTATCTAGCTCAGACTTTAGCTAGAATATTGAATGTGCCATTTGCAATTGCTGATGCAACTAATTTAACTGAAGCAGGCTATGTAGGAGAAGATGTTGAAAATATTCTACTTAAACTTCTTCAATCTGCTGATTATGATGTTGAACGTGCTCAGCATGGTATTATTTATGTTGATGAGATTGATAAAATTGCTAGAAAATCAGAAAATGTATCTATCACTAGAGACGTTAGTGGTGAAGGAGTCCAGCAAGCATTACTCAAGATCCTTGAAGGAACTACTGCTAGTGTTCCCCCACAAGGCGGGCGCAAGCATCCTCATCAGGAATTGATTCAAATTGATACAACTAATATATTGTTTATTGTTGGTGGAGCTTTTGATGGTATCGAAACAATGGTTAAAAATCGCCTTGGTGATAAGGTCATTGGTTTTGGAGCTTCTAATACGCGTAAAGGTTTTGCTGAAAGTGCAAGTATGATGCAGCAGATTATTCCTGAAGATCTATTAAAATATGGATTAATTCCAGAATTTATTGGTCGCTTACCAATAACTGCTGTTTTAGAAAAATTAACTGAAGATGATTTAGTTCAAATTCTTACAAAACCTAAGAGTGCTCTCGTCAAACAATATAAAAAACTTCTACAGATTGATAACGTAGAACTTGAATTTGAAGAAGAAGCATTAAGAGGGATTGGCAAAAAAGCAATCGAACGTGACACTGGTGCACGTGGACTTCGATCTATTATTGAAAGTATAATGATGGAAATCATGTTTGAAGTTCCTAGTCGTGAAGATATTAAGAAAGTCATCATTACTGAAGATGCTGTTGAAGGATCAGGCGGTCCAATTTATTATAATAATGATGGGGAATTGATCAGCTGATTTAATAATATAGACTGGAAAAACAGTATCTCTCTATCATGAGAGATACTGTTTTTGTATAAATAAAAAGTTTTATGTGTTTTCTGAACTCTATCTTTTGTCATATAATTGTAAAGTTTGGAAGCTGTACGTCATAAAAAATAAAGAAATTCTTTTAAATCATCCAAATTATGATATACTTATACAGGATTATATTTATAGTATGTAAATTTAACGTTAGGAGAAAATAATATGGATATCAATAAAATTCATTATGCAGAAATTACGATCAGTGCAGTTTCTCCAAAACAGTACCCTAATGATGGACTACCAGAGGTTGCCTTAGCTGGACGTTCTAATGTCGGTAAATCTTCCTTTATCAATACAATGGTAAATAGAAAGAAACTTGCAAGAACTTCTGGAAAACCAGGCAAAACTAGGACATTGAATTATTTTAATATCGAAAATGAGTTATTTTTTGTCGATGTACCAGGATACGGATATGCTAAAGTATCAAACGCTGAACAAGAAAAATGGGGAAAGATGATGAACATCTATTTTTCCAGTCGGGAAGAACTTTCTTTAAGTATTCTATTGGTAGATCTAAGACATCATCCGACTGATCTTGATGTTCAGATGTATGATTTTTTAAAGTATTATAATCTTCCAGTATTAGTTGTGGCAACAAAAGCTGATAAAATAAAGAAATCTAAGCGTAATAAACACATCAACCAAGTCATTCAGACACTTGAACTAGCAACAGGAGATAAAGTTGTTGTTTTTTCTGCTGAAACTAGAGAAGGAAGAGACGAAGTCTGGAATGAAATACTTGCGAGCACAAGGAATGATTCTATTTGAAAATCTTAATGTATGGAGTAAATAAAGATACTGTTTCAATTGAAGACATTGATAAATATACATTGAACGAAAGACAGAAAATCAGACATTTACATGACATTAAAAACTTTGATGGTGTAAAAGAAGTCTGTATATTATCCTCTGAAGTTCGTAGTGAATACTATTTGAATGTTGATGAAACGGTCTTCAAACATGGAGATCTTTTACGGTATTTATCTAATTTCACTGGTAAGCCGCTAAAAGAAACCATTTTAGAAACATATAGTAAATTTAATAAAGATGTTGTAAATCACCTATTTACTATTGTTAGTGGAATGGAAACAAAGCCAAAAGGATCACATACTACACTCAGACCAGTAGAGAATGCCTTGAATTTTGGAACTAAAGAGGAAACAATAGGGATTATGATAAAGGATCTCTTTAAAAGTGCAATCAAGTTTTCTAGAAAAATGAGATTGTCTGAAGTAATGAGACCTCTTTATTGTGCTCAACCATCTAGAGCAATCGAAATGCTTCAAGATTCTTTAGGGAAATTAGAAGATAAAAAATGTGTTTTATTTGGTAATGGTTATGATGTGCTTCATATAGCGAAATTATTATTATCTCTTAATGTACAGTCGTTAACAATTGCAAATGAAGATATTTTTTTCAGTACAAAAATGATTAACTCATTGAAGGAATGGATTGAATTAACAGTGGACGGCCCGATTTTAACAAGGTTACACGCAGCAGATCTGTTATCAGTAGGTTATAGATTTTCGAATGCCGATGGGATTATTCTTTCTCAGTCTTTTAATAGTGAATGCTTGAGTCGAGAATTGATTGAAAAGGTCGAAACAATTAGACAGACGAAGAAAAAGCAAATGATTGTTGACTTCAATCAGAGCAATCGAGAAGTTTTTTACGCACTTGGTCATTTAGTTAATTATATGTCTTTTGATGATCGAAGCATGAAAGATTTCACTGAGAATGAACTGAATCAAGCTGACATTTATTTTGATGAAAACCTGATCCACGAAACAGAAAAATTTATGGGGAATTATCAGCTGCTTAATGAGAAATATGCACAAGAAAATGTAAAAGAATGGTCTTCTTTGCACAAAGCGGTCGGCTCTGATTCGATTCATAAGTCCATGACGTGATTTTGGTAGCATGAAAAAGCTCGGATTTTTCGAGCTTTTTCAGATTATATTTTTTATATTTTAAAAATAACAGATTCAAAATGCGGGCATGACCCGCTTTTATTATGCAGTCTTTTAAGAACATTAGTAAAACAATGCGCAATAGTGTAAAATAAAATTAAGAGAAATGTACAGGAGAGAAGGGTTAACAGATGTCGATGTTTTTAGATCAAGTTACTGTCAATGTCAAGGCAGGCAACGGTGGAGATGGTATGGTTGCTTTCAGGCGGGAAAAATATGTACCTGATGGTGGACCAGCCGGTGGAGATGGTGGAACTGGTGGAAATATCATTTTTATTGTTGATGAAGGACTAAGAACCCTAATGGATTTTAGATATAACAGACATTTCAAAGCTAAAAATGGTGAGAATGGTATGTCTAAAGGAATGCATGGGCGAGGAGCAAAAGATTTGTTTGTCAAAGTTCCTCCAGGCACGATAGTTAAAAATGCAGAAACCGGTCAACTATATGCTGATTTAATTAATCATGGTCAAGAAGCAGTAATCGCTAAGGGGGGAAGAGGCGGAAGAGGAAATATACGCTTTGCAACTCCTCGCAACCCTGCACCAGAAATTGCTGAGAATGGCGAACCGGGAGAAGAAAAAGAAATTGAATTAGAACTAAAAGTCTTAGCTGATGTCGGGTTGATAGGATTTCCATCAGTAGGGAAATCGACCTTATTATCAGTTGTTTCTGCTGCTCGACCTAAAATTGGAGCCTATCATTTTACGACAATTGTGCCAAATTTAGGAATGGTTGAAACGGAAGATGGAAGAAGTTTTGTATTGGCGGATATGCCTGGATTAATCGAAGGGGCTTCACAAGGAGTAGGATTAGGGATTGAATTTCTACGCCACATAGAACGTACAAGAGTATTACTGCATGTTATAGATATGAGTGGAATAGAAGGTCGTGTTCCAATAGATGATTACTATACGATTAATAATGAATTAAAGGAATACGATTTAAAATTAAGAGAAAGACCTCAACTTGTTATAGCAAATAAAATGGATATGCCTGATTCTCAAAAGAATTTAATAGAATTCAAGAAAAAAATTGAAGAATCTGGTGAAAAAATTGAGATATTTGAAGTTTCTGCTATTTCTCAAAAAGGTTTAACAGCTGTACTAACAAGAACAGCAGATTTACTTGAATCTACACCAGAATTTCCGTTATACGATGAAGAAACACATGAGGAAGAAAGAGTACTGTATAAACATACTCCTTCAACAGATCATTTTAATATTCTTAGAGAGCCAGACGGTACTTGGGTACTAACTGGACAAAAATTAGAGAAATTATACAAAATGACAAATTTTGCACACGATGAATCGGTAATGCGTTTTGCTCGTCAGATTCGAGGTATGGGTATCGATGAAGCGTTAAGAAATAAAGGTGCTAAAAACGGAGATATTGTACGAATCGATTCATTTGAATTTGAATTTGTAGAATAATAAATTGAGATTGATTATATAAAAAATAATGAGACACAATTAGAATTCGAGGATAGTTATGGATTTATTATTTTTAGGAACCGGATCGGGTGTTCCTGCTAAACATAGAAATGTATCAAGCATTGCTTTAAAATTATTGGAAGAACGCAACAGTATCTGGATGTTTGATTGCGGAGAAGCTACACAGCATCAGATACTGAACACGACATTGAAACCTCGTAAAATCGAAAAAATATTTATAACACATATGCATGGAGACCATATCTTCGGACTACCTGGTTTATTAAGCAGTAGAGCTTTCCAAGGTGGAGAGACACCTTTAACGATTTATGGTCCTAAAGGAATCAAACAATATGTATTATCTAGTTTACGATTTTCGGCATCACACATTAAATATCCTATTCATTTTATTGAATTTAATGAAGATGGAGTAATATTTGAAGATGATCAGTTTAAAGTTTCAGTAAAAAAATTAAAGCACGGTATCCCTTCTTATGGTTTTAGAATTGAAGAATCTAATCACGAAGGAACTCTTTTGGCTGAAGATTTAAGAGCACTAGGTGTTCCTTTTGGTCCTCTTTTTGGAAAGTTGAAGCAGGGTGGAACGATAACCCTTGAAGACGGGACAGTGATTAATGGCAAAGATTTTATTGGACCAACCCAAAAGGGTAGAATAGTAACAATTTTGGGCGATACACTTAAAACGGTAAATAGCGTTGAATTGGCCAAGGATGCAGATGTATTAGTACATGAAAGTACATTTAATCATAATGATGTCAAGCTTGCCACAAGTTATAATCATTCCACAAATGTACAGGCTGCTGAGGTAGCTAAAGAAGCAAAAGTGAGAATGTTATTATTAACTCATATTAGTGCTAGGTATTTAGCTAAAGATGTACAAGCACTGCAAAATGAAGCTCGTGAGGTTTTTAAGAATACATGTGTGATGCATGATTTAAAAGAGGTTAATATTCCGCTTGAGAGAAAAGGAGTTGAAAATTAAATGAATGATTTAAAAGGGAAAGTTATAATGATAACTGGAGCTTCGTCAGGGATTGGAGAATCGTTAGCCTACGAAGCTGCAAAAAACGGTGCAACCCTTATTTTATCTGCTAGAAGAGAAAATAAGCTCAAAGAGGTTAAGGAACAATGTAATAAAATAAGTGCATCAGAAGTCTATGTTTATCCTTTAGATATGTCTGATCCTGATGCAATCGAAGAAACAATGGTGAAAATTGAAAACAGTATTGGTAAGATCGATGTGCTAATTAATAATGCGGGTTTTGGACGTACTGAAGAATTCATGACATATGATTTAAATAAAGCAGAAAATATGTTTAGAGTGAATGTTTTAGGAGTTATGTACTTATCTCAGTTAGCTGCAATTCAAATGGCTGATAGTAGGAGTGGACATATTATCAATGTTGGATCTATTGCCGGTAAGATTGCTACTCCTAAATCAGCAGTATATTCAGCTTCGAAGTTTGCTGTTATCGGTTTCAGTAATGCTTTAAGATTAGAATTAAAACCTCTTAATATCAAAGTGACAACTATTAACCCAGGTCCAGTTGATACAGCTTTCTTTGATGAATTCGATCCTTCTGGCAGTTATCTGGAAAGAATTGGTAGATTTGTTTTAACAAGTGATGAAGTTGCTGAAAAGACGATTAAAATTATTGGTACAAATAAAAGAGAAGTCAATCTGCCATTTAGTTTAAGCGTAGCTGCTAAATTGTATTCATTATTTCCGGCTTTAGGAGATTATTTGATTCTTAACCAATTTGATAAGAAATAAAACACAATCAGAGAAATATTTTAATTTAAATGTTATTCTTCTAATAATAAGTGTATAAAAGGGGATATAATTTCATGAAAAAACAGTGGAGTTTTGTAGGGGCATTTATATTATTGTTTATTGGAGCCGTATTATCTGTATTAAATGTAGATCCAGTTCCGGTCAACTTTTATTTTGCCACATATGAATGGCCATTAATCATCGTTATTTTAGGATCCATATTGTTAGGAGCTTTGATAGCTTCGCTTTTATCAACAGTAAAAATCTATCAAGAAACTAAAATGCGTAAAGATTTAGAAAAATCTGCTAATCAAGCTAAAGAAAATGAGAACGAAAGAGCGAAAGAATTAGAAGCAAAATATGAAACTCAAATAAGTCAGTTAAAAGAAGAAATACGGTCAAAAGATGCTGAAATAAAAGAAAGTACTAGTGCGAACAATAATACAATAAATTCTGTACAAGAGAAGAGTAAAATACTAGTAAAGAAGGATGGGAGGACCTATGAATAAAGAGAAGGTTGCTATACTAACAGATTCTGGTGCAGATGTTCCTGAAACTATAAAAGAACAATTCAATATAAAAGTGATTCCATTGAAGATTATTTTTAAAGATGGAGAATATATTGATAAATTGAATATTACCGCAGAAGAAGTCTATAAACGCATGGATAAAGAGATTCCAAAAACTTCTTTGCCAGATGGTGAAATGATTAAAAGTATTTTTGATGAAATCAAATCTGAAGGATATGAGAAAGTTATTGCAGTGACTATTTCAAGCGGATTAAGTGGAACTAATAATATGGTTCGAATCGTGGCAGAGGATTATAAAGATCTAGAAGTTTTCGTGCTTGATACTAAAAATATTGGTATTGGTGCTGGATTATCTGCTGTTGAAGCTGCTTATCAAGTAGATCGAGGAATTCCATTTAATGAAATCAAAGCTAACTTACAAAGAGGAATAGAAAAAGCAAAAGTTTATTTTCATGTTCCTACGTTGGAATACCTTCAAAAAGGTGGTAGAATTGGGTTAGTTCAATCTGTATTAGGTAGCGTTATGAATCTTAAACCAATCATTACTTGTAATGATGAAGGAATCTATCATACTGTTGCAAAAGTTCGGGGCAAAGCAAAATCTGTTAATAAGACGATTGAACTAGTTGAAAAATATGCTGCTAAATCTAATAAATATAATTTAGCGATCGCTTATGGCGGAGAAAAAGCTATAGAAGAAGCAAAATCTGTTCGAGAAGTGTTGAAAAAGAAATTACCGAAATTTGAACATTTCTTTTTTGATCAATTGAGTCCTGCGCTGGGTGTCCATACAGGTCCGGGACTAATTGGGATAGGCGTTCAACTTTTAGACGACTAGTAAAAGTTAAAAGCAAGAGCAATGGATTTGTATTAACCATAGCTCGTGCTTTTTTTATTGTAAGTAAATTATGTTCAAGGAGTGAAGTCATTGAGTTTCAAGCAAAAGAAAAAGTGGATCATTACTTCAGAATTTGATCAAGATAAAATCGATTTGTTATCTAAAGAACTAAATGTTTCTCCTTTGTTTGTTAAACTCTGCTTGAATAGAGGATTGGATACCAAGGAAGCGATCGAACATTTTATAAATCCAGACGAATCATGGTTTCACGATCCTTTTCTATTTTATGATATGGAAAAAGCAATCGAGAGAATAACTAGTGCGATTGAAACAGGGGAAAAAATCACGATCTATGGAGATTATGACGCAGATGGAGTCACAAGTACTGCGATTTTATATGAAACAATTGAAGCAATGGGTGGTAATGTAGAATATTTTATTCCTAATCGTTTTGTTGAAGGATACGGTCCTAATATAGAAGCGTTTGATAAATTTCTTACTAATGATACAAGTTTGATTATTACTGTTGATAACGGGGTAGCTGGACATGATGCTATTCATTACATACAAGATAAAGGTGTAGATGTTATTGTTACAGATCATCATGAGCTTCCTGGAACATTACCAGACGCTTATGCTATTATCCATCCAAATCATCCGAATGGGAATTATCCTTTTAAAGATTTATCGGGTGCCGGTGTTGCATTAAAAGTAGCGACTGCTTTATTAGGAGCCTTTCCGGCAGAACTTCTAGACTTAGCAGCAATTGGAACGATTGCTGATCTTGTATCGTTAAAGGATGAGAATCGAGCAATTGTCAACTTTGGACTTAAGGTGATCAGACAAACACAAAGAATAGGTATTCTGAGCTTATTTGATGCATTATCCGTATCGTTAAAGGAAATTGATGAAACGACAATCGGATTTAAAATTGCGCCACCCATCAATGCAATAGGACGTATTGAAAATGCAAGTCCTGTAGTTGAACTGCTTACAACATTTGATGAAGAAAGAGCTTCAGAAATTGCAGTTTTACTCGAAAGTAAAAACAAAGAACGCAAAATACTTGTTTCTGATATTTTTACTGAGGCTATGGCGCAGTTAGCCGAACAAGAGAATGCATATGTTAATATTTTATCTAAAGAAAATTGGCATCCTGGTGTTCTTGGTATAGTAGCAAGCAAAATCATTAATGAGACAGGAAAGCCTACCATAATTTTGAATATAGATTCCGAAACTGGTGAAGCTAAAGGTTCTGGCAGAAGTATAAAGGCTTTCAATTTATTTGAACACTGTAACGATGTAAGAGGTTTGTTCAAACATTTTGGAGGACACCATATGGCAGCAGGGATGACCTTGCCAGTTGAAAATATCAGTGTCTTACATGAAGCACTGAATGAAGCAGCAAAAACCATTCAAGAAACCACAGACTTTTTTGAAGAAATTGAAATTGAAGAAGAGTGTGAGATAGCAGATATTAGTTTGGAAGCTATCAAAGAAATAGATTTTTTGAAGCCTTTCGGTACAGATAATCCAAGGCCTGCATTTTTATTCGAAAATGTTCACCCTGTTGAGTCACGTGCAATAGGAGTAGATCATGCGCACTTGAAGTTGAAAGTGAGTCAACCGAATGCACAACTTGATATTATTGCATTTAATTATGGAGGGAAAGCAGAAGCTTTAAAATCAGATTCAAGTATATCTGTTGTTGGAACATTAGAAATTAATGAATGGAATGGAAATAAAAAGCCTCAATTACAATTAATGGATTTACAATTTCAAGATGCTGTTATTATTGACAAAAGAACATCAGAATTAAAAAAATCTGATTTTTCAATCAAGCATGCAACTTATATTTTCTTTAATCAAAAGAATTATAGTAAGTATAGTAAGTATGTAACGAAAGAATCACAAGCAACATTGATAGATAATATAAAAGATGCAGAAAATTTTAAAGTTAATACCCCTTCTGTACTTGTAGATTGTCCAGATTCGTTTGATCTTTTAAAAAATACTCTGCAAGGTAATGAAGAATATGAGCTTTATTGCATATTCTATGCTGATGAGAATAACTATTTATTAGGAATGCCTTCAAGAGAACATTTTACCAAATTATATAAATTTCTTGCTAAGCACAAAAATATTGATCTAAAGGAAAAAGGCTCCTTACTGGCAAAATATTTGAATTTCGATAAATCTATTTTGAAATTCATAATCAGGGTGTTTTTAGAGGCAGGATTTGTTACAATAGAAGGTGGACTGCTTAATATAAATGTAGAAGTCAAAAAAATGGATGTAGCTGAAACTCAAGTCTATAAACAGAGAAAAGAAAAAATTGAAGTTGAAGAGATGTTGGTCTACAGTTCATTCAATGAATTGACTAAACTGCTTAAAAGTTTAAATCAAATTAAGGTTGAACAATAAAGGAGAGTAAACATGAATTTAAAAGATTTTGTTGCTGATGTGCCTGATTTTCCACAACCCGGTATTATTTTCCGAGATATTTCACCATTAATGGCAGATGGTAAAGCATATGGAGAAGCAACTCAACAAATTGTTAACTATGCAAAAGACAAAGAAGTCGACATGATTGTTGGACCTGAAGCAAGAGGGTTTATTGTTGGATGCCCAGTAGCTTTTGAATTAGGTATTGGATTTGCGCCTTGTCGAAAAAAAGGGAAATTACCTAGAGAAACGATTGAAGTAAGTTATGGACTTGAATATGGCAATGATGCCTTGCAGCTTCACAAAGATTCTATCAAACCGGGACAAAAGGTTCTAGTTTGTGATGACCTGCTTGCTACTGGAGGTACAATCGCAGCTACTATCGAGCTGGTTGAAAAGTTAGGTGGAGAAGTAGTTGGAACAGCATTCTTTATAGAGTTAAAAGACCTGCATGGTAGAGATAAAATTAAAGGTTATGATATTTTTACTTTAATGGAATATTAAGCGTCGTAGAATAAAAAGTGTTGAATCAACCTAAATCGTTTAAAAACGTTTAGAAAAGTTGATTCAACACTTTTTTAAAAGAAAATTTAACCAATTAAACAGGTAGCTTCGTTATACTCCGTTCTTTATGTTTTAGTCCCCATTGATGCATGGCGTTTAAGATTGGCCGAAGAGTTTGTCCGTATTCAGTTATCGAATATTCTACACGCGGAGGAACTTGGGCATATACTTTCCGCATAATGATTTCTTGAGATTCTAATTCTCGTAATTGTTTAGTCAACATTTTTTGAGTAATTTTAGGTATAGCTCTTTTTAGTTCACTGAATCGCATGGGACTCTCTGCTAAAAGATTTAAAAGAATGATAGGTTTCCATTTTCCTACTAAAATTTCAAGAGATTCATTTACTTCGCAAAACTCCGGATTTAAGTTAGTCATGTATTTATACATCCTATAGTATATTTAATATACTATAGCACTAAAAAGTACCTACTTCAAATCAAGTAATAGTTTTAGTATACTACACTTACATAAAATAAGGAGAGTGCTAACATGAACAATCCTAGAATCTTACCAAAAATCGATCAGTCAAAAGGATTGGAGTTTGGATTATATACACTTGGAGATCATTTACCGAATCCGCATACGGGGAAAAGAATATCACCTAAACAAAGAATTAATGAAATTATAGAGACAGCTATTTTAGCTGAAGATGCAGGGTTAGATGTCTTTCAAATAGGAGAATCACATCAAGATTCCTTTATTTCACAAGCACATATGATCCTTCTATCAGCAATTGCGCAAGCTACAAACAAAATTAAATTATCTTCAGGAGCAACAATCATCAGTACTTCAGATCCAGTAAGAGTATTTGAAGATGCTGCTACGATTGATCTATTATCTGATGGCAGAATGGAAGTTGTAGCTGGTAGAGCTTCAAGAGTGGGGCTCTTTGATTTGTTAGGTTATGATCTACAAGGCTATGAAGCATTATTTGAAGAAAAATTTGACTTGTTTCTGAGAATTAATGAAAACGAAACTCTTAATTGGAACGGAGAATTTCGTTCTCCGTTAAAGAATGCTCAAGTTATCCCTAGACCAGACAATAAAGAAAAAGGTTTGCCAATCTGGCGGGCAGTTGGCGGATCTTACACATCTGCACAAAAAGCTGGCCGCATTGGAGTTCCAATGTATCAAGCACACCTTGGAGGACCAGCATCAGAATTTAAAAAGCCAATTGATTTATATAGAGAAACAGCAGCAGAATCAGGATTTAATATAAATACTTTGCCAGTAGCGACAGCTGGTTTCTTTTATGTAAGTAATAATAAAATGGACGCTTTTAAGGAATATTATCCTCATGTAAATGAAGGAATGAAGATTACAAATGGTCAAGGGTTTCCTAAGCAAGCTTTTGCCCATGGTCAAGACTATAGAAGTGTTATCAATGTCGGAGATCCTGAGTCAATTATTGAAAAAATATTATATCAGCATGAATTATTTGGAAATCAGCGCTATATTGCTCAATTAGACTTTGGTGGGGTTCCGATGGAGAGCATCAAGAGAAATATAGATATTATCGGAGAAAAAATTCTTCCCGCTATAAAAAAATATACTAAAAAATAAAGGAGAGTATCTTAGTGAATATAGTCGTAGTATCAGGATCAAATGTTGGAGAAAAAACGAGTATTGCCGCTAATAAGGTGATGAATGTATTAAAAGAAAAATATTCAGAAGAGAATACTATCAGCATTCTCGATTTAAAAAAACTTTCCTTGGAATTCAGTGATGGAAGAAATTATCTGGATTATACTGCAGATACAAAATATGTTACTCAGTCCTTAATGAATGCGGATGTTATTTTTTTTGGTACACCAATTTTCCAGGCTTCAATTCCAGCGTCCCTTAAAAACCTTTTTGATCTTTTACCTCAAAATGCATTTGAATATAAAACTTGCAGTATTATCACAACAGCCGGATCAAATAAACATTATCTAATTCCAGAACAGCAATTAAAACCGATACTGGGATACATGAAAGCTAATATCGTACCTAATTATGTTTATATATTAGATACTGATTATGACAAAGGGACTATAATAAATGATGATATCCATTTTCGGATAGATAAACTAGTTGAGGATACGATTATTTTAGCTAAGGCGTATAAAGATATCTGGTCACAGCAAGAAGATTCTTACGGATTTTAAAATTAAAAAACCATGCAGTACAATAGATGTTCGGATCCCGATGATCTGAAACCATCTACGTACTACATGGCTTTATTTTTAATATATGTGACTTCTATATAAAGAAATAACTTTCCCTAAAATAGAAACATTAGGTAAAATGATTGGATTCATTGTATCATTTTCTGGTTGTAAACGAATATGCCCATTTTCTTTGTAAAATCTTTTACAGGTAGCTTCGTCCTCGTCTGTCATAGCAATTACTACATCTCCATTTTGAGCAGTTTCTTGTTTTTTGACAATGACCTGGTCTCCATCTAATATACCTGCGTTGATCATACTATTTCCACGAATAGTCAGCATGAATAAATTTCCTTTTTCAATTTCAAGATCATTTGGAATAGGAAAATAGTCAATTGCTTCTTCAACTGCAAGAATCGGTTCTCCAGCTGTAACAACGCCTAGAAGGGGAATGTGATTTTCAAATTCATCGATTCCAATTTTAATCAGCCCTTCTTTTGTAAATTCAATTGCTCTTGGTTTAGAAGGATCTCTTAAAATAAAGCCATTTTTTTCCAGTCTCGCTAAGTGACCATGAACTGTCGAAGTGGAAGATAAGTCAGTAGCCGAACCAATCTCACGAACGGTAGGTGGATATCCTCGTTTATTTACTTGTTCGTGTATATAACGCAATATTTCAATTTGCTTTTCACCTTTACGGCCTCTAGTTGTCATAAAGTGACACCTCGTCCTTTCAAAGTTTATATAGATAGAGCCATGTATAAGTAATATATATATCAAGATTATTTCTCAGCTTATAAGGATATAAACTATAAAAAAATTATATCATAAACCGAACATTGAATCAAACGAATGTTCGAAATAGCCCCTTTTAAAATTATGAATTGAGAACATAGAGTATTTATAATATACTTTATGTTTGCAAAAAGTTATGATTCATTTTAAAACAATGTTATACTTTGTTTGTAAAGACTATATACATCAGTCTTTTTGAAATTCTAAAGGAGGATAAACATGTTACCTAAAAAACAATTAGATCGTATAAACGAATTAGTACGCAAAGATCGTGTCGAAGGATTGACTCATGAAGAAAAAACCGAACAAAAAGAGCTTAGAGAAAAGTATATCAAAGCGTTTCGATCTGGTATGAAAAACCATATTGAAGGAATGAAAGTAGTAGACCCAGAAGGAAAAGATGTTACACCACATAAATTAAAAAAAATCCAGCGTGAAAAAGGTATTCACAATAGATCATAAAAAAGTACTGATTTTATATGATTTAAGTGAGTCACAGCTTATGAAAGCGTTGAAAAAAACTGATTTAGATAGTACAATGACTAAGAGCGTTAACATTTTAGCAATAGGAAGGAATGAATATACTTGTTTGATAAAACTGATCAAATGGCAGTAGATACAATTCGAACTCTAAGTATTGATGGAGTTCAAAAGGCAAACTCAGGTCATCCAGGATTACCGATGGGGGCTGCACCAATGGCCTATACCCTCTGGACTCGTCATTTAAACGTTAATCCTAAAAATACAAAATGGTTTGACCGCGACCGTTTTATTTTGTCAGCAGGACATGGGTCTATGTTACTGTACAGCCTCTTGCACTTATCAGGTTATGATGTAAGTATTGAGGATCTGAAAAATTTCCGTCAATTAGAAAGTCGCACACCAGGACACCCTGAAGTTCATGTAACTGATGGTGTAGAAGCTACTACTGGCCCTCTGGGACAAGGTGTTGCAAATGCTGTAGGAATGGCAATGGCTGAAGCACATCTTGCAGCAACTTATAATAAAGAAAACTTTAATGTTGTCGATCATTATACTTACGCTTTGTGCGGTGATGGTGATTTGATGGAAGGGGTATCACAAGAAGCAGCTTCTCTAGCGGGTCATTTGAAATTGGGTAAAATGATTATGCTGTATGATTCTAACGATATATCACTAGATGGTCCGACCTCTAAAGCATTTACTGAAGATGTAGGAAAACGTTTTGAAGCATACGGATGGGAACACATTCTAGTAGAAGACGGAAATGATCTCGATGCAATAGATAAAGCAATTACCGCTGCTAAAGAAACGAAAGATAAACCAACATTAATTGAAGTTAAGACAGTTATCGGTTTTGGAGCTCCTAATGCAGGAACTCATACAGTTCACGGAGCTCCTTTGGGACCTGAGGGTGTTACTGCTGCTAAAAAAGCATATGGATGGGAAGGCGAAGATTTCTTCGTTCCTGAAGAAGTTGCTGCAAGATTTAAAGAACAGATTGTTGATAAAGGAATAAAGGCTGAAGAAGAATGGAATAAACTGCTTGTGGAATATAAAGAATCACACTCCGAATTGGCAGAAAAGTTCAGTTTAGCTTTAAGTGGAGAACTTCCTGAAAATTGGGATGAACATTTACCTGTTTATTCAGAAGAAGATAAAGGCGCTGCTACTCGTGCAACAAGTGGAGAAGTATTAAATGCTTTATCACAATCGATTCCTAATCTGTGGGGTGGTTCAGCAGATCTTTCAGGGTCTAATAATACAATGATGAAAGACCAGTCTGATTTCCAGCCAGGTCATTATGAAGGAAGAAATATCTGGTATGGGGTTCGCGAATTTGCTATGGCTGCTGCTCTTAACGGCATCTTGTTGCATGGTGGAACGAAATCTTATGTAGGAACGTTCTTTGTATTTAGTGATTATCTGCGTCCAGCTGTTCGTTTAGCTGCTTTATCTAAAATTCCAGCTATTTATGTACTGACTCATGATTCAATTGCAGTTGGAGAAGATGGACCAACTCACGAACCTGTAGAGCAAATCTCAAGTTTCAGAGGCATGCATAACCTTTCTTTAATTAGACCTGCCGATGGAAATGAAGTTGCTGCAGCATGGGAAATCGCTCTTAAATCAACGGATAAACCAACAATGTTAGTATTGACTCGTCAGAACTTACCAGTATTGAGCAACTCAGCTACTTTGGCTAGAGATAACGTGAAGAATGGTGCTTATGTAATTTCACCATCTGAAGGGAAAACGCCAGAAGGTATTTTGATTGCTACTGGTTCAGAAGTTTCTCTTGCTATTTCAGCTCAAAAAGAACTGAAGGCTCAAGGAAAAGATGTTTCAGTAGTATCTATGCCAAGCCAAGATCTATTTGACTTGCAATCAGCTGAATATAAAGAAACTGTTTTACCATCAAGCGTTACGAAACGTGTATCAATCGAAATGGGATCATCCTTCGGATGGGACCGTTACACTGGTATTAAAGGTGCAAGCTTGTCTATCGATAAGTTTGGAGCAAGTGGAAATGGATCATCTGTAGTAGAAGAATATGGTTTTACAACAGATAATGTAGTAAAAACTTATTTATCTTTAAATTAAGGTCGCAGAATAACTGAGGATTCTAGCAGTGAATATTATAGTCTATTATTCTGAATGGAGCACTCGTGGGTTATTTGCCCTCATTCACTTTAATAACTGTAAAATTCACTGCTTTTCTCTATTGTTTTAAATAAAATAAGCAAAAACCACACTTTAGGTTTATTTTTATATAAAAGTTGTGTAAAATAATCGAGTGAGTAATTAGAATTGGGGATATGTGCTTTCGTTTCAATTAAAAACGATGTTTATATATATTGATTCTATATTAACTAGAAAATTGGAGAGGAGTGAAAATATGCCAACATGGGGCTGGATTATTTTAGTTATTGTAGCACTTATCGGAGGATTAGTTGGAGGATTCTTCATTTCGAGAAAATACATGATGGATTATTTCGAGAAAAATCCACCGATCGATGAGAATATGCTTCGTATGATGATGCTGCAAATGGGACAAAAACCATCTGAAAGAAAAATTAATCAAATGATGAGTCAGATGAAATCTCAGCAAAAGAAAAAAAATAATGCGAAGAAGTAGTAGGTATCAGTTGACTAGCAAGTATATGTAGTTGATAATTTAATAATTAACAAAAAAACGGGCAAATTTTTGCCCGTTTTCTTTTACAACATTATGACACTGTGTCATAATCAGTTATATTTTTAATAAAGTTATAAAAAATAAAAATAGGAGAAAAATACATGGACATATTTAAACGGTTGAGTTGGTTTTTCCTCAAAGAAAAAAAGTCATATATGTTAGGAATATTCTCGTTGGTAGTTGTTGCACTTCTTCAACTTATTCCCCCTAGAATAATCGGAATAGTAGTAGATGAAATCGAAACAGATAGTATCACTTCTAAGTCTTTGACTTTCTGGCTAAGTATTTTACTCGTATCAGCTTTGCTTCAATATATCTTTAGATATATATGGCGAATGAGAATCTGGGGAAATGCTGCGAAATTAGAACAAACAGTAAGAAAGCAATTATATAATCATTTTACAAATATGGATAATCAGTTTTTTCAAAAATATCGTGCCGGAGATTTAATGGCTCATGCTACAAATGACTTAAGAGGATTGAGAATGGTTGCTGGAGGCGGCATTCTTACAATGGCTGATGCTATTAGTGTAGGATTGACTACACTCTTGGCGATGATGTTTGTTGTTGACTGGAGACTGACTTTAATTGCAGTTTTTCCTTTACCACTCTTAGCTATTACATCTAGAGTATTAGGTCGAAAACTTCATATGAGATTTAGAGATGCTCAAGCATCATTTTCTCAATTGAATGATAAAGTTCAAGAAAGTATTCAAGGAATTAAAGTTTTAAAAACGTTTGGACAAGAGAAAGAAGATGTTGAAGAATTTAAAGAACAGACAGCAAATGTGGTGGCAAAAAATAGACTAGTATATAAAATAGATTCATTATTTGATCCTGCTATTACTTTAATTATGGGGGTATCGTACTTTTTGACCATTCTTGTTGGTGGGTTATTGATAACAGAAAACGAGATTAGTATAGGAGACTTTGTTACTTTTATTAACTATATCGGTATGCTGGTATGGCCAATGTTTGCGATTGGACGACTCTTCAATATTATTGAAAGAGGTTCGGCTAGTTATGATAGAATCGAAAATCTATTACGAGAAGAATCTTCAATTGTTGAAAGAAAAGGTTCAATTGAGACTCCTGTAAATGGCGATCTAGAGTTTTTTATCAAAAAATTCTCTTATCCAGAGGATGAAGTTACGACTTTACATGATGTTCGTTTCAGCCTGAAAGCAGGACACACTCTGGGAATCGTTGGTAAGACTGGTGCTGGAAAAACGACCATTCTTAAGTTGCTGCTTAGAGAATATGATCATTATAAAGGAGATGTTCAATATGGAGGTCATGATATAAGAGACTATACGTTAGATGCACTGCTAAAACATATTGGATATGTTCCTCAGGACAACTACTTATTCTCAACAACAATTAGAGATAATATTCGTTTTGCCGATCCGAGTTTACCACAAGAAGAAGTAGAAGCAGCAGCTCGCTTAGCTGATATTCATGACGATATTTTGAATCTGCCAAATGGTTACGATACACAAGTTGGTGAACGAGGCGTATCTTTATCTGGAGGACAGAAACAAAGAATCTCAATTGCCAGATCAATCATTACTAATCCCGAGTTAATGATACTGGATGACTCATTATCAGCAGTAGATGCTAAAACGGAAGAAAGTATTCTATCTGGATTGAAAGAAAAAAGACAAAAGCAGACAACAATTATTGCTGCTCACCGAATTAGTTCTGTAATGCATGCAGAAGAAATTATTGTTGTTGAAGGTGGTACGATTGTAGAACGTGGAACGCATAAACAATTATTAAATCTTGGTGGATGGTATAAAGATATGTATCGTCAGCAACAATTAGAGCAGAAACTGGAAGGAGAGGATGAATAATGGAACAACCTGAAATCGTAAAAGATCGATCCATTCCTTTCAAACAGCAGATGCATATACTGAAAAGAATTTTGAAATTTGCTCATCCTTATAGGAAGGAGTTTACTGCAGCTATTATTTTCAGTATATTACTTGCAATCATAAATGCAATCTTGCCAAGGATTATTCAGATATTTATTGATGATCATTTAACTACTGGAGGTGCTACTTTTAGAACTATTCTATTTTTTGCATCACTTCATTTTGGAGTAACATTGATTCGAATGATTGTCTGGTACTGTGAACTGTATATCTTTAATATGGCATCGGAGAAAACAGTTAAAAATATTCGTGAGAATCTCTATACAAAACTTCACAGTTTAGGCATGAGATTTTTTGATCAGACTTCAACAGGGTGGATTATTACTAGAGCAACAAATGATACAGAAGCTATGAAAGATTTCTGGAATGTTTTTCTAACGATTATGCAAGGAGTATTTGGTGTAGTTATTTCCTTAAGTGCCATGTTTTATCTGGATGCTACTGTTGCAGTATGGATTCTACTCTTTGCGCCAATTTTGCTGATAGTAATAAGGTTTTACCAAGTATATAGTTCTAAGACATACGTTGATATGAAGTCAAAGTTGAGTTCGCTCAATACAAAGCTGGCTGAAACAATTAACGGGATGGCTATTATTCAACAGTTTAGACAAGAAAGACGCTTACAGAAAGAATTTGAAGAAACAAATCGTTCATATTTTGATTCAAGATATTCAATGGTGAGAATCAATGCGATTTTATTAAGCCCAATCATTAACTTCTTATATACAGTTGCAGTTGTTCTGATATTGGCAATTTTTGGAGTAAATGCTTTAAGTAGTCCGGTTGAAGTAGGAATTATCTATGCTTTTACTTCTTATGTAAATGATTTTTTCAGGCCTTTGACAAGATTGATGGATAGCTTGAGCTTGTTTCAAGATGGTATAGTTTCAAGCAGTCGTATTCTAAAAGTAATGGATAATGAAGAGTATGCTCCTGAACAAAATGATATACCGGGGGCAGAAATTGAAAATGGGAAAATTGAATTTAAAAATGTAACTTTTTCTTATGACGGAAAATCTGAGGTGTTGAAGAATATTAATTTTACAGTAAATCCTGGAGAAACTGTGGCGCTAGTAGGTCATACAGGTAGTGGGAAATCTTCAATAATAAACGTTCTTATGCGATTCTACGATTTTCAAAAAGGTGAAGTTCTAATCGACGGTAGATCGATAAAAGATTATCCTATGAGAGAGTTAAGGAGAAAAACAGGACTAGTTTTACAGGATTCTTTCTTATTCTATGGTACTATAAAAGATAACATTAGAATTAAAAATGATGAAATAAACGATCGTGAGATTATTCAAGCTGCAAAATTTGTTCAAGCGGATCAGTTTATCGAAGAATTGCCAGGGGAATATGATGCAAGAGTAGTTGAACGAGGAGCAAGTTTCTCTAGCGGGCAAAAACAGCTCATTTCCTTTGCAAGTACAATAGTTAGAGATCCTAAGATACTGATTCTGGACGAAGCAACTGCCAATATTGATACTGAAACAGAAACGCTTATCCAAGAGGGTTTGAATAGAATGAGAAAAGGCCGCACTACAGTAGCGATTGCTCATAGACTTTCAACGATTCGCGATGCTGACCAAATACTAGTATTAGATAATGGAAGAATCATCGAGCGTGGAACACATGATGAATTGATTTCTAATGGTGGTAAATACAAAGATATGTATGAATTGCAGAATATAGGATTACAGACCAAATAAAAAAAGTGGGCGGTCATAATAGACCGTCCACTTTTCTATTTATAAAATAGTATTGAGTTACTTCAATTCATCCAGCTCTTCAAAAGCAGTTTGGATTTTATCTGAGTAGTACTGATTCACGTCTTCAACACCCTCGATTTTTCTTTCAACGTAAAAAGGATCTCCAATTTTTACAGTTGCCTTTTTACGTTTGAAAATATCCTTGATCGTATAAGGTCCCTCATAAACAACAGGAACAATCTGACGATTGCTTACTCTAGCGATTGTAACCGCTCCGCCCTTTAATTCTTGGGAATGTCTTGTACCGGAAGGGAAAATTATTAAACTAAGTTTATTTTCTTTTAAGATTTTGATTGGTTTTTTTATGGCGCTAGGTTTTGGATTATCACGATCTACTGGAAATGCATTCATTTTAGTAATGAACCATCCGAATATTTTATTGTTGAATAGTTCCTTTTTAGCCATAAAACAAAACTGTCGAGGACTAGCAGCTAAAACGATAAAAACTGGATCAATCAATGATCTGTGTGGTGCAATTAGGACATAAGTCTCATCTTTGGGTAATTTTTCTTGATTAATATATTTTGGTTTTCCATTAAAAATATAGATAAGAATTCGAATGAATCCTCTAACAAAAGAAAAAAACACGTATTGACACTTCCTTAATTAAATTTTCAATCTTTATAATTATGCGATAATCAAAAGAAAGAAGCAAGTTTTTTTAAAAAATTTGCTATTTAGGACTTGATTATGTATAATTAAAGGCGGTGTAAAAATACACTAATTTCACACTTTACTGGATGTAGTGAAAGGTGCTCTGTAGCCATGGAGTCTTCATACAAGTGAAAGTAAGGGCGGAAAAAAACCATAATGGAGGAATGTACAAATGGCAGTAGTATCAATGAAACAACTATTAGAATCAGGAGTTCATTTTGGACATCAGACACGTCGCTGGAATCCAAAAATGAAGCGTTATATCTTTACAGAAAGAAACGGAATTTATATCATCGACTTGCAAAAAACAGTTCGTATGATCGATCAAGCTTACAATTACGTTCGTGAAATCGCTGAAGATGGTGGAACAGTTCTTTTTGTAGGAACTAAAAAACAAGCTCAAGATGCTATTAAAGAAGAAGCAATCAGAGCGGGCGCTTACTTCATCAATCACCGTTGGTTAGGTGGAACACTTACTAACTGGGATACAATTCAAAAACGTATTACTCGATTAAAAGAACTTGAAAAAATGGAAGAAGATGGAACTTTTGAAGTTCTTCCTAAAAAAGAAGTAGGAATCTTAATTAAAGAACGTGACCGCTTAGAAAAATTCTTAGGCGGAATCAAAGATATGCCTAAACGTCCAGATGTATTGTTCGTCGTCGACCCTCGTAAAGAGCATATTGCAGTTAAAGAAGCTCAAAAATTGAATATCCCTATTGTAGCTATGGTGGATACAAACTGTGATCCAGATGAAATCGATGTAATCATCCCTTCAAATGATGATGCAATTCGTGCAGTTAAATTATTAACTAAAACTATTGCAGATGCTGTTATTGAAGGAAATCAAGGTGAAGAAGGCTTTGAAGAAGAAGCTAAATCTGATTCACTTGATAAAATTGTTGAAGTTGTAGAAGGCGACAACGAATAATTTTAAGAACTATATTTAAAGTTCTTTACATTTCGATTAGGAGGAATTACATTGGCAAACATTAAAGCAGCACAAGTAAAAGAGTTGCGCGATAAAACAGGCGTTGGAATGATGGACGCTAAGAAAGCACTAGTAGAAACAGATGGAGATTTAGATGCAGCAGTTGATTACCTGCGCGAAAAAGGCGTGTCTAAAGCAGCTAAAAAAGCAGACCGTATTGCGGCTGAAGGTTTAGCTAACGTTTATTCTAAAGGAAATTCTGCAGCAATTGCAGAAATCAACTCTGAAACAGATTTTGTTTCTAAAAATGAAAAATTCCAAAACTTAGTTAAAAACATTTCTAAAACAATTGTTGAAAATAAACCTGCCTCAGTTGAAGAAGCACTTGAAGTGAAAATGGAAGACGGTACGATTGGTTCAGTCATTACTGAAGCTACTCAAACTATCGGAGAAAAAATTACTTTGCGTCGTTTTGCAGTTTTAGAAAAAAATGATGGTGAAGTATTTGGCGACTATGAACATATGGGTGGCCGTATTACTGTACTAGCATTAATTGAAGGAACAGATAACGAAGAAGTTGCACGTAATGTTGCTATGCATATTGCTGCAATCAATCCTAAATACATTACTCGTGATGAAGTTCCTCAAGAAACACGTGATCACGAATTAAGTGTATTATCTGAACAAGCTAAAAATGAAGGTAAACCAGCTAATATTATTGAAAAAATGGTTCAGGGCCGCTTGAATAAATGGTTAGCTGAAATTAGTCTTGTAGATCAACCGTATGTTAAAGATTCAGATAAAACTGTTGGTCAATACCTAAAAGAAAATGGTGCAGCAGTCAAGTCATTTATCCGCTATGAAGTTGGAGAAGGAATCGAAAAACGTTCTGAAGATTTTGCGGCTGAAGTACAAAGTCAATTAGGCAAGAAGTAAAGTTAGTCTTTAAATTGGGTGGGGACGTGATCTTTAACGTTCCTGCCTTTTTTACAGTCTAATACATACTAAACCGCTTTTTTATAATGAACTATAAGAAGGAATATGGTAAAATAAATTTGTATGACTGATGGAGGGAAATCAAAATGGCAGAGCCGAAATATAAGAGAATAATACTGAAATTAAGTGGAGAAGCCTTAGCCGGGGATAGTGGGTTTGGTATTCAGCCTCCAACTATTGATGAGATTTGTCGAGAAATCAAAGATGTTCATGACCTTGGTATCGAAATCGCTATTGTTGTTGGTGGCGGAAACATTTGGAGAGGTCACGTAGGTTCTGAAATGGGAATGGAAAGATCGCAAGCAGATTATATGGGTATGATCGCAACCGTTATGAATGCACTAGCCTTACAAGATTGTCTGGAAAATACTGGTGTTCCTACACGTGTTCAAACATCAATAGAAATGAGACAAGTAGCTGAACCATATATTCGTAGAAAAGCGATTAGACATTTGGAAAAAGGTCGAGTCGTAATTTTTGCCGGTGGAATTGGAAGTCCTTATTTTTCAACGGATACTACAGCTGCGTTACGCGCGGCAGAAATTAATGCTGATGTAATTATGATGGCAAAAAACAACGTAGATGGTATCTATTCTGCTGATCCTAATGTTGATAAAACTGCAGTGAAATATGAAAAGCTTACATACCTTGAAATTATCAATCAGTCACTTCAAGTTATGGACACAACAGCTTCTTCATTGAGTATGGATAATGACATCCCATTAGTCGTATTCAATTTGAATCGAACAGGAAATATAAAACGTGTAGCTTTAGGAGAAACAATTGGCACAACCGTCAGGAGGACTCATAATGAGTGATAGTATATTAAAAGACACAGAAGCAAGAATGAAGAAAGCAGAACAAGCATATGTTAGAGAACTAGGTTCAATCAGAGCGGGGCGAGCAAATCCAAGTTTATTGAATCGTGTGAATGTAGAGTATTATGGAGCCGAAACGCCTTTGAATCAATTAGCTCAAATCTCAGTACCTGAGGCAAGAGTATTATTAATTACACCGTACGACCAAAATTCAGTAGGGGATATTGAAAAAGCTCTTAACCAGTCAGATATTGGTATTCCACCTTCAAATGACGGCACTGTCATTCGATTAGTTGTACCTGCTCTAACAGAAGAACGTAGAAAAGAAATTGCTAAGCAAGTAGGAAAAGAGGCTGAAAATGCTAAGATTTCTATTAGAAACATTAGACGTGATTCGATTGATTCACTAAAAAAAGCAGAAAAAAACGGTGATTTAACAAAAGATGATCTTAGAGATTTTGAGGAAAAAGTACAAAAACTGACAGATAACAGTGTAGCTGCAATTGACAAACTATCAGCTGAAAAAGAAAAAGAAATTTTAGATGTATAATTAAAAAATGCAAGGAGATTTTGATTATCTCCTTGCATTCTTTGTTTTAAATACATATGTGCGGACAAAAATTAACTATTTAATTAACTGAAGATTATGAAGTTTTAGCTTTGTAGTTTTTCAATAATAAATTTGTTTACTAATTTTGTAACTACGGTAGTTATTATTAAACCAATAATATAATTTTTTAACTTTGTTTTCAAATTAACTTCCTCCTCAAATATAATAGTGCAATTTATAGTATTATTATATCAAAATTACCTTATTTTGAATAATTTTTTGATTATGGTTCAGAATTAGACTAAACTATGGATATTGCATTTTATTAATAGCAACAAATCCTTATAAAAATTTTATATATTTTGATATGGTAATTTCAAATATTATTTACTACAATAGAGTAGATGTAGAATAAATACTTGGAGGTTTTGATGTGGGGGATTATCCACAGGTAGATACAGTAATTGAACAGATTCCTGACCACGTGGCAATTATTATGGATGGCAACGGCCGTTGGGCTCAGCAGACAGGTAAAGAGCGCAAGGAAGGTCATCAAGAAGGTATGGAAGCAATAAGACGCGTTACAATTCGAGCAAGCGAAAGAGGCATAAAGGTGTTAACTTTATACGCTTTTTCAACAGAGAATTGGAAAAGACCTCCCCAAGAAGTGAAGTTTCTTATGCAATTGCCTGTTAAATTTTTTGATCGATTTGTTCCAGAATTACAAGAAAATAATATTAAAGTAAACATGATTGGATTTAAAGATAAAGTACCTGGTTCTACAAAGAAAGCCATCGAAAAAGCTATTGATGAAACAAAAAATAATACTGGTATGATTTTGAATTTTGCTTTTAATTATGGTGGAAGAGCCGAAATAGTAGAAGCAACAAAATCACTTTTCGATAAAGTTTTAAGTGGACAGATAAATAAAAAAGATATATCAGAAGAGGTACTTCAGGCAGAATTACTTACAAATTCTATTACTCCATACGATGACGTAGATTTACTAATAAGAAGCAGTGGTGAACAAAGACTAAGCAACTTTTTACTATGGCAAAATGCATATAGTGAATTTTATTTTTCGAAATTGTTCTGGCCTGAATTTACAGGTGAGGTTTTAGATAAAGCTCTACTGGATTATCAATACAGAAGCCGTCGCTATGGGGCGATTTGATTAAAATAGATTCAGGAGGAGACGGATGAAACAGCGTTCTATGACAGCAATTATTGCTCTTTTATTTTTTGTACCGATTATTTATATTGGTTCATGGGTACTGGAAGGATTTATAGTTTTATTAGCTATCACTGCATTAATGGAAATTCATCAAATGAAGGGGATAAACCCTATTTCCATCCCTACCTTAGTTTCTTCAATAGCTCTTATATTTGTGATTTTATATAATAGAATATTAGAAGTTTTTCCAGTTTTACCAGAAAATGGTTCTTTATTTGCATTACTGATACTAATGCTGATATCACTGACCTTAGTTGTTAAAAATTATACAATCGAAGATGTTGGTATATCATTTGTGGGTATTTTATATATTGGCACAGGATTTCATTCTTTTATATTGATTAGAGAAACAAATATTCACTTATTGATATTGTCCTTACTGATCATTTGGTCAACAGATACAGGAGCGTATCTAGTTGGTAGGAAATTCGGGAAAACAAAACTTGCACCTCTTATTTCTCCAAACAAAACAATTGAAGGTTCTATCGGGGGTATTGTTATTGCAATGATCGTATCAGTTATTTATCTTTTATTATTCCCTACCAGTTGGCCGATCCTTTTAATGCTGCCATTAGTAGTAGTACTTTCAATTGCCGGACAAATTGGGGACTTAATTGAATCTGCGATTAAGCGACATTTTGGAACTAAAGATTCAGGTAATATACTACCTGGACATGGGGGTATTTTAGATCGTTTTGATAGTTTACTGTTCGTTTTATCAGTAATGTTTATTATGGGATTAGTATAATTACAAGGTATTAAAGGAGAGCATAAATGGTTAAAACTATATTAGTCTTTTTACTCGTTTTCGGTATTATCGTTATTGTGCATGAATTTGGTCACTTTTATTTTGCTAAAAGAGCGGGTATACTAGTAAGAGAATTTTCAATCGGATTTGGACCAAAGCTTTTTTATCATAGAAAAGGCGAAACAACTTATACTGTTCGATTACTTCCAGTTGGTGGATATGTAAGAATGGCAGGCTATGAAGAAGCTGATCTTAGAGCGGGAATGCCGGTCTCACTTTTTTTTAATGAAGAAAATAAAGTTGAAAAAATTGATCTTCAAAATAAGTTGCAGAATGTAAACAGTATTCCCATAGAAGTAACAAACTTCGATCTCGAAGAAAAATTATTTATAGAAGGCAGAATTGAAGGACAAGCTGACGAGGTGCACAGTTATTCTGTTACTCGAACCGCATTGCTCGTTGAAAAAGATGGAACGATTTTACAGATCGCACCGAAAGACAGACAATTTCAATCAGCATCTTTAATCAATCGAATGCTCACGAATTTTGCAGGACCCTTGAACAATTTTATATTGGCGATTATAGCTTTTAGTCTATTGGCTTTTATCCAAGGGTATGTACCATCAAGTGAAGCATTAATTGGAGAGGTTCAAGAAGATACGCCTGCAGCTGAGGCAAATGTTGAAAATGGGGATCGTATTCTTTCAATTGATAATACTGAAATTGATTCTTTTAATCAAATGGTTACTGTCGTAGGACAATCTCCTGAAACAGAGATGCTTTTCACAATTGAGAAGCAGAATGGAATGATTGTTGAAAAAAATATTACTCCAGAATCTGTAGACGATGGTCAAGGGAATCAAATTGGTAGAATCGGAGTTCAAACTTATCTCGATCGGTCTTTAAGTAGTAAAATAACCTATGGCTTTACACAATCATGGCAAATCATTTCACAAATTGTTGTTATATTAGGATCATTTCTAACAGGTGGATTCAGCATTGATAAACTGGGTGGTCCAGTGGCAATATTTGCGACAAGTCAGAATGTAGCTCAGGCTGGATTGTTTGGTATTATTAGCTTCATCGGTTACTTAAGTGTTAACCTTGGGATTATGAATTTATTACCTATCCCAGCGCTTGATGGAGGTAAATTACTTTTAAACATCGTTGAAGGCATTCGCAGGAAACCAATCAGTGAAGAAAAAGAGGGTATCATTACACTGATAGGGGTGGGATTTCTACTCGTTTTAATGCTAGCTGTAACATGGAATGATATTCAAACATTTTTCTTAAATTAGTAATTTTAAAGGAGATTTAATTCATGAAACAATCAAGACTATTTGTTCCAACTTTAAGGGACACGCCAAATGATGCTGATGTAATTAGCCATCAGCTCTTACTAAGGGCAGGATATATAAGACAATTATCCTCAGGAATTTATACGTATCTTCCATTAGCTCATAGAGTACTTGAAAAGATTAAAGCAATTATTAGAGAAGAAATGGATAAGATTGATGGTTCAGAAATGCTTCTGCCAACTTTATTGCCTGCTGATTTATGGAAAGAATCCGGTAGATATGAAACTTATGGCGAAGATTTGATTAAATTACAAGATCGACATGAACGTGATTTTATCTTGGGTCCAACACATGAAGAAACATTTACAAGTTTAATTAAAGATGAAGTGAAATCATACAAAAAATTACCATTAATGCTTTATCAGTTTCAGACAAAATTTAGAGACGAAAAAAGACCTAGATTTGGTTTAATGCGTGGTCGAGAATTTATTATGAAAGATGCTTATACGTTCCATGACAGTTACGAGAGTCTAGATGAATCGTACAATCAAATTGCTGAAGCGTATACCAATGCATTTAGCCGTGTTGGGTTGAATTTCCGATCAATTATCGGAGATGCCGGTGCAATGGGTGGAAAAGACTCCATTGAATTTATGGCATTGGCAGAAGCTGGAGAAGATGTAGTCGTCTACTCTGATTCAAGCGAATATGCTGCTAATTTAGAAATGGCGACGAGTCTTTACAAGTCTCAACCAAAAATAAAAGTTCAAAATGATATCGAACTAAAAGACACACCAGATACTAAAACTGTTAAAGAAGTGGCAGATTATTTAAATGTAAAACTTGATCAAGTATTGAAATCTGTTTTGTATGTTACTGATGAGCAAAAACCAGTACTCGCAATTGTTCGTGGGGATCACGAAGTGAATGAGGTAAAATTACGGACTATCGTAGGTGCTCAAGATATTGAGCCAGCTACAGATGACCAAGTAAAAGAACTGTTCCAAACAGTAGCAGGTTATGTTGGCCCCGTTAATTTAAATGAAGCAGTTACTGTTATAGCTGATTTATATGTTCAAGATATAGTAAATGCAGTATCAGGAGCGAATCAGGAAGGCAAACATTATATAAATGTAAACCCAGGCAAAGATTTCATACCTAATCAATATGCAGATGTGAGAGTCGTAAATGAAAATGAACCGTCTCCTGATGGCAGGGGTAAACTTAAATTTGCAAGAGGAATCGAAATTGGACACATATTTAAACTTGGTACAAGATACTCAGAGTCAATGAATGCAACTGTTCTAGATAATAATGGAAGACAAACTCCAGTAATCATGGGCAGTTATGGTATAGGTGTGAGTCGTTTGCTATCAGCGGTAGCCGAACAAAACGCTGACGAAAAAGGTTTGATATGGCCAAATTCAATTGCACCATTTGATGTGCATATCATACCGATTCAGGTGAAAGACGATGCACAAAGAGAATTAGCACATGAATTGTATGAAGTGCTTGAAGCTAAAGAACTCTCTGTATTGATTGATGACAGACAAGAACGTGCAGGGGTAAAATTTAAGGACGCTGAACTCATCGGTATTCCAGTGCGTATAACCGTTGGTAAAAAAGCTTCAGAAGGTATTGTAGAAGTGACGTTTAGAAAAAGCGGCGAAATGGTTGAAATTAAAAAAGATGATTTGATTGATACATTAAGCATTTTAAATCATAGTGAATAATTGTAGTTGAGGAGAAACCGAAGCAATTCATAATCGTTTTCTATTTTGAAGAGAAGAATCGTCACATTCATAACCTTGAAGAAACGATTCTCTTCTATAGAATAGACTATTTATTATGCCTGGCTTATTGATGGATTCTCCTTTTATTTGTAAGCAAAGATCGAGAAAGAGGGCACTTATTTTGAGTCTAAATCAGCAAGAATTATTTCAAACACTTCTTCAGCAAATCAATTTAAATCCAACCCCAGATCAGAGGATTGGATTAGAAGGCGGCTCAGTGGAATCAGTGATAGTCCACAAGCACTCTAAAACTTGGCAAATCACTTTGAAATTTGCTGATATTTTACCATTTGAGACATATATTTTGTTACATGATCAACTTCAAAGAGGCTTTAAAGAAATTGCTCAAATCGAATTAATTATTTTAACGAGTGAGCCGATTGTGACTAACGAAAAATTAATCAACTATTGGAGAATAGCCTGTAAGAAAAGCCAAGTTGATTCCCCATTATGTAATGATATATTTGAAAATAGCTATCCTGAATTAAAGGGACAGAAAGTGTTATTTTATATCGAACATGAGTTGACAAAAAACAAGTTTCAAGAAGATTTTTTCCCGAAAATAGCAGAACAATATATTAAAATGGGATTTCCGAAGCAATTCAAAATTGATGCAATAATTGATGAAAAAATTAGTGATGAGAAGTTAACTGCTTTCAAACAGCAAAAAGAAGAAGAAGATTTATTATTAGCTGAACGATTAACTAAAAATATTGAGCAAGCTAATATCAATAAAGAAAAAAGAAAAGAAGCAGCTCCATCAGGACCAGTTAAACTAGGCAGAAACATTCAAGAAAATGATCCGGTTCGACAAATGAGTACGATAGTTGAAGAAGAAAGAAGCGTTACTCTTGAAGGTTATGTTTTTGATGTCGAGGTAAGAGAATTGCGTTCTAAACGAAAATTACTGATATTCAAAATTACCGACTATACCTCTTCCTTTACCTGTAAGAAATTTTCCAATAATGCTTCAGATGAAGAAATATTTGAGAACATCAAAAAAGGTATGTGGTTGAAAGTTCGAGGCAGCGTTCAAGAAGATACATTTATGAGAGATTTAGTTGTTAATGCTCAAGATGTTCAGGAAACCAGCCATGTAGAAAGAGAAGATACACAACCAGCTGATGAAAAAAGGGTTGAATTACATGCGCATACAACAATGAGTCAAATGGATGCAACGATCACTGCAGCTGATTTAGTTGAACAAGCTGCTAAATGGGGACATAAAGCTATTGCAATTACCGACCACGGTGTCGCACAATCTTATCCAGATGCTCATACCACAGGCAAGAAGCACAATGTTAAAATCATTTATGGGCTAGAAGCAAACCTTGTTGATGATGGAGTTCCAATTGCTTATAACGTTTCAGATGATAACCTTCCGGAAGCTACATATGTAGTATTTGATGTGGAAACGACAGGATTATCTGCTATCTATGATAATATAATAGAGTTGGCAGCTGTTAAAATGCATAAAGGCAATATTATAGAAGAATTTCAGGAGTTTATTGACCCAGGTCATCCTTTATCTGATACCACAATCAATCTTACTGGAATAACAGATGATATGGTTAAAGGTTCTAAAACGGAAAAACAAGTACTAGAAGAGTTCAAGGCTTTTAGTGAGGGTTCGATATTAGTCGCTCATAACGCCAGCTTTGATATAGGATTTTTGAATACAGGTTATCAGAAAAATGAAATGCCTGTTTCCAAGCTTCCGGTAATTGACACGCTAGAACTTTCTAGATTTTTACATCCGACATTTAAAACACACCGCCTGAATACATTGGCGAAGCGTTATGGTGTGGCTTTAGAACAGCATCATAGGGCTATTTTCGATTCTGAAACGACCGCACATTTACTTTGGGCGTTTCTTAAAGAAGCTTCGGAAGAGTACTCAATTGAAATCCATCGTCAACTAAACGATTACATGGGCCAAGGTGATGCTTACAAAAGAACACGACCTAGTCATATTACAATACTTGCACAATCACAAATTGGATTGAAAAATCTATTTAAATTAATTTCAACTTCTTTAACTGAATATTTCTATAGAGTTCCTCGAGTACCAAGATCTCTACTTGAGAAATATAGAGAAGGTCTGATTGTAGGTTCTGGATGTGCTCAAGGTGAAGTGTTTGAAGCGATGATGCAAAAAGGATTTGATGAAACAAAAAAATTAGCTAGACATTATGATTATCTTGAAATTATGCCTAAAGGTGCTTACAAACATCTATTAGATCGTGAAATGATAAATTCTGAAAAAGATTTAGAAGATATCATATCAAACATTGTGAAAATTGGGGAAGAATTATCTATACCTGTAGTTGCTACTGGTAATGTACATTACGCAAACCCTGAAGATGCAATTTACCGTGATATACTACTTGAAACTTTAAACAAAGGCGGCTTTAATAAGTCTAAAAATCCTGAAGTTCATTTTAGAACGACTGATGAAATGCTAGAAGACCTATCTTTCTTAGGTAAATTAAAAGCTAAAGAAGTTGTAGTTACGAATTCTCAAAATATTGCTGCTAGTGTTGATGAAAACATTTCACCGGTTAAACACGACCTGTTTACTCCCAAAATGGAAGGATCAGAGCAAGAAATCCGTGAAATGAGTTATAACGAAGCACACCGGTTATACGGAGATCCACTACCTGAGATTATTGAAAAACGATTAGAGAAAGAACTGGACAGTATTATAGGTAATGGATTTTCTGTAATTTACTTGATATCTCAAAAGTTAGTTCATAAAAGCGTAAATGATGGATATCTTGTTGGATCACGTGGGTCAGTTGGATCAAGTTTTGTAGCAACTATGACGGGAATAACTGAAGTAAATCCTATGCCACCTCATTATCGCTGTCCTGGGTGTAAATTTTCTGAATTCTTCACTGAGGGCGAAGTAGGATCAGGATTTGACTTACCACCGAAGACCTGTCCAAATTGTGATCAGCAGATGGTAACTGACGGACATGATATTCCTTTTGAAACTTTCTTAGGCTTTAATGGAGACAAAGTTCCTGATATTGATTTGAATTTTTCAGGAGAATATCAAGCTAAAGCCCATCATTATACAAAAGAGTTATTTGGAGAAGAATATGTCTACCGGGCTGGAACAATTGGCACTATAGCAGATCGAACGGCTTTTGGATTTGTTAAAGGATATGAGAGAGATAATCAAATGACAATTCGTTCGGCTGAGATTGATAGACTAGCTAAAGGATTAACTGGAGTCAAGAGAACTACAGGCCAACATCCAGGAGGAATTATCGTAATTCCTGAATATATGGATGTATATGACTTTACACCAATTCAATATCCAGCAGATGATCAGAATTCAGATTGGAAGACAACTCACTTTGACTTTCATTCAATCCATGATAACGTTTTAAAATTAGATATATTAGGACACGATGATCCTACGATGATTCGAATGCTCCAGGATCTGTCAGGTATAGACCCTAAAACAATACCAGTTAACGATCCGGGTGTAATGCAGCTTTTCAGCGGTACAGAAGTATTAGGGGTAGATGAAAGTCAGATATATTCGAAAACAGGCACACTTGGCGTTCCTGAATTCGGAACGCGATTTGTTCGCCAAATGCTGGAGCAAACGAATCCAACAACTTTTGCAGAGTTACTACAGATCTCTGGTTTATCTCATGGGACAGATGTATGGCTTGGAAATGCTGAAGAGTTGATTCGCCAACAGAATATACCACTATCAGAAGTTATTGGCTGTCGAGATGATATCATGGTTTATCTGCAGCACAAAGGAATCGATGATAGTATTGCTTTTCAGATTATGGAACATGTTCGTAAAGGGAAAGGAATACCTGAAGAATGGCAGCAGATCATGCGTGAGAATAATGTACCGAAATGGTATATTGATTCATGCCTTAAAATTAAATATATGTTTCCTAAGGCTCATGCTACAGCATATGTTTTAATGGCATTACGAGTAGCTTATTTTAAAGTACATCATCCTTTATATTATTACGCTGCTTACTTTTCTATTCGTGCAAGTGATTTTGATCTTCAAGCGATGAGTCAAGGAAAAGCTTCAATAAAGGCAAAAATGAAAGAAATAACAGATAAAGGGTTAGATGCTTCGACAAAAGAAAAAAATCTACTAACTGTGCTTGAATTAGCGAACGAAATGGTTGAAAGAGGATTTAACTTCAAAATGGTAGATATTGAAAAATCACATGCTTCAGATTTTATTATTGAAGGGGATTCTTTACTAGCTCCTTTTCGATGTGTACCTTCATTAGGTGGAAGCGTAGCAAATGCAATTGTTGAAGCGAGAGAAGAAAGTCCATTTCTTTCTAAGGAAGATCTTTCAAAAAGAGGAAAAGTATCTAAAACAGTAATTGAGTATATGGATTTAAATGGTGTATTAGAACATCTCCCAGACGAAAACCAATTATCTTTATTTGATATTTAATATATATTTTGATTTTTCTAAAGACTGTGAAATAGCATGCAAGTTGCGTATATAGGGGATATATGGTAAAATAGTCTATGAGTAAAGTAATATTCTTTTAGAGTGAGCGCATTCCGCTCACTCTTTTTAATGAAAAAATGAAAATTAGCCATAAAAATGATTGAGAGGAGATGCTTTTTGAGTACAGTAGATAAAGTAACAGCCATTGCGGATCCGATTGCACAACAAATAGGATATGAGCTGGTTGATGTTGAATATGTTAAAGAAGGTAAAAATTGGTTCTTACGTTTATATATAGATAAAGACGGTGGCATTGATCTGGACGATTGTACTCGTTTCAGCGAGAAAATAGGAGAAACATTGGATTCACAGAAAGTTGATCCAATTCCCCATCCTTATTATCTGGAAGTATCCTCACCTGGTGCAGAAAGACCTTTAAAAAAAGAAAAAGATTTTGAAGAAGCACTAGGTCAATATATACATGTTTCTTTGTACCAGCAGATTGAAAGTGAAAATACATTTGAAGGCACTTTGAAAGAATTGAACGAAGACTCACTCACATTAGTTATCAGAATCAAGACTAGAGAGAAAGAGTTAGTAATTGACAGATCCAATATTGCTAAAGCAAGATTAGCTATTAAATTCTGATTTTGTTTGTTCTTAGATGAAAAAAATTAATAAAGGGAGTAAAATGATGAGTAAAGAGTTAGTAGCAGCCCTTGAAACACTTGAAAAAGAAAAAGGTATTTCCAAAGAGGTCGTTATTGAGGCATTAGAAGCTGCATTAGTTTCTGCATATAAACGTAATTATGGAACAGCTCAGAATGTCGAAGTTGAATTTGATGATGACAACGGAGAAATCAAAGTATATCAAGTCAGAGAAGTTTCGGAAGAAGTATATGATTCACAATTAGAAATTAGTTTGACTGATGCGCTTGAAATCAACAAAGCTTATGAAGTCGGTGATAAGATAAGATTCGAAGTCACACCAAAAAACTTTGGTAGAATTGCTGCCCAAACAGCTAAACAAGTGATTATGCAAAGAATGCGCGAAGCTGAACGCTCAATAGTATATAATGAGTATATTGAGTATGCTGATGATTTGATGACTGGAACGGTTGAAAGACAAGATAATCGTTTTATATATATCAATTTAGGTAAGGTTGAAGCTGTTTTATCAAAACGTGATCAGATAGAAAATGAACGTTACCATACACATGACCGCATCAAGGTATATGTAAGTAATGTTGAAAACTCTACTAAGGGACCACAAGTATTTGTCAGTAGAACCCATCCAAATTTGATTAAACGTCTTTTCGAACAAGAAGTACCCGAAATTTTCGATGGTACAGTGGAAGTTGTATCAATAGCTCGCGAAGCAGGAGATCGCTCTAAAATTGCTGTTATGTCTCGAGACGAAAATGTAGACCCAGTTGGAACTTGTGTTGGACCAAAAGGAACTCGAGTACAAGCAATCGTTAATGAGTTGAATGGTGAGAATATGGATATTGTAGAATGGGATGAAGATCCAGCAATATTTATCAAAAATGCATTGAATCCTGCTCAAGTGCTTGAAGTAATGTTTGATAAAGAAAATAAAAGTTGTGTAATCGTAGTTCCAGACTATCAGCTTTCTTTAGCAATTGGTAAAAGAGGACAAAATGTTCGTCTGGCTGCTAAATTAACAGGTTTTAAGATTGATATCAAATCAGAAAGCGATATGAGTAACTTGGAAGAAGAAGCTGAAGATCTAACAAATGACTCATTTTTTGAAGCGTTGAATGATGGAGAAGAAGTAGCAGAGCAAGAGGTAGATTCTTTGGAAAATCCAGATCAATCTTTCTTTGATGCTGCGGCCGGTGTAGACGTTGAAGATATAGACGAAATACAAGTTTCAGATGCAGCAAATAATAATTCAGATATATATGCTGAAGAAGTGGCAACTGGGATGGACCAACAACCATTAGACCCATTAAATGATGGTGACTTTGAAAAAGGTGAATTAAATCCAGAAGACATGGAAGATATGATTCAATCCGCAGAAAAAAGAGATGGTATGGATGAAGAAATCGATGCTGAGATTGATATAGATGAAATTGAAGAAATCAGCGAAGAAACTGATGAAGAGAACTCTTAATTCAAACTGTCTGACAGATGTAGTCTAAAGTAGTTTGTTAAGTTTTGTTAAAGGTGGGATGAGTATGCGGCAACGTAAAGTTCCAATGAGAAAATGTGTGGCTTCTAACGAAATGAAGCCAAAAAAAGAGATGGTACGATTGGTCAGAGATAAAGAAGGAAATGTTTCAATTGATCCCACTGGGAAAAAAAATGGACGAGGGGCTTATATTTCTCTTGATCCAATCCTAGTAAAGCAAGCTCAAAATAAAAACTCTCTTGATCAAGCGCTGAACACGAAAATAGATGCAGCTTTTTATGAAGAATTACTCTCTTATGTAGAGTATCAAAAAGCAAGATCGGAATTGAAAAATGGATAATAAGCAAAAAAGTTTAAATTTACTTGGTCTTGCTCAACGTTCAGGTAATTTAATTTCAGGAGAAGCATTAGTACTCAATGCTGTCAGAAGTCATGAAGCTAAAGTTGTTGTACTAGCTTCTGATGCAAGTGAAAATACAGTAAAGCAATTTTTGAATAAATGTGAACACTATCGTATCCCAGTGCTGACTGACTTTAGTCGTGGAGATTTATCGAAAGCTATCGGGAAAATACGAACAGTGGTTGCAATTACAGACGGAGGATTTGCACAGTCCCTTCAAAAATTGCAATAATAGGAATAGGAAGGTGATTGCATGGGCAAAAAACGCGTCTATGAATTTGCAAAAGAAAAAAATGTCGAAAGTAAGAAAATAATCGAAAAGGCTAAAGAAATAGGTATCGATTATAAGAGTCATATGTCTACGATGAATGACAGTGATGTTGAAAAACTGAATAAAGCTTTAGCTGTTAAACCCGCTTCTGCTACAACTAGTCAACCAGCTGGAAATAAAACTAAAGCACCAAATAAAAATACTCAAACGAACAATAATTCAAAAAAATCGAATAACTCTGTCAGAAACCAGTCGAATACTCAAAAAGAAAATCGTGCTGGTGCTGATAAATCTCAAAATAGTAAAGGACAAAATAACATACAAACACAAAATCGAGCAACAAAAAAACCGAATAATACTCAAAGCAAAAACACTCAAAAAACAACTCAAGAACCAACTGTTCAAAAAAGAACAACAGATGAACAACAAAAACAGCAATTTCAACAATCTAAAAAAAGAAGAAGTTCTCGTCAACATCGTGGAATAAATGGTGGACCAGCTGGTAGAAAGCGCAAAGGCAAAAAGAATCAGCAGCAGTCTCAAGCTACTCCAACTCCACGTAAAGTAAGAGAATTGCCAAAAGTATTAGAGTATACTGATGGTAATACAGTAGCTGAGATCGCTAAGAAAATTCATCGCGAACCTGCTGAAATCGTTAAAAAACTTTTCTTGATGGGTGTCGTTGCTACTCAGAATCAGTCATTAGATAAAGATACGATTGAGTTACTTGCGGCTGACTATGGAATTGAAACAGAAGAAAAAGTACAAGTAGACTTAACTGATTTTGATACCTTTTTCAATCAGGAAGTTGTTGAAGAAAATTTAGTAACTCGACCTGCCACAGTTACAATTATGGGACATGTTGACCACGGTAAAACAACTTTATTGGATACGTTACGTCATACTAACGTAACGGAAGGTGAAGCTGGAGGAATTACCCAGCATATTGGAGCTTATCAAGTTGAAGAAAAAGGTAAATTGATAACTTTCTTGGATACACCTGGACATGCTGCATTTACCACAATGCGTGCTCGTGGAGCTGACATTACAGATATTGCTATAATTGTTGTAGCAGCAGATGATGGCGTTATGCCGCAAACAGTTGAAGCAATAAACCACGCAAAAGCTGCTGAAGTTCCAATTATTGTAGCAGTTAATAAAATAGATAAGCCAGGTGCTAATCCTGACCGAGTAATGCAAGAATTGACAGAATATGAATTGATTCCTGAAGATTGGGGTGGAGATACTATATTCGTACAGATTTCTGCCTTATTCAATAAAAACCTAGAAGAACTATTAGATATGGTTTTATTAGTAGCAGAAATCGAAGAACTCAAAGCTGATCCTAAGCGCCCGGCACTTGGTTCTGTCATTGAAGCAAGATTAGATAAAGCTAAAGGCCCTATTGCGACTCTACTAGTCCAAGAGGGAACACTATCTCAAGGTGATCCGATTGTTGTAGGAAACGCTTTTGGGCGTGTCCGCACAATGACAAATGATAAAGGACGTAGAGTGAAACATGCTTCACCATCTACACCGGTTGAAATTACAGGGTTAAATATTGCTCCACAAGCTGGTGATCGTTTTGTGGTCTTTGAAGATGAGAAAACAGCTAGACAAGTTGGAGAGTCAAGAGCTACTGCGGCTAACGAAGCAAAACGTTCTACAACAAATAAAGTAACTCTTGAGAATCTGTTTGAAAGTCTTGAAGAAGGCGAGATCAAAGCAGTAAATGTTATCATTAAAGCAGATGTGCAAGGATCCGTTGAAGCGTTAGCTTCAAGTCTTCAGAAAATTGAAGTTGAAGGTGTGAAAGTCAATATTATTCATACTGGAGTTGGAGCAATTAATGAAAGTGATGTTACCCTTGCTTCTGCAAGTTCTGCGATTATCATTGGCTTTAACGTTCGCCCAACAGTTCAGGCAAGCGAAAGTGCTAACCGTGAAGAAGTAGATATTAGAACTCATCGAGTAATCTACAATGCGATTGATGAAATCGAATCAGCTATGACAGGTATGCTGGATCCGGAATTTGAAGAACAAGTTACTGGACAAGCAACTGTTAGAGAAACCTATAGTGTTTCTAAGGTAGGAACGATTGCTGGTTGTTTCGTAAGCGATGGTGTAATCAAACGTAACAGCTCAATTCGTTTAGTTCGTAATGGAATTGTTCAATATGAAGGCGAATTATCTAGCTTAAAACGATTTAAAGATGATGCAAAAGAAGTAAGAACTGGTTTTGAATGTGGAATAACAATAGAAGGTTATAACGATATCAAAGTTGATGATGTTATCGAAGCATTTGAAATGGTTGAAATCGAAAGATAATCCTATATTATTAAATGTATTCGTATATTATTTATGAAATACATTGTTTAAAACAGATCAAAGGACAGGTGAGCAAATATGCCAAATTATAGAGTTGGTCGAGTCTCCCAGGAAATCCAAAGAGAAGTTAATGATATCTTGCAAAAAAGAGTAAGAGATCCAAGAGTTCAAGGGATTACAATTACTGATGTGGAAGTTACTGGAGATCTACAGCAAGCTACAGTATATTACAGTACTCTAAGTGAAGATGAAAAAACTGTTTCTGAAACTCAAGAAGGCTTGGTTAAAGCTAAAGGATTGATCAGAAAAGAATTGGGAAGTCGTTTATCTATTCATAAAACGCCTGAATTATTTTTCGCTAGAGACGAATCTGTAGCATATGGAAATCACATTGATGAATTATTGAATCAGTTAAAAAATAATGATTAAATAAGTGATATTCATTTTTATTATTAATTGATCTAAATGGAAAGAGAATCAGTTGTCTTTATTGACATGGGTTCTCTTTTTCCATGTATGGTCAATTTACATATCTGAATAAGGTATACGTAATTAACAAGTAGTGGAGGGGTTCGTTTGGAAGGAATCATACCTTTGTGGAAAGAAAAAGGGATGACTAGTCATGATTGTGTTTTTAAAATGAGGAAAATTTTAAAAACTAAAAAGATTGGACATTCAGGAACGTTAGATCCTGACGTAGAAGGTGTATTACCAATTGCGATAGGAAAAGCAACAAAAGTTTTGGAATATATGGTGAACTCTAAGAAGACATACGAGGGTGAAATTACCCTTGGGTATTCCACAACAACTGAGGACGGTTCAGGAGAAACCGTTCTAAGTAAAACAGTTGACGACCAATTGAAATTAGAGGATATTGATAAAGCGATGGATTCTTTCATTGGTGAAATTATTCAAACCCCTCCAATGTATTCTGCTGTAAAAGTAAATGGTAGAAGGTTATATGAATATGCAAGAGCTGGAGAAACAGTTGATAGACCATCAAGGTCAGTCAACATCTATAACTACGAGCGAATATCTAATATTTCCTACAATAGTGAAGAAAGTACTGCTTCTTTTGCATTCAAAGTAAGTTGCAGTAAAGGGACATACGTAAGGACATTGGCAGTTGATACGGGAGAATATTTAGGGTATCCATCACATATGTCTAAATTGACGAGAACAGAAAGTGGCGGATATCACTCATCTGATTCTTTCACTTTAGCGCAAGTTAAGCAAGCTATGGACAATTCGGAACTAGAAAAAATAATTAATCCTTTAGAATCTGCTTTAACTTCTTTTTCAGCGTATCATCTGAATGAAGAAGAGTGGTCTAGAGTAAAAAATGGATCTTTGATTCCTAAAAATCAAGTTCCAGAAAATATCAAAATGCCGGTAGTATTTTATCTAAAACAAAAAGCTGTTGCGATTTATTCGGATCATCCAAATAAATTAGACTTATTAAAACCAGTTAAAGTATTAAGAACAGAATTGTAGGTGACAACGTGGACATTATTAAAATTCATCATCCATATGATCCATCAGAAATTATCCAGGAAGATATTGTCTTGATTCTCGGATTTTTTGATGGCATTCATAAAGGACATCAGAAAGTTATTGAAACAGGAGTGGAAATTGCAAACGAAAGAGGTATAAAAGCAGCATTGATGACTTTCAATAGACACCCCGCTTTTGTATATAAGAAATTTGATCCTGAATATCATTCTTATCTGACAACAATGGAAAGAAAAGAGAAACTGATTGCAGAACTGGGAGTAGATATTTTGTATGAAGTAGATTTTACATCTAGTTTCGGTTCATTACCACCTCAAGAATTTGTAGATCAGTATATCGTAGGTTGGCATGCCAAAGCAGTCGTTGCTGGATTTGATTATACTTATGGTAAAGCGGATATCGCTAATATGGACAACCTTGACCAGTATGCTAAAAATAGATTTGATATTTTCAAAATAGAAAAACAAGATGATTCGAACCAGAAAATCAGCTCTTCACGAATTAGACAAGCTATCCTTGACGGAAAGTTAACGAAAGCAAATGAGCTACTTGGATATTTATATGAAACGAGCGGATTTGTCATACATGGTGATGCAAGAGGAAGAACACTAGGCTATCCGACCGCCAATATATTGTCAGATCCAGATGTGTTTATGCCTAAAATCGGAGTATATGCAGTCAAGTTGTTCGTAAATAATGTCTGGTATGACGGGATGGCTTCCATTGGATATAATCCCACATTCGGATATAGAAAAAATCTTTCTGTTGAAGTTCATTTGTTTGATTTTAAAAATGAAATTTATGGGGAAAATGTACGAATAAAATGGGTTAAATATCTTAGAGATGAAATTAGATACGACTCTATAGAGTCTCTAATCAAGCAATTACAACAAGATGAAATAGATTCTAGAGAAGTTTTGGCAAAGGTCAAAACAAATCAAATTTTATAGTTGACAAGTTGATGCTCTTTTGTTAAATTATAAATGTGTTAGCACTCGGATAAGTCGAGTGCTAATTTAATGAGAATAGTATATTGTTATATGATTCTCGAACAACTAAAAAATTAAGATGTCTCTAACCGTGCTTAGGGAGATGATGCACATGTTGACAGAGAGACAATTGATCATTCTGGAGACTATCATTAGGCTTTTCACTTCAACGAGTCTGCCAGTAGGATCCAAAAAGTTAGTAGACGAAACAAATATCGAAGCTAGCTCTGCAACAATCAGAAACGAAATGAGTTCTCTTGAAAAAATGGGATTTATAGAAAAAACACATTCTTCTTCAGGAAGAATTCCATCCTTAAAAGGGTATCGTTTTTATATAGATCATCTTATTCAACCTAAACAAGTTGAAAAGGATCAGATTGTTATGATCAACAAAGCATTCGGTAATCATGTTCGTCAGATGGATGACTTATTTCATCAGTCTGCTCAGTTATTGTCACAATTGACAAGTTATACTGCTTTTGTCTTAGGGCCTCAAGGAAAAACAAGTAAGTTAACCGGCTTTAGGTTAGTTTTACTGAATAATCATCAAGTTATGGCTATCATTCAAACTGATACTGGTGCGATAGAAAATACTGTTTTTCGCATTTCAAAGCAAGTGAATGAATCAGATATTGAAAAAGTAACAAATATATTCAATCAACATTTAGTTGGATATTCTTTGTATGAAGTCTACTTTAAGCTTCAAAACGATATACCGTTATTAGTAGAAAAGTATGCTTCATCAGCAAAAGATATGTTAATAACAATCGAAGAAGTCTTTGGACAGCCTAAAGAAGATCGATTGCATATATCTGGTAAGACAAACTTGCTTGATTTCACTGATCATATGGATAGGAAGAAATTGAAGTCATTATATGAATTATTAGATAATGAGTTAGATTTGAATAGAATATTAAGTAAAGCAACACAAGATTTTGAAGTGAAGATCGGAACAGAATTGAATCATGAGTTATTTGATGATTTCAGTTTAGTCACAGCTACCTATAAAGTAGATGGTCATGGTGATGGAATCATAGCGGTATTAGGACCAACAAGTATGCCATATGCTCAGACATTTGGAGTATTGGAAGTTTTCAGGAAGCAACTAGCAGATACTTTACTCAAGTTTTATTTAGAATAGAGATTTAAAAGTGAGGGACAATAATGAAGGAAAAGAATGAAGAAATGAATAGTCGTTCTAATGAAGAACTGGAAGATCAAATCCTTGAAGAAGAAACAGCAGAACAAGCTGAGGTTAATGAAGAAGATCCGATTCAAGCAGAACTTGAACAGACTAAACAGCAGTTAAGCGAAACAGAAGATCGTTATTTAAGATTACAAGCTGAACTGGCAAATATTCAAAAAAGGAATCAGCGAGACAGAGAACTGGCAACTAGATATCGTTCTCAAGATCTTGCTAAAAACTTATTACCCGCTCTTGATAATATGGAACGAGCACTTACAATTCAAGTAGAAGATGAAGCTGGTAAAAACCTTAAAAAGGGTGTTGAAATGGTAATTGAAAGTATTGACCAAGCTCTTAAGTCAGAAGGAATTGAAGTTATTGATGCTGAGGGCAAACCTTTTGATCCAAATTATCATGAAGCATATACACAAGTGCCGGCGGATAGTGAAGAGGACAGTGGAACAGTCGCACAGGTTTTCGAAAAAGGTTATAAACTGCATGATCGTGTATTACGTGCAGCAAAAGTCGCTGTCTATCAGTAAATTCTAAAATCAGATTCAAAAATTAAAACAAAAAATTTATGAAGTAAAGGTGAGTATATCATGGGAAAAATTATTGGTATTGATTTAGGAACAACAAACTCTGCAGTAGCGGTTCTTGAAGGTGGAGAATCTAAAATTATTCCGAACAAAGAAGGGAACCGAACAACACCTTCTGTTGTTTCATTCAAAGATGGAGAAATTCAAGTTGGAGAAGTAGCTAAAAGACAAGCTATCACTAACCCAAATACAGTCATTTCAATTAAACGCCACATGGGTGAAGATTATAAAGTTGAAGCTGAAGGAAAAGAATATTCGCCTCAACAAGTGTCAGCTTTCATTCTTCAACATCTAAAAGCTTATGCGGAAGACTATCTTGGTGAAGAAGTAACAAATGCAGTTATCACTGTACCTGCTTACTTCAACGATTCTCAACGTCAAGCTACAAAAGATGCTGGTAAAATTGCGGGATTAGAAGTAGATCGTATCGTTAATGAACCAACTGCTGCATCTCTAGCTTATGGGTTAGACAAGGTTGATACAGATGAAAAAATTCTGGTTTTTGACTTAGGTGGAGGAACTTTCGATGTTTCTATTCTTGAATTAGGAGATGGAGTATTCGAAGTAATGTCTACTGCTGGTGATAACCGATTAGGTGGAGATGACTTCGATGAAAAAATCATTGATTACCTTGTTGCTGAATTCAAAAAAGAGAATGGGGTAGACCTTTCAAAAGATAAAATGGCGTTACAACGTCTGAAAGATGCTGCTGAAAAAGCTAAAAAAGATTTATCAGGTGTATCTTCAACTCAAATTAGTTTACCATTCATTAGTGCGGGAGAAGCAGGACCACTTCATTTAGAAGTAACATTAACACGTGCTAAGTTTGATGAAATTACTGATGATTTAGTTGAAAGAACAAAACAACCTGTTCGTCAAGCACTTAAAGATGCGGGTCTTTCTCAATCAGATATTGACCAAGTTATTCTTGTTGGTGGATCTACTCGTATTCCTGCTGTTGTTGATGCAGTGAAAAAAGAAACAGGTAAAGAACCTAACCGTTCTGTAAACCCTGATGAAGTTGTAGCTATGGGAGCTGCTATCCAAGGTGGAGTGATTTCTGGTGATGTTAAGGATATCGTGTTATTAGATGTAACGCCTTTATCACTAGGTATTGAAACAATGGGTGGCGTGTTTACAAAATTGATCGATCGTAACACTACGATTCCAACAAGTAAATCTCAAACTTTCTCAACTGCTGCTGACAATCAACCAGCTGTAGATGTACATGTACTTCAAGGTGAGCGTCCAATGGCTAAAGATAATAAAACTTTAGGACGTTTCCAATTAACTGATATACCAGCTGCACCTCGTGGTGTACCTCAAATCGAAGTTAAATTTGATATTGATAAAAATGGTATCGTGAATGTATCTGCTAAAGATTTAGGTACTGGTAAAGAACAAAATATTACAATCAAATCTTCTTCAGGTCTTTCTGATGAAGAAATTGAACGCATGGTCAAAGAAGCTGAAGAAAATGCTGAAGCAGACAAAAAACGCAAAGAAGAAGTTGAAATCCGTAATGAAGCAGATCAGTTAGTTTTCCAAATTGATAAAACATTGAAAGATTTAGATGGCAAAGTCGATGAAGCTGATGTTAAAAAAGCTGAAGAAGCTCGTGATGAATTAAAAACTGCTTTAGAGAATGATGATTTCGAAGCAATTAAATCTAAAAGAGATGCATTGAACGAAATCGTTCAAGAAATGTCAGTTAAACTTTACGAACAAGCAGCAGCTGAGCAAGCTGAAGCACAAGGTGGAGAAGCTGGTAGTGAAGGAACTTCAGACGATGGAGTTGTAGATGCTGAATTTGAAGAAGTTGACGATGAAGATAAATAAATTTCTTTAAAGGGAAATAACTTACTACCTAAAATAGAGGTAGTAGTAAGTTGACTAAGCAGACGAATAGTTCAAATAAAAAGCCAAAGCTTAGTGCTTTTGGCTTTTTATTCTAAGTATAGTATAGTCATATATAGAATACATCTAGCAACTCTTTAGAGTATGGAGGAATAAAATGCCGGCAAAAGAAGATTATTATGATCTTTTAGGGGTATCAAAAGATGCCTCAAAAGATGAAATAAAAAAAGCATATAGAAAATTATCAAAAAAGTATCATCCAGATATTAGTGAAGAATCAAATGCTGATGAAATGTTCAAAAAAATCACTGAAGCTTATGAAGTATTAAGTGATGAACAAAAACGAGCTGCTTATGATCAATACGGACATGCTTCTACTGATCCAAATTTTGGAGCTGGTGGCGGATTTGGTGGAGCTGGCGGCTTCGGCGGCGGTGGATTTGAAGATATATTTGAACAATTCTTTGGTGGTGGCGGAAGAAGATCCAGAAATCCTAATGCTCCCATGCAAGGAGAAGATCTTCAATATGTTTTAGATCTTAAATTTGAAGAAGCTATTTTTGGGAAAGAAACTACGATTCGTTATAGAAGAGAAGAAGAATGTAACAACTGTGGCGGTAGTGGCGCAAAACCTGGTACTAGTCCTCAAACATGTTCTCAATGTGGTGGTGCAGGAGCTATCAACGTAGAAAGAAATACTCCATTTGGTCGTGTGATGACGCAACAGACTTGTCCAACTTGTCATGGAACTGGTCAGGAAATCAAAGAAAAATGTGAAGTTTGTCATGGAACTGGACATACTAAAGAACAGCATTCTGTAAAAGTTACAGTACCAGCTGGTGTTGAAGATGGAAACCAAATGCGTCTTCAAAATCAGGGAGATGCTGGGAAAAACGGTGGACCTTACGGGGACCTTTATGTAGTCTTTAGAGTAGCATCATCTGATCAATTCAAAAGAAGAGGTACGGAGATCTATTACGAATTACCAATCAATATGGTTCAAGCAACATTAGGAGATGAACTTGAAGTTCCCACTGTCCATGGTAAAGTTAAATTTAAGATACCTTCAGGTACTCAGCCAGGTACTACTTTCCGCTTAAAAGGAAAAGGAGCACCACGCTTACGTGGAACAGGTAACGGAGATCAGCATATCACAGTAAATGTTGAGATTCCTAAAAAAATAAATCAAGAACAAGCTGAACAGCTAAGAAAATTTGCTAAAGTTAGTGAGTATGATGAGATTATTGAACAAGATGAAGGTTCGTTTTTTTCAAAGGTAAAGGATGCCTTCAAAGATAAGCATAAGTAACAAATAAGGAGATGGCTGTCGGCCATCTCCTTATTATATGTCTGCTAATTTGATTGTACTCTGTTCTAATCGTTGGTATAATAGGTAAGAACGCCTGTGAAGACGAAGGAATGAGGATTTAATATAATGGATAAAAATGAAGCTCGAAAGAGACAAAAACAAATAAGAAATTTTTCAATCATTGCACATGTCGATCACGGTAAATCTACTCTAGCAGATCGCATACTACAATTGACACATACAGTTGCGGATAGAGAAATGCAAGATCAGTTATTGGATTCAATGGATCTAGAACGAGAACGTGGTATTACCATTAAGCTGAATACAGTTGAATTACAGTATACTGCTAAAAATGGAGAAACGTATATTCTTCATCTCATCGATACACCCGGTCATGTGGATTTCACATATGAAGTATCAAGAAGTTTAGCTGCATGTGAAGGGGCTATTTTGGTAGTTGATGCAGCACAAGGTGTAGAAGCTCAAACATTAGCCAATGTTTATCTTGCTTTAGATAATGAACTGGAAATCTTGCCAGTAATCAATAAGATTGATCTGCCAGCCGCTGATCCTGAAAGAGTTCGCAAAGAAATCGAAGATATTATTGGATTAGATGCTAGCGAGGCTGTTTTATCTAGTGCTAAGTCTGGTATCGGTATTGAAGATATCTTGGAACAAATTGTACAAAAAGTCCCAGCACCAGAAGGGGATATTGATAATCCGCTTCAAGCTCTGATATTTGACTCTGCCTATGATCCTTATCGAGGAGTTGTTTTGAATATTAGAGTAATGGATGGTGTCTTAAGTAAAGGAGATACAATCCAAATACTAAGTAACGGTAAGAAATTTGAAGTTACTGATTTAGGGATTTTCTCTCCGAAACCTCTTTCCAGAGATTATTTGATGGTTGGAGATGTTGGATTTGTAACAGCAAATATAAAAACAGTTAAAGATACTCGAGTCGGAGATACGATTACCCTTGCAAATAATCCAACTACTAAGGCTCTACCAGGATATCGTCAGATGAACCCAATGGTTTTCTGTGGAATGTATCCGACAGATTCAGCTAAATATGAGGATCTTAGAGAAGCGCTGGAAAGACTGCAATTGAACGATGCTGCCCTTCAGTATGAAGCTGAAACATCTCAAGCTTTAGGATTTGGGTTCCGTTGTGGTTTCTTAGGTATGTTGCATATGGATGTCATACAGGAACGTTTAGAACGTGAATTCAATTTAGATCTGATTACTACCGCTCCATCGGTTATCTATCACATCAACAAAACAGATGGTGAAAAAATTGAAGTTTCAAATCCTGCTGATATGCCAACACCACAAGAAATCGAATCAGTAGAAGAGCCATATGTAAAAGCTACTATCACCGTTCCAAATGATTATGTTGGAGCAGTGATGGAAATTGCACAACGTAAACGGGGAGAATTCATTACAATGGAATATCTAGATGATATTCGGGTGAATGTTGCTTACTTCATTCCTCTATCAGAAATTGTATATGACTTCTTTGATCGTTTGAAATCCAGTACAAAAGGATACGCTTCGTTGGATTATGCTGAAGCAGGATACCGTGTAAGTGAACTGGTTAAAATGGATATTCTTATTCATGGAGAAACAGTCGACGCATTGAGTTTTATTGTGCATAAAGACTTTTCTTATGGTCGAGGAAAATCAGTTGTAGAACAGCTGAAACAGACAATCCCACGGCAACAATTTGAGATCCCTATCCAAGCGGCAATTGGACAGAATATTGTTGCCCGCTCAACAGTTAAAGCTTACCGTAAAGATGTTACAGCTAAACTATATGGTGGGGACGTGACTCGTCGTCAGAAACTTTTGAAGAAACAAAAAGCCGGTAAAAAACGTATGAAGAATGTCGGTAATGTAGAAATTCCTCAAGAAGCGTTCATGGCAGTATTAAACCTTGATGATGAGTAATGAATAGTAAACCATCATTAATTTAAGTATGAAGTTTTTTATAAATCTATTTTAAAATAATGTAGTAGAGATGGGGAGTCAGGCGACTTCCCATCTTTGAAATTTAAAAAAGTATAATAAATTTAATAAAAATCAAATATTGTTATGATACAATATATAAAAAGATTATAAAGGGGGAAGTCCATCTTAATGGACAGTGGAGATTTATCGAGCATATTATTATTAATTGTGTTGATTTTTTTATCAGCTTATTTTTCTTCTTCGGAAACAGCTTTTACATCGGCGAACCGAATTAGATTGAAAAATGAAGCAGAAAATGGTGACAAGAAAGCAAAAAGAACCTTACACTTAGCAGAGAACTTTGATTCCGTATTGTCTACGATTTTAATCGGTAACAATATTGTGAATATTGCGACGTCTGCAATTGCTACTTTATTATTTGTTAAATGGTTTCCAACATACGGCGCAACAATTGCTACTATTGTGATTACCATTATTGTGCTAATATTCGGTGAGATTACACCAAAAACGATTGCTAAAGAGAAATCTGAAACAATCGCTAAATTTTCTTCACCAATTATTCAGGTTTTGATGAATTTATTTAGACCAGCTATCTGGTTTTTTGAAAAATGGAGACTTTTACTCGATAGAGTGTTCAATTTTGAAAATCTGGAAACAATCAGTGAAGATGAATTACTTTCTATGGTCGATCAGGCAGAAATAGGTGGAAGTATTGAAGACCATGAACATCAACTTGTCAGATCAGCTATAGAATTTGATGATTTAGAAGTTTCCTCTATACTGATGCCTCGAGTAGACGTTATTGGTTGCGATGTAAATGAAGAGGATTCGAAGATAGAAGAATTATTTAATAGACATAACTTTTCCAGACTAATCATTTATGATGATACAATTGATCATGTGGTAGGAATTTTACACGAAAAAGACTTTAATCGCTATCTGAAAGCTAAAGTACGTACAGGCAAAGATACCTCAATATTAACGATTGTTAAAGAAGTTATTTATGTTCCACCGGTAATGAATTTATCTAAGCTGCTTCGAACAATGCAGCTTAAAAAAACTCATATGGCAATTGTAACGGATGAACATGGTGGAACCGTTGGAATCGCTACAATGGAAGACGTCTTAGAAGAGCTGGTTGGAGAAATCTGGGATGAATCTGATGTAATCGAAGAAGAAATCATTGAATTGAATGATGGATTAAGTTATATCGTTAAAGGAACCGTAAAATTAGAAAAACTTTTTGATTTATTTCATCTGGATAGCTCAGACGATTTCATCTCTAATACTGTCAGTGGATTTGTTATAGAAGAATTAAATAGAGTGCCTTTTGAGGGTGATCAGTTTATATATAAAAATATGGATGTGTCAGTTACAGAGGTCAAAAATAGAAGAGTTCTGGAAATACGCATTGATTATATAGAAACAAGCTATGAAGCAGAAGGTTAAAATTTAAGCATGTTGATATTCAGCATGCTTTTTTTATACATTAATAGAGCTTGTAAAAGAAAGTGAATGATAAAGGATGAGTACAGAAAAATGTTTGATATCACAGATGCTAGTAAGTCAACAGAAGAGATCGCTCAACAATTATTAGGTCATTTATTGGTTAAAGAGACAGATTCAGGAGTAATGTCTGGTTGGATTGTTGAAACAGAAGCGTACTTAGGTTATGAAGATGCGGCAGCACATAGTTATTTAGGCAAAAGGACTCCTAGGTTACACTCCATGTATCAGAAAGCTGGAACAGTTTATATCTATCAGATGCATACTCATAAGATGTTAAATATAGTTACTCAACCTGAAGGAGTAGCTCATGCTGTACTGATTAGAGCAGTTGAGCCAAACGAAGGGGAAAAATTAATGCAATTGAATCGTAAAAAAAATGGAGTTGATTTGACAAATGGTCCAGGTAAATTGACGAAAGCTTTAAATATTTCAATGGAAGATAATGGACTCAGTATATTCGAAAAACCTCTATACTTAGATTTGAGTAAGAAACTAGAACCGATTCATATTGAGGCTTCTCCAAGAATCGGTATACCAAATAAAGGTGAATGGACAGAAGCAAACTTACGTTATACGGTATCTGGAAATCCATATCTATCTAAAAAGCGAGGAAAGGTTTCCATGGATAATGGATGGAAAACTATGTTAGAATAGGGTATAAATAGAGTAGGAGGTTAAGTTTTGAAACAAGATCTCGCAACATATATAGATACTGAATTGAAAAAACTTTTTCCAGTTTTCCAGTGGAGAGTAATTAAAAATACCAATAATAGAATAATAGCCTAGATAATTCATACTTTTGCTTGAATCGTGGAAACACTGCCTAATGGCAGGCACTATGATACTTTTATTGTTTCACCTGTTAAGTGATGAAAAAAGAACTCCATTCTGATATGGTAAAGGTGTCGAAACCAACCATAAGAAAAGGAGTTCTTCTAATGACTAGCTTACACAAAAAACAGATTAAATTCAATTCTAACATTACCATTTCGCATACAGGTGGACGCTTATCTAGTGATTCCGGTTTGGTCTTAGTTAAAGAACTAATGAATACCTTTGGTTTCTCTGATTTAGCTAAACGACTACTTCACTTAAAAGAAAATCGTGCTTACTTCATACATGATAATCTAGCAATTTTTGAGCAGCTTATTATGCAGCTAACGGCTGGTTATTCGACAGACTCTTCGGCTAATATATTAAGACATGATCCAGTATTTCAAGTTATTCTAGGTAGAAATCAGTTAGCCTCGCAATCGTCGCTTTCGCGATTTCTAGACCGTTTTTCAGAAGAGAACTTAGATCAGTTACAGTCATTAAATCAATCATTAATTGATAAAGCGCGTCTGATTCGTAATGATACCGAGTTGATCATTGATATTGATTCAACACACTCAGATACCTTTGGAAATCAAGAACAAACCGATTATAATGCCCACTATCAAACTTATGGATATCATCCTCTAGTTGCCTTTGATGGACTGACTGGAGATTTCTTAAAAGCTGAACTACGTTCAGGAAATCAATACACATCTAAAGGTGTAAAAGCTTTCATAGAACCTTTACTGCAGCATTATAATCACTCCTTACCGAATACCGACATACTCGTTCGTGGAGATAGTGGATTTGCAACACCAGAGGTGTATGAAGCTTGTGAAGCCAACAATAGCCACTATGTTATTCGTTTAAAGAACAATAAAAAAGTGAGTCAACTAGCTGAAAAATCAGTTCTATATGGTGAAAATCAGAAATGGGAAGAGAGAGAAGTGCAGTACTTTTCAGTACCTTATCAAGCTAAGTCATGGTCAAAACCTCGTCGTCTCTGCATTCGTTCTGTTCGAGAAGGAGGAGAACTCCTTTTTCAGCATACATTTATTGTGACAAACCTATCAAAAAATGTATCCCCTGAAGTCATATTCTCTCTTTATGCCAAACGTGGAACGATGGAAAACTTTATCAAAGAAGCGAAAGCAGGATTTTATTTTGATAAAACCGATAGTCCACGCTTCTTAGAAAATCATGTAAGGATGTTAATGAGTTTACTCGCTTATAACCTCATCAACTTTTTAAAGACGATTGGGTTTGATGAACGAGATAAAGGTCTGACTGTTCAATCCATACGACTGAAATTACTTAAAGTAGCCGGGAAACTTGTCCAAACAGGTAGGCAAGTCTATCTTAAACTGTCTAGTTATCACGTTTATCATAAAGAATTCTATGCTGTCTTCGACCGCCTGAGGCGGTCCCATTCATGGGTATAAACTAAGCGGATACTATTTTTTTAAGAGAAAAGTTCCAAGGGATAAGTGTGCCCAAAATTATACAAAAGTAATTTTTGGGCACTTACAAAAATGAAAAGAATCTTTAAAAAGATTGTTTTGGGCAAAAGTTATCAAAATAAATAAAGCGAGAATGATTTTTTTAAGAGATTTACTTAAAATACAGAGTTATGAATTATTCAGGTAATAGAATTATTTATAACTTTTAACACTAAAGTAGATGATTCACTTCAAGTACAAGATGTAATTGGACAGACTAATCAGCCTGGAAGTATTCAATTTGAAGACGTTATTTGCTTCTATGATCCAGCGTATGCTCACGTCAAACCTCAGAATTATTTAGCTTCCATTCCAATAAACAGTCATACTGGTATAGAAAAAGGACATGTGTATGCATGCTTAAAGCAGCTGAATATCATAGCTGAGGAAGGCATAGTTGAGTTGAAGAAATTTTCTGATGATAATGTTACTGGAGAATTCAGTTTAAGATGGAATGAACATAATCTTGAAGGAACTATCCAAACTTTGAAATCAATAAATCGATATGATGAAGAAAAAGTTAAAATGATGCTTGACGAAGAAGAATCATTTATCGAACAAATTAAAAAGGATGAATCAAATGACGGAGTGGAAAGAATTTAAAGTTCATATTAATGGAGAAGCTACAGAAGCAGTATCAAACATATTAATCGAATTAGGTTCAGCTGGTGTCTCCGTGGCTGACAGAAAAGACTTTTTATCACTTCCAGAGTACGGATTTGATACATTATGGGCATTAGATGAAAAATCTTTTCCAGCTGACGGAGTTGTTATTAAGGGATATTTTTATGGGGATGCTGCTTCAAAAGCAACGAAAATGGCTTTAATTGAAAAAATTGAAATGCTTAAGTCTTTTGATTTGGATATTGAAAAGTATGAAGTTACAACTGAAGATGTAGTAGAAGAAGAATGGGCTAATGCTTGGAAAAAATATTACCATCCTGTTCCGATTACTAGATATATGACAATTGTTCCCCAATGGGAAGATTATATAAAAAGACATGATGCAGAGAAGATTATTTATTTAGATCCGGGACTGGCTTTTGGTACCGGCACCCATCCAACTACTAAACTTTGTTTACAAGCCCTTGAAAATAATTTAAGAGGCGGAGAAACAGTTTTAGACGTTGGAACTGGATCAGGTGTTTTGACTATTGCTAGTGCCTTGTTAGGTGCTTCTAAAATTCAAGCATTTGATCTAGATGATGTAGCTGTCAAATCAGCATATGACAATATAAAATTGAATAATCTAAAAACAGAAATATCTGTTAAACCCAATGATTTGCTTAAAGATATCGATGTAAAAGTGGATATGATAGTCGCAAATATTCTAGCGGAAATTATATTGCTTCTTATACCTGATGCATTTAAAAATTTAAAACCGGGCGGTAAGTTCCTGTCTTCAGGTATTATCATAGAAAAGAAAGAAGAAGTACTTGCTAGTTTGAAAAACACCGGATTTGAAATTCAGCAGATCAATCAAATGGGCGACTGGATCGCTATATTAGCTATTAAACCAGAAGAAGATTAAAAATAATAAAAAATAGATATTAAGAAAGAAGGATCATTATGATAGAAAATTTAAAAAGTTATATCGACCATACTGTACTAAAACCGGAGTCAACTGATTTAGATATCCAACAAGCATGTTTGGATGCTAAAAAATATAATTTTAAAGCAGTGTGTATTAATCCAACTTGGGTATCTTATGTTTCTGATCTACTAAAAGGAACCGCGGTCAATACTTGTACTGTTATTGGATTTCCTTTAGGAGCAAATACTACAGCTACTAAAGTCAACGAAACTAAGCAAGCAATTAAAGATGGAGCAGATGAAGTTGATATGGTTATCAATATTGGAGCTATGAAGAGCGAAGATTTTTCTCTTGTACACGATGATATAAGAGCCGTTGTTACAGCTGCTGATAAAAAAGCAATAGTGAAGGTAATTATCGAAACCTCTTTACTGTCTCACAATGAAAAAATACGAGCTTGCGAGATAGCTAAGAGAGCGGGAGCAGATTTCGTCAAAACATCTACTGGATTCTCAACTGGTGGAGCTACAGTAGAAGATATCAAACTGATGCGCACTGCTGTAGGACCAGAGATGGGTGTTAAAGCTTCTGGAGGCGTTAGAACTTATGAGGATGCCAAAAGGATGATCGAAGCCGGTGCTACTCGTATAGGGACTTCTAATGGTGTAGCACTTCTAGAGGGTGTAGAAGGAAGTAATGCATACTAAAGAAACCATGGCAGTTCCAAAAAAACCATGAGTTGAAACTGCTATACAAAAACGATATAATATAAAAGAGAACCAGCACTGAAAAGTGCTGGTTTTATTATCAATTAGAATAAAATAATTAACTATTATAACTAAGCATATTACAAACTAAAGACAGAATTAAAATGAGATCATGAGAAAAGAAGGTAGGATCTATGTCACAGAAAAAAGACTATACTCCTCAAGAAGTCATAGCACTATGTTTGACATATATGAATAGTGAACATGTAGCCTTCGTTAAACAGGCCTATGATTTAGCAGAAGAAGCGCATAGAGGACAAATACGCAAATCAGGAGAAGCATATATTATGCACCCTGTTCAGGTAGCAGGAATCTTAGCAGATCTAAAAATGGATCCTGTTACCGTTGCTACTGGTTTTCTCCATGACGTAATTGAAGACACTGATTACACTTATACAGATATCGCTGAAATATTTACACCTGAAGTAGCAGATCTTGTAGATGGTGTTACAAAACTAGGGAAAATCAAATTTAAATCAAAACAAGAACATCAAGCTGAAAATCATCGTAAAATGTTATTGGCAATGGCTCAGGATGTACGAGTTATACTGGTTAAATTAGCAGATCGTGTTCATAATATGCGTACACTAAAACATCATCGTCCAGAGAAGCAAAGGGACATTGCAAAAGAGACTTTAGAAATTTATGCTCCTTTAGCAGACAGATTAGGAATTAGTCGAATCAAATGGGAACTTGAAGATATTTCCTTGAGATATATGAATCCTCAACAATATTATCGTATTGTCCACTTAATGAACTCTAGACGAGAAGACCGTGAACGTTATATTGATGATGCTAAAAAAGCAATTGTTGAGTCGGTAGACGAATTGGATATTAAAGCAAATATTACAGGACGTCCAAAACATATATATTCTATTTACAAAAAAATGAAACAGCAGAAAAAACAATTTAATGAAATCTATGATCTATTAGCTATTAGAATAATCGTTGATTCAATTAAAGATTGTTATGGTGTGCTTGGAGCTATCCATACCAGATGGAAACCAATGCCTGGTAGATTCAAAGACTATATAGCTATGCCTAAAGCCAATATGTACCAGTCTCTGCATACAACAGTTTTAGGGCCAAACGCTACACCACTGGAAGTACAAATCAGGACTTACCAGATGCATGAAATAGCAGAATATGGGGTAGCTGCACATTGGGCTTATAAAGAAGGTATTACAGAAAAAATTGACAAAGATGATTTATCAGGACATATTTCATGGTTTAGAGACATTTTAGAACTCCAAAATGAATCTAGTGATGCCAGTGATTTTATGGATTCAATCAAACAAGATATTTTTAAAGATAAAGTTTATGTATTCAGCCCTAAAGGAGATGTAATGGAGCTTCCTTCCGGATCAAGTACTTTAGACTTTGCTTTTCATGTTCATACAGAAGTCGGTAATAAATCAATGGGAGCAAAAGTCAATGGCAAGATTGTTCCTCTTAATTACAAATTGAAAAATGGAGATATTGTTGAAATGCTGACATCTTCTAATTCATTTGGACCAAGTAGAGACTGGCTTAACTATGTAAATACTTCAAAAGCTAAAAATAAAATCAAACGATTCTTTAAAACTCAGGAAAAAGAACAAAATGTAGAGCGCGGTAAAGAAATACTTGAAAAGCAAATTACAGAAATGGGTTTTAGTCCAAAACAAATCTTGAAAAAAGAAAATATCAGTAAAGTGACAGATCGCTTCAATTATCAAAATACTGAAGATCTTTATGCTTCAATAGGTTATGGAGAAGTTAAAGTAGTTACAGTCGCAAATAAGCTTACTGAAAAAGAACGTAAATTAAAAGAAGAAAAAGAATCGCAATTAGATCAGAATCATCCGATTGAAATGAAACAAAAAAAAGAACCTGAAAAAATGAAAATCAAGCATGAAGGCGGAGTAGTTATACAAGGCGCTGATAACTTGCTAGTAAGATTAAGCAAGTGCTGTAATCCGGTTCCTGGAGATGATATTGTTGGCTATATTACTCGAGGACGAGGTGTATCTATCCACCGAATGGATTGTCCAAATGTTCATGCATCAGAGGATGCAGAGAACAGATTGATTGAAGTTGAATGGGAATCGAGCGGTAATGACAAATCCTATAATGCTGAACTACAAGTACAAGGTTATGATCGTTCAGGTCTATTAAATGAAATATTGCAAGTCATCAATTCCCAAACGAATCAATTAAGTAATGTAAATGGTAAAATAGATAACAATAAAATGGCTATAATCAAAGTTACGATCGGTATCCAGAATCTTAGTGAACTAGAACGAATTGTGGATAAAGTTAAATCAATACCTGATGTTTATTCTGTTAAAAGAATTACTTCATAAAAACAGCTTTAAGTAATAAGTTGAAAGGTAGCAGGAGGTTTCGAATTGCGATTAGTTATTCAAAGAGTTACAGAAGCCCAAGTAAAAGTTAATGGCGAGATCAAAGGTTCTATTGAAACCGGTATGGTTGTTTTGGTAGGAATTTGCCATAGTGATACAGAAGAAGATATTAATTATCTCGTAAGGAAAGTTAAAAACATGCGTATCTTTGAAGATAATGAAGGAAAGATGAATCTTTCATTAGCACAGGTAGGCGGATCTATACTTTCTATTTCTCAGTTTACTTTATATGCAGACACTAAAAAAGGGAATAGGCCGAGCTTTGTTGATGCTGCTCGACCAGATCAAGCAATTCCGCTGTATGAAAAATTTAATTATGCATTAAGTTCTGAAGGAATTAATGTACAGACTGGGAGATTTGGAGAGGACATGAAGGTTTCTTTACTAAATGATGGTCCAGTAACAATTGTAATGGATTCAAAAAACAAATAATGAATAAAAGCTCCTGGCAAAAGTCAGGAGCTTTTATTCGTTATAGATGAAATACGTATTCTCTTGAATTTATTTACGTTTTAGTATTTTTGTTAATGGATAAATACCTAAACTCTGTAAGATAAAAGATATTAAAATAGAGGCAAAAGTAATTGAAATCAGTATAGGATCTTCTACTAATGCACTGTCTATTGTCCACAAAAGTAAAACAACTGACATAGAACCCTTGATTCCAGCCCAAGAAAGGACTAAAAGCGCAGAAGATAAATTTTTAAATCTTTTTTTCCATTTAGGTATTAAGTATAGTGTACATCCTAACACTATAAAACGAGCTAATATTGAAAGAATAAAAATCATAAAAGCCAAATACCAATAATTAAAGTAGAGATAAGGCGCTGATTGTATACCTATGAGAAGAAATAATATGGACATTAATATCGGATTGACAACATTCCAGAAGCCACCTAGAGCTACTCTGAATTCTTCTCCTTTTACATTTTTTTTAGAAAAGCCAAATGAAAGCATGATTCCAGAAACGACAGTAGCTAAAACTCCGGAAAATCCGAGCTCTTCAGCTAGCATAAAACTCCCATAAGCTATAAATATGCTGAGCATGATTTGATATTCATGATGTGAAGTGATATGAATAGCATGGCTTAGAATCCATCCGAATATTAGTCCTACAATGACACCGCCTAATGAGACAAAAATAAAGCTCTCAAGAAAATTTAATACAGAAAAAGCATTACCTGTTTCTACCATTGAAAGAAAAATAGTAAACATGACGATACTTGTTCCATCATTTAACATCGATTCGCCTTCTACGATATCAGCAACTTCATCAGGTTTAGTACTGTTTTTTAAAATGGATACTACAGAAACAGGATCAGTTGGTACAAGAATGGAAGCTAATAGAAAAGATAAACTCCAGGGAAGTGGATGGAAAAAAGAAGTTATCCAAAAGATTCCTGCTCCTAACAGCAACACGGTTCCGACCATACCGACTGTGCTTAACGTAATCATTAGTGAAGCGTTCTTTTTAAAAGCCTTAGCAGAAAATTGATAAGCAGAGACAAATAAAAGACCTGGTATAAAAATATAATATAAAATATTTTTTGATATGGATAACCCAGAAAACAAAGATAGAAACGAGAGCCCTATCCCAATTACGACTAGAATAACAGGAACTGGAAAATATTTTTTCTTAACATCAATGGTATATACAATAATACTTACTAGTAAAAGAACGATAAGTCGAAGATATAAATGCATAGAAAAACCTGCTTTCTAAATATAATGTTATATAAGTATCTAATCTAATTAAATTTAACAAATTTGAAGAAAAAATTAAAGCAAATCGTTTGCTGTAATAAATTCTCGATTTTGTACTACGGTATTGATAAAAGATTTAAAAGTTTTATTTGTATAATTTATTAAAAACGACTCATCCAATTAGAATAATAATCTAAACTGAATAAGTCGTTGTAATGTATAGTGAATACTGACTTAGATTAACTAATATAAATAATTTTTTAGTTTAATCCAAGTAGATATGGTTTCCTTTATTTAACCAAGAATAGGTTAGCCCTATAATCAAACCGCCACCAACAAAATTGCCAAGAGCAGTGAAGAGCCAGTTAATTCCTACTGATGCAAAAGTCATTCCCGGTACAGCACCACCATATGCAAAAAATGCAAGGGGGAAAGATGCAAAGTTAGCGATAACGTGTTCAAATCCTAAGAAAGCAAAAATGAAAATGATGAATATCATAGAAATCACTTTACCGGCGTCATCTTTCATTCTAATAGTACAGAATACAGCAACATTTACGATGATATTAGCGAATATTCCTTCTGTAAATATTTGAAGAGGTGATTTTGCTAATTTTCCTTCAATGGCATGAAATAAGAAATGATCATTTGGCAAGTCTTGGAATACTGAAGATAAAGAGACTAGATAGCTTGCTAGCACACCACCGATTAAATTGAATAATAAACAAGCAAATAATATAATAAGTGCTTTTTTCCCAGATAATAATTTACGATGGACCCCAACTGTTGCATACATCATGTTAGACGTTCCTAATTCAGCATTCATATAGATAATCATAACAAGGGACCAGCTAAACATAAACGAATATGAAAATTTGCCAGAACCAGGTATAGCTTTCTCAGCTGCTTGAGCAGTAATCACTGCAATAGCAGTTCCTAAAGTTAAAAATAAAGTAGCCAACATGGCTCTGATAAAATAGCGAATCGCACTTACTTCAAAAAGCTGCTTCTTTTTTTCTATACTTTTTTCAATAGAATAAAAGAGGCCTTGATAATTTGCATCCATTAAAATTCCATCCTTCTTGTTAGTTTTTACACAATAAATTTATATTACCACTTTATCGATCATTTGAAAATGAAAATCAATTTATTTTCAATAAAAAAATGAATAAATGAAAGAATGATTAAATGATTTCACTTACATTAATAAATCAATAAGATGAATAGAAGGAAAACTTCATCCTGTATAAAATAGAATTACTATTAATCATTAGATTAAACATAGATAATATATTTTTTGAACTAATATAAAAAACACTTTTGAAGAAAGTAGCCTCTTCAAAAGTGTAGTAGGTTTTAATTTTATTTTTGTGAAAAATAGTCTCTCAAACCTTGATAGATTGCTTCTACCACAGTAGATTGATAAGCTTGGGTGTCTACTACAGAAACATCTAAATCGTTATTTAAATAGCCTAACTCTAATAGGATTGAAGGTTGAGCATTATTCTTTAATACATAGTATTCGGCAGATCTGACACCATTATTAGGGAGAGTGCCATTTGATTCCAGATACTGATTGACAGTATTAGCTAGTTCTAATTCACTATTTGAATAATAATAAGTTGTTGTGCCACTCATAGAATTAGCGACTTCTATTGTATCGTAATGAATACTGATGAAAGCATCAGCGTTAGCTTTGTGAGACAGATATACTCGGTCATTTAAGGAAATGAAGGTGTCATCTGTTCTAGTCATAATCGCGTTGGCACCAGCATCTTGAAGACGTTTCTGTAAAGTTTTAGCTGTGCTCAAAGCAACATCTTTCTCAAGAAATCCAGTTTCTGATAGAGCGCCCGGATCTTTTCCACCATGTCCTGCATCGATCATGATGGTAGCTTCAGATAGATTTGTAGCAATTCTATCTATTTGATCTGCTTGTTCTTCTATATTAACTGTTTGGACATCTGAAAGGGTGGAAACCCAGTTTGCAACATACCCTGTACTGCCATCATTCAGCTGAACTTTGTACCAGTCTTCTTCAGTACCTAAATAAATAAGCTTACTGTCTGGTGCTGCAACAGATAAAATCTCAGCATCAGTACTTGGAGCATTTCTGACATTCGTTTCCAGATCTCCAATAGTAACTTCTTGAGTAGAAACGGAATTTTCTGATGATTGTGTATTAGGTGTATCAATAAGTTCTAAATAGTCTTTATGAATCCAGGCAACTTTGCCTAAATAAAGAACCTGGTACCAGTCATTTTCTTCATAAAGGACTGAAAGTTCAGTATTTTCATATACTGTACCTAGTTTCTTGGAATCAGTAGTAGCGTATTGTCTTATATTGACCTCGGTACCTGTAACTCTACCATAACGCTGGTTTTCTGAAGAAATTTCTTCATTTTCTACCAACCAGCTAGCTACCCAACCAATCTGATCATTTGATAATCTCACTTTGTACCATTCATTGTCTTCAGCTAAGACATTTAATTTTTGATCTTCATTAACTTGGGTCATAACATCGTAAGTCAATCCAGGTCCGATACGAACATTTAGCACACTGGCTTTTACCGTTACGCTATTCTCGTTGGCTAAAACAATCGAAGAAGCAATAGTTATACTCAAAAGTAATAGAATAATGGCTATGAAAATATTTTTTTTAGGAAATAAATTATGTATGTATGGGTCATTTTGATCCATTCTAGTCATCCTCTCGAATAGTACAGGATAATAATTCTCAGTTTTTACTATTATATCAGTTAAATCTTTGTTATTGCAATATGTAAGATAACCTAGAAAAAATAAAAACGTATATTGACTTTATAATATCTTTCTTGTAAGCTTGTAATCAATAAAGTATTCAGATATTGATCAGTTAAATAAATTACCGATGAAAGAGAAAGTAAGATAGTTGTTAATGTTTTAGAAAGGTTCTCCTTGGCTGAAAGAGACCCCCTGACAATTATTTGAAAGACACTCTGGAGGTTTGATAGTGAAAAGCTATCACGTAGAAGGCGTTAACTTTAGAGTGAAAGTAGTTTGCTTTCTAAATCTAGGTGGTACCACGTGACTTAATTATTATACACGTCCTTCTTTTATACAATTAGTATAGAAGAAGGACTTTTTTTATAATTAAAGATGACATATGAAACAGGAGGAAAAATATGAGTTATCAAAAAATTAAAGGAACACCCGATTTTTTACCAGAAGATACTAATAAGTGGCAATATATTGAAAATCATGCGAAAGAAATACTAGCTCGCTATCAGTTTAAAGAAGTACGTACTCCGATATTTGAACAATTTGAATTGTTTTCCCGTGGTGTTGGAGAAACAAGTGATATTGTTTCAAAAGAAATGTATGATTTTTATGATAAAGGGAACCGTCATATTGCTCTACGTCCAGAAGGAACTGCTGGGGTAGTTCGCTCATATGTGGAAAACAAATTATATGGACCTGAACATCACAAGCCGTTAAAATATTATTATATTGCACCCATGTTCCGATATGAACGCCCTCAAAAAGGTCGTATGCGACAATTTCATCAATTAGGTGTAGAAGTCTTTGGTAGCAGTAATCCAGCAACCGATGTTGAAACAATGGCCTTGGCAATGGATATATTTAAGTCATTTAATATAAAAAATCTTAAACTTGTCATTAATTCTTTAGGAAATATTGAAACCCGTAAAATCTATCGTCAAGCTCTGATTAACTATTTAGAACCACATTTTGATGATTTAAGTAAAGATTCGAAGGAACGTTTATATAAAAATCCTCTCCGTGTTCTAGATAGTAAAAATAAAAAAGATAAAGAAATTGTAGCTGAAGCACCTTCTATATTAGATTATTTAGATGAGAATTCTAAAAATAATTTTGAGACTGTAAATGAATACCTTGAAGCTTTAGACATTAATTATGAGATTGATAATAACATGGTAAGGGGTCTAGATTACTATAATGATACGATATTTGAGATCATGACTGAAGATCCTGATTTTGGTTCAAATACCACTGTTTGTGCTGGTGGAAGATATGATGGTTTGGTAGAAGAAATTGGAGGACCTTCAACTCCTGGATTTGGTTTTGGTATTGGATTTGAAAGACTGGTAATGTTACTTGAAAATATGGAATATGATTTTCCGGAAGTAGCTGCTTTAGATATATTTATTGTAACTATTGGAAAAGAAACAAACAAAGAAGCCATAAAACTTGCTTCTGTTTTAAGAGCAGCGGGGCTTAACGTAGAAAGAGAATTCTTAAATAGAAAACCGACAAAACAATTTAAGACAGCAGATAAGTTAAATGCCAAATATGTATTTACTTTAGGCGAAAACGAGTTAAATAAGGGTACAATAAATGTTAAGTTATTAGAGACTGGAAAAGAAACGGTTTTATCTTTAGATAAAGTATCTAAAGGTAATATTGTTGAATATTTAGAAGAAATTGAAAATAGCTTAAAGGATTAGGATAGGTGAAAAGTATGGAGAGAACTATGTATTGCGGAGAAGTAACAAGTGAACAGGTCGGAAAACAAGTGACCCTATCGGGATGGGTTCAGAAAAGAAGAGATCTAGGTGGTATGATTTTTGTGGATCTAAGAGACCGTGAAGGAATTATTCAAGTAGTATTCAATGCTGAAAAATCTAAAGAAGCATTTGTAATCGCTGAAACATTACGGTCTGAATTTGTGGTTGAAATAACTGGAAAAGTTGTAAAAAGACAAGATGGTACAGTAAATAACGACTTGCCAACTGGTGAAATAGAGATTGAAGCAATAACTATTTCAATTCTAAATAAATCTAAAACTCCTCCCTTTGATATTCAAGATACTGTAGAAGTATCAGATGATATTAGATTAAAATACAGATATCTGGATTTAAGACGTAACAAGATGAAAGAAAATATGATAATGCGTCATAAGGTGAAAAAAGTTTTTAGTGATTTTTTAGATAGTAATGGATTTTTAGATATTGAAACGCCTTATTTAACAAAGTCCACTCCTGAAGGTGCTAGAGACTACTTAGTACCGTCACGAGTACATGAAGGGAAATTTTTTGCTTTACCACAGTCACCACAATTGTTTAAACAACTCTTGATGGGTGCAGGTATTGATCGTTATTATCAAATCGTTCGTTGTTTTAGGGACGAAGATCTTAGAGGAGACCGTCAACCGGAATTCACCCAAGTCGATATTGAAACGAGTTTTATTGACGAGAAAGAAATACAAGATTTAATGGAAAAGCTATTAGTTGAAGTCGTTAAGGAAACTAAAGGTATGGAAATTTCTCGTCCTTTCCCTAGAATTTCGTATGATGAGGCTATGAATCGTTATGGTAGTGATAAACCTGATACACGATTTGAACTTGAACTTATTGAATTGGGAGATATTGTGACAAACTCAGATTTTAAAGTATTTACAAGTACTATTGAAAACGGCGGAGTAGTCAAAGGCTTGAATGTAAAAGGAGTGGCTGAAAAATTCTCCCGCAAGAATATTGATGCTCTCGGAGAGGTCGCTTCTATATATGGGGCTAAAGGATTAGCCTGGATGAAAGTAACGCAAGAAGGATTTAGTGGTCCAATTGCTAAATTCTTTAATGATAAACCGATTGCTCAAGAACTTATGAGCAGAATGAGTACAGAAGCAGGGGACTTGCTTTTATTTGTTGCTGATAAGCCTAAAGTAGTATTTGATGCATTAGGAGCATTGAGAATCCATTTGGGTAAAAAACTGAATCTGATTGATGAATCAAAACTAGCATTCTTGTGGGTCGATGAATGGCCGTTATTGGAATATGATGAGGAAGCTGAACGTTATAGTGCGGCTCACCATCCTTTTACCATGCCACTTGAAAAAGATCTTGGTAAGCTAGAATCAGATCCTGAAAATGTTTATGCAAATGCCTATGATATTGTATTGAATGGTTACGAAATAGGTGGAGGATCTATTCGTATACATCAGAGAGAATTACAAGAAAAAATGTTAAAAGCATTAGGTTTTTCTAAAGAAGAAGCAGTAAATCAATTTGGATTCTTATTAGATGCACTTGAATATGGATTCCCTCCACATGGTGGTATTGCTTTTGGACTTGACCGATTAGTCATGATCCTTGCAAATGAGAAAAATATTCGTGAAGTAATTGCGTTTCCAAAAAATGGTAAATCAATTGATCCTTTGACGAATGCTCCGTCAGTAGTTTCTGATAACCAGTTAAAAGAGTTAGCCCTGAAGACCACTGCTAAAACAGATAAGGAGTAAAAAATGGTATTGATAGGTTCACACGTAGGAATGAAAGGTAAAAAAATGCTGCTTGGCGCTGCAGAAGAGGCCAAAAGCTATGATGCAACAACTTTTATGATTTATACTGGAGCACCTCAAAACACTCGTCGTAAAGAAGTTTCGGAAATGAACATTGAAGCTGGACAGAAGTTTATGGGAGAAAATAATATAAAATCAGATAGTATAGTTGTCCATGCTCCATATATTATTAATTTAGGAAATACAATCAAGACGGAAAATTTTGCTTTTGCAGTAGAATTTATGAAAGAAGAAATTAGAAGAGCAGAAGCAATCGGTGCTACGCAAATGACTATGCATCCAGGTGCTCATGTTGGAGCTGGAACAGAAGCTGCTATTGAACAGATTGCTAAAGGACTTAATGAGATCCTTCATAAAGACCAGAAAATTCAAATAGCACTTGAAACAATGGCTGGTAAAGGCACAGAGATTGGACGTAGTTTTGAAGAAATTGCCCAGATTATTGAACGGGTTGATTTAGATGATAAATTATCAGTAACGCTTGATACTTGTCATACGCATGATGCGGGATATAACATTAAGGATGATTTTGATGGTGTATTAGATGAATTTGATAAGATTATTGGATTGGAGCGACTAAAAGTTGTCCATGTCAATGATTCTAAAAATATCATCGGAGCAGGTAAAGATCGACATGCAAATATTGGATTTGGCGAAATAGGATTTGAGGCATTGAGGGATATCGTTCATCATCCTAAGTTAGAATCTCTACCTAAAATACTGGAAACACCGTACGTGGGGGAAGATAAGAAAAACAAAAAGGCTCCTTATGGGCATGAGATCAGCATGTTAAAACAAAAAACATTTAATCCTAATCTGCTGGAAGAAATTTTAAATGGTAAAGACTGGAAATAGTTAAAAAAAAAACAATTAAGAAAGAAATAGACTAGCTAAAAAACACAATCCAATTAATTAATATCTTATAAAATAGATATTTATTGGTGATTGTGTTTTTTTGTTTAACTATTTTATTTTAGAAAGGTAAAAGAAGATTATAGTTTCCAATCTAAACTTTTTTACATATAAAAAAAGACCGATCTATTGTAAAGATCGGTCTAAATAGACAATGTTGGTTTATTCGCAACAATTACTATTATGCTTTTTCGTTAATTGGTAACTGTTTGATATACTTAGTAGGTGTTTGTCCAGTAATTTTTTTAAATACTTTAGTGAAATAAGAGTGACTGTTAAAACCTGAAAGATTTGCTACTTCACTTAATTGATAATTTCCAAGATGGAAATAGTATTTAGCCAAATAAATTCTTTGCTGATTTACATAACCAATAAATGTAGTACCTGTTTCCTGTTTGAATTTACGCGCTAAATGGACTGGATGCATACCAAAAATTGATGCGATGTTTGTCAATGTTAGTTCACTAGTCAAGTTTTCAGTAATATAGCTTACAACTTCAGTCATAGCACTAGAATAAGTTAGTGTTGAAAAATCAATGACCGCTTGGCAATATTCTCTATAGATTTCGTAATAAACATTTTCTCTCAAATACTGAATAGTTTCAGCATCTTCAATCAATATTGAGAAACGTTCTGAAATGAGGTGAAGATATAAAGGTAAAACTCCACCATTTTTAGCAGCTATTCTGCAATACGTATTGACGATAATGAGTTGGTTTTTGAAATTTCTAAGCTGGAATTCTTTTCCTTCTTCACCAAGATACTCCAGCATTTCATCTAAATTGATGATTTTTAGGGTATCTTCGAGCATTGAACGATTTCCTTCAGTTATCGCATCTGTTACTTGGTCCTCAATCAAGTAACGATAACTAAATGCATCGCTGTTTAACTTTTTTAATTTCTCAACGCGTTCGCGTTTGTATTGTTCTTTAACTTCTACCTGTTTCATGCTACACGACCCTTCATTATTAGAAAAGCTAATTTTTTACTCCTATCTATCTTTTTTTAATATACCACAAATTCGTAATAAATAAAGGGATTTTTTTAAATAAAGGTACAAATTTAATAAAAAAATAAAAACTTTTTATTATAAAGTGGGATGTAAAATTTATGCTTTGATTAGGATAATATTAATATTTAAAATGTTAATATAGTAAAAATGTAATAATAATAATCGTTTTTTTAAAAAATTAATGTCTATGATTGTATATTTCTTAATTATTATCATAAAAAATATAAATTTATAAAACGTATATTTTGTCATATATTTGCCATTTTTTATAAAACACTATTAGCAAAATTAATAGTGAATATAAATCACTTCTTAGCATTGAGGCTTATCTTTTTACTTCCTATTAATAGGATGGTAACATTCGAATATAATCAAATGAACATTAAGATCTAAATATTTAAAAGCAGTAGACAAGGAGATGATGGAGTTTATGGAAAGAAGATTTGAAGGAACATTTCAGACAGCCAATGAAGTTAGAGATGAAATCAAGCGTTTAATCAACGAAGAAGGATATTCAGCTGAGGAATTGCTGGTTATAACTGATGAAAAGAACAGTGATTTATTTAAGAAAAATAATTTAGAATCAGTTGAAGTTGATATCGTTGATTCAGAGGAAAATGGGTCATTTTGGGAAAGAATAAAAGATACATTGTCTTTTGGTACTTATGATTCCAAAGAAGCTCAAAATACTTTGGAAGCCCATGGAGTGCCCCATGATATAGCTGAACATCATTTAAAAGCACTCACAGAAGGAGAAATTGTATTATTAGCTGATACAGATGCCCCTAAACATTCAAAACTATCAAAATTAAATAAAAATGTAACTAATAATAAGGAGACTGATAATGATATGGTAGATAAAAATGAAAACCCAATCGATGAATTAAATTCAGAAGAAGTATCAGCAATTAAAAATAATAATGAGGCTAAACCTTCTGATGTAGAAACTTCAGAAACAGATGATAAAAATATGACTGATTCTATTGATCCTTCACAAGCTCAACACACCAGAGAAGAAGATCAAGTGGATACTACTCATTCTGAAAATAAATTGGATGAAGATGATACTACGGAAGACAGTGGGCAGTCATTAGAGAAAACACCAGATTTGACTGGTGAAGAAGCAACAGTTCAAGCAGAAGAAGCTAACCATGAATACCCTGATAATATTGCCAAAGGGGTAGTGGAACCAGAGACAAAGAATCCTTTGAACACTGAACCGAAAAGCGAAAAAGAACCTTCACAAAAAAGTACTACTCCCAAAAGCGATGCTAAGTATACTCAAGGTACTAACGAAGCAGGCATGAAAGAAGTACCTACTGAAGAAATTGATAAAAAACAGTAAAAATTACTATGTAATGAGTATTGAAAGGGGAACAGTATGACTGAACAAGAAAAAATCAAAACTCAACAACCCAAAAAAGATTACTTGCTAAACGATGATTCAAAAAACTTGAAACGAGAACCGATCATTGAAAATAAAGATTATAAACCAGCAGGAAAGTTAGTTGGTAAGACAGCAATTATTACTGGTGGTGATTCTGGTATTGGTGCAGCAACAGCAATATTATTTGCTAAAGAAGGTGCCAAAGTAGCATTCACATACTACTCTTCAGATGATGATGCTGAGCGTACTGAAAATCGCTTGCAAGAATTAAGTGCTGATGTACTGGTTTTCAAGGGTGACGTCGGGGATGAAGATTTTTCCAAAAAGGTTATTGAAGAGGTTGTCTCTAAATGGGGCAGCATAGATGTTCTGGTTAATCATGCTGGTGAACAGCATTTCCAGGAATCTATTACTAAAATCAGTGCAGAACAAATCGACAGAACATACCGTACAAATATATTTAGTATGTTTTATTTTGTGAAAGCTGCATATCCTCATATGAATGAAAACGGAAGTATAATTAATACTTCCTCAGTTACCGCATATAAAGGGAACCCGAATCTTATGGATTATTCTGGTACAAATGGCGCTATTGTTTCATTTACCCGCTCATTATCCCAGAATACTGAATTTGTCAACAAAAAGATCAGAGCTAATACAGTAGCTCCTGGACCAATCTGGACACCTATGATACCAGCTACCTTTCCAAAAAATGAGCTTGCTACATGGGGTAAGGATGGAGCATTAGGAAGACCAGGTGAAGCTTATGAACTAGCGCCTGCTTACGTATTTCTTGCAAGTGATGATGCCAGTTATGTAACTGGACAAACTATTCATGTCAATGGCGGGGTTATCGTTAATAGCTAAACCTATGACAATGTAATGCTAGGGAATTTGTATAGGAGGGAATTTAATGAGCAAGCAAGATAAAACTTCAAATAATGATTTGAAACGTACTGGTCAACCAGATGTAAGCCCTGATAGACGTGATCCGGCTAGAGATGAAGTGACAAGTCCAGATACCTCAGCGCCCCTGGGGTATATTAAAAATCGACCAGCTAAAGATGGACTGGATAAAGACGATAGAAAAGTTTATGAAAAAGCTAAAGGTGATTCAGTAGGTAACGAAGTAGAAAAGGATTTGTAAATCGTTTTAGTAATGTGATTTACAGAGGAGTTTACCCATTTTGGGTAAACTCTTTTTGTTATTCCTTAATTAAAAATTAGGATATAATATTGTTTATGCGAAAGTATATTCCCTTATGTTATAATAAGTTTAGTCAAAACTTGGAAGGTGAAGTTCATGAAAGATTCGAATAAAAATAAAGAACAAGATGAGCAGTTGATTCGATTAGAACCTAATCAACCAGCAAATTTAACTAAAGAGAACTTAAATGAGCAGTTAAAGAGAGTTGCTAAGATTGACACTGGGGAAAATGATACTGAAGTAGATAAACAAAATACAATAACAAGTATTCAAGCTCAGAAAAGAAAAGGTCGTTATAATATTTTTATTAATGACAAATATGCCTTTCCAGTAGATGAAGAATTGATTATTACCCATATGCTGCATAAAGGGAAAGTATTGTCTCCTGAATTCCAAGAACAGCTTCAAGTAGAAGATGTCTACAGAAAAGCTTATCAGAGAGCTCTTAATTATCTGAGCTACGGTTTGAGATCCGAAAAAGAAGTGCGAGATGACCTTAAAGATAAAGAATTTGAAGAACAAGCTGACGAAGTAGTGGAGCGCTTAATAGGTCAAAAGTTAATAGATGATTTGGAATATGCAAAAAGTTATGTAAGAACCTCTGCTAATTTTAATAGTAAAGGACCATCGAATATTAAAAATGAACTCGGCAAACGCGGCATTAATAAGGACCAGATAGAAGTAGCCATGTATGAGTATTCTTTTGATGATCAATTTGCAAATGCAATGTCATTGGCAGAGAAGTCTTGGAAAAAATCTAGACTTAAATCACAACGTGAAGCTGTCCAGAAAACAAAACAGTTTCTTATGCAAAAAGGCTACAGTATGGATATTATTCAAGATGTTATAAATGAATTGGATACAGAAAAATCAGAAGATGAGGAATATGAAGCACTAGTTAAGCAAGGTGAACAAGCCTGGAGAAGATATTCTTCTAAATTTAGTGGATATAACTTGGTTCAAAAAACAAAATCAAGTTTGTATCAAAAAGGATATCCTTCAGAGTTGATTAAAAGATTTATAGAAATGAAGGAAGAAGAGACTGATGAATAAAAAGCTATCAAGAAAAGAACTGAAAGATAAATACGATATAGATATGTGGTCAGAGGATAAAATTGCTTTATTTCAAACTACTTTACTAAAATGGTATGATCAGGAAAAAAGAGATTTACCATGGCGGAGAACATCAGATCCATATAAAATTTGGATATCGGAAATTATGCTGCAACAGACGAGAGTAGATACCGTCATTGCTTATTATATAAATTTTTTAGAGACTTTTCCCGATATAAATCATTTAGCTGAAGCAGATGATGACATTTTACTCAAAGTTTGGGAAGGGCTTGGTTATTACTCCAGAGTGAGAAATATGAAAGAAGCAGCTATTCAAGTTGTTACTCATTACAATGGAATATTTCCGAATAGTTACGAAGAGATCAAGAAGTTAAAAGGTATTGGTCCTTATACTGCAGGGGCGGTATCTAGTATAGCTTTCCAACAGGCCGAGCCAGCAGTGGATGGAAATTTAATGCGGGTTTTAAGCCGTTTGTTTGAAATAGATGTCGATATTGCAAAACCTGCCAGTAGAAAAGTTTTTGAAGCTGTCATGTATCATATCATTGATCAAAATCGTCCTGGAGATTTCAATCAGGCACTAATGGATTTGGGTGCCACGATTTGTACACCGAAAAATTATGATCCTTCTATAAGTCCAGTGAAAGAATTCAACGCTTCCTATATAAATGAGACTTATTTAAATTATCCGATAAAAAGCAAAAAGAAAAAGAAAAAAATCGTTAATTATTTTGCTATACTCATTCAAAATGACAAAGGTGAATATTTACTTGAAAAGCGGCATGAAGATAGGCTATTAGCTAATATGTGGACTTTTCCTTTAATTGAAGAACAAGTGAGCAGTCAAGATTCTGGATGGAAATCATTCGAAGATTCTGATCTTTACGAGCTGAATGATGTAAAACAAGATTTACTTATCAAATATGTGAAACAGAAGTATGGTTTAAATATTAATTTAGACAAACAGTCCAGCGGAAGGATTTCTCATGTATTTACTCATTTACACTGGAATATTTATGCTTATAGAGCAAACGCCAGAAATTCAATTGAAGCCATTCCGTCTAACTGCGAATGGGTGAATGAAACTAAATTTGATGAGTACGTTTTTCCGGTACTACAACAAAAAATCTGGAAATCTAGTCAGGAAATCACTTTACTCTAAAATCTAGCAACTGTTTTACTGATGATTTAACCAATTTTACAATCATTCATTATTCTTGAACAAAAAGGGAACTAACATTTTCCTACGGATAATATCGGTATTATGATATAATACATGATGAGATGAATGAAAAGTGAGATGATTTATTATTTCAACTCACTTATTTTAAGAAAGTTGGTACAGTAGATGCAGTTTCCAAAAGAAGGAGATTTCATCACAATTAAAAGCTATAAGCATGATGGAAGTTTGCATCGAACTTGGCGAGATACGATGGTCTTAAAAACTACTGATCATTCACTGATTGGTTGTAACGATCATACTCTAGTCATTGAATCTGATGGTAGAAGATGGAGAACAAGAGAACCGGCACTAGTTTATTTTCATAAACACTACTGGTTTAATATCGTGACCATGATTCGTCAAAAAGGAACTTCGTATTATTGTAATATGGCTTCACCATTTTTGATTGATGAAGAAGGTGCAAAGTATATTGATTATGATCTGGATGTCAAAGTTTTTCCTGATGGAGAAAAAAGACTTCTAGATGTCGATGAATATGAAGAGCATGGTAAAAAATGGGATTATCCAGAGGAAGTAGATCTTATCCTGAAAGAACATATTAAAATATTAGTAGATTGGATCCGAGAAGAAAAAGGTCCTTTTTCAGAGGGATATGTTGATATGTGGTATGATCGATACAAACAACTTACTGGAAAAAAATAATAGTTGTGATGAAGTAGAATGTAAAAGCAGTAAAAGTCTTTGTATAGAATCTTTTACTGCTTTTTTTACTATTAAAATATACCCAGCTGTGATATGATTTTTTTAGAATCTGTTTGAAAGGATGTTAACATGTGAAAAAAATATTTTTATTACAATCGTTTTAATGACTATGTCTTTACTCGTCATTGTTTTTGGAAGAGGGTACGCTTCCGATCAAGAAGAAAAAATGCTAAGAGAGAGTCAGAATGGAAACAGCAGAGGAGACTTAGCATCTCAAAAAGTTATTGCAGACAAAAACGTATCATCTGATACAGATACATTATCATCAGAAGAACAATTAGAAATATATGAAGAGCAGATTGAATCACTTTCAGCAATTGAAAGAATTGATTACCAGACATTGGTACATAAACCCGCAGTATTGACTTATTATGGAGATGCGGATTCATCCTCAGACTGGTATGCGGCATTGAATAATTATATTAATGAAAATACAGGCGAATTAACAGTTGAAAACATTACATATCCTGAATATGACACATATGAACTCTATATTGAACAAACCACGTCTAATGTACTGGCTGTCAAACCAGACATTATACTCTTTCGTATGCCGGCACTAGCAGATAAAGCTAGAGATATTGGACTTTCAGAAACAAATGATTATTTATCAAATATATTAACTACATTAACTGATGACCTTCCTGATTCAGAAATTATTTTAGTTGAACCAGAACCAGAAATTTCTGAAATCAATAATTTGAACTCAAGATCATTGGATTATAGAGATTACATGAACGAAATGGAAGAAGTAGCTAGTGAATTAGGTATCCAAGTAATAGCAATACATGAGCAATTTATCACGATTGCAGAAGAAGAAGGATATGAATTAACAGCATTATATACAGAAGACGAATTTGATTTAAATGAAGAAGGTTTAAATGTTTTACAGCAAGCAATTGAAAGAGGAGTAACGACTAAATTAGAAGAATAAAAAAAGTGGAAGGAATCCTATATTCCTTCCACTTTTTTGTATGAATTTTAAGCTAATGTAATTCTTTTATTTCAGAGCTTTTTTCGTTATGATTTTTTTTGAAACTGCTCACTAATCTATTTAAATGCTGTAAACTTTCTTCATAATCAAGAACAGAAGACATTATATGAATCACTGCATTACTTTGACCATACTCATTCTGTAGATAAGATTCTAAGTTAGCTTCATTAAAAAAGGAATCCATGAATGATTTTCTTAGACTTGATTTATGAGTAATAAAGTTGACTTCTTCGGGTAAGACTCGGCCATTCCACTTTAATATAATTTGTTCATGTGCTGACATTAATGTTTCTAGACGTTCTATCAGAAGATGCCTGAGTTCTTGCGGGAAATGATTATACACATTCTCGGCCTGATGCAGAGTTTCGACAAGATTATAAGCCGTTTCAGTTGTATGAATAAATTGTCTGTATACAACGATCAGTCTTGCGTATGAATATTCGGAAGATCTGAAAAATTTCCTTAAATCTCCGTCGATTAAATGACCAAGATAAACCTTCATTTTAGCGATACTTTTTTCAAGATTTGCTAAATCTTTACGCATCATGGGATACTGAATGTTCTTTCTTAAACTTGCTCTTATAAAGCGAGTCAAGTCGTCAGTTACTTGATTATTCAGATGGAAAAGTTTTTCATCATATTTTGGTGGAAGTAAGATTCCATTGATAACAAAGGAAGAAACTACACCGAATATGGTTGCTAGAACTCTAAGGGAGGCGTTGATGACAATTGGATAGTCTGTTGACATCATAATAACGATCAAAGTAATAGTAGATAAGACAATCACATTATTTAGTTTGAATTGATGTAAAATAGCAATTAATACAGCAGAAGCAATACTGATCATAAAATAAGAATTTCCAAAAAGAAGTACGGTGATTACTGCAACAATACCACCGATTGTATTTGCCATAACTCTATCCTTTAAAGTCTGAAAGGATTTCTTTACTGATGGTTGCAAGGAAGCTACTGCCGAAATACCTGCTAATGGAAGTCCATCGGGCATATTAAAAAATGCTGGAATACTTAAAGCTAAAAAAATAGATAATCCCGATTTGAATGTTCTTGCGCCAATTTTCATAATTAATTTCACTGCCTTCGATAGAATAAATAATATTGTAAATAGATGAATGATATAATAGTATAGCAATTAACACAATATCTCAAAGGTTATTTCAATATTTTTTCATTTTCTTGCAATGAACTAGATAAGAAGGTATCATAATAATTGAAAAATACTTTAATTGAAGAAATTCATTCGATCAAAAAGGGATTGATAAGCATGAGTTATTTGGTAGATCAGTCTATTGAACGTTTAAAATATAATAATGTCCGTATTACACCTCAAAGACATGCTATATTGGAATATCTAATTGATAAAGATACTCATCCAACTGCAGATGATGTTTATCAAGCATTAGAAAGTAGATTTCCCAGCATGAGTGTAGCTACTGTTTATAATAATTTAAGATTGTTTATTGAGTTGGGGCTAGTTAAAGAAATGAAATATGGAGACTCTTCAAGTAGGTTTGATTTTTCTTCAACTGAACACTATCATGCAATTTGTACAGAATGTGGGAAGATCGAAGATATTTATTACCCTGGTTTGGATGATGTAGAAGTTGTAGCTAGTAATCTCACAGGTTTTGAGGTAACTTCTCATCGTTTAGAGATTTACGGTTTGTGTCCGGATTGTCAAAAAAATAGTAAGCTTTAAGACTATATGGATATAATTCATATAGTCTTTTATTTATGTGGTAACTTATAAGTATAGTATACTGATAGCATGTAATTTTTGAAAAGAGGTTAATCATAATGAAAGATATAATGATCATTGCAAATCCGTCATCTGGAAAAAAACAAGCCGAAGAGTACGCAATGAGAGCTAAGTACTTATTCGAAGATAATCAAAGGCAAGCCGATGTCAGAATTACAGAATGCGAAGAAGATATTGAAAAGTATGTAAAAGAAGCGTGTAAAGAAAAATATGATACCTTGATTCTCTTAGGTGGAGATGGGACCGTTTCTAAGTCTGGAGAATCGTTAAAAGATGAAAAGTACAGACCAAAAATAGGAATTATTCCAACAGGTACAATCAATAATATCGCCAGAGGACTAGGAATATCAACTAATATCGATCAAGCAGTAGAAGACCTTGTAAACTGTAAAGAGCAAATCACTGATGTTGGAATGATAAATGACAGACTTTTTCTAAGTTCAATTTCTGCCGGATCGATTCCAGAAACTGTCTGGGAAGTTTCAAAAGATCAAAAAGAAAAATTAGGGCCACTCGCTTACTTTATAGAAGGATTTAAATCTTTAAGAGAGGAAGAAATTTATTCTATTGATATGAGTTTAGATGGTAAAAAAATGAAATTTGATTTAACTCTATTGGTAATTGGACTATCCAACTCTGTAGCTGGGATTCCTATTTTTTTTAATGTAGCAGCTTATGATGATGGTTATTTATATTTATTTGGATTAAAAGAATCGACTTTAGGAGAAAAGATTTCTGTTATGACATCATTACTGAATGATAATGAAACGTTGTCTGATGAGAATAATAAAGGGTTTGTCATCCCCTTCAAAGAAGGAAGTTTTAAGAGTGATCATAATCTAAACGTTGCATTAGATGGAGAAAAAGGCCCATGCTTTCCTTTTGATATCAAGATTCTTCCAGCTTTTCTTACGTTTTTAGTACCTGTTAATTAAGTTATTAAAAGTAAGCAAATGATTAGTGAATGAGTTTCCCGCTTGCTATACTATAAATATCTTAGTTTGAAAGTGAGATTTATTATGCAGAATTCTAAATGGTGGGAAGAGGCAATTATTTATCAAATTTACCCTCGAAGTTTTAAAGATTCAAATAATGATGGAATAGGTGATCTGAAAGGTATTATCCAGAAATTAGATTATGTTAAAAATCTTGGTGTAAATACCTTATGGTTAAATCCATTTATTTCTTCAAATCAAATAGATAATGGATATGATGTTACTGATTATAATACAGTTGATCCGTTATTTGGCTTTGAAGAAGATTTTGATGAATTTGTAAAGGAAGCAAAGAAGCGTGATTTCAAACTTATTTACGATTTACCTCTTAATCATACTTCCATGAATCACAAATGGTTCAGAGAAGCTCTAAAAGGTAGAGATAATCCCTATCGTAATTATTATATTTGGCAAGATTCTCTTGAAGGAGGGATTTATCCCAATAACTGGACAGCTGCGTTTGGTGGTCCAGCATGGTCTAAAGAATTAAATGGTGACCAGTATTTTATGCACATCTTTAAAAAAGAAATGCCTGAAGTGAACTGGAGCCACGAACCACTCCGTAAGGAAATGGCAAATATTATTAATTATTGGATAGAAAAAGGAATAGATGGTTTTCGATTGGATGCTTTTATTTATCTTGATGTAGATAAACACTTTCCTGATCAGTCTGAAAGTGAAACAGCTCAAAATGTTATTGAGTATGGTAAAGATTTGAGAGGTTACCCTTCAGAATTGAATAGTAACATAAATAAGATTAAGAAAAACATTTATCTCATAGGGGAAGCAACGAGTGCTGATGCTGAAAAAACTGCTTACTATACAGATGAGCAGATACTTGACAAAGTTATATCGTTACAACATTTTACAGATAAAGATGAGTATAAAACCGATAAATTACCTTTTGATAACCAACATGTTTCACTTGATTTAACTCAATTCAAAAAAGTTCAAAAACAATTCCAAGATAAATCATCTGCAAAAGGTGGTCCTGTGCTATTCTGGAATAATCATGATAGGCCTAGGGCACCGCAAAAATATGGTGATACGGAGAAATATCGTTCACAAACCGCGAAGATGATGGCTACTTTATTATATCTCCAAAAAGGGACTCCAATTATTTATTATGGTGAAGAGATCGGAATGAATAATTCTTGGTTCAAAGATCCAACAAACATTTCAGATAATAGTGCTATGCGTTTTTATAATGCTGCAGATAAACTTGGATGGTCACATGATAAAATTATGATGAACTTAAATTTGACTACTCGAGATGCAGGGAGAGGCATTATGCAGTGGGACGATAGTGATAGAGTCGGTTTTACAAAAAATGCAGCACCATGGACGATATTTAAGAGAGAAAGTCACTATAATGTTAAAGATCAAGTGAATTATCAAGATAGTATACTTAATTATTACAAACAATTAATTGAAGTGAAAAAAACTGATTTATTTATGAAAGGCCAGTGGCAGCTGATAGATACTAAAGAGACAGTTTATATGTATGAAAGAACATATGAAGATGCAAAAGGGATAGTTTGCTGTAATTTTTCAGATGAAGTAGAGATTGTGGATATTCCAGAAGACTATACAATCAAAAACAATATTTTATCAACTCATGAACCACAAATAAATCATCATCAGCTGGAATTATTACCTTACAGCGCTTTTGTATTTGTGACAAAATAAATTTTAAAACTAGTCTTGACGAATGAATACTTAGTATTCATTCGTCAGGACTTTTCTGGTTCTGTAATGAATATTCTTATGTATCAAGGCATTGATAATCAATTAATGTAAAAAATATTGACTTTTTAAGTTTTTGAAGATATACTAATGAAGTTGTTAATATCATAATTCCGCAATAGCTCAGTTGGTAGAGCGCGCGACTGTTAATCGCGTTGTCGCAGGTTCGAGCCCTGCTTGCGGAGTTTTGTTTTGGAGAATTGTCCGAGTGGCTTAAGGAGCACGCTTGGAAAGCGTGTATACGGGTTAAACCGTATCGAGGGTTCGAATCCCTCATTCTCCTTTTGGGGTATAAAATAGAAAAGTTTGAGAGAGATAAAAAAGTCTTGTAAACGTTGATATGTTAACGTTTATGAGCTTTTTTTGTATAGTAAGAAAGCAAGAGAATATTAGAGAATATTCAATGTTTGTGCATTAATTGTGCACTGATTGTGCATTATAAAGCTCGTTCATCATTGAGTCTACTTCTGTCGATTCTCGTTGATCCATCTCATCAAGGATGTGTCCATAAGTCTGATAAGTGATCATTATTGAAGAATGGCCAAGACGTTTAGATATATATTTAATATTTACTTTTCTATAAATTAATAGAGAACAGTGGGTATGCCTTAGTGAATGAAAAGTGATTTCATTAATTCCAGAACGTTTACAAGCTCTTTTAAGTGATTTGTTCACCGCATTATTCGTTACGTGATTCATGTGCTTATCCAAAAACACATATTTACTACCATTAATCTGAGTGGCTAGTTTGTATTCTTTAAGCAGATTCAAAGTATCATCATCTATAGAGATAACTCTCTTAGAAGAAGGGGTCTTTGTATCTTGTAGTTGTTTTGTTTCTGAGTAGTCAAAGGTTTTAGTCACTCGTAATGTTTTGTCTTTAAAGTTAATGTCTTTCCAAGATAAACCTAACACTTCAGAAAATCTCAAACCGGTTGCAAGTCCCACCAAAATCAAGTAACGTGACTGCCATTTAGGATTGATACCATTTTTAACTTCTTTTATTAACTTGATAACTTCATCCTGATTAATGAACTTCGTTTCCTCTTTACGTCCAGCAGCAGTTCCTTTAGGAGAGATTTTTCTTGTAGGATCCTTATGAATGACACCTTCCTCTAATGCATCCAATAAACACGCTTTAGTATAAATGTGAACCTTTCTGACTGAAGCAGTAGCTCGTCCATTTCCATACCAATTAATAAATGCTTGATACATATTTCGATCGATATCTTTCATTTTTGTATGCTTGAAAAACTTCTTTGCAGTATTTATGGAGAGCTGAATATCTTTATTATTCTTTTTACTATGCTTGTCTTTTTTGAAAAGGTGATACCAGTTTTCAAAATATTCAATAAACTCTGAATTGTCATTTATCTTTTTGCCCTGATGAAGTAGGTTTTCTACTTTCAAAGCGGCTAATTGTGCTTCCTTTTTCGTAGAAAAGCCGTTCGCACTCTTTTTCTTATACTCACCATTCTCTTTATAGGCTACTCGATATTGCCATCCACTTTTTAATTTCTTAAAACTAGCCATGTAAAACGCTCCTTTATTATGCTAATATATATTTATAGGTACACTAAATAGCGCAGCAATTTTGCTGAGTTTTTGCGTGTATGCTTTTTATGGAACACACCTTTCTACTTTGGCGAGTGGGGGAGGTGTGTTTTTTATTTATTATTCTTTAATAAATCAATATTTTTATCGATCTCTGAAAATAGCAAAGTAGTAACTGGAACATTCAATTCTTCGTAAACGGCATTTATATCAGATTTTCGAGCAATATCATTAGATAAATCGTCGTAAATAGCATAAAATTCTGCTTTAGTATCGTAATTTAATAATGTGATGTTTGCGGCAATTATTTTAGTGTAATCTAAATTATTCGGAGCAGATATAGCTTGAATATACTTTTCTTTCTTACCGTTTAAAGAAGGGATACTAAAGTCGAACTTTATTGTAAAACCTCTTTTTCCCTCTATAGGTGTACCTCTACCATGAAAAATTTCGTATTTATTCAGCTTTTCTTCAATATCTTCTCTAAAAGTAGATGGGTTGGTGTCATTTCTCATAAACAATAGATCGTTCGTCCTTAGTATAGCTTGAAGAAGACGATGTTTTGCAATAGGGAATTTATCAAAAGAAACATCAATATATATCTCTTTAGTTAAAGTATTATAGTCTACTGCAAAATCTGAAGCGATTTGAATAAGCATTTTTTCTCTTTTTTTCGAACGCTTATCAATCGTAAAACCGTAATTGCTTAGGTTCCTAACTGTCCATCCGTCATCTGTAATTCTTATTAAGTTCTTGTTCCCGGCAACTTTTTCGGCATATAATATAATTTCGTCAGAGACATTATCTAAAAAAGGAGTATCTATTCTTACAATACCGTTTTCTATGGTTTCATATTCCATGTTATGGGAAATCCACTTTACATATTCTTTCTTTAAATCTGTTGCTAGCATATCTTACACCTCATTTCGTCTTTTCCTTGATGTTAGTATAACAAATAAAAGCTTCGAACGCGTCCAGTATTGTATCTACATTAGGAAAATTAGCTTCTTTCAAAGTAACGACTTCCTTATTTGTTTGATTAAAAGGGTCTGAAATAAAATGAACATGAGGCTCGTTTAACCTAGTGCCGTCTGGATATCTATGACCGCCACCGATGTCTACTCTAATTAAATGGATATTATTTTCTTTAAAGCGTAAGTGGATGCTATACCGATTAATATCTCTAGGTCCTCTGATAATTACTAATTTATACTCAATATCATCAGCTATCCCGATTACTCTTTCGTCTACGTCAACTGATCCGATTAAGCTAGAAACTTCTTGACTAATGTCATTGAGAATAAATAATTTTGTTGGTTGTTTTAAAGATTTGATTAGTTTATCTATGTTCTTATCTGAAAACATATAATCCAACTTTCTATTTAACTTTATGTACCCCATCATTCTACTTTGGCGAGTGGGGGAGGTGTGATTTTATTTATTATTCGGATTTTAAGAAAAACATTTGATTAAATCTCACTAAAGGTTTATCTCCGACGTCTACTAGGCCGACTATATTACCTTCAGCTTCTCCATTATTATACAGCTCAACATCTAATTCGTCTGGAAGCACCACAGAAACTGATGAATATGAAGCACCTGATTCTGATATATAATCAAATTCATTACTCATGAAACTAGTTTTGAGATCTTCTGATGTCGCATTCAAAAGTTTTAGTTTAACTCTGTTAATAATATATTCTTTACCTTCTGGAGCAGGATCATTAAACTGATTCTCGTTAATAATTATATTCCAAGCTTCTTCACCGCGGATAGTATCAACAATATTCATTTCCAAATCAGCTTCGAATTCAGCATAATTTGCATCATAATCTGTAAAAGTTCCATGCATGTACAGTATTTCTTCATAAGGAACTGGATTACTTCTTTGACCTAATTCTGATGAACTGCCACTTGTGCTATCAGTCGAAGTTTGACTATCGTCTTCAACTTCTTCTATATTCGCATCTGGATTAGGTTCATAAAACATAGTATAGACATAGTTTAGGTCATTGACATTAATATTAGTATCACCAAAAGATATCGAATCATCAGTAGTGAAGTCTAACTGAGCACTTCTATCGCCGCCGTTAGAATAATATTCCCAATTTCCATCAGCGTCTACAGACAGTTCATCTATCACAGCTCCATCGTAAATAACATAAACACTTTCAAACCCCTCTGCAGTACCTGTAATATCTACATAATTTTGCTCATTTCCAGGAATTGTTTCTCCTGATACGCCAGAAGTAAAAGTGATATTTTCTTGTTCAGTTTCTTGAGTTACTTCTTGAATTTCTGTTTTTTCTGTATTATCTACATCAGTAGCGTCATCTCCACAAGCCATTAGCACTAAACTATACAAACTAAGTAAAGCTAATTTACTCTTCATACTATTCCTCCATTATGATAATATAATATTGGTAGTAAGTTCCGGCGAAATCTGTTAGTGGCAGATTTCGTCTTTTTTTATAGTTCGGTTTCAACTCTAAGAGCTTTACCAACAATACGTGCAGGGTTATCTTGTGTGATTATATAAGGCGAGTAGCTTTCGTTTAGTGCGACTAATAAAATAGTTTCGCCTTGTTTGATTACTTTTTTCAAAGTAGTCTCCTGATCTCCATTTACAAGTACAGCAGCGATTTCCCCAGTTTCTACATCTTCTTGTTTTCTACATAAAACATAAGATCCATTTGCAATTTTCGGCTCCATGCTATCACCTTGAGCTTCTAAATAGAATAATTCTCCAGAAGGCATTGATTCTCTAAGCAAAGAACGATATTCAGATACATTCTCTATAGCATCAATCGGTTCACCGCAAGCAATAGTTCCTAATACAGGGATTTTAACCATTTCTTTCACTTCAATCATATTAGGGGCAATAGGAGTATGTACTGTTAAATCCGTTCTCATTAAATCGTTTACGGAGATATTAAAGCGTTCAGCTAGTTGATTTAAAGTTCCAATTCTAGGTACAAATTTCCCTCTTTCCCAATCGCTTACTGTTGATCCACTCTTTTTTCCTAATTCCTCAGCTAACTCTTGTTGTTCTAAATTAAATTTATTTCTAAGGTATTTTAAATTACTTGCAAAAAAATATTCTTCAGTCATCTTGGCACCTCTTAAAATAGTTTCTACATCTAATATACAGGAATAACCCAAATAAAACAATCTAAAACCAAAATAAAATTGGGTTAAACCCAAATAAAACTCTCGACTCGGGTAATACCCGAATGTATACTGAGTACAAGTTAAAGAAAAAGAGGTGATCAAATGGTTCTAGAAGAAAAATATACAATAAAGCAGCTACGCGGTTTAAGAGGCATGACTCAAGCTGAATTAGCCAAGAAGGTAGGGGTTACCGAAAATACTATAGGTGAATACGAGTCTAAACCAGGTAGAATAAAAAATGCTAAATATTCAACTATTGAACGACTAGCTCATGCTTTACAAGTAGATATTGGAGATATTTTTTTAGACACCACTCGGGTTAAACCCGAATCGATTAAACAGGAGGTATAAAATCATGTTACAAGTATTAGAAGCTCGCATTTCAATTCCAGAAGGTTACGTTTTGATCAAGCAAGAAATACTGGACAAATCTTTTGAGGAAAGTTTGTTAGGTCGTTACTGGGAGATGAAAGACTTATCCGAAAGAACCGGTAAAAGTCCTCAGACTTTAAAAGAGAAAATCCTATATCCATATAGGGAAGAATTGGACGTTAAAAGAGGGGGCTTTGTTAAATACCCAGAAGGTAAGGGTACTCCATGGAGATTCGGAGCAATGCAAATGGCTAAGTGGTTAGAAGAGAATCTTGAGTCAATCATATAGAAGGAGGTGGATAATATGAAAAAAGTTATATTCACAGCAATCGCCCTTACTGCTATTGGGGTAGCAGTAAAGGCGAAAAATAAAGCAGATAGATTAGAAACAAAGCTTTTAGAAATCGAAGATAAGGTTTCTAACCTAACGTTAAAAATTAATCAGTAAAACGAATCATATTGTTTGGCAAGACTTGAACTTTGTATCCATTTGACTCTGCTTCTTTTACTATCTCATCAATAGACATTTCAAATTCATCTGCATTTATAGTAGCAGATCTATTCTCTTTAAATGTCTTAGCTTTGAAGTTTGCAAGCAATACTTGATCAAGATCTTTCCAGTTTTTCTTAGACGTGCCGTTGGGCGGCATTTGACTTAAACCCATAACTATCACCTCCTTCCTAATAGGAGTATACCAAAAGAAAGGAGTTTATAAATGACAGAATATGAATTAACAAAAGATTTAAATCAAATTACTGCAGAAATAAACAGCTACAAACAGATTGCTGGTCAATCTATATGGGAAATTGGCAGGAGACTGAATTTTGTTAAACAAAATGATTTAGTTCATGGAGAATTTATGGCTTGGATTGAATCGCTTGGTATTGAATACACATTTGCAAAAAGATCTATGAAGATTGCTAATGAATTTTCAAATAGTGCAACGGTTCCCAATTTGAGCAATACAGCTTTATACCTCATCACTACTCTTCCAGAAGAAGAGAAGCAAAAACAAATACAAAAAGCAGCAGATGGAGATTCACCTACTGTAAGGGAATTAAGGAAGCTGAGACAAGAGTTAAAAGAAAAAGATGAGAGTATACATCGCTTAAAGAAACAGCCGCCTGAAGTGAAAGAAGTGATCAAAGAAATTAAGCCACATGACTACGAAGGCCTCAAATCAGACAATGAGCAATTAAGTGGAGCGCTCAGAAAAGTTCGTGAGGAATTGGATGCACATAAGAGCAGGAAAGAGTTTATTGAGAAGCAATATAACGAATTGCTACAGAGTCGTGAAGCAGTAGAAAAAGACTCAAAGGAATACAACGAATTGAAAGCTGCTATTGAAAGAATGCAAGGGAAGATGAATAAGGAGCAACAAAAGATTGCAGCTTATTCTAATGTAGCTGAATCAGTTAAGAAAGGGAATGAGTTACTGGACCATATAGCTGGTCTTGTCTATGTAGATGACTTGGTTCTTTTGAAAGACAGTGACCGAGTAAATGAAGAAGTGACTAAGCTAGTCAGAAGAGTTGAAAAATGGACCACTGATATGAATAAGACATTGAATCAAGCAAACATTATAGAAGGGGAGATTATTCATGAGTAATGAAATCGTTGGCCGAAGTATTGATAGAGAAATTGATCAACAGCAAGGCGATATTATCTTGGAGTTGCTCAATGACAGAGTGAATAAACACAATGATCGTATTTCTGCATTAGAAGATACTATGCGAGTCAATTCTGTCCAGGAACGCAGTTTATATAGAGCGAAGTGTAAAAATCTAATTAGTTTAATGGGTGGCGATAATAGCAAAGCTTATAAAAACAAAAAAGTAAGTGGGAAAGTATTCAGTCAGTTTCATAGAGATTATAAAAATAAGTTTATGGTTCCAGTAATCGCAGAAATACCAGCTAAGGATTTTGATGAAGCGATGGATTATTCAATTAATTGGAAACCTGACTATGATTTGAAAACATTGATAGAAGAAACTAACAAATAGGGAGTGGATGAAATTGATAGAGATGATAGATAAAATTTTAATGCTTGGATCAATAGTCTTGTTTGCCATTTCACTTCATATAAAAGAGAAAGGATTGAGAGTTGATGAAGAAGATAGAAAAGTGGGCAGAAAGTAATATATGGTTTCTATTAACTTTGCTGATCACATTAATTTTAATTATTGCATCTCATGATATAGCAAATCATAGACGTATTCTCTTTGGCTACAAACCAACTTGGGGAGGAGAAATATGCTTCTTGGTAATTCCAGTATTTCATTTAATGTTTCAATCAGAAAAAGACAAATAAAAAAAGTCTAACGCAGCAACGTCAGACTCAAAAGAAATAATGTAAATAGACTATAGCACAAAAATCATCTAAGCGCTAGGAGTGTACAAATGGAAAAATGGAAACCGATTCTAGGATATGAGGGTATATATGAAGTTAGTAATAAAGGGAAAGTAAGAAGTTCTAAAGATAAAACGACAAGCTCAGTATTAAGAGGCGAGAGAAAGTGGAAACAGAGAATACTTCGATTAAAAACAGATAAAAATGGATATAAAAGAGTAACTCTTTGGAAAAATAAAACACGCAAAGACTTTTTAGTTCATCGGCTAGTTGCTCTAACTTTTATCACGGAAGTTAACGGTAAAAATAACATAAATCATATAGATGGTAATCCTTCAAATAATTATGTTGAAAATCTTGAATGGTGCAATCACAAAGAAAATCTAATTCACGCATTTAAAAAAGGATTAAATAAATCTCCAGATCCTATAGTTTTATTAAACATTAATACTCACGAAACAAAGTACTTTTACAGCAAAGCAGAAGCAAGCAGATTTTTAAACAGAAATCATGGATTTATAAGCAGACTGGTCAAAGAAGGATTATCAGAAGTTGACGAATACATGATATTCGTCAAACCGTTTTAAGGAGATGTAACATATGGCAATTAGAAGAGCAAAAAGAAAGACTAATTTTACGATTATCAGCAATGTAGGGCTAAGAGATTCGAGTCTGTCTCTTAAAGCAAAAGGTTTACTAGCTTATATGTTATCACTACCAGACGACTGGGTGTTCTACGAGACAGAATTAGTTAAACATTCTATTGATGGTAAAGCAAGTGTACGTTCAGGGCTGAGAGAATTAGAAGGAAATGGGTATTTAATCAAGCAACAGGAGCGATCATCGGACGGTAAATTTCAGAATGTAGACTGGGTTTTACATGATGAACCGTGGACCGATTTTCGGTCGACGGATAAACGGTCCACGGAAGAACCGACGACGGATAAACGGTCGACCGAAAATCAGCCACTACTAAATACTGATAGTACTAAAGACTTAAATATACCAAATACTGACAATACAAAAGATATTATGTCTGGCAAGCCAAACGATGCATCCATTCCCTATCAGGAGATTATCACATATCTTAACGAAAAGGCTAATCGAAACTACAAAGATACAACACCTAAAACAAGAAACCTAATTAAAGCAAGATGGAAAGAAGGCTTTAGCTTAGAGGACTTCAAAACTGTTGTTGATAATCAAGTGTCGGAATGGCAAAAAGATAAATATTGGAACAAGTTTTTAAGACCTGAGACACTATTCGGCACCAAGTTTGAAGGATATCTAAACAAACCGAAACAAAAGGCTCCAGGAGTTAAAACAAGAAAATGGGAGTGATAAACATTGAGCTGGTATGAAAAAGATCTCAAGCAGTTAAGGTTTAAAGATAAAGATGATTTCAACGGTTTATCACTAGATCAACGTATTAAAGAAATGATTAAAGATGAGCAGATTGAAGAAAGCTGTACATCTTGTGGTGGTGGCCTTATCAAACTAAAGCAAATCGGTAAAGTGATCTGTCCAAGTTGCGCTAAACAAGAGCTAGAAGAAGAAAAGAAGGATTTAGAAAATACCTGGTCTAAAAATGCTATCAAAGCTATGTCATGGGCGTACTTTAATGATTACAGCATCTTGAAAAATAAGACGATAAAACAAGCTGGTCTAAAGAATTTCATCACGACTGAAGAACAAGCAAAAAAAGCAAAGGATATAGCTAAAAAATATATAGGTGCAATTCTGGAGAAGAAAACACCTCATATGATCCTTAGCGGCAAACCTGGACGTGGGAAAACACATATTGCTATGGCCACAGCTCGAAGTGTGATTGAAATGAGTCCGGAAGAAATCAAAGTCTTATTCATCCATTATAGTGCCTTCCTTAAATTTAAACAGACATCTTTCAGTGAAAAAGATAAAAAGCTACGAGTAAGTGAAATTGAAACTGAAATGATGAATTGTGATCTGTTGGTTGTAGATGATTTGGGTGTGGAATTAGGGAGCTTAAGAAATCCGAAAGAACCAAGCAGCTGGAACATCGACACACTGACTTTAATTATGGAAGCCAGAGAAGACAAGCCTTTAATAGTCACTACTAATTTTGATGAACCACAAATAATAGAGTCTTACGAAGATCGAAATCAGTCGAGAATGTTCAAACATTCTAACGGATTTAGGATCGAATTCTCGAATATAACAGATAAAAGAATGGACTTTTGAAACAGATTTTAATAAGTAGCGAAATAACAACAATACTAACACTCGGGACAAGCGTAATCATATTGAATTTTAGGAGGATATGGAATGAAAGAATATAAACGTCAGCATATCATCAAACATGCCTTAGAACATTATATTCAACGCGAGGGAGCAACCGAAAAAGATATTGCTCAAGAAACTAGACTTTTGAATGAGGTAAAAGAAGATATCAAAAATATGAAAGAACGATATGGAATTAGAAGCGAGGTGTCCGAATGACAGTGACAATTATTGGACCAACAGAAGCAACAGAAAGACAACGTGAATTGGATGCAGCCGGTAAATGGAGAATCTTCAATGGTGTCTGCTTTGTACATGACTATAACACTAAAGAAGAAGCTAAGAAGAATGCTATTAAGTTTGATGGAACAGCTATTGGCAAAGCACATTATAACGGAAAAGGAATTGAGTATAGAGAGGTGGAGAGAATTAATTATGACAGTAACTATTAATCAGCAAGAGCAATTAATCACGATCATTACTAAAGGAGGAACTGCAGAAGTAACAGGGTTTATAGCAAAAGTAAATAAATTCCCAGTGAGCTTATATATTAAGCCTAAAGATAAATGGGGTGTACAACTAGTCGTCTCTGATATAAAAACAGGAACAGTAATCAGAATCTTAAATATTCATCCATTAGAATTTTGGCAGGCTGATACTAAAGTTAAAGCACTTTATTTACTTAATGACAAGTTAGAACAGTTCAGTCCATTTATGTCTGAAGAAACCATTAAACAAATAAAAGTGAAGCGTGCAGCTTATCCAGAAGTTCCTAAACCGACACCAACTGAAAAAGTTATGGAATGGATAGGAGGAGCAGGCGAATGAGTGAACCTAAAATGCAAATCAAAGTGAAGTCATATGATCATACTGAATTTGAAACAGAGGTATCAGTTGGGGAAGGTAAACAATTGATGGAACAGTTAAAAAAGGGATATAACCTTCAAATTTTTAGAAACGAGTTGCAGGAAGTCTTTTTCAGAGAGCATAATCGTATGATGCACATGGAAGACGGTACGTACCCAGTTAACTTAGTTTCTAGATTGCTGGATCGTCTAGATTATGATTACGGTACTGAATTCCAGAAAACAGAAAGTATTTTTAAAGCTGAAAGAAAAGAACTCGAACGTATTGTAGCTTCAAAAAATGAACAATTGGATCTATTGAGAGGAGAAGACGCATGAGTAGAGAATACATGAAGATTTACGTGGTTAACGGTCATCGTAAAAACTGTATAGTAACAGCCGCTAACGGAAAAGAAGCGGCAGTAAAGCCAGACGAAATTTTATTAAGACATATAGGTAAAGATAATCTCGATTTAATAGGCGTTTATGATTATCACGAAAATGGAAAAGGGAAGATCAATTACTTGGAAACTATAGTCGAAGAAGCAATTCGCCGGCATAACAATGGAGCAGACAATTTAATTAAAGACATGCCGGTTGATCAGAAAAAGGAGAAGGCTAATGACAATTATATTCAAAGGCGGTAGACGTTCAGGGAAAACAACTGCAGCAATCAAAGAAGCGGCGAAACGCCATCTCTATATTTTAGTTCATAATCGTGTACAGGCAGAAAAAGTTTTCAGAATGGCTCGTGAGATGGAATTGAAGATACCTTATCCAATCACTATAAACGAATTACAGCAATTCGGTGTCGCGGAATCTATTAAAAGAAATGGATTGATCGTCGAAGAAGGACAATGGATTTTGGAGGGACTGCTAAGATCTAAAATCCATATGATTACTTTTACCCAGGAAGAAGAGGTGGAATAATGCCAAGAAGAAAAAAGAATCGGTATAGAGTCAAAGGACACAGTGTAACGATTGAACAAGGCTTGTTGCTTGAAGTTTGTAAAGGTAAATCTGATAGGGAGATTATTCGAGAGATTTTAAAAATAAATAGATTCCTAGATAATTCATACTTTTGCTTGAATCGTGGAAACACTGCCTAATGGCAGGCACTATGATACTTTTATTGTTTCACCTGTTAAGTGATGAAAAAAGAACTCCATTCTGATATGGTAAAGGTGTCGAAACCAACCATAAGAAAAGGAGTTCTTCTAATGACTAGCTTACACAAAAAACAGATTAAATTCAATTCTAACATTACCATTTCGCATACAGGTGGACGCTTATCTAGTGATTCCGGTTTGGTCTTAGTTAAAGAACTAATGAATACCTTTGGTTTCTCTGATTTAGCTAAACGACTACTTCACTTAAAAGAAAATCGTGCTTACTTCATACATGATAATCTAGCAATTTTTGAGCAGCTTATTATGCAGCTAACGGCTGGTTATTCGACAGACTCTTCGGCTAATATATTAAGACATGATCCAGTATTTCAAGTTATTCTAGGTAGAAATCAGTTAGCCTCGCAATCGTCGCTTTCGCGATTTCTAGACCGTTTTTCAGAAGAGAACTTAGATCAGTTACAGTCATTAAATCAATCATTAATTGATAAAGCGCGTCTGATTCGTAATGATACCGAGTTGATCATTGATATTGATTCAACACACTCAGATACCTTTGGAAATCAAGAACAAACCGATTATAATGCCCACTATCAAACTTATGGATATCATCCTCTAGTTGCCTTTGATGGACTGACTGGAGATTTCTTAAAAGCTGAACTACGTTCAGGAAATCAATACACATCTAAAGGTGTAAAAGCTTTCATAGAACCTTTACTGCAGCATTATAATCACTCCTTACCGAATACCGACATACTCGTTCGTGGAGATAGTGGATTTGCAACACCAGAGGTGTATGAAGCTTGTGAAGCCAACAATAGCCACTATGTTATTCGTTTAAAGAACAATAAAAAAGTGAGTCAACTAGCTGAAAAATCAGTTCTATATGGTGAAAATCAGAAATGGGAAGAGAGAGAAGTGCAGTACTTTTCAGTACCTTATCAAGCTAAGTCATGGTCAAAACCTCGTCGTCTCTGCATTCGTTCTGTTCGAGAAGGAGGAGAACTCCTTTTTCAGCATACATTTATTGTGACAAACCTATCAAAAAATGTATCCCCTGAAGTCATATTCTCTCTTTATGCCAAACGTGGAACGATGGAAAACTTTATCAAAGAAGCGAAAGCAGGATTTTATTTTGATAAAACCGATAGTCCACGCTTCTTAGAAAATCATGTAAGGATGTTAATGAGTTTACTCGCTTATAACCTCATCAACTTTTTAAAGACGATTGGGTTTGATGAACGAGATAAAGGTCTGACTGTTCAATCCATACGACTGAAATTACTTAAAGTAGCCGGGAAACTTGTCCAAACAGGTAGGCAAGTCTATCTTAAACTGTCTAGTTATCACGTTTATCATAAAGAATTCTATGCTGTCTTCGACCGCCTGAGGCGGTCCCATTCATGGGTATAAACTAAGCGGATACTATTTTTTTAAGAGAAAAGTTCCAAGGGATAAGTGTGCCCAAAATTATACAAAAGTAATTTTTGGGCACTTACAAAAATGAAAAGAGTCTTTAAAAAGATTGTTTTGGGCAAAAGTTATCAAAATAAATAAAGCGAGAATGATTTTTTTAAGAGATTTACTTAAAATACAGAGTTATGAATTATTCAGGAGATTTTATTCTTCTTTAGAATCGTTTGATGCCGGAAAGCTATTTTTCCGATTAGTTAACGTAAGAGTGCATCCAGTAGAGGAAGTTTCATCCAATGGGTAGATACATCTTCATGGTTGACCGAACCAATAACAGAATCGTTAAAGTGCTTGAATGGATTAAAGAAGATTGGGCAAAGGTAAAAGATCCAATCAGTCATCAGATTTACTTACAAAATAAGTTGCTGCTGAAAAAAGTATATTAGTCAGAAGGAGTAAGAGAATGAATCTAAAACGAAAGGCGATTTGGGATAAATCAAATGGACATTGTTGGTACTGTGGCGAAGAACTCTCAGAAAGAGGATGGCATGCTGATCACTTTCTTCCAGTTGACCGCATAGATGGGAAAATGACTCTTCCAGAAAATGATAACCCAGACAATCTAGTGCCAGCTTGTGCAAGTTGCAATATCATAAAGTCAAATATGGATATAGAAACCTTTAGATGGCTTATATCTAATTTTGTGAAACGTCTAAATAGAGACATAACAGTCTACAGGCATGCTAAAAGATATGGATTGATTAAAGAGACTGGAAAAGAAGTCAAGTTTTGGTTTGAGGAAGGAGCATTGGATGCAGAAAAGAAATAGAGTCAGAGGACTTAAAGCAAAACGGAGTGGAGATCAGTTTGAGAATCTAATCGTTAGAAGCTGTGATTACTATAAAAGAACAAGTATTGCTTATATCCAGAAAACGCCTGAACCAATGAAGGTCATTGCTGTACTGGATATGAACAAAGGACACTTTAGAGCACATTACGAGAAGAAAGCTCAACCAGACTTCTCAGGTACATTGAAAGACGGCAGATCGATTGTATTTGAAGCTAAGCACACAACAGGAACAAGTCTACCATTCGACCGGATTAATAAGCAGCAAGAGATAGACTTAGCACTACATGATGAATTGGATGCATGGGCTGGAGTCGTCATTAGTTTCAGTATGAAGAACTTTTATTGTGTACCGTATTACGCTTGGAACAAATTAAAAGAGACGAGCGGTAAGAAGTCGGTAAACCAAAAGGATTTAGAGATATATAAGATTACTGTCGAGGGTGGATTGTTGAAGTTCCTGGAATGGATGAAAGAGGTTGAACAATGACTTATGAAGAGCGAATCCAAGCAGCGTTGGACAAGATGCCTAATGATGTTGCTTGGGACATCGATAAGCGCATATCAGATTGGCTTTCAGGAGATGGACATAAATCAGATGATCCATATATATATCAGCAAGTGAGGTTTGCAGAGAATGCAGCTAAACAATATGAAGAGGTGGATGCATGAACGCACAAGAAGCGATGGAGATAAAACAAAAAGAACTAGAATTTTTAGAAGAACAACGTGAAGAAATGATAAGCGATCCTTGGGCTTGGTATGCAACTGAAGAAGACTTCAATGAGAATTTAGATCGTATAACAAAAGATATCAAAGCTTTATCTATTGTTTTAGAATCAGCAAAGAAATTGCATGAGGGCAGCTTGATAAGGAAATTTAAAGATGATAACGGGTTACCTATGATTCATATATTGCATGGTAATAGTTATGACAAAGCAGAAGCCGAAATAATCGGAATCGAGGTAGAAGAATGAATAGTTTAAATAAAGTAGAAAACAAAATGAAACAAACAGTCGCCCGAAACTTTAAACAGAAGAGAAAAAAAGCAGGACTTAGTATATATAGATTAGCTGATACAACTGGCATATCTTCTGTAACAATTCAAAAGCTAGAGAATGAAGGACACTTTAGTCCAAAAACATTAGCTGGAGTCTGTTACATGTTGGATATTGAACCAGCAACATTGTTTTTAGAGGAGGTGGATGCATGACAGTTCAAGAAATAATTGATCGCTTGAATAAGGTAAAAGATAAAAACAAGGAAATCAAGATGGTTGTTCATACCGGATATGACTTTACTGATGTACCATTTGTTGAAGAGAGTGTGCCATTTAAAGTGAACGAAACTGATATTGTTGTAGAGTTAGTGGATGAAGTGATTGATCAATGGAGCCAGCAAGGAGTGGAATGTGTTTGAGAGATATATTTGCATTAAACAGTATCGATCTTAAGTATCTAGAAGATAAGTTTCAAAGATATCATCAGTTTAGTAGGGAAATTGCTATTCGTAAAGAAGAACTGAAGATTAGAGAACATGATACCAATGTTGGCGGTGGTCGATCTAATAGAGTAAGTAGCCAAGTAGAGAACCAGGTCATTAGAGAGATGAGTGATCCGTTCATCATTCAAAGAGATACATGGAAGAAAGCTATTGAGGAAACGATCAATGAACAATCTGGTGATGTCCAAGAAATCATCAAAGAGAAGTATTGGGGAAAGAATAGCTATATGGATTGGGAGACATTGGGTCAAGCGCTAGATGAAGATAAGAAACAATCGAGGTCCACTATGTATCGTATTAGATATAAGGTATTGGAGTGTTTTGCTAAAAAGATTGGGTACATTTAAAATTGGGAAAAAAATCGGTAGTTTTCCCAGCTAATAAATTTTATTATGGTAATGTGGTAATTAACCACAACACATAAGCAAATGCGACATCTCCTTTTATTAAGCTGCTTTTTACTTGCTAGTCTTACTTGCGGAAACGAGTTGAGACTTTCAGGATATACTGTTTCCCACCTGTTAACGCGGGTGGGTTTTTGGTATAGTAAAAAGAAATCTTTATGAAAAGAAAGGGAGAGAATTGTGAATGTAAATGTTGACCTCGGTAATTTTTGGGAGATGTTAGGATCTGTATCAACTACTATTGCTGTTATATTATCTCTTTACTTAGCATTTATTAAAGATAAAGATAAAATTGAAGTTAGAGTAGGGTTAGATTTGCATTTTCAAAAAAGCTACACTCTAACATTAGCTAAAAATCCTTATAGCTCTTTTCAAATTACTGAAATAGGTTACAGATATAGATTAAAAAGATATAGGTTTGAGATAGACAATACCTTGAATTTATTGGATGATAAAGAAACCTATTATGATATGGGTTTTCCTATCGAATTCTCTGATAGAAATATTATCAAGATAGGATTAAATGTGTTCTTAAAAAAAGAAAACATCGATAAAAAGATAAGAGTTTATATTAAAGATCATAATAATAGAGTTCACTATTCAAATAAATTATTAATTGAAAATAAGTATAGAGACTCCTAACGGGGTCTTTTTTCTTACATAAAATTAAGGAGGATGAGTAAATGTTTGGGATACTTAAGCGTATCAATAAGCGTATTGAATCCTATGAGTACAGTAAGCTGATGCTTCAAGTAGAGAAAGCCAAGCGACGAGGCGAGAACAATTTTGAGTGGCGTGGATGTAGTTACCGCATCATAAACAACAATACACAGATAGACAACTTAGCAAACGATAAACATTCACAAGAGGAAGTTAATACATTAGTTAACTTTCGAGAGTTTACAGATGAATCAAGCATACCTGATTCGATTGGATATACAAGTGATCCGTGTGAAAGGTGTGGTCGAGTGCGTGTTGAACTCTTAACGGATGGTGACTTGGTATGTGAGAAATGTTATTGGAGCCAGGTCAATCATTTATGTCGTTATGACATCAGAGAGTATTGGTAAGCAGATGATGCATGGACCAAGACAACGTGATGAGATAGATAAGCTTTACAAGACTCAACGGTGGAAGAAGCTTAGACCAGTCATCAAGGCTAGAGACTTCGGACTATGCCAAGAGTGCAAGAGAAGAAAGGTTATCACTAAAGGTAACATCGTCCATCATAAAGTAGAGGCAAGAGATGATTTATCTTTGTTCTGGGATAAAGATAACCTTGAGTTAGTTTGTTCTACATGCCATAACAAGGACCATCCGGAACGAAGTGGTGGTAAAAAGAAGGCAAAACCCAAGACGGCAGTCGTAAAATTCTATGCTAACAATGAGAGATAGCCCCCCTAAACAAACGTTGGTGTATAAGTGTTTGTGGAGAACGGTGCAGTCTTTCCTTTGTAAAAACACCGCTTTTCAGTTTTTTTAAAAGGGAAAAGGCTAACCAATTTTCATCGATTAGCCTAGTCTGGAATTATTTCTTAGTCCATTTATTTCCCTTTTGAGAAGTTGGTGGTAGTCTGTCGCCTTTGTCAATCGTTGCGTTATGTCCACCAGATACTTGTCCGCCACGAGGACCAACTTCTGTGTATTTACCTGCAGGTTTGTTATCTTCTCCAGGTTTGTACAATTGGCTCATTTAAACACCTCCAATATATATTTCAGCATAGTGAGTGCTGATGCTATTATTATAATCTTAGTGATAACGATTTCAAATACTTATTTTAGAAAGAAGGTGATAAGATGCCACAACCAGCTAAAAGTGCAAGCTTACAATTGCTTCATGGCAACCCAAACAAAAAGAATACTGATGAATTAAAGAAACGAGCCAAGGCCGAAGAAAAAATGAAGATGGCCACGGATAAAATCAAACCTCCATCATGGCTTGATGCTTTAGGGAAAAAGACTTTTGCATTTATTCAGGAAGAACTGCTGACAGTTGAATTGATCAGCAATCCAGATATACATTCAATGGCTCTATATTGTAGCTGGTATTCTCAGTATGTTTTGCTAACCAAGCAATATAAAAAAATGCAGTCAGAACACAAGAAAGAATATAAACAACAAAAAGAAAACTACGAAATAACTGGAGAGCCTATAGAACTGTCTCCTGAAATGTATGGAAATCCTCTCTCTAAACAAATGGATACATGTTCTAAGAACATTAGAGCTTACGGAAGTGATTTGGGCTTATCTCCTTCAGCAAGAGCTAAATTAGCTATTAAAATGGCTGAAGACGAAGATGATGACGATGACTTCTAAGAATATTTTAAAAATGAACTACACTGAACGTGTAGCTTTTTGGAACGAGTACCGAGAGGAACAAGCTTCATGGGGTGCTTATCTTTTAAAACCTTATCCAGAATTACTTACGACTTGGTATGCTGAACGGCTTATAGATAAGAGTATTCCAGCAAGTAAAGAAAACATTCAAGCTGCTAAAAGGCACATGCGAGATCTTAAAAGACAAGGTACAGAAGAATTTCCTTGGGTTTTTGATGAAGAAAAAGCACACAGACCAATTCGCTATATTGAAAAGAAGTGTAAGCCAACAGAAGGAGATTTTGAAAACTTTGTTCTTCAACCATGGCAGCATTTTGTTATCGGTTCAATGTTCGGATGGGTGCATAAAGATACTGGAGAACGTAGATTTCGTGAAGCTTTAGTTTTTGTTGGTCGTAAAAATGGTAAGACATCATTAATATCTGGCTTATCTACTTACATGGTAGGCTATGATGGTGAGCTTGGTGCCAATGTATATGTACTAGCCAACGCTAGAGATCAAGCAGGTCTTTTGTTTGATAAAGCCTCGGAGATGGTTAAACAGTCACCAGCACTTAATAAGAAGTTTGGAAAGCCTAAGAGATCTTCAATTAATTATGAACCTACCTTTTCTAAAATGGAGCCACGTGCTTCAGATAGTCGCAAATTGGATGGTTTAAATACCCACTTTGGTATCTTTGACGAGATACATGAGTTTACGAATTACAAGCTAATCAATGTTATCAAAAAGTCTAGAGGTACTCGTAAGCAGCCTCTAATCGTTTATATCACGACTGCAGGTTATGTTCTAGAAGGTCCGCTTACTTCTTATTATGAACAAGCTTTAGATTGTTTAGAACATTTGGAAGATGATATTGATGAAAGAACATTCTATTATATTTCTAAGTTAGACAGTCCTGAAGAAGCTGATGATCCTACTAATTGGATTAAAGCTAATCCGAATATCTGCTTAATGAATTTTGTTGGTCTAGTTGATGACTATATCAAAGACAAAAAAGATCCTAAAGAGTTTGCCGATTGGATTACAAAACAATTCAATTTATTCTCTGATATTGATGAGTTATCTTTTGTAGATATGCCAACGATCAAAAAGAATAATAAACAAATCGACCTCGAAACATTAAAAGGGAAACAATGTGTAGGCGGCTTTGACCTTTCGGAAACGGAAGACTTTACAGCTGCAGTACTAGAATTTCCTTTAGATGATGGCGAGGTTTTTATTATGCAGCATACTTGGATTCCTCAAGCAAGATATGACAGAGATCAGAATAAAGAAAGAATTAAAGCTTGGGAAAAGAATGGAGATTTAACAATCATTCCAGGAGATTACGTCAATTATGAATATGTCTTTGAGTGGTTTGTTGAGAAATCTAAGCTGTATGATATTATTCAAATTAACTATGATAAAGCCAAAGCGCTTAGGTTAAATAAAGAATTAATCAACTATGGATTCTCAACTGAAGAGACTAGACAAGGGTTTGTTACGTTAGGTGGTCCAATGCAGAACTTTAAAGAAATGTTATTGGATGGAAAGATTATTCATAACAATTCTAAGCTCTTTAATTGGTATTTATCGAATGTGAAGTTGGTTAAGGATAGAAATTCTAACTACTTACCTACTAAACAAAATAAAAACAGGAAAATAGATGGATTTGCTGCAGCTTTGAATAGTCACGTTAAAGTTTTAGATTTACTTGTAACTCCACAAGGAAATGGAGATATAGGATTTATTTCTGTTAGAAATATGCTGAAACGATGAAAGGAGGTGTGAGATTGAATATATTTCAACGAGCTGTAAATAGGATTACTCCTAAATTTGTTAAACAGGCAGTTTTAGAAGGTGGTACTAATGATAATCGCTTTTCTTCTTGGTTAGGAAAAACGTTCTTTGGATTTGAAAACGGAACTTTAGAAACTAATGAAAACATCTTCTCTATAGTATCGCGGCTCTCCAATACATTATCTAGTCTGCCTTTTAAGAAATATAAAAAGTATGACCAGCAGTTTGATGAACAAATGGATCGCTTAATTTATTACCCAAATTCCAATCAAACCTTGGACTCAATACTAAATGTAATGGAAGTTTCGAGGAATACAAACGGGAATGGCTACGCTTTAATTTTTCGTGATGTAAGAGGCGCTTTTGAAAAATTAGTACCTTTAGTTCCAATTAATGTAGAGCCTGTTATAGAAGGGAATTCTGGTGAGCTTTGGTATCAAGTTAGAAACGGAGGAAAGAATTTTTTCTTTCATAATTCAGATATAATTCATGTTCGACACATTACTGGTAGTGGAAATTGGAAAGGGATAAGCCCAATTGCAGTTTTAAAAGGATCTAACGATTTTGATAAGGCTGTCCGAGAGTTTTCTTTAAAAGAAATGATGTCACTAAGAGACTCATTTATTTTGACATACCAGTCAAACATTGATGAGAAAAAAAGAGATGCTGTTGTTGAAGACTTCAGAAGATTCTATGAAGAAAACGGTGGAGTGCTATTTCAAGAACCAGGAGTAGAAATTGACAAAATGGACCGTAAATTTGTTGCCGGAGATATGCAGATAGCTGAAAGCGTAACGAGAGACAGAATAGCTAATGTATATAATGTTCCAGGAGTTTTTCTTAACAAAGGCAGTGAAAGCTTCTCTTCAAATGAGCAACTAATGCAGCTATTCGTAAATATGACTTTAGCTCCAATTGTAAAACAATACGAGAGAGAGTTTAATAAGAAATTATTGACTTCAAAAGAAAGAGTTCAGGGTTTTTACTTTAAGTTTAACTTGAATGCTTTATTACGTGGAGATTCTACATCCCGGCAACAGTTTTATCATGGTGCGCTTCGTGATGGTTGGATGTCGCGAGATGAAGTTAGAAGATTAGAAGAGCTGCCTCCACGTGGTAACCAAGCTGATGAATTATGGATCTCAGGAGATATGTATCCTTTGGAAATGGATCCAATTTTAAGAAAATCAGGTGGTAAACCAGATTCAAAAGATGAAATATGATTTATTATTTTTATGTTTTGAGAGGTGGTGAGAGAGTGTTTGAAAATATTAAGACAATGGATGAGTTAAAAGCCACATGTGATATTGCATTAGCAAACAAACGAGGCATAGTTGTATTGATTAAATTGCCAGGACTAGAAGCGCCGGAAGAAATCTATAATCCACCTTCGAATGTAAGAGCAAAAAGAGATTACTATACTAAAACTTATAAAACAAATTTACGTATGGTCCATAACGATGCAATAAGAATTGTTGGCTGTTATACAAAATAATCAAGTCGCTACTCAATGAGTAACGGCTATTTTTATACCTTGAAAAGAGGTGAGAGAGTGAAAAAGTTTTGGGAAGTCAAACAGTCATCAGTGGCGGGAGTAGCAGAAATCTTTATTTATGGTCCAATAGTAAGTTTTAAATGGGACGATGAAGATACGACTGCTTCTAGTTTTCAGAAGGATTTAAAAGCTTTAGGTGATGTAGACTCAATTAACCTGCATATTAATTCTCCAGGTGGTTCTGTATTTGAAGGGATTGCTATTGGAAATATGTTGAAACATCATAAAGCACATGTCACAGCTTATGTTGATGCATTGGCTGCTTCAATTGCTAGTGTAATTGTAGCCAGTTGTGATGAAGTCATTATGCCAGAGAATAGTATGTTGATGATTCATAATCCTATGCTAGGTATATTCGGTAATGCAAATGAGCTACGAAAGACAGCGGATGACTTAGACAAAATTGCTGAGTCTTCAGTGATTACCTACTTATCAAAAGCAGGAGATCAACTTACCGAAGAAAAAATCAAGCAAATCATGGATGAAGAAACATGGATGTCTGCTCAAGAAGCATTTGAAATAGGCCTTTGTGATTCTGTCATTGTATCAAATCAGATGGTTGCTGCGATTAATGAAGATTTATTTCAACATTATCAAAGTGTTCCTGAAAGACTTATGACTGTAAATCAGTCGAGTACAGCAGACAAAGAAATAAGAGAAAGGCTTTTAAAAGAAGCACAACAAAACAATGCCTTAATTGGCGCTATTCTGGGAGGAATATAAAGTATGAAAACAATTTTCGAATTAAAACAAGACTTATCAACTATTGGGCAACAGATTCAAAAAACTAACAACGAAATTGTGCAAAAAGCAACTGAACCTGCTACAACTGCAGAACAATTATCAGATTTAGAAAAATCTAAAACAAATCTTCAACAACGTTTTGATATTTTAAACGGCCAACTTCAACAAATGGAAAATGAGCAAAAAGAGAATTTATCTAAAGGCACTAGTGTTGCATTAAATAATTTAACTGTTTCAACACATAAAAAAGTCCTTTATAATGGGGTTGGATGACTTATCCAAGACCAAAACAAAGGACTTATAGCATGGATAAGTATAAAACAAAAATGACCATAAATAAATGGTTTTCGTACATTTCTTTAGAAAAATTAAGTGAAACGTCTCGACAGGTTATCGGTCAGTTTAATCGCTATTCAAAAAAGTTAACGTTTAAGAAAGTACTGAAACTCTTTCTCTATGCGATTAATGATGAAACCGATAGCCTACGGCATTTGGATCAACAGTTGGTCAACCCAAAATTAAAAAAAGTGATGGGTATTGAGTCTATTAGCTATTCTCAATTGTCACGTGCCCTGCGAAAGATGGAACCCTCCGTATTGATGGATATTTTCACGCAATTACTTTCACTGGTTCATGAAAAAACAGCGGTGCAATCAAAAGAAAGAGTGTTCTTAATTGATTCGTCCACTTTTTCACTGAATAAAACGCGGTATCCCTGGGGCACGTTTCGCCCGACTAAGTCGGGAATCAAACTGCACTTAAAAGTCTGTCATATGAAAGAAGGATGGGTGCACCCTGAACAATTCGAACTGTCCAATGCCTCTGAACACGACCATGATCACTTGAACGTCTTTATTAATGAGAAACGGGCGACCTATGTTTTTGATCGCGGGTATCTGGATTTCACTCAGTTTGATCAAATGAACTGGGAGGGCTACTTTTTCGTCTCCCGCATTAAAAAGAATACAGCCGTTCATGTTCAAGCGCACTTGGAAGTGTCTCATGAATCAGGGATTATCAGTGACCAATTGGTTCAGCTGGGCAAATCGACCTACCTGACGGGGTTGTTTCGTTTAATAACGATTGAACGTAAGCATCGATCGAATCTGCGTATCCTGACGAACCGAATGGATCTTTCAGCAGAGGACATCGGAAAAATGTATCAATCAAGATGGCAGATCGAGTTGTTTTTCAAGCATATCAAACAACATTTGACCATTAAAACGTACTATTCACAGTCTGAACAAGGTGTAGAGAATCAGGTGATTCTTGCGATGATAGTCTACTTATTGACGTTACTGATGAAACTTGAATTAAGGTTGAAATCAAGCCTCTTCACAATTTTGAGACAAATCAGAGCGTTACAGTATGAACCGTTTGAGTGTTTCAAAGCATCGTTCGCACCTGGTTAAGTGAAAGAAAGTGCAAATAGACTAAGCGACAACTGAATAACCCTAAAAATTTCTGGAAAAAGTCATCCCTTGCGCCAGCAATTGACTTTTTTGGAAATTTTAATGAAAACTACTTGTGATTAAAGTAACAATGTATAAAAATCATTTATTCTAAGTTTTATGCAACACTAGTGATCTAAAGGACAATTTTCACATGCTGAGGATCCTAAACAAAAAGTAATCGATGCAAAAGCCGAATTAATTAGAGCAACAATGAAAAAAGATGCAGTAAACAAAGATGCTTCTGATTTGTTGCAAAGCACTTATGATGGAAATGTCTTCCAAGCTTTGTTAGATAATTCTGCTACGGGTGGGAATAACTTTATTCCTAAAAATACTGGAACTAATGTAATTGCTGAGCCTGCTCAGAAGAATCCACTTAGAGGATTGTCTGCAATGACAACTATTCCTAACTTAGAACTTCCTAAAGTTACTTTCACACTTGATGATGATGACTTTATTGAAGATGGTGCAACTGCAAAAGAACTAAAAGCTACGGGTAGCGTAGTTACTTTTGGACGTCATAAATTCAAAGTATTTACTGATTTATCAGAAACAGTGGTTAATGGAACAAATACAGACTTGGTATCTACTGTAGAAGCTAACTTGCAAGGTGGTGTAGCTTTTAAAGAGAAGAAAGTTGCGTTCGCTACTACACCTAAAGTCGGTGAAGAGCACATGAGTTTTTATGATACTACTGAGGTTAATATTAAAGAGGTAACAGGTGCTACAATGTTTGAGTCACTTCTTAATGCTGCTGCTGATTTAGAAGATTCATATGCTGAAAATGCTACTATCGTTATGCGTAAAGCTGATTACTACGCAATGATCAAAGAGTTAGCTAATGGTGCTGAATCATTATTTGGCAAAAAACCAGAAGAAGTGTTAGGATATCCAACTGTTTTCATTGATAAAGCTACTGTTCCAGTAGTAGGAGATTTTTCATACTCTCACTATAACTACGATATTAATGCTTTATATGAACAAGACAAGAATGTTAAAACTGGTATGCATTCATTCGTTGTAACTGCATGGATGGATCACAAAATTAAATTAGCTTCTGCATTCCGTTTAGCAAAAAAAGTGTAACCCCTGCTCCAATTGACGTTACCGGGGTAACATTAAACAAAACGGAAACGACTTTGGTTGTAGGGGCTAGCGAAACGTTGTCCGCAACAGTAGCTCCAGAAGATGCTACAAATAAAAATATCAACTACACATCAAGTGATGATTCAATCGCTACTGTAACACCTAAGTTAGGAAAAGTAACAGGTATTGCAGCTGGAGAAGTTACGATTACTGTAACTACTGAAGATGGGTCCTTTACTGCAGAATGCTTAGTAACTGTTACAGCTGCAGAATAGAGGTGTTGAGTTAGATGTTAAATGTGAATGATGATTTAGAAGAAATTAAGATTAGTATGAAAATTGATACTGACGACGACGATGTAGATGTAAAACGAGCATTCAACACGGCAGTAGCTAGTATGAAAGGGGCTATCGGAAGAGATAAGCCCTCTTTTTATACTCAAAATGATGAAATTAATGATCTTTTAAATACTGCTGCTATCATGTTGGCTGACCACTTCTATAAAACACGCTCTGCTACTATTGAATCTGGAAATGTTAACGGAACATTAAGAGAATACGACTTAGGGTATACCAGTCTGTTGCTTTTATTAAAAGCAGAATACAAAGTTTTTGAAGAAGGTGTTTCTGATGGCGCTTAGTAGGACAGGCAAACTGAATAGAAGAATAGTATTCAAGAAACGTGACGGCTACGAAACAGGCCCTAACGGAACTAAAATACCAAAGTATAAGCCTGTTTTAAATCCATGGTTTGCTTATAAGCAGAAATTTCTATCTGAAGTAAAGGGCGAAGATGCTGCCTATAAAAACACAGTAAATATTGTAATCCGTCAAAAACAAAGAGAAGAGATTCAACCTGATTGGATTGCTGAAATTAAAGGTGTGGAATATAACATTATGGAAATCAACCCTGATGTTGAAAATGAAGACTTTATGCTTTTGATATTAAAGGCGGTGAGTTAATGGTAGTTAATGTAGATTTAGGTGATTTAGAAAGAACTGTATCTCAGACAATCGCCGATGTAGACGGACGTATCCGGCGTAAAGCAGGGAAGTCTGCTGGTTTTAAACTAGGAGAACGACTTGAAGCCAATACACCGGTTGATGATTCTACGGGAAGAACCTTATTACAAGAGACGGTTTCAGTTGGAGCAGTTCAAGAGAATGGGGAAGTTGATGTAGGTTACGGTAAAGGTGCTTATTTCCGAGCTCACGTAGTTAATATGGGTTCTGAACACCAAGTCGGTCAACATTTCATTGAGAAAACTGTAGAAACCGAAGCAGAAGCAGTCATGCAAGAATATATGTCTGAATTGAAAAGAGGGTTAGGGTTATGACGCCAGTCGCAGAAGTTGCGGTAGAAATACTACCAAAAATATTCCCTGAATTGGTTGATTCACCTTTCTTTGGATATATAGTTCCAGATAGATACAAAAGTTTAGAAGAAGTGCCATACTTCAAAATTGAGAGTGTTGGAGATACTAATGGTTCTCATGGATCAAATAAATATCATACACGAAGCTATCGCATACAAGTGATGGCTTTTATTGATTTAAATAAGACAGATATCGAAGATATAACCGATCGATTAGATCGTGGATTGGAAACAGCAGACTTCTTTCAGGTCTATGGGGAAGATCGACCACATTCAGAAAACGAGAAAATTCAAGTACTGACAAGACAGTACACAACAACTAGGAGGAAATAAATTATGTCACATGTAGGATTTAGAAGAGCGTATATTCAATTTTTAGATGAGGATTATAATCCAGTAGCTGATGGATTACATGTAATCGAAGGTGTAGCAAACGAAGGGGCAACTAGCTCATTCGAGATTACAAATATCTCTCCTGAAGCAATCAAAACTTATGGATCAGATATTCCTTACCACATTTTCAATGAAGGTGTAGGAGACGTTGCTGCAACATTCAGTGCCCTAGATTTACCATATGAATTAGAACATCAAGTATTAGGTAGACAAAAGAGTGAAAATGGAGTTCACCATGCTGGTGAAGCTACTCGTCCACCATTCTGTGCGGTATTGTTTGAATCTCAAGATTTACGTGGAGCTAAAATGGGTACTGGTTTATATGCTGGTAAATTCGGTCGAGGAACAGTTGGTTCTACAACTAAAGAAGGAAGTCCAACAGCGTTAGAAGCTGACCAATACTCTTTCGCTCCATCTGCTAAATTGATTGATGGCAAAAGTGAAACAGTTGGGTTCGCTAAAGGTGATGCAGAATTCGAAGCTTTAAAAGTTGAATTATTCGGAGCGCAGGCTGAAACAGGTACAGAGACAGGAACTGGAGAAACATCAACAACATAATAATTTAAGGTTAGTCCAAACGGGCTAACCTTTTTATTTTAAATAATGGAGGAATCAATACATGTCAGCTATCAAATTACAGTTAAGAATGCCTAATGGTCAATTTAAAACTTTTACTCAGGAGTTTGTTCCGTTTAAGAAACGGTTGCAATATATCCGAGAAGAAGCGGAGTTAGTCGATCGAGTAGACAATAATGGCGAACCGGATGGGGCTACTTCAGAAGAATTAACAGAATACAGGGCAGGCTTTGTTGCTAGTCTTTTCGAAGATGAGAAAGTAACTAAAGATTTGATTCTAGATGGTTTAGAAGTAGAAAACAGTGATGTACTCATGGATATTATTAAATTTCGTGTTTTAGGTATGAAAAAAGAAGACCTGAGTAATGATGGTGAAGAAAAAAAGGAACAGTAAAAGGGAGAGATCTTTACGCCTCTTTTATTGATTTTATGAAACAAATCATTAAGCACTATCCAGGTTGGAACATAAATACCATTTTAGAGACAGATGTCTTATATCTTGACGAAATCATGCTATCGACTGGTGAATCAGAAGGAAGTCAGCAAGGTCAGACAAATCAGTCTCGCAAGGTTATTTCTATGGAAGATTGGTTTAATGAAATGGACTTTTAAGGAAAGGAGGAAAATAGTTGGTTCAAAACGGAAAACCTCTTGGTCAAATGGTAATCACTTTAGGATTAGATACTACTGCTTTTTCAAGCACTTTGACAGGAGCTACACGAGCTACTAAAACGGCTACACGAGAAATGGCTGCAGGCTTTAAGATTGTTGAATCAGGTGGTAATAAACTAGATGCATTGAGTTTCAAAAATCAAGCATTAACAAAGGTCGTAACAGCTCAAAAAAATGAGCTAGGATACCTGAAAAAAGCTTATGACAATACTTTAGATGCACAAGGAAATGCTACCTCTAAAACAGCTAAGGCTGCTCAAAAATATAACGATGCTCAAGCGAAATTAGCTGGATATGAAGCTCAGTTAGGTACGACAGTTGGAAAACTAGCAGAAATGGAAGTAAAAACCACTGGAGCAACAGGAGCTATAAGTAATGCTAGTGAAAAACTTGTGACTGCAGGCGACAAAATGCAATCAATGGGTAAAGGCCTTACCAAAGGTGTCACGATTCCGGTTGCGGGAGTAGCAGCAGCAGTTACTACAGCAGCAGTGACGTGGGAATCTTCTTTCGCTGGTGTACTTAAAACGAATGATGAAGTAGTAGATTCCACTGGTAAGGTTGTCTATTCATACAAAGATTTAGAGGAAGGACTACGAAACCTAGCAAAAGAATTACCATCAAGCCATGGTGAAATAGCAGCAGTTGCAGAAGCGGCCGGACAATTAGGTATTCAATCAGAGAATGTTGTAGCATTTACTAAGACCATGATTGATTTAGGGGAATCTACAAACTTATCTGCTGAAACTGCCGCGACTCAATTAGCAAGGTTTGCTAATATAACCAAAATGAGTCAGTCAGAGTTCGACAACGCTGGATCTTCCATTGTTGCTTTAGGAAATAACTTTGCAACGACTGAGGCAGAAATCAGTGAAATGGCTCTACGTTTAGCTGGAGCTGGATCACAGATCGGATTATCACAAGCAGATATTCTAGGATTATCCGCTGCACTATCATCAGTTGGTATAGAAGCTGAGATGGGTGGTTCTGCTATATCAAAAGTAATGGTAAATATGGCTGTTGCTACAGAAACAGGCTTAGAAGCAGTACGTGATCTAGAAGAAGCGACAGGACTTACAAGACGTGAATTAGAATTAATGGCTTCAAATGATAGCATGGCATTTACTGATGTAGCTGAGTCCTTAAATATGACTAAGAGCGAATTGAATGACATCATTGGTGCTGGTAAAGATCTTGAAGGATTCTCAGCAATTGCAGGGATGACAGGAGATCAATTTGTTAAAGCATTCCAAGATGATGCGGTTGGCGCTTTAGGTGCTTTTATCGAGGGATTAGGTACTGCAGAAGATAAAGGAACAACTGCTATTGAATTGCTAGATGAAATGGGAATTTCAGAAGTTAGATTGAGAGACTCACTTTTACGAGCAGGAAATGCAAGTGAACTATTTGCTGAATCAGTTGACCTATCTAGTGAAGCATTCGAAGAAAATACTGCTTTAACAGAAGAAGCGGGTAAACGATACGAAACTACTGAGTCTAAACTTAAAATGCTTAAAAATGAAGCAGTGGATGCCGCTATTGATTTAGGTGGACCATTCGTCGATGCATTACGTGATGGCTTGGAAGCTTCAAAACCATTAGTTGAAATGTTAGGAGACTTGGCAGAAGCATTTAGTGAAGCAGATCCAGACAAGCAACGATTCATCATTGGATTACTTGGTACTGCAGCCGCTGCTGGTCCACTACTTTCTATAACAGGAAAATTATCAAGTAGTGTTGGTGGAGTTGGAAAATCGTTTGTTGATTTATCTGCTTCTATGGCCAAGAAAAAAGCACTTGAAGAAGTTAAGGACCTATTTACTTCAGGAAATATTACTGCTGGAGATTACATGAAAACATTGTCCAGTGGTGCTGGAACAGTTACTACGTTCGGGACAGCCGCTGGAACAGCAGCCGGACCAACTGGATTAGGCGCGATGGCTGCTACTTTAGGACCATTAGGACCAGCCATTCTAGGAATAGTTGGAGTCGGTGGTGCTTTAGCCATTGGTTATGGAGCGTGGAAGCTTTGGGGAGAAGAAGCCTATAACTCTGCTGAAAGAACTAGACGTTGGGGATCAGATGTAAGTGAAACTGCGGATGAAGCATTAAACGATATGGATGTTGCCACATCTGAAATCGGTAGTAAATATAATGCTATGAAATTGGGAGTAGAAACTGATTCTGATGATATGATGGCTAGTTTTGAGAAACTAGGAACCGTTGTTGAGGAAGAACTAAACGGTCGAATTGAGAAATTTGGAGAAGTCCTAGAAAAATATTCTGATGTACTGAGTGAATCAACTAAAGAAATGCTTACCGAAGAACAACAAGGTCTTCAAGATTCTTTAGAAAATGTAAATAGTTACGTAGAAAGAGCTAGTGAAATAAGAGAAAAAGAAAAAAATAGTGCTGTTGATATGAGCGCTGAAACAGCTAAGATTCTTGCTGATTTATCAAATGAAATTGCTAAAGAATACGTTGGAACGCTAGCAAATTCAGAAGCGGAACAAAAGAAAATTTTAGAAGCCTTGACTGGTAATATAGATTCTGCCTCTAAGGAGCAAGCTACAGTGTGGGCGCAGAATTTAGCTGAGCAAAGACAGCAAATGGTATTACACACTGGAGAAATGAAAGAAAAAGCTGAAGAGTATATTGAAGCTATGGAACTTGATCCAGATAGTGAACTTGCTGAAAGTATAAGAGAAGATTTCGCTGCTATAAACGAAGAAACAACTAATGCCTTGGATGCACAACTTGCTTTGATAGCTGAAAAATATCCAGAAATTGCTGAAGAAATTAGTTTTGGTAATGGCCAACTGGCTAATGAGATGAACGCAACCGGATCACAAATGGCAGAAGCTAACCAAGACATTATTGATAACGGAAAAAGGATGTCTAATGCTCTTAGAGAATCAGCTTTAGAAGCTGGTGAAAGTGTATCCTGGATGGCCAATGAAGGTAATCGTGGAGCTGATGTATGGAATGACTTAGTCTTTGAAGCTAAACAAGGTGATTTTGAAACTGACTTACCAAAATTAGTGAATGAAGCTGCAGAAGATACTGCTACATGGAATAACCTTAGATTTCAGTTGAAAGATGCTAACATAAGTTCTAATGCTAAACAGATCATAGGTGAAGCTGCTATTCAAAATGGCTGGTGGGACGGTATGTCATGGGAAGAGAAGCAAATCGTTATCAACGATGAGTTCTCAGAGACAATCATTCGTTCTCTAGACAATAGTGGAGAGTGGAACAATCTTGAGCTAGAAGAAAAAACTGCTTTGATGTATTCAAATACTCCGGAAAAGATGACCGAAACACTTGCTTATCTTGGTTTATGGGATGAGTACGATACTGAAATCAAGCAAGTAGATGCTGATAATTATGGTTTTATGGTATCTATAATGGAATCCGAAGAAAAGATGTCAATGTGGCAGAATTTGAATCCAGAAGTAAAAGAAATTCTGGCTAATAACTATGATTTAATGACCAAGTTGTTCGAATCTGATGAAGCTTACAATCGTTTCAAGGAATTACCAGATGAAAACAAATTGATACTTGGAGAGAATGCTGATTTAATGGCTGCTATCCTTGAATCAGAAGAGTACTACAATCGTTGGATGGGATTACCAGAAAATGACAAAAAGTTTCTTGGAGATAATACAGATTTATTATCTACAGTTTTAAATTCAGAGACTGAATATATGCGTTGGTTAAACTTACCTACTAAAGAGAAGGATATACTTGGAAATAATATCGATCTAATTTCTAAGATATTAAAATCAGAAGAAGAATATAATGCATGGAAAAATCTACCTGAGTTTGAAAAGAAATTGAAAGTAAATAATTATAGCGCGGTAATTCCAACACAGAAAGCACAAAGTCTTCTAAAAGACTATAAAGCTTTCAATCCTGGATCAAAGAACTTACCGATATCCACAAACGCTGATAGCACTAAAAATGCGCTTGATCGTGCTAGAGATGCTTGGAGTAGAATTAGCTCAGGAACCAAAACATTCACAACTCGTTATGAAACTGTTGGATCAGCACCTACAGGAATAGGAGCTTATGCAACTAGAGCTATGGGTACTAACTTCCATCCTGGTGGGGCAATGTTGGTTAATGATCAAAAAGGTTCTAAGTTTAGAGAATTGATTCAAAGGCCAGATGGTACTTCTTATATTCCAGAAGGTCGTAACGTATTCTTACCCAACGAACCAATTGGAACAAAAGTATACAGAGCTTCACTCACTGAGAAACTGTTCCCTGGTATTCCTCAATATGCAAACGGTGTGGGGATACCAGCAGACTCTACTGTAATCCAAAATATTAATCGAGTTAGAGAAGCGACTAATCAAAATCAATTTATTAATTTGAGTAATGATTTCAGTGGATTGGAAAATTTACTAAGACAAATGCTGAATGTAGTTAGTCGTCAGCAACCGCAAATCAATATAAATATTCCGGAAGGCAATGACTTTGACGTAAGACAAATCAGTCGAGATCTTGCATTCTTAACGCAAACACAAGAAAGGGGCGGTTAGCCATCGGAATTGCTTATTTTGAATATAAAGGTAAAAAATCAACGGATTTCGGATTGCTAATCGATCCGGAATTTTCTTTGATTGCGCCAGAATATGATTTAACTATGGAAGAAGTACCAGGAGTAGACGGTGACGTCCCAATCGACAACAAACGATACAAGGGTGTGAGCCGCGGTATTCCTGTTTATGTGGAGCCTGGGCGCAACTTAAACCAAGTCGCAGATGATGTGTCGAATTGGCTTAAAACTGACGTAGGATGGCATGAATTAACGTTCTCAGACAACACAGGATATGTCTATAATGTTATTCATTATGAGCAATACGACATCCAGAGACTGATTCTGCAGTATGCTAAAGCGATCATTCCATTTCGTTTTAAACCTTACAAGTTTTATAAAGAAGGGCTGAATGAAGTACCACTCACGAATGGCCAGACGATTAACAACATTGGATCACGTCCTGCTCGTCCACTGCTGAAGGTCACTGGCAATGGAGATATGACGATTACAATCGGTGGCCAGCAGCTTGAACTTCAAGGTGTCGATAATGGAATCATTATTGACGTATTGGCTAAAGTAGCGGTCAACATCAATGGTCGTATTCCGGATTGGGATAAAGTGTATACCTATCCATTTCCAACGATTCCAGTTGGTCAGTCAACGATCAGCTGGACTGGAACAGCAACCATTACGATGATTCCTAGATGGGAGGCGTTGTTGCCATGAGTCATGCCATTCTTTATGCAGCGAATGCGACTAACTTCTTTAATCTAGGGTTGGGTGTTTTAACAGATGCTAAGCCGCCGAAAGTCACACAGGTGGGAAACAGCGAGTTTATCCTTGAAATGGATTATCCGGTAGATGGAAAGCTATTTAATCAGCTGAAGAATGGCAACTTGATCAAAGCGGATGCCGGACCGGAATTAAAAGCACAACGATTTGAAATCAAGCGGCTGCAGAAATCCATGAGAAAGAACCATGTGACTGTGTATGCGGAACACATTTCTTATCAAACTTTGGATATTTCAATGCCGCCTAAAGTCACGTTAACTGGTACTGCACAAAACGCTATGAGACAAGCTCAATCATTTGGACTAGGTACTTTTAAGCCGTTTACGATGACCAGTGATATTACAACATCTAATAGCACGACGTTTACCATTCGAGATATTGAAAATCTCAGACAAGCATTGAGCGGCGTTGAAGGGTCTATTTTAGATACCTGGGGTGGAGAGTTCTTATTCGACAACTATCACATTTCGCTACTCAAACAAAGAGGTAGACAAGCAAATGCCATGATCGCGTATGGCCGGAACCTAATTGACCTGGAACAAGAAGAGAGTATTCTCAATACGTTTACGTCGGTATTTCCTTATGCTATTTGGCGGACAGAAGACGGCGAAGAAGAATTCGTTTCTGGAAATGTGGTTCACAGTGAGTATGTCGATAAGTATCATCATGAGAAAGTATTGCCGGTTGAATTTACACTGGACTTTGACGAAGAGAAACCGACTGCTGCAGAGCTAGATGCTTTAGCTCAGACGTATATTGAAAACAATGATGTAGGTGTACCGTCTGTATCGATTCAGCTATCTCATATTGATCTAGCTAAATCTTTGGAGTTTCCGGAATACGCAGAAGCTGAAACAATCAATCTATTTGATCGAGTGAAAATTCATTTCGATAAACTAGGTATCGATACAATCGCTAAGGTCGTAAGGACGGTCTGGAACGTTAACTTAGAAAGATATGATGAAATTGAAGTTGGTCATGTAAGAGCTAGTATGGCAGACCGATTCAAGTCAATCAGTAAAGAAGCGAAAGCCGCTAAGCGTGAAGCGGAAGACGCACGAAACATTGCCGTAGTCAGCGCGAATGGAATTAACATGACGTTCTATGGTCCAGATGAACCAATTGCTACTAAGATTGGAGATACCTGGTTCCAGGAAGATGGACAATATACTATCACTAAAGTATGGAACGGGGTTATTTGGAAAGTCGTCAGTGATCCACGTCTAGCTAATCAGAATGCCGAAGCCATAGCCCAGCAACAAGAAGACCTAGAAGCCGTCAAACAATCAGCGGATGAGAGTGCGCAAGAACTGAACACTGCCATTAACAACGCAGGATTTACCACTTTAGATGAAGCGCTCATCAACACCAAGACGCTTGCTGAAACCGCTGAGACTAATGCACTAGCAGCGATGACTGACGTACAGTCTGCTATAGATATAGCAGGAATTGCTGAAAGTAATGCTGCAACTGCGTTAAGTGATGCTCGTACTGCAATCTCTGATGCTCAGAGTGCGTTATATGCTTATGCTAATTTGCAGATCAGTGGACGGAATCTACTAAGAAACAGCGGTTTTGTATTTAGTAGGGACTATTGGGAAAGCGCAGGTAACCACAGCGCTTTATTAGATACTTCTCAAACTTACAACGGAAATAATTCATTAAGAATTGTGGGGTCAGGAACAGGCGGAGGTAGTGCAGGGTCTGTCTCATCGAGGTTATCGACTAGCTTGGAAGAGGGATCTAAAATAATTGTCGTGTTTTTTGCAAAAGCAATAGAAGGAAGCACTACTTTACATGTTGAACTACATGGCGGCAGAGGTGCTAGAGATTTCCAACTATCAGTAGAATGGCAAAAATTTGAGGTTGAAGTTGAATACACAAACGGTCCTAGACTATATTTTTGGTTAAAAGGGGCTGGAGCCGCAACTGTTAATTCCCCTACCGCTCAACAAGGGACGAAAGTGACTGCTTGGTCACCAGCTCCAGAAGATGTGCAAGTAGAGATTGCTCGAATAAATGGAGAGTTATCCAGCAAAGTCTCTCAAACAATCTATAACGAGTTAGAGGGAACTGTTGAAAGTGTCTCTACGTTAGCATATCAGAACAAAGAAGCTGTCGGATTAAAAGCTGAGAAATCAATAGTGGACACTTTACAAGGTACAGTTGAAAAGCACACTTTGGATATTAAAGCTACCGCTGAAGCCCTATCTATCAAAGCCGATCAAACAACTGTCGATACACTGACTGGAAATGTATCAACGATGGAATCCGAGTGGACACAAACTTTTGATGGGTTCAAACAAAGAGTCAGCAGTGTCGAAACCGACCTTGTCAATAAAGCTTCTGTGACAAAAGTCAATGCGATCGAAAGTACAGTAGACGGCACAGTGCAGAGAATTGCATCTGTCGAAACTGATCTTGATAGTAAAGCCAGTGTGACGAAGGTAAATGAAATAGAATCAACAGTAAATGGGACGACGCAAACCATCGCAACCATTCAAACTGACCTTGATGGCAAAGTGACAGTAACAGCTGTTAATGAGATTAAAAATACTGTCGATGGGACGACACAAACCATTAGTGATATTGAAGGGAACATTACCACTATCGAATCGACCGTAAAAGGTCATACGACTTCAATCACCAATGCAGAAGGTCGAATAGCTACGACCGAAACAACCGTTAAAGGGATTCAAGATACTGTCAGTGATCCAGAAACAGGATTGGAAACGCAAGTGTCTACAATTTCAGAAGGGTTTAGAGTACTATCTGGTGACTTTGAGAATCTTGAGATTGGTGACCGAAATTATTTCACAAGAACACATAATTTTGAAAATTTGGGTAATTTATCCTATTTTGAACCAAGAAATGAAAACACACCATACGGCTTCATCGCGACTGGTAATTCAAGCGGTGTTGGAAAAGTTAGGTTGAATAGAGTTATAACTGAAAATGGTTGGTGGACGGTTTCTTTTGATATAAGAGGTGACCAAGCGGTAGAAGTCTCAATGTACGTTGACATATGTGATTCAGTCGGAACCAAAATTGTTACTAATAATTCTAACAGTTACAAAAGAGTATCTGTATCGGTTGAGGTAACGAATTACAGTAAAGATGTATTTCATTTTATAGATTTTTACAGACTGCAATGGGCAAACTTTTTTGTAAAAAACATCAAAGTAGCTAAAGGGAAACACAATAAAGAGTTCTCTATAGCACCCGAAGATACAGCAACATACAGTCAACTGCAAGTAACTAGAGACTCAATCCTTGCTCAAACCGTCCTGGAAGGCGAAGTCGTCGCTCGTATCAATCAAGAAGCAGGAAGAACATTGATTGAGAATGAGAAGCTCTATATTAGTGCAAACTCAACCTATATTACCGGTACTGCCTTTATGGACGGTGCAGTGATCAAAAACGGAACGATTGATACTTTGCAGATTGCAGATGCTGCCGTTACGAGTGCTAAAATTCTTAATCTGGATGTTGATCGGTTAGTCGGGAACAAAACGAACTTCGTTACGACTGCTTGGAATGCTATAAACAGCAACTTATATGTAGATGGGAATAAACTAGAATATTCACACTCAGATGGGTCTAAAACGATAATGTCTGCTAATGGTTTGTATCACAGCGAAGGCGGATCAAACTATAAAACCAACTATTTATTTGATGTTATAACCGTTACTGGATTAAATCATTCTAACGGTGTTAAGTGGGTTACTTTACCTTCTATCTACAAAGGTAAGGATTTTAAAGCTCACGCTATAGTTGCCGACACATATGGTGTTACTAATGATTATGCTTACTTTAATTTAGCGATGCTAAGAGTAGTATGCTTTGTAGATAAAATAGATAAAACTAATGGCAGAGTCGGATTGATAGGATATTCTTATCATAGAGACATTCGAAATAACAAAACATTAAAAAAAGCAATACAATGTAAACTAATTGTTACCTATTGATTATGGAGGTCATTATATGTCAAGAGAAATACTAGCTACAGACGATGGAGAAAATTATTATATCAAGACAGTAGAAGAACCTGATGTCAACTATGCGTTTGATGAGGAGGGTATGAGATTTTTATCTGGAGCTGATCAAACAGTTATAGGAAGTATTACATGGAGGGAATTAGAGGCAGTAGGAGAAGAGGCGATCATACCCTCCAATATATTTATGTCTGTAACAAGTGATAAAAATATAGTATTAGGGTTTAAAGATAGTGATACCATAATCGAGGGTTTAACATTAACTAATGTTAATGGTCATCCCGAAGTTGTGGCTGAATATCTAAGTGTAAATAAAACTATTGAAGCTGAATCTCTTCAACTTTACAGTCCTAATGGTCTTGATCAAGGCGTTGCTATATATACAGATGATGATGGCGAACTGTACTTTAGATACCGACATGAAGGCACTTTGTGGACTCTTAAAGTATCTGATCTTACTTAAGAAGGCGATTTAAAATAGAAAATTATAAACCATCGAAGAATCGCAGAATTAGAAAAAAGTAAAAGCGCAAAAAGAAGAACTAACCCAACTCAAAGGAGCAGCATAGATGAAAACACTCGTATTAGAAAACAAACAAGTCGTACCAGTATTTAAAGTATTGGACTCTATCAAAGTAGCAGAAGGGAAGGGGATGCGTGGCAAAGGGAAGTTGCAGAAAAAACTTGTCGAACTGGAGAAAGAGTATCAAGAAGACAGAAAAGAGATTATAAAAGCCTTCTTCAAAGTAGATGAAGATGGAGAACTAGAGAAAGACAAAGAAGGGGATTTAATTCCTCTTGAGGGAAAAACCAAGCAAGAAGGGTTAAATGCAATCCAAGAATTGCTCGATGAAGAAGTTAAAATCGACATCGTTACATTCGACACTAAGCTGAAAGCTTTGTACGAAGCATTAGATGAAGACAAGTTCTCTATTGCGAAAGATAAAGAAATAAACGAAATGGGATTCGACACGCTAATGGATGCGTTAGAAGAGGTATTTACCAACAAAAAAGAAGAGGAGAATGTGTAATGAATATCGAATTAACAGGAATCCAATATAAAATTGACAGCGGAGTAACAACATCTATTGATGTGCAGTTTTCAGGTAGGGGAGAAAATAATCAAGACTACTTGAGCGCTCGTGTCAGTGTGGTGGATGGGGATTTAGACAACATGACGAGATCAGAGATCACACAAGCAGCTAGAGATAAAATGGCTGGATGGTTTACGGAGACGAGCGAATAAGCTTGTCTCTTTTTGGTAAATTAATGCCCCTATTACATATAAAAAAATAGGGGCATTATCTTATAATTTAATGATATGAGGTGAATCAAATATGCTTTTTAATAGTACGGAGGTTCTTCTCCTACAAATTGTCTGGGGCCCGATTTTTGGTATATTTCTGGTAAGTATCTGGGAAAATTTAAATTCGTTTTCTCGATATTATCGAAAGACTCCAAGATGGGTTTTGCTATGTCTGGGTACCCTAATTCTTTTGATATTAAGCTGGCTTCTTGTAAAGATTGTCTAACAATCGTATCAAACAATTCAGAGGCTTTAATTAAATTATGACGGTAGTTTTCTCTATACCCATCGTCCCCAAAGAACATTTGTGCACCGGAGGTGGACGTACTGTATTCTGAAACTAGCGTTACTACTTTTGGAGGCAAAACTTCTAAGTTACTTCTTAATAGGTCACTTAACAAATCACTAGACTTCTTAAATTTTCCAGGAGCTGCATACCATGATGCTATATACCAATAGTAAATCATGCTATCTTTATTAGCCGAGATTAAAAACTTCATTAATGGTACGTAGAATGATTTATAAGCTTTATCTTTAGTTTCTAATTGGTAATTATTTTTAGTTGCTTTTCGACCTAAATAATTTGAGATAAAAATTGAGATGATTGAAACAGTTGATCCTAAAACTATTTGAATGATATCCATTTTTACACCTCCTTCCAATAAGAGTATATCAAAAGAAATTTAGAACGGATGTTTAAATTTATAAAATAAAGTGCTCGTATCGTTAAAATGTTTAAGCACCTTCCGATAGTTGTATTGGAGGTGTTTAATGAACCAAATTACAGATAACAAAGAAATTACAGCGAAAATTTTATACAGTGAAGATAGTACGCTAATGAATTATTTGGAAGAATCTTTAAATATTGCAGGGGACAATAATATAAATAAATCAAGAAATATTAATTTACTAAAGAATTTAGAAGTAGATATCAAGTCTATAGCAATAGCTAGAATGGATAGAATAATATCGGGATATGAGCTGTTTAACCAAATTGCAGTGGTGTTTTCTCTAGGGATAACAGTTTTTACTTTTTTTATAGATAAATCTGTGGAAATAATTGGACTTGATTTTCAAATATCTTTCTTCTTATTTGCGCTGATTCTTGGAATCCTTTGGACAGGATTGGAAATGCTGAAACATAAGAAGAAAATACATTCTGCGATATATATCAGATCAATCTTAAAAGAATTGAAAAATAACCAGAGTAGCCAATAGCGGCTGCTCTTTTTGTTTACAAAACATTAGAAAGGAGAATCGAATGAACAATCTAAAAAGAGACATCGAAGATTTGAGGTGTCGCAAGCCTAGCAACTCGTTAGGATATCTGATTTCAATTTTCAGTATTTGGTATGGGTTTTTCAATATCCAGAATGACTTTTACTTGATAGGATTGATTGAGCCGTATCTACAGCACATCGTATCGATTAAATTTATCGGTTACTGCCTGGTTCTATTCGGGATGCTGAAGCTTGTTGGAATCATCAAAAATAACACATTGGCACGAAAATTAGGCATATGGTCACTCACAGGGATGTGGAGTGGCCTTTTTGCATTAGCTTTGACCTTCTCGTTTGGGACAGGATATCCGCATGCCACTTATGGATTTAATGCATTAGTATTGGCGCTATGCCTGGTCGTTTCATTCAAAGGGGATTATAAGGAGTGAGCATATTTTGGCAGATTGTAACGTTGTTTCTGGGAAGTAGTGTAATCGGAACCGTCATATCCGTATGGTTTACCAGGAAGACGGCAAAAGAAAAGAATGCATTTGAAATGATAGATCGTTTGTATAAAGAGATTGAGCGGTTAGACAGTATTATCAAGATCTTGCGCAAGCAGTTGGAAGAATCCGAAACGGAAAACAGAGAGCTAAGGATACAGTTAGACGAAGCAGAAAGACAACTTGCGGATGCGAAAAATGAATTAGATCAACTAAAAAAAGAACATACTCTTGAAAGGGGTAGTTAAATAATGGACATTTTACAGTTTATTTTAGAGGAAGGATTGGTCATGGTACCAGTCCTTTTTGTTTTGGGTGAAGTCATTAAGCACACTGAATTGCTGGACAATCGTTTCATTCCTGTAATTTTGCTAGTAGTTAGCATCTTGCTTACACCGTGGCTATTAGGTGGATTTGTGGCGATGAATATTGTACAAGCCATTTTAGTTGTCGGAGCAGCTGTTTTGACGAATGAAGTTAAAGATCAATATTTGAAAGGTGGAGAATAACATGACAAAAGTAGTAGCACTAGGTGGAGGACACGGATTATATACAGCAGGAAAACGCACACCAGACGATGAAAGGGAATGGAGCTTTAATAATAAAGTTGTGTTAGCAGCTATAGCTAGATTGAAACAATATGAAGGTATAAAAGTTGTTCGTATGGATGATCCAACAGGTCAACGGGATATTCCTCTAAATGAGCGTACTAATAAAGCCAATGCTGCGAAAGCTGATGTGTTAGTCTCTATCCACCATAACGCCCTAACAGGTAAATGGGGGCAGCATACAGGCACAGAGACGTACACTTATCTAGGAGAGCAACCAGGAAGCACGAAGCTAGCCAAAGAAGTACAACCTCGACTGCACAAGGCATATGGCTTAAAAGACCGTGGTATCAAACAAGCAAACTTCCACATGGTACGAGAATCTAATATGCCGGCTATTCTAACCGAAGGCGGTTATATGGATTCTAGTATCGACATTAAAGCCTTAAGAGATGACAACAAACTGCGAGATGCTGGCGTGGCAATCGCTGACGGAATCGCTGCATACTTTGGTCTGAAAGTAAAAGGTGACGACACTAAACCGAAGCCGGTAGAAACGACTAAACCAGCCGCTAAACCTAAAAAGAAAACAATCGATCAAATGGCTGCGGAAGTCATTGCTGGAAAACACGGCAACGGTCATGATAACCGCAGAAAATCACTAGGTATCAGCCAAGCTGAATATAATAAAGTAAGCGATAAGGTAAATGCTCATTATGGAGTTAAATCAGAGCCAGTTAAAGCAAGCAAAAGTATTGATCAAATGGCTCGTGAAGTTATCAATGGTGAGCACGGAAACGGTCACGATAATCGCCGTAAATCATTAGGTGTCAGTCAATCCGTCTACAATCAAGTTAGAGATCGAGTGAATGAGATGGCAGGCGGTTCTTCAACGCCTTCTAAATCAATTGAAGAGATGGCTAAAGAAGTTGTATACGGCAAACACGGCAACGGTCATGCTGCTAGACAAAGATCATTAGGGGTTAACGATGCCACCTATAGAAAAGTTCGTGACAGAGTAAATCAATTAATGTAATTCCAAACTAGTCTAAATCGACCAGTTACCAAAAAATAAGTTAAAGCCCTCGTCCTTAATTGGATGAGGGACTTTTTCTATTTCGCTTTATTATTATATTTAAGTACATCGTACAATTCTATATTCCTAATCTGATCAGTCGTAATTCTTTTGATAACCTTTTCTCCGTCTTTTTTTTTGACCTGCAGCATGATCTGCTGATGATTATAGCCAAGTACCAACGCAATAACATCCGGATAATAGTTTCCATTCCTCAATACAGCCGCTTGTATAGCCACAGGTAGCTTATTAACGTATGCATAATAAAGCAACTCAGATATTTCTTTCTCGTCCATCTCGGGCTTCTCTTCTATGAGTTCTTCATATTCATCTGCATACATTTTCTTCAATGCTTCCATATGGTCCGACAACATCATGCGCATGCCGATCCATTTCATTTTACCTCTGTCCTTGTATCCTAATCGATCCGGGCTAAGTATAACGACTTCCTCACTCATGACTAGTCTCCTCCTTTAACAATTCTGTTATTTCGTCTCCGATAAGTATCAAGCTACTCTCTCCCAATCCCCAAATATCATCATCCGTTATTTCATTGTCATGCTCCATATATGTACTCCTTTACTCGAATGTATGTTCCGTATATGATATATTATAGGAACGTATATTCGTTTAGTCAAGAGAAAGGAACATGAATATGAATAAATACCTATTCGAAAGCACAATTAAAACACAGGCTGATTTAGATGAATACAAGGACTTTCAAGTCTGGATGAATAAAGTATTGGACGAATCAATAGAAGATGTAAGATATTCTATTAAAGAGGGCGAAGAAGGAATGCAGAACGGACATAAGAAAATTGAAATGTTTAAGCATATACAGAAAAATATCATGAGACAAACAGAATTTTCTCTTTCTTCATATAATAAATACAGAGAAATAAAATAGTTTAAAAGATTTTCGTTAGATTGCATTTCTTTTGATATTATATAGTGGAGAGAGAAAAGGAGTTAGTTTAGATGAAAAAGATGAACATAGAAGAAATAGGCATGCATCTAATGATAGGGCTGATGATTCAGGAATACGGTGAAGATCAAGTTATGATATTTGCTTATTTAAAAGAGGGGATTGTTCCTGTAGAATTTCTTATTGATAACGATGAATCTAGAACAATTGTAGAAGAATTGAAGAAAGAGTACGGAGACCGAATAATAGTACATAGACATAAATTGAGTTATATACGCGACTCGTTAAGAAAAAATTATAAAGTATAGAAAGAGAGCGAATAATATATCCGCTCTTTCTATACTTTTTATTGTGCACTGATTGTGCATTCATCTAACATACAGGCTGAATAAATACCGTCATTAAGCCTTTTACAAGCATAGGGTGCGAACGACTCATTCTCCTTTTTGGGGTAAATATAAAACAAATTGAGAGAAGTTTAAAAGTCTTGTAAATGTTGATTTATCAATGTTTATAGGGCTTTTGTTTTATAGAATAATAAGTAGAGAGCAAAGAATAAATTAAATTTTTATATTATTTCTGCGTTAAAATAGTTTAGCTTTAAAATAAGTTAGAGAAAGAAGAGCAAAGTTAAAAGTAATCTAAAAAAAATTGACACATTTAGAATTATACTGTATTATATTCATGTTGTTGTGATTTGAGCGTTTTTGAAACCTTAAGAAGTATAGTATTTTTTAGGTAGTGTAATTATTAGCTACTGAAAAAAATTATGGCGGTTGTGGCGAAGTGGTTAACGCACCGGGTTGTGGTCCCGGCATTCGTGGGTTCGATCCCCATCAGTCGCCCTTATTATTGGGCTATAGCCAAGCGGTAAGGCAGCGGGTTTTGATCCCGTCATTCCCCAGGTTCGAATCCTGGTAGCCCAGTCAATAGAGAGTTAAGAGGCTGCATCATTAATTTGATGCAGCTCTTTTAGGTTTCATTTTAATTAATGCAATAGAAAAATGCTGTTTAATGATTTTTGGAAAAAGGTAAAGCATGGCCTTTGTAATTAAATATTTTTCCAAAGTAGGTTGGCTTTTTTAAAATATAATATTGAAGGACGACAAACTGATTTTTCCGGTTAATTTTACCGGTTAGAGAAAGTTCTGTATTATGTTCAACTTCATAAAGAAAGGTATAGGCTATTTTCCCTGTTATCAAACAATTTAATTTAGTAGAATTAGCTGAAAATGTAAAGCAGCATAAGGGGATACCTTTATCCGTTTTTAAAACTTTAATTTCTTCAGATACAACTATTCCTTCAACCATTATAATTTCCATAACTATAGCTCCATTTCTTTCTGATATAAAAAGAGAACATGTGTTTATAATATATTATAAACACATGTTCTCTTTTGTCAATGGAAAAGGTTATTAAATTTAACAGTTAACCTTCATCTTTTATAGGTTGCTGATAAATGCCTTTTTAAATGCTGATATAATACAAAATTTAGTGATTGTTCTCTTTGTATGCAGTAGTGCTCTGTAGTAACTAATAGAATGACTTTCTGAATAAGTTGAGTACCGAACGTATAAAAATCACTTTGTAATCTGTATTAAAGATTTAAATAAAAGTTCACATATACAAGTCGTCGCGGTCTGATAGGAAATATTCGTTCAAGTATATGTGATTTGCAGGATACATACACACAAGCATTTAAGGGAGATCGCTTTAGCAAAGAGATGTAATTCACATATATAGTGTTGCTATTGTAAGTGGCTTGATATACTATAAAATGTAACATATGTATTTGAATATCAGTCCAAAAAGAAAGTTAGATTATATATGAGTAGAAACAAAAGTTTATTATTATTGATCATTGCTATATTGCTAGTTCTTTTAGGTAGTTATGTGTTATTGCTTGACCCCATAATTGGGAGTTTGGGCGTTATCTGTGGTATCTGGACTATATATGTAGCGATAAAAGCTTTGAGGGGTCAAAACCTTTTTAACCATTCAAACAAAGATGAGGACAAGTAAAAATAAAAAGGTAGTGAACAAGCTGTTTATCAGCTGTTCACTACCTTTTATTTATTCTTCATCTTGGTCTGTATTGGTGTTAGAGTCATCAGAAGGTGGATTAGAAGAATTGTCATCATTGTTGGATTCATTATTATTAGAATTATTGTCTTCAGTATCTTCTGATTCACTTGGATTATCGGAATTTTCTTCTGGGTCATCAGGAGTATCTTCGACATCTTCATCAGAATTTTCTTCTTCCTCTTCAGCGGGTTCTTCTGGAACTACATCAGATTCTTCTTCAGGCTCTTCCTCCTCAGGCTCTGGCACAGTTACAGAAGTAGTAGCAGCAGGACCAGTATTTCCATAAGCTTGGACAGATAAACTGATCTGAACATTTCCACTATCAGGTTCTGAAACTGTATATTCTGTTTCAGCTAGTGAAATTTCTTCGCCATTTACGGATAATAGGTAAGTGACGTCTTCGTCTTCATTTTCTAATGTATATTCATCCCAGTTAATAGCTATTTCATTAGATTCTTCATCAAACTGAGCTGATAAGCCAGTAGGGGCAGTCAGATCTTCACCATAAGTTGTTGAGATTTCAGAAGGTTCTGTACCTGCAACAAATAATTCAGTTACAATTTCGCTTTCAGGTGTGTTTGGACCGGGTAACTGTGCCGGATCTGATCCATCTTCCACACTAACTTCAGAAACGGAAGAAGGTTTTGTCCAGTCGGAGTTATCTAATCCTTCCGATACTTGACTCATTAATGCTTGATAGATATCTCGCGGTAACTGACGAGTACCATCGTTATTGCTTAGCCAGTGTCCTTCTTCATATTTTTTATCATAACCTGTCCAGACAGATAATGAATAATTAGAAGTATAACCTATATACCAAGAATCGGGAACAGCATAAGATGGGAGGTTATGTTCTTCAATTTCAACAGAAGTATAATTAGTTGTTCCGGTTTTGCCAGCTTGAGGAACACCGGGTATACCAACTGAACTATTATAGTTTGTTGCCACATCCTTCAGCATGTCTGTAATCATATATGCCGTATAATCTGACATAGCCTGGTTTGTTTCAGGAGTCAGATCTATTTCTTGTCCATCTTGAGTAGTCACTTTAGAAACAGTATAAGGTTCAGTATAATTACCTCCATTTGCAAAAGCGCTATAAGCTGAAGCCATCTGCAGTGGGCTAGCTGTTCCGCTGATTGCATTAGAATCTACTAAACCTCCTTCTTTTGACATGAGACTCGTATCTAAACCAAGGTTTTCTACAAATTCCGTTGCATCAGCACGATCAACTTCTTCAGCAAAGAGTCTGGCAGTAGGTACATTTCGAGAATCTACTAAGGCTTCTCGCATACTTAATTGTCCGACATAATTACCATCGTAGTTTCTTAACGATGTACCATCAGGATAAGACCATTCCTCATCAACCAATTGATGATAAGTTGAGAATTTATTATATTCGATAGCAGGACCATAAGTAGTTAACGGCTTAATCGTAGAACCAGTTTGTCGGTCAGTATTAGTTGTTCTATTTGTTAATAACTGTCCTTCTTGCTTGCGGCCACCAACTAAAGCTTTAACTTGACCAGTATTGACATCTACCAATGAAATAGCTGTCTGCAACTCATCATCAGGAAAATTCACGTATTCTTCACTATTGGCAATATCAAATGCTGCTTGTTGAGCATCCATATCAATATTTGTCTGAATTGTTAAACCAGCAGTAGCAGGATTTAAACCTGTTTTTTCTTCGACTTCTTCTAATACTTCAACTAAATAGCTATCAAACATTTGACTATTAAGGCTACTATCTGAACGTTCAACTAAGCCTTCTTCAATAGGTATTGCTTTAGCTGTTTCAGCTTCTTCGGCAGTGATGTCTCCATTATCACGCATAACATTCAATACAACATTTCTGCGATTCAAGGCCTCTTCAGGATTTACGTATGGATTATATCTATTTGGCGCTTGTGCCATTCCGGCAAATAGTGCAGCTTCGTGTAATTCGAGTTCTTCTACAGGTTTTCCGTAATACTCTTCAGAAGCAGTTGATATTCCATAGACATTTCCAGCCATAGGAATCTTATTCATATATAGAGTCAAGATTTGTTCTTTTGAAAGTTGGCGTTCAAGCTTAATAGCCAACCAAGCTTCTTGAGCTTTTCTTTTCAGAGTTTGATCAGAGCGAGCAGTAGAGAATACCGCTAACTTGACTAACTGCTGAGTTATTGTACTTCCGCCACCAGAAATTTCTCCCAAATTTGTAACATAACCAAATGCAGCTCGTCCGATACCAATAGGATCTATTCCAAAATGATTATAGAAATTCTGATCTTCAATAGCAGTCATCGCTTCTTTCATGACTTCCGGATATTCATCTGCTTCAGCAAAGTCTCTTGTCTCTGCTCCAAGCGTGTAAAAAACATCTCCGTTCGAATCAAGCAAATCAGAAGAAAAACTCCCAAGTAAATCCTCCTCAGTTAATTCCGGCGTGCTAGAAGCGTAATAGGCAAATAAGCTTCCTCCTGCTACTAAAGCTAGTAAAAACAAACCAATCAAAGTTAGAAAGATACGTTTAAACCATGCTTTTTTCTTTTTACCTTTATTGTTTTTCTTTTTTTTCTGTTGATTATTTTGTTTATTTTTAATACGAGACATATTATTATCAGACATGTTGTTCTCCTTTACAGTTCTAATCCTTTAATGTTAATAGGACATTTACGTATGTTACTAGAATGTTATAAATATAAGATGGATATCAATATTAGATAAGATCCTAGTCTTAGTTTAATACTATAATAATACTTTACAAAGTATTTATTAAGATTTCTTTGATTTAATAATTTTATCTACAGCTTCTAGATAGGGAAGACGCGGAGAAAAGCCATAAGAAATCTCATATGCTTCTTCTATAATACTCTTTAATGGAATAGATTTCTTGCCTAATGCTTCTTTTTGCTGTTTCCACCATTTGTCCAAATGATCGAAAGACAATACAAATACACGATTTAATGAACTGAATCTTATAATAATAAAGCAAATTCCATCTTGTTCCACACAAGCTCGCATATGCAGTATCTGATGTTCATGAAAGTTTTTTAATGGAAAGGAAGTCTTGTTTTTAGTTTCTTTAGCCTCAAAGTCTAAGTAAAAACCTTTATAGATACCATTGTAATCTGTCGTAGATGCTTTTTGGTAGTAAGCTTCCGTAATTTTAGCAGCACTTCTTTTAGGATAGCTTACATTAACAATTTGGATAGGGATCGGCTTTTTATGGATTACGGCCTTTTTGGCTATAAGATATTGCTCATTTGTTATGTTAAGATCACTTTCTAAGGTCATCCCTCGATTGCTATAATCTGGTTTTTTGGATTTCACTTGCTTTTTTAGCGCCTGTTTGTCACCATTGACATGATAAGGTCGACCATTTGGATAGTTAAGACTCAATGACTTCACGCTCCTTTAATGATGATTAACTAGTATAATACCAAACAAATGAACGGTAAGGAAAGAAAGGTGTGAATTTTTATCAAAAATTTATATGTGAGTGGATATAGGTCCTATGAATTAAGTATTTTCACAGAAAATGATCCAAAGTTATTTTATATAAAAAAGTATTTAAAAAATAGACTGATTGAATATATTGAAACGGGGCTGGAGTGGGTATTGATCAGTGCACAACTTGGTACTGAACTATGGGTTGGTGAAATTGTTTTAGAATTACAGGAAACTTATGAAGATATTAAACTTGGAGTATTATTGCCATATGCGGGATTTGCTGAAAACTGGAAAGAAGGAAATCGTGTATTGTTTGATAAGATTATTGCAAAGGCAGATTATAGTAACCATACATCAAGTTATCCTTATAAAAATCCTATGCAGCTTAAAGGAAATCAGCAGTTTTTAATAAATCATACAGAAGGGTGCTTATTATTCTATGATACCGAATCTGAAGGAAGACCTAAGTTTCTGTTAGATATGATTAATGAATTCAAAATTTCACATGATTATGAATTAGATTTTATAACTTTTGATGAACTACAAGCCTTTGTTTCGGAGTATGAAGAAAATCATTTTGAAAGCTAGCTTTTATTTACGAGTATAATTTGGTACAATTAAAATGTAGAAGCAGTTAAAATGTTTTTTTAAAAAATTTTTAAGTAGGATAAAATGTATTAAAGAGCAATCGAAGAAACCAGAGGTGCAAAATAATGAACAGAGAATTGACTCAGAAAGAAATTGTTGAAAAAGATTTTAAAACTACCATGCGCGGTTATAACCAAACTGAAGTAGATGAGTTCTTAGATGTAGTGATTCGAGATTATGAATCATTTCAAAGTGAAATTGAACAACTAAAGTCTGAAAATGATCGCCTGATGAATAAATTAGATGAATTATCTAAACAGGCAGCTGCAAAACCGCAGGGTCAGAATCAAAATGGTTCTTCAGTGACTAATTTTGATATTTTAAAAAGGTTATCAAATCTAGAGCGACATGTTTTTGGATCAAAATTAGATGATGAATAAATAATTAATATTTAATGTGTAAATTACGGATAATCGCGCATTGTTTTCAATGTGAGGAAAGTCCATGCTCACACAAACTGAGATGTTTGTAGTGTTCGTGCGCAGCGAAAAAATAAGCTGCGGCTCCATTAATGGATGACGGCAGAAAAAAAGGCTAAGGCTTAGCTATGCCTGAGTATTCTTGAAAGTGCCACAGTGACGAAGCAGCAGGGGAAACGCTGCTGGTGGAACGCGGTAAACCCCTCGAGTGAGCAACCCAAACATATGGTAGGGGCACTTTTCTCCTGGAAATGAACAGAGAGAAGAGGCAATTTCGATTGCAGACAGATGATTATCTCGGAGAAAACATTCCTGATCGTTTTCTCTAGACAGAACATGGCTTATAGTAATTTGCACATTTGTTTATGATGTATAGCAACTATCTTTTAGGTAGTTGCTAGATAAACATCAACTCATTCAGGTTATATCCTCCCTGCATAGGGAGGATTTATTTTTGTCCTAAAACAATTATAGAAAGGATCTAAAAATAATAATGAAAGAAATACTTAACATTCTGATGGTTATCTATGGGATAATGATTGGAGTCTATCTTATAATGGGTCTGACTAAGTCAAAGCTGGAAAAACAAAAAGAAATTCAAATGACAGTGGTACTAATGACTTCAATGCTTGGAAATCAACTTAATAAAAAGAAAAAAGTGGTAGGCAGAATTTTCTTGTTTCAATTTTTTCTACTCTTTGGATATACTTTAATTAGTTTATGGTTAACTTATAATCATTCGATAGTTAGGATAATTGCTATACTACTATTGATTGCGGAAGCGATAGAGCTCATTGTCAGATTATTAAATATTTATAAAGCAGAAAATCTTAAAGAATTGATTCGAAATAGAAAAATCTCTAAATTTTCATCTTATATTTATATTGTAGGAATAGCGATTTTGACTGGTGTAATGGTTTAAATAAAACTATAAAAGGAAAAGGAAGGGTTATATATTATGAGCTATAAGCTTTTAGCAACTGCAGCAAGTGGAATCGAAGCTCTAGTAGGAAAAGAATTGAAACAATTAGGCTATCAAGCACAAGTCGAAAATGGTCGCGTTCGTTTTGAGGGAGAAAAAGAAGATATAGCTAAAACCAATCTGTGGTTAAGAACTGCAGATAGGGTAAAAATTATTGTTGGTGAATTTGAGGCAAAGACTTTTGATTCATTATTCGAACAGACAAAAAGCTTACCATGGGATACATTTCTTTCAATAGATTCCGCTTTTCCTGTCTCAGGTAAATCACATAAATCTACTTTGTATAGTGTTCCGGATGTTCAAAGAATTGTTAACAAAGCTATAGCGGATAAGCTTAAAGAGGTTTATCATCGTCGTGGCATGTTACCGGAAACTGGGGCTAAGTTTCCAATTGAAGTGGCTATTTTGAAAGATAAAGTTTTACTTACAATTGATACGACAGGACCTAGTTTATTTAAACGAGGTTACCGGACCGGCAAAGGTGGAGCACCATTGAAAGAGAATATGGCTGCTGCACTAGTCATGTTGACAACTTGGAGAAAAGATCGTCCTTTCGTTGATCCAGTATGTGGATCAGGAACGATAGCAATCGAAGCTGCTTTAATTGGTCATAATATTGCACCGGGATTTAATCGTTCGTTTCTTTGTGAAGAGTGGGATTGGATGCCCAAAGAAATGTGGGAAAAAATCAGACAGGAAGCAGAAGAACAAGCAGATTATGATGCTGAACTAGACATACTTGGAACCGATATTGATCATAAAATGATAGAAATTGCTAAAGAGAATGCCTTAGAAGCAGGTCTTTCTCATAGTATTGAATTTAAACAGATGCAAGTCAAAGATTTTACCACGGATAAAGAATTTGGAGTAATGGTTGCAAATCCTCCTTATGGAGAGCGATTAGGAGATCTTGAACAGGCGGCTCAAATCTATAAAGATATGGGTACAGCTTTTAGACCGCTTAAAACTTGGAGTAAATATATTATTACAAGTGATTTGGATTTTGAAAAACATTATGGAGAAAGAGCAACTAAGAAGCGTAAACTTTATAATGGCTATTTAAGAACGGATTATTTCCAGTATTGGGGTAAGAGATAACTTTTAACATTTTCTAAAGGATTATATAAAAAAATAGGAGGCAGCAATTTGACAGATAAATTACAAATTCGAACAGTAGAAAAGCATGATTTAGACTTCATTCATAAAATGAGAAAGAACAATGATATTATGCAGTACTGGTGTGGTGAACCTTATACGACTAAAGAAAAAATCTTAAAAGACTATGAAGATAGACAAACGGATGATTCGATAAGAGAATTTATTATTTATCAGAATGATGAAAAAATAGGATATACTGCGCTTTTTAATCTTAATTTCAGACATAGAACGGGGACATTTGGAATTATGCTGGACCCTTATCATCAAGGGAATGGACATGCAGCTGATTCAACTAGGCTGATAGTAGAATATGGATTCAATTTACTGAATTTGAATAAAATCAATTTAGATGTTGTAGATTATAATAAAAAAGCGATTCATGTTTATGAAAAAGTTGGATTTCAAATTGAAGGCGAAAAGAAACAACAGTATTATATCAACGGTAAGTATGTTAACGGTCTTTTAATGGCATTGCTTAAAGAAGATTACAAGTCTATTTAATAAACCTTTACGAATAAAATTGTCATAATAAAACTCCCTGAAGCTAAATCATACTTCAGGGAGTTTTATTGTACTTTAAATCTATTTTATTAAGTCAGATTTCTACAATACAGTGCTGTTTAAAAACATTTTTGTTCAGCAGATGTTATTTTGACTTCTTATCGTGTTAGCTACATTAATGAAATTTAATCTTCCGACTTATATTTTGTTTCCAGTTTACCCATCCAAAGTCCGAGACAAAGACCTAATGCGGCAAGTATAAAGGCGAATATAATTTCACTAATCGTTAAAGCACTGAATTGTTCCATAGTAGGAAAAATGATTACTGTAGAAGCAATAACAATCCCTAAAATAAAGTGGAATATCGTTGTATAGTATAAATTCATTAAATGGTTAATCAGTTTTGAGAATATGATTACACAAAGTACTATTCCGAATGATACAGGTATCAGTATAGAAAAATTCAAATCTCCTATAGCACCAGTCAATGGTTCATATAAATTCATGTATATGAGAAAATTAGACGGACTTAAACCTGGGACAATAAATCCAAATGCGAAAATCATTCCAACTAATATCCAAGTAAAAGTCGTTTGTGCTACTTGTATATCTAAAAAAACATTTGCTGATACAAGAAGAATGAAAGATATCACTGCAGTAAGTATTGTAAGAACAAGATGTTTGATAGTACGTCCATGTATGCCAGCTTGCGCATACAAAAGAGGAACTGTCCCAAAGATACATCCCATGAAAAAGAGCAGGATATAGACAGGATGATTAACAAGAAGCGACTCTATGGGACGAGCTAATATAACAATTCCAAACAAACTACCTAAACCGACGGGTAAAAAATATAATATATTGTATAAGAAATCTTTTTTGATATTAGAAATAAACTGAATCAACTTTTCATAAATCCCGAAAACTGCTGCCAATGCTCCACCACTTACTCCAGGTAAGATAGCACCAGACCCTATAAACATACCTTTTATAAAACTAATGATCCAACTAGCTAGATTATTATGCAAATTACAAGCCTCCATTTCTTATCAATAATAGACTAACCAGACCTTATAATCAATATTTCGTATTTGAATTAATAAAGATTTAAGATAAAAAGAATATACTATAAAAATTGATTTTTCAATAAATGCTTTAAGTAAAAAATTGGTGGATTTAATCAGAAAGACATCTATGAGAGAAATTTAAATGAAATTAGTTTATAATAAAGTAAATAGATAAATGTTAATGGAGGGTGTTTACTTGTCAGATATTTCATTGGTGTGGTTATTAGCACTGCAGTTCATCTTTATATTTTTAAATGCAATATTTGCCAGCGCTGAAATTGCAGTGATCACAATTAATGACAACAAATTAGAACGTATGGCTCAAAATGGAGATAAACGAGCTGTTCGATTAAAAAAATTAACTGAGAATTCCTCAGATTTTTTAGCTACCATACAAATTGGAATAACGTTAGTTAATTTACTTAGCAGTGCTGTTGCTACCGAGAACTTTTCCAGCCGGTTAGTCAGTCTCTTATCTTCTATTGGCATTGCTATTCCAGAGGCCGTACTTAGTATTATTTCTTTGGTGGTTATAACCTTACTACTTACTTACTTCACTGTTGTACTGGGAGAATTGGTTCCTAAACAAATCGCATTAAAAAATCCAGAAAAGATTGCTCTATTCTTGTCAGGACTAGTGTCTGTTATTTCCAAAATGTTTACCCCGGTCGTTCGATTATTCTCTGCATCTACAACGGGTATTGTGCGTTTATTTGGATTAAACACAAACGAGGATGAAAACGAAAATACAGAAGAAGAAATTCGATTAATGTTAGATATCGGAGCTAAAAAGGGTCAAATACTTCCAGATGAAGAGACTATGATCCATAATGTTTTTGAATTTGATGATATATCAATAGAAAATATTATGACCCATAGAACTGAAGTTGTTTTTTTATGGATGGATGATACAGAAAAAAACTGGGAAAAAACCATCCGCGAGGGACAGCATTCTATTTATCCTGTTTGTAAAGAATCTACAGATAATATTATAGGTATTCTTTATACTAAAGATTACTTTAGAGTAAATGACAAGGATATAGAATACTTGAAGAACATAATTATTAGACCAGTAAATTATGTTTTAGAAACTGTAAAAGCAGATGTTTTGTTTCGTAACATGAAACAGACTAAAGACCGTTTTGCTGTAGTAATTGATGAATTTGGTGGAACGAGTGGAATTATCACAATGAATGACTTACTTGAACAAATCGTGGGTGAATTTAATGATAATATTTTGATGTCAGGAGATTCACTAGACATTAAACCGCTTAATCAAGGATCTTGGCAAGTTAGCGGGAAAGCTCCAATCGATAAAATTGCAGCAAAAATAGGACTTGATTTACCAATAAATCGTTACAGTAATCTGAATGATTTTTACATTAATGAAAGCAAAAGAGCATATAAAAGCGATAGCAGTATTTTGATGTTTAAAGAATATGGATTTGTAATGAAGAATATTCAAATTAAGGATGATAAACTTGAAAAAGCCATCATTGTTAAAATAAATTAATTTCTGTAATAATAGCTTTATAAGGATAAAACAAATTATGCTTCAACTATTTATTGCTTTTTGGAGTCCTTGTTTGGCAAGATTATCCGCACCTTTGTTTTGTTTTTCTGGTATCCAGTGGATTTCATAAAAAGGAAAATGATTCAGTGAAGATAAACAGTCAGTTAAAAATGGTTTAAAATTAATATTTTTTACATATTTTTTACTGATTGAGCGTGCGACAACTTGACTGTCGGTATACAATAGGATTAAGGAATCAAGAGTCTGATTTGTTTCTACCCATTTAATGGCTATACGCATGGCTTCCCACTCAGCTGAATGATTATCCCATTTACCTGACAAAGGAATAGCAAGCTGTTCGTAAATCCCATTTCCTGAAATCACAATGCCTATACCGGCAGAACCAGGATTGCCATTTACAGCAGCATCGGTGTATACTTTTAACATATTGTCATCCTTTCGATTAATTTAAGTAGGAGTATTGAGATAATGAATATAAAAGCAGAATCAAATGTTAAAACTAATATCAAGATAAAATTGAACTTAGAACCAGCATTTCAAACGATCTATCTCTCTAGTATTTTTATATCTTTCTGCGTGGCAGTCGTTTTTACAACTACGATTGAAAGCTTTAACTGGGGAACCGTTTTATTTTTAATACTTGCATTAATATTATTTTATTTAAAAAAAGAAACATATTTAAGGATCAGCGAAGAAAAACTCCAGCTTTGTTATTTTGCCGGTATTAAAGATCGTGTAGTTGAACTTGATAACATAACCTCAGTAGTAATAAGCAATCCAGGAGGGGAAGTTACTTTAACTACTGATCAGAAAACAATTGTATTTTATCTTAATAAACATAGTCAGCAGCTCTTTTTGCAGCGACTTGAAAAATATAATTTAAATATCAATGTAGTAAATTAGATACAGTAAAAAGGATTAGACAATTGTCTAATCCTTTTTGTATATATCATCATTCAGATGCAGGTTCAATCACTTGAACTTTAGTTGCTTGAGGACCACGGTTGCCTTCAACAATTGAAAATTCAACGAGTTGTCCTTCTTCCAGACTTTTATACCCTTCTTTTTCAATTCCAGTAAAATGAACAAATACATCATCATGCTCATTATATTCAATAAATCCATATCCTTTTTGATTACTAAACCATTTCACTTTACCTGAAGTCATGATAATCCTCCTATTTATTGTATTGAGGTTATATTTATTAATACGCTTACGTCTAGTATATAGAAATTTAATTAATTAAGCAATCTTGGAATAACTTGAAGACAAAAAGCCAAGTATGATATCTATAACTTAATTCCTGTTTTTGAAGCACAATGGATCCAGTATATGATAGAATATAAGTAATACAGAAAAGAGGAGTGGGTCTAGATGAAAGAACTTAAAATCGAAAATTTGACTCATTCATATGGAATGAAACAGTTATTTGATTCAATAACTTTCTCAATTACTGAAGGACAGCGCATAGGATTGATAGGAGTAAACGGAACCGGAAAGACGAGTTTACTTAAAATACTAACAAAACAATTATCACCAGATACTGGTGATATAACCCAACCTAACGATTATAGAATTGGTTATTTAGAACAAATCAGTACACTGGATGAATCACAAACTGTATTAAATACTGTTTTCGATGGAGATACACCACTGATGGTAACCGTTCGAAATTATGAAGCAGCCCTTCAGCTGCTGACAGAAGATCCAATGAATGAAAGAGCTCAAAATATATTTGCTAAAGCCGAACAAAAAATGAATAGTGAAAATGCCTGGAACTCAAGCGCAAGAGCTAAAGCGATTTTAAATCGTTTAGGTATTACAAATATGCAGCTGATTGTAGGTGAATTATCTGGAGGTCAGCAGAAAAGAGTCGCATTAGCTCAAGTACTTATACAAGAACCGGATTTACTGATACTAGATGAGCCGACTAACCACTTAGATTTTGAGATGATTAAATGGCTGGAAAATTTTTTGATGTCTTATAAAGGAGCTTTGCTTTTGGTCACCCATGATCGATATTTTTTAGATCATGTTGTGAATTATATAGTTGAATTAACTCATGGAAGACTTGAAAAATATATTGGTAATTATCAGAATTATATTCAACTGAAAGCTGAAAGAGAAGAAACTGCTGCCCAGAAGAGTCATAAGCAGAAACAGTTATATAAACAAGAACTTGCATGGATGCGTGCTGGGGTAAAAGCTAGAGGAACAAAACAGCAAGCTAGAATTGACCGTTTTACGGATTTAAAGGAATCTGTATCTAAATATGATACGAATGGTTCCTTAGATATGAATTTATCAGGCAGTCGACTAGGCAAAAAAGTATTAGAACTAGAACAGGCAACTTTTCATCGTGATGAGCAAGTCATTTTAAATCAGTATAATCTTTTAATTCAGCAAAAAGATCGAATCGGCATAACAGGAGAAAATGGTTCTGGGAAAACAACATTTTTAAATATTCTTGCAGGGATACTACCACTAGAAAGTGGCATTATTGAAGTAGGAGAAACCGTTAAGATTGCTTATTACACACAGACAAATGAAGCGATGGATGAAAATAAGAGAGTTATATCTTATTTACAGGAAGTTGCTGAAGAAGTCAGGTTAGCAGATGGAACGAGCTTGAGTGTTTCACAACTATTAGAACAATTTTTATTTGATCGTTCAACTCATGGTACAATTATAAGCCGGCTCTCTGGTGGAGAGAAAAGAAGACTTTATTTACTAAAATTATTGATGCAGCAACCCAATGTTTTGTTACTTGATGAACCAACTAATGATTTAGATATTCAAACGCTAACTGTATTAGAAGATTATATTCAAACTTTTTCCGGAGCTGTTATTGCTGTATCACATGATCGATATTTTTTAGATAAAATTGCCACTAAACTTTTGATTTTTCAAGGTAATGGAAAGATTGACGACTATTATGGGAAAATGTCAGAATACTTGATGCAACAAGAAGAAAAGGCAGTAAAACAACCTGTAAAAACTGATTTGCCTGAAAAAAAGAACTATAATGAAGAAAAGAAAAAAGAAAAAATCAAATTAACTTATTTAGAACAAAAAGAATGGGATACAATTGAAGAAGAAATTTTTGATTTAGAAGCTGAACTTGAAAACATCCAAGAAGAGATGAATCAAGCAGGCAGCGACTATACAGTGATTGGTGACTTAAGTGATAAACAAAAAAAATTCCAACAAAAGCTGACTGAAAAAATGGAACGCTGGGAATATTTAAGTGAATATATATAAAGGGAGCTAATTGAAAATGGAGCAAGAATATTTAGATTTAGCACAAAGAATTTTAGACGATGGCAGCCTGCGAGAGGATCGAACAGGGACAGGCACTAAGTCTGTTTTCGGGCACCAGATGCGTTTTGATCTGCAAAAAGGATTTCCTCTATTAACAACTAAAAGAGTATACTTTAAACTGATTAAAAGTGAATTATTATGGTTTTTAAAAGGAGATACCAATATAAAATATCTTCTAGAAAATAATAATCATATATGGGATGAATGGGCATTTGAACGTTATGTTGGATCAGAAGATTATACTGGACCTGATATGACAAATTTTGGTCTTAGATCTCAACAGGATGAAGCATTTAATGAAACGTATCAAAAAGAAAAAGAAAAGTTCAACCTAAGAATTCTTAAAGATGAATCATTTTCTGAAAAATATGGAACACTAGGAAATGTTTATGGTGCTCAATGGAGAACATGGCCAACAACCGATGGGAATACAATTGATCAAATCCAGAATGTGATCGATTCAATTAGAAATAATCCAAATTCAAGGAGACATATTGTTTCTGCGTGGAACCCTGAAGAAGTTCCGCATATGGCCTTGCCACCATGTCATACATTATTCCAGTTTTATGTTCAAGATGGAAAACTAAGCTGTCAATTATATCAGCGTAGTGGAGATGTTTTTTTAGGCGTGCCGTTTAATATTGCAAGTTATGCTTTGCTCACTCATTTAATTGCTCATGAAACTGGATTAGAAGTAGGGGAATTTGTGCATACATTAGGTGACGCACATCTTTATTTGAATCATATGGATCAAATTAAAGAACAATTATCAAGAGAACCTCTAACTCTACCAACTTTAGAATTAAATAAAGATAAGAAAAGTATTTTTGAGTTTGAGATGGATGATATCAAAGTTGTTGGATATAGACCTCATAAAGGTATCAAAGCACCCATAGCAGTTTAAAAACTAAAGTGCTGAATAATAGGTAGAAGAACAGTAGAACTGGAAATTATATATCATATGTAAATCCAACATTGAATGTTGATAATCATTTATTTGCTGTTACAAAGATAAGTTTGAATCGATAAAAGAGTTAAGTAAGTTCTTTATTCAAGAGCTGTTTAATGACTGATTTTATTAAAAAGAAAGAGTTTTCTAAATATATTTGTTTGATGCAACCATGCAGTTTCGATAAAGTTGTACTAGACAATTAAAGAAGAGGGTGTTGTAATGTTAACGTTTGTATGGGCTGAAGATGAAAATGGTGTTATTGGAAAAAATGGTTCATTACCATGGAATTTACCAAATGATATGAAATTTTTTAAAGAAATCACTATGACTGGAAATGTTCTTATGGGTAGGAAAACCTTTGAATCCATTCCTAACCCACCACTCAAGAATAGAAAGAATGTTGTGCTTACTAGAAATAAGGATCTAGTAATTGATAATGTCCTCGTATTGCATTCAAAAGAAGAAGTTCTAGAGTATATTGCTGAAACTGATAAGCCGATCCATATTATTGGAGGAGCAGATATTTTTGAATTATTTAAATCAGAGGTTGATATGCTGTATAAAACATTGATACATGATAAGTTTGATGGTGACACTATGATGGCAGAAATTAATTACGATGATTTTGAAATAATTGAAAAAAGAATTGGAGTAGTAGATGAGCATAATATTCATGCTCATACCTTTCTGATTTATAAAAGAAAATAAAAAAAGCACAAGCAGACTGATATGCTCCCTTTATAGTGGACAGAGAAATAATAAAAATTCTCTGACACTATAAAGGGAGTTTTTTGATGTCTAAAAGAATAACGAAGCATACCCTAGATGAACGTTTAGAAGCTGTTCTAAATGTGATGGAAGGAAACCGTTCGATTAAAAAAATGGCGAAACAACTCGAAGTCGCTCCTGAAACAGTTAAAAGGTGGATCGCAAAATATAAAGGAGATGGCGTGGCAGGATTAACAGAGTCCAAGACTTGGAAGCGCTATTCTCCTCAACTGAAAACAAAAGCTGTAGAATATTATTTGAAGGAGGCTATGGGGGTACAGAAAACTTGTGAGAAGTTCAATATTTCTTCTTCTTCCGTTTTACGTAAGTGGATAAAGCTTTATACTAGTGGTAAAGGTGATTATTTCGCGCTCACAGGTCCATCAATATCCAATCCGAGTCCACCAATTCACGAATCAAGTCCTCCTCTGTTATCTGCTCGAATTTGCACTTCAAGGCAATCAATTCGCACATCAAGTCCACTTACTAGTCTCTTTTATGTATAGTAATTTTAGAAGGTAAAACTTCTAAAAAATACATGAAGGAGGCTATTTTTATGGCCAGAAAGATTCCAGTGAAGTTAGTGATGCAGTATCGAGATCAAGGTTTTTCTCGAAACATGATTGCTAAAACACAGAAAGTAGGACGTAGTTCAGTTAGTGATGTCTTCCAACGAGCAGATCGATTTAATCTCTCCTACGAAGATATAAAAGAGCTATCTGAAAATGAGGTGTATCGAAAATTCTTCCCTGAACGACATCAGTCAGAAGTTTTATACACACTTCCTGACTACGAAAAAGTCCATAAGGAACTTCAAGGTGTAGGTGTGACCCTTAAGCTCTTATGGCAAGAGTACGTGGATAAGTGTAAGAATACCCACGGTATTGCAGTTGGATATACTAAGTTTTGCGAAGATTATCAAAAGCACATTGATCAATATCGCTTAACGAATCATTTGAAACATAAACCTGGCGTCTCAATTCAAGTTGACTGGAGTGGTTCAACCATGAGTTTATTAAATCCAGACACAGGTGAAATAACCACTGTCTATCTGTTTGTAGGAGCTCTTCCTTATAGTCAATACACTTATGTGGAACCAACGCTTGATATGAAAAGTGATACCTGGCTACGTTGCCATATAAATATGTTCACCTATTTTGACGGTACCACAATTCGTTTAATATGCGACAATTTGAAGACCGGTGTAATAACTCACCCCAAAGAGGGTGACATCGTTTTAAACGAACAATATGAAGCTCTCGCAAACCATTATGTTATGGCCATTATGCCTGCTCAGGTAAGAAAACCTAAACAGAAAGCAGCGGTTGAAGGAGCGGTTGGTAAAATTGCAACGGCAGTTATTGCTTCATTAAGAAATGAAATATATACAACAATGGGAGAACTAAAATTAGCTGTTCGTGAGAAATTGGAAATTTATAATAATAAAGAATTTCAAAAGCGTGAAGGCAGTCGTTCGCTTGTTTTTAAAGAGTCAGAACAGGAATTTTTGCGTGCCTTGCCTTCTGTTCCATACGAAATATCAGAATGGGTTTACGGAAGAAAAGTAAAACTGGATTGTCATATTACGTATCAAAAGAATAATTACTCTTGTCCCTATCAATATGTCAAAAAGAGCGTTGATTTAAAAGTAACAGATAACTTTCTTGAAATTTATTATCAAAATGAACGAATTGCGACTCACAAACGATTCCCATCATATAAAGAATATAACTTTTCAACCTTGCCAGAACATCTACCAGATCAATTTAATCAACTCGAATGGAATGACCAACGACTATTAAATTGGGCACAAAAAATTGGACCTTTCACCCATAAAGTGATTCAGCGTATCTTTGAAAACCTACCACTCAAAGAACAAGGATATCAATCGTGCTTATCTGTTCTCAATTTATCGAAGAAGTATTCAAATGCTTCTTTAGAGAAGGCTTGTCAAATAGCTTTAGAACGTGTCCATTCCCCAAGATACCGTCAACTAAAGGCAATATTAACGAATCCTGTTAATAATGAAGCGATTGAACATGCAGAGACCAACTATAAAGAATCCATGGGATTCGTGAGAGGATCAGACTATTATGGAGGCGATAAGAATGATTGATAACGAAACGATTAGAAAATTACGTCAAATGGATTTAAGTGAATTAGTAGACGCTTTAGAAATTCAAGAGATGGACAATGATACACGACAACTGTCTTTTGATGAACGACTTCAACTGGGTACTGACCATCTATATCAAGAGAAATACAATAAACGGGTGAATGGATTAATTAAACGATCCAAATTTCGTATTCAAAACGCAACTGTTTCTGCTATTCATTATGACAAACGAGATATTGATCGTCAGACACTTAATGAATTAGCCACCTGCAGCTATATCAATCACCGAAGAAACATTATTTTTCAGGGCTTCACTGGGTCAGGAAAGACCTATTTAGCCTGCGCTTTAGGACGAGAAGCGTGTAAACGAGAAATTCGAACACGCTATATTCGTTTGCCTGACTTATTAATAGAGCGAGACGAAGCGACACTTAAACCTAAAGGTGTAACCAACCTCATCACAAAATTCTCAAATTATAGCCTGCTAGTTATTGATGAATGGCTACTAGATGATTTATCAGAAGATGACCTGAAATTTCTCTTCGAAATCATTGAACGTCGCTACGACTCCGGCTCCACCATCTATTGTACACAATTTAGAAAGTCAGATTGGCATAAAAGATTAGGAGGCGGTGTTCATGCGGACGCCATTATGGATAGAATCGTGCATAATGCCGTATGGTTTGATACAGGTCAATTAAATATGCGAGAACAGTTAGCTAAAGCAAGTACTAACTAAATCCTGTCACAACAAGCCACGCTTTCACCGAGCGTGGCTATTTAGTGGACTCTAAGCACGAACAAGTGGACTTGTAATGGATATTGAGAGACTCATTCTTGCGAATAGGCGGGTCTATAAGCGCGTAATAATCAAAAGGGTTTAAACCAACTAGTAAAAGGTGGAATAATCAGATGAATAAGGGGCGCAAAACAACCTGGAAAGAAAGAATTGAAATTGTTCAATTCACAATAGCCAATAATTTGGATTATCACAAGGCGGAAACAGTCTATCATGTTTCTTACCAACAAGTCTATGGATGGGTACGCAAGTACAAAGCGAACGGTCCTGAAGCACTTCGTGACCGCCGTGGACATACTCTAAAATCCAAACCCAAAGAATCTCTTACAGAGGAAGAAAACTATAAACTACGGATTAAAGAATTAGAAGAAAGAAATCAATATTTAGAAGCTGAAAATGGTCTAATAAAAAAGTTAAAGGAAATCGAAAGGAGGAATCGGCCCGTATAGGATCTTGTTTAGATGAGTTTCAAGCAGTGTATGAATTTCACCAAGAAAATAGATATCCTATTCACTTATTGTGTACTATTTTGGGTGTTTCTCGTTCTGGCTACTATAAATGGGTGCACCATGTCCCTTCAACTAGAGAAATTGATCATCAGCGATTGATGGAACGGATCAAAAAAATGTTTTATAAATATAAAGGCATTTTTGGATATAGACGGATCACGCATTATCTAAATAAAGAGAATGAACAAAAGGGTATCGAAGCAAGATATGACCGCAAACAAATTCGGAGACTCATGCTTAAAATGGGGCTAAAATCGCACATTCGACGCTCCAAAGGATATTGTACGAAAACGAGCTATGTCAATATCGAAGAGAATATTTTGAATCGTCAGTTCAAAGCAGATAAACCAAATCAAAAATGGGTAACGGATATCACTTATTTACAATACGGAAAGGGTCAAAAGGCCTATTTAAGTGCCCTTAAAGATCTTTATGATGGAACCGTTATCGCCTACAAAATAAGCAAGAATAACGATTATGCTTTAGTTATGGAGACTTTAAAAGAAGCCCTTAAGCAGAATCCAAAAGCGACACCGATTCTTCACAGCGATCGTGGTTCTCAATATACCTCTAAACAGTACCGTCAAATCACGACAGAAGCTGGAATTACACGTAGTATGTCTAGAGTGGGGAAATGTATTGATAACGCACCAATGGAAAGCTTTTTTGGGCACTACAAATGCGAATCGTATCATTTGAAGGAGTACACTCTATATCAAGAACTCATTAAAGATATTGATGAATACATGGAATTTTATAATTTCGAACGTTTACAAGAAACAAAAAACAACCTGACACCGATGGAATTTCGGTATCAGGTTGCCATATAGATTTTTTATTATTTTATTGTCTACTTGACAAGGGTCAGTTCATTAGTCTGCTTGTGCTTTTTTTCTTTATAATAATTTTAAGTGTATAAATAAATTGAGAAAAACATACACACAGTACCGCTTAGCACGAATAAATGCCATACAACGTGCATGAAGCGTACGTATTTCATGCGATAAAATATAGCTCCAACGGTAAAAGATAAGCCGCCAGCTACCAGCCATATGAAACCCTCAAGTCCTAATCCTTGGTATAAATAATTAAGAAAGAATAATGAAATCCATCCCATGATAATATATATCCATAAAGATAATCCTTGAAATTTCTTGAACCAGACAGTTTTATATATGACACCTAGTAAGGCGATTGACCATATCATAACGGCTAATAATACGCCTAACCGACCAGAAATCGTAATCAAAGTATACGGAGTATAGGTACCAGCAATTAAGAGAAAAATACTACTGTGGTCCAAGATTCTCATTACTTGTTTAGCTTTTGTGAAAGTAAGACTATGATATAAAGTGGAGCATAGATAAAGTAAAATTAGTGTAGTTCCATATACAACATAGGAAGTAACTTCTACAATTCCGCCCATTTCAAGTCCTTTTTTAACCAAGAATACTAGTCCAACTATACTTAGTAAAAAGCCTAAACCATGTGTGATTGCGTTTAAAACTTCATTCCAGATGAGATATCCTCGCGACATCAATTTTTCCGGTGTGTTATCTGACATAATAAACCTCCTGTAACTGACTTCATTTCTGTACGTCATAATGATAATTTGGTATACTATCTTTTGAGTACTTTCAAGTAGAAACCAATGATTTTTGATATGAATAGTATATCACATTTATAGTTAATAATGCGAATCTCAAAAATGAAATCTTATTAAATATTGAGAGAAAGTACTAGGTAATTAATCAGCATTTATTAAAATTAAGGAAGGTTATTCATGAAACATTTAAAACTTTTTATTTCCAGTATTTTAGTTATTATATTATCAGCAACTGCCGGTTATGGTTTGCTGACTTTTATTTCAAACAGTTCGAATTCGGGGAATAACTCTAGCGAAAATCTGAGTAATCAAGAATTTTCAAGAGTTTCACTTAATATAGTAGCTATTGGTGATTCTCTGACTGAAGGTGTTGGAGATAGTACGAAAAGAGGGGGATATGTACCATTAGTTGCTGAGCAATTGAGAAGTGATTCGATGGTGAGTTCAGTTGAAACTCAGAATTATGGACATTCTGGAGATACAACTGAACAGTTATTGACCTTACTTGAGGAAGATGAAACAGTTCAGTCGGGATTAGCCCAAGCAGATATCATAACATTGACAATTGGTGGGAATGATATCGTCAATAATCTGGATAAAGTAGGTTTGAATGGTTCATTGGAAGATTTTGAGTCTACGATTCAATCATATGAGGAAAACGTAAAAATTATTTTTTCAACTATTCGTGAGCTGAATAATCAAGCAATTATTTACATTTATGGATTGTATAATCCTTACCATTATTATTTCAATGAATTCTCTCAACTTCAAAAAGTTTTTGATACATGGAATTCTAGAACTAAACAGATAGCAGAAGAAACAGAAAATGTAAATTTTGTTGAAATAGATTCATTATTTAATCCTGCTGAATTTCCTGATGAAACAAGAAGCAACTCGGATACTGTAGACGATGTAAATGAGATTGAAGATGAAAATCATCCTTATTTATATAAAGAAGATTTGTTTCATCCTAATGACAGAGGTTACCAGATTATGGCAGATGCTTTATATGATTTAATTGAAACAGATTTGAAAAATCTGATTATTCAGTAGTCAATAAGCTGAAAAAAGAATAAAGGGGAGAGTATTTTGGCTGAACAGCGATCAAAAAAAACAGAAAAAGAAACGAAACAAATTAATCTATGGAAATGGGCCTTTCTTATATTGATAGGATTATTAATTGGGCTATTAATATGGCTGTTTGTACAGCTCCAACCAGTAAAAGTGGGAGAAGAAAACACAGAACCTTTTGCAACATCTGAAGAGGATCTTATTTTTGAAGTCAGTACGACTAAAGAAGATGTAACTAGATTGACAAATGAATATTTAAATCAGGAACTGGATGGAGAATTTGAAGGGTTTAGGTTTGATTTAGAGGACTCTGCTGAATTAAGTGGTGAAATAGAAGTGTTCGGATTTCCAATTGAATTTTCACTATTTATGACACCTTATGTACTGGAAAATGGAAATCTACAGCTTCGAGGTGAATCTTTAAATATAGGCTCTTTGAACTTACCTATAAGCTTTGCAATGGCTCAAATATCTAGACAAGTAGATTTTCCGGAATGGATAGCAATAGATAGTGAAGATCAGTTTATCGTTGTTAATTTAAATGAATTTTCGTTAGATAATGGTACACAATTTTCACTTGAACGTATCAACCTACAAGAAAATGATATTAGACTAAATATTCATTTGCCACTTGATGCAGTAAGATGATACACTATTTCAGATAAGATACAGAAATAATTTAATAAATCGGGCAGAAATATAGTGAAGAAGGAATGATTGGAAAATGGAAAAAGCAATATTTGCTGGGGGTTGCTTCTGGTGCATGGTGGAGCCTTTTGAAGAACAAGATGGCATTATTTCTGTTACTTCAGGCTATACTGGAGGACATGTTGAGAATCCTACGTATGAAGAAGTGAAATCTCAAACTACTGGTCACACTGAAGCGGTAGAGATTGTATTTGATTCCGCAAAAATCAGCTATGAAGAATTAGTTGGAATCTATTGGAATCAAACAGATCCTACTGATGCAATGGGACAATTTATGGATAGAGGAGACAGCTATCGTCCAGTTATTTTCTATTATACAGACAAACAAAAGAAAATAGCGAAAGATTCTAAATATCAGTTAGAGCAAAGCGGCAGATACAAGGAACCAATTGTTACAAAAATCCAAAAAGCTGAAACTTTTTATAAAGCAGAAGAAGAACATCAGGAATTCTATAAAAAGAATCCTAGACGCTATAAACAAGAAAAAAAAGAACGATCAGAATGGCAAGAAGCTAATAAAGAATCGAGGCCTAGTGCATGAAAAGATCGTTTTACCACTACTTAATGACCCGTAGAGATCCAAACAAAAAAGATGAGATTACGCTCTTTGCGAATGCTGTAGAAGATGACGGTAGTTTTCCAAAGCAAAGTGAAGATTATAATGAAATCAGTGCTTATCTTGAATTGAATGGTCACTATTTACCAAATATGGATGTCTATGACGAGGCTTGGAATCAATATATTGATAATGATTCACACTGAAAAAATAAAGGAGATATAAATATGAGTACACATATTAATGCAAAAAATGGAGATATCGCAGAAACTGTTCTATTGCCAGGGGACCCACTTAGAGCAAAATATATAGCGGAGACGTTTTTAGAGGACGTTGTACAATATAACACGGTTCGAAATGCGTTTGGATACACAGGCACTTATAAAGGAAAAAAAATATCCGTTCAAGGCACTGGTATGGGGATTCCTTCTATTATGATTTATGTAGAAGAGCTGATCCAAGAATACGGTGTTGAAACACTTATGCGTGTAGGATCTGCCGGAGGTATGAAGAAAGAAGTCGAAATACGAGATGTTGTATTAGCTCAAGCAGCAACAACTGATTCTAGCGTTATAAAGAATACATTCGACAATCAAGTAGATTTTTCTCCTATTGCTGACTTTGATTTGCTCAAGACAGCTTACGAAATAGGTTCAAAAAAAGGTATGAAGATTAAAGTTGGTAATGTGTTGAGTGCGGATCGTTTTTACAATAAAGAATTAGATAAGATGAAACTAGCGGATTATGGTGTTCTGGCTGTAGAAATGGAAGCTGCAGGTCTTTATCTTCTTGCAGCAAAATACAATAAAAAAGCTCTTTCGCTTCTTACGATTAGTGATCATCTGCTTACTGGAGAAGAAACTACTTCTGAAGAACGTGAAAAGACATTTGATGATATGATGATTATTGCACTTGAAACAGCACTGCAAATTAATTGATTATTTATATAATAGAACGGTTTGGTCGGTGCGTATTAAGAAAAGAGGAAAGATATGGAACAAGAACCAAATAAACAAAAACACACTAAAAAGGTTAGCCTTTTTGTATATATCACTTCTTTAATTATTGTGTTAATTGTTGGAGTAATTGGAACATTGTCGTTTTCTCGATTAATAGAGACTACTCCTGAAAATATGACACAAGAATCAGTGCAAGATGATGAGGCTAGTACTAATTCTCAAAGTACTGAATTAAATCAAGTAGATGAATTATATTCAATTTTACTTGCAAACTATTTTGAAGAAGTTGATCCAGACACTCTTATTGAAGGTGCGTTAGAAGGAATGGCTGGAGCGATAGGAGATCCGTACACTGCATATCTAGATGCAAGTCAATCAACTTCATTACAAGAGGATACCCAAGGTGAATTTGAGGGAATCGGTGCTGAAGTTATGAAAGAAGGAGAATTTGTTAGAATTGTTTCTCCAATTAGTGGTTCTCCAGCTGAAAAAGCTGGATTACAAGCAAATGATAAAATAGCAGAAATTGACGGTGAATCTGTAGCAGACCTCTCTTTACAGGAAGCAGTTGCCTTAATTCGCGGACCTAAAGATTCAGAAGTAGAATTATTACTTCAACGTTCTGAAGAAGAATTTACTGTTACGATCACTCGAGATGCTATTCCTGTTGAATCCGTAGTATACGAGTTAGACGAATCAGATTCTTCTATAGGTTATATTCAAATTACGAACTTTAATCGTCCAACTTATGAAGAGCTAGTTACTGCAATTAAAGATTTAGACGATAAAGGTGCCGAAAAATTTGTGTTTGATGTAAGAGGGAATCCCGGAGGACTACTAGATATTGCCTTACAGATGTCAAATATTTTTGTTGAAGATGGTAAGCCATTGATGCAATCTGAAATTCGTGGAGAAGATCCCGTTGTTTATACAGCTGATTCTGAACAGTACGGTTCTTTCAAATTCGATGGTGAAGCAGTGCTCTTAATTGATGGAGGTAGTGCTAGTGCTTCTGAGATTTTAGCTGGAGCAATGAGCGAATCTGCTGGTATTCCTTTGATTGGTCAGACAACTTTTGGTAAAGGAACAATTCAGAATGTTGCGCCTTTAACAGGAGATGGGGAAGTGAAATATACAACTGGTAAATGGCTTACTGCAAATGGTGAATGGATTAACGAAAAAGGAATATCACCAGATATAGAAGTCGCAATGCCTGATTATCAGACTTTATTATTGATCAATAGTGAGGAAACTTATCAGTCTGGGGATACATCTGATGAAGTGAAAAATCTTAATGCCATCCTTAAAGCATTAGGTTATGAGGTAGATGAAGCAAGCAGTCAATTTAACGATCAAACAGTAGAGGCAGTCAAAGCATTTCAAAATACGAAAGAACTTGACGCTGATGGAATTGTTACTGGTGCAACGTCGAGCGCTTTAGTAGAAGCATTAAGAGCTTTGATCGAAGAGAATGACACACAATATAATGAAGCAATTAAATATTTACAATCCAAGTAATGTCTCAAAACGATTTATGTGAATGCATAAATCGTTTTGTTTTGGAAGCTACTTACAATATATAAGAAATGATTAAAAATAACTTGATAATACCTGAAACTGTAAGCTATAATTAATTATTCGGTTACCAGATAATATATGAGGAAGAGGATGTATATGCAAAAATGTCTTGAAAGATCAAGACGATTACGCATTGGGAGAGTCTTATTTGGTATAGCATTGATCCTAGTGTTTTTAAGATTATATATTTTTATTCCTACAGATGTGACAGGAATTTCAATGTATCCTACTTTAAATCCTAATGATCGAGTGGTCATGTCTACAGTTTCTAGTATTGATCGGTTTGATATCGTTGTTTTTACAGACCCAATGAATAAAACAGTGGTTAAAAGAGTGATTGGTCTCCCAGGAGATTCTGTGAGATATGAACAAGATAAGCTGTATATCAATAATAAATTAGTTAAAGAGCCCTTTTTGAATCGCTCGGAAATCTCAGATGAACCAGGTTTATGGACATCAAATTTTACCATGATAAATGATAATGCAAATGAAGTCCCTGATGGTCATTACTTTGTAATGGGAGATAATCGTCGCTATAGTTATGATAGCCGATTTTATGGTAGTATATCTAGTGAAGAAGTGCTTGGCGAAATCATTATGATGTATTATCCTTCTGAAAAAATAAAGTTTTATTAATTGAGAGATAAAGTTATGGGTTTATTTAATAACAAAGATAACATTTAATTGTTTTTTTAACGAATTAAGTTAGAGAGAAGGTTGATTGATGAGTGATCAACAATATGAAGAAAGTGGATTTGAACCAAGAAAAAGTAAGTATGGAAAGAATAACAAGAAAAAACCTGAAAAAAAACGTACTTTTCTTCAAGAACTTGTTAGTACGGTGTTATACATTGTAATTCTGACAGGTGTCTTTTATCTTGTACAAATGTTTTTATACGCTCCAGTGAGTGTTGAAGGTGAATCTATGGCTCCTACTTTAGAAGATGGAGACAAATTGTTACTTAATAAGTTCAGTGATTATGAACGCTTCGATATTATTGTTTTTCCGGCACCAGATGATCCTGAAAAGCAATATATTAAACGGATTATCGGATTGCCGGGGGATGAGATTAGATATAGTGATGAAACGCTCTATATCAATGATGAAGAAGTCGATGAACCATACCTTGATGGAATAGAAATAGATAGCAGTGCCTCAAAAGACGTTATTGGTGGTACAATCAATGAATTTTCTCTAGAATCACTACAAGGTGTAGAAACAGTACCAGAAAATCAGTATTTTGTAATGGGAGATAACAGAGGTAATTCCAGAGATAGCCGTTATTTCGGTTTTGTTTCAGGAGATACAATTACAGGAAAAACAACTTATAGATTCTTCCCGTTCAACCATTTTGGAAGTATTGATGAGCAACAATAGCTGATGAATAAAAAAGTTGGTAGAGAGATAGCCTCTTTTACCAACTTTTTTTCGTGCGGTTTATGTCTTTATGGTACACTGAGAGCAGATAAAGTGTTAGGAGAATAATCAATGACAATACAATGGTATCCAGGACATATGGCGAAAGCAAAACGTCAATTCCAAGAAAAATTAAAATTAGTAGACGTGGTATTTGAATTAGTAGATGCACGTATTCCATATTCAAGTAGAAATCCTGATTTAGTAGAAATGATTGGTAATAAGCCTCGTATTACCATTTTAATGAAAAGCGATCTAGCAGATATGAAGCGTGTGAATGAGTGGCTTAAATTTTATGAGTCTCAAGGTATATATGCAATATCAATCAACGCTAAGCAAGGACAAGGAATAAAAGAGGTTATCAAATTAGCTAGGGTAGCCTTAAAAGATTTCTTTGAAAAAAGAGAAGCTAAAGGGTTGAAACCACGAGCTATTCGAGCAGTTTGTGTAGGCATTCCAAATGTAGGGAAATCTACGTTGATTAACAGATTTGCTCGTAAAAATATTGCTCAAACCGGTAATAGACCTGGGGTTACTAAGTCGCAGCAATGGATCAAATATGGTAAAGAATTAGAACTATTAGATACTCCTGGGATTCTCTGGCCAAAATTTGAAGATCAGGAAGTTGGCAAACGATTAGCGGTTACCGGAGCAATAAAAGATACCTTACTGCATTTAGATGATATTGCATTATTTGGAATGTCCTATCTTGTTCAAAACTATCCAGGAGTTTTAGCTGAGCGCTATAAGTTTGAACAAGCATTAGAAACTGATATGCCACTTCCGGAATTGTTAATGGAGATTACTCGTTTACGAGGGTTTAAAGATGACTACGAAAGAGGCGCTCAAGTGCTAATCCATGAGTTAAGAGATGGAAAATTAGGTAGATTTACATTTGAAACTCCAGAGGATATTAATGAAGAAAGTGATTTTAATGAATAAGTTGACAGTTAAGGAGATTAAAGCACTGCTCGATCAAATAACTGTAATAGAAGACCCAAGACTTCAAGAAATTAGAAAAGATGATCGTAAAGGAGTCAGAAATGCAATACTAGGGTGGGAGAAGGCAAGGAGCAGAGAAGAAAAATTATTGAAGGATTATGAACGTATGTCTGTATATGAGAAGTCAGCATATTCACGTGGGGCTCAATTGATTGCAGGAATAGATGAAGTTGGTAGAGGTCCACTTGCTGGTCCAGTACTTGCAGCTGCGGTTATTCTTGATCCGAACAATCCGATTATAGGATTAAATGATTCTAAAAAGCTTTCATTGGCTAAAAGAACAGCACTTTATGCTGAAATTCATGAAAAGGCGATTGGGATTGGGATTGGAATCGTTGAAGCTCAAGTAATAGATGATATTAATATTTATCAAGCTAGCAAACTTGCTATGATTAAAGCTGTTGGGGAACTAAGCTCTGAACCCGACTATCTTTTGATTGATGCAATGAAGCTGCCGCTGCAATTACCACAGGAAAGTATTATTAAAGGAGATGCAAAAAGTATTTCGATTGCTGCTGCAAGCATCATAGCTAAAGTGGAACGCGATAGACTAATGGAACAATATCATTTAAAATATCCAGGATATGGGTTTGATCAAAATGCTGGATATGGTACTAAGCAACACCTTTTAGGGTTAGATGAAAATGGCATCACGCCTATCCATCGACTTTCTTTTGCTCCCGTAAAAGAAAGACAGTCACTTTAGTGAACTTATCTCTTTAATGTAAGTAATATATAAGGAAGAGAGAATATATTACTAAATCATAAGGAGACTATATTATGCTAATTGATCAATTTGAAGAGCACTGCTTTATACTTGCTCATTACACAAAGATGTCTATAGAAGAAAAATGGAGTTTTCTACAAGATTTATTACTGGAGAATGGACATTGTGAATTAGATTTAAAACCATTAAAGAAGCTTTCTTTTGAAAAGAAAGCTTCTTTTTTAGAATTTAAAAATTCATTTTATTCTCGGCAGAAAAAAGTGGACTTGTCAAAGCTGGGAGTAGGTTGGATAACTATATTAGATGAGCAATATCCTATAAAACTTAAAGAAATCTATCTTCCTCCATTAGTACTGTTTTATAAGGGGAATATAGAATGGATTGAGAAAAGTATAATCGGAGTCGTAGGAGCTAGAGAATGTACTGAATATGGCAAAGCTATTGTTAGAAGATTTGTTCCCCCTCTTATTGAAAAAGGAATCATAATATGCAGCGGTTTAGCTAAAGGAATTGATGCTTATTCACATATTAGTGCAATGGAAGAGAACGGAAAGACCATTGCTGTCATTGGTACTGGTCTAGATTATTATTATCCTTATAGTAATCGTCTTCTCCAAAAAGAAATTGAAAACAAGCAACTATTGTTGACAGAATTTCCAATAGGTTCTAAACCGTTAAGACATCATTTTCCATTAAGAAATAGAATTATTTCAGGAATAAGCGATGGAGTTATAGTTGTAGAAGCGAAAAAGAGAAGTGGAAGTTTGATTACTGCCCATCAAGCGCTGGAACAGAACCGAGAAGTCTATGCTGTACCAGGATCGATTTTTAGTACCCTTTCTGAAGGGACAAATGATTTGATAAAAGCTGGAGCTAAAATGGTAACATCTTCTAATGATATTATTGAAGATATAGTCTATAAAAATAGGTGGTATCTAAAGTCTGATATCTGATATTTGTAGAAAATTCAATCTTGCAAGTTGACAAACCCTATTGTATGGCATATGATGAGTAACGATTCTTTCGTAAAGAATAATAAATGCTGATTTTAAAAGTTTAAACTTGAAAAAAAGCAGTTATAATGTACGATTACATGATGTACAGACGAATAAGTTATACATCAGAGCTTATACAAATTGAAAGGGGCCGTTGATTTGGCTTATAAATATCTGGTTATTGTAGAATCACCTGCCAAAGCAAAAACAATTGAGAAATATTTAGGTAGAAATTACAAAGTAGTTGCTAGCTTAGGTCATATTAGAGATTTACCAAAAAGTAGGATGGGAATTGATTTTGAAAATAATTACGAACCTGAATATATAACAATTCGTGGTAAAGGACCTGTAATAAAAGACCTGAAAAAATATGCAAAAAAAGCCGAAAAAGTTTTTCTTGCAGCCGATCCGGATCGCGAAGGGGAAGCTATTGCATGGCACTTAAGCTATCTGTTAGGTTTGCGAGATGATGAGAAAAATCGTGTAGTGTTTAACGAGATTACTAAAGACGCAGTGAAAAATGCTCTGAAAAATCCACGTGACCTTGATGAAAATCTAATTGATTCTCAGCAAGCCAGACGTGTTCTTGATCGAATTGTTGGTTATCAGATAAGTCCATTATTATGGAAGAAAGTCAAACGAGGCTTAAGTGCTGGGCGAGTTCAATCAGTTGCGCTAAAAATTATTTGTGACCGGGAAGAAGAAATAAAAAATTTCAAACCGGAAGAGTATTGGACTATCGAAGGAAATTTTGTTAAAACTCGCAAAAAATTTAAAGCTAATTTTTATGGTGTAGATGGTAAAAAAACCTCTATATCTAATAAGGAAGAAACTGATAAAATATTAGATAGAATTGATAAAGATGAAAAATGGACAGTTAAAAAAGTAACTAGGAAAGAACGTAAAAGAAATCCTCAAAATCCATTTACAACTAGTAGTTTGCAGCAGGAAGCTGCTGGGAAACTAAATTTTAGAACTCGTAAGACAATGATGGTTGCTCAGCAGTTATATGAAGGTATATCTTTAGGACGTGGGGGTGCTGTAGGTCTAATTACCTACATGCGTACCGACTCTACTCGTTTATCTGAAACTGCTAAAGCTGAAGCGACACAGCTTATTCTTGAGGATTACGGTGAAGAGTATTCAGCTTCTAAAGCTCGTAAAGTGAAGAATGCAGAAGGTGCTCAAGATGCTCATGAGGCAATAAGAGCCACGAGTGCGATGAGAAGGCCTGACGATATCAAGCAATATTTGACCAAAGATCAATATAAACTTTATAATCTTATCTGGTCGAGATTTATAGCGAGCCTAATGAAACCGGCGATTTATGATACGATGAGAGTGGATCTTGAGCAAAACGGCGTTATGTTCCGTGCCAATGGATCTAGTATTAAATTTGATGGATATCAAATTGTCTACAAAGATCAGTCAAAAGAGAAAGACAATATTTTACCTGAAATGGAAGAACAAGATGAAGTTACATTAGATAAAATTGATCCGGAACAGCACTTTACTCAACCACCAGCTAGATATAGTGAAGCGAGTCTAATCAAGACTTTAGAGGAAAACGGAGTAGGACGTCCATCTACCTATGCTCCTACTTTAGAGACTATTCAGAGAAGATATTATGTCGCTTTAAAAAATAAACGTTTTGAACCAACGGAATTAGGTGGAATTGTTAATGAGATGATCAAAGAATTCTTTCCTAATATCGTAGATGTGAACTTTACTGCTAAAATGGAAAAAGATCTGGACTCTGTTGAAGAAGGAAAAATAGAATGGGTTAAGATTATAGATCAATTCTATAATCCGTTCAAAGATGAAGTCGAAAAAGCAGAAAAAGAAATTGAAGAAGTTGAAATAGAAGATGAACCAGCAGGCTTCGATTGCGAAAAGTGCGGACATCCAATGGTTATCAAAATAGGAAGATATGGAAAATTCTATGCCTGTTCTAATTTTCCAGATTGTCGTAATACTAAACCAATCGTTAAAAAGTTAGAAATTACTTGTCCTTTATGTAAAAAAGGTGAAGTTGTAGAACGAAAATCTAAAAAAAATCGTATATTTTATGGTTGTGATCGTTATCCTGAGTGTGAATTCACTTCATGGGATAAACCAATCGGTAGAAACTGTCCTAAATGTGATCATTTCTTAGTGGAAAAAATCACAAAAAAACAAAGCCAAGTAAAATGTTCAAACTGTGATTATGCAGAGGATATTCAAAAGTAAGATATTAATAGAGACGTCTTGTAAGCAGTATAAGGCAACTGAATTTTTATTATTTTAATAAAAATTCAGTTTTACTGTGAGAGCGTCTTTTTCGTTTGTATTCCTTTATACGATTCTTAATAGTATTATGGTAAACTATAGTAGCATGAACGTTGGAGGGATAGAAATGGAACAAAATTTAGTTCATCTATTCATGAATTATTTAATACATGAAAGACATTATTCAGATTTAACAAAAAAAGCTTATTTAGAAGATATACAAGCTTTCTCAGTGTTTTTAAAAGAGACAGGAAACGACGATTTCTTATCTGTAACTTTACCTGATGCTAGAATATATTTAGGTTATTTAAATGATAAAAACTATTCTAGAACATCAATTTCTAGAAAAATATCAAGTCTTAGAGCTTTTTATCAATTTTTATTGAATAATGAATTAGCTGATGATAATCCTTTTTCTTATTTAAATATGAAAAGGAAAGGATTACGGCTTCCTACCTTTTTTTATGATCAAGAAATCAAACAATTATTTGAAGCTGCTTTAGGAACTGGTTTGCTAGATTATCGGAATATGGCTCTCTTAGAGGTTCTGTATGGAACTGGCATACGTGTCAGTGAGTGTGTCGGATTAAAGGTAGAGGACGTTGATTTTGAGATGGGCGTCATGTTGGTAATGGGGAAGGGTAATAAAGAACGATATGTTCCTTTTGGTCATTATGCTTCAGTAGCATTACAAGAATATATGGAAAAATCTCGTGTTGAGCTCATGACTAAATATGCAAAAGATCATCCCTATATATTTATTAATCACCATGGCGATCAGATTACACAAGCCGGAATACAATATACATTGAACCAGATTATTAAAAAAAGTACACTGACATCCAATATATCTCCACATATGTTAAGGCATACATTTGCTACACATTTGTTGGATAATGGAGCAGATATGAGAACAGTTCAAGAACTGCTTGGGCATAAGAGTTTATCATCGACTCAAATCTATGCTCATGTCACTAAAGAACATCTTCAATCTGATTATAAGAAATATCATCCTAGAGCTTAAATAAAGATTAAGTAATACAAATCAATATTAATTATGGAGGTACACTATGACTGAATTTCATGCGACAACAATATTAGCAATACAGCATAATGGAATGTCGGCAATGGCAGGAGACGGACAAGTTACAATGGGAGAGCAAGTTGTAATGAAAGGAACGGCACGCAAAGTTCGAAAAATCTACAATGGTGAAGTTTTGGTAGGTTTTGCCGGAAGTGTTGCAGATGCTTTTACATTAGAAGAAAAATTTGAAGGATATCTGAACCAATACAACGGGAATCTAATGCGTGCTGCAGTGGAATTAGCTCAAGAATGGCGTACTGATAAAATGATGAAAAATCTTGAAGCCTTATTGATTGTAATGAATAAGGAAGAAATGCTGCTGATTTCAGGAAATGGAGAAGTTATTCAACCAGATGATGGAATTCTTGGAATAGGATCAGGCGGGAACTTTGCGTTATCTGCTGCTAGAGCTTTAAAGCTATATGCTGGGCCATTATCTGCAAAAGAAATTGCAGAAAATAGTTTATCGATAGCAGCAGACATCTGCGTTTACACAAATCACAATATCATTTCAGAAGAATTGTAAGGAGACTATGATGAGTACAAAAACTGATTTAAAACCTAGAGAAATTGTAGAAAAACTTGATAAATATATAGTAGGTCAGACAGAAGCAAAAAAATCTGTTGCTGTAGCCTTGAGAAATCGATATCGTCGCTTGAAACTGGATAGCGATATGCAAAAAGAAATCACCCCTAAGAATATTTTAATGATCGGTGCTACAGGTATCGGTAAAACAGAAATTGCCAGACGTTTAGCAGATATTGTTGATGCACCTTTTATAAAGGTTGAAGCAACTAAATTTACAGAAGTCGGCTATATTGGTCGTGATGTGGAATCGATGGTCAGAGATTTGACAGAAGCTGCTGTACAAATTGTTCGTGAAGAGCAGCGCAAGAATGTCCGTGGTAGAGCAGAGAATAAAGCGATCGAAAGAATTGCAAAAGTATTAGCTCCTGGTATAAAAAAAGAAAAAAAACAACAAGATCAAAACCCATTAGCAGGTATGTTTAAAGGAATAGGAATTGATCCTAACCAATTATATGCTGAACCTGCTGAAGAAGAAGAAACAGTTACAGCAGAAATATCTACTAAACGAGAAGAGCTAATAAATCAAATTCGAAAAGGTATTTTAGATTCAAGAGAAGTAGAAATTAAAGTTGAAGAAAAAAAACAATCTGTAAGCCCGATGAATGCTCCATTAGAGCAAATGGGAATTGACCTTTCAGAAACGTTCGGTCAATTAAAACCTTCAAAAAAAATCAAACGCAAAGTAACAGTCAAAGAAGCTATTAAGATTTTTACGGAAGAAGAAGCAGATAAATTGATTAATCAAGAAGACATTCACGCTGAAGCTGTTCAACTAACTGAGAATGCGGGTATTATCTTTATTGATGAAATTGATAAAATCACTTCAAAAGGGCAAAACAACAGTGGTCAAGTATCCAGAGAAGGGGTACAAAGAGACATTTTGCCAATTGTAGAGGGATCAAGTGTAAAAACAAAATATGGCACAGTAAACACAGACCATGTCTTGTTTATCGGTTCAGGAGCATTTCATGTTTCTAAACCGAGTGATTTGATTCCAGAACTACAAGGACGCTTCCCTATTCGTGTTGAATTAAATGATCTATCAAAAGAAGATTTTGTTAAAATTTTAACTGAGCCACAAAATGCACTAGTAAAACAATATCAAGCTTTACTGGGGACTGAAAATATCAATGTTATTTTTACAATGGAAGCTATTGAAAGAATTGCTGAGATTGCTTTTGAGGTAAATGAATCCACTGATAATATAGGCGCGAGAAGGTTGCATACGATTCTTGAACGTCTCCTTGAAGAATTACTTTTTGAAGCACCAGATATGCAAATGGGAGAAGTTAAAATCACTCAAAAATATGTAGATGACAAAATAGGACATATTGTTGAAAATAAAGATCTTAGCCGCTACATTCTTTAAACTGTAATTCTAGTCAATTGACCTATCTTAGTAAGGAAAGGAACACTATATTAAATGAGTAATCAAGCCTTTTTAGACAAAATAAAAGAATTAAATAAACAGGCTAACATAAAAGAATGGGCAAAGTATATTCTTTCAAATGACTCAAAAGAGATCGACTTTCCATTGAAAAGTATTTCTTTCGCCTTAGGTAAATTATTAGATGCAAATATTTACGTTATTAATGCTGAGGGAACACTTTTGGGATATTATGAGCGACATCGTGTTAACACTCAACGAGTAAGGAACCTGATTGAAAATAAGTCATTTCCTTATAATTATATTCACAGGCTGGCAAATGTCCAGACGACAGTTAAAGATGTTAAAATCGATGATAATCTAACAATTTTTCCTGTTGAAAAAAGAGCTAATTATCCGGAGGCTTTAACAACTATTGTACCAATCAAGCTTTCAGATGATAGATTAGGCACTCTGTTAGTGGGACGGGTCCAAGGAGAAATCACTGAAGTAGATCATCTTGTCATTGAACATGCAGCTTCGATGATTGCTATAGAAATTGCTTTAGAATACGGTAAAATCGAAGTAGAGATCGAAAAACAGATAGCTGGAGCAAACTTAGCAATGTCTACGTTATCAATCACAGAAGTCAAAGCTTTAAGAGGCGTATTTAATCACATGGGTGAAGGAACTATGGAAATGATACTCACTACTTCTGAGATTGCAGATAAAATTGGTGTAACTAGATCAATTGTTGTTAATGGATTACGAAAGCTGGTATCAGCTTCCGTTATTGAACAGCGTTCTATGGGAATGAGAGGAACTTATATAAAAGTTCTAAATCCATTGTTTACTAAAGCGCTTTTTGGGAATATGGAGCAATAAAAAAAGCCTTTCTCTATCGATGTAGGTTCTATAATATATGACGTTGGTGAGAAATCACTGGCGTCTTTTTTTGTCTCAGAAAATAGAAAACAAGTGAGTTCTCCTGTAGAATAATAGTCGACAAAAACCAAATATCCATAGGAGGAACTCACTTGCCTACATCAAATGATATGCAAAATGTACTAGATATTCAAGACAAAAACATGATTTTCGAAGATAACTGCGTGTCTTATGGGATACACAAACAAAAGAAATGTAAATTTATAGACTGTACATTGACTTATATTCCTACGGAATGTAAGAAATGTCAGGAACCAAACAAGGACTTCTCTATCTATAAAAATGGGACTCAGACTTCTAGAATCACTTTTCCAATATCTGGCATTTACCCGACCTATCTCAGAGTGAAAAAGCAGCGGTTCAAGTGTACATCTTGTGAAGCAACATTTACTGCGGAAACACCGATTGTAAAAGAGGCGTGTTTTATCTCTAATTTTATCAAAGCAGAAATACTGGCGAAGTCAGCTGATGCTCGTTCGATCAAGAGCTTGGCAGAAGAGACGAATGTCTCTTCCACAACGATTCAAAGAATCATCAATGAACAGGTGAAGTATTATCGACCTTACTATCATTCATTGCCGGAGAACTTGTCTTTTGATGAGTTTAAGTATGGTAATGGGCAAATGGCTTTTGAGTATATTGATGTCGTAACAGGAACGATACTAGATATTTTAGAAAGCAAAGATACTCGTACAATCAAAGATCACTTCTGTTCTCGATACAGCCAAAACCAGAGAAATCAGGTCAAAACGATTACGACAGACATGAATGCCAGTTACGTCAGCTTCATCCCTGAACTGTTTCCAAACGCTGATATCATTATTGATCGATTTCATATCGTTCAGCTCGTGAACCGAGCGATGAACAAAACACGCGTAAAAGTCATGAATCGACTTCGAACGTCCAATGGAGAAGACCAAAAGAAGTACAGACGACTCAAACGCTTCTGGAAGAAACTACTGAAGAAAGAGTCCGAGTTGTCTTATACTAGCTATCAATACTTTCCCATGTTCGGACAGCGTCTGGAATCAGCAATCGTTTCTGAGATGTTGGCGTATGATCCAGAACTAAAAGCAGCTTATACAATGTATCAAGCTATTCTTAAAGCCGTCGAACACAATGACTCAAAACAGTTAAGAACTGTTTTAGATCAACCAGCTTCTCCTGAACTATCTGGATACATGAAAACCAGTTTAAAGACGTTGCGCGCTCATTTTCCACATATCCAAAACACCTTCTATTATCCTTATAACAATGGAAAGATAGAGGGAATCAATAACAAGATCAAAGTATTGAACCGGGTAGCCTATGGTTACGGTAACTTTATTCATTATAAAAATCGCATTATCCTGCACTTCAATTTAAAACCAATCAGAAATAAAATCAAAATGATAGAAAAAGAAAGAGAACATACAGCAGCGTAAGCTCGTTGTACATCCTCTTCCAAAATCCATTATTATTTGACTTTATTCTTTACCAACGTTGTTTCCTAGGTGCAGTCAAGTCATAACTCTTATTAATTTATATCTGTATCAAGTTGACACCTATTAAGTTACCTTTTTACATACTAAATAAACCTAGCGGTTATGCTTTTTTTTTACAAGCTAGGCATGTATACTATTAATATAAAGATTAGCTATGTGGGGACTTAGCATAATCATATAACTCATTTTTATTAACTAAATAATGAGTAACTTTTAACAGCTTGTTCATGCAAGCTATTACAGCAACTTTATCTCTTTTGGAGTAAGGTTGTTTTTTTAATTTATAATAGTAATCAACAATATGGTTGGGTGCAGTTTTTTGAGTTTTTAACATATTTCGAATAGTAAAAAATAATATCTTTCTAGCGCGGGCATTCCCACGTTTATTTATTCGGTCTTTCTTTCTCATCGTTCCAGATTGATGAGTGCGTATATCAATTCCAACATAAGCGTTCAACTGATTTGAAGTAGAAAATCGTCTGATATCCCCTAATTCAGAAATAATTAACGCGGCCGTTAGAGGGCCTATCCCAGGAATACTAACTAATACTGAAAATTCATTAAGCTTTTTTGACTGTTCAATCATTTTTTTAGATAATCGTTCTTTTGTATCAAATAACTGTTGTATCTGCTTAATTCTGTATTGAACTTTAGTTACTAAAAAATGATCTTTATCTACTGCTGGATAAGATACATCTGCTAAATGAATTAGTTGATCTGCTTTCAGTAGAGCTTCTTCTTTTGAGATATTTTTTTTAGTGCTTGCGAGAATTATATTTTTTATCCTTGTTTTACTTAACTCTTTAATATATGCAGGATGAGGAAAACGCTCAATAATATTTAATGCATATTTAGATAGGTTACTAGAATACAGCGTCTCTATCTCTGGAAAACACTGTTGGAGAACGGCGTGAAGTTGTACTCTTTGTTTTATTAGATTAGCGTGAACCTCATCATACAAAATAGATACTTCATGTATCTCTGAATAGATTGAGGTCTGATGATTCTTTTTTTCACGATCAAAACGATAATGTGACTGTGCTAATTTATGTGCATCTACTTTATCTGTTTTATTGCCACGCAAACCATCGGTTTGTTTTTTAGCTAATAATGGGTTTAGGATACAATACGAAATCCGCTCAGTCTTAAAAAAAGACTCAATCTGTTTAGAATAAACACCTGTAGCTTCAAAAACTACTTCAGTAGTTTCTTTACAAAGCTGGCTTTTAAGTTGGTTAAACCCTTCTTGATTGTGCTTAATTTCCCATTCTGCAACACACAATTCTTCTTCATAAATAACAACATAACTTTTTCCTTTACTTACATCTAAAGCCATGACTCTCATTTATTTTCGCTCCTTTCTATATTAAATTGAAGTACTCCACTATGCCTTAACGATTCCACTTTCCTATAGACGATCTCAAAGGACCAACATACTTCAAACTAATTCAATCAAGGATAGTGAAGGGGCCAGTTTGACATGCAGACTCATGGTCTTCTAACGTTGACGGCCTCATCTTCACCTCTACTATATAAAAAAATAGTAGTGCATATCCACCGTCGTGGATATTACACTACTAATCTTAGTATGTTTGACAGAGAACCTCGATGTATAATGATAGAGAAAGGCTTTCTGTATGATATAAAAATAAGGTAAAATTATTTATCCTTTTTCAATCCGAATGGCACTTTATTTTCAGTTCCATTTTTGATCCGACCAATATTTGATTTATGCCTGACAATAACTATGATCATTGCAATCCAAACAATTAGTGCAAATAAAGGATCTCCTAAAAAAAGAGAAGCGATTGCTCCAATGATGACTGCAATAATACTGGCTAAACTTACCATACTTGAAGTGTATAATACTACTCCCCAGATTACTGCTAGACAAAGCAAAAATATTGGTTGAGCTCCCAAAGCAATCCCTGCACTGGTGGCAACTGCTTTCCCCCCTTTAAATTTAGCAAAAATAGGATAAACATGACCAATGACTGCAAAAAGACCTACTACCATAGGGTGGATGTTTGAGCCTAGCCATATAGGTAATAAAGCAGCTAAAGTACCTTTTAATATATCTAAGACTAAAACAATGATTCCAGCCTTCTTACCGAGTACCCTGAATGTATTTGTGGTTCCTGAATTACCGCTACCATGTTCACGTACATCTGTTTTATAAAATAGTTTACCGATCCAAACCCCCGAAGGTATAGATCCTAATAAATATGCCAAGAGAAACATGATCGCTTCTAACAAAGACTTCACTCCTTACCAAACAATTTCTATCTCTTAATATAATACCACGTATAGATACAAAGAAAAATAATTATTAATGATTAAACCAGATATTGATTATTCTTGAAAAAAAATATAAAGTAAAAGAATTGGGACAATATTAATAAGGATCATATTTCTGCAAATATAGCAGATAAATGACGAATATATCCGTATTCGGCACATACGTTCTTCACATAAATAGTTACTTTATGGTAAGATAACTATGCTTGCTTAAATTCAATGAGCAAATTCAATAAGATTCTAACATGAATATAAAGTTTGGCTTCTTCAAATTATATTTGAAGAATAAAGTATAAGGAGTGGCTGGAATTGGCAAAAAAACCTCAATATGATGATACATCGATCCAGGTATTAGAAGGGTTAGATGCAGTTAGAAAAAGACCAGGAATGTATATTGGATCAACGGATTCAAGAGGTCTACATCATTTAGTCTATGAAATTGTTGATAATTCAGTAGATGAAGTACTAGCTGGATTCGGATCAGAAATCAATGTCAAAATAAATAAAGATAATAGTATATCAGTTACCGATGATGGTAGAGGAATGCCTGTAGGAATGCATGCTTCAGGAATTCCAACCATCCAAGTGATATTTACCGTACTTCACGCTGGAGGTAAATTCGGTCAAGAAGGTGGATATAAAACTTCTGGTGGTTTACATGGAGTAGGTGCTTCAGTTGTTAATGCATTGTCGGAATGGTTAACAGTAGAAGTAGTAAGAGATAATGTGCTCTATAAACAACGCTTTGAAAATGGCGGAAGACCAGTTGGAAAATTAGAAAGCAAGAAAGTCTCTAAACGAAAAGATGGGACAACTATCCAATTTAAGCCCGATACGAAGATTTTCTCTACTGTAGATTATTCATACTCTCTATTATCCGAAAGACTGCGAGAATCAGCCTTTTTGTTAAAAGGCCTAAAGATAACACTATCTGACGAGAGAGATGATATACAAGAAGAATTTATGTATGAAGAAGGTATCAAAGAATTTGTTCATTACATCAATGAAGAAAAAGATACTTTAACTCCAATTGCCTATTTTGAAGGAGAAAATAATAACATAGAAGTAGAATGTGCTTTTCAGTATAATGATGGCTATTCTGAAAGTGTTTTGAGTTTCGTCAATAATGTTAGGACCAGAGATGGTGGAACACATGAAATCGGAACAAAAGCAGCTATCACGAAAACATTCAATGAATATGCTAGAAGAACAGGACTTTTAAAAGAGAAAGACAAAAATCTAGAAGGAACAGATGTAAGAGAAGGAATTGCGATCATTATATCGGTTCGTATTCCAGAAAACTTATTACAGTTTGAAGGTCAGACAAAAAGCAAACTAGGAACAACTGAAGCAAGAGCCGCTTGTGATAATGTAGTTTCAGAACAATTAAACTTTTATCTATCTGAGAATGGTGAAATGAGCCAGCAAATTGTTCGCAAAGCTATTAAAGCTAGAGAAGCAAGGGAAGCTGCACGAAAAGCAAAAGAAGAATCCAGAAACGGTAAAAAACGAAAACGAGAAACACTACTGTCTGGTAAGCTGACACCTGCTCAAGGTCGAAACGCGGCTAAAAATGAACTTTACTTAGTCGAGGGTGATTCTGCTGGGGGGTCAGCGAAACAAGGCAGAGACCGTAAATTTCAAGCTATACTGCCCCTGAGAGGGAAAGTAATCAATACTGAGAAAGCAAATATGCAAGATATACTAAAAAATGAAGAAATCAGCACAATGATTTATACAATTGGAGCTGGAGTAGGTCCGGAATTTGATATTAAGGATTGCAATTATGATAAAATTATTATCATGACAGATGCGGATACCGATGGTGCCCATATTCAAGTTCTATTATTGACTTTTTTCTACCGTTATATGAAACCATTAATTGAAAATGGGAAAATCTATTTAGCGCTGCCTCCTTTATATAAAGTTACTCAAGGTAAAGGAAAAAATGAAAAAACTGCTTATGCATGGACAGATGAAGAGCTAAATGGGACTTTAAAAGATTTCGGAAAAACTTATCTTATCCAACGATATAAAGGTTTAGGTGAAATGAACGCAGATCAGCTTTGGGAAACAACTATGGATCCTGCTACTAGAACACTTATACGAGTTACTTTAGATGACTTGGCGCAAGCAGAAAGAAGAGTTTCTGTCTTAATGGGAAATAAAGTAGATCCTCGTAGAAAATGGATTGAGGAAAATGTAGAATTTTCTCTAGAAGAAGATGGTAGTATCCTTGAAACTAATACAATGCTGGAAGAGAACGAAACTTCTCAAAAGTAGGAAAGGTTTGAACAACTGAATGTCAGAAAAAAGAATAGAAGTCCAAGAATTGACATTAGAAGAAGTAATGGGTGATCGATTTGGACGATATAGTAAATATATCATCCAGGAAAGAGCGTTGCCGGATATTAGAGATGGACTTAAACCTGTACAGCGACGTATTTTATATGCAATGTTTTCAGAAGGAAATACTCAAGATAAAGGTTTTAGAAAATCTGCCAAAACAGTCGGTAACGTAATTGGTAACTTTCATCCTCATGGAGATAGCAGTGTTTATGATGCTATGGTTCGTTTAAGTCAGTCTTGGAAAATGAGAGAACCATTGATCGACATGCATGGTAACAACGGTAGTATGGATGGAGACCCTCCAGCAGCTATGCGTTATACTGAAGCTCGTCTTTCAAAAATAGCAGCAGAGCTACTTGCAGATATTGATAAAGAAACTGTTGAATTTGTATTGAATTTTGATGACACAACACATGAACCTACTGTTTTGCCAGCTCGTTACCCTAACTTATTAGTTAATGGAGCAACTGGTATATCTGCTGGTTATGCTACAGATATTCCTCCCCATAACATTGGAGAAGTTATTGATGCATCAATTCATTTGATCTCTCATCCTAAAGCAACAACTAAAGAATTGATGCAGTTTGTTAAAGGACCTGATTTTCCAACCGGTGGGATTATACAAGGAGTAGCAGGTCTGACAGCTGCATACGAAACAGGAAAAGGAAAAATCGTCGTACGTTCTAAGACAGAAATTGAAGAATTACGCGGTGGAAAGCAGCAAATTGTTATAACAGAAATTCCATATGAAGTAAATAAAGCCAATCTCGTAAGAAAAATGGATGAAATACGAATCAACCGTAAAATTGAAGGAATCGCAGAAGTCAGAGATGAGTCTGACCGCACAGGTTTACGAATTGTTATAGAATTGAAGAAAGAGACAAATGCGGAGGGAATACTTACTTATTTCCTGAAGAATACAGATTTACAAGTGTCTTATAATTTAAATATGGTAGCAATTGATGATAAAAGACCACAACAAGTTGGATTGAAGCAAATTATTCAGGCTTATATTGGTCATAAAAAGCAAGTAATCTTGAAACGTACAGAATTTTTATTGCGAAAAGACCATAAAAGAGAACATATCGTTGCAGGTCTGATTAAGGCAATTTCAATATTAGATGATGTAATTAGAGTAATCAGAAACAGCCAAAATAAATCTGATGCTAAAAATAATTTAATTACAAAATATGAATTTACCGAAGCACAAGCAGAAGCCATTGTTAGTTTACAGCTTTATCGATTAACAAATACTGATATTACACAATTACAAAAAGAAGAAGCTGAACTGCAAGAGCGAATTAAACAATATCAAGAGATACTTGATAGTTCGACAAAACTTAATAATGTGATGAAAAAAGAGTTGAAAGAAACTAGAAAAGCTTACGCTACAGATCGTCTGACTATTGTTCAAGATAAAATCGAAGAACTTACAGTTGATACGGAAGTTTTGATTGCTGAAGAGGATGTAGTTGTTTCTGTAACAAAAGAAGGTTATCTGAAACGTACGAGCTTACGCTCTTACGGTGCCTCAAAACCTGAAGAGATTGGTCTGCGTGAAGGTGATTACCCTGTTTTCTCAGAAGAGATGACTACATTGCAGCAGATTGTTATATTCACTACTAAAGGAAATGTAATTAATCGCCCGGTTCATGAACTTCCAGATATAAGATGGAAAGATCTGGGACATCATATTTCTCAATCAATTGCTTTAAGTCAAGATGAAAAAGTTTTAGCTGTATTTAAAATGAATGAGTTTAGTTCGAAAAACCGATTTGTTTTAATAACTAAACAGGGATTTATCAAACAAACATTGGCGACTGAGTACGAACCTAAAAGAACTTATCGTTCAAGAGCTGCAAATGGAATAAAGTTGAAGACTGATGATGATCGACTGGTTGCGGTATACTTCCTTGAGAACGAAAATGTTAGAGATGTTTTCTTAGTCAGCAATAAAGGATTTGGCTTAAAATATCCATTAGATGAAGTTTCAGTTGTCGGAGCGAATGCTGTTGGTGTAAAATCAATGGATCTAAAAGAAGATGATTATGTTGTTTCTGGTATAGTATTTGAACAGGATCAAAAACAATATAATGCGCTACTCGTTACACAGCGAGGCTCAGTCAAAAAAATGAACTTAATTGAGTTTGATACAATTTCTAGAGCAAAACGAGGTTTACATGTACTCAAACAATTGAAAAAAAATCCACATAGAATAAACTTATTGATCGATGCAAAAAATAACAAAGAAAATATTACGATAATTACGGATAAACAAAAAGAATTTACAGTTATTCCCAAAGACTATAAGGTAAGTGACCGTTACAATAATGGTTCTTTCTTATTGGATGAAACTACTGACGGAATACCAGTAGATTTTCGTTACGATCAAGTCGTGATCAATGAATCTGAGCATTGAAAAGTTGAATAAAAAAAGGATGTCCGCTTTTTAATTAAGGCGGGCATCCTTTTTCATTATTTAATTCTTAATTTATTTATTTTCCGATGAAAGCTTGTCTGTAAACTTCAGCAAGTTCTGTAACTAATGGCAATTTAGGATTTGCAGTTGTACATTGATCTTCAAAAGCTCTTTCAGCTAATGCATCAACTTCTGCTTCGAAAGTATTTTTATCAACACCATTTTCTCTGATACTCATTGGAATATTCAATTCTTTAGCAAGTTTGTAAATAGCGTTTACTAAACTTTGAACGCCTTCTTCAGTTGTGCTGGCAGGAAGACCCAAAGTTCTTGCAATATCAGCATAACGTAAATCAGCAATAAAGTGTTCATATTTAGGGAATGAAACAAATTTTGTCGGTTTTTTAGCATTGTAGCGAATAACATGTGGTAATAATATAGCATTAGCTCTACCGTGAGCTATATGGAATTGAGCACCTAGCTTGTGAGCTAAACTATGATTAATTCCTAAGAATGCATTTGCAAAGGCCATACCCGCCATAGTAGAGGCATTATGCACTTTTTCTCTTGCTAGTTCATCGTCACCATTACGGTAAGCTTTAGGAAGAAACTCGAATATTAGTTGAATTGCTTTAATAGCAAGGCCATCAGTATAATCATTTGCCATGTTGGAGACATAGGCTTCGATTGCATGAGTCAAAACATCCATTCCCGTATCAGCGGTAACAGTTTTTGGTACACTCATTACAAATTGAGGATCAATAATCGCTACGTCTGGAGTCAATTCATAATCTGCTAATGGATATTTGATGTTATTTTCATTATCAGTAATAACTGCGAATGAGGTTACTTCTGATCCAGTACCTGATGTAGTAGGGATCGCTACAAATTTAGCTTTTTGTCCGAGAGTTGGGTATTTATAAACACGTTTTCTGATGTCCATGAATTTTTGTTTTAGTCCTTTAAAATCAACATCAGGATGTTCATGGAATAACCACATACCTTTGGCAGCATCCATTGGAGAACCACCACCTAAAGCAATAATAACGTCTGGCTGGAAGTCATTCATTGCTTTTGCACCTCTAAGAACAGTTTCTTTAGAAGGGTCTGGTTCTACATCTGAAAATACTTCGCAGTGAACGTAATCAGGACGGTTTCTTAGATAATAAAGAACTTTATCTACATAACCTAATTTAACCATCATAGGATCTGTAACAATGAAAGCTTTTTTAATATCAGGCATTTTTGCTAAATATTGAACTGAATTTTTTTCAAAGTAAATTTTAGGTGGTAATTTAAACCATTGCATATTATTTTTACGATTTGCACGAGTTTTTACGTTAATCAAATGCATTGTTCCTACGTTTGAAGATACTGAGTTTCCACCATAAGAACCGCAGCCCAGTGTTAATGAAGGGAGGTAAGCATTATAAATGTCCCCAATTGCCCCTTGTGAAGAAGGTGCATTCACAATTAAACGTCCAGCTTTCATGCGACGATCAAATGCATCAATTACAGTTTCATCTGTTGAGTGGATGACAGCAGAATGTCCTAGTCCGCCATAAGCAAGCATTTCTTCAGCACGCTTGATTCCTTCTTCGCTACTATTAACTTTATAGGCTGCAAGAACTGGACTTAGTTTTTCTCTTGAAAGTGGATAATCTTTACCTACGCCTTCAAGTTCAGCGATCAAAATTTTCGTTTCTTTTGGAACGGAAACACCTGCAAGTTTAGCAATTTCGTAAGCTGGCTTACCAACAATATCAGCATTTAAATTGCCTTCAGGAGAAACCATAAAGTTTTCAACTTTTTCTCTTTCAGCTGTAGATAAGAAGTGACAATCATATTTAGTTAATAGGTCTTTTACTTCAGTATAAATTTCTTTATCAATTATGACGGCTTGTTCTGATGCGCAGATCATCCCATTGTCAAAAGTCTTAGATAAAATCAAGTCATTAACTGAACGTTTAACATTTGCAGTTTTTTCAATATAACAAGGGACGTTACCCGCACCTACACCAAGAGCAGGCTTACCTGAACTATAAGCTGATTTTACCATGCCGGGACCTCCAGTTGCTAAAATGGTTGCTACTCCACCATGTTTCATTAAAGCTTGAGTTGCTTCCACAGAAGGTGCTTCAATCCATTGGATACAATTTTTTGGTGCACCTGCTTTGACTGCTGCATCATAAACTGTTTTAGCAGCTGCGACACTTGATTTTTGAGCAGAAGGGTGGAAAGCGAATATAATCGGATTACCTGTTTTGATAGAAATCATTGCTTTGAACATTGTTGTTGAAGTTGGGTTGGTAACAGGTGTAACACCTGCGATAACACCAATAGGTTCTGCTATTGAAACAGTTCCTTCATGTTTGTTTTCTGCAATAATTCCAATTGTGCGATCATTCTTGATACTATGATAGATATATTCTGTAGCAAAAAGATTTTTGATAATTTTGTCTTCATATACTCCACGTTTTGTTTCTTCAACAGCCATTTTAGCTAATGGCATATGCTGATCTAATCCGCCTAAAGCCATTTGTTTAACAATTTCGTCTATTTGTTTTTGATCTAATGAACCTAATTCTTTTAAAGCAATTTGTGCATTGTTGACTAAATTATCAATCATATTTTCGATTGAGTTTTCAACTTTAACTTCTTCTGTTTTTTTGACTGATGCTAATTGAACCATTATAAATCCCTCCGATTAATTATTGTGAAGTTATGAGCATGTAGTGCTAAAAATAAAATGTTTCATCATACCTCAGTTCCTAGGATTAAAAGAAGTATAAATAAAACATCTATATATCACAAATTGACTATAACATAGTGTAAACGGTTACCAAAAAAAAATTTGTGACAATTTTGTGACACAATTCACAATTAGTAGTTTTTTATATGTTCGTTTTGTTTAATAGAGTCTTATAGTTCAAATTTTCACTTGTTACATATGCATAATTGTGATATATTGAACGTGAAGATAATATAATTTATAAAGGAGTAAATAATATGGAAAAACAACATAAAACTAACTTGTTAGAAGAGTTATGGAAGGGTTTTAATGGGTCAGACTGGAAAACCTCAATTAATGTTAGAGATTTTATTCAAAAAAACTATACTCCCTATGATGGAGATGACTCTTTCTTAGAAGATGCTACTGAACGTACTAACGAATTGTGGGATCAAGTAATGGATCTCAACAAAAAAGAATTTGATGCCGGCGGAATGCTGGATATGGATACTGAAGTCGTTTCTACTATCACTTCTCATGGACCTGGATATTTAACTAAAGAAAAAGAACAAATCGTCGGATTCCAGACAGAAAAACCTTTCAAACGTTCACTGCAACCTTTTGGCGGTATCCGAATGATGGAACAGGCTGCTGAATCTTATGGATTTGAAGTAGATCCAATGTTATCACATGTATTTAGAGATTGGAGAAAAACACATAATCAAGGTGTTTTTGATGCATATACTCCAGAAATTAGAAATGCTAGACGTACGGGTGTTATTACCGGTCTTCCTGATGCCTATGGTCGTGGACGTATAATTGGTGACTACAGAAGAGTAGCTCTGTATGGTGTTGACCGCCTAATTGCTGATAAAGAAACAGATAAATTAAATTGTGGTAATGGCATGATGAGTGAAAAAATCATTCGTCAACGTGAAGAATTAAGTGATCAGATCAGAGCATTGGTAGAACTGAAAGAATTAGGAAATATTTATGGATTTGATCTTTCTAGACCAGCTAAAAATGCTAAAGAAGCATTCCAATGGTTGTATCTAGGTTATCTAGCAGCAATCAAAGAACAAAATGGAGCTGCTATGTCTTTAGGAAGAACTTCAACATTTTTAGATATCTATATTGAAAGAGATTTAAAAGATGGTACTATGACTGAACAAGAAATACAAGAACTAGTCGACCATTTCGTTATGAAATTAAGACTTGTGAAATTTGCTCGTACACCGGAATATAATGAATTATTCTCAGGAGATCCCACATGGGTTACTGAATCTATTGGTGGTGTCGGTATAGATGGACGCCATATGGTAACGAAAAACAGTTACCGTTTCCTACACACATTAACAAACTTAGGACCTGCTCCAGAACCAAACTTGACAGTCTTATGGTCTACAAAATTACCAGCTTCTTTCAAAGAGTACTGTGCTAAAGTATCTATTGAAAGTAGTGCTGTCCAATACGAAAATGATGATATCATGCGAGAAGAATGGGGCGATGACTACGGAATAGCATGTTGTGTGTCTGCTATGCCGATTGGTAAACAAATGCAGTTCTTTGGAGCTCGCGCTAATCTTGCTAAAGCCCTTTTATACGCTATCAACGGCGGGGTGGACGAACGTACTAAAACTCAAGTTGGACCAAAATACCAACCAATTACATCTGAAGTCCTTGATTACGATGTAGTTTTAGAGAAATATGATGATATGCTTGAATGGTTAGCAGGTATGTATATCAATACATTAAACATCATTCACTATATGCATGATAAATATAGCTATGAAAGAATTGAAATGGCTCTACATGATACTGAAGTAGCAAGAACAATGGCTACAGGTATTGCTGGCTTCTCAGTGGCAGTAGATTCACTTTCAGCAATCAAGTATGCACAAGTAAAAACAATTAGAGATGAAAATGGATTAGTAACTGACTATGAAATTGATGGAGATTATCCAAAATATGGTAATAACGATGACAGAGTAGATGAAATAGCAGTTAATTTATTAAAAGCATTCATGACTAAAGTCAAAAAACATCCGACTTATCGTGATGCTAAACATACTACATCTATTCTTACAATTACTTCAAATGTTGTTTATGGTAAGAAAACAGGAAATACTCCTGACGGAAGAAGAGCGGGTGCTCCATTTGCTCCAGGTGCTAATCCATTGCACGGAAGAGATACACACGGTGCGCTAGCTAGTTTGAACTCAGTAGCCAAATTGCCTTATAAAGAATCACTAGATGGCATTTCAAACACATTCTCTATTGTTCCTAGAGCATTAGGTAAAGAAGATACAACTCAAAGAAAAAACCTTGCAACAATGCTTGATGGATATGTGAAAAAGAATGGACATCATCTTAATGTAAATGTTTTAAATCGTAAAACACTTGAAGATGCAATGGAACATCCTGAAGAATATCCTCAGTTAACAATTCGAGTATCTGGATACGCCGTTAACTTTGTGAAATTAACAAAAGAACAACAAATGGATGTCTTAAGCAGAACATTCCACGAAAGTATGTAAGGAAAAGCAATAACAAAAGCAGAACAATTATTATTGGAGGAATTATTATGACAGAACCAGCGATAGGGTACGTTCATTCTACGGAAAGCTTTGGATCAGTAGACGGTCCGGGTATTCGATTTGTGATCTTTATGCAAGGATGTCGTATGCGATGCGAGTTCTGTCATAATCCTGATACTTGGAATATGGGTGGAGGAACTCCGTATACAGCAGAAGAAATGATGAAAAAAGCACTTGATTATAGAGAATACTGGGGAGAAGAGGGAGGCATTACCGTTAGTGGTGGTGAACCCCTGCTCCATATTGATTTTCTAATAGAATTTTTTAAATTAGCAAAACAAGAAGGTATCCATGTATCTCTTGATACTTGTGGACAACCATTCACATATGATCAGCCATTCTTTGGGCGATTTGAAGAATTAATGAACTATACTGATCTTGTGTTGATGGATGTGAAGCATATTAATAATGAGGAACACAAAAAATATACGATGCATTCTAATGAGAGTATATTGGCTATGGCTCAGTATTTATCAACTCGTGGCGTACCGATGTGGCTAAGGCATGTATTAGTACCAGAGCGTTCTGATTATGATGAATATCTCGAACAACTACATGAATTCATTGAGCAACTAGAAAGTGTTGTAAAAGTTGAAGTGTTACCTTACCATCGATTAGGCGTTTATAAATACAAAGAGTTGGGAATTCCCTATAAATTAGAGCATATCGATCCACCAACTGCTGAACGGGTTGCCAATGCAAACCGTATATTACAGACATATAAATACTAGTCTTTAAAGAAAGAAGCAGAAGTCTAACTTTTGCTTCCTTTTTTATATGATTGAATTTATTTAAAAATTCATATATTCTAGGAATAGACATAAATGATTAAAAGGAGATTTTTAAATGGATAAAATACTAGTTTTTGGACATAAAAGTCCAGATACAGATGCAGTAACATCAGCCATTAGCTTTAGTTATCTGCAAAATCAGTTAGGATTAGATACGGAGGCAGTTGCACTTGGAGAACTCGGTGAAGAAACGACTTTTGCACTAGATTATTTTAACGTTAGCAAGCCTAGAGTGGTAAGTACAGTGGCGAATGAAGTGAAACAGGTTATGCTGGTTGATCACAATGAATCACAACAAAGCGTTGGAGATATTGAAAAAGTTGAAGTACTTTCAGTAGTGGATCATCATAGAATTGCGAATTTTCAGACAGCTAATCCTCTTTATTATCGAGCTGAGCCCGTTGGGTGTACAAATACTATAATTTTGAAATTATATAAAGAGCATGGTATTACAGTGCCGAAAGATATAGCTGGAATTATGTTATCTGCAATTATTTCAGATACTCTATTGTTGAAATCACCAACTTGTACAGAAATTGATGTAGATTCTGCAAAAGAATTAGCTGCAATTGCGGAAGTTGATTTAGAAAGTTATGGAGTAGAACTATTAAAAGCGGGAACTAAGACAAAAAATAAATCTGCAGAAAATCTTCTCGACGCAGATGCAAAATCTTTCCCGATGAACGAAAAAACAGTTCGAATCGGACAAGTGAATGTAGTAGATGTAAATGAAATTCTAGCAAGAAAAGAAGAACTATTAGAAGCGATGAAAGTACAAAGCGAAATCCAAGGATATGATTTATTCATTTTGTTAATTACGAATGTTCTGGAAAATGACTCTACAGCTATTATATATGGAAATCCTGTTGAAGAAGTTAGTGATGCGTTGAATAGTACTATAAAAGATAATGTTATGTTTTTAGAAGGTGTTGTCTCTCGTAAAAAACAAGTGGTTCCACAACTGACTCTTCAATTTGAAAATTAATATATAATAGAAAAAGCAAAGCTTAAATTAAACGAGCTTTGCTTTTTTTCTGTTTAGAAATAAACGCACATTATTGTATGTGCAAAAATAAGTATAAAAAAAATGTATTTTGTAGTATAAATCACAATGTAAAAATAAAATTAAAAAGTATACAAACATATTCTAATTCATATTTGTATACTTTGAAATTTCAGTTTAAGGAGATTTCTACTAAGTTAAAAGTGTGACGGTTCAAACTAGCCATTTGTTCTGAAATGGCTCCTACACCTTTATAGGCAAATTCATCTAATCGTAATTGATCATTATAAAGAATAACAGTATCTTCTATGTTAACCTGTTCATCTACTTCAACCATTAAATGACTCATCATTAACACAACAATAGGATAGAGCTTTCCATTGATCAGAACGTCATGTTTTGCACGATTTTTCATTATACCATTTCCATAACCAATATCGCATATAGCTATAGAAGTATCTTTTTCGGCAACAAATACAGCAGAGTATCCAGCGCTTTGACCTTTTTTAAGCTGAACGATGTCCTTCACACTAGCACTTACTTCAATTGTCTGAGCTGGTAGTGATGTAGGAATTTTATCAAAATAGGGAAGTGCACCGTACGCTGTAGCGCCAGGTCTTATATGAGTGTGTCCTTCCAGCAGTCCTTCTCTCGTATAAGAAGCACTGTTTTGAGCATGAACATACTCCAGATCTTTAATATAGTCTTTTAGTTGATTCAATACAGTTAACCAGTTATTCTTTTCAATTTCATATCTAAGTTCTGTAAGATCATCTGCAAAGGCAAAATGTGTCCAAATCCCCGTTATCTCAACATAATCTTCTTTCAATACTTGAAGCATTTCTTCTGAATGATCAAATCCAAATCGATTCAACAAGTTTTTATAGACTAGCTGTACTTTTATTCCTTTTAGTTGTGCTTTGTATTTATTATAGAAAGTCAGGTTGGGGACAGTTAATGTAATATTATAATTTTTCAACAGATTAAATTCAGTAGAAGGATCTAACAATAATATCATAATTTCCTTATCTTGTTTACGTAACCAGATAGCTTCAGATAGATTCGTTGTTGCATAACTTTTGATTCCGGCTTGAAAAAATGCAGTAAACGCACGTTCCATTCCGAAATTATAGGCATCATTTTTCACAACTACAATAACATCATTTTGACTTTGTAAGGCTTTGGCTTGTTCATAGAGTCTTTGTTGATTCAGCTTTAGTATAGCAGTCATCTTATTCTCCTAAATTATTTAGTATTTCTTGAAAGTAAGTTACGCCATTAATCAGTACTTTTTCGTCAAAGTTAAAAGTAGAGGTATGGAGTCCGCTGGTATATCCTAATTCTTCATTTCGAATACCTAAAAAAGCAAAATTAGTCTTAGCTACTGTGTCATAAAAAGAAAAATCTTCTCCATATAGATAAGGATGTTCTTTGACTTTAAATCTTAAACCTGCCGACTCTACACTTTTTTCAACTAGTTCAAGTAAAGAACTGGTATTAATGACTGGAGGATATCCTTCAGCTACAGTTAGAGTAGTAGATGTTTTAAAAATCAAATCACTACTTTTAACGACGGCATCAATTTTTTGTTTAATGATTTCAAGATCTTTTGGATCATAGGTTCTAATCGTTCCTTCTAAATATCCGGTACTAGCTACTGTATTAATGGCTTCTCCGGCAGTCATTTTACCAATATGAATAACATTCTGATTTAATCCATTTAGGTGGTACTGTTGAATCTGAGCAATTTGATTAGCAATATGTGACAATGATCCTAAAGCATTTGCTCCTGTTTCTTTTTCAGCAACATGAGCTGATCTTCCTTTAATATTGATTCGATATTCAGTAGCACTTGCCATTAATGGACCTTCTTTTGTCAAGATGACACCTTCATCTGTATCTGGACCTAAATGGAGAGCAAAAATGGCTTCTAAATTATAATCGGAAAAAGGAAAGGCTTTGATAAGAGCGTTTGCTCCAGCATTCGATTCTTCAGATGGCTGAAAGATTAATAGAACATTATGTTTAAGTAACCCTTGGTCCTGTTGTGTTTTACATAATTCAGCGAAAGTGAGTAGAATAGAGGTATGACCATCATGGCCACAAGCATGCATTGCTCCGGAATGAGTAGAGGTAAAAGGAGATGAAGTTTCCTCTTCAATTGGGAGGGCATCAATATCCGCGCGGAAACCGATTGTTTTACCAGAATTTCCTTTTAGATATACAATAGTTGCTGTTTCAAGAGGTGTTAAATAATCGATATTTAATTGTTTTAAAGTATTTCTTATATAAGCTGTTGTTTTATATTCATGAAAAGATAATTCAGGAATCAGATGTAATGCTTGACGGTGGGCTGATACAGTTTTTACATAGTCTTTCATAGTTTTTCGACTCCTTGATTTGTATAATAAATTGAGTAGATGTTTATAAGAATAAAGCTAAAGTGAAATTAAAAATGAAATTCACTTTAGCTGAATGGATTAATTTAAATTACGAAGGGCAGAAATAATATCTACTTTTCCAGCTGCTACTTCACTAGTATTTTTGATTACTCGAGCGGGAACTCCAGCTACTACAGTATTTGCTGGAACATCTTCTGTTACAATAGCACCTGCAGCAACCACTGCGCCTTTGTGAACTGTTACTCCTTCAAGAACAACTGCATTGGCGCCAATAAGAACATCATCTTCAATAATGACAGGTTTTGCACTAGCAGGTTCAATTACACCTGATAAAACAGCTCCAGCCCCAACATGAACATTTTTTCCGGTAGTTGCTCGACCACCCAAGACAGCTCCCATGTCAACCATAGTTCCTTCTCCAACGATTGCTCCGATATTGATGACAGCCCCCATCATTATGACAGCATTGTCTCCAATCACTGCATGTTCTCTAATAAAAGAACCGGGCTCAATTCTGGCATTGATTTCAGTAGCATCTAATAAAGGAATTGCAGAATTTCTGCGGTCTTGTTCCAATACATGATCTATCAATGATTCTTTATGATCGACAAAGAATTTTTTCCAGTCATTTAAATCAGTAAATAGGGTATAACTATTATTGCTCCCAAATACTTTAAAAGTATCAGGGAAATCAGTTTTCTTTAAATCCGTATTAACATAGATTTTAACAGGTGTTGTTTTAGTTGAATCGCTAATATATTGAATGATTTCTTCTGCTGAAAATTCTCTCATGTTTTCATTCTCCTAAGTTGTTGTAAGTATAGTATCCGTTTGGTTTATTGAGCAATTGAGCCGCAACGGTCAGTGCACCACTTGCAAAAATATCTTTTGATTGGGCAGTATGCTTGATAGAGATGACTTCATCATGTCCGGCATATAGCACTTCATGTTCACCTACAATGGTTCCTCCGCGAATAGATGATATTCCAATTTCTCTACTACCTCGTTTCTCAGATTTTTCATGACGATCATAAACTGGCTGAGCATCTTGCCTGGAATTTTGGACAATTGCATCATATAATTTTACTAAGGTTCCACTTGGAGCATCCACTTTTTGATTATGATGTTTTTCAATCATTTCAATATCAAAATCTTGTAAAAGAGGGGTAGCATATTTAATGATTTCCGTTAAAATATGCACTCCATAACTCATATTGGCGCTAAAGAAAACAGGTTGCGTTTTTGCTTTTTTCTGCATAAGATTAACCAATGCATCTTTGTCTCCAGTTGTCGCAATCACTAACGGTGCAGAGATAGTAGAGTTTAAAAGCTGAGTCGTTAGTGTAGGGTGTGAAAAATCGATTACAACATCTACTGCAGGTAAGGCGTTGTCAAAATTTGAAAATATTGGATAAGGTGCATCAATTGTTTTTTCTGGAGTAATTACTCCAGAAATCTTATGACCATTTTCTTCAGCGATAGCTGCCACACGTTTATTCATTGCTCCAAATCCGACTAATAAAATGTCCATCTAATTCCTTCTTTCTATTAAATGACGGTAAGTTTCAATTATTGAAATTTGATCAACTTCTTCTAGAGTAACTAAGGGAAGTCTCACTTCGTAATCCCCGAATCCTAAAAAGCTAGTTAATACTTTAACTGGAATAGGATTGACATCGATACTTAATGCTTCCAGTAAAGGAAAAAGATCTTTATAAAGCAAATTTGCTCTATCCAGGTCTTTTTTTACAGATTCAAACATCTCCTGGTATTCTTTAGGTAATACATTTGCAGCTACGGAAATTAATCCATGACCACCTTGAGAGAAAAAGGGAAGAGCAAGATCGTCATTACCGCCATAAAAAGCAAACGAATCATTGACAACAGACTGAAGACGACTTAAGTTAGTCAAATCACCAGTGGCATCTTTTAACCCAACTATATTTGGATGTTCTGATAACACGCGCAATGTTTCTGGATCAATCGTCATACCAGTACGCGCAGGTACATCATATAAAATCACAGGAATATTGACTGCATCTGCAATGGCAGTGAAATGCGCGAGTAAGCCTCGCTGACTGGTTTTATTATAATAAGGCGTAATGACTAGTAAACCATCTACACCAAGTTCTTCAGCTTCTTTAGAAGCCTGAATACTCGTTTTAGTATTGTTTGAGCCAGTTCCTGCTATTACAGGAATTTGTCCATCAGAAACCTCAAGTGATACTTTGAGCAGTTCAGTTTTCTCTTCTGAAGTCAGCGTAGAGCCTTCTCCAGTTGTTCCATTGACAATAAAACTTTGAATATGATTTTCCTTCAGAAATTCTAAGTGTTCACGGAAGCTTGTGTAGTCAACTTCTCCTTCGGAAAAGGGAGTAGTCACTGCAGCTCCGATACCGGTAAATAGATGATTCATTTAGTATTGCTCCTTTCCGTTGATCAATTGTTCAAGGATTTGAACGGCATTCAAGGCAGCGCCTTTTAAAATATTGTCACTGACTGTCCAGACATGGAAAGTATTAGGAAAGCTATCATCTTTTCTGATCCGCCCTACAAAAATACCTTCTTTTCCACCTGCATTAACTGGCATAGGGTAAATATTTTGTTTTGGATCATCTTCAAGTATAACATTAGGATTCTTATTGAATAACGCTTTGATTTCTTCTGAAGTTGTTTCTTTTTCTAAGGTAACGTTTATGGCTACTGAATGAGCACTGGTAACGGGTACTCGCACACAAGTTGCTGTGACGGGTAGAGAAGGAAGCTGAAGGATTTTTCTAGTTTCTTCGATCATTTTGACTTCCTCTTTAGTATATCCGTCTTCTTGAAAGACATCTATATGTGGTAGAACATTATTATAGATTGGATGAGGATAAGTAACAGGTTCTTCACCGTGTTCACCGCGTTTAAGATCTTCTATCCCTTTCCAGCCCGATCCCGAAACCGATTGATAGGTCGTATAGGCTACTCGCTTTAAGCCATAAGCGTCTGCTAAAATATTTAAGGGACCAACCGATTGGATGGTGGAGCAGTTTGGATTAGCTATAATTTTTCGTGAAAGGGAAGGGGGATTCACTTCCGGTACTACGAGTGAAATTTCAGGGTCCATTCTCCAAGCGCTGGAGTTATCGATAACAACTGATCCATGTTGTTCAAATAGAGGAGAGAATCGTAAACTAGTTTCTCCACCAGCTGACATTAGCACATAGTCATAAGGACCCTGGGTTTTAGATTCTGTTAATTCTTCTACCTTATAAGTTTGCCCTTTAAAAACAATTTCTTTTCCAGCTGATCTGGCTGATGAGAAAAGTGTCAGTTTTTTTATGGGGATGTTTCTTTTTTCCAGCAACTCCAGCATTGTACTGCCTACTAGTCCGGTTGCTCCAACAACTGCGATAGAATACATAAATAGTTCCTTTCTGAATTAAAATTTAAAATACTTTTATAAATCAAACTTTTGACATAGAAGTCTAGTAGCTTTTTCTCCATTTATTTCATCAATCACACAAGAAACACTTATTTCGGAGGTTGTAACTTGATAATAAGGAATGTCTGATTCAATCAATGTTCTAAATATACGGGAGGCGACGCCGGACATATCTCTCATTCCAGCGCCAATAACAGATATTTTTGCGTAATCCTCGACAATACTTACCGTAAGATCAGGATATGTTTCTTTGAGAAGGTTAAATATAGTGATCAATTGTCTCTCGTCAGAATCTTTAGCAGTGAAAGATAACTGCATTCCATAAGTATTTCTAATTTGAGAAATCATATCAATGTTTATTTCTTCTTGTTCAAGTTTTTTAAAGATATCATTAAGAAGTGCTTCTCCGTTTGACGAGTCTGTCAGAGTAACATGAGACATATCTTTATCTAAAGCTACACCAGTTACAGCTTTTCTTTCAAGTATTTGGTCATTAGGCACGATCCATGTTCCTTTCTCAGTTGATAATGTTTTTCCAAGGTATAGATGAATTCCGTTATTGTTAGCTAATTCAACGCTCCTAGTTTCTAGTACACCAGCTCCTAAAGCGGACATTTCCATCATTTCTTCATATGAGATCATGTCCCAGCGTTTTGCAGCAGGAAAAATTCTCGGGTCTGTACTGTATACGCCTGTTACATCTGTATAGATTTCACAAGTAGAACCTAAGGCTGCTGCAAGTGCTACAGCAGTTGTATCGGATCCGCCTCTGCCAAGAGTTGTTAATTCTCCTTCTTTATTGAATCCCTGAAACCCTGCAACAATAATTACTTTATTTGTTAAGAATAGCTGATTAAATAAATCTGTCTTAATAGAAGAAATTTTACTTTTCAGATGGTGACCAATTGTTTCGATTCCTGCTTGATATCCAGTTAAAGGCCTGGATTTCACTCCTATGTCATTCAAAGTCAAGGAGAGGTAAGAAATAGTCTGCTGTTCACCAGTAGTCAACAACATAGCTAAATCCTGATCATTAGGAGTAGAAGTAATATGTTTTACGTTTTCTAACAATTCATCTGTTGTTTTCCCCATAGCAGATACTACGACGACTAATTGTTCATCATTTTCAGTTCGTTCTTTCAAATAATTTGCAATATCTTTGATTTTTGATAAGTCTGCAACACTAGATCCGCCGAATTTCAATACACTTCTTTTCATATTTATCCTTTCTAAATGTACTGAGATTGCCTGTAATGTTTTGCCTCATAATAATAAAAAAGAGGACAAGTCGAGGTTGCCGACTTGTCCTAAAGAATCTATATATACAAGCGGAAGCACTCCGTAAAGTAGATTACCTATTCAATTATTAGGTCGTCTACTTATAAAACGGCAGTCTGTCTATTCTTCATATACAGCCCAACAGTTTATATTCTGCAAAATATAAACCATTTCGGCAAATCTCCCTTTCCTTATCACGAACTTACAGGTTCTTCGTATGATTAAGTACTAATGATCTTTGCGCCTCATCCAGTCATTAAGTTGTAGTTTGTTATTTGCTTATAACCATATCAAAAATATAAATGAAAGTAAACAATTATTCGCTAAAAAAGTGAAATATACATTTCAAACTGAATTCTATTAACATAGAATCCAATATTTATTCATTTTAAAGTGTAAAAGCAAATTTTTCGATTTGTATATGTTTATTGATACAATAGAATAAACAAGCTTGAAAAGGAGAGACGAGTATGAAACAACAGATACAATTTCCGAGTGGTCAAAAAGTATTAAACCTTGGACAGGGAACGTGGAGATTGGGTGAAGAGCCAAGTAAATATGATCAAGAAGTGGATGCATTAAGAATTGGTATTGAAAAAGGGGTCACCCTTATTGATACAGCTGAGATGTACGGAGATGGAAAATCAGAACAGCTAGTTGGTGAAGCAATTAAACCATATAATAGAGAGAATTTATTTTTAATTTCTAAAGTATATCCTCATAACGCCGGAGAACAGAATATCTTTGATGCTTGTGATGGAACTCTAAAGAGGCTAGGGGTAGAGTATTTGGATATGTACCTTTTACATTGGCCAGGTAGTGTGCCACTTCAGGAAACGGTAGACTGTTTCGAAGATCTGAAGAGACAAGGAAAAATCAGAAACTGGGGTGTTTCTAACTTTGACCTTGAAGATATGCAGAACCTTTTATCTTTAAGAAATGGTGAAAACTGTCAAACAAATCAGGTGATGTATCATATGGCGTCACGAGGTATTGAAGTAGTTTTAAGAAATTATATGAGAGAAAATAATATTCCACTTATGGCTTATTGTCCGATTATTGGTCAAGAACCTGCATTAAAAGATAAAGTTTATAATAGTCCCGTAGTTAAACAAATTGCGGATGCTCATAGAATTTCAATTATCCAATTATTATTAGCTTTTGTTATGCAGCAAGATAATACGATTGCTATCCCTAAAGCTGGCTCAGTAGATCATGTCAGCCAAAACGTAGATGTTTTTGATATTCAGTTATCAGAAGAAGAATTAGCCTTACTTGATGAAGCTTTTCCGGCACCAGAAAAAAGAATACCACTGCGTGTTCAATAATACCTATTCTTGTAACGTAAGAATAATATTACTATAAAGACTGTCAGTGGAAATATATTGTATAGAAGATGTTGACTATGGGAGTTGAGGGAGAAGAGACTCCTCCTATAACTCGGAAATTATATTGTAAAAGTAACTGTCCTGCTGTAATAGTTCTCTTAGCATTAGAGCCGTTAAAAAGACGGTTACTTTTTTTAAATAGTAAATAACCATCTACTTACTACTTGTCAAAGTTAGTAGATGGTTATTTACTATTGTTTTTTTCGTAAGCGCAATGCTAAGGACGCATCAATCATTTAGCGATTATTAATTATAGGAGCTGTTTCAGAAGTTGCTAAGGTAAAATTAGATAGTTGGAGAACACATATAAAAAATATAATTTCTGAAATTCCCTAAATAGTATGCGGTACGATTTATATGAAAAATTTCAAAGAATATTTTACGGAACAGAGTCCCAATTAGTTTTATAGTAGTTAACGATCAATATCAAATCATAGGATTCATTTCAGGTTGAGAAAATAGGTTGAAGGAAATCTATACAGAATATGTTTGTGAGTTACATATGATATGTCTAGTAAAAGTCATCCGAGTAAAAAAATCAGTAGATAATTATTAGAAAAAATTAGCTGAAAATTCTGCAAAAAGGTTTTATGAAAAAACAGGTGCAAGATATTTAGATTCAAAAAATCTCGTTAATGAGAAAAGAACTAGAGGAATCGATTTACGGTCGGCAAGATACTAACTAATAAATAATTAGGTTTAATCTCAATTGAAATTCATTTGAATTTAAAATTATACTGGTTGGGAAGAGAGTTTATTTCATACATTCTACTTTGTATAATATATATTATGTAAACTAATTTAAAAATAAAAGACTATCAATTGATTTTTAAGGTAAAAGAAAAAAACACAACGAGTCTGTCATGCTTTCTTCTAAACGTCTAAGGCTTTAGAATTATCTTTTATTGTATTACGAACCTTTTTCTTTAATATATCAAACTCATCATCCCAAGTAGCCACCATTACACAAAATTCTACTGCGTCATCTGTTTCTAGTAATATTTCGTAATTATTCATTTGTAAGAAAGTAGCTAAAGCATGATAAGCTGTGCGCTTATTGGCATTATAAAAGCAATGCTTCTTAATCAAATTAATGAATAAAACCGCCGATTTATCAAATAATGTTGGATACATTTCTTCACCAAAAAGAGATGTGTGAACTGAGTTTACAGTCATATCCAATGCTTCAGGCACTTTCACACCAACGTCTTCTCCAGGCGAATAACGTTGGATAAGGTATGCATTGATTGTAATTAAGTTATTCTCCGTTAAAAAATTCATTAACGTTCAACCAAAGCTTTTAGAGCAGCATCATTCTCGTCAGCAACTTTTTGAATAAGGCTCATAAATTCATCAGTCACTATCGGATCTTTTCTTTTTAAAACAATACCATCATTATTTGTTTCAAAAGAAATCGTATCGCCTTCTTTTAAGCCCATATCATTTAAGATGGCAACAGGAATCGTTACACCTACGCTGTTACCGACTTTCCGTAACTTTCTTTCTTCTACTTTCGCTACTGCTTTTCCTACATTTCTTCCAAGACGGAGTTTTGATGAACCCCCTCTTACTTGTTGTCCTTGTTTAATATTCACATGTGCCATTTTAAGCCACTCCTTGTTTGTAGTTATGTAACTACATTATACAGTAAAACTTGTACACATCAAAGAGTAAATAAAAATTTAAGATATGCTAAAAGCTGAAAGTACTGTGCTCTAATTTCTTTCTACTAGACTAACTAATTCAACTAACGTCATTTCTATGTAGTTTTCTTCTTTTTGCAAAGTAAACCTTTCTCCCCCCCCTCTCTCCTTTATGTTATACGTAGTAACAATCAGTGATCTGAAACCTTATTAAAATAATCCAATATTTTAAAAATTATATAAGATAAAAAAGTACCCCACAGGACTGATAAATGAATGAGGACATTACTGGTAGTTTGATGAGCGAAAAAAATGAACAAAACGATGGTTGCACTATATAAAAACCGCCCGTAAAGGATCCTCTTCTCGTCGGCTTTGTTGCCTTGGTCATCCTTCGCTTCGATCTTTGCTTGAAATGATTGACTAAAACTGAAAAAAATAGCAAATAAAACTGCTGATGCTACTGCGGCCAAATGGAAAGACGTTAGCTGATCAATGTCCATAAAAGAACCATAATCAAAAAAAGTTAATTGGACAATGAATAAAAGGAACGTGATCACTCCACATATTAGAACCGCCTCTTTCTTTATCTGCAATACGAATAAACTCGTAAGTGCTAAACCTAATACAATTAAATACAAACTGTTTTCATTGAAAAAGGACAGAAAAACCGTTAATGCGAAAATTTCTAAAATATCGACTAGTGTCAGCTTTTTTCCTGTAATACCATTGACCGCTCTCAAAAGCGTCAGGATCCATGCCAGCATTAGTAAGTGGATGGACTCCATATAAAAAAGAAGGTGGAACAAAGAAAATACAGCAGCTATAAATGCTGAAGAATGGTGTGTCGGATCGATTTCTCGAGTTACTGCCCATGTCAAAAATACGCCTCCGCCTGTGCTTAGACCAATGAAAAAGTCCTCTGTAAACAACCAGCCTAGAGTAAATGCTGCAAGCGTAAATAATACAATGGCTATGTTTGTTTTATCATCCAAGTGGATCTTTCTGCTTAATGTAAAAATACGATCATCCCTTTATTTATCATAAGTTTTACGGACTTGTCGATAAGCACTTAAAAATGGAATAATCAATGCGGCTGCAACTATTCCGAAAATATTAAAAATCAATCCGCAGACAATTGTGATGAAAAAGGGTACCCAAAATGGCAATTCCATATCTTTTCCTAAGAAGTACGGCTCGACGAGTTGTTTGAAGGCCTCTACCCCAATGTAAAGTAAGAGCAGCCACCAACCTTGACTGGCCGTTCCTGCTATCCATTCCCATATTATCCAAGGAACAAATGCAATACCGGCCCCGATAACTGGAACGATGTCTAATATACTGATGCCTAAAGCGATTAATAAAGACCAGGCGCCATAGCCGATGAACCAAAGCCCCAGCGTCAGTAAAATATATGTCAGACCAATGATTTTAACTTGTACTTTTGAATAGAGCCAGATATTGCGAATGCCTAAATTCAACACTTCTGACCAGAATGATTTATCTAAATTCATATTTTCAACCTTCTCATCCATATATTTTGTTTTCCTGTCCATACTATACCAGAATCACACCAGAAATTTGAAATCTAATGAAAGAACTACCCTGTTTAAGCAATTGCTTTTATATTAATCAAAAAAAGATAATTAGTTAATCAAGATGATTTTCGCTTGATTTAGAACACATGTTTGCTATAATGATCTTGTAAGAAGTTACGACGGTGGCTTTAAATTTAGGAGGTGGTTCTATGTCCCACATAGTCCATTTTTCAGAAAGTAGAAGCCTTTTTGAGTGTGAGTGATGCCTTGCAACTGATGATGGGATTTGGCATGTTTATAGTTGCTTTAATTTCTCTCATTGTTAGCATCAATAAAAAAGATAAATGAAGGCACAAAAAACCGTCCTAACTTTGGCGAGTTCAAGGACGGTTGATCGTTCATATATAGTTTGTCACCGTTGAATTAAACGGCTTACGTAAGGAGTCTTGTTAGCGCAAGGCTCTTTTTCAATTCAAGTATATCATAAAAGATAACACTGTCAATCTTAAAAAATCAAATTATTGAGTACCCCTCCCTACACTCCCCTTCTCTTCATATTTACTCCAGTCCCAGTTCAATTAGGATAGATACTCTTATTCCTACAGACCTTAAATATAAATACTTCAAAATAATATGCTTCTCTTACTTAAATTATATTACCATAATACAGACGCAATAAATAAAACCATCAAAGACAGTTTTCTAAGTCTGTGATGGTTTTTTCTAAAGGTAATATTGGAAATTCTAATATCTATTTCTATATATTCATGTTAAAATTGTATCGATTGTAATACAATTTCACAATCAATTTGTTTTCTAATCGTTTCTTCTTCATTTATTATTTCTATAAATTGAATGTTTACTAATCCCCAGTTTTTAAGTTCGTATAAAGTAAAATTATTTTTTCGTAATACTGTTTCCAAGGGACAGTCAATATCTCCATCTGCATTATGGATAATATCATTGTTGTCCACTGTTAAAGTTATTTGCATACTTTTACACTCTATAATATACTTATACGTATTTTTTTTATAGTTTTGTGCTAATTTGATTTCTCTCATATGATCCCACCTCACATTAAGTTCATCCTGTTATACTTTTAACCGACTAATCATCGAATATCAACCTTATATAAAATATATTAACAATAATTTATCAATTTATTGAAAATTGTTATTATTTTACCCAATCGAATTAGGAGGTTTTACAATGAACGAGGCTTATTATCATTTAGGAAAGGTCTTAAAAACTATTAGAGAAAACAAAGGCTATTCCCAGCAGGAAATTTCTGACAGTACGATGTCAAGGTCTAATTATACAAAACTTGAGAGAGATGAAATCAATCCAAACGTAGTGAAATATTTGGCTATTCTTGATTATATGGATATGCACCACGATGAGTATTCATTTATATTAAATGATTATAGTTTAAATGATAAAGACAATGTTTTGTATTTATATAAGAAAATGGAGCAATTTCCTGAGATAATATATGTAAAAAAATTGATAGATGCTGCTAATGATTTGCTTGAGAGTCGCTATGATCACCTGACAAAAGATGTGCTGAATATTGCTCAAGCTTATTATAGTTTGATGAAAGACCATAATCTTGTAGCTGCTCGTAAATATGCAGAAAGTACATGGGAGAGATTGAAAAAATTAGATAAATTCTATCTCTCAGAACTTCATTTATTAAATGGTATTCTCTATTTGTTTGAGGTAGAAACAGTTATCTCCCTGACAGATAGAGCTTTAAAGGATCTTGAAAAATATTACTGTTTTAAAGAAGCTGAGGAGCTGAGACTATCCTACTTATCTCACCTTTCTTGTATACTGATAGCGCATGAAGAGTATGATCTTGCATTAAAGTATATTGATCAACTTATTACTAAATCGAAGAATGATAGTAATGTCCTATCTTTTGGTGCTGCACTGGTTCGTCAAGGCTTGTGTCTGCAGGGATTGGATAAAGAAAAAGAAAGTCAGGAAAGTTATGAACTAGCTATTGAGTTATTTCATGTAATGGATCGGGAAGATTTGGTTAAATTAACAAAAGAAAATCCTAAACTTGTTTATAATCCTTATGGATATGTGGATGTTGAAATCAAGCCTGAATAGGTTAAGTAGTTATTTCTCCATCTATTATTAATAGTAAAAGACCAGTAAATTTTTATAATACCTCCAACACGTCTAACTTTTAGAGGTATTATAATTTTTGACTGGTCTTTTTACATAGTATTTTTAATATACTGATATTTAGTTAAGCCCTAGAAGTGCGTGAAGCATTAAATATAAAACAAACGTAATGACCACACTAAGCATTGTACCAATGACAAAATACTCGGAAAAAGAAGCATCTTCTACAATCAGTTTGTATCTCGCAAAAGCTTTTATCGATAGAATTGCTACGATAGGAATTAAATTACCAGAAACAAAAGATAGTAAAATCATAATACGTTCTAAATTTCCTATCATCGCCCCTGCTCCCCGAAATCCAGCTGCTGGTTTTGGAGAAGATTTATTAGTAAATCGACCTAAGTAATCCAAGTCGCTTTTAGGATCATAATTAGAACTTAGCTTTCTAATCAATAAATTGGCTGGCCGCATAAGGATTAAAATGACGAGAGTATAACTAATGATTTGTTGGTAAAAAATTTCATACCTTAATGAAATAGTAAAGTTATATAGTATATAAAGGATAGAAGCTGTAATGATAAGCGAACCTGCTATAAATAGTCCTGCCTGTTTCAAATTATATTCTTTTCTAGATTTGTATAAATATATTAGGGTTAAAATTGTTAGTACTCCTGTTAAAGTAATTTTCAGTATTTCTTCTAGATTTATACTCATATTAATGATTAATAGAATCGAAACAGTGTGAATGATTTGGCTTATTATAAAAATCATCAATTTGCCGTTTTTTGTAAAAAATTCAGCTATATTGGCTTGAGATTTAGATATAGCGTTAATTCCTTTTATTATTAAGAGAACAATTAACTTTTTATGTAAAAAATTCAATACAGGAATTGCCAGAAGAAGGAAAATGGGTTGGATGAAATCTCGATTCGGGTTCATCCATATTGAAATCAAAAAAACAACTACACTGCTCCAACCATAATTTCTGATTTGATTTTCTACTTCTAACCTAGTCCGATTATGGTATAGATCTTTAGGTTGTTTTTGAAGATAAAAGTCTCCCAGTACATGTACAATCAAACTTTCAACAATCACTTGAGCTTCCTCCAATCTTCTAATCTTTCAGCTAATTGTATTCTAGATTGAACATACTGTTTGATGTGGGTCGAAATGACTCTTTTACTAATTGTCTGCTCGCTGTAATCTTTATTTAATTTTTGATTAAGAAGAATTTTTAGTTTCTGATTATTGACTTCTTCATAACCAAATTCTTTCAATAAAATGCTTACCGTATCTTGTTGTGTGGTCGTCCATTGATTTTTAATAACATTTTGTATTCGTATAATGCTATTAAAAAAATCATCTTCAAGAGTTTCAGAAACCAGTTTCTCCGTAGTATTTCCATGATCATTGTGTGAATGTACCTTTTCGATTGCATTTCTAGCATTCCAATATACTGGGCCGTCAGAACCTATACTGATTGTTTTATCTTTAATAGGAGTAACTAACTCCCCTACCCCTATTCCCCACCGCAAAGTAACTTCTTCTTTAAGAATTGATTTCGTTAATGTTTTTAACTGGGTATCAATTAAGTCTATGATTAAAAACGTTGTCTTGAAGTCCTTAATAATTCCTTGGAATTCATCTCCAAGTGTTATTGTTAGATATGATTCGATTTGATCATTGAAATTTGTGTTTACAGTTTTTAATATTTCATTTAATATTTCCTGTAAGGGCGCTCGATTTTCAATCTTTTTTGATGCAATTATGTCTGCAATGACAGCTATACTTAATTTTGATTCCATACAATGTCTCCCTTCAATATTTATAGATAAATTATAAACCAAATAAGGTTGATTATCAATTATCAACCTTGTTTGGTTTAAGAAAAAACTTTTAATGTTGAAGGTTAAGAATAAGGAACAGTATGAATTTCAAGAGTTTCTGCTCCTTGAGTCAATTTAGAAACGGGACACCGCTTTTCTGCAGAAGCAATTATTTGTTCTGCCTCTTTAAAATCAAAATCCTTGATAGAAGCATATAGCTTAACGTCAAAGAAAAATCCTACACCACTAGATTCACGCTTTAGCTGAATCGTACTTTCAACCTTACTCTCGTTTGCAAATCCTCGGGCTTTTAAAAGAGATTGGATCGTTGCATTCAGGCACGTCGTCAAGGCTAATCCGAATAATTCTTCAGGATTGGTGCCCGGATCATTATTTAAAGGACTAGAAGTAACGACCCGTAACCCTTTAGCGGTATTAACATAAGCTACGCCATTTACTCCATCTTTATTTACGATTTGTGTTTCAAAAAGTGGTTTGTTCATTTAGATCCTTATCCTTTTCTAGGCGTTAAGTCTATTCCGTCGATTTTGTCTAGTTCTGGTAGTAGAGCACGCAAGATTCGTCCACCAAAAATAAATATATCCATGACAGGAGCTACATCTTCACCAGTAATACCTAAGAAACGCATAAATAGTTCACCATCTCCAGAAACTAAAAAGCGATAATATCCTGATCTCATTGCGTTCAAATCATTTAGCTCAGTCAAAATATCAGGTAGTTTGTTGCGATCCGTAACATAACCAATTTTGCTATAAGTGATTTGATAGTTTACTCGTTCTAGTTCTGCGTCGTGAATGATGACTGCACATCCAACTGGTTTAGTTTTAGTTACGCGTAAAGCGGATTGAAACAAGAGTTGTTTCTGTTCAACAGTGTTTCCTTCTTTATTACGAATTGGAGCTGGTAGTTCTTTAGTTTTAAATTGAATTTTTTTTTCTTCAGCCATTTTTTTAAAGTTCTCAGTAATTATACTCATTTATAAGTCCTCCAGTTAGTTTGATTGTAGTTATCATTAAATTCTCACTTTTATTATTATAACGTAGATTGTATTGTAAATACAGGCTTGAGAACAATTTGGTCAAATTTAATAATAGAAAACACCTCGGAGAAATATTTAGAAAATCCTCGTTTCATGAAAACTGACATGGTATACTACTTTTAAACTAATAAGGAGGAAGAAAATGGATTATGTAAGAAGACCAGGGTATGGTCCTGAAGAAAAATGGGGACGGCAATCTTATTTTGATGGAGGATTACTTACTTACATATTGATTCAGATATTAGGCTCGATCGTTACATTTTTCACCATTGGAATTGCTTATCCATGGGTACTATGCTGGATATTCGGGTGGAAAATTAACCATACAGTAGTAGATGGTCATAGAATGCACTTTTACGGAACCGGAATTGGACTGTTCGGCAACTGGATCAAATGGTTATTACTTATGATCATTACACTAGGTATCTATGGCTTCTGGGTAGCAATCAAACTAGAAGACTGGAAAACTAAAAACACTCACTTTGTAAATTAGAAAAAATTGATAATAAGAAGGAAGCTATTTTGATAGCCCTTCTTATTTTTATGTAAATCATTGGATGCAGTAGCTAAAATTATAATAGGACGAAAGAATCATTTTTATTGGTTCAAAAAATCTAAAAGGTATCGAGTAAATAAAGCTGGATTTTCAAGATTTGGCAAATGGGCTGCTTCGGGAATTACTTTTAATTTTGCATTTGGAATTTTTGAAAGCAATATTTTTCCTATCATTATAAAATCCGAAACATCTTTTTCACCATTGATAATTAACACAGGTCGACGAATGTTCTCAATACACTTCAAACTATTGCTAATCAACTCAACTTCTTTTACATCCTGATTGGATCGAAACAGAATGTCAAAAAGCATCGTATACATCAGAGCTTTTATTCCAGCACCTATACTTTCAGCATCGCGACCTCTATTGATTCAAAAGTTGTAATTTAATTCTACAAGCTCAGGCAGACCATTTAAGTTTTCTTCCATATATTCATATTCAGTTATTTCAGCTGAATCTTCCCAGCCGCTTACAGCAGGCGAAATCAAAACCATTCTTGTAACGTATTCAGAAAAAATCAAATAAAAATCTATAGCAATTTTAGCTCCAAATGACGCCGCAACAATAGTGACTTTCTGTAGCTGATAAAACTCTATAACAGACTGCATAATACTAGTGTAATCTATTTCGTTACCTAAAATTTTACTTTTACCAAATCCTGGTAAATCAATATTAATAATAAAATACTGATGTGCTAATGATTTTGTTTCATTCAACCACATTCTTCTATCTGCGATTCCCGCATGAATAAAGAGCACAGCCTCTTCTCCAGTTCCTGATTTATCTACGGAGATTTCAGCATATTTAGAATAGATAAATTCATTCATTAGATTACCTTCTTCTGGTTGATTTATTTACTTAAATATATCATTTATTCTATAAAAAAGAACTGTCATCTCCACAGAGACGACAGTTCTTTTAATATACTCATTGTAATTAACGACGAGAACGTTCTTGGATACGTGCAGCTTTACCACGTAAGTTACGTAGGTAATACAATTTAGCACGACGTACACGACCTTGACGTGTAACTTCGATATTTGCAACACGTGGTGAATGAAGTGGGAAAGTACGCTCAACGCCTACTCCGTTAGATACTTTACGAACAGTATACATTTCGCTGATACCTTGTCCACGACGTTTGATCACTACGCCTTCAAAGATCTGGATACGCTCACGAGTTCCTTCTACGATACGTGCGTGAACACGAACTGTATCTCCAGGACGAAAGTCAGGAAGATCACTACGTAGTTGTTCTTTGGTGATGTCTTGAATTAATGGATTCATTTTAACTACTCCTTTCGCACAATACTCTTAGGCGCTTGTCCCAGCGGAATATTGTCAAATACAAGTGGTTGCCCACTCGACTATTAACTTTATCATATTAAGCATTTACTGTAAAGGGAATTCACTTGATTTTTTAAAATTTAATCTTTTTCCTGCCATTGCTTTATCCAAGCTTTTTCCTGATCTGTTAATTTTCGCTTCTCAAGCATATCCGGTCTTCTTTCAAATGTACGCTTTAAAGATTCCATATGACGCCATTCTTCAATTAATTTATGGTTTCCATTCATTAATACTTCCGGTACAGCCATCCCTTTATACTCAGCTGGTCGTGTATAATGAGGATGTTCTAGTAAACCGCTAGAGTGAGAGTCTGTTTCAGCAGATACTTCGTTACCGAGTACTCCTGGAATTAGACGTACAGCAGCGTCCATCATGACCATAGAAGCCAGTTCGCCACCCGTTAGCACATAATCTCCTAGTGATACTTCATCAGTCACTAGGCTTCTGATTCGCTCATCATAACCCTCGTAATGCCCACATATAAATACCAAATGTTCTTCTTGTGAAAATTCTTCAGCCATAGACTGATCAAAAGGTTTACCTGCTGGATCCATTAGAATAATGCGTTTATTAGTCATAGGAGAACGCTGATTGATTTCTTCAATAGATTGAAAGATAGGCTCAGGTTTGAGCAGCATGCCAGCTCCGCCACCATATGGCGTGTCATCAACATGCTGATGCTTGCCACTGCCAAAACGCCGAAAGTTTACCATATTAACTTCTAATAAGTCTTTTTCTATTGCTCGTTTCATCATAGAATGACTTAATGGACTATCGAACATTTCTGGAAATAAAGTTATTATATCGATTTTCATTCGTCTAACCCTTCCATTATATGAGCAGTAATCACCTTGTTCCTTATATCTACATCCAAAATAACAGGATCAATATAAGGAAGCAGTAAGTCACGTTTTCCTTCACGTTGAACAACCCAGACATCATTGGCACCAGGTGAAAGAACTTCTTTCACTTTCCCCAATTCAGTACCTTCTTCGTCTATAACTGTGCAACCAATAATCTCATGTAGATAGAATTCATCATCATTTAGTTCAAGTAGATCATCTTCACTGACTTTTAGTAATCCACCCACGAATTTTTCTACATCATTAATTGTTGGATATCCATCAAAAGCAACTAAGTCAAAATTTTTATGGATTCTATGTGTACGGACAGTTAACTTAATCTGTTCATTATCCTTACCAAACCAGATCAGCGCGGCTCCAGGAAAATAACGCTCTTCCGGTGTGTTTGTAATTGAAATGACTCGAACTTCTCCTTTTAGACCATGTGTATTGACGACTTTTCCTACATCAAAATATTCCATTATCCTTCTCCTAAAAATATATTTATTCTATAAGATAGTACTCCATCTAGTGTATTGCCGAATCTGCCTAGCTTCCCATGAGATAGTCTATTTACAATATCGAAAAAACTACTCTTCCTATACGCTGCTTCTAAAGACACGCTTGCAAAATGTTTTACTGCTAATGGTCATTGCCTTTTATTATTCTATAATATAAGAAAATGGAGATGTTCTCCTCAGAGGCATCCCCATTCCCTATTAACCATCAAATTATCTAACATGGATTGAACTATAGTTTTTATTTTACTTGAATCAGTAAAATCTAGACTACTCTATTAATCTACAATTGTTAAACGTACACGTTTTGGTCCGTCAAATTGGATACTATAGACAATAGCACGAATGGCTTTAGCAATTCGTCCTTTCTTTCCAATCACACGACCGACATCATCAGGATGAACCGATAATAGATATTCATGGAATTCATCGGTGTCTTGCAAGTCAAGTTTGACTTCATCGGGATGACTGACTAACGGATTGACAATTGTAAGAATCAATTCTCTCATTTCTTTATCAGTCATAATACCATCCTTTTATGTAGGATCACTTACTTGACTGAAAGCAATCAAGTAAGATCTTTAAGTTCATTATTTTCTTCTTTTTTCGTCGTGGAATTTTTTAATAATTCCTTCTTTAGAAAGAAGATTTTTAACTGTATCAGACGGTTTAGCGCCTTCTCTTAGCCATTTTAAAACGAGTTCTTCGTCCACTTTAACTTCAGCCGGTGTTGATACTGGGTTATATGTTCCAACCGCTTCAATAATACGACCATCACGTGGAGCACGAGAATCCGCAACAACTAAACGGTAAAAAGGTTTTCTTTTAGAACCCATACGTTTCATACGAATTTTTACTGCCATGTTTAACTTGCACCTCCTGTTAGTGTCCAGCACTACTTGAATACTTCAACTAATGCCTTCTCTCAATCTCACGAAGCTTATCATAACATGAGGGAACTATGTTGTAAAGTGTTTTTTCTTTACAGAACAAAAAATTATTTTAAGTTGATTTATGCTATAGTAAAAATAAAAGGAGTTCCTAAAATGAGCTTAGAAGATCAGGACTATATTATGAGACAAATTCAACTATTTGCTAAAGGGATAGGTAAATTTTTAGATATTTTTTCTATCAAAGAAATTCTTAAATCCGAATATTCTATTGAAGATGAAATGACAGACAGAGAAATTGAAACAATCGTCTATATGGCAAGAATAGAGGAAATACAGACAGCAAGAAGTTTAACATTAGAAGAAATGAGCCAGGAATTAGGATTTGATTCAGAAAGATTAGCTGTTTTATTGAATAATGAGGAAATAGCCGAAGAGGTAGAATTATCAAAAATTATAGAATATGTAGAAGATAAGCAGGCCTGGCTCTAGAACAGAAATTAAAAAAATAATACCCTGACAAACTTATTCAATAATTTGTCAGGGTATTATTTCGATAGTATTATTTTTTACGTCTAATCTTTTTCTTTTTCTTTTTATTAAAGTTTTTGGAGGCTTTATTAAATGCCATTTTCCCTAGTTTTCCTTTTACTCCACCGCCGAATAAGCTCTCCATACCACTCATGTTGCCATTGGACATTTTACTCATCATTTCTTTTGATTGTTTGAACTGCTTGATCATCCGGTTTACTTCTGCAATATTTCTAGCAGAACCTTTTGCAATTCTGCGTCTGCGTTTTTGAGATAATAGGTCCGGATTAGTTCTTTCTTCAGGAGTCATGGACATAACAATTGCTTTCATATGAGCCATTTCTTTAGGATCCATTTCGAATTGATCCATTCCAGGTATCTGGTTGACACCTGGAATCATTTTTAATAAGTCTTCCATGGGTCCCATGTTCTGCATTTGGTCCATCTGTTCAATGAAATCGTTGAAATCATACGTATTTTCACGCATTTTTACAGCCATTTCTTCTGCTTTTTTCTCATCTACTTCCTGTTGGGCACGCTCTACTAATGTAAGAATATCGCCCATTCCAAGAATTCGATTTGCCATACGGTCTGGATGGAATGGTTCTAAAGCATCAAGGCGTTCTCCGGTACCAGTGAATTTGATTGGTTTTTGTGTTACCGAACGGATGGAAAGAGCTGCCCCACCACGAGTGTCACCATCTAGTTTTGTTAAAATAACACTAGTAATGTCCAAACGATCATTAAATGTATTTGCTACATTAACGGCATCTTGACCAGTCATGGCATCTACGACCAAGAAAATTTCATGTGGATTTACCGCTGTTTTTACATTTTCCAATTCATCCATGAGGGTCTCATCGATATGCAGACGACCAGCGGTATCAATAATAACAACGTCTCGGTTCGTATCTTTCGCTTCTTGTATTCCTTTTTCTGCAATCTCTACTGGACTCACTTGATCCCCCATACTAAATACAGGAATATTCAAGTCGTTTCCAACGGTCTGTAATTGATCAATCGCAGCTGGACGATAAATATCTGCAGCAACCATCATAGGTTTTTTGTTTTCATGTTTACGTAAATAATTCGCTAGTTTACCAGCAGTTGTTGTTTTACCAGCACCTTGTAGACCAGTCATCATATAAACAGTTGGTCCACGATCAGCGAAGATGATCTTTTCTTGTGTTCCTCCCATTAAATGAGTCAACTCATCATTAACAATCTTAACGACTTGTTGTCCTCCATTAATACTTTCAAGGACTTCTTCCCCAATTGCTTTTTCTCTTACAGTTTTAACAAATTCTCTAACAACTTTATAGTTGACATCGGCTTCAAGTAAAGCCAAACGTACTTCACGCATTGCATCTTTAACATCAGCTTCTGTAATCTTTCCTTTTTTGCGAAGACCAGAAAATGCATCTTGCAAACGTCCAGTTAATCCTTCAAAGGCCATTCAGGTTATTTCCCCTCTCGTTTAGGTTCATAGCTTACTTTATGAAGTAAATGCAATAATGTCTTATCATTGGCATAATTTTTTTCTGCGTATGAACGAATCTCATTTAGTGCATCTTGTTTTCGATCAAAGTCTTCAACTAAATGCAGTTTTTCTTCATAATCATTTAAAATTGTTTCTGATCGTCTTATATTATCATAGACAGCTTGCCTGCTGATACCAAAAGCCTCGGCGATTTCACCTAGTGAATAATCATCTCCATAATATAATCTCATATATTCTTGTTGTTTATTCGTTAGAAGTGGTCCATAGAAACTGAAAAGAGTATTCATTTGAAGTGTTTTCTCTAGTTCCATTTATATGCTCCTCTAGGCTGTCTGCTGGATTAGTTCTTTGAATAATCCATAAGCAAATTTTTCTGTATCAAAAGGATGAAGATCATTCATAGTCTCACCAAGTCCAACGAATTTCACAGGGATGTTCAATTCTTTACCAATTGCAAGCACGATTCCACCTTTGGCAGTACCATCCATTTTAGTCAATACGATTCCTGTAACGTCTGTTGTCTCTTTAAAGATTTTTGCTTGATTTAATGCATTCTGACCAGTTGTTGCATCCAGCACCAACAAAGTTTCATGAGGAGCATCAGGAATTTCTCTGCTGATGACGCGTTTCATTTTCTCTAGTTCATTCATTAAATTCTTTTTATTTTGAAGACGACCAGCGGTGTCAATAAGTAAAACATCAGCCTGATGTTCTCTTGCTTGAACGATTCCGTCATAAACAACTGCAGCGGGGTCTCCACCTTGTTTAGTTGACACGACTTGTGCGCCTACCCGGTCTCCCCAAACATGTAATTGTTCAATAGCACCTGCTCTAAATGTATCACCGGCTGCCATAACCACTTTTTTCCCTTGGTCAATATATTGATGAGCCATTTTAGCTATTGTAGTTGTTTTCCCCACACCATTAACGCCCACGAACAAAATGACTGTTAAACCGTTTGGGTTATCATTAAATATATGATGATCCGGATTAGTTTCCCCATATAAATCGACCATTGTTTGAACGATAACTCGTTCTGCATCTGCCATACTTTTAACATTCTGCACTTTAGATTCCTGTCTTAATGTTTCAGAAATATACATCGTTGCTTCGAAACCAACATCTGATTCGATCAGCAAATCTTCCAATTCTTCAAAGAATTCCTCATCTTCATAACGGAAATTAGCAAAAAGTTCATTTAAGCGACGTGTGAATGAGCGACGGGACTTCTGCAAACCTTTTTCATATGAATTCGCTTTTTCTTGTTCTTTTTTTACTTGTTCAAGTTGTTTTTGTTCAGTTTCTTCTGGCAATTTAATTTCTTTATCTGTATTCGTAAAGGCGGATTTGATTTTATCGAATAATCCCATGTTTTCCCAACTTTCTATTTAAATGTAGTAGATTATTTAGAATAACAGTCAAATGCTATTTAAATCAGTTTAACACATATTGATCAATAGCATAAGCAACACCATGGTCGACATTCGACTTTGTAATAAGATCTGCATGTTTTTTCACTTCATCAGTAGCATTTTCCATAGCAACTCCAATACCCGCATACTGGATCATTGCCAGATCATTTTCCTGATCCCCAATTGCCATGATTTCACTCACATCTAGTGCCAATTCCTTTGCCAGCAATGCTAATCCTTTTCCTTTATCTACAGCTTTAGGCAGGATTTCAAGCAAATTTGGACGTGACTTCATTATTGTATATCTATCATAATACTCAGCAGGTATTTTTCTGATTGCTTCATCCAATTCAAACTCATGCCAGCAAAATATTAGCTTATTCATAGCAGTGGAATCTGGAAGGGAAGCAGTATTAATAGGTTTAAAAGGAAGTAAATTCATTATAGTTGGATATAATGAATTTTTACCATTTGGATAACCTGGTTCATAAACAGTATTCAAATCAATGAAATTACAAGGAACGTCTAGTGTTTTACTTAGTTCATAGATTTCTAAAACTTCTTCTTTACTCATAGTTATTTGACTTAAGCTTTCTCCTGTTCGCGTCCACTGAATCAGGCCACCGTTATAAGTGATTCCCAAATCACCATCTTCGAGTAAGTTACAAGCTTCAAGAATATGAAGAATCGCTTTTAAGGGTCTTCCAGTACACAAAACAACCTTAATACCAGCATCTTTTGCCCGCTGGATTGCTTGTCTATTTTCTTCTGAAACTTCTTTTTCTTTATTCAACAAGGTTCCATCTAAATCTAATGCTATTAATTTAATTCCCACTCTGCACGCTCCTAAATAAAATAATTGATTTGTTATATTGAAAGAATTTTTACCTAATTAGAAAAATAAATGAGCATTTTGAAAGATTGAATGATTTCTATGGGTCAAGAGACACCTTCTATTTGTTCAACATCCTTCAACCTTACAGATACTAATTTTGAAACACCTTTTTCCCGCATTGTAACTCCATATAAGCTATCAGCTTCTTCCATGGTTCCTTTTCTGTGAGTGATAACAATGAATTGAGTGTTCATTGAAAAGTTCTGCAAATACTTTCCAAATCTTGAAACGTTAGCTTCATCCAATGCAGCTTCTGCTTCATCTAATATACAAAATGGAATAGGACGCACTTCTATAATGGCGAATAGTAAAGAAATAGCTGTTAATGCTCTTTCGCCGCCGGATAAGAGACTTAAAGACTGTAAATTTTTTCCAGGTGGCTGAGCAACAATTTCAACTCCAGAAGTTAAAAGATTTTCTGGATCAGTTAATCGTAATTCAGCTTTTCCTCCCCCAAACATACGGGGGAAAACGAGAGTGAACTGTTCTTTTATCAGATCAAAAGTTTCTTTAAAGCGTTTAGCAACTTCTGAATCCATCTGATCCATCGTATCGTAAAGTTTTGCTTTGGCTTCAAGCAAGTCCCGTTGTTGATCACTTAAAAAAGTGAACCGGTCAAATACTTTTTCATATTCCTGAATCGCTCCAATATTTACAGGGCCTAATTCTTCAATTCCTTTTTTTAATAATTTAACTTTTTTCTGAGCTTCTTCTTCTGATAATTCAATTGGATCAAGTCTGGCTTCTTCAAAACTCAATCCATATTCTTCTGATAAATAAGTTAATAGATGATCTAATGAAACATCTGCACGGGAAGATTCAATTTCAATTTTGGATTTCAAATCACTAAGTCTTTGTTTATCGGCTTGTTTAGCAACTAAGCGATTTTCGATTTGGGTCTGTATAGCTTCAGTATTTTGTATTTCAGATTTCATAGAAGCTTCTCTTTCTCGAAGTTGTTTGTTATTTTGCTTGTAATTTAGTAATTGTTGTTGTAGTTCTTCCTTGGATCCGAAATTTTCCCCAGCTTCATAAGCCTTAAGGTCAGCGTGCAATAATTCAATATTTTCATCAATTTGATTTTTCTGATTTTTAAAATGAGCGACTTCGGCTTTTACAGCTGCTTGCTGTTCATTGACAGACTGTAAATTTGTTATCAGTGTTTCCAGCTCATTCTGGATTAGAAGTTTTTGAGTTTCTATATCTTCTTTTTCAGCAGATAATTCGTTCATTTCTTTTTTCTGCTTCTCCATTTTATCTTCAATCAGTTTTCTTTCAGTACTAATTTCTTCTAACCGTTTTTGGCTGTTAGAGAATTCTTTTTCCACGAGGCCAGATTCATAGGATAATGCTTGCTGCTCTCTGCTGAGACGAGTACGTTTTTCTTCAACAGAATTGAGTTCATTCTGAAGTTGTTTTTCTTCTACTCTTTTCTCTTCTCCGTTTGATCGAATCTCTTCCAGTTTATTGTTCACTATTGCCAGAGCATCTTTGTCTTTGGAAATTTCTTTTCTGCGTAGCTGGACTGTTTTTTCTGCTTCATCTATAAAAATATTTAAATCTTTTAATTCCTTTTTTTGAGAAAAAAGATGAGAATTGGAAGACCGTTTTCCGCCTCCGCCAGTCATTGATCCTCCGGCATTCATCATGTCTCCTTGAAGACTAACGACCCGGTAACGATAATTGACTGTTCGAGCTATTGTATTCGCAGCTTCTAATGATTCTGCTACAATGGTATTTCCTAATAAATTTTCCAGTATATTTGAAACTCGGTCATTATAATGAATTAACTCACTTGCTATCCCGATAAAACCTGGAATTTGTTTGGCAGAGTTTTTGATTTCTGGTCTTATCAGGCGGGGCTGGATCGTAGTAAGTGGCAGGAAAGTAGCTCTGCCGGCTCGTGTCGCTTTTAGATATTGAATTGCCTCACGACCAGCCAATTCATCTTCTACCACGATGAATTGACTGGTCGAGGATAATACTGTATCGATTGCTTCAACGTATGATTTGGGTACTTCGATTAGATCAGCAACAGTACCTATAATCCCAGTTAATTGTGATTTTTGTTTCATCACCGCTTTTACACCAGCAAAATAGCCTGCATAATTCTCCTGCATTTCAAGCAAGCTTGTTCTCTTTGCAATGGCTTGCTGCAATTTACTTTGAGATTGATTTAGACGCAATTCTTTATTTTCAATCGAACTAGTCAATGCATTCAGTTGCTCTTTTGTCGACTGAAAAGAATTCAATAAATTATTTACTTCTTTTTCAAGCTGAGAATGAAGTTCTGATTTAGCAGCAACTTCTTTTTCGAGTTCATTCAGTTCTTGAGATGTTTTTACTGAATTTCTTGAAACTTTTTCTTTAGAAACAGCTTGTTGTTGTAGTTGACGCTCCAGATAAGTTTGTTCATTTTTTAAAGTGGTTTGTTCTTGCATTAGATCAATATAAGCTGCACGTAGATTTTCTATAGCTTCTTCTCTATTGCCTTCTAAACGTTCTTTTTGTGCCTGTTTTTCGTTAATCTCGTTTTCTAAAGCTGTTTCTTTTTCAGATAGCCTCTTTGATTTGACAGTTACACTATCAAGCTGTGTTGTGATGGCTGACTTCTGTTCGTCTAATCTTTTAATTGCTGCTTTTTTTTCAGTTACAAATGCTTCTTTATGTTTCTCTTTTTCTGCATAAAGTGTTAAAGCTGATTCCGTACGTTCGATTGATTGGACAATCTGTAATAACTTATTTTGCAACTCTTCTCGCTGTTGTTCCAGTTTGAGATGATCAAGTTTATATTTTTGAAAATCTCGATTATCATCATCAATTGACTGCGTCAGTTCAGTAAGGTCTCCAGTAACTACAGAGAGCTTTTCCTGATTGTTCTCTACCGTTTGTTGTAACTGTTGGATCTTCATTACTGTATATCCAATATCAATTCCGGTTAATTCTTCTTTTTGTTCAATATATGATTTTGCTAAATCACTTTGAATCCTCAATGGTTCTACTTGTGCATCTAATTCATAAAGAATATCCTGTACCCGGTCAAGGTTATCTTGTGTATCTTCCAGTTTTCTTTCTGCACTCTGTTTTCGCATCTTGTATTTAAAAACACCTGCAGCTTCTTCAAAAATGGAACGACGGTCCTCTGCTTTACTATTAAAGATTGCCTCGACTTGACCTTGAGAGATAATAGAGAAAGATTCCTTTCCTAATCCAGAATCCATGAATAAATCTACAATATCTTTTAAACGACAAGTCTGTTTATTCATAAAATAATCACTCTCACCATTTCGATTGATTCGGCGAGTTACACTTACTTCTTCAAAGTCGACAGGAAGAAAGCCATCTTGATTATCTAAAATCAAGGTGACTTCTGCAATGTTTACTGATTTTCTTGAGTCAGTACCAGAAAATATAATATCATGCATCCGCCCCCCGCGAAGATTCTTGGCAGATTGTTCTCCCATTACCCAGCGAATGGCTTCGATTATATTACTTTTTCCACTACCGTTTGGTCCAACCACAGCTGTAACACCATCGTTAAATTCCAGTGTCGTTTTGTCGGCAAACGACTTAAACCCTTTTAGTTCTAGCCTCTTTAATTGCACAGACGTTTTCTCTCCTTGCTAACGTATAAAGCGATAAAAGAAAAATACTCTTTTTCGTTTCATTTAACTATTTTTTTCTAATGTCTGTAAGGCAACTCTAGCAGCTTCTTGTTCTGCTCCCTTTTTAGAACGACCTTTACCAGTACCTAATGAATCTCCTTCTACAAACACTTCTACAACGAATTGCCGATCATGATCAGGTCCAATTTCTTTTATGACCTGATACGCTATTGTTACGACACCGTTTTTCTGCAATAACTCCTGTAAAGCTGTTTTATGATCCATCCCATGAGAGAAAGCACCGGAATCAATTTTAGGAAATAAAACTCGTCTTAGAAAATCCATTACAGTTTCCATTCCCTGATCTAAAAATATGGCACCAACGAAGGCTTCAAAAACATCACACAATAGTGATGGTCTCTTGCGTCCGTTCATTAGCTCTTCACCTTTTCCCAGACGAAGAAACTGAGCTAATTCACATTCCTTTGCTAATTTTGCCAGACTTTCTGCTCTGACGATAGAAGCACGCATACGAGTTAATTGACCTTCTGGTAATTCGGGAAATTTTTTGTACAGATATTCAGAAACTGTTAATTCTAACACAGCGTCGCCTAAAAATTCTAAACGTTCTAAATTTTTTAATGTTAAGTCTCGGTGATCATTCGCATAGGATGAATGAGTAAAGGCTTCAATCAATAACTCATTATCATGAAATGTGATTCCAAAATTATTCTTTACATGCTCAAAAAGTTGTTCAGTCAAACTTTTACACTCCTTTCAATCAATTATATAACTATATTATACTTGAAAAAAAGTTAAAAATAAATATACAATCCATTCGTTGAGCTAATCTAATGCAGACTCTGTACAATACAAATAAAAAAGATACTTCGCTAAAAGTATCTTTATATCATATATATAGTTTATTTATTTGCTAGCGTTTGAATGATGGAAATAAAGTCATTATAAGATGAACACTGCAGCAATTTCGCAACGATAGCAGGAGTGTTAACAATTTTTCCTAGAATGTCATATAACAACTGCAAATCTTCCCGACTGTCTTTTTCAACATTCAACAAGCAGATGAATTGGACTTTTCTTTCTCCCCAAATAATGGGCTGATCTAATGTACAAAATGTTAAAAATGTTTTTGAAGTTTGAGGAGTAATAGGATGTGGGATAGCCACATTATTTCCATACGATGTTGGTGCAATTTCTTCTCTTTTTTCCAGTAATAACTGGTAGTCTGCTGGTAAAGCATGTATTGGTGTCAGTTTATCAACTAAAAAGTTAAAAACTTCTTGTTTAGACTTTAACGACTGGTTCAAATAGGTATGATCTTCATCGATAAACGCAATAGGATCTGAGTGAACATCCTTTATAAAGTGTTCAATTCTTGACAAATCATAGTGACTTAAAATCGTATTAACCTCTATAATGGGTACCGGCAGTGTATCTTTGATAGGTACAGCGCTGATAATAAAATCGATATTATCATAAGGGATTTCGTGAATTCTATATAATTCCGTCGTACCGACGACTTCTATTTCTGAACGGAATTCCGCAGTGACCTTGTACTGAATTAGTTTAGAACTACCTATTCCTGAAGCACAGACAATGTAGCATTTTTTTAAGAAATGTTTTTCCTTTTCTCTCTCCATTGCTGCACCTATATGCAAAGCGATATAGGCTACTTCATTCTCATCGATTTCCACGGATAAAGCTTTTTTGATTTCAAGCGCTGCAATAATTCCTGCTTCAAAAGCAAGAGGGTAGTGCGATTTAATATCTTCTAACATAGGATTACGAATATTCATATTGAATTTATAACGATTGATTGCTGGTTTTAAATGTAAAGCTAGACTCATAATCAGTTCCTGGTCATTTAAAAGAGATAAATTAAGTTCTTTTTTCAACTGTAAAAGGATCTGGTCAATTAATTTTTGAATCATTGGATCAATAACCTGCTCATATTGAGTCGTTGAATTATTGGATTCACCAATTAGTTTCGTACCAAGCAGATGAATCGCGATATAAGCGATTTCAATCGCTGGGAAAGTAACATGTAATGTTTGCTCTATCTGTTCAACAATTTTAGTAGCAACCTTGTATTCTTTCTGTGTTTGAATCTCTGATAAATCTTTTTCAACTAGAGCTACACTATAGCCTTCTTTGATTCGTTTGTAAGCAATAACAATATGTACAAACAAATTATTCAATGCTACATCAGAAAGTACAATCTCATTACGGTTAATTTGCTCAAGTAAAATAGACCACATATTATTTAAAATAAGTTCATTGATTTCAGCAATAGAGCTTACATGTTGCATTTGTAGAAGACTAGGTCCAGCCTTTTGTTGGTTGAATAAAAACTCTGAGATAGCAAATCGACGGTTTAATTCTGTTCCTTTTAAACTTATTCCATAATTTGGACGACTGATTAATTTTAGAGAATATGGTTCAAGCAATTGTTTGACTGTTTTTAAATCTGCTTGAATAGTCGACCGACTAACGTGTATTTCTTCACTTAGATCATCCAGTTTTACAGGATTGCTTTCACTTAAAAAAAGATTTAACAAATAATCGATACGCTCATTCGGGGTATCGGGATTATTACTGATTTGATCTAATGAATGATCAATTTGTTCTAAATATTGATTATATAAAAACTCATTAAAAATAGTGATTTTAAAACCCTTGCCTTTTAAAGCTTCTATTTGAGCGCCATTTATTTTTAAGTCTGTATTTAATTCCTTGATATCTTCTCGGATTGTTCTAGAAGAAACCTCAGTAACCGCTGCTAACTGAGTGCTTGTAATGGGTGTATTAGCAGAAGACAAAATATTTAGAATCTTGACTTTTCTATTTTCCATTAGACTTCCTCCTTTCCGGAACTTTAACACATGGTAAAAGCGCAGTAATCCTTTATCACTACGCTTATGTGTTAAACTGTTCAATTCTAATCGTTAAAACCATTTTTTTCTGACACTTCTGCAAACCACGAAGCACTTTTCTTCGCCGTTCTTTGCTGAGTTTTAAGGTCGACTGAAAAGAATCCATAACGGTTTTTGTAAGCATTCATCCAAGACCAGTTATCCATAAATGTCCATAGGTGATAGCCTTTCACATTACATCCTTCTTGAATTGATCTGTGCAGCCATTTTAAATGTTCTTTTATAAAATCAATACGATAATCATCTTCAATGCGTCCATTAACTAAGAATCGTTCTTCATTTTGAACGCCCATACCATTTTCAGAAATAAAGGACTCAATATTCCCATAGTTTTCTTTTAAATTAATCATAATATCATAAATACCTTTTTCATAGATTTCCCATCCACGATAAGGATTCATCTTTCTTCCAGGCATTTCATAATTATCAAAGAACCAGTCAGGCATAAAAGGACTATCTGGATTCGGTTGGGAATCTCTCGCTTTAACTCTTCTGGGTTGATAATAATTTACTCCAAGTAAATCTACAAGGTTCTCTTTGAGTAAATCTTTATCTTCAGGTTCGGTCTCTGGAAGTTGATTATATTCAGCAAGTAAGTCAATCAAATCTTGTGGGTATTCTCCTTTTACTGCTGGATCAAGAAAACTTCTATTAAAGAATAAATCACAAATATGAGAAGCTTTTAAATCTGCAGGATTTTGACTTCTGGGATATGAAGGCGTTAAGTTAAGAACAATGCCAATTTTACCATCGTAATTTTCATGATAAAGCTTAACTGCTTTAGCATGAGCAATCATTGTATTATAGCCTACTTGAACAGCTTTCTTTGCGTCAACGATGTTAGGATAATGAAAGTCGTATAAATACCCTCCTTCTACTGGTACGACAGGCTCATTGAACGTGAACCATTTCTTGACACGATCTCCAAATAATTCAAATACCTTTTCTGCATAATCAGCATATGCTTGGGTGACTTTGCGATTTTCCCATCCACCGATTTCCTGTAATTCCAAAGGCATATCAAAGTGATACAAGTTTACAAACGGTTCTACACCATTTTCAATCAAGTCATCAATCACTTTGGAATAAAAATCAACTGCTTCAGGATTAACTTCTCCTGTACCACCTGGAATCAATCGTGCCCATGATATTGACAACCTAAAACTATTATGATGAATTTTTTTCATATTAGCAATATCTTCTTTATAACGATTATAAAAGTCAGAAGTAACTTCAGGGCCTACATTTTCAAAGAAACGATTAGGCTCCTGTTCATACCACTGATCCCAGATATTTTTACCTTTGGTTCCATTCTCTCCACCTTCAGTCTGTGTTGCTGAAGCGGCACTTCCCCACCAGAAATTTTCTGGAAATTGATAGTCTAATGACATTTGTATTTCCTCCTTATCTTGTTCTATATATCTCAACTAGTTCAACAGCTAGATCTCGAACAGTCATAGCAGTCATTAAGTGATCCTGTGAATGAACAAGGATAATATTCAGTGGCTGTTCCTCTCCCCTAGCTTCATTTTGAAGTAGCTTAGTCTGATGTTGATGAGCTTTTCCTAGTTCTTCACTTGCCTCTTTTAGTTTATTATCGGCTTCTTCAAAGTTACCATCTTTTGCTTCATGAATTGCTTCCATCGCGCTTGATTTTCCATTACCTGCAAACAAGATAATTTGGAACGCAACCTCAGTCATTGTATCCATCATATAATCCTCCATAAAAACTAAAAGGAAAGCGAATGTTCAAAGACATCCGATTCCCTTTATGCAATTTTCTATTGTTATTTAACTTATTTCGTAGTTTGTGCTTTTTGTTCTTCGCCGTAATATTGATTGTCTAATACTTTCAAGAACGGTAACCAAATTACAAAAACAATACCCATATTGATTAGTTGCATAACTGCACCCATGATTTTATTTCCCGTTGCTAAATATCCACTCAGCAATGCGGGAGTTGTCCATGGAACTATCAGTCCAGCTGGTTTTGGAGCGAATCCAATATCCATCGCAAAGTATGTTACGATTGCTACAACTACTGGTGCTAGTAACCAAGGAATCAATACTAATGGGTTCATGATAATCGGTAACCCAAAGATAATAGGCTCATTAACATTAAATATACCAGCGGGTCCACCAAGTTTTCCAAGTTCTCTTAGCTGACGACTCTTAGTTACTACGAAAATTGCAACAATAACTGCTAAAGTCATCCCGGATCCACCAATACCAACGATAAAAGTATCCATAAATTGTTTCGTAACAATATTTGGTAATTCTTCGCCAGATTGGAAAGCAGAAAGGTTTTGCTCGTTTAGAGAATACCAGATTGGATCAAAAACAGAGTTAACAATAATTTGTCCGTGTAACCCAAAGAACCAGAATACTTGAATCAATAATACAGCAATAATTGTAGCAGGTAGTCCACTACCTAATGCTGTAAGCGGTTGTTGAATTAAAGTATATATGAAGTTCTGAACTGTTTCAAATGATGTAAAACTAAATAGAATTCGAATGACTAAAAACACGGTCAATGTTAAAGTAATAGGAATCAATGCACTAAATGATCTGGATACAGCATCTGGTACCCCAGCTGGCATTTTGATTGTCAGATTTTTTCTTACAAAAAAGTGATATAACTCAGCAGATATAAAAGCTGTAAAAATACCTAAGAACATTCCTTCTGCTCCTAAGGCACTTGTTGGTATAACACCAGAAACATCTTCAAGAACTTGTGGTGTCAATACTAAAAATGATGCTAAGGCGACTACTCCTCCATAGATAGCCTCGCCTCCACGCTGTTCTACCATTTTAAATCCTATACCAATAATAACAAATAATCCCATAATGCTTAAAGTAGCAGCAGAAGCTGGTCCTAATGCATTTTGATAGGCAGTATAGGCTTCTTCGCTGATGACTCTATCTAAAAATGGCAAGTTAGCAATAACAACAAAAATTGATCCGAATATAATTAAGGGTAACGCTACCATAAAACCATTTCTTAAGGCTGTCAGATAGCGGTTATTGTTTAGCTTATCTGCAATTGGTAAAAGAATATCTTCTAATACACTCATAAACTTATTCATTTTAGTCCTCCAGTTTCTCTCAGTTTAACTTTGATCAATTAACTCAATAGCTTTATTTAAAACGGCTACTCCGTCAACTCTACCATATGCTACAGGATCAATTACATCTAATGGGATCCCGACTTTTTCAGCAGTTACTGCAAATTTCTTTTTCATAAAGCGCATTTGAGGGCCAATCAATAAAACATCAGCTTCTTCCATGTCGGTCTCTGCTTTATCTTGTGCTACAGCCCAAATCTTAACTTCTTCCCCGCGTTTTTCTGCTTCTTCTTCCATTTTTGTCACCAGTAAACTTGTTGACATACCTGATGAACAAGCAAGTAAAATCTTTTTCATTTTATTTCCTCCTTTCTGTTTTTTTCTTTCGATACTCATATATTAATGTAATACCGCTTACATATCCATGTGGTTAATTTCCGTTAGGAAGTGGAAGTTTTATATTTGTTCTCAGGTAATTATAGAAAAATCTTCTAGAACAGTAAAAAACGTTAGGAATCAAAGAATACCAGTGGGTCTTTGATTTCTAACGTTTGATTTTATAGTAAATTTCTAAGGTAAACAATGGATGTAATGAAGTAATAGACCATTGCAGGACCACTGCTCAACGAAATTCGATTCGAAATAGCTGGAGCTAATCAACACAATCCTTTAAGAGAACTATTTAAGAGTATGAAATTAAATGCTATCTAGTGGAGCACCAAAAATAGGGATACGTGAATATAAATAATAGATTTTTAATGTTTATTTTGATGTTTCTCAATAGTTTTCTTGATGGTGGGTATAATCTTTTTGTAAAAAGGTAAAGATTGATTTTGCTGAATATCATATTCATTTAATGCAGTTTCTAATTCAGACCCCTCTTCAAATTCCAATTCTTTATTATTGATCTGTTTACGATTTAGTTTGATATTTTTTTTGAATTGTCTGGTCATCAGCTTTTCGATGAGGGACAAGTCGATCGATTCACCAGCTTTTTCCTTTGCTGAAATCACACTAAGAACTTCAATGTAGCTAATTGCTAAAGCGCTAGTAACAACCGATGCAGTGGTACCACTGATAATACCACCCACAATAGTCCCTGCACCTGGAATGAATTTAAAAGCATTGGCTACTAATGTTTTACCTAATAAAGTAGCTGAACTTGTTCCGCCAACAGCAGCTACAATGGAAACAATCGTAGATTTATCTAAGGAAATACCGAATATTGCTGTTATATGAGCAAGTAACGTTATTTGCATCGGCACCAACACAGAGGCATCAGAAAAAGGGATCGGAATAAATCCTACACCAAAACTCGTCGCTACATATCGAGTTGCCCAGCGTCTAGCATCTTTTGCTTTCTTCTCGATGTCTGCCTGCTGGGCATTCGTAAAAGCTTTTTGTACATCCTTTGGGATAAGCTGAAGGGATTTAGCTACTAATTCTTTCAAGCCAAAAGCAGGGATAACATAATCATCGGAAATTTCATATGGTTCTGACATGATCGTTTGAATAGCTGCTACTGGAAGATTCATGTTTTCTAAATATCTTTTAAATTCTTCGGCTGGTTTGCCGATAGCTTGAGTTAATACAAGTATGACCGGAATTTTATCCGCAATATCTCTTATTAATTCTAACTCCATATCCTCAATACGAGATGAGGTAGCTTGAATACAATAATAAGCAACATGTATTGCCTCTTGGCTGTTTTTATGTTTCTTAATTAAATCAAATACTTCTTGTTTTACCTGATTTTGGATAGATTGCTCTAGTTCTAATCCTCTAGTGTCGTAAAGTACAATTGGTATACTTTGTTTTGAAATTTTTCTCAAGTGTTTAGTGACTGGTTTACCAATTCCAGTATCGGCTAACTTTTCTCTAAAAATATTATTGATTAGTGTGCTTTTCCCTACTCCAGTTTTCCCTGCAATAAGGATATTGACTGGATCCATATTTTCTACTTCTTTTTCAGTTTTATCCAATATTTCTTGAATCACATTAAGCTTATCGCCTGATAATTTCATAAATTGCCTCCTACTGTTAACATGATTATAAATAGTTTACCATGAACTTTTACTAAAAAGGAAGAATCAAGATTGTAAGGCCCTATCGAATCAGGAATGAATAAAAAGCATTCTAACAACTTATTATATAAAGAGGTTAGAATGCTTTTTATATTTAAATGATTAGTTATCATTTATATTCAGAAGGAACTTCCGATAATTCTTCAATTCGAGTCGCCTGCCATCCTTCTTCTTCAATAAACTGCAGATAAATTCTATATACTTCTGATTCACCTTGATTAGAGACTGTAGCTTCTACTCGATTGGGACCATCACCGGCAATCCACCATTCAATAATAGTATCTGATTCTAATCCAGTAACTGATGTAATAGCCTGGTTGATTTCAATACGATCTTGTGAGCCATCATTGAAATTTGTAATATGATCTCCAGATTGTTCTGTACCGATTGGGGACCATTGTCCAGTATAAGCTTTCTCAACAAGTGGATCCTCAGAATCAACTTCTTCAACATTATTTAATTCAGATTCACTGTCATTTTCATCAGTTGTTTCATCATTTTCCACTTGATCTTGACTGTCTTCTTCACTATTTTCGTCTTGACTTAGTTCATCAGATTCTGCCTGATTTTCTTCATTTTCATTCTGATCCGTTTCTCCTGTTTCATTCTGATCAATCTCAGTATTTAATTCTGAGCTAGGTGCTATATTTTCTGAAAGTTGATTTGTATTATTATCACGAATGACAAAAACATAAGTGAGCAAAGCCAATAAAATTAAGACTAGAACAGCAATTACAATATAGTAAATTTTATCGAATTTATTTTCAGGTTTGTTTCTTTCAGTACGAGATTGATTTGAGTGATTTCTTTTCATGAAACTGTATCTCCTTTATAATATTACACTTTTTCATATTATTAGGATAGTTTATCACACAAAGATTTCAATATTGAGTATATCGCATAACAACTAAACAACAAAAACACGCTTTCTGCATTACAATTAAACAGAAAGCGTGCAAAGTACTAGTTAATTAAGGTTTGAGCACTACTTTTATATTATTGTCTTCTTTTTTATCGAAAATATCATAGCCTTTAGCGGCATCTTCTAGTGGCATAGTGTGCGTAATAATATCTGTAGGATCAAATTCATTATTTCTGATTTTTTCGTAAAGCTTCGGCATTAGATGCGGCACTGGAGTTTGTCCAGTTTTTAAGGTTACATTTCTAGCGAATATATGATTGATTGGAAAAGTTGTTGCTGGAGTTAAATAAACACCGGTTAACATGATTGTACCAAATTTTTTGACTGCTGCACTGGCCATTTCAATTGGTCTTGTTGTTCCTTTTTGAGGAGAAATCAGATTAGTCACTTTTTCAAGTTTTCGTTCTTTTCCATCCATTCCAACACAATCAATCACAACATCGGCTCCGCCGTGTGTCATATCCAAAAGCGCCATACTAGGTATATCAACTTCTTCAAAATTCAACGTTTCAATTCCGATTTTTTTCGCTGAATACTCCAAGCGATGTTTAACGCTGTCTACTGCAATAACTCTTTTAGCACCTTTCATTTTAGCAAACCTTTGAGCAAATAGCCCAACTGGTCCAGAACCAAGTACAATGACAGTATCACCTGGTTTTACACCAGCGTGTTCTACACTCCACCAAGCTGTTGGAACGATATCAGATAAAAACAAAACCTTCTCATCTGGAACTTCATTATCCGGTACTTTGAATACAGAATGGTCAGCATGAGCTACACGCATGAATTCTGCTTGTCCACCAGGATAATCCCCGTTTAATTTACCAAATCCAAACAACCCACCATAATCAACTTCCGGGTTCTTATTTGATTCATCACACTGGCTTTCCATATCGTTTTTACAAAAATCACAATGACCACAACTAACATTAAATGAAACTACAACTCTATCACCAACTTTAAGATGCTTTACATCTGGTCCAACTTCTTCAATGATTCCCATTGGTTCATGTCCTACAATATAATCATCATTTAAAACAAGATTCCCATTATGATATAAATGTAAATCAGATCCACAAATAGCTGTTGAGGTAACTCTGATAATAGCATCAGTAGGCTCTTCAATTATAGGATCTGGAACGGTCGTTACCTGCATTTTTTCTTTACCCTGAAATGTTACTGCTCTCATTTTTCTTACCCCTTTCAAATAGTTTGTACAGAACAAATTTAGCATGATTCAAACATAATAGAAAATAAAACGCTTGTTTTAGTTAAAAAAAGTCTTTTAAGGTAGGTAACCTTAAAAGACTTTCTAATATATTTGAATTTAATGTTTGATTTTTTTAAGAGGATTAGTGATCAAAGGAGCAACGATAGCAGCAACGATAGCTTCTGCCACGCCACTTGTTCCGACTATAACTAGAAGAACTCCTGCAAGATTACTTAAATCAACATTTATCGCCTGAGCATATCTAGCCCCATAAAAGATATAGATAAAGAGCAAAACTAAAATTGTATTTGTGAAAGAACCAATAACCGCAGATATTGCCATAGAAATTCTATCTTTATCAGGCCAGAACTTCTTCAGGAACTGATAACTCCAACCTGTCAGTAAACCAATTAAAATACGCGGTAACAAAGCTATAAGAGGATTAGTCCATAACCACCAATCCAGAGGTGTTGCTGGTACAGTATAAGCTCTAACCATTCTTGTAATGCCCCATACAGCACCTATGATCATCCCGTCTTTCGTTCCTAAAGTCAATGTTGCAACAATGACAGTAATATGAATGATTGTTGGATTAAGTGGCGGTATTGGAATATTTCCTAAGAATGGTACAAAGTTCTGAATCAATATAATTGCTGTTAATATTCCTAAAATTGCTAAACGATAAGGATTGGATTTTTTTCTACCTAAAGGCATAAGATTCCTCTTTTCTTAATATGAAATCTATTATAACTATTGGATTTTAGATAGTCCATTTGTCAAACTTCTATTTAATCTACCTATTAATACTGAAAGTAATTGCTTTTCTTCTTCAGTCCACCCTTCCAGAATGTCTGAGAATATCTTTTGAGCAGCAGTATTGTACTCTTGAAATTTTGATTTAGCATCTTCAGATAGAGTAAAATAAGCATACCGTTTGTCATCACCAGTTGTTTTAACGACTAAGCCGTTTTTAACTAAAGTATTCATCTGTCTGCTAACTGTTGATTTATCTAATTGGCTTTGTTCAGTAATTGACTTTAGGGTAGCTTGTTCTTCTCCAAGAATTTCAATTAGATTTAAAGCAGAAGCAGATATATTATAATCTGTCAGTAAATTCTGAGTCATTTTTTTATATAAGGATTGTAGTTCTGCCAGTTTTAATAAAATTTCATTCGTATCGACTGATGGTGTCATATCATCGCTCACTTTCTAAACTGATTTCATGCTGAAAACAACTATTTGTACGTGTCAACTATACCATTGTTTAATTACTTGGGCAATGGTTTTTGTTACTGTAGAATGGTGTTGACCTCTTAAAAATGCTATACTAAAAAGGAGTCTCGTCTGAAAGGAGACAGTTAAAATGTCATTTGATGGATTATTTACACATGCAATGGTAACGGAATTGAAAGAAACACTCATAGGTGGAAGAGTTGCGAAAATTCAGCAACCTTATGATAACGAAGTCATTTTTAAAATTCGTGCCAATAGAAAAAATATTCAGCTCTTATTATCTGCACATCCCCAGTACGCTCGCATGCAGATAACTGATATACCTTTTGAAAACCCTACTTCTCCACCCCAGTTTTGTATGGTAATGAGGAAGTATTTGGATGGAGCAATTCTAGAGGATATAAAGCAATTTGAAAACGACAGAGTAGTTGAGTTTTCATTTAATAGTCGTAATGAATTGGGAGATATAGAAAATCTAGTACTGATTGTTGAGATTATGGGTAGACACAGCAATATTTTATTGGTTAAAAAGCAGGAAGAAAAAATCCTTGAAACAATCCGACATATCTCATCAAGCCAAAATACCTATCGTACTTTAGTGCCGGGTGCCCAATATAGACAAGCACCAACCCAAAACAAGAACAACCCTTTCCACTTTGATAAACCATTACCGATCGCGTCATTACCTACTAATGAAAAAGTTAAATGGATACAGCAAACCTTTCAAGGTTTTGGTAAAGATTCTGCAGAAGAATTAGCTTTTCAAATAGAAACGCATCCTGACGATGCGCCAGCCCTAGTTTTCCAAAAATTTATGGAGCCATATAAAAAGCAGAATTTAACTCCTACTTTGACAAAAGTCAAAAACAAAGAATATTTTACAGCTGTCAAATACGATTCACTTGTGGGAGAACAAATCCTATTTAAAACGCTTAGTGCTTGTGCAGATCGTTTTTATGGTAATAAATCTGAACGAGATCGAGTTCAGCAACAAGCCAATGATCTATTCGGTCTAGTAAAAAATGAAACGGAACGAAATGAAAAGAAATTGATTAAGCTTGAAAAAGAGTGGCAGCAAACTCAAAAAGCAGATCAATATCGTATTAAGGGAGAAGTTTTAACGGCCTATCTTCATGAGATTGAACAAGGGATGGAGTCCGTTACTCTAGATAATTTCTATGAGGAAAATGAAAAAATTGAAATAGATTTGGATCCCCGTAAAACCCCTTCTAAAAATGCTCAGGCTTATTTTTCTAGATATCAAAAATTAAAAAATGCTATTAAGCATCTTGAAGGTCAGATAAAAAGCACAAAAGCAGAAATTCAGTATTTAGAGTCAGTCATGACACAAATGGAAGTAGCTTCTCCAAGAGATGTCGAAGATATAAGAGATGAGTTACAAGCCGGCGGATATATAAAGAAAAAACGCAAGCAACAAAAAGGAAAAAAACGTCAGTCCACAAAACCAGATCAATTTCTATCTTCGGATGGCACCTTGATACTGGTAGGAAAAAACAACCTGCAAAATGATGAATTGACTATGAAAACAGCCCGAAAAACAGATTGGTGGTTACACACTAAAGATATTCCGGGATCACATGTTATTATACGAAGTGAGCATCCTTCTGAAGAGACTATAGAAGAAGCTGCAGCAATTGCTGCATATTTTAGTAAATATCGTTTATCTGCTTCAGTCCCTGTTGATACAGTTCAAGTCAAACATATCCGAAAACCAAACGGTGCTAAACCTGGATTCGTCATTTATGAAGGCCAAACGACTTATTATGTAACGCCTAAAGAAGAATTAATAAATAAACTGAAAAAAAGTTAACTATAGCTTAAAACATGCCTATCCCCTCTTATCACTTTTGTAGTGTACAAGTTGAAGATAGGCATGTTTTTTTAGATTTCTTCAGTTTTGATAATTTCTACAGCATTTTTATGGTCCACTTCTATAACAGATACTTTAACCTGTTCTTTCATTGAAGTTGGAATATTTTTCCCAATAAAATCTGCTTTAATTGGAATTTCACGATGTCCTCTATCAATCAATGAGGCAACAAGGATTTTTTTAGGTCTTCCAAGATCAATTACAGCATCCATTGCTGCTCTAATTGTTCGACCAGTAAAGATAACATCATCAACTAATATAACGACCTTATTTTCTACTGAGACAGAAAAATTTTGTCCTTTAACTTCAGGATTTCCAACTTCATCAGGAAAATGACGATCATCTCGATATAAAGTAATATCCAATTCTCCAACTGGAATCATCTTTCCTTCAATTTGCTCGATACGTTCTGCAATTCGATTGGCAATGTGTATTCCACGTGTTTTAATTCCTGCCAAAATTAAATGATCAATCCCTTTATTGCGCTCAATGATTTCATAAGAAATCCGAGTTAAAGCTCTCTGCATAGCAATTTCATCTAAAACGGTAACAGTTGTAGCCAATTAAGATAACCTCCTTAATAAATATAATAGGCATTATTGTTTCCTTAAAATCTCAAGTGTTTCTTGAAAAATTTCTGGTATTGGAGATGAGAACTTCATTTCTTTCCCCGTAGTCGGGTGTGTAAAACCTAAAGTTTCAGCATGCAAAAACTGCCCATTTCCCTTAATTGTTTTTCTAGGTCCGTAAATTGGATCACCAGCCAAAGGATGTTCGATATAATCCATATGGACCCTAATTTGATGAGTTCGACCTGTTTCAAGAATTAACTTTATTAAAGTATATTTGTTGAATCTTTCAATAACTTCAAAATGAGTTACAGAGGGTTTGCCGTTATCGACAACTGCATATTTTTTTCTATTACTAGAATCTCTTCCAATAGGGGCATCAATCGTGCCTTTATCATGATGAATTAAACCGTGGACTAAAGCAATATATTCTCTCTGTGCTTTTTTTTCTTTTAACTGTTCAGATAATTTTTCATGCGCAACATCATTTTTTGCTATCATTAATAACCCTGAAGTATCTTTATCAATTCTATGCACTATTCCAGGTCGAATTTTCCCGTTTATTCCAGACAAGTCTTTTATATGATACAACAAAGCGTTAACAAGTGTACCAGAACTATGACCAATAGATGGATGAACTACCATACCTTGAGGTTTGTTGACAACCAAGACATCTTGATCTTCATAAATAATTTCAATGCTTATATCTTCAGGTTTTGCATCTATAACTTCGGGCTCGGGTATATTGACTTCGATTATATCTTCTGATTGTACTTTGTAATTGGATTTAACTGAAGAGCCATTGACAGTTATGTGCCCTTCTTTAATTAAACTTTGAATTTGTGAACGAGAAGCATCTGTTACTTTCTCAGTTATAAACTTATCAATACGTTCGTTTATTCCTTCATTTGAAAATGTATAGTGATCCTTCATTACTTATCAGCTGCTTTCTTTTGTTTGTATAATTTGATTTCATCGATAATCAAGTAAAGAATCATCAGTGCTACACCAATAGTTAAAGCTGAATCTGCAACATTAAAAATTGGAAACTGAATAAATTCAAGTTGGAACATATCTACTACGAACTGATGAAATAATCTGTCTATCAAATTTCCAACTGCACCAGCCAATAAAAAAGATAAAGCTGTTGAAAACAACTTACTCTGACGTCCTTGAGTGTGCAAATAATATAGAATTACTCCAACGACAATTAGTGTGACAATATAGAAAAACCACATTTGTCCCTCTAAAATACTCCAAGCTGCCCCAGTATTTTGATGATAGGTAAGTGATAAGACATTTGGAATGACTTCTACTGTTTCACGTAAGGGTATGTTTTGAACCGTTAAGTATTTTACGAGCTGATCAATACAGATAAAGATCGCTGCAATAATATAATAAATAACCATGTTGACCTCTTTTCTTAAATAAGATACCTCTTAATTGTACCTTATTTTGAGTGTGAAAAACATACTTATAACCATTTTCATTCTTTAATACTTCTAAGTTTTTTAGTAGAACCTGCTAAAATATTATTCATTTCCTTTTTAACTGATGTATATTTTTGTTATACTCTTTTGGTAACACTTTTATAAGCATATAGACTTGTATTATTTTATTTAAAGGAGATCTTTGTAATGATAAAGAAAAAATATATTCTAGCGAATCTTGGTCTCTCGGCGTTTCTTCTAGCAAGCTGTGATGGAGAAAATATTGAAGAGATGGAGACATCAGTCAATGAAATCGATCAGATTCATGATGATATTATCACAGAATTAAATGCATTAACCGAGGAAGAAACAATGCTTCAAGATGCATTTGATGAAACACTTAAATCAGATGAAGAGTTGACAACTTTCTCAGATGGTTCTGCTGTTGTTTTTCAAAATATTGAATCGAGAAGAGAACATTTAGATTCAATTAATAGTCTAAATGAACAATTTGAAGAGCAAGAAGAAATTTTAGCTTCTTATGAAGGCGAAAGTTTATCAGGTGAAGAACTCGATGGTTTAAACAGTAAAATTGATGAATTTTCATCTCAACTTCAAGGATTTACAACCGATTATGATGCTTCACTCACCTCACAAGAGGAATACTTTACTTCTATCGGCAGCGAAGAAGCAAATTATGATACTTTTTCAGATGGTATTAATACAATAAATGAACAACAAACAAGTATTCAAGAAGACTTAGTTATTTTAGATGAGACATTAGTTACTTTAGATACACATATTACAGAAGCACAAGAAATGATTGAAACAGCACTTACTGAAAATGAATAAGGAGAATAACTTATGAATAAATCAAAATATGCTTTTTTGTTCACCTCTGTCCTACTCTTGTCTGCTTGCGGAAATGATGAAAATACACCTACTACTGAAAATGAACAAGCTGCTGTTGATTCAAAAACTAAAAACGATGAAACGACGACTGAAGAAAATGAAGTAGAATCAGAAGAACCGGAAATAAACGAAGATGGTTCAGATATCACTGAAGAGGAAAATGAGCAAATTGAATTTCAATACCAAGTAAATACTGAAAATTATGCATATATTAATCCAATTGAAGGTACACAAGCAAATAAAAAAATTGCTTTGCTTACATATGATGATGCTCCTGATCAACATGCACTTGAGATTGCGGAATCTTTAGTCGACCTAGATGCAAGAGCTATTTTCTTTGTTAATGGTATGTACCTTGAAGATGATGAAGGAAAAGAAACAATCAGAAAAATCTATGATATGGGATTTGAAATTGGAAATCATAGTCAGACACACGCCAGTCTACCAGATATCAGCGAAGAAGAACAATATGATGAAATCGTTAAAACCAGTGATTTAGTAGAAGAAGCTACTGGTGAACGACCTCGATTTTTCCGAGCGCCATTTGGTTCAAATACTGATTATTCAACTGAACTAGCTCATGAACAAGGTATGGAATTAATGAATTGGACTTATGGATATGACTGGAATGCAGAATATCAAGATGCAGATGCACTTACGGATATCATGCTTAATACCAATTTGTTGGTATCGGGATCTAATTTATTAATGCATGATCGACAATGGACAATGGAAGCTACGCCTGATATTGTTACAGGCTTACGTGAGAAGGATTATGAAATAATTGATCCTGCCCTTATTAAATCAGTAAACAATGAAAGTGAGGATTTTGAATTATGAATTTGAAAAAGAAAATTATCATAGGAACTTCAAGTTTAATTACTTTAGTTTCCTTAGCCCCTTCAACTGTTCTTGCAGATGAAAATTCTGATCAGCCTAAAGAAGGAGAAACAAAATTTTTAACACTTTCTCAAGAACCAATTCTATCTGTTCCTGAAGAATTCCCTAGTCAATTCAAATATGACAGCGGTGTTGATATTGACTATCCAGAAGATGGAGTTAAAGGGATTTTCGTAACAGGCTACTCTGCTGGCGGCTCTAAAATGGATAGCTTAGTTAAAATGTTAAATGAAACGGAATTAAATTCAATGGTAGTAGATGTGAAAGATGATAATGGAAATATGATGATGCCACTTGGATCAGATAATGAATTAATCAATCAGTCTACCCAAAACGTTGTAGATCCTGAAGAGTTTATGAATACTATGGAAGAAAATGATATTTACCCTATCGCCCGAATTGTGGTCTTTAAAGATACTAAATTAGCAAACGATCGCCCAGATCTATCATTCACCGATGAAAACGGAGAGGTTTGGCAAAATGGTGGTAATGAAAGTTTTGTTAATCCTTTTGAAAAAGAAGTCTGGGAATATAATGTTGAAGTAGCTAAACAGGCCGCAAAATTAGGATTCAAAGACATTCAATTTGACTATGTTCGCTTTCCTGAAGGATTTGAAAATCGAGATGAAGAATTGACTTATTCTCGAGGCGATTATGCGGAAAGTGATTTGAATAATACAAAACAACGGGTTGAAGCAGTAACTGACTTTGTTGCATATGCTAGACAAGAACTACAATCGTATGATGTAGATGTTTCCGTAGATATCTTTGGTTATGCTGCAACTCTAGAGGAAACACCAGGCATTGGTCAGAATTTCTCTCGTATCGCAGAGAATGTAGATGCTATTTCTTCAATGATCTACCCTAGTCATTGGGGAGTTGGTTCTTTAGGTATAGATCGCCCAGACTTGGAACCGTATAAAGTTGTAGATAATTATATGGAATATGAAAATGATATTTTTGAACAATTAGGTGATAAGGCTCCAACTTCAAGACCATGGTTACAGGACTTTACGGCTTCTTACCTTGGTTCTGGTTATTACAAGCAGTATGGCGCTGAAGAAGTTCAAGATCAGATTCGTGCATTGAATGAACATGGAATAAATGAATTCCTGCTGTGGAATGCTGGAAATGTATATTCTGAAGATGTTCAATATAGTTTTGATTAAATAAAAAAGGAAAACGTAGAGCTTAGAAGATTAATTTCTTCTCTGAGCTCTACGTTTTTTTATGCAATAGATAAAATTTCTGTTGTATCTAATAAAATCAGATAAGTTTCTTTAACCGGTCTTTTCAAAATAGATTCCAATGCTTTTCTATAAAGTCTTAACTGACCACTGTATTTTTCAAGCATAGTTTTTGCTGGATCTTTATACCGACTTAACTGATCAGTTTTGTAATCAAAAAGGACTATCCCATCATCTTCTTCTATATATCCATCGACAATACCGTGAATCAAAATGTGATCTTTTTCATTCTCCATATCTAAAAATAATTCTCTTGCTTCCAAAATTAAAGAAAATGGAACTTCTCTTTTTGTTTGGTTTGCTGATTTAATGACTTTGTGCCCGAAATCTGTCTTAAAATAGCGAACTAGCTGATCGATTCTGATTAAAGCCGCCATTTCTTTAGTAAGAACTTCTTTTTTCACGAGGTTTTCTATATGTTTTTCTATTGATGATTCTGTTGGATATTCGGACAAGTCTAAAGATTGCAACACTAAATGAGTAGCTTGACCAATTTCAGGTGCTGTTGGTTTAAGAACTTCGGATATAAATGAAGGTCTTTCCAACTGATCTTCAACATATCTATTTGGCTTTCTAGGATTTGTTACATCTATTTTCATCATTTGTCCATCATTAGGCTCTTCAAACAACCTCTTAATTTCTGATACAGATTGATAACTTGTCGTCATCGTAGCAACTTGATGAGTATAAGACATATTAATCAGATCTACTGCTTTCACAACTGCTTGTTTGGTTTGAGCATCTTCATTCAACTGCAACTTTTTGGTTTTAAACTTTTTATACCACATTGTTTTCTCTTTACTTTGCAGCTTTAGTAAATTTGCTTCCAAATCTGCATGATTAAAAAATGATAGAGTGAACCTTACTGGATGGTTGGTAATTTCTTTATTTGAATTTGTAAGCCAGCTGTCGTAATCCAATGAATGGTGACGTGCTAAAGCAAGCCCTATCCAACTCATATAACTTGAAGATTGTAACCTGATATCAGCTGGTAAAACAGAATTATTATGACCCGTAACTGTTCCCCATTCTCTTAAAGCTGTTTCCTTATCTTTATAGGAACCAACTAAAAATAGTTTCTGTTCTGCGCGAGTTAGAGCAACATATAAAACGCGCATTTCTTCTGATAAAAGTTTATTCTTTTTATGTGTTTTCAATACTTTTTCAGGTAGTGTTGTGAATTTCCCATTTTGAAAATCAGCAGATTCAGAAATTTCTTTATATTCAGCACCTACACCAAATTTTTCATCAAATATATAGGACTTTTTAAGATCTGTCTGATTAAATTTCTTGGTCATATCTAAAATAAACACGACTGGAAACTCCAATCCTTTACTAGCATGGATTGTCATTACTCTGACAGAATCCTCTCCACTACTAATAACAGAAGGTTCTGCAAGATCTTTATCTTTTTTCTGCATTTTCTCAATAAAACGAATAAATTGGAACAATCCTTTAAAACTAGTTTTCTCATAAGAAGCTGCTCGTTCATATAAAGCATGAAGATTTGCTTTTCGTTGTTTTCCTGAACTCATTCCGCCTACATAATATAAAAAGCCAGTATCTTCATAAATAGTCCAAATGAGCTTGACGATTGCTTGGCGTCTAGCTAATTCTCTCCAACGTTCAAGCATATCCAAAAATTCATTCAATTTGAGCTGTAAACGTCTATTACTTGGATCTATTTCTTCTTGCTCAACAAATTCCAGTAAAGATTCATAGTAGCTAGAAGTGGCATTCATCAATCTGATTTTGGTTAATTCAATCTCGTTGAGTCCAACTATGGGAGACCTTAGTACAGCAGCTAATGGAATATCCTGCCATGGATTGTCAATAACATTCAGTAAAGACATCATGATACTAATTTCGGTCGTTCTAAAATAATTCTGTGTATCTTTAATTGCAGTTGGGATATCTAATTGTTTGTTAAATACATCTTGAATGACAATATTATTTTTTTTAGTAGGTGTCAGCAAAACAATATCACCAAACTGAATCGGTCTAGTCTGATTCAGCTTTTTATCAAAAATCTCAAAACCGTTGTTCTTTAGCTCAAGAATTTTTTCTCCAACCATCAGCAATTCGCCTTCAGTTTTAGAATCAATTTGAAATGTTTCAGATGAATCTTCAAAGTCAGATTGTTCGGTTAATTCCGTCTCTTCTTGTGTCTCTTTTTCATATATCAAAATTTCTGTTTCACACTGTAAGTCTGCCGGGAAATCTTTATACCCTTGTACTAAACGTGCCGAATTATCATAAGAAAGATTGCCCACTTCTTTATCCATCAATTGAGAAAAAATATAATTGGTAAAATCAAGTACATGCGCATTGGATCTGAAATTCTCTGCTAAAATAATTCGCTCGCCTTCTATTCCAGAAGCATAGCGTTCGTATTTGTCGATAAATAAATCAGGATCAGCCAAACGGAAAGCATAGATAGACTGTTTGACATCTCCGACCATAAATTGGTTTCCTTCTTCAGTATAATCATGTGTGAGCCATTTTAAGATACTTTCCTGTAGAAAATTGATATCTTGATACTCATCTACCATAACTTCTTTAAAACAGTCTCGGTAGTAATTAGACGCTTCTGATGGAACAAGTTTTCCCTGAACTTTTTGTGTTAAAATTTCATAGGTCATATGCTCTAAATCATTGAAATCAAGAAGGCGTCTTTCGTATTTATGCTCCTGAAAGGCTTGAGAGAATAATTTAGTAACTCTTGACATCTCTTTTACCAAAACTTTAACAGATTGGATAAGTTCAACTTGACTTTCTATAGACATATTAAAGTATTCTTCCTGAAGCCTAAGGTAAGCTGATTTAGCTTGGTCTCTAAAATTTTTCATCTCGCTTGCTGCTGCTTTTATATCATCAGGGGTAGTTTTCTTCCTCGGAGCACTCCAAGTCTTAAACTTAAATGACTGTATGGCTTTGAAAGCATCTTCGAGCCTATCTTCAGTAATGTAACCTCTTATTAATTTAAAGTGAACACTTTCGTCCTCTAAAATATTAATTAATTTCTCCAATTCACTGTCTTGGTAACCGATTGAAAGAGCATTTCCATTGAGTTCAATAAAGTTATCAATAATTTGTAACATTTGCGGTTTTGCTAATTTCTTATAAAGTTCACTATCTGATAGCTGACCATCAGGAATAGTATATAATTTAGTTAAATCAGATAACCATCGATCAGGGTCCGGATTTGATCTGGAAAAATTATATAATGAAAATATCAGTTCAGTTAGACCATCATCAGTACGATCATTAGAATAGGTTTCAGCTAAAATTTGAAACATGGAGTCCTCTTCTCCATACAATTTCTCTCTTAAGTCATTCCAAACTTCTTCTTTCATCAAGATATTTTCAGTCTCATCTGTTAATAGTCGAAATACAGGATCTAAATCAATCAAATAATAGAAACGTCTAATCACCTTTAGACAAAATGAATGGAGTGTTGAAATATTTGCTTGGTTTAGTAAAGGTAACTGTTGAACTAAATGTCGCCTTAATGCCGAATCTTTTGTTTGATTTATTTCTTTCTGGATGGCTCTTTGTATTCGTTCTTTCATCTCTCTAGCGGCAGCATTTGTATACGTAACGACTAGTAGTTCATCCACACCAATACCTTTTTTAATTTTTTCAATAACGCGTTGAACGAGAACGGTCGTTTTTCCTGAACCAGCAGATGCGGATATCAAAAGATTTTTCCCGTCATCGTGAATTGATCTCCATTGACTTTCAGTATACAGGCTATCTTTAGGTTTCTCAGGTATTCGATTCATTTATATTCCTCCTCTCCAGGCAGAATCAGTTTTTTAGAAATTTTTTCAATTAAACTAGGTTTATCAGATATTGTTTCAAAATGACGATAATTGTTTTCATCAAGTAAAACATCAAATTGGGAGATTGCTTTATAAGGTCCTGCAACAGAAGGTGTAAATCTCCTTTTTTCCATAAAAGGCTGTAATTCATTTGCACCTGACAATATTTTATTACCAGCATCTGTGATCAGTTTTCGATTATGCTGAAATAAAATCTCTAACTCTTCTGCAGTCATTAATCCTCGCCCTTTTAACAATCCACTTTTTAATTGATTAATAGGATAAATTAAAGAATGATTACCAGCTTCTAGTGATAAATCCAGATTGCTCAAAACTGTATCATCGTTGATGGCTAGTCCTGTTAGTTTAAATTCTTTAAGTAGTTCTAACATCCAGTCTTCAGGATTTCTTTTCTTTGGCCTAACGTATGGATTTTGGACCTGAGCATAAAAAGCTCCAGCTGGTTTAGCTTTTTTGCCAAATAATTCTGGAGAGAATTCGATCGCTGTATCTAAATAGGTAATCATCTGCATCATTAATCCATAATATAATTCATCAAATTTAAAATTATGTTGACTGGATTTGTAGTCAACTATACTCAGATAAAGTTGCTCATTGATTTCCATAGTATCTAAACGGTCAATTTTTCCTCGGACATGAAGTTTACCGCCATTTTTCATAGGAAAAGATAAACCAGGTATGCCATTTGCAGTACCAATTCTACCAAATAAAACTTCTGATTTTTGAGGAGTCAATTTACTGCGTCTATTATGATTGCTTATTGCCCACATCATTTTTTTTACAGTTTTACTTAATTGATTTCGGATAAATTTCATTCGGTTAGACATAGACAAGAGTCTAAACTGATTCTTATCATACAACTTTTCTAATACCTCATCAGTCAATAGAGACAGATTTTTATCATTCAACTCTTCTAACCGGATATCTCTTTCAATAATCGTTTTGAAAATACTATCAAGAGCATCATGATAAAAATTACCGGTTTCCATTGGTGTAAGCTCCTGAATGGCCCTTTCTCTTAATTTCAAACCATATTGAAGAAAATGACTGTACGGATCTAAATAAAAACTTTCTAACTGAGATACAGATAAATAAAGGTCTTTACCATATAGATTTTCAGCAAGTTCCGGAGGTAAAGGAACCGGTATATTCTTATGTTCCAGACTGTAAAAAACACGATTCTCAAATAAATTATCGTAATCTCTCATTTTATTATAGAGCAACAACCAGAACATATTAGGCAGGGTATCTCGATCTATCCCTTCTCTCAAAACAGTTACTAGTTGACCAATGGTTTGCTTTCTGGAACCTATAAAAGATAAATTTGTTTCAATCGTTTCATCTAGAACCAGATGACTATCTGCAAGCTTTTTTTGAACCTGAATCATTAAATGATCTGATATTCTCTGGATATATGGGCTTATTCGATTATCTGTTGTTCCGTCTTGTTGAACCGGATAACTGAAAATCAGTTTATTTGATGCATTACTGAAAGCCATATAAGCAGCTAATGGTTCAGCAGCTAATATGGATTGCGAAGAAGGTGCCAGAAATTTATCAATTGGAAGATCACCTTGTAACGTTTCTCGGTCTTCATCCGTCAGTACAGATTCGTTCTCTCGATTTAATGGTAAACTATTGTCAGTCATTCCTAAAATAAAAACAACCTTTTTTGTATTTACACGAATTTTATCAAAATTTGTAAACATTATTTGATCAAGACTTGGTGGAACAATACTATAAGTTGCTTGTTCAAACCCTGTTTCCATAATCGTTAAAAAAGAATCCATATCCCACTCATCATTTCCAAGCACATCTACAAACTCATCTAAAAGTCCAATGAAAGTTTCCCAGACTTGTTCGTGTTTTCTTGCCTCGACAAGATCTCCTGCTGCTATAGCTTGATCACGCCAATAAGCAATTTGTTTATCTATTCCATTATTCACAATAAATTGATATAGTAATCGGGCAACATCCTGATTAGACTTTGCTTTTTGTATCTTTTTGAAGAAAGGAAGCAGTATATTTCTTACGGTTTGTCTGACCTGATTTGAAATAGCTTGAATCTGCTTATCTGCGTCTAATTGTGCCTCTACTTCTTCTAGTTGATAACGTGCATATATCCATTCTTGGTCTGTTGTCCAGTCACTACCTTCATAACCGTAGGCCAAAATTACATTTTCGGTTAAATCGACTTTATATCTCCAGTCGATGTTTGCTTTTTTATAATAATCTATTCTAAGACTTTCTTCTTTAGGTACAGCATCAACTTTCTGTGGAATAAACAACTCTGTTCTTAAAAAACGCATAACATCTTCATAGCGCCAATGTCTTTTTGCAATCAAGAAAAGACTTTGAACAAATTCAACTAAAGGATGTCCAGACATTGAGTCAGGTTCATCAATAAATAAAGAAAGTTCACTTTCCTTGAAAACCGGTTCTATTACAGTCTTGTATTCATCAATAGAGCGACTCATCAACATAATATCTTTAAAGCGATATCCTTCAAAAGCAACCATACGTCGAATTGAATTAGCTATATGCATTACTTCGGCTTGTTTGTTTTCAGCTGCCCATATTTCTATACACTCATTCATATTCAAACTGGTTTTACTAGAAGTTCCGATCGTAGAACCGATCGAACTTTCCACCCAATAATTATCTAAATGATTCAGCTCAGCACACCTTGTATTACTTGGTTCCTTTAAGATAATATCATTTAAAACAGGAAGATTTTCTTCTAGTGCATTTTGATAAAGACGATAGTAAGTCATTCCTGTTTCATAGAATAAATGTGTCAATTCAGGAGGTTGTACAGCAAATTTCTGATCCAACACCAATGAGACCGTTACTTGTTTGCATGCACGGATCAGTTCAATAATCAGTTCTTGTTCTTGGGCTGAAAAGCTCTGGTAATGATTAATGTAAATCTTCGTATTAGACATATCTCTGTTTTTGATTTCTTCAATCAACGATCTTATAATATCTTCTTTTTCAATATATTGACCAATCAGATTATCATTAAAAGCTTGAAATAATAAATTTATATCCGCAATTTTCTGTATAAAATCATTACCTGAATGGTTTTCTATTTGTTCCGGTGTAAAGAAGTTTTCTAAATCATCTGAAGTGATTCGGCCATTTCTCATTTCCATAAATAGTGTAGTCAGTTTTTCAACAAAACCCTGCTGCATACTTTCGCCACGAAATATAGTCAGATTTTCTTCGTTTTCTTTTAATAATTTCCTTATCAGCATAGATAATCCGGTTTCAGTTAATTGAGTTTGGTTATAAATTGCTGAATTTTGCAGATAATACCAAGCCAGACGGCTGATACTAAATACTTGAAGAGTAATCATGCCTGTATAATCAGTCTTTATTTCTCGTTCGCTTTTCAAAAATTCAAGCACCTTGATTTCCGTTTCAAATTTAATGTGATCAGGAACTAGATAAAAGACTTGGGCAGTTGGATCTGTATCCATCGTTTGCTTCATCTCGCGAATCAATTCAGATTCTTTATCCGTATATGCTCGTCCGATTACAAATTGTAAACTCAAATCAAAACTCCTCTCTACTAGATAATAAAAAGCTATAAAAGCTAAAAAGATAGATACTCTATTCTCTAGTATCTATCTTTTTAAAGAAGTTCTTATTTTTTGCTGGTTAGCATAATGATTTCTACAATAACATCAGTAGCTTTAACCATACTTTCAACAGCAACGAATTCGTAACGACCATGGAAATTTTCTCCGCCAGCGAATAAGTTTGGTGTTGGAAGTCCCATGAAAGAGATCTTAGATCCATCAGTTCCGCCTCTAATTGGTTTGATATCAGGCTCAATATTAACATTGCGCATTGCTTCATCTGCAATTTCTACTGAGCGCATATCTTTTTCAATAACTTCTCTCATATTGTAGTACTGATCTTTTACTTCAACTTTGATTCGATCCTGATCAAATCGATTATTAATCTGTTTTGCAATTGATTGGATCATTTCCTTTTTCTCATTGAATTTCTCTCGACTATGATCACGAATAATATATCCCATACTTGCTTCTTCAACCGTTCCATTAATGCCTAATAAATGATAAAAACCTTCTCTGTCTTCTGTTTTTTCGGGTACTTCATTTTCAGGCAGCATTGAATCAAGTTCAATGGCTAATTTTAATGCGTTGACCATTGTATTTTTAGCAGTACCTGGATGAACATTTTTACCTTGAATTGTTATGTTTGCAGAAGCGGCATTAAAACTCTCATATTCCAGTTCACCAATAGGACCACCATCGACAGTGTATGCAAATTCTGCGTTAAAATGTTCTACATCGAAGCGATCCGCCCCAATACCAATTTCTTCATCTGGTCCAACAGCAATTCTAACGTCTCCATGTTTAATTTCTGGATTTGCAAGTAAATATTCTACAGCACTAATCACTTCTACTATTCCTGATTTATCATCTGATCCTAAAAGTGTAGTTCCATCAGTAGTAATAAGCGTTTGGCCAATATAATTTTTCATATTTGGAAAATCTTCTGGAGATAAAATAATGTTCTGATCTTTATTTAAGATGATTTCTTTACCATCATAATTTTCATGTACTTGCGGATTAATATTTTCAGCATTAAAATCAGCTGTATCCATATGAGCAATAAATCCAACTGTTGGAACTTCCTGATCCATATTAGAAGGAAGAGTCGCTGTTACATATCCATTTTTATCATTATACTCAATATCACTTAATCCGATTTCTTTTAAATCTGCCATTAATATATTTGCAAAATCTATTTGTGATTGAGTTGATGGAACCATAGTACTTGACTCGTCTGAACGAGTATTAATTTTTGCATATTTTATAAAACGATCTACTAAGTTTGTATACATATTGGTCCTTCCTTTTCTGTTTACTATATTGATTCTTTTATTTTACACTAAAAAGTCAGTCATTTCCTGATATTATTTAAAATTAAATACATCTTTTTGCTTTTTGGAAGGGTAAATTTTAAGATCCCAATTTTCTTCTATCTTCCAGTTATTAATGATCTGGTGCATTTCTGAAACGAAAACTGATTCGATATAATGACCAGCATCGATAACATCAACCCCATCTCTTAACATATCCTGTGCATTATGATAAGAAACGTCCCCAGTAATAAAAAGTGTGGCACCTTTTTGTTTTGCATCGAAATAATAGTCAGAACCCGCTCCTCCAAATATAGCCACTTTTTTGTGCAATTTTTTCGGATTTTTACTTGCATACTTCAGACCATTAAGTTCAAGTTCGGACGTAACTTTTGTCAACATCTCTTCAGTTGTAATTTCAAAGGCAGCGATTCTTCCATAACCATAAACTTTATTTTCGTTTTCAAGAGTATAAAGATCATAAACAGGTTCTTCATAGGGATGGGCGGTTTGTACTGCATTTATTACATTTGTCGTTAACTGACGAGGGAACATCACTTCAATACGAACTTCATTGACGATCTCTTCTTTTCCTATCTTTCCAACAGTAGGATCTGACCCTTTTTGCGGAGTGAATCTGCCTTGTCCTTTAATACTATATGAAACATCTTGATAGTCTCCTACTTCACCAGCTCCAGCAAGATGTAATGCTCTTCTAACTTTTTCAACATCTTTTTCAGGAACATATACAGCTAATTTTTTATAACCTTCACGGTAAGTTGGAAAAACTATTTCTCTGTCTTTTGGAAGACCTATAGCATCAGCTAACCAGTCACTCATACCGAAGTCAGCAGCGTCTATATTCGTGTGAGCAGAAAAAACAGCTATATCTGATTTAATTAAATCAATATATTCACTCCTGCGGGGATTCTCAGTATTCAATGACTTTAATGGTTTGAAAATAGCAGGATGATGAGTAAAAATTAGATCAACTCCTAATTCCTGAGCTTCCTGAATTGTATCGGCATCAACATCAAGAGCAATCATGAGCTTATTAACTACTTTATCTAATGTACCAAAAGAAAGGCCAATAGGATCCCATTCTTCAGCTAGATATGGAGGTGCAAACTGCTCGATTCGTTGAATAATATCTTTAACTTTTACTTGGGTCATTTTATCATCTCCGTGATTTGATCAATTTCCTGATCTAACCTGTTTAATTTAATTGAATTCACTTCTTTAGACTTTTTTAGTTCTTCTTTAATATAAAAGAGTTTTTCTAACTCACGAGTCCATTTCAGCTTGAATATCGAAGAAGAATTCATAAGTAAAACAGGTCCAAAAGTTAATTCTAGTTCACTATATTGAATAGTTTCATCAGTTGGAATCGCTACAATGATCTCATAGATTTTATCGTTTTCTTCTAAAATTTCCTCGTTTATGATTTTGTACTGATTATTCATCAAGAAAGTTCGGAGTGTCTTTTCGCCTACATTTGGCTGTAGAATCAGTTTTTCTTTTCTGGAAAGTACTTCATTATTTACTCCTCGCTGTAAAATATCGCGAATCAGAGTACCACCCATCCCGCAAATGGTAACTGTATCGATTCTATCATCTGAGTGAATGACTTCCAAACCGTCTCCCAATCTAACTTCAATTTTATTTTCAAGTTTTCTATACGAAACTTCTTTTTTTGCTTTATTGTAGGGACCTTTTACTACTTCACCAGCCACTGCCCAGTTAATTAACTTTTTCTGAGCCAGTGCACAAGGTAAATAAGCATGATCAGAACCAATGTCAGCTAATCTTGCTCCGGGTTGTATGTATGCCGCTACTTGTTCTAGTCTTTTAGATAATTGTATCGATTCCATCCTGCACCTCTTCTTAATTCTTATATTTCTCATTTTAACAGCTTCCACTAGCAGAATAAAAGGAAATATGTAATAAAAGACCCACAGAAGAGAATTCTCTTCTGCAGGTCCTGTTAAAAACGTGATTGTTAGGAAAAATAAAGATTATTCAGAATCTTCATCTTTGTCTTCGCCGATCACTTCTGGTTCTGGCATGTCATCTGATGTTTCAGTTGTTTCTTCTTCAACTGCATCAGGAGCAGAAATTGAAACAACAGTTAATTCAGCATCAGTCAATAGTGTAGCACCTTCTCCAATTTCAAGATCACTTACACTAATAGTATCACCAATAGTAAGCGATGATACATCTACTGTATAGTCAGAAGGAGCTTCAGCTGGCGCAACTTCAACTTCTAATTCAGAGATTGATTGAGAAACATAGCCTTCTTTGAGTTCGTCTTCCCCAGAAATATAAACTGGAATAGTCATATGAACTTTTTGACCTTTAGTAAAGGATAATAAGTCTACATGATACAAAATAGGTTTGATAGCAGCTGTTTTTAATTCTTTAACAAAAACATGATAAGTTTCTCCGTCAACTTCAACGTCGAATACTCCGTTAGCCCCTACCTTACGCAAAGTGTCTTCCAATTCTTTCTGATTTAACAATACAGGCACAGTTTCCAATTCTTTACCATAGATAGCTGCGGGTACTAATCCCTCAGTTCTTGCTTTTTTCGAAGCTGATGTACCTGTTTCAGTACGCTTAGTTGCTTTTAATTTCATTAATTTCACCTTCCGAATATATATTAAATAAGTAAGATACTTATTTTCTGACGTTTACTATATAATTATACCAAATATAGGGGATTAAAGCAAAAGAAACCACCAACCGCTGATATTCTCAATCTATATTTTAGCATCATTAAATAGTAAAAGGCCACTTTAAAGTGGCCTTTATTCATTATTAGATAATTTGATTTATTCTAGGAAGTCTTTCAACTGTTTTGAGCGACTTGGATGACGAAGCTTTCTAAGTGCTTTCGCCTCTATCTGCCTGATACGTTCTCTAGTTACACCGAACACTTTACCTACATCTTCAAGTGTTCTCTGACGTCCATCATCTAACCCGAAACGAAGTCTCAATACATTTTCTTCACGATCTGTTAATGTATCTAATACATCTTCTAATTCACTTTTTAATAGTTCATAAGCAGCATTATCAGCAGGACTAGTTGCTTCATTATCTTCTATAAAGTCTCCCAGATGCGAATCATCTTCCTCGCCGATTGGTGTCTCAAGAGATACCGGTTCTTGAGAGATTTTTAAAATATCTCTAACTTTTTCAGTCGGCAAGTCCATTTCTGCTCCAATTTCTTCAGGTGTAGGCTCTCTTCCTAAATCCTGAAGTAATTGACGCTGGATACGGACGAGTTTATTGATTGTCTCAACCATATGAACTGGTATACGAATCGTTCTTGCCTGGTCAGCAATTGCACGGGTTATAGCTTGTCTAATCCACCAGGTAGCATAAGTTGAAAATTTGAACCCTTTTTCATAATCAAATTTTTCAACAGCTTTCATTAATCCCATGTTACCTTCTTGAATTAGATCTAAAAAGCTCATTCCACGTCCAACATAACGCTTAGCAATAGAAACAACCAATCGTAAGTTGGCTTCCGCTAATTCTTGTTTAGCAATAATGTCTCCATTTTCGATTCTTTTTGCTAAAGTTATTTCTTCTTTTGCGCTTAATAGGTCTACTCGACCAATTTCTTTAAGGTACATTCTAACAGGATCATTTATTTTAACACCAGGAGGAGCAATCATTTCTTCTTTCTTAGCTTCTTCAACGACTTCTTCTTCTTTGTCTAACTGTTTTGCTAGAGGGTTACCGTCTTCGTCAACGACTCCAACACCCTCATCTTCGAATTTCTGAATCAAATTATCCATTTGATTTTTTTCGAGTTCGAAAGGCTCAGCTAGTTTATCGGTTAATTCAACATAAGAAATTGTCTGTTCCATTTTCTTTTTCGTTTCTTTAATCAATTCCTTTACAGCTGCTTCATATTTTTTGCTTGGTTGAACATTATTTACTTCTTTTTTAGTTTTGGCCATAAAATAGTATGCCTCCTGCTTTATGCTTCTTTCGCAGCTTTTAGCTGGCGATTCAAGTTAATGATTTCAATAGTTAAAAACTGTTGTTTCTGTTTGTCTCCAGTTCTTTCTGCCTCTTTTAATTCTTCTCTTTTCGCTTTCAGCTTAGCTTCTACCGGTGATCGATTAGATATTACATCAATATAATCTTCTATTTCTCCAGTTACCAGCTCTTCTCCTAGATCCATCCACAAAATTTCTGTGGCTTTTTTCTTATGTTCCGGATCTTTAATAAAATCCAGAAAAGCTTCTACATTGTTCTCACCTTTGTCTCTAAAGTATGATTCATACAACAGATATAGAATTTGGTAATGTTCGTGTGGAAAAGTAAATTCAGTTGGTAAGTTCTGCAATGTATACCATACCTCATCATGGTAAAAAAGTCTATTCAGCAGCATTTTTTCTGCTTGTTCCACAGAACTTTTTTTTGGTTTATTCTGTCGAGTAATCTGAACAGAATAAGCTTCATTTTGTCTGTCGGTTTTTTGTTGTTTTAACTGTTTCGTACGATTTTTTTGATTTTCAAATGCATGTTGTTGAAACTGTTCTTTTAAAGTATCTTGGGTTACTTTAAATTCTTGAGCAAGTTGATTGAAATAAAGCTCCCTTTCTACCGGAGAATTAACAGTTGTCATTTCTTTCAAGACTTGCTCAATATAAGAAAGCCGCTCACTTTCATTTTTCAAGTTTTTACCGTTTCGGTAATACTTCATCAGAAAACTCATAAGTGTGTCTCGACCATGTAATAGAAAATCTTTATAGGCTTCTTTCCCTCTTGACTTGATGTAATCATCAGGATCCAATTTTTCTGGGAAACTAGTTATTTCAATTGTAAAATGAGTTTGATCAGTAAAATATTCTGTGGCACGTTTGGTCGCTTCCAACCCAGCTTGATCTCCATCATAAGCAATAACAACTTTATCTGTTACTCGATCCATCTGCTGAATTTGCTCATGAGTTAAACTTGTCCCCATTGAAGCAATCCCATTTCTAATGCCCGCTTGCCAGGAAGAAATAACATCCATAAATCCTTCAAAAAGATAAACTTCGCCTTCTCTGCGAATAATTGGCCTGGCTTTATCATAATTAAACAAGATTTTACGCTTATTGAATAAATCTGTTTCTGGACTATTTACATATTTTGCTGAATAAAATCCAGGAGTCGTTTCACTGTTATCACCTTCAAATATCCTGCCGGAAAAAGCTACTGTCTGACCTTTGTGATCTCTAATAGGAAATATAATCCTACCAGAAAAACGATCCAGCAACTGACGATCTTCTCTATCAGAAAATAATCCAGTTTCCGATAGCAATGTATTATCTAGGCCTTCTTGATTGTCTAGATACAATTTTAAAGCATTTCGTTGTGGTGGAGAAAATCCGAGTTGAAACTCTTCTATGGTCTCTTTCTCTACACCTCGATCTAAAAGATATTGATAAGCAGCTTCTCCAACTTTTGTATTTATCAAAATATGATGGTAAAATTCTTTAGTCTTTTCATTGATTGCTAGTAATTTGCTGAATTTACTATTTTCATTAGGTCTAGATTGATTTGATTGTTGAATTATTTCCTGATCTATTGGAACATCTGCAATTTCTGCTGACTTAATAACAGCTTCTGGAAACGAAATACCTTCCATTTCCTGGAGGAAACTAAATACATTTCCACCTCTTCCGCAACTAAAACAGTGAAATATCTGTTTCTTTTCATTGACCGAAAACGAAGGTGTTTTATCTTCATGAAACGGGCAATGAGCAAAGTGATTTTGGCCCGATTTTTTTAATTGAACATATTGTGAGACCACATTGACAATATCAGATTTTTCTCTAATTTGTGTAACTGTTTCTTCTGGAATACGAACCAAATCAATGCCTCCCTCACACAAAAATCAGCACAAAATATAAACGATTTAATAAACGAAACTATTAAAAACGGGGCATAATTGCCCTATAATAATCAAACATTAGTATACCATAATCCTATTAAAAAGCAAATTCCCCATCAATAAGATGAGGAATTTTTTTAGCCTATTTTAGTACCATTGGGAACTGGTTCATCTATATTTAATAAGACAACTTCTTTGTCTGAAAGGATGCCACCTATCACTAGTACTTCAGATTTGTAACCTGCAATTCTTAATGGAGGAAAATTAATTACCGCAATGATTTGCTTTCCAAGGAGATCTTGAATATCGTAACGGTCAGTAATTTGAGCAGAACTATTTTTAGTACCTATTTCGTGTCCAAAGTCAATTTGTAATTTATAAGCCGGTTCCCTAGCTTCTTTAAAAAAATCGGCTTTCACTACTGTTCCTACTCTAATGTCTAAACTTTTAAAATGCTCAATATTTGTCATATGAATTTTCCTTTTATTACATGATACCTTACATAATTCACTTACTTAGTCTCTATTCTTTTTGCCAATGACTGTACTCTGCTACCTAATGATGTCCATACGAATTGTGAAATAAGGAAATCAACCATACTATGAACAATCGTTCCAACTCCTACTAGTAAAAATACAGCTAAGAAGAAACCTTCTGAATAGCTTGAGCCCGGAATGAGACCGAAGAAAAACATTGAAACAACTAACATTTCAGCAGCACCATGGAGACATCCGATCGCTAACGAAAAGATCGTACTTTTTAAAGGGGATCTAAGTACTTGTTCTCTGCGGTTAATTAAGTATTTTGCTCCCACATAAGCAAATATGACATGACTCAAAGCACGCAGAACCACTACAATTGGAAAACTAGCCAATAAAAATCCTACAGCTGATCCTAAAGAAACTGCTACGGCTATCCCAGGTGAGAAAAACATAGCTAAAAATATTGGTACATGACTTGCTAAAGTAAATGATGCAGGCTCAATCAATACTTTTATCGGCATAACCATCGGGATTACAATAGCAATCGCAGTTAACAGAGCCGTCACAGTCAATCTTAATGTATTTGTTTTTTTGATAAAAATCACTCCTCAGTGTACTCCTGCGTTTACAGGTGTCTTTACACTAAACAGTATATACGATTTGGAAATTATTACAACTGAAACTTAATAGTAGATTAGATTTTTCTCTTTTAACGCTTCCACGATTTGATCTAATGTAAGCTGGTCTTTCGCAGATATTGTATGACTATGCAGTCCACCGGTTAATTCTGCTAGTAAAGTTGTTTTATTATTTTTAATTTTTTGTATAAATTCATTTGCTTCTAATCTGCTTGATATATTCAGTCCACCAACCATTTCTCCATAAATGGGATGTTCTACAATTACATCTATAACTTCTCCACCATGATCTACAATTAGATAAAGCTCTTCGAGTGTCTGTTCAAAAGTATGCTGACAAACAATTCTTCGCTCTTGTCTTTCTGATGAGTTAGATCTCATAACATACCCTTTTGGGGTAGAAAGAATTTCTTGTCCTTCTGCTCTTAACAAGGCAATATCTCCCACAATAACCTGGCGACTGACATCGAACTGTTCTGCAAAACTCCTGGCTATGATTGGCTCATTAGCTTCTTTTAAGTTAGATAATAATGTAGCTCGTCTTATTTCTGCTTCCATCCCACTGCCTTCTCTCTGTATAAAGATTTATCTTTAGTATACTATATAGTTTTATAAAATAAAAAGTACAGCCAGCAATTCCTTATGAATAGATAGCAAAAGAATTGCTGGCTGTATAAATAATGATGTTACAGAATATTTATTGAGCAAACTGAGCATCGTAAAGACGTTTATATGCCCCTTCTAACGCCATCAGCTTATCATGTGTTCCCTTCTCTTCAATACCGTTTTTCGTTACTACGACGATACGATCAGCATTTTTGATTGTAGCAAGTCGATGAGCAATAATCAAAGTTGTTCGACCTTCAGACAGTGAATCCAATGCTTCTTGAATTGCTTGTTCTGTTTCAGTATCTAAAGCAGAAGTTGCTTCATCAAGAATTAAAATAGGAGGGTTTTTTAAAAACATTCTGGCAATTGAAAGTCTTTGTTTTTGGCCGCCAGATAATTTCACCCCGCGTTCTCCTATTACTGTATTCAATCCATTTGGCAAAGTGCTGACAACCTCTTCTAGATTGGCTAATTTTACTGCCATACGAACTTGTTCATCATTAGCAGTCAAATCACCATAAAGAATATTTTCCTTGATTGTTCCTGGAAATAGAAATACATCTTGTTGTACAACCCCAATTTGTTCTCTGAGAGATTGTACCTTTATATCATGGATGTTATGCCCGTCAACTTCAATACTTCCTGAATCAATCTCATAAAATCTTGGAAGCAGATTACATATAGTGGTTTTACCAGCTCCACTTGGCCCAACAAAAGCAATGGTTTCTCCTGCTTTAATTGAAAGATTGACTTGATCTAATATCGGGTTATGTTCTTCATAACTGAAAGTTACATTTTTATAGTCAATATTACCAATTAATGATTTTACTTCTATCGCATGCAAGGAGTCTTGTATTTCCGGTTCACGGCTAATTTCTTCCTGAAGTCTTCTAAACCCGGCAATCCCTTTAGGATAGCTTTCTATCATAACGTTGACTCTTTCAATAGGACGAACTAGAATGTTGGCAAATAAAATGAATGCTACAAAATCACCGTATGTTAATTCGCCTTGGATCGTGTAATAAGCACCAAAGAACATTGCAAACAAGCTAATCAAACGCATGAGCAGATAATTGTATGAACTACTTAACCCCATCATTTTATAAAATAGGTACTTTGAACGTTTATATGCTTCGTTTAATGATCCGAAACGCTTATCTTCATAGTCTTCGTTGGCGAAAGCCTGTACAACTCGAATACCTCCTACTGAAGCTTCTATACCTGCACTAAAGCCGGCAAGATCATCGTAAATTCTGTTATTTACATAGGTCATCTTTTTATTAAAAACTATGACTGCAACAGCAATTAAGGGAACTAATATAAATGTCATTATCGCAAGACGAACATGTACGGTTAACATCAAACCGAATGCTCCCAGTAAAGTAAAAATAGTTATAAATATATCTTCAGGCCCATGGTGAGCAACCTCAGCAATTTCAAATAGATCTGATGTCAGTCGAGTAATGAGTTTCCCCGTTTCTCTATTATCAAAGTATTTGAATGATTGTTTTTGAATATGTTTATATAAGTCCTGACGCATATCCGTTTCTATATTCGTACCTAATCTATGTCCATAATAAGTAACAATAAATTGTAGAATAGTGTTTAGTATATATATAGAGAACAAACCAATGGATACCCATACGATCATTGGCCATTCTTCAGTGGGTAAAATTGAATCAATCACCCGCTGAACAATAATCGGAAATGCTAACTCTAAAATGGCAACAATAATAGCAGAAGTAAAATCTAGAGTAAACAACCATTTATAGGGTCGATAATAATTAAAAAATTTTTTAAGCACTTCAATACCTCCAATATAATTTATCATGACAAACTGTCACATCTGATCAAGAATAATCCTTGAAATAATCTTCAAGAGCAGAGTGAATTCACTCTGCTCTTAAAGTCTAACAGTACTATTTAATTAACAGCTGGCTTAAATCAGCAAATGTCATTAATAGATCATTAATAGATTTAAGCATAGCTAAACGATTTTTTTTGATTTTTTCATCATCTGCCATAACCATATTTTCTTCAAAAAAGGTATCAATTATTGGACTTAATTCTTTTAAAGCTTGATATCTTTTGTTTGAATCAATAGTGTTGTTAAATATATTTTCAGTTTGTTTAACAGAAAGATACAAATCCTTTTCAGAATCTTTTTCAAATAATTCTTCATTAACTAAGATCTCTTCAGATGCTTTGTCGGCTAAATTTGAAACACGTGTAAGTGATTCGATAGTTGCTTTATAATCAGCAGTATCTTTATATTTGTTCAAAGTTAATGCTGCATCAAAAGTAAAGACAATATCATCCTGGTCTGCTTTTAAAACGGCCTGTCTAATATCAAAAGGAATCCCTCCTGATTCATTAGAGATTTGCATCTGCTGATCTATACGGTCCTTAATGAACTGCAGTACCAAAGTTTGATTCTGAGCAACACCAGCTTTTAATTCAACATTGATATTCAAAGATTCTTCTATCTGATTCATTAAATTTTTCAGTGAGAAATGGCGACCGGAATTTTCAATTATCCGCACAATGCCCATTGCTTGTCTTCTCAATGCAAAAGGATCATTTGAACCAGTTGGTACTTGACCGATTGCAAAGAACATGATTAAAGTATCTAATTTGTCTGCTAAAGATAAAACCGTACCGACTGTTGTGGATGGGAGTTCACTAGTAGCAGAAGAAGGCAGGTATTGTTCAGAAATAGCATCCCCTACTAATTCTTTTTCTCCTTTTTCTTTAGCTAGTATTGCTCCGATTTTTCCTTGTAATTTAGTGAATTCAATGACTGTATTCGTTACAAGATCGAATTTAAAAATCTCGCTTGCTCTATTAAGTGCATCTTTTTCTTGTTTAGATAAATCAAATTCATTCGCTAAAATTTGTGCTATCACACTAACACGTTCTTGCTTATCGTATAGAGAACCAAGTTTTTCATGAAAAGATACTCGTTTTAATTTATCCACACACGCATCAATTGAACTCTTCTGATCTTCTAGATAGAAGAATTTTGCATCAGCTAAACGAGCTGCCAGAACTTTTTCATTACCTTTTATAACAGTTTCAATTTGTTCTTCTGAACCATTACGGACAGCAATAAAATAAGGTAGAAATGCTTGTGTGTCATCCTGCTTTCTTACTGGGAAATATCTCTGATGGTCTGCCATTGATACTTCTAGAGCAGCTTCAGGCACTTGAAGATAATCTTCGTTGAATGAACCAAAGAACGTAGTAGGGAATTCTACTAAATCAGTTACCTCATTTAATAGTTCTTCGTTATCAAGTGGGACTTTCCACCCTTTCTCCTGACAAAGATCAGTAATCTGATTTACTATCTTAGATTTTCTTTTATTACGGTCTGCAATCACATTTTGCTTTTCTAGGATATGTTCATATTCTGACGCATGCGTCAGTTGTATTTCTTTTCCTAAAAATCGGTGACCTTGAGTAGTTGAACCCGAGCGTACATTGAAAACTTCTAAAGGCACAATTTCCTGATCCAGCATAGCAACTACCCAATGTATTGGACGAATAAATCTATAAGAGTGTGTGCTCCACTTCATGCTGACCGGGAAGTTCATTGAAATAATACATTCAACGATTCCTGGCAATACTTCTACAGCCTTTTTCCCTTTTGTAAATTTTTCTATAAAGATATATTCCACGCCTTTGACTTCTTTAAATACAATGTCATCAGTAGATGCTCCTTGTCCTTTAGTAAAGCCGACTGCAGCTTTTGACCAATTCCCTTCAGCATCTTGTGCAATTTTTTTTGCAGGTCCTTTGACCATTTGCACATCATCTGGTTGGATTTCAGCCAGACCTTCAATCATTAAAGCTAATCTTCTTGGGGTTGAAAATAGTTTAATCGATTCGAAAGATAACTTCATTTCATTTAAAAAAGATTCGACGTTATTTTTTAATTGTTCAACGGAAGGTTCGATGATTTTAGCCGGCATTTCTTCTAAGCCGATTTCTAATAAAAATGTATGGTTCATATTATTTTTCCTCCTTATTAATATATTGTTCTATCCATGTCTGGCTTTTGCCTTCATTTAATAAAGGGAATCCTAATTTCGCACGTTCCAATACAAATGCTTTAGCAATACTATGAGCCATTTTACGGATACGTCTTAAAAAGTCAGGACGTTCAGTAGCAGAAACAGCTCCTCTTGCATCTAAAAGGTTAAACGTGTGGCTACATTTTAATACACAATCATAAGCTGGATGAGCTAATCCTTTTTCAATTAAAGCATGTGCTTCTGTTTCATAATCTTTAAAATGGTTGAATAGCATCTCTTGATTACTATAATCGAACGCATAAGCTGACTGTTCATATTCTGGCTGTTTAAAGATTTCTCCGTATTTAACACCAGGTGCCCATTCAATATCATAGACACTTTCAACACTTTGGATGTAAGAAGCTAGTCTTTCTAATCCATATGTCAGCTCACTGGTAACAGCATCTACTTCTAAGCCTCCAACTTGCTGGAAGTAGGTAAACTGTGTAACTTCCATTCCATCTAACCAGACTTCCCAACCAAGTCCTGCGCAGCCAAGGGAGGGATTTTCCCAGTTATCTTCTACAAAGCGGATATCATGTTCTAATGGATCAATGCCTAAAATTTCTAAACTTTTCAAATACAATTCTTGTATATTATTTGGAGAAGGTTTCATTACAACTTGGAACTGATGATGCTGGTAAAGACGATTGGGATTTTCTCCATAACGTCCATCAGCCGGTCTCCTAGATGGTTCTACATATGCCGCGTTCCATGGTTCAGGGCCAATTGCTCTCAAAAAAGTATAAGGGCTCATGGTACCTGCGCCTTTTTCAGTATCGTAAGCCTGCATCAGCATGCATCCTTGTTCTGACCAGTATTGTTGCAGTGTTAAAATGATTTCTTGAAACGTTAAAGTTTTTTTCATCATTATTCCTCTTTTCTTTTTCTATTCTGTAAAATATAAAAACTCGTCCCTATACTGATAGAATCTACCAGTATAGGGACGAGTTTTCTCGCGGTTCCACCCTACTTCCGATTCAGCCTTTAACTAAATCAGCGCTTTGATTTTGCACTCCAGATGCCTTTCAAAATGTCATCTCACTCGGCTTTCACTATTCCGAACTCGCTATAAAAGACTGAACATTTTTACTCTTTCTTTCATTGTGCTTTTCATTTGTTAAATCCTATCTTACACGAACTAAATAGAAAGTCAATCATGAGTTAGTGAACTTTAACATAGAATCCCTTACTCTCAATTAGTTCGAGAAATCTGTGTTTATCTTTATTTCAAGATAAAAATGTATACCTGTGCCGGGGTCTTCTCCAACGGTAACTAGACATTTTAACATCGTCTTTTTTCATAAAGTTCCCAGTTTCTGGTTTCTTCAAAGGGAACTTCACTGCTGATGAAGATACTGCCATAAGTTTTCTGCTTATCGTGATAAAGACCATTTTGAGTCAATCCTCTACTATTCAAAGGCAAAAGACAGATGAAAATCCATAGTATAGCTATGATGTAGTCAAGAAAAGTAGAATAAAGGATAAAACTTACGAGTAATAGTTGAAAAAGTATTCCTGATTTAAAAAAATTTGTTCGTATCACCATTTTTTTCTTTTGATACAAATATTGCGCCAGTAACATTACTGCAAAGACCAGTAGTATAATTTTGAATAATAGAATCATCAAACTGACTGTTCCTTTCATTTATAAGGTTCAATATCAATGATCTCGTTATGCAGTTCAACAAATTGAATGACATTTTCTTTCTCGGCTAAAGGAAAATCGATATAATAGACGGATTTATAGTGATTATTTGTGAAACGAACTTTAATTTTATTTTTCTTTTCAATCATTAACCAGTCAGAAGTTTTTTCAAACGAGAACTTTCTGCTTAAAAGTCCATGTAAGTAGCTACCAGGCATATTGGGGATAATACCGTCTTTGGTGAACCCTTTGTTATACAAGGATAAAATTAACATAACAGCAGCAGTTAAGGACAATATGTACCCTAAAAAAGGCGCAGAACCAAACCAAGAAATAGCTAAAAATAATAGAATAATTAATGGCTGCAGACATTTCATCAATGATGTAACTTGCTGTCTGATTACAATTGTTCTGATTTGATTAATCATTTTATAGATTGCGCTCGCAAAAAGTATAAAGAAAATTAGCATAAAAATGGTATCCACTACTATTTCTCCTTTTTAAAAAGTAATCAGCATGGAAGAAAGAAGCAGATCATTCTTCTGGCCTTTTCAACACTCCGTCCCATTCATGCATATGATCAATGAATCGTTTGCTCTTTAACTTTAAACCGACTAGTTCTTCATAAAGCATATCGATTACATACCTTATATCTTTCTTTGTCTGTTCTGAAATCGATATGGTTCCTATTTTATCAAAGGAAATAACGGAAAACAAACGGATGAAGTGAATTGCTTTAGGATTGGCGTGATAACGTCTTTCATCTTCAAAATAATGTTCTGGACATAATAATCCATGAAATTTACTAGAATAATCAAATGCACCTTCTGTTTTTCCACAGATAACACAACCTCGAAGTTCCGGCATTACTCCAAAGTATCTAAGAAATCTGATTTCCAGGATATTTAAGATAACTTCAGGTTCCTCTAATTCATCCATTAGATTCAAGCCTTCTTTTAACTGGGTAAATAAATTAAAGTCTGGAACTCGATCTACTAATGCAGCATCAGCCAATCCACAAGCATAAGTGGCATAGGCATTCTTAAAAATATCAAGTTGAACTTGTGAATAAGGCGCTATATCTTTTGCGTCTCTTAAAAAACTCAGACCTTGATCCCTTATATCTGCAATATATGTTCCATGAGAAAATAGCTGAATTGCCCGTTTCAGTTTATTATTAGGATTTTTTGTACCTCTAACAAAGAACATCATTTTACCATATCGATCAGTAAATATTTTAACAAGAAAATCTCGTTCTCTATGCTTTCTAACGGATATTACGATGCCTTCGACTTCCTCTAGATGAGCCATAAGATTCCTCCAAAAAAAGTAATAGACGTTCTCTTTAAAATAGAAAACGTCTGGAATACTTGCTTTAATTTCATACAATTCGTTAAATAAATTAGATAACTAGTGGATTATTTACTGGAATAATCTGTTTAATAATCTTCATTCTTATAGCCATAATCTTGCAGATAGGTCTGTTTATCTCGCCAGTCATTCTGAACTTTAACCCATGTTTCTAGATAAATTTTATCTCCAAGCAGTGCTTCGATGTCTTTTCTAGCTCGAGTACCGATTTCTTTCAGCATTTTACCGCCTTTACCGATAATAATTCCTTTTTGACTTTTACGCTCCACAATAATCGTAGCATCTACTTTTACCTTATCATATTCATCACGCTGCATTCTCTCGACAACAACTGCAACTGAATGAGGGACTTCTTCTCTAGTCATTTCAAGTACTTTTTCCCGTATAAGTTCTGAGACGATAAAATATTCTGGATGGTCAGATACCTGATCTTCAGGATAATACTGAGGACCTTCTTCTAAATATCCATTTACAACCTTTAAAAGACGATCTACATTATTTCCTTCAATCGCTGAAATAGGAATGATTTCATCAAAATCATATTGTTTCTGATAATCTTCTATAATCGGTAATAGCTCATCTGGATGTACTTGATCAATCTTATTCAATACAAGAAATACAGGGGTTGAAATATGTGTCAGTTTTTCAATAATAAAGTTATCTCCGGGGCCGCGTTTTTCAGCAACATTTACTAAGAATAAGATAACATCTACTTCGTTGAATGTACTTAATGCAGAATCAACCATGAAATCTCCCAGACGATGTTTCGGTTTATGAATTCCTGGAGTATCAATAAAAACAATTTGTTCTTTATCCGTTGTATGGATTCCTTGGATTTTATTTCTAGTAGTCTGAGCTTTTTCACTCATAATCGCAATTTTCTGTCCGATAATTCGATTCAACAATGTTGATTTACCAACATTAGGTCTTCCGATAAGTGAAACAAAACCAGATTTAAATACTTGTTCTTCTGACATATTAAACCATATCCTTTGATGTAAAGGCACCAGGAAGTAACTCTTGTACAGTTGTTTCCTGTTTCTGCCCTTTTCTATTTGTAAGAAGTACTTTCATTTCAGGAGAAAAAAATTCAGCCATAACTTGTCTACAAGCTCCGCAAGGGGATATTGGTCCATCTGTATCTCCCGTTACAACCAAGTATTCGAAATTTTTCTCGCCTTCTGAAACTGCTTTGAAAATTGCTGTTCTTTCAGCACAGTTTGTAAGTCCAAAAGAAGCATTTTCAATATTGCATCCTGAATAGACCGTACCTTCTTTTGTTAATAATGATGCCCCTACTGGGAATTTTGAATAAGGAACATATGCTCGCTCAAGCATATCTGTAGCAGTTCTTATTAGCTTTATTTCTTGATTTTCATTCATAAGTAGCAACCTTTCTTAAGAAAATAACTTAATGATTTTAGGTGCAAATATAAGTAGTCCAGTCACTACAGCAAATATGGTTGTACTCAATACTGCACCTGCTGCCATGTCTTTTACTTTCTTTGCTAATGGATGATATTCTTCCGTTACAAGATCTACTAAATTCTCAATGACTGTATTCAGAATTTCCATGACAAAAACTAGAAATGAAGATAAAACGATCCAGAGCCACTCTGTTATAGATAATGAAAGAACAATACCGAGTAATAATGCTAGTACTCCCGCTAGCACATGAGTACGCATATTCCGTTCTTCCTGGAAGGTTGTTTTGATTCCTTCAAAAGCATAACGAAAAGAGTCCCTATATTGTCTATTTTTATGTGGCAGCTGATTTTTATCGCTCAAGTCCATACTCCTTCAAGATTTTTTCTTGCAAAGTAAACATTTCTTTTTCCTCTGTTTCAGTCATATGATCGTATCCATTAAGATGCAGCAGTCCGTGCACAACGAGAAACCCCAGTTCACGTTCAAATGAATGCCCATAATCTTTTGCTTGTTCTACTGCTTTATCGATTGAAATAAAAAGGTCTCCTAACACTCGGGGTAAATCAATTTCATCTTCATCTGAGATTAACCAGTCATCTTCCGTTTCATCTTCCATCGCGAAGCTAATGACATCTGTTGCATAATCTTTATTACGATAAGTTTTATTGATTTCTTGAATTCTATTATTATCGACTATCGTTACTGAAATCTCAGCATCCTCTTCCAAAGATAACTTCTCAGCTGCAAATTCTAGAATTTCATCAATCAATTTTTTCTCTGATTTTTTTAATCGATTCGTTTCATCATATAATAAGATTTCCATTATTTTTTCAAATCCGTTTCTTTTTCATAAGCTTTAATTACTTTGGCAACAAGAGGGTGTCTGATTACATCCTCTGCTTCAAAGTGTACATGTCCAATTCCAGGGATTCCTTTTAGTACCCGTTCAGCATGAATTAAGCCACTCGTTGTACCTGCCGGTAAATCAATTTGAGTTTTATCACCATTAATAATCATTTTTGATCCAAAACCAAGTCTTGTCAAAAACATTTTCATCTGTGGGACTGTAGTATTTTGAGCTTCATCCAAGATGACGAATGCATCATCTAAAGTTCTTCCTCTCATATAGGCAAGAGGAGCGACTTCAATTACTTCTCTATCCATTAATCGATTTGTATGCTCAGTTCCAAAAATATTATAAAGAGCGTCATAAAGAGGTCGTAGATAAGGATCAACCTTTTCTTTGAGGTCACCTGGTAAGAATCCTAGTTTTTCTCCAGCTTCTACTGCAGGTCTTGTCAAAATAATTCTTTTAACGTCTCCTTTTCTCATAGCAGCGACTGCCAACGCAACAGCCACGTAAGTCTTACCAGTTCCGGCAGGACCAATTCCTAAAACAATATCATTATTTTTGACGGAATGAACATAGTTTCTTTGACCAACGTTTTTTATTCGTATAGGACGTCCATCTCTATCTTTGCCGATTTCTTCTTCATACATTTTTAAAAATTGTGAGAGTTTACCTTGCTGTGCCATACGAATAGCAGACAAAATATCAGAGCGCTTGATTCTATTTCCTTTATTGATTAGATGCTCTAACTCACTTAAAATACCATCAGCTTGTTCAACCGCTTGTGTTTCACCTGTGATTTCTATCTGGCTGCCGCGGCTGCTGATAGATACTGATAACTCTTCTTCGAGTAGCTTAAGATGATTATTTTGAGCACCAAATAAGGCGATAGCTTTTTCTGAATTATCAAAGATACGAATCTTTTTTTGTGCATTGTCAGTCAAACAAATGCCAACTCCTTTGAAAGGTATAGTTTAGTTAAGTTTTTATACTTCCTATAAATCATAGCATAAAAAGTAAATAATCTCTATAAATACAAGTATAATAGCTATTTACAACATTTAAAACTTATTAAAGTACTATCAGAAAACATAATTATTTTAAGCCAATAAATATAAAGATATCACAAAAAAAGAGGCAGCGAGATCCGTGATCTCAACTCCCTCTAATCTTTATTTGCTTAATTCTTGTTTTACAATCGAGCTAACAAGACTACCGTCTGCTTTTCCTTTAACTTTAGGCAAGACAGCACCCATTACTTTGCCCATATCTTTCATAGAGTCAGCACCTGTCTGTTCAACTGTATCACGAACAATTTGAAAAATTTCTTGTTCAGATAACTGCTCAGGAAGATATTGGTCAACAATTGAAAGTTCTTTTTCAAGTTTTTCAACTAGATCTTTACGATCTGCATCTTTAAACTCATTAAGAGATTCGACTCTTTGCTTTTTCTCACGAGCAAGCACCGTTAACTCTTCATCTTCAGTCAATTCGTCTCCTTTGTTGATTTGTTCATTTTGCAAAGCAGATTTTAACATGCGAATCGTAGTAAGGCTTTCGCGATCTTTAGCTTTCATCGCAACTTTCATATCTTGATTAAGTTCTTCTAACACTGTCAAATAGTTCACCTTCTTTAAAGAAAAGTGGTATTATATTTTTTGTTCAAAAGCAATACGTAAATTAAAATTTCTTGTTTTTACGTTTTCTTGCTTCCTCAGATTTCTTTTTACGTTTAACACTTGGCTTTTCATAGTATTCACGTTTACGGGCTTCTTTTAAAGTGCCAGTTTTAGAAACGGAACGTTTGAAGCGACGAAGAGCATCATCAAGACTCTCACCTTTCTTGATATCTGTTTTAGTCATCGTTCTTCCCCTCCCCTCGTACGTTCAGGGAGTTCCATTTGTTTAATAAAATAATTCCTCACAATTGGTCTTCCCTATCAATAAATGATGTAACTGATTTCATATACAAAGCAAATGCATAAAAACAGTTCTTGCTCATTATATACAACAAGCATTTTTACGTCAACCGTTAGAAGTAAAAAAATTAAATTTTTATAAAAATTGATTTCTTACCTGTTAGATTAAATTATTCCTTCTGAACTTAACTTGCCATGCAGTTACTGCAGATTCCAAAAAGTTCAAATCTGTGGGCAGTCACTTTACAGCCGGGTAATTGATCTGAAAACATATCGATTGGACAGTTCTCAAGAGGCACTGTTCTTCCGCAATTTGTACAAATAAAGTGATGATGGTGATGACCGTGCATCTCACAACTGAAACGAAACAGTTTTTCGCCATTCAACTCAGTCTCTTCTACTATTGCTAGATCCACAAAAGTATTTAGATTTCTATAAATCGTATCTGGACTAATTCCAGGGAATAGCCCTTTCAGGCTATCTTGTACTTCCTTAGCAGTCATATATTTATCATGATTAAATAATAATTCTAATATTTTTTGGCGTTTTCCAGTAGTTTTATATCCTTTATTTTTTAAAGTCGTAACAGCTTGATCAAAAGCAGACAAAATATCGCTTCCTTTTAATTAGTTTAGTATATAATAGCTGAGATTCGTAAAAATATCAAGAATCGCTTGTTACTTCACTAAATATCTCTTGTCCTGTATAATAGCTCTGTACTCTAGAAAGGATGAAACATAGTGAATGAACACTCAAAATTAGCCATATATGTCTTATCAGATTCTGTAGGAGGAACCGCTAGTAACATTAGTAACGCAGCATTATCACAATTTCCTCAGCTAGAATGTAATTTTAAAATATTTTCGTTCATTAGAGAAAAAAATCAGCTTATGAATATCTTAAAAAAAGCGCAGGAAGTGAATGCAATCATTCTGCATACTTTTGTCAGCAAAACACTTATTCATACGATTCATGATTTCTGTAGTGAGAATGATTTAACTTGTTTTGACATTTTAAATCCAATTATGCGGGAAATTAGCAAACGAACCAATCTGCAACCACAGTTTAAACCTGGAGCTATGCATAAACTAGATGAAAACTATTTTGACCGTATTGGAGCTATGGAGTTTGCTGTTACTTATGATGATGGTAAAGATCCAAAAGGCTTTTTAGAAGCGGATATCGTCATACTAGGCATTTCCAGAACCTCTAAAACACCTTTAAGTATTTATTTAGCGAACCAGAATTACAAAGTAGCGAATCTTCCTCTTATGCCAGAAGCTGAAATTCCAAGTGAATTATGGAGTGTAGATCCTAAAAAAATTGTTGGGTTAACAAATGATGAAAGTATTTTATCAAACATTCGTAAAGAGAGAATGATTTCTTATGGTATGAACCCAGATACCCCTTATTCTAGTACTGAACGCATTCAAAAAGAAATTAGGTATGCAGAGACCTTGTATGCCAAACTAGGATGTCAGATCATTAATGTTGCAAATAAATCAATTGAAGAAACAGCAGCTATTATTGTTAATTCATTTCAAGCGCATTGATCCTTTTTTATAATAAAAATGCACATGGATCCTGGTTAAGGAGCCATGTACATTTATTATTGTAATTATTTCATTTTTTTGCGTTTAATTTTACCATCCCAATCAGCATATCCGCCTTTAAGAATGTACAAATTCTGATAACCTTGTTTTTTTAATATAATTGCAGATCTTGCACTCAGGGTTTTCTTTTCGTCGTACAAATATATTGGCTGATCTTTACGAAGTTCATTCGCTCTTTGTTTCATTTGTAGATAAGGAAGATTTCTAGCTCCTAAAATATGTCCAGCATCAAATTCGTCTTTACCTCTAACGTCAACTACCTGTGCTTTACGCATATTTTCTTTAAATTCTTCCTTGGAAACAATAGTAGCAGCGTTTTTTCTTCTAAAATATTGTATGAGTTCCCAAATCCCCCATCCAATAATTCCAATCCACAAGATTATAGTAAATATTGTCCATCCATCCAATTCTATACTTCCTTTCTAACTGTTCTCATCTACATAGTTTACAGTAGAAAAGCGTTTTTTTCTAGTACTTATTTAGATAGAATCAGATATTAACGAGTGAATTGAAGAATTTCCTTCTAAATCGATAACCTTTTCAAATTGCCAACCATATAATACGTATTTTTCATCAGGTGAAAGTAAGATTGGTGCATTTTCAGGGAGTGAGGTGACTGGATGCAGCTGACTATTTTGGAAATCCAATATACACAAAGTGAAAGAACCTAAATTTTGATTTAAGTCAGTAGGTTCATCAGCTACATTGCCAACAATCATACCATCTCTGTTGCTTTGTGATAGATAAGGATGTATGATTCTTTCTCCCATCGTAACTTTTGGAATTGTGATCGTTCCTTTATGAACCAAAAGAGGATAATCTTTCATTAGATGAACTTCATGGTCATTAATATCTGACTCCAAAATAGAAACTACAGTATCCTGATTCAGGTAAAACCCTATTGTTTCATTACTGATTCGGTCAGGAGTTTCATCTTTTCTAACATCTCCTATAAAAAGCTGCTTTGATAGTTCATCTATGTACAAGTAAAGATGAGATGAATACCAGTTAGGTTCAACACTTTGAATAGGCATTTCTTGAAATTGATTGTTTTCAAGATTCCAGATCCTTACCTTAGCTTGTTCAACCGATGTCTTTGAATCGACTTGATAATAGGATAAAAATACCAAATGATCTTCTACAGGGTTCCAATTGACAGTTAGATAACCACTATAATCAATTTTTTTTCGGTTTAATTCATCGCCTACTAAATTTACTACCACGAGATCAACTGATTGATCAGAACCCTCTTGAAACAATATCTTATCTAGTTGATTATTGATTTTGACAGTTAAAATATGTTTTTCTGTAGAATATAGTATTTTACGGTCTCCATTTTTTATATTTAATTGGATCAATTGCTGGCCTTTTTGGTCTCCAAGATGAACAAGCACTTCATCATTGTCTAACCACCCTACTATTTTTTGTAAAGTTTCTTTTGATTGATCAATTTGAATAAATTTAGATCCTTCAATAGTTGGATGATTAGATGGTTCTTCTTTTGACATTGATTCAGAAGCAGAACATGCATATAGAAAAAAGAGACCAGAAAGCATGAGAAATAGACTAACTGATTTCAGCTTATTTCTTGAATGCATTCTGATCACCTTCTTATCCAATATATTAATTCTATATTAACATAAGAGAAGTTTTTAAATCATCTATCATGACTCAGAGAATGAGTCATTAAGGACTAGAGAACTAGCACCAATTACTCCAGCATCATTTCCTAGTTCGGCAATTTTGATCTTAGTATTATTATAAATGGGCGGAAAAGCATAATTCACAAATTTTTCTCTAATCTTTTCAGCCAAAAATTCTCCGGCTCTGGATACTCCACCACCAATAACAATTGTAGAAGGATTCAGCATATTAGAGATATTACCACAAGCTAGAGCTAAATAATCACAAACTTTATCCACTACTCTTACTGCGAAAATATCGCCATCCTTAGCTGCATCAAAAACACTTTTAGCATCAACGCTCTCACCATTATCTATGCTTTCTTTCAGTGAAGAAACTCCTGCAAATTCTTCAGCCATTGTTCTAGCTAATCTAACAACTCCTGTAGCACTTGCAACAGTTTCGAGGCATCCTTTATTACCGCATGTACAATCAAATCCGTGAGGTTCAACAACAATGTGTCCAATTTCTCCGGCTGCACCAGATGCACCACGGACTAGTTCTCCATTTATAATAATGCCACCACCGACACCAGTACCTAATGTCATAAAAACTACATTAGGCTCATTGTTTCCAGCCCCAATCCATTGTTCTCCTAAAGCGGCAACATTTGCGTCATTATCAATGAAGAAAGGAATTCCTGTACCTTCTTCAACAAGTTTTTTGACAAATTGGATCGTTCTCCAGTTTAGATTATAGGCACCAATAACAGTTCCTTCAACATGACTTACATTTCCAGGAGAACCCATGCCGATTCCTAAGAAATCTTCTTTAGTCATATTGTATAAATCTAAATGATGGTTGATTGATTCAATAATTGCAGGTACGATTTTCGCACCTTTTTCAGTTGTATCTGTTACTAAACTCCATTTATTTTGAATTTGACCTTCGATATTTAGAATTGCAAACTTGATAGTCGTTCCACCTAGATCAATTCCAATCAATTTTTTTTCAAGCATATTTTCCCCTCCATTTTTTAATTGAAATAAAGCATAGTTGTTGTTCGCCAGCCTATAATTAATATGATACTAAGTAAAATGATATAAATACCACCATACTTAGCTTGAACTTTAACCCCACTGATCCAAGCTTTCGGTGCTGATAATGCATACATAGTCAAGTAGCCGCCAGCTAAACCACCAACATGACCAGCCATATCGATTCCATTGCTGAAAAGACCAAATACGAGATTGATGATGATCAGCAATAAGAAACTTTTAGACATTTCTTTAACCTGGTAATTATTTGGAAATAGTTTAGGCAAAACAAGTGTTGCTCCGAAAAGGCCAAATAATGCTGTACTAGCACCTGCTGAGATGGATTGATTGAATGCAAAGCTTGCAGCATTTCCCGCTATAGCACTAAGCATATAGAGCAATAAATATCTCCAATGACCTATGATCGCTTCTACCTGTATCCCTAGAAAGTAAATAATCAGCCCATTGAGAAGAATATGCTCAATCCCTATGTGTAAAAAAACAGGTGTAATAAGGCGCCACCATTCTCCAAGCACGATCAGTTCGTTAACTTTAGCACCTAATTCATATAGAACGAAAGGATTTTGGCTGCCTCCTCTAAGTGTTTGTAAGAGAAACATAAACACAGTTAAGCCTAATAATCCATAAGTTACAAAAGGCTTTCTCTGCCATCGTCTCATTTTCATTTTAGTTTGAGGACTCATTTATAATCCTTCCTTTTTATGGAATTTATATTTAGTATATCATAAATTTTATCATCTAAATGTTTAAAATTAATCGCTAACAAAAAAAGCTTTGAAACCATAATGACCAAATGGTTTCAAAGCTTTAAATTTGAATTTACATCATTCCATATTGCCATCTAAATCTTTTTTGAACTCTTTAGCAGCTTCTAGATTTGATGCGGCTCTATTCTTTTCATTATTAGATTTATTATTCTCATCGGTCTGTTCAATTGAAGTTTTATCAAGTGAATCAGTCAAACTGGTTGTCTCACCAGTTCCTTCTATGGAAACTACATGCAATGATTGTAGATAAATTATTTCTCCAGATTTTAATTCAAATTCATGAAATAAATTGCCGGATTCTTTATTTGAATTTGATAATATTTTGTGCAATTCTTCTGGAGGTATCTGAATCATAAAAAGCTCACCATTTACCATACTAACCTTGGACATTCTGCTCATCTTGCTCATCCTTTCAAATATGTTTTATTAAATTCATCATATAGGAATAAGGTAAGATACTGAAATTATATGCATAGTCAAAGAGTAATATTTGCTAAAAACTAATTTCCCATAAGCTTTTGTGCTATTTCTTCGTAAGTCATTTCGCTATTGATTTCATAGCTGCCAGGACGAACTAACGGAGCATAGTCGTTATCTTCTAAAAAGCTGTCAAAATCATAACGATCTTCAATAATGCTTTCTGACTCTAATTGTTGTGCGGCTACACTACTAGGTTCACCCTCGCCAATTGTAATTGTTGCTTTAATTACTGGATCTTCTTCAGGCTCCTCCTCTTTGCTTTCATCTTTAACTTCGTCTTCATTGCTAGAGGCATCTTCTTCTGTATCGCTAGTTTCCGTTTCATCGGCAGGTTGTTCAACTTCTTCTGAAGTTGTTTCTGCTTGTGAGGTTTGAGCAACTTCTAGCTGAGCAATTTTTTCTTCTAAATAAGTAATTTCAGATTCTAGTTCTTCAACATTCCCAGTTTGACCGTTCGCTGACTGGTTTCCCGGCATCAATAAAGAAGTCAATACAAGAATAATACCGGAAATAAAGAACCCTAGAGCTAGAATTCTTATATTTTTTTTCGACATATTTTTATTCCTTTCCTTAATAGCTAGTTACTCTGTCCATCTATTTTTCTACTTAATGTACTCCTTCAGAAATATAGGCATCGATCGTGTGTTGAACGGATGCTTCCGATACGTGCAGGTGTTCTGAAATATCTTTAGCAGAAAGACCTTGTGTAAATAAAGTCAAAATATGGGTTTGAGTCATATTCGTAACACGATCAGGAAATGTTTCTACTGGTTTTTCGATTTTCAGTTCATTTTCTAGATTCTGAATTCTTTTGTTTAAACCGTAAATAATTTGGACTAAATCCAATGAAACATCTTCTAATTCTTTATAAGTGCGATCTTTTTCTTCTTTTTTAAGAAAAGAATAGATCATCAAAATTGCAGATATCCCAAATAGGATCCCTGTTATTACCCATAGTTCCATATGTGTGTTCCTCCTCTTATTAATAGCCTTATAAATTTTACCATACTTAATAAAAAACAGGAAGGACCTGATAAATTTCGTAATAAAGCGTAATATAAATGACTATAGTACATTCTAGAATATAGGACTCTCTTCTATGAAATTTTTATTTAAGCAATAAAAAGATGGTAATTTTTGTCTAAACGTGTTATCCTAGTCAAGGCGAAAGACTAGACACTTATGTTTGGTCTTAATTCAGGAAAGATTTGGAGGGACCATCATGCGAGTTAACGTAACTTTAGAATGTACAGACTGCAAAGAACGCAACTATTTGACTTCTAAAAACAAACGTAATAATGCGGAACGTTTGGAAGTTAAAAAATATTGCCCTAGAGAGCAAAAAGTAACTTTGCACCGTGAAACTAAATAATCATTCATGTATTAAAGCCAAAAGTTAAACTTTTGGCTTTTTAATTTACAAAAAGAGTGCGGGAATCTTTTACTGGATCCCCGCACTCTTTTCATTATTCAACATTTTCTGCTGCGTTTTGTGCTTCTTGTAATTCTTCAACTGTTTCAGTATTGCTTTTTTGTTCTTCTTCAAATTCTCCAGTTTTAAAATAAGCATCCATCATTCTTTTTGCTGCTGCTAAATTCTCCTTGTTAGTTCGTTCGGAACTTGATTCTGGCAAATATGGAACGATAACTGCTACAGCAATTTCAGGATCATCATAAGGAGCGTAACCCACATAGGTTAAATTCACAGTGGTTTCACTTGATTTTGTTTCTGGATTATACCAGAAAGATTGGGCAGTTCCGGTTTTACCAGCGGCATCATATGGTGCATCTGCAAAAAATGATCTTGCAGTCCCTTGATCACCATGTACTGCTTGGTAAAAACCTTGCTGAACGCGGTCCATTGCTTCATCAGAAACAGCAACTTTATTTAATACTTTAGTCTCAACTTCAGTTTTAAGTGCCCCAATTCCCCCTGTATCAGGATCAGTATCTCTAATTTCTGAAACAAGTTTGGGCGCTACCCTAACACCATCATTGGCTATTGTTGATACATATTGTAATAGCTGCATAGTAGTATAAGTGTCATATTGCCCAAAAGATTGAAATAGCCCGTCTACTGCTGAAGGATTAGATCCCTTATAACCAGTCATTTCAGATGGTAGGTCTATTCCGGTCTCTACACCTAACCCGAATTGAGCGTAATATTCTCTTTGCTTATCCAGTAACTCCTGACCACTAAAAGGTAACGATTGATAAGGTGAATAGTCCCATATTCCACCCATTCTCATTGCAAGCCGAGACATATAAACATTAGAAGAGCGTTCTAACGCTGTGATGTCATTAATCATTATTGAACCACTTTGATTAAAAATTGATCTAATAGGGTTAGAGCCTTTAAATAGAAGTGGTGTATCTTCAATAACATTATTACTTGTATCTAGTACTCCGTCCATATAAGCAGATAATACTGTTGCACCTTTTATAGATGAACCAGGAATGAATGCTTTCGTAATTGTGCCGAGTGCATCATCTACAGCTTCTCCATCGTCACCTACTGTTTGTCCGGTCATAGCTAAAATATCTCCAGTCTGCGGGTCCATAGCAGCCATATATATTTCCTCATTACGCCCTTCTCTTTTCTGCAAAGAGTCTTTGGCGATCTGTTCCACTGTTTCTTGATAAGAGATATCAGATGTTAAAATTAAATTATCACCTTTACTCCCTGAATATTTTTCTACTTGATTAATTATCTCTCCGTTATTGTCAGTTTCAGTTTCAATAATTGATTTTGTTCCTCTTAATACCGATTCATACTGTTCTTCTAAATAAGTTCGTCCTACTCTATCATTTCTGGAATATCCCATAGCAAGATATTTGCTGACTTTTTCACTTGGTATACCTTGCTCTTCAGAAGTAACTCGTCCTAAAACGCTTTTCAACATGTCTCCTTGGGGATATACGCGTACCCAGTCTGTACCTGTTCCAACACCTGGAAGAGAATCAAGATTTTCACTTACTCGAGCAATCTCTTCTTGTGAAACATTCTCATTTTTAATGTTAACGGTACTTAGTGAATAAGAAGCATTCATACTTTTATAAATAGCAGTAGCAACTTTTTCTTTTTCAGAAAAACCTGCAATCTCGTCTTCTGTAACTTTATCCAGCATAGCCTGATATGATTCAGAACCAGATAATTTCAATTCTTCATCAGAAAGTCTCTCATTAACCTCGTCTTGATTCATTGCTATATAAAAGTCCTGCATATCTCTAACTGTTATATCAGAACTATCTTCATTGTCGAATGGAGAAACACTAGGCATTGTAATGTAATCTGCTAAATTTAAAGCGATCTCAGCCATAGTCGCTCCTGAAGTGTTTTTTCCTCGAGTATATGTGATTGTATTTCTTGCTTCGTTTCCAACTAATTTGGTTAAGTTAGCATCATATATTTCTCCTCTAGGTACGCTTCCAGTAATCGTGGTACGTTCTGTTCTCTCTACTTCTGCACGATACTCATCTGCTCTGATGATTTGTAGATAACCAAGGCGAAGTATCAAAGCCGAGAACAGCATAAACACAATAAAAAATAGTAGATTTAAACGGAAAGGAATATGGGATTTTTTTCTTTCCTTTGTCTTTTTAATAGTTTTTCTCAACATAAAGCCTCCAAATATTTCTCATACAAAGTTTACAGTTTACTAATTTGATTTATATTATTTTCTAAATAGACTTAAAACAGTTTACCAAATAGACAGGAGAATTTCTATATGATAAAGAGTAAAATTGTGTAAAGATTTCTTGTGTTCATAATATTTATTGATTAATAAGCTCTATAGTATGTTAATTTTCTTTAAGGTAATATTAATCAAACAAAAAGCCAGGTACTGTTTGAGTACCTGGCAACGAAAAGTTAATTGAGTTATTTAGCTGCTTCGTAACGTTTTGCAACTTCATCCCAATTTACTACATTCCAGAAAGCTGAAATATATTCAGGACGTTTGTTTTGATAGTTTAGGTAATAAGCATGTTCCCATACATCAAGTCCTAAAATAGGAGTTTTTCCTAATGAAAGAGGTGAATCTTGGTTCAATGTATCGATTACTTCTAATTTTCCGTCAGCCACGACTAACCATGCCCAACCTGAGCCAAAGCGTCCAGCACCTGTAGCACTGAATTTTTCTTTGAATTCATCGAAGCTACCAAATTGGTTATCGATTGCATCAGCTAATTCTCCAGAAGGTTTTCCTCCACCATTTGGTGATAAGATTTCCCAGAATAAACTGTGATTTGCATGTCCCCCACCATTGTTTTGAACTGCAGTTTTAATATCTTCAGGTACAGAATCAAGTTTTTGCATTAATTCATCAATACTTAATTCAGCAAGTTCCGGATGACTTTCTAGAGCAGCATTCACTTTAGTCACATAAGCAGCATGGTGCTTGTCGTGATGAATACGCATAGTCTCCTCATCGATATGTGGTGCTAATGCATCATAAGCATAAGGTAATTCAGGTAAATTGTAAGCCATAATGAACATTCCTCCTGTTTTTTTTTTCTTACATTCATTATTCTAACATTGAACACGTTATTATCAAAGCATATTCAAGAAATTTATTCAATTTTTAGACACACTTTACTTATTTATGGTTAGTTATGTTTTTGAATAATCCCAATAAAATTAAAGCTCTATAGTATTTCTTAAACTTTTTTTGACGGTATAATTCTTTACCGAACAGTCGTTGTTATTTATGCAATAAGAATGTAAAATGAAATAGAATGAATTTTTAGAATCTATTATATAAAGGAAGATACCCATTGATTTACTATTTAAAATTAGCATTTGGACGTCCTAAAGAAATTTATAAAGCTAAAGACATGAAAAAAAGACATTTAGCTGCTATTGTAGCACTATTGATTTTCTTTGTTACAATTCTGAATATGGTACTGATTTTTCCAACAATCAATTCAATTAAATCAGACGGTAAGGAAATCGCTAATGATTTACCAGAATTTTCTGTTGCTGATGGTACTCTTAAAGCTGAAGAAGGCGAATCTTATATACATCAGACAAACACATTTTTATTCTTTTTTGATCCTGATAATCAAACAAGTAGTAATGAAATTGATCAGAACATGGAAAGATTACAGGTACCAATCGGTATAGGGTTGTTTGAAGAAGAAGTTTATGTGAACCTTTCAGGATTTGTAATGGAAACCCCTTATTCTCAAATGGATGACTTCGATAATGAAACCATTCAAGGAATTTTCAATGAACTTGGTGACTTTTCAATTATTTCTTATATAATTAGCTTTGTGATCCTGTATATTGGGCTCGGCTTATTTACACTATTTGATTTATTGTTTATTATCTTGTTCGCTAATTTATTTTCAAGAGTTTTGAGATCTAATCTTACTTTTAAAGAGAATATAAAAATCGCTATCGTGTCGGCTCTTATGCCTACGCTGGCAGTAGAGATCGCATCTGTATCAAATTTACTGTCTACCTATACTTTTGAACTTAAAATTCTTTTATCCTTGTTTTTCTTTTATCTAACTATAAAAGAAATGAAAAAAACAAAACCAAAAGCATCCTGACTAACAATTTAATACAAGTAAAAAATGAGACCGTCTAATATATTTAATAGACGATCTCATTTTCTGTTATTTTTTATTTAATTTTCTAGCTTTTCTTCTTTTTTCTTCTTTTTTACGTTCAATTTTTCGTTTATATCCAGGTTTTACATTTTTCTTTGCCTTTTTGCGCATACCATGAATTTCAGAGTCAAAAGCTTCTTTACTATTCTGATCTTTGCGCTGTTCTCTTCGGTTACGATCATGAGTATCGATTACCTCGCCTTGTTTAACTTCTTTAGGCTGGAAACTGATACCCATACTTTCAAGGGTCTCGATTGCTTTTTCTTCACCAGGAGAATACAAAGTAACAGCAATACCATCCATTCCGTTACGACCTGTTCTGCCAACTCTGTGAATAAAGAAGTCTAATTCATGAGGAATCTCCGCATTGATAACATGAGAAACTCCTTTGATATCGATTCCTCTAGCTGCAAGATCAGATGCTACCACATATTGATAGTCTAAATTCTGAATTTGTCTCATGACTCGTCTGCGTTCTCGAGAAGAAATACCACCGTGTACGACCGCTACATCAAGCCCTCTATCTCCCAGACCTTTAGCAATTTCATCTACTTTATCTTTTGTATTAGCAAATACCAGTGCGAGATAAGGTTGTCCGAGTGTTAGTAGTTGATGGATAACATCAACACGTTTTTTTCCTTTAGTCGAAATCAGCCAATTTTCAACTCTATCAGAAATAACTTGCTGATTTTCAATTACAATATTGATTGGATTTTTCATATATTTCTTTAAGAAAGGCTGTAAACTCTGTGGAATCGTGGCAGAAAAAATAAGCATTTGTCCATTTTCTGGTAATCTGGCAGCAATCTGGTCTACTTCTTCTAAGAATCCCATTTCTAGCGTCATATCAGCTTCATCCACAACCATATAACTTGCTGTGTGAGTCAACAAAGCATTCTGTTTTACTAGATCATTCATCCGTCCAGGTGTTCCGATTGCAACGTGTGGTTGTTTTTGAGTTAATTTATCGATTTGCCTTTGTTTATCAGTACCACCAATAAATTGCTGAACAATAATCTCTTCTTCAGAATGAGCAGCTAATTGACTTGCTGCTTGAAATAACTGATCAGATAGTTCTCTACTTGGAGCAGTAATTACAATTTGAACCTGTTCTCTACTTGGATCAATTTGATTGAATAAAGGAAGTAAAAATGCATGGGTTTTACCTGATCCAGTTTGTGACTGGCCTATAATATCTCTTCCCTTTTTAATTTCAGGAATAACTTTTCTTTGAATTTCAGTTGGCTCTTGAAAGCCGATTTCTTTTATTGCTTCGATAAGGTATGGTTTCAAATTATATTGTTCAAATGGGTGTGTCATTATCTCGCCTCTTTCTTTAACTCATAGTATTGTACCAAAGCTAGCCTTGGCAATCCATATTTATTCTATCTTTCTCATTAATTATCCTTATTCTTGGCACATTTTTAAAGTAATTATCTTTAAAAGAGCAATAAATTTTATAAAAAATAATAATTTTTATATAATTTGATATTAACTAGACGGGTTAAATCAGTTTTCTGATAAGGAAATTTTGATATTTTATAATCAAAATTACAGAAGCGCAACAATTCAGTTGCTTGAATGGCTAACAAAAAGTAAAATAGTATATAGTAATCTTTATACATTCGTGTGTAGATAGAAAAGAGGGAAAGTATGAATCAAGCTAACAAAGCACTTTTTATAATATTTGGAGGTACTGGTGATCTCGCACAACGCAAATTGTATCCTTCATTGTATCGTTTATATACAAAAGGCTTCTTAAAAGAAAATTTTGCAGTGATTGGTACTGCAAGACGTGAGTGGTCAGATGCTCACTATCAGGAAGTTGTTCGTGACTCTATTCACTCTTTAAAAGTTTCTGATGAACATGCCTTAGAGTTTTCAAGTCACTTCTATTATCAAGCTCATAATGTCAAGGACACAGAACACTATAATACGCTTAAAAAGTTAGCTGATCAATTAGATGGTAAATATCAAATTGATGGTAATAGAATTTTTTATCTTTCTATGTCACCTACTTTTTTCGGAACGATAACAAAACATCTGAAAAGTCAGAATTTAGTAACAGAAAATGGATTTAATCGAGTTATCATTGAAAAACCATTTGGAACTGATTATGAAAGCTCTAAAGCTTTGAACGATGAAATTTTAGAAGCTTTTGAGTCTGATGAACTTTACCGTATCGATCATTATTTAGGCAAAGAAATGGTTCAAAATATTCTAACATTCAGATTTGCTAATCCAATGATTGAATCGGTGTGGAATAATCAGTTTATTTCTAATATGCAGATTACTTTGAGTGAAGAACTGGGTGTAGAAGAGCGTGCAGAATACTATGATAAAAGCGGAGCTTTAAGAGATATGATACAAAACCATATCATGCAGATTTTCAGTTTGCTGACAATGGATGCACCGAAATCGTTGAGTACTAATGAAGTGCGCAAACAAAAAATGCTCGTTTTATCAGCACTTAAAGAACTTACTACTGAGACAGTTCAAAGTGATTTTGTTCGTGGTCAGTATACTCGATCATTGGATAATAAATTATGTGGATACCGTGAAGAAGAAAAAGTTGCAGATGATTCTACAACCGAAACTTATGTAGCTGGTAAATTGGAACTTAACAATGAGCGTTGGAATGGTGTACCCGTTTATATACGTACAGGTAAAAAACTGGCGAAAAAAGAGGCACAGATTAACATCGTCTTCAAGCAAATAGAAAGTTCGCTTTTCAGTAAAGGGGATACTGCTCCAAATATTTTAACGATCTATTTAGGACCAAGCGAAGGCTTCTCGATCACATTAAATGAAAAGAAAATCGGGTTAGGAATGGATACAGATATCATGCAGTTCGATCATCTGAGAACAGAAAGTATGATACAGGAAAGTCCTGAAGCATATGAAAAGCTTCTTCTGGATTGTTTAAATGGTGATAGAACTCATTTTGCTCATTGGGAAGAAGTAGCTGCTTCATGGAAGTTTGTTGATAAAATCAGAACAACATGGGATGCTTCTACTAATAAGTTAGCTACCTACCCTGCAGGTACTGCAGGTCCTGAAGCAGCCAATAATTTACTGGAAAAAAATGGACATAAATGGATTTGGAATCCAGATCAACACTGATAAAAATTAAGTTACCACAAAAAACGTTACACAGAGCATCTAGAAAACTCTATTGTAATGAGATTTGTGGTAACAATTTTTTAGCTTTTTAATGTTGTATTCATACGTTCAGATAAGTAATTATACATTTTTGTTGCTTCTGTTTCGTTTTTTGAAATAATCATAATCGTGTCATTACCAGCAACCGTTCCAACTACTTCTGTAAATGGAATATCGTCCATCAAAGCTCCTATGACATGAGCGTTTCCTGGTATTGTCTTGACGACATTCATAAACTGGACTTGAGTAATATTATCGACTACTTCTCGTAATGTTGAAGACAATTTATCTTCAATCGTTAATTGGTTATTCTGATAAATCGTATATTTAGTCCCTCCATTAGCGCTAGGTGTTTTAACTAAATTCAATTCTTTGATATCCCTAGATATAGTAGCTTGAGTAGCGTCAATTCCTTTGTTTTTTAATTTGTTCAGTAATTCATCTTGTGTGCTGATTTCTTCATTCAACACCATTTGTTTGATCATTATTTGCCTTTCAGATTTTTTCATAAGGACACTCCTGTTTGTACTTTATTAAGATTCTATTGTTGTTAACTTAACTATAACTGATATCGTATAGAAATTCATTAAATATTTATTAAACCGCTTACTTCTTTTTGGTAAGCATTATACTATTGCTAGCTTTACCGACCTTTGCTATAATACAAATGCTTATGTATGAACGAAAAAATAGATTATCAGATGATTACACCAGATTTATAATTAATAATCATTCCATCATTTATACGTGTTTGCTATCAAATTTTACTATACTACTAGGAGGATTTTTTTGGAATATAAACAACTTGTAGCTAAAGCGCTGCACGAGGCCTTAAAAAATCAATTAGAATTAAATGAAATAAGCCATTTATTAGAAAAACCTAAAATGGCTGAACATGGAGATTTAGCATTCCCTGCTTTTCAGTTGGCAAAAATATTACGTAAGAGCCCTGCTCAGATTGCAGCAGATTTAGAAAATAAAGTATCTTCTCCAATTATAGAAAAAGCCGAATCTGTAGGACCCTACTTGAATTTCTTTTTAAAAAAAGATCAAGTAAGTCGCCAGATTCTTAACAAGATTTTAGAAAAAAAAGATGATTATGGTTCAAGTGATATGGGTAAAGGACAAAATGTTCCGATCGATATGTCTTCCCCTAACATCGCTAAACCAATGTCAATGGGTCACCTGCGTTCAACAGTTATCGGAAATGCTCTATCTAATATTTTGCGGAAAATGGGCTATAATCCAATACGTATCAATTACCTTGGTGACTGGGGAACTCAATTTGGCAAATTGATCTCTGCCTATAAAAAATGGGGAAATGAAGAGGAAGTTCGTGCAAATCCGATAAAAGAACTACTCCGTCTATATGTCACCTTCCATGAAGAAGCAGAAAAACATCCAGAACTTGAAGACGAAGGACGTGCCTGGTTCAAAAAACTTGAAGATGGCAACGAAGAAGCCCTTGCATTATGGAACTGGTTTAGAAAAGAATCTCTAGCCGAGTTCCAGAAAGTTTATGATCGTTTAAATATTAATTTTGATTCTTATAATGGTGAAGCATTTTATAATGATAAAATGGACTCAGTCGTATCACTATTAGATAATAAAAATTTATTAAAATTAAACCAAGGTGCTCATATCGTTGATTTAGAAAAATATGATCTTAACCCTGCTTTGATCAAAAAAACCGACGGAGCTACTCTTTACATTACTCGTGATTTAGCTGCTGCTCTTTATCGTAAAGACACCTATAACTTCTCTCAAGCTCTTTATGTTGTCGGCCAAGAACAAGCCAATCATTTTAAACAATTAAAAGCTGTTTTGTCTGAGATGGGTTACGATTGGGCAGAAAACATTCATCATATTCCTTTTGGTTTGATTACAAAAGACGGTAAAAAACTATCTACTAGAAAAGGAAAAGTTGTTTTATTAGAAGAGGTTTTAAATGAAGCTTCTAAATTAGCATTAAATCAAATTGAAGCTAAAAATCCTAATCTTGATGATAAAGAAGTTGTTGCCGAACAAGTAGGCGTCGGTGCTGTTATCTTCCATGATCTTAAAAATGATCGTTTAAATAACTTTGATTTTACTATCGAAGAAGTAGTACAATTCGAGGGCGAAACTGGACCATATGTGCAATATACACGTGCACGCGCTTTGAGTATTCTTAAAAAAGCTGAGAAGTCCACCTTCTCTTCTTCTGAAAACTATTCACTGACGGATGATTATAGCTGGGAAGTTTTAAAACTGATCCAAGAATTTCCAGATACACTTCATCGAGCATATAGACAATATGAACCATCCATTATAGCTAAGCATGCCATCCATTTAGCTCAAGCTTTTAATAAATTCTATGCTAATATACGTGTATTAGATGAACATGCTGAAAAAGAAGCAAGATTAGCGCTTGTTTTTGCTGTAACTGAACTTCTAAAACAAGATCTGATTATCCTTGGAGTAGAATCACCCGACCAGATGTGATTATAAAAAAGCAGGCTTCCTTTTTAAGGAAAGCCTGCTTTTTTTACTTCAATTTATCATTTTCATAAGCATGAGTTAATTCTAAACCTGGGAAACCTTGTTGTCTTAATGCTTCAAAAATTAGTATATTGGCAGTATTGGATAAGTTCAATGAACGAACATGTTCATCGTTCATCGGAATACGAAGACAACCTTCTTCATGCTCGCGCATAAAAGATTCTGGAAGCCCAGTTGTTTCTTTTCCAAAAATAAAATAGTGATCTATAGTTGTATCTGTAAAATGTTCATCAGAATATATTTTATTAGCAAACTTAGAAATTAAATATAATTTCCCAGACTTTGAATACTCAATAAAGGCGTCTAAGCTCTCATGATATGTGATTTCTACTTCATTCCAATAATCTAATCCCGCTCTTTTTAAATGTTTATCATCCGTCTCAAATCCAAGCGGTTTAATTAAATGTAAATGTGTATTCGTTCCTGCGCACGTTCTTGAAATATTTCCCGTGTTTGCAGGGATTTGTGGTTCAAATAAAACAATATGATTTGGCATAATTATACTCCTTGTTCAATACTCCTTAATTTATATAAGGTTCTTTATTTTTATATATTTAACACAATTAACCAAGTAAATGCAGTACTTTCCTATGTTAAATTTTCTTTCATTAAAGAAATTGCGATTTGAAATTCTTCGATAGTTTCTAAATCTGTTTCTTTAGATAATGCTTCTTCCAAAAAAGAAACAACGTCTTCATTTGCTTCTCTTTTTAAAATGACAGAAATAGCCCAGGCTGCAGTGCCTCTAATCATTGGTCTTGGGTCCTGATCAATAACCCTTAATAAATCAGGAATAGCAGTTCGGTCACGATAATTTGCTAAAGCGATAATGGCATTTCTTTGTAAAGGTTTTTTCCCTCTCCAAGACCCAGCCATTTCTCCATAAGTATCCTTAAATTCCCGATTAGAAATTGTAAGTATAGGTTTGAGTAAAGGCATAGTTTTCTCAGGATCAGGTTCCATATCCTCATGAAAGTGCGAGTCTACTCCCTTATTATAAGGGCAGACAATCTGGCAAATATCACATCCGTAAATCATATGTCCCATTTTTCGACGATATTCTTTAGGCATATATCCTTTTGTCTGAGTCTGATAAGATAAGCATTTCTGCGCATTCATTCTACCGTCTCCAAGCAGTGCACCAGTTGGACATGCTTTTATACACCTAGTACACTCTCCGCAACCGAAAGGAACTTCCTCGTCTGGTTCGAACTCTAGATTAGTTATAATTTCACCTAAATATACGTAAGAACCATATTCTTTAGTAATCAATAAGCCATTTCTACCAATAAATCCTAATCCGGCCCTTTGAGCGACAGCTACATCTACCAGTTCACCAGTATCAACCATTGGTTTGAATGAGGTCTCTTCACTAGTTTCTGTTCGTATGAACTCAATCAGTAGATCCATCCTCTTCCTCAAAACATCATGATAATCTGTTCCCCAGGAAGCACGAGCAAACTCTCCTCTTCTTTCTCCTTTGACTTTAGGTGGTTTTGATCGCATTTTTGATGGATAAGCTACAGCAATTGCAATAATTGAACGTGGCTTTGAAAAAATTTTTTCCGGATATATTCGTTCTTCAATAACATCGTGTTCAAACCCTGAAGTATACCCTTTTTCTTTTTGTTTGTGTAATTTATCTTCTAAGTCGTAAAAAGGTTCAGCATGAGTAAATCCAATCTTATCAATACCGATTTCATTGGCCTTTTGTTTTATTTTTTCTTTTAACTTGAGGTTAATTGAACTCTCCTCCAATCTAACCAATATTAGTTGGGTTACAGTAAATTTTACTAGAATTAAGTATAGTTAGCTATAATAAATTTTCACAAAAAAAAACGTATCGCCTCGGTGTCATGCACTGCGAAACGATACGTTAATTAAGCTGTTGTTTTTCACATTTTTTTATCAGCTTCTGATGGGGTGACTGATAAAAACCAATGAACCAAATCAGCTTATGTTCCATATGATAACATTGGACTATACGCATTGCAAGGCACTATACAAATAAAATCTCGAAAACAAAGGAAATATTAACAATATTGTGAACTTTTCGTAAATAGGTTTACATTTTAGAAAAAAGCTAAACTTAGAGATTATTTTTAATCTAAAAAACATTATTCTTTAGTTCCTATCAAAATTTCCATTTCTACCGTAATTTTTTTAAATGGTTCTAAAATTAATTTTTCTTTAATCGAATCATTAATATTCCAGCTTAAGGGAGTCATGTTAAGCAAATGTTTCCACATAGTGAAATTTAAATTATGCTCGTAACTAATACTTATTCTATCAGCCTGAGGATAATGCTGGTAAAATTTATCTAGTACTTCTTTATTAGAATAGGGTGTATTATTTTTACCAACAAAATTTCTAATTTCAATTAAATATTTTTCTGCTGGAACAACTTTAATTACTTGACCGCCTGATTTCAGAATTCGGTCAAATTCTCCATAGTTAGATGGAGAAAGAATATTGAATATTGTGTCATAAGCATTCGAAGCATACGGTGACTGTGCTAGGTCTGCTACACACCAGAAGGCATCTGTATATTCTGCAGCAGCTAATTGTATAGCATCTTTAGAAATATCAAACCCTATATTTGTACCACCTAGTCCCTTTTGAATTAAATGATGCAAATGAGATCCTTCTCCACACCCTACATCCAGATGGACACCGTTTTTATTGTTCACTACCGAAATTACTTTTTCAAGAACAGGATACCATAAACCCTCTTGCGCAATTAATCTTCTGGATTGTAGCATATCTTTATCATATTCATTTTGTGATTGTTTGAGCAGAAAGTGCAGTGTACCTTTTTTTGAAAAATCAAATGAATGTCGATTTGAACATGTGAGTTGATATCCTTTGATATCAATAAATTGATTTTTACAAACCGGGCATTGGAATAAGTGTAAATGATTATTTATAAACATTTTTGCTTTTTCTATTTTTTTCATTAGATCCTCTTTCATTCTATAATTTCTAATACTTTTTACTCATTACAAGTCTATATTCTAGTAGTGATGTCTAATTCATGATATAACGAAATTAGAAAATAAGAAAGGATGATTTACATGCCATGGAATACAAATGACTATCCAGCATCAATGAAGAATTTAGATGATGTTGTGCGTAAAAAAGCAATTGATATTGGAAATGCACTGTTGGATAGTAACTATCCTGAAGATCGTGCAATTCCTATTGCAATCAGCCAAGCTAAAGAATGGTATAATGATGCTTCAGAAAAGGAGATACGATCCTACAAACATCAAGAAAATCCCAAGAAAAGTGATAAACATGATGATGATAGCAATTCAGACTTGCTCGATAATGATGTTCAAGTCTACTTTGAAGATAATGAATGGAAAGTAAAGACAAAAGGCGCTAAAAGGCCTGATTCAACTTTTGAACATAAACAAGATGCCGTTGATAGAGCCAAAGAAATTGCTCAGAATAAAAATAGTAACGTAACTAGGTATACAAAAGATGGCAAGAAACAAGATTGATACTAAGATTAAAAGCAGGAAAACTCTTCAATTACTGAGTTTCCCTGCTTTTTATTAACTAATCTCTAGATAATGGCATACTCATACATCTTGGGCCACCACGACCTCTTGAAAGCTCACTTGATGGGATTTCCAGAACTTTTACTCCATGTTCTCTCATTAACTCATTTGAAACATAATTGCGATTATAGGTGACTACTACTCCAGGTTTAATTGCTAAAGTATTTGAGCCATCATTCCATTGTTCTCTAGGTGCAGCAATAGCATCTCCTCCACCACAAGGAATCAATGCAATCTCTGACAGATTCAATGCTGCTTTTAAAGCTGCTGAAAGATCAGTCTGGTGCGTAACATCAATTTCATCTTTAGCTTTTCCTGGTTGAAGAATATATACTGACATTTTTCCATCTAGACTCTGTATACCCGGATGAATCGTAAATTTATCGGTGTCGATCATTGTAAATACTGTATCCAGGTGCATCATAGCTCGAACATGTGGAATCTCGATAGCTAATATTTTTTTGAAAGTGCTATTACTGGAGAAAAGCGTTTTAGCCAATTCTTCTATGGCACGTCCGCTTGTTCTTTGAGAAATACCAATAGCCAATACTTCATCACTCAGTACTAATACGTCTCCTCCTTCAATAGAAGTGGAAACCATACGATCTCTCCAGATATTCAGCCCGGAATCTTTAAAATCAGGATGATATTTAACAATTACTTCCATGAATAAAGATTCACGTTTACGAGCCGTGTAAGTCATATTGTTGATAGAAATTCCACTACCCAGAATATTTGCAGGATCGCGTGTATAATATAAATTAGGCATTGGCTGCATTAGGAATAATGATTTTTTTTGATGATCTGCGCTCCATGCTAAAGAAGTTGAATGAATGTCTACTTCATCATTACGCACTCCTGCCATGATTTTATCTACCATAGACTGGGTATCCATAGAAAATAAATAGCCAGTTAATTCATCAGCAATAGTTTTTTCATGGATATTGGACTCATTTATAAATTGCTGAACAATTTTTTCTTTATTTTTAGAGTGCTCTATTGCTTCTGCAGCAAGCTTTTCAAGGTAGTATACTTGTGCACCGTTATTTTTAAGCACGTCTGCAAAAGCATCATGTTCTTGCTGAATTATGGGTAAATAAGGGATATCATCAAATAATAAACCATGCATTGTATCAGGAGTAAGGTTTTCAACTTCACGCCCCGGTCTTTTCAACAATACAGAATTCAATTTTGATATTTCAGATGTTACATTAATGTTCAAGCTCATGTTTGTCCTCCTAGGGTATACACTCATAGATATAATAATAAAGACTTTTTAAATGAAAAACAAACATATTAACTAATTGGTAAAAAATTCAATTTATATTAGAAATATGGATTTTTATACTGCAATATGATAATTTAAACAATAAAAAATAGAGAAATCAGGAATAATCAAAAGGAATTATTTTATATTATCCTGACGTTTCTCTATTTTCATAAGCTAATTAATAAAAATACCGGTTTTAAAGTTGAGTATCTAAACTAGTTACCGGATCATCTTCCAGAGCATTATGTTCTGGAGGAGCAGCGACGGTTTCAGGAACTGCCTCATACTCTACAGGGGGATTATAAAATTCATTATCTGTCATTTTTTCAGAAAACTTGATCTCAGCATTTTCTACCATATTATCAAGTTTAATCACCAGTTTATTTTTTGAGTCATCTGCTTTCTCTTTAAACTTCTGCTGCAGTTCTTCTCCTGATTGCTTAGCGAGCAGGTAAGCTGCTGCTACTCCCAATGCACTTCCAAGTGCGATTCCGAAGCCAAAACTTCCTTTTGACATTTTCTATTCGCCTCCTATAAAATTTTCTCCATATTTTTCTAGTGTAACTAATTCAATACAGGTACATAATGCTTCTAGCGCGACTTCCAATTTATCAAGTTCTATAAAACTCGGAGCCAGCCGAATACTATTATCTAAAGGATTGATTCCATATGGATATGTTGCGTTCGCTGGTGTTAATTGTATTCCAATTTCACCCATTCTGTCTACTATTTCGGCTGCACAGCCATCCATCGTTGTTAAATGAACAAAATAACCACCATTAGGATTAGTCCAACTAATAAATTTTTCCCTGTCTTCAGTAAAATAAGCCTTAAAAATAGACTGAATCCAATCAAATTTCGGTTTTAAAATTTTTGCATGCTGCTCCATCAAGGCTTGAATCGTGTTAGAATCTTTTAAAAAAAGAACATGTCTTTTCTGATTTAATTTATCAAAACTTATGATTTGTGTGCTGAGTTCTTCTGCTAATCTAAGTATATTTTTCTCTGATGCTCCCACAGCAGCAACACCAGCTCCTGGAAAAGTTATCTTTGAAGTAGAAACGAACATATAAGGACGATTCGGAACTCCAGCTTTTTTACAAGCCTCCAGTATACTTTGTGCTTCCTCGTGCTCGTTGTTTAAATGATGAACAGCATAGGCATTATCCCACATAATCAAAAAATCTTCAGCTGCAGTATGCATTTGTGCTAATCTTTCTACCACTTCATCAGAATAAGTCTCTCCTGTTGGATTACTATAAGTTGGGATACAAAATATTCCTTTGATTGATGAATCTTGAGAAACAATCTTTTCAACAAGTTCCATATCAGGTCCTTCTCCAGTTAATTCTACTGGAATCATTTCAATTCCAAGCCTTTCGAGCATTGCCCAATGACGATCATAACCAGGACTTGGGCATAGGAACTTTACTACTGTTTCTTTATTCCATTTATTATCCCCTGTGAACATATGCATCACAAGTACTGTATACATCAGCTGTAAGCTGGAATTTCCTCCTACTAGGGTTTCATCTATAGAAGTTTTTAAAATGTCGCCGAAGAGCTTTCTCGCTTCTCTAATGCCTAGCAGACCTCCGTAATTACGAATATCTTGTTCATCTTCACTCATCCAGTCGGGCAATTCCAATTTATTTAATAAAGCACTAGATAATTCTAGTTGTTTTCTGGAAGGTATTCCTCTTGACATATTTATATCAAATGGACGCTTTTTATAAAGATTATATTGCATACGAACTTGTTCTAATCTTGAATCCAACTGTTTGTTATTCATATATTAAGTCCCTCATTTATCGCTAAGTTATGTTGAGCACTCTTATTCTTGCATATTAATAGGTTACTTCAAAGTATAGCTTACTTTATTGAGAAATGTAAACCATTAATCCGAATTGATACTATAATTATCTCATTTCTAAACTATTTAAATATTAAAAAAAGACAGAGCAAACAAACTGCTCTATCTTTAAATCAAGATTTAATTTGCTGCTTTATCTTCTCTATACATACATTATGATCATGTGCTCTGGCAGGACATTGATAGCGACCAAAAAATATCATACGATGATGTGCTATACTCCAAAGATCTTCAGGGAGTTTTTCCATTAAAGTATTTTCGACTTGTCTGACAGTAGCTTTTTGAGAACAAATATTAAATTTCTTGCTGATTCTTTCTACATGTGTATCTACAGCTATAGCTGGTTTATCAAAAGCAACGCTCATAACTACATTCGCAGTTTTTCGTCCTACTCCAGAGAGACTTTCTAATTCTTTATGCGTAGAAGGGACTACTCCTCCAAAATTTTCAACTAATTCTCTAGAACATTTTTTTATGAATTTTGATTTGTTTCGATATAAACCAATTGTTTTAATTTTATTCATAATGTCATCAAGTGGGGCCTCCATCAAAAGTTCGGGAGTCGGATATTCCCGAAATAATGCAGGAGTGACTTTATTGACAGAGATATCTGTTGTTTGAGCACTTAATATAACAGATATCAATAATTCAAAGGAATTTTTGTGAACTAATTCGGCTTTTGCATCTGGGAATATTTTTCCCATAGCTTCTATTAATTCAACAGTCTCTTTGCTCGTTAATAATTTTTCTTTGTCTGACATCTAATCCCCCTTGCTGGATAATCAGTAAATCAGTCTTTAAATTCTTTTAACCAGTCATACATCGGAACAGGCTTAGAAGGCTGATTAGTCGGGATGGTATCTTGAACTTTCTTATTACGATACTGTTTTGATTCTTTTTCAACTTGTTCTTTGCTTTTGATATTTTTCTTTTCCCAGCTCAATAAAATGCGATCAATATATTTCAAACTATAAACTTGGCTTAACACCGCTTCTCTTAGAGCCATTTGGATAAGCTCTGGTTTATAATGATCTTCATCAATCCACATATTAAGCGTTTGGATTTCAATAGGTGAAAGAGGCCTGCCGAATTCCTTTTCAAATAGTTGATATAATTCTTTAGAATCAATCTCTGTCTGCATTCGTGCTTTGTCATTATCATTTTGTTTTAAGCAAAGCAGTACTTTTTCCCACAGAAGATCAAAGGAAAATTCATCTTTACTTTTACCATCTTCATCTACTTTTGTGTCAATCGTTAAAACATCTTTATTAATAAGTGCATGGACTTCTTTAAATGCATCATCTCGTGAAATCTTCATTCTATCAGCGATCACATTAATATTCGGGAACCCTTCACCTTGATCAACAAATGATTTTAACTGGATCAGAAATACCAGATTATCATTTGTAAGACCAAGCTGTTTGTAAGTCTGTAATAAAAGGGTAGAAATCGTTACGTGTCCAGATTTTAACCACTCTTTAAACAACTCTTCGTTCAACGGTCTCACCCTTTCATATTATTTTATAACCTTACGGATAGATTCTGTTCAATAAGCGTGGAAACGGAATGGCTTCGCGAATATGTTCAGTTCCAGATAACCAAGTAATTGTTCTTTCTAAACCTAAACCAAATCCAGAATGCGGAACACTACCATATCTTCTCAAATCTAGATACCAGTCATAGTCTTTGATATCTAAACCATGTTTTTCTAATTGAGTCTGCAAAGCTTCATAATCATCTTCACGCTGGCTTCCTCCAATGATTTCTCCATAACCTTCAGGAGCAATCATATCTGCACATAATACTACATCATCTCTATCTGGATGAGGCTTCATGTAAAACGGTTTAATTGCTTTTGGATAGTTCAAGATAAACACTGGCTGATCGTATTGATTTGCAATAAATGTTTCTTGTGGAGATCCGAAATCCTCTCCCCATTCGATATCAAAGTCGTTATTCTGAAGTAAATCTACTGCTTCATCATAAGAAATCCGTGGGTAAGGTAATGTTGTATATTTTTTTAATAGTTCTTTGTCTCGCTCTAAAATATCTAATGCCATATCACAATTATCCAAAACATTTTGGACAAGATAAGCAACATATTTTTCTTGAATTTCTAAAGATTCATTTTGATCCATGAAGGCCATCTCTGGTTCAATCATCCAGAACTCGATCAAATGACGACGAGTTTTAGATTTTTCTGCTCTAAATGTAGGACCGAAAGAAAATACTTTTCCTAAAGCCATTGCAGCAGCTTCCATATATAACTGTCCACTTTGTGATAAGAAAGCATCATATTCAAAATATTGTGTATGGAAAAGCTCTGTAGTATCTTCTGCAGCATTCCCTGTTAAAATTGGTGGATCGACTTTCAAAAAACCTTCATTATTAAAGAATTCATAAGTTGCACGAATCACTTCATTACGAATCTGCATAATAGCGTGCTGTTTAGATGAACGTAACCACAAATGGCGATGGTCCATCAAGAACTCAGTGCCGTGCTCTTTAGGCGTAATAGGATAATCTTTAGATTCACCGATTACTTCAATTTCTTTTACATGGATCTCATAGCCGAATTTTGAACGGGTATCTTCTTGTATAATTCCAGTTACCCAGACAGAAGATTCTTGAGTAAGGCTTTTGGCCAAATCAAATATAGATTCTTCAACTTCACTTTTGACCACTACGCCTTGAAAGTATGCTGATCCATCACGCAACTGAAGAAATGCGATTTTACCACTTGAACGTTTATTTGAAATCCATCCTCCTATTCTTACCATTTCGCCTATATGTTTAGAAGCTTCAATAATTCTAATTTTTTCCACTGTTTAATCTCCTTATCCAAAATGCTATTTAATAGTTTATTTATATATTATCTATAGTTCGTAACCATTCGCCATCTTCTAAAGATAGAATGTAGTAACCCAAACGACCATTTTCATTCCGGTAACTAACTTCCCATATAGGTATGTTATTATCCATCCCAATACGAGCCTCCAAAATTTTATCAGGTTGACGAGCTTCGCGTGTTTTTTGAATGGCTGATTGTTTAGATATTGTTTCTTCTATTGGAATAGAAGTCACATCACCGTTATCTTGATTAATCAATACAACAAGTTCAGTATCCTCCTCAGTCTTTCCAACAACCGTAAAAAACGTTTCGGTATCGTTATACCAATAAAATTCTTCAGGTGTAATGATGTCAGAATGAGCAATTGCGTATTCAAAAGCTTCTTCTTTAGAGTTATTGTATGGCGCAACTGATCTCCTGTATAATACAATTGATCCGATTATCAGCATAATCAAGAATACGGTAAGGCCAATAAAAAATTTTTTCAATTTATTTCCCTCACAGTCTTAAAGTTCAACTATCTAAGTATATCAAATTAAGGTTTAGAAATAAATATTATTAGAAACTTTCGCTTATTTATAAAAGTTAATCTTTCAGGAACTCATTGATTGATTCTGAGATAACCTCTAAAGGTAATTGTTCGATTTTTACTCCAGATGGCAGAGATTGCTGAAATACAGAAGCATAACTTGAATCAACGTATCTGCTATCTAATATAATTAAGATCCCTTTATCTTTTTCAGAACGAATCAAACGTCCAAAGCCTTGTTTCATTCTGAGAACAGCTCGAGGTAAGGTATCTTGTATAAAAGGATTTTGATTATGCGTCAGCAATTCTTTATGACGCATTTTAACTGTTGGCAGCTCTGGAGAATCGAAAGGCAGCCTTGTAACAATAACAATTTTTAAGGATTCTCCTGGTAGATCAATCCCTTCCCAGAATGTATCAGCTCCCAGAAGTAAAGCATTACTGTTCTTTTTGAATTGCTTTATCAGTTTAGACTTAGTTCCAGATATATTTTGAGCAAGTATTAATTTATCAGCAAGTGATTTTCTGTTTTGTAAGTTATGGTAAACCTTTTGCAATGATTCAATAGATCTAAACAAAATCAGTACATTATCATCTACTTCTTTTGCTAAAAGTTCTATTGAATCAGTTAGATACACTAGGTAATCGTCATTAGTTGATTCTTTTACGGCTAACTGCTTATCAGGTACATATACTTTAGTCTGCTTCTCATACTGATAAGATGATATGAGTTCTACAAAATCAAGTTTATCTAGTTCTAATTGTCTTTTGAAAAAGTCGATTGACTGATTATAAGACAGCGTACTGCTAGTATACAGAACATGACTATATCGCTCTAGTGAATGCAATAGTTTATCTTTCATAAAAAGACTAGTTCTATTAAATCTGAAAGTAACGCTTGAATTTTTTGAATAGTAAGAAACCCAAGAATGATCCCCGTGACAGCTCTGGTCAAATACAGTTTTAAATGCTCGTGCATTATCGGTAATTTCTTCTAGAAAATCATTAAACATAAGTATATTAAACAATTCAGAAGAAGACAACTGTTCCGTGGCTTCTAAGCATTTTTGTACGATATGATTTCCTACATAGGCTATCTCATATACTAGTCTAGTTAATTCTTTCACTGTCTTCTTAAGAGGTAGACTTAATTGAGAAAACTCAACAGAATTTTCCTGCCACTTAATAACACGAGAATTTTTTTCTATGGGTATGTTTAACTGATCAAGCCAATAATCTATAAATGCTTCCCATTCTGATTCAAAAAGCACTTTATTCGTTTCGATAGACTGTACTTGATATTCTTTGATTGCCTTTCTTTTAGATAATGCATACAAAGTTGCTATAATAGAATTTTCTTTTTCAATTGTACCAAATCTTTTAAAAATTGATATAAATGAATTGTAGGAAATCGTCTCTGTAGCAGCAGCTTGAACAACATCAGGGAAAAAGTGAGCTTCGTCAATCAGAATTTTTTTGACATTAGTAAATAAGCTGTTTTCTTTTTTCTTCCAGTCTTGTACCAAAAAAGCATGATTTGTAACAATAATAGCAGCATGCTTAAGAGCTTCTTGAGCACGATGATAAAAATCGAGATCGGTCCACTTTTCAATTGATTGAATTGGAATATCAGTTTGTCCTATTCTGATATCTGTCCAGAAATCGTGGCTGTTATTTCCTCCAGCACCTAATTCATCCAAATCTCCAGTAACAGTTTCAGTTAACCAAACTAAAATTCGCATACAAAATAACGATTCAATGTCCTCAAGATCAACATGCTTCATTTTATATTCAAAATTCGCCAAAGAAAGATAGTGATATTTCCCTTTTACTGAAGCAACTTTCAAAGGTAATGGTAGAAATCGATCTAAATAGGCAAGTGTTTCTTCTACCATTTGTCTTTGTAAAATCGTTGTTTTAGTACTAATCAAAATAGGGCTCTTTGAAGAAGCAATAAAACTGACAGGAAACAAATATCCTAATGATTTACCTAAACCAGAGGATGCCTCAATAGCTAAGCCATCCATCTTTTCAGGTTTGCTAAAGTATTGATAAACTATATCCATCATCTCTTCTTGCGTTGTTCTTTTTAAGTAAGAATCATCAAAAAAATCAGTTTTGCCACTAGAAGTTTCAGGATAAAATGTATTTCTACTCTCATTTAAATAATTGGAATTTTTAGAAGGATCTTTTAAAGCAATTCCTTCGGCGATCACAAGATCTTCACTTAAATCCTTCGGTGCATTTTTCATAATCTCTAATGCATGCTCAAAAAAAAGATGTGTTTCTGCAATACAATAAGATGATAACTCAGCTAATTTTTCTACAGTTGTTAATGGAAGTGTTTGTAGTTTTTCATCCATCCTATTAAGTAAAAATGCTGTCGCTTCAGCATCAAATAAAGCATTATGAGGGCGATCCAAGTCATAATTCAGCCATTCTACGATTTCCTGTAAAGCATAACTATTTGATGTCGGAAAAATAACTTGTGCAAGCTCAACTGTATCGATTGCTGGAATAGTTAATTTGGGAAAGCCGACTCTTTTAAATTCCTCATTTAAAAATTGGAAATCAAAGCCTACATTATGGGCAACAAAAATCGTTTCTTCAAGCATCGAGTAAAGAACAGGAGCAATATCTTCAAAATAAGGTGCTTCCTTAACATCTTTGGGACTTATTCCTGTAAGTTCCTGAATTCTTTTTGGAACACTTTTTAAAGGGTTAACATAGGTATCGAAGGATTCCAAAATTTCTCCATTTTCTAAAAGTACACAAGCAAATTGAATCATTCTGTCATTTTCTATATTTCCACCCGTTGACTCTATATCTACAATAGCATAAACCTGATTTTCCCTCATAACAGCCTCCTTTCTAACACCAAAAACATTAAATTTAAATTTCTTTCTGTTCAGGTATTAATTGTTTATCAGTTATCCATTCTAAAATTTGAGAATAGTCATTTTCTATTTCTTTGTCCAGCACAGCCTGTTCTATTTGTTCTAACAAATCTCCAAGCCATTTCCCTGCATTATGATCAGTTAATTTTAAGAGATCACTTCCTGAAACAGCTAATTCTTTTTTTGAATAGATGGGAAGACTGTTATATGTGCTTTCGACTAAACCTAGATTAGAAGGATATCCCAATAAATCTAAAACTTTTTCTGTTTCAAGTGATAAATTTATTCCGACTTTGTAAACTGTCTTTACATTGATTTGCTTATGCAGTCTCTCTTGAATTGTGTTATATACTATTTCAATGTCTTGAATCATTTTATTTGAAAGTTTCCATGAACGAAGAAAACCTCTATGCTGATTAAACTTTAGAGATGAAAGCAATAAATATGATACCCAAATTTGTAATTCATTCTCAAAATCTTCTTCTATATTAATAAGACCTTCAAGTCCTTGTCTATCAAGTCCCGGACAATATACATATAAGTCAGTTTCTATAAAATAAATAAGACCTTTATTTTTTGACCTTCCTAAAAGCATCTTGACAAATTCAATTTGAATCCTTTCCATTGCAATATGTTCAAGCAGACGAGCATGTTTTTTTATTGCATTAACAGTATTGTCTTCTATTTCAAAATCTAACTGTGATGCAAAACGAGTCGCTCTCAGCATACGAAGAGCATCTTCATTGAAACGTTCATCTGGTATACCTACTGCTTTGATAAGCCGGGATTTCAAATCTTCTTTACCATTGAAATAATCATGAATTATTCCTTCACGATCCATCGCCAGAGCATTGATCGTGAAGTCTCTTCTTTTCAAATCTTCTTTTAATGAACGCACAAAAGTAACCGAATCCGGACGTCTGAAGTCCTGATAAGTTGATTCGGTTCGAAAAGTCGTTATTTCATAAGAATTATTTCCAGATAGAATCATTACTGTTCCGTGTTCTATTCCTACATCAATTGTCTTCTTAAAGAGATGTTTTACTTCAAGGGGAAAAGCACTAGTTGCTATGTCTACATCATTTACTTCTTTCCCTAATAAAGCATCTCTGACACTACCGCCTACAAAGTAAGCTTCGAAACCAGCATTATTAAGTTTATCTAAAACAGGTAGAGCATCAATAAATACTTTATTTAATTCGATTCTATTGTTTACCATATTAAACGTGCGACAACGATCTTCAATCTTATTACTTGAAGTGTCTCGCCAGCTCGCTCCTTTACTAATTCAAAGATATATTCTAATCTTCAACTCTTTCAAATCGATCATAATCTCTTGTATTAAACTTATTCATTACGATTTTAAATGCTTCAGACAAGTCTATGTTTAAGGAGTTCGCTAGACTAATAATTACGAATAACACATCTCCTAATTCTTCTTCAATAGATTTTTCACTTTCTTCAGTCTTCTTCTGTTTATCACCATGTATATGGTTAATTTCTCTGGCAAGTTCTCCAACTTCTTCTGTTAACCTTGCAAGCTGACCTAAAGGTGAAAAATAACCTGCTTTAAACTGTTTTATGTACGCATCAACTTCATTTTGCATCTTATTAATATCTGTCATTACAAAACACCTCAATTCATTTAAATATCAGAATTATAAGAATCAATAGAGTACAATCAATCTATCTTAACCAATTGCACTCCATTATTCTCTAATTATTCAGTTATTCATAAATCAGGAGTGAGGTAAACCGTTATTTATTTTATCCTCAACTACCTTTAATTCATTTGTCAGTTCGTAAAATGTATTTTTTTCGTCTTGTTCCAAAGCACGATCAATTTCTTGTATCAATTTATTTCTCATTTCTTCTAACTGGAATTGATCAAGGGCCTCATTGACTTCTTGACTGAGTTCTTCTGAAATAGAATCATTCCAACTTGAGAATGGATTATCTTCTAACACAGTAAGATACTCTGGAGACATCCAGGAATCTGAGAAAAATAGTTCTATATATAAATCTGTGTGCCAATTTAATCTTACTTCATGAAAAGCCTGTTCTGGATTATCAAACGCATGACCATCTTTATAAAATTTAAAAGCTTCCTCATCAGTACCTACAGCTGCCATTCGAATTCCTCTAGGTGTTCTTTGAGCATTTTCAACAAACTTTGCTTTATTTAAAACAATATCATGATTGAGTAAATAATTTAAAATCCACATTGATTCTCGTCGTTTCATCTGGTATCTTTGCAAAAACCACTTCAAAAAATGCTTCTTGTCTTTTAATTGCACTCGATTATTCAATCTGACTCTCCTCCTTATAGATAAGATGCATTAAATATTCAAGTACCCCTTAACCTATTATAACAAAAATCATTCAGAATCTAAGTGTTCATTGTTTAAAATTTCTTGAATTTCTAAGTCATCACTACTAAATTCAAGGTATCTAAATCCGACTTCTCTTGATCTGTCCAACTGTCCTTCTTCTCTTAAAAAGAAGAAATACTGTTTTAGAAACTCTATATTTGTATCAAAAAATGGATATGCTTTGTCATATGCTCTTCTAGCAGCAGCGTATTCTTCTAATTCATTTTGAGCGACAGCTAGATTCCAGTATAATTGAGGATCAGCATCCAATTCTGTCAGAGCTTTTTGGACAAAATCAACGGTTTCTTCATATCTTTCCTGGTGCAACAAAAAATTTGTATACTGCAATGAAATCGTTTCATTTTCCGGATCTAGGTCAAAAGCTGATTTATAATACTCTTCTGCTTTTTCTTCGTTACTCCTTTTGAGTTCTACATCTGCTCCAATCAGATAAAGCTGGTAGTTGGTTTTATCCTGAAACAATCCCTCTTCAATGATTTCAGCTGCTTTCTCTAACTGATTCTCTTCATCTAATCCTTTAGCAAGATATGGATATATAGAAGTATAAGAATGGTCCATTTCTTTCACTTTAAAGAAACATTCATTGGCACGCTGGTACTCTTTGATTTGAAAATAGGTAAATCCCAACTGAAATAAAGTATCAACAGTATCGTCTACTTCTACTGCTTCCTCTAAATAACCAATTGCGTTTTCCCAATCTCCCAGGGCACTATAAGCACTACCTAATCTAGAGACTAAGTGGATACCAGCTAAATTCTCTTCACCCGTTGTCAAGAGCTGTTCGTATTCACGAATTGCTTGAGCATACTTACCCATTGTAAAGTGCAATTCAGCTAATGCAAATATAATGACTGGTTCATTCGCTAGAATGCTTTGAGCTTCCAAAAGCTTTTGTTCAGAAACCTCAGGAAGATCTAAAACTTGATAATAATCAGCAGATACAAGTAAAGCCTGAGGATAAACTTCACTATCTTTATCAATAGCTTGCAGCCATTCGATAGCTTCCAGTTCATTTCCTTCTTCAATTGCAATCTCTGCCAAATTAACCCTAATTTCATCATCTTGGGGCTTATGGTCAAGTAAATGATGTAATACACGTTTAGTTTGTTCAAGAAATCCTAATTGATATAGAGAATCACTTAACTGATATAACTCATCAATAGAATCTTGTTCTAGTGCAAGAATAAAAAGCTCTTCTGCTTCAGATAGTTGATCATTCTGTAAAGAATCAATCATTTTTTGAGAATAGGACATATTGTCTCCTCCAGATAGTCAATTTATTTAATTGTTATTTATCTACTACGTTTAATTGCTCAACCCATCTTATCATATTCACTAAGTTTCGTCATGTTCACAATTGAAAGTCTAAATTTAATAAAAACAAAAAACGCCTTTTAGAAAAGACGTTTTCATCTATTACTCTTCTAATCCTGTAGATTGGTTATACGTATCAAGAAATAAAGTTGCTTTAAAAGAAAGTTCCTGCCCTGCTTCATATGATATAGAAGTTATATCAGTTTTTTGTGTCATTATATAAATATCTTCGATAAATTGATCTAATTCTTCAAAGCTCTCATATTCTACTTCTAATTGATAAGATTGAATCTCGACATCTTCAATTTCTTCATTTATTTCGCTTTCTCCAGTTGATTCAACGGCATTGAATAAATATACTACAAGATTATTATTATCAGCTAACTCCTTTACATCATTTAACCAATTACTTGGATCATTTGTCAGTGGAAGAGAAGCATTCAAGGTCTCTAATTCAGTCACTAATGTTTGCTCTGATAGTTCTAAAGCATCTACTTGATCTACCAATTCATCTTGATTTGCTAAAATGCGGGAAGAGCTGTCTGTTATTTCTCTAGCCGGCTGGACAAATAGCTTCTGGCCATAATAATAACCACCAATTAATATAAAAAGAGAAATCACCAGTAATAAAACAGCTTCTCTACTCCAACTAAATTTCATTACTATCTACCTCTCTTAACATTAATTCATCTAGCCGAATACTGATATCAGATATATAAAGATCATCAGAATCCGGATTTTTAGTTAGTGTAACAAGCTGTGCTGAAGTAATGTATTCTACCGCGTTAAGGTCTTCAATCAATTGTGTTAGCTCTTCATAGTTCATGTCATAAAGAGATAATAATACTTCAAATTCTTCAGTAAAGTTAAAAGAAGTAATATGCTCATCATTATCAGGTAGATAAGTATGCAAGTCATTAAAGAGATAGGGAATGGAATGTCTTTGAGACTCAATGTTTTGAATAACTTTTTCTGACTGAACAATTTGAGTATGCAAAGTATCTAATTTTCTAGCTTCTCGAACTTCATCGGCCTGATTTTCTATCTGCTGCATATTCATATTATCTTGAAGAACGTAGTATTGCTGTAAACCAAATAAATATACACATAATGAAACGAAAAGAATGAGAAAACTGATTATGATTACAAGGGGCAATCTGTTGATCTGTTTTCTTTCAAATAGATTGATATTAATCATTTATTTTCTCCTCCTCCTTAGTACTGTGCTTTTTCACTTTTTTCTTCAACTTCTTATTTATTTTGTTTGTATCATTTTCTTTAGATATTAAACCATAAAGTGGAGCAAAGACCTGGTCAAGTGCTAAAGGTAATTCAAGTTTCATCAACTTGATATCAATACGATCATTTAGTCGATCATATAAATAATCTAATTTAGGAAAATTACCTGTAAGAAGCACTTTTGTGACCATTTTTTCTCCATTCATAACAGAAAATTTATAAAAGTCCAGAAAACGTTCGATGGCATTTAATTGTTCATCAATTACCTGTTCAAGCTCTTGATCTGAACCACTCCATTCCCAGACACCTTCCTTATTTTGTTTCCAGCTTTGAGCGAATCTGGTAAAGTTTGTATGCCGATGAAATTGAGGGATATCATCATGAAATACACTTAAAGAACTATCAAAAGGATGCCACTGGATCAAAAGTAAATGATCATCTTTGGAATGAAACCCTTTTTCTGAATTTATAAAGGCCCGATACACACTTAAGTAGGAAAAATCTGCTACATAGGCTTGCAGTCTTACATCCTCTAGCAGGTCCTGATATATTTTAACCTGTTCTTTTGGATAAACGGTCAATAAAATATACTGTGTATCTTCGGTTTTTTCGATTACTTGAAAATCTATTTTCGGAGAATCGAAAGGTAAGCGAATCGAACTGTTCAGATGTAAGGAAATATAATTTTCTATTTCTTTTTCTTCTAGTTGAACAGGTATTTCTTCTTTTCGAATCATTGAAAAATGATCTGGAAGAATAAAAGAAGCTTTAGCATTTTTCAATTTTTTTTCTTGTACTAAAAGCTCTAGTCTCTTTTTGACTAAAGCATCATTCGTTAATTGCCCATCAATCAGTACCGGCTGATCCAAAAGAATCTGATCCTGTTCAATTATTTGTTTTTTCTGATCATCATAGATCATGTAAAAGATACTTTTATCCTTGAACATAATGAAAAGATCTGGTTTTTTATTAAATAACATAAATTTCCTCCGTATAGTCAACTTATCCTTTATTATAGCAGTGATAAGTACCATTCTATGATTGATCTACCTAGATATAAAACAGTAATTGCAGATGCACCAATATATGGACCGAAGGGAACTTTAGTCTTTCTAGTGACTTTTCCCAAAGAAAGCAATATTCCATTTATAACAGCACCATACAACGTGGAAAGCAAGAATAGTAATAAAAATAGTTGCCAGCCAAAAAGCAATCCGAATAAAGTGAAGTACTTAAGATCTCCGATTCCCATACCCCCTTTGGTCACATAAATAATGATACCTACTAATAAAAAGGCACTTGCTGCCCCAAAGATTGAGGATATCCAATCAGTATCTAAAAGGAAAAATTTCAATATTAATAGTATCGGTAAAAAGAACAGTAAAATTTTATTTGGTATCTTTTGATAGGCTATATCTGAAACAGTTACTATAACGATCATAGAAACTAAAAGCAATCCAAAAATCGTTTGAAAAGATACCCCAAAGAAAAGGTATGTCGCCACAAACAAAAGCCCCGTAGTCAGTTCTACAACAGGATAGATAATGGAGATAGAATCTCCGCATCCCTTACACTTTCCTTTTTGAAAAATATAAGAAACAACAGGGATCAATTCGCTCCAAGATAATTTTCTTTTGCAGGTGTAACAATAAGAATTTTTTTGAGCAAAAAAGGTATTAACGGGTACTCGCAAACCGACTACATTATAAAAAGATCCGAATATTAGACCATATATGAAAAAGACTATTCCTATGAACCATTCCATAATTTTTACTCCTATGTTCCTTCTATGTAATGAAAGATTCAAAAGAATCTTTCAAATGTAATGAGTGATTTTAATTATTCTGTATAAGTATACTCTCCATCAGTTACTGTTACTGTTCCTGTTAAATCAGATACTTCTCCTCGTTCTTCCAAATATCCATCACTAATTAAAGTTGCAACATCAACTTCATTACCGTCATTTTCAATAAAATAAAGTCTAGCAGCATCTATAACCAATTCTTGTTCAGCATCGCTAGCATTATCTCTGGCATTATCAATAATGTCTCCGACAGCTGGAATCGCAATTGCCACAATAATACCTAAAATGACTAATACAGCCAATAATTCCACTAATGTAAATCCGTTTTCTTTTTTGATCATTTTCTTGATTTGATTTCTCATGTGTTCTTCCTCCTATTTTATCTTACTGAGATTATAAAAATTCAAACTGTTAATTAGTACTGTTATTTATCTTATACTCATTCCTCCTTTCAATATAAGCAGTGAAGTTAAAACGTTTCAAATAAAGAAAACATCGGAATAATAATTGAAAGTACAATCGCTCCAACAATGACTGCTAAAAATACAATAAGAATTGGTTCTATTAGTGATTGGAGTTTGTCTGATGCTTCCTCAAGTTCTTGATCATAAACTTCTGCAACTTTTCGCAGCATTTCATCTAACGCTCCACTCGATTCTCCTACATTGATCATCTGCGTGATCAAATCAGGAAACATCCAGTGATCTTCCATGGGTTTAGCAATAGATTCTCCTCGCTCAAGCGAATCTTTACTCTCCTGCAAAACTTTTTTCACTACTTTATTGCTCATTACATTTTTTGTAATATCAACTGCTTGTAATATCGGAACAGAGCTTTCTAATAATGAACTAAGGGTTTGAGTCATTCTGGCAAGAATAGACTTCTGAACAAACTTTCCTGTGAAAGGCACTTTTAAAAGTAATCCATCAATTATAAAAGACGTTTTCTCTCTTTTTTTCAATTCTTTAAATCCAAGATAAATGAGCATGCCTATAATCAATAAAATCCACCAGTATTGTTCGACGACCTGGCTCAAGCTCAATACCATTTGTGTGTACACAGGTAATTCTTCCCCAAAACTAGAAAATAAATCGGCAAATATAGGAACGATAAAGACTAATAAAAATATCGTTATCATGATTGCCATACTGCCTACAACAGCAGGATAGGTAAGTGCAGTGGTAATTTTTTGTTTTAATCGATATTGTTTCTCATAATAATTGGCCATGTTTTTCAGAACGTCATCTAATCGACCGCTGGCTTCTCCGGATTGAATCATATTAACGAGTAACTCAGGAAAGATTTTTGGATATTTGGCCATTGAAACAGATAGCGCTACACCTTCTCTAACTTGGTTCGAAATTTGTTCTAACGCCTCTTTTAAAGGCTTATTATCAATTTGTTTGGATAGTATTTCCAAAGCATCTAAAAGTAAGATACCTGATTCGATTAGTGTAGAAAATTGTCTTAAAAATAATACGAAATCTTTAGATTTAATAGGTTTCCCTATGGTAATATCTTTGTACAATGCTGAGTTTACAATAGTTAATTTATAAACGATTAAATTAACTTGTTCCAGTTCTACTATTGCTTCCGCTTCATTCGAACTTTCTATTTTACCTTTTGTAACTTTTCCATCTATTGTTTTAGCTTTATAGGCGTACATTGTCATCGCTCGTTATCACCACCATCCATTATGTATAAGAGTATGGAATTAATTCAGCAGAATTAATTAAGCCATTCTGAGATTTTTCTTTCATATCCATCTCCATAGTATGCATACCTTGATCTCTTGAAGTTTGCATTGTGTTCGGAATCTGATGCATTTTTTCATTGCGGATCAAGTTTTTTATCGCAGCATTATTAATGAGAATTTCTGTACAAGCAATTCTTCCTGATGTTTTGGCTTTTGGAAATAATCTTTGTGATAAAATACCTACCAGTACATTAGCTAATAAACTTCTAATTTGATTTCTCTGATGAGTCGGAAACACATCTATCATTCGATCAATAGTACTTGATGCATCTTGTGTATGCAGAGTACCCAACACAAGATGGCCTGTTTCAGCAGCAGTAATAGCTGTGGATATTGTTTCAAAATCTCGTAACTCTCCAACTAAGATTACATCAGGATCTTGCCTCAAACTTGACCTTAGTCCATCTTTGAAAGATAATGTGTCAAATCCTATCTCCCTTTGTACGATAATCGATTGTTTGTGCGAATGTAAATACTCGATAGGATCTTCTAAGGTAATAATATGGCGATTCATATTATTATTCATGTAGTCGATCATAGCAGCAAGAGACGTACTTTTTCCACTACCAGTCGGTCCAGTAACGAGTATCATTCCATGGGGCTTTTTTACAAGTTCTTTTAAAACGTTCGGCAAACCAAGGTCATCTATTGTCGGGATTTCTTTTGAAATGATTCTGAATGCAATAGAAAGTGCATTTCTTTGATAAAACACGTTTACCCTGAACCTGGACAGACCATTGATACCATACGATAAATCAACTTCCCTTTTTCTTTGAAGCTGATCCCAAAGGGGACTAGTCAACATTTGTTTAACAATTTCTTCCAGGTCATCCGGCATCATAACTTTTTCTGATTTTTGCGGAATCAATTTACCATCAATTCGAAAAACCGGTTCTGATCCAGCGGTCAAGTGAATATCGGAAGCTTCTTTATAAAAAGCTGATGTTAATAGTTGATGTAAATATTCCATAATATCCCTCTTTATCTAATCTGTGGTTGCTACTCTCAATACTTCCTCGATCGTTGTTAAGCCTTCTTTTACTTTATCTAATCCATCATCGATCAGAAAAGGAACATTCTTATTGCGAATATGCTTTTTGATATTTTGTATGGATGAGTGATTCATCATCATTTCTTTAACTTGATCATCAATTACAATCAATTCATGAATAGCCATTCTTCCTCTGTACCCAGTAAACCTGCAGCGATTGCATCCTTTTCCTAATGTAAGTTCATCAATTACTTTTCCTCTTTTTTGGAATATCTCTTTCTCAATTTCCGTTACCGGTCTAGTGTACTGACAGTCTTTACAAACTTTTTTTACTAGACGTTGTGCCATAATTCCTGATAAAGAAGATACGACTAGATAGGGTTCTATACCCATATCAAAAAGTCTTGGAATAGCTTCAATTGCGCTATTCGTATGCAAAGTACTAAATACAAGGTGACCGGTTAGAGAGGCTCTGATACTGATATCGGCAGTTTCTCGATCTCGGATTTCGCCGACCATTATGATATTCGGATCCTGTCTCAGAATAGAACGCAGACCCTTAGCAAATGTAAGTCCAATCGCACTGTTTACTTGAACTTGATTAATACCTTCTAACTGATATTCAACTGGATCTTCAATAGTAACAATATTGACATCTGCTTTATTTAATTCATTAATGGATCCATATAATGTCGTAGATTTCCCAGAACCCGTCGGACCAGTAATTAGAATCAGGCCGGATGGTTCTTTGATCATTTTTTCATATTGCTTCAATGTACTGTCAGAAAAATCAAGATCATTTAATTTTTTTAAAACATCAGTCAAATCTAAAATTCGAATAACAATTTTTTCACCATAGACTGTAGGTAAAGTTGAGACACGCAAATTAATTGATTTATCCATAATCGAAACACTGATTCTTCCATCTTGAGGAAGACGGCTTTCCGTAATATTCAAACCTGCCAGGATTTTAATTCGGGCAACTAATGAATTCATAGCGGACTTAGGCAGTGTTCTTTCATTTCTCAAAGTTCCGTCAACTCGATATCGAATGTTCACCAAAGTTTCACTTTGATCCAAATGAATATCAGAAGCATGCATTGTTACTCCAGCTTCAAGAATCTGATCTAAAACTTTAACAGCTGAAGCTGTATAATCTTCAACAACTCCATCAGAACTTTCATCATAGTCATATAGATGGTTGATAGTCTGTAAAATATCATCTCTAGTAGCGATAACAGGTTTGACATTAAAACCTGTAGCTAACTCTAAATCCTCTATTGCATAAAAATCAAGTGGGTCATGCATTGCAACAACTAATCGATGACCTTCTTGTTTTATAGGTAATAATATATTCTCTCTAGCAAATTCTTTAGAGACCATTTCAATCAGACTAGTATCAATTGGATACTTGTACAAAGAAATACTTTCAAGCTTCAGCTGGATTTCTAATACCTCAAGTAGCTCTTTTTCGGTAATATAATCTTGTTCAACAAGTGCATCCCCCAGCTTCTGATTTTCTTGCTTATTTTCTAAGACAGTTACAATCTCCGCTTCAGTAATTAGACCGGCATCTTTAAGTAAATCTCCCAGTTTTTTTCTTTTTTGCATTGCCATTTAATCACTCCTGATCGCTAAATTAATCATTACTTGTTTCAATTACCGGTTCACTGATGATTAAATCAGCCTCTGGATCTCCACCAGTGCTGGATTCTGATCCATTTGATAATATATCAGCTTTTTTATATGTTAATGAACCGCCATTAGTCACTTTTCCATTTTTCGAAACAACAATACCACTAGCTTGGCTTTGAATATTAACTGTAGCGAAAGGCGCTATATAAAGAAAACCAACACTAGAACCTCCATCAAAAGAAATATTATTACCTTTTGAGCTCAATATACCATTGAACTTTGCACCGATGCTGATGTCGGCTCTATCTATAAAGAGATTAGAATTCATTTCAAGTCCTCCACCTAATATTAAAGGGGATTGTCCATAATAGTAAATTTGCATTTGTTCATTCGTACTATTTTTATTTACGTATCCATAATTTACTGTGAATTGATTTTTAATAAAAATTTCTACTGATCCTTCACCAATAACATTGATGCTTCCATTTACTATTAAGTTATTTAAGACTAATTTTATTTTTTTACCATTTGGGTCCAAATTCAAAACTCTATTACTATTAATTTCAATAGTATCAATACTTAAATTCTCTTCGAGATTAAATGTAGTTGGCGGATCTCCTCCACTAAGGGTTAGATTAGAATGTGTTTTGAAACTTACCTGATCCGATAGAAGCGGCATATTATTTACATAATTTTCATAATCTTCCCAAGGTAAAGAATCTGCTCTGTTTTCAAATGTTTTGTATAAACTTGGATACCATTTGAAATAATCAGGATAAGTAATGACATCTGGCTTAGCATCAGGATTATAAATTGTTTTCCCACTAACACCATTTTCAACATTATATTGAAAAGAACCAGATTTCACAGCATCTAAATGAACATCTCCAATTATTTTTCCACCACCACTAATTTCTATTTCATTTCTAACCACCATAGCAGCATCAGTTGGAATATAAGGCAATCCGCCGCCGCTATCTTTTTCCTGATACCCTACCGTAAAGTTCTTGGTTAGTGTTCTAGACGTATTTCCAATTTTGCCTTCAGAAGTCAGGGTGTATTCTCTTGGATTTCCATCTGATATTTTTTGAATCTGTATAGTAGCTGTCGGATTTTCACTGAACTGTGAAGAAAAATCATTCATTGTTCTACCATTTGCCTCATCCATACCATTTTCTACCATTGAAAAGTATGTGTCTTGGTTAACATCTAACTGGTAGGTATCCGTAACGAGTGATTTGATTTCTTCATAGGTTTCGTTCAGACTGGCTTCAGCTACATAATATACAGAGACAGAATCCCTGTTTTTTGCTGTGAGACGATAACTTCCTATCGTCACAGTTGCTAAAGAGACAGCTAGCACAGATAGAACCATTAAAACCATTAATGTCAAAACTAAGCCTGAACCGTCTTCTCGTCGACTTTTACTGACTAAGCTTCTGATTCTACCCATGCAAGCTACCTCCTAAAGTAAATAATTGTAGATACGACTTCTTTTTTATTCTTGCCGTTCGTTGTACTAGATAATGAGATATCAATTTTATCTTCATTGAGTACCACTTCAAATGCACTGATTTGATTACTTAAAAGTTCGGAATTTTTATATAATGCAGTACCTTGTTGAGAATACGTTGATTCTCCCACTATTAAGTCTTCTTCAAACTTTATCTCTTCTTTAGGTGTTTGCCTTACATCTTGTTCAATAGAAGCCATAATATACCTTAGATCATTGATCTGACTCACTTGCTCTGATTGTTGAACGAATTGCTTCTGTCCAAATATATGAATCGAACCTGCAAGTATAATCACTAATGATAAAATAGCTAACGTAGCTAATAATTCAACTAGTGTAAATCCACTCTCAGATTTTCTGAATTTAATCATTTTGTACCTCGTTTTTGAAAGGAATTTTAGATTCCAATTGGATCAACTGTTTATTTTGGTTCTGACCTTTGAGAATAAAGTGAATCAGAGTAGTATCCTCAGTAGTTTCAGCCCCTGCTTCTTTCATTTCAAGTATAAAAGTGATTCCTTCAGATTGTATAGTAAATGTTCTGTCAAGTCCATTGCCGTTTGCTGAGGATGAGCGATTAATCAGTTCCTGGATAGATTCATCCAATGATTTTGAATCAGAAAGATGGTAAAGATATTCCATTTCTTCCTGGGCTAAATAAGTTGCATCCGTTATATTCTCAGAAGATTGAGTCGTTTGTGATGACTGTATGAAAAAAATCAAAAAAGAAGTGACTACGATTGCTAAAATACCTATAGCTACAATCAATTCAACCAGCGTAGTTCCTTGTTGATTTTTAATAAGTTTGATCGGATTCCAAAACAGCTTCTGTTTCATTGATGATAGCCCCTTCATTGATCGTAGCAACCTTGTTTCTTCCTTTTTGTTTAGAACCTACATACATAGCTCGGTCTGCTAACATCATCAATTCTTTTATACTCGAACATTGATCAGGATAAGTTGCTACTCCTATACTCGCAGTTATACTAACAGTTACAAGCTCGCGACCATCTAAATAATTGTGTGTATTAAACATTGTTTCTTCAATCTTTTTGCGAACATTTTCAGCTAATTCAATAATTTCCTTTATCGTTTTATTTGGAATGAAAAAAATAAATTCTTCTCCTCCGTATCTGGCTAGCTTTTCTTGTTCGTAGACAAAAGTACTTAGTAAAATAGCTATTTGTTTTAGAAGTTCATTTCCAGCCTGGTGACCGAAAGAATCATTTACGTCTTTAAAATAATCTAAGTCAATAATAATAATTGAAATCTTATCGTTAGGATTAGTTTGATTATATTTATTAAGATGCTGTTCAAAAGCTCGCAAATTTGAAAGACCCGTTAGGTGGTCTGTTCTACTATTGATTTGCAATTCTTCATAGTTATATGCATTCTCTAAAGCGATGTTTAAATAATTATGAAGAACCGGAATTACAGAAAGCATATTTTTACTAAAGGCCTTTCTTTTGGGATCTGTCATGACGATAAACCCTACAACACTTCCGGCTCTTTTAATAGGAAGAATTAGCATACTTTCAGCAGGATAATCAATTTCTGAATGAAGATGCTCAGTCCATTCTTTAGAATTTTGATACACAATAATATCACTTTGGAACCAATATTCTTCTAACGCTGTATGAAAAAAAACTGTTGCTGAACAATTTTCGGATTCCACAGTATGACCTTTATGATATACAAAACTTTTCACTATTTTCTTATCTTCGGTGATTGTACAATAATAAATTGTATCTGCAGGGAAAATATTATTCCAAGAATTCAAATAAAATTTTATTATTTCATTTACGCTATGTTTTTCATTTAATTTGATAGCTAGTGTATTGATTTTACCTAAATAGCGATTCTGAGAGTCACTAAAGAAATATTGTTTAAAAATAATGGATATAGCAACTAATGGAAATGCAGCCACTATGATCCCTATAGTTGAATAAACATTTCGAAGATAAAGAATCGTTAATGCAATTGGTATGGCATAAAAAGCCGACAAAAGGGAAAAAATATATTCATAATTGATAATATTGCCGTACGCTTTATGCTGCCAATGCGTAGCAAGAACATACAATAACAATCTGTTTAGTGTTATGGAAGTAATTAGATAGATTGTTATCGATAAAAGATTATAAGGAAAATTGAAAGTTGATGGAAGAACCGGATCTAATAAATAATAGACTTCTGCAGATAAAATTGAAACAATTTGAAACAAAAGTATGTTCATTGGGTATCTATAACTTTCTTCCATCGTTATTCCCATTCGTTTCATTACCATAGTTGTAGCTAACGTTGTAACAACCATTTCAGCAAAAAGACCGTATGATAAAAATACAGCTATACTGACACTAGTGATAAGGAAAAGAGTAGCCCCTTTAATTTCTATTGGAAAGAGTGCCACAATGATTCCTAAAAGGACAAAAACATAAAATGAAATATTTGTAAAAAGACCTATGGGAGCTGTCAAATTAAAAACAACTATAAACAATAAAGGGATCATTATTAAACCCATTAGCCATGTTATGAATTGTCTTTTTATTGATAGCATCGCATTCACCTCTTCGGTCCAATATGAATTTATTAGCATGACAGTCTTCTAAGACAGTCTATCTTTATTAAATATTTATGTCAATATCATAAATTTATTTTAGAAAGTCTGCATAGAATAAGCAATATGCGGAAAATATAACGATGTATATTTTTTGCTATTAGATTACTTTCTTTTGTTTTCATTATGTTAATCTAATGTTAACATTAATTGATTTTAATAAATGACATAATTGTGAATTTTTCGTTTGTTTTAGACATAACTCTCACATAACAAAACATCCTTTAAAATCTATCCAGATTAAACTATAGTATCTGCTTCTGGATTAGTAATTTTAAAGGATGTTTTTTTTAAGTAACTTTTTTTGGTAAATCTTCTGATAAGAGCGGTTTGCTGAATAAGTAACCTTGCCCAAATGAGCATTCATTAATTTTTAAGAATTCTGCCTGCTCTTCTGTTTCTATCCCTTCAGCAACGATATGAAAATTCAAACTTTTACCCATTTGAATTATGGTTTTTACAAGAGATGCGGTATTTTCTTTTATCAATATTCCATCAATAAATGATTTGTCTATTTTAACAATATCAATAAATACATTATTTAATACACTAAGTGAAGAATACCCGGTACCAAAGTCGTCAATTGCTATCTTCACTCCAAGGTCGTGTAATTCTTTGATGACTCGATTAGAATGATCAACATTCTGCATTACACTTTCGGTAACTTCAATAATTAAATATTTCGGATCAAGGTCATGGTGAAGCAGAGTTTGTTTTATTCGCTCTATGAAAAATGGATCTTCATATTGTAATGCAGAAACATTTACTGCAATATCTATACAAATGCCAGCATCATGCCAAATCTTATTCTGACGAATCGCTTCAAAAACAACCCAGTATCCAATATCATGGATAATTCCAGATTCTTCAGCTATTGGAATAAACTCAGTCGGTGATACTTCTCCAAGTAAAGGATGTTTCCATCTGATCAAAGCTTCCGTTCCATAAATTATTCCAGTACTTAAATCGACTTTAGGTTGATAAACTAAATATAATTCATTTCTGCTCAATGCTTCTTTTAGTCCGAATTCTATTCTTCTTTTTCTTTCAATTAAAGCTGCATCGTCTGTCATAAATACATGATAATTATTTTTTCCAGTATCTTTAACTTTATACATCGCTATCTCTGCCTGTTGATATAAAGCAACAATATCTTGAGCTGTTTCCGGATAGCGACTTATTCCCATACTAATTGTAAGATAAAACAGCTGGTCTTTTATTTTAATAGGTTTTTTAAACATACTTAAAAGTTTTTCAGCGATTAATTTAGTTTTCTTTTCATTTGAATTTTCCAGCAAAATGATAAATTCATCTTCGCTTTCTCTAGCAATAAAAGCTTCTTTGCCTAAAAGCTTCTGAAGTTTTGATGAAATTTGTACCAGAACCTGATCTCCCAAATTCCGACCATGCAGTTCATTAATTATTTTAAAGCGATCAATATCCAGAATGATAATCGACATTTCAATTTCTTCAGATTGGCCTTTTCTCTTTTGAGTAAAATATTTATAGAATTTTTTTCTGTTTGGTAAATGTGTTAGTTGATCATAATAGCTGTTTTCACTCAATTTTTCATCTTTAAGTTTACGAGCTGTAATATCTATTGAAGTTCCTACATATTTTAAAACTTCTCCAGAATCATCTAATACAGCATTCACAAAAGTTTCTAGCCAAACAATATTACCGTTTCCATCATAAACACGAAACTCAAAAGGTTTCCCCTTTTTATTATCTAATTTTTCAATAAATTTCAAAAATTCTGGTAAATCTTCAGGATGGATACTCTTTTTCCAGGAATTTAAAAGATCAGGATAATGATCTTCATCGAGATTTAAGACCTTACAAACTACTTTAGAAGCAGAAAAATTTTTTTTATTCTTATCAATTTCCCATAAAAATGAAACTTCACTATTAAAAACTGCTTCAAAATCCTTTTTATCTTTTTCAATGATTGAAATTTCGTATTTTTTTTCGTTTAATTTTCTATTAAAATAAATCAACATGCCTATAAGCACTACTCCTAGGATGATGAGCCACCTATAATAGACAATTCCACTAATATATGTAACTACGAAATTTATGGAAAATATAGACAATGTGCTTCATACTCCTTTTTAACTTTCTACTATTTAGAAAGTCTTTATACTGATATTAGTCTTCAATTTGGAACAAACATATTTAATCTTTAGCAATTTTACTCAAGCTCTCTTTATAGTTACTGAACAATATAACTTTTTCAAGTGTCTTAACTTGTTTGTTGATTGACTTAACTTCATTAAACATGTTTTCAATTTCTTCGTTTGTAGTGGATATAGTTGCTGATAGTTCTTCGATTGTAGAGGCATTTTCTTCAGAAGAAACTGATAAGTTATTCATGATATCAATCATATCTTCTGTTTTAGTTTTCATCTTCATTTCTGTTTGAGAGACTTGATCAATTACATTTTCTAAAGTGTTGAATGCTTTAGACAAGAAATCAAATTGTTCATTTGTATCTGCTAAGTTTCTTTGTTGCTCAGCAGTGATGTTCTGAACGTTTGACACTGCACTTACTGCACCTTTTGTCTGGTTCATCAAGTTTAAGATGACTTCAGCAATCTCTTCGTTGAAAGATCGTGATTGTTCCGCAAGTTTTCGAATTTCTTCTGCAACAACTGCAAAACCTTTACCATCTTCTCCAGCTCTTGCTGCTTCTATTGAAGCATTCAAAGCTAACAAATCAGTTTGTTCAGAGATACTTGCAATCTGACTACTTGCATTTTCGATTTTGTCTACAGAGTCAGAAGTTAAGTTGATCATTTTTTCTATTTCTGTAATGGACTTGATACTTTCTTGAGTACTATTCGTTAATGAATTCAGATTTTGCAAGCTAGATTCTTTCAGTTCACTAGCTTGCATTGTCTCTTTGGTTAAATCAAAAATATGTTTTGCATGATCATCAAGAAGCTTACCTAACTTAGACAGATTTTCAGCACCATTTTCAGTATTTTCTGCTTGAGCAGTAGTCGAAGTTGCAATGTCATCAATTGCGTTTACTGTTTCTTGTGATGCATTTACAATTGATGCATTTGTTTCATGCAGAACTGCAGTTCCTTCTTGAAGATTTTGAACTGTTTTTTTCGAAGCTGATACAATTTTTTCCAGCTCATTAGACTGTGCCATTAAAGAAATATTAAAATTGGTAATGACCTTTTTGCCATGCCATACCAAAGTATAGCCTAAAACAGCAAAAACTAGATAAATAAAGAACATTGAACCTAATTCGAATAAATCATGACCAACAGTCCATCTTATTCCCATCATGACGAAGAGTTCAATAAAACCAGTAACAGTTGACCCATAATAAAATGATTTGTCCATATATATGGTATAAATAACTAGCAATAAAATGAGAGCAAACCAAGCAGCTGTAAAGGATAGTGTACTATAAAGAAGTATGGGCAATAAATAAAGTAATCCCATAACAAAAATAGGATAGTAAGTGGACTGTTTAAGAAATTTGTGAATTATGAAAGTTGCAATAATAATAATTGAGCTTACTAATATGTAATACATGAAATTGCTTTGTTCAAAAAATACTTCTCTTTGATAAAAATAAATGAAAGGATACGTTACTAAGACCATTCCTATGAAGAAATATGTAATGATATCGGTAACGTTCGCATTAAACATTTGTTTGACTGATAACTCTTTTGACTGTGACATTAATTAAACCTCCTATATTTCTAACTACAACTAATACTATCGGATTAGTTATAGGTTAATTAATAGGAAAAAAGAGATTATTCTATTAAATTTTGAATTTTTTATTAGTTGAACATTCAAGAAAAAAAGATGAAAACTTAGTCTATTTAACTTGTTGGATTTACTTTTGTTGTACTACAACATGATCAACAGAGTAATAATAAGAAAAGGTATTCGTTTTGCACTCTAACTGTACTTTCTAAACTGACCATACTAGAGTAATCGCGAATAATATTCTTCTATCTTACTATGGATATATTAGTCATGATAGAGCTGGAATTATTACCTTAGAGAAAGAGCAACAAAAAAGAGTGGAATATTCCACTCTTAAAAAGACAAATTTTTAAGCACTATACAACTTTGATAAAAAACCGAAATTTGTATAGTGATTTTTATCCGGTCTGAGCTTATATTACATACTGTTCGCCCATTCTGCTGCTTAAGATCATCATTGTATGATTAATACTTCTATCTTTAGTTAAATAGCCATTTTCTAATTCAATGACTCTTGATGGCAGCTTATCTACTAATGACTGATCGTGTGTAGCCATAATAATGGTTGTACCAGATTTATTGATCTTATGAAGAACTTTTAAAATTGCATAAGCGTTCTGCGGGTCTAGATTCCCTGTTGGTTCATCAGCGAGAAGCACAATAGGTTCATGTACAATAGCCCGTGCGATTGCTATTCTCTGTTGTTCCCCACCTGAACAATTCGAAGGATACTCAAAAATTTTATGTTTAAGCCCCACTGTTTCAAGCGCTTCAATCACTCTAGCGCTGATTTTTTCATTAGGATATCCGGTAACTTCCAATACATAAGCAATATTCTCAAAGACTGTTTTATAAGGAAGAAGCTGATAATCTTGAAAGACAACTCCAATCTGACGACGAAGCTCATGTATTTTTCTATTGCTTATTTTATGGACTAGATGATCGGCTAATATAATCTGACCTTGGTCGACTTTTTCTTGTCCGTATAAAATTTTCAACAATGTACTTTTTCCAGATCCACTCTTACCTTTTAAATAGACGAACTCTCCCGTTTCAATCGTTAAAGATAATTTTTGCAGAGCTAACGTACCGTCTTTATAAGTTTTAGTAATATTATTCAAGGAAATCATTTCATCACCATGACCTTTATTTTACCTGACTTGACTTAAGTGAATTGATTGATAAGAGAATAGATTTCATCAGTACTTTTGGTAACTTGAGCATTCAAAGAATATGCCCGTTGTGCCATAATCATATCTGTAAGTGATTGTGCCAGATCAACGTTTGAATTTTCATAAACACCCGTTAACATAGTACCGAAAGCTGCTGGATTATCAACAGAGTTTATTAATGTATCCGCTTGGTCCGGGGCGATGGTAAAGTTATTATCTCCAATTGGTATCAATGCTTGAGGATTTTCAACATTATATAGCGGAATCACTCCCACGCTCACTTGTCCTTCTTCAGTCTGAATAAATATCTCACCTGAACTACCTATTTGAACTTCGCCTTCTGGCCACGCATCAGCAGGAATAGTAAGATTAGTTTCAACAACTTGACCACGACTACTTACAATTTGTTTATTTCCATCTAATGTAAAATTACCATCTCGAGTGAGAACTAGATTACCATTCCCGTCTTGTACTCCAAAGAATCCTTCACCGTTGACTGATAGAGAAAGATTTTCCTCTGACTGAATTAAAGAACCTGTTGAAAAGTCTGTACCATTGGGCGAACTAAGCACCCCTCTATTTAAACCCAGATTTTCGACATTACCAGACAATAAAGCATCTTGTTCATTGATGTCATTTACTAAAAGTTCTCTAAAACTGACTGTTTTCTGTTTATATCCAGCAGTGTTAGAATTAGCAATATTATGGGCGATAGTATCAAGCTTATTCTGCTGAGCTTTTAATCCGCTTTTGCTGATGCTATATGGTATTCTCATTTAATATCCTCCTAAACCTTTCCGACTTCTTGAGTTGCTCGACGCAATGTTTCATCTGTTGACTGCAACATTCGCTGATTCGCTTCGAACTCTCTTGAAATCTGCATCATATCGCTCATAACATCTACCATATCTACATTAGATTGTTCAACCTGCCCTTGCAGTACTGTAAAACCTGTGCCCATAGGTATACCAGCTTCACTTTGAAACATAGTGTCTCCTACACTAGTCAGTGCAGCCTGATTTTCGAAGTTGGTAATATATAAAAATTGTTCCGCACCTTGTTCTGTCTGAACAAATCCATTCTGATCTACAGTGAATGAATCCGAATCAACAGTGATAGGTTGTGTTCCACCACCAGGGAGTATCCCCAAAACTGTATACCCTTCTTGAGTAACAAGCTGATTTTGATTATTAACACTAAAATTACCATTTCGAGTATAAAAAATTTCTCCTGTCGGACTCTGAACAGTAAAAAACCCATCTCCGTTTAAAGCAAGGTCCGTCTGATTGTTGGTAGATTGAACTGCTCCGCCACTAAGATCCCGATATGCTTCGTCCAATTGATTACCAAAGGTAATTTGTCCAGTTTCTCTACGTAGATTAAGTTCAGGACCTCTTGTATAGTTATGTACATCGACTCGTTCTGTAGCACTTGTTAATAATTGTTGTGACTTATAACCTGGAGTGGTTACATTTGCTGTATTAGTAGCTAAGTTCTTTTGCTTTTCAGATAAAACATTAAAGCTTCTTGATAACGTGTCAATACCTCTAATCATTAGCGTACTCACTCTCCAATATCTCTCTTAATTTCAATAGTGTTTTCCCATGGATCTGAGAAACTCTGGGAACACTTACATCAAATATATAGGAAACTTCCTTCATACTCAATCTTTCAACATAAATTAATTGTAAAATTTGTTGTTCTCGTTCACTTAATTTTGAAACTGCATTGGTCAGATAAATGGATTGTTCTTTTTTTAATAACGTATCATCAACAGCTGCTTCATTACGGTCATTAATAGCATCCATCATTGTTACTTCGTTATCTGAATCAACATTTATTACTTCATCCAAAGAGACATAAGCCAGTTGATGGACTGTGTCATGAATCCCTTCTAAATCTTTCTTAGTTAGTTCCAGCTTTTCACAAATTTCTTTTTCTGTAGGATTTCTTTTAAGCTGAACCTCTAGTTCTTCCTTTGCCTTATAATAAATATTCAATTTTGCCATTCTTGATCTAGGTACCCTAGATGTTTTTCTTACTTCATCTATAATTGCACCTTTGATTCTTATATAAGCATAATTTTCAAAAGGGACCTTTTGAGTTTTATCGTAGCGTTTCAAAGCATCCATTAAGCCAATCACTCCAATGTTTACCATGTCTTCGTGGTCATAATCTCTGTTTCTGACATTTATGGAGTGAACTACTTTATGCACTAATGGCATATACTGTAATATAATCTCGTTTCGATCTTCTACTTCCAACTAATAAACTCCCTTTCTTTCATCATTCTTTAATCTCAATCATCCCAACAGTTTCTATCGGACAGTCGTTTGGCACCTCATTTAATGAAACTACTGTAAGTTCTGGAAAATTAAAGGTAATAAGATTCTTAACTGCAGCTCTTATCTTTGGCGCCGTTAGAAGAACATGCGGAATTCCCTGTGCATTTAAAACTGAATGTTGCTGATTAATACTGTCAAACAGCCGAGTAACAATCTGTGGTTGCAGGACAGGTATTGAACCGGCAGATGATTTTTGGATACTAGTACTTAGTATTTCTTCTGTATCGGGATGGACAGTTAAAACATTTAATGTTCCTTTTTCATCAAAAAAAGGTTTTACAATAGTACGTTTTAAAGATTGTCTTACATACTCTGTTAATGTTTCCGGATCTTTAGTCGAACTTCCATAATCAGCTAATGTTTCTAAAATAGTTTCTAAATCAGTAATTGCTACATCCTCTTGTAATAAATGCTGCAGTACTTTCTGTACATCACCAAGCTGAAGGATATCTGGAATCAGTTCATCAATAACAACATTGTACTGATCTTTAATTCCCTCAAGCAATTCTTTAACTTCTTGTCTTCCAAGTAAATCATGAGCATTGCTTTTGATGACTTCTTTTAAGTGGGTAATCAATACAGTGAGCGGATCAACAACTGTAAAATCGTGCAATTCAGCGATTTCTTTATTTTTAGCCGTTACCCAAAGAGCATCTAACCCAAAGGCAGGTTCAATCGCCGGAATACCCTCAAAATCAAATTCCTCTGAAGCTCCTCCAGGTTCTACTACTAGATAACGATCCGGATACAGTTCTCCCGCTGCTACTTCATTTCCTTTTATTTTAATGACATATTCATTTTGTCCCATTTGTAAATTATCTCTAATTCTTATTGGATTTAATAAAATTCCTTTTTCATGAGATAATTGTTTCCTTACTGCAGCAATCTGTGTAGTCAAGTTTGATTCCTGGTCTTCATTAGCTAACGGAATCAAACCATAACCGATTTCAATTGCAATCCTGTCAACTTGGAAACTAGCCACCGATTCTTCTTCTTTAGTAACTGGCTGATTTTGTTCAGATAATTGCTGCTGCATTTTTGTATCTGCAGCAACTTGTTTCTGCCCTTCATTTACTAAGTATCCAGCAACACCTAAGGCCGCTCCAAGAATCAGAAATGGTAGTATTGGAAATCCTGGTATGATTGCAAATATGACCATTAAAGCTGAAACGATATATAATACTTGAGGAACATTAAACAATTCCCTACCAATAGTATCACCGAATGCTTTTTCATTTGAAGTTCTAGTTACAAGAATTCCTGAAGCAACTGATATCAGTAATGAGGGAATTTGACTTACCAGACCATCACCGATCGTAAGTTTACCGAAATACTCCAAAGCCTCTGTTATGGTATAGCTCCCTTGCATGGAATGAATCAAGATGCCACCAATCAAATTGATGATTGTTATAACTAAACCAGCTATGGCATCTCCTTTTACAAACTTACTGGCTCCATCCATAGAACCATAGAAATTCGCTTCTTTCTCTAAATTAGACCGTCTTAATTTGGCAGCTTCTTCTGTAATTAGTCCAGAGTTCAAATCAGCATCAATTGCCATCTGTTTACCAGGCATTGCATCCAAAGTAAATCTTGCCGATACTTCCGCTACCCTACTTGCACCATTTGTTACTACTAACATTTGAACCAGTACAATAATAACAAAAATCACTGCTCCGACAATGTAGTTGTTACCCGCAACGAAATTAGCAAAAGTATCAATTACCTGTCCTGCATCTCCTTCGCTCAAAATCAAACGTGTTGAACTTACATTTAAGCCAAGTCTGAACATAGTTGTTATCAGCAACAATGTAGGGAAACTTAAGAAGTCCAAAACTGAATGAGTATACAAGGTTAGAACTAATATTGTAATCGCAAGCGAAATATTGACGACTAATAAAAGATCCAAGACGAAAGTTGGCATCGGAATCATAATGATTCCGATAATAGAAACAACAATAAAAGCGACGAATATATTTAAATAATTGCTGATTCCAAATTTAGTTGATGTCGAAGCTTGATTCATCTTGATTCTCCTATTCATGATTTTTTAAATTTTATTTTTCTTACGTTTTTCTGCTTGGAATACAAGCGCTAATATTTCCGCGATGGCTTGATAAAGTTCTATTGGAACTGGGTCACCTGGTTCAACATCTTTATACAATGCCCTAGCAAGTGGTCTATTTTCAATCATTGGAACCTCTTTTTCTCGTGCTCTTTCTTTCATACGAAAAGCCATCAAGTCTTGTCCTTTAGCTAATACCACTGGAACCTGATCTACTTTTTGATCATATCTAATAGCAATTGCAAAGTGAGTCGGATTAGTTATGAGAACTGTTGCTTCATCTACATCAGAGATTTTTCCGCTTAATAATTCTCTATAGCGGGCTTTCCTCTGAGATTTTATCTGAGGATCTCCTTCCATCTCTTTATACTCATCTTTTATTTCCTGCATAGACATCATTAATTCTTTATTATGGGAGTACCTTTGAAAAATAAAATCTGCAACTCCTAGTACAGCTAAAAATATTGCAAGATTAAAGGCTAGTCTGGAAACTAATTCAATCATTAACGGAAAAATATTTGGAGAACCGATTTTCCCCGAATTCATAATCATAAATCCAGATTTATATAAAGTATATAGAGTAAAACCTACTACGATAAACAGTTTGGCCAAATTTTTAAATAACCCAAAAGCTGCTTTTTTACCAAAAATATTTTTAAACCCCGATACTGGATTTAACTTTTTCAGACTTGGTTTGAGCGGTTCGCCGGTAAGCATAAAACCGACTTGTGCTAAATTTCCAAATATAGCTGTCAGAAAAGCAATAACTAAGAATGGTGCAGATAAAATTAGAAAGTATAAGATAGCATTTGATCCAATATTTCCTAATTCATTATGTATGTTTTGGATGTTAAAACCATTTTTCAGCATATTCCGTAAAAAAACGAACGCTCTTTGAAATACATACGTAGCCAGTCCAGTGAAAGCTAAAGCGAAAATACCAAAAGATAAAGCAGAAGATAAATCTTGGCTTTTTGGTACTTGTCCTTTTTTTCGTGCATCCCTAAGTTTCTTTGGCGTGGGCTTTTCGGTTTTTCCATCTTTTTCTGCCACTAGACTCACCTCACTTGTTAAAAAATCAATTACTTAAAGAATTTAAAAATTCATCCATATACTTAATCATTTCCGGAAAGATTTCTGAAATATTTTCCATCAACATAGGTAAAAATATAAACATGAATACTAAACTTACTAATATCTTCATAGGTATACCTAAAATCAGCACATTGATTTGAGGAACAGTTCTAGAAATTAGAGCTAAGGTTAGTTCTGATAATAGCGCTACTATAATAAATGGAATTGCTAAGCTCAAAGCTATTTCAAACACATGTCCAAACAACTTTACTATTCCTTCAACACCAAAACTATTAAAAACAATCTGATTTAAAGGAACATACTCGAATGATTTTACTAAACTTCTAATCACAATATGATGAATATTAGCAATAAAGAAAATAGCGATTGAGATCCAATAATAGATTTTTCCAAAGTTTGATGCACTCACACCAAGAGAAGGATCATATATTTGTCCCATTGAAAATCCAACTTGAAAATCTACTAAAGATCCTGCAATATCTACAGCTGTAAAGAAGAGAATGGTTATGTAAGCTAGTGCCATACCAATAAACAATTCTTTGATTCCCAACAGTAAAAATAATCCTATAGTAAATGGTGTTTGGATTGGATCTATAAATCCCATTACTGTAAATGATAGAGCAAATGATATTCCTAACTTGGCAACCTGCGGAAAAGCTTTATTAGAAAATCCCGGACTCAATGAGATAAAAGTAGTGATACGAATTAATATTAGTAAAAAGTGCTGTAGTTGATCTATCATACTATTCATAACCCGGCAATAATATCGAATAATCGTTCAGTAAATGAAACTAGTGAGTTTAACATAAAATTACCCAACAGAACTAGCGTTAACAGTATAGCAAATAATTTAGGAACAAAACTTAAAGTTTGTTCTTGAATTTGAGTAGTAGCTTGTAAGATACTGACAACTAAACCAATAACTAGTGCAATGATTAATACAGGCGCTCCTACACGCAGCATCACGAGAAAAGCATCTTGTAAAACATCTAGTACATTTTGTGTTGTCATATCATAAAACCCTCTCAAATTTATATATTAATAAAAACTGCTGACTAAAGATTCAACAACCAAATACCATCCATCTACCATCACAAATAGTAATAATTTAAAGGGAAGAGAAATCATGACCGGTGATAACATGAACATTCCCATCGACATCAAGATACTTGCAACTACAATATCGATAACTAAAAACGGAATAAATATCAAAAATCCAATTGTAAATGCTGTTCTTAATTCGCTAATAGAAAAAGCTGGTATAATCGTTGTCAGCGGCAGGTCTTGCGGTGTTTCAGGATAATCTTCTCCAGATAAGTCTACGAATAACTCTATGTCACTGGTTCTAGTTTGATTTATCATAAAATCTTTAATTGGTTTTTCTGCTTCTACAAATGCTTCTTCCCTGGACAAATCGCCTTCTAGCATTGGTGTCAAGGCTACTTCATTAACATCTTCATAAACAGGTCGCATTACAAATAGTGACAGAAACAAAGCCAGTCCAATTAATACTTGGTTTGGTGGGGTTTGCTGTGTCCCCAAAGCATTTCGAGTAAAAGAAAGCACGACGATCATTCTAGTAAAGCTTGTGGTTAATACTAAGAAAGAAGGAATCAATGCTATTAATAGAAGGAGTAGATACAAATCGATGACTTCGGAAGATTCACCTGCATTTGAAAATACATCTACTAAATTTTCCACGATAAGATAATTCCTTTCTTAGTCTTGCTTAAAAGAGTCTTCATACTTTTTCTTTAATTGACCGTATTTGCCTTTTAAGTCACCTGTTATTTTCTTTAAATCGGTTATATTTTTGGTATCTTGTGTTTGTTGATGAATTCGCTTTTGAATATCCTCTTTTTCCTTTTGAGAAAATTCTTTAATAACTTCATTACCACTCTCACTGAAACTCATCAGCATATATTGTGTACCAATTTGTACGATACATAAGGAGGAACTTTTTGAAACAGGTACACGTTCGATTATTTTAATTGCTTTACTTCGTACTTGATTTATCCTATCTAATCTTTTTAATAAGAAATTAGCTAATATAATGATTAGGAAAAGGGCAAACAGCATTTGTAAAAATTGACTTATACCTATACCTGGCATCTGATTCCTCCTATTCTTGTATTGTCAAATCCTGTTTAATTCTGCGTTAGAATATTAGTGATATAGACCTCATCAATAATGTCTTCTCCAAATGACTCATTTATACGATTTTTCAAATCATTTTTAATAATAAATGAACCATTTTCTCGTTTCAACAATGTGTCGATACTTTCGTTTGAAACAACATGAATAACTGCATCCCGCACTTTAGCAATTTCTTGATTAATCAGCTCTTCAGCACCTTCTTCATAACTGCTGACAGATACTTCCAATTTCACTATTGCTGTATCATTACCATTTTCATCTGATACATTGATCAGAAATTCTTCTAGTGGAACTTGAACTTCAACTGGCTCAGGTTCTTCTGTAAGTTTACTGATGAAAGGTATTTCACTTGAATCACTAAGTAGTGAATATCCGACAAATCCTCCTAACAATAGGATAACAACAGCTAGAGAAATAATAATAACTTTGCTTTTACTGCCCTTATTTTTAGTATCGGCTGCTACTGTTGGATTATTCGCCATATTCTACTTCCTCTCTATCTTCATACATAATAATTACATTTACTCTTCTGTTTAGTGCTCTATTGGCATCAGAGTCATTAGGTACTAAAGGAGAATGTTCACCATATCCTTTTGCAGATAATCTACTTGGAGAAATTCCCCTTTCTTCACTTAAATAGCGCAATACTGAAACTGCTCTACCAGTAGAAAGTTCCCAGTTTGAGGGAAACTCAGAAGTATTCATCGGTACATTGTCCGTATATCCTTCAACCACTATCTTATTATCGAAGAGATCAAATAAACCTGATAATTTACTTAACGTTTCTTCTCCAGAGGATGTAATATCCGCGCTACCTGAAGTAAATAATATAGATTCTTGAATGTCTATATAAACGCCTTCGGTATCACGAGTGATCGTTAAATCAGATTCTATTCCATTCTCAGCCATATATTCATTTGCTGTCTCATATAATTCCTGTACTTCTTGCGGAATCACATTCGAATTTTCAGCACTTTCAATATCTTCTACCGTTAAATCTTCTGGATCAGCTTGATCAATATCTTCCATATCAGCAGTATTAAGATCAGTGATGGTACTACCATTTTCTTCCAGGATTGAATCATCACTGCTTCCTGCCAGAGCAACTCGAAGTGACTCAGCTACTGCTCTGAATTGTTCTTCACTGACTGCTGACATTGAAAACAATAGAACAAAAAATGTTAGTAATAAAGACATCAGATCAGAATAAGTTGCCATCCAAGCAGGCGCTCCACTTGACTTAGGTTTTTTCTGTTTTTTTGCCATAGGATTCCCTCATTTGCTGCATCTTTATTTTTCTGAAACTGCTGCTACTGTTTCGTCTTCTTGTTTAGCAGCTTTAAGGTCTTTCTGTGAAATGAAGCTTTGAAGTTTCTGTTCAATTACTCGAGGATTTTCACCTTTTTGAAGAGCAAGTACCCCTTCAAGAATCATCTCATTTGTCTTCAACTCATTATCAGTCTGCATTTCAAGATTTTTAGCCAAAGGAATGAATATGATATTCGCCAGAAAACTTCCGTACAAAGTTGTCAGTAAGGCTGTTGCCATTCCAGAACCAATTAGTGAAGGATCCTGAAGATCACCAAGCATGGCAATTAATCCAACTAAAGTACCAATCATCCCAAATGCCGGAGCATATTCTCCCCATTTACTAAAGATTTCTTGCCCTACAGAGTGTCTATTTTCAGTTTGTTCAAGCTGCACAGTCATAAGTTCTTTAATGGTATCTTCATCTGTTCCATCAACAACCATTTCCAGCCCATATTTGAGTAATGGATACTGCAGTTCACTAATATCACCTTCGATTGATAAGATTCCTTGAACTCTAGATTTTTTTGTGATTTCAATAATCTTATCTATTAAAGCTACTCGATCGTTATCTGGTGCAATAATTAATTTCATTACTAAACTCGGAATTTTTTTCATCGTTTCAATCGGAAAACTAATCATCAAAGCGCAAAAAGAACCTAAAAGTGTAATAATCAAAGATGGAACATCAAAAAATCCTGCTAGCGGACCACTGGATGACATAGCATATATGATCAATCCAATACCTGCAATCATACCAATGATAGGTGTAAAGCTTCGTTTCATTCTTTTACCTCCCATGGATTGCGATAAACCTGATTTTTAAATTGGATAACTTTATCTCTAATTTCTTCAGGTGTCTCTTGAACCCAAATCGTCTTTTGATCAACCAGTGTAATCAAAGTATCGTACTCTTTTTCTACCTTATAGATCAGATCACAATTAAGATAAAATTCTTTTCCAGCTAAATATTTTAAAAGAATCATTTTATATCCTCTTTCTATTTTTGATCTTGAGTATTCAACTAATTTTTAGATTAACGTTTTAAGTTGATCAATTCTTGCAGCATTTCATCTGATGTTGTTATACTACGAGAGTTTGCTTGATAAGCTCTACTCGCTACGATCATCTCTGTAAATTCAGTTGCTAAATCAACATTTGACATTTCCGTAAATCCAGAACGAATAATTCCATATCCGTCATCTGAAGGGCCTCCCAATTGTGGCTCACCTGAGTTAGTAGTTGCGTTATACAAATTACTACCTGCTTTTTCTAAACCATCAGGGTTAGCAAAGTTTGACAAGGCTACTCTACCTAAAACATAGGTATTTCCATCACTATATGTAGCAATGATTGTTCCAGAGTTATCGATATTATAGTCTTGTAATTCGAGTCCATTCATAGTCTGATTGATTTGAATCGGTGTTAATGCAGTCGGTAAATCGTCACTATCGTATCCTGCTTCAGGCGTCATTCCTCCAGCAGGAACATATCCCATAACTTTGTATCCATTCGCTGATGTAAGGTTTCCATCGTAGTCAATTGTAAATCCGCCATCACGAGTATAGTTGACATTTTCTTCAGTACCATTTTCACTAACGACGAAAAATGAATTATCCCCGTTTTGAATAGCAAAATCTAACCCTCTACCTGAGTACTGCAATGAACCACCTTGCATCAGCATATTTGTAGCTGCAACTTGTGAACCCAGTCCAACCTGTTGAGCGTTGATACCGCCTCGTCCATTATTATTTGGCCCTTGGGCTGCTGCGTTTGTTTGTGAAATCATATCTTGAAAAGAAACTGATTGGGATTTAAAAGCTGTTGTGTTCACATTAGCAATGTTGTTAGAGATAACATCCATTTTAGTTTGTTGACCTTTCATGCCAGTGATACCAGAATATAATGATTTTAACATTTTGAATCCTCCTATTATTTACCTTTATGTGGTTTGAGATGTCTCTAAATCAGTCGGTCAATAGAGAATAGCCTCTTTTCAGTCCAGCTTATACATCTCTTTTAACTTGAATAGCACTATCGATATTTGTTACTTCGTTCATTTCGTCTGACTTCAAAGCTGTGATTACTTTTCGATTTTTAATACTTGCAATCAGCGCTAAATCATCGTACAAAATCAAAGATTGTTTAGAACCTTTATCAGCTAGCGTTTGTACAGCTTCTTCTAAATTATTCAAATCAGTTTGATCTAAAGAAATACCATGCTGATCTAATCTTTTCTGGGCATGATTAGAGAAGGTAACTTTAGCTTCTGTGTTGACATTTTTTAATGCATCTTCAATAAATGAACCAAACTTGCGATCTAGTTGAATGGAAGGCTGCTTAGTTTTAAAAGATTGTTGTGAAGTTTCTATAGATTTAGAAAGTTTATCAATCACTTGTTTCCCCAACTTCAACTATATTATTGAGTGAGTAAGATTTACCATCTACTTGTATCGTAGCGTAGCCACTATCAAAACGAACTTTTTCCACAACACCATTTACTAACTGATCTTCTTCTGTTTTTAGTGAAACTTGCTTACCTACCATACCTAATGCTTGTTGTTGTTGTGTCATTAACATAGTAGTTTGCATAGTTTCTGTTAATTCCTGCATTGAATCCAACATTCCAAACTGCACCATCTGACCGATATAATCAGTTTCTCCACCGCCACTGCCGCTACTTCCATCTAGTGAGGGCATGCTCATAGCATTCGAAATTATATATAAAAATTGTTCCATATCCAAATCTGAATTCTGGTTTGTTTCTTCTCCAGGTACTACGTTTTCTAAAGAACCAATTGTCATTTGAGAAGGTATATCCATTTCCTAAACTCCTTTCAAAATATTTGATTAAGCTATTACATTTAATCTTCCTTTGATAATATGCTTATCGATTGCTGTCTCATTTTCTATCTCTTTGTCATTTTTAGATAAGTACAGCTTTTTATTTTTTATAGCTTGTTGGAATTTCTGGTCACTTTGCTGCTGGTCTGAAAAATTGAATGCTGCATCAAAAGCTTCTTGAGCTGGAGTAACAAGTACTTCAAGTTTATCGATTTTTATTGACTGAGCTGCCGTGTTTCCACCAAAATTCTTCAACTGCTGTTCTACCAATCTTTTTGCATCCTCAGATGTAACCACTAATTTACCAACTAACTTGTTGTCAATCATTTCTAATTCAATGGTTACTTTTCCAAGTGTTTCAGGAGTTAGTTGAACGGTTGACTTAATCGTTTCAGGTTTTCCTGGATTTTGTATCCTTTCCGTTACCAGACTTTGCAATCGGTCTGCTACTTCTTTATTCAAAACCGTAGGATTTTCTTTGGTGACAACTGATGTATTCTCATTTGTTCCCATTTTTTGCGCTGCAGCGTCTGTTTGAGCAATTTCTACCCTTAAATCTGAGTGAGTATGCTCTTTGCTTTTTCCATCAGAAGCCATGTTATTAACCAAATGTTGTTCCGATAATGAATCTGCTTCTACTACTCCCAGAGTATTTATAGGTTGTGTAGTCTGAGATTCCTTCATCAAACCGTTCTCTATTTGGCTATTCTCTATTGTCTGAAAAACTGGCGGTTCACTTTCTTGCTTACCAACCAAATTGATTTGTTTTATGTAGTTGATAAGGTCATTATTTTGCTTTGCATCACCCACTAGATCAACATCATCTTGTAGCGATAGATTTTCACTATTTTTTAAAAGTTTAATCAATTGTAGAGTCTCTGTTTCCAAATCTTGCATCTGCATTTTTGATGTGGAAGAATTTATAGGTTGAGCAATTTCAGATTGTTCGATTGTTTTTTCTTGAACTATTGAATTGGATAGTTGATTCTTTATTTCAAATGATTTTGTCTCTGGTATAGATTTAACTACATTAGAGTTTGTTTCAGTATTTTTCAACTGCTCAACTATCTTATTAAGATGTTCGATTTCTTCTTGAGTAAGTTTTGCTGTTTCATCAAAGTTACTGATTACTGAAATAATTTGTTTTAAATCTTTTTTCCCTAGCTTTGCGACTGCGTCAGGAGTTTCTTGTAAAATTTTGATTAGTTGAGGAATTAAAGCACTTAACTCAATATGATTTTTATTTTTTTCTGTTGATTCATTTTCTTGTTTATTGATATTTTTTTCTTCACTATTATTATTTTTGTTTTTCGTTGCTTCTTGTTTTGTATCAGAGTGTTTCTTTAAATAAGAAACGAACATCTTCTCATCTGATTTTTTTTCTTTATTTCCGGTCTTCGAAATCGTTGCTTTACTGGGTTGAACTTGTATCAGATTGTTCATTTTCTCACCTCCTTTCAATGTCAAAAACTTTTCTATTTAACTTTCTGATTAAAGGTGAAATTTCTTCCAAACTGCAGTGTGGAAATTTCATCCAGCTGTTTCTGTTCTTCTTTTTTCTCTGCTTCTTTATGTACATAGCGTTCTTTTTCTTCAAGCTTTTCCATAATCCTTTTATCTTTGTTAGCTTTTGCCAAGTTTTCTCTTACTATACTTAATTGTGCTTCAACATTTTTTATAACAAGTTTCTGTTGAATAATATTTTCATCCAACATCTCTTTATATAAACTATGACGTCTAACAGAATCTATATTTGATTTAAAAAGATTATCACTTTTCAGTTTTCGACTCTCTTTTAAAAGCGATTCTAATTTCTGCTTTTCTTTCATTAATCGATTCTCACTATTTTTGACTTCTTTACGTGCAATTTCTTCTAAATCCTCACGCCAATCCAAAATTTTTTCCATTGAAAAATGATATGGTTGCATAGATTAATTCTCCTTATCTTAGCGGCTGAGCAGAAAATACAGATTTTAATTCTTCCAATGTTTCCTCATATTTATACTCTTCAGTCGTTTTCTGTTTTAAAAACTCTTTGATTGGTCGATTAAGTCTGACTGCCTGATCTACTAAAGGATTTGATCCTTTTTGATATGCTCCTACATCTATTAAATCTTTGGAGTCAGAATATCTCGTTAAATTTTCTCTTAATTTACCAGCTAATTCATCTTGCTCTGGGGAAACGAGTTCTTTCATTAATCGACTTAAACTATTAGGAATATCTATTGCCGGATAATGATTTTCCGAAGCGATTTTTCTGGATAAAATGATATGTCCATCTAAGATGCCTCGAACCGAATCGGCAATTGGTTCATTCATATCATCACCTTCAACAAGTACAGTATAAAAAGCAGTAATTGATCCAAATTGCGAAGTACCACTACGTTCCAGTAATTTTGGCAGTGTAGTAAATACAGAAGGAGTATAACCTTTACTTGTTGGCGGTTCACCGGTTGCCAGTCCAATCTCACGCTGTGCCATTGCAACACGGGTAACTGAATCCATCATTAATACAACCTTCTTGCCCTGGTCTCTAAAAAATTCTGCAATAGCCGTAGCTACATATGCTCCTTTTAATCTAACAAGTGGTGGCATATCAGAGGTTGCACAAACTACAACAGACTTGGCATATCCCTCTTCACCTAAGTCCTTATCGATGAATTCCAGAACTTCTCGACCACGTTCGCCAATCAAGCCAATAACAATTACGTCAGCTTCTGAATAACGGGCCATCATGCCTAGTAAAGTAGATTTACCTACACCAGAACCAGCAAAAATCCCCATACGCTGACCTTCTCCAACTGTTAGTAATCCATCAACAGCCTTAACCCCAGTAGTTAAAATATTTCTGATTTTCTTTCGTTTAAAAGGATCAGGAGAGGAACGATTGACTTGATACATTTTTCCATTGAGAAGCTGTTTTTCTGTTAAAGGCCTACCTAATCCATCCAAAGTCATTCCCAGCATATCATCAGAAACTTCTACTTTAAGTGTTTTTCTTGTCGGTCTAACTAGACATCCCGGTCCAATGCCTTCTAATTCATCTAGCGGCATCAAGAGGACTGTTTCATCAACAAACCCAACGACTTCACTTAATACAATTTTGTTAGTAGATTTTATTTTTATCTCACAGACTTCTCCTACGAAAGCATCAAGTCCGTCTACTTTGATTATCAAACCAATAACTTGACTTACTTTTCCTTGTTTCAAAGTATAGGCACTTTTTTCTATTACATCATGATATTGTTCAAAAGGGATATTGAGCATTAAACATTTCGCTCCGTTTCTTTCATCTCTTTAAGAATCGCTTCTAATTGTGCTTTAACTTGAAGGTCAATCAACTTATGTGCACTTTCAACTATGCAGCCGTTCGGTTCTAAGTTACCATCTTGTAATATGGAGAACCGAACGCCTGGATATTGTTCTTTAAGACTTGATAGCTGCTCTTTTACAGCTTCTTTTGAATCCGGGTGTACCGTTAGTGAAATGAAATCCTCTTCTCGGTCTAACTGGTGCAAGATAGGGTGAACTAAAGTTAAAATCCCTTCATCAGCATGATCTAACTGATCATGGATGATTTTCTCTGCCATATGTAAAGAAAGAGAAAGCAACTCGTCTTTCTTCTCTTGAACATACTGTTCAATTTCTAACTGAGCAGCTGTAATCAGATCTCTTCCTTGCTGCTTTAGAACTTCGCTTTCCTGTTTCCCTTCAGCGTAGCCCTCTTGCATTCCTTGCGTGTAACCTTCTTGATAACCCGCTTCTTTTCCAGACTGAATACCTGTCTGATAAGCTTGCTGTTTAATTTCTTCAGCTTCTTTTTTAGCAAGCTCAATCATCTCTTCTTTTTTAGATTGAGCTTCATTCAAAATCTTCTTCCGCTTGATAGCTGCTTCTTTGACTTCTTCGGATTCATCTAATTCTTCATCAATACTATCTTCTGTATCATTCAAAACAGTATCAATTACCCAAGTATCGTTAGATTGGTCAACTTTATGTCTTGATTTGATGATTCTACTCGACGATTGCATCTTGTTCGCCCCTCATAATGTAAACTTCACCCTGTTCGTCTAAACGACGAATAACTGTAACGATCTTTTGTTGTGCTTCTTCTACTGCTGATAATCTTGCAGGTCCCAAGAACTGCATATCTTCTTTGAGTGTTTCTACTGCTCTTGAAGATAGATTATCAAATATAAAGTCACGCAATTCGTCTGAAACACCTTTGAGAGCCAGAACAAGATCGTCTTGATTGACCTCTCGCAAGACTTTTTGTACATCCGCTTTTTGAAGGGAAACAATATCTTCAAAGGTAAACAGACTGGCTTTTATTTCTTCTGCCAAGGCTGGTTGTGTCTGCTCTAACTCTGCAACAATTGCTTTTTCTGTCGTACGGCCAACTTGGTTCAATATATCAACCAGAGTATTCACACCGCCAACATTCTCCGTTTCGTTTTCAACGAAAGAAGAAAACTTACTTTCGATTACTTTTTCAATACGCTCAATCACTGCTGGAGAAGTACTACTGATTGTACCGATCCTCTCTGCGATATCAGTTTGTTTTTCCGGAGGAAACTGTACTAGTATTTGAGCAGCTTTATCAGGCTGCATATAGCAGAGAATCAAGGCTACAGTCTGAGATTGTTCGCCAAGCAATAAATTCGTTAATTGTTGCGGGTCAGCCTTTCTAGCGATATTAAATGGACGTTCGCGTAATTGAATCTGATTTAACATATCAATCACTTCTTTCGCTCGCTGTGTACCTAATGCTTTATTTAAAAGAGTCTTAGCATAATCAATTCCGCCATCCAAAATGTACTCTCTAGCTTGTGACATTTCTAAAAACTCATCAATAATCATTTCTCTATCTTGCTGACTAACATGATCAATATTAGCTATTTCATAGCTTACTTTTTGAATATAAGAATCTGGTAATTGTTTCATTATTTGAGCTGACGTTTCAGGCCCTAAAGTAATCATAAAAATAGCTGCTTTTTTAATACCATCTAACTTGGATGATTTACTTTCTTCTTTTATATCTGCCATTTTATCCCTCTTATTCTTTCAGCCAGATTTTCATTAATTCTGCAGCGAGTTCAGGGTTTTGTTTCGCTTCTTCTCGCACTGTATCTTCTTTATCGCTCACAACTTTATTTTTTTGTTTTTTACGTTCAATGTTTAAGTCAACCGGATCTGGCTCTATAGGTGCCAATTCTTCTCTTTGTAATGGAGTAGGATTTTGATTTTCGAAAGCAGTTTCGAATTCATCGTAGTCATCATTTTTGCCACGACGAACTACGATCAAGATCACAATAGCTGTGATGAGCAAGACGATTCCACCAATCATAAATGGCCAGTATCTACGGAAGAACAACAAGAAGTCTGCCATTAGATCTTCTCCAATTGGTTCTATGTCTTCTCCATCAGCGAAAGGCATTGGTTCAAAAGTAACGTCTCCGACAATCTCTGTTGCTGGATCATCTAATCCTATAGCACGTCTTACGATTGGAACAATCTGATCTTCAGCTGGAACAGTTTCTGCATTTTGATTGATAATAATGGATGCATTAACCCCTTCAAGGACTCCTGGGGCACGAACATATCTTTCCGTTTTCTGATCTAATTCATAATTGATTGTCCGATCCAATGAAGTACTTAATTCTTCATCTCCATCTTCAGCGACAGGTAACTCTCCGTCTTCAATCAGACCTTGAATCATATCACTTGCACCATTATAATTTTCAGTCTGACTTCTGATTAACCCTTCACGTTCGGGATCTTCCTCTTCTTCATCGGTCATTGGCGCAGTATACTCAACTGTTTCTCCTTCAATTGCATCAAAGTTCATTGAAGCATTGACAACAACTCGAATATTATTTGCTCCATATACAGGAGCAAGAAGCGCATTGATTCTTTTTTCTAAATCTTGCTCATAAGTCTGTTGAACTGATAACTGCTGGGTAGAAACATCCGTAGCCCCAATAGCACTTTCCCCTTCTTGTAGAAATCCACTCAACAAGTTACCATTCGAATCAACAATTTGAATATTTTCCATTGGAAGATTATCAACTGCTCCAGAAACAAGAGAAGCAATTCCTTGAATATTTTGTGTTGTTAATTGTCCTGATCCTCTAGTCTCTAAAACGATCGAAGCAGACGCTTCACTTTTATAATCAGGATTCTGAAAAATACTATCTTCTGGTATAGATAACATAACTTTTGCTGTTTCAACTTGTTGTAATGACGAAATGGAACGTTCTAACTCTCCAGTAACAGCTCTCTGATACATTATTTCTCTATCTTCATCAGTTGCCATCATGCTAGTTTCGTCAAAAATTTCAAATCCTGTTGAATTGACTGGCATTAATCCATTACTTGCCAATTGAATACGGTACTGATCTACTTGTGCTTCATCAATCAGAATAGTTTTACCGCCGTCTTCTAGTTCATATTCAATTCCTTCAGTTTCTAAATTTTCAACTATCGCACCAGCATCTGCTTCATCAAGGTCTGAAAATAATACCGTAAAATGATTTCTCTGTGCGATAAAAGCTAAAACTGCAATTAAGATAACTGCTGTAGAAACCACTATTATCAATATTCTTTTTTTTGAAGCTGCTAGATTTTTCCAGCCATTCTTTAAGTTATTCCCTATTTCTTTTAACTTGTCCATTAACCATTTCTCCCTCTAGCTGCTTTTGAATCAAAAATTAGAACTGCATATTCTTAATTTCGTTATATGCTTCTAAGCCTCTATTTCTTAATTGAACAGCAACCTCTAGAGAAAGCTGTGCTTCTGTAGTTTTCATCATGACAGTATGTAAATCATCCGCACTACCATCAACTAACGCTTCGACAGCTTGAGTTGAATCTGCTTGTTTGGATTCTAATGTTTGTAAGGCATCTGTAAATATATTAGAAAATCCTTCTGCTCCTTCTGGTAAATCACTAGTCTTCTGATTTACACTAGCAGTCCCATTCATTTGATTCAGTGCATTGGTATATAATGAGCTCAAACCGTTTAATTCATTCATATTTAATTTCCTTTCAAAATGGATTTAGAATTTTAAAGTAAAATTACTTACCAATTTCCAGCGCTCGCTTCAGCATATCTTTATTGTTATTAATTGCAGTAACATTCGCATCATATGTTCTTATTGCAGTCATCATTTCAACCATTTCATCTGCCATATCAACGTTAGGATACGCTACATAACCATTTTCATCAGCGTCTGGGTGTTCAGGTTCATAAACCATTTTGACATTTTCTTCATCAGCTTCTACCCCAGTGATCCTTACACCAGCACTACTTGTTGTTGTATCACCTGTAAATCCCGATGTCTGTGTTCTTAGACTCTCTTCAAATTCAACTTGCTGTTTTATGTATGGTCCATCACCGTTTTCAACACGAGTCGTATTCACATTTGCAATATTAGTTGATATTGTATCTAATTTGAAACGTTCAAGTGTCAAACCACTTGCATTGATTCTCATTCCATCAAAAATAGACATATCCAGTTCCTGCTTTCTATTTTAAAGTTATCTTAATACTGAACGAAGCATACTATATTGAGCACTCGTCTGAGATATTAGTGCCTGGTAATAAATAGAATTTGCAGACAGTTCAGCCATCTCTGTATCGATAGCAACATTATTCCCATCATCACCAACCATATTCCCGTCCTGCTCTTTAACAGTTGCAGTTACGTCGCTTGCTCCGCTAACACCAAAATGACGTTCATTAGTTCGTTGTAAACCAGTTCCATCCATAGCTTCTTTAAGTAATGATTCAAATTCTACACGTTTAGCTTTATATCCCGGTGTGTTAACATTTGCAATATTACTAGAAACCGTCTCTTGCCTTAAGTTAGAAGCATCTAATGCTCTATGTAATAAATCAATATTGCTATATTCCATTCAAAAATCCTCCTCAATGTGTATACTAATAAAAAATTGTATAAAAATTGATTTTTTAGTGTTAACTTACTCTTATTAGTGTAAATTAGTCCTTAAGAAGATTCAATCAAATTTTTTTTGACCTAACTTTTCTGAATCTGCAAATGTGAACTTTTTAGAGATTGTTCGAATTCGAGATAGAACGTTTTTTAAAAGGACGAAATTTAAAAAACATAAAATAGCTTGTAATATCAGTAATAATCTGACACCAAGTACACTCTTTGGTATTTAAACCAGTTTATTTTGTCTCAATGTCAAGTAGGTTAAGAACTTTTATTTTGTCAAATAGTAAATAAATGACAGTTTTGTGAACATTCATAAAAAATCGCTTCCACAGTATGTATAATCACATTCTTATGTTGAAATTACTCAACTGTATATAAAAAAATAACAACCATTAATGGTTGTTATTTTTCCTTAATTAAATTTTTTATCAATTTTTATGCATTAGAGTATTCACATTTATTTTTATAGTACAAAAAATAGACCAGCAGTTAAATGCTGGCCCAAGCTTCGAGTAATTCATTTAGGATATTTCGTGCTGAAACCATCTTTTCTGTATCTTTTTTAAGGTTTGCCTGCAGCAGTTCATTCAGCAGGTAATCATACAGTGCAGCTAGTTCGCTGGCGATTGCGTTTTCTCCACCTTGATGATTCAATGAATTAGACAATTCGGAAACAATATCTTGAGCTTTAATCAAGTGCTGATTAACTTTTTGAATGTCCTGTTGTTCCTGTGCCAATTCAGCTAAACGAATGTTTTTAATAGCTCCTTCATATAACAATACAACTAACTGTTTAGGTGAAGCAGTTTGTATTTGATTTTTCTTATAAACATTAGCGGCATTTCCGTATCCCATTGTTTGCTCCTTATCTCCTTATTACGCTTGTCGGTCTAAAAACATTGACTGATTTTTATCCATATAACTATGAATAACCTGATTCTTTTTACTGATTTGAGTCATCTGATTTTTGAGGAGAGTAGTCTCTACATTTATCAATGTCATCATTTCTTTATGTTTTTGAATAATTACTTGCCATGATTCTTCGAACTTATTTTTAAATTGTTCTTTATCAGAATCTGATAACTTTGAGTCAAGCTCCTCTATTTCTTTTATCAATTTTTCGGATTCTTTAAATATAGCAAGGGCTGATTCTAAATTATATGAATAATTTTCATATAGTTCTAATAAGTTTAAAAGTACAGCTTTCTTTTTTTTTAATAAGCGACTAGACGACTGACTCATATACATTTCCTTTCAAGTTCTAGCTTTCTCCTAATTGACCCATTAAAAATTCTAATTGGGATTCTGCTTCCATCATAGCTGTATCCAAGGCTGTGAATTGTGTAATATACTGTTGGCGTTTTGTTTCTATACGTTCATTAAATGTTTCTATACGTTGATTAACATCTTTGATTAAACGATCATAAGTATCTGTTTTAGTTTTGATGATTCCAGTTGTACTAGAAATATACTCATTTACCAAGGAACGTGCGTCATTAGCAAATCCAGTTAGTTTAGTAACTGTTTCAGTACTCGGATCTCCATTTTCATCAACAGATTCAACTTTTTCATTTGTGGAACTATGGAAGAAAAGTGCTGCATCTTCAGGATTTTTCTCAAATGCTTCAATAAATTTTTCTCTATCAAAAGAAGCTAGGCCGTCTCGATCAACTTCTACACCAAGATCTTGTAATCCATTTACAGTCTCAGAAGCAGTTTCCATATTTCTTGTCATCATACTTCTTAAATTAGTCTGAAGTCTAGTCAATGCACTATCACCAACTAAAGCGCCAGTACTATTATCTTCTGCCGAGGGGTCTCCTACAGATAGTTGAGTTTCAATAAATGAATTTATTGAATTATATTGATCAACAACAGCTTGTAAAGCATCTGCCGCTACCTCAGTATTATCAGTAATCTTAAGTGTGTCCGATTTATTTTCTTCATGGACATTCTGCAAATTAAAGGTAACACCTTCAAGAACATCATTGATTGTATTACTATCTTTTTTTATTTCAATCCCATCAATTGTAAAAATGGATTGTTTTCCTTCTACAGTAGTGTTTTCATCCAATTTCAAACTTGATACCAATGAACCACCTACTGTTAAAGCTTTCTCTCCGGTATCTGTGCGCTCCAGGATCAAACGATTATCGACTATATTCGCTTTGATTTTCGAATCATCAGATTTTTCGTTTATCAAATCTTTAATATCTTTTAAACTCATGTCAGAAGTAATGTTAAACTCAAAAGCTTCTTCACTTTCTCCATTACTTAAGTTCAAGTTTCCATTGAACCCTAACTCATCTGTAATAGATTCAGCAGTAATTTTTCCTCCTGTCAATCGAGTAGCCGCTGCTAACTGGTCAACATGAATCTTGTATTCTCCTACCGCTGCACTACCCTCGGCAGTCACTGACACAAAATCTTTACTTGATACAGAAACATTTTTTGCATTAAAAGTTTCTGCCTTGGTTAGAGTTTCAAGTTTATTATAGAAACTATCTAGACGGCTGTTTACATCTTTCCACGCAGTCTGTTCTGTCTGGTATTCTGTTTTTTGCGTGGTATATCTTGTTCCACTGGCTGATTCAGCTTCGATCAACTGGTCTATTGTTGTCATATCAATGCCAGAGTAAGTACCCATTATATTCATTGCACTCATTTTATCACTCCGTTCTGTCTATAATCAGACCTGACCATTCCCAGATACCTGCTATGATATCAAGCATTTTCTCAGGTGGGATTTCTCGTATTACTTCATGAGATTCTACATCTATTAATTCTACTAATATTCTTCCAGTACCTTCATGTTTCCTAAAAGTCAATTGAGTGTTTACACGCTGTATGACTTCTTTTGCTTCTAAAACCCATTGATTGACCTGCTTTTCAGTTGGAGGCTGCTTCAGTAGATCTGATGTTTGATCTGCTCTTCTGATTTCTCTAACTGGTTGAATTGGTTCTACATAGGAATCCTCATATAAGGATATCGTACTTTTACTATGTTGTAAAACTCTATCAATATTTCGAATTGTATTTTGTGTATTAATTCGCTGATCCATCAATCCAGCTCCTATTATCAAATTGGATACAGCAATCCCTCCAACCGTTTAATATGTTAGAAATTCTGCATCATGTATGTACAACAAAACCGAAGCTAGATTGACTAGCTTCGATCCTATTGGTTGATAGTTGTATGAATAGATTAAGCTTAACCCAATAGTTGTAGAACGCCTTGTGGCATTTGGTTAGCTTGTGCAAGCATCGCTGTTGAAGCTTGAGAAAGGATGTTAGATTTAGTGAATTCCATCATTTCTTGAGCCATATCAACGTCACGGATACGTGAGTTAGCTTCTGACAAGTTTTCTTTAGTTGTAGTCAAGTTATTGATTGTGTGATCCAAACGGTTTTGAGTTGCCCCTAAGTTCGCACGTTCAGTTGAAACGTTTTTGATTGCTGAATCAATCGTGTCTACTACTGCATCAAAGTCTAAAGCATCTGTAGCAGATTTTAATGCATTATCATAAGCAGTTTGTGCTGTTTCCACTGCTCCTTCCAAAGTAGCAGTTTGCGTATCATCTGTATTTGTAGCTAAAGCATCTTTTGCATCTTGTAAATCACTAGCTTGTGTTGCCAAATCATCTTCAGATACACTTAATTTCAAGTTGGAAACGTTGGAAGCGTCTTCTAATCCAAGACCTTCTGCACTCATATTACCAATGTTTAATTCGATATCTTGACCTGAGTTAGAACCGATTTGGAATTTCAAAGTAGCAGTGCCATCTTCGAAGTCACCATTCAACAAGGTTTTTGTATTGAATTGAGTTTGACCAGCAATACGGTCGATTTCTTCTGTTAAAGAATCCATCTCTTTTTGGATTGCTTGACGGTCTTCGTTTGTATTGGTATCATTTTTTGCTTGAACAGTAAGGTCACGCATACGGTTTAAGATTGAATGTGATTCATTCAAAGCACCCTCAGCTGTTTGGATCAATGAGATTCCGTCTTGTGCATTACGAGTAGCCTGAGATAAACCAGAAACTTGGTTTTTCATTTTTTCTGAAATAGATAGTCCAGCTGCATCGTCGCCGGCTTTATTGATTCTTAGTCCTGATGATAATTTAGCTAATGAACTACTTTTTGCTCCGTTTGCTGCTGTCAAACGTGAGTATGTATTCATAGCTGCTGTGTTTGTATTAATACGCATTTTATTTTCCTCCAGTATGTTTTTATAGTTTTAAAGACTTTATCGCCTTCTAATTCTATTGTCGTCTATTTTGGTAAAAAGTTAATAGTAAAAATAAATTTATTATAGAAAAAGTCAGATCTTTTTAAGATCTGACTTTTGAAAATAAGCTGATTATTAACCCAATAATTGTAGAACGCCTTGTGGCATTTGATTAGCTTGTGCAAGCATCGCTGTTGAAGCTTGTGAAAGGATGTTAGATTTAGTGAATTCCATCATTTCTTGAGCCATATCAACGTCACGTATACGTGAGTTAGCTTCTGACAAGTTTTCTTTAGTTGTAGTCAAGTTATTGATTGTGTGATCCAAACGGTTTTGAGTTGCTCCTAAGTTTGCACGTTCAGTTGAAACGTTTTTAATTGCTGAATCAATTGTGTCTACTACTGCATCGAAATCAGTTGCATCGTCAATAGCTGCTTGAGCATCTGCAATGTCAGCATCTACTGAAGTTGTATCAGCTGCTGGATCACCTGCTAATAAAATTTCTTTTGCTTCTTTTGCATCTTCTAGATCTTGAATTTGTTGATCAGTTGCGCTAACTTTCAAGTTTTCACCTGATCCGTCTTTCAATGCTAGTCCAGTCGCAGTCATATCGCCAATGTTTAATTCAATGTCTTGTCCAGAGTTAGAACCGATTTGGAATTTTAATGTAGCTGCGCCATCTTTGAAGTCACCATTTAATAATGTTTTTGTATTGAATTGTGTTTGACCAGCAATGCGGTCAACTTCTTCAGTTAGAGTATCTAATTCTTTTTGGATTGCTTGACGGTCTTCGTTTGTGTTGGTATCATTTTTTGCTTGAACAGTAAGATCACGCATACGGTTTAAGATTGAATGTGTTTCATTCAATGCACCCTCAGCTGTTTGAATTAATGAAATTCCATCTTGTGCATTACGAGTAGCCTGTGTCAAACCAGAAACTTGGTTTTTCATTTTTTCTGAAATAGATAGTCCAGCTGCATCGTCGCCGGCTTTATTGATTCTTAGTCCTGATGATAATTTAGCTAATGAACTACTTTTTGCTCCGTTTGCTGCTGTCAAACGTGAGTATGTATTCATAGCTGCTGTATTTGTATTAATACGCATTTTATTTTCCTCCAATGTTTGTTTTATTCTTACAAAGACCTTCTGGCCTTCTAATTATAGTATCGGCAGATATAGGATACTGTTAAGCTTATATATGAAAAAGTATTCCTGAATAATTCATAACTCTGTATTTTAAGTAAATCTCTTAAAAAAATCATTCTCGCTTTATTTATTTTGATAACTTTTGCCCAAAACAATCTTTTTAAAGACTCTTTTCATTTTTGTAAGTGCCCAAAAATTACTTTTGTATAATTTTGGGCACACTTATCCCTTGGAACTTTTCTCTTAAATAAATAGTATCCGCTTAGTTTATACCCATGAATGGGACCGCCTCAGGCGGTCGAAGACAGCATAGAATTCTTTATGATAAACGTGATAACTAGACAGTTTAAGATAGACTTGCCTACCTGTTTGGACAAGTTTCCCGGCTACTTTAAGTAATTTCAGTCGTATGGATTGAACAGTCAGACCTTTATCTCGTTCATCAAACCCAATCGTCTTTAAAAAGTTGATGAGGTTATAAGCGAGTAAACTCATTAACATCCTTACATGATTTTCTAAGAAGCGTGGACTATCGGTTTTATCAAAATAAAATCCTGCTTTCGCTTCTTTGATAAAGTTTTCCATCGTTCCACGTTTGGCATAAAGAGAGAATATGACTTCAGGGGATACATTTTTTGATAGGTTTGTCACAATAAATGTATGCTGAAAAAGGAGTTCTCCTCCTTCTCGAACAGAACGAATGCAGAGACGACGAGGTTTTGACCATGACTTAGCTTGATAAGGTACTGAAAAGTACTGCACTTCTCTCTCTTCCCATTTCTGATTTTCACCATATAGAACTGATTTTTCAGCTAGTTGACTCACTTTTTTATTGTTCTTTAAACGAATAACATAGTGGCTATTGTTGGCTTCACAAGCTTCATACACCTCTGGTGTTGCAAATCCACTATCTCCACGAACGAGTATGTCGGTATTCGGTAAGGAGTGATTATAATGCTGCAGTAAAGGTTCTATGAAAGCTTTTACACCTTTAGATGTGTATTGATTTCCTGAACGTAGTTCAGCTTTTAAGAAATCTCCAGTCAGTCCATCAAAGGCAACTAGAGGATGATATCCATAAGTTTGATAGTGGGCATTATAATCGGTTTGTTCTTGATTTCCAAAGGTATCTGAGTGTGTTGAATCAATATCAATGATCAACTCGGTATCATTACGAATCAGACGCGCTTTATCAATTAATGATTGATTTAATGACTGTAACTGATCTAAGTTCTCTTCTGAAAAACGGTCTAGAAATCGCGAAAGCGACGATTGCGAGGCTAACTGATTTCTACCTAGAATAACTTGAAATACTGGATCATGTCTTAATATATTAGCCGAAGAGTCTGTCGAATAACCAGCCGTTAGCTGCATAATAAGCTGCTCAAAAATTGCTAGATTATCATGTATGAAGTAAGCACGATTTTCTTTTAAGTGAAGTAGTCGTTTAGCTAAATCAGAGAAACCAAAGGTATTCATTAGTTCTTTAACTAAGACCAAACCGGAATCACTAGATAAGCGTCCACCTGTATGCGAAATGGTAATGTTAGAATTGAATTTAATCTGTTTTTTGTGTAAGCTAGTCATTAGAAGAACTCCTTTTCTTATGGTTGGTTTCGACACCTTTACTATATCAGAATGGAGTTCTTTTTTCATCACTTAACAGGTGAAACAATAAAAGTATCATAGTGCCTGCCATTAGGCAGTGTTTCCACGATTCAAGCAAAAGTATGAATTATCTAGGAGTATTATTAATTTATTAGAAAAAATTTATCCTGTAAGGATTGAAGTAGATTTCTCTATACAATATCTATATATATTCATGTTTATATGTATTTGAGTGATTTAAAAGTTAATAGTGAGATAAGGTTATTTGTTTGTAAGCGATGAATAGCTGAGTACCTACAAATAAAAATCGGACACCTCTATAATAAGAAATGTCCGAAGAGTATAATATACTGAATGTCTAGCGACATTCCATCTGCACCTTTGGATTCCATGGCAAATAAGCCTCCAAAGGTGTATTTTGTCGATTTGGAAGATAAGTTAAGAGGTAGTCCAGATATTTTCGTGGATGTAATCCGTTGGATTTGGCCGTCTCGACGAGACTCAAAATAGTCGCAACGGCATGAGCACCCTCAAAAGATTTTGAAAACAGCCAGTTCTTTCTGCCCATAACGAGTGACTTGATGCCACGTTCGGCTAGATTGTTGGATAGCACGAGACGGCCGTCCTTCAGAACGTTCATCATTCGCTCTTTCTGATTCAGCGCATAGTTGATCGCTGTGCCAAGTTTGCCATGCGCAGTTAGGGATTCACACCAGTCAAAAAACGCCTCAAGCTTTGGCTTCACTAGTTCTAAGCGCTGATCATACCGTTCGCTAACAGATAAGTCCTTGAGGGACTTATCCAACGCAAATAACTCGTTACACAGCGTGACTCCCTTATGAGCGACACTCTTACTGGAATAGTTCTTTGGACGGGCGTCATAGAACTTCCGTCTGATATGCGCCAGACAGGCAATCATCGTCATCCCTGGAAGATTGTTGTACCCGGAGAATCCATCACTATGTAGATAGCCAGTGTACTCCTCTAAGAAATCTCTAGGGACAGAGCCACTGCGTGATGGACCAAGCTTGTAGATATGTATGGCACGTTCGCTGTATTTGCCGGTACTGAATAACCACATATAGGACTTTTGTCGGTCTTTGTCATTCAGTACTTTGAATGTCGTTTCGTCGGCGTGTAGAACCTTCTGGTTCAACAGTTCTTGTCGCATTACAGCCACCAGTGCTTCGAAATAATACTGGGACGTTTTAATGTGCCAATTCGCAATGGTATGCCGAGGAATCGGATAGCCAAGTAGATTCCAATAAGCCTCTTGTCGGTAGGCTGGGACTTTTTGCTCGAACTTCTGATACATCGTTTCTGCTATCAGCGACGCAGAGGCGGCTGTATTATTTAAAGGAAGTCTTGGGATTTCAGATTTTGCAAACGGCGTCCGTGTCCCGCTTTTTTCGCAGTTCGCGCAGGCATATGTTTTTTGGAAATGTCTGTGGTTTTCAACTCTTGCCGGGATAAATTTCACTTCCTGACGGATGAGTTGTGTACTGATTTCTTTCATTGCTTCCTTACATGTTGGACACGTGCAAGATTCGATTTCATGAATGTGATCAACAGTAGGAAGAGAAGACAACTGCTTGTCTTTTAAACCTTTACGTTTTTTGCGACGGCTAACGGTTGTGACTATAACTTCTTCTTCGTCGCTTTGGTCACCAGTCTGCTCTGGTTCGCTAAAAAGGCGCTCATTGAAGAGATTGCCTTGATTGGGATCATCTTTCAACGTTTCCTTCTTTGGGCCGTACAATTTCTGAGTTAAGAATTCGATTTGTTCTTTCTGTAAGGAAAGCTCATCATCTTTTTGAGCGATAATGGTCTTCAGTTGTTTGTTTTCTTCTAACAGCTGATCTAACTTTTCAATAATCACTTCAAACTGTTTTTCGCTCTTGATAGACATGTCTGCTTCTCCTCACATAAATAGTACTTAAATTTTACACTAGTCAGAAAAAGAAAACGAGAGAGCCATTGATTTTTTCATCAATTTCTCTCTCATTTCTTAGGCTATACTTCCTTTAACCGCAGGTTTTATGGAGACTTTTTGATTAACAGATAATCCTTCAAGCAGCCAACGCAGCTGTTGCGCACTTAACTTTTGAATCTCGTTCTGGTTACGCGGCCAATTCAATTTCCCATTCTCTAAACGCTTGTATAAGAGAAGGAAGCCGTCGCCTTCCCAGTAAAGAGCTTTGAACCGATCCTTCTTTCCACCACAGAAGAGAAAGAGGGCCTCATGATAAACATCCATATCATATTCTTCTGTGATCGTCGCAGCTAATCCATCAATTTGACGGCGCATATCCGTCTTTCCACACACGATAAAAATATTCTCTACTTGAGTAAAATCAACGAGTTTCATTGAATGACATCTCCGCGAGGAGAACTCTCAATGTCGAGGGTTTGATCCCCTCGTAAATAAGTAGCTCTGTCTGACTATTTTTTAAATGTGCCACCATTTTCTGTGAATGGAACTTCGAAATGTGTCGGCGATCAGTTTTATCGTCATGTAGGGTTATCGGTATGATAGACTGTTTATTCTTTTCCAAATTAAAAACCTCCTGTGTACTTAAGATATCTCAAGTTTAACAGGAGGCCGCTAGGACTCACAGGTACCTAGCTATTCATCGCTTACATTTGTTTTTAACTATAAAAAAATTGAAAGCGGAGAATTTACTAATAAGCTAGTAAACTCTCCGCTGCAGTTAAATTTTATTTTATTGCTTTGAAAAAGTCGATACTACATATAATTCAATAAACTATTTTGAAGTATCTTATTCCCCATCTGTAATGAAGCTTCATAAGCAACCATTTCCATTGAATATTGCATATAAGTTTCTGCTAAATCAATGTCTTGTGTATTAGAATAAGTCGTTTCCAAGTTCAGATATTCTGATTCATTTCGGTCCTTTGCTGCTTGAAGACGATTATGAGTAGCTCCTATTGTCGTACGTAAGTTTACAATGTTGTTCAATTCCGTATCAGCACGTTCTAATAAACTACCACCAAGAGCTTCAGTATCATTATTATCTAATGCTGTCAAAAGATCATTGAAAAAGGTTCCCAGATCATCTCCAGCTCCTTGTTCATTCATTAATTCTCTTCCATCAGTCTGCATCTCTACCGATACACCCCGAGCTATTTCTTTTGTTAAGTTTCCAGAAAGTTCAGGATCACTTGTGCCGTTATAAGTAATGCCTGTAAAGTTTCCATCTGCATCTAGCGTTTTCTCAAATGGTTTAGTAGTTGTATTCGTTCCGGCAAAAATATAACGTCCGCCAAAACTTGTGTTTAATGAATCTAACATTGTGTCGATTTCATTTTCAATTTCTGCTTTAGCTGCTTGACGATCTTCCTCGTTATAAGTTGCATTAGCAGCTTGCTGAGTTAATGTATAAATCCGCTGTATTGAAGTAGTCGCGTTAGCAAGGGCGGAATCTTGAGAATTTGTAAAATCAATTGAGTCATTGATGGTAGATTTGTATTCTTCATTCTGTTTGATTTCATTATTCAAGTCTAATACTTTTGATACTTTTAGAGGATCATCACTTGGACGACTGACTTGCTCCATCGTAGACAATTGTTCTTGATATTTATAAACAGAATTCATATTATTATTCAAATTACGCATAAAGTTTTTTGACATTAAAGAGTTTGTAATTCTCACTTATTACACCCCAGTTCGATTGATTAGTGTGTCCAGCATATCTGACAATGTAGCTAATACTTTTGAATTAGCTTGGAATGCACTTGAAAATTTGATCATATCCGTGACTTCTCCATTGATATCTACACCTGATACAGATTCACGTCGTTGCTCTAGTAAAGCCATCAGACCTTCTTGTGTATCAAGCATATTGTCTGACTGCTGTTTAATAATTCCCATATTTGTAACCATGCTATTATATTTACTAAATAAGGTTGAGCTGCCGTTACTTGAATTGATTTCCATAGTCTCTTCATCGAACCAGTTAGCATCTTCTAAAGAAATAGGTGTATTTTTCAGACTAGAAATCAACTGTGCTCTAGAACCGTCACCTGCAACATCATTAGTAAGTGATTTTCCAGTTACGATTAGGCTGGCATCATCTTTTATGTCTTGATTAACTTGTAATGACAGTGCAGCGTTCTCATCATCTATAGAGAAAAAGTCGATTCCTTCTCCGTCATTGCTGTGAATAGTATTTACAGCAGTCGCAAAACTGTATACAAAATCATCTAATTCATTTTGCATATCACTTATGATTGTCAAAGCTTCTTGAGTTCCTTTAACACTTCCACCGTCTAAATTAATTGGCTGAAAAGATGTTTCTCCACCCGACTCTGAACGAACGACAAACTGTCCAATTTCAGCTGCCTCTGTTAATACAGTTCCATCCGAAAGGACAGCAGCTCCATCGTCATTCAATCCAGTAACTGTCATCAGTTCATTTCTTGTATCTTCATTTAATAAGGTCTGTCCATCCATTGATATAGATACCCGATTGTATTTATCTCTGTCTACAGTGATGTCAGCTTGACTAGCTAATTTATTTACCAGCTGGTCTTGGGTATCTAGTAAATCATTGGGCGTATACCCTCTTACAGATGCTTGCCATATTTGATAATTTAAATCTTCAAGTTGTTTCAAAGTTGAATTAGCATCCACAGCTTCCTTATCAAGTTGTTGAATTGTATCTTCCTTTAAAGCTGCCATAGAATTCGCCATATGTTGAACTGTATCTACAAAAGTTTCACTAGTTTGGACCAGCATTGTTTTAGATGCATCTTGTTCTGGATTTGAAGCCAGATATGTCCATGCATTGAATACTTCTGAAATTTGATTAGATAATCCTGTTTCAGACGGTTCATTAAATGTTGCTTCTAACTGCCCTATCGTATCAGATAAGGCTTGATATTTACTAGTTGTTGAATAACCGTTCATTAACTGGTTCATAACAAACTGATCCTGCATACGAGAAATCCCAGCAACTTGAACACCAGTACCAATTTGTCCTACTCCAGGAATCTGTTGAGCGACATTTGTCTGTAAATCCACGCGCTGTCTAGAATATCCTGGAGTATTAACGTTCGATACGTTGTGTCCGAGAGTTTGCAAGGCATTTTGCTGTGCTAATAATCCACTTGTTGCAGTATTTAAAGTTCCAAAAAGTCCTGACATATGTATTTGCTCCTTATAATGACTGATCTATAAATGCATTTTGTCCAGTTTTATCAAATGTACCTTTTTTTGAATACGTACTTTTCTTTGTTGCATTTTTTTGTATATTGCTGACAAGTTTTTCAGTAAAACTGATAGATTGCTCAGTCAATAATACATTAGTTTCTTGCAAGCTTTTGATTTCAAGCGTTATTTCAGTCAACTGTTCAATCTCAATTTCTGATTCATCATATTGAGCTAGCGCATTCATAGTTTCTTCTTTAGCATTGACCAGCTCAAGTAAACGTTCACCATCATGATTGATTAAAACTGTTCGCTCTTCCACCAGGTAATCTTTTAAAGTATTCATTAGCGAAAGAACTTCTTCTGTTCTTGACATGGCTTATTGCTCCTTTTGAGTTTGAATCGTACGAACTAATTCTGAAGAGATTTTACTGGCATCCACTTCATATTCACCATTTTGAATTGCTGCTTTGATAGATTTTACTTTTTCAGAAATATCTACTTGATCTGCGTCTAAGAGAGCTTGCGCTTCTTTGGAAATATTAACTTCTACATTGGCTTGTTTTTTTGCAGGTTGTTCAGTTTTTTTAGATTCATGAGCATATCCAGGTTTAGCTTGATTCACAGAATTTAAAAAGTTTGAATAGTTTTTATCGATTTTCATTATAATCGCCTCTTTTATTGATTTTTAATAGAATTATTTATAAATAGCTGTTGTTTTGAGTTTCCTACAAATTTATTATCGGAACACTCTATTAATTGTTAAGGTGGTTTTCAAATTAAGTCAGCTCTTATTATAAAGCAAATCGATATTGGATTAAAGTACAGCAAAAGCACTAGTCTCTGCCAGTGCTTCTGCTTCTAACATATTTACTTCAAATGATTAATTCGTTGTTCTTTGCTTAAAATATTGGTGATGCGGATACCAAAGCTTTCATTGATAACCACAACTTCACCTTCTGCAATTAATTTTCCATTAACATAAATTTCAAGAGGTTCATCTGTCATTTTATCTAATTCAACTACAGAACCTGTACCAAGTGAAAGTATGTCTCTAATGGTTTTTTTACTTTTACCCAATACTACACTGAAATCCAGCGGTACATCCATAATCAGATCCAAATTACGAGGAGCCGATTTTATTCCATTTTGTTCCAGTTCTTGAAATTGAGGTTTCTGAACACTGACTGAATCCGTTTCTGGTTTTCTGGCAGTTTCAGCTACTGACTGATTATCGGATTTTGATTCTTGTAAAGTTTTTGCCTCAGTTGTATTTGTTTCACGACCTTGCAAAACTTCTGCTTCGTCTCCAAGCATGATTTCTACTATTTCGTTAGCTGTTTCCATCGGTAGGATTTGCATAATTTCACTTTCAAGAAGTCCTTCAACACTTAAATGAAAAGAGGTTTTACAAATTAAGTTTTCATCTGTGATGTTTTCTAAGGTCGCTTCTTCGGGACTATTCCACATTTCTACTTCTGGTGGTTGAATATCTATTTTTTTATTAAACATTGTAGCCATTGCTGTAGAAGCTGATCCCATCATCTGATTCATTGCTTCCGCTACTGCACTTAATTCAAGTTCAGTGAATTCTTTTCCTTCAACGTCTTTCCCGTCATTTCCCATCATTAAATCCGCGATGATAATGGCATCTTCAACATCGATCATAAGTACATTATTTCCTACTAGACCTTCTTTGAAACCAATAGTAGTCACAACTTTTGGAACTTCACATTCATCTACGATCTGTTTTAACGTAACACCAGATACTTTAGGTGTAGTAATTTTGATTGTACGATTTAATAATTGAGAAAGAGTAGTAGCTGCTTGAGACATAGAAATATTTCCTACTTCTCCAAGAATATCTTTTGTATTCTGGCTAACTTGGTCATCAGTATTTATTGTTTCAGTTACTGACTCTTCTTCACTAGTTGCTGCTGCGCCAGTACCATTCAACAATGCATCTATCTCTTCTTGCGATAATTGTCCGCTACTCATCTGTACTCTCTCCTCCCATAAACTTTAATACTTCAACTGCAAGGTTATCTTCAATCATTCCCGGTTTAACTTTATAATATGGTCTATCTTCAATATACATGGTCAGAGGTTTAGAAGTTTTGTCATTCAATTGAATAATATCGCCTTCTTCCATCTCCAAAAAGTCTGAAATCGTCATCTGAGATTCACCAAGAAGCACTTCCAGATTTAGTGGTACATGATCTAGATTTTTAGATAATTGTCCTCTTTCAGATGAATCAAACTCTTTTCCTGAATGGAACCAATTTTTAAAACTTAATTTATCCAGAATTTCTTCAAAAAATATGTAAGGTACACACATATTAATGAACGTTCTCTGTTGATCAAGTCCAACTGAAAATGTCACAAGTAATACAGGCTCATTAGGTGACATAGTCTGAAGTAATTGTGGATTCGTTTCTGTGTACTCTAATTCTACAGATATTTCTGTAATTTCTTTCCAGGCCGTTTCAAAAGACCGAAGAAAAGATTTAGTAATATCTTCCAGAATTGCTCTTTCAATATCCGTAAAACTTGTTTTGTCAGATACAGAAGATTCTTCTGTAACTTCATTGTATCCACATAATAATTCAATCATTTGCAGACTGAACTGAGGATTGATTTCGATGATCTGCATTCCGTTAAGCGGTTTGCTTTGGAAAATACCCATAAGTGTAAAGCTAGGTACGGAATGAACAAATTCATCAAACGAAACCTGTTCAATCGCTGCAATCTTAATATCCACGGGTTTTCTTAACTGAGTAGACAATAAATTGACCGCTATCTTTGCGAAGTCTTCAAATACCATCGTAATAGTTGACAGATATTCTTTAGACAGGCGAACGGGACGACGAAAATCGTACGGCTTTACTTTAGGGGAATCCAGTTCCTCTTCCATCTGTTCTGTATCGATCTCGCCACTGTCTATCGCACCCAACAACGCATCAATTTCTTGTTGTGATAAGACTTGTTGGCTCACTATACTTCCTCTTTCTCCTTAAAGATCTGGTCCAAATCGATGATGCTTACAATATCATCGTTAACTGAAATATATCCAGAAATTATAGATTCTTCTTCCCCACTTGCTTGTAACTGTTCTTCTAAAACATCACTTACTCCAATCACAGGCCCTACCTTTAAAGCGATAGGATTCTCTTCAGTATGTATGATGATTGTATTCTTATACCAATCATCTCCAGAAGAATCTGATTTATTCAGCAGAATATCTAAATCAACAAGAGTCATAACTTGTCCTCTTAGATTAACCAGACCAACTGTCCAGTTCGGTGAATGAGGCACTGTGGTCGAAGTAAGCATAGTTGTTATTTCTTCAACTTTATCAGTGGAAAATCCATAAGTTCTTTCTCCTAGACGAAACACGATTATTTGCATGACTCGTCCCTCCTTATTATACGTAATTTAAAACGGTGCAGTTGTGACAATTTTTCGACTTTCACATCTTCACCGTTTTGATTTATTATTGACTAGCTTTATCTAAAGCTTTAATGACACGTTCAGTGTCAAATGGTTTAACAATAAAGTCAATTGCGCCAGCACGAATAGCATCCATTACCATAGATTGCTGCCCCATAGCAGAACACATCAAAACAACTGCCTTAGGATCCATTGCCTTAATTTCTTTAAGAGCCTCAACGCCATCTTTTTCCGGCATTGTAATATCCATAGTCACTAAATCAGGTTTAGTTTCTTTATATTTTTCTACAGCTTCGATCCCGTTTTGAGCTTCTGCTGCAACCTCATAACCATTTTTCTCTAAAATATCTTTTAATTTGATTCGCATAAATGCTGCATCATCTACAATTAGTACACGTTTTGTCATTTTTATTTTTTCCCCTTCCAATCTATAATCCAAGTTGTTGCAATAATAATTCTAACACACCAGGCCTAGGTACAAAATACAAACTTCCTTCAATTTTGTGTCCAAGACTATAATATTCATTTTTAATGATTAAAATCTGCTGATCATACTGTTCTTGTTCCATATAAACGCTACTTATGATTGATCCGAACATATCTTCAGCCATGATCGGTACTGAAGAAACCATTTTGATATCAATAATCTTCATAATAGCTGTCATGAAAGAATGAACGATAATATTGACGATTTCATTAACTGCAGAATCTATCAGTTCGACTGTTAGTTCCACTTCAGTTGGTGTAATCATCTGAGCCAGCTTTTCAGCATTTACTGGATTTGCTACGAACAGAAACACACCGTATTCTCTATCTCCAACAATATTCATTAAAACAGCTTTTACAACCTCATCTTCTTTTCTTATTTCTTGATAAATTTGATCATAATCCATAATTTCGAGCGTTGGAACTTCCATTTCTACTTTTCGTTCAATGAGCTTTGATAAACTGGTTGCCGCATTACCTCCACCGATATTAATAATCTCTTGTAAAGCATCGAAGCGAAACAAGTATTCGTCTTGCGTCATTGTTTTGCTTCCTTCCTTCCTTTACAGATAGAAGTTAAGTCAAGAATCAGACTGATACTTCCATCTCCCATGATGGTCGCACCAAGAAAATGGTTCATTTCTCCTAATTCTTTCCCTAATTTTTTGATGACTATTTCTTTTTGCTGCACCAGTTCATCTACTACTAGACCATGCTTTTCATCGCCGATGGAAACAATGATAATATGTGGAGATCCATAGTTAGAATCTTCTAAGTCTAACGCATCCGTTAAACGTGTGATTGGAATAGTAGTATCTTTGTATCTGTATACTTCGCCCTGATGGACTTGGATAGCATCTTCTTCATCAAATCGATTAACTTTATCGATGATTGCTTGAGGCAATGCAAATGTTTCTCCACCCGTTCTAACTAACAAAGCTTGTATAATTGATAATGTCAAAGGTAATATGATTTTAAACGTTGTGCCTTTACCAACTTCACTAACCGTTTCTATAGTCCCATTTAAGCTAGAGATTTTTTCTTTAACAGCATCCATGCCCACGCCTCGTCCAGAGATTCCCGTTACTTTTGCAGCTGTAGAGAATCCCGGATGGAAAATCAATTGCTGAATTTCCTCATCTGATAATCCAGCAGTTGAAATGCCTTTTTTCTCAGCACTTGCTCTGATATATTCAGGATTCAATCCTTTTCCATCATCAGATAGTGTAACAACTACTCGATTACCTTCAGGATAAGCAGCCAATTTAACAGTACCAACCTTTGGCTTACCTATTCTTTCCCGTTCTTCAGGCATTTCAATGCCATGATCGGCTGAATTTCTTAACAAGTGAATCAGTGGTTCTCCAATTTCTGAAATAACCGTACGATCCAATTCTGTATCTTCACCTTCAGTAACCAATTGAATCTCTTTACCTAGCTCATTTGCCAAATCTCTAAGCATTCTTGGGAAGCGCTGTAAGACAACATTGAAAGGTTGCATACGAAGCTGAAGCACTAATTCTTGTAATTCTGTTGTGATTCTCCCTACTTCAGTAAGAGGCTCAGAAAGTTCAAGGAGTTTTTCTTTTTCAGAAAGATCTTCTAACCTGGTTCTATGGATAACTAGTTCCGAAACAAGATTCATAAATTGATCAAGCCTTGTTAAATCTACACGAATTGTCTGTTTTGAAATAGATTTCTTAGGCGTCTCTTTTTTGGCGGCAACTTGATTCGTTCCATTCTCTTTAACCTTGCTATTTTCATTAGCTGCAGTACTTTCAACAAGCATTTCTTCAGTTGATTTAATTGACTGAGTCTTATCAAAATCAGCAATCAGCACTTCTTCGATTTCACTGGTCTCCAGGATATTATCTTTTATTTCTGATTGCTTTAGTTTACTTAATAAAATCATTTTAAAGTAATCTTCGAAATCACCTTCTTCTATTTTATCTGCAGAAGGTTCAGTATAGATAATATCTCCTTCTTGTTCTAACTTGTTCATAACCAAGAACGCCCGGGCAGCTTTCATAAAGCTCTCATTATCCACTTTCACTGTTATTACATAAGCTTTATAGTCAGTTTGTTCTGCTTGTTCAATAACTGTTAGATCTGATTCTTCTAAGTTAGATAAAACTAAATCAATTCCCTTGTTTTCTGTCTCAACTTTAGTCTTGACGGGGGATACTTGAGCATTTTGATTTGCAACATTTTCTAGACGTAACACAAGACTAGAAATATCAAGTTCATCACTTTCTCCAGCTCGTAATGCTTCTACAATGTCAGTCAGTGTATCTAAACAGTCAAAAACCAGTGAAATTGTCTCAGTATCGACTTTTGCCTTTTTTGATTTAAACAATTCAAATACATTTTCGACAGAATGTGTTAATTTTGCCATTGTATTATAACCCATAGTGGCTGCCATGCCCTTCAAAGTATGTGCAGAACGAAATATAGAATCAATGATTTCTGTATCTTCAGGATTCTGTTCTAATCTTAAAACTTCTTCGTTTAGTATTTCCAAATTCGAATCTGTTTCCTCAAAAAACAGATCACGGTAAGCACTATTGTCATCCATGCTCGAATCCTCCTTTTTTATTTCTTTATTCTACTTTCTCATAAATAAATGAAGCGATTTTCTTAAATCCATATTTTTCAGGCTGATAAATTGTTTCTGTTGCTCCAGTAAATAAGAGTCCACCCGTAACTAAGGAATCAGCCATTTTAAGGTATATTTCATCTTTAACATCATTCTTAAAATAAATCGTTACATTTCTACAGACAATAACATGAAAGTTTTGTTCATATCGACCCTGAACCAAATCATGCTGCTTAAATTGCACTTTATTCTTTATATCATTTTGAATGGTATAATATCCATCCATAAAATCAAAATAAGTGTTTTTATCGACTAAAGATACATTTTTTATTTCATTTTCTCTGAAATAACCCTTTTTTGCTCTATCCAAAATCGTAAGGTCAATGTCTGTCGCTAATATTTTCTGTTGAAGTTTTATATTGTTTTTTTTCACAATCATGGCAAGAGAATAAGGTTCTGCACCTATAGAACAAGCAGCACTCCAGATTTTAAGACTATTAAACTTAGTTGAAAGGTGTGTATTGATCATTAATTCGAAATTGTCAAAAAGATCCTTATTTCTAAAAAATTCCGTTACATTTATTGTGATATAGTCTAAAAACTGCTTTTTTAATGTTTCATCAACCGACAGAATAGTGGCATATTCTTCTAATGTAGTAGCACCCGATTGTTTCATAATTGTGCCGATTCTTCGCTGCAGTTGCTTTTCTTTATATGCATTTAAGTTGATTTTATAATTTGATAGAACCCATTCATAAAAAAACTCAAAATTTAGTGTCGTCATATAATCATCCAATCATATTTTTTAAAATTTCACCAATATCGAATAAACTTGCGACTTCGTCTGAGAATCCTTTTTCTTCGACGTTTCTTGGCATGCCATAAATTACTGAGGTTTCCTGATCCTGAGTAATAACATATCCATTTTCTTCTTTTATCGATTGGCAACCTATTGCTCCATCATAACCCATGCCAGTCAGCACGACACCGACTAAGTGATTCTTATATTTTTTGGCTGCACTATTGAACAGATAATCTACAGCAGGTTTTACTCCATGAATTTTATCATCATCGTTCAATTTGATTACCTGATCTTCTATAACCATATGCTTTCCGCCTGGAGCGAGATAAATTTTATCTTTTACAATTTTATCTCCATCTTTGGCTTCCACTACTTCCAGTTTGCATAAAGTATTCAACCGATTAGCAAATGAAGCGGTAAAGCCTTTAGGCATATGTTGAACGATAAAAACAGGAATTCCAATAGAATGTGGAAAATGCTTTATAACTTCAATAATTGCTTTTGGCCCACCAGTTGAAGCCCCCATCACTATTGCTTTCACTGGTTTCTGAAATTTGCTTTTTCCTTTTTTTACCATTGGTTCAACCTGCTTTGAATAAAACTGATTAGAAAAATGAATCTTAATCTTACTTTCCAATTTTTCTTTGAATAAATTCCAATTTTTATTTATATCGTTTGGGCTTAATACAAAATCTAACGCACCTAATTCCAATGCTCGTAGAGTGATCTCTTTTTGATCGGTTGGTGAACAAATCATTATTGTTGGTATAGTATATTCATGACTTATCTTCTTTAAAAGTTTAAATCCTTCATGATTAGGGATTTGAGCGTCAACAAAAATAAGATCAGGCACTTCTTTCTCAATAGCAGCAACTGCTTCTTTCTCACTTCTGACAGCTTTATATACAGTTACTTTTTCGATTTCCTGGAGCATATGACTCAGAATTTTACGCATCAGCGCCGAGTCATCTATCACCATTACTTTTACCGACATCTTCCAGCTCCCTTTACTGATAAAAATTAATAGTTCTATTTATAAAATGTGGTATTCTCTATTTACCATTCGCACTTTGACTTCGAAAGTTTCTAGATCAACAAACATCGATCTTCCCATTTCTCCTCCGGTATGATCTCCTAAGATAGGTATACCCAATTCTTTTAAGGTTTCTTTTACAGATATAATGTTTCTTTTACCGATCTGAATGGAATCTGGTTTTGAACCAAAAGAAAACATGCTGGCACCACCAGCAATCTTTGCAAATAATTTCTTCTTACCTGTCTGTTCATACATTTTTTCAGCTACTTTAGGAATTGCCAAGTCAGCAAATTTTTCCCATTTAGTGGTATCTTTAAATCCTTTACTTTCCGGTAACATGATATGAATAAGTGCACCGACTTTAGTAGTGGGTTCATATAATGCGATTCCAACACATGAACCAAGTCCAATCGTCACTAAATGGTCAGGTGGCTCTGACATCTTATAATCTGATATCCCGACCTTGACTTGTTCTGACATGGCTTCTTCCTCCGTTATTCGACTAATTTCCATGATTAATTTTGAATTTGTTCGATTTCAAGTAATGCCCTTAACTCTTTTGCTTGTTCAGCATTAAATAATAGATGCGGATCTAGAATCGGAACAATTCCATCATCTGTTTGGACAAATGCTGAAATGTATGATGTTGGAATACCATCTGCTTTTTCTGTACCCTCTTTATCTGAGATTTGGTTTTCATAGTATGTTTCAACTGATAATACTTCATTAACAGTCAATCCAATTTTTTCTTCTTTCCAATGAACGATAATCGTATCAGCTTTATTCAGGTCTGTAATTTTTTCGGCAAAAAAGCGTTCAGCTAAATCAATCAGTGGAGTAATTGTTCCTTCAATATCCTCTACACCAATAATATATGATGACATATCAGGTATAATAGTTAGATTTTCAATGTGAACAACACGATCTGTGCTGGATATTGGAATAGCAAAGATCTGATTTCCTACACGAAATAAAATATGTTTATCCATGGTCATTCCTCTTTTCCTGTTCTTTTAAGCAAGCTCTGCAGTCAGATTTCCTTAATCTTTGAGGTCTGCATTGTTTTCATGATTATGGTTGATTTCAAATTGCTCAGCAGATGTTTTTAATATTTTTGCTACTTCTTCTAGGTTATTGATATGTGAAGTGAAATCTTCCATTGTAGCAAGAATTTCCTGTGCATTAGCAGATACTTCTTCTGTTCCAGCTGAATTTTCTTCAGCAGAAGCTGCAATATTTTCCAATTGAGAGACAACCTCATCTTTTCTTTCATTAATGACAGAAGAAGATTGAATAACGATAATCATGCTTGCTACCAGTTGTTCTAATGAGCTTGCAACACTTTCCGATGCAGATAAGGCTTCATTGATTTTTTCAGTTTGCACTTTACTACCTTCGCTGGTTTCTTCTAGATGATTAACCATATTTGTCGACTTATTTTGAACAGTATGGATAATATTTTGAATATCTTTTGAAGACTGTGCACTTTGTTCAGCTAAATTTCTAATTTCTTCTGCAACTACCGCGAATCCTCTACCTGCTTCACCAGCTCTAGCTGCTTCAATAGAAGCATTCAATGCCAGTAAGTTTGTTTTCTTGGCGATATTGGTAATTGCATTGACAATTCCTTCGATATTTTGAATGTCTCCATCAACTTCTTCAATTTGAGCTTTTAACTGATCCATGGTACCTAGTGTTTCTTTCCAGTTCTGATCTACATCTTGCGTAGCAAAAATATTATTACCATTTAGTATCATTGTATTGTCAGCGTGGCTTCCCATAGTTCCAACGGCATCATTGATCTCATTGAGCGCTTGAGATAGATCATTCATTTGACTTGCTGTTTCTTCAGTATCTTCAGTTTGAGTACTGGTGGCTTCAGCAACTCCGCTAATCGTCTGCGCAACTTCAGAAGTTGCTCGACTTGTTTGATCAGACAATTCTGTTAGTGTAGCCGCCATTTCAGACACATTTTTACTATTTCCTTGAATTACTGCTATCGTACTTTCAAATGTATCCATTGTTTCATTGAAGGCTATGGCAATCTGATGAATTTCATTTCCTTTAGGATCTAAATCAGATTCACCTGTATTACTTGACACAATTTCATCGTTATTTTTCGATAATTTATTTTTTATAAATACATAAGGATTTTTAAAATTCACTAATTCTTTATAGCTTAAACGATTGGTTAAATTACCTCGGCGAACTTCACCAAACGTTTTCATCATTGAATTTGCAATTGACGTAATGATTCCTGCAGCATAGTAAGAAATAACTGCTGCAACTATAATCGTAATCACTGTAATAGTAATAAATGTTTTTATAATTGCACTTGTTTCTTCATCCATTTCATTCTCAGCAACCATCCCAAACACTGTTATCCCTAAATTAGGAATCTTTTCATAATAAATACCTAACTCTCCGCCATTGGCTTCTTCATCATAAATGAGTCCTGTATCCGAATCGCTCTCTTCATTTAAAATAGTCTGAAAGTAAGATTTTTCTTTATGGTTTTGACCAATTATAGATGTATCGGGAGAAGCAAGAACTATTCCGTCTTCCGTAAAAATCTGAATAGATCCGGTATTGGCAATTTTAGCTTCTTCTACATCTTTTTTTATTGTTTCAAAATCTAGATCAACAGCAAGTACTCCAATAACAGATTGACCACCAAATAAAGGTCTTGATACTGCAATTCTAGAGCTGCCATTTAATGTGTATGGTTCTGACCATTGAATTCCATTAGACTGTGATGCAGATTCTAGCCAAGGTAGTTGTTCATTCAGAGAATCATTATCGTTCAATGTATTAGTCGAAACAATATCCTGATTTTCTCCTATAGGAATATAATAAGCATCTGAAATATATCGATTACCAGATGAGATGTATTGTAATCTAGAGCTTAACTGTGATTCCGCTCCAGGTGTTCCAGATGAAACCTGGTTTAATATACTATCCATTGCAAGTTTTTCAACTGTTGTTTCAGCCGCAGTTGCAGCGCTATCGATTGTACTTACAATATTTGTAGTAATCTGTTCTTCTTGAGCTTCGACTCGCTCAGTCATAATTTTCGTAGTTTGTATGTACGAGAAAAGTAAAGCTGCCAAAAGAGGTACGAGCATGACGATAGTTAGCAGTATGGTTATGGGCCATTTAACGCTTTTATGGCCTCTTTTGATTGAATTGTTTTTGGATGGTCTTAGTTTTGACCAATCAATTTTACTTATATTCGTTTTTAAATTTTCCCATTGTTCCTTGACTTTATCCATTAACTTAACGCGCTCCTTTTTAGTGCGATATACACACCAATTTATATTTTACTCTATAAAGAGTTCCTTTTCGACTTTATTTACTATCGGAAAGTATCCATAAAAGTTTATACATTAAATAGAATAAAATAATATAGGTTTTTAGTTACTTGACACAATTTAGTTATAATATAATTTATTATACTGTTTTTGTTATTTATTACTTTATTTAGCAGGACCTAATCAATCGTATTATCTAATGGTCATAAGGCATTTTCACCCAAAGCAAAAAATCTTATCAATGCAAGTACGACTTCTACTCACTTTGATAAGATTATATGAAAAATTATTTATTTTTATCTATTCCACCTAGAATTTTTTCGTGCATATCCTTCAACAAAATACACTTGCTTTTCTTCATCAAATAACTGTCTTTCAACAATCGTTTCATTTCTTAACTGAATCAATAAGTCCCCACGGGCACTTTCGATTTCCAGAGTATAAGGAACCATTTCTTCTTTTATATTCTCTTCAATCGCTTCAAACAAACGTTTAACGTCAGATTCATCTCTAGCTGAAATGACTACATTAGGATATAAACTAGGTTGAAAATTCCCTTTTACTAAGTCTTTTTTATTATAGACAGTTAGTCTTGGGATTTTATCCATATTTAGTTCTTTCAGTAATTCAAGCACTGTCTCTTCATGACCGGCTATATTTTCTTCCGAAGCATCTACAACGTGAAGTAATAGATCAACCGTTCTAGATTCTTCTAATGTTGATTGAAATGCTTCGATCAGCTGAGTTGGTAGATCTTGAATAAATCCTACTGTGTCAGTCATGGTAGCTTGTAAGCCAGAAGGTAATTCAAATTGTCTAGTTAACGGATCTAAAGTAGCAAATAGTTGATTTTTTTCAAAAGTCTCTGTTTCAGTAGTGACATTTAGTATAGTCGACTTGCCTGCGTTGGTATATCCTATCAATCCAATCTGAAAAACGTTGCTTTGTTTACGTTGTTCTCTGCTTCTTTCTCTATGCGCTTCAGTTTTCTTCAATTCATGTCTAATATCAGTCATTTGTTTCTGTATATGTCTTCGATCAGTCTCCAGTTTTGTCTCACCTGGTCCACGGGTCCCAATGCCAGCTCCTAAACGCGACATGTTCACACCTTGACCTGCTAATCTCGGTAAAAGATAGGAGAGCTGAGCCAATTGTACCTGCAGTCTCCCCTCCTTGCTTTGTGCTCTCAAGGCAAAAATATCTAGAATCACTTGAATTCGATCAATAACTTTTGCTTCGAGCTCTTCTTGAATATTCCTGACGTTTCTTGGTGAAAGTTCTTGATTAAATACAATTGTCGTTGCATCAAGTTCTTCGCTTAAATGTTTCAATTCATTAAGTTTTCCTTTGCCAACAACTGTTTTAGCGTCTTGACGTTCTCTTTTCTGAGTTAATTCTCCAACTACTTTTCCTCCAGCATTTTCAACTAATTGCTTTAGTTCTTCTAAAGAATAGCGAAACTGACTATCGGTTTCTGTTGTTTGAATTCCGACAACGACTACCTTTTCATAATGTTCTTCGTTTAACAAATACTCACATCCTTAAAAAAATTTCTAGTTCAGCTTCTAATTTTTCTTGATTTTCCGGTGCTTGAACAAAATCCCACCAGCTACTAATTTCCATACGGTTCCTAAACCAAGTCAACTGTCTTTTGGCATATCTTCTCGAATTCTGTTTAATCTGTTCTGTTGCTGCTTGTAAACTTATATAATTTTCAAAATAAGGAATTAATTCTTTATAGCCTATGCCTTTTAAACTTTGTGCTGTTAACGGAACAGTAGCTAACAAGCTTTCAACTTCTTTAATCAGCCCTTGATCAAACATGAAATCTACTCGCTGATTTATTCGTTCATATAGAAGTGCACGATCTGTTGTTAGACCTATAACATAAGCATCATATAATTTTTCTTTATTCGTTTTTTCCATCTGTAAAGATGAGAATAATTGACCAGTAGAATTATATACTTCAAGCGCTCGAATTACTCTACGCAAATTATTACAATGAATAGATTCTGCAGCTTTAGGATCAATGGACTCTAATCTTTCCCACAGTTTTTGTTTCCCATTTTGCTCAGCAAAAGTTTCTAATTCTTTACGGTAAGTTAAATCCGGCTCTGCTTGACCACCATGTGATACATTATATAGAAGAGATTCTATATATAAACCTGTCCCACCTACAATAATAGGAACTTTGCCTCTAGCAGTTATATCTTCGATTAGATTTTTTGCTTTAGTTTTAAAATCAGAAACAGCATAATTTTCATTTGGACTGATCTCATCTACCAGATAGTGTATGACTTCTTTTCTTTCTTCCCTAGTAACCTTTGCAGTCCCAATGTCTAAACCTTTATAAATCTGCATCGAATCTCCGCTGATAATTTCTCCATCATATTTTTTTGCCAATGATAAGCTCAAACTTGTCTTGCCGACAGCTGTAGGGCCGACAATAACGATTATTTTTTCTTTCACATTATTCCTCCACTAACGATAAAAACTTATTAATCAGTATACCATACGTCATGTGCTTGAGCATGGTGCTTAAGTGGTAGACAAAAAGCAGCAACTTTTTATAGTCACTGCTCAAGGTGCCTTATTTCAATTGTTCCTCTACAGCATTGTAGAACTCATTCCTGTTTGTTACAACAAAAGTATACTCATTCCCTTCACGGTCTCCTACGATCATTCGATTGGGGATGACTTTTAATGAGTTGCCTTTTCGCAATACATGGATATTTTCTAAAACTATACGAGTAGTATCTTTTTTTAAATTAAGTTTATGAGACTTAAAGTATAAGGCTTTATTCGTTAATACGACTTTACCGCCAATATAGTTGTACCATTTATATTTGAAATTTGCTCTTTTTTCAAGAATGACTTTCTCATCCGGCGGTAATATTAAAGCAGATTGCTTATTTTTCATTTTACACACCTTCTATAATGGTTCAGTTTTGGTTAGCGTCATTTTAAGTCTTCCATCCTATTTATACAACTAAATACACTTTGATGTTATTCCGTGAGTAAAGAAAGGACTTCTTCTTTAGAAAGACTTGAAATTGGTTGTTCATTTCCAGTTTCGATAACAGTATCGATCAGTTCACGTTTCTTTGCTTGAAGTTCGTTGATTCTCTCTTCTATCGTACCTGTAGCAATTAAACGAATAACCTGAACAGCATTTTTTTGTCCATATCTATGAACTCTGTCAGCTGCTTGATCTTCGATTGCAGGATTCCACCATGAATCATATAAAATCACTGTATCTCCACCTGTTAGATTCAGACCCGTACCTCCAGCTTTAAGAGAAATCAAGAATAAATCCTTTTCTCCCATGTTAAACTGAGTAGTTAATTTAAGACGATCTTCATTTTTTGTTTGTCCATCTAGATAGTGATAGTCAACTTCCTGACTATCCAATCTCTCTCTTATGATGCTTAACATTGAAGTAAATTGTGAAAACAACACAACTCTTTTTCCATTCATTCTAGCTTCTTCTAAATATTCAAGCAGCCGTTCAAGTTTTGAAGAAGTCCCTTCATAATCATCTATTATCAAAGCAGGGTCACAACAGATTTGTCTCAGTCTTGTCATACCGGCTAAAACTCTTATACGGTTTTTATCAAAAGTATTTTCTTGGATCATTCCTTTGACTTCTTCGCGAATCAACGTCAACTGGGACTGATAGATACGTTTCTGCTCTGTAGATAAATCAATATATTCAGTTGTTTCTGTTTTAGCAGGCAAATCGCTTAAAACATCGCGTTTCAAACGTCTTAAAACAAAAGGACGGATTTTTGCAGCGATTCTAGCTTGAGTTGCTTTTTTATATGCTTTTCTATTTTTAAATAATCCAGGTTGAACAATAGCAAATAAAGACCAAAGCTCACCAAGGTTATTTTCAATTGGCGTACCTGAAAGAGCAAATTTTGTCTCTGCTTTTAGATGGTGTACGGCTTGAGTCGTTTTAGCTGAACTATTTTTGACATTTTGGGATTCGTCTAAAACAATTGTTTTGAAATTATAATTATTATATAAGAGAAAATCTCTTTGAATCAGCGGATAACTCGTGATTAGTATAGAATTTTCATCCGTTTCTGCTTCTTTGATCGCTGCTTCCCGCTCTTCAATAGAACCTGAAATTAGGGTTATCTGCAATTCCGGTGCAAACTTCTTAAACTCATGCTGCCAATTGTATAATACGCTTGAAGGACAAATAATCAGATACTGTCCTCCCACTTCTTGCGATTTTGACAGTAGAAACGCTATAGTTTGCAGCGTTTTTCCAAGTCCCATATCATCAGCAAGAACTCCACCAAACCCATAATAATCTAAAGATTTCAACCAATTATACCCTGTTTCCTGATAAGGTCTCAGCGAAGCGTTCAAAGTATCCGGTAAATCAAAAGAAAGCTTTTGAGGTTCTAGCAGCTGTTGAGCAAGTTTTTTGAATCTATTGCCTTTTTTGATGATTGAATCTTCTAATACAGTCAAGCCCTGGAATACAGGAACAGTCATTTGTTCACTGATATCATCTGATTCAATATCCATTTTTTGTACCGTATCATTCAGTTCTTTAAATTTTTCTTCTTTTAAATTCAAAATTTTACCATTCGATAAACGATAAAAATGTTTATTGTTATTTAATTGCTTAATGATTTCTCTCAAATCATCTGTAGCTATATCTTCAGCATCAAAATTAATATCTAATAGATTAGAATTCCTATTTAATTCTATTGAAATTGAAGGCGCTGATTTTGGCTCATAAATGAGCTGTCTGGCATCCGTCGACATGAAAATCTCATATTCTTCTGCCAGCATAGGCAAGCTTTCATACAAGAACTCACTTAACTCATCTAACGAATCAAGTACCCAATGTCCATCTACAACTATTGCAGTATTTAAACTCTCATGGGCAAGTCGTAATAGGCGATTTTCTTTTATAAGCTGTCTAATAATAACTTTGTCTAACTCTTCAGTCATCGGTTGATCCTGTAAAGGATAAATCGATATTTCTCCATATTTGAATACTGGACTAACTAATAACTGATCATTTAATGTATCAATGTAGCATTGAGCAACCATGTCTTGTCTGTAAACCGTTTCTTGGACTGCATCTTCTACTTCAATATCCAAGAATGAAGACAATTGCGATAAAACAGTGGATGCAAATTCTGTCAAATCTTTTGAACGCATGACTAGAGGTGCTTTTTCATTTTTATTAAAGACCTGCATCAGATTGCTGAGTAATTTATATTGCTCAGAGCTCAGGAAAAAGAATTCTCGATTCCATTCAACTATATTGGCGCCTCGATGAAAATTCAATTCTAGTTCATCAATATCTTCATCTGCCAACGAAAAATGGTAAAGTTTTTCCTTTTTCTCAAGCTTGAATTTTAAAGGAAAACGTTCAAAAGACTCTGTAATTACTACTTTATCCAAATCATTTAGTCTCATCAAATGTTTTGGAGGTCGACCGAACCTGATGAATCCTCCATCAGTCTTCTCTAATGTTTTTAAAACTAACTTTAAACTTCTTGCGGGGATTTCCAGTTCTGTCTTATTCTGATAAGATTGTCCATAACCAACTGGTGTTGCCGATTTAACAAGCTGGTACAAGTCATATAAAACTTCCAGCATTTTTCTGTCCGAAGGATGTAAACCATGTTTTTCAGGATCATACGTGAAATTCTTACCAAATTCGTAAGTCCTGCCTTCAAGAATTTCTGAAATCACAAAAGGAACGTTTTTCACCACATAAAGTCGGTCAAGCCCAACTTTCATGTAAAAATCATATGCATAAGCATATCCTGTACCACTCACATTTAAAACAAATTCAAATTTTAATGATTGATTTTTATAATCGTTCGTTTGTCTTGAGATCTCCTGCTTAGATATCTGGATAAGTTGACTAAGTGCTTCTTCGCTTTTCTTATAAGAAAACATTGGTTCCTTAGCAGTAGCAGATTTTTGTGATTTGCTCACCTTTTTTAAATCAGTTTGCTGAATTAAATTTGCCTGTAACATACTAGCCACTACGTGCTTGCAGGCACCAGAGTTTTTTTCAAAAGGAATACATGTACAATGATACTTTTTAGCCACCCCATTAGGATAAAAACGCAAATGGACTTGTTCTGCCTTATGATCGTTGACAGTAAAGGTCAGCGTGTTTTCTTTATCATCAACTGATAGCAGTTTAGCTGCTTCCTTTTTAAATAAAGTTGCACCTTCTGTGTACACATTTGTATTAGAAGCGAGAGTTTTTATTGTCGTTTCGGGAAAAAATTGCTTTTTAAACATGAAAGCCATCCTTTAAACAGTTTTAAACAGTTCAGATTTCTTTAGATCCAAGCATTGTTCATCTATACATTATACCAAACATTAAACAAACTTGTAACTGAATTAAGAAAGAGATACACTACTTTACATAAACTATTTAAAGGAGTATTTATGAAAAAGAAAGTTATAGACCCAAATATTTCTTCTAATTTGCTAGAAAAAGATTTTTATTCTCTTATGGACGAAGAAGATCCTATTATTGAGAATGCAATTATAAAAGATTGTACTATTAGTATTGATTCTATACGAAATGTTGAATTTAAAAATTTGGTTTTTAAAAATATTATTTTTGATTATTTTAGTGTACCAAATGCTTATCTTAAAGATGTTAAATTTGATCACTGTCAATGTATTAATGCGGAAATTAACGAATCTGCCTTAAAACGTGTTGAATTTCATCAATGCCGAATGAATGGGGCTTCTTTCGGTGACAGCTTTCTTGAAGATGTTCAGTTTAAGAATTGTATGATGGATCTAGCCGGATTTGCTTATTCAAAGCATAAAAACGTTTTATTTTCTTCTACTCAACTTAAGGAAAGTGATTTTTATGAAAATGCTTTTAAAAATATCTATTTTGATCAATGTGAAATGAGTGGGATCAGATTCTCAAACACTTCATTAGAGGGGGTAGATCTTAGAACCTCGAACTTTGAAAGAATGATAGTTGATACAGAAAATATTAAAGGAGCCATTGTGACACAGGATCAAGCTCTAGGATTCTTACAATTGCTTGGTTTAGTAGTTAAAGACTGACAAAAAGCAGGAACTCGAAATAATACGAGTTCCTGCTTTTTATTTGATTTAACTTTATTAGGCTCTATTGCCTTAGTTATTGTTTATAATGACAACACTATTACGAAAGAATTATCTTTCTCTGACATGTGCAATCTCTTCTAATACCTTATCTATTTCATCCAGTACATCTTGCGATAGCTTAATGCCGGATGCTTGAACATTCTCTTCTATTTGGGAAGGTTTGCTGGCTCCGATGATAGCTGAAGAAACACCTGGTTGACGTAATATCCAAGCTAGAGATAATTGAACTAAGCTTAAATCAAGCTGATCTGCAATCGAATCAAGCTTTTGAACAGCTTCCAGTGTTTCGTTATCCATATAGCGGTCAACAAACTTGCCAATTTCTTTGTTTGCTGCTCTAGAATCTTTTGGAATATCAGCATTTGGTTTATATTTACCCGTTAAAACGCCTTGGGCTAATGGAGAAAATACGATCTGTCCCATACCATGTGATTCCGATACTGGAAGAACCTCTTTTTCAATATAACGCTGTAATAGATTATAGACTGGTTGATTAGAAATCATTTTATGGTAGTCTTTACGTTCAATGATCCCTTGTGCTTTTTCAATTTGAGCTGCAGACCATTCACTTACTCCGGTGTAGAGTACTTTCCCTTGTTTAATTAAATCTTCCAACGCCATAATTGTCTCTTCTAAAGGAACACTTGAGTCAAAACGATGACATTGATAAAGATCCACATAGTCCATTCCGAGTCGCTGTAAACTTCTATCGCACTGTTCGATAATATGCTTTCTTGACAATCCTCTATCATTTGGACAGTCACCCATCGGGAAATATACTTTAGTAGCGACTACAACCTTATCTCTATCATATTCTTTTAAAACTTTACCCAGTACTTTTTCCGCTTGTCCTTGTTCATACACATTCGCTGTATCAAAAAAATTGATCCCTTTCTCATAAGCTAATCTAATACAATCTTCTGCTGTGGTATCTTCTACCGTTTTTCCATAAGTCAGCCAACTGCCTAAAGCAATCTCTGAAACTTTTAACCCACTTTTTCCAAGTTGTCTATACTCCATGGTATCGCCTCCATTTTTATTCTATCTTTATCATGCCAGACCTTATCCAAAAAATCAAAATATATAAAGTTATTTTGTACACTGTTTTGTGTACAAGGAAAATAGAAGTGTACAAAGCAGGTTCCTATTGTAAACGCTTATTTTAAACCCTTACAATAGGTTTATAAAAAATAAAGGAGGAATTATCATGTCAAAAGATTTTTGGCAGCGTCTTGGTAAAGCATTAATGACACCTATTTCATTGATTGCTGCAGCTGGGATTTTTCTTGGTATTAGTTCCGTGCTTCAAAATCCGGATATCGTAGGAGAAACGTTTGTATCCTTTACTGTTGTGCAGCATTTCATCGGTATTGTCCGTGCATTGGCTGGGGCAATATTTGGAAATCTGCCTATCTTATTTGCAGTAGCAATTTCTTTCGGTCTTGCTAAGAAAGAAAAAACAACTGCAGCTTTTTCAGGAGTTATAGGATTTATTTTATTTCATGTTACGATTCAGTATTTATTAAGTGTCAACGATATTACTGCAGCAACCTACTCGGTAGAAGCATTAATGGACTCGGGGATGAATGAACTAGCTGCTACACAAGCTGCTTCTCAATATGAATCTGTTTTAGGAATATTCACTTTAAGAATGAATGTCTTTGGCGGAATCATTACAGGGTTATTGGTTTCATTCCTGCACAATCGTTTTCACACTATTGATCTTCCTACTGCCATTAGTTTCTTTGGTGGTAAAAGATTTGTCCCGATTATTACAACAGGAACGGTTCCCTTCTTGGCTTTACTGATGTACTTTGTATGGCCATATTTCGGTACTGCTATTGAAGGTGTCGGTAATTTAATTGCTGAAGCTGGACTAATCGGAACATTCTTGTTCGGCTTCTTAGAAAGATTACTCGTTCCTACGGGATTACATCATATTCTAAATCAGATTGTACGCTTTACCCCAATTGGTGGAATTGCTGAAATAGATGGTGAACAAGTAGTGGGTGCATTAAATATATTCAACACATCTTTAGCACAAGATTCCCCGGATATGGGGGTTATGGCTGAAGCAACCCGCTTCTTAGCGCAAGGCAAAATTCCATTTATGGTATTTGGATTACCAGCAGCTGCATTCGCTATGGTCAAAACAGCTTTAAAAGAGAAAAAACAAGAAGTAAAAGGACTAATGTCCGCTTCTGGTCTTGCTAGTTTTACAACTGGAATTACTGAACCAATCGAGTTTTCATTCATCTTTGTATCCCCCATTTTATATATCTTCCATGCTTTTATGGCTGGTTTGAGTTTCATGCTGATGGATGCATTCGGAGTTGTCATCGGTAATGTTCAAGGGGGAGTCATTGACTTGGCTGTATTTGGAATTCTTCAAGGAACAGCCACCAACTGGTACTGGGCAGTAATCGTAGGGTTATTTTATGCCCCAATCTACTATTTCGTATTCAAGACAGTCATTGAAAAACGTCATGTTCTGACTCCAGGTCGAGAATTAGACGACGATGAAGTACCCAATGAGACAACCGACAGATCTACTCCTTCTGGAGATTTAGGAACGACTATTGTAAATGCATTAGGCGGAAGTCAAAATATCAAGAGTATTGATAACTGCTTTACCAGACTTCGCTTAGTTCTTGGAAATACCTCAATCGTTGATGAAGAGGCATTGAAAAAAACAGGTGCAGCAGGAACGCTGAAATTGGATGAAACAAACTATCAAGTGATATATGGACCAAAAGTTGAAAAAATCGCACCACAAGTGAAAGGAGCAGCACATTATCATGATGAATAAAAAAAGTAAAATTGTATTAGTAGGTGGAGGTTCTACCTGGACTCCCGGAATTCTGAAAGCAATGACGACTCATTTAAAACAATTCCCTCTAGAAAAAATCACTTTATATGATATTGATGAAGAGCGTCAGAAAGTCATTGGTGAGTTCGCTAAAATCTTATTCAAGGAAGAAGCACCTGATGTTAAGGTATCTTACACAACTGATGAAAAAGAAGCTTATACAGACGTAGATTTCGTATTCTGCCAGATGCGTACTGGTGGTTTTGAAATGCGTGATAAAGATGAAAAAATCCCTTTACAACATGGAGTAATTGGACAGGAAACATGTGGGCCTGGCGGCTTTGCTTATGGTCTTCGTTCTATTAGAGACATGGAGAAAATGGTGAAAAGCGTACGCAGATTCTCCCCCGACGCCTGGATATTAAACTACACGAATCCAGCAGCGATTGTGGCTTTGGCTTTAGATAAAATATTCCCTAAAGAAGATAAAGTTTTGAATATCTGTGATCAACCGGTTAACCTATTACGTTCATTCGCAAGCTTGATTGACTTTGATGCTAATGACTTTGAACCGGTCTATTTCGGATTAAATCATTATGGCTGGTTTACTCACCTTTATGATCAAACCGGGAAAGACAGAATGCCGGAAATTAAAGATGTTATTTTAAATGGCGGTTTCAGACCAGTTGATGCCGAGCAGAGAGATCAATCCTGGTTAGACACTTATGCAATGGTTGAAGATATGTTAAGAGACTTCCCGGAATATTTACCAAACACTTATCTTCAATATTATCTGTATCCAGAATACAAGTTATCTAAAATGGATCCTAATCGTACTAGAACAGATGAAGTTCGTGAAGGTCGCGAGACTAAAGTATTTAATGAATGTAGAAGAATTGTGGAGAATGGTACAGCCAAAGATTCTTCTGTTGTTCATAATGATGCCCATGGAGATATGATGGTTGAAGTAGCAGCCTCTATTGCACACAACCTTAGAAAAACATATGTAGTTATGGTAAGAAACAACGGGATTGTTTCAAATTTACCAGATGACAGTATGGTTGAAGTAGCAGCTTCCCTTGGAGCAAATGGTCCTCATCCATATGCGGTCGGTAAAATTGATACATTCTATAAAGGATTGATTGAGTCTCAGCATGCGTATGAAAAACTGACGGTAGAGGCTTATATGGAAGAATCCTATACTAAAGCTTTACAAGCCTTGACAATGAATCGTACAGTGGTAGATGCTAAAAAAGCACGCAAACTACTTGATGCTCTAATTGAAGCTAATAAAGAATACTGGCCAGAATTAAAATAGTATTTTAAACAAAGAGCATCGAACCTCCTCTCAGGATTAAGGTTCGATGCTTTTTTTATTCTTTTAGTCTGATACTTGATACTTTTTCAAATAATCATTGAAAAGTTTGTTCACTAAATAATGTAACCCGAATCGGTCAGATGCATCAATTCCTTCTATCTTAATCTCTGTGCTGTAAGCATATAGCTGATAGTCTGTTATTTTTGACAAAGCATTGCTTGAGAATCCCGTGAGACTGATTGTTTTAGCTCCGGCAATATTAGCACGGTTGGTTGCTGCAAATACGTTTGAATTTTCTGATCCACTGAGACTGATCGCAATTCCTACGTCTTTACGTCCCATTTGCTTTGCATTATGCTTCATCAAATGCGGATCAATGAAAGTTTGGCTTTTCTTACCTAAAATTTTTAATCGCTCACTAAGTTCCTCCGCTGGAAATCTAGAAAGTCCAACCGCGAAAAAAAGAATATTATCAGCATCATAAATTTTACTAATAATTTCTTCTAAAACTTCCTTATTCAAGAGTTGTTTAGTTTTGATAACTTTGTCATCTAGATCCGTCATATTAAGTATAGTTTCTTCTGCTTCTAAAGTCTTTTTCAATTCTTCTTTGAACTGAGTATATCCTTTAAAACCAAGTTTCTGACACATTCTCACAATTGTATTAGGGACAGTATAAAATCGGTTTGCAACATCTCTGATCGTCCACTCTTCAACATGCTTTTTTTCATCGATTAGATAATTTAATATTTCTTCTTCTGTCCGATTCAATTGAGTTCGATTTTCTTTTAGACATTCATAGAAATACAAAGGTCTCACTCCTTTACACATTGTTTATATAGTATATCAGAATTGTTAATGGATAATTATTACTATTTTCTGAAAAGTAAATTTTATTCGAAGTAATGAACCGACCATGTTAAAATATATCTAACTAATAAATAGCGGAAAGAAGGTTTTTATATGAATACAATAGGTTTAACGGGCTGGAGTGATCATCCTCTGATTACACTTGAAAAATCCAGAAAATTGGAAAACTACTCGAGTTATTTTCCTGTTGTTGAATTAGATACTAGCTTTTATGCTATTCCTCCTCAAAAAAATATCTCTTCTTGGATTGAGAAAACACCCGATACTTTTCAATTTATTCCAAAAGCCTATAAGGCTATGACTCAACATAAAGAGTGGGTAGAAGAATTTTCGAGCATTGATCAAATGTTTGAAGTATTTAATCAAACTTTCGCTCCAATGCTAAAAGAAAACAAGATTAAAGCCTTTTTATTTCAGTTTCCTCCTTATTTTGACTGTACAAAACAAAATGTTACTTATTTGAGGCGTGTCCGCAAACTCATGCATGACTTACCTGTAGCAATAGAATTCAGAAGTCAAAGCTGGTTTACCGAACAGAATAAAAATAAAACACTGGAATTTTTAAGACAGTTAAATTTTATTAATGTAATCGTTGACCAGCCGCAAACACCCAACAACAGCGTTCCAACCATTCCTGTTTCAACGAATGACTCTCTATCTATATATCGATTGCATGGACGTAACTATGGAGGTTGGCTAGGCGAAGATATTAAAGATTGGCGATCAGAAAGAACTCTTTATAATTATGATAAAGAAGAACTAGTAGATTTCTCGAAGACTGCCAAATCTTTGGAAAAAACCTCCCATGAAGTTTGTATAATTTTCAACAACAATTCTGGGGGACACGCCGCTTCTAATGCTTTGTCTTTACAAGAAATTTTAGGGATAACATTTAATAATCTTTCCCCTAGACAATTAGATCTATTTTAAAATAGACGCAACAGACAGAATAGTCTATTGCGTCTATTAATTTACTTTGTCTTGATTGATTATTTCGCGCTCACAGGTCCATCAATATCCAATCCGAGTCCACCAATTCACGAATCAAGTCCTCCTCTGTTATCTGCTCGAATTTGCACTTCAAGGCAATCAATTCGCACATCAAGTCCACTTACTAGTCTCTTTTATGTATAGTAATTTTAGAAGGTAAAACTTCTAAAAAATACATGAAGGAGGCTATTTTTATGGCCAGAAAGATTCCAGTGAAGTTAGTGATGCAGTATCGAGATCAAGGTTTTTCTCGAAACATGATTGCTAAAACACAGAAAGTAGGACGTAGTTCAGTTAGTGATGTCTTCCAACGAGCAGATCGATTTAATCTCTCCTACGAAGATATAAAAGAGCTATCTGAAAATGAGGTGTATCGAAAATTCTTCCCTGAACGACATCAGTCAGAAGTTTTATACACACTTCCTGACTACGAAAAAGTCCATAAGGAACTTCAAGGTGTAGGTGTGACCCTTAAGCTCTTATGGCAAGAGTACGTGGATAAGTGTAAGAATACCCACGGTATTGCAGTTGGATATACTAAGTTTTGCGAAGATTATCAAAAGCACATTGATCAATATCGCTTAACGAATCATTTGAAACATAAACCTGGCGTCTCAATTCAAGTTGACTGGAGTGGTTCAACCATGAGTTTATTAAATCCAGACACAGGTGAAATAACCACTGTCTATCTGTTTGTAGGAGCTCTTCCTTATAGTCAATACACTTATGTGGAACCAACGCTTGATATGAAAAGTGATACCTGGCTACGTTGCCATATAAATATGTTCACCTATTTTGACGGTACCACAATTCGTTTAATATGCGACAATTTGAAGACCGGTGTAATAACTCACCCCAAAGAGGGTGACATCGTTTTAAACGAACAATATGAAGCTCTCGCAAACCATTATGTTATGGCCATTATGCCTGCTCAGGTAAGAAAACCTAAACAGAAAGCAGCGGTTGAAGGAGCGGTTGGTAAAATTGCAACGGCAGTTATTGCTTCATTAAGAAATGAAATATATACAACAATGGGAGAACTAAAATTAGCTGTTCGTGAGAAATTGGAAATTTATAATAATAAAGAATTTCAAAAGCGTGAAGGCAGTCGTTCGCTTGTTTTTAAAGAGTCAGAACAGGAATTTTTGCGTGCCTTGCCTTCTGTTCCATACGAAATATCAGAATGGGTTTACGGAAGAAAAGTAAAACTGGATTGTCATATTACGTATCAAAAGAATAATTACTCTTGTCCCTATCAATATGTCAAAAAGAGCGTTGATTTAAAAGTAACAGATAACTTTCTTGAAATTTATTATCAAAATGAACGAATTGCGACTCACAAACGATTCCCATCATATAAAGAATATAACTTTTCAACCTTGCCAGAACATCTACCAGATCAATTTAATCAACTCGAATGGAATGACCAACGACTATTAAATTGGGCACAAAAAATTGGACCTTTCACCCATAAAGTGATTCAGCGTATCTTTGAAAACCTACCACTCAAAGAACAAGGATATCAATCGTGCTTATCTGTTCTCAATTTATCGAAGAAGTATTCAAATGCTTCTTTAGAGAAGGCTTGTCAAATAGCTTTAGAACGTGTCCATTCCCCAAGATACCGTCAACTAAAGGCAATATTAACGAATCCTGTTAATAATGAAGCGATTGAACATGCAGAGACCAACTATAAAGAATCCATGGGATTCGTGAGAGGATCAGACTATTATGGAGGCGATAAGAATGATTGATAACGAAACGATTAGAAAATTACGTCAAATGGATTTAAGTGAATTAGTAGACGCTTTAGAAATTCAAGAGATGGACAATGATACACGACAACTGTCTTTTGATGAACGACTTCAACTGGGTACTGACCATCTATATCAAGAGAAATACAATAAACGGGTGAATGGATTAATTAAACGATCCAAATTTCGTATTCAAAACGCAACTGTTTCTGCTATTCATTATGACAAACGAGATATTGATCGTCAGACACTTAATGAATTAGCCACCTGCAGCTATATCAATCACCGAAGAAACATTATTTTTCAGGGCTTCACTGGGTCAGGAAAGACCTATTTAGCCTGCGCTTTAGGACGAGAAGCGTGTAAACGAGAAATTCGAACACGCTATATTCGTTTGCCTGACTTATTAATAGAGCGAGACGAAGCGACACTTAAACCTAAAGGTGTAACCAACCTCATCACAAAATTCTCAAATTATAGCCTGCTAGTTATTGATGAATGGCTACTAGATGATTTATCAGAAGATGACCTGAAATTTCTCTTCGAAATCATTGAACGTCGCTACGACTCCGGCTCCACCATCTATTGTACACAATTTAGAAAGTCAGATTGGCATAAAAGATTAGGAGGCGGTGTTCATGCGGACGCCATTATGGATAGAATCGTGCATAATGCCGTATGGTTTGATACAGGTCAATTAAATATGCGAGAACAGTTAGCTAAAGCAAGTACTAACTAAATCCTGTCACAACAAGCCACGCTTTCACCGAGCGTGGCTATTTAGTGGACTCTAAGCACGAACAAGTGGACTTGTAATGGATATTGAGAGACTCATTCTTGCGAATAGGCGGGTCTATAAGCGCGTAATAATCATGATATTCCAGAATGCTTGCCAGATACTTCTTTTTCCTGAAATCCAGTCAAGTATGGAGTATAAGAGAATACCTACAAAAGAGCCTGAAGAATCTATAAAAATATCAGAAATCAAAGAAGTTCTTCCTGGCACGAAACTCTGATGAAATTCATCGGAGGCTGCATATGCTGCACAAATGAGCAACGCAATTAAAATAGCTTTAATTCCTTTAATATTTGAAGTGGACAAGGCATTTTTTACCAATACTCCAAAAAGTAAATAAATAAAGAAGTGAGCGTTTTTTCTAATGAAATTATGCAAGACATAATAATTCATTTCTCTAAGGTTATTAATTCCTAACCGTGGTCTGACAATAGTGAGTAAAAAATAGACTGTAAGTCCACAAAACAAAAGAAACAATACAGAAATAACGATTTTACCCCATAATGGCATAGTTCTTTGCTTTAACCAGATTAAAAATACATTGAAAAACAGCACAAATAAAATTGCACCTACAATTCTCCAATGATTAACAACTTGACTCCCTACTTCCATTGCTCCAAAACTTAACTGAGCAGACTCACTTGCCGGTTGTGAAGAAAACCAAAAAATGATAGCCATCCATACCAACACCGTAAGCCAAGCAAAAATCCCGGGATATTTTGAATGAGTGGTTCTTTTCATTGGCTTTTCCTCTTTCTTTTAAAACATGATATTTTTACATCATACTCTATTCTAGATTTTTTTGCGAGTTAAATTTGTTTACTCGACCACTTTACCGTTCATCATTATTTTTTTACCATCTAACCAGACCGTCGGACTCTTTACCACACAATCAATGTGAATCCCTGCTTCTGTTTCTCCTCCAAATGGTTTGTTACTTCCAAATGCAATATGGATTGTTCCATATACTTTTTCATCTTCTAGAACAATACCAGTAATTCTAGCTGCTGGATTGGTCCCTATTCCAAATTCTGCAATTATACGTCCTTTTTCATCTCCTAGAAGAGCTAATAAAGCTTCGCCTTGTTTTCCTTCGGCCTTGACTAAGCGGCCATCTTTCAAATCTAATTTAATTGGTTCAGAAACTTTTCCTAATTGCGCAATTGATCCATCTACTATAATCGATCCATTTGCAGAAGTTTCAATAGGTGCGATATAAGCTTCCCCTGATGGAATGTTTCCACCTTCTCCCTTTTCTCTGAAAATACCAGTACTGGATATGCCTTTTCTGTTTTTTATATCAAAAGTTAAGGATTCTCCATCCTTTTCTATAATAACTTCAGATCCAGATTCTAGTAAAGAGGCAAACTTATCCGTTAAACTTTCAACATCTGACGGATCAGCTTCTATCGCACCTTTTTTCAGCATATCTAAAGTAATGCCAGGCATCGTTCCAATACGAGTCCCAGTAACTGCGGCTTCTTTTTTTGCTTTAGTATGAGTCAAACTAGCAGAAGTTATACATAAAGCTACATCAGCTTCTTTTAATACTTTAGCAATCAGTACAGGAGGTTCTTCGCCACTTTTATATGTAGCTGGAAACTGAACCATGATCGTTTCATTGCCTTTGACAACAGCAGCTTCGTAGAAATGTTGTGCAATTTCTTTCATACTGTCATCCGTTACAATCACTACAGACTCCTGTGGTTGCAAGTTAAAGTTATTCTCAAAGACTTTTTGGGCATTTTCAATATATTCTGTCAAAATTAACCATCCTTTGTAATAATCAGTCTTTTTTTATTCTATCACATATTCATTGTTCTCGCTTTTTTAAAGGTGTAAACTAAAGATAATATATTGAAGAAAGGAAGATAATTTTGTCTGATCAAATGACAGCTTACGGATTTACTAATCCCGGAGATAAAAGTAAATCCCCTAACTTTGAAAAAAAGAAAATCAATAAACCGACTCCTTCAGCAAAACAACTCTTAGTTGAAGTAAAAGCGGTCGCTTTAAACCCTACTGATGTAGCTACTTGGCAAATGAAAAAAGAAGAGGATGATTCATTCACTATTTTAGGCCGAGATGTAGCAGGAATCGTAAAAGAGGTTGGAGATCAAGTAGAACTCTTCAAAGTTGGAGATGAAGTGTTTTATCCCGGATCCAGCAACATTCAAGGGGCTCAAGCTGATTATCATGTGATTGATGAAAGAATGGTTGCATTAAAACCAGACAATTTGGATTTTGCTGAGGCAGCTGCCCTTCCGTTAACTGCTCTTACAGCATATGAGACCTTTTATGATCGTTTAAATATTTTGAAAAATAGTGATGATCCTTCTACCTTGTTGATTATCGGTGCAGCTGGAGGTGTTGGCTCTATCGCAACACAGATTGCTTTAAATGATGGTATTCATGTCATCGGTACTGCTTCAAGAAAAGAATCTAGAGATCATCTTACCTCACTGGGAATTGAAAAGATCATTAACCATAAAGAAGCTTTTAAACCACAGTTAAAAGAACTAGGCATTCAGACTGTTGATTATGTTTTCTTAGCTTCTAATGCTGACGATAATATAAAAGAAGTCGGTAAAATCGTCAGTCCACAAGGTCATGTCTGTTCAATCTTACCATTAAGAACGCCGCTGCCTATGTCTTTCTTTTCTAAAAGCGTAACATTCAGCTATGAATTAATGTATACTAGATCCGTTTATGAAGCCCAAGATTGGATTAAGCAGCATAAATATCTCACTGAATTAAAAGAAAATATTGAAGCAGGTAAATTAAAAACAACAATTAATCATCGCTTTGATGCCATGAATTCAGAAACCCTGAAAAAAGCATATGAACAATTAATGACTGGTCATACAAACGGTAAGATCGTACTTGAAAATAAAAGATAAAAAATACGAGCTACTTCAAAAAAAGTAGCTCGTATTTTTCTATTAATTATTTAAGCGGAATGGTTAATTTAAACTGTATCATAGATTCTTTAAGTGAAGCTTCAAGCTTATATCCGAGTGCTTCAGCTATTTTCTGAGCAATGGATAATCCTAGCCCAGTAGATCCAATCGCTCTAGTTTTATCCTCTTTGTAGAGGCGCTCAAATAGGCGTTCAACCTCAATTGTATTTGTATCCTTTACTTCATTTTCTAAATAGAATATTAATGAAATTTCGCTCATTTCATTATATAGAGCAAATCTCTTTATTCCATGAGTATAAGCATTCTTTAATAAATTTCCAATTAAACGATTAAAATCAAGAGGACTAGTCAAAAGTTTTATATCTTCTTCTATTAACTGAATAGATATATGATCAAAACTATCTTCTAATTCTGAATAATACATAGCAACCTGTTCTTGAACCAAGATTATTGGATTTGCGGACTCTACATTCAGTTCATATTCGTTTGATTCCAGTAAACTCAAACTGTAAAATTCTTCAATTAAGTCTCTAAGGATTTTAGTTCTCTCTTCAATGATTTTAAGGTATTTTTTTTCTTTCAAAGAATTTGAATCATTCTGTAGAATCTGAACGTATCCTAGCATTGAGGTCAAGGGAGTTCTAAAATCATGAGAAATTGAAGAAACCATTCGTCGATTTTGTTGAACAATCTCTTCAGATTCTATGCTTATCTCACTTATTTTTTCAATCATTCGGTTAATTTCATTCACCAGATCATCATGCGATTTAGAAGAACCAGAATGCTTGATTTTAGCTAATGCATTCTTATCGATAATCCATTCAAGTTGTTTTACAAGATTCCTTTTTACTTTCTGATCTTGATATAATTTTAGAAGGAGTACTATATTAACGAGCAAACTGAGTATTACGATCCAGATCATTTCACTTCCACCATTCCCCTAAGTTGACAGACTCTGTTTATGAATTATTTTCCTTCTTTGGTCTCAATTTTATTTAAAACAATAATTCCTATAATGCTCGCAATAACTAGATAGATCAGGGCCACTCCCCAAGCTTGAAAAGAAGCTGAATAAGCAGTTTCTCCTCCTATTATTGAACCCATCATTTGATTTGACGCTTCATTCATATGATAAGACAAAGTATATTCTCTTAAGAATTCAATCTTATCAGTGAACAATGAGACTAAGTTAAATAGTTGAAGAATAACTCCTGACACTAGAGCACCCATCGTAATAATTGAAATCGTACTATTTTGGGAAAAGTATGCCAATATATTCGCTACAGCTGCATATCCCAGCATTCCTAGAAAAATAGTTATACTAACGACTGCTAAATTCCCGAAACTTTCAAAATCAATTGGACCGTCTTCTGTCATTAATAAAATAACATATATTAGTGAATAAAGAACTGCTCCGGATAAAAACGTTGTTAATAAATAAATGATCATTGTAATGGCTTTACCAATGACAAATTCTACTTTAGAGATTCCATTAGTAAAAATGTTCTGATAGGTATTGGCAGATAAATCATTTGTAAAGACCGCAACATATGCTTGTAGACCAAATACTAAGGGGAAGAACTGTGTGAGTAAAATAATTCCAAGCTGCAAATAGCCCTCTGCAAAAGATAGTTCTCCTTCTACGCTTGTTCTAGCAATGATGACAACTGCTATAAACAAAGTGAATACAATACTGTAAAATATATAATTTGATTTTTTGTGGAAGAGTCTATATAGATCTGCTTTGATATAATTAAACATTTTTCACTCCTCCTTCTGCGATAAGATTTAGATAATAATCTTCAATCGATATTTCCTGAGTATCTAATTTAAAAAGACTCAAACCATTGGTAACAAATAAAGACGCGATATCAGCAGTCCGGTCTGTCATCTTCAAAATAACTACTTCTTTATCGCCATTAATTGTATACTCGATAGATTCAAAATTTTCTTCTAATAAGTAAGCAGCTTTTTCAACATCACTTACTTTAACAATAACTTGCTCTTTTGTTTTATTTCGAATGACTTCCCGATCAATCTCTTCAATTAACTGCCCATTATGAATAAATCCAAAACGAGTCGCCATCATGCCTAATTCACCTAATATATGAGAAGAAACAACAAAAGTGGTCTTATTCTCCTTATTAAGCTTTTGTACCAAATGACGGAAATCAGCAATCCCTTGAGGATCCAACCCATTAATCGGCTCATCAAGTACTACTATGTCTGGATAACCCATCAGAGCATTAGCGATACTTACACGTTGTTTCATCCCCATAGAAAAAGATTTGAATTTTTTCTTAACTTTATCCATTTCAACAAGTTTTAATACCCGTTCTACTTCGTTTTTATCAGGTATTCCTTTTAATTTTCTAAAATATTCAAGATTTTCCCTTGCAGAGAGATAGGGGAAAAAATGTGCTCCCATCATAAATCCCATTCTCTGGTGAGCTGTATTCAGTCCACTGTTTGAACTATCTCCAAATAACTTCACTCCCCAGAAGACTTTGGTGCTAAGCCCATCATCGTTTTGAATAAAGTTGATTTACCGGCACCATTTTTGCCAATTAGACCATATATTTCCCCTTGCCTGACGTGAATAGAAACGCTATCCAGTGCAACTGCTTTACTATAGCGTTTAGTCAAATCTATAGTTTCTATTAGATTTTCCATTTTGTCACTCCTTATGAATTATTAAAATCTTTTGTTCTTATACTTTTATTTCTTGATAATTTTTATATTAAAGCACACTTATTTCAAAATTCTGAAGTAAACCTTACAAAAGTCTTAAATATTCAAAAATCACTTAATCCGGATTTTTTAATTTGAATCCTACTCCCCAGACTGTTTCAATCATTTCTTCCCCACTATGACTACTCAATTTTGATCTTAACCTTGAAATATGTACAGAAATCGTATTATCATCACCGAAGTATGGTTCATGCCATACGGATTCAAACAAGTTTGCTTTAGTATATACCTTTTTGGGATGTTCTAAAAAACACTTCAGTAAATCGTATTCCTTTTGGGTTAGAGATACAGCTAAGTGATTCACCGTTACGACTCTTGCCGCATCATCCATTTCAATCGGTCCAAACCGATACAGAGTACCTTCACCTGAGTTCTCTATATGATCCCTCAATTGAGCACTCACTCTTGCTTTCACTTCTATTGTATTAAAAGGTTTTGCAATATAATCATTAGCACCTAAACTAAGTACGTTAGCTAGTACATTTATTTCAGCTTTAGCAGTAATTACAATTATGGGTACACTAGATTTACGACGGAATTCTCTAATAAAGTCCTCCCCAGAAATACCCGGCAACATCAAATCAAGTAAAACTAAATTAAATGTTTCTTTTTCTGTTATTCGCTTTGCTTCTGAACCAGCATATGCTTGTATTACTTCGTATTCTTCATTTAATAAATCAAAAAGCAACTCATTAATAGCATTATCATCTTCCACGATCAATATTTTTTTCATCTTTTCCACTCATTTCATTTAATAATGTCTGCAATTATTATCTACAACAAATAGTGTACAAGAAGACGTTCCTGATTTCTAGTTACTAGGTTATTTACTTATTAGCGTAACGTATTAATTAGTGCATAATAAAAGACTCTAAACAGGATCATACCTCCTTTAGAGTCTTAGTTTTACAACATAGACTTTTTTTCTAGTCCTTTATTGACTGCTATTGTACTAATTAAAGCCGGTAAACTAATTGAAAAAAAGAATATCAATGCAGGAAAAAACATAAATATTATAATTATTAAACTTATAAGTACCAAAGTAGCCAAGCTGATTAATGGATATTTTAATAACAGATAAAAAGAAATGAGCCATTTATTGAGAATTTTTTCTTGTAAACATTGGCTAACTGAAAAAAAGTAAAGAGTTAGTAGAGTTAAGAGAATAAAGAGGATGGCAAGTGATATTGAAATAATACTCAACCATTCTGGGAAAAAGGAAGAACTTTCAAAAACAAAAAAGTCCATCCCAAAAAGTAAAGCTAACACCAAAATTATCCAATTTTCTTTATAACTTTTAATGAAATTATCCTTAAAATGAGCCAAATACTTTTTTACTGATATTTTTTCATTTTCATTATACATTTTATTAATCTTGAATTGTAAAATTAAGCTAGACGATTAAAAAGACCATATGTGGTACACTCATTCCAGATTTACAACCACGAAAATTAGGAGAGTGACCACAAATGGCCTACACCCATCTTACCATGGAAGACCTTGGATGGATAGAAACTTATCACACGATTGGACTATCTGCTTCAAAAATTGCAAATAAACTTGAACGATCAAAACAACCTGTCTGTAATGTAGTCAATTATCTTAAACAAGGATATACGATTCAAGATTACTATGCACGCTATAAAAAGAATAAAAGCAACTGTGGTGCCAGACGTAAAACCTTTACCGGTAAAGAAATCCGTTACATTAAAGACAAAGTTGCATCTGGTTGGACACCTGATGTTATTATTGGTAGACAAGAAATTGATTTGAAGTGCTCTATGCGAACTCTTTACCGTAGATTCAAGGACAGCCCTTTATTTGATCAAACGACTTTGCCTCTGAAAGGCAAACGCAAACCGAATGGCCATAAAGAGAAAAGAGGAAAACAAGCCTTTAAGAGAAGCCTACAGGATAGAGCCCTATCGTATCCACATTATACGAACGAATTTGGTCAACTTGAAGGGGATACCATTATTGGAGAGCATCATAAAAGTGCTGTTATTACATTGGTTGAGCGCTTGTCAAAAGTCATTTTTACACTCAAACCTGAAGGACGCAAAGCAACTGATATAGAAGAAAAATTATCTGAGTGGTTTTCCAGTATCCCTTCCCATTCTTTTAAATCAATCACTTTTGATTGTGGAAAAGAGTTCTCTAATTGGAAATCAGTTAGTAACCACCATGATATTTCTATTTTCTTTGCGGATCCTGGTTGTCCGTCTCAGCGTGGGCTGAATGAACACTCTAACGGATTGCTTCGACGTGACGGACTGCCAAAACAGATGGACTTTAATAAAACCGATCAATCCTTTATTTCTTCTGTTTCAAACTACAGAAATACGATTCCTAGAAAGTCTTTAGATTATAGAACCCCTATGGAAGTTTTTCATGAGCATGTATCAGATTGGAAACCGTCTAGCTTAATTTGACAAACGAGAAATTAAAAAAATACTAAAAGAATTTTCTGATAGTGAAAACCCTTTTAGTATTTCAGATTTATATTATTCTAATCTTCTTCGATATCAAACAATGCTTTAATAGTACTTTCTAATATTCCACCAATCGGAAATAAAATCCAAGACCATGACCACGACTCTGTACTAAAGCTGATAATTATATATAAAACGACTATAATTGGCCAGTAAATAGTGTCAAATAGATGTTCCATCTTAGTTTTCCTACTATCACGATCTCTAGCAACCATAACCTCTTCTACGGTTTTACCTTTCGCTAATAGATTTTGATATCCTGTCCATTTCATTCCAGTATAGATAAATAATAATACTCCTACGCTTGCTAGAACAAACATAAATCCAGTACCTAGTAATATAACTTCTTCAGCATAGAAGAAAGCACCAAATAATACCGGTAGTAATGAGAATATACATAGCGCAACACCAACTACTATACTTAATGCGTGAGATTTTTTATATTTTTTTAAAAGTATTTCAATAGACTGACGTGCTTCTGGTAATAATATAAAAGGCTTACTATATTGTTTGTAATTAGACAAGCGTAATCCTTGAAGAATAAATTGCGCCACACCTAAACAGCTGAAAATCAGTAACCAGATCAGACCGATAAAAACAGGTCCTTCATTACCATTTACTACATATGATATTGATGATACAAGTCCAGCTAACCCAGCGGAACAAGCCAGCACTCCTAAACCAATTCCCATTCCAGCTTTTCTTCTTGCTTCAATATATTCATGTGCATCAGCTAATTCAACTACTAGTACATCTTTAATATCAATTTCTTCTGAAGTTTTTTCATGGTTCAGACCCATTTCGTCTAATACTTCTTCAATATTTCCAAACTCCACAATTACTGTACCAATTGCTTCGTTTTCAGATGCTCCTTCTTCAATCAAAGCTAAATAACGATCTTCCATATTCGCTAATATATCAATTCTCAATTGTTCCGTTTCTTCAGTCTTTACAACTTGTTTAAACATTTTATCAACATATTCCTGTATTGTATTCAATATTTTCCACCTCCAAAAAATGTATCAACAACAGATTTAGTTAACAACCATTCCTTTTCTTTCTCTAAGAAAAATCCTTTACCTTTTGCTGTCACTTTATAGTACGTTCTTTTACGTCCCTGTGTTTCATTTCCCGGGTAGGAAGTAATATAACCCTTTTTTTTCAACCTGGTAAAAGCTGAATATAGGGTTGTCTCTTTCATGACATATTGACCATTTGTCCGTTCTCTAATCTGCTTTGAAACTTCATATCCATAAGAATCTCCTTCAATCAATATTGATAAGATAAATGAATCATTATATCCTCTACTAACATCACTACTGATCATTCACCTCACCTCTTTATGTATCGATTTTAAATTACTTCATCTGTCGTTGTAATCAGTATAGCAAATTGTTACTTACATTACTACATCAGATGCAGTAAAAATATAAAAATCAGACCTAAGACGGAGTCATCTCAAATCTGATTTTCGTTTGATTATTCTATGCTATCTCTTTTGTTAAATCCTATAAATCCAATAAAACTAAATAAAATCCCTAGTATTAAAAGTACAAATAAACGGATAAAGCTTATTTCCCCAGATAAAACATCTGGAACATGATAAAACGGCGATATCCCTTTAAGCCATTCTGGCATATCAAATAAATTCGAAAAATAAAGTATTACAAAACTATAACCTAAAAGAATCCAAGCACTGAAAATCATTCTAGGTAACCAGCCAAATAATAGAACAACAAAACCAATCATGGTCCATAGTGCAGGCAAGTAAGCTAAACCACTTAATAAGATATCCCTAAAAAATACACCTTTTACTTGAGTAGTCATAACTGCTGCTGCAAAAGTAGAAACTTGTGCCATTTGCAGTAAAACACTGCTAAAAAAGCTTAAAGCCACAAATGCCCCTAACACATAATTTTTCGAGTGTTTCCCCACTAAAAGATATACAGATCGTCCTTTTTTCTCTTCACTGTATAATTTCATTGACTACCGCCAGCGAAATGTACCAGCGCTGCCAAGTTTTGTACCACCCTTTGCCATGAAATGTACCAGTCATTGCCAACCTGTTTACCACTTATTAACTTCTGTATAATTAATGTGCATGCCTACGGCATTTAAGCCTAAAGCATGACATTTATTATATGGAGGTTTTTTTATGTTCCAATATAGGAAAGTATTGGAGATGAGGTCTGATGGCTTTTCGCTTCGAAGTATTCGTGCAGCTACTGGTCACTCAAGACAAAAAATAACGGAAGTCATTCGACTTGCGGAAAAAAAGGAGGTGACACTACCGTTAACAGATGAGATGACAGATAAATGGCTCGAAGAGTTTTTGTATCCTGAAAAGACGATGGAAGGATCAGGTTACCGACCGATTGACTTTGAATACATTCACAAAGAGTTGGGAAAGAAGAATGTCACTTTAACACTGCTTCATCATGAATATGAAGTGCAGTGTCGAGCAGAAAACGCTATTCCTTATGCCTATCGCAGTTTCATTCGTCATTATAGAAAATATGCAGAAAAACATAAGGCAACGATGCGAATTAAACGAAAGCCAGGAGAAATTTTAGAAGTCGACTGGGCTGGATCTACCGGTACTTTAATTGACCGAGATACTGGTGAGAAGGTGAAAGTCTATGTATTCGTAGCGACATTTCCTAGTAGTCAATTGTCCTACGTTGAAGGTTTTTTATCAATGAACTTAACGTCGTGGATCACAGCCCATAGACATGCTTACGACTATTTTGGTGGTGTGAGTGAAGTTCTAGTCCCTGACAACTTAAAAACAGGGGTTCAGGAAAATACGCGAAAGCAATTAGTACTAAATCCTACTTATAAAGATATGGCGAATCATTACGGCACATTCGTGATGCCAGCTCGAGTAAAATATCCAAAGGATAAAGCGTCAGTAGAAGGGTCTGTACGCACAATCTCGACTTGGATTATCGCTGCCATGAGGCACACTCAATGCTTCACTTTAAAGGAATGGAATGACGTTGCCAAAGAAAAATTAGAAGAGTTCAATCATCGTGATTTTACGAAGCGTGAAGGTTCCAGATGGTCAGCATTTTTAGAAGAAGAGAAATCGTACCTTTCTCCTCTTCCGCCAACACCTTATCAGATGTCTGAATGGTTAACCGCCAAAGTTCAACCAGACTATCATATCTCTGTTAAAAGTCAGTTTTATTCTGTTCCTTATGAATATATCAGTCAACAGGTAGATGTGAGAGTTACAGATCATCTTATTGAAGTATTCTACAATCATATGAGAATCGCTTCTCATTCACGATTATATGGGAAATATGGCAGGCAGTCCACTAACCGAGATCATATGCCAGAGAACCATAAATTATATACGGATCAAACCCCACAAAATGCCATTGCATGGGCAAAAGATATTGGACGATCTACCTTACAAGTGGTCGAATTAATTCTAAAAAACGCTGCCGTTGAACGACAAGGTGTTCAGTCCATTTTCACTCTTAAGAAAGTGTTACGCAAACACACAAAGTATGAATTGGAAAAAGCCTGCCAGACGGTACTGGACGTCACAGAAAGACCGACGGTCTCTCTTGTTAAAACAGCCCTTAAAAATAATCAGAAGCAGATAAAAGAAGAACAAATGAAGAAAGCAGTAGATAAATTAACTCAGAACCATGGATTCACCCGTGGAGCTAGATACTATGGAGGACGTTTAAATGATGAATGAAGATACGATAACAAAATTGATTGAAATGAAAATGAGTGGCATGGCAGAGGCCTATAAGCAACAGGCACAAAACAAGCAATATAACGATCTGGGCTTCGAAGATCGCTTTAAGCTATTAGTAGACAGCGAACATTCTCGTCGCAAAAGTAATAAGCTTCAACGCTTAATAAGGCAAGCTGCATTCGAAGTTCCTTCAGCATCAATTGAGGAGATTCAATATTTCGAAGACCGACGGTTACCAAAAGAAGAGATCTTACGCTTAGCTTCTGGGTTGTACTTAGAAAATAAGAACAACATCATTCTGATGGGAGCAACTGGAGCTGGGAAAACCTACTTAGCCTGTGCCTTTGGTATAGCTGCTTGTCGTCAATTTTATAAAGTTCAGTATGTTCGCCTACCTGAACTCCTAGATGAGTTTAAGATAGCAAAAAATCAACCAGATGACAGCTATAAAAAATTAATGCGTAAGTACACCAAGAAAGAACTACTCATTATTGATGAGTGGCTTCTTCATGACTTAACAGAAGAAGAACTATACTTGACCATGGAAATCATAGAAAAACGGGAAAAGACGACTTCTACGATCTTCTGTACCCAGTTCAACACAGCCGGATGGCACTCTAAACTGGGAGGTGGTCCCACAGGAGAAGCAGTTATTGATCGGATTGTTCATAATTCCTACACCATCACTATTGATGGTGAAACATCTATGCGTGAACGACTGGGTTTATCCAATAACTTCTAAGATATTATTATGAAAAACTAATATAATCCTATGGATTATGTAAAGGTGTCCCATAACTAACTTAAATCACAGTGGTTATGGGATATTTCTTTAGTGGTACATCGAGCTGGCAAAAGGTGGTACATTCTTTGGCAAACAGTGGTAAGAAAGTTGGCATCAATGGTACAAATGTGTGGCAGTAGTCAATTTCATTACTATCTGAATAACTGGAATAACTGTTGCTATGGATAATAAGCCTAATATAATAGCTATAAATTGTTTTACAATATTCTGATCAGGATTATTTTCAATAATTTTTTCAATTACTTCATTTCCTGCTATCAAAGTCTCTAAATCCCCCATTACAGATCCATAAGTCACTCCTAATAAGATAAGTGAAAGGGTCCAGATAATTAATGGAGCTTTAAGTAAGTTCAATGCCAAACCAGGAACCGTCCTCAAAAGTCTTGAAGCAGAACGTTTTCCAACTCTAGATGGTAATAACCCTGAACCTAAGTCTCGACGTTTTTGAAGATAAAGAGAAATTACAATGAAAATTATCGTTCCAAAGAATAGAATTAATACCGGCCACCAATTATTCGTTACAAATGGTTTCGTTCGATACAACAATCCCAGCGGTGATATCCAGCTTATCAACTCGAAACCTGAATCTCCTATAATTCTCAAAACATAGGATAGGCCTAAAAAAACCAAAGAAAACATAGTAGCATTTCTACTATTGCTGGATAACTGTGAAAATAGTAACGCAACTGAACCATAAAAAAGTCCAACTGAGCCATAAATAACTCCAGTTAATACGGCACCATTAACATCAACACTATTATCACCAAAAATAATTAATATAATAGCTGAAAGTACCGCAAGTATGATGTTGTATATAGCAAGTAGTGTGATTGCTGAAGTTGTATGAGCTAGTTTACCTGTAGGCAATGCTCGAAAAATTTCTATCATTCCCTCTTCTTCTTCCAGTCTTGTATTTCTCACAACTAGAAGAATTGCACTGATTGAAATTAATGACAAAGTCATCACAGTCATTGTATGAGAGTACATGGCACCGATTGTATAGTTGTCAACACCAATTACTTTCCCGAATAAAGCTTCCATTGCTGGATTTGACATAGCTCCTACCATTGCTTGCCTATCATTTGGATCATTATACGTTAAAACAAATGCAATGATACCGATTATCACAAACGATAAACAGCCGATCAACCAATACGAAAGTTTTATTTTTTCTCTTTTAAGGGAAAAAATAAGTAGTTTTTTTGATTGTTTAAATGACTGCATTACACATCACCTTCCGAGCTCCTAGAATAATGTCTCATGAACAAATCTTCCAATTTTGGAGGTGTACTTTCGAATTTTACTATACCATGTCCTTGTATTTCTCGAATCAGATCATCAGTATGATTAGAATCTAATTGGAAGAAAACCTTATCCTTATCTTTTATGAATTCATGAATATAATTTTTTTCTTGCAAATGATCTACAGACTCTAATACTTGTAACTTCACTTGAGTGCGAGTTAAATGTCTCAGTTCATCAAGCTTTCCTGATTCTACTATTTTACCTTTACGAATAATAGCGACTGTATCACAAAGCTCTTCTACTTCTGACAAAATATGACTTGATAACAGTACACTAGCTCCTCTTGCTTTTGCTTTTTTGATATGCTCTTGGAATACTCGTTCTTGAAGAGGATCAAGCCCTGAAGTTGGTTCATCTAAAATGTATAGATCTGCCTCAGCTGCAAAAGCAGCAATCAGAGCTACTTTCTGTCTGTTCCCTTTAGAGTAGCTTCTACATTTTTTTGTTGGGTCGAATTCAAATTCTCTCATTAACTCTTCTTTCTGAGCAGCTTTCACTTCTACTCCGCGCATACTCAAAAACAGATCGATAACCTCTCCCCCTGTCAGGTTCGGCCAAAGATTAACATCTCCCGGAACATAGGCAATTCTTTTATGTACTTCAACTGCATCATCCCAGGCATCTTTTCCAAATAAAGTAACTGATCCCTCAGTTGCTCTCAGCATTCCTAATATGATTCTGATTGTAGTAGATTTACCAGCACCATTGGGTCCAATAAATCCTAGTATTTCTCCTTCACCTAAGTTGAAAGAGACATCTTTCAATGCTGCTTGCTTGCCGAATAATTTTGAAAGATGTTTGACTTCAAGAATACTCATTGATCTCCCTCCAATATTTTTAATCTAGATTTTCTTTATAATAAATCTTTTTTAGCGTATTTATATAGCTGAAATATTCATCATAATAAGTTTTGATATTTTCTTCATTCATTAAAAATCCGTCTGTTTGTTTGACTCTCATTTCTAATTCTTGACGGTATCCTTCAAGTGTCCATCTAATAAAATTAAACGTAACTTCCTGTGGAAGATCTTCTCTGAACTTTGAAAAATCAATATTTTTCTTTAGCACTTGTGACCATGTTTCTTCTACAATAGCTCTTTTCTTCATGTGTTCTTCGGATAAATCAAATTCACCCGATGCCATAAGAATTTTTGAAATAAACCCCATCGGATATTGATAGTTTTTATACACATTCTGCTTTAATTGACTGACTTCTATTAAGCGTTTAAAAAAGTCTGTTTGTTCAAAATCAATATTATTAAAATACACCTCATAAGTTAACTGAAAAGCTGTGTCAACTAAAAAATCAAAAAGTTTACGCTTATTACCAAAATAATAAAACAATGTACCTTTACCAATTTCTGAATTTTTAGCTATGATATTTGTAGAAGCTTTTTCATATCCATTTTCCGTAAATTCTTTGTAAGCCTCATTTAAAATCATATTCTGTTTTTCTAATGAAAGCTTATAAAATGCTTCGCTCATAACTACCCTCCCCATCAACCAACAAAAGATGACCACCCTGGTCGATAAATTAATTTTATCACTTTTGACCAAGGCGGTCAATTGCATTCTTCTAATTTACTTTTCCAATAAGAAACTATAAAATAAAAAAAATTATCTAATCAATAAACTTTAAATAAAGTTTTAGGATAAACATATATTTCAATGTTATTTTATATTTCATGCTTGTATGATATTAACTTAAATCGAGAACGCAAACTAACATAAAGTGGGGAATCCAAATAGTTTAAATTTTATTTTCTGTATACAATAATATACATATAATCAATACTAGACTTTTTGCTAAGATATTAATCGTATTTCTTCTCTATTTATTACTCTAAATGCATAATAGTTGAACTAATAAGCTATTTTCTGTAACATATAATATAATAACCGTTATTTTAATATATAATCTATAAAAAAATGAATTTCATTTTCGAAGTACTAGGAAGGAGGCTTAATAATGGGATTCAAAGATATTATTAAAACATTTTGGAAGAAACAATCAAATCAGTCTCAACAATTAATAAAAGAAATTCCAGTGTTTAAAAGGAAAAATCGTACTCCGCTTTCAATAGAATATAAAATTCAGATCAATGCGAGCGAACTAACTTCCAACCAAGAAACTATCAATCAGATTACAGCAAGTATGATTAAACATAATCAGATCAAAAGAAATTATGCTGGCAAACGAGATGAAGACTTAAAAAATTATAAGGAAAAAGTGTATAAGTACGAGAGTTATTCTACAAAGGATGTTAAACTCATTCCAAATGAAGCAAACCGCCTAGATATTTATCTTAATTCTATTTTCTTAGGTAAATTACCAAAAAATTATACAAGTAATACTATTCATTATCTACAGTCTACTGTTATAATGGCCTTTGCCTACATTAAAGGGGGTCCTTATAAATATTTCAACCAAAAAACACAATCGGTTGTGAAAGAAGCAGATCCTTTTGATATTAGTATTTACATCCAATTTAGTTAAGATATATAAAAAGCTGCAAAGAAATGCTGAACATTCAGCATTTCCTTACAGCTTTTTTAATTGATTATTTTATACGTTCGGGCATCATGGCATTCATAAACATCCAGACACCAGTATTCAGGTGCAACTCATCCCGCTCTTCTTCAGTAACCATATGGCGTATCTGGTCTTCTCTATTACTTAATACTTTACTTGTCCAATGAGGATCTGCAAGCAGGACTCTTCCTAGTGCTACCATTTCACTATCTTTAAGGGCATTATCAGCGTCAGAACCAGTTCTAATATTGCCTACACTTATCAAAGGGATTCTTCCAGCAATTTTTTTATGAATAGTTTGTAGAATCGTCTGTTCTTTTGTTTGATCAAATTTAGAATATTGTTGATAATCTCCCAGAGAAATATGCAGATAATCAAGATTTTTATTAGATAACTGATCAACTAGGTAAAGGGTATCATCTATTCTAATACCAGGATTTTCATATTCTTCAGGTGAAAATCTATATCCTATAATAAAAGGTTCTGAGGCATTTTCTTTCACTGTTTTGATTACTCCATCAACTAACTGATTAACAAAATGGAATCGTTTCTCCAGATTCCCTCCCCATTTATCCTCTCTTCTATTGGAATGTGGAGAAAAGAATTGTTGAATCAAGTAAGTATTCGCTCCATGCAATTCGACTCCATCGAATCCAGCTTTAATTGCTCTTATAGTAGCTGATTTAAAATCTTCAATTACTTGAATAATTTCTTCATCTGTTAAAGATCTAGGTTCCTCAGCATCAGCGCGTTCTGCTTTTACTGCGCTGGCTGACACCGGTTGTTTTCCTCTTAAGATCTTAGAATTAGTCATTCTACCACCGTGGAAAATTTGCAGTATGGCTTTAGTTCCAGATTTTTTTATAGCAGAGGCCAATTTAGAAAGTCCTTTTATATGTTTGTCATCAAAAACACCAAGTTCGCCTTCCCATCCTTGTCCAATTTCTTGTACATTAGAAGCAGCTGTAATAACAGCTCCTACTTCTCCGCTTCTGAGTGAATAATATTGTAACTCATTATCAGTGATCGTTCCGTCAAAAAAGCTCATCATGTTAGTCATTGGTGCCATAATCGCTCTATTTTTTAAGGTGACTCCACTTTGCAGTTTAATTGGATTTCCTAAAATACTCATCGAAAACATCCTTTACTTTTTATTTACTTACTTATTGTAACTCTTTTAGCTGATAACATCAATCCTTATTACTGATCAAAAAAACAGTCTATTAGATCAAGTTAAATAACATGACCTAACAAACTGTTTTAAATTTAATTTTATAATGATTCATTACATTGCTTTATTAGCTAATTTAGCTCCATAAATATCCTGCACTGTCTTATCTGGATCTATTACGATATATAATTTATCGTCATCTGATATCATACTTGACTGGTATTGGTTATCATGACCATCAACATCTAACGCTTTATATGGGAAATAAATACGATCCTTATCTACACTGACTGGTTTATCACCATTCACACGATCTCTATAAAGAATATCCATCATTTCAATATCTTGAAACTGTTTTACACGATTAAACATTCCTGCTTCTAATCCACCTAAATTTATATCATTAGAGTTAACAGAATCTGCTTCTCTTGTTATTTCGATTTTTAATGATTCACAAGGATGAATTTCTTGAAAGTCATTTTCTCCTATACGACCAAAACTAGTTGTAACCTGTTTAATCCATAAATCGCCTATATGTTTACGTTCAATTGTCCAAGTTTCACCATTTCTAAAAATAAATTTTAATGCACACATTACTTTTTTCACCTAAATCTCCTCCTTTATTTGTGAATAGTTTAACAAATTTTTCAAGATAAATAAAGCTTAAATATAGAAAATCATAATTTTTTTATATTTATTTGTTAGTTATTGAACAAATTATGACGAAGTATAAGATTATTTATTATAAAAAACATAGAATAACTTTAGAAGTCACTCTATGCTTTCCTTCAAATAAAATTATCATCTTCCTACTGTCCAGCCACCATCTATTACTAAAGATGCACCTTGCATATAATTTGAATCATCTGAAGCTAAAAATAAAGCAGCAGAGGCAATTTCTTCAGGTTTTCCTCCCCGTTTAGAAGGTATATCATTTAATCTCTCATCATCAATACCTTCAGTCATTGGCGTATTTACAAATCCTGGTGCCAGCAAGTTTACTTTAATACCTTTTTGGCCGAAGTCATAAGTTAATTGTTTGGTAAAACCTTCAATAGCATGTTTAGATGTAACATAGGTCGATCCACCTGGTCCAGCTACTAAAGTTGCCTGAGATCCAACATTTATGATTGTACCCTTTCCTTTTTCGATAAAAATAGGCAAAACTGCTTTAGTGGCCAAGTAAGGTCCTTTTACATTTACTTCCATTATCTTGTCATAATCTGATTCTTCAGTGTCTAGTACTGTTTTGTAACCATCGTGTATTCCAGCGCCATTGTATAGTATATCAATCGTTCCATAGTGATCTATAATTTTATTGATTGCTTGTTTGAGCTCTGAGGCTTTCGTAGTATCAACTTGAACAAAAATTGCTTCATTTTGAGCATCACCAATCTCTTGAACTATTCTTTTTCCTTCTTCTTCATTACGTCCACCCACAGCTACCTTTGCGCCTTCTTTGGCGAACAGTTTGGAGGTTACTTCTCCTATTCCAGATGTTCCCCCTATAATAAATGCTACTTTATTTTCTAGTCTCATCATATTGTCTCCTTTGAGTATAAGTTTTTTTATAAATTTCTGACTTCTATTCATTACAAACAATACCTTCTTAATTATATTGTCTAATGGCAAATTGATGCATAGATAGAGCCTCAATTATATTTATCAGTAAACTCATTGTTTATACTCAATTTACATCATGTGCTATTTTTGTTCAAAATATTTAACTTATCGAAAATATATTTTCTATATAATATTTCTATGATTATAAATAGGTCTACTATTCAAATGAAATTTAATAAAAAATTACCTTATGGATACATGTTTAGTGTACCCATAAGGTAATTATATTTTTATTTTTTTAATTCTTGAATTGCTTTTTCCCTATTTAATGCATTGATATAGTAGGAACCTACTGCTAATACGTCAGTTCCAGCATTAGCACATATCTTGCCTGTTATATTATTGATCCCTCCATCAACCTCGATCATATAATTTAAATGATGATTTGATCGATATTGATTTAATACTTGTAAATTTTCTAAAGTATCTTCTATAAATGTTTGTCCTCCAAAACCAGGTTCTACTGTCATTTGCAGTACTAAGCTAACTTTATCTAAATATTTTTTTATAGATTCAATATTTGTAGTCGGTTTAATGGCTAATCCAGGTTTACATCCATGTCTGCGTATCAGACTAAGGACTTCATCCAATTGATCACACGCTTCATAATGCACTGTTAATATATCAGCCCCCACACTTGCAAACGTTTCAATATATTTTTCTGGATGATTTATCATTAGATGAACATCAAGTGGTATATTCGTTACCCTTTTTATTTGAGCAACAATATCAGGGCCGAATGTAATATTAGGGACAAAATGTCCATCCATTACATCAATATGAATATAGTCCACATTCGATTGTTCAATAGATTTGATTTCTTTTTCTAGATTCAAAAGATCGGAGGAAAGTATTGATATCCCTATTTTAGTCATTTGAATCCCTCATTTTCACTTGTTCTATAACTGTATTGACTATGTTATCTGCTGTAAATCCGAATTTTTCAAATAATATATCTCCTGGTGCTGACGCACCAAAGTGATCAATTCCAATAGAAACACCGCTGTCTCCAACAATCTCTTTCCAGCCAAATGTAGATCCAGCTTCAATCGATACTCTTACTTTTACTTCGTCAGGTAAAACAATTTTCTGATAATCTTGATCTGTTTGTTTAAAGAGTTCCCAGCTAGGCATACTAATAACAGATACAGAGAGATTATGTTCTTTTTTCAACTTTTTCTGAGCTTCTACTGCAATAGAAACTTCAGATCCGGTAGCAATCAATAATGCTTGTGGTTTACTGTTAGATTCAGAAACAATATAAGCACCTTTTTGAACGCCTTCAAGAATCCGATCTTGTTTATTTGATAAAACTGGAAGATTTTGACGAGATAAAATTAAAGCAATAGGACCTTCATTATTTTCTATGGCTATATTCCAAGCTGCAACCGTTTCTTTAGCGTCTGCTGGCCTGATTACTCTTAGACCCGGCATGGCTCTTAAAGACGCTAGCTGTTCAATCGGTTCATGTGTCGGACCATCTTCTCCTACCGCTATACTATCATGAGTAAATACATAAGTGACTGGCAGCTTCATAAGTGAAGAAAGTCTAATTGCTGCTCTCATATAATCGGAGAAAACAAAGAATGTTGAACCAAACACTTTTAACCCACCATGTAATGCCATACCATTCAGCATGCTGCCTACAGCAAATTCTCTAACACCAAACCAAATATTTCTCCCATCAGGTGAATTTTTAGAATAAGCAGGACTTGAATTGATGAATGTTTTATTTGATCCGCCTAAATCAGCTGATCCTCCAAAAACTTCAGGCAAAATATCTGCAATTTGATTAATCATTTCTCCTGAGGCAGACCTTGTAGCTATCTTGGCTTTATCATCCTCAAATTCAGGAAATGCCGCTGATAGATCCTGAGGTATTTCACCCTCCACTACACGTAAAAATTGTTCTGAAAGTTCAGAATATTCTTCTGTATAGGCAGAAAATAATTCTTGCCAGATACTTTCCAAGTGTTCCCCCTTATCTATATAAGAACTTAATTCTGTTTTTACTTCTTCGGAAATATAGAAAGGTTCTTCAGTCCATCCATACGCTGCTTTACTTGCTATGGCTTCCTCAGCACCTAGAGGAGCACCATGAGAAGCAGAACTTCCTGCTTTATTTGGTGATCCGAAACCAATAATGGTTTTAACTTCTATTAGAGTCGGACGATTCTCATCACTTTTTGCCTGAGTTAGAGCTTCATCTATTTCTTCCAGATTATTTCCATCTTCCACACGGAGTACTTGCCAACCATATGCTTCATATTTTTTGTGAATATTTTCACTAAAGGACATATTCAAATCTCCATCCAATGAAATATCATTGGAATCATACATTACAATCAGCTTACCCAAACCATTATGTCCAGCAAAAGAAGATGCTTCTGAAGCCACTCCTTCCATTAAATCTCCATCACCACAGATAACATAAGTAAAATGATCTACTATGGGATAGTTCGGTTTATTATATTGAGCAGCTAAATGAGATTCAGCAAGTGCCATACCTACGCCCATTGCGATTCCTTGCCCCAATGGGCCGGTTGTCGCATCTACTCCGTCTGTTTCTCCATATTCTGGATGTCCAGGCGTTTTACTGCCCCATTGACGGAAATTTTTTAAATCTTCTAAAGATAAATCATAACCAAATAGATGTAACAAGCTATAATAAAGTGCAGATCCATGACCAGCAGACAGAATAAAGCGGTCTCTATTGAACCAGTCAGAATTATTAGGATTAAACTTCAGGTGTTTTCCCCAAAGAGTATAGGCCATTGGAGCGGCTCCCATCGGCATCCCTGGATGTCCGGAATTAGCTTTTTCCACCATATCTATTGATAAAGTTCTAATCGTACTAACTATTTTTTCATCCATTAAAGTAAATTCTTGTGTCTCAGTTTTATTCAAAGTCAATCATTCCTTTCTTCTTACAGAAAACTATTATATTTTTGATTCAAAACAAATTGATTAAATCTTAATTATCTTGTCCTTCTAAATCGCTGATTTTATCTATGCGACGTTCATGACGTCCACCTTCAAAATTAGTATTTAACCAAGTTTCAAGTATTTTAACTGCAAGTCCTTCTCCAATAACTCGTTCTCCCAGACATAATACATTGCTGTTATTATGTGCTCGTGTTGCTTCCGCCGAAAATGTATCCCCTACAACAGCTGCTCGTATTCCTTTAATTTTGTTTGCAGCGATAGACATTCCAATCCCTGTACCACAACACAATATTCCAAAATCTGCTTGTTCATTTACTACATAATTTGAAACTACAACGGCATAAGATGGATAATCTACACTTTCGAATGAATAAGGCCCAATGTCAGTTACTTCATAATCATTTTCTTTTAAATATTTAACCAATGTACTTTTGAGATTCATTCCACCGTGATCACTACCAATCACAATATTCATATATAACCTCCTAAAATTAATAAATATTATAACTTCAGAATTAGAATCCAATCTATTATGAGACACTTTAGATTGGATTCATCTTGATCTGCATTAAGATTTCAATAAAACTTTCACTTCGTTCCCTTCCATCACAGCTTCAAATGCTCTGCGCCAATTCTCAAGTTCTTCAGTCATCGTTACCATTTTTTCTACTTGCACACTCCCATTAGAGATCAATTCTAATGCTAGTGGCCAAGAAGACGGTTTCTGCGAACGGCTGCCAACATAATTGATCTCTCGTTGAATAATACTTTCTACATCCAGTTTGATGTATTTATCTGGAAACAAACCTACCTGGATAAAATCACCTTTTTTGGCAGTCAGTGCTAGTGCTTGATTAACAGCCGGTACAGCTCCTGAACAGTCAAACACTTTATCTGCTCCATAACCATCAGTCAGCTTGAGAACTAATTCATCCAGATTTTCAGTTAAAGAATCAATGGTATAATCTATACCAAGATTTTTCGCTAATTCTAATCTTGATGCATCTCTTGTTACTCCTGATAATATGACTGTTGCACCTTTCGATTTAACAACTTGAGACAGTAATAATCCAATTGGTCCAGGCCCCACTACTAATACAATATCTGTAGCTTCAATATTGGTTTTTTCCAAAGCCGCATGTGTACAACATGCTAGAGGTTCGGTAAATGCTCCAGCTTCTAATGAAACATTTTCTGGCAAAACATGGACACTTTCTTCTCTAGAAATCAAATATTTAGTAAAACTACCATTTTGTTGAGTTCCAATACCTTTTCGATTACTGCATAGATTATAATCTTTTTCTTTACAATACCGACATTCTCCACAAGTTTGAAAAGTTGTCTCACTCGTTACACGGTCTCCAACTTTTATACTTTTCACATCTGGTCCAACTTCTACAACGACACCTGAAAATTCATGTCCTAAAGTAATAGGGGTGGTTGGGTTTTTATATTCCCCTTTGAATGTATGGATATCCGAACCGCATATTCCGGTAAAAGCAGTCTTTATTTTTACAATATCCTCGTAAACTTCTGGTTCTTCAACTTCTTTAAACTCCATATGATCATAACCTGGTTCTGTTTTCACTAATGCTTTCAATCTTTACATCTCCTTATTTGGAATAATTAATACCTTTTTGTGAAGTTCTTTCTGTTTTAATATCATCTCAAAGGCTTCCTTTGTCTGGTTTAAAGGAAACCGATGGGTGATCATATCTTTTACATTTACTTTATTTTGTTTAATTAAGTTATAACTATTAGTCCATTCTTTTCCCGGAAAAGGAGCACTATATGAATTCCAGAATCCTTTTAACGTTAGCTCATGTCGAAAAATCTTTTCAAATGAATCTTCTGGGAGATGAATATCTTCATATGCTATACCGATATAAGCTATTTTCCCATGTTTTTTTACAACTCTTAAAGATTGTTCTTGAGCAATTGCCGATCCTGCACACTCTAAAACGATATCCACTCCACTATTATCAGAGTATTCTTTGACTAGTTTTTCAAGATCTTCTACTAAAGAATTTATAGTAAAATCTGCTCCATATTTCTTGGCTTCTTCTAGATTTCCCTCTTTAACATCTACTGCAATAATATTTTTGACCCCGATAATTTTAAGGGCTTGAATGGTTAATAGTCCTATATTTCCTGCTCCAAAAACAAGAACAGTATCTCCTAATTTTGGATCTATTCCCTGCACTCCATGAAGGGCAACTGCTAATGGTTCTATCATTGTCGCTTCTTCATAACTTAAATCATCAATTTTTAGAAGATTTTTTTCTGGAACAACAACTTTTTCTGCAAAGGCTCCATAAAAGTGTGATCCTATCATTTTATAATTTTCACATAATGAATATTCGCCTGACAGGCAATATTCACATTCATAACATGGTAGTAACGGTATCCCTACAACTCGTTCACCAATACTGAACTTAGTTACTTTTGAACCTATTTCAATCACTTCTCCAGAAAATTCATGCCCCATAACTGCTGGAAATCCATATTTCCATTTCGTACGCATTTTATGAGTATCTGAGCCGCAAATGCCTGCAGCCATAACTTTTACTCGTACCTCTTTATCTTCTAAAGGCTGCTCATGAATATCTTCGATTTCTATAGAATGTTCTTCATGTAATACTGCTGCAAACATGTATACGTCTCCTTATATTTTCCTTAGAGGCTAGCCGCCAAAGACCATCTGATAAAGTTCAGCAAATTTTAAGATTAACCAGTTAAGAGGATTTCCTCCAGTAGTTAATGAAACGATTTGAGTTGCATCACCAGGTGCTTGGAATCCAGTTCCTGCCATCATCTCTGTATGAACTGCTGCAAAATCTGTTGCTAACCAGAGAGTTATGACCATCATCAAGGCCCCTGTAATAACTGATTGAACAATATTGCCTTTACTTGCTGCCAGCACAAATACGACGAAGAACGTAATTCCTACTAAATCTCCGAATGGCAAGACACTATTTCCAGGAAGAATGATTGCAATTAAAAGTGTTACAGGTACTAGTAAAAGTGAAGTTGATAGTACACCTGGATGTCCTACTGCTAAAGCTGCATCAACCCCAATAAACAAATCTCTGCCTGGAAATCTTTTTTTCATAAATGTTCTTGCTGCTTCTGATATTGGAATGAGACCTTCCATTAAAATTTTAACCATACGAGGCATTAAGAGCATTACCGCACCCATTGCAATCCCTACTTGGAAAGCTTCACCAATTCCATATCCACCCAGCAATCCTATTACTGTACCTAAAATCAGTCCTATCATCATGGGTTCTCCAAAGATCCCTAATCGATTCTGAATAGACTCTGAATCTGCTTTGATGTTTTTTACACCTGGTATTTTTCCTACTAACCATGCTAATGGAATTCCAATAAGTCCAAATCCTATAGGAGATCCAGTTGGGAAAGTTAAACCTTCTAGTCCAAAAAAGTTTTCAACATAAGGCTGCGTTTTATCTGCTACTACTAAGATAACCACTTCATAAATTACAGCACAAACTACAGCAAACCAGATATTCCCACCTGTTACAATATAACCAGTAGCTCCTGCAGCTATCATATGCCAGTAATTCCAAATATCAACATTTAAAGTGTTTGTTAATTTTAAGACAATCATTAATAAGTTAACAAAAAGCAATATTGGAATAAGTAATACTGAGATTGGCATTGCCCAGGCTGCTGCTGCTGATGCTGGCCAGCCAGCATCAATAACATCCAATCGTATTCCGAAGTTTTGAACCATTGCTTCTGCTGCAGCTCCTAGTTCATCCATTAAAAGGCCAATTATCAAATTGATTCCTACAAACCCTATCCCAACGATAATTCCTGAACGAAAGGCTTTCTTGAATCCGGTTCCAAATATCATTCCAATGAATACTAGGGTAATCGGTAAAATAACTGTTGGACCAAGATCGATAATGTAACTTATTGCGTCTGTAATATAATCCATTTCTGCAACTCCTCTATTTTTATATTATTTAATTTTTTAATTTACTTTTGAAACTATATCAACGAAGTTCGGAAAGAATTTTTTCATCTAGTTGTTCTGCATTAATTCCTGAAATATATCCAGTAGCAATGATTGTTGGAATATTATAGGTAGTCGGTAACATAGTTGTAGAGACAATTAGATCCGCGCCTTCTTGCTTTCCTTTTGCTTCTGAAATTTTAATTTGTTCAACTTCTGCATTGATTCCATTTTCTTTGATCAAACGTTCTACCCGTTCTACAACTACTGTAGATGTTGCAATACCAGTACCACATGCCACTAAAACCTTTTTCTTTGTATTCATTATTTCTCCTCTTTTCATCTTTGTTTTTGTTTTGATAGATCTGAAAGATATTGAATCATCTGTTTTTTATCAGTTGTATTTCTAAGATTTTCTACTGCTTCTTTGTCTTGGAGTAAGACCATTAGTTCCTGAAGCATAGCTAATTGACTATGCGGTTGATTTAATCCCAAAACGAAAATAATTTTCACATTAACTTCTGCATTAGAGTCATCCATTCTTTTAAACATGACTTCTTCTTCTGGTGTAAACACTGCTACAAACTGTTTATTCACACATTCAGGATCTGTGTGTGGAATTGCAACGCCATATCCATCTAGCTGCAGTCCAGTTGGAAAAACTTTTTCTCTTTCTTTTATTTTTTCTAAAAACTCTCCACTGACAAATCCCTTATCTTGACATTTCGTGAAAACTTTTTCAAAAACATCTAGTTGTGACTTTACTGGTTCATTTAACCAAATAAAATCTTCTGATAAGAATTCTTCAATATTCATATTGCTTTCTCCTAACTTCTTAATGATTTATATAATGGATCTTTTTCTTTAATTGATTTTAAGATAACTTGATATATCTCATCTTCATTTCCACTTTTAGATAATTCTTTTAATAACGCATCGTTTCCTGCAAGTTTCATAAGTTCCATTAATGCTGTGAAATGGGATTTTCTATCAGTCGCTGCTATAACTACAATGAAATGAAGATCGGATCCATCAAAGTTAGGAATCCCTTCTTTTATAAATAACATACTCATTCCAAGCTCTTTAACACCTTTTTCACTTTCAGCATGCGGTATAGCAATATTTCTTTGTAAAACAATATGTTCACTTACTACAGGGTATTGATTATTAAGCGCTTTCAGATATTGTGAAGATATTTTCCCTGTTTCTAGTAAAGGCTGTGCTGCTACTTTCATCGCTTCTTGCCAATCAGAAACTTTATCAACTATTCGAATCATTGATGTCGTTATCAGTTCGGGTAAGTGAATAACTTCTTTTTTATCAGATTCGCTACTCATAAATTTATTGTCTTCCTGGATGACACCTTTTAAATTTCTTATTAACTGCTGTTCATCAATCACTTCAGTATATTCGCTGATTATTTCCATTAGCTGAGAAATATTTATATGATTATCCTCACGACGAAAAACGGATTTCATAACGATTTTGCGTAATTCATTTCGTTCAGAGTCTTCCATCATCTGGTTTACAACAAATATTTTTTTGTCAGATGGCGCAGTTATTGGTCTAGCTGAAAATACAATATCATAAGGCAAATCTGTTTTCTTAAATTCTCTAACCGACATGGTTGGATAAAAGTATATTTCCGGAAACAAGGACTGCAAGTTGTGCTTCATTAATTTTGAAATAGAGAGTCCATTAGGACAGACTACAATAGCTTTTTTCTTTGCACCGAAATTATTCTGTTCGTTATGCTCTAAAATATGTCCTACTACAAATAGTGTAATAAACATTATTTCACTCTCAGGTAATTCACTTTTAAGAAATACTTTCAACGGATCTAAAGATTCTTTAACAAAATAATGCAGCATTTTGAATTCTTCACTTACTTTTTCTAAAGGTCGATAATCTGTTGTCAGTTTATACTTAATTCGATAATATGCTGGTTTGAAATGAAGAAATAATTTATCAACCAAGGTTTCCTTGTCAACTAGATTAATTACAGCTTTTCTTTCAAATTCTTCTAGTGTTTTTTGTAATGAATATTTCAACTTTGGTAATTCTTCAACCTTTAAATGAGTTTTTTTGATGGTATTTGACGTTAATAGCTGTAAAGCCAGATAAAGTCTTTCTTCTTCAGGAATCGTTCCTTTTCCTTCTATCAGTACTTTTACGGCTTCAAATTCTCTTGTATCTGATAATTCATGATTACCAATAAAAAACTCCGTGTTAATATATTTTCCTTGCATCATTCTTTTAAAGAGTCCGTAGAATGAATAGGGTAAAGTATCCATTTCTGTATCCGCAAAAGATATATTCAATTCCTGTTCAATAATATTTAGTCTAGAACGAATCTCACCTACTTCTTCTTGACTGATGCCCATTAGGTTTTTAAGGTAATATTCTCCTCCATGCATATGAATAATTCTGTATATTGCATCTAACATAAGGGAGCGTTTGTCCCATTCATCCCCAACCGTATAATAGCCGTCTGAACGTGTATACTGTATGTCCAGGTTAAATGAATCTAGTGTTTTATTTACTTCTTTTAAATCTTGGAGGACTGTATTTTTGCTGACATTCATTTCCACTATGAAATGATTCAATGACAGTGCTTCATCTCTTGTTAATATATATAAGATGAGTAAATACTTTCTTTCCTTGGGAGAGGGGATGTATATTTCATGGTCTTCTTTTTCAATTTCAAGAAGTTCTCCAATATTATCATCTATTCGGTAATATCCATTTATTTTTTCTAATGGTTTGAAACCTTGATTTTCAAGCCATTCATTTACTTTATTTAGACTATAATTGACTTGTCTTCTTGTAAGCTTATGATCTAATTGAAGTTTTTTGTTAGTCATGTTGGGCTTTTTTACTATTTCAATCAGTAGTTTCTTGCTTCTTTCATCAAGATACATGTGCTTCACCTCCATTTCTAGTATATTGAAAGAAATATAGTAATTTATAAATTTTATCGACATGTTTGGCAAAAACTATTAGACATTTCTTCTATGACCAAACTCTCACTTCAAATGGATCGCTTGGTTCCTGCCTCCTGACTATATTGTAATTGTGAAAACGAATAAAATAAATACGCTTTCATCCCATTATATGCGCATAGGAATGTACACTTTTGGACTTTACCATATTATTAACTTTGTGAATTTTTTATCAAATATGGGTATTATATTGTAAATGCCAATAACCACCTTTGAATAAATCAAAGGTGGTTACGTTGAAAATGTTATTAGGTGATGACTCTTATAGCTCTTATTATTTTGATAAATGATTGATCCTTATTGTTTGCAGAATGTAGAGATATAAAGTATGTTAATCCGGTTAATATAAGGTGAATTAATGAACATAAATATAGTATACTCAGATTATAATCTATATAGGATCTTTCATTAAAAAGCAGTATAGTGATTTAATTAAAAAATCACTATACTGCTTAATCTTTTACTTATTTAATTCTGAATATTTTAATTGACGATTGATGTGTACAGCCAGATAGGTCAATTCATCTTTGGGAACAGGTTTATGATGAACCTCTTGCATGTACTCCTTAATCTTAAATACAATATTCATTGCTTCAGGATAAAGAGTTGAAATTTGTTCGAATAATTCCTCATCTTTTTCTTCCATTAGCTTATCAGATAGATATCTTTCCACAAAATGATATTCTTATTTACTTAGAGCATCGACCGCTAATATTGCATTTGCTACTTGTTCAGAGGTAATTTCCCGATCTAGATTTTCCATCGTTTCACCTTCAGCAGTTGCTAATTTACCCACTTCAAGTAAATCCTCATAAGAAACATTCTCAAGATGCATGGATCTAAGTGTTGTCGGCATATTGATAGAATTATAGAAATCAATGTATTTTGTTATTTCCTTTTCTGATTTACCTTCCAGTACTAACTGTACAAGTGTTCCATAAGCAACTTTTTCCCCATGAGTTAATTTATGGATTTCGCCTTGAAGCGCAGTAAATCCATTGTGAATTGCATGTGCACCAGCTAATCCCCCATTTTCAAATCCCAATCCTGAAAGCAAAGTATTTGCCTCAACAATCGCTTCGACTTCAGGTGTTACAATTCCTTCTTTAGCCGATTTATATGCTCCGATTCCATGTTTGAATAGAGTTTTTTCAGCCATTTCGGCAATTGCTTGTGCTGCTAATGTTGGTTTTCCCCCAGCCATCGCATTTCCATTACTTCTAATCGCAGCTTTTACTTCAACCAGTGTTGCCATGGCATCGCAAATTCCAGATGCAAACAAACGAATAGGGGCATTAATGACAACTTGAGAATCTATGAGTACTAGTTCTGGGTTTTTATCATAAAACTTGTATCCTTCAAATACACCATTATCTGAATAGATGACTGATAAAGCACTCGTTGGTGCATCAGTCGAAGCTGTCGTAGGGACTATTACAACCGGTATATTCAATTCATCTGCAATTGCTTTTGCCGTATCCAGTGTTTTTCCTCCCCCTACACCAATTACCAAATCAGCATGTTTTTCTTTTCCTGCATTCGCTAAACGATCAATTTCTTTTCTCGAATCTTCTCCATTAAACTGTTCATAATGATAATCCGTTTTTGAATTTAAAAAACTGCTGTCAATTGCTTCTTGAGTAATTCTCCAAACAACTTCATCTGCTATTAACAAGGGGCTTTGACCAATCATTTCTGTCTCTTTTGCTAGATCATTGATTACACCAGCTCCTTGAATATACCGACTAGGCGAACGAAAGATAAATTTTCTCATGATACTTCCCCTTTCAAATTATGTTTTTATTACCTAAATAATAACAAAAGTATTTTAATAATTTCAACGAATAACCTGTGAAGTTGTGAGCTTTTTTTAGTAATTTTATATTTTGGTTTTTTTGAATTTATTGCGAAATAATAAAAATCAGTAAAATCCTTTTACGTTTAACATCTTCATTATTGTAATTTTTTATCAATGTTCTTAAGGTTTTAATATATGCCTGAATAATTCATAACTCTGTATTTTAAGTAAATCTCTTAAAAAAATCATTCTCGCTTTATTTATTTTGATAACTTTTGCCCAAAACAATCTTTTTAAAGACTCTTTTCATTTTTGTAAGTGCCCAAAAATTACTTTTGTATAATTTTGGGCACACTTATCCCTTGGAACTTTTCTCTTAAATAAATAGTATCCGCTTAGTTTATACCCATGAATGGGACCGCCTCAGGCGGTCGAAGACAGCATAGAATTCTTTATGATAAACGTGATAACTAGACAGTTTAAGATAGACTTGCCTACCTGTTTGGACAAGTTTCCCGGCTACTTTAAGTAATTTCAGTCGTATGGATTGAACAGTCAGACCTTTATCTCGTTCATCAAACCCAATCGTCTTTAAAAAGTTGATGAGGTTATAAGCGAGTAAACTCATTAACATCCTTACATGATTTTCTAAGAAGCGTGGACTATCGGTTTTATCAAAATAAAATCCTGCTTTCGCTTCTTTGATAAAGTTTTCCATCGTTCCACGTTTGGCATAAAGAGAGAATATGACTTCAGGGGATACATTTTTTGATAGGTTTGTCACAATAAATGTATGCTGAAAAAGGAGTTCTCCTCCTTCTCGAACAGAACGAATGCAGAGACGACGAGGTTTTGACCATGACTTAGCTTGATAAGGTACTGAAAAGTACTGCACTTCTCTCTCTTCCCATTTCTGATTTTCACCATATAGAACTGATTTTTCAGCTAGTTGACTCACTTTTTTATTGTTCTTTAAACGAATAACATAGTGGCTATTGTTGGCTTCACAAGCTTCATACACCTCTGGTGTTGCAAATCCACTATCTCCACGAACGAGTATGTCGGTATTCGGTAAGGAGTGATTATAATGCTGCAGTAAAGGTTCTATGAAAGCTTTTACACCTTTAGATGTGTATTGATTTCCTGAACGTAGTTCAGCTTTTAAGAAATCTCCAGTCAGTCCATCAAAGGCAACTAGAGGATGATATCCATAAGTTTGATAGTGGGCATTATAATCGGTTTGTTCTTGATTTCCAAAGGTATCTGAGTGTGTTGAATCAATATCAATGATCAACTCGGTATCATTACGAATCAGACGCGCTTTATCAATTAATGATTGATTTAATGACTGTAACTGATCTAAGTTCTCTTCTGAAAAACGGTCTAGAAATCGCGAAAGCGACGATTGCGAGGCTAACTGATTTCTACCTAGAATAACTTGAAATACTGGATCATGTCTTAATATATTAGCCGAAGAGTCTGTCGAATAACCAGCCGTTAGCTGCATAATAAGCTGCTCAAAAATTGCTAGATTATCATGTATGAAGTAAGCACGATTTTCTTTTAAGTGAAGTAGTCGTTTAGCTAAATCAGAGAAACCAAAGGTATTCATTAGTTCTTTAACTAAGACCAAACCGGAATCACTAGATAAGCGTCCACCTGTATGCGAAATGGTAATGTTAGAATTGAATTTAATCTGTTTTTTGTGTAAGCTAGTCATTAGAAGAACTCCTTTTCTTATGGTTGGTTTCGACACCTTTACTATATCAGAATGGAGTTCTTTTTTCATCACTTAACAGGTGAAACAATAAAAGTATCATAGTGCCTGCCATTAGGCAGTGTTTCCACGATTCAAGCAAAAGTATGAATTATCTAGGATATGATATATGTATTTATTTGTCTTACCAGTACCAAACAGTTATGATACAAGTATATAAAAGTAAAGGAGTATTTCTAATGAATTTTTATAAAAGAAGCGCTACAAGACTCGTTAGCTTTTCGCAGGCCGTATTTCGTTATCCGTTATCTACATTATGCTTTTTTATACTAGTATTATTGACAATATTAAGCATTCATTCAGACAATACTATTTATTATAGCGAAACATTAACAATGCTGATAGGTGGAATTGCCGCTTTTACTGGACAATCGATTTATGAACGCTTTTTCAGAAACAGCCGGTTGATTAGATTGGGAATTTATATTGTTGTAATTATCTTTACTTCTTTATACTATTGGCTGTTTTTAAAAAATTATACTGATATTAACACTGTTATTTATATTCGTTCAAGTGCCTTAATTAGTGCATTGACGGTAGCATACATTTGGGTCCCTTCAATCAAAAGCAAATTATCTTTCAGTACATCGTTCACTACTGCTTTTAAAGCTTTTTTTACTAGTATGCTTTTTTCAATTGTTCTAGAAGTTGGTATGATAGCTATTCTCGGTGCATTTAGCTTTCTGATATATAATGTGGATTACAAAGTTTTCATCGATCTTAGTGTTGTTATTTTCGGATTTTTTGCACCTTTATATTATTTATCTTACATTCCGCTTTATCCCATTAATGAAAATGTCTTGACTGAAAAAGATAAACAGGCTATTACAACACCAAAGACCCTAGAAGCGCTAGTTTCTTATATTATTATACCTTTACTAGCTGCGTATACACTCATTTTGACGTTATATATTATTACGAATTTAAGCGGACAATTCTGGAATGACAATCTACTAGAACCCTTACTGGTAAGCTATATCATAATTGGATTTATCATTTTTTATCTATCCGAAAGAATCGATAATAAAAGTACTTTTATTTTCAGAAAATATTTTCCTGAAATTTTACTTGTCATATCTTTATTCCAAACCATAGCTTCTCTATTGAAAATTAATCAGTTTGGACTTACTCATGGTCGCTACTATGTTATTATGTTTGGTGTGTTTGCAATCATTTCGAGTATAATTTACAGTTTTCTCCAAAATAAAGAAGTTTATGTTCCGGCATTGTTCATTTCCCTGTCCATTATCTCAATCATACCTCCCATCGACGCCATAACAGTAGGATTAAACGCTCAGATAAATTTTGTAGAAGATGTTTTGAGAAAAAATAATATGTTAGTAGATAATACCATTATAAAAAATGAAGATATTTCCCTGACTGATAGAGAAAAAATTGCAAATAGTATAGAGTATTTGTATAACACTGATGGAGTTAATCGAATTGATTGGCTCCCGAATAATTTCGATATTTATTATGAAGATTTTGAAAATACATTTGGTTTCAATAATTACGATTATAAATTTCTCAGTGAATCTGACAATCCGGATTTCGAAAGCTATACGGCTAACTATGCTGAGGTACGCTTGAATGAGAATGAAACTTTTTCAGTTGATACTGAAAAAACTGCTCAATTTGTTTACGTTTCTATCAATAATATGGGATACGAATCAATACCTGAGCAAAATTTACCCTTTGACTTCAACGATAACGCTTTTGTTCTTCAGGTCTTATCTGATGATCAAACATTCACAGTAAATGTATTAAATGATCAGAATGAAGAAATGATCAACTTCGATCTACAATTTTTATTAAATGATACCTTTGAATACGTTCCAAAAGTGCAACAAATGTCTGATGAAGATCTGACTTTTACAAAAGAAAACGATCGTGGAACAGTTAAGATTATTTTAGAAAGTTTGGTAACCTACGCAGATGGGACTTATTCAGGCAAAATGTATGTATTTGTTTCTTTAAATAATTAACAACAAAAGCATGGAGAATGATAAGAGATATAATCTCTTATCACTTTGATGCTTTTATTTTTTTAACACTTTAATTTTAAAAATATAGACAAACATTATACTTACTACAATAAGTAATATAGCAATAATAAGATAAAGATAGTTTGAATCTTTTTGGTTTATATCATTGGTATTTTCTATAATTACAGCTGCTTCTTCATTGACTTTGTCAACTTCTTTATCCGTAACTGAAAATTCCTCACTCCAATCAAAATTTCCTTCGCTTTTTAATTTATTGTTTTATCAAGAGATACAGGCATATTATTTGAGGTATATAAATTTGTAGTCTAATATATTGTCATATTCAAAAGTTAAACCAAAGGAGCGATTTTTTAATGAGTAATGAACAAAATGTCAATCCGTTAGATGAATATTTCAATGGTAAATTCCCTAAACAACCACAGTCTCCTCCTGGTCTACAAAAAGAAATGGATCCAGTACCAGATTGCGGAGAAGCAACCTACAAAGGAAATGATCAGTTAAAAGGAAAAAGAATTTTAGTAACTGGTGGGGATTCAGGAATTGGCCGTGCTGCAGCAATTGCGTATGCTCGCGAAGGTGCAGATGTTGCTATTGTATACTTGCCAGAGGAACAGCCTGATGCAGATGAAGTAAAAAAACTTATTGAAGCTGAAAATCAAAAAGCTGTTTTACTACCTGGTGATTTAAGAAGCGAAGACTTTTCTAAAGAAATAGTTGAAAAAACTGTTTCTGAATTAGGCGGTCTTGATGTTTTAGCTTTAGTAGCTGGTAAACAGCAATCAACAAGCAACATTGAAGATATTACGACTGAACAGTTAACGAGTACATTTGAAACAAATATTTATTCAATGTTCTGGACTATTCAAGCTGCGTTACCGCATTTATCAGAAGGTGCTTCAATTATTACAACTTCTTCTATTCAAGGTTACAGTCCTTCTGAAAACTTATTAGACTATGCATCAACTAAATTTGCTATTAGAGGGTTTACAATTGCTTTAGCTAAGCAACTAGCACCCAAAGGGATTCGCGTGAACAGTATTGCACCAGGTCCAATCTGGACAGCTCTACAAGTCACTGGTGGACAACCTCAAGATTCTATACCTGAGTTTGGTAAAGAAACACCCCTTAAACGTGCTGGCCAACCAGCGGAACTAGCACATCAATACGTCTATTTAGCTTCTGAAAAGTCAAATTATGTAACAGGAGAAATTTCTGGTATTACCGGTGGGTTACCTTTAGGATAGAAATCTAATCTGATTAATAAGAAAATAAAATCTTATAAAAATAAAACTCCCTCAAATTTCTAATGTGAGAAACATTAGATTTTTAGGGAGTTTTTTTATTCATTAATTCGATTATGTTTTTTATAAGAAGTTACTATATAGCTTATGATTATCGGAGTAACCAGCTGATTTATAGGAATAAAAAAGAAAATAATTGGATTGTGCAAGTTGCCCGAAGAGGGGTAATAAATAAAGATGAACAGGATTACTAGATTAAAAGCCATACTTATTGTGTAAAATATTTTTATTGTTTTTCTCAGTCTTCCTTCATAACTTTGCAATTATTTCAAGGCAGCTGTTCTATAGCAGAAAAGTTTAACCGGTAGACTATCCACATTCCCTCTTATAATTTGAAGTATGGTCATTATATACATAAATACAAAAATGATTAAAAAAATATATAGAAGAATCATTCTTATCCCCCTTGTTGAAAATCATTAAGTTGTATGAAAAGACTTACAACTATATTTATTGTAGAATAAATATAGAAGTCAATCAAACTAATTGGAGGATTGTATAAAAATGATTAAAGGAAATTTTGTTTTTCATAATAATGTAGAAATACCAAAAATTGGATTTGGAACCTGGCAAATTCCTAACGACGAAGCTTACGACTCAGTAACAATGGCATTAAAAAACGGCTATACTCATATCGATACTGCTTTAGCTTACAAAAATGAAGAAAATGTTGGTAAAGCCATTAAGGAATTCGATATTGCTAGAGAAGATGTTTTCATCACAAGTAAATTACCTGCTCAAACTAAAGGATTCGATGAAACACTAGCAGCTTTCAACGAAACAATTACTAATTTAGGTGTGGATTATCTGGACCTATACTTGATTCACGCACCTTGGCCTTGGGATGAAAAAGGAAAAGACTGTACTGAAGGTAACATTCAATCGTGGAAAGCCATGGAACAGTTATATAATGAAGGAAAAATTCGTGCCATCGGCGTCTCTAACTTTGAAGTTAAAGATCTCCAAGCGATTATAGATAACTGTGATATTATTCCTATGGTCAACCAGATTCCGTTTTATGTAGGTCGAGATCAGGAGGAATTACTTGAATTCTGTAAAAAACATAATATTGTAGTAGAAGCTTATTCTCCTCTTGCAACCGGAGAACTCTTAGATCATTCAGACATCAAGAAAATGGCTGAAAAATATGATGTTACACCTGCTCAATTATTGATTCGTTACTGTTTAGAAAGGGAAACATTACCTTTACCAAAATCAACTCATGAGGAACGAATCATACAAAATAAACAGGTTGATTTTAAAATATCTGATGAAGACCTTAAAGAATTGAAAGGATTCGAAGATATTAGAAAATAACACGCTGATCAAACAGATTTAAGCTGTCTATTCATAATAGGCAGCTTTTTTTGTTCCAGCACTATCCATTTTCAACATTATCGGTTACTTATTTTAATAAAGGAGGTTATCTAAGAATGCAGAATGATAATCATAAAGCGCTGCATGATGTAATCATTGTTATCCCCTCACTAAATCCGGACGGGAAACTGATCACACTAATTGAAAATATTAGAAAAGACATCAGCCAGATTATTCCAATAATCGTTATCGATGATGGTAGTGACAAAGAATCTAAGAGCTTCTTTAATACTATTCAAAACACCTATCAATGCCAAATTTTTACTCATTCTATCAATAAAGGAAAAGGAGCTGCTTTAAAATCTGCTTTTCAAACTATCATCACTGACTACTCCACTCATCTTGGTGTGATTACAGTTGATGGTGATGGGCAGCATACCACAGAAGATGTTAAAAGATGTATTGAAGAATTTACTAAAAACCCTCATTCAGTTTTGCTTGGCAGTCGAAATTTTGAAAATAAATCTATCCCTTTGAGAAGCAGAATTGGAAATATTTTTACCCGAAATGTAATAAACAATATGAATAATCTTAATCTTACAGACACCCAAACTGGGTTAAGGGTCTTGCCCTTGTTTACATTAGAGGGATTGTTAGAAGTTCAAGGAGACCGTTATGAATACGAAATGAATATGCTATTATATTTTAAAGATAATGCTATACCAATGAAAGAAGTTCCGATTAAAACAGTATATATTGAAAATAATGAATCTTCTCATTTCAATCCTTTGCTTGATTCAGTTAAGATATATTCCGTATTTATTAGATATTGTACATCGGCTGTTGCTTCATTCCTAGCTGATATATTGACTTTCTCATTACTAGTCTTTATTCTGGAAAATCATTTCCCTTCTTATTACATTATTATATCTACTGTAATTGCTAGAATCACATCTGGTCTCTTTAATTATTTATCTAATAAGCATCTTGTTTTCCGAGAAAAGAGAACATCAAGTTCAATTCATCGTTATGTAATGCTGTTTTTTATTCAAATGATTGCTTCGGCCACCATTGTACAAGCAATCGTTACTTTTACTGTTTACGATACAGCGTGGTTAATAAAAATCTTAATCGATACAATTATCTTTTTTATCGGATTTTATGCCCAGAAAAATTGGGTATTTAAAAAAGTATCTTCTCCCGCTCAAAATATTACAGAAAAGTTATAAATGTAATATTGAAATTCTCAATAAACTAATCCCTCTATTAAAAGATGCTACCTAAGATTATTTAGAGTAGCATCTTTTTGATTATATTAATTAAACTATTTTCTTGTTAAATAATGTATAATTCATTTTATTAGATAGGCAAACGTACTCAATTCATCATAATGAACTTTCAAGTAATTGCTCATAATCTATGAACTAAGCATTTTATTCGTTAGATTCATTTTTATTTACTGTTCGCTCCACATTACTAAGCATACTAGCAAAACGCCTTTTCTTAAAGTACATCATGACAGAACCCATAAACGAATCATTCAACGATTGTAATGCACCTTCAAATTCTACATGTTCTTCATACTCTACTTCACAAGTGTTTTTTTCTTGAGAGCTAATCGTATATCGTGAAACGATGATATTTTTATCCGTTACCATTTTATATTCATATATTTTATTATGAATAATTTCTGTTATAGTCATCGTTGCGATTTGATTGTTCGGAAAATTTTTATCATATGAATATCCTTCTAGTTCATGCTCTAGTACTTCTTCCCCAGTTTGAGTAAGGATATCATTTTGAATAGAACGAATTAATTGCTTGTAAAACTGATCGGTAGATATTTTGAGTTTTTTATCTATTTTCATTAGCTCTTCCTTTTCTGATAGTATATAGATTTATTATCACTATCTTTTTCTATCATATCAGTTTCTAACAGAAAAAAGAACATTCTATTCCAAAATGAAATAGAATGTTCTAAAACATAGAATCAATAATTTTATCCAAATTCTTCGTATTCATTTGGATGTTGACCTTCTACTCTTCCTGGTTCACCTTTGTCTAATAAATCAATTGTCTGGATATCCTCTTGAGTCAATTCAAAATTGAAGACATTTAAATTAGCTTTTTGGTGTTTTAGAGAAGATGACTTCACGATTGGCATAACATCATTTTGTAGATTCCAACGAATAATCACTTGAGTAGGAGTCTTATCATACTTTTTAGCTATTTTTGCAATAGTCTCATGCTCAATAACATCATTGATTTCTCGACCAAATGGACTCCACGCTTCTGTCAGGATACCAAGTTTCTTGTTGGTTTCGACTACTTCATTATTGTTGAAATACGGATGTCTTTCTATTTGGTTGGTGGCAGGCGTTACACCTGTTTTATCTATAATTTTTTCAAGATGTTCTTCTAAAAAGTTAGATACTCCAATCGTTTTGATTAAACCAAACTTTTGAGCGTCTATTAGTGCCTGCCAAGCTTCCACATATTTCCCCTGCATAGGTAGTGGCCAGTGAATCAGATATTTATCAAAATAATCGATTCCTAAACGATAGAGTGATTCTTGAATCATAGTAATGGCTTTATCATAGTCATGTGCTGCTCCTGGTAATTTAGAACTGATTATCAATTCTTCTCTTGGGACTGTTGAACGCCTTATAGCTTCGCCTACCATTCCTTCATTCATATAGTTTGTGGAAGTATCAATTAGTCTGTATCCAGCATCAATTGCTGTAAGGACACTATTAACACCTTTTGCACCTTGTATATTTACCGTACCCAAACCAATCGCAGGTAGTTTTGCTCCATCATTTAGCTCATAAAAATCTGATTGTTCCATTTAAATTACATCCTTTCAAATTAATTTACCATGATTAGTATAAAGGAAATGACTTTGACTATCATACGATAAGTCCTATAAAAGGTACTTAACCCTCTCTTCTTTAATACAGAAGAAAGGGCTAAGTCTGTGACTGAATTAACCGTCACCTTTTTCAAACGATGGATAAAGCGTCATGCCCCCATCGACATAAAGTGTCGTTCCCGTTACATAACTGGATTCCTTAGACGCTAACCATGCAGCAGCGGCAGCTACTTCTTCCGCTTTACCAATATAGTCCAACGGAATCATATTTAGCGTTTGTTGTTTTGCTTCTTCATCTTCAAACTTCTCAGCATTGATAGAGGTATTGATGGCTCCGGGGGATATATTATTTACTCTAATTCCCTTATGAGCATATTCGAGTGCAATCGTTTCAGTGAATATTTTAACTCCACCTTTGCTGGCAGTATAGTGTGCAAAGGTTGGCCAAGGTATTTTATCATGTACTGAAGACATGTTGAGAATAGTTCCTTTAATGTCATGTTCCAGGAAGTAATTAAGCGCTGTTTTTGAGCCTAGGAATACACCGTTCAGATTGACATTCATTACTTTCGTCCAGTCATCAAAAGACAATTCATGGGTAGGAGATTTATTCTCCATTCCTGCATTATTGATCCATAAATGCAAAGTACCAAAATTTTCTACAGCTGCTTTAAGTAAAGCAGCTGCACCCTCTTCTGAACCAATATCTGCTTGAACCGCTACCGCTTTGCCCCCTTTTTCCTCGATTGCTTTTACTGATTCATTTGCTCCTTCTTCATCACTATGATAATTAATCACAACTGACATTTTTTCTTCTACTAAACGCAAGGCGATTGCTTCTCCAATTCCTTTAGATCCGCCAGTAACGACTGCTACTTTCCCATCTAAATCTTTATACACGACTATTTTCCCCCTAGTTTAAGTTTATAATTAAATGGTTGATTAATTTCACTGTACATCACAGCCAATAATTACTCAAAAAATATACCTTGGTCTCTCTATGTAATATAATAAAATCCATTTGAATATCACGATTTATTCTCGTACTAATGTACATAATTCTAACTATTTTCAGTCATTAAGAGTATACTAAACGGTATAATAACAAAGGTATTTTTTACTAGGCTAAACATATATTAATCAAAAGGAGATCTTTAAAATGGCATTGACTTTTTTAAAAGAATATTTCAATAAAAATGTAGCCAGAGTCCAATCAGTAGAAAATCCGAAGGAACGATACTACATAATTAATATGACTATTCCAGAAAAAATGCATTGGAATGCTGGAGATTATGCTTTATTCTCATTTTATGACCGAACCTCAAGTCATTTTCTGAAATTTCACTCCTTTTATATCGGTTCTATACCAAAAGAAAATAGACTGATGATTGGAATGAAAACTAAAACCCCTCCCCATCTTTTTGAGGAGAAAGTACTTGCTGTACAAAAAGAAGATAGGGTTAAAATTAAGGGACCTTTTGGATCTTCCATTATTGAAGACACACGTAACCGGCCTTTGATTTTAATGACCAACGGAATAAATATTACCCCTATAAGAGCATTATTAAAGAACCTGGAATCAGATTTTTCAAGACCCATAGCCTTAATTTATACTTCTAGAGACTACCACCCTTTTAGAGAGGAACTAGACAAAATAGCAGCGAAAAATACTACAATACAAATCTTTTATGTATTTGATCGTAGTGAATCCTCAAGTATACTAGAGCAATTAGTTCAAAAGTATGGAAATAATGCTTTCTATTATATTTACGGCAGTGATAAAACAATAAATCATACTAAACAGACATTAAAACAATTGACTATTCATAAAAAACAGGTCATTATAAACCATTTAAATCATTATTGATCAATGAAAAAGGAGAACCTTCGTATGTAGAATTACATAGAGGGTTCTCCTTTTATTTATTAATTTTTATTGATCTTCATACGAATGATTTTATCAATCTCAGCAATAATCAAAACAATTACGCCTACTGCAATAGCAATCAGCCATTCAACTATTGTTAAACTTTCTGTATAAAAGAATTCTTGGAAAAATGGTACATACGTTAACATTAATTGCAGCACAATCATAACTCCAATAATCAGGAAAGCTTTCTTATTTGTAAAGAACTCTTTAGAAAAAGCAAGAGCGTGTGTCCTGACATTGAATAGATAAAATATTTTACTAATTACAATAATATTTACAACCATTGTGCTAGCTGTAACCTGGTTCGCGCCAGAAGCTATCAGCCAGTCATATGCCACTAAACTGAACACTGCCATCAATATGGATACATAAGCTATTTGAAATGCATCATGTTTTCCAATTAAGGAAGCTGAGGTATCTCTTGGCTCTCTATCCATCAGCCCTGGTTCGGCTGGCTCAAAAATAAAGGCAAATTGGATTGTAATAGCAGAAACCATATTGATCCAAAGCATCTGAGTTGCCTGTAATGGTAAATCTCTTTGAGCAATCAATGTAAACGCAATGATCAAACCTTCAGCAAAAGATGTAGGAAGTAAATAAAGAATACTTTTCTTTATATTATCAAAAATTCTACGTCCTTCTTCAATTGCTACAGACATAGTAGAAAAATTATCATCTGTCAGCACCATATTGGCGGAATCTTTAGATACATCTGTCCCGTTTAATCCCATAGCTACACCAATGTCAGCTTTTTTCAATGCCGGCGCATCATTAACTCCATCTCCAGTCATTGCAGTGGTTTTACCACTTTTTTGAAATGCTTCAATAATTTGAAGTTTATTGTGTGGAGTCGTTCTAGCAAATACTTGGTAATCATTTACTTTTTCAACTAATTCTTCTTGAGAAAGTTCATCTAGTTCCAGACCAGTAATGGTTTGTACATTTTCCGAAAGTCCTAACGCTTCTGCGATAGCTTTAGCAGTTGAGGGATGATCTCCAGTGATCATTTTAACTTCTACACCAGCTTTTCTCATCGTTTTGATTGAGTCAATTACTTCTTCGCGTGGCGGATCAATGATGCCTACAATACCGAGAAACGTTACCCCTTCATCAACATCTTCATGCTCTAGTGTATCTTTATTCTGATCAGCATCTTGCACACCAACTGCCACAACTCGTTTACCTTGTGAAGATAATGCTTCAACTTTTTCTCTCCAGAAGGCTGTATCAAACGAAGAGTCTTTGGCTTCAGCTAATGCAAATAACTTGCCAGGTGATCCTTTAATGAATATTTTACGCTCTTTAGATTCAACGTTTTCAGAAAGAGTTGCCACGTATCTATAGTCTGAATCAAATGGAACTTTAGAAATCTCTTCGTAACTTGAATCACCACTGTTAAAAGCTTTATTATATAATGTTAGGAAGGCTCCGTCTGTTGGTTCCCCACTAATCTTCCATTGACCTTCTTCTTCGTTTAATTCTGCCTCATTCGCTTCGTAACCTGAAGTAATCAACAGCTTTAAATCCGAATCACTATCAAGTTCAATCGACTGACCATCCAGCTCAATTTTCCCCTCCGGTGAATACCCGATTCCTGAGACAGTATATTCTGCCTGCTTTGTAATAATATTTTGAGCTGTCATTTCATTTTTAGTCAAAGTTCCGGTTTTATCTGTAGCAATAATATCAACAGATCCCAAAGTCTCTACCGAGGGTAAAGTCTTGACGATCGTATTTTTATTTTTCGCCATATCACTGACACCCATAGCAAGCACTACTGATGTAGTAGCAGGCAAGCCTTCTGGTACAGAACCCACTATCATTGTAACGACTGCTAGAGACAATGCTGATAATGAATATACACCACTAATCAATCCATATATAAAAAGCAGCGCAGCAACACCCATGATAACGTAAGAAATTGTTTTACCTAAATTGTCGATCAGTTGTACTAAAGGTGTTTTTTTACTCTCCTGATCATTTACAGCTGTGCTGATCTTACCAATCTCGGTCTCTTCAGCAGTAGCTACTACTAATCCTGTTCCATTACCATTTGTAATAGAGGTTGAAGCAAATGCCATATTTACTTGATCGCCCAGACCAACTTTTTCTTCTATTTTTTCAGGTGTTTTTTCAATTGAATCAGCTTCCCCAGTTAATGAAGATTCTTGCACTTTCAATCGATCAGAATCAATAATTCTGACATCAGCCGGCACATTATCTCCAGCCTCAAGATAAACTAAGTCTCCTTTTACAACATCAACTGCTTCTATTTCTTTACGCTGTTCGTCTCTAATGACAGTAGCATGCGTTGAAAGCATATCCTTGATTTTATCCAAGGCGTTAGATGCATTAATTTCTTGGAAATAACCAATCATTGTATTTGCAATTACAACTAATCCTATAACGATTGCATCCGAATAATGTCCCATCCATAATGTCAATAAAGCAGCAACAATTAATATATATATGACTACGTTATTGATTTGTCTTAGTAGAATCGTCCATTTAGAAATCTCATTTTCTTCTAATTGATTAGGTCCATCTTCATTAAGGCGTTTCTCAGCTTCTTCAGAAGATAATCCTTTTGCCTTATCTACATTGAATTTTTCCGATAATTCTTCATTTCCTTTCTGGTAATAAGGTGTTTCTGTCCTAGATTCTTCATTCTTCACTTTCATTCCTACTTTCTTTTAATGATTATTCTATTGATTAATCATCTATCGGTTCTCTAGAATCGATTCTGAGAAAATAGACTTATATAATTATTTTAGAGAAATTAAGGAACGATTACAAAAATTATAACTTATGTAAGAGTTATTCAACAAAAAAACCGGCTGAATAATTCTACTTTCAGCCAGTTATAGAAGCACTATTTGATTTCACGAACAAATCGTTCAGTAATTAATTGTGGTCGGGTAATTGCACTTCCAACAACAACGGAATGCACACCTAATTCAAAACATCGTTTTGCTTTTTCTGGTGTATCAATGTGTCCTTCTGCAATAACGGGAGTCGATACTGACTGTAGTATCTTCTTCAATACCTCAAAATCATTGTCAGAGATATTCTGATTCTTAGATTTATCAGTATATCCCATCAGGGTAGTCGACAGCACATCAAATCCTAACTTTTCTGCCGATAGAACTTCTTCGTAAGTCGATGCATCAGCCATCAATATACTATCAGGATATTTTAATCTTATTTGTTGAACGAATTCCTTTAGTGATTGACCGTCAGGTCTCTTTTGATCTGTAGCATCAAGTGCTATGATTTCACAACCTACTGTCATCAATTCATCGATTTCTGTCATCGTTGCAGTGATATAAACCTTTGAATCTTGATAATCTCTCTTAACAATACCGATAACTGGTAAATCTGTCTGTTTCTTGATTTCTGCTATATCTTCTTTTGTATTTGCTCGAATCCCAACAGCTCCACCTTGTTCAGCCGCAACAGCCATTCTTCCCATTATGAATGAACTATGAAGCGGTTCGTCTGGCAGGGCTTGACATGAAACAACCAGTCCACCTTTAATTTTCTCCAAAACTGACATTTTAATTCCTCCAATATTCCTATTTAATAATATTAATTTTCACTATTTCTTTATTCGCACAGCACTTTTTTTATCTAATAAGTACGGTCTCAAATATGGTGTTGCATTCCCCATTAGAAGAATATCCTCATTCAATTCAATACCTAAAATTTCAGTCACATATTTTCGTCTTTTTTCGAAGCGAGTCCACATTTTAGGATAATTATCTTTAATGTCGGTTTTTAATTGCTGATCTGCCAGAACAATACCGCCTTCAGCGCTTGCTCCCGGCATTCCCTCAATAGAAGGAATAATATCTACTTGGAACATCATTCCGCTTTTTAAGACAACCTCAGAATTCGGATAAACCGGGGATGCCATCCACTCTTCATCTGCTACATAATGACCAGGATTTAAATGCCAGCCATATTGATTTTTCGGAAGCACTTCTTCAATCAACTGGTAAAGTTCATTGCCTTTCATTCCTATGTGCACATTTTCTAACCAGGCAGTGACTGCCTTAAAATACGGGAAGACAACTTTTTCTAAATAGGCTTGCTGATTTGTCGGCAAATCAGCTCTGTCATTAGCTACAAAGGCACTGCGGCTTTGTAGTCCACCTTTATATCCAACAGTCAAAGACAATGTATCGCCTAGAGAAACTACTTTATCAGTGGGATAGAGGTTTGCTTGTTCAAAACGTTTCCCCGTAGCTGCGATGGTTACAACATTATTAGGCTGTCCAGAGCTAGTTAAGGTATGCCCAAGTTCCATTTCAGTCTTTCCTACCTCCAGTGAGTCTAAGGTTTCTAACATTTGAGCAGATGCCAGCGCTGCACCAAACTCATAATGCGCAATTTCATTGATGTTATTAGTGGTTCTTACACCATTGTCGCCAATAAATAAAGAAGTTGCATTTACTAAGTTTTCAGATCCCACATGCTGCTTAATAGTTTCTACTATATAATATGGTAAATCAAAGAGTTTATTATCTCTACCTGTAAATAGTTTCCATCCAACCAACCCAGTCTTTCTCTCTTTATTAAATAGGTCATTTACCAAAATTTCTTCGAAGTTTTCAACATCGTACATTGGCTGGTTAGGTAATGAAAAATACGGACAATGAATGACTTCACCTTTTAATCTTGTATGTTTAGCTAATTTCAGATTTTCATTACCTAATATATAATAGACTGTTCCATCCTCATGCAATATTAATATTGCTTCTTCAAATCTAGTAAGAAATCCAGTTAAATATTCGAAATTTGAACCATGTTCTAGGTCTTCATAAATAACAACTGTTGAGAATCCTTGCTTTTTCATTTCTTTCAAGACTTTCTCATATCTTTGCTTCATCGTTTCATTACTTAACAAAACCGGACTCAACTGCTGCTCCTGCTCCGGAGCAGGAATGGTACTGAGCTCGACTTGTTTCTCTTTATAGTTCATTATTTTACTCCTTCATCTTGTTATTCGGGATTTAACTGATCAATTTTTTATATAATAAACTTTTTTAAAAAAATTTTACCATTTGCTAAACAAACTTATTCCATTCTAACATAACAAGCTTGTATAAGAACTTTATAAAATTATGTAAAAAAGTACTATTCTATTTCTTCATAAATTATATCTATTCTGATTCAAGTCTAGAATTAATTTTTTATCAGTTTACCTTTCAAATCATATGTTCTATAATTGTTTTAATTCACTTTTTCACTAATTGGGGGCTATAAAATGACTGCAAAAAATCAAATCAGAGATTTACTTGAAAATACTTATGGAAAAATTATCACAAAAGAACTGGAAAGTGGAGAAACTGAGTTTGTCTATCATGCAGATTATCTTGATCATCCTTTTTTATTAATCGTTCAGATAGACGAAGCTCAAAAGCTTCTAATTATGTCGATCATGTTTACAGATAGTAATGCTGATCAACTATTGCTCAATCAAGAAGAGCTTAAATCCCTAAAGGAACAATACCCAAAATATTTTGTAGATCTTATCGACCAAAACTTAGTCCTGACTGATGCAATAAATTTTCTGAAAGATACTTATTCAATTGAATTTGTTGAAGAAAGATTAAGTAAATTAGAAGCTGAAGCTTACACTATTTTAGATAAAATATATGGTTAACATATAAGAATTATGAAACAAAAGTGAACTAATACAATATCTCACCTATTTAAAACTCTGTATATTTCATATCAATACATCAGATAGAAGATAAATGGCTATATCATAATTTTTATAATCAACTACTCGTTTGTAGTCATGAAAAATATTACCATAAAAATAAAAGGATTGATCAAAGGACAATCTACTAACTGCCCCTCATATCAATCCTTTTAGTGTATCCAATAGATTTATTCATTTGGAAGAGTGTTTATCTAATGTATGGAGGAACTTTAGTTAAAATAATATGATCTTTAACTTTTCCCTCTGTTTCAAAAATTACAATTTCGTTATTTCCAATATTTAATAATGGTCCAGGAAGATATAATTTAAATTGAGGACCAATTTCCCAAAAACGTCCAAGGTTAAATCCATTAATAAATACCACGCCTTTCCCCCAACCATTCATATCAATGAAAGTATCCTTTACTTCATTTATTGCAAATTTAAATTGACTAAAGCTTGGTTCCATTTCTGAGAATGTTTTTGTGTAATCTATCTTACTAATATTGTCTAAAGACAGCCTATAATGTTCCCACCCACTTCTGTAAGCCCCATTTATCAATACACCATCTACTATGCCTTTATTTTGACGGGGTAGCTTTTCTCCATAATTAACTCTCCCCATATTCTCAACTAATATATTTAATGAATTTTTTCCATCTTCTAATTCTAAGGAAATTGTTTCTCCTATTTCTTTATCAAATTGGGTTTCAACAGGTTTCTGATTAAGATAGATGTTAACTCGATCATTTGCATTGATCAGTTTAAGCTTTTCAATTGTCTGCTTTTCACCTAAATTATTTTGATAAAGGATATATCCAAAATTTTGATCTAAATCTTCCATCGTTAAAGTTGATAGATTAAAAATAGGGTCTGCTAAATTTTCTAAATTTCCAAATAGTGATGTTCTTGCGGTAATTTTATATTGTCCATAAGATTTTCTTTCGGATTGAACAGGTAACTCAGGGAGTGGATTATTACTATACTTTTGAATAACTTTTCTAAAAGCTTTATATTTTTCAGTGAGATCTCCCCATTCTGTGATAGGTGCATCATAATCGTAAGAAGTAATATCTGGTGTCAAATAGTCATAGTAATTTGCACCATTTGTAAAGCCAAAGTTTGTTCCACCATGTATCATATAAAAGTTAATATGGCCTCTGGATAATATAGAATCAATTTCTTCTATTTGCTCTTTATAATCTGTATGTTTAAACTTCTCATCCCCCCAGTCAGTAAACCAACCATCCCAAAACTCCATCACCATTAATGGTGATAAATTTTTATTAAAATCTTTTAATTTATTAAAATGCTCTATACTCTTTGATCCAAAGTTTACAGTTGGTAATGCTTTTTCAGGAATTGTTCCATTATTCAACATGTCATGCCAAGTACCATCACTAGTCACTAATGGCACATCAATTCCATATTTCTTCATTAATTCCACTAACTTATTCATGTAGCTTTTATCATCACTGTAACTTCCATATTCATTTTCAACTTGCATCATGATGATGGGGCCAGATCTAGTTACTTGTAGCACTGCTAATTCTTTAAACAAACGCCTATAATACCGATCAACCTTTTCCAAGAAAGGTTGATAAGAAGTTCTTATTTTCATATTTCTATCTTTCAATAACCACGCTGGCAAACCACCAAATTCCCATTCAGCACAAATATATGGTGATGGCCTAACGATTACAAAAAGTTCTAATGATTCAGCTATTTTAATAAATTTTCTAATATCATATTGGCCTTCAAAATTATATGTTCCTTCTTGGGGTTCATGCATATTCCAAGGCACATAAGTCTCAACTGTATTGCATCCCATAGCTTTTAATTTAATCAATCTATCTTTCCAATATTCTGGTATAATTCTAAAATAATGTATTGCTCCAGAAATTATTTTTATAGGTTTTTCATTCCAGTAAAAATCCTCTTTGATCTCAAACATACTTACACCACCATTTATGATTTTAGAAGAAAAGACCTTCATCTTTTACTTAAACTATGCCATTTCTACTATTTAAAAGTAATCAAGATTCGTATTTATCTATAGTTCTCGTTAAATTTACTCAGTTAGTTTCATACCAATATCCTCGTTTATTCGTTTCTAAACGAAGAAGTGCTTCCAGATAGAAGTAATCTCCCCATATGACATAATCATCTGGAGATTTTCCTTCTCTTACACTATATGATCCATGGTCAATAAAACCTTGCGCCCCTTCCTCTGTTGCGTATTCAGAGATCAACGTGTCCATTGAGTTTATAAGTGTAGAATATATTAATTTATATTCTTTTGAATTTTTATCTAACCAGTCCAATAGTTCGTGAAATCCACAAGCAGCTATAGCGGATGCTGAGCTGTCTGGTTTAATATTTTTATCAAGTGGCGCATCAAAATCCCAATGGGCTATTAAATTGTCAGGCAATTGATTGATAAAGTACTTTGCTGTTCTGAGTGATGTTTCTAAATATAATGGATTCTTTGTATAACGATAAGCTAGAGCAAATCCATAGATGGCCCATGCTTGACCACGAGTCCAAGTAGATCCATCTGAATATCCCTGTTGGGTTGCACCTCTTACAGGCTGCCCTGTTTCTTGATCAAAGTAAAAAGTGTGATAAGTTGAATCATCTCCTCGAACCAGATATCTTCTAGCTATATCCTCAAAAGCAATTGCAGCCTCTCTATATTTATTATCATTCGTTACTTCACTTGCCCAAAAAAGTAGAGGCATATTCATCAAGCAATCTATAATGATTCTTCCACCTTGCTCTGGGTCATTTGGAGGTCCCCATGCTTGAATAATACCAATATGCTCACGGTACCTTTGCATCAATCTATCTGCAGCAGCGATTGTCTCTGACTTGGCTTCTATATCTTTTTCTAGTTGCCATTTTGCTCCCGTAGAAGGTGTATATAAAAAACCAATATCATGAGTATCAAGATCTCTATTTTCATCAAGTCGATTAATCATCTGATTGGTTTTTTCCTCTGCAGAATGCCTAAACAGTAGATTACCACTATATTCATATGCTTGCCAAAGTATTCCAACCCAAAATCCATCTGTCCAGTTATCATTTGGATTCAATTCATAAACTTCGTCATTACTTGTATGTGGAAACTGTTTTTCGAATGTGATGATATTTTGTTCAACCTTAGATAATACTTCTTCTATTGCTTTTACGTATTGCTCCGACATTTTAATATCTCCTATTCAATATTTATTTTTACTATTTTTCCATTTAGATGAAATTTATGATTATTTTCATCATAGTAGACGGCACTCTCTTTATAACTTTCAACATTTTCATTTAAAGCTCCATAAAACCCATGTATCAATAAATGTTCACCAGGTTTTTTATGGTGTGTTATGGAAGGTATAATCGTATTTGGATAAAGAATATTTGTATTGCTATTTGCTTGAACTCTTTCTATTATTCCATCATTAAGCAAATCAATGACACCCACAGACTTCTCGTTAGACTCTAAATAACATTCATACTCATTAGGTAGAGCCAATAACTTGCCTTTCGGAATACTTTCTAATGCAAATCCACCATCCGTTAATTTCAAATCTCTGGCTGACATGATTTTATGAATTCTTATATGCCATGGTAACCCTGAAATAATCCAAGTATTAACTATTACATCTTTCCAAGGCTGCCATTTCATATAAATATATTCATCATGATACTCTTTCTCAATGACTTTACGCTTGACTCGATAGTATTCTCCGTCTTCACTAAGCGCCAGCATTGAGTCGAAAGCGCCTTCAGATAATGAAACATTGGAACGAGAAACACTAAATCCAAAGTGTGTAGAATAAGCAAATTTCTCATATTTTGCAGCGGTATGAGTATGGTCGTCCATATGCTTATATCCATTAGGAAACATGACGACATGTTCACCGTCTCTAATAATAGATTGTTCTGTTTTAAAGTCATTATAAATTTCTTTTAAATCTGGAAACGGCGCTTCTAGCGTCGTCCAGAAAAGATGGTTCTCTGGTAAAGCCACTATCAAAAAGCTTTTTAACGACCAGTAAGGCGAACCGGGTGAATTATAATTTTCACTCATATGCAGGTTTGGATAAGTGTACCCTACCGATAACGTACCATCTCCATTAAAAATAGGTTGTTTAAACCAATATCTTAGATGTCGCAGTATGACACCTTTCATCCACCCTATATCTTCTAAATCTACTTCTGCTAATACATAGGCTGTAAAAAATGCTACTTGACTGAAACGATAGGTCATACTTCTCCCATACGGTATGCCTTGTCCCTTATCAGAAAACCAATAGACAAATTTATCTGAAAAAAGTTTGGCTCGGTCCTTATAAATCTTACATCGTTTTGGATCTTCTTGTTCCATTGCTATAGAATAAATTAGGCTATAAAAATGGATCGCAAATGCAACATAATAATCAACGTGAGCATCCGGTCCGTCTTTATACCAGCCATCTCCAATATAGTAGTCTTCTATTCGATTCAAGTTTTTTGTTATAACATCTTGGTCATAGGATCTACCAACGTTTTTAAGGCCTAAATTAACTAAAACTGCAAAAAACAACCAATTGCAATCATGTGCTTCTACTTTATTCACTTTATGAAGATATTGAACTAGATTTGTTTTCTCTTTTTCGGTTAGCGGATTCCAAAATACTTTGGGAGATAATAAAAGCATATATCCAATAGCTGACATTTCGACAATCAACTGATCAAAATCTGTTAATTCTCCCCAGTACTGCTCATGATCAGGATTTGTTCCATTAATAATTCCTTTTAATACTCTTTTAGATTGTGGATGATTTATCTGATTCACTTCTAATGGTACAAGTCCCCAGAGCAACCTCAACATTGTCTCTATACTAGCCGTTTTTCCTCCATACCCTACTCCGGTTGCAATCAATTCTATTCCTGACAATTCATCATCAAACTTATCATCAAATGGTTCTAATAGTTCATTCAAAGCTTCGATAACATCATTTCTTGTTTTTAACGGGTTGTTCATTATCTGATTCCTCCTAAACTTCAAAACATTGTACTGAGAATTCCATTTTGTATTTATATGGGAGTTCATTAGCATAAACGCTGACTATGATTGCTTCTTTTTCCGACCCAAAATGATCGATATATTTAAAACTATTAGTTGTATATGAATCAATATAGGTTGAAAAAGTAACAATTGTTCGTATATCACTATTTCTAAAGATTAGTTGGTAATCTGAACGACTTTCTATATCCATTTTTGAAAAGAATATTCTTTGTTCAATCTGATTATGATGGACCATAAATGAATAGTTATCTACTATATTAAGTCTATTCACTTCAGGAGATAACTTAAAAGTTCGATTAAATGAGTCCATTTCATTGTTCTCATACGCTCTAGTTAAGTCATAGGTCACAAGTTGGTTCACTTGATCATATACTATAGCTCGACTAAAATTTCCTTCGCCATCTACTTGGTACTTTCCATTAATAATTGGAACAGAATGACCTTTTGAAGATGCTTGGATATAATCATATCGTTTATCGTTGAAGTAATCTTTTGTGTATTGAGGCGCCCCAAGATCTATACAGATAGGTTGTTTCTTAAAATGAAGGATAAAATGTCCTAAGTCATTATGATTGTGTGGTTCATCATTGGATCCGCCTTTACTTAAAAACTGCAATTCCTTATTATTAAAAATATAGATACCTGAATCTTCTAGCCAATAATATTCTTCTTTATTATGTTTACTATAAATCGACTGTTTCTCCCACATTAAAGTACGAATAACAGGTGCCCAGCGTCCACAATGGTCAAGCAATTCATTTACAGACCAATCACAAACTGGAATACTGATTTCCCCTGGGAATAGTAAATGATAGTAGTGCGCTAAATCAGATGCCGGTATCATAGTAGAAGGAGAATCGGAAATATTATAAACTGTTCTTTCATATGCATACATCTTTTGCTGGAAAGCTGCAATAGATTTAATCTTGTTTAAATCGGTATCACTTAAAAAGCTCTTCCTTGTTTGTGATTCATACATGTCTGAGTAATAAGTAAAGTAGCGAAAGCCATATTGCCAGTAATTGAGCCCTTCTAAACAAGCACCATCCTCACCGTATCCAGATAAAAAAGCTTTCATCGCGTGATTCACTCGGTTCAAGACAATCTTTCTATCCACAGAATCACTCATTATGTAAAGAGCTGAAATACCAATAGAACCAGCACAAACTGAAGACCAGTTATTCACTTCATCTTCAAAAATCCATTTTTCAGATAGAAAAGGAACGATTACGCGTTGCAAAATAGAAGCATGCATCAAGTTTAAAATATCTTTAGATAAAACATCTCCTAATAATCTGTACTGCTCTGACAAAGTAAATGCTGTTTCGCTAGAAAATAAATCAATCGTAAATTTCTTTTCCTTACAATTAAACTCTTTCTCTATATCTACATGAGCTGGGAGACACCACGTAAATTCATTACAGATTGAATAAATAAGGTTTTCCAGCTTGACTTTATATTTCTGGTTTGCTGGATCATCTAGTAATAGCAGACCGAGATAAGTTAGTTGCTTTCTTCGTTCAAAGTATTTATCTTCATAAACTATACGATTTCCAGTCTTGAAGAACAGCTGAAATTCATCATACTTTGGTGCTGTAGGGAAATATTTATAAACTTGAGTTTTAAAATACTCTATTAATTCAAAGTACTTACTATGTTTTTTTAAGTCCAATCCGGTTATCACGTATATACCTCCCTGTTATAAAAAGATGTACAACTCTTGCTTGTACATCTTCAAATCAAAGTAATTAATAGATTAGTACAATATAAGTGCTAAAATCATCTGTATTTATTGCTAACTAACTATATTATCTCCGTAGGCTGCTATTTGAGTTAATGCCGGAAATGGAGAATCAGATTCCTGAGATTTTATTAACTGTTTCAATTTGATCCAATTTGTTTCTTTCATATCAATTTTATAGCGCTGAGGTTCTGGAGTTTTGATAAGATCTAATTTTATTTCAGTTCCATCAGAAAACTCAATTGTTCCCTTTGTCCAGAAATTATCATGAGGAAAATCTGCACGGATTGTTAATTCAAGCTCACTTATTGCAACAGGTCTGCCAAAATCAATTTTTAGTTCTGCGTCATCTTGTTGATTGATCCCCCATGATTGGAATGGATATGACCCATGACTGAGATTTGCATAGATGCCATCGATCGCATTTAAAGCAAAGAAAGTAGAATCGTTCCTTGTTTCAACATTTGCGCTGGCATGTGGGTAAGCTCCAGTCTCTTCTTTTGAGTCATGCGTATTCAATGTAAGATTCTGATAGGATTCGATTTCATAAGTTTCTGCTTTCCGCACAGATATATAATGTCTTTTCCCTTTGAAAGAAATGTCAGATGAAGACTCTTTCCAATTATCTTGCAGAGGTAGATTATATCTCCATTTCTTCCCTTGTATAAAAATAGTAGAAGGTGATAAAGTTTGGTCTAACTGAACGACAAGATATTGTTTAGGTTCTGAAAGTTCTATTTCAAAATAATCGCCTTCATGATATTTGTGGTATTGCGTCGCGATATATGCTCGATTTTCTCCTTTACTAGTCATTAAAGAGGCAGTGTCCTCATAATCATTTTTACCTAATTTCATTTGTCCATCCTGATCAAATAAGGTTATGCTAATCGTCATTTAAACTCTCCATTCTCTATTGAAGTGCTTGAATATCCAATGAACTGTCTTCATATAAATGAGTCACGACTTTCGTATTCAATATAGCGAGTAACCCTACAGAAAATAGGGAAATATAAGGAGCGACATAGACTGTTAAGAAGACTGTGGATATAGTAGTCATTAATAAAAGAAAAGCCCACTGTATTTTTTGGATAGATAATACAAATGCTAATTTTATGATTTCCGAAATTTTTCCTTCTAATATTGCAGTTAATGGGGCAACAAAGATTAATAAGCCAACACAAAATAAAAGTGTAAATAAGCTGATAAATAGTAAAAATGTTGTTAGTTCCGAACTTATAGAATTGTAAAAGAAGATACTGAACATTAGTAAACCAATAATACTTATAGAAAGAATCCCCGGAAGTATCATTTGTTTACAGCAACCCAAAAAAGAATTATAATAATTTTTGAGTATACCTTGATCCCTTCCTTTTAATTGAATATCACAAACCTTAAAAAGTGCAATCGTTGCTGGCCCAATCGTTACGATTGGTATACTGAATAGCACCCAAACAAGAGTCAGCAACATCATATCAGATAAGAAACCCATCATTCTCCAAAGCGGTTGATTTAAATCGAACATTTTTTCAAACATATTTATCCTCCTATAACTCCTTTAATAAGTATTCTATAAACTGGACTGCTACCTCTTTTCTTTCTGATGTCTTAGGGATAGCTACCCAAGTATCAGTTTTTAGATGGTATTGATTACTAAATGTCTTTAGTTGAACAGCATAAGTATGATTCTGATCATTTAACAATTGCTCATCCGCAAGTATGACATCTTCACCAATTAACTCATTTAAATTTTCAAATCCGTTTAACTCATAATAATGTTCTATTATCTCTTTGTTAGAAATGAGTATATCTAATTCTCTTCCTGCAATCTGTGCAGTCAATCTACCAGCATCCATTAATTCTACAGGATTTGGATCGCTCACTGAGAGAAACAGATCCGTTACTAACGAATATTCATCATTCTCATTTAAATCATACACATACTCCCCTTTAAATTGTTCCATTAATACTTTGCTTTCATTGCTCGTAAGCGAGCTGTTTGCTATATAAGCATTTAGCTTTACCTCTTTTGTTTCTATTAAGTTAACTGGATCAAGTAAATATAAGAGAACAAAAGCGAGTACTCCTAAAATTAAATACTGTTTTTTAAAATGCACCATGGTTCTCTCTCCTTTACTATTTTAAATTATCCTTTTACCCCAATTGCTGCAACACCTTGGACGAAGTGTCTTTGCAAGGATAAGAAAACAACCAGTACAGGAATCAAGACAACAACTGATGCAGCCATAATCAATCCATACTCTGCTGAATATTGTGTGATAAACATTCGTAAACCAATTTGAATAGTTTTCAATTCATCTCTTGTTAAATAAAGTAACGGACCTAAGAAATCATTCCATGTGTTTACAAAAGTAAAGATTGTTAATGTACTTAATGCTGGTTTTGATAATGGTAGCATTATACGATAATAAATCTGGTAATCATTCATTCCATCCATTCTAGCAGCCTCAATCAACGAATCAGGTATTCCTTGATAAAACTGTCTCATCATGAATACTCCGAACGCAGAAAATGCTTGCAGCAAGATAATAGCCAAGTGTGTATTATTCAATCCAAGTGAACGCATCATAATGAATTGAGGAACCATATAAGCCTGCCATGGTACAGCAATTGTTGCTATATAAGCTACGAAAAGAAGGTTTCTCCCTTTAAATTCCAACTTTGAAAACGCATAGGCAGCGAAACTACTGGTGGTCAATTGTAATAAAGTAACAATCAGCGTAATTTTAGCAGTATTATAAATAAATGTAGCTAATGGTATCCTTGTCCATATATCTATAAAGTTACTCCAAACAGGCTGATCTGGTATCCACTGAATGGGAAAAATGAAAATATCTCTATCGAATTTTATAGAAGACGATAACATCCACAGAAACGGAAAAATCATCGTAATTGTTACTGCAATCAAAAGAATATAGATAAAAATTTTTGATACTAACTTATTTGATTTCATTCATTCTAACTCCTTCTATTGGTTTGTAAATTTCTTCTCACCTAAAAATTGCACTAAAGTTACGATTAATACAAGGCCAAGTAATAACATTGAGATAGCACTTGAATACCCTAAATCCCAATTTAAGAATGCTGTATTATAGATTTCATAGACCAATACTAACGTCGATGTTCCTGGTCCAGCTTGTGTAATCATGTAAACGAAATCATATACTTTGAAACTGTTAATGGTTAAAATCATCAAAACAAAGAATGTTACTGGACGAAGCTGGGGTAAAGTCACATGCCAGAATTTTCCCCATCTACCTGCTCCATCTAGATTTGCTGCTTCATACAATTCTTCTGAAACACCTTGCAGTCCAGCAAGGAAAATGACCATATAGTATCCCATTTGTTTCCAGACACTGAATAGTACCAAAGTAAACATCGCCCATTCACTATCTGCAGCCCAACGAGGTGGATCTAAAATTCCAATCATACGTAATATCTCATTGATTGGTCCATTCACTGGATGAAAAATCATGTTCCAGACAGCTGCTACTGCTACTAGAGAAGCCACGTAAGGGAAGAAAGCAATTGTTCTAAAAATATTTCGTCCTTTAATTTTACTATTTAATAAAATTGCTAAAAGTAATGCACAAGCCAAGGTCAATGGCACAGTTGCCAAAACATATACTATTGTATTCCATAATGCATCCTTAACTCGATTATCACCTAACATCTCTGTGAAATTATCTAAACCAATGAAGGTCATATCATTACTACCATCCCATTGATGAAAAGCTAACATAATCGCAAAGAATATCGGACCTAATGTAAAGATTGCAAATCCAATAAAATTAGGTGCAATAAACGAATAAGCAGTTAATCTTTCCTTTAGTTTTCGCTTTTTCAGCGAATCTCTTTTCATTTGTGTTTCCATTTTACAACTCCAATCCTTTTTTAAACAATATGTAAAAGGAGGAACTTAATCCTCCCTATTTTTGAATTATTCTTTTAAAGCACTAACTTGTTCAGAAGCATTCTTTAAACCATCTGAAATTTCTGTGCTGTAAGTCATGATATTGTCATGAGTTTCGTTTAGAATAGTTTCTACTTCTGAAGCATTTTCATCTAAAGGCAATTCCAAGTATACATTTGTAGTCTCTAGAGCTTCTTTACTTTGCTCATCTTCTGGGAACCCTTCAATTGAAGTAATTTTACTTATAACCTCATCAGATTGTATGGCTGGAATTGTTCCAGTATCAGCAATAATCTGGGCGCCTTCTTCTCCAGTTACAAATTCCACAAATTCATACGCTAAATCTTTATTTTTGGAATTAGAACTAACTCCAAGAGATGTCATCGTACCACCTGTTGATCCTTCTTCAGCTCCATCTATTATCGGCATTTTTGCAATACCCCAATCAAATTCTTGACTTTCTCCAGATGCTATTGCTTCTTGTAAAGTTGGAATAAACCATGTACCCATCAGCATTGTGGCTACATTGTCTTGATAAAAGGCAGCTGAATAATGTAGGTTAGAAGTTTTCAAAGAAGCATAATCTTGTACGATTTCATCTTCTTGCTGAGAAACAGCCATTTCATAGATAGGATCTAAAAATGAGTAGTCTGTCGATACTAGTGTATTTTCACCATCTAAAATCCCATACAGTTCGACTTGGCTTCTCCAGATATGGTAGTGTCCGCCATAAACCTTTTCTCCACGACTTTCTGTAGCTTTTTTAGATACATCACGCATCAATTGATCATATTCTTCATAAGTCATTCCATTTTGCGGATACTCTACTCCAGCATCATCAAATATTGATTTATTGTAGTAAAGAACATAAAAGTCATTTCGCATAGGAATCGCATAAAATTCATCGTCGATTGTAATCTGTTCTACTGTTCCTGCGTATTGATCTAAATCAAGATCCTGAGCTCTTTCACTTAACGGTTCTAACAGATTACGATTTGTCAATGAAGAGTATCCAGGTATGTCTTTTACTGTAACTACATCTATGGTATTATCTCCACCAGATAGTTGTGTCCCAAGGACAGTTTGATAATCAGTTGATCCTAAATCTAGTAGTTCAACCGTTACACCATCATGCTCTGCTTCAAACGCCTCAACTAGCGGCTCATAGTATACTGTTGATTCAGTATCCCAAAGTGACCAAGTCAAAGTGACATTTCCATCAGCCTCTGCTTCATCGCCATTACTTTCACTGCCTCCATTTCCACAAGCCACTAATATTAAGCCAGCTGAGAGCAACCCCAATCCAGCTAAAAATCTATTTTTCTTGATCATTTTTTTCCTCCATATTTTGTAATGTTATTGCGAAAAAGAATATAGGTTAAAACTATTCAACAAAATACTCATTCTAATGCAGCCCTTGCAAGGTATGAACATATAGACAAAATAAAGTTAATTAACTGTTACTAATATGATATAATACTTATGTAAGCGCTACAATATCGTAATCTGTTTAATACTAACCTTTTCAGTTATAAAAATTTGATATAGGTTTTGAAAATAATTAATATTTTAATAAGGAGTGACGATCGTTTGACTCATGAATTCACTTTTTTATTTGGTGGTTTAAATGTAAGGCATCCAGAGGGGTTTGAAATGATTCGTCCCTATGGAGTACCTAACTATGTTTTTTTATCCATAAAATCTCCTGCTCTCTTTAAACTCAATGGACAAGAAAGTATTGTCGAACCGAATTCAATCGTCATAATTGAACCATTCACCCCATATTATTATCACAACCCAGGTGGACATTACATTGATGACTGGTTCCATTTTAAGTGTGAAGATTCTTTATTTTTTCAAAAGAAAAAGTTATCAACTAACCACTTTCTACCAATTGCTGAACAGACAAATATTCATTTACTTATGCAAGAGCTTGTTTGGGAATCAGTTTACATAGCTGATGAAGTTAAAGATGAAAATCTTTCATTGATTATTCAGGTTATGTTAAATAATGTAGCAGTTTGTGAAAAGAAAACAGTTTTATTACAAAAGTATAGTCCTCATAATAGAAAGTTGCGAGATTTGAGACTGCAAGTACAGTCCTATCCAAAAGAACAGTATTCCGTAGAAAAAATTGCCAAAGAAATGAATATTAGTGTTTCATATTTTCAGCATCTATATAAAGACTTATTTGGTGTCTCCTTCCAAAAAGACGTAATCCGGATAAAAATTGAATATGCTAAACATTTACTCTCTATAACTGATCTACCCAATTTTGAAATTGCTGACTTGTGCGGCTATACTTCAGAAGTTCATTTTTATAGACAGTTCAAGAAAGTAACTGGTCTAACGCCCTCTCATTATCAAAGTACAAATGAAACAATCTAAAATCAGATTTTTGTGTTTATTGTTTTATTAAATAAAAAATAAAAATTCGATCTCAAAATATTGAGATCGAGTTTTTATAAAATATATTTAGGTTTTATCATTATGTTCAATAAGCCACTGTCGTAGTTAAGAATTCTTCTAAATGATGATATCCGTTTGCTCCACCATTAGCTGATTTTTTCAATCCAACATGGAATCTAAATCCTTGGATGGACTTAAATTCTCAATTTATATATACTTCTCCAGTGTCTATATTATTAATGAACTTTATCCTCATATATTCTCACCATATATCATAATTGTGAAATACTCAGCTTTTGCTTCTACTTCACCGATTTCTTTTAACCATTTCGTCAGAAATGATTTTTACAAACTCTTCTTTATATTCTAGAATGGGATCAGCAATTTTAAAAATTTATTCAACTCTTTTAGAAACGGGTATTTTTCCCAAATTATTGGAGCATAATTAGATTAAGAGCACGTTCAAGATTGCTGTCCGTCATTTTAAATGTTGAAATATTTCAGTATCAAACTTTTCTCCATTCGTTTAATCACCAAACTGCCTATCACTATACATTTCCTACAGATCTAGTTTTAAGTTCATTTGGTTCTCTACTTTAAGACTATCTATTTATTTCAAGTCAAATACATTTTTTAAGTTACTTGTGATAGGAGAATGATCTTCGTTTGTATCCATAACATCTTTCATATAGTCCCACCATTTTTTATTAATTTCTGTTGCTGGTAGTTTCTCCCATTGATTTTCATCTTCTATTTCTAGATAACCAAATAAGAAGTTTGTCTCTTCGTCCAACCAAATCGTATAACTCAGGCATCCATGTTGTTTCAATTCTTTTTCCAGTTCTGGCCACAATTCGTCATGTCTTTTTTTATATTCTTCATGCTTATCTGGGTAGACTTTCATTCGTATAGCTTTTTTGATCAATGTACCCACTCACTTTCTTTACACCCTATTAATCTAAATATCCAGCTCTTGGTTTTACACCGAACCTATCAGCTAACTTTTTCAAATCTTCATCACTGATCTTAGCTTTCATTCCACCTTGGGCTTGAACATAAGTATAAACTTCTGCAGCTTTTTCAACTGTTTCAATTAAACCAAAAGTCTCATCCATATCTTTGCCTGCTCCATAAATACCATGATAAGGCCATACGACTAATCGAGTCTCTTTCATTTTATTAGAAGTAGCTTCTCCTATTTCATTTGTACCTGGAACGATCCAAGGAATGGTAGATATACCTTCAGGAAATACAACTAAACACTCTGTGCATAATTGCCACAGTTTGCGTGTCAGTTCTCTTTCGTCCAAAGAATGAGTAAATGTCATGGCAAGTAAGTGTGTTGCGTGACAATGCATAATAACTCTATTTTCCGGATCAACACTAAGTCTAGCAATATGACTTTGAAAATGACTAGGTAACTCACTCGTAGGCAATGAACCATCTTCATAACCCCATAGTACCTCAACTCCTTTTCCATCATCACTAACACGTATCAATCCAATATTCCTAGCAGGATCTTTTTGTACATTTTTGAAATATTTGCCAGATCCAGTTACTAAGAAGTAGCTGCCGGCTAATTCTTTTGCATCAAAGTCTATTGGTATTGTACGAACGATATTTTCAAGATCCAAATACTCAGCTACTTCATTTTCATTTAAAAGTAGCGTAATATTCCCACCGTTTCTTTCATCCCAGTTGCGCTGGTACATTAATTGAGTAATTTCGCTCATTTCTGTTACAAATGGGCTTTTTAGTATATCTTTATTCATTTGCAGCTTCTCCTTCTAATACTTAATTTGAGCGATGTGATAATACATTTTTTTCATATTCTTTAACTTCTTCATACCAAGAGAGTCCAACAGGCACGTCGTTTATCAAACAAAAGTAATTCCAGATATCACTGTATGGCATGTCTTTCATTTCTTCTGTATAAACAAGTCTCTTCGTATAATCAAAATCAAGTTCTGCTTTTTTCAGCATATTTACAGGATCTAGCAATGCTTTAAGTAGTGCCTTTTGAGCATTACGAACGCCAACTACCCATGCAGCAATTCGATTAATCGTGGCATCAAAGAAATCTAGCCCAATAGCCGTACGATCCAAGAGATCATTGCGGACGATTTCTTTCATAATTTCCTGTAACTCATCATCCATAATAATGACATGATCACTATCCCAACGAACCGGTCTACTTACATGTAGCATTAAACTTTCATTAAATAAAGAAAGCGCAGAGATCTTATTAGATATCATTTCCGTTGGGTGATAATGCCCAGCATCCATTAAAATTGTTTTATTTCTCGAGATACCGTATCCCATATAAAATTCATGAGATCCAACTGTATAAGCTTCTGCTCCTATACCAAATAATTTTGATTCAAGTGTATCTTCAGTATAATCAAGATTTACTTTTTCACTGAAAATTTCATCGTAAGACTCCATTAACCTCTTTCTAGGAGATAAACGATCAATCGGATTATCCTTCATGCCGTCTGGTACCCAAAAATTATTGTAGCTTTTCTGTCCTAATTCTTTTCCGATGTATTCGGCGATTTTTCTAGAACGTTTTCCATGTTCGATCCAGAAATCTCTGACTGTTTTGTCGGGATGGGCTAATGTATACCCATCTTTAAACATTTTATGATTAAAGAAAGTCGGATTGAAATCTAAGCCTAATTCTCTTTCCTTAGCCCAATCGATCCACTTCTGGAAATGTCTGGGCTCTATTTCATCAAAATCTATTTGTTCATCAGTATCTACATACATCGCATGCAGATTGATTTTATGTTTTCCTGGAATCAGAGATAACGCTTTATCTAGATCTCGCCTTAGTTCTTTAGGAGTTCTTGCACGACCCGGATAGTCTCCTGTCGACATAATACCGCCAGAAAGTTCTCCATCCGGATTTAAAAATCCAATAACGTCGTCCCCTTGCCAGCAGTGCATGGATATTTTGATTTCCTGCAAGGTATCTAAAGCTTTTTGCACATCGACGCCAATTTCTAAATAGCGTTGTTTTGATTCTTCAAATCGTTTTTTGATTTCTTCTGGTTTCATACTGTGCTGCCTCTCTATCCTAACCTAGGTTCATATTTTTTGATTTCAAATGAATTTTCTATCAACTGTCGACCCTCTTTTACATCTGAAAGATCTTTCATGGTAATCATCTGTACGATCACGTTTCCTATAGCTGTTGCTTCATTCGGACCAGCGTAAACTGTTCTATTTGTTAAATCAGCTGTTAACTGGTTCAAAGTTTCAACATTTGATCCACCACCTACGATATAGAGATGTTCCACCTTTTTACCAACAATGTCTTCGATATGCTCTAGTTCCTCTTGATAACTTTTCGCTAAACTAGAGTAGATACAATTGACTATTTCTCCTATCGTTTGAGGAACAGGCTGAGACGTTTCTCGGCATGCCTGTCTAATTTCTTCAATCATATTTTCTGGATTAGTAAATCTAGTATCGTTCACATCCAAAACAGAAGTGAAATATTCATAGTCGTCTGCAGCTTTAGCCATTTCTGGAAATGTCATATCATTACTGTATAGTCTCTTAACCTCTTGAACCATCCAAAGTCCCATAATATTTTTCAGGAAACGATATGTACCATATGCTCCCCATTCGTTGGTGAAATTATTCAAGAAAGCTTTTTGACTATTTACTGGAGAAATTGTCTCAATGCCAATAAGTGACCACGTACCACTAGAAAGGAAGGACCAGTTACCAGGTGCAGTAGCTGGTACTCCAACTACTGCACTCGCTGTATCATGAGAAGCAACAGTGATCACTTCGACTTCTGGAATATCATACTGATCTAACCATTTATTCTGGACTTTCCCGAGATAGGTACCAGCATCAGTCAGTGGAGCAAATAAATCTGCTGTTGCTTCTACTAATTCCAAAAGTTCCTCATCAAATAATGAACTTCTTAGATTGAGCATTTGCGTTGTCGAAGCATTAGTTACCTCTGTTACTTGTTTTCCAGTTAATATAAATCCAATATAATCTGGAATAAACAAGAGTTTATTTGCTTTCTTCAATAATGCTTTATTTTCTACAAATAATTGATAAAGAGTATTTAACTCTAAAAACTGAATCCCAGTTTTCTCATAAATCAATTCTTTAGAAAATTTACTTGTTAACTGTTCAATTTGATTTTGTGTCCTTTTATCTCGGTAACTAATTGGATCTGCTATTTTTTCTTGATGATCATTTATCAGTACATAATCGACTGCCCAAGTGTCTATTCCTAAATAGGTATGGTCAATTCCCTTTTCTTTTGCTTTTTCAAGACCAATAAAAACTTCTCGTACTAATGCATCGATATTCCATCGATCATGATGATTGATTCTCTGAAATCCATTTTTAAAACGATGGATTTCTTCAATTTTAAGTTTCCCATCAATTACTTTGCTATGCAGCAGTCGCCCGCTACTAGCACCGATATCTACAGCAATATAATTTTTCATACATACACCTCACCTTGCTCAATAGTAATTACCAATTTTTTTGTTTTTTCGTGTTGTTTTAATGCAACTATCGTTGCTCTATCAATTAAAATACAAAAAGGCACCTCTTCCCCCCCTTAATCTGATAAAATGAAGTTCACTAAAACAAACATTCATCACTTAAGGAGTGAAAAGAGATGCCTAATCTACTTCAGATTATCATGTATTTAGTTAATAAAATCAAGTGGCAAAACAGTTTAATTCAACTTTTAAACGATTATATTACTTGGCTTGAAGATGCGGGTGATCGACCACCTAAAGGGACCGATATCACAAAGCTTGATTACAACAAATTGACCCTTGATGACCCACCGAAAGTTGTAAAGCTTGAACGGGCGGACTATAAATACCTTCTAAAACAGGCCGTGGAAGCAGGTAAACCGATCAAACCTGTTCGTCGCCACAAGTCATCTTCTGAAGTTCCTGAAAATGTACGTTGCGCTAAGTGTCATGCGCCCCATAACTATCTCTATAAGAATAATGGTGTGCACGGACAATATCAGTGCAAAGTCTGTTGTGCTTTATTTAATTCGAAGAATCATTACTCTAAAGATGTCATTCTCAAATGTCCTCACTGTGAGAAGTGTCTTGAGAAGATTAAACAACGGTCTGAATTCGACATCTACAAGTGTAAAAACGACACTTGTCCTTATTATATTCAGGCGTTAAACCAGTTGAGTGAGGAGCAAAAGGAACTCTATACTGTCGCACCATACTACTTAAAGCTACGATACGTCTATCGTCAGTTTAATTTAAAACTCGAGGACATCAAGTCCTATGGACTGATTGAATCGCCAGTTGACTTAAGTCGCATTCATGCCTCACCTCGATTATTAGGTGAGATTTTGACCTACCACGTTAATTACGGCCTTCCTGCACCTAAGGTTGCCGCATTAATCTACGACATACACGGAGTAAAGATTGGTAGACAGACGATATTAAACTACGCGGCAGCAGCAGGGGCTCAACTTTACACCCTTACTCAACACTACCCCTATGATCTTTCTGATCAGATCTGTGGAGACGAGACCTACATCCGTGTCGGGAAAAAATGGCACTATATCTGTTACTTCTTCGATGCAAAGAATAAAATCATCTTATCCCAAAGAGTGTCTGAAAAACGCAATACTGAATTAGCAATCAGGGCCATTCACGATGTGCTCGACCACTATATAGCTAGCGAAATCCCTGAGGATTTAAACCTCATCGTTGACGGAAACCCCATTTACAAACTGGCACAACATTTCCTGGCCCAACACGGCCTGAACTTCGATATCACTCAAGTCATTGGTTTAACCAACGAGGACGAAGTATCTAGACAATATAGGCCCCTTAAACAAATCATCGAACGATTGAACCGGACTTACAAAGGCAATTACCGTGGTACCCATGGATTTAAATCTCAAAATGGTGCACGTGCTCATGTCGCTTGCTTTACTGCCTGCTTCAACTTTCTACGTCCACATCAGTCATTAGATGGCGAAGTTCCTGTGAGGATTCCATTCGTCCATGATGATGCAAAAACAATGCCCGACAAGTGGATCCGTTTATTATCTTTCGGGAACAGTGTTCTACAGTACACGGACTAATACTGTAGAAGTGATTTTACATATCTCGAAAAACTTCAAAAAAACGAAGTTTTTTAAACATGCCTTCTTATACTTCTCGTTGCTTTACTGGATCTGTTATAAAGCTGTTTAATCCAGACAATGATTGGATTATATTACCTTCATCGACAGAAATCATCATACGAGCAACGAGAAATTTGGGAAACATAATTTTTCATAGATTATTGGGAGTTACCTGCTCAATAACTTGCTCATTTCAATAGGAGTGAGTTATCCCAATAAATTAGGGAACCACATAAAGAGATCGGGGAAGTAAGTGATCAAGAACAATAATCCTAATATCCCAATATAGAAGGGCATCAATGGCCTAATAACAGTTTCGAATTTCACTTTTGCTACACTTGCTCCTACATATAACCCTGTTCCCACTGGTGGAGTGATAGAGCCAACTGAGAAGTTCATTATTGCAAATAATCCAAAGTGTACAGGATCAATTCCAATTTCTTGTACGATTGGTAAAAATATTGGTGTAAAGATCAAGATCGCTGGTCCAACATCCATAAAACAGCCGACGAGTAAGAAAATGACATTAATAATCAATAAGGTGAAGAAAGCATTTGCTGAAATTCCTAAAACTAAATTACTTACTGCGGCGGGAATACTATTCAAAGCCATTCCAAAAGACATCAATGATGATGTGGCTAGTAGTAACATGATCGTTCCTGAAGTTTCAATTGTTTGTCTAAATAAATTTGGAAAGTCTTTGAGACTGATACTTTTATAAACCATTGATAATATTAATGAATAAGCTACACAAACAGCTGAGGCTTCAATGGCTGTGAAAAATCCTGTCAAAATACCTCCGATAACAATGAAAATCAATAGTAAACTTGGAACAGCATCCATTATAATTTTCAACTTACTTTCACTTTGTTCAACTTTTACAATAGGGTACTTGTTTTTCTTCGCTAATACATAGCAAATCAATGAAACGATCAATATCCAAGCTGCACCAACAACATAGCCGCCTAAGAATAAAGCAGAAATTGATGCACCACTAACTAATGAATACATAATAAAAGCAGTACTCGGTGGAATAATCATGCCGGACGGTGCAGATGCAATATTTGCTGCTGCAGCATATCCTTTATCATATCCTGCTTCGATTTGTTGTGGAACCAATACACCACCAATCGCAGTGGATGCTGCAATTGCAGAACTTGACATTGAACCAAATAATCCATTACCAATTGCATTCGTTATCGCTAAGGCTCCAGGGATCTTACCTACTAATAACATAGAAAACTTAATCAGCCTCTTGGCTATTCCACCGTTATTCATAATAATCCCAGACATAATGAAGAGTGGAATGGAAATAAGTGTAAAACTATTTAAACTGGTTACGATCTTTTGAGAAGCAGTAAACATTGTAATATCAAGTGGTAGGTTAAGAACAATGATTGATAGCGATGATACCGCTATCGCAATTGCGATTGGAACTCCGATGATCAGTAAGATCATGAAAGTTATGAGTAACAGAAGTCCTGCTTCAAACGCCATGATTATTCACTTCCTTTTCTAATTCGTGTCTATTATCTTCATCAACAAGTTCTCCTATTTTTCTTAAATCAATCAAGTTGATCAGACTATATAAGAAGAAAAAGATTCCAGCGATGGGTACAGCTAGATATACATAGCCCATAGAAATCCCTAAGGAAGGAGAAGTTTGATGAATAGAAATCAAGATCCCTCTATATCCTCCATAAATCAATACAGATAATGAAAAGAGCATAAAAAACACATGAATGACTTGAGCTATCCAGTAACGGTATTTTCTATTCAATTTATCTTGAACAAAAGTTACTACCACGTGAGCATTTCTACCAACTGAATAGGCACCTGCCAACATAGATAACCAAACTAGCGCAAACCTAACTACTTCTTCCGTTACAGTACTTGGATCATTTAAAATAGTACGTGCAAATATTTGCCATAATACAAGCAGTAACATTACAGCTAACAAAACACTACAGACAGTTTCAAGAAACTTATTTAAATATTTTTTTAATGTTTGCATACTATACCTTCTTTGCTTATTTTTGAGCTTCTATTATTTCGTTGTATAATTCGCCAAGAATTTCATCATTTTCAAATTCTTCTGCTATTGGGGCTACCAATTCTCTAAATGGTTCACTATCAACCTCATTAAATTCAACATTATAATCTGCAGCTGCGGCTTCCTTTTCTTTTTCAACGGCATCATTGAATACTTCTTTTTCATATTCAGTCGACTCAGCAGCAGAATCCATAATAATATCTTTTTCTTCCTCCGTTAATCCTGCTAGTCTCTCATCATTCATAATAATAATATCCGGAATACGTGTATGCTGATCATAACTGTAATATTTTGCTACATTCCCATGTCCGGCAGTTACCAGCACGAATTCATTATTTTCAGAACCATCTATCAATCCTGATTGTAATGAGGCATATACTTCATCACTCCCCATAGGTACAGCTGATCCTCCTAATAAACTCATCATCTTAACAGCTGTTTCACTTTCCATTGTTCTGATTTTCTTTCCTTGCAGATCATCAGGCGTTTCTACAGGACCATCAACCATATAAAAACTTCTCTGTCCACTATCATAATAAGTAATTCCACTAAATCCTAAATCACTTGTAGATCCATAGATTTGATCCATAATGCTATCATCTTCCATTACCTTGAAAAAACTTTCTTCATCGTCAAAAAGGTATGGAATACCAAAAATTGAATAATATTCTGAGAATCCTTCTAAAGCTGCTCCGCTGACTTTCGTAAAATCAATTGCACCAGTTTGAGTCAACTGAATCAAGTCAGTCTCACCACCTAGTTGGCTATCTGGATAAAAATCTACTTTCATTGTGCCATTTGATTTTTCTTCTACAAGCTCTCCAAAAAGTGCCATGGAATCTTTTACCGGTTGGCTATTACTTGCATAGGCAAATCTAAATACTTTAACTTCTTCTGCAGAACTTGTTGTTCCACAAGCAGTCAAGGCTGGTATAATTACCAGAAGTAAACTAAACCATCTTTTTTTGAACAATATGATTACCTCCATTTAAATAATGATTTTTACTAATTAACTATTTCCTTATCATACAGTATTTCTAATAATGACTACTCTCCCATCTTACAAACTATAATTACTAGATTTCCACATAAAATTAAAGCGCTTTAATTACACTTACATCATATCGGCTCCTGTAATCGTAACCAATGACGATATTCAAGTAAAAAAGTAACCATTTTTCGGAAAATTTATTTAATAGTAAATTATATGTAAAAAATTACACAATCAATTTGAAATCGGATTCAATTCAGTTATAATTCTAACTAAGGAGGTTCGTATAATGCACGAAATCGTTTACCAGTACTTATATAATTATAATTCAATCGAAATGAAACAAAGAACAACTGGAGACTTTATAATGGATCTGCCTAAAGAATCTTTCCAATATACAAATGGCAAGATGATTTTGACTGATCAATACTTTCTGAAAAATGACCGAATCTACATAAGTAAACATAATAGATTCGCAAAATATCCTGAGCATACTCATCAATTTTTAGAATTGAATTACATGTTAAAAGGTAAATGTCATCAAATCATCAATGGCACACAAAAGATGTTGAATGAAGGAGAACTTTTGCTGTTAGATCATGGTTCTACTCATTCTATTGAAGCACTTGGAAATGAAGATATTTTGATAAACATTATTTTCCCGCAAACAAAATTTGATTTAAACTGGTTAAGTCAAGTTCATACTCAAGATAGCAGTCTATTTCAATTTTTAGTCCGTACTGTTTCTGAAAAATCAAAAGGTCAGTCAATCATATTTGAAAGTAGCCAAAACGTTGACATTAAATCCATTATGGTACAAATGTTAAATAAATACTTTACTGCCTCAACTTTTTCCAATGAAATATTAAGTTATTATTTAACTATACTTTTCATGGAATTAGTTGGGAATACAACTTATTCTTTAGATACCACTCAAAAAGAAAATTCAGCTAACAAAATAGTAATTGAAATATTGAAAAGTATCGAAACCGATTATCAGAGTATTACACTGGAGAAGTTATCAAATCATCTAAGTTATAGTACGAACTATCTTTCCGAAATCATCAAAGATAAAACAGGCAAAAATTTTTTAAGACTCGTGACTGAAGAAAGAATAAAACGTGCGAGGTTTCTGATTGAAAGTACTGATTTACCGATAGAAGAAATTTGTCGAGCAATTGGATTACAAAATAAAACTCATTTTTATAAATTATTTAGAGAAATATACCAATTAAATCCCGGAGCTTATCGAAAACTCAAAAAAAAGACACGATAGCTTTAAATATCTGATACTAAATCCGCACTCTATCTTTACTTAATACTTAACTATTAATCTATCTATTCCCATATTCAATATAAAAATAGTTTTTGTTCATTATTACAAGATAACCTATAACAAACTTAAAGAAGTAGAGAAGTTCTTCAGAACTTTCTCTACTTCTTTAATACAAGGTATTGTTACTAATTTCTTTTAAACATAAATATAAAGGTATTCAGACAACGCTAATATCGCTAATGATTGTCCATAAGGCATTGTTGTTAATTTAATACTTCTATAGTAATCAAGATCATCTCTCAATGCTGTTCCGATTGAGACTTTTTCTAATTCACCTTCTTCATTGATATTGTCTAATAGCCCTTTGATCGCTTTTTCAGCCATTGGTAAGTAATCTCTAGACAAATAGCGTTTACGAATACCCTTTAAAATCCCGAAAACAAATCCAGCTGTGGCAGATGCTTCCAAATATGAAGCAGATTCATTGATCAAAGTAGGCCATAACCCGCTATCATCTTGATATTGTTCTAATGCAGCGACCTGTCTTTCTAGAGTTTCTATGAAGAATTCATATAAATGATCTCCTTTTTTCAGATCCAATATTTCTATGATTTCAGGAATAGCAATGGTTGCCCAGCAGTTTCCACGACCCCAAAGTGCATCTGCAAAGTGGTGATGTCCTTCAAAAGTCCATCCATGATACCAGAGACCCGTTTCTCTATCTGCTAAATATTTAATATGAAGCAGAAATTGTCTTTTAGCTTCTTCGACATATTCAGGTTTATCCAATAATAATCCGATTTTAGCTAAAGGTAATACCGTCATCATTAAAGTATCTGCCCACAATTGATTTGTATTGGGGGGACCATATGTCATGTGCTGCAGTCCATTTTCATCTGTACGCGGCATATCATACATTACCCAATCAGCCCATTGTTCTAAAAATGGCTTGAACTCAGTTTTATTTTCTTCTTCATAAATAAATGCCATTGTTAAAAGTGGTGCCATAGTATTGACGTTTTTTGGTGGCGAACCTTCTAGTAATCGTTGTTCAAACCATTCATTTAAAATTCTTTTTGCTTTTTTATTTTTTGTTTGTTTGTAATATGCATGAAGCCCGTATAAACCTACACCTTGAGGCCAGTTCCATACATGCCAGCTTTTATCATCGATCATCATACCATCTAACTCAAATAGGAACTCACCATTTTCATCTTTAATATTAGAAAGATTCTCTGCTAACAGATCAATCTTTTCAATAATCATATCTCTATTTAATTCTGCTGTTGTCATTTGTTTTCATCCTTTGCTTTTCAGTTATTCTTAAAATGATTTTTTAAAAATTGAATACTTTCATTAATATGCGGTTCTTTCGTTTCTTCGAGCAATATCGGAATCATGGGTTTTTCTTGCTTTATTTTTCTTATAAAGTAAGCATAGTCCACCTTCCCTTTACCAACCGGTACAATTTTCAGCTCGTTATTTTCAACTATAAAATCTTTTGCGTGGATTACTGTTATCCGTTCTCCAAATAGATCAAAAGCTTCATCAATGACTTTATGTTGCTTTTCAGTTGAAGCATCTTCAGGATAAAGATAATTGACCGGATCAAGTATGACTTGTAAGTTTTGAGAACCGATATCATCCAAAAGCCGCTTCATCCTGCTCGGTGAGTAAATCGGATGATTAATCCCCCCTTCTACTGTCATAATCACCCCAAATTTTTCAGCTTCAGTTACCAATTCTTTTACGCTTTTGACTACTTTTAAATATGCTTCCTCTGTATAATTGTCTTTTGTAAACTGAATCTCTGGATAGACGCCACCCGTTTCAGTTCCAACTGTAGCAGCTTTAAACTGACTAGCATAGCGAATATGCGTTTTAAAAAATTCTAACGCTCTTCTTTGCTCTCCTTTATCTGGGTGGATCATATTAATGTAACAACCTAAAACTGAAATATCGATTCCTTTTTCATCAAAAATCCTACCAACTTTACTGGCAAATCCAACATTGAAGCTTTTCAAATTCAAAGGAAATTCTTTTACAGATTTCATTAACGCTAATTGAATAGATTGTATACCCTTACTTTCTATAGTGCTTGCTAAACCTTCTAAATTATCATTCTCAATATCATGGGCTCTGATCCCTATGTTAAATTTCATAAATCCAAAACATCCTTTTAAATTTTTGTAAGCCTTAACATAATTATATACAATCTCTTTTAAAATTTCTATATTAGAAATATAATTTCTTTATAAGAAATAAATGATTGAAAATTTGACTTTCGTCTGATATAATAATAAAAATTTCCTATATAGAAACTTTCTCTATATTAAAGAAAATATTCACAAATAATTTTATTATAAGGAGCATTCATATGGTTCAAAAACAAGCTTATGGTAGTGTTTTATTAAAAGCAGACGATATCTTAGAATTTCTGTCGAGTGATGACAGCCAGCATCGCTTAAGTGAAATAGCAAGTCACACCGGTCTGACTCCTCCAACTGCATCAAAAATATTAAACACCTTACTTTTAATTGGTTACGTTCAAAAGGACCCGGATACGAAATTATTCAGCTTAGGGCCAAGATTACTGAAGTATGCTAACAAAAGCCTGCATCAACTTAGCATAAAAAGAATCGCACAACCGTATCTTGAAGAATTACAAAAAGTAACTGGAGAAACAGTCCACTTAGGAATTCATGAGTTCGATCATATTAAATATATTACTAAAATCGCTAGCAAAAAACCTGTTTCCTTGTATAGCGAGATCGGTAAATCGATACCCATGTACTGTTCTGCAATGGGAAAAGCAGTACTTGCAGATCTCGACGATGACGATATTGATTATTATCTTGAAAAAAATGAACTGATCAGCAAAACAGAAAACACTATTACTACAGCTGAACGATTGTTTGAAGAAATCAACTTAGCGCGCCAAGAAGGTTTTGCTTATGACAATGGGGAGCATGACTTAGATGTCTTTTGTATTGGTTCTAGTATTACCGTCGGGCAAACAAATTATGGTGCAATCAGTATCAGCTTACCTAAGTATCGTCTCTCTAACGAAGTATTAGAATCCCTTAAACAAAACTTGCTCACAACCAAAGAAAACTTAATTGAATCTTTAAGTTAAGAAATGTAGCTACCAAGTCCGTGTGACCAGGTAGCTACTTTTGTTTTTAATCCTTATCTAGTTAACCATCCACCGTCTACTGCTAATACATGACCATTAACATAGTCGGAAGCGGGACTTGCAAGGAATACCATAGTTCCCATAAGCTCTGAAGGATCTCCCCATCTAGCTGCTGGAATACGGTCAAGTATTTCTTTATTTCGCTGTTCATCTGCTCTTATAGGAGCGGTATTAGCAGAAACAAAATATCCAGGTGCGATCGCATTAACTGTCACATTATGTTCAGCCAATTCATTAGCGAAAGCTCTTGTCAGACCTTGAACAGCATGTTTACTTGCTGTATAAGAAGGAACAAATTTCCCGCCTTGGAATGATAGCATTGAAGCAATATTGATAATTTTTCCATATCCTTGAGAGACCATGTGTTTAGCCACACGTTGGCTTAAATAATAAACAGAGTTTTGATTGATATCAATAACTGCTTGCCAGTCTTCATCTTTATATTCTAATAAAGGTGCACGTCTAATTGCTCCTGCATTATTAACTAGAATATCGATTTTACCAAATATTTCTACCGTCTTTTCTACCATCGCTTCCATTTGATCAATTTTTGTTAAGTCAGCTTGATAAAATTCCAATTTTACCCCAGTAGGTTCAACCAGAGAGGTAACTTCTTCAACATTGTTATCAAAAGTAGCCACCATAACATCCGCACCTGCTTTTGCCAATGCAACAACGTAGCCCATACCAAGTCCAGTATTTCCACCTGTCACTAAAGCAACTTTACCTTTTAGTGAAAACATATCCAAAGAAAAATCTTTTAATGAATTTGACATTCTCTATTCCTCCTAATTTCTTGAATGATTATTTTAATTCAGACATTTCTACGTGGTCCATATCATCATAAGTGATATTTTCACCACACATTGCCCAGATAAACGTATAATCAGCTGTAGCTACACCACAATGAATAGACCAGCTGGGTGATATTACTGCTTGTTCATTTGCCATGACTAAATGACGTGTTTCATCCGGTTCTCCCATAAAATGGAAAACTCTAGTATTCTGTTCCATATTGAAATACAGGTAAACTTCCATACGGCGGTCATGAGTATGTGCTGGCATGGTATTCCATGTACTTCCTGGTTCTAATATTGTATATCCCATTTGCAGCTGGCAACTCTCACAATTATTCGGATGTACATACTGATAGATTTTACGTTCATTTAATGTGCTTTGTTCTCCTTTTTCAAGGGGTGTCATTGTATTGATGTCTAATTTTACCGTTGGATATTTTTTGTGTGCCGGTGTGGATACAACATAGAACTTAGCTGGCTTGTTAGGGTCAACTGAATCAAATGTCAGTTCTTTTGTTTCTTTCCCAACATAAAACCCATCACGGTTATTCACTTCATGTTTTTCTCCATCAATAACTACTGTACCATCTCCACCGATGTTGATTAACCCAAGCTCTCTACGTTCAAGAAAATACTCTACACCTAGTTCTTTATCTAAAGTGATCGATAACGTTTTACCAGTAGGAACTACCCCACCAAAAATCATACGATCATGATGTGTATAAGTTAAGGTGACTTCTCCCGGAACAAACAGTTTTTCTACCATAAACTGTTTACGCAATTCTTCGGTAGTTAATCTTTTAACATCGTTAGGTCCTGTTGCATATCTTGTTTCCACTAATAATTCCTCCTAGATCATTTTTAATATTTCTTATTTGGAAATAATGTTTTCTTATAAGAAATTATATCTAAAGTATATAAAAGCTATTTTCATTATGCAAGCATTATTTGGGAATTTTGAAAATTTCCATATAAGCAACGAAAGTTCCTTATCATAAATCATTTAGAAGATTTATTAAGAAAAACCATTCAACCAAATTTTAAATTTGGTTGAATGGTTTTTTCAAATTGTATTCGTTATAACAGGTTATTGTACAGCTCGACAATATCCTGAATAGACGCATCACGTGGATTACCTGGAGTACAAACATCAGCAAGAGCGTCTTTAGCAATACTTTCTATATCTTCTTTTTTAACTCCAAGTTCAGAAATTGTTGCTGGAATACCAACATTTTTACTTAATTGATCAATTGCCTCGCAAGCTGCATTTCTCGCTTCTTCTAAAGTCAGACTGTCCACATTCTCAACTTTTAAGGCTTTAGCAATTTCTCTGTATTTTTCACCTGTATACTCTTTGTTATATTTCATTACACTAGGTAAAAGAGATGCACATGCTACTCCATGAGGAATATTGTACCAGGCACTCAATGGATGAGCCATCCCATGAACAAGACCCAAACCAACATTTGAAAAACCCATCCCTGCAATATATTGGGCAAGTGCCATTTGCTCTCTTGCTTCCAAGTTTCCTTCTACAGAATCTCTTAATGCAGATCCAATCATTTCGATTGCGTTAATGTGCAATATATCAGTCATTTTCCATGCACCTTTTGTAATGTATCCTTCAATTGCATGCGTCATCGCATCCATACCTGTTGCAGCTGCTAAAGATTTTGGCATGCCCATCATCATTTCACTATCTACAAAAGCCACAATTGGAATATCGTGGGGATCTGCACAAACAAATTTACGATTTTTCTCTTCATCTGTTATAACATAATTGATGGTGACTTCAGCAGATGTGCCAGATGTGGTCGGAACTGCCAGTATAGGAAGGCATGCATGCTTCGTATCAGCAACACCTTCTAGACTTACAACATCAGAAAACTCTGGATTCGTTGTTATAATAGCAATTGCTTTTGCAGTATCGATTGGCGAACCTCCACCAATTGCTATAATACAATCCGCATTCACTTCTTTAACAAACTCTACTCCATTTTTCACATTATTAACTGTCGGATTCGGTACAACTTGATCAAATACTGTATAAGAAATAACTTGTTCATCAAGTAAATCAGTAACTTTAGAGACTAGTCCATGATCAACAAGTCCCTTGTCTGTAATGACTGCAATATTTTGAAATCCTCTTTTTTGGATTTCTGAAGTAATATCCTGAATTGCTCCTTTCCCGAAATAAGCGGTTTCATTTAACACCATACGATTTGACATATATATTCCTCCTTATATATTTTCTCAGCTAAAGACAAATAGCTAAACAGATTGAGAAAAATACACAATTTCACTGTTTTTTATCTGCCTTTACATTAATTGATTTAACACGTACACTATACAACAAAATCTTTAATCAGTGAATAGAATCACAATTATATATGAAAGATTTAATTTTATGAAATGAGTTCGGCTAAATTTATTTTAGAAACTTCTTGTTATATTCAATATGATTTCCTTTTATAATTTTGTGATACTACAAGATTTTTATTAACCTTTATTCTATCTTAGTTAAATGTTTATATCAGCAAGACTCTATGAGGATCAATTCTTTATATAAATAGTAATTTCTTTCTATGCAATGTTGTACATAATAAGTGCAAACCTTATTCCTCCTTTTGATAAGTATTTTCAAAGATGATAATGCCCTTTGTATGTAATAGGACATCTATTGAGGTAGAAATAAAAGCATAAAAAAATACAGTCTCATTAACATCTTATAAAATAGAGATTAATAGAGATTGTATTTTTTGTTTAAAAGTTTATTTCATTTATTAATTTATCTGGTGGATTTCTTTTACAGCTCCTGACCTTTTGAAGTAATAACTCGCTTATACCAATAGAAAGAATCTTTTCGTCGTCTTCTAAGTGTTCCCTTGCCATAATTATCTTTATCTACATGAATAAATCCATATCGTTTCTCCATTTCGCCAGATCCAAAGCTAACAATATCGATGATTCCCCATGGCGTATATCCCAGCAGTTCTACTCCATCTTCAACTACTGCAAGCTTCATCTGCTCAATGTGAGCTTTTAAATACTCTATTCTATATTGGTCATGAATTTTATTATCTTCTAATTTATCGTATGCTCCAAAACCATTTTCTACAATGAATAAAGGAAGGTTATATCGTTCGTAAACTGCATTTAATGTATATCTCAAACCAATAGGATCAATTTGCCATCCCCAATCACTAGAGTTAACATAAGGATTTTCGACCCATTTTGCATTTGGAAAGTCTAAAATCTCCTGTCCCTTGACTTCTGGGACTGTGGTAACTGCTCCTGACATATAATAACTAAATCCTATGAAATCTACTGTTCCCTCTTCTAAAATCCTCTCTTCTTTGCTACTCAGATCTATATGATAATTTTTTCTTTGCCAGTCTTTCTTTGCATACGCAGGAACTTTCCCTCTAGCATGAATATCACTGTAAAAGAAACGTCTTTCCATAACTTTAAGAGCAGCCATCTGATCAGCTGGATTACTTGAATAGGGATAAATCGGTACATAGGCCATCATACATCCAATTTGAAAATCCGGATTGATTTTATGTCCTAATTTGACTACTCGTGCACTGGCAATCAGCTCATTAACAGCAGCTTGAAACACAATAGCTTCTTTATTTTCACCTTCGTTGAACTTAATTGCCGAATTGGTCCAGGTATGAAGAGTATGTTGTCCATCAGCTTGATTATTGATTTCATTAAAAGTCATCCAATACTTGACTTTATCTTTGTAACGGTTCATAACCGTTTCTGCATAATGCACAAAAAAATCAATTAACTTTTTATTTTTAAATCCTCCATATTTTTTATACAGTGCATACGGAATTTCAAAATGACACAAAGTGATTACGGGCTCAATATCATTTTTTAATAGTTCATCGAATAAATCATCATAAAATTTTAATCCTTCTTCATTTGGTTCTGTCTCATCTCCATCAGGAAAAATTCTAGTCCAATTAATAGAAGTTCGAAAAACTTTTAGTCCCATTTCTTTAAAATATTGAATATCTTCTTTGTATCTATGATAAAAATCTATTGCTTCATGATTGGGATAATATTCTCCTTCTACTACTCCATCTGTAATCTTACGGTCTACTCCATTAGATCCAGCTGTCATAACATCAGCAATACTAACCCCTTTACCAGCAACATTCCATGCCCCTTCTAGCTGATGAGCAGCTACTGCTCCACCCCATAAAAAATCTTCAGGTAACTGTTTCATTACTTTCATCCCTTCGGTAACTTTCTATATAATTAGTATATTTTAAAACATTTTTAAAAACTATATGATTTCTGTAAATGGGTTATGTTCCGGAAAATTGAAAAAAACACCATGATGATACAGGTTGTACCATCAAAGTGTTTTATTTAATAGTGAGTTGCCTTAAAGCCTCTGATAAAGCTTCTATTAAAAAAATACATGGTATCTGACTAGTGAGATCCTCATGTTTGTTTATACGATGTACTTCTATAGAATAATCAATAACATAATCAGACATTCTAGCTAATGTACTATTGGCATCACTTGTTACGGCGACAGTTGTATAGTCAGGTTTATTCTTAAACCCATTAACTAATTCAACTATTTCTGTGGTTGTTCCAGTAACAGATAAAGATACTAGCATATTATCAGTTGTATTTTTCAGCTTGGAAAATATAGGATATGTGTGATCTGTTAATGCGTAACTATTATAGCCAATTGTGGCAAATCTTCTTGCAGCATACTCGCATACTGAACCGGATGCTCCAATTCCATAAAAAATAATATTTTCACATTCCAGCATTTTCTGAGCTATATTTAAAACTTTAGACTCAATGTCCCTCGGGAAATTTTCGGGTTTTAAAAAATTAGTTCCATTAATGATATCGTTGGTTTCTGTTTCTGGTGATTTGAATTGCCTTCGAAATTCAGTAAAACTTTCAAAACCTAGTTTGCGGATGAAGCGCATCACAGAAGAGGCTGATGTGTGTGATTCATTCGCAATTTCTCTTACTCGCATATAAGAGATCTTGTCACTATGACTAGACATATAGTGATAGATTGCTCTATCTGTTTCTGACAATTCATTAAAATCAAGTTTACCAAAAAAAGACATAATTATTACTCCTATACAAGTTAATAAAAACGCTTCCTTAATTTTAGCATAGTCATTTCTTTGACGCTAATACATTTTGTGTTTTTATGAATTCACTAAAACTGCTTGAACAATCAGTCGTTCCGTACCATCATGATTACAAGTGACTAGTGTGAGTGTCGCAGTTTCCGTTTCGTCAATAACTTCTAGTCGGTTTGGATCTACCATTATTATTTTATCGATACGATATTCATATTCCTTCTGCAAATCTTTCACATAGATAATCATACCTTTTTTAACACGATGCAGCGGAGAAAATAGAGTCGTTTTGTCTCTCCAATTATGCCCTGCTAATGCATAATTACCTTCTCCCATAATCTGATTTTCTTTCATAGTTCCCGCACCGACCATTAATTTATCATTATCCAGACCCTTGAAAATAGGTAATTCCATAGATACTTCAGGAATTGAAATCACTCCGATAGCCTCATCGGAAAAGTTCAACAATGATGTGAACGAAGATGCATTGATTTCTTGCACCTGATCAAAATCGAAATCAGCATCCGCTTGTTCACCTTGCCTAATGTTCTCAATGGATAATTCTTCAACGGCCTGTTTAGATATACTATTAATTATATAATCACTCAGAGGAATCATGGCAAATAGAAAAATCCCAATTGCAGTCAATACAATACCTGTTTTTTGATCTTTATTCATTTTCTCACTACCTTATTTTATCTTAAATTTTAAAAATACCCTCCAGATTTTAAAATGGACCCTATGTCAAAGACATTTAAAAAAAGAGACCTTATGCAATACCTGATAAAAATTGTTCCCTGTAATGAACAGGGGGCAATTTTTTTAGGTTCCATTGCCCACGTTCATTATTATAATAGTCAATGTAATCACTCACAGTTGCTCGCAATTCTTCTAGGTTCGTACAATTTTCATAGTTCATTTCATCCTTCAAATGTCCGAAGAATGACTCTTGGGGGGCGTTGTCCCAACAGTTACCTCTTCTGGACATGGACTGCCCTAAATGATTCTCTATCAACTTCTTATGAAATTTAGGGCTAGTGTAATGTACGCCTTGATCTGAATGGATAAAAGCATCTTTATGTAACGTTGCACCGTGAGCGCTCATTAAAGCATCTACGGTGTTTAGCGAAATATCAAGTTTTAGATTATCAGATACATAATGAGCTAAAATTTCTTTCGTCGTACCATCTTTAATGGTTGATAAATAACCCAGGAAACCATCAGCTCCAGGTAGGTAAGTAATATCTGTTAATAGAACTTTGTGGGCTATCCCTTGATCAAATTGACGTTCCAGCTGGTTTTCAACAGTGCGATGTTCTTTGGTAGCTTTTGCCATTCTTTTATAGGGATTCGCTTTACGAATGGGGCAGAAAATATTAAATTTCCTCATCAAACGCTGTACCTTTTTACGATTGACTGTGATACCCAGAATATTCTTGAAATACATGACAATGCTTCGAGAGCCTTTCTCGTAACCACGATAACTATAAGCTTTTTCAATTTTGGTTCTCCAAGCCTGATCTTCTTCATCTCGTACATTCCTAGTGCCTGAACTCTTCAAATAATTGTAGTAACCGGAACGGGAAACCTCCAACACATCACATGCATCTACAATGGTTCCTGTGTAGGAACCATCTGTTTTCATTTTATGGATTCTTGCGAAGATTTCGCTAGTCTTTTCGTTTTTTTCTAGCCTCCTTTCGCTCCATTCTGATTTTTTTAACAGTTCATTTTCTTGTTCTAGTAAGGAGATTTTGGCTTGTAACTTTTCAATTTGTTGTTCAGATGTTAGTTCTGTCTTTCGAACTCTGCCCGAATGGTCCTGTCGAGTGTCTTTCAACGCCAAAACGCCATTATCCCGATATTTTTTTCGCCATTTCTTAGAGAATGCTTTTACTCTAGTTTCACCAAGCATATCCAAATCAAATCCTGCTTCAGAAAATATTTGCTTTGCCGTTTTTGAGTCCAATGATTCTGAAACAAAATGGCGTTTGAATTCATCGGAATAAGTAATGCTTTTTTCAGATACATTTTTTACATATGGGTTTGTCTTTAAAAATTGGATTTGTTTTGGTGTAAATGTTAACTTTGACATTTAGTAGCTCCTTTCTGCACGTAGTTGTGCAGTCAATGTGGAATATGGTTTTAATGGACTGAATAATCTTAAATCAACCATACTTATATTTTTCTATATAAGTATACAAAAATAGACCCTATAGAGGGCACTTTTTTTAGTGTCCATTCTATAGGGTCCATTTTATTTCTCTGGAGAGTATTTTAAACTATTATGTTAATTTTCTTGATTTTTTCTGAATAACGTTATTCCTAAAACGATTAACCCGATCGCAACTAATGCTATTATAAGCTGATATGAAGAAGTATTCATCTGCGGTAGGGATCCGTTTATATCAGAACTTTCCTGATTTACTATAACTCTTTTATTAGTAATCTCAATAGAAACTTGTTCTGGTTTGCCTTCACTAGTATTTGGTATAGTGACAGAATAAGTTTTATTATCCAATTGATAACCATCTGGAGCTTTAGTTTCAACAATATTGTAATTTCCAGGAGCTAGTTCACTCAGTAAGATAGAACCATTTTGATTCGTACTCAAGTTTTGAGCTACTTTATTTCCTTCTTCATCAAAGATATCGAATACTGCATTCTCAAGAAGTTCTTTATCCTCGTTCAATTTAAGAATTTCAAGATCACCCTGATAATTGAAAAATTGACCTAATTGAATCGTATCAGGTTTACCAATCGATTCTGTATCAACTGTAAACTGTAAAGTAGTAGAATTTATCAAGTATCCAACTGGCGCTTGCACTTCATTCATCACATATTCTCCAGGAGCTAAGTGCTCTACCAGTACTTTTCCATCATTGTCAGATGTTACATTTTTACGAACAATGTTCCCCTTGCTGTCTCTAACTTCAAAGGTAGCTCCAGCCAATGGATTTCCTTGTATATCAACTTTCTCAAGTTCAACATTACCACGATAGTTAACAAAGTCACCAACTCTTAATACAGCAGGTTCGCCTTTTATTTCGGATTTTATTTCGAAATCAAGAGGTTGTGTGTTTAAAATGAACCCTCCTGGTGCTGAAGTTTCAACAAATGAATAGTTTCCAGGAATTAACCTTTCAACATAAACTTGTCCATTTTCGTCTGTTGTTAATCCAGATTCTATTACTTCATCATCACGTAATAAATCAAAAACTGCTCCAGCCAAAGGTTCATTTGAATCAGTCATTTTAATCAACTGCACTTTACCTTGATAATTCTTAAACTGATCTAAAATTAAAGGTTCTGGTTTGCCCATATACTCATTTTCAATGGTAAAATCAAATGTCTCTGAATTTAGAATATAACCTTCTATCGTTGAAGTTTCTTGAACTGTATATGTTCCAGGTGCTAGTTCACTGATTTGAACCATACCATTTTCATCTGAATTGACTGTTGTAACTAGCTCTTGATTCTGATTGAACACTTTAAATTCTGCGCCGGTTAATGGTTCTCCATCTTCAGTAATTTTCTGCCATTCAACAGAGCCTTTGTAATTTACCATCGCTTCTAAATCAAAAGCAGCAGGTTCACCTTCAGCTTCTTCATCAATAGTAAAACTAATAGGGAGTGTATTTATGATATAACCTTCTGGAGCTGTTACTTCATGCAGTTTATACTCTCCTGGCGCTAATCCATCAGCCACTACCTGTCCACTTTCATCAGTCATTAATTTATCAGAAACAATTTCACCGTCAATGTCACTAGCGTTGCATTAAAATAATGCAACGCTAGTGATGTATTACATTTATAAATTATGTCTAAAACGACATAGCTTCGATTTGCATAGTAAGCTTTTTCTAAGCTTCCCTATTTTAACTTATTAATCAATTCGTTTTTATACCGATCAACGTTTTGAAGTTGAGAGCTGATTTCCTTGTTCTTCAAATATTGTACCGTTTCTTGATCTGTTTTGGTCTTTAAAGCATAGTTTTCTTTGTACTGCTCATGCCCTTTGCCTAATAACAACACCCAGTCACCTGCTTCAGCTTCTCCAATCGCTTTTTGGATAGCCAATGTTCGGTCCATGATGATGCTCGTTTTATCTACTGCATGACACTCTTTTTGGATGGATACATAATCGGTATATAGGTTGTCGATTGTTGAACCAAAAAGTTCGGTTACCGTTAAAATAGCATACGTGCTTAACCGGCAAACATTTTCTAGCATTGCTTTTCGCTTGGATTTATCACGGTTGCCCGCAAACCCGAATACGGTTATGACGCGTTTTGCACCATTGCTGATGGCTGTATTGATTGAAGTAGCTAGAGCATCTGGCGTATGAGCGTAATCCACGACGACCGTTACCTTATTGGATAAGTCGAAAATTTCAAATCGTCCTACAATGCCAGAAAACTGCGACATATAAGGTGTAACCTGTTCATAAGGTACTCCCAGTTCATGAGCGACACAACTAGACATCGTTAAATTGTCCAAATTATGCACTCCAGGTAAGGGTGTGCGCAAGTTATACTCCTTATTTTTATACCTTACTGAAACGTTGTCTAGCTCTTTAGCTAAAATTTGAACTTCATTAGTCGGTTCTTCGCCAACAATTATGACTTTTTTTCCTTGTGCGGTCAAACGCTCGGTCAGTTTTTTGCCCCAGCTGTCATCATAATTGATTATAGCTGTACCATCCAGTTTAAGTTTTTCGAACAATAAGGCTTTGCATTCAAAGTATTCTTCCATTGTGCCGTGGTAATCTAAATGATCATGCTGTAAATTATTAAATAAAGCATAATCAAACTGGATTCCTTCCAAACGGTCTTGTTCTAACCCTTGAGAAGATACTTCCATGACCACAACTTGGTCGGTTGATGCCGTTAGCAATTGATTGATTACTTTAGCATTTGGCGTCGTATTGACGTATTGGATCCTTCTCCCATTGATTTCATTGTAGATGGTTCCAATCAAGGAAACACTGTAACCCTGTTTTTCTAATAGCTGTTTAACAAAGAAACCAATTGTTGTTTTACCATTTGTTCCAGTAATGCCAATCATAATTTTATTTTTTGAGGGATCTTTATAAAATTCCTTTGCTACTTGACCTAATGCCTTTCGAGCATTTTTTACTTTCAAATAAGGAACTGTTAAATCAGTGAGATCATTTTCTCCAATAATAAGGATTGCCCCATTAACAATGGCTTGCGGGATGTAGAGGTTCCCATCTTCCTTGTACCCTTTGATTGCTATGAATATATAGCCAGAGCCGACTTCATTTGAATTATCAGTGATTCCTTTTACATTTTGTGACTGATCCAAAGTTCCGCTGTAGTTTAAATGACCCATTTTTAGTATATCTGTTATTTTCATCTGTAAGCAGCTTCTCCTTTTATTTTTTTATACATACAAAGTGAACTAGTAGTTAACTTAAACTTGGATTATGACCTTTGATATTCATTATCTAAGATCTTAATATTATTTTTAAATCTATAGACTAAAAATAGAGAACGTAAAGATAAGTCGATAGCAATTGACAACCACACGCCGGCTATACCTAGATTAAATATTTTCGATAATACAATGACTCCAACCACTCGAATAACCCACATACCAAATGCGGTACTGTACAAAGGTGATTTGGTGTCACCCATACCTTGTAGCGAACCAGTAGTAATCAAACTAATCGCTAAAACGGGCTGTGCGAATGAATCGATTCTAAGAGCTGTTACGATTTGATTAATAGCTTCAGAATCATTGGTAAATAGTGTAGCAAATAGTGGTGAACCGAAAAATAAAATGATACCTAATATAGACATGGATATCACCCCATATTTAGCTGCTGAGTAAGCGTAATGGCTAGCTTTAGATAAATCTTTTGCTCCGATACTATTTCCTACTAAAGTAGCGGAAGCTGTAGCTAGTCCATATGCAGGCATATAAGTGAAGCTTTCAATGTTTCCGGCAATAGAATGAGCTGCAAAAGTTTTTGCGCCAATACTGACGATTAAACCAAAATAAAGAACTTGGCCCAAACGCATGACTAAACGTTCTAGAGTAGCTGGAATAGTCAGGTTAATTAAAAATTTATAATTCGATTTTTTAAATAGAGTTGGAAAATCTATGGGACTACTCGATTTTTGAACTTTATTTAACAATAAAATTGTGCCTATTAATCGTGAAACTGCCGTACCAATTGCAGTTCCAATAACGCCTAATGCGGGTATGGGTCCTAAACCAAAAATCAGAATATAATCTAATACGATATTTCCTATGTTTACGACCGCAGTAACTTTCATTGGTGTTCTTGTGTCGCCAGTTACCCTTAATATACTCCCTAAAACAGTCATAAGGGAGATAAAGACAGACGTCCCTCCGACAATATAGAAGAATTGTGTCGAATAAATTAAAACTTCATCTGAAGCTCCCATAGTCGCTAACAACGGTTTTCCAAAAAAACAGAGAGACAAGAGAGAAAATAAGGCCTACAACAAGAGCTAAAACAACCGATTGGTTTGTAATTTTTTGGGATTCTTTTTCTTTATTTGCTCCTAAATATTGAGCAATTAAGGCAGACGCTCCCACTCCTAGCGCAATAAACACCGCCAAGTAGACATTTAATATAGTGTTAGTAACACCAACTGCTGTTACCGCTAGCAATCCAATTCTAGAAATCATCATCGTATCGATAAAACCAACGAGTGTCTGTAAAATATTTTCAATGGTGGCTGGAATGGCTAAAGAAAGAACTTTATTTTCTTTTAATTTTTTCATGAATGATTAACCTTCCTAAATCATCTTGCTATATTGTTTGATAGCGCGACGTAAACTTTCTAATTCTTTTTCAGTTTGGCCACTTGAAACAGCATCCATAAAAGTATGATCCGCATGAGCTTCCAATAAAATTTGACTAATTTTTTGTAGCGCAGATCTTGAAGAGTTCAATTGGACAATAACCTCATCATAAGGACGATCGTCCATAATCATGTTTTTTATCCCGCCGATTTGACCTTCAATACGATTAAGACGTTTAACTATATTTTCTTTGCTATGATCTGGATGGTGTGCCATAAAATTCCTCCTATAATTCATTATAGGGTATAGGGCATACCCCTATACCCTATAATGAATTATAGAATTGAGTACAAAAGAAGTCAACCTGTAGGGAGAATTATGGAAAATTAGTTAAATGAATTTTGTTTAAATAATAAAGCAGTAAAATTCTATTAAAATGAAGCCAGATTATACATTTAAAGAAGAGATTATACTGGCTGTACAATTATATTATTGTTCATAAATCTAGTTAGTTACGAGAGTAAAATCGCTGCAAAAGTGACAAGCGAATAAAGGGTATGATTGATTTTCAAGAAATATTTTTATCATCTTTAGTTACCTAAAATTAACTTATATAAGATTGACGGAGATCGAAACAAAAATAAAGAGATATAAAACGAATTTCAACACAAGCTAGTGGAAACTATTTATTTAGGCGGTTGATGATTTTTCCACATTTTTATGAGAAAGGCAGTAATCAAAAGTTCAAATTGAAGAAAAAGCTAATTCCGGCGTAATACTGGAATCAGCTTCTAAGATAAACTCCCTGACTCTTTTTAATTGCTTTGGATCGAATACTATATTGGCCCTTTCTATCGCTCGTCTCATTTCCCTAATCCCTTTTTGGATGCAATGCCCTCCTCTTTTTCGAAAAAGAGGAGGTAGACCATCAGGGTACCCACTCCGATGGTAAGGAAAACATCTGCTACATTGAATATCGGAAAATCAATGAAATCGAATCGAAACATGTCTATAACATAGCCTAAGCGCATACGATCAATGAAATTGCCCAAAGCACCCGCCAGGATGAAAGAAAAGCTGATACCAGATAAAATACTCTTCTGTGGCAAGTTATGGAATGTGTAGATCAGGTACCCTACTATCAGGATGGTGATGATGAAAAAAAACCCATCCTCCCTGGCAATATTCCCCAAGCGGCTCCACGATTCTGAATGTAGTACAGGGAAAAAAATTCTGGAATAACTTCCAGCTCATCGTATAAGGAAAAATTCTGGACAATTTTCCATTTGACCATTTGGTCTATGGCAATCAAAACAGCTGCCAGTAGGTAATATAAAATCATAAATAACCTCTCTTTTCAGTGATACAACCACTATTTATTATATACAACAGGAACCAAGGAAGTATAGTTCCTAACTAGCAAATTGAGAGATACAGGATCTCTCTAGTTTACATTAATATACGAAAAACTCGTACATAAGAAATTTCTTCCTATGACGAGCTCTCTGACTTAAGGATAATATTTTCTAATAACTTCTAATCCCTCATTTAATTCATAAACAAGTGGTTGTCCTGTCGGTATCTCTAGTTCCATGATTTTATCCTCAGGTATATTTTCCATATATTTCGCTAACGCTCGAATGGAATTACCATGGGCAACTACTAAGACGGTTTTCTGATCTAGAATTGCCGGTGCAATTTCATCTTCCCAAAAGGGCATAACCCTGGCCAACGTAATTTTCAAGTTCTCACCCATTGGGATACTCCGTTTTTGTAAATGGGCATAACGTCGATCATTTAAAGCAGAATTAGGATCCTCTGGTTTTGCTAGTGGAGGCAGCGTATCGTAGGATCGACGCCAAATCTGAACTTGCTGAATACCAAATTTCTCAGCAGTCGCTTCCTTGTTGAGTCCTTGCAAAGCTCCATAATGGCGCTCGTTCAAACGCCAGGTTTTGATTTCAGGTACCCAGAGTTGATCGGAATCCTCTAAGATAATGTGACAAGTTTTAATGGCTCGTTTCAAAACAGAAGTAAAGGCTAAATCAAACTCTAATCCAGCTCTTTTGATTTTAAGTCCCGCTTCGTGAGCTTCTTTCAGCCCTAACTTCGTAAGATCAACGTCCACCCAACCAGTAAATTGATTCAACGCGTTCCATTCGCTTTGACCATGGCGCACAAAGACAACTCTTTTCACGTTTATCCCCTACCTTCATTATTTAATCGATTTTTTCTTATACCCATTAATATTAACTATCAGTTGATTAGGTAGACCGTAGCAATCGAAGTCCGTTTAGTATAACAACCAAAGTACTTCCTTCGTGGATAATGACACTAATCGCTATATCGGTTAAACCCAATAAACTAGCTATAACTAAAAAGGCGACAACAGCCATAGAAAAAATAATGTTTTGCCAAATGACACGATTCATTTTAGAAGAAATATTATGGGATTGGACTAATTTTAATAAATCATTTTTCATTAAAACCAGGTCAGATACCTCTACCGCAACGTCGGTTCCGTCACCCATAGCGATTCCCACATCAGCATTCACAAGCGCGGGTGCATCGTTTACACCATCGCCCACCATTGCTGTTACACCATATTTTTCTTTTTGCTCGTCTATAATACGTGATTTGTCTTCCGGCATGACATTCGCAATTACTTCATCTATTCCTAATTGTTTAGCAACTGCTTTTCCCGTCATTTCTGAGTCTCCAGTAATTAGGGTAGTGTGTATACCTTGTTTTTTGAAGTACTCAATCGTTTCTTTTGCATTTTCACTAGGAATGTCCATAAGGGCAATAAGTCCTACAACTTTTTCCTCTTCTGATACGTATACGACTGTCTTACCTTCTGAAGCCCACTCATCATTTAGGCGAATGTATTTATCTGCAACATTTGAAAAAGAAGTTGGCTTACCTATACGATAGTTTTTACCTTTGTAATCTCCTGTCAATCCTTTACCAATTTGATTTTCTACTTCCATATCTAATTTATTTTTTTGTTCAAATTTTCTTAGAATGGCATCTGCTAAGGGATGATTAGATTCTTTTTCAAGAGCCACTACGATATCAATCATCTTTTCTTCGTTTACGCTATCAGCAAAATAATAATTGGTTACTTCTGGTTTTCCTTTCGTTAAGGTTCCCGTCTTATCAAAGCCAATGGCTTGAATATCGGCTAATTGCGACAAATAAGAACTTCCTTTTGAAAGCACGCCTCTTTTGGCTAGATTAGAGGTTGCTGATAATGTTACAGATACGGTAGCTGCTGCTAAAGCACATGGAGAAGCTGCGACTAAAAGAACTAATCCTCTATAAATACTTTGTGACCAAGTCCAATCTAACATCAAAGGTGTGAGTAATATGAAGAGTGGAATCGCAATTAAAACAACTGTCACATATTTCGGTTCAAACTTTTGGATAATACTGGCAGCTTTCGTTTGATTATTTTGATTTTGATTAACTAATTGTAAAATCTTTGAAAAGACAGTATCTTTATTTTCTTTTGTGACTTCCATTGTGAAACTACCCGTTCCATTAATCGTACTCCCAAAAACCCCGTCTCCTTTAGATTTTTCTTTAGGGATACTTTCTCCATTGATAGAAGATTCGTCAATGGAGGTATTCCCAGTTAAAATGACTCCGTCAATAGGTACTTGATCTCCGTTCAGTACCTGGAGTTGGTCCCCTACTTTTAGTTCATTGACATCAACAATCTTTGTATTTCCGTCAGACATGATTAATCTTGCAGTCGTCGGATTCATTTCAAGTAATTTTGTGATTTCTCGTTTGCTTCTACCTTCAGCATAATCTTCTAAAAAATGCGCCCCAGAGAAAATGAGAATCAGCAATGTTCCTTCCCAGAAATTACCGATCAGTGAGGCCCCCAATGCAGCTAATCCCATTAAGATATGGGAGTTAGGCGTAAATCTCTTTTTAGATTTTGTATTCTCAATCGTTTCTCCAATTCCTTCAAGAAGAATAACATGGTAGCCCGCACTAATCGAAGCAATTGAAAACAAACTATTTTGTAATAAACTATTTTCTCCATCTAGAAATAACGCAATTATGGCTAATGCTAAACCAATAAAGTACAAAATAATGGGCATCTTTCCGTGATCATGGTCGTGATTGTGACCATGTTCATGACTATGATCATGACTTTCATGGGATTTTTGTTTTTGAATATTTTTCATTTTCTCTCACCTTTCTAAACAGATATAATTACCTTTGCTCTAAAATCGTAATGATTACGAACTATAACTGAGTAGTCATTCATATGTTTGTGTGCTCATTATATATCAGAAATTGAACTCTGTCAAAGTATTTCTCTTTATTCTTATTTCTATTTACTACCAAAAAAGCAGGAAGGTAACTTTCTTAGTCTCATAAACAAAATCTTTGCTTTCTATATGGTATGTGATATCCTAAAGAATGAGCAAACAATCATATGAAGGGATTGAGATTATTTATGAACACCCCACAACCATATCAAGTAGATAAAGCATCTACACAAGAAGTAAGTAAGCTTTTTAAAATCATCAGTGACCCCACACGACTTTCAATTCTTTTTCTGCTGCATCATGAAGAACTTAGTGTAGGAAATATTGCCCTCTCTTTAGATATGGAACAATCTGCTGTTTCTCATCAACTAAAAACATTAAAAGATTCACGTTTAGTGAAATCAAAAAGAGCAGGTAAAAGCATGATCTATAGCCTCGATGATCACCATGTTTTCAGCCTTCTCGAACAAGTTTTAACTCATATTAAAGAACAAGAAAATTAATGGCTGGCGGTAATCATAGTATAAGTGAAGGAGGATTTTCGAATGTCAAAAACAGACAAAAATCATGACGACACTCATCAGAATCAACCTAAAAAAAATATAAAAATTGCTTTTTTTGTTAATTTTATTTTCTCTATAAGTGAATTTGTATTTGGTTTTCTTTTTAACAGTGTATCGATTATGTCGGATGCTATCCATGATTTGGGAGACTCCATTTCCATTGGATTTGCTTGGTTTTTTCAAGAATACTCAGAGAAAAAGAAAGATGAAAGGTTCACTTTCGGTTATAAGCGCTTTTCCCTGTTAGGGGCGTTGATAACAGCAGTGGTATTGATAGGTGGATCATTCTTCATGATTTATCGGAGTATTCCACGTCTGATTGAACCTCAACCTGTGAATTATAATGGCATGTTCTGGTTGGCTATCGTGGCCATTGCTTTAAATGGATATGCGGCTTGGATTCTAAGCAAGGGGAGCTCTAAAAATGAGAGTGTGTTGAACCTCCATATGTTGGAAGATGTATTAGGATGGATTGGAGTCTTGGTTGTAAGTATTGTAATGAATTTTACCGAGGCTTATCGTTTGGACCCTGTTCTATCGATTTTAATTGCGCTCTACATTCTGTATAAAACCTTGCCGGAATTTTTCAATACCATGAGAATTTTATTGAATGGTTCCCCTAACAATGTAAACGTAAATAAACTTGCTGATTCCATCAATAACGTTTCCGGTGTAAAAGATTTCTCCCATCTTCACATTTGGTCATTAGACGGGGATGAAAATGCTCTTATTGTTAGTGTCCTTATAGACTCGACAGACGTAAATAGGGCACGAAAAATCAAAAAAGAAATAGCTGAGATTGCGTATGAATCTGATGTAAAAAAACATCTCACGATAGAAATAGCTATAAGTAAGGAAGAATTCGAAAAAGGATACTCCCGTATTACTTAAGGTAATTTTAAAGAGCTACTGACAACCGCTTTACAAACAAAAAGAGATTGGGATATAACTTTGAAGTTATATCCCAATCTCTTTTTGGCTATAAATCTAACCGGCACTATCTCATTTCTTTCAAAAAATAAATAACGTACATAAATAATAATGAAGAGAATTAACTTCTTGCAGAAAAATTTTTCTTAAAAGAAGTGTTTAATAAAAAATCTCAATCCATTCTTCGTACCTACATTGAAGACTCCTGTACTCTAGTTTTATTGACTACCCTATTGATTAATTGTAAAATGAAATATGGTAGAAAATTACAATAAACATACAAAAAATATACAAAATAAGATCTATATTTTTACAATATCGCTGTTTATTTAAAATGGCACGTACTAGTTTGTGTGTGTTCAAAAAGGAGGCAATATCTGTGTCACAACTAAAACATGTTCTTTCTAAACGACTTGGCTTTTTTACCTTTGCAGTGATTCTGTTTTGGTTAAAATCGTATTTAGTCTATCAAGTTGAATTTGAACTTGGTGTTGAAGGATTATTCCAAGAGTTCATCTTATTTATCAACCCCATTGCAACTACCGTATTCTTATTCTCTATCGCTCTTTACTTTACGAAGTCTAAAAAAGCGTATGGAGCATTGTTCGTTGTTTATTTCTTAACGAGTTTGCTCATCTACTCAAATGTACTTTACTACCGTGAGTTTAGTGACTTTCTAACAATTTCAACTATACTTGGTGCCGGTAAAGTATCAAACGGTATCGGCGCTAGTGCTTTTGCTTTATTGCGTCCACAAGATATTCTTTACTGGTCTGATTTCTTTCTACTGTTGTTTATGGCATACAGCAAAAAATCTCCTATCAAAATGGACCCACGTCCAATGTTGAAGCGTTATGCAGTTGCAGCAACCACTTTAGGCATGACTTTATTTGCAGCCAACTTGGCTTTAGCGGAAAGCAATCGACCGCAATTATTGGCACGTACTTTCGACCGTAATTATATTGTGAAATATTTAGGCGTCAACTTTTTTACTGCCTTTGACGGTTACCAAACGGCTCAAAACAACCAAATGAAAGCTAGCGCTGATGAATCCGATATGGAAAATGTATTGGGTTACGTTCAAGATCATCATGCTGAACCAAACACCGATTATTATGGTGTCGCTGAAGGCAAAAACGTGATTTATCTTCAATTGGAAAGCTTCCAGCAATTTTTAATCGATTATCAGTTAGAAGATGAAAATGGCGAACTTCATGAAGTCACACCTTTCATCAACAGCCTTTACGATAACCAAGACAGTTACAGTTTTGAAAATTTCTACAATCAAGTCGGACAAGGAAAAACAGCTGATTCAGAGATGTTAGTAGAAAATTCTTTATTTGGTAGTTCTCAAGGTGGAGCCTTCACCCAATACGGTACTGCGAATACTTTCCAATCCGCTTCTCAAATTTTACGTTCCGAAGCTGGATATACTTCAGCAATGTTCCATGGAAATGTAGGTTCATTCTGGAACCGTGATAACACGTACAAATCATTCGGTATTGATTACTTCTTCGATGATGAGTATTACACGTTTACTGAAGAAAACAAACTTGAGTATGGTATGAAAGATAAAATTTTCTTCCAAGAATCCATTCAATATTTAGAACAATTGCCACAACCGTTTTATTCAAAATTCATTACCGTTTCAAATCACTTCCCTTATCCTTTAGATGAGGCAAATGTTGATTTCCCTGCAGCCACAACTGGTGATAATACCATTGATAACTACTTCGTTACTGCCCATTATTTGGACCAAGCAGTGGAAGAATTCTTTAATTATCTCAAAACTTCAGGATTATATGAAGATTCGATTATTGTCCTATACGGAGATCATTATGGTATTTCTAATGCCCGTAATGAATCTTTAGCTCCTTTGCTTGGAGAAGATCCTGAGGAATGGAACGGCTACAACAATGCAGTCATGCAAGAAGTTCCAGCTATCTTCCATGTCCCAGGTGCAGGCAATGGTGAAGTCTTCGATACCTATGGTGGACAAGTAGATATGCTCCCTACTCTTCTTCACTTGTTAGGCATTGAAACCACTGATAATGTCTTAATGGGAACAGACTTGTTCTCAGAAGAACATGATGAAACGGTTGCTTTTAGAAATGGAGACATTGTATCACCGAAATATACTGTAAATGGTTCAGTTATTTACGATACAAAAACCGGTGAACAAATTTTAGAACCTTCTCAAGAAGTACTAGATGAAGTGGAACAATTAAAAGCCAATGCCAATCAACAGTTAAGCACTTCTGACAGTATCCTGCAGAGCAATTTATTGCGTTTCTATACTCCTGAAGGATTATTGCAAGATGACATAGCTGATTATGATTATCAAAACCAACTTGAAAAGCTAAAACAAATTAACGAACAGCTCGGCGAAGAAGCAACGAGTTTGTATTCTCGAAACGGACGACAATCAACTGTTCCATTGTATGAGACCAATGCTCCTGAGTTAGCCGATAAAACTAATGATGGAATCGCGGATTATGAAACAGTTCCTGAACCAACTGAATAATCTGTCACTACAGAAGGGAACAGAACAAATAATTATTATGAGCTGGAGTGGATACTCATGTGTAAAAAAAACACTTGAGCATTCTCCCCAGTTACTTTTTTAAAGTGGACTCTTTTTGTAAGCAAATATTTGGAAATAATTGTATCTTATTCAGATTGAAAACATTTTAGGACATATGTTGCTGTTTCAATAGTAAAATAAAGGCGAGTGTTTTGAATATCTATTTAACTATTTGAAATAGACAAAAAAGGTAATTGCACAAATGCAATTACCTTTTTTAAATTACCGGGAGGTTTTGTCCTACCCTTTTTTGTTAACTTGAACTGATAAAATATATGCCACTATAAGAATGAATTAAAAGTCTTACTTATTTAATATTCTCATTGAATTTAATACCGCTATTACTGTTACCCCCACATCCGCAAATACAGCTTCCCACATAGTGGCAATTCCAAAGGCTCCTAGGACTAAGAATAAGCCTTTCACTCCAAGTGCAAAGAAAATATTTTGCCAAACAATGCGACGGGTGTTCTTAGCGACTTGCATGGCAGTGACAATTTTAGAAGGTCTGTCATCCATAAGAACTACATCTGCAGCTTCTATCGCTGCGTCTGATCCTAAACCTCCCATAGCAATCCCAATATCTGAGCGTGCTAGCACAGGCGTGTCGTTAATTCCATCCCCTACGAAAGCAACTTTTTCGTTTTTTTCTTTCCGAGATAAAATTTCTTCAAATTTTGCTACTTTATCTTGAGGAAGTAACTCGCTATAAACTTCTGTAATACCTAATTTATTCGCTACTGCTTCCCCAACTTTTTTCGAATCTCCGGTTAGCATGATAATGTTCTTGATTCCTAATTTCTTCATTTCAGCAATACTTTCAATTGCGTCATCTTTAATCGCGTCTGAAATAAGCAAATGTCCGGTGTAAACCTTATCTACAGCTAAGTAAACAACCGTTCCAATTTCTTGTACTTCCGTAAAACCAACAGAAAATTTATCCATTAGACGGGCATTTCCTGCTAACACTTCTTTTCCACCGATGGTGGCTTGAATTCCATGACCAGAAATTTCGTTATAAGCGGTAATTCTTTCTTCTTTAATATCTCTTCCATATCGCTCTTTAATGGAATCCGCAATAGGGTGAGTAGAATGAGCTTCGGCGTAAGCCGCTAATTCAAGCAGTTGCTCAGAATTGACTCCATTCTTTGGTTCAATAGTTGTTAATTCAAATTTTCCTTTTGTCAATGTACCCGTTTTGTCCATCACCACGTATTTAAGATCGTTCAGACCTTCGAGGAAATTGCTGCCTTTTACTAAAATCCCTTTGCGGGAAGCAGAACCAATCCCACCAAAGAAACCAACTGGAATCGAAACGACTAAAGCACAAGGGCATGAAATGACCAAAAAGATACTTGCCCTGTATATCCATTCATTAAATGTAGCTCCTGGTATTAACAATGGAGGAACAATTGCCAATAATGCAGCAGCTATAACCACAATAGGAGTATAGTAGCGAGCAAATTTGGTAATGAATTGTTCTGTAGGTGCTTTCCGTCCGCTAGCATTTTGGACCAAATCTAAAATTTTCTTCACAGTCGACTCTGCAAAGGGCTTTTCTACAACTACTTTTAGCAAGCCGTTTTTGTTAATAAATCCGCTCAAAATAGAGTCTTCTGGCTTTACGCTCCTTGGAACGGATTCGCCTGTTAAAGCAGAAGTGTCCATCGCCGAAGTACCTTCCACTACTTTTCCATCCAAGGGTACTTTTTCGCCCGGACGAATGAGAATAAGATCTCCAATCTTAATGGTTTCAGGAGCAACTTTTTCTACGTTGTTTCCTGTGACTAAGTTGGCATAATCAGGTCGAATATCCATTAAATCCGCAATGGAGCGACGGGATTTTGAAACAGCAATATCTTGGAATAGTTCTCCGACTTGATAAAAAAGCATGACTGCCACAGCTTCGGGGTACTCTTGAATATAGAAAGCACTTAACGTTGCAATGGTCATTAGAAAATTTTCGTCGAATACTTGGCCTCGAAAAATATTTCTAATGGCACGCCCTACAACATCATAACCAGTGATTAAATAAGCCAGTATGAACAACCCAAGCGAGGCTTGTCCAGCCATAGGAAGAAACATTCCGGTCACTAATATTCCTAATCCTAGTATTAAACGAATAATGGTCACTTTAGTTTTGTTTCCAAACAGATTGACCAGAGAAGCTCTATTCGTCTGTTTGTGGCTAGTCTCATCTTTAGCAGAAATTGATTCGATAGAAGTCGAATTTTTATGAGAATCAGTTCCATTTCCAACCAATGTACCGTCCACTTTTTTTCGCAGAACGACGTCAGGTTCTAAAGTTCCTACTGTTTGTTTTACACTAGCCAATACGTCGTTTTTATTTCCACCTGCTACCTCAAAGCTCAGTGTCTCTGTCATAAAATTGACATTGCTGCTTGTAACCCCAGGAACTGTAGCAACTCCTCTTTCCACTTTGGCGGCACAGTTTGCACAATCGATTCCTTCTAATATCCATTCGTAGTTCTTTCTATCATCTTTTAAATGACTTACCTTGATTAATGGCGGGTTTATTTCAATCAACCTGCCGTCCACTTTATTTTTTAAAGTAACATCAGGCTCCAATTTTTTAACTTTTTGTTGCACATTGGATAAAACAAGATGTTCTTTTTCCTCTGTCACTTCGAAACTCAAGGTTTCTGTCATATAGTTCACACTACTATTGGCGACACCTGCAACCTTGGCGACGCCTCTTTCTACTTTGGCTGCGCAGTTTGCACAGTCGATTCCTTCTAATATCCATTCATGGGACTTTTTATTTTCACTCATCGTTTGCTTCCTTTCCTAAATAGGACCTCTACAAACCTAATATAGTTTGGATGGTTCCATTTTCTATCATAATAAAAATCCCTAATCCAATAAATACGATAGGTACAATGATTCGTTCATATTTTTCTAGCGTTTCAGAGACAAAAGAAATTTTCGCCAATTTATAACTGATATAGCAAAGAACCGCAACAGAGATAGCAAATACGATTAAAGCAGTGACAATCGCTGGAAAAGATAACGAGGTAAAGTAAGGAATATAGATTCCTAAGTTATCGCCACCAGAAGCAATCGTTATTAAGGAAACGGTCCAAAACAAACGATTCGTTCCTCTAGATCCTAACTTTTCGATGACTTCCCCTTCTTCTTCCTCCTCTTCGCCTACAAAAGCCACACGAATCCCTAAGTAAATAGGAATTAATCCCAGAAGACCAATGATCCAATCTTGAGGAATAAAATTCAGCACGTATGCTGCAAACAAACTTATGGCTACCAAGATTCCTGTTCCGAGGTATTGACCCAAAAAAATCTGACGGAGACCTTTTTTAGTATGGCTTTGAGAAAAAATAATCAGCAAGATAAATAAATAATCAATGCTCGTAGAAATGTAAACAGCGAGAGCTGAAATAATGCTTTGTAACAAGTTAATTTCCTCCAAACTAAGATTTCACAGATAAACTTTCTGACAACTTTAAAAAAGCACGAATAGCGGAAAGTACATCTTCATTTGCTAAAGAGTAATAAACCATTTTCCCGTCTTTTCGTGACTTTGTCATTCCGTGTTTTTTTAAAAAACGCAAATGGTGCGACGTTGTAGCGATACTAGCATCCAATATTGCAGCTAAATCACAGACACACATCTCCTTGTACGTCTCTAAAGCATAAAAAATCTTAATTCGAGAAGAGTCTACAAAACATTTTCCTAACACAAGTAAACTGGATAAGTCCTTATCATTTAAATTATTTTTGATAATTGCTACTTTCTCTTTATGTATAATATTCGTTGCACACACATCTGTATCCATTTAATTTCACCCCTACTCATTCAAACGACCTTTTGAATGAAGTATATCTAGTTAGATCCCCTCTTGTCAATATCCTTATTTCTAACAGTTAGTTTTTATTAATTTCAGGCAGAACTCATTAGTGGCTTGACGTTAATTGCCTTGATTCTAGCCAGAGGAACAACTTCCCGTTAGTAGCTTTTCCGGCCAAATATCTTTTAGATATCAAAACTGTGGCCCAGAAGTGGAGCAGGATAAAGCAAATTGCATAACTTAATATACAGAAGACAATTAGGAGTTCCTATAAACTGACCCCTATGAAGAGAGCTCTTAAAAGAAAGTCCTCTTCATAGGGACCAGTTTATTTAGTTGTTTCTTTATCTTTTTCTATCATTCTAAAATACGTTTTTTATATAGAAGAGTTATAACACTTGACCCCGTACCTAACTGCAGACTATATAATGAAGTAGAATTTAAAATAGGAAGGTGAGAACAGAATGGCAGACACTATACTCAAAGCAATAAATGTAAAAAAAGATTTTGTTCTTTCTAAATCTCGAAAGATTGAAGCCGTTAAAGGAATCAATTTAGAAGTTCAAGCGGGAGAAATATTTGGGTTTCTCGGACCTAATGGTGCAGGGAAAAGTACCATGATTAGTATGCTGACGACCCAGAGTAAACCAACATCTGGAGAGATATTCATTAATAATCAACAGATTTTAGAAAATCCTGCTCGGGCTCGCAAAAAAATTGGTGTCGTTGCTCAACATAATAATCTTGATAAAGGACTGACAGCACGAGAAAATCTCACTTACCATGCTAAGTATTTCGGGTTAGATGATTCCACCGCCAATCAAAGAGCAGATGAATATCTCGAAAAGTTTGGATTGAAAGATCGCCAACATGATTATGTCAAAAGTTATTCCGGTGGAATGGCACAACGTTTAAAAATTGCTCGAGCAATCATTCACCAGCCAGATATTTTATTTTTAGATGAACCGACAACAGGGTTAGACCCCGCTTACCGAGCTATCCTTTGGGAACAAATATTAACATTGAATAAAGCAGGCACGACTATCTTTCTGACAACCCATTATATGGAAGAGCCAGAACAATTATGTGACCGAATTGCAATAGTGGACAAAGGAGAAATACAGGCAATTGGAACAACTGAAGAGCTAAAAGAATTAATTCCAGCTAATAACATCATTTCCATTACATTTTCCAATTTTTCTTCTGATATTGCTAAACAAGCAAAAGAGTTACCAGAGGTCGAAAATATAGTGGTGAAAGAAAATGAATTACTACTGTATGTAAGGACTGCCCATCCAAATTTCAATCCAATTATGGAATGGATAAAGACATTAGATACTTCATTAGAGACAATCAGCTTGAGCAGAAGTACTTTGGAAGATGTATTTATTCATTTAACAAGCAAAGGAGGCACTGAGAATGGCAGAACAGAATAACAGACTCTCAACAAATTACTGGGTAACATTTAAAGCCATGGTGAAAAGAGATTTGGTCGTTCAGAGTCGGGATAAGTGGGAGTTCGTTTTTCGTGTAGCGATGTTGCCTTTTATGCTTATTCTATTGTACGGATATATATTACCGAGAGTAGGACTTCTTCCCAGCGCATTTCCGACTCAAATGTTTCCTGGGATCGTGGGAATGAGTATTCTAGTCACTGGGATACACGGAACAGCGATTCCGTTAACTATGGATTTTAATGTATCTAGGGAAATTGAAGATCGGTTAATGGCTCCAGTGAATGTTGGAGTCGTTGCTTTAGCCAAAATGTGCGTAGGTATTATAGAAGCTTGGATAGGCGGCTTAATTGTCTTACCTCTTTCTTTGATTTTTATGAGGAACTCCTTAGACTTGACCCTTACATTACAAGGTATCCTCATGTTGCTCCTGATTATCTTGCTTGCCTCTATTTCTTCAGCAACGCTTGGGTTGCTCGTTGGGACTATTATAAAACCAAGCCAAGTTGCTGCAATGTTTCCAGGTTTTTTAATTCCCTTAGTTTTTTTAGGATCTGTATTCTTTTCCTGGGACACATTAGATGTGACACCCATTATACAATTTGTCGTATTGCTAAATCCGTTAGTTTATGTGAACGAGGCTCTGCGATTTGTTTTAACCCCTCAAATCCCTCATATGCCTATAACTATTAGCATTATTGGTATAGTAGTTAGCATTTTGATTATGGGATATTGGGGGAGAAAGAGATTTATTAAGATGGCGAACGGTAAGTAAAGTCGTCCATTCACATGTTAAAATAGAGACATATGAGAGTATAAAAAATTAACTGATTGGTCTTGACCTTATACCTAGGTACAGGGTGTATAAATGAAGAAGAGGGTGAGAGAGTGAATGGCTTAAAAATAAGCGAGATTGCCGAAAAGTCCCATGTCAATATTGAAACAGTGCGGTATTATGAAAAACGTCAGCTTATTCCTGAGCCTCCAAGAACCGAGGCAGGTTATCGCATTTTTTCTTTGGAAGATGTAGATCGCATCAAATTTATTAAACGCTCACAAGAGCTAGGTTTTACGCTCAATGAAATCAAGAAACTCATTTCTATTACGGACAATGAAACTCAATTTGATTCTGAAGAAGTCTTTCAGTTTGCTACCCAAAAAATTAATGAGATTGAAGCACAGATAAAAGACTTAGAAAAAATAAAAGTAGTTTTACAAGATTTATCCGCTCAATGCGCTGGAACAGGTAGTTCTCAATGCGGGTGTCCAATCATTAAGAGTTTAACAGGAGGAGATAATAATGGCTAAAAGAATAGTCGAAGTTTTCACTGCAGGTTGCTATCTATGTGACAATGCGGTTCAACAAGTAAAAGAGCAAGCATGCAAGAATTGTGAAGTCGTAATATATGATTTGAACAAAAAGTGTGAAACAAAAGAATGCGAAACGAAAGCAAAGGAATACGGAATAGAAACTATTCCAGCAGTTGCAGTGAACGGCCAGTTGGCCAACTGTTGTAGCAACAGAGGGATTGACTTCGAGGTTTTGAAGAACGCAGGGTTGGGGAAAATAGATTAAATTCTTTAATCTATTTTCCGTACTAACACGAGACTGTATTTCTTTATAAAGTCTAAATACCCGTTATCAACTGCAACAAGCCGTTTAATGTTCCTTAGCTCATTCGCTATTGCTTATAATAAAAAAACCAGACAGCTAAAATATGCTGTCTGGTTTTTTTTTATCTATTTCGACTTCGATTCTAACATTTTTACATAACTTTGGTAGTTCTTGTTTCCGCCAGAAAGATTATAAACTTCGTTGAAACCATGGTTTAGCAACACATTTTGTGCAGCATTGCCCGTCGTGCCTTTATTGCAGTACGTTACAGTAGGGACATTCTTATCTAGGTTTTCTAAATGGCTTCTCAAATCATATAAGCCAATGTGAACAGCTCCCTTAACATGAGATTTTTCATGATCTTTTTTCGAACGCGTATCAATTATTTGCATTTTCTCGCCATTTTCTTGACGTCTTAAAATTTCCTCTGGGGTAATCAATGGATTTCTGTGAAGCGCATTGTCCAATGCCATACCCGTGTAGAGGACTGGATCTTTCGTAGTTGCAAATGGTGGCGCATAGGCTAAATCCAGGTGGAAGAGATCTTCTGCTTTGGCTCCAAATGTAATGGCTGTTGCAAGTACATCGATTCGTTTATCTACTCCGCCTTTTCCAATCACTTGTGCACCTAAAATGCGACTCGTTTCTTTATCAGCTAAAGCTTTAATCGTTAATTCTTTCCCACCAAGATATTCAGCATGATCTGGTTTGATATTATATAGAACTTCAACTTCATAACCTTCTGCTTTGGCTTCTTTCTCTGTTAGACCTGTTTGCCCAACATGCAAATCAAAAATTCGGAAAATTCCGGTACCTAATACGCCGCGATGTTCTAGGTTTCCGCCAGTAATCACATCTCCAGCAATTCGACCCATTTTATTGGCCGTTGATCCTAATGGACGGTAGATGGGTTTTCCTGTAATCACAGAGAAGCTTTCTGCCACGTCTCCAACGGCATAAATATCTGGAAGATTGGTTTGCATTTTTTTATTCACCGCAATCGCTCTTGTAGCTCCAATTTCCACACCAATCTCTTTAGCTAGTTCAGTGTTTGGACGTATACCTGCAGACAAGATGACGATATCTGTTTCAATCGTAACCCCATTTGTAGTTGTTACTCTCTCTATTGAGGATTCTCCTTCAATGGATTTTACCGTATCATTCAGGATAAGATGAACTCCTTTTTCACGCATATGTTCTTCCACTCGGAAAGTCATATCCGCGTCCATGGGTGGCATTACTTGGTCTTCCAACTGGACGACCGTTACCTCTAATCCTTTGTGAACTAATTGTTCTGTCATTTCTAAACCGATAAATCCAGCACCAATAATCAAAGCTTTTTTAGGCTGTTTCGTTGAAAAAGCAGCAAAGTCTTGAGCGTCTTGAATATTACGCACTTGGAAGACATTATCATATTGATTTTGATTAAATGGAGGTGGCGTGAATGGTGAGGCTCCAGTGGCCAAAACTAAGACATCGTAATGGTCTTCTTTGGTTTCTCCAGAAGCTAAATCTTTTATTTCGAGTGTTTTCTGCTCGTGATTTATTTTAGTTACTTTATGTTCTGTAAAGATATCTACTTCATATCTTTTTTTGAACCATTCTGCATTACGTGGTGTTAAAGAATCGATACTTTCAACTTCCCCACCCATTTGATAAGGAATTCCGCAAACGGAATAAGAAATGTCTTTCCCTTGATCATATACTACAATTTCTGCTTCTTCTGTGTTTCTTCTTGCTTTTGCCGCTACAGATGTGCCCGCAGCCACTGATCCGATTATTACAATTCTCATATTTCCCAGCTCTTTTCTTTAAAGTAATTTCGTAACTCATGATTTTCTTTCATATCAAAAATTAGTTGCTCACTGACGTTCCTATAGGAACGTCGAGATAACTTTCGATTTCCTTATTGGAAGGATATGAATTTGTCTTAACAATCTCGTCATTCACTACAGTTATCGGCAAAACTTCCATGCCTTTTTCTTGTAGCATTTCACTGACCTTGCTATTGCGAACGAAAGAGTTCGGATTGTTGGATAAATTATAGCGTACAGCTTGAACGCCTTCTACTTTCTTTAATTCTTTAATAACGGAAGTCACTCGTATCAAATCTTTATCTATTGAAGGACCACACACTCCCGTACTACAACACATTGCTGGCTCATAAAGAATTAATTTTTTCAAATCCACTCTCTCCTTCCAGATTAGAGTCAATGATACATACACATCTTTCCGAAGGAGAAAAGACAGCTGCTGTATTCTCAATTAATTGTTCTACGCTTTCTTGATTAATGGAATAATTGTGCCAAGTTCCACTTTTTTCAGTAGTCACCAGGCCTGCCTCTACCAGTATTTTTATATGATGGGATAAAGTGGGTTGAGTAAAATCAAAATGTTCCAGCACATCACAAGCACACATTGTTCCACAAGAAAGCATATCTAATATTTTCACTCTCTTAGGGTCAGATAAAGCTTTCATCGTTCTTGCATAAGATTCATAGTCCACTTTTAGAACTCCTTTCATCCTTGTTCTACTTAATTCTTAATATAGACGATATTCTATATATACACAATATTTTTTCAAAAAAGAAAAAGCCATACATAGAAGCCTATTGTCTATGTATAGGATAATTATTATTGCTAATTTAAAATAGTTTCTATTACTGAACCTTTTACTTCTGTATGACTCCATTCAACCACCGCAAAATGATTGTCAGATAATTCTGCTACTTTATTAATCCAAGTCACTTCGCCTTGAGCACGAGCCATTAAAATTTCATTGGTCGTACCGCTCGCTAACATGCTATTGTTTAATAACCACCACGTATGTGCGATTCCTGCACGGTCTAAATCTTCTTGTAGACGCATTGATTCATAAACGGGGGTATTTTCCGGTAAAGTTACCATAACCACTTCAGTTTGTTTTGGATCTTGTAAAACTGGCAACAATCTGCGAACTGCCTCAGGCACTTCACCAGAAGTTCTTTCTACTTCTTTCGCATAGCTTTGGGAAGAATCTAATAGTAATAGCGTGTGACCAGTTGGCGCAGTGTCAATCACCACTACATCGCAGTCAGCTGTAGCCACGATTTCTGCAAATCTTCTGAAAACAGCAATTTCTTGGGTACAAGGAGAACGCAAATCTTCTTCAACATAATCTAACTCTTCAGAAGACATCGTTTCACGAGATTTAGACAACACTTCTTCTTTATAATCCGCTAGTTCTTTTTTCTCGTCGATATGGCTCATTTTAATCGAGTCCGACTCTTGTATAACAAAACCCAAATGTGCCGCAGGATCTGTTGTGGCTAAATGAACTTTTTTCCCTTTAGCGGCCAAACCTGTAGCGATAGCAGCCGCAATCGTCGTTTTACCAACGCCGCCATTACCCATAGTGAAAATAACTTTTTTATGCGTCCGATTTAACTCATCTACAATGTGTTGCAATTTAGGGTAGGCATTTACTTCTTGCGCTTTTACTACGACATTTGCTTGATCTGATTTTAAGAGCGATCGGAGATTTTCCACACCTGTAACGTTATAAGAACGTAGTGGAACCATAAATGCTGGGAATTGTTTCAAATTTTCAGGCATATTTTTTAAAGTCAATTGTTGTTCATCATATATCTTTTGAGAAATACTATCCGTCGGTCTTTCTAATAGCCCGTTGATAATGAGTTGTTGGTTTGAAACACCAATTTCTTTTAATTCTTCTGACGCTCTATTGGCTTCAATAAGCGGTCCATTTTGTGGGCGACTCACTAACATTAAAGTTGTCTTTGCCCCATCGGCTAATGTATCTACTGCATGTTTGTACATCTCTTGTTTATCGCCTAACCCTGATAGTTGTCCCATACAGGAAACTCCAGTAGTATTTTCGTCCAAGAAACTACTCCAAGCAGAAGGAAGCTGCAACATTCTTAATGTATGTCCGGTTGGTGCTGTATCAAAAATAATGTAATCATATTTAGCTTCTACTTCTGGATTGGTCAGAAATCCTGCAAATTCATTAAAAGAAGCAATTTCTACAGTGCAAGAACCTAATAATTGTTCTTCCATATTGGCTACAGCTGATTCTGGTAGTACTCCTCTATAAGGACCTACTACACTTTCCATGTAATCATTCGCAGCAGTTACCGGATCAAAGTTGGCAACCGTTAACCCTTTGACTTCTGGAATTTCTAGACCGCTATTGGTTAATTCTTTATCAAAAACATCTTGCAAGTTGCTAGCCGGATCCGTACTAACCAACATAACGTTTTTTCCGCTATCCGCTAATGATACCGCTGTAGCACAAGCCGTAGACGTTTTTCCTACGCCGCCTTTACCAGTAAAGAAAAGATATTTTGTAAGATTTAATTGTTCTGGTTGATAATTTCTCATTTTTTTTAAATCCTCCTAACAACATCCTGAGTTGGGTCCGCAACAGCCACCAGTATCTGAATCCATTGGCACAAATTGTACTCCTGTAAAGGCTGTTATTTCTTCCATTGAAGGGTAATCGCCAACTTTAACAATTTCACCGTTTAATAAAGTGACTGGTAAAGCTTCCGCACCTTTTTCTTGTAATAGCGTGCTCAAAGACGCATTGTCAACGAATGCTTGAGGGTTGCTAGACAAGCTGTATCTTGTTGCTTGAAAACCATCTAGTGTATCTAAAGCATTAATAACTGAAGTAATTTGTAATAAATCCTCGTTTACGGATGGTCCGCATACCCCTGTAGCACAGCACATTGCTGGTTCATATATTGCTAATTCTGTCATCTTCTATTCGCTCCTTTTATATAACTAATTTAATAAGCGTACATAGATAAGTATCTATGTAAGTAATATAGACCTTCATCTATGTATAGTCAATAAAAAACAGATTTTTTGTCCGAATTCTGACTATCAGTTCATTTGATACAGGATTCTACTCAATTTTATGTATTTAAACAAGAAATAATAAAACAAACTTGCAAGTACACTTATAAATGTACTCGCAAGTTTGTTTATTGATTCCTAATGTAAAGTAGAAAAACTACCTGTCTTTAACTACAAATTATTTATTTTAAATATAGGAAGTCACTAGTGTTGCATGAAACATAATATGTTTCATGCAACACTAGTGCGTCAATGTTTCTAATTTCAAAGACTGCTCCTTGTAAACCATTATTCCTGGAATCACTCTTAGATATTCTCACACTTCCCTGGTAATTAATTGCCTCTCCTGCATCGACTGTTTGTACTGCCCCATTTTCTGAAAAAACAATCTCAAACTCAATTGGCAGTGTATTTAAAAGATAGCCTTCTGGTGCAGCAGTTTCTTGAATTGAATATTTTCCAGGTGCAAGTCCTTCAGCCATTACTTTTCCGGATTCATCTGAAATTAAGTTGTCTTAGATCAGATTGTTCTCTTGATCTCTAATTTCAAATTCCGCACCTGTTAACGGTAATCCATTAGTATCGATTTTATTTAATTCAACAGATCCTTTATAGTTCAAGAAGTCTCCAGCAGTTACAACTACTGGTTCTCCTTTGTTACTTGCATTTATTGTGAAATCTGCAGAATCCTTATTCAGGATATAGCCTTCTGGTGCAGCAGTTTCAATGAAAGAATATTCACCAGGAACAAGTCCTTCGACAAATATTTCTCCATTTGTATCTGAAACCAGATTTTCTTTAATAACCGATCCCCCTCTTAAAAGAGTAAATTCAGCACCGGATAATGGTTCTCCTATAACGTTTGTTTTTACTAATTTAACTTTCCCCTGGTAGTTGACAAAGTTATTTAATTCTAACGGAGATGGTTCACCTAAACTTTCATTTTCAATTGTAAAAGTGACCTCTTCCGTATTTAAGATATAATCTGTAGAAGCTGTAATTTCCTTAATAGTATAGTCTCCAGGTGCCAATCCAAAAACCTCAACGAAACCATTCTCATCGGATGTTACTTCAGTGGTAAATCCATTTGGACCAGTGATTTCAAAAACAGCTCCTGGCAATGGTTCTTCTTTTTCATTTAATTTATACCATTCGACGCTACCTTGATAATTGATGATATCAATTGTAGGAACAGTTTGCGTCCCATTACTATTAATTGAAATCGTAAATTCTACACGTTCTGTGTTTCTAATATATCCATCTGGTGCAGCAACTTCTTCTATGAAGTAATTCCCAGGTTCAAGATTCTCGACTGTAATAATCCCATCAAGAGCTGTAATGCTTTCCCTTACCAGATTATTCTCACTATCATAAATATTATAAGTTACTTCATCGTTAATAATAGAAGTACCAGAATTGGTTATTTCAATTTTCTCTATATTTACTTTTGTTAATGAATTTTTCAGATCTAAAGTTGTTACCTCATTTTCTTCAGTATTATTTAAAGTAACAGACATTCCTTCAGCTAATTCATCGCTTATTATATATCCATCTGGTGCTTTTGTTTCTCTTAAGAGATAAGTTCCTCCTCTTAATCCTCCAAATAAAAGTTCTCCATTACTATCGGTCTCACCAACTCTTAAAACTTGTGAGCCGTCTTCGGTAAGCAACTCAAAAACAGCACCTTGTAAAACTTTATTCTCGCTTTCATCTGTCTTTTGCAAAGCTAAAGAACCGCGAATACTAGAGCCGCTTCCACCCCCAACGTTGCTTTTAACAATATCAACTTCGTTTTCTGACGATTCAATAACTTCCACATTCAATCCTTCAACTTTAAAAGTATTACTTATGCTCTCCCCTTTATTTGTTAAAGGATCAATAAAGGAACTATATTCTAATATATACGCTTCTGTAATCTCATCGTTAAATGATAAAACAAATTCCTGATTTCCCGTTGTATTATCTGTTTCTATAGAAAGTGTATAATCCTTATCCTCTTCTAAAAGGTTATCAGTTTTTGTTAATTTTCCTGTCTGATCTACTGAAGCTTCGTAAACTCTAAATGTATCTTCTAATAAGACTGAATTCAAATCAGGATTATCTGTTAATACAAAGTTACGAATTCTTGAACGGTTGGGGTTCAAATAAACTGTCCAGTCTGCTCTTTCGTTTGCCTCTCCAGCTTGTTCTCCAAATTTATCACCATACTCTCCACCATAAGGGATAGGAACTGTAGCATCTAGGTTAAAAGTATTTTCTCCATTTGTGATGACTGCTTGATTAGCTACTTCACTGTCTTGAATTAGATCATCTTCAAATTTTATATCAAAACTGATACCTACTGCTGTGCGAGTTCCCAGCAATTCTTCTTCTAAAGTAATGGTTAATTTTTTATTATTCTCAGTAGTAGGAAGATCAATTCTATATGCATCGCTATTTAAAGGAATTTTATTTAATATATCACCCGTCTGATTAACTTCATAACTATATACTGTTATAGAATCTTCGATTATTTCTTGATTTTCTGGAATCTGGTCTTCAATCGTATAAGGCGACTGAATTGGAAGCCTTGCATAGTTTGTGTTAACTTCCCAAGTAATTCGTTGAGTTGTTGCATTATATGTTCCAGACTTAACACCATTGCTTGCAGTGAATTTCGTATCTCCACCACTGATATCTCCAGTACCAACTGTATAATCTGTATCCCCTTCGCGCCAATCAATAGATGCACTGTTTTTATATACTCCAGTTCCATCGGAATTTCTTTCAAAATGAGTAGTATAATCAATCATTAAAGGTTCATTTATTGGTTCAGTAAATTCCAATATAAATCCATTTCCTGAACCATTTTCAGGATTTGCATCAATTGTATAACCGGTAAATTCTTCTCCCTGAGCATTAACTATTTTTAACTCAAAACCTGAATGATTAGCTGCATTTTCGATTAAAGATAACCCATCTCCTGTAAAGACATCAGTTAACACTAGATTCTCCATCAAATATCCATTTTTATTGATGTCAATTCTCCATGATATTGTTTTTTGGTTAATATCTAAATTTGTTCTTCTTTTGATGATTCCTTGTTGAGTCCATCTTCCGCTGCTACCGTCGGTTCTTTCTGTACCCGTTTCAACAGTGTTAGAAACAGTACCACTGTTATCTACAATACCAGTCCCTTTTGATCCAACCAATTTGGTCATATATTTAATTTGATAAGCTTGCTGGTCAATATCTTCAACAAAGTTCAATTCAAATCCAGATTTATCCGGATTTATTGTTAGCTGATAATTGGAAGGATCAATAGGTGTTTCGTCTACTACCGCATTTCCATTTTCATCAATAGAAACAGGGTAAACAGATAGATCATCTGCATCAAGTTCCATCACTCCCGCAGGATTCCATGAATCTTTGATTAAACCAATTTCTGAATCAATATATTTTTGATTATAATTGTAATTTATTGTCCAATCGAATGTTTGAGTTTCTGAATTATATTCAGGATCTAATTTCTCAATCTCTTTTCCAAATCCACTGCTTACAGTAGATTCAGCCGGATAGATTTCATTATTATTTTCAAGTACAGCTCTGTTCGTGAATGTCTGCGTTCCATCAAATCCTTCACTAGGTTCTACAATTTCAGTTGTATAGTTTAATCGATATGCCTGCTTAGCTTCTTCTTCATTAAGATTATTAAAATGTACAACAGGATTCCCTTCCTCATTTACTTCAATTGAATATTTGCTTGGATCTAATACTTCTTGCTCAGTTCTGTCACCTTGCGGATTCATCTGAAGTATAATGACTTCCATACTATTATCTTTATAATTCATATTTGTTGGAATATTATCAGTGACTGTTGCATTTACTAATTTGTTTAAAGCAGTATTAATATCGACTGTCCAATAAGCCTCAGAGGAATTAAACCCTTCATTGTTTATTGTTCCTTTTTTATCGATCAACGCTCCACCTTTGGGTGTAACTGGAAAATTAATCGTAAAATCAGGAATATTTTCAAATGCGATTTCTTGTTCAATAGATTCGCTTAATTCTTGTTCATCTAAAGTAATTTCAAACCAGAAATTACCATTTACATCATCACCATCAACATATTCATTAAATTCAAAAGTCACTAAGCCATCAGCATTGACTGTCCAAGTACCCACTTCACCAAGTAGTCCATTAGTTCCAGCAACAGGTTTGAATTCTGCCGGTAAGTTAAATGTGTAAGTATCCCCAGACTGCACTGTATGTTGGTCAATTAATTCCCAGTCAAAGTATAATCTTCCAATTGGACTGGCATCAAGATTATATGGATAGTCAGCGCCATATTCTTGTTCATCTCCGTCAGTAAATCTGACGTTAGAAAAAATGATCTGATCATCAATATTTTGCATAGCAGTTATTTCAGCAGCTTTTGGTTGATAATTAGTATTACTGCTAGTACCCTGATCTGCAGCATCTGTCACTGAACTTGAATCATCAGTCTCTTTACCCTTATTCTCATCGACTAAATTTACTTCATCATTCTCTTCCGAAGAATTTACAATTGAAGGTTCTGTATTATTCTCTTGGTTAGAATTTATAAAAATTGTTTTTATAATTGCAGTATCATTGATGATAAATTCTAAATCCTGTTCTCCAGTATATTCATCTTCTAATTGTAATGAAACACTTATATTGCCTTCTCCTACAGTATTAGGATTTGCCAATAACATTATTTGATTAGCAGAAACTAAATATGTGCCTACTTCTTTTCCTTTATCATCAATTAATTTGCTTTCAAACTGTTGACCATTTAATTGTTCTGGAAGCGAAATAATCGTTTCAATTTCATCATCAGTACTTTCAAACTGCCAATTCAAAGACAGATTGACCGGAGATTCACTATCAATTTCTGATATTTCCTCACCCGAATCATTTGTCAAAGCTAATTGACTGATTGTTATTTCTTTTTCTGTATCAAAACTTTCAGCAATTACAGTAAATGGTATTGAAAATATTTGCTGTAACAGAATAATAAACGTTAAAACATATACACTCAATTTCTTCATGTGATTTCCCCCTATATTTAATGACTATTTAAGATATTCAGTTTCGGAATGTACTGATAATTACAAAAATATTATCAGAAGAATGCATATTGAGTGTATCAAATATTACACATTTTACATTTTCAATAATTGCATGCTACAATGCAACTATTGAAAACACGTGATATTTTATATTGATATACTTTTTATCGAAAGTTAGAAATGAGGGATTTTTTTATGAAGGAACTGATTTCAGCAAAAGATAACCGCAAGTATCTAATAGTTGAAACATTGTATTTTGCAAAGAAACCTTGTACTATTCAATACTTAGCACAAAAAAATAATACTTCTATTCGGAGTACAAAAACATATCTTGATGAAATTAAAAGTCAATTAAATGATATTGGAGGAACGATTGATGCTTCAAGTAGCGGAATCGTCATGAAACTCCCCCTGCATATAGGGATCGACTATTTTCAGCAGCACCTTATTAGAAACTCCCTTGGATTCAAAATGCTGGAATTATTATTCTTTAATCAAACATTAACTTCAAGAGAGCTGGAAGAACAATTATTTGTCAGCATGTCTTCATTGAGTCGCTTAACTTCACAATTAAAAGATCTTTTAGTTAATCATGGATTGGTTTTAGACTCTAGGCCCTATCAAATCAAAGGCGATGAATTTTTAATTCGAAAATTTTATACTAAATATTTTCATGAAGCTTACCCTCAAACAGAATGGCCTTTTAAAAACGTCAGCGAGGATACTCTAAATAAATTAGTCCAATCATTCCAATTAAGTGACAGTATGAGAATTGAAGCATTGAATTTTAACAAAATAAGACTATTTCTAGCAATTAATATGTTTAGAGAAGAACGAGGAAATTCACTATTATTAACCCCTTTAAAAAATAAAGGTCTGTCCTCCGATGATTTTCAAAACACTGAAATAAAAATCGAGTTGTGGTTAAAATCCTTATCAATGTCAGAAGATTTCATTCTGAAATATGGTAAAGTATTTTCATATATTTATTGCTATTATTATGGCTCTTATATAAAATCAGATAAAAAAAACCATCTTAAATATGAAAATTTAGATAAAATTACAAATAGTCTAGAATATTTAAGTCACGTATTTGACTTACCTTCGGACAATCATTGCCATTTAGTTCATAAATTAGATGAGCTTATGACACTTTATTCTTATTATAATTCTAAAACTGGGTTAAATAATTATTTAGTATTCAGACCAAGAGATTATAGTCTGCTTGATATTTTCCAAAATTCTTATCCTTTGTTTTATAAGCTAGCTGAGCAGGAACTGATTAAAGTATGTAAAAATCGGGCATTAACAACTGACCAAATTAACTTAGAAGAGTTAATGTTCTTTTTGCTTTCAAAATGGGAGCAGCTATCACTTCACTTATATAATAATTTTTCAAGGTGTAGAATTCTTTTGCATAGTCACATTAACTATCAGCATGGTAACAATGTTAAAGCTTTACTTGACTCTAAATTAGAAGATTCTTTAACAATTGAGCTCTTTCACAAACCGTTAATCTCTGAGTCTACATTAAAATCTTATGATTTTGATATTCTCGTAAGTACAGGAACCCTATTCTTAGATATAGAGCAACCAATTGTTTTTATGCCGATTAAGGCAGATAACGAAAGCTTTAAACCCCTACTTAGTGTTGTACAAAAGATAAAGCAGAAGCATAAGTATATGGCAAACCAAAAAATATCAAAAAGACTGAATGAAATAAGCAAGCCTATAGCAGAGTAATCAGTGCTGATTACTCTGCAGGTTTGTTTAAATACATTAATCCTATAAGAACTATTTTAATTGTGATTTGCTATCAAAAGCACAAACTTAAAATAAAAAAATCAGTCTCATCTATAGATTTAATAGATCAGGCTGACTTTTATTTATTATCACTGTATAATTTCATATTGAGACTAACTAATTAATTTATAAAATATTGGACTAACAAAACTAAGTAAAATGGAATAGCTATTATTAAAATAATCTGACTGTAGTTAAGAGCTCGTTTAGTATCTTTGGGACTAGAATGATAGTTACCACGCTGTCTATCTCCGCTTATTAAAGCGCCTGATAGAATAATTGCAAGAACAGTTAAGACGATGGAGGCATACCAAATTATCGTATTGAAATCAGAATGAATGATTAGCGAGATTAGATAAAGTACTCCAATAGCGACAACACTAATTGCTAAAAGTTGATAGTTAGATAAACTAAATTTTTTCATTATTTACACTCCCTTTTATAAGATCGTTTATCAAAAAAATAACAATTAAGTTACTTTTGTACTATAATTATACCATATAATTGTTCATAAAGTCACAATTTTAAGATATGCATTCAAAAAATAAAGTCTTGCTAGTTGGCTGTATGATCCCTAGCAAGACTTTATTTATTTAATTTTGATCCTTTTTTAGTTCAAAAAAATATAAAATTTCATTTATTCGCTTTTTTCTTGTATTACTTGTGCAAATAAATTTAGGAAGTCGCAATAATAGTTGTTATGAATACTAAAACGATCCTAACACATTTTCTGATATTCTTTTAAAATCCTAATTTCCACTAATATGAAATTATTTATAAAATAAAAGTTTTCTCCTTACTAGTTTTAACGTTGCTCAACATACTTAGAAGAAACAATTTCAAGATAACTCTGCATATATCCAAACACACTGCAGACTGCCCAGTAAATCAATGCGACCATTATATACATTGTCATATAATCATATTCTCTTCCACCAACAATACGTGCATTTTGGAATAACTCATTAACAGTGATCATTGCTGCTAATGAAGTTCCTTTGATTACATCCAGCAGCACATTCCCAAGTGGAGGAACGGCGATTCTAATTGCTTGAGGTAAAATAATGGCACGCATCGTAACGATCTTATTCAAACCCAGTGCTTTTGCTGCTTCCCATTGTCCGTAGTCGACCGAAGAAATAGAGGAGCGTAAAATTTCTGATATATAAGCTGCTGAGTTCAAACTAAATCCGATTATGGCTGCCGTCATCGCATCAAATTGAACATTCATAAAGGGTAAACCAAAATAAATCAGAAATAAAAATACTAAGGCAGGTGTTCCTCTCATAAATGATACATAAACTCTTGCTAACCAGCCTACTACCCAGATACTAGACATACGCATTAAAGTTAGTACCATCCCTAGTATCATTCCGATTACTGTACTGATAATCGCAATAAACAAAGTCTTTGGTACTCCGGCCAAAAGGAAAGGTAATGTCTCCCAGGCAAGCTCCGGGTCAAAAATATATTCCCATTGAAGCCCCATAATTATTCCTCAATTTCTATTGTCATAATATCCATATCTTTTTCTTTTGTTACATCTTCTCCATAATAATATTCTTCAGATAATTCACTTAAGGTCCCATCAGCATGCATATCTTCAAGTGCTCCGTCCACTGCTTCAGTCAACTGATCATTGCCTAGTTTCATTGAAAAGTTTGTATAACTTGGATTAAAAAAGAGATCTTCCTGAATCTTGACTGGAATCTCCGGAAAAGCTTCTAATGCCATTGTCTGACCATAATAATCGTTAATGATAACATCTGTCCGTCCATTTGCAACATCCCAAAGATATTGGTCATTTGTAGCGTTGTCGTAAATAACGAGTTCTGCACCATATTGTTCAGCGATTTTCATATAAGAAGTGGTTGCTGCACCTGCTGCTTTTTTACCGTCCAGATCTTCCATCGTTTCAATCCCAGAATTGTCTTCTTCTCTAACGATCATAGACATATACGTATATTTGTAAGGAATTGAATAATTAAACTTATCCGCATTTTCACCAGCATGGCTGATGCTTAATGCTGCAATATCAAGCTGATCACTATTAAGTGATGTCAACATTCCATCGACACCCATTTCAGTAAATTCAACTTCCAAATCCAGACGCTCACCAATCTCACGTAAAATTTCAACTTCAAAACCAGTTAATTCATTCGTTTCTTCATCATGGTAAGAGTTGGGATAGTAAGTTCCAGAAGTAGCTGCACGCAACACACCAGCTTCTTGAATATCATTCCAAGCAGTGTTTTCACTACTTGTATCTTCTTGCGAATCAGTCCCACATGCTGTCAGAAACAGCGCACTACCTAAAATAATATTAGTAATTACTTTTCTTTTTTTATTCATTAGTACTCTCCTTTTTTTAATGACTCATAGATTCTATCAGTCTTATTTGTAATAAGTCAAAATTTTGAACAAAAAAGGAAAAAAATTTAATTATATAGCGTAATAAGCACTTATTTTCTTTAATGCTAAAGCATTTACACGAATCTAAAAAGAACAATATTGTATTTTAATCACATTTTATTATTGATGAAGTTCTAAATCTAATTAATTCCATTGTGACAAATAACACATGTTTGCTATAATGATTTTGCCAATAAATATTATCTCTTTATTAGTTTTATCGACTGATCTTGAGATATAAAGAGAGGAATAAATCAAATGGAACAAACCAAAAAGATACTTTATGATTTACAGAACACTATCTGTACTAACATGAGAATGCCTGGCGATAAGATAGAAGACTCACCCTCCATTTATAGAACTTCAGCTACTACTTTTCAAATTTGTTCAGAAGAGTTAAAAAAATACATAAATCAAGCAATTCCTTTAAAGAAAATTATTGTAGATAGTGAAACACTCTATGTTTGTGATATTTCAAACCTTGCCGATAGCGATTATAATTCACTCGTCTTTCAGTACCGCGGTGATGTATTGAAAAGTAAAGAAACGACCACACAAATTATGCAGTCCTATTTTAATGACCATGTTCCTTATTCAACTATTCAAAATTTAGGCAGAGTTATCAATATTAATCGGAAATGTCCATATGTAGCTGGAACCATTGTTTTTGTTCCAGATAAAGGTCCTTCAAAACAAAATGTGAATTGGATTGGACTCCATCACTTAAAGAATTATTCATCCTATAAAGATAAAACCCTCTTAAGCTTTGTTCATCATCATGAGCTGATCATTAACTTAAATATCAAAAATGTCCATAAATTATTTGATCAGGCTATTCGTTTATACTTAGTTGAATTACAGATTTCCAGAGAGTGGCAACTATTATTTGCACCTACACAAAGTTTTGACACAGATACATTATTACAAAGAAAAACAAGATCTAAAATGACTGGCACTGATGCCCCCTCTCCTATTGGCTGGCATACAAAACTAGTCTATTCTTTATCCTATAAGATGGTAACTTTAACTCTTGGAGAAGACGATCCATATTTAGAAGATATTAAAGAAGCTTTTTCATTGATTGAAGATGAGATAGAAACTTGAACACTAATCTATAAAAGCCTTTCCGTTTCACTAAGAAATGGAAAGGCTTTATTAATTCATATATTTAAATTACTTTTACATACGTTGGACTAGCAGTCAGATAAAAAATCTGGCCATTTGAATTTTTCACTTTATACTGCTCTCTGCTCCCTACTTTGATCTTCTCAATAATTTCTGGAAATCCTTGTCCTTTTAAAAGCTGACCATATACATCCTCATCTTTCCAGCTAGGCTGGTTATAAAAGCGAAGTGTTCCATTAAAAATACTTTCTACTCTTTTTCCTATATAACTAATAGTCTTAGAAGTCTGATTAATATTTTTCTTACTTTGCTCACTCAGAGCTTTAACGGGCTGATACTTTACATCAATTTTTTCACAGATCCCTTCAATAATAGCCTCAGCAGCAGTATTGAAATGGGATACATTGTTATAATAATCAAAGTCTCGCTGGTTATCTATAAATCCATACTCTATGATTACTGTTTCAGTACGACCTGTTAGACGGTGTAGAAAGTAATAGTCCACACCTGTACTGATTGACCTTTTAAATACTCTACGCAGGGGTAAATCAGTAGCAGAAACTAAATGGTCTGCTAATTGCTGTGCAAAAGCTGATTTGGCGTGAACAGAATGTATTGTCTCAATTCCGCTGGCGGTTCCGTCATAAGCATTCCAATGATTCGATACACAGACATCATACTGATTTTTGATTCGTGCAACTCGTTCTGTAGGACTTAAAGTACTGTCCCCTTTTCTAGTCAAAGCCACTTGTGCGCCCAATTCTTTCAGTCGTTTATACTGATAGCGACTGATTTCTAATGCCCAGTCTTTTTCCATTACTCCAAGACCATTCGCTCCTGTGTCTGTTCCACCATGTCCTGCATCGATAATAACATTTTTGCTCATTTATCTTCATCTCCTAATTATTTTTTTATTACAGCTTGATAATGTTCCAGTTTCTTGGCTACTTGTTTCCTCCAAGCATATACTGTTTTCCTACTGACTTTCCTTTTTTTCGCAATTTCTGTAATGGTCAATTGTTCTATCACTGAATCCTTCAAATAGACCTGTTCCTTTTCTGAAAGACACTGAAGCATAGAGTGAAATAATTCCCACATCACAAAATCCTCATCAAATGGTTCTAGATCAGTCATCTGCCATTCTTCAAATGAATCTGGTAAAGCCGCTTCTCTTTCAAAAATTCGTTGTTCTTTTCTAATCTGATCCATAAGTGCCCAATAGACTTTCCGGTAAGCATATCCAGTAAACTGATAAAAGTATTCTTCATTGAATAAAGATTTTGGGAATTCTTTATAAGCATCTACCAGTTTTATGCGTCCGATTTGAACAAAGTCATCATAGTTTGCGTGGTCATAATGAATACCGCACTTTTTGATTGCACCATATACAATTGAATCATGAACATAGAAAAAGTCCTGCTCCATTTCCTCTTTTAAAATTCTATTCATATCTTTCCTCAATTTTCTGAAGATCTCCTGTTTGATTTATACAAGGCCTTGTATAAATCCACTTTAAAAGTTTAAGTACGCTCATTCAAAAAGACAAAACTAACTAAATCCGTGACAAACTCTTATTAATCGAACCGAATCGAGTTGAATGATTGACAAACGTCAAATTAAGGGTGCCAATTTAATCATTTTCTTAATAAAAAATAGCTTTCCTATCCTCAGTAGAGAATAGAAAAGCTATTTGCGGCTATAGCAGCCAGTATCGAAATTCAATAGTTCATCAATCAAAATTACATATAGTTTTGATTTAGTAAATCTATTTTCTTATTTAGACAAAATTTCTTGCTAAATCAAATAAAAAAGTTGATAAAACAGCATATAAAATCTTAAATAATTTTTCCAATATATTATAGAACGAAAAGTATTTCTGATCTTTAAAAATCAAATATTTTAAGTTCATCATACTCATTAACAATAAATTGCCTAAAATAGGCCAAAAAACTTTTTCTTTGCAATATTGGTTGGTGTAGGCGGTATGACCACATCTCCATTAATCAAGTCTTTTGTTGTCTGATCAAACTGATGCCATTTATGACGCCCGAAATCTTTCATCACTAGATTATGTGCTTCTTTCATATGAAATGCCCTATTTGTTGTATTATGAGCATCAGAAGCAATAAAATGAACAAGATCAGCATCGATCATTTGTTTACTCAATTTTTGTATTTGTTTTCCGAATCCGCCGGTATAACTGGCAGCTGTCAATTGTGCTAACGCTCCATGCTGTACGAACTCTTTCAGCTTATGCGGATCTTCTTGAATCACCCGATTACGTTCAGGATGTACAATAATTGGCGTCTTTCCATTAGTTTGAAGATCATAAAATAAACGTTCAGTAAAATTGGGAATCGAAGCAGTTGGAAATTCTACCAAGAGATACTGTTGTAATTCATCTGTGAATAGCAATTTATCTTTTTCTATATCCTCTAGTATATTTCCATAGATACGAACTTCTTGCCCCGGATAAATAGTCAATGGAATACCTTCACGGTCGAGTTCAGATTGAACTTCATTCACTAACTCAACAACTTTGCTTTTCTCATTCATCCAATTGCGATTCATATGATGCGGAGTAGCTAATATGTGCGTAATCCCTTCAGCAACAGCTAAGCGAGCTATCTTCATGGATTCCTTCATTGTACTAGCCCCGTCATCTATGCCAGGTAAAATATGACAATGCAAGTCGATCATCTTTTGCTCACCCCTTCAAATATCATTATTTATGACAATCATTAATGCTGATCAATAGTCTAACTAAACTCATTTTCCATTTGTATGATTACTTCATCAAGTTCAGGCAATCGCTCTCTTTTGACGAGTTTAATATCTGATTTATTACAGAAGTCTGCTAATACCCATTCGATTGTATGGTTTCTGACAATAATTTCCTTTGGCCTGATTTCCTTACAAACTTCTACTACACATTCCAGAATATGTTCCGGATTTTGCTTCATTTCTGGGTAGGTTACCGCACTTAAAACTTCCATGCTTGCTTCTTCTACGCATAAATTAATAATTGGATAATAAGGTCTGTCTTGTGGATGTTCCTGAAGAACGGCTGGTGCATGAGCAGCGTCAACCTGGATCGAAATATTACTCTTAGGCGCCTTTTTAATCTGATGGATCACAATCTCATTTTTGAAAACATAAGATTCTTGGTCAAACAAACTTTTTAAATCTGGTAATGGATGTTCACTCGTTTCCCATTTTCCTTCTTGCTTGAAACGGCTCGTAACGATGCCATCCATCAGTCGTGGCAGTGAATCTTCATACCCAAGTTTGCTTATAACGATTAGAATTTGACTGAGTATGAGTGTAGCCCGTCTTACTTCAGCTTTTGAAAGTATAGACCATGGAACAAATCCAGGTGTGTGTTTCATAATTTCAGGTAAAAAATAGTAATTATTTTCAAGCAAATTCAACTTTTGTAATCTCTCAAAATTATCTGTTTCTATATCCGTTCTACTGACAAAAGATAGCAACAAGCAATCTTGAATGGATTTCAACTGATAATCTGGTATAAAATGATCTACTGAATAGACTTTCACAAGACTTTCCAACCCTTTTTTTCCTTCAAATAGACCAATTCCGGAAAATTCTCCTAGTCTTCCCATAACGGAACAATAAATCCACTCTTCAGTATCTGGATCCATAACGGCAATCAACTCATCATCAGAAATCTTTCTCCAAGGGGCTGCTTTTTTGATTTTATCAACTGTTTCATAAAAAGCCATCCAGTCTGCTTGTGTGGGTTGACCATCCTCAGTTAGAAATTCATCAGATACAACAGGTCTTAGATAACCATCTTCTAGTTTAGTGCGTTCATCCCAAATATCTACCCAATTTTCAGCTGGATCAAAGGCTTTTCCATTTTTCACTCTCGGTATCTCTGACAGCTCAATTGTAAACTCAACAGGATCAAAATAAGTTGTAAACTCTTCATCATATAGTCTATTTTTGGCATCAATGGTTACAGCTGACAATGGACCTGTTTTTGCACGGCTAATTGTTTTAGTCAAGACAGGCGGCTCAAGATTTTCCAGATATTCGAAAACAATTTGTTTATCGATTTTTTGTCTAAGCATGACTTCACCTAGAACATTTTCAAAAGCTTCAAAAACTTCATGCATACTTTCTAAATCAAATAGTCCTACGGCTACGGGAAAACTTGTCAAATCATTTATGAACGTTACGATATAACTTCCATCTGCTTCAGTTACCGAAGCGTGCCAGTCATATAATTCATCTTGATTAATCACTTTGTCCACTGGATGTACAGGTAACGGATCAGAATCATATAGCTTTGAACTCTTACCCAACAAATCAAGCAACTTTTTCGTACAATGAAATCTCATTTTATCTCCGCCCTTTATTATAATCAATTTGGCTAAGCTTATTTTATTATTTAGATAAAAATTTTTAACTTTAAAGCTTGTTCACTTAATAGTCTAAGTTTAATTGTCTAAGATCTATTATGCAATCATTAATCGTATCAAGATTTATCCTATATTGATTTTTACATAGTGAGTTGTTAAAGAATTAAAAGCGAAAAGAGTTCAGAAGTTTAGACTAACCTTCTACTTTCAGTTACTTCCAGTAGAAGCAAACCTTTCACTAAAAGTCTGAAGGCTTATTTTTAAGTACCTTTTCTACTCATATAATATAAGATTGCTTTTATCCTAACGTGATTGATTATTTGTTTAAAGTGAGTGAGTTCCGCATCTTTAAATATAAAAATAAACTATTTTGTTAAAAAATCAACTTTATGTATCAGGTGAATAATGAATGCAGCTAGAGTTTACACAGAAGGAGTCTTTATCTGCCAGCCACGGAATAGATTATACTCGAGTTAGCACAGTAGCTCCTGTTATCTGTCAACTGAATGCTAATTCCTAATTGAGTTGGCACAGAAACAGCTGTTATATGTCAACTGAATGTCAATTCCTACTTGAGTTGACACAGAAAGAGCTGTTATCTACCAACTGAACGTTAATTCCTAGTTAAGCTGATACAGAAAGATCTGTTATCTACCAACTGAACGTTAATTCTTACTTGAGTCGGTAAATAACACTCTACTATAACCTTAATGTGAATATAAGATGCCTGAAATTTTCGTACTTTACTCCATTCTAAGATGACAGGCACTACTTGTTTCCGAAAGAGTGCATTTCTCATAATTATCATTAAGGACAAACAAAATGAAATGTTTTCCTATAGTAGTTGATGACCTTCCTACTCATTCATTTTATCCTATTCTTGTCAGTTTATCTTATAGATTTAATGAAATAAAAATCGACCGACTTAAGTTTGGACAAATACCAAACTTAAACCAGCCGATCAGTTACGCTCAACTATTCTTTATTTAGAACGCATGTGTAAATTACTAAACTATTAGAATATTTTTAAATGATAACCATATAAAGCAATGCGGCAAGAGCAGCACCCAACATTGGAGCTACTACTGGAATCCAAGAGTATCCCCAGTTTGATCCGCCTTTATTTTTCAGTGGCAAGAATGCATGGGCAATACGGGGACCTAAGTCACGAGCAGGGTTGATTGCGTACCCAGTAGAACCTCCAAGTGAAAGACCGATTGATAGAATCAATACACCAACAACTAGAGGATTTAACCCATCGGTAAATGAGTTTTGTCCAAATGCCATGATCCCGAATACTAATACAAAAGTTCCGATAACTTCTGACATTACATTGCTGACAGTATCGTAAATTTCCGGAGCTGTTGCAAATGTACCTAGAATTGCTCCTTGATCGGTTGTTTCTCTGAAGTGAGCAAGATATGTCAGCCAGACTAAGACAGCTCCGACAATTGCTCCAGCTACTTGGGCAATTATAAATGGTATAACCATTGACCATTCCAAATTACCAATCATTGCCATACCAAGCGTTACAGCTGGATTTAAATGAGCGGGTCCCATAAAGCCAGCGATATAGACGGCCATAGCTACACCGGCACCCCAGCCCATTGTAATTGCAACCCATCCTGCTCCTTCTGCTTTACTTTTTTTCAAGCTGACAGCAGCAACTACACCATCACCAAGCAAAATTAATATCATCGTTCCTAAAAACTCACTAAATATCGTTAACATATCTCCAGTCATCTACTTTTTATCTCCTTTTAAGTGTTTTAAGTCAGATTCATCAATCGCTACTTCTAATTCTTTAGTATAGCTAGCTTTTTCTTCATCTGACCAATCATTATAACGAGCCATTTCCCTAATCACTGATTCTTTTATGTTATCTAAAGTATCCCGTTTAAACAACATATGGTTTGTACGACGAATCAAGAAATCACTAGGTGTCAATGTCATCTCTTCATCCATGGCATATCTTAAACTAACAGCTTCTGCTGCATTCAATCCTGCTACTTTTTCTACATCATCTAGTAAAGAGAATACTTTAGGTGCATTTGAACCATATAGATTAGCCAAATATAGTGCTTCTGATTCACTTAATCCTTTTTCGATTCCAATTTGGGCTAATTTTTCTGTTTCTTCTTCTACTTTTGATGGATCAATATCTCCACCTGAAACTGGATATTTAGTAGAATCTATCAGATCATACGTTAAGCTGTAATTTTGCTCCAATATTTCAATAACCTTTTTCATAGCACCCAATGCCATCTTACGATAATCCGTTATTTTCCCCCCTGCTACTGTTAACAATCCATCTTCATCAATGTCCAGAGTACTACCACGAGAGATTGCAGAAGGATTAAAATCAGATTCAGAATTGCTCGTTTCAACATTTTTAAGGGCACTTTCTACTTCGTTACGATCCGTTTTACCTTCTTGATATTTAGTAATAGTAGATAGGATGTGATCGAAACTTTCATCTGTAATCGCCTGATTATTTCCACCATTATAATCGGAACCACCATTTGTTGAGATCAATGGTCTTAATCCTGCCCAGCTTGACTCAATATCATCAATGGTAAGGTTCGCTGAAGGATAATGAGTATTAACAACCTCTAACAGATAGTCGACATCATCTTGCTCAACAGTTGGATGTGCAAAATCTCCATTATAATCCGTATCAGTCGTTCCAAAGTAAGTCTTTTCTTCACGGGGAATCACAAACACCATTCGACCATCTTTTTTACCTGTATCGAAATAAGTGGGCTGTGGTACTTGTAATTTTTCACGATCAACCACTAAATGAACACCTTTAGTCGGTCTCATTTGAGGAAGGACATCTAGTTTATCATCCATTTGACGAATTGTATCAGACCACGGACCAGTGGAGTTCAATACAACACGTGCTTTGATCTCAAATCTTTCTCCTGATAATAAATCTTCTACTTCTGCTCCAGAAACTTTACCTTTTTCATCATGTAGGATCCCTATTACTTTCATTCGGCTAACCATATGTCCACCGTCTGAAGCAGCTTGTTTGATATTTTCAATCACTAAGCGGGCATCATTATTACGGTAGTCCAAGTAAACTCCTGCACCGAGTAGTCCTTTGGGATTAAGTTGTGGGAGACGTTCAAGAACTTCTTCTTTTGTCAAAGTGTAGTTAGCATATTTTGTTCCGGTAACGCCTGCCAAGCGATCATATAAATCCATTGCAACTTTTAATGAAAACATAGAAAAGGTTGAACCCGGTTCATCATAGATCGGCAGGATCATAGGATCAGCTTTAGGAATATGGGGTGCAATCCCTTGTACGACAGCCCGTTCTTGAACAGTATCTGCTACAACTTCAACGTCAAAGTTTTTCAAATAGCGGATACCACCATGAACCAATTTAGTAGAACGAGAAGAGGTTCCTTCTGCGAAATCCTGCATTTCCACTAATCCTGTTTTTAATCCAGAAGCGCTGGCTTGCAAGGCAATTCCAGCCCCTGTGATCCCTCCGCCGATTATCAGTACGTCCAAAATTTCTTCTTTTAATGTTTGGATATCTTGCTTTCTTCGTTCAATTGAGAAATTCATGAATCTTTTGCCTCCTTTTACGCTTCTGGTTTAAAGACTTGTGTAGCTTTAACAGCCAATCTCCAGTTTTTGTATAGTTTTTCGCGTTCGGCTTCTGACATTTGTGGTTCAAAAATGCCACCTTCTTCATACATGTCTTTAATTTCATCCATACTTTCCCAGAACCCAACAGCTAGTCCAGCTAGATATGCTGCTCCTAAAGCCGTCGTTTCCAAGTTATGAGCACGCTGAACCTTAGTACCTAAGATATCAGCTTGGAATTGAAGTAACCAGTCGTTATTTGCAGCTCCGCCGTCTACTTTTAGTAGCGGAATGTCAATGCCGGCGTCTTTGTTCATAGTGTCAATTACATCACGTGCTTGATAAGCAATAGACTGTAAAGTAGCTTTAACAAAATCTGCTTTTGATGTGCCACGAGTCAATCCAAAGACTGATCCTCGAGCTTCTGAATCCCAGTAAGGTGCGCCCAATCCCGTAAAGGCCGGTACAACAAATACTTCATTATCGTTTTCAGAGGTTTTAGCAAGAGCTTCTGAATCGGCAGAATCTTCAAGCATTTTTAATCCATCACGTAACCATTGAATAGACGATCCTGCTACGAAAATACTTCCCTCTAACGCGTAATTGATTTTTCCGTTAATGCCATATCCAATTGTTGTTAGTAAGTTATTTTCTGATAGCTGTGGAGTTTCTCCTGTATTCATGACAATAAATGAACCTGTTCCGTAAGTGTTTTTTACCATTCCCGGTTCGAAAGCCATCTGACCGAATAGTGCAGCTTGCTGGTCCCCAGCCATTCCCGAGATAGGTGTATTTGCTCCATAGAAGTGGTAGTTAGTTGTATGTCCATATACTTCTGAATTAGACTTAACTTCCGGCATGATAGCATTTGGAATATTCAATAAATCTAAAATGTCTTGATCCCATTCCAGGTTGTGGATGTTATATAGCATTGTACGACTGGCATTTGAATAGTCAGTAACAAATGATTCTCCACCTGTTAATTTCCAAACTAGCCAAGTATCTACCGTACCAAACATCAATTCACCTTTTTCAGCACGTTCTTGAGCACCTTCTACGTGATCAAGAATCCAGCGAATTTTGGTTGCTGAGAAATACGAATCAATGATCAAGCCAGTTTTTTCATGGATCATCTCTGAATATCCATCTTCGTATAGTTTAGTAGCGATAGGAGTAGATTGACGAGACTGCCAGACAATTGCATTATAGATGGGGAGACCTGTTTTTTTATCCCAGATAATGGTCGTTTCACGTTGGTTCGTAATCCCGATTGCGGCAATTTCATCTGGTTTGACACCGGATTCAATAAATGCCCCAGCAATTACAGACTGCACTGAATTCCATATTTCATTTGGATTATGTTCTACCCAACCACTTTGTGGAAAAATTTGAGTAAACTCTTTTTGTGAGCTTCCTATTGTATTTGTTTTTTTATCATATATAATTGCTCTCGAACTTGTTGTACCTTGGTCAATTGACATAACATATTTTTTTTCTGCCATTTTAATTTCCTCCTTGTTTGTGCAAGCGATTTCTTTACTTTTTCATTGTAACCGTTTTTCTTCCAAAAAAAATGTCAGCTTTTTTTTAATTTTAAAATTTTTTGAGAGATTTTTGGATAATAGGCTCTAAAATCCTACAATACCAATGAATTTCTTTATATTAAGTGAAAAATTTTTAACTAAAAAAGAACAAGCTCAGTTTGTTCCCTGCAGCTTGTTCTATGAATTCAGTTCTTGAATAATTTGTAGAAGAATGTTTATAAATTTGAATAAGGTATTAGATAGTTTAACGCTGCAGCTACTTCCAGCAAAATAGGCTTCTGTATTAATACCATACTTTCTTCATTACCCTAAAATAATTGTTAGAATATACTTTTGTATTTCAGAAAAATTTTCATCAGAATCAATTTACAAATTATTCTCAGCTATTTTATAGTTACTTTTTCAAGGTAATATAATAAAAAGAAGCCCCGTTGAGGGCTTCTTTGTCAAGATTCAAGTATGATTAAATATGCCCAATTTTTTTCCCATTACGTTCTTTTTCCCACCGCAATAAAGTTTTTTTCTCGGAGAAATTTCTTGGACGTTTGCGACCAGTACTATAAGGAATTTTATGCGATAATCGTTCACTTAATAGTTTAGACTCCATTAAAGTCATGCCTTTCGGAACTTCTTTTTTATCTAATTTGACTTTTATATCTGACATCGTCCACTCCTCCTTTTTTTTTATTATAACATATTTATTTAAAATCCTGAGAATACTTATTCTTCAATTTGGCTATGACTTATTTGATGTAGATAAGTGATAATTTTTCTAATATCTTTCACTTCTTGATACGGTATTTTTTCTAATTGTTCTATTAATTCAACTAAAGTTAAATACTTACTTCGGATTGGTACAAATATTTTATCTTCTTCATCCACATAAGTATATACCATATAATATGGAGTCACAGTAAATCCATAATAAGTTTCTCTAGCTGGTATAGTAATGATGCTACCTTCAGTAATCGTATAGGGAATATGATTCTTTTCAAGAAATGATGTCATTTTGAAATGTTAATCGTCAGCTGAATTTACCTCTTTTGCTAAATCTAGAAAATCAGTGAAGATTGCCTTTTCCTCAACATCAAGGGTTTTTTCAATATATGAAATATCCAAATATTTAAGATGCCTTTTTATTAACTGATAGATCCAATCTCTTTGATTATATTCTTTAAAATGTAAATAAGCTCTGATCCGATCCTTAATGATATCTTCAATTCCAATAACATTTAATCTGAATTGATCATCAGTAATAATCTGATTTATATACTTTTCATCCGAATCTTCTAATATAGAACCAGGAACTTCAACATATACTTTTAGTTCTTCATGCAAACTATCTTTTCCTAATCTCTTAAATCCTAAATCTAAAAGAGCAGACATAATTTTTTCATGACCCACTCCAACAAAATCAATATCTTGGGTAGAATATCCCCCTTCAGTATAAATTTCAACGGATAATCCCCCAACTACAACCAGATCTATATTATGCTTTTGTTTCACATATTCGGATATTACACCAGCAGTTCGGAGCTGCTTTTCCCTAAACGATTTGTTTTTTAAAGAATCTAATATATCTTTGAAACCTTGAAGTTCCATGTATTACTCCCTTCATCAATAGTTATTTACTTCGAAAATAAAGAAATATTATTATCCAGTTGATTAAATATGAAAAAAACTTTTATACTTATCTCTAATCTCATAGTATGATCTAGTTGTAATCTACATAAGCATTATACCAAATTGTGAAGGTAAATAATTTATAAGTATCTAAAGGTATGTGTAAAAATATATTTTTAATTTTATTCCTATTGTAAACAACTGTCGTTACAATAATTACTTACTAATTAGTTATTTTCCTGAAGTGTTTAGTTTTGGTAACCTTAAAGATTAAATTCTTATTTTTTAACTCACTACTAGTTTTGAATTTATTTTTAAATATTTTGCTATTTTAAGTTCATTCTTTCACTGATTCCATTCTTAATAAAAGAAAAATATTTAGTACAAACTGAAATCCATCAATCTCTAAATTTCATTATTAACTATTATAAAAATTATTTGATATAAAAAATTTTTGTCTGGTTACGTGACAATGATTATTTGCTATACAATTTAAAATTTTTTAACTAAAAAAGAACAAGCTCAGTTTATTCCCTGCAGCTTGTTCTATGAATTCAGTTCTTGAATAATCGACTGGATATTTTTCAGATCAAAAGATGATAAGATTTCTGAAAGAACATATACTTTGGCATCATCGTATTGAGCCTTCTGTCTGGGCTGTTCGTTAGTTAGAATCAGGTCATACTCTTTATCGAGTTGATAAGTTTCTACCTTTATACCATTTATATGCCGCATATTAAGCATCAGCATCTGATTGAGTGTTTCGGTATAAATCGTTTCCATCTTTAAGTCAATACCGATTTGTACGATAGTCGTCATTTTAAAAGTAACGATAGCTAGTAAACTAATGTACTTCAGTAGTTCCATCTTCAATAAGCTATTTTCTTTTTCTTCTATGATCATGAATTTGTCGGTAGTTGTAGTCAACAATGTATGAGCAAACGACACCAAATTCCTACCCGTAAACTGTTTTTCCTTAGCTAACATTTCTTCATATTCGTAGACTTCAATATCCCCTTTGAAAAAATATAGCTTTGTATGAATATGTGAAAGGTGATAAAACATATCACGTTCCAGCATATAAGGTAATCTACGGAATTTGTAGTGAATAATAATGGTTTCTACAATGTAAGTATCTAATGAAGCAATGGGAGCCCGACGATCGCGCATCAGCGTATATTCGTGAAATTCATGTTCCGTCAGTATTGAAAAAGCCAGTAAAAATGCAAAATGCAACATAGCTTCTTCCTCATCGACCTCAATCGAATACCGGCTAAAATAACGTAAAACCATAATACGAATTTTCTGGTATAACGGATCTTCTAAATATGGTTGCATCTGTTTATGCAAATGCTGGTAGTTCTTGTCTTTGCAATTGACACGATTTTTGCTGATAATCATCCAGATTGCCAAACGTTGTCTATTTTCTGGTTCAATGGTGACTTTCAGAAAATTTTCTACAGCTTGTACTGCTTGAGTGATTTGTTTATCAGAATGTAAATCAGTAAAGACTTCCTTATTTTCAATATAATTATAAAACTGAAAATAAAAATATCGAATCTGCAATTCTTCTCCATGGAGCTGTCCATTACGAATTTTAATCCCAAATTCTTTCAAATAGCTGTTGAGTTCTTTAATCTTGCGAAATAAAGAAGAGTCGCTGATGGCTAGCTCTTCTGTCAGCTGCATAATTGAGAATTCTTGATATTTAAATAGAAAATTAATTAACTTTACTTTTACCGACTGACTCAAATAAAGATGATAAATCTGCTGTAAAGAATAGTCATCATCCATTTTTAAAGAGATAGTTTGTCCATCATAATGAATGTTCACTTGTTCAGATAGAGATCCAATTCGAGCTGAGATAGAGTCTAGATCATTGTCCAGTGATGCTTTAGCAACTTTTAAATAATCCAGCATATCCATATAAGAAAGCCTACCACCGTTTAGAATGAGCTGCTTAAAAATCGTTACTTCTCTAATTTCATTTTTTTCAAGAAAGTGTTCAATTTTCATTTACATCATCCCTCATTTCTTGCCAGGGAACGAAATTAGTCGTTGAAATCATTGGAGAAAAAGAAGGATGAAAGAAATAATCTTTCTGCTGCAAATCTTCTAGCGTCTGCTTGGTTTGAATAGCTAATGCAAGCGTATTGATTTTTTCTAAAATATTAGCGTTTGAAAGCAATTGTGCTCCCAGCAGAATATGACTATCTGCATCATAAATCCATTTCATCATCACCGTACTAGCATCTGGCAAACTAGTTAAACGCATTTCTTGACGAGAAGTTTTAACCGTTTGATTCGTAAATAAACTTTCTGCTTCAGTCATACCAGTACTAGCAATGTAGTAGCCAAATGCCGAAGTACCAATAGTCCGTAAAGAACCTTTAAATGGTACTTTTGGCTGGTTAAGATTGGCAGCCGCTACAATTCCACTTCGCACAGCATTGTTTACGAGTGGAATATAGACCATCTCACTTTCTTCTCCAAAATTCAGTTGGATACAGTCCCCGACGGCAAAGACATCTTCCGCGGATGTTCGCATATAGCGATCAACTGCAATGGTCTGGTCCATGTGAAGTTGAACATGTTCATCTAAAAAGTGCAGGTCAGGTCTCACATTGACGCCTAAAACAACAGCATCACTCTTAACTGTTTCTTTTTTTAATTGAATCCTTACCTGTTGATTGTCAGTTTCTTCTATAGAAGAAACTGTTTGCTGCAAGCGCAAATTAATACCATCAGCGAGCATTTTCTTTTGCAATGGCTGAATCATATCTTTATCAAAATATTTGAATAACACATAATCCATACTTTCAATGAGTGTAACTTGCTTTTGCTGTTTGTTTAACAAATCAGCTGCTTCTACGCCTACTTGGCCGCCTCCAATAATCGTAACACTTTCGCTCGCTTCGACTTTTTCTATAGCAGCTTCTGCTTCATAACGACCTTTGTATTTTAAAACATGCTCTCCATCACTGCCGCTGATTTTTTGCGACAATTGACTCGAACCTGTTGCGATAATCAGTTTATCATAAGTAATTGTTCCTTCTTGTTCATCACAGATATAATCAATTTCTTTTTTTACTGTATCAATTTTTTCTACAGATGACCTTAAATTACAGTGGATATTTTGATTTTCCAACTCTTCTTTTGTAACGAAATAAGCTGACTCTAAATTATCAATTCTTTTTTCCCAATAAAGATGCAGGCCGTTTGGAATGTAACCTAAAGCTGACTTTTTTTCCAGCAATATAATTTCTGCATCGAGATGTTTATTTCGGATCTCTAAAGCTGCAGCTACCCCAGCAAAAGAAGCACCTATAATAACAACTTTCATTCCATTACCCCTTGTCCATTCATTTTCAATTAGTATAACATAGTAAGTAAAGCATTCGAATAACAGAAATTGAGCTAACTGATGATGAACTAGTTTTATTTACTATAAAAAGAAATAAAAAGCTGAAACATTATTCTGATGTTAAGTTGAGTTGTAGTTAGAGGCGTATTTATATACCAACTACAATTCGATTTCAAAGTGAGCTGAAAGATAATGGCTCTTTATGTACTAACTGGAATTTGATATTAAGTTGAGTTGTAACTGAAGGACTCACTATGTACTAACTGAAATTTGATTTCAAAATGAGTTGAAAGATAATGGTCCTTTATGTACTAACTGAAATCTGGTATTGAATCAAGTTATAAGCAAAGGACTCGTTATGTGCTAACTGGAATTTGATTTCAAAATGAGTTGAAAGATAATGGTCCTTTATGTACTAACTGAAATCTGGTATTGAATCAAGTTATAAGCAAAGGACTCGTTATGTGCTAACTGGAATTTGATATTAAGTTGAGTTGTAAGTGAGTAACTCTTTATACTCAAACTGAACTCTAATATAATCAAAAATGCACTAAATTATCCGCATGGAAAGGTAATTACGGAGAATTTAATGCATTCTTATTATACATACAACCTTACTGTCTAGTTGTACCTCTTCATTGATAAATTTCCCTATCATTATCTTTCGTTTGATCCTGCTATTCGTGCAATAGTATGTCGGTCTCCTCTAATCGTTCGTGACATCTCGAGTAAATTTTGATAGGGTGCTACTCCCCCGCTTCCCGCATCTCCAATGTGTTGAATATCTACCCCAGCTATTTTATTTTGAAGGGCAATCTCTCTTATTGTTGAAGGTGCTGAAGTTTCCTGACTCGTCCCGATTGCAGAGAGAGTTAAAACATCATGTTGTTTAGCTAACTGAACGGCCTTCATTACCATACTCGTTGTAACACCAGGCACCGTACCTACAGCTGGAAGCAAGATAATATCTGCACCATTCATGATAAATTCTTTTATAGCATTTAAGTCAACAACTGGTTCATTAACACCAGCACCGTGCATTTTACCAGCTATAATCAGTCCGGAGAATTTTTCTTTTGCGACTTTTAATGCTTTTATGATTTCTTTATTACTTACACCAGTTCCCGGATTGCCAGTTAAACAGATAAAATCAAAACCTAATTCATTAGCTTTCTCAAAAGTTTCTTTAAATGCTTGTCTACCTTTAGGTATGTCCAGCCTATTTTCAGCCATTACTGCTGATTCATCCACTGGTTCTAAATTGACACCAATGGGTCTGCCAACGAGTTTTTTCAAATATTGTATTGGTTGTTCTTCATGATCTATACCCTCTATTTTGGGCTCCATTAAATCTAACCCGTTCAATAAAATCAAATCTGCTCCGAATGCTTTAGCTACTTCGCTGTTGGTTAATCCATGTGATACTGATGTACTCACAATATTCTCAGATAAAATTGTTCTGCCTTCGCTTGCCTTGATGGACGCTTTTAAATCATATTTATCCATCTTTTTAAAGTCACTTGCGTAGCAACTGAGTAATCTTTTAACCATTCTCTGACCTCCGTTAATTGATACAATCCGAATTCTTTTAGGTTTGTTCTATACTCTGCAACATTTGCATGAGACGTTTCTTTCTAAAATAGTTCAATAGTGTACCGACAAGTGCATCATTCAGTTTCTGCATTTGTCCAATTGACTCTACTTCCTCCGTATAGTGTATTTTACATTTATCCTTTGACAAAGGCAGAATATCATATTTAACAAGAAAATCATTTTTGTTCGTCTGAGTCCTGTAATGATAAGCTTCATTTATTCTGAATTCTTCTATCTTAATGTTCGCTCGACTATTTTTGCTGAAAGTTTTAATGTATTCAAATCCAATCATTTGCTCCGTAGAAGGACTTTCACCCGTTTGTGTTTTTATATCGTATAAAACAGAACGAGTAATCGTAGTGAATAACTGCTCAGCTGATATATTCATTTCTCTGTATATTTCCATTTTATCCCCTGCTTCGTTTAGGATTCTTTCCTTTAATCGTTATGATTATGCCTGACATTATTAATGTCAAAGCAGTTACCAAACTTAAAATATCATAAACTGCCGTAACAGTATTTACACTGAATAGTAATAGTAGACAACCGATACTCAATAAAAATAGTCCGTTTTTTGACATGACGAGCATCCTTTCTTTTAGCTCAAACTGAAACCACCTGAAAATATAAAACTGAACCCCAACTCTGACTTTTTATAGCAGCTTTTGCTACTTTAGCAGCTTTTTCTAAATCATCTGCATTCGTTTCAAATAAAAGTGAAATACCTTCTTTTTTGTGGTAAGCAAAATGTATATTTTCTTCATTAAGATTATTCAAAAGATCGATAATCTTATCTTGCTGCAATGCTGAATTAACTTTAATCATATTACAATACTCCTTTATTTATAAAAATTTAACGGCTGAGTTGCTCTTACATAAAGAGATGAATCAGCCGTTATTCATTTTTTACTCTGCTTTCTTCATTTCTTCTTCTCCTAATGCTGGATCCATTTTATTTGCTGCTATGACAAATGGTATCCAAATTAAGAATGAAGCAACAAAGGCGACTAACGTAACAATTGGCGCTCTCCAGTCAGCACCTGTAGCTAGGAACGACAACAAAAACGGTGGGGTAACCCATGCTACTTGTTGAGAAACTGGATTAACTAATCCCCAGATCGTAGCAAAGTATCCAATCGAAACTGATACAACCGGAGCGAGTAGAAATGGTATAAACATAATAGGATTCAAAACAATCGGTAGCCCAAACATTAATGGTTCATTAATATTAAAAATACCAGGACCCACTGATAATTTTCCGACTGTTTTATAATCAGATCGTTTAGAGAATAGCAGCAATGCTATAATCAACACAATCGTACCACCAGATCCTCCAAACCATGCATAAGCATCAAAGGAACCACGAACCCAATTATACCCTTCTGCTATAACTAATTCTGCTCCGCCTTCTTGGAAAAGGTTTACATTTTCAAGCTGTGCAACACCAAAAACACCTTCTAAAATAGGGGCTAGTACATTGGGTCCATGAATACCAAAGAACCAGAATATTTGTACAAATAATGTTGCTAAAATTACAGCTCCAAACCCTTGAGACAGACCTAACAGCGGAAGTGCAATCGTTTCCTGCAGCCATGCCAAGAATGTCATTCCTGGGAAAATAAGTGAAAAGACCCAATAAAAAATACTTACTGCATATATAGCAACGGTGGCTGGAATGATTGAAGCAAATGCTTTTGATACAGCCGGTGGTACTGTGTCAGGAAGTTTAATTGTAATATTTGCAAGCATTAATTTAGCATAAATAACGGTGGATACAAATCCAATAATCATTGCTGTAAAGAAAAAGTTACTATCCAAGTTGTTTAGTGGCAGCCAGCCCCACCCGGTAGCTGATATTCCTGTCGCTGTTGCAGTCCAGCCTGCTTCATTGATATTAATAGCATCAATTGTTGACTGGTCGAGGTTCAATCCAGTAATTTCTCCTGCAAAAGAAAATGTGATACCGGCAATTGAAGAAGCCGTAGCCACTATTCCTCCAGCAAGTTCATTAACCCCATAGGCTCTGGCGAGATTATATCCCCAAGAAAAGACGAAAATCAATCCGGCTACTGCCAGTGTACCGTTCCAGACATACCCATTGATTGCAATAATCTGACTGATAACTGGAATCGAATTTCCATCGTATCCTTCAAAAAATTGAGGTGGAAGATCTCTCAAAATAGCATTTAGCATAACAGCCACAGAACCAGCCATTGTAGCAGGAAGTGTTCCAATAAAAGCATCTCGCAAAGCAACTAGATGTTTCTGTGCTCCGATTCTCCCGGCGATCGGAAGAATGTATTTCTCTAACCAAGCTGTTAAAGCATCCATATAATTCCCTCCAATTATTTTTTTAGAATAAACAATAAAATGACTCAAACACATTCTTTACTAAACCAATACTTGAAATAACAATATTTCTATCTTTTCGAATAAACCCTCCTCCCTTGAAAAGGCATACATTATTTTGTAAATGACTCAGTCTCAATCTTTATTGAGTTGACCCAAATTAATTTAACGTGGTTTTAATATACTGATTAACTTATAGATCGAATTGAGGCAAGTATTCCTTATGTGCATTAAGTAATTCGTCTAAAATAACTTTTGCTTTCTTTTCATCTTTGATTAATGGATTCATAACAAATGCAAGATAAGCATCACGGTAATCTCCAGAAATGCTCGCTTTGATAACCTGTTCTTCAAAAGCTTTCATCATTAAAATATCTGCTTTAATTTGCTGTGGCAAACGTCCAACTGTTAATGGAACCGGACCTTCTTTAGTAATTAGGCAGTTTACTTCTATAACGGAATCTTCAGCTAAATCAACAATTGCACCATTATTTAAAGTATTTACAGTCATAATATTCTGACTATTATTATAAATTGAGGACATTAAACTACAGGCAACATCACTATAATAGGCTCCTCCGCGCTTTTCCAATGCTTCTGGTTTTATATCTAACTGAGGATTTTTATATTCATTAAAAAGTTCTTCTTCAATAGCTTGTACTTGTTCTGCCCTTGTTCCGTTATCTTGATAGGCTTTTAAATCTTTCTTTAAGGTAGATTCATTCTGATAATAATATTGATGATACGGATTAGGCAGCATATTTATTGCTCTCAAAAATGTTTCTGACCATCCGGAACTTACTATGTTAGCTGGCGAGAAGTCTACAGATTGATTAACTAAAGCTTCAATTACTTTACTTAACTTATCTTCTCCGTTGACCAACACTTTAGAACCGAAAACAAAGTGATTCATTCCAATAAATTCAATTCGTACATTGTTTGGATCTTCCTTTAATATCTCAGCTGCTGACTGAGTCATGTTATATGGAATATTACATACACCAATCACTTTCTTATGCATTCCGTGTTTCAGCAACGCCTCAGTCACTATTCCAGCAGGATTTGTAAAGTTGATGATCCATGCATCTGGACAAATTTCACTGACATCTTTTGCCAGATCCAATAATACTGGTATCGTTCTAAAAGCTTTGAAAATTCCTCCAGCACCGTTTGTTTCCTGACCTATCAAACCATGACTCAAAGGGATTCGTTCATCTTTCTCTCTTGCTTTGAGTCCTCCAACACGAATCTGGGTAGAAACAAAATCTGCACCATCTAGCGCTTCTCTTCTATCTAAAGTCCATGACAGTTCAATGGATACTCCTGCTTTTTCTATCATTCTCTTAGCTAGCTGACCAACAATTTCAAGCTTTTCCTTCCCGCTTTCAATATCTACTAGTGTTATGATATCTACAGGAAATTCATCCTGTCTTAATATTAAACCCTCTATTATTTCCGGGGTGTAACTTGATCCACCCCCTATGATAACTACTTTCATTAAAATCATACTCCTTTTATGGGACTTGTGATTAACCACAGCTAAAATGTATCATACAAATTTTTAAATGTAAACATATTTATAGCAAAAATATTAAATGTACATACATTTATATTTTTGCTATAATACATTTAATGAAACGAAAGGAAGACTTAGGAGAATGAAAAAGTCATTACACGCATTTATTAAAGAAAAATTGATTGAACGAATCAAAACGGATGTGTATAAGGTAGGTGATCAATTCCCTACAGAAAATGAATTATGTAAGGAATTCAATGTGAGTCGGACTACAGTGCGAATCGCACTTACTCAATTGGTTCAAGAAGGCTACCTTATTCGTCAACGAGGTAAAGGTAGTTTTGTAGCCGAACCTAAAGTAAATCAGATACTCTCTCATACTGATGACCGCTTTACCCAGCAACTTCAAGCACAGGGAAAACACGGCCAAATCAGCTTAGAGAAGATTGAAGTAATACCTGCTCGGGATTCACATAAAAAGAGATTTAACATTGAAGAAAATGATCCCATTCAAAAAATCAAGCGAACACGATCAGCTAACAATGAAGTTACTCAATATGAAGTTGCCTATGTTCCTTGGAATATTGCTCCCGGACTAAAAAAAGAGTATCTGGAAGCATCCTTATATAAAACTCTAAAAGAGACATACGACATCTCTATTCATAAGACAACAGAAATCGTTGAAATAACGCTTGCAGATAAAGATATCAGTCATTATCTGCAGTGTGAAGTCGGACAACCTTGTTTTTATATTGAAACGGTCGCTGAAGACAAAAATGGGTTGGTCATAGAGTTTTCCCGCTCATACTTTAGAGGCGACAAGACGAGCTTTAGAATTGAACGATATTATCAGGAAAATTAAAAAACTATTAGCTGGAGGAATTAAACATGAAAATTTTGGTAAATGCTGATGACTTTGGGTTAACCAAAGGTATAAACGAAGGCATTATCGATGCTCATCTCAATGGTGTGGTCACCCGTACTACCCTTATGATGAATGGTATGGCTGTAGAAGATGCTATCAAGCTAGCGAAAGAAACACCTTCATTAAAAGTAGGCATTCACTTAACGCTTTCTTTTGGAAAACCCTTGAATAAACTAGAAACAAACCTCTTGACTAATGATAGTGGTCATTTTAAATATACAAGTACTGAAGTTTCACTGACACAAACTGAAATTGAACAAATCAAAACAGAATGGACAACTCAAATTGAAGAATTCTTGAAGACAGGACTTACTCTTGACCACATCGATAGTCATCATCACGTTCATGGCTGGCAGGATTTAAAAACCGTTGTGCAAGAATTAAGCGATCAATATAATCTTCCTGTCCGTTATACAGAATCATTAAAAGATAAACCAGAACAGTTACTTACTGAAAATCTCTGGTTAAACTTTTATAAAGAAGGCATTAACGACCAGTTATTTGAAGAGCTGTCTTCTCTACCTTACCATTCTATCGAAGTAATGGTTCACCCAGCGGTAGTAAATACTGTTTTGAGACAAATAAGCAGCTATACTGACTTTAGAGAAAAAGAAACACAAATTTTAAAAACCCTGAAAGTTAAAGAGGGTATTACTCTTATCTAGAAGTTAGTTTATTCATTTTTAGCTTGGCTAGAATTTATTTTAAAATAGGAGAAATTTAATATTTAAATTCTAAATAATTAATTTTTCCTTCTATTGATTACCCATGTACCGGATAGGGAATAATAAATTTACGATTATGTTTTTTAAATTTGATAGATAAATTTTAAAAACGACTGATTCACATGAGAGTCAGTCGTTTCATCTAATTATTTTATTCGAAGTTTAAAATTTGTTTGCGATTTATTTCATAATTTATAAAGCAGCATTCATTTTTCTTTGGCCTAACTATTCAGCAAAAACAAAAGATACGAGTTGGTTGATTTGTTCTAGTTCATTTGTAGATATTTTTTCAACAAACTCACTATTTCTCTCCATATAATCAAGTGATTTTAATTGAGAAATCAATACCTGTCCTTTAATTTTTGATGTGCTCGTCAAATTGAATCGAGTTGAGTAGTTTTTCAAAGTAGAAGTAATAGGACAGACGACTGCGAAATAAGTGCTTTTATTAAATGCATAAGATGATACCACTAATCCAGGTCTTCTTTTTTGAATTTCTTTTCCAGCCGATGGATCAAAGTCAATCCAGATAATATCTCCTTTATGGGGAATATACTTATCAACTGACATCTACCAGACCTCTTTTCCAGCCGGTTTCATATCTGCCCACACATCTTTTTCATAATATTCTCCAGGTTCCGCCTTTTTGAATGGGTTATCTAGTTTGGGAATTAAGGATATGTTTCCATTCTTATCCGTTCTTACAATATATTCTACATTCATGTCTAAATTTTTCGCTTCAGAAGCAGGTATAGTAACCACGACGGAACTTCCTTGTTTCCGCAATTTTGTTGTTAACATTTACATCACTCCTTATCATTAATTATACTAAATAACATTTAATAACGCAATAGGTTAATTGCAACACTACATCGAGATTTAGAATTTAAAAAGAACCATTAGAAAAAATTCCCTAATAAAATCTGCCTATTGAAATAATTGATATGAGAGATGTTGAACATATGGATGGAAAATCAGTATTAGATAAAGGGTTAGAATCAATAAATTTAATCAGTATTTCAATCATAAAAATTAAATGCGTATAGATCTTGTATGGCAGTCCTACTTCATAATGTGATTCGTCATATTATAAAGTTCCTATGATTGTAGCAACACCTTTTTTTGAAATTTTATGAAACTATTCCATCTAAAGCCTCATATTCTCCAGCATTTGCAAAATTATTACTTAAAAAATAAATACCTAAAACTACTACCAAACCAATACACAAAGCTACTTTTAAAAACCTTTTATTCATTTGTCTTTCAAACTGAGTGCTTGTCTATTTATATTACTCGATTTGGGAACATTTTCGCTCGTTTGATTGTTCATTCACATTTTTATAGTAAAAAACTAAATATTCCTAAATGACACTAAAAATAGTGAAAGTGGAAATGCACATAAGGTTTAGTTCCCAGTTCTCTCATCTTTACAAATTTTCTCTACCCAATGGCTTTCCAAAGTCTATTGATTGTGTTTATTTTCTTCAGTGATTAAATCTACCATTTCTTTAATGATTAAGTTCATCTGTTTTGGTTCAATCACTAGCCTATCTCCTTCTATATACAAAGAAAACTTTGTTTCGACTATAATTTTCAATTCATCGATCATTTCCTTTGAGATTAAAATTCCTATATCTTTTTCATATTTTTGAGCACGATCTTGAAACATCTTATTTGTTATTGCCATAATCTGCAGTTCCTACGAATACTAGTTTAGCAGAGCCTGTAAGACTGTCTCTATGTCTTTCAACCCAATTTAATGATCCAAACCTCTTATCTGGACAAAATTGGCAAATAAACATTGCTTCTCAGTAATTATTTTCCAACTCTTCAATCATTTCATCTAACAAGGCTTCTTGATAAGCTGGGGACTTTAATTCAACCATTTTCATTTTCAATTCTTTCAGCATCGGGCTTTTTAAGCCTTTTAACTGTTGAATACGACGAAACGTTAAATCATTATCAGAAGACACAGCTTTTTCGTAGGATTTAGCATCCATCTTCCACAATATCACTCGATTTCCGTATCTTTCAATCAGTCGATTCGCCATGCCTATTCCTTCCGGATCCATATCACTGGCATAATAAAAATGAGTCGATTCGTCAAATAAATCCAAACATTTCCAAGTGGCTAAAGTAAACTGACCATGAGTGCAGATTAAAGGGACTTGCGGTACTTCATCTATAATGCTTGAAAAAACTCCCGAATTTTCTACTATATGGACTTTTTTACTGGAGTTTGAAGGATATAATGATTCTACAGCAAGCAGTTCACGTATCGGCACGTTCATTACAGTATGTGTTTGACTAGCGGCACGCCACACTGCCTGTTTATTTTCAACTTTCGTATCAGCTAGAATATTGACCAGTGTGATATCATTGGTAATATCATCTCGCAATAAATTGAATGTCAGCAGCAATTCGCTATACTCTTCACTACTATTAGGCACTTCTATCACAGGTGATTCTTCAATATTGGCCATATCGAATGACAATTTATGCAGAAATAATCTACTTAACCATTGATTGCGATCTAAAGCATGTGGATTGCCTAACTGCTGCTGAGCAAAGACCGGTAAACGAATCGGCTTTTTAGGTAAATTTTCAACAAGTTGATTTAATCGTCTTATCAAATCCGAAAACTCGGATTTATCTTGATCGATGAGTTGATGCAACCAGCGATTCTCTTTTGGTTGACTTTGGATGTATTGAAGCCAATAAGATAAATTTGGAAAAGTCTCCTTCTGTTTCTCGAAAAAAATGTGTTTTTCAATCAGTTTTGCTTCACGTTTTTCCCTATTAGATACTAAATGGATACCACAATACGCTTCCACTATCTCTTTCAAAGAGACGCCTTCAAATCTATAAATGGCTAACTGTTTTTCAAATGCTTGAATGGATACTTTATTCTGATCAAGTAACAGATCTTGTCTCATCCCTAAAAATCTTGCAATGGTTTCTATTTCTCCTATGGAGTACTTCTCAAGAGAAATACTTCCACTCATTCTTCCCAGTGACCGATATTTTTTTGCAAAAGCTGAAAAAAGTTTCCCATACACAGCTTCCGCTTTAAAAAAAGCGACGGCTTCTTTCAATGCTTCGTTCATAACATAACCAACCTTTACTTTTAAATCTAGTGCGAAGTCAGCTTTCACTTATTTCATCATTAACCATTACACGCTTTTGTCCGTCCCAAAGATATCGAATGACTACTACATGATCTGCATTTTGAGGTCGGAACAATTCACTGATGGCTAATTTAGAAACGGTCTCATAGTCTCCCCAGATCGCTTGCGAGTTCATGATGTAGTTGAATCCTAATTCTTCAACCACTTCAAATAAATCTGCTATATTGCGTTCATCTACCCCTGCAAATGCCTCATCTAAAGAGATCAGATAAGGGGCCTCGTCACCCGCTTCCAGATAGCGAGAATAGGTCGCAATAAATAGTGGGATATACATGGCTCTGGCCTTTTCTCCACCACTGAATTTGTCGAATTGCGTATTGGTCAATGGTTTTCTGCGTTCATCTCCCGTGCGTTTCACGCTCAATTCAAAGGAAAACCAGCGACGATAATCCAACACTTGTTTTAAAACTTGAAGAAGAGTCTGCATTTCTGTAGACTCATTCATCAAAACTTTTGCACGGTTGATTTTTGTCCGGAAGTGCTTGGTCACTTGATCTATTGCTTCATCTTTTAATGCTCTAGGATTTTGACGCAGCAACTCCACCAAATCTTTGGTGTCCATTTCTTCTTCTGTTTCAGCTGTACGAGGTCTCCAGCGAATGGAGAATTCTACGCCTGATGAATCATTCCTTGATTCCATCAGCTTCCTCATTTCTTCTACCCAGCGTTCGGCTCTATCGATGCGGGCACGAAGTTTCATTCCTACAGAATGGAACAAAATCTCTTCATATAGTTTTTTATCTTGTTCATCCAACATCACACTCTGACGTTCTCTTTCTTGTTTCAAATCTTCTCCTACGAGGTAAGGACTGACTCGTTTCCCTTGTGCAGTTAATTCAATGATTTCTCTTGAACCAGCTTGCTTCCACTGATTGATCAATAACTGTTTCTCTCCACCTTCTACCTCTTGCATCCAATGTTCTGTTTCTTGAAAAAGACTGCGCTGAAGCGGACTATACTCTATTAAGTCATCTTGACGATCATTCCGTACTCGAGATAATTGGCTTGTTAGTTGTGCCGTTTCTTTTGTAGAAACACGACCACTCAACGCTTTAAGAACTTCAGAAGCCTCTAGCATTTCGGTGGATTCGTCGTCATCAAAGGTTACCAATGCTCTTTTCATTTCATTAACGTAAGACTTTCTCCAAGCCTTGACTAATTGAGCAAAAAATGTTCGTTCTGTTTCTAGATCTTCAATATCTTTTTCAACATGAGTCAGATCTACTCTATGTTCCGTATGAGATACTTTATTCCGCTCAATCTCTTCTGTTAATTTCTCTATTTCTTCTATGACAGATTGGATTTGATCTCGTATGTCTTTCACCCCGGCTTGGTCCATTTGCCGTTCTATTTGCTCAATATTTTTTTCTAAACGTGTGATTCTGTCTTGAACGACATTGAAATCCCCTTTTAACTCCAGGATCTCCTCTTCTAAGTCTTCCAATCGATTGATCGTCTCTTGCTTTCTCTCTTCTTCATTCAAAAAGTGTTCCTGTTCTCTTTTTAATTCAGAAAGCATCCGTTCGTATTCGTGCATATGATCAGCAGCTGTCACATATTCTTGAACCGTCAAATTCAGACGATTTTCTTTTGTTTGCGCTTTAATCGATAATTCAAGCTCTCTTACTTCTTTTCCGATCCTTTTCACTGCTTCAGATAGTCTCTGGATCGTGTCATTCAGTTGATTTATGTTAAATCGAGCTTTTTCCAGTTTGTCGTAAAGACCAAATAAGTTCTCATCATTTGGGAATTCCTTGAAGTCATGGTCAGCTTGCCGGATAGAGCTTTCGTTTCTTTCTACATCCGTTTCGATTATTTCCAATTCTTGCTTTTCTGATTGGATCTGTTCTTCTAATAACCGAATCTGCTCTTCCCGGTATCTCTTGCGCACATTCTTTCCAATAAAGCGGACCGTTTCTACAGGCACAGCATGACCCTTCAGTAATCCAATAGAATAATGCCCTTTTTCAGAAATAGATAATACCTGCTCATCTGACTCATCAATCAAAATACTTTGCAGGATCTGTTCAACGAATTCGGCCGTTACCGAAGTTTCGCTTACATCCGGTTGCAGAAATTCCGACAAGGTATACGCCATCAGCTGCGGGTTTGGCCGCAGGATCCTGTCATATTCAACCATCACTTCCTCTTCAGAAACGACAGCGTCCAATAAACCTGTTTCAATCAATGCCGCTTCAATGCGTTTTTTTGTTTCTTCATCTACCGTTTCACGGAACTCTACCACATTATATAGAGGTTCTGCTTGAATCCCTTGCTGCTTCCATTGCTCTCGCATTTCTTTGGTTTTCGGGTGAGTATCGGGATCTGGATCTTTCTTGTTTTTCCATTCCGTTGCTTCCTGCTCAAGCTCTTCGATTATTTTATTTGTTCTGTCTTGATGAACACGTAAAACAGCCAGATTTTTCTGCTTTCCACTCTTATACGCATTCAATGCGGCTTGGATCGGTTCCCGAACCTGATCGTACCTAGTTTCTTCATATAGTCGGTCCAATGCGCGAGAAGCTTCCTGTATCTGCTCATCTGAAACCATAAGATAATCGGCCGTTTTTATCCATTCGTGGATTTTGTTCAACTGCTGATTTTTTTCTTCTTTGAACCACTGCTCCCAGTCTTTTTCACTGTTTCTCAGTTCATCCATTGTTTGTTTGTACTGCCCCAGTTCCTGATCTTTTTCTTGATACTGTTTTTGCAGCATTTCCAATTTTCTTAATGATTCTTTAATTTCTTCTAAATGCTTCAACTGATTTCTAGCCTGACGATTCCATGCACTAAAAGAAAAGGGATTCTGCTTGTTCTCTTGAAAATCCTCTTGATGCATCCGATCCGCTTCGATAAATGAGGCTTCAAGCGCATCGGCTTCTAATTCTTCTAACAAGTCCTCTATTCTTTCTTGACGCTGGTTGATTTTCAGTTCCATATCATCTAACCCAGATTGCTCTGTATGTATCTTTTTACGTACTTTGTCTACCTTTTGTTCGGTTTGTTCTTTAATGTTCTCTTCTTCTTCAAGCCGTTTCTCATTATCTTGTCTTTCCTCTTCTAGATTCCAGACTTCGTGATGCTCTAATCGCTGACGCGTCTTTCTGGCTGTTTCTAAGTCGATATGTTGAAGATTAATCGTTTGAGCTAAACATGCTAACGAATCTTCGTGATGTTTCGCTTTATCGACAGCTGTTTGATACCGTTGTTCAGTGTCTTGTTTTCTTTTTTCAGCTTCCAGATAACCCATTGTTTGATCATACAAGATTTTTTCATTATAAGCCGTATACACTTTATTCAAATCTGTGATCGCAGTATACTCGCGTTCTAATTGGTCGAGTTGCTGTTTGGTCTGATCCATTTGTTCGATGGTGTCTGAAAGATGACGCAGATCTTCATCTGATAATGGCGGCAATGCCTCTTCTAAGATTTCATAAATCGCCGATGGTTTGTAATCTTTGGAAAGCTTGGGGCTTCTTAACTGAATCAATAATTTGATTAAGTCTTCATACTGTTCAATGGTTTCATATCCAAAAATATATTCATTTACTAGACTGGCATAGTCTTTTCTTTTATCCACCACATATCCACCATTAGCTACTTGGTTCCTTAGTTGAATTTTGGACAAAGGAATTTTCACCTGTTCGCCGTCATGGTTTTCCATTTTATAAAGAGGGAAGTCGTGCCCTATACGCCGATTATCCGTCAAAATGAATCCCCAGAATTTTAGTTGACTTCCGCGTTTAGCCTGCAGACCAATTCCGATCGTCATATATTGTTCCGTCTGCTCCCGTTTGAACTCCATATACAAATAGCCTGTGCGTTCATCGTGGCCAGAAACTTCCTTTTCTCCTAATAGGTAGTCTTCCATTCTGCGCGCCTTAGAATTAAAAGGATCTAACCTTTCAGGACGAGTGGATCCATCTAGAAGTACAGGTAAAAAGCTTTGCATCGTGACCGATTTTCCTGCACCATTATTTCCTCTCAGTAATAATTTTCCACCCGCAAAATCAAATGCCTGGTCTTCGTAATACCAGTAGTTAAACAATCCTGCTCGGTTGACTTTCCATTTATTGCGTTCTGCAGTATTCTGCACTACGATTCCTCCTCTACTGATTTCGCAAAATCAGCTGGATATTGACCAATCATTTGCGACATTGCCGGTCTTAAAACAATCAGTCCAGTCTGTTCTTCTTTTTTCAAAAAGGACCACTCGTCTAGTTGCCTGAAAACATCTTCTGCTATTTTCTGGAGCGTGCTTTTTTCCCGATATTCACTGCTCCAGCCATGCTGATATTTTTTTCTCATCTCTTGTATCATTTGTTCAAACTGTGCTTGAGTCAGCCGAATCTCACCAAAAGGGTCCACCTCACGATGATTCAGCTTTTCCTGAATCATCGTAAGGAAATGCAGACTAACTGAAGAGACCGCTTTACGATCAGGGAAGCTTTCTAACTGCTGTTTCTGTTCCGGCAGTGTCAGCATTGCCATATTTTTCGTGATTTGCAGTTCATATGGGGTATGTGTTTCAATATCTTCTCTAACTCGATTGCGAAAGCGCCGAATATAATCAAATAGTAAATCCTCTTCACTTTCACGGTACAGCACTGGTTCTAAAAGCAATTGTCTATAGACCCGTTTTCTTCGCTGGTCTTCTTGATCTCGTTCCCAATCCATTTTCAAAATCTCCTCAATAGACTGTGTTTCTTTTAAAGACCTTGCATGCGTCCGCATAAAGTACCGCGAGTAGATCGTCGACTGAAATAAGACTTCCTGATTATCCGTGCGGGCAAATCCTTCCACACCACCAGTGTCGCTATCGATTTCTTGAAGTAGATCCAGTTCAACTAGTTTTTTGATTACACGAACAAGTGATAGGCGATGCTGATAATTTGTCCAATCTAATGAAAACAGCCCGGGAAACAATTCCGTTAACGCTTCAGTCAATTCGGAAAGCAAAAACTGATCCTCGATCGATCGATTCTCCATGTAAGCCAGACCGCAGCAAAACAACGCATAATCTCTAGGCTCTTGAAAATCCTGTAACCCCATCCAAGTCTTCGGCTCAACTGGAACTTTCTCCAATTTGATAAAATCTTTGTGTATGATAAAAGCATAGCCGAATTTTTCAGAGATATAGCGCTTCAGCGCTTTTTCATTTTCTCTAATCACTCTATAAGACTCAGGATCCTTCTTCCGCAACACCCAATACTGCTCAAAAAGTATCATGAGTGCTTCTTCTTGCTCTGCATTAAATCCGATTTCAAGCACCATGACCCTTTTTTCCTTTCTCTTCCACTATTTTGAATGTAACATTTGGCATCTCTAAGTCGCCATCATCCGATCTCAATATTATTCTTTCATCCTTTAGCAAAACTTTCACGCGAATTCCAAGATCCGTTTGAACCGTACGATCTTTTTGTCCCATTGCTTTTCCGATCCAAGACAGAAAAATGTGCCGCACGGAAGGCTCCACTTTTTCTAACTGTTCTAATTCAATAGACTCATTGACAATATACTGTTCAATCGCTTTTCGCTCATCAGCTTTTTGCTTCAGATATTCTTCGCGTGCCGCTTTTCTCTTCAGCGTCTGATCCACAACCGCTCCAGATTTTGTCTTTTCGCGATATTGTCTGACACCGGGTTTGGTAATATGGATCTGAGGCGTATGCGACCACTCCTCTTCATAAAGATTTTCTGAACGAGTATTCTGGAGATAATAATGTCTCGTATGTTCCACTCCAAAAGCAGTCGCAAACAACTTATGAGCCTCTTCTATATTCTCTAATTGGGTAAACCAATTGGCTAGATATAAATATTCTTCACGGCGGCTTCTGAAATTCTGATGACGTTCTCCCATTCTTTGAACAACTTGAGTAATCTTCCGAATCGACTCAGACGTTCGGTCCAGGAGCATTTCAGCCTCGCTCTTACCATATGACTGCGTTCCGCGAAACCACTGCTGCATTGATTGCCAGCGGCCAGTATATTCTTCAAGCGGTCTTCTCTCATTGGTTACATCCACTTCTTCCAAACGAGCTTGTGCTTTATGTCTGCATACTTGTTCAAAAAAAGGGTACAGCTTATCTTCTGGCAGCTCAGCTAGAACGGACTTGATTTGTTCAGAAGTCGACTGCATAGCACGAATAAATTCTCTTAAATATTTTGTGAACTGATCCTTATATAGCAAAAACGCTTCAGTCTGCATTCTTTCTTCAACCGCTTCACTATTTATGTAGGCAATATAGTCAGAAGTATTCTGCACAATCTGTTTGAAATACGTTTGCACATCTTCCCATAATTGATTTACTTCTTCATCCTGCTTCTTAGTTTGTCCAAACACCACTTCTTCAACATCTTGAATCAACCGATATAACCGCTCAAACTGCGTTCGTTCAAGTGCTCCACCAAACGATTCTTCTTTATTTTCCATCTCCATCAACAATCGCTCAAACTCAATCGTATACGGCGTTGGCTGATAACGAAATCGCTTTTTCTTGTATTCATCAATGGTACGAGCACTACCAATTTCCTGCTTAGGGGATAAATTCCCCCATTCGACTAATTGATTCAAATCTAGCTGCAATTGATCTTCTGTATATTCTGAAAACCCTTCAACTTCTTTTAATGATAAAAATACTTCTCCAGGAAAAATAAATTCCCGCATTCGCTCATGCTGAGTATAAAAAAAACGCAAAATTGCTCGATACCGAAAGTAATTCTCCGCCGTTAAATAACTCGCTTCTTTAACTTTTCGCAAGACCATTGTGTCACTTCCTTAAACAGGTGTTTCGTTAAGTTTATCATAGTTTATTGAGAGGATAAACAAAATTATTGCAGCTATCTGCTGTATGATATAGTGGATTGCCAAGGTGTAAAATATAATGAATACGTTTACTTCAGTTATCAATAGTTAGGCAATCAAAACATAATTGTCCTAATTGCCTAACTACGTATTTATGAACCTAACTGAAATAATTCTTCAACAAGTAAATTGACACGTGTACATGGATTCTAACTACTTGGGGTATGGTTTCCTTCTGTACCCTGTTGCTTATTTAAGTTTTCAGCATTTTTTAAAGTAACTTCTGTTAATTCAAAAGTGAAATCAAAAACTGCATGGTCGCTTTTTTTATAACCTGTTGCTAATCCTCTGTCTTGTAGATGCTTATCTAATTTAGTAATATATTGATCCCGAGTTACACCAGTATTTAAAAATTCAAAATGCAAAACCAGCCATAATTCAAAGCATTCATTAGACCACGCCACTCTAAAACCTCTAGATTCAGCCATTTCTATCAATCGATGAAAATCATTTGAAGAAAGGTCATCTTTATCAAACACGAGCCATTTGTATTTATACTGTCTTGGCGTTCTTCTAAAATATTTTTCTGCTTCATCAATTAATCTTTCACCAATCATCCCAACCCCTTCGATTTGAAAAAGCGGAAGGTCAATTTTGTCATTGGACAAGGTTTTTCTTCTACAATTTTATTTTTAAGATAAGTAAAATAATTCTTTTCAGTTTCTTTACCTTCTGATGCGATTAAAAAGTACTCAGCACTTGGTGTTCGTTTTTGCCTTCTTTTCTTTTTACCTTCTTTTCTTTTTACCTTCTTTTCTTTTTACCTTCTCTTCTATTTTTCCCCATCTAATTCCTCCCAATCACGGTAAATTCTTGGAATGGAATCGTAGCGACCTGCAATATAGTCTTTCGCATAACTAGCATCTTTACGAATTTTACGTTTGTATTCATCTTTATATTCATATAAAGAATATAAATCAGAAACACTATTATCCGCTTTGTCTACGAACCAGATTTCATCTCTTCTAAAATTTTCACTATCCAACGAATATACATCATGGGTGGTAAAGATGAGTTGAGCCCCTTTTATATTTCTTGTTGGATCATGAAACATGATTAGAATAAACCGTACAATCAAATGATGGAGCTTTGCATCTAATTCATCGATAAATAACGTATATCCATTTTCTAATGCCTCATCAAGATAATTATACAGCAGCAGCATTTTTTGAGTCCCACTTGATTCATTCGAAATGGTTGTTCTAATTTCATCACCTGTTTGCGGGTCATTATGAACAGTGACCACACGTTTATTCTGCGTTTCTTCATCCTCTATATCATTAGACAATTCCGTTTCTACAATTTCAAAACGTTCAATCCCTACATCAATTGCCTTAATAAATTGTTCTAATTTTCTTTTAGATTCAGAATCTTCTACCGCCTTTAATAACCAATGTCCTCGATTAATTTTCGATGCTTGACCAAAAGTTCGATTTTGATAAAATTCGAAGAACGGATTACCATAATCTATTACACTAGATTGTCTAAACCAATCAAAAACATCTCGAGCCAATTCAATTTTTAAACTAGATAATATAGAAAGTACAAGCGTCTGTTCATCAAATAATTCTGTAAACGGTGAAGAAAGCTCAGATAAAGATTCAGAAATGAACGAAATTTTTTCTGGAAATCGCTCAAACTGCAATTCAAACTTTTCTTTTTTTACTGATTCATCTCTTTTATATAAATATTCTTCAATAACTTTAGACTGTAAGATACAAAATCCGTACTGATAAATTGAGCCTCTATGAGAAAAAATCACTTCAAATTCAGTCGGCTGTTCTCTATCAAACCAATGTGAAACATTATTAAATGCATGTTCTGACAGTAATTCGTTTTTTCCAAAAGAATGCAAAACAACCATTCTCATATATTGGAATGCTTCCAAGACATTACTTTTTCCTGAAGCATTTGCTCCATATATTGCTGCAACAGTTAAAACCTTCTCATCAAAAATATCTGTAAAAATATCTTCCTTATGTTCTTTTATAGCAGTTGCCGTCAAATCTAAAGTAACTTCTTCTTTAAACGATTTGAAATTTTTAAACGTAAATTGGTGTAACACGCAAACACCTCCCGATTAATCTATCATAATTATACTCTTCTAAAAACTTAAAAACAATTTTTTGAGATAATTTCTCGTTTTTAAAATTTTCCAGAAATTTGTTGAAAATAGTTGTCAATATCAGCTTTGGATCACTATGTTTTACATTATTCTAAATTAATTCTTGTATTAGTTTTGGTTCTAGGCTAATCTGTAGTCGTTGCACCATGTTATCAACTTATTTAAGATTATATGTCTCAAGAGAATATTCATTTACCGATAGGTTCCGTGTTGTGCTACTACGATCTCTCCCGATTTCCATATGGATATTGATTTGAATCACCGAATTTTTATGCTTTCTAGTGTCTTGATGTTTTAATAGTTTTATAGAGCTCCAACTATCTATTTCGATGCTTCAAGATGGATTTTTGTATGTGCCTCCTTTAATAAATTTGTTGTTTTAATCGTATGCATATACTGTGTATTGTAAGTTTATTACTTGGACCTGAAGATCTGTTGTTGAAGCTGTTGGAGTTTAGACAATAGATCCCATTAGTAGTCTATTAATGTGTTCCTAAACATCATGAAACAATCCATAAGATTTTTAAAACTTACTTTGCTTTGAGTATTCTCTTGAATCGATATGTAATAACTCCCATATAAAAATTTAAAATAAGATTTATGTTATTTATTCAGCAACAATATTTAGGAACGTATTTTGTATAAAAAATACGTTCCTAAATCACCGCTTTACTGAAGGGATTTAAAGGAACGTATTTTATTACAGTATAGATTTACTCAAACAAGAATTGCAGAATTTAAACTTGCTCTTGCAATGCTTCACCTTGTTCTTGTCTAACTAATTTTTTATCATAAATTTTAATAAATGGATAATAAATTAAGAAAGCTGATGCTGCTGCAACTAAAGCAACAATCGCAGCTAACCAGTCCCCGCCAGTACCAATGAAAGCCCCTATACCAACTGGAGAAGGCCAAGGCATTAATGCTATTATTGGATTAATAATCTCAAAAGAAATAGCAAAATACGCAATTGAAGCACTTACCATTGGAGCTAGAAAGAATGGTATAGCTAAGAATGGATTATAAATTATCGGAAGACCAAATATCAATGGTTCATTAATGTTAAATAAAGCAGGTACCATTGCAGCTTTGCCAATTGCTTGTAACTGTTTTGATTTAGCTAAAAATGCTATAAAGAAAGTCATAAGCAAAGTTGCTCCAGATCCTCCCACTGTTACAAAAGCGTTATTAAATTCTCCTGCTAATGGAATATTTGCTCCTGCTGCATTAGCTGCTAAGTTTGCTAGTGTAATAGGCGTAATCAATGCAAATATAATGTTTGCACCATGTATACCGACTAGCCATAAAGCATGGACCAAGAAATAAATAACCATGACTCCAATCCATGTGTTTGTCAACTCAGTTACAAATCCAAACGGAACTTGAATCATACGGAAAATATCAGTATTGAAAACTACTAAAATACCATTCATAATAAGTACAACAAAAGCCACTAAAAATGCTGGAATCAGCGCTGTAAATGCTCTAGAAACACCAGCCGGCACTTCAGCAGGAAGCTTAATAATCAATTTTTTAACTACACACAATTTATATAAATTGACAGCAATAATTGCCATTACAATCCCAACAAATATTCCTGTGGTTCCTAATCTTTCAACACCATCAGCACCTATCCGCCAGCCACCTACTACATTTACTTCTTCTGTCAACTCAGTCACACGATTCACTACACCGTTGTCGAATAGTAACTCTGGAATAGTCATAAAGAAAGCAAACATTGACAGTAATGCACCGTTTAAGCCGCTTATTTCTAACTCATCTTCTTCGGAAATGATTTGAGCATATTCATAGCCAAGGCTTACATTGAAATATAATGCAAGTAATCCCATTGTCGTTGCATTAGCTAGCATATATAAATCACTAAACCTAAAAAATGTATCGTTAAAGAAATTTTCTAAAAATGGAAATGTTAAAGGAAGTACATTAAATACTAAGAACATTGATCCTACTATAGTAAATGGAATAGTAGCCATACCAGCACCCATTATACCTCTTACAACTTTTAGTTGAGCTATCTTTCCTAATGGGCCCATTAAATACTTTTCCATCAAATCAAAAAATTTATTATTTTCATTTTCCATGTGTTTCACTCACCTTCAATGAATTTTTGAAATTGACATACGTTTTATATCCACTATCTTTATTAAATCTTAAAGCGTTTATTTTTCTTAAACAAAATGCACTAACTATTGATCCTAATATTAAAACGCCTAATATGCCCGTAATACCATATGAATTGAAATTTAAAAAGGGATATACAGTACTAAATACACGAGAATTTATTGTGGATCCCATTAACAAAAAATTTATAAGCAATTGTAAAGAAAAGAATATTTTCGTATTTTTAAGCATTATTTGATGTTTATTACTATTGTATGCTTTCAAGAACTCTTGTATGGGAAAAATTGCACTAATAATCATTGATAGAGGTACTAATATGGCAATATTTATGCTTGGTAGCATAAGTATCAACCAATTTAAGTTTGTAAAGAAAAATAATGCTAAAGAATACCTCAGAAATATGAAGCGATTATACCGCATGTTCTTCAAAGCAGTTTTTCTCCTCAAATCCATTTTATTCCTCCTTCTCCATTTTCTGATACATCACAAGCATTTCTATTGCTACCTCTCTTATAGTCATTGTAGTCATTAGATGATCTTGTGCATGAACCATTATTACGTCCATAATAATTTCTGTGCCATTAGCATAATCATGCAACAATTTAGTCTGTACATTATGAGCTTTTATTAAACTATCATTTGCTTCTTCCAGCTTCTCTTCTGCTTCTTGTAATTTATTTTCACGCATCGCTTTAAACCCTTCATGGACAAGTGTTCGTGCGTTTCCACTATCTAATATAATTTTAAATGCAATTTCTTGGATTTCAGCCGACTCCATTTTCCTATCCCCTTCATCGCGTTAATAATTTTGTTAATTTATTTATGAATTCTTCATAATTGTTTACTTTTACAATTTCATCAAGATACTCATCTTTTTCAATGATTGGCAGAAGAGCTTTGCTTACTTCATCTATTTGATTATTTCCAAATCTATCTGGAATCATCAGTATAGTTAATTTAATATCCTTACTAGCCTCATCCCAAGCAATTCCTCTAGGTGTAATCAGTATGCCAACTCTTGGAATATTTCCAACTCCTTCAATAGGATGTGGTACAGCAATATGCTTTGAAAACACAACACTACTGAAATTTTCTCTTAACTTTAATTGGTTCATCAGAAAATGTTTAATAATACTAGTATCTAATTGGATGCTTTTATCAGCCAGAAGATTTAAAGCTTCATTTTTAGTTACAATTGTATTTGAAAGAAGAAACAAATCAGGATGGAAATATTTATTAATCAATTGAGTTACTTGATTTTCTTTTATTTTATAGTCTGTTTTTGGCTTTTGAATCGAAGCTACTCTAGTACCTAAAAATTGGTTAATTAATTTAATATCTTCTTCATTTAGCAAGACACTGACATTCACTACTGGAATATTAAAGACAACATTGGAGAGATCAATAGAAGAAACAATTAAATCAATATCTTGCAATACTTCATCTGTAATTTCGTAATAACTGATTACCTTTACTATATTTAATTTTGACCCTAATTCATTCTCTAGACGAACTTTTAGCATTTGTGAACTACCTAACCCAGTAGCACATATCACTAATGTATTCTTCTTTTCACTTTTGATCTTTCTTTCTAGAGCAGCAATTATATGCAATGAGATATATGCCCACTCATCATTTGTAACGCCAAAATTTTTTAACTGTTCCATTTTAGAAAAATATTTTTTAGTTAATTCAAACTCATACTTATAATTGAAGAGAATTTCTTTAAGCAATGGATTCGAAAGTTTATTATTATTTCTCATTCTGTCAATAAATGGCGAAAAATGATCAATTAAACCGTTTAACAAAATAGGGTCTTTAGAAAGCAGAACTCCAGAATCCCATTCTATTTCTTCAAGTACTTTAGTTATTGCTTCTCTTAGACATTTTGTTTCCTCATCTACAATCGTAAAAGAACTTTTGGAGCTTTTATTTTTCAAATGAAGTGCTATGTTATATATTTCTTCATCAGGCAAATGGATATCCGAACTTTTCCTCAAACGATTTACAATTTTTTCAGCTGTAAAAACTTCCTGTGTATAGTCCTCCTTATTAAAATACTGATTAAATTTGATTTGATATCCTTCTTCCACTCTTTTCAAAGCTAGAGATATATGTGTAACGATGTTTAACATTACAGTATCGTTCAATTTTAATCCCACATTCCTGCATTCATCTAGTACAATAAGTAATATTTCTTCTGGACTAATAGCAGTTAGCAATTTTGATATTTCACCGAGACTCTTTAAATTATTTTGTAGTCTTTCAACAAAGAAATAATTCATTATAAAATGCCTTTTGTCCCGTTCATTCCCCTCGACCGACAATCCATTTATTTTGCTGGTTCTTAAAGATAAATCATACTGCTTTAACTTTTTATTTATAGACTGGATATCATTCAACAGAGTGGACTGTGATACTGCTAAATCAAGCATGACGTTATCGAAGAATATTTCTTTATTATCAAAAAATATCTTTCTTAAAATAAAATATTGACGATCTTTTGAGTCTTCAATATGCCTTATGTTACTTTTTTCAAGTTGTTCTTTTTTGTTACTCTGGAAATAGATTCTAAATTTTTCTTCATCTCGAATAACTATCTTAAATCCATGGCCAGGAGTTGAGGTAATACAAGCTAGATCGTCATCAATAGCCTGTATAAGCTGATTAATATATTTACGAGCAGTTTTCTCTGTAACTCCGAGATTTTTTGCAACTTTCTTGCTTGTAAGATATTTATTCTGATTGTTGTAAAAATATTCTAAAATCAAAATCTCTTTATGATTTAACACATTCATCGGATCCTTTTTAGATATTATTTTCAACTAATTTAGCCATTTTTTCAATCCCCATTGGAATTGGAACATATGCTTGGGGTGGAATGTTAACAATTGGTTTTCCTTTCTTATTAGCTGCTTTCTCTAAACTGCTAAAATACATTTTTGTCTGAGGACTAACTAAATATAAATCAAATTCATCTTTCTCAATCATTTTGGCTCCCTGTGATTGACTCGTAGCATCAAGCTCTATATCTTTTCCTTTTCCTTGAAGATAATCCGTTGTTTTCTTTGCAATAAGTGACGAGGACATTCCGCCTGCACAAATAATTAAAGCTCTTTTCACTTTTAATTCCTCCTTTTATTTTGTATCTTAACTATATAATAAAGCGATTCCACAATATATATAAACAAGTTCCGTTTCGTAAAGGTCATTCATTGTAATCGCTTACTATATTTGTAAATGAATATTTATCCTCACCATTCACTACACCATGTCCCCAAACTGAAATCATGTACAAATGAGTCAATAAAGTTATAATTTTCTACACATATCGCGTTCACCTCTGATAATAGTCTGGGTCTCTGATTAAATAGCGGTATAATCAATATACAAATTTCTTTTTTTCTGAGAATAATTCATATTTATTATTATTCGTTTAAAGTTTTCTTGGTTATTTAATTATGAATATACTTTCTCTGAATAGTTATCGAAATGGTTTTATAATGGGATCGTAGTAACTTTTCTTAGAAGTGTCTAGTCTGAAAGTAGAAATTAAATAATTGCAATAAGCTACATTTTTAACTCCTATCCTTTTCTTTGTTATACTATTTTAATAAAGAATTCATATTTAGAGAGAAAGGGGTATTAATGTGACAATATTGCATCAGCTGATGATTCTTCTGCTAGTGAGTATTGTAGTTCGTATGCTTGATATTAAGCAGAAGTATTTTCCTGTACTTGTTGTTCTAGCACTTATTGGTATAGGACTGTCGTTTATCCCTATATTTTCAGATTTTTCTGTGGCAAGCGATGTCTTATACGAAGTATTTATCCCAGGTTTACTGTTTGTCTCGGCTTATCAGTTTTCAGCTAAGGCATTCAAAAGTAACGCACCAGTCATTATCACACTGGCTACAATTGGTATGCTAAGTACAGTATTTCTTTTGGGAATAGGAATTTACTATACCGCTGCATTGATTCATCCTTTAACGTGGAATATATCATTATTACTGGCAGCTATATTAGTACCTACAGATCCTGTTTCAGTAGTCAATATTCTAAAGAAAAGCAATGGTGTGGATGAAATTGCAGATATCGTTGAAGGGGAATCCATGTTAAATGACGGAACGAGCATTGTCATGTTTACAATAGTATTATCAATGGTCGAAACCGATGGCGGATTTTCAATTCTTTATTTTCTACAGGAATTCTTAATCGTTTCTTCAGGTGGGGTTGTTGTAGGGTTACTCACTGGCTGGCTTCTCAGCAAACTTCTACGTTTCACTTCTCACCCAGATTATCTGGTAATGTTAAGTGTGTTAACAGCATATGGAAGCTTCCTACTTGCTGAACAATTTGGATTTTCTGGTGTTTTGGCCACAGTTGTGTCCGGAATCATGCTTTCCTTTGCCTTTGCCAAAAAGGAGACAGAAGAAGAAAAGAAAACCAGAAATCATTTAAATATATTCTGGAATATACTCAATCCGATTCTAACTTCAATACTTTTTCTGCTCATTGGTATACAGGCCACATCTTATTTGAATTTTAGTCAATGGCCATTAGCCTTCTTGATTTTTTTGTTATCTTTACTTGCAAGAACAATTATCGTCTTTTCTCTTATGTCCATTTTCCCAAATTGGAGAAAAATATTATTTCGAAACATTCTTTTAAATTTCTTGCTCTTATCATGGGCAGGCATTAAAGGATCCATGTCGATCGTCTTACTACTATGGACGGTAAATAGTTCAGTAGGCAATCAAAATCTGGTCATCTCTATTGCCTTTGCGGCTATTCTAATCTCATTCGTCCTTCAAAGTATGGGTGTTTATCCTTTAACGAAATTATTGAAGAAGGTTGAATCTAAGTAATGTATTGACAATAGAGTGATCCACATATCCATAAAGATAAAGTTAGCATATAAATATTTAATACCCAAAATTTTGTGTACAAATAATTTTAAATACCGCCCAGTCAAGGCTCAGTTAGCTTGACTGGACGGTATTTTCTTTTCTGGCTGGTTTTGTCCCAGCCTCTATCATTTGATTATTTTCTATTTACTTACAATTCATTTAAAATTTTATAAAGCGACATTCTTTTTTTATTGACATAACGATTCAACAAAAACAACAGACACGAGTTGGCTATTTCGTTCTAGTTCATTTTTAAATATTATAAATACACTCATTGTTTTTCTTCTTAAATCATAATTCAATTACATATCTTGTTCCAGTTCTGCCTGTCTCATTAATACTCGTTCGCTGATTTTCAAGAATGGAAGATAAATTATGACTCCCAGTGCTATTAGAATAATTTGGAGTACCGATGCTCTCCAATCTCCTCCCGTTGCCAGCCATCCGCTTATAACAGGCGGAGTCACCCAAGGTATATACACAACTGTTTTACTTACCAAACCAGCTGCAGTAGCCAGATAAGCTATAATGGTTTGAATAATTGGAAGCAAAACAAATGGAATAATCATTGGTAAATTGAATACAATCGGCATACCAAATATTAAAGGTTCATTGATTTCGAAAATACCTGGTGCTGCTGATAAATTTGCAATTTGTCTATAAGCTTTTACTTTTGAAAATATGAGGATTGCAATAATTAAGGAAATAGTTGCGCCTGTTCCGCCCATTTGAGCAAATGCAGTTTGAAAGCTGATTGTTAAAATATGCGGTATATCTGCACCCTCGGCAAAAGCTACTGAATTTTCATTAATATTTTGTGTCATGAACGGTTCTGTAAATGGCCCATTGATTACAGATTGATGAATGCCTAATCCAAAGAATAAGTTTCCTAAGCTATAAAGGAACAAATAACCCACTAGACTTGTTCCAACTGCTCTTAAAGGTTCTTGTATAACCGTTACAATTAAAGAAATTAAATCAGTTCCCAATGTAACCATCAATAGCAAAGATAATCCAGAGAATAATGATACCGTTATGATAGCAGGAATCATAACATTAAAAGATCTCGAAACTGCTGGTGGAACTTTTTCTCCTAGATTAATTTTTAAAATATCAAATTTATTAAGCGCAATCAATAATTCAGTAGCTACTAAACCAATAACAATACCGGCAAACATTGTTCCAGTTCCTAAATTAGCAAAACTTAGTACATTATCTACTAGAACTTCTTCACCTGTGGTAGTAGTGGTCATCAGTTGTAGTGGCATCATTGTGATATATGTTGCTATGGCAATAATTGCTGCTGAAATAGGATTACTAAACCCTTTGTTTTTTGATAGAAAATAAGCTATAGCAGGACATAACAGCAAACCAGCACTATTCAACGTTCCTCGAATGATACTTGTTCCAAACTGTTCTGCTGTTTCCAGCATTTGATCAGAAAAAATCCATGGAAAAACAACAGAATTAATTAGAACTGCTAATCCAGCTAAAACAAACAACGGAATGATCGTTGCAAAAGCATCCCGCAAAGATCTTAAATGAACTTGATTTCCTATTTTAGTTGCAATTTCAACAAACTTATTCATCATTCTTTCATTTTTATCTGACATATGATCATTCCTCTCTGCTTACCATGCTAGACAAATTTTCTCCATTTGTACGAATGACTCTTTTTAACCATTGATAACTTTTTTTCGGAACACGCGCTAAGTCTTTTAAATCATGATTTTCCCTATTTACATACACAACACCATATCTTTTGCGCATATCTCCTTTTGAACTAAGAATATCAATAAGACCCCATCCAAGATATCCCATTACATCTACACCATCTTTTTCTACTGCATTTTTCATTTCTTGTATATGATCTCTATGATATTCAATACGATAATCATCTTCTATTGAGTTTTTTCCATCCCATTCTTCAATAACTCCAATTCCGTTTTCAATCGGGAAAACTGGTAAATGATATCTAGCATATAATTTATTTAATATATTTCTAAAACCTAGTGGATCAATTTGCCAATTCCATTCAGTGGAATCTATATATGGATTATCAACTTTTCCAAATTCTAAATATTCAGCAGGGAATGTTCCTTTTGGAATTTTCTTATGATCAATAACGTTAGTTGCATAATAACTAAACGTTAAATAGTCACTTGTTAATTTACTGAGCTCATTTAATTCTTCTTCTTCGATTTTCAATTCAATATTATGTTCTTTAAGCAGTGACCAAAATGAATCCAAATAGCGACCATGTACAAATGCTTCTAATAAATTATTGTTAATCTGCTCATCAAATTCTCTTGCTCTAAACACATCTTTTGGATGACAAGTTGCCGGATATATTTCCTGATAAGCAAGCATCCCACTTATTTGGCAGTCGGTATTCTCATGTATATAATTCGCCACATAGGTGTGTGCCATCATAATATTGTGTTGGATCTGATAGGCTTCGTTTATACTTTTTCCCCCTGTCATATATCCAGAAGATTCAAAAACTTCAGGTATTAAACAGAATGCATTTTGTTCGTTAAACGTAATCCAATGCTTCACTTTATGGCCGAATCTCTTAATCATTTCAATTCCATATCGACTAAAAGCGCTAACAACTTCTTTCGATAAAAACCCATTGTACTTTTCTGCTAAATGCAAAGGCATATCAAAATGATATAAACAAATCATTGGTTCAATCCCTCTAGAAATCAAGGAGTCAATGAATCGATCGTAAAATTCAATCCCAGCTTCATTAAACGCTCCATCTCCAGTAGGATTTACTCTGCTCCACGAAATTTGGAAACGATACATATTCATTCCAAGGTCTTGCATATAGTCAAAGTCTTCTTCATATCTATGATAAGAGTCAGTTGCAACTTTCCAGTCAGAAGAAAATTCAGTCGCTTCTTTAATATCGTATACTGATTTACCTTTTCCCTCTGCATCCCAAGCTCCTTCTGTTTGCATACTTGAAACTGAATTTCCCCAATAAAAATTTTCCCTAAATGTCATTTGCTCTCATCCCTTTCCTATTTGATAGTCCAAGTATAGCAACAACACTAAGCCAGATGGGCTCTCGTTAAGAGAACGGTTTCATCTTTTGAAACTAGTTTTAAGAATTGAAATTATGACCATTATGGATTTATAAAACTAATTGGTATAATAAGAAAAAGGGTAGAAATAATATTGCATTATTTCACGAGAAAGTAGTGGTTATATGAGCGCCGGGTTAGTATTAACGCTTCAAAACATCATCAATCAATCTCCAACATATACAGAAATTGATATCGTCATTGCACGTTATTTATTAAAACATTTATATAAAGAAAATCTTTCAATAAATGATATTGCTAGTGAGTGTCATATATCGAAAGCAAGCGTCACTCGATTTTCTCAAAACTTAGGATATGCTGGATTTAATGATTTAAAAAAAGATTATCAGTTAACCTATATCGAACTTGACGAAATGAAAATTGATTTAGATGCAATTACTAATAAACAAGTAAGTCCTTTACAAAAAAATATCCTTTCAGAATTTCAAAATTCAGTGACTGACTTAGCAGCTTATGCAGAAAAACTGGATTTAAAAGAATTTGAGAATTTATCTGAATTAATTCATGATGCTTCAAATGTTCATCTTTATGCAACATTGATACCAGGAAATATGGCTGAAATCCTACAGCATATGTTATTGACTGCTGGAAAGTTTGTTGAATACTATCCTCAACTTAATAATCAATTAATTGCTGCTGATAACCTTAAAGAAAATGACTTAGCTATTTTCATATCACTTGAAGGATCCTATGTTATGCAAAAAGATTTAACTTTGAAAATAACCAGGTCAAAAGCTACTACTGTGCTGTTAACTCATAATCCAGAAATGAAGCTTTCAACTGTTTTCGATCACGTCATCCACCTTGGCGACCATGGAACAGAACGAGGTGGCAAATACAAATTATTAATGTTTATAGAGTTCTTAGCGCATTGTTACTTTAATAAATATGTTTAATTTTGAATTAACAGGCGTGAGCAAAAAAGCCGCTAGTATGAACTAGCAGCTTTATTTATATTTCATTCCATTAATTAATCTATTTAAAAAGTAAAAAAGAAAAATAGATTTGGTTAACTAACGTTTTTAAAACTTAATTATAGAGCACATTCTAATTCGATTATCTGATGTAGAGAGAATATTTTTTCTTCAAGGCTCTATGATTTTTCCATTCTTTTATTTCATTCCAATATTAATCAATCTCGCACAATTCATTGCTGTATTTTTAAGGTTTTCAAATCCGTTTTCCAATGCTTCTTCGATTGTAGAGAATTCAGGTATTATGCTAAATACCGCATCTATTCCTTCATCATAAATAGTTTCATAACCTTTGTTTAAGCAACCGGCTAAGGCAATAGTTGGTACACCATATTTTTTTGAAACTTGAGAAACGGCAATAGGTGTTTTACCGAAAATTGTCTGATGATTAATACCACCTTCACCCGTTATAACTAAATCTGCTTCTTTTATCTTTCCTTCGAGATCTAGTATATCAACTATTAAATCACCACCACGTTCAAGTTTACCGTTTAAAAATGCCACTATTCCAGCTCCTAATCCGCCTGCTGCACCTGCCCCCGGAATGTGTTCAATATCTTTACCAAGAGATTCTTTTATTAATTGAGCAAAATGGGAAAGATTCGTATCTAATTGTTTCAATTGTTCTATAGTTCCACCTTTTTGTGGACCATAAATATAAGAAGCACCTGTCTCACCTGTCAGTGGATTATCCACATCGCAAGCAACTCTAATACTTACTTCATTAATTCGAGAATGCATGTTAGAAATGTCAATATAAGATAATTCTTTTAACCCTTCTCCATTAGGTACAATAGGATTTTTATTTTTATCGAGAAGTTTCCCTCCCAAACTCATAATCATCCCCGCACCCCCATCGTTCGTTGCGCTACCACCAATTCCAAGTAAGATTTCTTCTACCCCTTCATCTAATGCATCTTTGATTAATTCTCCGAAGCCAAAAGATGTTGTTTTAAGAGGATTCCTTTTATTGGGTTGTACTTTGTCTAGTCCTGAAGATGCAGCCATTTCAATAATCGCAATTTTTTTATCTCCAGAAAGACCGTAAAAAGCAGCGACTGGTTCTTGAAGTGGTCCTGTTACGGTCAGTTCTTTCAATGTTCCACCAGTCGCATCAATAATCGATTGAACTGTGCCTTCACCACCATCCGCCATAGGTAATTTAACATATTCGGAATTCGGTAAGACTTCTTTAAATCCTTCTTCAATTGCTCGAGCTACTTCCAGTGCTGACATACTTTCTTTAAAAGAATCAGGTGCAATTACTATTTTCATATACTCATCCCTTTATACTATTTTTAATCATTTTATCCAAGGTTCAACAATCCAAATATAATAACTGAAACCACTGTAATCGTTAATCCAATTGCTGATTCATAAGGAATCAGTTTCAACCGTTCTTTAAAGCTCATAAGGACACTTCCGCCTGTAGCATGAAAAAAACTCCCATGAGGAAGATGGTCTAATACTGTCGCACCAGCATGTATCATTGCTGCGCCAGCTAAAGCTCCGATTCCAGAATCAATCAATGGTGTGCTAAAAACAGAACTAGCCACAATTGAACCAGAGGTTGTAGATGCGGTAGCGGCAGACATTACAATACCTGAAATAGGAGCTAATAAGTATACTGGCAACCCTAAATTTGCTACCCCATCAATCAGTACCTCCCCTAAAGTGGAGTTAGTAATAATTCCTGCAATTGTACCAGTCCCAATTAGAAGTATTGCAACTGGAGACATTTTACTTAAACCAAATGAAATCTGTTCAATGATTCCTTTGATTTTACCCATGATTAATGACCCAGCAATCCCGCCTAATGGGAGTGCAATCATTGGATCAATGATAATATCTGCTATAGGTCTTAAAGATAGCAAAACTACCGCTATTATTGGACCAGAAATAGCAGTAAGGAACGTCGGTAGATTTTTTGTTTCCACTCCATTTGATTCTACTTCACTCGCAACAACAGATATACCTTTAGAAGATATACGCTTTGCTATAAAATAGGTCATAAATAAAGCAACGATACCTGGAACAACCCCAGCTAACATAACGGAAGTTAAAGGACTTCCAAATGCTTCTGAAACAGCAATTGTATTAGGATTAGGTGACATTATATTTCCCGCTTTGCCTCCACCAATCATAGCTAATAAAATAGCTGATTTGCTGATTGAAGCATTTTTAGCAATAATCAAGGCAATTGGGGCAACTGTAATAACGGCAATATCGACAAATACGCCTACAGCCGTCAGTAATAAAGTAGCTAACGCTAGAGCAAATAACGCACGTTTTTCACCGACTTTATCAATTATAGTACGAGCTATTGACTCTGCGGCTCCAGATTCTATCAATACACCAGCCAGAATCCCCGCTGCTAAAATTCTTAAAATAGCAGTCATCATCCCTTGGGCTCCACCAATCATAAGTTGAACTGTCTCCGTAAGATTTGCTCCCCCTATCAACCCTCCTGCTAATGCTCCAATCAATAATCCATATATTGGGGGTGTTTTGATAAAAATAAGTCCTATTGCAATTAATAATCCTATAACAGCTCCTAGTGCTGATACTTCTATTTCCATGTGTATCCTCCTGACAAATTTAATAACTTTAATAGTACTCCGTTCTGAATCCGCTTTCCATATTGTGTAAACCAATTTAATTTACCTTGTGTTTGTTACAGAGACCAAATAAACTAGTATAAAGCAGTTTATTATAACTAAAAGGATGGTTATTAATATGGAAATTTCTTCTGATATCGCTCAGGAAATAGTTTTACAACTTAAAAATGTACTATCACAAGAAATCAACTTTATGAATAGCAAAAGTATTATTATAGCAAGTACCGATAAAAATAGAATTGATCATTATCATTCAGGAGCTGCAACAGTTTTAGCTACAAAAAAACCGCTAGTTATTGACGATAGTAAAAGTTACATTGGTAGTAAACATGGAATAAATATGCCTATTGATTATTTCGCGCTCACAGGTCCATCAATATCCAATCCGAGTCCACCAATTCACGAATCAAGTCCTCCTCTGTTATCTGCTCGAATTTGCACTTCAAGGCAATCAATTCGCACATCAAGTCCACTTACTAGTCTCTTTTATGTATAGTAATTTTAGAAGGTAAAACTTCTAAAAAATACATGAAGGAGGCTATTTTTATGGCCAGAAAGATTCCAGTGAAGTTAGTGATGCAGTATCGAGATCAAGGTTTTTCTCGAAACATGATTGCTAAAACACAGAAAGTAGGACGTAGTTCAGTTAGTGATGTCTTCCAACGAGCAGATCGATTTAATCTCTCCTACGAAGATATAAAAGAGCTATCTGAAAATGAGGTGTATCGAAAATTCTTCCCTGAACGACATCAGTCAGAAGTTTTATACACACTTCCTGACTACGAAAAAGTCCATAAGGAACTTCAAGGTGTAGGTGTGACCCTTAAGCTCTTATGGCAAGAGTACGTGGATAAGTGTAAGAATACCCACGGTATTGCAGTTGGATATACTAAGTTTTGCGAAGATTATCAAAAGCACATTGATCAATATCGCTTAACGAATCATTTGAAACATAAACCTGGCGTCTCAATTCAAGTTGACTGGAGTGGTTCAACCATGAGTTTATTAAATCCAGACACAGGTGAAATAACCACTGTCTATCTGTTTGTAGGAGCTCTTCCTTATAGTCAATACACTTATGTGGAACCAACGCTTGATATGAAAAGTGATACCTGGCTACGTTGCCATATAAATATGTTCACCTATTTTGACGGTACCACAATTCGTTTAATATGCGACAATTTGAAGACCGGTGTAATAACTCACCCCAAAGAGGGTGACATCGTTTTAAACGAACAATATGAAGCTCTCGCAAACCATTATGTTATGGCCATTATGCCTGCTCAGGTAAGAAAACCTAAACAGAAAGCAGCGGTTGAAGGAGCGGTTGGTAAAATTGCAACGGCAGTTATTGCTTCATTAAGAAATGAAATATATACAACAATGGGAGAACTAAAATTAGCTGTTCGTGAGAAATTGGAAATTTATAATAATAAAGAATTTCAAAAGCGTGAAGGCAGTCGTTCGCTTGTTTTTAAAGAGTCAGAACAGGAATTTTTGCGTGCCTTGCCTTCTGTTCCATACGAAATATCAGAATGGGTTTACGGAAGAAAAGTAAAACTGGATTGTCATATTACGTATCAAAAGAATAATTACTCTTGTCCCTATCAATATGTCAAAAAGAGCGTTGATTTAAAAGTAACAGATAACTTTCTTGAAATTTATTATCAAAATGAACGAATTGCGACTCACAAACGATTCCCATCATATAAAGAATATAACTTTTCAACCTTGCCAGAACATCTACCAGATCAATTTAATCAACTCGAATGGAATGACCAACGACTATTAAATTGGGCACAAAAAATTGGACCTTTCACCCATAAAGTGATTCAGCGTATCTTTGAAAACCTACCACTCAAAGAACAAGGATATCAATCGTGCTTATCTGTTCTCAATTTATCGAAGAAGTATTCAAATGCTTCTTTAGAGAAGGCTTGTCAAATAGCTTTAGAACGTGTCCATTCCCCAAGATACCGTCAACTAAAGGCAATATTAACGAATCCTGTTAATAATGAAGCGATTGAACATGCAGAGACCAACTATAAAGAATCCATGGGATTCGTGAGAGGATCAGACTATTATGGAGGCGATAAGAATGATTGATAACGAAACGATTAGAAAATTACGTCAAATGGATTTAAGTGAATTAGTAGACGCTTTAGAAATTCAAGAGATGGACAATGATACACGACAACTGTCTTTTGATGAACGACTTCAACTGGGTACTGACCATCTATATCAAGAGAAATACAATAAACGGGTGAATGGATTAATTAAACGATCCAAATTTCGTATTCAAAACGCAACTGTTTCTGCTATTCATTATGACAAACGAGATATTGATCGTCAGACACTTAATGAATTAGCCACCTGCAGCTATATCAATCACCGAAGAAACATTATTTTTCAGGGCTTCACTGGGTCAGGAAAGACCTATTTAGCCTGCGCTTTAGGACGAGAAGCGTGTAAACGAGAAATTCGAACACGCTATATTCGTTTGCCTGACTTATTAATAGAGCGAGACGAAGCGACACTTAAACCTAAAGGTGTAACCAACCTCATCACAAAATTCTCAAATTATAGCCTGCTGGTTATTGATGAATGGCTACTAGATGATTTATCAGAAGATGACCTGAAATTTCTCTTCGAAATCATTGAACGTCGCTACGACTCCGGCTCCACCATCTATTGTACACAATTTAGAAAGTCAGATTGGCATAAAAGATTAGGAGGCGGTGTTCATGCGGACGCCATTATGGATAGAATCGTGCATAATGCCGTATGGTTTGATACAGGTCAATTAAATATGCGAGAACAGTTAGCTAAAGCAAGTACTAACTAAATCCTGTCACAACAAGCCACGCTTTCACCGAGCGTGGCTATTTAGTGGACTCTAAGCACGAACAAGTGGACTTGTAATGGATATTGAGAGACTCATTCTTGCGAATAGGCGGGTCTATAAGCGCGTAATAATCACCTATTGCATTAGATGGAAAAGTCATTGGGGTTGTAGGAATTACTGGAGAACGATGTAAAGTAGAAAAAAATGGATCAATCATAAAAAAAATGACTGAAATATTAATTAAAGAAGATTTTATAAAAGATGTAAACTTGAAAAAGCACGATCGTTCACGATATATTATCACTCGGATACTAAACCCACCTTTAGTAGATACTCCCAATCATTATTCCGACGTTTTCTATTATGATTATGCTACTCCACATTTTTGTTTAATTGGAGAATTTAAAACAATATTCAATTTTCATTACGAAGAAGTTTATCGTATTATTAGTACTAACACTCATGAGTTAGATGAAATTATTTATGTTATTATCGATCATAAACTATATCTTTTCGTGCAGAAAATAAATACACATCAGTTAAATTCGTGGCTTAAATTATTATCAGAAAAAATATCTTCTCATTTTGACGTTCCTTTTTACTTTGGTGTTGGGCCAGTAAGTCAATCCTTAACTACTGCAAATCAATCTTTTGAATATGCATCAAATGCACTACAGTGGAATAAAGTAAATGAAGAGAAACCTTACCTTCATTTCAGTGACTTGGACTTAGGGTTATTATTAACCTCTATAGATAAGAAACGTATTTCACTCATAAAAAATAAAATTCTTCAATCGATTCCTTCAAAGGAATATGAAGAATTAAAAAAAATACTCCTTACTTATGGAGAAATGAATAAAAGTATAAATAGAAGCGCAGAAAAACTATATATCCATAAAAATTCATTTCAATATAAATTAAATAAAATAACTCAATATACTGGTCTTAATCCTAAAGTTCTAAATGACTACGTTTATCTCTATATTGCTTTCCTCCTTGAGGATCTGGCGTAATAAGAATCTATTAAACTAATTAATATAAAAGTTATAATTTCAAGTAAATTAATCAAGTGATAGTATAATTAATTAATGGGTGTCTCCTTATATAATGAGTTTAAGCAGCCGCAAAACTATCTTCATTTAAATTTGATATTAGATTATCTGCCCCTCATGATGGAAACATTCTGGATCCTCTAGCATAACTTAGGAGAATCAAGATGCATAAAAAAACTTAGGTTTTATAAAATACTTAAATAAGGATTTTCAAAAAAATAAAAGCGAGTAGATTTGTACTAATGTACAAGTCTACTCGCTTTTCGTTCTTTAATTATTCTATAATAATTAGTTTCCAATTTTTTATCTTAAGCATTTAGTACAGTTTCAGACCTCTTATATACAAAAATAGATTAGTTTAACCCATTGTATACTTTCACAATATTATCAGTTGTAAATCCATATGCTTCAACGATTGCGTTTCCTTCCCCGCTCTGACCGAATTTATCTATGGTCACTTTCGCACCTTTCATTCCAGTGTAACGGTCCCAACCGAATGAGGAGCCCATTTCAATAGCTACTCGATTTGTAACAATTGCTGGAAGGACAGATTCTTTATAGTCGTTTGATTGCATTTCGAATAAATCCATACTTGGCATGGATACAACTGAAACGTCTTCACCATTTGCTTTCAATTGTTTCTGTGCCTCGATTGCTAAAGAGACTTCAGATCCAGTTGCAATTAGAATACCAGTCGGTTTCTCGCTTTCAGATGGAGAGATGACATAGGCTCCTTTTTTCACGCTTTCGCGAGCTAGTTTGTTTGTATTCGGCAAGACTGGAAGGTCCTGACGAGTCAATACCAGCATAGTAGGCGTTTTAGTTGATTCTACTGCAATTTCCCAAGCAGCCGCTACTTCATTTCCGTCAGCCGGACGAATCACTGACAAGTTATGCATACCACGATAGCTTGATAGTTGCTCAACAGGTTCATGAGTCGGTCCATCTTCTCCAACCGCAATAGAGTCATGTGTCATGACATAAATTGCAGGGATTTCTGAAAGAGCAGCTAACCGAACTGCCGGACGTAAATAATCAGAAAAAACAAAGAATGTACTAACGTATGATTTCGTTCCACCATGCAATAAAATCCCATTCAATGCTGCAGCCATTGCAAATTCTCTCACACCATACCAGATATTTCGACCATCGTACTGGTCTGCAGAGAAATCGTTCTGATTACTGATCATTGTTTTGTTAGATCCGGATAAATCAGCAGATCCGCCCCAAAAATTTGGTACAGCTTTTGCTATAGCGTTTAATACTTCTCCACTGGAAGCTCGTGTAGCTTTCGCTCCATCCTGTTCTAAATATACAGGAAGATTTTCCTGCCAGTTTTCTGGAAGGGAACCATCCATCATATCAGTAAAGGAAGCAGCCAATTCAGTATGTTTGGCTTTATAAGAGTCTATCCGTTTATTCCAGTCTTCTTCAAATTGTTGTCCTTTTTCAATCATCCGTTCTGAAAAACGTTGTTGTACAGACTCAGGAACGTAGAAGTCTTCCCCTTCCCAAAGATATGCTTTTTTAGTAGCCGTAATACTTTCAGCTCCAAGAGGTGCACCGTGAACAGCAGACGTTCCTGCGTTTTCTGCTCCATATCCAATTACCGTCTTAACTTCGATCAAAGTTGGCTGATCTTTGTTTTCTTTTGCCTGTTCAATTGCTTTATTAATACTTTCAAGATCATTTCCATCTTCTACTCGGATATGCTCCCAGTTATAAGCCTCAAATCGCTTACCGACATTTTCTGTAAATGCCTTTTCAATAGGTCCGTCTAACTGGATATCATTGGAATCATATAAAACGATTAGTTTACCTAATTTCAAATGACCAGCAAGAGAAGCAGCTTCTTGAGAAACGCCTTCTTGCAAATCTCCATCACCACAGAGCGCATACGTGTAGTGATCAACAATGTTATGACTTTCTTTATTATATATAGCTCCTAAGTGTGCTTCAGCCATTGCAAATCCAACAGCATTCGCAATACCCTGACCTAGTGGACCGGTTGTTGCTTCCACTCCATCTGTTATATGCACTTCTGGATGTCCAGGCGTTTTACTCCCCAATTGACGGAAATTTTTCACATCATCAATAGAGACATCATATCCAGATAAATGTAATAAACTGTACAGTAATGCTGATCCGTGACCAGCAGATAGTATGAACCGATCGCGATCAAACCATTTTGAGTTCTTCGGATTCACTTTTAAGTGACGTGTCCATAAAGTATAAGCCATTGGTGCAGCGCCCATTGGTAATCCTGGATGTCCAGAATTTGCTTTCTGAACTGCATCAATACTTAGAGTCCGGAGCGTATTTACCCCAAGTTCATCTATTTTGTCAAACAACTACATTACCTCCAAAGCAAATTTATGATTCTATATTATTCATTAATAAGTTTCTTTTCTGTTGTTTCTTCATAATCTTTGACCATAGTCTCCCAAGAGGTATCGATTTGTTCAGTAAGTCCAAATAATCCGCTTCGCCCAACGATATAGATATCTGGACCGGCTGCATCGATTATTTTGAAAGTTTTTCTATTAGAAGAACCGTCCATTTCAATAACGTATTTATATCCCTTTTCTTCTCTAAGCTTTTTCAAATCAACGATTTTATCTAACGTACCGTCAATGAATCTCTGCCCAGCAAATCCAGGATCAACTGTCATAATTGTAATTTTATCCAATAAATCAATATAGGGGAAAATTGTTTCAATGGGCGTTTCAGGATTTAGTACGATTCCAGCCTTTAATCCCGCATCATGAATCTGATCAATCAAACGAAAAGCCAGCCCATCTAGCACTTCTGCATGCATGCAGATCCATTCATATTTCAAATCAACTAGTTGCTGAACCCAGAAACTTGGATCAGTTACCATCAAATGCACAGACATTGGAAGATCACTGATTTTTCTAGTTTCCTCAATAAACCACGTATTAGGAACTTTTTAAAATAATCTTTCTAAATTTTTTTGCATTTCACTTATCATCATAACAATATGGAAAGTGTGTTCTATAAAATTAAAATAGAAATTCGTCATAAGAAAAAAGATAATACCAATCCAGCTAGTACTCCTCCAGATAATCCTGCACTAATATTTCTCATTGAAGGTTTAACTTTTCCCCCACGAACAATCGAAGCCACATAAACTCCAACTGCTGCTGCAACTGCCATATCAATCCAAGCACCATTTTCAGATTGAGTAATCATAGGATTATTTATTCCATGATTTATAGTCCATACCGTACCCACGATAAAAGCAGCAGCCATCCAACCACCTATCGGACCAAAATCATCAACTAGCTTGCCCCAAGATAATCTAATCATGAACGGAAATAAGAATCCCCCTACCATCGTTGCAATAGCTTGCCCAGTTGTCATTATTTTTCCTCCTTATTAAATTCATATTTGAGATTTTCAATTACTTTAGATTAGATTCTGAACCATCATACTTTGGTCCTGGTGTTTCGTCAGCTGGTTTAAAAGCATGTTTTTTATCCTGCTCTTTTTCCATATTTTCTTCAATAAGCCCTGCAGCAATACCTCCGATAATAGCACCAATGATAACAAGTGATAGTGTTGGAATTGTACTAGTAAATGCTTCAAATCCGTTCATGAAAATATCGCGGAAGATTCCTGCAACACCAATTCCGAAAGCCATATCTACAAACGCGTGATCCTCCGGAATATCAATTAGTCCGATATAATGATTCAAATAATACATAGGACCAATTATTATTATTGCTGCCATATATCCTCCCGCTATTCCATAAGAATCTACCAGACCATTCCATATACTCATTACCAGCAAACCAGCGATAAAATATCCGATTATTGCTCTAAAAAATTTCATCTCATACTCTCTCCATTCTTGATTCTATTTTTTTCATCACTATCTTGAAAAGATTCGTAAAATGCTTTGAAAATTAAGTATGATGATTCTGCTCCTGGATCCCGATGACCAATAGCACGTTCACCCAATCTAAGAGAACGACCTTTTTTTGCTATTAGGGGATCTGTATTTTTTGCACCTTGTTTTAAAACTTCTATAAATTCTTTGAATATTTCCAGTTCTCTACCATTTGGATCTGATTCTTTCAAATAGTCTGCTCCTGGACGCAAAGAATCAATCATAGTTTTATCTCCCACTTGTGCTTTTCCTCGCATTTCAACAGCTGCTACTCCGTTATCAATCATCTTAATAAACTCTTCAAAAGTAACAACTTCTTTTCCTTTTACATCAGTGCCCATTTTCATAAAAAAACTACCATATAACGGCCCAGATGCTCCTCCTACTTTACCAAGTAAAGTCATACCAACTTTCTTTAGAAAAGAACTAATGTCTTCAGTGTTTTCATTAAGTTCACTTAATCTTTTAGTAACTTCTCGAAAACCAATACTTAAATTGATTCCATGATCTCCATCACCAATATCAGAGTCCAATTTAGTTAGATAATTCCGTTCTTTTTCAATCATCTCGGCTATCTTTTTGATGCTTTCCACAAAGTAATCTTTTGATAAAGTAACTACCATAATAATCCCTCCTCTTAGTCAATACAAATAAACGATTAAAGCCGTACCCAAAATCAGCATACTTTTATTGTTTGAAGTATGGTGTATCACAAGATGCAGCCAATAATTCTCTTAATTCATTATCCAGTTTTACTAGTGTGACAGACATCCCAATCATATCCATTGAAGTAGCATAGTTACCTACTAATGATCGATCAATAATAATCCCTTTTTCTTCAAGTACTTGATCAACACGTCGATAACATATATATTGATCCATTAAAGGAAGCGATCCTAACCCATTTATCATCACAAGTGTTTCATCCCCCTCTTTGATTGGAGAACGTTCTAGTAAATGATTAAGAATCTCATCAATTACTTCATTAGCTGGTTTAAGTTTTTTTCGCTCTATCCCTGGTTCACCATGAAGCCCCATTCCAACCTCCATGTCACCTTCGTTCATTTCAAAAATTGCTTCTCCCGTTACCGGTAACGTTGCTGAAGATAGCGCAACTCCTAATGAAAAAGTATTTCTATTAGCTTTTTCAGTCAGCTGAACAACTTTGTCTAAATCATATCCTTTTGCAGCAGCAGCAGCAGCAGTTTTGAATACAATTAAATCACCTGCTACCCCTCTTCTATCTTCAAAATTAGTAGATGAATATACATCATCTTTTACACTAACGCTCTCGACACGTATCCCCTCGTCAGCAGCCATTTCAGCACCCATGTCAAAATTTAATACATCTCCTGCATAATTTCCATATAAGTATAAACATCCTTTTCCACTATCTACTTCTTTGACTGAAATATAACAAGGCTCAGGGGAAGGAGAAGTATTAACATTACCAATTACCGCTGCATCCGCAAAATCTTTTCCAACATATCCTAAAAACATTGGTTCATGTCCTGCACCTCCACCTAAAATGATACGTACTCTAGGTTCTTCACTCATAACTTTACTAACTATCACTCGATCAGATTCTTCGGAAAACCGTACGTAGTCAGAATGTACTTTTGTATACCCTTCCAACATTTCTTCCACTACGTCATACCCATCATTAATTAATCTACCCATTTAAAAAACCTCCTATAATATTAATGTTACAATCAAGTTTATTTTAACAATTAGCAACTTCAACTAAAATTTCATTCAATGAAGAATTAATAGATGCTCTCACAGCAGCCGCAAATGCACCTTCAACTAATGGAGCATCTACAAGTTGAATTTTTGTTTTTAATGTTTCTGCTTCTATTAAATCAAGTGCTGTTTCAGCACTTAATACAGCGCTTCCAATATCCGAAAAAATAAGGATATATTCTGCTTCTTTAAATTGCTCAATACATTTTAAAATTTCAAGACTATTGGTTCCTAAGCGACCATCTTCTGTCCCACCACATGATTTGATTTTTACACTTTCAGAAGTTCCAATCATTTCATCAATCATTTCTTTTATGCCGTCTGTAATTTTTTTGCTATGAGAAACTAAAATTATACCAATCAAGTTATATCCTCCAGTATACTTATTTATTAATTAAACTTACTATTTTCCAAATACATTTTTCAAAAAATCTTAATACTTTATTTAATATTTCTTTGCTCGCTTCACTTCATCCACAATCGATAAGAGCTGATTTGGATCATGTCCGAATCTACCAACAAATAAACCGTCCACATCCTTATGCTGAGTTAATTGATATGCATTATTTTTGCTAACAGAACCACCATATATGATTGTAATCAATTCTGCAGTCGTCTCATCAAGTAGTTCTGTTAGGCATTCTCTAATCAATTGGTGTGAGCGGTGCACATAATCTGCATCTGCCGCTTTTTCCTTACCTATTGCCCAAAATGGTTCATACGCAATTATTAAACTACTGTATAAATTTTTCTTTGAGGCAGCTAAACACTCATTTAAATCGTCGTAAAAAATACTTTTTAATTTTACTGAATCTATTTGTCGAGTTACCTCTCCTAAACATAAAATTGGAGATAATCCATATTCCAATGTCAAAGTAATTTTATCTGCAATCATTTTATTATTTTCTTGAAAAATCGTACGCCTTTCATAATGTCCAATTTCAACGAGTGAGCAATTTAACTCTTTAAGTGCCTCTATAGAAATCTCTCCAGTATATGCACCATTAGCTTCAGGTGCAATATTTTGAGAACCATAAAGAATTGAAGAATCATTCAATTCATTCGCCACTGGATACAATGAAGTTGCAGTGGGTAAATAGAATACTTCTACAGCATCTTCATTCAATAGTAAATTTTTCATAATTTTAGCATATTCAATGGCCTGCTCAGGAAGGTTCTGGTATAGTTTCATACTGATTCCTACTTTAGGTTTTCGGGTCATTAGCCAGTCCTCCTAAGTTTAACTGATTTTTTTCTGATAGTTCTCCCAATCTTTCAAGAAACCTTCAATTCCTTTATCAGTCAATGGATGTGCTGCCATTTTACTAAATTGACTTCCTGGTATAGTCGCAATGTGAGCACCTACTTTAGCAACATTTTCTACATGAGCAGTTGTTCGAATACTAGCAGATATAATTTCTGTTTCGAATCCAAATTCGTCAAATATATCTTTCAAATCACTGATTACTCCAAGACCGTCACTGCTAATATCTTCTAGCCTCCCCATAAAAGGGCTTACATAAGTAGCGCCTGCTTTAGCTGCCATTAAACCTTGTGCTACTGAAAAGATCAGAGTAACGTTCGTTTTAATACCTTCCTGAGATAATATATGAACTGCTTTTAATCCTTCAATTGTCATTGGTATTTTAACTACCACATTTTTTGACCACGTAGCTAGCTCTCTTGCTTCATCAATCATATCATCAGCTTTTAAGCTAATAACTTCTGCACTGACAGGCCCATTTACAATACTGCAAATTTCTTTAATGACTTCTTCAAACGGCCTCCCTTCTTTAGCAATTAAAGTCGGGTTAGTCGTTACACCGTCCAATAAACCTAATGAATTCGCATAGCGAATCTCTTCAACGTTAGCTGTATCAATAAAAAATTTCATTAATTTAAACTCCTTTTTTAGCATTTTTTAAAATTGTCAACTGATGTAGCATAATTTTCTTTTTCTTTTTCCATGATTTGCTCGACCTTACGTCCTGAGTTACCACCTTTAAAAGTTAAACTTAAATATTCTTTAACGAGATGCTTCATAACATCAACTCCGATAATTTTAGCACCAAAAGTTATGATTTGTGCATTATTGCTAAGCTGTGCTCTTTCAGCTGAATAAGGATCATGTACTTGCGCTGCTCGAATACCTGGTATTTTATTAGCAGATATCGCTACCCCTATACCTGTTCCGCAAATTAAGATTCCTCTTTCAACCTCGTTATTTATAATTGCTTCTCCAACTTTAAATGCGATACCTGGATAGTCCACCGCATCTACTGAATAACAACCATAATCTCGAACTTCATGACCTAACTCTTGAGTTAAATAATTTTTCAACTCTTCTTTTGCTTCGAAAGCATTATGATCAGCTCCGATTCCAATTTCCACAAAAACAACTCCTTTATATAGTATTTAAGCGTTATTAACCGTGTACATATTTTTGCTCAAGAATAACTACGAGCAATTTTTTCTTTCATAATTCCTAATACTATTTCTAGCGCTTCTAAAAAAACTTTATTGTAAGTAGTTTCTTCAACACCTTCAGAATTTGGAACATGTATTCCAAGTACATCTTTGCTTAGGTAACTTATTGAAGATTCAATTTCATCTGTAATACCAGTTAACTTTGCCAGTTTAGCTTCAAATTCCTTTGCTTTTTCTAAATTGGCAACAGTTGGTTCTCCCTGAATAACAAAAAACAGAACGTCATGTTTGTCTACTAAAGATAAATCTTCTACTTCCATTGCATTAATTGGATTATATTGCCTTAAAAAATATTCAACTTTTTCTTTTACCGGTGTTTCTGCTAGATAATAGACTTGTTTAGGATTTTTCAAATGATCTGCCACACAACTAACTTCTCTACGAATCACACTGTCTAATGTTTTTGAAAGAAGCTTCTGTTGTTCTTCATTATTGACCATTTCATCACCACCTTTTTCTTTATTATATATTCAGTATAAGTTATAAAACCTAAATGTCAAGCTAAATTAACATAAACATTACATAAAGTTACTACTTTTTTGTTATTTATCAAATTAAACTAACAAACATGTTATTTTTCTTATATAAACATACTGAAAAAGGACTTTTCTAAAGAAAAGTCCTTTTTTATAAAAATTAACAAATAAACAAGTCTATATTATAATCTCGTAAAAACAATTCATATTCTTCAGGAATAAATTGGTCTGTTATAATACCATCAATTTCATCTAAATGTGCATAAGTTACCAAAGCTGACTTACCCATTTTTTCTGACCCGACTAAAGCATATGTTTTTCGAGATTTAGATACTACAGCACTTTTGATTTCATATTCTTGGTTATCAGAATTGGATAGACCTGAAACGATAGAAACAGCCGAAGCAGCCATAAAAGCTTTGTGAATATTATATTTTTTTAAAATGTCTGTTGCAACTGCTCCAATGAAAGAATGTGTATTTTTATGATAAGTTTCTCCAAAAATAATCAATTTAACGTTGGGCATCAGCGCTGCTTTATTAATCACAATCAAGCTATTAGTGATAATAGTCAGTCTAATTTCTTCTGGCAAAAAATCTGTTATAAACTGAGTAGTTGTCCCCGAATCAATAAAAATTATATCATTTTCTTTAATTTCATCTGCAGCTCGTTTAGCTATATTTTTCTTTCCATTAAGAGCTTGCTGGTTTCGTTCTTCAAAAGGTGGTAAAAAAGTTTCAATAAATTCTACTCCACCATATACTTTTTCATAATAATCTAATTTAACAATCTCGTTAACATCTTTTCTAACAGTATTTTTAGATACTTTAAACAATTCACATAGTTCATCCAAAGATACGTGCTTTTTTTGCTTGATATATTGTTCCATTTCATGAATTCGTTTTGATTTCACTCAAAGTACTCCCTTACATTGAGAAATTCTTGTCTTTTAAAAGTTTTATACTATACCAACATATAGATAATATTATCTTATCATGAAGTTAATTTTATAGCAACTTTATAGCAACACTTAATCATCTTTATTCCTCTTTTCAAAAGTATATGAAGAAAATCCGAGTAACTCAACTAAATACTGAACTGTTTCTTCAAATACTTTACTATCCAGCGAACCACTAATTTAGATTATCTAAAGTTCTGTCGATAAATGACTTTAATTCAACTTCTCCTGTAAAACTACTAATAAAAAGGAACTATTATAAAATTGCTTATATTATAAAAGCGAATATATTTAATAGTACAATATACCTAATTTTATTTTTCAACTCTTTTTTTTACTCCACAAATTCTCAAATTATTAAATAAATTTCATATTTCTTTGTTCAATATTTATGTTTCAATTCCCGCATATTCACTGACTTTATTCAATCTAGACACTTTAGCTTTGATCAGCAAATGGGTATCTATTTCTTTTATATTAACATTATTCAATCCAATAATATCAATTAATTATTGAATATAGATTTTTCTGTAACCTCTCTTATTAATTTTTGATAGATTCTTTATTAGATTATTTTGATTTGCTTCAATATAATATTTTTACTCTTCCTTTCTCGGATAAAATAAGATCTCCTTTAGGAAATGCTTCATTAATATCCTTTATAATTCTGTAAACTGTCTTTCTAGAAATTTCTAATTGACTAGAAAGTTCTTCTGATGTCATATAACTTTGTTTTTTTGAAAGAAACAGCAATAGCTTTTGTTCACGATCTTTCTTTGAACTCATCGCTATCCCTCCTTTGTTATTTATAGTTTACCGGACATTTAAGAAAACGCTTCACTGACAGTTGTCCATTGCAGTGGACAAAACTCTCTAAGTCATTTTAACATTCGGAACTTTTATTATTTTAAACTGGTATTTTAACAATAAGTTAGCCCACAAAAAAGAACAATAGTCATTAAGCCAACTATTGCCTTTATAAATAGTATTGAAATTTACTTTTTCTTCTTTTATATTCTTCAATGAAAAAATCATAGTCGTCATTAAATAAATTTATCTATTATTTATAGATTTCCTCAGTTTAAATAAACTATATTTTTCAATTTGCTTGATTACCTGAATCTACAATAGTTCTTATTTTAATAATGATTTTTTATTTTGAAGTAACATTCTCAGACCATTTAAGATAACTAATATCGTGGAACCTTCGTGAAAAATAACACCGACCGGCAAATCCAATAAACCAAATAAATTAAATCCAATAAGAATAACGATAACGCTAATAGCAAAAATAAGGTTTTGCATAATAATTTGTTTAAGTTTTTTACTTAATTGATAACTGTAAAAAAGTTTTGTTAAATCATTTTTTACAATGACAATATCAGCAGATTCCATTGCCACACTCGAACCGCCTCCCATAGCTATTCCAATATCAACATTAGCCAGCGCTGGTGCATCATTTATGCCATCTCCAATCATTCCGACAGTCTTTGCCATTGATTGATCTCTTTGAATGAAATTAATTTTATCTTCTGGCATACAGTTTGCTTTATATTCCGAGATATTAACTTCTTCAGCAACCGTTTGGGCAACTTCTTCATTATCTCCTGTTATTAATCTTACTTTAACCCCTTCTTTTTGAAAGTCTTTGACTGCTTCAGCAGCCTCTGTTCGAACTTGATCAGCCAAAGCAAAGTAACCTAGAACCTTTTCATTTTTTCCAACATAAATTATGGTATGTCCTTTTTGATCCATGCTAAGATACTGATATTCATCTTCATAGTTTTTAAAAAGATTCTTTTTCCCAACTATAAGATCTCCTTTTACTAATCCTGAACCAGTAATTTCCTTAATACTTCCGTCATGGTCAATAGTCGATAAATCTAACGCTTTAAATGCAGTGGTAATCGCTTTAGCAATCGGATGGTTCGATTGTTGTTCCATGAACACAACCTCTTTTAAAAGTTCAGTTTCTAGTTGATAATCAGTTACTTTAAAGGTGCCATATGTTAGTGTGCCCGTTTTATCGCTATAAAGAATATCCATCATATTCAATGCTTCCATAGCTGTTCCACCCTTAAAAAGGATCCCATTTTTAGCGCCATTACTAATAGCACTGAGTGTAGCCGGAGTAGCTGCTGCTACTAATGCACACGGACTAGCAACTGTTAGTAAGACCATGCCTCTGTAAAAGGCTTCTTGAAAGTTGAAGTCACCAAATGTGTAAAGAGCCAATATAAAGATCGGGACAATGATCAATACAGCTGTAACGTATTTCGATTCGATTCTATCAATAATTTTGGATATCTTAGATGGTCTATTTTGTGCTTCTTCTACCATTCGTATAATATTAGAAAAAACGGTTTGATTGCTTAGTTTATTTACTTTTAAGTAAAAGACATCCCCTTCATTAATTGTTCCAGCTAAAGCTTCATTGTCTTTTTCTTTTTTAACCGGAATAGATTCCCCGGTTAATGCCGCTTCATTTATTAGAACACTCCGATCAAGTATGCCATCTATTGGAACTTGTTGACCTTTTGATACAATAATTCTATCTCCAATGGCCAAATCTTCAGTAGACACTTCTACCACTTCACCGTTTTCTTTTAAAAGTTGTGCAGTTCTTGGTGTTTGTGACATGAGTTCTGAAATAGTCTTCGTGGACTTTGCTGAAGCATAGGATTCTAACAATTCGGCACCAGCAAATATAAATAATAACATGGCGCCTTCTGATTCATAATTGATCAATACTGCTCCAAGAGCAGCTAATATCATCAATAAGTCTACATTTGGAGATCTTGTTTGGATTGTAACGGATACAGCATTTTTTGCAGCAAAATATCCTAAGAAACAGATCGAACTATAAAAAAAGTATTTACTCATTAAATCAGAGAATGGCATCATTGTGACGCCCAAAATAATAAAAAATGTACCTACAATAAAAACTGTCCTGCTTTCGTCTTTAATAAATAGTGAACCATTGTACAACTTCCTTCCTGCTTTTATTCTCATATTTTGACTAAAACCTCAGCTAAACTCTTGATTTCAATAAAAAAAAGACACACTGCAAGACAGAAAAACTGTCTCACAGTGTGTCTTTTTACACGCTGCTGCTACATGCTGTAGCCCGGCTGCATAAACTTTTAAAAAGCTTACCGCTTGTTCATTAAAACGTATCATACCTTAAAAATAAACGAATGATACATATTTGATTTTTGATATCCAAATTTTAACTGTTTATTGCGTATTGTCAACTATAAATATTCTTTCTAATGACAGTAACAGTAGAGCGTTAAATACCTATCAAATCCATTATTTACCTTAGTATTTGGTCAATCCATTATTCTCAATAACTTTCTGGTAAAAGTAAAAACTGTCTTTTCTGATTCGAGCAAGGTCTTTTAAGTCATGATCTTCTCTATTAACATAGATAAATCCATACCGTTTCTTAAATCCTTGATGGGAACTTAAAATATCAATTACCGCCCATGGACAATACCCTATCAGCTCAACACCATCAGCGATTGCATCATTACAGGCCGCAATATGATCTCTTAGATAATCAATTCGGTAGTCATCATGCACTTTTCCATCTTCAGTAAGGATATCTGATGTTCCCAATCCATTTTCTGTAATAATCAGAGGCAATCTATAGCGTTCATAATAGTCATTCAATACTAAGCGAAAGCCCATATAAAAGAGTAAATTTTATTTTTTCATATTGATCCTGAATAATTCATAGATCTAAATTCAAGCTTTTTTTTTTGAAGAAATTGCCCATTTTTAAATTAGGCAGATACTTCCTTCCAAAATAATGTGTTTTCGAACAGGATGCCTACGGAAGAAGGTCATAATAAAAAAATTTGTCTATTTAAGGGCAGACGAATCCCTTGAAAAAAATCGGTTTAAAAATTTGTGTGATAACTAGTCTAAATCCATTGTTTGGATCGCCGCAGGCGTTCAAAAACCTTATAAAATTCAGTTTGATACACATGATAGCTTGACAGTTTGAGATAGACCTGTCTCCCAGTTTGAACAAGTTTACCGGCTACTTTAAGCAATGTCAGCCGGATGGAATGGATCGTCATGCCCTGGTTCACTTTATCAAAACCAATGGTTTTTAAAAAATTGACGAGGTTGTATGCAAGGACACTGATCATCATTCTGACATGATTTTCTAAGAAACGCGGGCTATCTGTTTTATCGAAGTAAAAGCCACCTTTCGCTTCTTTGATGAAATTTTCCATTGTTCCACGCTTGCCGTAAAGAGAAAATATGACTTCAGGCGAGACGTTGTCGGATAGATTAGTCACAATAAACGCATGATGAAAAAGCAATTCTCCTCCTTCACGGACGGAACGTATACAGACACGACGGGGTTTCGACCAGGATTGTGCTTGATAAGGTAGTGAAAAATACTGCACTTCTCGCTTTTCCCATTCTTGATTGTCCCCGTAAAGAACAGAGTGTTCAGCTAACTGACTTAACCTCCGATTGCTCTTTAATCGGATAACGTACTGGCTTTCAGTTGCTTCACAAGACTCATACACCTCTGGTGTGGCGAAGCCGCTGTCCCCCCGAACCAATATCTCGGTATGAGGTAACGTGCTCTTGTATTGGTATAACAGCGGGGCGATAAAAGCTTTTACCCCTTTAGATGTGTACTGATTGCCTGAACGCAGTTCAGCTTTTAAGAAATCTCCGGTCAGTCCGTCAAAGGCAACTAATGGGTGATAGCCGTAGGTTTGATAATGGGCATTATAATCTGTTTGTTCTTGGCGTCCAAAGGTATCCGAATGTGTGGAATCGACATCAATGATTAACTCGGTATCATTGCGAATCAAACGCGCTTTATTAATCAGCGACTGATTTAATGCTTGGAGTTGATCGATGTTCTCCTCGGTGAAACGATCCAGAAACCGTGAGATTGACGATTGTGAGGCCAACTGCTTTTTACCGAGTACAGCTTGAAAGACTGGATCCTGTCTTAATAGATTAGCTGATGAGTCTGCCGAGTAACCAGCAATTAACTGCATAATAAGCTGTTCCAATATCGCTAAGTTATGATGGGTAAAATAAGCCCGATGATCTGTGATATGGAGCCATTGTTTAGCTAATTGTGAAAAGCCGAAGGTATTCATCAATTCTTTAACCAGGACTAACCCCGAATCACTTGATAGACGACCACCAGTATGTGAAATAGTGATATTTGAATTGAATTTAACTTGATTTTCGTGTAATCTAGTCATGAGAAGAACTCCTTTCTTATGGTTGGTTTCGTCACCTTTACCATAGCAGAATGGGGTTCTTTTTTCATCACTTAAGGGGTGAAAATAAAAAAGTAATTATCAGACTGCCGTTAGGCAGTTTCAGACGGTTTCAATTAAAAAGTATGAATTATTCAGGATTGATATATTTCTTATTTATCAAAACTGATCAATTTTAAAAATCATGCATAAATTAAAGGTGAAAACTATTGTCAGAAATGACAACAGCTTTCACCTTATAGTTAATCTTTAAATTCTATTATGGATTACTCAATAAAATTATTCTATTTCAAGAATTTCATATTCCTTTCTTGCTTCGTCAATAATGTTACGAATTTTTTTAGCGTTTTGGGTAATTTCTTCTGTAGTTCCTTTAGTGAGTAAGGATCCAAAACCACATATGTCTGTTCCGAGTTCAATCCAAATACTAAAATTTTCTAAATTAATACCACCACTTGCTAGTATTGGCATATCTGGAAATGGTGTTTTAAAAACTTGAGATAATTTACTACCGTAGAAATCGGATATTGGAAATGCTTTAATAAATGCTGCTCCATAACTTAATGCTTCTATTGCTTCTGTAAAAGTTGTACACCCAGGTGCGTAAGGAATTTGATATCGATTACAAATTTTTGCAACATCTTTATTGAAATTTGGAGCGATAATAAACTCTGCTCCACTCATGATCGCATGCCTCGCTGTTTCTGAATCGAGTACTGTACCTGCTCCTATACAAAGAGTTTCTCCAAAGCGTTCTTGTAACTGACTAATAATATCTCCTGCATTATTTAGTGTATAGCTAAGCTCCATTGCTGGTACGCCCCCATTTATACACCCCGTAGCTATTTCAGTTGCTCTTTCAATTGAATGCGTACGGACTATAGCAAGGGCACCTGTGTCGTGTAACCGCTTCGTGACTTCTGATTTTTTCATTTTTATACTCCTTCTTTTCCTATTCTATTTTCTCCAATTGTTCCTCCAGGGTGCCATTTTAGATAACTTTCCATATCAAGTTCCTTTGCTTCTTGTAATAATACAGACAAACATTGTAAAACAATTATTTGATTTAATATTGAAGCCCGAGGTGGTTTGTTTAAATCATCTCCTTCATCTATAACCTCTGATACAAGCGCAACTTCCGACAAACGACTTAAGGAAGTCATAATGTTCTTTGATAAACCAATGACTTTAGCTCCATTAGATTTCACAGTTTCAACCGAATAAAGTAACTCTTTTGTTTCACCACTATTTGAAATAGCAATAACGATATCTCCAGGAACGACTTGTCCACTTGATCCGTGGACTGCTTCCGTTCCATCTAATTTATAAGTTGGAGTTCCTGTTGAAGATAATAAAGAAGCACAATATCCCGCAACATAAGATGGTTTTCCAATTCCCATAACATGGACTCTATTTCCTTTTTTTTCTGCTGATTGTATAAGTTTAGCTGCATACTTGAGGGCAGAAACCGGAAGCGAATCATAAAGCAATTTATTTACTTCACTATCAACTGTATCAATAAATTTCTGTAGCATCTCTTTACTCCTTCATTTTATTTTTGAGCGTTTCTATGTTGCTTTTTACTTTTGAGCGTTACCATTTTAGTTTTCCATTTCTTTTTTTGAGTAAGTGTTACTCTATCTTTCTTTATTTATACCTATTTTTTTCAACATTTCTTGAATTTCTTTATCTGCTTCCTCTGACAATTCTAACGTTGGATATCTTGCTGGGCCTACCTCAGCGATTCCAGCTAATTCAATAGACCGTTTTAAGGCTGAAGGAACAGTTCCTAATTTCAAAATTTTTCTCAACTCTTCAATCGCTTGCTGGTAACCACTTATTTTATCTACTTCGTGGTACTTTAGAGCATGATTAAAGCCAACTAATTGATCAGTTAATAAATTACTGGTTCCTGCTACAGCTCCTTTAGCACCTAACGCATAAGCCTGTGCAATTTTAGAATCTGATCCTATTAATACAACAGTATCAGTATTCTTAGTAGCATTTATATAGCTTTCAAATAATTCTAAATTACCACTACTGTCTTTGATACCTCTCACATTTTTAATACTTGAAAGTTTTTCAACAAGTTCAGGTGATAGTTTATATCCAACTGTTTTTGGAATATTATATAAAATGATTGGTATCTCTACACTATTTGCAATACTTGAAAAATAGTAATACAATTCTTCTTCAGTAGGTTCGAAGAAGTAAGGAGCAAGAACAGAAAGTGCATCAACTCCAAGCAATTCCATTTTTTTGGATAATCTAATGCTTTCATGTAATGAACAGCTACCTGTTCCCACATAAACAGGTACTCTTTTATTAACCTTTTTTGTTACATGTTCTACAAACTGCAGTTTTTCATTTTCAGTTAAAACATGAAATTCTCCGTTGCTACCCAGTAAGAATAAGCCATCTATACCTTTATCAATTAAACGATCTATTAACTGATCGGTAGCTTCATAATTTATTGTTTGATTATTATCCCTACAAAAAGGTGTGACCATAGGGGTTATCATTCCTTGAATCATTTTTTTCATCCTTTCAGAACGATTAGAAAATCACTCTATTATTCACTTTTTAATCTAATTTCTTATTTGTATGAACAGTTCCTTCATTAGCTATCTTAATAGTTTCATCTACTAATTCTTCAATATTTATTTCTTGTTCCCCTGAAACCTTCATGTAAAGATCAATGAATATACACAGACTAGCCCCCGTAATTACTTCAAGATTGTATTTTTTTGTTAGAGCCGTTAGTACATTAGAAGGGGTTCCCCCAAACAAGTCAACTAAAGCTATTGTTTTTCCATCATTCCGTTTCAGTATAGATTCAGCTGTCTTCAGAAAATCATCAAATGACATTTCTGGTAATAAAGAGATAACTTCTACTCGCTCAACTTTTCCTATAATCATTTCAGCAGAAGTCACTAGTTCTTCAGCAAAATGTCCATGACTAGCTACAAGTATATTTATCGGGGTCATTTTTCATCGCCACCTACTAAAAGTTTTTCCATTACAATACTAGTTGCCAAGTGACAAGTCCGTTGTTCGGATTCTTCAGTTCTTGAAGCAGTGTGGGGTGTCAAAATAAATTGATCTAACTTTAGTAATTCTATATTTTCTACTGGAGGCTCCTGGCTAAATACGTCAAACATAGCAGAACGAATTATACCGTTCTTTAACGCATTTAATAGGGCTTCTTCATTAACGACTCCACCTCGTGCACTATTGACTAAACAGGCAGTAGATTTCATTTTTTTAAGCTCGTAACCTGAAATTAAATTTTTAGTAGAAGAATTTAGCGGAACATGTAAGGAAAGATAGTCACTATCTTGAAGAATTTCATCATAGGATACTTCTTTAACCTTACTTTCTTCTTTAATTTTTTTATCAATTTCTATCACATCATATACAAGTACTTCCATACCTAATCCACTGACTTGCTTTGCAAGGCGTTGACCAATTGCTCCAAATCCTATTATTCCCAATGTTTTCCCTTTTAATTCTCTTCCCGTCTCTTTTATCCAGTTTCCTTCCTTTACTTGTTTAGCTGAAGAAAAAAGATTTTTTGCATCCATGAACATTAATGAAAGAACATGTTCCGCAACTGCATTTGTATTTGTGCCAAGTGTTTTTCCTATAAAAATATTTTTTTCAGCAGCATATTCAAGATCAATATTGTCGGTTCCTACCCCAAACTTACAAATCACTTTTAGATTTGGACATGCATCTAAAAAGTCTTTATCTATTGTATCCACTCCAACAATTAGTCCATCTGCATCTTTTGATTTCTCTAGTAACACGTCAGCTGAATAAGGCAAACCTGTCTGATTGAAATCCACATCAATCCCATTTGCATCAAACTGTTTTAAAGCTTTTTCTCCATAATTTGCAAAACCTCTCGGAGTAATAACAACTTTCATCTAATCAATTTCCTCCTTTTGTGTTTTTGTAACTAAATAACACCAATTAATGTGAGTAGAATTGCAAACACCATTACAAATAGAATAATCTGCAAGTATTTAGGTCCTTTTTTTATAATGAAGTAATAAATACCCATTACTAAGGCAAATGGCAATAAATTAGGAATCATATTGTCTATTAGTTCTTGCACCTGTATGGTTTCTGCTTCACTGGAATAACTTAAAATCGTTTCAAATTTAACGTAAGCAGCTGACAAACATCCAATCATAAATAAGCCAACAATACTTGCAATATCGATAACCTTTTTAATTGCTCCAGATTGAAGGATCGACAGAACTGAGTTTTTACCAAGGTTATATCCTCTATTAAATAGGAACCAAGAAAATCCATAAGCCCAAGCCATATAAATAAGTGAAGGGACAAAAGCAGCAACAATTGAGCCATTCAATGCCATTGGAACAAAAATAGCCAGTGGAATGGTCATTACAATTCCTTGATCCACACTATCTCCAATGCCGGCTAAAGGCCCCATCAAACCAATTTTTAATGACTCCATCATTTCTTCACTAACGTCTTTATTCCCACTTGCTCGCTGTTCTTCCAAGGATATGATTATTCCATGAATTACACTTCCCCAGTCCGCATTAGTGTTAAACATACGAGCATGACGTCTCATGGCTTGCTGTAATTCTTCTGGTTGATCTTTGTACACTTTTCTCAAGATTTTATTGATAGAATAACAAAATCCCAATGCCTGCATGCGATCGAAACTCACCGGTACCTCTACCACTAGACACCATCTCAACCAAGCAATAAATAAATCAAATTTCGTTATTTTTTTCGAATCAGTTTGTACTTCTGCCTTTGATCTCAAGCGATTCCCTCCTCATCTGAATGTTGCTTAAATAAAGAGACTATCATTGCTAGTGATAATGCAAAAACTGCTCCTGTCAGCATAGAGAAACCTGCTATTGAATAAGCAAAGAACCCTAGAACAAAAAATGGTATATAATGCCGTTTCCCCATAACCACTAACGTTAAACCAAATCCTAATGCTGGTAGCATAGCCCCTGCATTAGATAGACCATTCATGATCCATTCTGGTATAAAATCAATAAAAGCCTGTACGACATTTGCTCCAAAAAGTGTTGCTATAAATACTGGTGTAAAATATAAAACACCATTTGTTAACCATGGTAGTAAAAAGGTATATAAAGAAACTTTGTCGTATTTTTCTTGTTCAATCATTGTATCGGAACGACTATTGAAAAAAGTATTAATCGTTCTTCGGACATTATTAATCAGTACACCAAGTACTCCAAATGGAATAGCTAATGCTACAGCAGTTGTAGGATCTAAATTACTTAATAAAGCTGCCGGGATAGCAATACAAGCTGCCAAGGCTTGATCACTTGGTATATTGCCTCCCGCTTCAATTCCACCCATATAAAGTAATTGAATAGTTGCACCATATAATAATCCTGCTTGTGCATCACCGAAGATCCAGCCGATTAATACACCAAGAACGACCGGTCTTCTAAGTGCGTAAGAAAAGAAGTAATGTGCTCTTCCCATAGAGAGCCAATACAGTAAACCTACTAATATTGATTGTACGAACATAAATAAACCTCCTCTTTATAGTTTTTTAACTGCATCCTCCAACTTCATAGAAGGATAATCAGGTGTAGTTTGCAGATATACCTCAATTCCTTTATTTTCTATTTCAATTAGCCAGTCTGCATCTTCTTGATTTAAAGTAATAGCGTTATTTACCGGCTTTCTATCTGGTCCTCCACCTAACCCTCCTACTTGAACATCCTTTAACTCTAGTCCTTTTTGCACTGCTTCATATAATTGCTGCACAGTCTTAAATAAAAGTAAGACTTTTCGATGTTCGAATTTCCCATCTAATTGTGCTTTTATGGCTTTGTCCACATCCATTATTTTGATATTCACACCCTTTGGAGCCGCCATTTTAAATACTTCTTGCATAAATACATCTTTACTGAGTGATGTATCAACAGCAATAATTTCATTTGCATCACATCGCTTCACCCATTGAGTAATAACTTGTCCATGAATCATTCTAAAATCTATTCTCGTTAATACAATTGGCATTACTGTTACCTCCTACTTTTTTTAAAAAATTAAGTTAATACTTCTATTCCCCCTTTCAGCAATCTTGTTTCAGAGATCACCTCCTTAAATAAGTCCAAATAAAAAACCCAAACTCTCTACGGACACAATGGTCGTTGTAAAGAATTTGGGTTAAAGCCTCAAGATTAACATTGAGTAACTCCCCATTATTCAGTTTTAATAACGATTCTTTCTTTATATCGTTGATCTTCGACGAATACATTTTGAATCAGTTCCTTGTTGATGAGATCTCCTCTCGCTTTTTTAAACCCCAGCCCCTTGCCTGTTACAACACATTTCCTCCCCTCTTCTGTCCTGACTACTACTGCATTATTGGATACAACATGAAGGGCTTTCATTTTATCAGACCTTTCAATGTAGAATATAATAATAAAATCACAAATGATGTCTTTTTCGTAATCACTTACATAACATATTTTAGTTTATGATGTTTATAAAGTCAACAATGGAAAGAGGTTTTTTTACATGAAAGAGAAAAAAATTGTTTTCCATATTCATCAGCTCTTAGAAGAACGTAATATGTCTATGCGTGAACTAGGCAGATTAAGCGACATCGATATCTCTAAACTAAGTCCTTTAGTTAATGGTAAACGTCAGCGTGTAGATATCGGACATTTACAACGCATTGCAGAAGCACTCGATCTAGATGATATCAACTCTATGATTTCAATTGAAACTATTGAAAATGATTAACACTTAATGATTTAACTAAATAGTAACAAAAAATAAATAGTTATCTGTTATAGGTATCTACATCACATATAATTATTTATGAAATGACTGATTTTTGTTTAAAAATTACAGAAAAAGGAGTAAATATCATGAATAAAAAAGGAACTTTAACAGCAGACAAAAAGGAATATCAATACGATATCCCCTTATCAGATAATATGGATTACACTAAATTAGAAACAAAACAATACTTAGAAGAACACTCAAAGAAGTTTGAACTAATATCCGTTTCACATAGAAAAGCAATTGTTGCTAAGAAAGATCATTCTGAAATCAGTTCTGAAGAATTTCAATGGTTGGACAAAATGATTCCAGATTATTTTGATGACATAGAATATAAAGTCTTATTTGATAAGTAATAAATTATGCAAAACTTATAATATTTATTACTTTGCTAGAAGAATGAAGACATCATATTTCATCTATGATGTCTGCTGAAATATGATGTGCTTAATTTATGTAATCTAAAAAGAAGACAGGTCAATATACTGACCTATCTTCTTTTTTCACCTTTCATTTCACCCAGATAAACTCATAAGGTGATAGAGTTATTTCATCTTTAAGATGACGGTTGGATTGTAATTCTGTTCCATCAAAAGGAAACTTAACTGTGACTTTTTTACCTGAGACGTTGACTGCAAAGAAAATACGTTCATTTGTATTCTTGTTTTCTCTTATTAATGCGAATACATTAGCATCCAGATCAACTACTTTCTGATCTGCAAATGGTGAAAAAGCAGTCGACTCTTTTCTAATAGAAACCATGTTTCTTAAACCATTGAAAACACCTTGGCGTCGTTTATTGTTGCTTAATTCATCTTTTAATTGATTCAGTTCAAATTTTTCACGATTAATACGTCGATTAACACCAGAAGTTTTTAACCCCTGAAGATCATTCGCTTTAGTTACCGGGCTTAACCATTTAGATAGAGACTTATTCAGCAAAAGTCGTTATCATATCCGTCGGACTCACTAAAATGGTTGGCGAATATATGAGTAAAAGACTCATGCAGTTAAACTGTTCATCCTCTTGTATCTATGAATCTCATATGATCGACTTGATGACCAACTGGATTACTGATAAAGACTGTGTCATATTTATCTCATCCAGCGGAAACACCCAAACGCTCTTAAAAGCAGCTGAAAAAATGGATCACTTAGCTATCCCCACTATCGTATTAACCAATAATCCTGACAGTTTTTTTACAAATTCAACAGAAATTGCCATCAGTCTATCTGTTCAAAATCAATTATACGGTGGCTACGATATTTCTGCCCGTTCATTTTTAGTCGTATTAAGTGACCTGATAGTCGATTATTATCATTTGTTAAACAAATAGCTATCTCCCGGTCAAGCAGATGTTTGACTAGGAGGTGGCTATTTTGATGTTGGAATTGTCAAAAATATATAGTATAAGAAAGTAAGTTTGTATGAAGACAAACAGTCAACAAAACAAATAACAAACCTTTATATTTCTATAAGATTAAATTTATTTGAATATAAAATTGATTATCAATGTATTCTATTCTCATTTTTCAATTTAATACTATTTATGTGCGCTTGTTTTAAGCTTGCGCTAACTAAACAGTACTGACTTAGATTTTCATAAATAATATCCATTTGCTCTAAATTTAATATCTTCGCTGATTTTAATAAATCCTTTTTGGTATATTTTAACAAATGATCTCTTTTTATGACTTTTACGTTATTCGACTCTACCTTAATCTTCTTAAGCGTACATCTTTCACTGAATATGATATAAGATTTAAATAATTCATCATTATTCATTCCAAGCACTTCTTTCAAAGCTCTTATATGACTTTTATTCTGCCAAATAGGATTAAAAAACTTATTTTTCTGTTTATTCGGTAGAGATTGCGTCCAATTTTTATGATTTTCGCTTCCAAAAATCCATCCACTATAATTTTTTGATTCAAAGACATAGATGCCCGTTTCTGAAATCATAATTAAGTCGATCTCAGTAGTAGATCCATCTGCCTTTGGTATGTATAGGTTGGTCATTAGCTTATGGTCACCATTCAACTTCTCGAGTTTATTATATGTAAGAAATTCTCCATAGTTCCCTTTATCAAATACTGTTTTAAAAAAGCTATTTCCACTGGCCACCTTATAACCAGAACCTTTATACCTTATATACCTTGGCAGCAGAATGATTACAAAAGCCAAACTAAGATAAAGTAAAATCAATTTCAAATTACTGGCACCTCCCTAAATTACATTTTCTTATTTCTTCAACCCGTACTCCTTCTTAAACCGTCTCTTTGCTTTATTATAAAATTTTTCAAGGTTCTCTTCATCCTTATGTATTTCCATGAGGACAATTTCAACGCATTCATCATCAGTAAATACACTGAATGGCAATTTAATTTTACTCATCTCGTCATATAGCTTCTTCTTCAAGTCGTTGTCAGATAAGCCTTTCTTCTCTTGATAATCAACAACTCTGCTTGTTATCCCTGGTGCCATGGTAACAATCGAATTTTTGTATGGAAAGTATCCATCGGCATAGATGTCCATAAACTGCATACTAAAGCCATTTGATAATCCACTTAAATCATAACGGATTACTTCAGATAAAAGAGCAAAAGCATTGTCTATCTTCCCTTCTTCTTTAATAAATTCGGACATTGAAAAGCGACAATTTCTATATAATCCAAAATCTCTATTTTTAATGTGAACCATACTTCTTTCATTCAAATATCCCCAAATAACATCTCTGTATGGGTAGCCAGGTTTATCCTGAACTTTTTTACTTAAAGACCAAATATCCAGATCCTCAATTCCTTGACGGTGGATATATGGAATGTATTCTTCTTTCTTTAGAACTTCTTTGCCTGCATTAGTTAGGTCGTATGTACGATTTGTAAATATAGCATTAAGCTTCTCCTCAGAAACTTCATTGATTAGACGCTGAACTAACTCAGCCTTCTTGCCTGAGACTTTTAATCCATTATCTTTTAATATATCCTTTAGCACAGCAGCTGTCTCTTTTTCAATTGCCAATCGTAACGATCCAATTTGGAGAAAGCCTCTATTTTTTAATGAAATCAAGCACTTATCAACGTCTTTAACACCATACTTATACCACCAGAATCCAGGATAAGAATTGCCTTCAAGATAGTATTTGGGTGCATAAGAAAGTAGAAGTATTTCATGTGGGTATAAGCCTACATCATTTGGTTTCATGCCTTTGATTATCTTCTCAACAGGAATAACATCAGGCTCTGGCGGGGTATTAATAATCTCTGTTTTAACGCTTATCATAGAGCTGATATTGAAATCCTTCTTATCTTTTGATTTGCTAATCTGTTTGTTTTGATTGTTTCGCTTCTTAAGAAAGTCAAATAATCCCATTCTTATCCCTCCGTTTCTTCTATGGATTCCTACTACTCGTTCCGAATCCCTATACTCCACATTCATACCAACAACCCAGTCCTCTTCTATATACACCATACCTTTACAACTTTCCACCTTGCGATTTGAACCAGCCTTGTACAATTAATAGTTTAATGGCCCATAAAAGAATGTCTCGAGTCTATACTTTTTCCGGCCTCTAGGATTCCAATTATCAACAATTATCTCAACCGGCATCCTAGCTCCCCTCATGCAACTGCTACACTTCGTGTCATATGTCCTGGCTGTTAGTCTGCGGTGACCTCTTTCTCTGTAAACTTCCAGCTCCGGCGTCACCAGTTCCCAGGATGATGATGTGCTAGTGATTGTATCAGACTAGATGACCTTGAGTTTAGAGACTTTGTAGTATTCAGTAGGTTCAGTGTCAGGATCCGGTACTGGTACACACTCTCCGGAGATAATGTCATTCCCTTTGAATTGATGTTGGGCATGGGCTGCTTTACCGATGGAGAAGGTGGTATTAGTGTTATCCAGTTCTCCCTCCAAGGTAATTGCATAGCCCATGTATGTATGGGAGGCTTCATCAAAGGATCTAGTGAGACAGATTAACGGCTGGATTGATATGATTTTCTGATGAAGATATATTTGTCCATGACACTGGAGGCCTCCTTCTACCTAGTGATATCTTAACTTCCCCATATTTCAAATGATTTAACTTTTCCAGAATTACTAATATAATAATTTGTTGCTGCTAATACTTCTTGAATCTTATCTGGTATGTCCATGCTCTTGCATATGGAAGGCTGTACTGCTACTATCTTACCTCGAAGTACTTTATCTTGTAGTTTAATGTCCTTTAGGAAGTTCTCATATTCTCCTTTTATAAACTCGCAATGAGCAGATTTTCTCCGACTCCTAATTTTCTGAAGAAACGTTGACTTAGTTTTTATCCATATTGTTGACTTAATGGCCTGACCGACTACTTCGTATATATCTCCTATACTTGAATTATAATTTTTTGCACCCATTGCTTTAACATGATACAAAGTAACTTCAAACTCCATTTCTTTACTCTGAATTGTAATGAAGTCTGCCATTTCTCCAGAACTATGATCATATATAATATAGTCAAGCTCTACGTTCTCAAAAAGAACTTCACGGAGCGTGTCTTGAATTGATTTGCCTTTTCTTCGAGTCTTACTTGTTCTAAATTCAATACTCACATTCGTATCATATTTTTCTTTCCAAGGGATTGTAATGATATTGTCATTGGTAAAAACTATAGCCTCTGGATCTCCCACACTGATTTCATTCCCTTGAATCATAACATCGTCAGTAGTACGGAGTATTAACGGATAATTTGATAGATATGAAGATAAATTAATCTTCTGTCGTCCCTCGAAAATTAAAATTTCTTCTTCTGCTGATTGATAGTTACCATTTATGTCACAAATGAGACTCTGCTCTTTCTCTCCAATCGACGCTTGTATAGTAATCATATCATTTTCTATGTTAATGATCCTGATCTCAAGATCAGTTATGATGCCAAGTGCGCTTTCAGTCTTATCATACACTAATGATGGATTAGCATAAGATTCTCCTGAAAGATCAGCAAAATAAATATTTTGGGGATACTCTTCAAGTTTTTTTGGAATAGGTAAAAAGTCAAAATTTGTATTAGTCTTAACCACCATTTCAGAATTGAATATTTTAACCCCATTTAAATCGCACCAAGATACAAAATCTTTAAGGTTGGCATATGAACTACTCCAGATTTTCGAACCGCTACTATATCCAATGGTAATTTGTTGCTCCTCTTGTGTTGCCTTACAAAATACGTGTCCCGCAGAATATAGCCTACCTGTACTTGGATCAATTGCTTGACTAACATCAGACCCAGCTGATATTCTATATGATTCACCAGATTCATTAAATCTATTTTGCATACCGGAATTGAAAATTTCAAATTCTTTTAAATTACCTAGAACCCTATGCATTTCATGCTTTGGAATCTTCTCAAAATTACTAGAAAAAGATTCAACTATTTGCTCATAGATAAATTCACTTTTTACTTGTGAATAAATATAAAGGATTCTAGTCTCTTTCTGATAGTGTAAAATATATAAAAGATTTTCTTCGTCTTTTACAAGGTTGCCAGTATACCATTTTGGGTTTTCGTATCCCTTGCCTATAGCAACGATTGTATTATCTTCTTCATTCAAGAATGGTCCATAGGCTATATTACAAATCTTAGGAAAAGTACCATGTATATTAAATTCTGTTACCTTATATAGTTTTGCATGGCAATTAGGTCTAATAGTATGTAAAGACAAATTTAAATCTGGGTCAATCTGTTCATTTATGTCGATAGAATACTCCCCAATATATTCTTTTTCTATTTCTTCTCTATTTATTTTATTTTCACTTAGGTCAATTATAATCTCTTGCCAAATAGCATCACTTTTGTACAGGGCTTTATTTTCTATTACCAATTCTTCATCATTCATCGCGATAAACTTTGCCACGTCAATATTTTCAGCATTTGTACGTGCAAACCTTCCAATGAATTGAAGAGTATTTGCTAATGATTTATGCGGATCATGGATTGCTGCAATCTTCAGATTGGGGAAGTCAAAGCCCTCCCCTAGCATATCAACACATATTATACCATCCAGCTCTTTTTTACGTAGAGTATCAATTATTTTATACACTGTCTTTGAACTCATAGAGCTATCAACTCTTTGTAAATTCAAGCTTGTTTCAAAGTTATATAGCTTCTGTAAATCTTTGGCTCGATCTTTGCTGCTAGCTCTCACCATTACAAAATGTTCATATCCCTTCTCACGATCAAGAAGGAAAATTGACTCTGTTTTTTCAGCAATAAGATAGTCTTTGTTTTTGGCGTTTGGTATAGATATGTATTGTATTTCACCAAAAATACCATCTTTATAAGCTTGGGATAGTGGATAATTATAAACAAAAACTCCTTTTATCGTCTTACTGTCCATTCGAAATGGAGTTGCAGTAAATAAAACGTGTTTTGCTTCATTTATATTTTCTAATATTTCAGTCCATGTTTTTGCTGGAACATGGTGTGCTTCGTCAATCAAAACTAAATCGAATTCATTTCTAATTTTCTCCACTCTGGATATGCTCAATCCCACTTGAGGTGTTGCAACGATTACATCTGAGTTTTTAATCTGATTATCATAATCTTCTTTATAAAGACTTTTCATCTCAAATACTTTTGGCCTTTTTATATTTTCAGGAAGAACATTAACTTTAGTTAATGTCTTCAATGTTGAGTATTCTCCAGAGACCTGACTTCGTACTAACTTACTTGGGGTAATAACTAAAACTTTGTGGGCTTCTAGAGCATACGGAGTCATCATTAAAACAGCAGTTTTTCCAGAACCCGTAGGCATCACAACAACGGCTGCTTTTGTTTTGTTCAAAGTGAAAAATGATGAAATTGAATGAATTGCTCCCAATTGTGCATTCCTTAATCCACTCGTCTCTTCATCAACTTTGGGATATTTTAGTTTATTGTAATTTTTAGAAAAATAACTATTCAATTCAATTCCCCCCTTGCATACTATTACACATTCAGCAATCTAAGTTATAATAGATCTTCTTAAATTCAAAATTTACAACGGTTTATATACATCGATCACCCATTAATACAATATTCTGACACCTTCATTTATAAATAAAACGGGCAAAGCTATCTAACTTACTCTCTTCATGCCCGTTCTCTTTGATGTGTTATGTCTGATTTATTCTGTTATGTCAATGTTGTTCTGTTGTCCGTTCTCTTTCACAACCGATCTCGATGTCAAACTTATCAAGCTTATCAACCAGATTGATCTCACCCTGTATATTACCTTTATTAGAGCTAAGCCTCATATAAGATTCCCAAAATTTACTTATGTGGATGAATAGGTTCTTGGGGAGTTTTGGGGAGACTTACCAAAACTTTAGAGAAACTCTCTATGCAGCTCCTCTTCCAAGCTTCTTCTTGATTGCTCCAACTATTACGTCAACATCTTCAATTTTCATAAAGTAGATAATCACAAAGTATGATAATGCTCCAACACCGATCGCTATTAGGAGTGAAAGGTTTTGAGATAAAGAAACTGTTAAGTAATTAAAGCTCAGTTTAGCCAATCCGCCCATAATTGATGAGGCAAATAGGATTTTTAGGAATGAGATACTGATTTGCTTCATGCCGAATGGGCCGATTTTTTTGCGAAGATTAATAAATAATAGAGCAGAAGTAAATGTTGCGGCAATTGAGGTTGCCAGGGCTAAACCTCCTATGCCTAAATAGCGTGACAGAATAATATTTAAGATTATATTTACAACCATGCCAATTACAGCATTTATCATTGGCGTTTTAGTATCATGAAGTGCATAAAAGAACTTTGAAATCACTTCTCTCATTCCAAAACCAACTAGCCCTAAGGTATAATAAAATAAAGCTGAGGCTGTTAAATTAATTGCTTCATAATCGAAGGCACCTCTGCCGAAAAGAAACGCAACTATTTGTTTACTGAATAACATTGATCCGATTGTAGCAGGGATAATTATCAATGATATTATAGTGACCGACTCTGCCAATGAAGTTTTAATAGATTTGTAGTCATTACTAATCGACATTGCTGATATTGAAGGAAATATAACGGTAGCAATAGATGTTACAAATATGCCTAGAATAAAATGATTTAGCCTGCTTGCATAATTGAGGGCTGAAATCCCACCCACTGCTAATGTTGAAGCTAATGTTCTATCTACTAAGCTATTGATTTGATTTACTGATGTACCCAGTATAACAGGAAGAGACATTAATATCATAGTTTTAAGATGTTTATTCTTCAAATCGAATCTGATTTTAAATCGATAATTTTTTTTTCTTAAAGCTGGTATCAAAAATATTACCTGAAAGATAATTGCTAATAGACTCCCGATGGCTAAAAGATATTCTCCAAAAAAACTACTTAATATTACAGCTAATATTGAAGTAATATTAAAAGGTATTGTTGTTAAAATAGGTGCAATAAAATTATTTTTAGTATTTAGAAAACTTGAAAATATGTAGTTTATTCCATAAAAATATACACCTAATATACTGATTCTAGTAAATGTTATTGCAATACTTAATGTATCCCCTTGAAATCCAATTGCAAAGATTTTTACTAACTCTTCTGTGAAGAAAAATGTTAGTATTACAATTCCGGTAGCCAATAATGATATAAGACCAATAATATTATTCATAAAATCTTTTGCTGTTTCTTCATCTTCCGTACTTTTAACCTTAGTATAAACTGGAATAAAGCTAGTAGATATTCCAACTCCGATAAATGCGAAAATTGTACCTGGAATAGTTAAGGATATTAAAAAAGCATCACTAATTGAACTAGCGCCATAAAAATAAGATAATATAATTTCTCGAAAGAAACCGAGTATTTTTGATGAAATTGTTAATAGGATAACTAAGCTTGCAATACGTTTCATTACACACATTCCTCATCTTTATTATGTTATTATATATATCACTAGTCTCTTAGCCTATTTCTTAGTCCCGAATATATCCCTGCTTTTACTACTCCAATTGACCCATAAAATATATCTGATATTCCGGATTCAAATTTCTCATGATTCTCTACATTATATTCGTTGATAAAGACAGCTAAAGAAGCAATCCAAGAAAATATTTCGTCAAGTGAATTTGTTGATATCGTCTTAGATCTGATCCATATTTTATACAGTCTTTCCAAAACTGTCATGTTAAATATACCCAAACCCTCAATGCTAGGTGAAAACACTAGTTCGTGAATTTCATTTGCCAAATCTACCCTCAACCATTTACCATAGTTGTGATGTTGTTTGAGTCCTTTATCAATGTCAACAGTCTCATCATTCTCCAAAATTGCTTTTCCTGTTCTTGCCCAAGGAATCGAACCAGTATCATATGGTAATGTTTTTAATATATGTTGATATACAGAGTCATTACGAACTTTGGGATTAAGGGACCACATCAACCCAACAGCTTCAGGAGAAGTGAATAATTGATATAAAGGAATTTTTAAACCGATAACACTCATGCAAGCTTGTAATTTTCTTCTCATATAATGTAATTCTTGTTCAATTTCACGATACTGGTATTCTTTGTTTCTTCTAATATAATTCCTGTAGTTATAAGCGTCATTAATTACATCGTTCCGGTATTTGTTAATAGCTTTATGTCTAATAATACCAAATTGATTCAAATTTCCTTTTAGAAATTTTGGTAAATCGATAACTTTAATTCCCGAAAACTCACCTCTGCCAACTCCATCTCCATAGCTTCCTGCAATAATCCCATCAACTCCCTGGATGTTAGATATATTACTCATAGCATGTAGGTGTATTGGCGAGAATTCTGCTCCCATTTTCCCTGAGATATAAATGTTTTCTAGTAGAGTGCTGGAGGTTAATGGAAAATGGATAAACTCCCATTTAAATTTTTTGCAAATGTATTGGGAATATATTACATCTCTACTTTTTTCCACACCCCAAGTAAATGCACTAACTGTTCCCGTATAAACACCTTCCAGTTCTAATTCCTTAATCAAACCTGCAACAATTCGACTATCTAATCCACCAGATAATAAAATTCCAATCTTCTTTTTTCCTTTTAAATATGTTTTTAATTCTTTTTTCAATATTTCTTTTAACGATTTTGCAATATTTTCGGGATTTTCTTCTATTTCAGAATGGTCTGGTAGGTTCATATCCAACTTTTCAAGTTTTCCATTATCCTTCAGCTCTAAAGGAGTCATCCAAGGCACTCTTTTTATCCCTTTAACCAATGTCCGATCTTCAAAAAGATAACTTTTATTTACTATTTCGATAATGCCCACTATATCAAGATTATTTTCCAAATGATTGTCAGTTAGTATTTTTCTTATACTTAGCGATACCCTTTCCTCATTTACATACGGATAATGGTTTCCTAAAAAATTATAAAACTTACCATATTCTTGAATTAACTCTTTTTCATTTAGCATGTTAATAGTCTCCTTATTAGCCAAATTATTATTTAATGTTAGAGTATGCATCCTCGTAAAAACTTGTCATTTTGCATGATAAAGATTTGATGTCAAAACCCTTCTCTTGAAAATATTGCATAGTATCCATTCTCATACTATTTCTTGAGTCTATTATACTCTCAACCCACCTATTTACATCATCTTCTAACGAACGTCGAACTACCAAAGGTGTAATTTCCACTTCTTCTGTTATCGTATCAGAAATAACACATGGCAATCCCGCTGCTTGAGCTTCCAACACTGCGCCGGGTAGGCCTTCATACAAGGATGGAAAAACAAATACATCCGCAGCTTGAAGTAGGTCAGCAACATCATCTCTGAGGCCCAAAAATTCTATATTATCATATACACACAATTTTCGTGCTAAACTATGTATAGCTCCGTTCAAATTATCCTTGCCCACTAATATAAGTTTCGAATTCGGTTCGTCCAAAAGAATATCTTTAAAGATGTTCACTAGAAATTTATGATTTTTCTCTTTTCGAATATTTCCCACATGTATAAGAACGAAATCATTAGTCCATCCAAGTACGGCACGTATCTGTTTTCTTTTCATATCATTATACTTATATTTTTCACTATCTATAGCATTTGGGACTACCATTACTTCATCTTTTATTTCTTTACCATAAAGCCAATCTGCTGCTTTCTTTGATACGGCAAATTTATGGGTTGAGTACTTATTTGTCGGTAGTTTTATAATATTCTTAACTAAATTCTTGAAAGATCCATTTGTTAGTGCAGTCCTGGAATGTGCAATTCTTATCGGAACGTTTGCCATTTTCGCCCCTTTTAGAATTAGTCCGCACCACTGATTCATATGCGCATGTACTATCTTGTATTCCGGATGCTTAATCAAAAAAGACTTAAGTTTTATTGGTATTAAAAATGAGTTTTTTATAGATAAAGGTTTTGAATAATAAATTTCACCACCTAAATCTTTAATTTCTTTATCGAAGTTTCCGGCATCAGGTCTAAATGTATAAAAATGAAACTGAACTCTATTTTTATCAATATCTCTATAAATATCCATTAACCTACTTTCCATGCCACCCTTATTCATTTGAGTTACAACACATAATATCTTGATTGGTTTTGTCATAATCTTCACCCTAATATTTTATCTCTATTTTGATTAATACAATTAACTATACTTCTATCTTCTTGTGTATTTCTTTTCTTGGATATATAAACATTCTGATAGAGTATATATATCACTAGAATTATTGGAATCATTCTAAACCTTTGATATACTTGCGTATCCGTAATAAAATTAAGCATTAAAACTGATGTGAATATTAATATATATAAACTTGTATTCTTGTCCATCTTGGCATTAATTCTACTTATTAATAATTTATAAATAATAATAAATATATACAAAAAACCTATAAGACTTATAATCCCACCTTCAGACCAAAATGATAAGTAACTATTGTGAACGGTTGAATTGAAACTACTCAATCTAACATACTGTTCAGCACCTATGCCTATTATAGGATTTTTCGCAATCATACCTAAAGCTTCTTTCATTATTTCTATTTTAAGATTGTAACTTCCCGCTTCGGATATATCTAAGTATCTGAAATTGTTATATACACGAGATATAAACATTTGGATATCCAAATAGCCATTCAGGATCAAAACACTTCCCAAAAATACACTAACCCCAATTACAGAATATATTTCCTTTTTTAACTTCCATGTTCTACTCAAGATAATCACCAAACTTAATGAGAAAACAGTTGCTAAAGTACCGCCATTACTCGACGTTTTTAGAAGTGCATATAGTAAGACTAAAACAGCGAATAGTACATATTTTTTATCAATAATTCTTCTATGATAAAGTAGAAACACCAATGGAATCATCGCAGATATTAATTTTGCAAGGCCATTTGAACCAATAAATGCACCAAACCTAATACTACTAACGAATATTCCTTTAGAAACCAATGTACTATTAACTCCAGGGAAAAACAAATCTATTATTAATCCAATTACAATAGATGATAAAAGCCCCAAAATGTAATAGTGCAACATTTTAAGATAAATGTCTTTTTTTAGTATGTACTTGTTTATTAGAAGCGGCAAATAAAGTAATACAAATAGGAATTGTATTGCATAGGTAATCGTGGGTAATACAGCATGTTCGCTTCCCCTAAATAAGCTTATAACAAATCCAAAAATAATTAAAAAACATGCACTAGCTAATCTAACAGTCATACTATTAATATTACTATTATGCCTTAATAGGTTAATCAAAAATATAGGCAGAATCGAAATAAACACAACATCCGAAACAGTCAAATAAATTCCCGGTAATCTAATTGTGTCAAATGGAGCCAAAAATAAAGCTAAGCATATTAATTTGTATTCCCATTTTTCAGTCCTAAGTGTTGTCACAATTTCCGTCTCCCTAAAATTCTATTTGAATCTCTATTTTTCATAATCCAACCTGGCAAAAATGCTAACGAATAGTAAGTCACTTTTCTAGCACCTTTTATTTGATCAATTATCTTAACCTTCCCATGCATTGAAAATCTAACGTAATTAATATAAGCTCTAAGATTTCTCAAAAATCTAATTTCATAATTAGGAATGATATCATTAATGTATTCTCTATAGTATAAAATTGTATTATTTATATTTCTTATTCTTAAGCTTACATTATCTGAAGATAATCCATCTGGTAAATATTCTACATATTTTAATACTTTATTTAAGCACCTAAACTTATACTTCAATCCAATTCTATTCCACACAAGTGACTCCGCAATAAATTTTTCATTGTTTGTTCTAGGATATGGATACTCCCTCATAATTGATGTTTTAATGCACTGAGTTTTATCACCTTTAATATTAAAAACCTCATTCATCTCTACATGATTTATGCTCTGAATATTTTCAGGAAACAGATCTCCAATTATTCTTTTTGTGTCCATATATGCACACAATCCTATAACACCAGCATACTCATTGGTTTTCCCTTCTAGATCAATCCATGATTGATACATAAGTTCTAAACTATCTTCAGTTAATATATCATCCGAGTCTATGGTATTAAAAAAGTAACCATCAGAGTGGCTAACTGCTAAATTTCTGGCTATGTGTTTACCTGCATTCTCTTGATAAAAATATCTTATCTTTTGCTTTGATTTTTTAATATAGTTCTCTACAATTTCTTTGGTATTGTCACCAGAACCGTCGTCGACTATTATTACCTCAAAATCGGTAAAGGTTTGTTTTTCAATACTTTCGAATAGTCTTGTTAAAGTATGTGCCCTATTGTATGTTGGTATAAATACCGTAAAAAAATATTGTTCTTTCATGCGTACACCGCCTTAAACTCTATGAATAGTTATAAATTTTCTCTATACCATTCTATTGCTGCTTCAATACCTCTTTCAAAACTCCAACTTGGATCATAACCAAACATCTGCTTAGCCTTATTGATATTAGCATTACTGTGCTTAATATCTCCTTTTCTATCAGGACCGAATATTGGTTCAATTTCTTTCCCAAGAGCCTTACACAAAGAATTGTAGACATCTATCAAATACTCTCTTCCACCATAAGCAATATTAAATGCTTCACCGGCAACTTCAGATGATGCTTTGCATGCTTTCAGATTTGCTTCAATAACATTCTCGATGTATGTGAAGTCTCTGCTTTGTTTACCATCACCATTGATAATTGGTTGTTCATCATTTAACAATTGCTTAATGAATTTTGGAAGTACCGCAGCATAAGCCCCTTCAGGATCTTGTCTTCTGCCAAATACATTAAAATATCTCAACCCATAAGTATCTAATCCATAAAGTTTTGAATATAGTTTTCCATATTCTTCATCAACCATTTTAGTCAAAGCATATGGTGAAAGTAAATTACCTTCCCTACCTTCTTGTTTTGGAAGGTTTGGTTCATCCCCATAAACAGAGGAACTTGATGCATAAGCAAACTTCTTAACCCCGTTTTGTCGGGCCGCTTCCATCATATTGAGTGTTCCTCTAATATTAATTTCTTCATAAAGCAAGGGCATCTCAATACTTCTAGGAACACTACCCCAAGCTGCTTGATTAAGAACGTAATCAACACCCTCACAAGCCTTCATGCACATATCTAAATCTCTTATATCTCCTTTGATAAAAGTATAATTAGGATTATCAATGAATAAGTCCACATTGGCTTGCTTCCCATTAGAAAGATCATCCAGACATCTTACCTTATAACCTTTATCTAATAAAACCTCGCACAGATTGGAACCAATGAAACCAGCTCCACCTGTCACAAGAAATACACTATCTTTTTCAAATATTATATTTTCATATCCCACAGCTAATTCACTACCTTTCCTTACAGTCTCCAGTATTTATATCCTGCTACTTCGAATTCTTTCCTATCTAAGATTCCTTTGATATCAAGTAACACTTTACTTTCATTAGATTCTTCTTTAAACATCTTATTGAAGTCTTCTTGAGTAAGGTTTAAGAATTGATCATGTCCGACTGCCACAACAATTGCATCCATACCTTTTATATCTTCTACCGAATCAAATACAATGCCATACTCGTGCTTTGCTTCTTCAGCATCAGCTTCTGGATCTGCAATCATAGGAGTCAATCCATATTCTTTTAGTTCATTTACGATGTCAATAACTCTAGTATTTCTAGTATCAGGACAATTTTCTTTGAATGTAAATCCTAAGATAGCCACTTTTGCATCTTTAACAGGCACATCTGCCTTAATAAGATTTTTAATCAAATTCTCAACCACATATTTGCCCATATCATCATTGATTCTTCTTCCTGAAAGAATGATTTGTGAATGGTATCCTAACTGTTCAGCTTTATATGTGAGGTAATAAGGATCTACACCGATACAATGCCCACCAACAAGTCCAGGGAAAAAGTTCAGGAAATTCCACTTAGTGCTCGCTGCTTTAAGAACTGCTTTTGTATCAATTCCCATCTTATTAAAAATGATGGAAAGCTCATTCATAAATGCTATATTGATATCTCTCTGTGAATTCTCAATAACCTTTGCAGCTTCTGCTACTTTAATTGACTCCGCTCTATGTACTCCTGCATCAACTACAAGCTCGTACACTTTTGCGATAATATCAAGAGATTCTTCATCCATACCCGATACAACTTTAACGATCGTCTCAAGTCTATGTACTTTGTCACCAGGATTGATTCTCTCAGGAGAGTATCCTACTTTAAAATCTTCGCCACACTTCATTCCAGACTCTTTTTCAAGGATTGGTATACAGATTTCTTCAGTAACACCTGGATATACAGTGGACTCAAATACAACAATAGACCCTTTTGTAAGATTTCTGCCAACCGTTCTACTTGCTGATTCTACAGGTTTTAAGTCTGGTGTGTGATTAGCATTTACTGGGGTAGGGACTGCAACTATATGGAACTTGGCCTCTTTGAGTTTATTCTCATCTGCAGTGAATTCTACTGTCGTTTCTTTGATGACATCATCTCCAACCTCTTTAGTTGGATCGACTCCTTTTTTGTATAACTCAACTTTCTCTTTACTAATATCGAATCCAATAACATCGACCTTTTTAGCAAAAGCTACTGCAATGGGCATTCCAACATAACCAAGACCTACAAGTGAAATTTTTTCTTCTCTGTTTTTGATTTTTTCGTATATGTTCATTTATTTTCCCTCCATGGTTCTATTGATTTCGTGTAAATATGCATCGACAACTATAGATCTATCAAATTCTCTTTCGACTTTTTTACGCCCCTCTTCTCCCATTGTTAACTTTTCTTGATTGGTTAACTTAATGAATTTGAGTATTGCTTGAGTCAAGCTTTCAATGTTCTTAGCTTCAAAACCAAAACCACTTATCCCTTCATCAAATATTTCCTTACACCCTGGAATGTTTGATGCTAATACAGGCCTACCAGTTGCCGCGGCTTCTAGCAATACATTAGACATTCCCTCATGATATGTTGGATGTATTACAGCATGAGAGCTTTTGAGGTACTCTCTTACAGTATCCTTAACACCATGAAATGTAATAATATTTTTTTCCTGCAATATCTCCACCTTATCTTTATACTCGTCCTCACAGAACCCTAATGCATCGAATTGAACATTTGTATGTTCTTCTTTTATTCGCTTAGCAGCTTCAATAAGTTCTTCAATTCCCTTATCTTTCATGATTCTTCCTATAAATAAGAATCTTACACTATTATTATCTTTAGGGTATTCCTGATATTGAAACTCATCAATATTAATACCTGATCCTGGGATTACTTTGTATCTTTTTAATGTAATTCCATGATTCATGAAAAAATCTTTGTTACTCTCATTCTGAAAAAAAACACATTCTGCCTTTTTAAAAGCCGATTTGTAAAGTGTTACTAATACTCTCTGAAGTATACTATCATTCCCAACTGCAGTTCCTAACCCAGTAACATTTGCAATAAGGGGTATCTTTAACACTCTACATATGCTCCCTCCGTATATGTTAGGTTTGATTGTATATGAAAGAACGACATCAGGCTTTATCCTTCTTATAAGTCTGTAATATGATTTAATTAATTTAAAATCAGTACCTGGATTCATTCCTCTTCTATCGAGAGGAGACTCCGTATAAATACATCCCATCTCTTTTAAAAGTTTCACTTTTTCACCATAAGGTAAAGTAATGTGAACTTCATAACCTTCATCAATTAATTTCTTAATGACTTCTTTCCGAAAGTTATACGTATAAGAATGGTGATTAGTGAGGATAAGTATTTTTTTTTTATTGTTAATCATACCTAAACCTCCGTCATGTTTATTGATTCTCTAAACCCACAAACTCTATATTCACTAACATAATTAGACATACTCATGTCATAAACCAAGTCACCAGTAACCTTATTCACCATACTTACATTCAGTAGCCTTAATAAAGGATTAAATAACTTAGTCATTACAACTCTCTTTCCATGTACCTCAGCAATCAATCTAACCATCTCACTGGTATTCACATACTCAGCATTCTGTGGAAAGAACAACCCACCACTTCTATTATCAATGAGCTGCTTTACGAACTCTGATAAGTTATCTATGTAAATCATGCTTCGCTTATTGTCTAGATTTGGAAAGATCGGCGTCCTAAGAGCTAGTCCTACTAACCTCGGATAATTGCCTCTGCAACCCTTCCCATAGATCATAGGCGGTCTTAGTGTTGATACAGTAAACGAATTGTCTTGAAGCTTATTAATCAACTCTTCTGCTTCAATTTTTGACTTACCATAAGCACTATTAGGTTTAAGAGGAGTATTCTTATCAATGACACCATTCTCGATACCATATACACTCATTGAACTTAGAAAAATAAACTGCTCTACTCCATCTTGTTTTGCTTTCTGAGCAGTTTCATATGCCAAATCCCTATTCACTTTATAGTAAAGGTCCTGGTTGCCAGTTGTTTCTTTGATATGAGCAATCCCAGCCACATGAAACACAACATCATATAGAGAAAAGTCCTTCTCTTTCCATGAGCCATCTTTCATATCAACCGTATCTACTTTATATTTATCAGGTTCTCTCATGAGCCAATTCTCTAAAGATGTACCAATATAACTGTTTTTCCCAGTGATTAAGATTTTTTTCATTTTTTCACCTCAAAGGACTAATTTCAGAATTATCTTAAATTAATAGTAGATTCACAATTGCTACTAGACTTTAATCACAATCATTCGATTTTTGAACTACTTTTGAATTCCCTCCGGTTCCACCTTCAACTACACCGTCACTCTTGAATACACTGAATATGGTTCCAAAGAAACATCTGATATCCATTACTAAACCAATTTTCTTGGCATACTCTGCATCAAATTTTGCTTTTATCTCAATTTCGAGTTCATCTCTACCATTAATTTGCGCCCATCCAGTGAGTCCAACTGGCACATCATTTGCTCCATATTTATCTCTTTCTTCAATCAAATCAAATTGATTCCAAAGGGCCGGACGTGGACCAATGATGCTCATTTCGCCTTTAAAGATATTGATAATTTGTGGTAACTCGTCAAGAGATGTTTTACGCAAAAACTTACCTACTTTGGTAATCCATTGATCTGGATTTTCTAGTAAATGTGTAGGCGTATCCTTTGGGGTATCCATTCTCATTGTTCTAAATTTTAAAATATTAAAATGCCTTTTGTATAGCCCAACTCTTTTTTGTTTAAAAAGAATTGGACCTGGAGAATCGAACTTAATAGCAAAAATAAGTATTAAAAAAACAGGAGATAATATAATAAGCCCTAATGCTGATAATAAAATATCTATCAATCTTTTAATTTTTAAATAAGCCATTTAATAATCCCTCCTGGTAAGATATGTGATATATATATTATAATAACTATATTGATACTTTTAATCTTCGGCAAGGGCTAGTGAAGAACCGCCACTCGAGAATTTATTCATTCTTTCAAAACTACCTTTATTATTCGCAAAAAATATAAGCTTTTCTCTCAGTTCTTCGTCATCCAAGTCTTCTAATTTACCAGCAAAGATAAGAACCTCTTCAAGCGGAGCATTCGTTACTTTACCTACGAAGATTTTTTCAAAAACTTTTTCTTCGGTTAGTTCTTCTTTAGTCAGCAACTCTTCATATAATTTTTCTCCAGGTCTGATGCCTGATTCGACAACTTCTACTTTGCTACTTTTTTCTCCACTTAATTGGATCATCTTGTTAGCTAACTCAACTATTCTAACTGGTTCTCCCATATCAAGGACAAAAATTTCTCCACCTTTTGCTAGGGACCCAGCCTGCAATACTAAACGACTAGCTTCGGGAATGGTCATAAAATAGCGTGTCATTCTAAAGTCAGTGACCGTTATTGGCCCGCCTTTTTTAATTTGATCTTTAAAAACTGGAATAACACTTCCTCTGCTGCCTAGGACATTTCCAAATCTGACTGCTGCAAATTTAGTTTTATTCTTTTCATTGAGTCCTGTCACAATCATTTCAGCAACTCGTTTTGTTGCCCCCATCACATTAGGTGGGTTTACAGCTTTGTCAGTTGAGACCATCACAAAGTTCTCTACATTTGCTGCTTTTGCTGCTTCAGCCATATTTTTCGTACCAAAAATATTATTCTTAACAGCTTCTGATGGATTATATTCCATAAGTGGAACGTGCTTATGGGCTGCTGCATGATAGACGATATTGGGTTTATTCTCTTTCATCACTTTGAAAATACGCTCTCTATCTTGAATATCTGCAATCACAGGAATCAGTTCTATATTCTCTTTTCTCGCAATCTCTTTTAATTCTCTATTTATAAGATAAATCGAATTTTCCCCGTGTCCAAGTAATAAAAGTTTTCTTGGGGAAAATCGCATAACTTGTCTACATATCTCTGAACCAATCGAACCACCAGCACCAGAAACTAAAATAGTTTTTCCAGATACTTGTTTGGAAATCTCTTCCATGTTCAATTTAACTTCTTCTCTGCCTAATAAATCTGAGACTTCGATTTCTTTAAATTTATTAACCTGATAAGTTCCTTTGACAATATCTTCTACTGAAGGCATCTGGTTTACTTTTACATTAGCTTTTGCTGCGTGACTTACGATACGATCTAATTCTTTGGGTTCAAGTGAGGGAATGGCAACTGTAATTTGATCAATACCAAATTTTTTCACAATTTCACTTATTTCGCTTGTATCCCCTAAGATAGGAGTACCATAAATTGTTGTTCCCGCTTTATTCATATCATCATCCACGACACCTACTAAAATAATTTCTGGATTATGCTTAAGATTCTTAATAAAGAGACTACCACCTTCACCAGCTCCTACGATTAATGTTCGGTAAACTTTGTTATCTATATTATTCTCTATCTTCTCAAGTTTAACTCTGTGCTCAATCATAATTCTCCAGACCACTCTGCTGCTGGGAATAATAATCACGGTCAATATGTAAGATAAAAAAAGAAATCTCATACTAATTGAACTCCATAGCATGAGTATTATAGAAGAAATCAAATAGTCGAGGGTAATCACACCACAATGTGTAAAGGTTTCTTTAATACTCGTATACCGATTGATTTTATTAAAAATTTTAAAACTACAAGCTAGTATGCTGTAGCCTATTATCAGAAGGAAAAGTGAATAAACAACATCTGATGTAGCTATTGATACAAACGGATTTAAAAACAGATAAGAAAATCCAATTGTAAGAACGATAACAATCAGATCTATAATAGCCAAAATGACTCGTTTAAATTTACGGTTCATATCAATACACTCCTCTTTTATTTAAACTATTTAAAATAATTAGTAAAAAATTGTAAAACATTCTCTTATTTTGTTTTTCTATGTAAAAATATTGAAAGAATATTATGATCCTATTGCTTCACAATATTCTTTCAATTCATTATTCTCCGTAGTAGTAATAATAATCGTCGGATTTATCTACTTTGTTTAGTACTGCACCCAGTATGTTTGCTTTTACATTTTCTAACAATTCTTTGGATTTGAATACTTGGTCTTTACTTACTTCACCTTTAGGAATAACAAACAATACCCCATCTACTTTAGAAGCCATGACTTGAGCATCTGTCACTGCTAATACAGGCGGCATGTCAAACACAATCATATCAAAGTAATGACCCATCTCTTCAATCACTTCACCCATGCGCTTAGATGACAATAGCTCAGCTGGATTAGGTGGAATAGCGCCACTAGTCAATAAATATAACCCATCTGTATGAGTGCGATAAATTACATCTTCTAATTTTGTCATTCTATTAGTTAGCAGTTTTGTCAATCCATCACTATTTCTGATATTAAACGTTTTATGAACGGTTGGTTTACGTAAATCTGCATCGACTAATAATACTCGCTTATCATCAGAAGCCAAAGTCGCTGACAAGTTAGCAGCTACTGTTGATTTGCCCGATGAAGGTCCTGCAGATGTCACGACGATGGTTTTTAAAGTCTCATCAATCATTGAAAATTGGATATTCGTACGAATCGTTCGGAATTGTTCAGAAACGACTGATGTTGGTCTATTTAGAACAACTAATCCCGGACGGTCATTTAAGTTTGTATCTTTTTTCTTTTTAAACAGCATCTACTTAAACTCCTTTTATACTCTCGAACGGGAAGCTCGAGAATCACTTTTTCTTTGCGGTGCTGAAGGACGATTTTCTGACTTAAGTTCGTCAGCTGACATCATGGAAATCGTTCCCAGATTAGTCCATCCTAGTTCATCAACGATGAACTTCTCATCTTTAACGGACGTGTCTAAAAATTCTAGTAAAAAGGCGATTCCTACACCAATCATTCCACCCAAAACAACTCCAATAGCCACATTAAGTACATTATTAGGAGAAACAGGATCTGTATCCGCCACTGCCTCAGAAATGATTGTTACGTTATCAACATTCATAATAGAATTTAAATTATCTTTGAATACAGTTGATGTTGTATTCGCTATTTCAGCAGCTTCATAAGGGTTATCATCAGTAACTTGTAATGAGAACACTTGAGAATTTTCTGCTGTAGTCACCGTAATTTTCTCTTTAAGTTGTTCAGTTGTTTGATTTAGACTCAATGTATCTATAACTGGGTCTAAAATAATTGGATTTCGAATGATATCTGAATATGTATTGATTAATTGAACATTCGTATCAATATCGGTTCTTTGAATAACTTCCGTTTCTTGTGTGCGGTTAACCAATAATTGACTTGTTGCACTATATTCTGGTGTAGCTATAAAAAAAGTATAAGCTGCTGATAACACCAGCCCTATTAACACCATATTGATGATCAAACCAATTCTTTTTTTTAGTGTACTGAAAAGTTCAACCAAACTTATTTCTTCTTCCATAATTTCCTCCTATAAATTAGCTATAAAGATTAAAAAAAATAACAGTTTACATTGTTATATATTAAACCATACTAATATTCTATTAAAAAAGCAAATAATATAATGACCTTTTTCAAATAATTACTACATTTTTACACTATTTTCCGATAATATCGTCACATATTAAATAAAAAATGTACCCTTCTCCAAAGTACTGAGAAGGATACATTCTCTAATAATCTTCCTTTTAATCTAAATGATATAAGTCTCTTGTATACACTTTTTCTTTCACGTCATAAATGTCATCCGTTAAACGATTCGCAACGATTACATCGACTTCTTGTTTAAATTCTTCCAGATTATTATTCACTTTCGAATTATAAAACAGATCGTCTTCTAGTACAGGTTCGTAAACAACTACTTCAATACCTTTCGCTTTTAATCGTTTCATGATGCCTTGAATAGAGCTTTGTCTAAAATTATCTGAACCAGCTTTCATGACTAAACGGTAGATGCCAACTTTTCTAGGATTTTTGGCTAGAATTTGTTCTGCTACAAAGTCTTTCCTAGTGCGGTTAGCCTCTACGATTGCTCCGATAATCTTGTTGGGAACTTTATCGTAGTTTGCTAATAATTGTTTAGTATCTTTAGGCAAACAGTACCCACCATATCCAAATGATGGATTATTGTAATGATTTCCAATACGCGGATCTAATCCTACACCATCAATGATAGACTTTGTATCAAGATTATGAACTTCAGAATACGTGTCTAATTCATTAAAGTAGGCTACCCGAAGCGCTAAATAAGTATTCGCAAATAATTTAACAGCCTCTGCTTCAGTTGAATTCATTAACAACACTGGAATATCTTCATCTTCTGCTCCTTCAACTAGTAAGTCAGCAAACGTCTGAGCACGTTTTGAATCTTCCCCTAAGATAATTCGACTAGGGTGTAAGTTATCATATAAAGCTTTACCTTCTCGCAAGAATTCAGGCGAGAAGATGATTTTATCCGTGTTATACTTCTCTCTCACTGAAGCAGTATAGCCTACCGGCACAGTAGATTTAATGATAATGACTGCATCAGGTGCATAATTCAATACATCTTCAATGACGGTTTCTACTAGAGAAGTGTCGAAAAAGTTAGATTCGTCATCGTAATTCGTTGGTGTAGCTATAATGACATATTCCGGATTGTTAAAATATGCTTTTTCTTTTTTTGTAGTAGCCGCTAAATCTAAATTTTTTTCTCTTAAATAGTCTTGAATCTCTTTATCTTCAATAGGAGATTTTTTGTTGTTAATCATTTCTACTTTCTCATCAACAACTTCTAATACTTTTACTTCGTTATTCTGAGCAAGTAAAATAGCATTTGATAAACCAACATATCCCATTCCTACAACTGTAATCTTCATTTAATTTCCTTCAATTCTATTTTTATATTCAAATGTAAAATCCCTTAATAATAAATGTAGTAAAAGGTACTACCTATAATAACGATAGTACCTTGATAACTAATTTAACTCAAGTTCTTCTTTCAAAATATTACTGACTCGTTGAACTTCTTCTTCAGGAATAAATTCATAATAGACACCATCTTGTTTTTCGCCTGTCCCTGATAATTGTTCCTGATTTACTGTACCAATTGCAGAACTATATTTAGTAAATGCATCTACCATATCGTCAAATGACATATTTGTCTGCATATTTGCACTTAAACTATCTAATACTCCTCGGTAATTCATTACTGATTCAACTGAAGCCATTTTACGGATAGTTGCTTCTACTACTGCTCGTTGTCTTTCTTGACGGCCATAATCTCCGTTTGGATCCTCGTGTCTCATTCGAGAATATTCTAGAGCAGTATTTCCATCCATATGGACAGTCTGTCCCTCAACAAAACTATAACCACCTTGTTCAAAGGTTAAATTAGGCGTAATATCTACTCCACCTATAGAATCTACAATTTGTTGTAATCCTTCCATATTAACAGAAACAAAATAGTCTACAGGAATATCAAATAAATTTTGAACGGTATTTAAAGCCATAGCCGTTCCGCCGAATGCATAAGCATGATTGATTTTATCCATTGTTCCATTACCGACTATTTCAGTATATGTATCTCTGGGGATACTTACAATAGTCGTTTTTTCAGTATTTGGATTAACAGTCATTAACATCATCGTATCAGAACGACCTTGATCTGTTCTTCCCATATCCCCCGTATCGATTCCCATTAACAATACAGAAAATGGTTCTTCCCCATCATCAACCACAACGGGATTCGTTCTAATTTGTTCGTGTCCTGCTTCCTCGTACATCTCTTCAGTTGATGACTGCACATCACTATATACTTTCCAAGCAACAAAAGCTCCAGCACCAACTATTATTAATAAAACAACTAAAAATGCTATTAAAATTTTTTTCCATAAAGATTTCTTTTTTCTCTTTTTACGTTTTCGTCTAACCCGTGATTCATCTTCCATTTCCTACCTTCTTTCTTAACCAGTAAAATAACATTCTACACTATTTTACCAGTATAAAAACAAAATACAATGGACGACTTATGAAGAATTTATTAATTTTTCCTTTTATCTAGAATAAATAATTGGCAATTATCTTTAAATTTAAAATTTATTATATTCTTCCATGTTCCTAACCGTGTATGCTTTACTCTGGAATGTATTTATCTTTCAAAAGTAAGCGATGAATAGCTAGGTACCTGTGAGTCCTAGCGGCCTCCTGTTAAACTTGAGATATCTTAAGTACACAGGAGGTTTTTAATTTGGAAAAGAATAAACAGTCTATCATACCGATAACCCTACATGACGATAAAACTGATCGCCGACACATTTCGAAGTTCCATTCACAGAAAATGGTGGCACATTTAAAAAATAGTCAGACAGAGCTACTTATTTACGAGGGGATCAAACCCTCGACATTGAGAGTTCTCCTCGCGGAGATGTCATTCAATGAAACTCGTTGATTTTACTCAAGTAGAGAATATTTTTATCGTGTGTGGAAAGACGGATATGCGCCGTCAAATTGATGGATTAGCTGCGACGATCACAGAAGAATATGATATGGATGTTTATCATGAGGCCCTCTTTCTCTTCTGTGGTGGAAAGAAGGATCGGTTCAAAGCTCTTTACTGGGAAGGCGACGGCTTCCTTCTCTTATACAAGCGTTTAGAGAATGGGAAATTGAATTGGCCGCGTAACCAGAACGAGATTCAAAAGTTAAGTGCGCAACAGCTGCGTTGGCTGCTTGAAGGATTATCTGTTAATCAAAAAGTCTCCATAAAACCTGCGGTTAAAGGAAGTATAGCCTAAGAAATGAGAGAGAAATTGATGAAAAAATCAATGGCTCTCTCGTTTTCTTTTTCTGACTAGTGTAAAATTTAAGTACTATTTATGTGAGGAGAAGCAGACATGTCTATCAAGAGCGAAAAACAGTTTGAAGTGATTATTGAAAAGTTAGATCAGCTGTTAGAAGAAAACAAACAACTGAAGACCATTATCGCTCAAAAAGATGATGAGCTTTCCTTACAGAAAGAACAAATCGAATTCTTAACTCAGAAATTGTACGGCCCAAAGAAGGAAACGTTGAAAGATGATCCCAATCAAGGCAATCTCTTCAATGAGCGCCTTTTTAGCGAACCAGAGCAGACTGGTGACCAAAGCGACGAAGAAGAAGTTATAGTCACAACCGTTAGCCGTCGCAAAAAACGTAAAGGTTTAAAAGACAAGCAGTTGTCTTCTCTTCCTACTGTTGATCACATTCATGAAATCGAATCTTGCACGTGTCCAACATGTAAGGAAGCAATGAAAGAAATCAGTACACAACTCATCCGTCAGGAAGTGAAATTTATCCCGGCAAGAGTTGAAAACCACAGACATTTCCAAAAAACATATGCCTGCGCGAACTGCGAAAAAAGCGGGACACGGACGCCGTTTGCAAAATCTGAAATCCCAAGACTTCCTTTAAATAATACAGCCGCCTCTGCGTCGCTGATAGCAGAAACGATGTATCAGAAGTTCGAGCAAAAAGTCCCAGCCTACCGACAAGAGGCTTATTGGAATCTACTTGGCTATCCGATTCCTCGGCATACCATTGCGAATTGGCACATTAAAACGTCCCAGTATTATTTCGAAGCACTGGTGGCTGTAATGCGACAAGAACTGTTGAACCAGAAGGTTCTACACGCCGACGAAACGACATTCAAAGTACTGAATGACAAAGACCGACAAAAGTCCTATATGTGGTTATTCAGTACCGGCAAATACAGCGAACGTGCCATACATATCTACAAGCTTGGTCCATCACGCAGTGGCTCTGTCCCTAGAGATTTCTTAGAGGAGTACACTGGCTATCTACATAGTGATGGATTCTCCGGGTACAACAATCTTCCAGGGATGACGATGATTGCCTGTCTGGCGCATATCAGACGGAAGTTCTATGACGCCCGTCCAAAGAACTATTCCAGTAAGAGTGTCGCTCATAAGGGAGTCACGCTGTGTAACGAGTTATTTGCGTTGGATAAGTCCCTCAAGGACTTATCTGTTAGCGAACGGTATGATCAGCGCTTAGAACTAGTGAAGCCAAAGCTTGAGGCGTTTTTTGACTGGTGTGAATCCCTAACTGCGCATGGCAAACTTGGCACAGCGATCAACTATGCGCTGAATCAGAAAGAGCGAATGATGAACGTTCTGAAGGACGGCCGTCTCGTGCTATCCAACAATCTAGCCGAACGTGGCATCAAGTCACTCGTTATGGGCAGAAAGAACTGGCTGTTTTCAAAATCTTTTGAGGGTGCTCATGCCGTTGCGACTATTTTGAGTCTCGTCGAGACGGCCAAATCCAACGGATTACATCCACGAAAATATCTGGACTACCTCTTAACTTATCTTCCAAATCGACAAAATACACCTTTGGAGGCTTATTTGCCATGGAATCCAAAGGTGCAGATGGAATGTCGCTAGACATTCAGTATATTATACTCTTCGGACATTTCTTATTATAGAGGTGTCCGATTTTTATTTGTAGGTACTCAGCTATTCATCGCTTACTTTCAAAATAATAATTAATATAACATTTATTATATATGAAGACAGGTTTTATTCCGAATACTATCTCATTCTATTTTTTTGTCGCTTCTGAAATGCAGTAAAAAAGTCGCAGCTAAAGCTACGACTTTTTACATATTACCTCAAAAAGTACTGGTCAATACCATCAGCTATTGCCCTCGTTGCAGTTTCTTGGTATTGTCTGGTTTTTATTCTTGATAGTTCACTAGTATTACTCATAAATCCTAATTCATATAAAACAGCTGTCATTTCTGTATTTCGTAATACATTCAAGTTTTGTGCCCTAACTCCTCTATCATACATATTTGTGTATGATATTATTTTTTTATGAGTTGAATCAGCTAGTCTCAAACTTGAATTAATTCTTGGGTCATTTGTATTAAAATCATTTCTATTCTGTGTGTATGTTGAATTTTGAATGAATGTTTCTATACCTTTTGCAGTACCATTCACTCCCATTGAATTATAGTGAATACTTACAAAAATTGCTCCGTTTCCTGTATTTGCCATTCTAGATCTAGTAGTTAAATCAGTACTTAAATTACTAGAAAATTGAGTATCGCTATTTCGAGTCATAATAACGTTGTATCCTCTATTCTTTAACGTATCGCTCAAGATTTTAGCAGTAGAAAGAGTTAATGTCTTTTCATAAATCCCTCCACCAGATGTTCCTGGGAAGGATCCTCCGTGACCTGGATCAATATAAACAACAGGGTTACCTATCGCTTTTCTATCTACCCAACCTAGATCATTTCCGTCTAAACTAATATAGGCATAACCTTTAGTAATTCGGAGAACTTTTACTGTTTTACCTGAAATTAAACTTGTGTGAGATAGTTTTTGATAGCCTTTTGTTCCCCAAGGTAAGGTATCTATAGAATAGTTTCCTTTTATAACAGCATTGTAGTAAACATTCTGTTGACCAACAACATTTTGTGGTTGCGGAGAATTTGCTAGCGCCTTTTTATCAACCCAACCATACTTAGCTCCGTTAATCTCTAATAGAGCATATCCTTTATAATGGTGTGTTACTTTCACTGCTGTTCCTAAAATATTGCTTGTTGAACTCATTTTTTTAAAACCATTCATCCCCCAGGGTAAGGTGTCGATAGAATACCCTGCTCCTGATATGGTAGTTGAATAATCTACGGGTATACTCCCAGATACATTTTCAGCTTTTCCTAAAGCTCTATGATCTACCCAGCCTAGTTCTTTTCCATTTTCTACAACTAACAAGTAGGCTCCTCCGCTTGTTTCTGATACTACTTTTACATTCTTTGCAACATAGTTATCAGTTTGACTAACCTTTTTTGAACCCGGTGTTCCCCAAGGTAGTGTATCAATACTATATCCAGAAGTAGTAATAACTGAAGGATAAGAACTTGCATTAATACTCAAAGCTCGCTTGTCAATCCAACCTATTTGATTGCCATTAGAAGTAATAAGAACGTAAGCTCCATTGTTACTTACTGCAACTATTTCAACTCTTTTATTTAGATAATCACCAGTTGAACCAATTGTTTTATATCCTTTTTCTCCCCAAGGCAATGAGTCAATACTATAATTGGACTTTACAATCGACAAGGTTATTCTGTCGGTCGTTTTATTCAATGCTTTATTATCAATCCAACCTAGATATTTATCATTAGATCTAACTAATGAATAAGCTCCATTAGAGCTTCTAAGCATAACTTCAACCTCTTGATACAGATTGTTTTTTGCTGTTGTTAATTGCTTATATCCTGATTGTCCCCAAGGCGCGGAATCTATGGAGTGTGTCTGTGATGTAATTATTTTCTTTTCAATAAGACTAGGAGTGCCTAATGCACGTTTATCAATCCAACCAATTCCAACACCATTATCTACAATATAAACATAAGCTTTGCTCTTACTCTCTCCTACTATAGTAATTTCATTAAATATTTGATCAATCGCATTACTAATTTTATAATAACCATCTGATCCCCAAGGCGCAGAATCTATAGAATAACCTGAAAAGACAACAGTTCTTTTATAAGGTTTAACAGCTATCATATTAAAAGCCCTCTTATCAATCCAACCTAATTCTTTCCCATCAAGTGCTATATTAGCATAGGCACCGTTTGTTGTTTCCCTTAGTACAGTAACTCTTTTGTTGATATAAGAAGCACTGTCTCCAACTTTCTTATATCCCTCATGTCCCCATGGAACAGTATCAATAGAAAAACCTTTTTCTTTAATTTCTACTTGATATTGGATCTCCTGACTACTAACATTAGAAGACAAAACTCTTACTTGGTCATCTGTTAATTCATCATTTAGTGATCCCTCTGCTGGTTTTTCTTCTATACTCATTATAGAATTACTTTGTTCATTTTTTTCTCCTGAGTTTTCAGTATTTTGATTATCTTTTTTTTCAATATCTACAGGTTGATTCTCCTCCGTAGTAGTTTCATTACCTGATCCCTCAACCACTTTTTCATCTAAGAGAATTTCTTCCTCGGTTACCCACATAATTTGCTTTTCATCTAGTTTAACAAAGTAAATAAGTTCGCCATTTATCTGAATTTTTTTTATAATATCAAATTTAGTCTTTTGCAACAATTCCAAAGAATTCTCAATTACTTTATTAGAATCAATGTTGTATACATTTCGATACGTTTCTGACGACTCGAAAGTTCCTGTTAAACTAACTTCTTCAGCTGATTCCAAAAATTCATAATAATCATTAACAGTATCTTTAGCAGTTATTTCTTCTCCGACATTTTGCCCTTCATTGGTATCAGGATTTTGAAAATCAGTATCCGCACTAGCGATTATTGGATGAACACTATTTACCGCTAAAAGGCTTGCTACACTTATTACAGTAATACTCTTATTTATCTGCTTCATTATTTACTCCTTCTTTTCAATTCACGTTTAAAGCTCTCAAATCAATCCAACCTAATTCTTGATTATCTAAAATAATATGCGCATATGCAAGATTATTACTTTTCTGTATTATCTTTACTTTTTTCCCAGAAAAACTACTGCTGTCATGAAGCTTACTATACCCTTTTTCCCCCCATGGTAAAGAATCAATAGAAAAACCACTTTTAATTACAGCATATTGATTCGGAGCAACAGGAATTCTTCCAAATGCTCTTTTGTCTATCCAACCAATTGGAGTTCCTTCTATAGAAATATATGCATAAGCTCCGTTTTCTGTTTCTCTTAATACGTTTACTTCTTTACCTACCAATATTGAACTAGAACTAACATTTTCAAACCCAATATAACCCCATGGTTTAGAGTCTATCGAAAAGTTTGTTTCTCTAATCGTTTCTTTATAGTTAATTATATTTGTTTGGAAAGTTTCAATTGCACGTTTATCAATCCAACCTAATGATTTACCATTAAGCAAAGCTAAGCTATAAGCACCATTTTTTGTTTCTGCAATAATTGTTACTTTCTGATTTATATAATTATTTGAATTTCCGATATTTGTAAATCCTTTTTCTCCCCAAGGAAGACTATCGAAAGAATAACCTGAAGTACTAATGAACGTTTGATAATTAACCGATTTTCTACCGAAGGCCCTTTTGTCAATCCAACCTAGTTCTTTTCCATTGTAAGATACAAAAGCATAACTACCATTCGTAGTTTCCCTTATAATATCTACAACCTTTCCAATATAATTATTTGCTGAATCTTTTTGTTCGTACCCATTATACCCCCAAGGCCTACTATCTATTGAATAACCTGCATGTGAAATAGTATCTGAATAATAAATAGAATTCGTTTCAAATGATTCAATAGCTCTTTTATCCACCCAGCCTATTAAATCGCTGCCGTTGCTTAAGAGCAGATAGTTACCCCCTTTTGCTTCTCTAGATACTGTAAACTCCTTACCAAGGTAATCGTCTGACTTACCTATGTTTGCAAATCCACTTGTTCCCCAGGGTAAAGAATCAATAGAATGTCCAGCATAATTCACTTTAGCTTTATAGGATACTTTTACTGAATTAAAAGAGGATATTGCTTTTTTGTCTATCCATCCTTTCACTACTCCATTTTGAGATAATCTTACGTAAGCTCCATTGGTCGTTTCTTCAGTAACTTGAAAAATAGAACTAGCGTTAAAATCACTAGCTGAATACAATTTCTTATATCCCTTCGTCCCCCAGGGAAGACTGTCTATAGAATAATTTGTGTTAGTAATAACTACTTCATAGTCAACAGCTTTTGAAAGCACTAATTCAAAGGCTCGTTTATCTACCCAACCTATCTCTTTTCCGTTCACTTGAATCAATGCATAAGTTCTAGATTTATTTTCTCTAATGACTTGTACTTTTTTATTGTAATAGTCTGTTGAAGATGCAACTCTTTCACTTCCAGCACTTCCCCAAGGCAAACTATCTATTGAAAATGAACGTTGTAAAATTTCTGTTTCATAATTTACATCCACTGTGTCCAAGTCATATTGAAGTAAATTATATGTCTCAATAATTCCATTTAACTTTTGATTATAATTTGGGTCTGTTGCATATCTACCAGTTAACCACTTTGTAGCATCTTTATAACTGGATGTTTTTCTAACCCATGTGCCACTATAATAATTAGGATCCCAATTAGTTCCATTTCTTAATCTGCTAGCATTATCATTTAATGAATTAGAAAAATTTGGGTAAAATTTAAAATCAGCATCAACATAAGTATTTACTCCATTAATAAATTCCCAAGTTTTTTTTACTATAGAGTATCCATTGTAAGAACCTTTCATCCCAAATAAATTATTTCCATTAACAGCCAGTGTACTAGTACCAAAATTACTTTCTAAAGAGGCTTGAGCGATCATAACAGAAGCATATAATTGCTCCTTACCCTTTTCATGTGCAATATTTTTAGCACGCCCTGACATATACTGAATAAATTCACTTTTTTTGAGAAAAGTCATTTTTTCTTCATCAATTTTCTGATAAATATTTATTCCATTTATTGATAGTACATTCCCAGCTGTAATCGTATTAGAAGATAGATTATTCCAACTTTGTAAATTTTGTACTGATATCCCAAATTTATTAGCAACATTCCATAAAGTATCTCCACTGCTAACAATATAATATCTCGTGGCATTTTGGATAACACTGGATGTCCTAACATGAGGTTCTATTTCATTACTGATAATAGCCTTCTCATCAGTGGAAGGGTCACTGATCGTGATTTCATTATCATTATCTTTTGTATCGTTTGATTCATCTTTGAGTTCTTTACTTACTACATCTTCTTCTATAGGTTCACTAACACTATTTTGCTCATCTATAGAAGGGGTTTCTTCAGAACCATTCACAACCTTATTTGATTCATCTATTGCAATACCAATTTTAAAAACTAAATGGTCAATAATCATGGATGTTTCCGAAACAAAATAAAAAGAATAACTTTTATTGTCAACAGAATGTTCGAATGCGTATTTTTGAGGTTCATTTTTATTTATTGGATATTCCACAATATTACCCAATGAATCAGAGATAAATATTATTCCAGACTCTTTTGATTTAACCTCAAAAGACCAGTTTTTTCCGTCTAAACCTCCATTCACTTCAAATACATTCTCAATAGAACTTGAAGGTAAATTTTCAATTTGACCCTTTGTTACATCACTGTTTAATATGTAAGCTTCTAATCTTTCAAGAATTTCATTATTTTCAGATTCCATTACCTGAACATTCGAAGTTTGAGCTTCAACTTTTGAAGATGTAATTAATAAAGTTGCAGGAAATAGAAGTATAGCCGTGCACGTAATAATATTCTTCTTTTGAAAGTAATTTTTCTTCAATAAATAAACGCTCCTTTGTGCTTTTTAATATAATTTTAAAAACTTTCCTAACAATTTTCATTTTACCTTAAAAATTACAATTTACAACCTACTGATTGTGACAATTTGAATAACTTTTTACTATAACTTGTCTTTTCAAGACAAAATAAATACATAAACTTTTCAAATCTTCTTTCGAAAAGTTTTGAGAAGTTTATGTATCATATTCTTGGAAACCACACTACTTATACTATTGCTTTACGAGTAAGAGATAATAAGCTACTGATCATGGTGAATAACTTTGATTTATTAAAAATATTACCGAAATAATTAAAAGCTAAATTAAAAATGTTTGAAATAATATAAGCTATAATCCAACATACACCAAATACTAGAATGCCGAAAACTATTATTCTAATAACAAAAAATGATTCAGGTCCACTCAATACTTTTTGAACAACACCTATATCTCCCCAAAGTAATGGTCGGATAAAAAAATGTTCATGGACTAAATATATTCCTAAAGTATATTTAGATACTCTATTGATCAATTTAGATTGGAAACTAATTTTCTTAAAAAACATAAATAGACAAAAAGCTGAAAAAATTATTACTGGTGAATTATATCTAAATAGTTTATCGATACTACTAGGTGATAAATATGAAATGATTGTATTTACCATAGTCATAGAAAAAAAACCTGATAAATAGATATACTTATTAAAATCTCTAATGACAAATCCATACTTCCCAAGAAAAGCTGCTAAAAAATAAAGGAATATGAAATGAAACACACTATAACCATCGTTAACCCCAATAGCATCCACAACGTGCATAAATTGCCATATCGCCTCTATAAAAAATAATATCGCAAGCAACTGTAAGTGTTGTTTTTTTGATAAATATCTAATGACAATATTCAAATAAGGTGACAGTGTAAACATAACTATGTAAACAGTTATAAACCAATATTTTCCATAGAAAATACTGAAAATAGATAATAATAAATATCTATTTGAGAACTTTACTTCTCCTATTATTAACAAGAATAAAAATATAGTCATTGTAAATGCAAAAGTTTCTAGTACTAATCTGAAAACTTTCGACATAATCGGTTTGTTTTTGTTGTATAAAAAATAACCACTAATGAGAACGTATAAATTCACTGCTATTACGGTAATGCTCTCAATTAGATAAAATAAAAACTGATTAATTCTACTCAAATCCGTAATTTGAATAGAACTTTGTATCCCGTGCACACATAAGTGCCATATAACTATCATGATCATAGCTATGATACGTAGGAATTCAAAGTTTGAATCTCTTTTGATAAGTGACTCATTTTTCAACTTATACTTTTATAAGTAAATTCATAATTAATAAAATAAACTATATTCTAAATAAAAATTGATTTCACAATACCTTGAAAACAGTCGCTTGTTTGACATAACTTTTAGTCACTGCACTAGCATAATCACGTCTAGTAAGCGCTGGATAGTTTACCGTGCTACTTTCTGTCCTAACTTCACTATCAGGTTTAAACAAAGATAGTGGAGTAATAGTAAAAATAATTGGTAAGACAACCAACATTTTCTCATATAAAAAATTCAATGATCAAATAAGTTTTAAATCGCTTAGGAAAAGTGATTAAAGTAGTGAAGCAAAATGTTTCGATTCGTACAACGCAATGATGGAAAATTTTAATGGTTCATGAAACACGAACTGTAAGACAGAGAACTTTTGGTGGCTTAAGCCCAGTAAAATACCGAACTCAAACCATCCAATCGGCTATATAATATTAACCTCAAAATTCAAGGATTTAGCTTCATTATAATTCCTTTATTCTCTATTATAATGCGTCAATTATTACCTCTAACTCTTCTTGACTTGCAGGTATATGAATATTATCTGAAACATTTTTTTTGAATTCTTCCGCTAAATCGATTGTATTCTCAAGCCATATTTGGTTTTCTGAGTTAAAACCTTTTTTAAGATAATATTCTTTAATAATTTTAGCTAAATAAATGATACTAGTAGATTTCCCAAACATTAAGGATGGTGTGAAACTAGCTGTTGATGCCATACTAATTACTCGAGTTTTTTCAACATTTTCAGTCAGACAGTAGATTTCCCAAGGGACATTCGTGTCTAAAAAATGTGCATTCCCATATTTTTTGGCATCAGAACGTGGATGTAATTTGACTACAAGTTCTTCATTCTGTTTAATTGCGTTTTTGACAAGCTGGAATATTTCTACTTCATCTATTTGACTACCATCTTGTTGGAATGGCTGATCAAGAAATATATATTTCACAGGTAGCTTAGTAGGTTTACCTTTTCCCGCTATATTAAATATCTTTTCAATGAACTTGTATGCTTCATTCTCTTCATTCAATTTCGGGAGAGTTTTATATACTTTGTTATCTCTCTGTTGAACTAAACTAGGCTCATACAGGTATAATTCATCGATTTCATATCTATACATACTATTTTTATTAAACTTCGAAATCAATTTATTATTTCTTGAATCTCTGTCTAGAATCTTAGATCCAACGTATGCCCCAATACCATCTTCGATATAATTTAAGATCAAGTTATTATTAGACTTTTTTGATAAAGAATACAGTACTTTAGCAAAGTAATTATCCCCTTCTATAAACATCCTATCATAAATAATTGTCTTTAATTTAAATGGATTTGTACCGACCAATAGGGGAACAATCTTAAATTTTGAATTTTTAATAGTTTGATGTTCAACTAAGAAAACTTTATTGAATAATTGGGTCTCTTTAATCTTAATATATAGTTCTTTAGCATTTTCAAATTCATCATATATATATATATCATTTTTTTCATTTGCGTAATAATTCAAAACTGTATTTAATATATTCATAATATGCAGTGGTGTCCATGCGATGAAAGCATTCATTTATTCAACCTTCTTTTCCTTCAAACTGCCTCTGATAAAATTTAAGTATCCCAGATATGTCCAGAAAATCAAACTTATTACATCACGGTTATTCATGATGAGATGATTTTCTACGGCATCATTAACAAAAAGAGAAAGTAAAAATACTAGTATAATGACATAAATTTGAGAATCAGGTGATTTAATATTGAAATTATCAGATAGTAAATAAATAATATTGTCTTTTAGTATCAGTAAAACGAAAGTAGTTAATAGCAAAAATCCAATAATGCCTGATTTAGCTAATACTGCAACATACGTATTGTGCATATTACCGCTAGCTCTTTTTAACTCTGCAATATCTATATCACTTAATTCACTTTCATCAATTTGAGTAGTGGTCTCAATGCCTCTATAAATATCTGTATCTGCAACTCCGAATAAAGGTTTTTGTTTTAATAACTGTAGTCCAGCCATCCATATCGTAACTCTACCAGAGGATAGTTCTGAACCTTCTTCTTCTGGCCGCAATTCTATTCTAGAAAAAGATGGAATTTCGCGATCTTCTTTATCAGACTCTAAATCACTGTTTTCATTATTCTCATCTCTTCCACCAAATTGATCGGCGACTTCATATTGAACGACGTCTACTATAGAAGGAATATAACTCAGCCCTTCTTCAACCGTATTGTTTACTGAAAAGAAAACGAGTAATGCCACGCCTGTTCCTAATCCCCACGTCTTTACTGAAGACCATAATTTCTTATCTTTACTAATACGAAGAACAGTTGCAATAATAATTAACATGATTCCAAAACCAAATATAGTAATCTGCGTTCCTCTAGACTTAGATAATATAAAAAACAGATACTGTATTACTCCGTTAAATATATATAAGTTTTGAAAATTTTTCCAATCACCCCTCTTTAAATGATTGTTTACTAACATTAGAATAACCGATACATATCCGAACATCGAACCAATATTTGGACTAGTGTACAGACCGAATAGACGACTCCCAATAAATCCTTGTCTTAAAGTGAAAGTACCTAATCCTGCAGGTACTCGATAGGATATATTAAATATAAACATCACAATAGCTACGGTACCCAATACCATAGTCATGTAAATTAAAATATCATTCAATATTTGTATATGCTTATTAATATTTCTAGATTTTTTCTTAGGATCAAAAACATAAAAAATGAAAACCGAAATTAATAGATACCCCCAATTTATTATTGTGTCAGGGAACTGATGAGGATAGTTAGTTACTACAGATAATAAGTAAGATACACTCAATAAGAACAAGACAATCCAATAAGGCTGTTTAAACATCTTTCTCTCAGTCAATAAATCATATGCTAAAAGAAGGAGTCCCCATACAAACGAAATCTTCATTGGAATATTTTCAATATTAAGTCCACTAGGTATAAAATAAATAATAAAGATAATTAAATTGATATAACGATAATAATTAGGATTGAATACGTAGTCGCTTAAGACTTTTTTAAAGTTCATTAGTCACATTCCTTTTTCTTAAGATATCTAAATCTATTTTGTTTAAAAGAGGAGTTGAAAATTCAGTAGAAACTTTTCTAACAAAAAGCTTGTCACTATCCTTTAATATTTTATAATCCTCTTCCGTAAACCATTTTGTCATAGAGGAGTCTAAGTAGTGAATGTTGGCCAGCTTTGCAGTCTGTTTAGAAGTATCTTTTCCTCTTTTTTCCATATATATTGGTTTATCAGGCCCCCCAACTTGATTTTTAGAAGCGTAAGCAGAATTAAAAAACAGGGTATGGAAAAATTTTTCATCTGGAGCAAAAATAATTTCAAACACTTTGTAATCTTTCCTATTCTCATCATACATTCTCACTAAATCAAACAAGCAATCTCCAGTTAAAGCCCACCATTGTGATCCTTGATAAATATCAAATTTACTATGTCTTATTTTTTTCGATAACTTAAAATTTCTTAAAACTTTATTCGTCAAAGCGCGAAAGGCTTTAAAGGCAAAAGTATTTGTTTTACTTATAAATGGATAATCGTGTTTTTGCCAGTAGTCAATGTGACTCTCAAATAATTCTTTATTTGTAAGTTTGTCTAGATTGATTCCTCTTATAAATTGAATAGAATCATAATTTTCAAAAAAATCTCGAATGAAATCATTGGGTTTTATAGGATAGTCAGAACCAGAAAGAAGAATATACCTAGAATACTCATAAGATCGGCTTAAGGCTTCTCTCGCTAGTGCAAGCTCAGCCTTGATAATAGAAAATCCTCCCCAGTAGATCTTATACCTATCTGATATAAAAATGACATTATCATATTCTTGAAATAACTCAGTAAACAAGATCTCATCGTTTTTTTTATCAATATGAACAAAAAAATCAGCATGTTCATTTAAGGCATCAATCATTCTTTTAAGATTCGTTGGATCATTATGTGCAAGTATCAAATAAGCTAACTTTTTCATTTTAACCCTTCCTATTTACCTAAATAAAATTTGTATAACTTACCATACAAAAATAAGTTAGACTGGAGTAATTTTAATGCGATTAATTTCGGTTTAGGTATCTTTTTACTATTTTTTATAAGACTTCTAAATTTTCTAATGTCTTTTTTTAAGATTTTATAATATTCTACAGTTGTTTCTGATTTTTCAGATAATGATAGTTTATACCCAGTAGATAGAAATCCATCTAAAAGTTTCTCTGTTGCGCTCGACAATAATTCTGGAAACTCTTTTTCTATTTTCTCTAATAATATGACTCTCTGCAAAACATTGTCATATTGCTTAGGATTAAATGCAGCATTCACTATACTTTCGCTGTTCTCAATATAGTTGTAGCCTATATACTCAGAAAACTGTATTTGTTTGGCTTTCTTTACTATTTCATATGACGGTACAATGTCTTCATATAAATATCCTTCAGGATACCTTACACCATCAAATAAAGTGCGTAAATAGATTTTATTCCATGCATAAAAATCTGCTCCTTTAAACTCAAATAAGTTTTTTAAAGCAGCGCTTTGACTTTTTGTAGTTTTTTCTATACTGTCCAAATATCTGACAGTTTTATTATTTATGCGTCTGACATTAAAAACAAATAAGTCAGTTTCCGCTTCTTTGTTTTTAATAAAGTGAGAAATTATATCCGTTTCATAGTAATCATCACTATCTATAAACATAATATACTTTCTTGAAGCATTGTCGAGACCATAGTTCCGAGCAGAAGATAATCCTCCATTTTCTTTATGAAGAACAATAACTCTATTATCTTTTTGTGCTAACTCATCACAAATTTCTCCACTTTTATCTGTAGATCCATCGTTAACTAGTATTAATTCAAAATCTTTATAGGATTGATTGATCACACTCTCAACCGCTCTAACCAGCGTTTTTTGAACATTATAAACCGGCATGACTATACTTATCATTAAATCACCATTTTCTAATTAACTTATTTCTTATTACCAATTCTATTGAATTTTTAACAGTAGATTCTAAATAGAGCACTTAAAAGTTTCCTTTTAGTTTTTCAATCATTTTAGGAGAAAGATTACTGACACTATATAAGATATATGATAGTAAATACATTACTAAACTAGAACGCATATTAAACGTCATTGCCAGAACTTTTCTAATCAATGTATTTCTTTTACTTGTGTTTGCAGCCTGTAATACATGTTCATTGTGTAGAATATTATTAATATAAGTGTTTTTCTCTTTGAATGATTTACCACTAATAGAATGGACAGGTATGATACTGGATAGCACTCCTTTTAGAAAGAGAGCACTGAACCCATCAATATCTTTTGGTGCTAATTTAATACAGGCTAAATAAAATTCAACAAAAGTACTGAATTTATTCTCAAAAAATTTATTCGTTAGGCTTTCTTTTCCTTCAAAAAAATAATCATAGAGTACTTTCTCTGTTGTAACGACTTTTTGAACTTGGCTAAAAAATGCTAAGTTGAATAATCGATCTTCACAACTTTTATAATTTGGAAATCTAATGTGTTGTTTTTTGACAATATCTAATCTATAAACTTTATTCCAGACTACATACATCAACTGTTTTTCCATCAAAGAAAATAAAGAATCAATAAAAGACTCATTAGTTTCATAGACTGTATCTGATACCTTAGTAATCTTTTCACTAACAATGTCTCCATCATCAAGAACTTTAATAGAATAAGAGGTGATTAATAGATCAGGTTGTGACTGTTGTAATAAATTATATCTCTCTTCTAATGTATTATTTCTTAAAATATCATCTGCATCTGCAAAAATTAAGTATTCTCCGTTCGAATGATCGATGCCAATGTTTCTTGCAGAACCTGGTCCTCCATTCATAGTGTTTATTATACAAAAGTGAGGTTTATCTGTGATAAATCCATTTATTATTTCTTTTGATTCATCAACAGAACCGTCATTAACTAAAATCACTTCAAAATTATTAAAAGTCTGAACATCTAATGATTCTAATGTTGCGATAATCGTTTTTTCAGCATTATATACAGGTATTACAATACTAAAGAATGGCTTTTTCATCATTTACTCCAATTCTTAAAAAGTGTTCTCAAAAGAAAAGCATCTCAAAACTGCAGCATCTAAAGAATTCTAAAAATGCTTATAGCTTGAGATGCAATATCTTTAATCTAATAAATCATATACGAGAATCGTATCTTCTTCAATTAAATCTTTTGCTTTTTTACCTATAACTGAAGATAATTCAGAAGGTGTTATACCTAAGCCAGGGCGCTTGAATGTTATCATTTCTCTGGTAATACTTGTACCCGCAGGTATTTTTTGATTAGCTACAATTGAGCGACGAGCATTCTTTCTTGCAGCTTCTTGCGTATCAAGATTAAGTTCTTTGTTTCCCCGAATTTTAATTTGAAATTCTAGTGCTTTTTTCAACTTTTTCATATCTTCAGGATCCATAGCATGGTAATGATCATTACCGGCTAAAGATTTATCTAAAGTATAATGTTTTTCAATTACAGGAGCCCCTAATGCAACTGCAGTTTTAACAACGTCCATAAATTCATCAGGTTTTGTGTGATCAGAGTAACCAACTACAAGATCTGGAAATTCTTCTTTTAACAGTTTAATTACTTCCAAGTTGGCATGTTCATAAGGTGTTGGATATTCTAACACACAATGCAACAATACAATATCGTTATTTCCAGTATTCTTAATTGTTTCAATGGCTGTTTTGATTTCATCAAGAGTTGAAGCTCCTGCAGATAACAACACAGGTTTACCCTTTTTAGCTTGGTGCTCAATAAATGGTAAATTAGTTAAATCTGAAGAAGATATTTTATAAATATTCATCATTTCATTAAGATAGTCAGCTGACTCAAAATCAAAAGCAGTACTAAAAAATTCAATTCCTAAATCATTACAATAAAGGGATAATTCTTTATATTCTTCATATCCAAAAGAATCGAATTTTTTGAATAGTTCATATTGAGAAGTTGTAGATTCTTCTGATGTATCCCAATATGAGGGTGAAAATTTAGAGGCTATTGTTCCTGCTTTATAAGTTTGAAACTTTACTGCATCCATTCCTGATTCTTTTGCTTTATCTATCATTAGTTTTGCGGCTTCCATAGGAGTAATATTTTCTTTTTTTGCAATATCATAATAATTTACTCCTATTTCTCCAATTACATAGTACCCTTGTTCTCTTGTTTTTTCAAAAATCCCCATTTTACTCGCTCCTTTAATTTAAAATAATTTGTAATACTCTTTTTAATCCATTTTTTAAATCTTTCAACTTCATTTGATCATGCATCTGTTGTCTTACTTGTTCTGATTTTATTAACCACTCTAAAGTATCTTTAACAGTTTCTTCCTCGATATATTCACCTAATCCAAGATTTATAAACCCATTATTTAAATAACCAAATTCATGTTTTAACTCTCTTTGATTTTGGGCTAACAGTATAGTTGGCACACCCATGGACGCTAGCTCTAACATCGTTCTGCCTTGAGAAGATAATGCTATATCAGCATTTCTCATGTATTCTGTCATTACCTTTACATCTCGAATAACGTTTATGTTTAAGCTTGATTTTTTCGCTAGGTTTTTCAAGTCATTATAATGTGGGTATCCAGGCCCCACGATAAAATTGAATTGAATATTTTGATAACCAAAATTACTTTGAATAGCATTAAACACTTTTAAAGTTAAATTACTAGGATCTGCTCCTCCGAAAATGACTAATACGTTTTTAACTACTTCGTTAAAAACGCTAGATTCACTTAGTAAAAATTCATCTCTAATAATATAATAGTCACTCCCCCAAAAATAGTGATCTCCATTTCTCTGAGGAGCATATAAGTCATTAATGACAATATCAGCTGAATCTGCTCCATCACCTAAATCTTCAAAATTAATTACTCGTACATTTAATTTTTTTAAGTAAGTCACGTAATCTTTGGTTGTATTCAATATATCATTAATTATAATATCAATTTTCTGACTACTAATTAATTTTCCAATTTCTTTATTACTTTTAATGATTGTAAAAGGAAAATGACTATTTTTTATTTTCTCTATTCCTAAATCTGATTTTTCACTGAGAACAAATTGAACGTTATGATCGATCAAATTATAAGCTAGCGCTAATCCCCTATAAATATGACCTAAACCAATTCCAGAGTAACCATCAACTCTAATCAAAATATTTTTTTTGGTTAATTGTTTTTCAGCAATCCACCAATCAGCGGGTGTATCAATATCTATAGATTGTGATTCCGGTACTTCAAAAACAGATACATTCTTTCCAATACGACTAGTTGGTTTCATACATTCTGCTTTAGTAATCAAGAAGGCTCCAGTTTCTACATACCTTTTAGGTAAATACTGGCGATTTAATCTTTCTTTATACCCTGGAGTAAATCCCCCTTCTTTTGACTGTTCCCAATGAAGATGAGGCTGATTCACAGTACTGATTATTGTATCATAATTATTTATTATACACTCCGTAATAGCATTATCTAAAATGTCTACTGTTAACAGCGGAGATGTAGCTTGCAGAGTGATAACGTAATCATATTCTTTATTTTTCTGTTTGCTCATTTTTATAAACGCATCATAAATCACTGGATCCAGTGTTATTTCATCGCTGGACAATTCTTCAGTTCTTTTAACAACCATAGCTCCATATTTTATAGCTACTTTTTCAATTTCAAAATCATCTGTAGAAACACAAACATCAACAGAAAATTCACTCTTTAGAGCATTTGTTATTGCATAGCTTATAAGTGGGTTTCCTGCCAAAAACCGCACATTTTTACGAGGAATCCCCTTAGAGCCTCCCCTTGCTGGGATAACAGCTAGTATATTCATTTAATAAACTCCTTTAATAGATGCTCATTATACATCATACTACAAACAAGCTTTTATTAACCAGACCATTTCTCTATTTTCTAGTTATTTTTTTTAAAATACTTTTAAGACCTTTTTCTCTAAGGCTAATTAATTGATATAAACGAGTATATTTACTATCATATTCTTTCATTTTGCTGGTAAACAATTCGATATTATCATTTTCTATAGCATTTTTAAAGAAGACATGGCTATCAGTAGACATTATTTCTCTCAAGTCCTGAACTTTTTTTCTTAAAATTGATAAGTCGTTAGATGCAGTAATTCTTTTTTTAGGGTGCCATATATTATTTTTATCCTTCTTATATAATCTATATGGTAACTCGTCTAAAGTATGTTTGTAGTGAGAGCTCTGAGATTTTATAATAGTATCTTCATCTAAAATATCCAATCTCAACTTTTTAGTTTCAATTCCTTCATTAATTAAAGCTTGAATACCATTATCTCTAACGATAATAATATTGTTGCCTAAATTATCTTTAACATATTCGGGTAACCAAGCATCACCTATTGTTATATCCGCAGTTTCATTCATTACATCATCCGTAAAATCTGAAGCTTTACTTTTAAAAAAACCTTGCCCCCAATTTTGGCCTAACAGTTCGTTCGTACTTTTTGTAATCGTTTTTACTTCCCCATCTACTAGTCCTGTCATTTCAACAGCATATTTATTAGCAGCCCCATAATTAAGTTTTTTTCTAAAATCGATTGCTATTAAATTTCCCGGTTTTATTCCTACTTGCCATCCCATATAATCTGCAAATTTACTACTCTTTTGATGTCCACAAACTAAACCTATAGTATACTTAATCCTATCGGCTATTACTTCGTCCTGTTGAGCTAATAATCTAATTGCCATTATAAAACTAGGAATTCCAACGATTGCATATTTTCCTGGCTGATTTTTCACTTTTTTTAATACTTCTGAGAATTCCACGGGATAATACTTAGTCTTTGCTCCTTCTCGGATTTCTTCAATATTATATGAAATATCATACTTGAAGAGTGGCGCTTGAGCTCCACCGTTTGTAGCTTTAACATGAATAACTCCATCAATCATTTTTTTTTCAAACAATTCTTTTAAGATCCAAGTTCCCATGCCGCCGGAACTAGCTAGACTACGGTAATCTGCTTCTGCTACGTGTCCAGCATATAGATTTGTATAATAACCAATTTTTTCTCTATATTTAATATTTTTTGTTTGGCTAAATATTTTTTTCGCTATAGTGTCTTCATTATAGCTTGAGAACATTGGGGAAACTTCAGTAATTTTTCTAGCTTCTTCTTCAGTTACTTTATCTATATCTTGAATGAATTCTTTATATTCTCCATACTCATTCATCTTCATTTCTATATTTGAACTAATAACAGCAGTAGCTCCACTGCCTTCGCTATAATCATTATTCAACACTTTAGATTGATATTCTTCAATTAATTTCATCGAATCCCTTCTTTTCTGTGTTTTAGAGGTTAATTATATGACTATCGATTTAGAATTTTTGTGGCTAAATTTTTAACTGGTGATATGATTAAATTCTTTTCGTACTGATTCATACCCATTAACCATACTGAGATCCCATAAATTACTAAATATGCCAAGGCGCTTAGTAAGAATGGAATAATCTTATATAAGTCAATGTAATATACCATAACTGTTCCAGCAATAAATGGAATAATTAAAGACGGTATAAATTTTATAATTTCTTTCCAAAAATATATAACATCTAAACCTACTTTATTATGATAATACCAATTCATTAAAAATCCATTTCCAACAAGCAGAGATAGAGCCGTTCCAAGTGCTGCTCCTATACCGCCATATTGACTAGCTAATGGAATAGATATAAGAACATTTAAAACTGCTATGATTAAATAAGTCCAAGATCTAAACTGATGCATATTTTTAGCTTGTTGAATTTCAATTCCAATATTCTGGATTAAAGGAATAGTTATAGGAAGAATCAATAGCAATGCAATGTAATATGATTGAATATAATCTTTTCCAGCCCACATACTTATAAATGATTTCCCAAAAAATACTAATCCCGACCCACCAAGAGCTAAAATCAAGAACTGAATCCGCCCTATTTTTGTAAATAAATTAGTTAATTCAGTATTATCATTTGTAGTTGATACTATAGTGTTTACCCTCGGAATAAACATTCTAGATATAGTGGTTGACAACACTTTGTAATAATTATTTAGTTGTCCAGCAAGTCCATATATAGCTACGCTGACGGTTCCAAAGAATCTACCTAGAATGAACTTATCCAAATTCCAATTAATCTGATCGATAACCATATTCATAAATATATAAGAAGAAAAAACTGTCATTTCTTTTACTAAAGAAATATCTAACTCTTTAAATGCAAATTTCATATTAATTTTTTTAAAACTGAAAACTGCGTAAGAAACTTCAACAAATATACTAAGCAAAGTTGCTGCTGTTACAATTCCTATGGATCCGTATCCTAGGAGTAAAATTGGTAAAGTTAATAATGGATTAGCAATTACTCTAATTGTTTCAATAAATTTCTGAAATATAAATTCTTCGTTAGCTGTAATATATGAAGTGAAAACTACATTTGGAAATGAAATCCCCATATTAATAGCCATTAAAATAAGTAAAATTTTTGCTGTAGAAAGCTCACTAATAGTTAACTCGGATCCAAAAACTAGCCTTGCGTTAAGAGCTAAAATCGTCCCTGCTACAACCGCAACAAATCCAATAATGGAGAACACAATAAGGAATATTCCATTTAACTTCGCTATATTTTCTTCATCATTTTTCACCTTATATCTTAAATAATATCGAATATATGCACTACCAAATCCAAAATTTAGTAACCCTAAATAAGCTACTACCGAAGACACTAGATTGTACAATCCGTATTCGCTTTGTCCTAGTAGTCTTAACATAACAGGAGTATATACTATTGAAATAAGATTACCTAAAATTAGTGAAACAAAAGATAAGACTGTTCCAACTTTCAACTGATTTCTTCTCATGTTAATTTATTCTCGCTTCCTTGTCATTGAGCTTGCATATAGTATTCACTTAAAAATAACTAGGTTGTGAGTTACGATTCTTCCATTTTTTAATGTAATAATACAATTTAGAAGTTAACTTTGAACCCATTATTAATAGTGGTAGCCCTTTTAATAGAGTTTTTTTACGTTTGCTCTTTTTAATAATATTTTTTTCCTGATTGACCTTTGAATGGAATAAATTCATATCTATTTTAGCAGGAACAAATTGGCTAGAGAATTCAATAAAAGTATTAATAAATCGCTCAGATATTTCATTATAGAAATATTGTTTAAATATACTATCTTCTTCAGCGTCAGCTATACAGATCCATGTCTGATAAATATTTAGTACGTCAAGTGATTTTTTAATTGATGGAGTATTGACTAATGACCCTGGCCTCCTAGCTCTATAATGATAATAAGCATTATCATTACTAGCACATATTTCAGCACTTAAAATACAATTCATCATCCATTCTACATCTTCACTATACATATGTGGTTTAAAAAAAAGCTTATGCTTTAATAAAAATTTCCTCTTGAAAAGACCTCGTACTCCTAATCGAATAAATCCAATTTCATCTATTATTGCTACAAATGCATTTTTACCAGATTTATTAGCTACTACTTCATTTTCAACTATGAACTCGTCTTCTTTTAATTTTGTCTCTCCATCAAAAAACATTGACATGCGTCCAAGAACTAAGTCACAATTTGGTACTTGTTCTACTAAATTCATATGAGATTTGAGAGTTTCCTTATGAATCCAATCGTCTCCATCTACAAAATACAAGTAATCACCAGAAGCTTCTTGAATACCTCTATTTCTAGTTAAAGATATCCCTTCATTTTCTTTAGTAATTACACGAATTCTATTATCATTTTTCGAATAGTCATTTATAATAGATAAACTCCTGTCTGTTGAACCATCATCTATTATTAATAATTCAAAATCACTATAAGTTTGTACCAGTATGCTATCAATACATTGCTCAATATAATTTTCAAGGTTATAAACTGGTACTATTACACTTAGTTTCAATTCGATTCTCCTAATCTAAAGAAGGCTATAATTTAATATAAATCTAAAGAGAAATTACAATGATCTACTTAAGACATTGATTTTTTTATATAGTCAGTATATTTTTTTTGTTCTATAGCTAGTATGTCTCCTATATGAGAAGTATCAATATCAAAAATTTCATCATGTGTTTTAGTTAAACATTGTACTTCATGTCGATCACTCAATTTGAATTTTTTTAATAAAGTATCAATTCTCGAACTCATTTTTAACGTGCTATTTTCAATTCTATCAAAAACTACAAAAGGCTTTTCAAATATAATTGAGAAAATTGAACCATGAAATGAATCTGTACAAAATAAACTAGCATTATTAATAAGATATAAAAATTCTGAAGGATCAATAGAATAATATCTTTTTGATCTTGTAATATTGTGTAATTCAACAATTTCCAAATCATTTTCTTTTGCTATTTTATTTAAAAATTCCTGATTTTGTTCGCTTAAAGATCCTAAATAATAAGTTAAAATATACTTTCTATTTGGAACTACTTGAGGCTTTTCAGCAATTTCTAACCACTCCTGTTTATTTAACATCAATGTAGGATCAATTAAAACCTCAGCCTCTCGTCCAGTTAACCTTTTTATAATCTCATAACCCGCTTCTTCTCTTACAGAAAGACTATTCATTTCATTTATCATTTTTATATATTTTTTTTGGTATTCATTAGGAATTTTTGCTATACCGAAACTAGGAGATAAAGCAATCCTTTTTTCTGGATAAGCGAATGTAAGAAAGTCAATACCAGAACCTTTTCTATAATTCGGATTCCAAACCTGGTCGCTTCCTGTAACAAAATAATCAAATTGTTCATTAATGTCGTCTGGAATACTATCTTCAGATATTGTATAAGAAGTTTCAGCTATATAATCTTTGGTAAACTGAACAAATTTATTATATCTTTCATCTTTAATATTTGAAAATTTTTTATTTTCTCTACGCTTACTAATAATTTTAGGAAGATCAGTAATCTTTAGAGACTTTAATTTATCACTAAAAGATTTTTCGATTTGATTTCCTACTCTACTTTTAATAGTGGTTACTTCAAATCCCGAATTTTTCAACACTTCTTGTGTAGCATAATTTTGTAGTCTGTTACCGTAATTCCCATAATCAGTTATTGTAAGTATTCCGACTTTTTTATTCATCACTATCTCCTTATACCTAATTAAATAATTGTTAAGTTTTAGACAAATCATTTTTAAATCTATTGAATGTTTGCTTATCAAATAATATTCCATATAAGATTATCATCATTACTAAAAACCAAAAAGCTGGTGATAAATATCCACCCTTAGAGAAATTCATAGCTATGAAGAAAATACCCAACGGAAAATTCACACTGACTAAAGCAAGTGAAACCCCCGCAAATAAGATTAACCCTACAGAGCCGAATTCTGAGATCATATAAGCATAGTTGTGCCAAACTACCGGTGTATGACCGATCCCATTTCCTAACCATATATTATTTTCATTAACATATTTCCAACTATCTTTTAATCTTTCATTCACAGAAGGTTCTTTCCCTTGAAGAATCAGTATTGTTCGATCAATAATTGTTGTATGAATCGTTTCTTGGAAAACAAAGTAAATGATGACTAGAATAAATATTGGAATCAATAGCTTCCAATCGAATTGAATTTTTTTGAAATCTATCTTGCTAATAAAAGCCATTATTAATATCAATATTAATATCGCGATGGCACTATAAGAAAAAGTAGTTACTACAAAAAAAGCTAGAAGTAAATTGTAAAAGTAGTTTACTTTAAAGTTGAATTTATTGAAAAAATTAACTGCAAGAATAGTATTTATATAGTAGCCCATATGGGCTGGTTCATAAAAAATACTCAATGTTCTAACATAAAAAGTATCTGTTGAAAATAAATATCCATCGAGCCTAGTGAATTTCCAAAAAAATTCATAAGGAAGTAAACCATCAGAGTAAATCGCAATGGTTATATATATCCCTATTAACCCAATGATTATAGCTATTTTATTGTTCCAGAGTAAGAATTCTTTCTCGAGCTTATATTTACGAATGTAAGTAAGAAAGATTCCTAGTACAATAATATAGAAAGTGAATTTTATTATTCCATACAGCCCTATTTTAAAATCAAAGTTTTCATTAAAATTCATGCTTAAAAAACTATGCAGGAGCAGCAATACTATAGGAATACTCATCCATTTAATATAACTAGGTTTTATATAAGAATTTTTAATTAACAATATCAAAACTACAGTAGGAACTATCAGTAGTTCCGTTAACGAAAATGCTCCTATAATCCAATCACTAAACACAAAAATTCCAGCTATTAGAATGAGTAAGAATGAGTCAATATTGTCTGGAACAGTGCCCTTTTTAATTGATGATAATTTAACTAGTTTATTCATACTTCACTTCCTACCCTGTAATAACATAATATTATCTCAAAACTTCAATTGTTTCTGGGATCTCTTCCAATACTACTTCTTCATCTAACCCCTTAGAAGAAACCTTATCAAACAGAATTTTAATTGTTTGCAGTAGAATTTTGATATCAAGAATGAATGAATACTTTTTGATATAAACTAAATCAAAGTTTAATTTACTATTAAAGTCTGTTGCATATTTTCCGTAAACTTGTGCATAACCTGTTATACCTGCTCTCACATTGTGACGCAAGTAGTAATAAGGATTCTCTTCATTGAATTGGTCAACAAAGAATGGTCTTTCCGGTCTGGGACCGACTAATGACATATCTCCCTTTAATACATTAATCAACTGAGGTAATTCATCAATTCTTAAAGAACGTAAATATTTCCCGATCGTCGTAACCCTTGCATCGTTTGCTGTAGCTAGGACAGGTCCAGAATCTTTTTCCGCTGTAGCACTCATTGTGCGGAATTTCAATATGTTAAATTCTCGCTGATCTTTAGTTATTCTAATTTGTTTATAAAAAACAGGTCCTTTTGATGTTGCCTTAATGAGAAGCGCTGTAATCAGCATAATTGGTGATGCGATAACCGTGAGTACTAATGAAACAGCAATATCTACCATTCTTTTAATTAAGTCATCTTCCGGAGGAATCTGGAAATTCGACACCTCAATGACACTTTCATCTTCAATACTCATCATGTTAGGATTAACCAATATCATATTTTCAAAGCTAGTATTCAAAAACAGCTTAGTCTTGTTTCTGATCAACATATCATAGATTTTAGTTTTCTCTTCATCTCTGATATGCCCGGCTAGATAAACAATATCAACGGAATCCATATGGTTTTTTATGTTTTCATAAAAATCATCAACCACTGCTTTTGTAATTACATGTCTTTTGTTTTTAGAACTTTCAAAGTTATGGATAGCTTTTTTACAGTTTTTTTCGGAACCGACTACCATAACTTTTTTTGTTCCGTCAATTCGTTCGTATAATTTAAAGATTAACATTCGCCATAAGAATAGTAATACTGTACTAACAATAAAACTTATTAGGATAATTGTTCTAGGAAACGCAAACCACCTACCTACAAAAGTCATTGCCATTATAATTACAGACATTAGTAACTGTATAATAATCGTTAAATATAAGAAGTCTGTTTTCTGTTTATTATATAATATATATATCCCAAATAAGATATTTAACAGGATAAAACCCATATATATAAATATATCCGCATCTTTAAAAGCTTGATAATTTCTTTCTGGTAATTCCCAATTATATCTCAGTAAAAAAGAAAGTAGAATAGCAAAATGATAAATAATAACGTCAACTATTCCAATTATAATTTTTTTCGTTCGGTCAAAACCACTTGATTGTCCCATTGTGAAACCTCCTAGAAACATGCTTTAATTATTACTAAAGTAATCATGAATTTTTTTTACTATTTTTCTGCTTGCTGTGCCATCTCCATAAGGATTAGCAGCCTTGGACATTTTATCGTATAACTTTTGATTATTCAACAAATCATTTATTGACTGGAAGACCATTCCTTGTTCTGTACCGATCACTTTAAGTGTACCAGCTTCTAGCCCTTCAGGGCGCTCTGTTTTGTCTCGTAAAACAAGGACTGGAATATCAAAAGCAGGTGCTTCTTCTTGTAGTCCACCAGAATCAGTTAATACTAAATAGGCCCTAGACATTACTTTATGGAATAAATCAACTTCTAATGGTTCCACTAATAAGATTCTATCATGATCTTCCAATAGTTCCTTTGCAATTCCTTGGACAACTGGGCTTAAATGTACCGGCATCACAACTGCAGCATCTTCATGTTCATCAATGATTTCTCTGACTGCTCTAAATACGTTTTTCATCGGTTCGCCATGGTTTTCTCTTCTATGCATAGTCAATAGAATCCATTTTTTGTCAGCTGTCATTTTATCCAGTAAGGGATGTTTTACTTCTAAAGTTTTTGTATGAGCTATTGCATCAATTGCTGTATTTCCAGTTACATAAATTTTAGCTTCTGGTTTATTCTCGTTGAGCAGATTTTTTTTAGTTAGTTCAGTTGGTACAAAGAACATATCAGCTATATTATCAATCAACTGGCGATTCGCTTCTTCAGGAAAAGGGAAGTATTTGTCATATGTCCTTAGCCCTGCTTCTACATGTCCAATTGGTATTTGCTGATAATAAGCTGCTAAAGCTGCCGCAAAACTTGTGGTTGTATCTCCATGTACCAAAACCATATCAGGAAGTTCTTTTAAAAAGATCTCTTCCAAACCTTTCATTACATTGATCGTAATATCAGATAGTGACTGATTCTTTTTCATAACATCTAAATCGTATGTAGGCTCGATTTCAAATACTTTGAGTACTTGATCAAGCATTTCACGATGTTGTGCTGTAACAATTACTTGAGTCTCAAATATATTACTGTTTTTCTCTAATTCTTTTATTACAGGTGACATTTTAATCGCTTCAGGTCGAGTACCGAATATTACTGCAATTTTTTTTCTGTCCATTAAATTAAACGTCCTTTTACAATTTAAGTGTAAAACTTAGTCTCTCTTACTATGAAGACACATACTTTGTTCTATGAAAACATTCAACATGTATTTTACCATAAAAAAAACCTAAAAAGATATGAAGTTTTTATTAAACTCCTTTTACTTATTAGGTCCTTTTAGATATTTTGTTCTTAATCTTGAAATTTTTATTCTAAATCTGTCTTTTGCTGTAATAGATTCTATATTTTTTAATTGTTTTTTGAGAGCTGGTTCGACTGGACTTTGAACTAAGCCATTGTAAATAGACAACAATTGTCTCTTTAAAAAGTCTTTCTGCTGCTCATTATACCGTGATGAGGTATAATCTTCTTCCATTAATTTAAAGATTTTAAGATAGGACTCAAAAGATCGCTGTTTATGGTGCGGCGTACTTGCTGTCATAGTCGAAGCTGCTCTGTATCTACGGTGATAATAGAATCGATTGATATAAGCCATTTTTTTAGTGTGCAAGAACACTAGGGTTGAGAAATATTCATCTTCATGAAGAATGCCTTCTGGAAATTTAATTCCATTTTCAGTCAGTAGAGACTTTTTTACTAGATATAAGCAAGGTGAAGCAGAATAGGATTTTTGAATTTTAGGCAAGACATTTGGCGAGATATAAATTTTGTTTTCTTCTAATACTTCAGAGAAATCATAATCGCCCAGTTGTTTCGGAGTCGCCCCGCCGTCAAAAAATGATTGTCCATTAAATCTTACTATTTCAGCCTGAGTTTCAATCGCTTTATGCACTAACCCACTGACCGCTTCAGGTTCAATCCAGTCATCTGAATCTAAAAAAAGAATATATTCGCCTGCAGCTAGATTCATCCCCTGATTACGAACTGCGCCTTGACCTTGATTAACCGAATTGAGCGTAATGCTAGCTTTATCTTTAAACTGCTTCAGCAGATAAGGTGTTGCATCCGTTGACCCGTCATCGATCAGAATTACTTCTACATTAGGATAGGTTTGATTTAGAATCGATTCGACACTTTCTTCAACATATCTTTCGACATTATAAGTCGGCACGATAATGGATACTAAAGGTTCTTTCATACAGATCTCCTTACTTATCTACTAATTGTTTATTCCCTTTTAATTCAGCTTTTATCCGTTTAAATTCTCCTGTAATAAACAATCCAATAATCCAGATGACCAAAAAGATACTCCCTTTAATCAGTAAGTTGAAGAAAGGAGCAAAAGGAAATACCGGTAAGAAATAAAATACTACAAGCTGCATTACAGCTAAAATAACCGGATTGATCATAACTTTAGCAAATTCCAATAAATTTGAATGGAATAGCTTGACCATTAGGAGGTAGTTCGCTTGAATAAAGTTTAGTGAAAATGCAATAACCAAGAATAAGGCTACATATTCAATTCTACCCAGTAAAATACCAGTAATAATTCCGGTAATGTTTAGTATAGTAGATAAAATCCCGGAAAGTAAAAGTAAATCTGTTCGGTTTCCCGATTGAAAGACTCCTCCGGTTGAAGATAGAATCATTTGAATCCATACAGATAACGCTAATATCTGCAGTGAAGGAACACTTCCATACCAGTCATTCCCAAATAAAAATAGAATGACATCTTCAGAAGAGAAAAACAAGAATACTGATAATGGTATACCAATTAGCGCTAATAAATTGGAAAGCCTTAAGTAGACTTGTTTAATTTTTTCCGTTTGATCAACGTAGTCTGACATGATTGGATGAATAACTGATGTGATCAGACTAGTCAAGACTTGATTAGGATACAATGAAACAGTGTAGGCTTTATCATAATACCCCAAAGCACTTTGCGAGATAGTCCCTCCAATAAGTAAATTATCTAAGTTTCTAGAAAAATAATTTATGAAATTAAATAAGAACTGATTTTTTGAAAAATAATAAATTTTCTTTAATGGTGCTGTATCCAATTTAAATTTCACGCTTGTCCCAGTTTTAACATAAAAAACAAAAAATAATGTCATTGCTTTAGCTGTGTTTCCTAAGATGATGGAATAATAACTGAATCCTAACAAGGCAAGTACAATCGATACAATACCGGATACGATTGCGCTCCCGACAGTTGTGAAATTAACCATTCTGAAATTCTTTTCTCTAAGTAAGAGAGATTGAGGCACAACTAGTACCCCATAAAAGAATACACTTATCCCAAGCACCATGCTCAAAGGAATAAAAACTGCATTATCATAAATCCAGCTGATCGGATAGCCTAGAAAAACAAATAAAATACCTAAAGCAATTGAGAGATATAAGCTGAAACCGAATATCGAATTAATTTCTGATCGTTTCAACTCTTTATTTTGGATAATTGCTGGTCCGATTCCAATATCGGCAAGAAGCTGGAAGAATATCAGGAATACATTGACGGTTGCCACAATTCCATATTCATCGGGAGACAAGATTCTGGATAGGACTGCTTGGACACCTAATTGTACTGCAACTACTGCATATTTCCCCATTGCGGTATATAATATGCCTTTTTTAAATTGTTCAAACATCCTTTATTGTCTCCTAGCTTTTTAAAATCTTATTTTCAAATTACGACGTGAAAAATCGTTTCATTTTACTGAAGAGTTTTCCATAATTATTGGCTGATGCATTCCGCTTTTCCATTAACTGGATTGCCATGAGATATTTACCTTTTTGAATACGCTGATGTAATAGATAACGAAATGGATTAGATTCTTTGCGGTCTTGTTGAATCACATAATGTTTGATATTCTCTTCTTCACAAATCGTTTTGATCCATTCGACTTTTTCTTCTTCTGTCATAGGACAATCTGGATGGGCGATATTAGCTAGTTCTAAGTATACTGGATTCCAGAATTCCCGCTTCAATAAATCATTAAATTCTATTTCCATTCCCCAATGTTCAACCAGTTTTTTGAATTCCAAAGCAATATTCAACTCCATCATAAATCGGTCATCTCGGTAGCGATTGACAGCTGATCCATCATGCGTGACATAGTGATAGTAAGCTTTACGGTTGAACGCAACATCTTTGATTTCTTTATAGACGTTGATGTTAAATAAAGCATCTTGTCCTAATTTCTGATTCGTAAATCTGATTTTATGCTCTATCAGATATTGTCTACGATATAGTTTATTCCACAGTGAATAGGGTGAAAAGTGATAGAAGTTTCTGAAGTGTTTACGAAATCCTTCTTGGGTATAAAAGTGTGGTTGTCTAGGCAGAAGTATTTCTAGATCTTCTGGCTTTCCTTCTACTTCTCTCGTATAACCAAAAACGACTACATCAGCTTTTTTTTCCTCAGCCAGTCTGACATTATCAGCTAGAAGAGTTGGGCTGAAATAATCATCTGGATCGGCAAAATATATATATTTCCCTTTAGCTTTTCTTAATCCTGCGTTTCTTGCCATACCTGAACCTTGATTTTTTTGATGAATGACTTGGATCAGTAAAGGTTCTTCTTCGGCAAAATGATCACAAATTGCTCCTGAATCATCTGTAGACCCGTCGTTAACTAAAATTAATTCGAAGTCCATTTTCGTCTGATTCAAGGCAGACTGAATAGCCCTCGGCAAATGAGCTGAGACGTTATAAACTGGCATAATGATGGATACTTCAAACATAATAACGAAACTCCTAACCATAGACATATTTTTCTAATGTGTTTATCTAATTTATTATAACACAGCATGTCTTATCAATTATAAAAATTCAATAAAAATTCTTAACAAAATAAAGTAAGCTGGCGTCATTTGAAAAGTCCGCTAACTTGCCATATTTTAAATATTTTGGTTTAACCAGAATGAAAACGAACACATCAGTACAAGGTGTAGATTTTTTTAGAATTGATTGTTTCAGTTCTTTATTTACCCGTTATTATTTTTAGTGCTTTTACTATTCAGTTCATCTTCCCTTATTCGCTTTTTCATTAGGGTTAAAGAGGCTACTTTTTGACTGGAACAAGCAAAGCTGCCAGACCAAAAACGGCAAACACACTAAAGGTAAATGGATAAGAAATCATTTCGATCATCATTCCAGCTACACTGGATCCTATCGTCTGTCCGATTCCTAAACAGAAAAAGGCTAGGCTCACTCCGACAAATGGTGTATCAGAAAATCTTTTGGTTCCCCAAACCAATAAAAGTCCTGTTATCGCAATATAGGCTATTCCAAAAAAGATTGAAGCAGCATAGATCATCACTCTAGATGGGAAAACAATCAGAACGATGGATAGAATAAGCAATAACAAAAATACTCGAAATGAAAATTTCAATCCTTTGAGTACAATCACTTTCCCTACGATTCCTCCAGCTATTCCTGCAATCCCCATCAATACCCAGAATAAAACACTCTCTTGATTAGAAAATCCATGTTCTGCAGTAAGATAACTTCTAGAAAATGTCCAGAACACAGAACTGCTGAATCCAACAATCATGGAGCCTATAATGATTCGAAGACCATTTTTTATAATTTTCTGAAATGCTGGTATCCTTTTTTCTGAACTTTCCTGACTGGTATCTGGATTTGGTATAACCATTGAATTCCAGATCAGAGTAGCAAAAGCAAGTAAGGCAAAGAATAGAAAAGCATTCCTCCAATATTCTGCAAAGAATAAAGCAATAGGACCGGAAATTATGATCCCAAAAGTTGTTCCGCTATTTATCCAGCTATTTCCTTGATCTTTCTGGTCTTCTTGAAATGAAATATCAACTACTTTGCTGAAGGCTGGTGAACTCCAGCCACTTCCTAGTCCTGCAGTAAACATGCTTACTCCAAGTAGAAAATAATTTACTGATAGAGCTATACCTAATAATCCTATTACTGCACTCAGTCCAGCTAGTTGCGTGACTTTTAGCGGTCCAAATTTATCAATAAAGATATTTGAACAAATCAAAGCTATGGAGTATGAGATATACCCAAGCGTTCCTATTAGTCCTGCTTCACTCTCTGAGAGATTAAGAGAGTCTGAAATATAAGGTAAAAACAGTCCATAACTAAATCTGGCAAAAGCATAGTTTACTGCAATCATTGCCGTTCCCGGAGCTATTAATTTAAACATGTTACACCTCTTCTTTATATAGAACGATCATTCTATTTTATTTTTAAAAATAAGTTGAAATATCTTCACTCGATCACTTGCTGAAAAGCAACCTTAACGTTTCAACTAGTTCTTCTTCTACCCTTTGAACCTCAATTGTTTCTGCTAAAGCTGTAGCCCCTTCGATCTGGATAGCTAATCGCATCGCTTCTTGTTCTGAAAACCCAAGTCTTTTATAAAAAGAAAGCATGCTCCTTTTGTGCGTATCGACTCGGTTTGTAATATCTTGGTTGATTTGGCCGTATTCTTCTTTTGCTCGTAAAAATAGACATCCATTTGAATTACCTTTTAACCAATTCATATGTGCAAGAGCAATAGTGCGTGCTGTTTTATACTTAGAACGCTTAGCCTCATCATTAAGATAGCTTTTAAGATAATCTAAATATCTTATTTCCCGTTGATCTAAAATTTTGACGATCAATTTCTCTTTCGATCCAAAATGATTATACAAGGTCATGATAGAAACATTCGCTTGCGATACGACTTTCTTTATCCCTACCGCATGAAATCCGTGCTGATAGAATAAAGACTCTGCATGATCTAATTTGATTCTTTCATGCATCCATTCTTGGAATGTGTTAAAATGAGCTGGAAGTTATAGAAATCACAATCATTATACATAAAAATAGAAGGAGCGATTTTATGGCTATTTTAGTAACTGGCGGTGCTGGGTATATTGGTTCTCACACTGTTATCGAGCTGTTGAATGAAGGTCGTGAGGTTGTCATAGTTGATGACTATTCTAACTCAAAACCTGAAGTGCTGAACCGTATCAAAGAATTATCAGGAAAAGATTTTGTATTTCATGAGGTAGACATTACAGATAAGGATGCTTTGAAAGAAGTATTCAAGCAGCATGATCTTGAAGCGGTTATTCACTTTGCCGGATATAAAGCTGTTGGTGAATCTGTGGCTAAACCGCTTATGTATTACCGTAATAATTTGAATGGAACAATTGCCTTGATGGAATTGATGAATGAATTTGATGTAAAAAATATGGTTTTCAGTTCCAGTGCGACAGTTTATGGTATGAATAATGAGGCACCTTTTACTGAAGATATGCCCTTATCTACGACAAATCCTTACGGAACGACTAAATTATTCATCGAACAGTTTATCCAGGATCAAGTAGCTGCTGATCCTTCCTGGAGTGCAGCACTGCTTCGTTATTTCAATCCAATCGGTGCCCACGAATCAGGGCGTATCGGTGAAGATCCTAATGATATTCCAAATAACTTGATGCCTTACATTACACAAGTTGCGGTAGGCAAGCTCGAAAAACTTTCTGTATATGGAGACGACTATGATACACCTGACGGTACTGGGGTAAGAGATTACATCCACGTTGTCGATCTAGCAAAAGGTCACATCAAAGCCCTTGAAAGTGTACTTGAAACCAGAGGTGTTGAAGCGTATAACTTAGGAACAGGCGTTGGTTACTCTGTGCTTGATGTAGTAAAAGCGTTTGAAGCAGCGAACAATGTCGAGATCCCTTACCAAATTGTTGACCGCAGACCTGGAGATATTGGAACCAGCTACGCTGATGCAACTAAAGCGCATAAAGTACTTGAGTGGGCAGCCGAACTGGGTATTGAAGACATGTGCCGCGACTCATGGAACTGGCAGAAATCTAATCCCAACGGATACGCATAAAATAAACTAATGAAAAATTTAAAAGGTAGCTGACTGAATATAACCATCAGTCCGCTACCTTTTATTTAACCAATATTTTTATCTATACAGACAGTTAATCATCTGTTTTTTTGCTGATTCTTTTATCAGCACTAATAAATACTTTTTCAGCTTCTCTTTTTCCTATGACCACTATTTCAATAATTTCTATTTTATTATCTGACGCAGCTCTGTATATTAACCGAATACCTAACCTTTGATTTTTCAATTCACTAAATCCTACTAATTTTGCGTATTGTGTATTACCTAATTTTTTACCGATTGAAGATCCTTTTTCTTCTAAACGCTCTATCGCAAGATTTACCCATTTTTTTGTAGCGCCATCTAATTTCTTATAATCTTTAACTGCTTCTTTCCAAAAATTAACTTTGTTTTTCAATCAAACAACTCTTCATCAGACAAATGAGCAAATGGGTTCTCAGTGTCTTCTTTTTCAATGACCTTGGCTGCCGGAATTAATTCTATAGGTCCCTCATCAATTCTATTTGATAAATTACTGTAAAAGATTTTTTCTTCCATTTCATGGTATTTTTCAATTAAAGAACTATACTCTTTATTACTAATAATTACAGCTTCAGGATTATTATGATTTAAAATAAAAACAGGTTCTCCTGTTTTATTTACACTTTTGATGATTTTAGATAATTCACTCTTAGTTTGTGTGATAGATTTTGTTTCTCCAATAGTCTTAAGCATATCTTTCCCTCCAACTATACTAGATTATATCCACAGTATATCCTAATAAAGGTCCTATTTCAATCCCTATTTCAGGACCTTTTTACATTGTTTTATCAGTACCTTACTTTGATAAAATGTTACTTTCATTCGATACTATGCACGCTTTGCTGTTCAGAAAGATTGATTCGTCTGTGACTATCTTATTTTTCATACTAGTACTTTTGTATAATAAATAATCTCTAATAGTTAATAACCTGTTTTGTTTAGAAAAGAATCTATTTATTGGATACTAAAAAAAGAGAAACCACACGATTTCTCCTTCTTTATCTTCATTTAGTTATATTTATAGTTTAGTCGAATAAGTAATCGTCTGTCATGTCAGCGAATGGATTGTGGTCAAAGCTTCCTGAGTTATCTTGTTTATGGATAAGACTTTCTGGTCCAGAATATAGATTACTGGAAAAATCATCGCTAATATAGTCTTTTTCCACTGAGCTACTATCAAACATCCCCTGATTCTTTTCGTTCATGGTTCTTGCCCTCCTATTAATGTATGGCCTTTAATGAGTTATAGTTTTATTTCAGTCTATTTTTGTAAATACTTATTTCTGTAACTAATATAGCATATACATTCGAAAGATTACTAATAATATACCTTTAAGAAACAAAAAAGTTTATATTCAGATTTTCTACTCTTTATTTTTACCGTATTCTTAACATTTATCTATACAAATAAGGTCCATGCAGCTTTCGCATGAACCTTATTTAAAGATGATTCATCTACTCTTATCTAACAGTCTATCTATTTGATAAATAAACTGTATACTATGAGGAAATCTTCTTAACCTTGATCAATCCGTCCACATGAACAGGTTTGATTTGACCCGTTTTAGCAAACACTCCCCATATCTGACGCAGTACCTGACCTTGACGATGAAATTTCCCCCAGGTTATTCCATCTAGTATCGGAGACCCTTCCCACAGTTCCTCATTTTCGAAAAGATACGGTATTTCGGAAGCATGTCCTCCAGCCAGCTGATTCCGTGGAGCTCCTCCACTGATTTCATATTTATACCCGCTTCCTCCGCCAAGATGATGTCTTCTGGTAAATTCCTCCACGCCAGATTTATATATTTTCTTTGTTAAAAATTTAATGGACGCCTTGGCTAAATATTTTCCTATAAAGGGAGTTTTAGTCAATTTGTTCAATACAGGAATATATGGAATAAATGGAGCTAATTCGCGTTTATTATTACCAACTAATATTTCAATACGTCTAGCTGCTTTTTTCCATTCGTGATCTAAATCATCTTCGTTTGGAAGAGGAAATTCACCATACTGTACTCCAAATGGCATAGCAGACTTCAACCCGAACGGCTTCACTTTATCTTGAATATGCGCTTGGACTTCTGCAACTTTTTCTAAAGAGTCATCAGCAGAGATTTTTTTCTTTTCTTCTAGCATAACAGTTTTCATTTCTTTTGGTGCAGGTAGTAGTCCAAAAGGAGCGCTCTGTATAATCGCTCTATTGAACAACCCTTCTGTTCCTTTGGCAATCATAAGATGAGCTGCTGCATCTCCTCCAGCCGATTCACCAAATATAGTGATGTTTTCTGGATTACCTCCAAATCCTGCTATATTCTGCTTTACCCACTTTAACGCTTCAATCTGATCAAGCAACCCAAGATTTGCTGGTGTACTCTCTTTACTGCCTAAATATCCTAACAATCCTAATCGATACGTTACGGTAACCACTATGACGCGTTGTTCCCGCACTAAAACTGCTGGATCATATATAGGATAATCTCCTGCTCCCGTAACATAAGATCCTCCATGTATCCACACCATTACCGGAAGATTATCCGAAAAGCTAGTATCTTTGGGAGTAGTTACAGAAAGATATTGACAATGTTCATCTACTTTCATTTCTCTAGATTCTTGATTGATAAGATAATCGGTAAATTCATCTTTGGGTTGTGGAGAAGCAGGTGACCATTTCGTTGCTTCTACTATTTTATCTGTATTTGCTGGTTCAGCAGTTGGCGCTTCAAATCTAAGAGCTGTAGCATATTTAATACCAGTAGCTCTTAAGACCCCTTTTTTCTCATCATTCCATCCACGAATAGTTCCCATAGAACAATTCCATGTTGGATTAAGATTAGTATCATTCATTTTTTTATACTCCTATTTAACTTTACTTGTTCTTCACTATTTCTATTTTAACGGTATTAGAGAATTTAGTAAAACACCAGGCAATCTACTTGAACGATAAACAGCTGCTTATTGAATCAATAAAAATATATTTAAATTTTCCATTAAAAAAAACTATCCAATGCAATTTGAGATGCATCGGATAGTTTACATAAGTATTTAGTTAAGTTAAGTTAAGTTAAGTTAAGTCTTCATTTCATTACGCTAATTACTAGACCTAAAATTGCTTATATTCATCTACTCTATAAGTAATCTTTAAGGCTTTTTTCAACAAATATCTCAAATGCTTTTGAATGAATCTACAAATCCAGCTAACTTAGATCAACGATTGGTAGCTGTCATCTTAATAATTTTTGTATGGACTCATTGTTTTATAATCGTGAATCTACGCTCAAACAGTTTATTATGTTATCCTCTTTTGTTCTATCTTAATAGAGATTAATTTTCGAAATAGTCACTTATTTCTTTTAAATACTGTTCGCGTGATTCTGGTAGATGAACGGTCTGGCAGTGAATCCAAGAAACATTTTTAATGCCTACCATATCTAAAGTTCCATTGATCAAAGTACTCTGGATTGGATCTCCAACAAATGCAAGGTTTTCTTTAGAAATGTTAGCAGTTGTCAATACTAACCCTTCATTGATATTCAATAGTCCAGTTAATTTATGATCTATTTCATCATAAGCTTGGCCTTTGAGTAACACTTTATCCAAAAAGCCTTTTAGCATACCTGGGGTGTTGAACCACCAAATAGGAAAAATAAATATAATTTTTTCTGCTGCTTTCAAGCGTTCGATATAGTCAGCAGCCAATGGATCGGCATATTCTCCACGACTGAATAAACGCAAGTCCTCCTGTGTGTATGCAGGATTAAATCCATCCGCATGCAAGTCGATCACATCAACAACATCGCCCTTTTTTTCTAGATGATTGACTGTTGTTTCTAAAATATGATGATTAAAACTTTCATTCCAAACATGTGTATAAACAATTACTGCTTTCATAACCGTCTCCTTTATTTTTTAATGCAAGGAACTTTCCTGTTCCTAAGTTGAATCCATTCCGTTTTTTACTTTATCTCGTTTGACTATTGTACTTTTTTAATAAGAATAACGTAACAATTCATTACATCGATAACTTGTCATAAACAGTATATGTAATTAGAAGAATTTCAAACTGTACTTAACTAAATACTCTTTTATAGTCTGAGATAGTTTTCATTGTACTTTTAATATTATCGTGAAGATTTAAACTTGTCAACGCATGAAAAATAACTTACTCCCCCCCTAGTATACTTATTTATCTATAGCAAAATTGCCTATCAGACTCGTATTTAGAATAATTGTTTTAAAAGTAGATTTATTTGATTGTGCCTCCTAATTAAGTTACCGCCTAATAGCTATTCTCTTACGACTCATCTTGCTTTCTTGTTCCAGTTGATACATAAAGGTTGCCTCTCTTACCTCTTACCTAGTTTTTCTATTCCAGTTAGTACATAAACACTATTTCTCTTACGACTCACCTAGCCTTTCTATTCCAGTTGGTACATATACACTGTTTATCTTTCAACTGATCCAACTTCCCTGTTTCAGTTGATATATAAACATTGTTTCCCTTTCGACTCATCTAGCTTTTTCATGCCAGTTAGTACATTAGAGTCTGATTTACTGAAGGTTCAATGCATATAGTAACTATGAAGGGGTAAAAATTCACTTTTCCTTACCATCTCAATTCTGAAATGAGATCTTTTCTTTCTTTTTTCTTCTATAATAATAGATTTTCTTATTTAAGATATTGTCCGTTCATTTATCTATATTAATCAAACCGTTTTAATACGGGTATAGAAATTTTTCTACAATAAAGACCTATATAAGAGTCAGTTTCCCTTGTGATTCAATGCTTATTTATTGCTCCGCCATTATACGTTCACTGTATCTGAAAATGTAATAGGTACAGGTATTTTGAATCAATAAATTTCAATTAAAATCTAGAATTCTCTTGACAAATGAATGATGATTCATATATATACTCTAACCATACATATGAGCGGATATTCATTTGTTAAAAATGATTGATCTAAAAATTCAACTAAAGGGTGTTTTACTATGGAAACTCATCAACAGGCTAAAATAGCACATAATCATGCTGAACATGCGCATGATCACGGAAATATGCCGGTCTTTCTTTTTTTCATTGGTTTAATTATCTATTTGATTGCACTGATAGGTTCTTTTAACTATATATTGGAAGATATTTTCTTCGTCATTACTATGATTACTGCTGGTTACCATGTAATGATAGAGGGAGTAGGCGAAACGATTACCGAGTCGCTGCGCTTGAAAAGATTTCATCCAAATGTTCATATCTTAATGACGCTAGCTGCATTAGGAGCTGCGATCATCGGTGACTTTGACGAAGGTGCCTTGTTAATTTTGATTTTCGCTGGCGCCCATTTTCTTGAGGAATACGCAGAAGGTAAAAGCAAACGTGAAATTACTCATTTACTTGAAATGAACCCTACTGAAGCTAGGCTCATTCTTCCTACAGGAGAAACTAAATTAGTTAAAGTAGAAACCTTGACAATTGGGGATCATTTGCAGGTCTTACCAGGAGACAAGATTCCTACAGATGGTTCGATTATTGAAGGATCTAGTGATATTGATGAAGCTTCTATTAGCGGCGAAAGTATTCCTCGAGAAAAAATTACCGGCGATGAAGTATTCGGTAGTACGATAAATGGTAAAGGTTCTTTCAAAATGGAAGTTACTAAAAATAATGAAGATACCGTATTTTCTAAAATTATTGAACTTGTCAATCAGTCACAATCCAATCTTTCGAAAACAGCTACAACGATTAAAAAATTAGAACCAAAATATGTAACGATCGTAATGATTGTTGTTCCAGTATTTATCTTACTTACACCATTCTTAGTAGGATGGAGCTGGAATACTAGTTTTTACCGCGGAATGATTATGTTAATCTCTGCTTCACCTTGTGCTTTGGCTGCTAGTGCAGTACCAACAACCCTATCAGGTATCTCTAATTTAGCGAAACAAGGCGTTCTTTTCAAAGGCGGATCTTATCTTTCGAATTTAGCTAAAATCAAAGCCATTGCATTCGACAAAACGGGTACATTGACTGAAGGTAAACCCGCTGTTACTGACCACTATTTTGTCAACGAAGAAAATACTGAATACTGGAAAGATGTTATTGTAGCCATGGAAAAAAGTGCAAATCATCCGTTAGCTGATGCTATACTGGATGCCTTCACTTCTGCTTCTTCAATAAAAATGGATGCAGAAAATGAAATTGGCAAAGGCTTAGTTGCTGAACATCAAAATAAACAGTACCGTATTGGAAAACCCTCTACGTTTACGAATGTCCCAGCAGAAATCGAAAAACAAAATGAAACATTAGCCAAAGAAGGAAAAACCGTTGTGTATTTCAGTGAGAATGACAGCGTGGTGGGACTGATCGCAATGATGGACTTACCGAATAAAGATGCTAAAACTGTCATTCAATACTTTAAAGATCAAGGAATTCACACGGCTATGATTACTGGAGACTCAAAACTTACTGGAGAAGCTGTCGGTAAGCTGGTTGCGATTGACGAAGTCATTGGTAATGTACTGCCAGAAAACAAATCAGAAATTATTCATTCCACTCAAAAACAATATGGGGAAACCGTCATGCTTGGAGATGGGATCAATGATGCACCAGCTCTAGTGGCATCAGATATTGGTTTCGCTATGGGGAACGGAACGGATGTTGCTATTGATGTAGCAGATGCTGTGATTATGCAAAATGACTTAACTAAGTTCCAATATGCTCATAAAGTTTCTAAAAAAGTAGATAAAGTGGTCTGGCAGAATATTTTGTTCTCTATGTTCATTGTTTTACTTTTAAATGGATTAAATTTAGTAGGCAAGGTTGACATTGGTATCGGGGTATTAGCTCACGAAGGAAGTACACTGCTGGTTATTTTAAATGGTTTGAGATTGTTATTACCGGTCAAAGACTGATTCTATAGATACAATAAAACAAGCATGGAAAGCTGAGATTATTAAAGCTTTCCATGCTTGTTTTAGCATTCTTCTCTAGTATGTGTGATCACTTGATCTAGTATTTTCAGGACGTGATCATCATCCAGACTATAATAGACCGTTTTCCCACTTCTTCTTGGTTTGACTAGACGTTTCGCTTTTAAGGTACTCAGCTGATGTGAGATTGCAGACTGATTCATGTCGAGTGCTGTTGCTATATCGCCGACACTTAACTCTCTGTCATGTAACAGAAAGACGATGGAAATCCTGGTTGGATCGCTGATTGCTTTAAAAAACTGACTGACAAGCTGAATCGTATTTTTATCTACTGCCGATGTTAAGTTATCTTCCATTTCTTCTCTCCTCGATCCTTTATGTAAAGATTATTAAATGTAATAATCTTACGAATCATTTGCCTATTTTTGAGTAAACCATAATCTGTCCGATTTGTCAAAATAGCTACTCTATTTTAATTTGAATTTGAGTATAAATCAAGTGCTCTATTCCCAAGGATAGTAGGATTTGAATTTGATTATCCAAGTTTTGCGAGTCAAAAGGAAAGAATATAGAAAAACGATATCTCAACAAGCTTTAAATAACTTGTTGAGATATCGTATACTATTTATTTATATTGAATGTCTTCACTAACGAGCTCTCTCTGTTCGATAATCTGTTTATACCATTGACCAGATTTTTTAAGTGAACGGCCGCGGTCGTTTTCAAGATCAATTCTAACTAGGCCGTAACGATTTTTGAAAGCATTCATTGGTGAAACGCAATCTGTAAAGGCCCATAACATGTATCCCTCACAACTGGAACCTGCTTTAACAGCTTTCAGCAACCATGACAGATGTTCGCCGATAAAGTCGATTCTGTAGTCATCTTGGACCTCTCCTTTATCGTTCATGAAGCGTTCTTCTGCTTCTATTCCCATGCCATTTTCTGTAATGAGCCAAGGAATATTGTTGTATTCATCTTTGATACGCATAGCCATATCGTACATTAATTTCGGATAAATTTCCCATCCTCTGGATTTATTCATTCTACGTCCTGGTAATTCAAAAGCATCATAGTACATTTCCGGATGGAATGGAGCGTTCTCATTCCACGAATGTTTTGGTGCTTGTACTCTTTTCGGAAAATATAGATTAATGCCCAGGAAGTCGACGGTATTCTTTTTAATTATTTCCAGCTCGTTTTCATCATGTTCAAAAAGAATATCATGCTTTTTCAGTAAAGAAAGCAACTCCTTTGGATACTCTCCTTTAACAGCAGGATCTAAAAATACCCGATTGTAGAATAAGTCAAATATGTGTGCTGCTTTCTGATCAGCTTTTGAAGTCGAACGTGCATAAGTCACTTCTGGATTCAAAATCGTACCGATACGTCCATCAAATCCGCCATTTCGATAAGCAGCAACTACTTTAGCTGTAGCTAACACTTTATGATGATTCCACTGCATCCATTTCGCTGCATTTTGTTCATGGGGCCATCTGATCGCATCTAGATAAACTCTTGTTTGAACTACCACTGGTTCATTAAAAACAAACCAGCTCTTCACACGGTCTCCAAAACGATCAAAAGCGATTTTAGCATACTCGACAAACAATTCGACTACTTTCTTAGAACTCCAGCCATCATATTTTTCTAGTAAATAGGCAGGTAATTCATAATGTTCAAGACATAGCATCGGTTCTACATTCGCTTTGATCAAAGCATTGATTACATTATTTACATGTTCAACATAATCTTCATCTACGATCAGCTCTTCGTAATCTGTAAAGAATCTTGACCAGTTGATGCTAGTGCGATAATGTGTTAAGCCGATTTCTTGCATGTGGTCAATATCATCTTGATATTTTTCCATAAAATTCGTTGCTACAGCTGGTCCGTATCCTTCGTGCCAGACAAAGTTTTCTTTCTTATACCAAGCGTCTAGATAGGAATCTTGTCCTTCTTTTTTTCCTTGCCAGCCTTCAGTCTGCCAAGCAGAAGATCCGGCTCCAAGTATGAAGTTTTCTGGAATTGTTTGTTTCATTTAATAAACCCCTTTTATACTTTTTAATTCTAATGATTCTTATAGTTCTAATTATCCGTTAACGACTTCTTCGCCGTATTCTTCTTTTTCAATATCTTCTACCTTCGCTTCTTTATTCGCTACTCTAATGAACGGTAGATAAATCAGCACTGCAACTGCTATACATATGATTTGAGTAACAACTGCTCCTAAGTCACCTGCTGTTGCAATCCAGGCACTAATGATGGGCGGCGTTGTCCAAGGAATCATAACTACAGCTTTGCCTGCAAATCCAATTGCTGTTAAGAAATAAGCGATTGTTCCTGTTACTAAAGGTGTAAGAACAAAAGGAATTGCCATAATCGGATTTAATACAATCGGTAATCCAAAAATAACCGGCTCATTAACATTGAAGATTCCAGGTGGAAAAGAAAGCTTGCCAATCGAACGATAATCTTCTCTTTTACTTCCAATAAAGACTGCGATTAGTAGACCAAGCGTTAAGCCAGATCCGCCTACTGTCATATAGATATCCCAGAAAGGCATGTTTATAATATTAGGAATTTCTTCCCCTGCTTGAAAAGCTTGTGTATTTTCAGCTATAGCTGCTAATAAAATTGGTTCGCGAATTGGCTTGATGATCTGGTTCCCGTGAATACCAATAACCCAGAATAATTGTGAAACCAGCATTAAAATCAATATACCCGGCAGTCCTTGTACAACATTTTCTAATGGAGCTTGAACCAGGTTGTAAATAATATCGTAAATATGCATGCCTGTTACAGCATTGATCAGAAATCCGATTGATGCAACGGCTACGATTGTGATGACAGTCGGTATTAATGCTGAAAATGATCTCGATACATTTGTCGGTACAGAATCAGGCATTTTTATTTTTAACTTGTCCTGATTTCCTAACCAAGTGTAAAGTTCAATTGATCCAATCGCCACGATCATACCTAAGAACAACCCGCTTGCTCCGGTGTATTCGCTGGAGATTACATCGCTGACATTTATGGTTTCAGTATCATTAATGATTGCATCAATTGCTGTTGGAACAACCGCTATATAGGACAAAGCAGCTAATAGCCCTGGGAAATGGCCATCTAATTTATTCAGTTTACCCATTTCATTCCCGATGAGAAATACTGCACCTAACGCCATCATATCCATAGTAGCGTAATTGATCATCTGAGATAACGGTTTCAAATTCTCCAACCAGCTTAACTAGCTAATCTGAGCTAATCCATTGGTACTATCAAAAACCATACTTGAAAATAACGTTGCAAACGCACCAGTAATAATAGCGTAAAGGAATTTTTTATAGCAATAATATACTTGTAACTGTTAATTTTGTACGCTATTTGATTTAATGCATTGATGAATCGATTGTTTTCCATCCTACATCCTCCTTGTTCCTTCCGTTTTTGTAATTGCTTACATAAGAAGTTTACCTTTTTATTTTCTAAATGTAAAGTTAAATATAAAATTTGTATTTACAAATTTTATATTTAAAAAAAGAACCCCATATCCAATGGGGTTAACCACCTTACATAACTATAATATTTTAAGAATCTTGATTGATAAAAGACATTTCTACCATGTCAAAACGATGATGCACTTTTGAATACTCAAATGGTGTTCCTGTTTTTAGAAACATAACTTTTTCCACTTCTAGGATAGGATCATCATCTTTACAATCAAGATATTTTTTATCTAGCTGATTAGGCTTGGCAGCACGGACTATTTGACGATTGTCTCCAAATACAATCCCCAGTTCTCTTCTTATATATCTATAAACGGAATCTTTAAGGACTTCTTCCGTTATACCGGGAATAATATGCACTGGGACTACTGTATTCTCTAAAGAATAAGGTTTTCCTCCAAGAATCCTTAAGCGCTGATAATGATAAACCGGTGTTTCTTTGTTGATCATTAACTGCTGCCTTTCTTGTTCATCTGGAAAACGCACATTGAATTTAATGATTTCGCTTTGTAATTCAACTTCATCTTGTACAGCTGTTGTCAGTCCTACATTATGTCCAATCTGAATACTGGATTGAGCTTGCAGAAGCGCATTTCTCTTCACGTATGTTCCTGAACCCTGAATCGTATAGACCAGTCCAGCAGTTGTTAATAAGTCTAATGCTCTTTTTATGGTTACTCGACTTGTACTGAATTCTTCTGCTAAAGAATTTTGGTCGGGTAATTTCTCGTCAACTGAATATGTATTATCTTTTATCCGCTCTCTAATCAACTCTGCAACTTTTTTATATTTAGGCATCTAATTTCCTCCTTTACTTCTGCTTTTATCTATTCTTTCCATACTACTTTATCTTTTCATTTTAAATTAAAAAGTATTTTATTACAAACTTTGTAATAAAATATCTTAAGTTTACCTTTATACGCTACTAAAAACGGAAGCCACATTATTTTCATGGCTCCCGTTGATCTCAGTCTATTTTTATTGCTATGATTCTGCAGTAAAGTTTCTATCCAAAGTTATGCGCTCAATGGAGAAACTGATTGATATATTCAAAAGAAAAGTCGCTAAAATTCAGCTGCAAAACTTCCTGAATCAAAATTAAAGTGGCTGTAACAAAGAGAATATTTTCGATTATTCCGCCAGTATTATAATAAATCCTATTGAATCCGGACTGAAACCGTTTCTTAGAAAGTGGCTGCAGCCAGGCAATTCCCTTTTTAGAAAAAGAGTCTTCTATTAAGTGGGCTAAATAGCCAAAAGCAAACCAGTGGACGAGTTCCAGAGGTAAACCAAATGTAGTATGCCCTAAATAAAAAAAGAATGTTACTGCAATTAGCCCTGTTAGACTATGTGTAAGTCCGCGATGTCCAAAAACTACTTTCATACTGTTACTGATCCCGATCATTCTACGTCCAATATAGGAGTTTGGTTCATCGATATCCGGAAATACAGCCCCTAAAGCTGCAAATGACAAGCTACCTGCTGAAAGAGATTCTGAAGAGACCATTACCGGCAGAGAAATGGCTAACGTGGCTGCCAAATGTGTTCTATATCTCAATTCTTACTTCCCCTTCACTATAGAAAGCAAAATAAAAGATTAAGTTGCTTTCCAGTTTTTTCCTTTAACGGAATGTTTTACCCATTCCCAGACCTTCATTAGACCCCAGATAATAAAATAACTGATTCCACCAACAAGTAAAGCAATAAGTGGAATCGATAATAATGGAGTGAATAGTGTCGTATTCAAACCAAGATCCCAAAGCAGATCACGAATCAGCACATGGACAAGGTAAACACCAAATGAATATTTAGAAATATGGATAATCATTTTCTGAACTTTTTCAGATAAAGTTATATTCTGCATCGAATGTTTCACGAATACAAATGTCGCTAGACTTGCAAAAAAAACATTGGGTGTCAGATACTCATAAAATAATGAATACATTGCCCCATCTTGTGCCGACCTTAATGCTGTTCCAATAACCGTTACAGCAAAGCCTATAATGCCCAAGCCATAAAGTGTTCTGCGCCAGTTTTTTGGCAAAGTATATCGGCTCAATAAATAACCGGCCATAAAATATCCGGCATAGCCGAGTGTAATATCTACATTAAGTCCATTGTCTGCGACTGTATCAGTAGATCTGACAGGGAACTGATTGATGGTGGGAATCAAAAACCCTACAACAAAGCTTATAAGTACAAAATAAATAGCTAAGTGCTTTTCTTTGGTCAATGGTCTTAAAAGTGGCACCATTACATAAATTTCAGTCAACCTATATAAGAACCAGAGGTGAAAGTACCCTTGAACGATCTGAAGGATTGTACGATCTACTTCTTCAGTAAGAGCAACTTCAGGCTGTTTGTATTGATCAAAAAATACATAGATAACTGACCAGACAAAAAACGCACGAACGAGCCGCCAGATATATTTCGTATACATCGTTTTAGGTTCTAGGTTTTTCTTTGGATCAAGAAAAAACATGCCACTTACCATAAACAATAAAGGTACACAGATTCTAGACATTCCATTGATGAAATTAAGCCATTGCCAGCCCATTGTATCTAGTTCATATCGATGAGTATCTTTAGATACGATATGAATCAATATAACCATGACAATTGCTAATATTCTCAATACATCTGCATACCATATTCGCTGCTTCATATTTTTTTAATCCTCTCAAATAACATAGTCACTGAATATCATATCAGAAACTGTTTTAAACGAGTATTCAGATGCTTATATGTGTTTACACCACTTCTGCTATCAACAAAAAAACTAGAAGGATGGAAAGAGAATTGGTAAAACTCAGTCTCTTTTCAACACTTCTAGATTGAATTGTTTAGTTTCCTAACATAAGTTACTCATCTTTTTGTTTAGTCAGGATTCTAGGACCGTCTTTTGTGATAGCGATGGTATGCTCGTACTGGCAGCTTAATCCACCATCTTTTGTACGGGCTGTCCAGCCATTATCATCCATTTTCGATTTCCAGGTACCTGTATTAATCATGGGTTCAATGGTAATAACCATACCTTCTTTTAAGCGCATTCCTTTACCTGCTTGACCGTAGTGAGGTACACTTGGACCTTCATGTAATGTAGGGCCGATACCATGTCCGACAAATTCACGGACAACACCGAAACCAAAAGGTTCAACATAGCTTTGGATCGCATGACCGATATCGCCGATTCTGTTTCCGATTTTTGCTGCGGCGATTCCTTTATATAAAGAAGTCAGTGTGACGTCCATGAGCTTTTTGACTTCATCAGTTGCCTCTCCTACTGAATAACTCCAGCAGGAATCAGATAATGCACCATTTAAATTGATGACCATATCAACTTTGATCAGATCCCCCTCTTTTAATTTCTCACTTCTAGGGAACCCATGACAAATTTCATCGTTTACACTGACACAAGTCGCATATTCGTAACCTTCGAATCCTTTTTGTTCGGCACTTGCGCCATGTTCGTCTATAAGTTTTTCTACATATTGATCAATATCTGATCCAGATATACCCGGTTTGATAAACCCACGTAATTTCTCATGGATATCAGCCAGCACTGCGCCGGATCGTTCCATAGCATCTATTTCTCTAGGTGATTTTAGCGTAATCACGTAATCAGTCTCCTTAAAGTATCAAATTATTCTCTATTATACAGAAATTTTAATGATTCTGGAACCTTTACGAGGAAGGTTTAATAAATCAAAAGGTTCTTACTCATAAATTATTCAGACTTCTGAATCTTCAGGCTTATTCCCTGTTTTTGAAAGAAAACTATCGTTTCCGGGTTTCTGGTCGAATTTTTTGGTACCAGCATAATCAGATTGGAAGTCGCTTCATGTTCTGAAAAATATGGAATACTATTTGATTCAATTCCGATTATCTTATTTTCTTCTGGTTCAGTAAAAAGATTCGCGCTTTCAACACCCTCCACTTGTAGAACCTCCATTGATTCACTATCGGTAAAGTTCTCAAATACTGTTTTGTCTACTAGTAATAGATCATACTACACGGCTGCTAATTGGGCAAAAAAACGTTCCGCTCCTTGTCCTTCTTGAGTAACAGTCACCAGCATATTCCCTTTTTGATTTTCTGGATCTAGTAATGCCTTTAAGTCATTCGATAAAATCTCCGTTTGTTCTGTTGTCGTTTGAGGACCCAATACACCGATATGGTAATCCACTTGTGTCCGGTTAAATAATTGCATCATTAAGTAAATGGATAAGAATAGTACGAGGATGATACCCATTAAGTGCCATTTATAATATTCCCATAGATAGGCAGCTTTTTCTTTGTTGGAATCATTTGATTGTAATACATTTTTCATTTGCGTTTTAGCCATTACATACTTCCTATTGATTTATTTGGTAGACTATTCTATTTTCTCCTTATCATAACATCTATTCGTTAAAAATATAAAAGAATAATGAGATGATTCAAATTTGATTTTGCACAATTTAATTTGTATAATACATTAGATTCTGATGGTCTAAAGTAAAGATGCAAATCTTTTGTTGATCACTATTTTTTTGATATGCTTATTTTGTAAAGTAAAGGTCAGAATAAGTCATTCATTATTATTTAAATGAAAGAAGGACGAACAAATGAAAGCTATTGTTATAGAAGAATATGGGTCTGCTGATCAGTTAGTCGAAAGAGAAGTTCCTACACCGGAAATTAAAGATAATCAAGTTCTAGTAGAATTACATGCTACTTCTATCAATCCGGTAGATTGGAAAGTAAGAGAAGGTTATCTTAAAGATAACTTGCCTTTTCAGTTTCCTGTCATATTAGGATGGGATGCTGCAGGAATCATTAAAGAAGTGGGTGAAGCTGTAACTGGATTTTCTGTGGGAGACAACGTATTTGCTAGACCAGCTACTAATGCTTTCGGAACATATGCTGAATATACTGCTATTGATAGTAATCTGCTAGCACATATGCCAGAAAATGTATCCTTTGCAGAAGCAGCTTCTATTCCACTTGTCGGTGAAACCGCTTGGACTGCTTTAGTAGAAATCGCTAAAATCAAAGAGGGCGATAAAGTACTGATTCATGCAGGTGCTGGCGGAGTTGGTAGTTTAGCCATTCAGATTGCCAAAAGTTTTGGTGCGACTGTTGCTGCTACTGCAAGCTCTGATAATGAAGATTATTTAAATGATTTAGGTGTAGATGTCTTTATTGATTACAAAAAACAAGACTTCGAATCAGAACTTGATGACTATGATATTGTTTTCGATACAATGGGTGGTGAGATTCAGGGAAAAAGCTTTAACGTATTGAAAAAAGGTGGCATAATTGTTTCCATTACGAATCCGCCAAGTGAAGAACTAGCTAAAACAAATGAAGTCAAAACAGGTTACTTTTTCTTAGAACCTGATGGTAAGCGTTTGGCCAAATTAGGTGAACTAATGAAAAATAATCAGCTTAAAGCCACTATAGGCAGTCAGTTCCCTTTTACTGAAAATGGTATGAGAGAAGCCCATCGTTTAAGTGAGACTCATCATGCTAAAGGCAAAATCGTTATTAATATTAAATCTTAAAATAAATGATTGAATCATTACAAAGAGGTAGGAACAAAAGTTTCTATTGAGCAATAATTTGAAGTGTATAACAACCAAAAACCCGTCAAATCAAGGAGTGAATTCCCTTGATTTGATGGGATTTTACATTCTATCTAGTTTTGTCCCAGTTTCTTTGATTTGTATCTGTTTGTTTTGGTTCTGGATTAATCTACATATGGCTTTTGTTTTTACACAGTTATATGAACTTTACCCCATAAGAGCAGTTCATCACTTAACTTACTAAGAGATCTCCACTCAGTTACCAGATAAGTGCAGCATATCAATCAACTCAATAAGAGATCTCCATTCAGTTACCAGATAAAAGCAGCATATCAATCAACTCAATAAGAGATCTCCATTCAGTTGCCAGATAAAAGCAGTATATCAATCAACTCACTAAGAGATCTCCATTCAGTTGCCAGATAAGAGCAGTTCCTCACACCATTCAGCTCGTCTCAGTCAGGTTTCTATACTCAAGCAAAGTATCTATTTTTAGAGAAATTGGCATGCGTAACAATAAAGATAGAGACTGAGAGCAAACGAGCTAGAAACTAAAACGCCGTCAAACCAAAATAAAATCCTTGATTTTCCGATACTTCAAATTTTTAGACAATGAAGACTTTTGTCCCAGCTGCTTTGTTTTATATAAATTTCCTTAATTTCCTCTCATAAATCAAAGATAACATTCCGCTTTCAATTCAAGAGATTGCTTATCTTCTATATATCAGATATATTATATTCATATTTAAAAATCGTAAACTATACGATTTACAAAAAAGGGAGAATTCTTATGGACAACGAATTTAGATATGACACTCAGTTACTGATAGAAGGAGAAAATTTATCTGAAGATGCTATTTCTACTTACTTTAATCAACATTTTGCTGGTGATTGTCTTCTAGCAGTTGGAGATGAAAATTTGATTAAAATTCATTTTCATACTAACCAGCCTTGGGAGATTTTAGAATACTGTTCTACCTTAGGTGAGATTTTTGATATTGTTGTGGAAGATATGTTCCGTCAGTCCAAAGGGTTAAAAGGCTAAAATGAAATATACTTCACACTACTTTTTTTGTTGGTCTTTCTTTGCTATACTGTTTAATGAGATGAGTATACAGAAAGGATGGAAGTCCGTGCCTAAAGTAATGATCGTGTATGCCAGTCTGACTGGAAATACAGAACAATGTGCTGAAATCATTGAACAAGCTTTTAGAGAATTAGGGGCCGAAGTTGAACTGGTCGAGAGTTACTCAGCTGATCCAACAGACTTTGAAGATGTAGATATCGCAATTGTCGGAACTTACACATATGGGACCGATGCTAATCTTCCAGACGAGATTGTAGACTTTTATGAAGAATTAGAAGAACTCGATCTATCTGGAAAGATTTACGGTACATTTGGTTCAGGTGATACTTTTTATGAGAAATATTGTAAATCAGTCGATGACTTCAATGACCAATTTGATAAAACAGGCGCTATAAAAGGCGCTGAAAGTGTCAAAGTCGACCTTGATCCTGAAGAAGAGGACACTAAAAATCTTCAAGCATTCGCTAAGTCTTTGATCGAAGCATTTAATAAACAATAAAAAACCTGACATTCTATGAGAAATTTTCAAAGAATGTCAGTTTTTCGCTTCCTTTAATTCGCACTATTTGGATATATGATGTATAATTTTACTTATTAAAGATTAGGAAAGAGGGATTATTTTGTCATTAACAGATACGTATACTTTGAAAAATGGTGTCGAGATTCCAGTAGTTGGTTTCGGTACTTGGCAATCTACAGACGAAGAAGCTGAAAAGTCTGTACTTTGGGCTTTAGAAGCAGGCTATCGTCATATTGATACTGCGGCTGCTTATAAAAATGAAACAGGTGTTGGTCGCGGCATCAAAAAAAGTGGTTTGAATCGTGAAGAAATCTTCATTACTACTAAGCTCAGCAATCAGGAACATGGCTATGAAGAAGCTAAAAAAGCCATTCAAGACTCATTGGATAAACTAGATACTGACTATATTGACTTATATATTATCCATTGGCCAAATCCTATTAAATATAGAGATAATTGGAAAGAAGCAAATGCTCAGAGCTGGCGAGCTATGGAAGAAGCTGTTGAAGCTGGAAAAATTCGTGCTATAGGCGTATCAAACTTCCATCCACATCACTTAGAAGCATTAGCTGAAACAGCTAAAATCGAGCCTACTTTGAATCAGATCTTATTGAATCCTAGTGATATGCAGACAGAAGTCGTGAAGTATAACCAGGCTCATGATATTGTTTCTGAAGCTTATAGTCCTCTAGGAACAGGTAAAATCTTCGAGGTTGAAGAACTTAAAGAATTAGCTGCTAAATACAACAAATCAATTGCACAGTTAGTACTGCGCTGGAGTTTACAGCACGGATTCTTGCCTTTACCAAAATCTGTTCATGAAGAACGCGTTCATGAGAACGCAGATATTTTTGATTTTGAAATTGAAGAAGAAGATATGAAAAAAATCGATAGTCTAAAAGGTCGCGCAGGTTCTGCCCAAGATCCAGATCAGACTTCTTTCTAATTCTTAAAATCGAGTAGGAGACAAGCCATTAATTGACTTGTCGACCTCTCACACCACCGTACGTACGGTTCCGTATACGGCGGTTCAATATCTTTTGTAAGCAGACTCCCCTAGGTGGCTTAGTGAAACTAAGCCCCACTGGTGGAGTCTTTCGTTTGTAAGTGCCCAATGAACTTCAGGCGTTTTGGATAGTCGCCAGTATTTCTTTCTTGAAAATCCAATCCGTTTTGCGCTATCCTCATCTAAACCGTACTCTAATAACTTCGTTATCTTTGTTTTCGGTCGTTTCCATCTTTTTAAGATAAGCTGTCTAAGTCTGTGATGTAACCATGGTTCTATCTCGTTTGATATGAATCTTTTGATAAATCCTAATCCAAAGTAGCCAATCCAACCTCTTGTGACTTGGTTGATTTCCTTTATAACAGTAATGAAGTTTCCTGGACGTTTACGACTCGTTAGCCGTTTTAATGTACGCTTAAACTTCTTCTTGGCTTCTTTTGTAGGAATAAAACGATAGGTTCCATTCACTTTCATCATCAGACAGCTCAAGAACTTTAAACGAGTGGGAGACCCCACTTTACTCTTTTCGTCATTGACGATAAGTTTGAGGTCTTTTTCAATAAAACGAGTCACACTTTTCATGACTCGTTCCCCTGCTCGTTTCGATTTCACATAAATGACAAAGTCATCTGCGTATCGAACGAATCGGTGTCCTCGTTTTTCAAGCTCTTTATCCAGTTCATGTAAGTATACATTGCTGAGAAGGGGTGACAATACACCACCTTGCGGTGCGCCTGTATGAGTTTCTACGAATTCGCCAGACAGGTCTGTTACACCACTCATCAAGAACTTACGGATAATCTTGAGTATCATCTTATCTTTGATGAACTGCTCAAGATGGTACATGAGTTTGTCGTGATTCAACGTGTCAAAGCATTGCTTTAAATCACAATCCACAACCACTTTATATCCTTCTTCATAGAACTTGGCACATTGTTTCAGCGCTGTATGTGTTCCTTTATTTGGTCGGAACCCATGACTTTGCGGAAGGAAATAGGGGTCGATATAGGGTTCAATGATTTGTTTGATCGCTTGTTGTACCACACGATCGCGTGCACACGGTATGCCAAGCTTGCGCTTCGCACCGTTTGCTTTCGGGATTTCAACCCGTTTAACAGGTTGAGGTTTGTATGTCCCATCAAGCAGCTTCTGCCTTAAGGGCAGATAATACTTCTCAATATGGCCTTCAACCTCAAAAACTGTCATGCCATCTACTCCAGCAGCGCCCTTATTTCGTCTAACGACTTGGGCTGCTTCGAGTAAATTTTCTTTTCTTACAACGAGCTCCATCAGTGATGGAGACTTACCATACATTTCTTTCATTTAACCTAGAAGAAAGCTCTACACATCTACATACTCTTTCGGTTCCACCTTATCCCTCCGCAGATTGCCAATGTTTCCATTGTTTTCTGTAGTCTTCGCTTCCTCTAACCTCCAGTCTTTACTTTGTATTTGATATTGTTCGGTCCTTCGGTACGTTTTCCCTACTATGACCTCGGCTGACTTCTGTCTATTCGTTGTTACTACGATACATCTGTATCGCTAGACAGATCTCCCCAGGTAAGGTGCGATAACCTTCCACTCATGTCACTGCCTCATTTACTGTAAGGGATTCGTGCAGTATTGGACTTTGTCTTGTTAGGCAGACTCATCCGTCCCTCTTCAGCCTTCATATAAGGTTTCTGTTCGTCAGTGCGAGTGTTTGCCTCCAGCTTCCTTTAGATTCCACCTCACGATGGACACCCTTGCTTTCAGCTAACAGTTCCTACTGCAAAGTCTGTAGTGGACTTTCACCACCAAGTTATCGCCCATGCCGGGCGCACCTAAAGACCCGTTCTGATTAATTTCAGAACGGGTCTTTTATTTTTTTAGAGCTTATCTTTTTGTAAAATAAAGTGATTTACCCCAAGTAGCCCTAATCCTAGTAAAGTTACTAGACATCCAGTTAGTAGATGAGGTGTCCGATACGTTAGTGTCACATTATTATCCCCTTTGTTCAAAGGTAATCCCACAAAACCAAGATCCGCTTTTACAGGTTCAACGGCTTTTCCATTAATCTCAGCTTTCCAGCCTTCAGAATAAGGGATCGTCGTCACGAGCCATTCATCATTTGTGTCTTCAATTTCTCCTTTAATTATCTGATCAGCGAAGGTAGTAATTTTCAAAGCTTTTTCATCTCTGCTAGCAGCGGCTTCAGAAATCTGTGCTTCATCTATCGGCTTAGCATATAATTTTATTGAATCAATGGAATATTTTCCAAAGCGATTAAAGTTGAGCGTAATCTGATCATTTATATCTTGATCCTGCTCTATATATCCAAGATTAATCAGCATGGAGTCTCTAGGGTAATACGAACTGAAACTATACCGATCTGCTTGATATACATTTTTTTCAATATCGCCATAAGCTGCAGTTAATGTATAGTTTGTTGGTTGTCTGAGTAGAATGTTTTCTTCAATCGGATAATATTTTAATCCTTCTAATCTAACATATAATTCTGAACCAATTAATTCTTCTGGACGATCAATCGTTAGTTCCAAAGTCATTTGTTCTGATTTTGTCGTATACAAATGATTTTCTAGTGTCACTGGTGTTTCATCAGAAATATTTAGTTCAAACGATACTTCTTCTATTTCAGTTTGAAGGTCAGCTGGCAGTAGACTACTTTCTTTATATTCTTCATCTTCTAATATGATGTTATTAGCCAGTGCCGTTTCTCTTTCAAGAGCATTCAATTCCATAAAGGAAGAACGAGACATACCTTGATTTATAGTGTAGGCAAAAGGAAATTCATTTTCTGTTTCTGCTAGAATGAAGTCCTGATTCTCATCAGCATCTTCAATGATGTCATAACCATATGGAATAAATGCTTCATTTTCTTTTTTTGTAATAATAGACTTAACTCCTAGAAAATTATTCACGCCGCTTCGATCATCCACTCCTCCTCTTAATGGCTGAATCGTCTGATAGGGACTGGTTTCGATAGCGCGCGCAAACTCTGACAAATTACCATTCGAGATGGATAAGTAAGAATTGAGTCCCATCATATCCAAGTAAATGAACTGGTTTCGGATGCGATTATCTTTTGAAGTGACCCCTACTCTACTGATATCCTGACTTTCTATCGTCCTATTACTTTCAAGTCCACCTAATGCCTGTTGATATTTTTCTTCAACTGTCCCATAATCCAACACCTTAGAAATCATATTTCCTCCAAAGCTATAATAATAGCCAATACCATTTGAAACCATATTGAGTACAACCAACCCTAATATCATCTGACTTTTTTTGTTAGAGCCGCTGAAACGCTTTGTAAAGAGTACATACCACATCACCCAGCCAATAAAAACCGGGATCGTTATATAGACCGTTAAATAGCCCGGAATCAAAATAGAGATTACAGCAGCTATGGTATAAATAATCATGAGGAACATAGATTTATTCTTTGCAGTTTGCTTAAGATCACTTTTATGATCTACGAGGTATCCCCCGGCTAATGCCAGATAAAATGCGAACACAAATGAGAATCGATTATAAGGACCTGATAGACCATTCATTAAGGAGCCAAAAAAAGGAAATAATAACAAAATCAATAACAAGCTTAAAGTGACTTTAATAAACTTGAACTTTGGTAAAGAATTCAGAGAAACTAAAGCGATAAATGAAAGTAAAGAAAATCCACCAATTGTCCAGAAATAACTGCCAGGAACGACAGTATGATCAAATAAAGCATAATAATACTCTAATGGATAAATCCACATATTGATTTCGACTCCACCCGGCGTCCTGGAAGCATTCAAGAATCCATAAACGACTGGCAAAAATAATATGGCAGAAATCATTAAACCTATTACATAGGCCACTGTAGTTTTCAGAAATAATTTTAGTAGAGACTCTTTCTGAGTTTTTTTATACACTATAAAATATCTAATTACAGCGTAGAAGAAAATCAGTATTGTCAACTTATAGAAAAAATAAAAATTGCTGAATGCACTTAGTGCTACGGCTACCGTAAATACTGTACTTCGTTCATTAAGAAAGATTTTTTCCATTCCAAGACAAAGCAAAGGGAACCAGATCATTGCAAGTATAAAAAAAGGATGTCTAGACATATTGAAGATTCCATAATTTGCAAAGGCATAAAGTATAGCACTGATCAGTCCAGCATAATGAGAAAAGTTCATTTTCTTTGCAAATAATAAAAAGCTGCCTCCAACCGCCCAGACCCGAAGAATAATGAGCAAGTGAAAAGCAATTTCTGTCATTGATTCTGGAAACAGTAATCCTAAGTATACGAAAGGATCTCCAATTACGTAATAGCCATATGATTGAATGACATCTGAACCCATACCGATCGACCAGTCCCACAATGGAAAACCAGATCCAGTAAAGAATCCTCGCAGTTTTTCAAGGTAATCATGAAAAATTAAGTAATGCTGCGTATATCCATCCGTTGTCCAAATAAAAGAAGCATTTGCAGCAAAAAAATAATATCCGAAAATCGCTGACATCATCAATACAAATAGTAAACTGTATAACCCTAATGTTTGTTTCGATATTATCCGCCTATCGATTTGTCCTGCACTAATCATTCTCTCCCTCTTCCTGCTTGAAAATGAAAACTTTACTGAACACATAATTCAATACCACTACTATAAACTGTGTAATAATTTTAGAAACATTGGTATCGATCGTTAAGAAATCTACTAGAATATACATACTGAGCATATCAAAAATCCCTGAAGTCAATCGAAAGCCTACAAAAAGATAGAATTCTCTAAAAGCCTCTCTTTTTGAAACCGTTTCAGATTTAAATACGTATTTTTTATTTGTAAAAAAAGCAAAAAGTATGGCCCCGATAATGGATAACCCATTTGCAAATAAATAAGGCGTTTGGAGTAAAGTATCAAAAATAAAGAAAATTACAATATTGACAACTGTTGCCAAGACTCCAAAAAATAAATAATTAATTACTTCCTCATATTTAGTATATTGATCTTTCAATAGTTTGATCATTCATTTTCTTCCTTTTCAGATTCATCAAATTCAGAAGATTCTCGGATAAAGTAAGCAGGTCTGCCTTTCGTTTCTACAAATACTCTTCCCAGATATTCTCCGATAACGCCCAGCGAGATCAATTGTATCCCACCTAAAAATAAGATAGCTGCTAGGAGTGTTGGATATCCAGCTGCATCTGTTCCAAATACGATTGTTTTAATCGTTTCAACTGCTAAGAAAATAAAAGCTAATACAGAAATCGTAAAGCCAATATATGACCATACTTTCAGGGGAACCGTGCTATAAGAAGTGATTCCATCAATAGCCAGTTTAAACAAATTACTCCATTTCCATTTTGTCTCACCAGCTGCACGTTCTTCTGCAAAGTAGGTGATTTCTTTCTTTTTAAAGCCGATCCATCCGTACATTCCTTTTGTATAACGTTCTTTTTCACGTAATTGTCTTAGCGCATAAATACACTTTTTATCTAAAAGTCTGAAATCTCCAGCTTGAGGAATAACTTTTTCCGGTGTCATTTTTTGTACGATCTTATAGTAAAGCTTGGAAGTCCATACTTTTAAGAAGGTTTCTCCTTCGCGTTTTTTTCTGACCGCATATACATCTTCGTATCCTTGTTCCCACCAGTTGATCATTTCTTCTATTACTTCTGGTGGATGCTGCAAATCTGCATCTAGAATCACGATTCCATCACCATTAGCATAGTCAAACCCAGCCAGCATTGCTGTTTCTTTTCCAAAATTTCTAGAAAGGTCTACATATTGCATTCTTTTATCTTTTTTATTCAGCTCTTTCAAGAGTTCTAGTGTATTATCAGAGCTCCCATCATTGATAAACAAGAACTGGAATTGATAGTTGCTTAAATGTTGACTCACTTCATTCAGTCTCTCAATTAATTGAGGAAGAACTTCTTCCTCGTTGTAAGCAGGAATAATTAAGGATAATTTTTTCATTTTTATTTCCTCACTTCTATTGTTTACATATTGACTACTCGTTGAATCCTCGCCCATAAGATGGATTATAGGATTCAAATTCTGTGTAACCAAGTTCTCTTGCCGCCATCATCGGCCAATTGGGATTCCTTAGTAAGGGTCTTCCAAGAGCAATCAGATCTGCTTGCTCAGTTTCAAGAATGTAGTTAGCTAAATTGGGATCACCTAATTTACCTACTGTTGATATCTTTAAGCTAGAATTTATTTTGAAATGTTCAGCGTATTGAGCCTGATAGCCAGGATAAATCCTGGTCGGTCTTTTAGGCAGCAAACCTCCTGTTGAAACATCCACAACATCTACTGAGAGATTTTTTAACCATTGATTCATTTGATCGAACTCTTTGATTGTTGTGCTTTCTTCATCATAATCAGTTGCAGAAAATCTAACCCAGATACTGCCTTTAAATACTTTTTGTACTTCTAGAATAATTTCTTTAAGTAACCGGAAACGATTTTCTAAAGACTGTGATCCATACTGATCCTCTCTAAGATTTGTTAAAGGGGATAAAAACTGGTTTATTAAATATCCATGGGCAGCATGAATTTGTATAACATCCATTCCCGCATCAGCTGCTCTCTGTGCTGATGCTTTAAAATCAGCAATCACTTTTTCTATTCCCTTAGAAGATAATTCTAATGGTGTCTGGTAACTATCGTTATAAGCAATTGCACTTGGTGCTGCTAGATTCCTTGCATCTTCAGCTTTTCTTCCAGCATGTGAGAGCTGGATACCTACTTGGCTTCCTAAATTATGGATTGTATTTGCTAAGGATTTTATTTTCAACATTTGATCATTATTCCATAAACCAAGATCTTGATCAGTGATTCGTCCTTCTTCAGAAACAGCCGTAGCCTCAAAAAAGATCAGCCCTACTCCGCCAATTGCTCGACTAGCATAATGTACATTATGAAAAGGGGTTAGTTCACCGTCCCTTTTTACTACTGAGTACATACACATGGGCGCCATAACGATTCTATTTTTTAATTTCAGTTTACCTAGTTGAATAGGTTCAAATAATTTCATATTCGTTAATCTCCCAATTTCAGTTTTCAATCAATATCTATTTTATCACGTAACTTAAAAATAGTATAAAGATATAACACATAACTAAATGAGAGTTTTTTCAAAAATAAAATAGAATTACATTATCTGTTGAAATAGTAAAAAGAAGACAGTCCGAATCAGGATCGGACTGCCTTCTTTTTAGGTCAGTTTAATATTGAGTTTCTTTACTTGCATGGATAATATCAGAAACTTTACGACTGACTTCTTCTTCGTTGTTGTACACTATTTTACCTTGGGCTACCAGCATCGCTACTCCATGAATAGCTGGCCATAATCTATCAAGATAGTCATTTATACTGCTCTCACTTCTAATTTCTTCGACATTTGCAATGATTTCGGTAACCTTATCATATGCAAAATCATGAAGTTGAACCGCTTCAAACTCCCGATCCATATAGATTGCAGAAAAAAGTGTTGGTTCATTTTTTGCGAAAAGTATATAATTTTTACATACTTCCATTAAAGGATCCCGAGACTCTTGAGTAGAATAAACTCGTTCTGTTAAATACTGTTTAACATAGTCAAGTAACCCTATTTTTAAGTCTTCCATGTTTTTAAACTCTTTATAAATCGGCTGAGTTGAAGAATTCATTTTGATTGCGATTTGTCTCGCCGTAAATTGTTTGAACCCACTCGTTCTTAACAATTCCATAGAAGCTCCTAAAATATTTTCTCTTAAAATCGTTCTTTGTCTTGGCACCTTCCAGTCTCCCTCAATTCCTTATTTTCTCCTTGATAATCCGATAATGCTTCTAAGTATAACATACTTAACATAACAATAAAAGAACAAATAATCACTACCATAAGAGTATATCAAAAAACAAAAGTTATTAAAACACCGATTAACCACATCTTTATAACGTTCGTTATATAAAATCAAATAGCTAAATTTGTCATAAACACAAAACATGTGTAGTTAAATAGTAACAAATTTAATGTTTATAACGCTAAAATCCGCCTAACCGGGTAGTATTTTATCGGATATAATCTGCCTTCTCGCACTAGATTCTAGAGTATGCTATTATATTAGAGAAGAGATTTTATACTTTTTAGGAGGATTATAAGATGGCAATTGCAAATTTTGATGAATTATTGAAAAAATACGCTGCTCTGATCGTATCGACTGGGGTCAACGTTCAAAGCGGACACACAGTAGTGCTGAATATTGATGTGGACCAGGCTCCACTGGCACGTTTGATTACAGAAGCTGCCTATCAAAAAGGCGCTAAAGAAGTAATCGTTAAATGGTCAGATGACAGCATTGATCGTTCTACATTTAAATACGCTTCTGAAGAAGTATTAACTAATATTCCGCAATATAAAATAGATGAAAGTTTGGATCATATCGAAAAAGGAGCCAGCCGTATCAGTGTTCGTTCATCTGACCCAGATTCATTGCAGGGATTGGATAGTTCAAAAATTGCTGCTGCGCAAGCTGCTTCAGGTAGAGCTTTTTCTGCTATGAGACGTGCAACTCAATCAAACAAAGTCAGCTGGCTAGTCGCTGCTGCTTCAGGCGAAAAATGGGCGGCTAAAGTCTTCCCAGATTTAGAAACAAAAGAAGAACAACAAGATGCTTTGTGGGATGCTATCTTTAAAGCAGTGAACATTTATGATGAAGATCCAATAAAAACCTGGGAAAATAAAGATACTACCTTAGATAGTAAAGCAGAAGAATTAAATAAAGAGCAATTCACTGCTGTTCATTTTACTGCACCAGGAACAGACCTGACAGTGGGCCTACCTAAAGGACATCGCTGGGAAGGTGCTGGAAGCAACAACTCACGCGGAGAAAGATTCATGGCCAATATGCCTACCGAGGAAGTCTTTACAGCTCCAGATGCAAATCATGTAGATGGTGTAGTTGTTTCCACAAAACCATTGAGCTATGCAGGTAATATTATCGAAGGTATGCAATTCCACTTTAAAGATGGAAAAGTAGAAAAAGTAACAGCAGAAAAAGGAGAAGACGTCATCAAGAAATTGATTGAGACAGATGAAGGTTCAGCTCGTTTAGGCGAAGTTGCTTTAGTGCCAGATGCTTCTCCAATTTCTCAATCTGGTTTAACTTTCTTCAATACTTTGTTTGACGAAAATGCTTCAAATCACTTAGCTTTAGGATCTGCATATGCTTTTAACTTAATTGGCGGAACAGAAATGTCAGAAGAAGAATTAAAAGCTGCAGGTTTAAATCGCTCTGATGTTCATGTTGATTTCATGTTTGGTTCGGATCAAATGGATGTTGACGGTATTCGTGAAGATGGTTCACGTGTTCCAATATTCCGTAAAGGTGCTTGGGTTTAAATTTCTTGAACAACCAATAAATCACAAAAACCAGAGACTTCTTAATCAGAAGTTTCTGGTTTTTATTGTTTTTATCTGATAGATCAAAGGATATCTTCCGTATTATTTTTTAACATTTAAAATCATAACCAACTCTCCATTTTCCTCATCGATTCTTCCAGTATCTATAAATCCAATTGTTTCATATAATTTTTTTGCTTGATTGTTTTCTTTCACTATGCTGAGCACAATATCTTTTACTTGCCATTTTGACTGAATATAATCCACTATCAATTGAAGAAATTTCTTTCCATATCCCTTTCCTTGAAATTGACCATCAATCATAAACCGATCTAACCAGATATACTCTTTTTCGGCATTAAAAGCTCCAATCATCGTAAATCCAATTGGGTATTCTTCTTTAAACAATCCAAAAGCAGACCAGTTGTATCGTGTTTCATAAAACGATTCTAGTAATGATTCAGCATTTGAGGTAATATATTTTTCCTGATCAGTTAGCGGTTTTAATTCTACTATTGCTCGCCAGTTATCTTTAGTAACAGGTCTTATATTCAACCCTTCCATTTACTTCGCCTCTTTCCTTTTATCCTATAAAATCCTAACATAAAAGTATACGCAACTAAATAATTATTCAATCATAATATGTAATGAGCGAATAAAAAAATACCTGTCTTTAACTATGAAAACAACTAACTAAACAAGTCATAATGATTGAGGTGAAAAATACACTTACTCCCTTTTAAAAGGAATAAGTGTATTTTAAAGATAGTTATTTCTCCACTACGAAAGTTTCATATGGGGATAGATTCAGTTCTTTTAAATTGTAAGCTTTTTTATCTGAATTAGAAATAATGACTTCCACAATTTGTTCTTTATCTGACAGTGACAGTTTGGTTTCCTGATCACTGAAATTAGCCACAATCAGCCAAGTAGTATCGGAATTTTGACGTTCATATGCAAAAATCTTCGGATGATCTAAAAGCATCATTTTAAATTCTCCATCAATAACTACAGTATGTTCTTTTCTTAACTGAATTAGTTTCTGATAAGTATAAAAAACGGAATTTTCATCCTTCAGGGCCTCTTCAACATTGATTTCTTGAATATTTGAATTGACTTTCATCCAAGGGGTCCCGGTTGTAAATCCTCCCTTCGCACTATCTGCCCATTGCATTGGTGTGCGTGCATTATCTCTTCCTTTGGTGTTGATTGCTTCAATAATTTGTTCTTCTGTCCAACCTTGAGCTAATTTTTCGTGATATAGTCGGTAGCTTTCAATATCTTGAACTTCTGAGATGTGATTAATTGCTAGATTTGTCATCCCGATTTCTTCCCCTTGATAAATATATGGTGTACCTTTCATCAAGTGAAGCAAAATAGCTAGCATCTTTGCACTCTCAACCCGATATTTCTTGTCGTTACCGTATCTTGACACGATTCTAGGGGTATCGTGATTATCCCAGAATAAACTGTTCCACGTAGTATCCGGTATCCCAGTTTGCCATTTGTTAAACACTTGTTTCAATTCTATTAAGTCTAACTTCTTTAAGTCCCATTTTGAAGTTTCGGGCAATTCATCAATCATCAGGTGTTCGAATTGAAACATCATATTTAATTCATTTCTGCCTTCGTCTGCAAAAAGCGGGGCTGTTTCAGGCGTCAGCACCCAGCTTTCTCCAACAGTCATGACATCATAGTTTCCAAAGGTCTTCTGGTGCATTTCTTTCAGAAAATCATGTAATTTTGGACCGTTCCCGGTTATTTTCTGATCAGGATCTTTTCCTAATAAATCAATAACATCCATTCTGAAACCGCCAATTCCTTTATCCAGCCAGAAATTCATCATCTTATAGATATCCTGACGCATTTCTTTATTTTCCCAATTTAGATCCGGTTGTTTCCTGCTGAAAATATGAAGATAGTATTGTCCAGATTTTTCATCATATTCCCATGCTGAACCTCCGAATGCTGATTTTAAATCGTTGGGTTCTCTCCCATTAACTGGGTCTCTCCAAATATAATAATCTCTATATTTGCTTGTTTTAGCTCTAATCGCTTCTTGAAACCAGGGATGTTCATCAGAAGTATGATTCACTACTTGATCCATAATAATCCTAATATTTCTTTTATCGGCTTCAGCAATCAGATTATTCATATCATCCATCGTTCCGTATTCAGGATGTATCGCTTCATAGTTGCTGATGTCATAGCCATTATCATCGTTTGGAGATTCATAGACTGGACTCAGCCAAACTGCATTCACGCCCAATGTCTGCAGATAATCTAAACGCTTTATAATACCGGGAATATCCCCGATTCCATCCCCATTGGAATCCTGAAAACTTCTGGGATAGATTTGATAAACGACTAAATTTTTCCACCATGCCATATATAGTTTCACCTCATTTATTGATTCGCCGAAAACTTCGTTGAAATCAGTGCATCTTTTCCTCTTTCTCCATTCAACATTTTGTATAGCGTATTCATACCTACCGCACCCCATTCTCTTTTTGAGTAGGTTACACTATGCATTTTGGGATCTAGATAGCGACTGACGACAAGATTATCAAATCCAATGATTTTCACTTCAGTTTCCGTATTTAATGAAGAGTTTTTAAAATAATTATAAGCGCCGATTCCCATTTCATCATTTAATGCAATAATCTGGATTTTTTTTGCCTGCGGCCCAGATTGTTTCTTTGCTTCAGCTGCTATCTCTCGTGCCGCTAGATATCCTGATTCTTCTGTAAATTCACCTTTATAAATACGAAATTTTTTCCCTAATTTACTAATCTCTTGTGTTGCTGTCTGCAGTCGTTCTTTGCTGTCAAAGTTGCCTTTTGGTCCACCAATAATGTCAATGACTTCTACTGGAGAAGACTTTAATGATTGCACTGCTTGTTTCATTCCTTCTTGATTATCAAGCAGTACATGTCGAATATTCTCATGTTCTAATTGTCTATCTAAGACTACAATCGAATGACCTTCTTCAGCATATTTAAGCAACTGTTCATCTGGATAATACTGATCCAATACGATAATTCCATCAATCATTCCCTGTGGCAGAAACAGGCGAGACTTTTCTCCAGAACAAGCAATGATATCAAACCCTAGTTCTTTAGCCATATTATGAATACCATCTAGTAAATCACCATAAAAACTACCACTATAACTGGATAGATGAACACCAATGATTCTAGTTTGTTTCCTCCTCAAATTCTGTCCTGCTCTATTTGGGATATAATTCATTTCATCAGCAATCATCAGAATACGTTTTCTAGTTTTTTCACTGACCTTAGAACTATTATTCAATGCATAGGAGACAGTTGAAATAGACACATTCGCTTTTTTAGCTATATCTTTGATTCCAGTCATAAGAATCTACCTAACTTTCTTTTACAATCTACTAACTCACATATTTCACTTTAACTATCTTGAATCGCTTTCGCAAGCTATTTTAAGAGAACTTATAAATTCAAGTTACATTATACCTTAAATTCATTTGGATACGCTTGCTTTAATTTCTCAACGGCTTCTGTTCTCCCTGTTGGAAGTAATCGCTGATTGATATACATTTCAAGATTGCCTTTGGCGTGATAGGGTCCGCCTTCATTTATCACGGTCCATAAAGGGTCTACTGGTTCTGTCATTTTAGCCATCATCTCGTCATGCCATTCATTCAACAATTCTATTGCTTCTCTTACAATGTCTTCTCTAGTTTCAGCCAGATTATGTTGTTCATAAGGATCTTCCTCTAAGTCAAATAGCATGTGCTTTTCAAATAAATGAAAGCCATCGTGATAAGTTCTTATATATAACCACTTATCAAATAAAACACTTCTCTGACAAACGTGAGAACATTGACTAATCACTAGAAACTTGCGGTCTTTATAGGACTGTCCACTTAATGCAGGTGCAAAACTTCTTGCGTCCCACTCAGGATCTGATTCCACGTTTAGCCATTCTGCAAGAGTCGGTAAGATGTCCATATTGTAATGAAAGTTATCGTCAATCCTACTATCTTTCAGCTCTGGAAGCGAAAGAATCATAGGTATGTTACATGTACCTTTGTCGGCTGTAGCATGCTCAGCATAAATCCCCAGCTCACCTAGGTTTTCGCCATGATCACCTGTTATGATTACCGCAACTTCATCTAAAATCCCTTGGTTATCCAATTCTTCAAAAATCTGTCCTAAATGGTCATCCATATAACGTATCCCCGTATCGTACCCATCAATTAATTTACGCATATCATCCATATCTTTTATTTCAGTAGGATATCTTGGATACTCAGGCAATGGTTTATTCCAGTACATGTCAACTTCTCTAGCAGAATGCGGTCCAGCTAATTCTCTGTCTTTCTCAAGTTTTTCTTTAGTCAGCCAGTCAGGTAAAGGATCATTTCTGAATGGTTCACCATAACTTTCTGGTGTACGATAAGGAGTATGTGGATCCCAGTAATTTAGATATAAACACCAATTATCTTTATCAGTATTTGATTTTAACCACTTTAATGCAATCGGTGTGACTTCAGATGCTATTTCGTCTCCCAATTTACCGCAGTTAAAAATCTGATTCCATCCTGCTGCAAAATGCCATGCAGAATGTCTTTCATGAAAGGTACTGACTAAGACAGTTTCCAAGCCTTTTTGACGTAAAATACCTGGAAGACTGAAGGTTTCAAGACCATCTTTAAAATCTGAATTTTTCTCAGAATTCCTTAAATTAGTCGCTTTACCACCATGATCCACTACTCCTGTTCGTATACCAAACTTCCCAGTAGTAAATGCTGTTCTAGAGGGCTTGCAGGGAGCATCAGAGGCATAATATTTAGTAAATCTTATGCCTCTTTCTGCTATACGGTCAATATTTGGAGAAGTGTTTCGATGATATCCGTAACAACCTAAATGGTCTGGTCTCAATGAATCTACATCAATGAATAGCAGTTTCAAGATTATCTCTCCTAAAATATTTTTACACTACTTTTTCCTGCTGAATTTCATGTTTTCCAATTAGTGATTAATTATAAACCGAATAATACACATCAATAATATTTTTTTCTTGGTTCAAATGATTGATTAAATCTGAATCATCAAGACGAACCCCAGCATTTCGGTAAGGATTTTCAATCATTTTATGTGAAACTTCCTGATTGTTTACTCTAACATTCAATTGGCTTTGTTCATTATAATGATAATTTATAATAAGCGGTTTATCGTCGTAGTAATACTCTACAGTTAATCCATCCATTTCTTTTGTTAAAACAGGGTCTAGTACTAGATTCTTGTCTTGAATTCGAATACCTAAGGCGTTTGAGACCAGTTGATTCATATAAATACCCGGCCCGCTTGAGTAAATTCTCCATCCACCTTTTACCTTTACATCCCCTTTTTTAACTAAATCAAACTGTTCTTGAGCTTCATAGCGATCAGAAAAATCAGCATCTGAACTACTGAAATACGTATTGCTCTGTCTTAGTTCTGCATTTTCTACGACTTGCTGAATATTAATTGGATTGATCGTCTCAAGACCTTTCCAGATTTCATTCGGCTTACCGATTTTAGCCATCGCTTCGATATATCTGATATGTGCATGTACATACATTAGGCCAATTTCACGACCAAAGTTTGCCGCTTGCTCTGCTCGCTTGAATTGGTGGCTGACTCCACCTCTATAGGTAGCTGGTCGATTCATCAGCCGAACGCCATCTGGTGTATTTAAGTGTTTTTGAATAATTTCATAATGTTTATCAGCCTGTTCTTTTGTAAACAGTTCACTGATCATTCCTCTGATCATAGGAAGCAGACGATACTGGATTCCTGTTGTTGTATCTTCAGGATGAATCATTTTTACGATTTCATCTTCACTTGGCATATAGATAAATCCTGGTACGACTTCGTTTGATGAGACATACTTTCTGAAATCAGCTGCAATATTTTCTGATAATTTTCTAATCTCATCTGACCATCCATCTTGATTGTTTTTTAACCCCTTCGCAAATTTCTGTAAAGTCTGATAGGTCAAAGCGATCGTCCAACTGCTGGCCATATCTTTTTTGAGACTTTGATTATGCGGTTGCAGTGTATCATCCCAATCACCATCTCCATAAGAAGACAAGAAGGTATTACCTAAGAAATGATGTTGAATATAATTTAATTGCTTGGTTACATGATCTCTAATTGTTTCAGACTCTTGCGTTATTTCTTTTGTGACTTTATCAAAATAAGGTACTGAAGCTTCCAGAATGTCAAAATCACCAGTCGATTCAATATAGTCTGCCAACATCTTTAATGGCCAGACAATCACGTCTCCATGGCTTTCATCGGCTTGTACTTGAGTATAAGAATCGAACATGAACCACTGCGGCCAGTTTCCGTCCTGCACGTGTTGATGAGTATAGACTTTTTTTATAATTTCTTTTGTACTCTCATACTGCTGCATCGCCATTAAATATTCTGCCGGTCCCTGAGAGACATCTCTCGTTCCCCATGCTGCTCCACCAAATTGCTCTAGACCATGCGGTACAAGGTAGTGAACGAGCATATTGTGCGTATACCACCAAGTCGTTAAATTCATTTTTTGAGAAATTCCAGTCAGTTGTTTAGGACCGTTAACCTTAAATCCATTACTTAATTTATCGAAATATGCTGAGAAAGCTTCAACTTCTTGAGTAAACGACAACTTGATATCATCAAACTGTTTTCCATCAAGAGATCCTTGCATAATCAACTGGAACTGACTTGTTGCATCAACTTTAAAATTCAGCAACATAGCTGTTCCCTCGTCAATGCCATCCAGTATAAAATCTTCACCCACAACCGTTGAAGAGGCACCTTCTAGTTTGAATCGATAAGTGAGGTCAGGAAGCTTCTGGTGAGCAGCAGTCTGTTCATCAAATGTAAAATAGACTGCCTGATCTCTTTCTTCGTACCAGACTGGAACTTTATACTCGCGGCTATTCATTGTTAACTGATTGGTAACCAGATATTCATAACTTTTACCACTTTTGCTTTCTACTGACAATTGAATAGTGGATGTAGTCGCAGAAGAAAGGTTCGTTACAATAAACGTTTCTTCTTCCGTTTTATACAACCATTTTACGTAATTAGCCCCGATTTCCATCAATGAAGGCATCGTTAATAAGTGATAAGCATTTTCAAGCTTAACGTATACTCGCTGACCACTTGTTTTAAAATAGTTGATTGGATTTCGAGCGTTAGATAAAGCTTTATTCATGTCTGTATTCCCTAAAACCAGCTGAGCATTAAAAATTCCATAAATCCAGGAGGTTGTGCTCATAATGCTTTCATCAGGGACTGTCTTGTTATGCGTAAATAAGATATGTCCATGGGGACGTTCTAGTAGATACTCTTTTTCCTTTAGTGCCACATGAGCATTTTTATCTGTAAAGAAAGAGAGTAACGTTTCATCAACTACTTCTTCTTGTACTCTTTTTGGGTATAGTTCTTCTATTTCATCTTTTTGTATAGATACTGTTTGTAAAGGTTGTCCTAGATAATTTTTTTTACTTACAGATTTTTTTTCAGTCAACTCTTCATATATTATTTGATCGTAATTTGACTGTATCTTTTTTATTTCTTCTAACTTTTCAACAGCTTCAGGATGAGAGTTTTTATAATAACTATAAAAAATAAACTTAGCAGTTCCGTCTAGTGATGTACGTTTAGATTTTAAAATACTGTAATCAAATTCAAACTGGATATTTTTATTTTCAAAATCCGGATAATAGATAACTTCTGGTTCATTTGTTTCTTTATAGGATTTACCGAAGAACTGAAATCCATCGGTCAAAAAACCATCTGCAATCGTTAGACTTCCTTGCTGCAGATAAGGATGTTGTCCATTCTGCGGTTGATTTTGTCTAGAGTTGATGGAGTATCCTAGATCTGTTTCAATAATCTTATGATCAACATATTGGGCGACATAGGCTTCATTTGCTTTTAATGCTGCCTCTTCTGCCAATCCAAGATCTTGTCCATACACAATATCAATATCCCGGTTTGAACCGTTAACTTCTACTTCCCAAAACCAAATAGAATCTTCAGATAAAATAAAACGAACAATGTATTCAATACCTTCAAAAGATCCTTTCCAGCTTGCTTGCTTTTCTCCAACTGCAAATGTACTATCAGATTTAATTCCTAATAGAGGTTTGTAGCTTTGGACTTGTCCGTGCTGATCAAACAATCTCAGATAGATATTATTCATTGAACCGTCAATCATATTTCCTTCAATTTGATTGATCATAATATCGTCATGCTTGAACGTATACAAATCTCCTGATTGAAGAAATGTAACCTTTGTCTTCCCTGATTCCAATATTTCCATATGCTTATTTTCCTGCTTTAATGTTTTCATGCCACTACTCCTTAAAACGAATACTTTTTTACAATAATTAACTCAGTTGATCAAATTGAATGAATGGGTTAATTCGATCGTACTATCTGCTCCTATTCCAAGTATAAATTCTCCCGGATCGCTCTTTACAGTATGATCTGCATGTGTATATCTTAATTGTTCTTCTGAGAGGGTGAAGTTTACTGTTCGACGCTCACCAGGTTCCAGGTGGATTTGTTTAAAATCAAGTAATTCTTTTACTGGACGAACGACTTCTCCGACTTTATCACGAATATAGAGCTGAACGGTTTCTGTTCCTGCAGATACCCCCGTATTACGAACCACCACTGATGCTTCAATTGAATCTGCTGATGTAATTTCAGTTTTTGATAATGTTAACTCTGTATACTCAAAGGTTGTATAAGATAATCCATATCCAAATGGATATAAGGGGGTGTTCTCGCTGTCTAGGTATTTAGATAAATACTTATCAGCTGGTTTACCTTGCTCGCTGGGTCTACCGGTATTATCCTGGTTATAAAAAATCGGAATCTGGCCGACAGATCGTGGGAATGTCATAGATAACCTTCCTGACGGATTGATAACTCCGTATAATACGTTAACGATTGCATCAGCGCCTTTTGAACCTGGAAACCAAGCTTCAACCAGACCATCCACTAGTGGAGTCACTTCAGAAAGATCTAGTGGTCTTCCATTAAACAAGACCGCAACGACTTTTTTATTTAACTTTCTTAATTCTTTCAAAAGTTCGATTTGAATTTTAGGAAGTTGAATATTTGTACGACTTGTTGCTTCGCCGCTCATTTCAGAGGTTTCTCCTAAAGCTACTAAAACTGTATCTGCTTCTTGCAGTTCTGCTATTAAAAAGCTCTGGGCTCCGTTAAATATTTCTGTTTCATCAATCACTTTAACGGTATCTTTTCCTAAATGATTATCCATTGCCTCTTTGAGTGTAGGCGTTTTTGTTTTATCTCCTTTCCAAGACCATGCTCCCAGTAAATCATGAGAATCTTTCATAGGACCGGTTAACACTACCTTTTCAGATCGATCTAGTGGAAGTGCTTTTTTGTTTTCTAAGAGGACTAGTGATTTTTCTGCTGCTTTTAATGCTACCTCTTTGTTTTCCGAAGAGAAGATAGCTATTTTTTCAATTTCTGCATCCGCTCCACGATAAGGATTATCAAATAATCCCAGTTCTTCTTTTAATACCAGTATGTTCATTACAGTTTCATCTAATAAGGTCTCTAAACTTTTATCAGTTTTAACTAACTCTACTAAATGCTCACTATAAGCAGCTGACATCATTTCAATATCTACTCCTGCTTCTAAAGCTAATTCTGCAGCTTGTTTATTATCCTGCGCTACTCCATGAGGAACCAATTCTCCAATTGCTCCCCAGTCAGAAATCAAGACACCGTTAAAATTCATTTCTTTTCTCAGTATTTCTCTCATAAGACGCTTATTTCCTGTAGCCGGAATATTGTCGATTGTGTTAAAAGCTGTCATCACTAATTTGGCTCCGGCATCTATCCCTTCCTGATAGGCAGGAAGATAATGTTCTCTGAAAGTATTCTCGTTTAAATCAACTGAATTATAGTCTCGGCCGCCTCTTGGAGCTCCATATCCAGCAAAATGTTTTACACAAGCGGCTAATTTAGTTAAATCTTCTTTAAGATCCGCACCTTGATACCCTTCAACAAAAGCTCTCGCATAATGTTTATTTAAAGTCTTATCCTCTCCTGTAGATTCTAAGACTCTTCCCCATCTGGGATCTCTCACTAAGTCAACCATGGGAGAAAATGTCACGTGCAATCCTTGAGCAGCCGCTTCTTTCGCGGATATACTAGCTGCTTCTTTAATCATTTCCGGATCCCAAGTAGCACCTAGTCCAAGCGGAATCGGAAAAATGGTGTGATCGCCATGGATTACATCTGCCATAAATAATAATGGAATCGATAGTCGGTGCTTTTCCATATATTCTTTTTGTAATTTAATTGTTTTTTCAGCACCCGTAACACCCAGCACTGAACCAATCTGAAACTTTTTCTCTTCTGTCATTGCCATCTCATTCATTGGCCCGGTAATATCTTCTGTCTCTTCTGAAAAGAAATCAGCCGATAACTGAATCGTCTGTCCTACTTTTTCTTCAATTGTCATTTGGTTTAAAAGTTCTCTTAATTCTGTCGTTAGCATATTAATCTCCTTTAATTCCCTTTTTCTATTTACCACCTGAAATATTAAATCCGCTTAAAATGTATTTCTGGAAGATAATAAATATAATCAGGATCGGAATAACCATAAACGCAGCTCCTGCCATTTGCAGCGCATAGTTGGTTCCATGCTGACCTTGCAGTAATTGCAGCCCTACTGATAAAGTATAGAAACTTTGATCATTTGCTATAATCAATGGCCATAGGAATGAATTCCAACCTGCTATAAATGTTAAAATTCCTTGGACTGCAATAATCGGTTTAGATAATGGTAGCGCTACTCTGAAAAATACGTAAAAGTCACTTGCACCATCGAGTCTTGCTGCTTCAAAAAATTCTTCTGAAATATTTGAGAAAAATTGTCTGAATAAAAATATCCCGAATGCTCCAGTAAGTCCTGGAAGTACGATTCCTAAATACGTATTTGTCAAACCCATTTGGTTTAAAAGTAAATATACTGGTATCATCGTTACTTGTCCTGGAATCATCATCGTAGCCAGCACTAATAGAAATAAGAAATTCTTAAACTTGAAATTATAATGCGCGAATGCAAATCCAGCCATAGCATTTAAAAATAAACCAATAAAGCCTAATGCTGTGATGATTGCCGTATTAATCAAATACACATCAAAATTCAAACGTTCAAATAATTCTCTGAAGTTGTCAAAAGTCCACTCTTGTGGAAATAAACTTGGTTGGATCGATACGATTTCTGGATTTGTTTTGAACGCTGATAGAATCATCCACAGGAAAGGAATAACTGTAATCAATCCCCAGAGACCCAAAACAATCCCAATCATAATTTTTAATTTTTTATCTATATTTATCATTAGTTTTCCCTCCTCTTAATCAGCTCGTCGTTGTAATCTTAATTGAAGCATTGTTGCTAAAATAATAACTATGAATAATAGCAACGATCCTGCAGCTGCATATCCAAACTGGTTATTTTGGAATCCATTACGATAAATAAATAAAGCCACACTAGTTGTACTGTTGAGCGGCCCGCCGTCTGTCATGACGAAAGGTTCTTCGAAGAACTGCAACCAGCCAATAATAGTGGTGATCGTCACAAAGAATGTTGAAAACTTCAGCTGTGGGATAGTGATATACCAGATTTGTTCCCACCTAGTAGCGCCATCAAGTTCCGCAGCTTCGTACATCGTACGGGGAATATTCTGTAATGCTGCTGAAAAAATCAGCATGTTTATTCCGATTCCTCTCCAGACTGCTAAGATAATTAATGAAATTTTAGAAAATTCTGTACTTGTCAACCAGCCGATTGGTCCGATACCGACAGTTCCTAAAACTTGATTAATTAGTCCGATGCTTTCACTTGGATTGAAGAGGAAAGCCCAAACAATCGCAACCGCTACTATATTAGTAATAGAGGGAGAATAAAAAACCACTCTCATAAATGAAAAATATTTTGACTGACCCATGTTAATCAGAATGGCAATAGTCAATGAGAAAAGAATGACTAGCGGTACACCGAATACGACATAGAACAAGGTGTTTGTGATTGACTGTAAAAACACTCTATCTTGTAAAATATTCTGGTAGTTCTCGATTCCAAGGAAATTAATTCGAGAAAAATCAGCTAATCCTGCTAGACTCATATCTGTAAAACTAATTACTAAAGCAATCAGAATCGGAAATATCGAAAACATCAACAATAAAATGATTGCAGGTGCTATAAAAAAATATGGCGCTTTTTTGCTTTTCATGTAAAACATCCTCTCTAAAATCAAAATTCAGAGAATGAATAAAAATCTATTCGATTCTCTGAATATATGAACTTTTACTATTCTATGATTGTTTGAACTTCTTGATTCAAGTTATCTAGTGTTTCTTGAATATCTGCTCCACCAACCATAATTTCTTCAAAGCTTGATAGATAGGCTTGAGACATTCTATCCCATCCTTCAATCAAAGGCATGTGTTCTGAATTTTCGAGCTGTTCTCCAAATACGGCAATTTTTTCATCTTGGAACGGCTCTTCTTCCCATGCTTCTACTAATGCCGGTAATGAACTTGTTGTATCATAATATGTCATTAAGCTATCCACACTTACCATGTGTTCAATCAAGTCCATTGCTTCATCAGGATGATCTGAACTACTCCAGACAGCAAGGTTAGCTCCGCCCGTGTTTGATACATTGCTCACTGGTCCTTCAGGTAAAGTACGAATATCCCATTTACCTTCGATATCTGTTGTCTGATCTTCAATTGCTGTAATTGACCATGGACCACTGATGAACATCGGTACGATTCCATCTCCACCAAAACTTTGCGACATTTCAATTCCTAAATCTTGATTTGCTGTTGCTCCTGCTTCAACAAAACTGTGCAAGTATTCGATTGCTTCAACAAATTCTGGTTCATTCAATACTGCATTTCCATCTTCATCAATCAATTCCGATCCGTTCTGTTTAGCAAACATAGGTCCGAAAGTCTGCTCTTGAAGATTGATATCAAATCCGTACATATTATCTCCACGCTCAGATAATTTCACTGCTGCGTCATACAATTCGTCCCAATTACTTGGTCCTTCAGGATAGCCGACTTCTTCCAGCAAATCTGTTCTGTAGTATAGGGCACGTGTTTCTGTATACCAAGGAACACCGTAATAACTATCGTCAAACATTGTCGTTGCGACATTTCCTTCAAAAAAGTTGTCCGGAGAAAGTGCATCGTTTGATTCAATATAATCGCTGATATCCAGCAATGCACCTGCATCAGTAAATTCAGCCATATATGTTGAACCCATCTGTACAACATCGGGACCCTCACCAGAAGCTACGGCAGTTAAAAGACGGTCATGGGCAGCAGACCAAGGGATACTCTGCAAATCTACTTCTATTCCTGTTTCTTCAGTATATGCATCAAAAATCGGTTGTACTGTTTCGTTTCCGTCTCCCATCATCCAAACGGATAAAGTATCTGATGATTCTTCAGAAGCGCTTTCTTCATCTCCATTACCACAAGCTGCTAATAAACTTAAAGATAGTAAAGAAGTTGTTCCTAATAATAATTTATTCATTTTAACCATGATCAATTCCTCCTAATATTTGAGTCTTTCTGCAATAAAAAACTGAAAATTCCGTTCGAAACGTTTCGATAAATACTTAAAAAAATATTCTGCAACTTTTCACATTTAACAATGAGTAAAAATATGTTACGAAGTTAACCATTCAAGAGCTGGAATAATTTGCTGGTTCCAAAATCCCCAGTTATGGTCTCCTTCGTTTTCAATGTATTGATGTTCTACTTTTTGGTCTTTCAAGTAATGATGAAATTCCAGATTATCCTGATAAAGAAAATCACTCGTTCCGCAAGCCATATAAAGGGCTGGCTGAATTTTGTTTTCAGCAACCAGCTGATACAGGTCCATTGCGTCGGGCATATCATTCACATCATTAGAGCCAATTAGCACTTTCATAATTCTATCTGGATAAGTATGCTGATCATTTTTAAAATCTTTCCGCAAAATCCTGCTAGATAATGCTGCGATTTTCCCAAATGTTTTATTATAATACAATCCATTTCTTAAAGCACCATATCCACCCATTGAGTATGCGTCAAGTTTTTCTCGGTAACCTTTAACTAGTAGAATTAACAGAAATTATGTTGTGTTAATATTTTCAGGAAAATGCCCGGCCTAATTTCCCAATGAAGCTACTCACAGGGCCATAGTTGGATATTTTCCCAGTTTGAACAGTGTGTGTGGTTGAACGAGGCTTTTTCAAAGCCTGACGGACTGCTCCCTTAAGATCTTCACCTAACGGTTCAACGATAGAATCAACTTCTGTGGTCAAAGCTTTTTCCAGAAGACTGTTTTGTTCTGCTGTTAGTAATGCTACGACATTAGCTACACCTGCTTTTGTCCAACTACGTCCCTGCCTTTTCGTCCGGTAACTATACACACGATGTCCAGTTTCACAAACGCCTGTCCCATCGGACAGGGGGAGGTCACGTTGTTTAAAGCTTTTGATGTATTCCCAATTTCTATACAAATATTTTTTCAATTTTTTAATTTGATCTTTGCGTATTGCTTTGCTTTCTTCTGGCATGTCTATCAATCTGCTTTCAGCTGTTGCACAAACGGATTCCACTAATGACCAGTCAAATTTTTTTACAGCTTTTATCATTAATCCTTCCATTTTTTTATCGAAAGATAAACGTTCTTTTACCTTTCGATGTACGTGGTAGGTATCTCTAAAATGTTCATGCCGATGACAATAGCCAACGATAGTGTCAAATTTATCTTTTTCATACCCGCTTCCTCCATCGCTGTTTGTGATGACAAGTGTCTCTTTCAAGTCATAGACTTGATTTAAATAATGAGCAGCTTGCTTAAAAGCGTCTTTACTGGAATCTAAACTTGAAAATGCCATCTTGTTTATAAGCGTATGTCTCTGCTTCTTTTTATCAATGCCTTCATGTACGATGACGCGATGAATGGTTGGAGAGTCGCCTTGCCTTCCTTTAACAAGCAAACCATCACCTTCAATATATAATGCTTTTACCTTCTTTCGCTTAGTCTTAGGAAGGTCTGATTTATAGTAATATTTAGACAGGTAGTGTTGAACCTTTTCTCCAACCTCTTGCGTTACACGGTGAATGGTAGAATGGCTAGCTGTCACAGAACTACTTATCAGAAGAGACTTTTTGGCCTGTCTATAAGGCATATTAGCCCCCAATTGAGCCATCACCTTTTGAGTGTTAGGAGAGTAGCGCTTATACTTTTGTAAGCCTAAGGCTTTATCCAAAGCGATGAAAGATGGTCTCCCTTCCTTTTTTAGTCGTCTCCGATAGTAAGTGATCTTACCAAATACAAATTGAACAGTTCGAGGTTCAATATTGTCTACATGCCAGCCTTTATGTTTATACTGCTGATAAAGTTCTTTATCTATTCTCTCTATGGCATGCTGCATTAACCATTCATTCCAACCTTGAAACCAAAGGTTTAAATTGTTTTCTATATCGATAACAGATTCTTCATTCTTCCAGAGTTCAACTATTTGTGATATTATATGATTCATAACGAGGCCTCTTTTCTACTGGTGTGGTAACTACTAGATTAAAGGTCTCGTTTCTTTTTGTCTAGAAAACGAAATGATATCACTAACCGAGAACTATTTTACACTAACACCCATTGATAATCCTGCGATCCACGTATCTTTTTGATCAGTAGATAAAGGAAAAAGACTTCTTGTTTCCTCTACTAATTCTTCTCCGATGAATTTACCATATTCCGCACCACTCGGATGATCGACATAATAACTATTTTCACCAGATGGAATAATTACAGCTATATTATATTCTTCCGCTAATTGTTCTATATTCCCTGCATAAAACCAATCCTTACGATCTCCGCTGTATCCATGCAGCAAGTATAAAGTTCTTAACGACTTTTCCTTCCTGCTTTTTTCAGGAATAATAGCAGAATAACTGACTTTCCTAGAAAGTTTATCTGAAAAGAATGTTGCGTCAATCGTTGTCATAACACTATGCACTTCCTTTCGAAACGTTTCGATAAATGAATTATATAAAACAAAAATATTTTTTGCAAGCCTTTTCTTTTTTTATGAGTGTTCTCTAATAAATAGATTTTAATCTCTATAATCAGTCCATCTATTCTTTAACTTATTGCACCATCCACTCAATCGCTTCTTCAATAGTTCGATCCCAAAAATTCCATTTATGTTCTCCGGGTGATGCTCTGTAAATATGATTGATTTGGTTATCTTTTAAAAATTTATGGAATTGTAAACTATCCTCATAAATAAAATCTTCTGTACCGCAAGCAATAAATAATTCCGGTATACTGCTTTGCAAAACTAGTTCATAGATATCCATATCCAAACTTAAGTCCTTGTAGGATTTACTGCCAATAATATATTGGAGATGCGCATTCATACGATCATCTATAGACAAATCATGATTAGGATCATTTTTCGTTAAAATTCTGCTTGAAAATGCAGCTATTTTCGAAAAAGTCTCACTGTAAGATAATCCATTTCTTAAAGCCCCATACCCTCCCATTGATAAACCAGCTATCCAAGTATCCTCTCTTTTTTTAGAGAGATTGAACAAATGTCTGGTTTCATTTACTAATTCTTGTCCAATAAATCGCCCATAGTAATCTCCGTTACTATGATCAACGTAAAAACTATTTTCTCCAGAAGGCATAATAACTGCCACACCTAACTTAGTTGCTAATTCTACTATACGTGTATTTTGTTCCCAATCTTCATGATTCCCATCCCAGCCATGAAGTAAATAAAGTGTTTTAAAGGGACTTTTATTTATTGATTTTTCAGTCCGTGGATCATAAATAGATTTTGTGCTCGAAGGAATAATTGCTGTAAAAGAAACTTTCCTCATTAACTCTTTGGATTGCATCGTACCTGTAAAAGTTGCCATAATTCTCCTCCAGAAATTTTTTTATTTGTCTAGTTTAATTATTTCAATTTGATAGCGCAACCATTTTTTTGTAAAAAAAGAATGGATAAGCAAAAATGCTATCTCCATTCTTTCAATTTAGTTAAAGGCACTAAAAGATACCATTCTTACTTAAAAGTCATAATCCATTACGCTTGGCTTACTTCTTCTCCATTTAAGACTACTTTATAAGACAATTCTGCTTTTAATGAATTAGCCACGGAACAATATTTGTCGTTACTTAAGTTTACAGCGCGAAAGATTCGGCTTGCCGGTACGTCGCCATCAACATTTACCGTTACTTGTATTTTCTTAAAGTATTTCGGTGGCTCTTCATTACGTTCTCCGTCTGTTTCTAGTTCAATACGTTCAATCTTTTCCTGATAAGGCTTTAGAATCATAAATATGTCGATTCCCATACAACCTGCTAAACTGCCTAATAAAGCTTCCATCGGAGAAACTCCAGACCCTTTTCCACCTGCTGCTTTACCGGCGTCCATCGGTAGTATATGGCCTTGGCCGTTATCCATCGTAAACGCAAAATCACCTTGCCATTTTGTTGATACTTTCATCTTATTCACTCCATATTTTTTGTATATTTATTATAAATCAACTGGGCTTACTTTTCCATAGTTCAATTACCAGCTAAATATTTTGCCAATTAGAGCATAATTTCTGTTATAATTATAGAGTTGCTAAACTCTAAAATGTGTTTTGGATAAATTTCATTTCAACAGAAAGGTGACTAGAGCTATGTTTAGACTAGAACAAATCAGTATTGAACAAGTGCAGATCTTAAAAGATATTAGTATTGAAACTTTTACCGATACATTTGCAGAAGCAAACGATCCTACTCATATGAAGGAGTATATCAATAACCACTATACTTTAGAACAATTAACAAAAGAGCTCAGTCATCCTCATTCTGAGTTTTACTTTATTTCACAGGATTCCGTTATAGCTGGATACTTGAAGATTAATCGAGATACTGCTCAAACGGAACATACTCATATCAATAGTTTAGAAATTGAGAGAATATATATAAGAAACCCATTTAAAAGAATGGGGTTAGGTAAAAAGCTGATTCAAAAAGCTTCTGAAAGAGCTCATGATATGCATCTTGATTCTATCTGGCTTGGAGTATGGGAAGAAAATTTACAAGCACTGCATTTTTATAATAAAATGGGATTTAAACAATCAGGTTCACATTCCTTTTTCTTGGGGAGTGATGAACAAACTGACCTTATTTTAAAAAAAAGTTTAAATTAACCGATTCATTTAGTAATATAGTTATAAGAAGTATTCTTAAAATAAATTTTTTGAATTTATCCTGACTCTATAGCTCAGTAGGATAGAGCAAGTGCCTCCTAAGCACTAGGTCGTGGGTTCGATTCCCTCTAGAGTCGTTAATGATCTTTTTTCTATCAAATATTTTAAAGGGCTTATAAGCAATTAACTGCTTATAAGCCCCTTTATTATGCTCCCATTTTCTGTCCTTTTTTCTGCATTTGATACATTTCGGCATAAGCACCGTCATGAGCAAGCAGCGTCATATGATCTCCTTCTTCGACAATTTCTCCTTGGTCTAATACGAGGATCTGGTTAGCATGTTGGATCGTCGACAAGCGATGCGCGATAATAAAAGTGGTTCTTCCTTCTTTTAAAACATCCATTGCATGTTGAATAATATCTTCTGTTTCCGTGTCGATCGAACTAGTTGCTTCATCTAAAATAAGGATTTTTGGATTGAAAGCTAAAGCTCTAGCAAATGAAATTAATTGACGTTGGCCGGAACTTAAAGTACTTCCTTTTTCTACTACCGGTTCATCTAATCCCTTTTCGAATTTGCTCAACATATCTTCTCCACCGACATCTCTTAATGCTTTCAGAGCTGTTTCTCTAGAAATGTTCGGATTATCCAATGTAATATTTGATAGTATCGTTCCTGTGAATAAAAATGGATCTTGTAAAACGATTCCCATCTGTTCGCGGACAGATTGCCTAGAGTAAAGTTTTGTGTTTTGACCATCGATTTCGATGATTCCTTCCTGAGGATCATAGAAACGGAATAGTAAATTCATAATTGAACTCTTACCTGAACCAGTATGACCCACTAAAGCAACTGTTTGCCCAGGTTCAGCTGTAAAGTGAATCTGCTTTAGCACTTTCTTTTCTTCTGTATATCCAAATCCTACATTTGAAAATTTAACTCGGCCATTTGTAACGGTCAATTTTTCTGTTGCGTTTTCCTCTGATGCTTGATCCATCAGTTCAAAAACTCTGTCTCCAGCTGCAATGGCTTGCTGTACGAATGTCATTTGCTGAATAGTTCCTTTGATTGGCTCATAAAGTCGAGTAATGTAATCACTGAACAGATAAAGCATCCCAACAGATATTCCCAATGTTCCATTAATATATTGTGTACTAAAGTAGACCATCAAGATCAATAAGGTAATTCTTCTTAAAAAGTCTGCAACTGTAAATTGCGAACTGGCATCCAAGATGACGTATTTCTTCATCACATCGTACCATTCATCATTGATTTTAGAGAATTCTTCATCCATTTTTTCTTCTTGTTCGAAAGCTTGAATGATCGACATCCCCTGAATCGATTCATTGAATTTTGCATTGATATCGGAATTCAGATCTCGTTCTCTGCGATTATACACACCGGCAAATTTTGTATAAAATTTGCTCCAGAAATACATAATCGGAATCAGCACTAAGAGAATCAATCCTAAAATTTGATTAAACAGCATGATTGCTATAAATGTACCTATTACATACATAACATTCATGAGTATCTGGCCAATTGCATTAACATAGAATTGCTGCCGCAAGGATTCAGTATCATTTGTAATTCTAGCAACAACCTTTCCTGCAGGTAAGTTGTCAAAATACTCCACAGGTAGCTTTTGAACTTTTTCATATACTTGGTCCCGTATGATTTTAACTGAACCATTGGCAGCTTTCATTCTGATAATTTGACTAAGATAACGAAAGACTGCGGTTGATAGCATAAGCACAGCATAAATAACAATCAATTGCATTAATGTATCTCCAAAAGCTACTCCATTAGCAGCAGCTGGTGTTATTACATCATCAATGATTCTCTGTGCAATGATTGGTGCACCTAAATCAGTCACAGTTGAAAATAATAATAAGGCAATCCCGATACCAAACTGCCACTTGAAGTATTTCATATATGAGAGGAGTCTTTTAACAGTTCTCATTATTTCACCTCTCCTTTTACATCTGTTTCATTTGATTTAATTTCTTGACGTAGAAACTGTTCATAATACCAGCCTTTTTGTCTGATTAATTCATCATGCGTTCCACGTTCTAAGATTTTCCCGTTATCCATTACAATAATCTCGTCGGCTTGCTTGACTGCCGAGAGTCTATGCGTAGTGATAATTGAGGTTTTGTTTTTTCGAACTTTCTGGATGTTTTCGATAATATTTTGTTCCGTTTTTGCATCTACTGCTGACAGTGAATCATCTAAGATTAATATCTGCGGATCTTTAATCAGAGCACGAGCGATAGAGATTCTCTGTTTCTGTCCACCAGAAATCGACATTCCTTTCTCACCAATCAATGTATCCAATCCGCGTTCCATTTTTTTCAGATCATCTTCAAAGGATGCATTTCGAATACTGGCCATAATTTCTTCATCAGTAGCTTCTTTTTTACCAAATGCAATATTTTCTCTCACACTTCGACTAAATAACACATGATCTTGAGGTACATATCCGATCATCCTTCTAAGCGCCGGGTCCTGATACTGCTGGTAAGCAAACTCTCCCATATCAAAAGATCCTGTACCAATTGGATATTGATTCAGCAGCTGCCTTATAAGTGTTGTTTTACCGGAACCTGTTTTACCAACAATTCCCAATAATTTTCCTTTCTCTAAATCCAGATCCAGGTTTTCTAGATTAACGGATTCGCTGGATCCATATCGAAAGTTGAATTGATTGAACTGAATGTCCTTCACTTCAGTAATGTCTTCTTGCCCATCAAGTGCAAGCCCATCAGTAGCATCCATGATTTCTTCGACACGACGCATTGATGCACTACCTTGTCTAAGAATCAATATCAGCTCAGAAACAGCAATGATCGGCCATATTGTCATTCCCAGATATAACTGAAAAGCAATCATATTGCCCACCGTTAAAGTTCCTGAAGCAACTAGGAAACTACCGTAACTAAGTGCAACAACTACACTAAGTCCTTCAAATATTTTGACAGTCGGCCCGAATACTGCTCCGGTTTTAGCAACAAGATTATTTTTGTTGTAAAGATCTTCAGTTTGTTTTTTGAATTTTTTAATAAAATCTTCTTCTTTAACGTATGCTCTTATGACTCTAGTACCATCTACCATTTCGAGGACGTCTTCATTCACTTTCGAAAATGATTTTTGTGCTGTCTCATAACGTTCATCTATCTCAGCGCCTTTTTTTCTAAACACATAGATCATTGGAACTAATGGTAAAATTGTCGCAGCAGTTAGCGCCCAGCTCACAGTGATTCCCATCATAGTCACTAGTACACCAAGATAAACAGTAGAGGTCATCAAGACTTCCATCCCGTAACCTGCAGTATCGGCTAGTGCGCGAATATCCTGCGTTCCGCGAGCCATTAAATCTCCTGTTCTAAATCTTTCAAAATAAGGAGCTCGCATTCGCAGCAAATGGCGCATCATTTTACTGCGCATTTGTTTCTGAAGCTTATAGGCACCTGAAAACAAGCCAAATACCCATGAGAAATCCAATAGATACGTTAAAATAATAAGGGCTATAAAAACAATACTATACATTTGTAGTCTTTGGGTATTCATAATTCCATTTACAATATCATCTATGATCATCCCTACAATATATGGGATAAGTACTGCACAAAGATTGCCTAAGCCCAGTGCTATGAATGAAAAAGTATATTGTAATGCATTTTCTTTAAAGAAAAACTTTAATTTTTTTATAACATCAAACATGAATTTATCCTTTCTTTCCTTTTTCAATAATGAAAAGTAGTTCACTCTCATGATTTTTATACCTTTTTTTGAAACGCTTATAAATTTTTTAAAGGTATTTTATTTAAGAAAGCGTTTTTTACACATAAAAAAGCCACGGGCTACCCTCTTAAAGAGAAATAGACCGTGGTAACTATGTGTGTTTTTTGAGTTCCTACAATTGCACACTGACAATTGTTACTACAAAAAACTAATCTACCATTCTATTTTGAAAAAGGAGGTATTGGGTCGTAAAATATTAACATATAATAACATTAGACTTGACTGCACTTGAGCGATTATTAAATTTTTCATGATGCAGTTCCTCCTTTTCTATGTAATATGTAATGTCTCTAAATGCTTTCATAAAAGCAAAAAGAAAATAAATATCTTAACAAAATTTACTATACACAATATTAAATCTAAATACAAGCTTTTATCTTAAACTTTTTTTAAATAGTTAAATTTGTCCTTTTTAAAACTAGTTATAATATACATAAGTTCAATTTTCTGTAATGTAAAAAAGAACCTTTCCGGTTTAAAGTTAAACCGTGAAGGTTCTTCGCTTATACATATTAGTCATTCTTTATTTCTCTCAAGTTTAAAGCTTCCAATAATATCTTTTCTGCATTCATCATACCATAGTCTTTTGTTTCAATGACGTGTACTTCAATTTTCTTTTCTTTCACTTTTTTAAGGAATTTTGATTTCATGTAGCGAACCTGCGGACCTAAAAGCAGTATATCTATTTCTTGAGAAATTAATCGAGCGTCTGCTTCATTAGCAGAAACTGCTGTAATTGTTACTTCTAGATTATGATTCTTTGCTGCTTTTCTCATCTTTGATACCAGCATATTCGTACTCATACCAGTAGCACAAACTAACAGTATATGTGTATTTGACATCACTCATCTCCCCTTTTATTTTAATGATCCACTTGCCCTTTTCTTCTAATCTACGTATTAATGTCCATCATTGAAAGAAAGATTAGCACTTTTTCTTAATTTATAGAGTGTACGGTTCACTGCTTTAGCAAGAGTAGTCCATTCTGACAGTTTTTCTTTTGCTTCAGGTTCTTCTAGATGATTGATTACTCCGGCGAATACTTTAGCTTCCTCATACAAAGTATTTTCTGCTGCTGGATGAATTTCCACTTCTTTAACTGTCGTATTTTTGGCATTGATTTCTTCTAATTTCTCAATTCCTACTACTGCGTTCAAACGTAATGTCTTCTCTATACTATATATTTCAGTAGGTAAGGTAGAAGTGGCTGTTTTACCAAATAACAAGGTTACATCAAAGTCTTTATAACGAAGAATTGCAGTTCCTTTTCCATCTACTCCTGTGCGAACTTTTTGTGCAAAATAATGCGCTTCTTCAGGCTCTCCAAACCAGCTCACAGCTGCATAAAGCGTATAGATCCCCAGGTCCATTAAAGCTCCTCCAGCAAATTTAGGAGAGAAGATGTTTGGCTCTTCTCCTTTAAGGACAAGATCATATCTAGAAGAATATTTCATATAGGTCAAAGTAGCACCTTGAATTTCATTTAAATTACTGATTTCTTCTTTAACCTTTTTAAAATTATCTTCATGAATGTGTCTAGCAGCTTCCACAAGCACTAGGCCATTTTTTTCAGCTATTTTGCTGGCTTCTTCCCATTGATCTGGATTAGTAAATGCTGGCTTTTCCACAATAACATGTTTTCCATTTTCTAATGCTTGAATGGTTTGTTCGTAATGTAAACTATTCGGAGATGCTATATAAATTACATCAAGATCTTTATGACTAATAAATGCAGAAAAATCATCGATTGCTTCTTTTGAATGGTATGGCTCTCCAAAAGACTCTGCTTTACTTAATGTTCTTGAGTATACAGCTCTTAATTCGTACTGCTCTGTTTCCAGAGCGGCTTCAACAAATACTTCGCTTATATTGCTTGTTCCGATAACACCTAATTGTAATTTTGTCATTCCTATCATCTCTTTTCTATTAATTTAATGTAATCACTACTAATTCCGGTCTATTATTGATTCTAAATGGAAAGCTTGAATTACCAATTCCTCTGGTAATAATCATTCTTTTTGACTGATCTTCTTCATCTGAAAATATGCCGTAGTCATATTTTGGAAACACCCCTTGTCCCGGAGCGATTGCACCACCAATAAAGGGAATCCGCATTTGTCCTGCATGAGTATGTCCAGATAAAATCAAATCCGGAGCCTTTGTTTTATCATCCAGATATTCTTTAAAATGCTCGGGGCGATGAGCGAGTAAAATTTTCGGCTGATTGCTCATTTCAGAAGTTAATTCTATATATTTTAACCTAGGCTTTGGGCTATCTTCTTCGGCAGGTCGTTCGGCTAATCCCATCAAGACAATCCCACCTTCGTCTTCTTTAAAAGTTACCCACTCTGCTTCATCAAGCAGCAATTTAACTTTAGTAGTACTTAGTACATAAGTTAAGTCTTCAAACTTAGCTGTCTGAATATCATGGTTTCCTGTCACCATGTATGTCGGGGCGGTAGCGCTTAAGCCGTCACATAATTTCCGAATCGGTACATCAGCCAGATCGGGTAACCCTCCTTGTACTAAATCTCCCGTTATGACGATTAAATCCGGATTAATATCTTTAACCTTCTGAATAACATTTTCAATGTATCCTTTATTATATCGAGGTTTAAGATGCGTATCAGATAATTGAAGAATCTTTTTACCCTTTATATTTTTATGTAACTTAGGAATCGTTACTGTATAATCATCTACTTCCAAATAATAGTTCTGAAGATAGAGATAAACTAGTAAACCCACAACCAGTAAAATAATGACTAAAAACCATACCATCTTTCTTTCCTCCTATGCTACCAATAGTTTACCATATCTAATAACATTAGATAAAATAGACACATCGGTAGCATTTCTACATATTTTTTAAATGTTGATGTTTAAATTATTGTACCACAAAAGCTTATAGTAAGCGGTTTAATTTTGAAATGTTCTAATAAAATAGTAAACTATGGATAGGCAGAAAGGAGGTTTCAAATGCCACACTTAAATGATCCGATTCCTAATGGTTCTCATCCAATAGTTGACCCGGACGCTATCAAGAAACAGGATCCAGAAAATCTTGATCAGGAACAACTCAAGCCAGATGAAGAGAAAACAAAACCAGAAGATTTTGAAGCGTTTAATGTAGATAAAGTAGATCAGTTAGAAAGAGAGAAAAAAGATTATAAGGACTCAGAATAAGAAATAGAGGCCATCATCTCAAATATGATGGCCTCTATTTCTTTGAACTTTTAAACTTTTATGTATACGTAATATCTTTGCTGAGTTGAATTTTTCCGCTACTTTTGTAAAAGAATCATAGTAAAAAGCTACAGTAAGTGTCTTTTGCAAGACATTCACTATAGCTTAAGCCAATCACTATTTATTTAACCTTAAGTTTTTAAAAGATATACTCCTGATTAATTTCCGGTCTGAACATTCCTGTTCAACTAATGAAACAGTTGCAACTTTCATTTCAAATAAATCTTCAAGTTTCATTTGATGTTTGCTGAGTACTGAATCTAAAGGAATGTCAAATTCCCCATCGGCATTCTCAATGACTTCATCATCCTCGATACACAATTCTTTTGACTCAGTCTCTGTTTCAATAACATAGATAAACTTTTTGTGTTTAATCTGCATACCTTCATTCCCATCTTATGCTTCGTATACCCTTATGATTTTGTATATATTTAATATATAGAATACTTAATGCTTTTACGATAATGAAATTATACCTTACTCATTTCAAAAAGTCTGTGTCTTTTTTTCGACTTTATATATAATATTCTCTAACCGTCACTAAATTGTTGAAATTACAATATTTATATAATAATTTCAGTCTTTTCAATACCTTAATCTATTACTTTTACCACACTAATCTCATACCGGATTTATTTTATAGTTCATCTACATAATGATTTGCTCTAAAATTTACAATCTATCGGGCTATACATCGTTTTGATATTTCAATACCGTTTATCTTAATTTCGTTCTATTTCATTGAGTAGTTAAAGTAGTTATTTACTATCATGGTATTAGTTATTATTTTCAAATTTTATAAATGAGTATCTAAAGATAGAAGCTTAATTTTTGTAAAGTTTAAGAGGTTAACAGGTCAATTAAAACGCATACACCTTAAAATTATAAATAGTTATTAAATTTTTAGATTACTAGATTGATATCTCTCATATTTTAACGTAGACTGATTAGAAGTCAGTTTGCTTGCAATTATTTTATAATATTACTTATAACTATTAAGATCGCACTTTTGTAAAGCTGATTAAATTTTGATAAAGGAGTTTTTATATGAATAAAGAACGGGAACACTGGGGATCTCGCTGGGGGTTTATTTTAGCCGCTATGGGATCAGCGGTAGGTCTTGGTAATATTTGGCGGTTTTCTTACGCTATGGGAGAAGGAGGCGGTTCTACTTTTCTGATTATTTACTTACTCAGTGTTATTTTAATTGGCTTTCCCGTTATGATGATTGAGTTTACAATTGGCAGAAGGGCACAGACAGATGCTATTGATGCCTTTAAAAAACTTGCACCTAAATCTTTCTGGGTAATCGCCGGTGGTATGGGCGTACTTGCTGCTTTTATTATTCTTTCATTCTACGGAGTCATTGGTGGATGGTCATTGAAATATATCTTTTCCTATCTAACCGGAGGTGTTTCTGGCAATACAGAGACCTACTTTACAGAATTTGTCGGTTCTACTTTTGAACCTATTGGATGGCAATTCCTATTTATGGGTATTACTGTTGCAATTGTCATGTTAGGAGTCCAAAAGGGTATTGAAACTTCCTCAAAATGGATGATGCCGATTTTAAGTATTCTATTGATTGTTTTAGCTGGATATAGCTTAACTTTAGGTGGTGCTGGTGAAGCGTTAACCTTTATGTTTCATCCTGACTGGTCTGCTTTCACTGATCCTAGTGTTTATTTTGCAGCAGTTGGTCAAGCATTCTTCACATTAAGCCTTGGAATGGGTATCATGTTGACGTATGGTAGTTATTTGAGTCCTAATGAAAAACTTACCTCTTCAGCCGCTTATATAATCATTCTTGATACATTATTTGCTATTATTGCTGGACTAGTTGTTTTCCCTGCTTTATTCGCGTTTGATTTAGACCCTACTCAAGGAGCAGGGCTGGTATTCATTGTATTACCGACTATTTTTGAAGGAATCAGCGGTATAGGTCTAGTCGTTGGGGTAGCATTCTTTATTCTATTAGCATTAGCTGCTCTTTCTTCAGGAATTTCACTGTTAGAAGTGGTTGTTGCTTATTTAATACGCCGGCTTGGAGTATCACGTAAATTAGCAACCCTTGGCATCGGGTTCATAATTTTCTTAGTTGGAGTTCCGTCTTCTCTGAGTCAGGGGGCAGTTTCAATTGAAGTATTTGGAGATCCCTTCCTGGACTTTATGGATAAATTCTCAGGCAGTCTCTTACTCCCGCTTGGTGGATTAATTGTTGCAATCTATGGTACCTGGTCTTGGAAATCTGATGAACTATTAGAACACACTGATCTTAAAGGTGTTGCCTGGGCTCCAGCATTTTTGTTCTTTGCCAAGTTTGTTGCGCCAATAGCTATTTTAATTATTCTCGTATTTGGAATGTTAAGCTGGTAAGTATCAATACAATTAAAATAACCCTTCCTTGTAAAATCATAAGGAAGGGTTATTTATTTAAACTGATCATTCACGAAGCTAATTATTCTTATTATTGAATGTCTTTTGTATTTGATTTATTTGCTTCTTCATCAATCTTATTATCTAAACGTGATAATTGTTTCTTAGCAAATTCACGTCCACCAAGACCAAATGATAAGGCAAAGGCAACAGCTAATCCACCTATAATACAAATGAATGCTGCTTGAACGATAGCTGAAGCAAAGTTTAGTTGATCTAATGCCATAAAGATTGAAAATACAATCAGGATATATTTGATCAGCATTCCAGCTAACATACTACCTGTTGTATTTTTAATAGCTGATGACAACATTTGACCGCCAACAAATCCTAATCCAATAATAATCGCAGCAAACAGCACATTTGGAAGATATCCAATCACTACGCTTAGAATAGAATTTAACATTTCAAGATTTAATGCATTTAAAGCTTCTACCAGGAAGAATAAACCAATCAATACTGCGACTGTCTGTCCAGCAATTTTAGCTAAATCCAAGTTCATGTTACTTGATTTTTTCAAGTAAGAAGAATACTTATTCAATCCAGCACTTTTCAGTAGATCAGTTAGAATCATTCCAGCAAATTTAGCAATCGCAAATCCTACAATCAACAATACAACTGCTACTAAAATATTTGGAATCGCTGATAATATCGTATTCAATACTGAGCTGATTGGTTCAGCAATTGAATTAATATTCAATACTTCAAGTGCAACTAAAATAATTGGAATAACAATTAAGAAATATACAATGTTTGCTAACACAGATGCTAATGTCCCTTTATTCTTTTTAACTTCTGCCATCATTTGTATCTCCACCTGTCAATTTAGCTAAGTGTTTATCTATATTCGCTGCTATAGCGACATTGTACACTAGATTTTTGACAAGTTTAGCTGCGAATAATCCTAATACAAGAACAATTCCAGCTGCAATGATATTTGGAATAAATGCCAGCACTGTATCGATCATGTTCATAATCGGTTGACCGATAGAATCTAATCCAAATGTAGAGAAAATACCTGGTAAAAACAATACCCAAACCAGATAATAAGCTACTTTACTTAATGTATCAATCAGAGCATGCGACTGCTCTTCGGTTTTCGTAGCGCCCCATTTTTGAAAATATTTACCAATTCCAATTGCTTTTAATCCTTTTGAAACTGCCTTGCCTACTAATGTCGCAACTATCCATGCAACTATAATAAGAACAATACCTAATAATAACTGCGGCAAGTAATCCACAAATGAATTAAATCCATTTTGAACTGAATTTCCTACGTTATCCATATAAAATCTCTCCTTTTTTTGTATTTAACTACTTATTTAGTATAGAGAGAGTCCTATCTATACAAACAATACGCATTAAATAAAGCTAGCCAACTGATAACACGCTGGCTAGCCTACAAAACTTGTATTCAAAAAGTAACTATCTAATTTTTGTTTATATACATGTAATGCTCTGGTTTTTCATCAAAATAAAAGACGCCTACTCCTCCAATACCCAAATGAGCTGCTAAGACGGCTCCTAAGTCTAAAATTTGAGTTGTTACCTTAGGTAAAGCAGTTTTTACCATATTTTCCAGTTTTTGTGCTGATTCTAAATCATTTACATGACTGATCGTAATAAGTTGATCATCGAATGTCCCAACACCATCAGTAACATCTTTGATGATTTTTTTATAGATGCGTTCTTGCCCGCGGACAAGTTTCTTGACGATTATACCTGTGTGATCTACTGTCAGATATGGCTTGATATTAAGTACGGTCCCCGCAGCACCTGCTACTTTGGAGACTCTCCCACCTTTTACCAGCCAGTTCAAATTATTTAGAGTAAAATTATATTTAATATGTTTCGCATTTTTCCTAGTCTGTTCGACAATCGTTTCAAATGATAATCCATTTTTCACCATTTCCAGTGCCTGAATGGCCAGTAATGCTCCTCCACCTGCACCGCCTAATGAATCTATCACCTCCACCTTCATCTCTGGATGATTGGTTTTGTATTCACTGATTAGAGAATGCGCAACTTGAAAAGTACCAGAAATCTGACTATAAATAGAAATATAAATCACATCTTCATTTCTACTTCGACAATCATTCAGTATATCTAAAAGCGACTGAGGAGAAATTTGTGAAGTTTTAGGAAGAATACCTTGCTTCATATATTCATGCACCTGTTTTAAAGATATTTCTTTTTGGTCTAAGTAATCTTTATCCTTGATAATGACACTTAATGGCAAAAATTCATATTCATATTCTTTTTTCATAAAATCATTTTGATCGATTCCTGAATCAATAACTATTTTTATCATTTTTCACCCTACTTTCTTAAACAAATTTCCTAACTTCAACTCTTTAAGATCTCGTCTATTTCAGCAGTCGTCAATTTATTGACACTGTATCGGTTCCAAATTTCAGCTAAATGTTTTGAAGAAGCGTGTCCATATATTCTTACCGCTGTTTCTTTCCATTGCTTTAGTAAATTATAGTTACTAGAATTATTTTCATCTTTAGGGGGGCTAAGTATTTGATTAGTTTCTCTATTGCCGTTAAGTTTGATATTTACTTCCTGCATTTCAACATCACTATCTTCTTTTCCTTGCCAGATTTCATCGGGAATCACTAATACATAAAGATCTTTTTGTAGATATACATAAAAAAAACCTTTATTGATCAATGGCGCAATAATTTCAAGCTGTTTTAAATCCTGAAATCCAATTGCCTGTTCCATCTGATCTCCAAATTTTTCCAGCAACTCTACTACAACAGGTTTGTAGAACTGTTGAAATTGAATATATATACTTTCAAATAATTCCTGAACTAAGTGTTCTTTTTTCCAGCTTTTTCTTATAGATAAATTTAGATTTTCTGAAATTTCTATTAATTGTTTTTTTGTACAATTTTCTAAATTTTCTTCCAGTGAGGTCGAGATTACTTTTTTTTTTATAGGAAAACTTACCTGTGATTCCAATTTTTTCATCCTTTTTTGTCCTTTTAATATTTATACCACTCTATTTCAGTGACTTCTACTTCATAATTGCTTTCAATAAACTGTATAACCTTCTGCAATACTTTTTCACAAAGTACTCCGTTATTACCTACTATGCCAACTCCAAGAACCGCTTTATTCCAAGTATCCATATCAGCTACTTCTGCTACACTTACATTATACTGATTTTTCACCTTATGAAGAATACTTTTAATGACACTTCTCTTATCTTTTAGAGAATAAGAATCAAAAATCAGAATCGTCAGTTCCATACCTATCAAAACCAATGTATATTCCACCTCAAATTCAAAATATATAATATAATTGTATCTAAATAAAGGTGCTTCATTCCTAATTGGAGAATTGTTTTAACTAATTAATCATACCATAATTTTCAAAATGGGTAAAAGTACACATAAGGCAACTTAGAATATAATTATGCCAGCTACTGGTCTATTTATAACTATTAATAAATCTATCGGTTATTAGTTTTATTAATTAATAGAGACACACAATCTGCTCTTCGGTTTATATGATTTCATAAAATAGTTTTTATATTTTTTTAGACTCTTTTCATTTTATTATGATAAAATAGGAAAAGTAAAAATTAAAATATATTTAAAGGAGATCTTTATGCAGTACCTATGGATGATAGTTAAAGGAATGATCATTGGAATCACTAATGTGATACCTGGAGTTTCTGGGGGAACAATGGCTGTTTCATTTGGGATATATGATGATATTATACATGCTGTGACACATGTCAAAAGTGAATTTAAAAAAAGTTCTAAGGTTTTAGGACCACTAGCTATCGGTGCTTTGATCGGTATTGCAGGTTTTTCATATTTTATTGAAGTCTTGCTTGATCAATATACCCTGGCAACTGCTGTCGCGTTTATTGGACTAATACTTGGTGGATTACCAATTCTATGGAAGTCTTTTCAAAAAAGTAAATTACAAGAAAATCAGTCATTGAATTTTCTGCATGTACTTTTCTTTTTAATCTTTTTTGGTATTGTAGCTTGGATGTCTTTTGCAGATACTGTTGGAAACGGAGCTGAGTCGATTTCACTTAGTTTCGAAAATGTACTGGCATTGTTTCTAGTAGGTGTCGCTTCTGCCGCAGCGATGGTTGTTCCAGGGTTAAGTGGTTCGTTATTGATGCTGATTTTAGGATTCTACTACGCTGTTATTTATACCATTAATCAATTTAATGCTGCATTATCCAATTTTGATTTGAATACCTTACTTCCTTTTGGTACTTTATTAGCTGCTTATGCCATTGGAATGTTAGTAGGTATTATTCTCATCAGTAAAGCGATTGATTACTTTTTCCAGACTAAACCAACTTATACTTACGCAAGTATTTTAGGTTTAGTTGTAGCTTCACCAATTGCTATTTTAACTAATACGAGTGCGATTGCTGATTTACAATCGGGGAGATCAATCTGGTATTATTTATTAACAATTTTACTTGGTATTCTATGTTTTGCTTTGACTTTTGCTTTAGGCAGAACTGAAGATACAGCAGATACAATTGAAGACTAAAAAAACTCTTACTATGACGAAGGATCGGTCAAAAACCGATCCTCCTCATTCAGTAAGAGTTTTTATTGAATAATCTCCTGTACTCTTCCTACTTGATTCTGTTCTTCAAGCATTACTTTTATACCATGCGGGTGTTGTGGACTATTTGTCAGGATTCTTTTAACATGCCCTCTAGTTAGAGTACCTGATTTCTGATCTTTCTTTAATACAATATCGACTAAAGTACCTATCTTAATATTTGCTCTTTTCTTTCCATCCATTCGCTGTCCTGCTCTCTAAAATTATTTAGCTGCTTCTAAAGTCTCTTCTTCTTTTTGTGCAGCATTTTGATCTTCTTCTTCTTGATTTTCCAAATCGTCAATTAAATTATTCATTAATTGGATTTCTTCTTTCTGTGTTTTAATTATACCATCAGCGAGCTCTCGAACTCTAGGGTCAGATATATTTGCGCGTTCGCTCGTTAAAATTGCAATGGAATGATGAGGAATCATAGCTTTCATATAAGCAGTATCATCAACGGTTATCTGACTTCTAACTAACCAAAGTGAAACACCGAAAACGACAATAGAAGCTACAAGAATAATACTGTTGATTTTCTTATTCTTATACATTTTCCACATAAACAGCATCATAATCAGTGCCATAACAGCCCCCATCATAATCGCCATGTATACTCTGGTTTCACTAAACTTTACATCAGTAAATTCAAAGACATTCAAAAACATTAAAATATACATAATAACTGTTGATGTCAAAATCATAAGTCCAAATCTAATATATTGCTTCATTTTATCTTCCTCCTATAAATATTATTCTTCTGTATGAATATTTTTCAGTATTTTTCTATATAGATTTTCCATTCTCTGATCGAATGCTACGAGTATTACTGTGATTTCACTTGTTTGTTTTTCTAAAAAATCTAAAATGGTATAGATTGCCGTTTGAGCTGCTTCTTCAGCAGGATAGTGATAGATTCCTGTACTGATTGCTGGAAAAGCAATTGATTTAAAGTGATGTTTCTTAGCAATTTCCAAGGAATTTCTGTAACAGTTTGCCAGCAATTTATCTTCTTCATGTTTTCCATCTCTATATACTGGCCCGACTGTATGGATAATATATTTAGCAGGTAATTTAAAGCCTTCTGTTAATTTTGCTTCACCTATTTCTGCTCCGCCTAGTTTCTTGCATGCTTCTTTCAGTTCAGGACCTGCTGCTTGATGAATTGCTCCATCTACTCCACCTCCACCTAAAAGAGACTTATTTGCAGCATTAACGATAGCATCCACTTCAATCTCCGTGATATCCCCTTGCCAGATGCTGATTTTATCTTCCATTCAATCCCTCCCTTATATATAATTCTATGTATCTATCGTATAATCTTAAAAAGCATTGAGCAAATAAAAGAGCCTAGTCCTAGTAGACTGGCTCTTGAAAGGTGATTGCTATTCTATTTTACTCGGTATAGTTTCTACTTTTTTACCTAATAAGAACACCATTGCGATTATGGCTATAAATGTAACAGGTAAAGTAATCCATATATTAATACCCATTGCTGAAGGAAGATATCCAAACACTATAGAAATTATTCCCACTGCCAATGCATAAGGAAGTTGGGTTTTAACATGATCGATCAAATTAGATCCAGCTCCCATCGAAGACAAAATAGTCGTATCAGAAATCGGTGAGCTGTGATCTCCAAATATTGCTCCTGTTAGAACTGCTCCTGCAGACATAATCACAAATTCTGAATTACCAGGATCCAGTGCTGTTGCCAAAGGAATTGCCAGGGGCATTAAAATACCCATCGTTCCATATGAAGTTCCTGTAGAAAAGGAGATAATCGCTCCTAAGATAAAGATAATAGTAGGAAGCAGAACTGGCGGCATCGTATCTCCCAAGAGAGATACTAGATAATCTGCTGTCCCTAATTCATTCATTACAGTTGATAGTGACCAGGCAAGTAATAATACTACACCTGTTATCATTAGTGTTTTCATTCCTTTTATCCAAATATCTATACCTTTGCTGAACGTGAATAATTCTTGCGAAACGCCCATTACTAGTGCAATAATACTAGATATTAATGCAGCTTGGAACAGAACAACAGATGCATCTGAAGCCCCAAATGTCTCTCTTATTGTCGCAAAGGAGAATGGAGAATTGATCACTTCTTGTGCCAATAGGGTATTATCTCCACCTATAATAGCAGTTCTACCATTCATATAAAATCCTGCAAAACTAAATACAATTAAACTACCGATTGGAATGAGTGCATTCCAAATGGTTGCTTTATTTTTATTCAACACTTCTTGCTCTTCTTCATCCGTTTCTACTTCAGAATTTTCAGCAATCAGCATTCCAGTGTCTCTTGCCCGTTCTTGTGCTTTTTTCATTGGACCGAATTCTCTCAAAGTAAGAGAAGTTACTACAACAAAAAGGAGCATCAGTATATTATAGAATCGGTAAGGTAATGTCTGCAGAAAAATCCCGTAGGCATTGACATCTTGGCCAATCGACTGATAAGCATCATTTATAAGCCCTACCTCATAGCCGATCCATGTTGAAACTAATGCGATTCCTGCAATAGGAGCAGCTGTCGCATCTATAACAAAGGCTAATCTTTCTCTGGAAATTTTCATTTTATCTGTTACCGGACGCATGATGGGTCCAACAATCAAAGCATTCGCATAGTCGTCAAAGAAAATCAGCACGCCAAGTGCCCATGTAATCAGTTGCGCACTTACCGGACCTTTTGCTCGTTTTGCCAGGCTTTCTGCGACTGCTTGTGCTCCTCCCATACTAGTGATCAGCGCAATCAATCCTCCGATCGTCATGACCTGCAGAATAATTCCTGCATTCCACGGATCTGCCAATGATCCTAGAATATAATCCACAATATCAGTAAATCCATAAATAATTGCTAATAGTATATTGCTTCCATAATAAAACTGCATAATGATTGTTCCTGAAAAAATACCAACGAATAACGACAAGACAACATTTTTGGTAATAAAGGCTAAAATTATCGCGATGATAGGCGGGATCAAAGTCATCCAGCCGATTGATCCTGCTAAGCTTGTCTCTACTTCTTCAGCAAAAACGGGCGCTGGAATCAAGAATATAAGTGCGGTAAATAAGGTAATCCAACTAAACTTCTTTAACATTGTAAATCTCCAATCATTTTCTTTAATATCTTATAATAAATCTACGAAACTATTCTCTTATTATTAAGTAAAAAAAAGCATTTAAGGCACTATCACCCTAAATGCTAGAAATTTGCATATAGTATGATAGTGCTCCACGAAAGTTTCGTGACAGTGCTCCGCTTATTAAACGAAGCCCCAGCAGATAAATTATGACTATTTTCATCTACTTCGGCAAAGAACCCTTTCGGACTCAATCAACGGGTGTCACCCTACTGAATCGTACTGATTTTCTTTGCGCCTCTATCTTTATTACAATTTAATATAAATCAGTTTACAAGGAATCAAAAAGAATTGCAAGTTGCATTTATAACTTTTAATATTTTCAGTATATATTTTGTTGTTAGAGTTACTATTAAAAGAGTCATTTTTATGATTTTATTTTAGTAAAAAATAAAAAATCGGGCATTATTATAATAATAAATACCCGAAAATACTATGAACTTATATTTTAATCAACTTTTTAAAACCTAGAACGCTTTAACCATTCCACCATCAACTAATAAACTTTGTCCTGTTAAATAAGTGTTAGCCCCTGACACTAAAAAAGTGGCTACCTTAGCAAATTCTTCAGGTTTACCATATCTACCAAATGGTATATTTTGTAACATGCCTTCAGTTACTTCTTGTTGAGTTTTGCCTTGTTTTTCAGCCTTAGAAGAATCTAACTGAAGCAAGCGATCAGTTTCTATTCTACCAGCTCCTATTGTATTCACTAAAATTCTATGTGCCGCAAATTCCTGAGATAAACTTTTTGATAATCCAGAAATGCCCATTCGAAAAACATTCGAAAGAGTCAAACCATCAATTGGTTGTTTGATTGATGATGAAGCATTATTTAAAATATGTCCACCATTTACTTTTAAATCTGGCAGGACTTCTCTTATAGTGCGTATAAAACTCATGAGAGTAAGATCAAAAGCTTTTTGCCAATCGGTATCATCAAAATCTTCAAAAGTTCCAGCTGGTGGTCCACCGGCGTTATTAACTAGTATAGAAATCGGACCAAACGTTGATCTGGTAATATCTACAAGGTTTTTGATACTATCAGCATCTGTAATATCAGCAACAGTATATTCAACTTTTCCAGCAGCAGTTTTCAGGATTTCTTTTTGGGCTGTTTCTAATTTGTCCTTACTTCTACTCGTCAGCATCACATTGGCACCTTCTTGAGCCAATTCAGCTGCGATTGCTTTTCCTAGTCCCGAGCTAGAAGCTAGTACGATAGCTGTTTTGCCTGTCAATTTTAAATCCATTATCCTGTCTCCTTTTATGATTGATATTACTTTAATTATAGACTAATGGTCACTTCTGGTAAATTACTTTGGGTTTTCGGGCGGCAACCACTTCATCTAGTCTTCTAACTGATTTGGTCAATGGAGCTTCGTGCAATAATTCTGGCTGTTCTTCCACTTCTTCTGCGATTTTGATCATAGCATCCGCAAATTCATCTAATGTCTCTTTCGCTTCGGTTTCAGTTGGTTCAATCATAATGCATTCTTCTACAATCAATGGAAAATAAACAGTTGGAGCATAGAATCCATAGTCTAACAAACGCTTAGCAATGTCTAAGGTTCTAACACCTTTACGTTTCTGGCGTAATCCACTCAGTACAAATTCATGCTTACAATGCTGTTTGTATGGCGTATCATAATACTTGGATAATCTGGCTTTCAAGTAATTTGCATTAAGTACTGCATCTTCAGAAACTTGCTGCAAACCTTCTGCGCCCATTGATCTGATATACGCATATGCTCTTACATTGACTCCGAAATTTCCAAAATATCCTTTTACTCGTCCTATTGTATCGGCATAATCTGTGTTTAAAACATACTCTTCTTCTTGCTTTTCTATTCTTGGAACAGGTAAAAATGGTGACAGATATTTCTTGACCCCTATTGGACCCGATCCCGGACCACCTCCGCCATGTGGTGTACTAAAGGATTTGTGTAAATTTAAATGAACGACATCAAATCCCATTTCTCCAGGAGTTGATTTACCTAAAATAGCATTTGCATTCGCACCATCATAATATAATAAACCGCCTGCTTCATGTACGATCTCAGCAATTTCAGCAATATCAACTTCAAATAAGCCTAATGTATTCGGGTTTGTAAGCATTAATCCTGCAGTATCTGGTCCTAATGCTGATTTAAGAGCCTCAACCCCCACAGTTCCATTTTCGTTAGATTTAATTTCCCTTACGTTATATCCAGCTACTGCTGCGCTAGCTGGATTGGTACCATGAGCAGAATCTGGAACTAAAATCGTTTTTCGCTGCCTACCTTCTCCATTCTTTTCATGATAAGCTTTAAAAATCAGTAAACCTGCCCATTCTCCTTGTGCCCCGGCGGCTGGTTGTAAAGAGATATCATCCATGCCAGTAACTTGTTTCAAGTCTTCCTGTAAATCATACATCAATTTCAGAGCACCTTGTACAGTAGCTGGATCTTGTAAAGGATGGATATTCATAAAACCATCCATGCGCGCTATGTCTTCATTGACCTTGGGATTATATTTCATTGTACATGACCCTAAAGGATAAAAGCCTGTTTCAATCCCAAAGTTTTTATTAGCTAGTGCTGTATAGTGTCGCATCAGCTGCAGCTCAGAAACTTCCGGTAATTCAGCAGCTTTTTTTCTAGATAAATGTTTTGGTAGTTGTGCAGTAAGATCAAAAGTTTCCACATCATTTTCCGGTAAACTATATGCTCGACGCCCTGATTTGGATTGTTCAAAAATCATTTTTGTATTGGAAGTTGTCATTTTATTTTACCACCTCTACTAAAGCTTTTACGAATTGATCCATTTCATCCTTCGTTCTTTTTTCCGTTGCACATAGTAACATAGCATATTCAACATTTATTAAAGCTGAGACATCATATCCACCTATAAATCCTTTTTTAAAAAGGAGGTTATTAACTTGAGAGACAGGTTTACTTAGTTTCACTACAAATTCATTGAAAAAGGCTGAATGATTGAATAGCTCAAATCCTGCTTCTTTTAGTTTACTCGCTAAGTAATGTGTCTTATCAATATTTTGCTGTGCCATTTCCTGCACACCGACTTTTCCTAATGCAGACATGAAGACTGAACTAGCTAAAGCATTTAATGCCTGGTTAGAACTCATATTAGAAGTAGCTTTTTCACGACGTATATGTTGTTCTCTCGTTTGCAGAGTCATTACAAATCCCCGTTTACCTTCAATATCCACTGTCTCTCCAACAATCCGGCTTGGTACTTTACGCATATATTTACTTTTAACTGTAAAGTATCCACAATGCGGTCCGCCATAAGACATAGGTAAACCAAGAGGCTGCATATCCCCGACAACAATATCTGCTCCAATATTTCCTGGAGCCTCCAATTTTGCCAGAGCTAATGGATTAGCTACCACGATGAGTAATGCATTACTTGCAGTAAGAATCTCTTTGATTTCTTTTAAGTCTTCAACTGATCCAAAGAAATTAGGATATTGTACCACCACTGCAGCAGTTTGTTCATTCAATACACTTTTTAACTGATCCAGATCTGTAATTTCTTGTTTTAGTCCAATAGTTTCAATTTTATATTCCATTCCAAATGCATAAGTATCGACAACTTCTTTTGCTTGAGGATGAAGTGCATCAGACAACAATATCGTTTGTTTTTTTGTGACAGCTGTTGCCAGATTGCAGGCTTCTCCTAAAGAAGTAAACCCATCATATAAACTTGAATTGGAGACATCCATTCCAGTTAATTCACAAATCATTGTCTGAAATTCAAATAATGCCTGCAGCTCACCTTGACTGGCTTCTGGTTGATAAGGTGTGTAAGCTGTCATAAACTCTGATTTAAGCGTGACATGATTAACAACACTAGGTATGAAATGGTCATACGTACCGGCACCTAGAAAATACGGAGAATTTGACGCTGTTTTATTCAATTCAGATAAGGAATGCATGTGTTTGATTAATTCAAGTTCACTTAAAGGTTCAGCCAAATCTATTTTTTTCTCATGCGTTGCTCTGGTTGTGACTGGAATATCAGAAAACAATTCATTAATTGATTCAACACCAATCGTTTTTAACATTTCTGTTCTATCAGCTTCAGTCGCTGGTAAGTATCTATGCTGTTCTGTCATTACTACACCCCTTGATTTAAGAATAAAATAATAGAGACTTCCCGGAAGATGAGAACTCTCTATTATAGATTCTCTTTGATTTGCTTCTTATTTATAAGTCCATAAAATAAAAATTATTCACTTACAAATTCATCGTAAGCTTTTGCATCCATCCACTCTTTTGTATCCAGCATACCTGATACTTGAACTTCTACAATCCAGCCAGCACTAAAAGGAGAGTCGTTTAATTTCTCAGGTTCATCTTCTAGAGAATCATTAACTTTTGTAATGGTTCCTTCAACAGGACCATAAATATCTGAAGAAGATTTTACAGATTCAACGGTTGCAAATCCTTCTTCTTTTTTCATTGTATCGTTTAAAGCAGGAAGTTCTACAAACACAACATCCCCTAATTGTTCTACTGCATAATCTGAGATGCCGATTCTAACGTAATCCTCGCTTATGACTTCTATCCATTCATGTTCATTTGTAAAATATAATTTTTCCTTTTCAGCCATTTTATATTCCTTCTTTCCTGTTTTTTATATTTTTCAACCAATCTTTTTTAGTGATTCTAGCTTCAATTTGTTTTTTTCTTACTTGAATCCAAATCTTATTACCAAGTTCAGCATATTTTTTATCGATTATCATCATACCAATACTTTTACCAAGAGTTGGAGATTGGGTGCCCGAAGTCACTGTCCCGATTACTTCTGATTCCTGATTTAAAACGGGATAATTATGTCTTGCAATCCCTTTTTCAACTAGTTCAAATCCACGGGAAATCCTTTTTAATCCTTCAATTTTTTGCTTTTTTAAAGATTCCTGTCCGATAAATGGTTTTTCTTTATCCACTTTTACTGCAAATCCTACTCCACCCTCTAAAGGAGAAATTTCTTCTGTCAATTCTTGTCCGTAAAGTGCCATTCCCGCTTCAAGTCTCAATGTATCTCGCGCTCCTAGTCCACATTCCTTCAATCCATGACAGACTCCAGCTTTTAATATTTTATCCCACAGCTTCTGAGTTTGATTCCACTTTACATAAAGTTCAAATCCATCCTCACCAGTGTAACCTGTTCTGGAAACGATCACTTCTTCTATATCTCCAAATTTTTCTGAAGGCAGGAAAAAGTATGACTTTAAACTGGATAGATCCCTTTGTGTCATTGATTTCAGTATTCTTTCCGCATTTGGTCCTTGAAGAGCTATCAAACCATAATTATTTGAAACATTCTCTATTTTAATAGATTTTTCTTTGTTCATTACCATCCATTGATAAATCTTTTCAGTGTTTACTGCATTTGGTGTAACGAGAAAATGATCAGCAGAAAATTTAAATAAAAGCAAATCATCCAATGTTCCGCCTGCTTCATTGGTCATGGTATTATACTGAGCTTGATTTACTTTCATTACTTTTACGTCGTTAGTAACTAGTCTATTCAGCCATTCAGCTGAACCTTCTCCACACACAATAATCTCTCCCATATGGGAGACATCAAACATTCCCGCTTGTTCCCTAACTGCTTTATGCTCTTCTGCAAGTTTAGTAAACTGAACCGGGAGTGCCCATCCGCCAAAATCAATCAACTTAATATCTTTTCTTTTATAATAATCATACAAAGGAGTTTTTAATAAACTCATCTCGGTTTCTTCAGACATCTGGTTCCTCCGCTATCTATAAGATATGTATTGCAAGATAAAAAAATAATTAAAACACCCTAAAAAAGTATTCTACATTAATTTTTCAAATTTAACATCACTTTTCATTTCATACATTTTATCACGTTTTTATTCGTTCTGAAACAGATATTTCTTTAATTCTCTTTAAGTAACACGGTTACAAACCTTTATAATCGAATTATGTTATCGAAAAACCTATTTATAGTTCGCATTGGAAAGCATAACATCGGTTTCACTTCTCTTTTAATTAATATATTATTGTATCTTCTCGATTTGGTTTATAATCTTCATTTTCTCCTTTTATGATACAATATAGATAACATAATAAAAAGGGGCTTATTAATATGCAGCAAGAAGTAACAAATTTTGTATTTCATAATCCGACTAAAATCATTTTTGGGAAGAATCAGATTCAATCTTTATCTGCACTCATTCCGCAAGACAAAAAAATCCTTATCACTTATGGCGGTGGGAGTGTTCAAAGATTTGGTACACTAGACCGTGTTAGAGAAGCACTAGCTGATCATAAGTTTGGAGAATTTGGTGGTATTGAAGCAAATCCTACTTATGAAACTTGTATGAGAGCTGTTGAATTAATCAAAAGTGAACAGTTTGATTTTATACTCGCTGTTGGCGGTGGGTCAGTCATTGATGGTTCGAAATTCATTGCCGCAGCTGCTGAATTTACTGGTGATCCTATTAATATTTTTGCAAAAGGAATCGGGTCAGGAGAAGAAATCAAATCTGCTCTCCCATTAGGTACTGTCTTGACACTTCCAGCAACCGGATCTGAAATGAACAGCGGAGCAGTTATCACTTTTAAAGAGAAAAAAGCAAAAGTAAGTTTTGGAAGCCCATTTGTTTCTCCGGTCTTTTCTATATTAGAACCTGAATTAACCTATACATTACCAAAAAGACAGTTGTCAAATGGAATTACAGATTCATTTGTTCATATAATTGAACAATATCTAACCTATCCAGTTGGTGGAGCTAGAGTACAAGATGGATTTGCTGAAAGTTTACTGCGTACGTTGATTGAGATTGGTCCTGAAGTCATTCAAGAAGATAAACATGACTATTCTATTCGAGCAGACTTTATGTGGACTGCTACAATTGCTTTAAACAAACTACTTTCTACAGGTGTTCCAGGCGATTGGTCTACTCATGCATTAGGACATGAAATTACTGCTTTGAATCACACAGATCACGCTCGTACGCTTTCAGCTATTTTACCTGCTGTTATGATGGTTCGAAGAGAACAAAAATTTGATAAGCTTGTTCAATACGCTGAAAATGTCTGGGGCATTACTGATGGATCTGAAGAAGTAAAAGTTGATGCAGCCATACTAAAAACTGCTGCTTTTCTTAGATCAATCGACATGCCCATAACGCTTAAAGAAATCGATGTTAAATCAGAAGATATTGATTATCTTGTGGAGCAATTAGATATTCATGGTAATTCACATATTTCTGAACGTGGAGATCAGACATTAGCTGTATCAAGAGCTATTTATGAAAAAGCTCTAGAATTAGATTTTTAATACCACATATTAAAAGGAGGAATATTCATGAGCCATCACTCGCTTATAAAAAGTCTTACTGTACTTTCATTATCCGGGTTACTGTTAGGTGCTTGCGCAGATACCGAAGCTCCAGAACTTACAACAGATGATACTGAACAAACTGATAGTAATGACCAGTCAAATACAGATTCTTCTAGCGAGGAGCAAGATACTACTCTTTCGCAAAATATGCTGGATTGGGTACCAATGAGTGCTAACACTAAATATGTGTATGAAGGTGAAGGAAACGAAAGTGCTAGTTACACTATTTATCCTCAGTTCACACATAGCGATACCTTACAACTAGTTCAAGCTACTTCAGGTACTGATATGGTAAAAGTATATGAATACACTGAAAATGAAGTTCGGGAAGTTTTTTTAAGAGGAGAAACTTATTTTAGAGATGATATCGTAGATACAGGGCTGACTACTGGACAAGAAAACTTCGATATTCTGCTGCAATCTCCTATAGAAGAAGGCCACAGCTGGGAAAGTCCATCTGGGTCAGTTTCTGAGATTACGAATACCGATGTATCAGTTGAGACACCTTCTGGAAATTATGACGCAATAGAAGTAACACGTACAATTGATGACACGACTACTTTATTGTATTATGCTCCACAAGTTGGTCTAGTACAGACGATTTCTGAACCTGAGAGTGAAATGACCGTAACTTCTACTTTAAGTGAGATTCAAGAAGATGCCGATGAAGAAATACCATTGACGGTTTATGAATTGAATGAAATGGCTACAGCACTGACTATTGTGGATACTACACTAGAGTTGAAGACAAACGATCCCGCTCGTATCCAATTAACAGAAATCTTAAATGGAAATACTGGAGATATAACTATTCCTTCCCTAACTGAAAATACTGAAATCAATTATATGTATTTAGGTAACGATGGTATTGTCCATATAGACTTTTCAGAAGAAATTACTGAAATGCAAGCCGGTTCCGGTATTGAAGCATTACTTCTTCAAAGCATCGTCAATACTATCGGTGGACTGTATCAGACTGATGAAGTTCTTTTAACCGTTGAAACCGAACCATATTCTTCAGGTCATGTTTTACTTGAAGAAGGACAAACTATGCAAGTTGATCAATCGGTTGTTGAGTAACTTATTTTCTCTTTTGACTATTTATCATATAAAAACCCCTTTCGCTTTTAACAGGCGAAAGGGGTTTTACTATTTATATTTAATTTTTATTCTTCATTTCTTTTTTTACTTTCAGGAAATAAGTCAATGTACCAAAGAGATAGCCAATTCCTCCGCCTATGATTACTCCATATAACAGATGATTCATAAATATGCCTATGATTATTCCAATAACAGCTCCTGAGATCATTCCAAATGGCATCAGAAAGTTGACAAATCCATTATCTTTTGAAGGCATCATTATACAATCACTCCTTATATTTTGTAAAAATCAAGAACCCAAGCGCACCTTTATGAATAACTTTATGCCAGAAAATTATCCATATAAAGTCTCTTTATTATTCTGAGATGTCTATTTTACTAATTCATATATCGCTTCAGCGTAAATTGCCATTGCATTTATCAGATCATCTACTGCCATAAATTCATTTGCCTGGTGCATTGTATCGACACTATCCGGGAACATTGCACCATAAGCGACTCCACGTGTCATTAAACGTCCATAAGTTCCACCACCTATAACTTGTTCACTTGCTTCTAATCCAGTCTGACGTTGATATACATCTAATAAAGTGCGTACTAATGGGTCATTTCCGGGAACATAATGTGGTACTTTTCCTTCTGGTAGTGTTACTTCTACAGAATATTGAGACAGCTTTTCTTTTATGCTTTTACCAATTATTTCTTCAGAAGTACCTTGAGGATAGCGCATGTTAATTGTTAGCTGTCCTGCTTTATCTGCGTTAAATTTGAAGATTCCGGTATTTGAAGTTAAAGCTCCCATCACTCCATCAGTGTGTGCAACGCCTAATTTTTTTCCAGCTGGATCTTCATGCAAGTAAAGTGCAGCAACTTGTATAAAATCTTTTGCATCTCCACCGAAGTTGAAATCTGACAAGAACCTAGCTAGATATGTTCCGGCGTTTACACCTTTTGCCGGTGTACTGCCATGAGCTGCTTTTCCAACGATTCTAATTGTTACACGGTTACCATCTACTGCTAAATCACCAGTTACTGGCTGACCAGAAAGAAAGTCCTGGAATCCATTTTCCAATTCTTCTGGTTGATTGGAATCTATTACCGCAACAGCATCTTGAGGAACCATATTTGGGCGTAATCCAGATTCAAATTCAACTAATGTATGTGTTCCGCCTGCTGCATTTCCACCAAAATTCAAAATTGCAGATACATTCCCTTTTTCACCGTTAATGATCGGAAATGCTGCATCAGGAGAGAATCCAAAATCTGGTTCTTGTTGAGTTTTTAAATAGTGTGTGATTCCTTGCCATTCACTCTCTTCATCAGTTCCTAAGATAAAGCGAATTTTTTTAGAAACAGGTAAATCTAATTCTTTAATCATTTTGATGGCATAGTATGCAGCCATACCAGGTCCTTTGTCATCACTTGAACCACGTGCATATAATCTGCCGTCTTTGATTACTGGTTCGAAAGGGTCAGTTTCCCAGCCAGTACCTGTTGGCACAACATCAACGTGAGCGAGGACACCCATGATTTCATCGCCATCGCCATATTCAATATGTCCTGCCCAATTATCAAAGTTTTCAGCTTTAAAGCCGTCTCTTTCCCCAATTGCAAGAAATTCTTCTAAAGCTTTTTTAGGTCCAGGACCTACTGGTGCATCTTCAGTAGCTTTTGAATCATCTCTTACACTATCGATTTTCAGGATCGTAAATAAGTCCTCTAAGAAATCATCTTTTCGTTTTGCTGCTTCTGCTTTCCAATCAATTGATTGATTTGTCATATTTGTTTTTCCTCCTAATAAATCTATCATGTTTAGTAAAAAAGTGAATACCTTTAGAATTCAATCTTTTTTACTTCTATATTCTATTTTAGCATTTTTTAGAGCAAACACCAATTCAAGAACAAGTAAAACATGTGCATAATCAACGAACTAAGCGTAAAATCTATAGCAAAGGAGGGTATCTTTTGAAATTAATAAGTGAAAGTTATATAAAACAGGCTATCCCTAAAAGAGAAAAGAATAGTTATAAAGGGAATTTCGGTAAATTATTGTTTGTTGGCGGTAATGAACAAATGGGTGGCGCAATTATCATGTCTGCCTCTGCAGCTGTTTACTCGGGTGCGGGTTTGGTAACTGTTGCTAGTTCTCCTATTAATGTCCATGCTCTGCATTCGAGAATCCCCGAAGCTATGTTTGTAGATATGTACGATCTAGATACTTTAGTTAATATGGTGGATAAGATGGATGGAATTGTTATCGGGCCTGGTCTTGGACGAGATGACCGTGCAAAAGATGTGATGAAATCAGTGTTAAATGAATTAAGGGAGGATCAATTCATATTAATAGATGGAGATGCTATTTCTATTTATATAAATGAGTCACTAGCGCATCCTAAAGCTCAGCTTGTATTCACTCCTCATTTAGGAGAATGGAAGACTTTATCAAATATGGAACCAGACAAAGAAAATGTGGAAGATAATATACAAAAACAAAAAGATCTAGACGCTATTATCGTTTTGAAAAAAGGACAATCTGAAATTTATTTTGAAGATGAAGTCTGGCAGAATATACCTGGCAATCCTTCGATGGCTACAGGCGGTATGGGTGATACACTTGCTGGGATGATTGCAGGATTCATGGGTCAATTTGAAAATTATGAGAAAGGTATTCTTTCCGCTGTTTTCTTGCACAGTAAAATCGCCAATACATTAGCTGAAACAAATTACGTTACTTTACCAACCGCCATTATTAATGATATTCCTAGAACAATGAATGACTATGCAAATTCAAACTAGCTTTTTCAAAAACTCTTCGTTATACTGAATTAGAGAAATCAGGAGAGGTCGAGAAAGTTGAATTTAAAATTATTTGTAATATGTTTAGGTGCTTTTGCATTAGGTTTTGCATTAATGTACTTTAATCAGCAATTGTTATTCTTTTTAGGAATGGTTGCTTTAGCTTTACTGGGATTGAATTCAGGACCTAGACTGGAACATGATCCAGCAGAGGAAAAGTTCAAAAAAGACCGGCTAAGATTCATCAGGTTAATGTGGATCAGTGCATTCTATGTAAGTTCTGGATTTATTGCTTTATTTACACTAGGTGCATAATTATTGCCAAACTTTAAATTAAACCAATAACTCGCTTTTAGATTTCTATCTTTAAAAATTAGAGTTTAATATTTTGCAGCGAATTGGCTGGTTAATGTCCGGTATTTTACTTGGACGTGAACCAGTCATTTTTTATTTCTATAAACAAAAATTTTCATATCCAGTATACTTTTTATTGCTTATCCGTTTAAACTAGTAGTTTTAATTTTGAATATACAAAAAAACCCTAAAAGTCAGAATGAAATATCTAACTTTTAAGGGCTGAAGTTATTAAGATTTTTCAAACAAGCACGACATTTAATATTATGATTTCAATTGTTGAATTTCTTCTTTTGTACATTCCCTGTACGCCCCGAGTTCCAGCAAAGGGTCTAGCGTCAAAGGTCCCATAGAAAGTCGTTTTAGATAAAGAACTTCTTTATCTACTGCATGGAACATCCTTTTGACTTGATGAAATTTCCCTTCTTGAATCACAATTTCAATTTTAGAGGTTGCTTCTTCTTCGTCAACCGATAATATTCTCAAGTCTGCAGGCATTGTCAGATACTCATCATCTAATTCAATGCCTTCTTTAAATTCAGTAATATCTTTTTCAGTGACAATTCCTTTTATCTCTGCAAAATACTTTTTGTCTACGTGATGCTTAGGGGAAAGCAGCCTGTGTGTCAATGTTCCGTCATTAGTCAACAGTAATAATCCTTCAGTATCGATATCTAAGCGACCTACTGGATGTGGATCCTGAACAATATCACTCGGTTGAAGTAAATCAAGTACTGTTTCATGCATATCATCTTCAGTCGCACTGATAACACCTGCTGGTTTGTTCAGCATAAAGTAAACGAATTCTTGATAGTCTAAAGGTTCCCCAGCAATAAATACTTCATCAATATCCGGATCCACCTGCGTTTTCGGATCTTTTACGACTTCACCATTGATTTCAACAATCGAAGTCTTCAGTAACTTTTTAACTTCTTTCCTGGTTCCTAACCCACTATGAGCTAATAACTTATCGATTCTCATAATTCACCTCTAGTCTAGTGTATCTAACTTATTCATTTAACTCAAAAGTTTATTTTATTCTTAGTTTATTTCTTACTCTAGCAGCTTGTGCTCCTAGTAAACGATCCGCTAACCGTGTTTTCAGTACAAGATAACCATAAACTATTATTCCTACAAAAGCTAGAATAGGCAAAGACAATCCTGCTTGGATTTTACTATCATAATTTAAAAACATTTCTGTTCCTTCTCTAGCAATAACGGTGACAGCTCCCATAATTAATGAAAGGATAAAAATAAGCATTGATCGACGAAACAGTAAACTAGCAGAATAGTTAGTTGCTTTGTGCATAATTCTCATCATTAACCAGCAGGTTATTCCGAATCCTATAATAGTTGAATAGAGCATGCCATATGCACCAAAGCCTAAAAACCCTACAAATAAAGGCTGGGTAATCAACTTAGCTATAAGCCCAATAATCAATGCTCTGATAGCCGGTCTTGTTTGTCCAGCAGCCTGCAGCATATTTCCTAAGACTGCATATAAAGCAATAAAAATACTCATATAAGCAGAAACTTGTGTAACAGCAGTTCCTAACTCGTTCGGCTTAAAGAAAACATTGTATAGTGGTTCAGCTACTGCTGCCATCCCTACTGCTGCAGGAAACATAACAAAAAACAAAAGCTGAACCCCTTTTGAAAATTGTCTACTTACTTCTTTAATATCTCTTTTAGCCATCAATGTACTAATTAGCGGAACTGTAGTAATTGATAGAGCTGTACCGAATGAAGTTAATATCATAATTAGTTTATGTGCATTTGCTTGAGTAATTCCGTAGGTTTCTTCAATTGCATCTTTACTCATGGTTGACAACCACTCCATAATCGGAGCATAAGTAATTTGATCAATCATCTGAAAGATTGTAATGCCCGTAGCAATAACGATGAAGGGTATTGACGTCTTGATGATCCCTTTTAACAGTGCATTGGAAGAAACGGTTACTTTTCCAGCACTTTCTTCGGCGCTATAATCAAATGCTGTATCTAATCTTTTGATTTTCCAAGCAAGATAGGCTATCGAAAAGATTGCACCTACAAAGGCGGCAAAAGTAGAATACGATACTGCCGTAACCATTCCTTCGCCTTCACCTAACAATACCTGAGTTATGATGTAAGCAGAAGCTAACATAAAGATAATTCGTGCAAACTGTTCAATCATTTGAGAAATTGCTGGCGCAGCCATTGTATTATGTCCTTGAATAAATCCTCGAGTCACACTTTGTGAAGGTATAATCAACAAAGCAGGGACCAAAGCTCTCATAACGATTACTGCATCATCAGCACTTGCTGATGGACTAGTCTTTGCCAGCAGAGGTGCAAGTAAATAAAAGGCAATCGCCGATACAACACCTGTAAATGCCATTAATTTCAAGCCTTGTTTATAAATTGATTTAGAGACTTCATATTCTCCAATCGCATTATAATGACTGATCTGCTTTGAAATAGCTGAAGGTACACCTGCTGTAGCTAGTGCCAAGAAAAAAGCATACGGTGTATAGCCGATTTGAAATAAAGCATTGGCAGCATTGGCCTCGCTTCCCATCCAAGCCATCCAGGGAATAATATATATAATCCCTAAAACTCTAGAAACCATGCTTCCTGCTGTCATCCAAGCTGATCCACTAACCAATTGCTGATCGTGAGTCATTTCCTTTTTTATTGTATTCGGAGTGGACTGATTATCCATTGTAGATTGAACCTTCTTTCAATAAGTCGAGAATAATTTATTTTATAAAAATCATAGTCTTACTTTTACATAGAAAAAGGAGCAGCCACGCGCTCCTTTTCCAATTAGGTTCTATTTTACTGTTTTAATGTATCCGTTGCAATCTCGTTTACAAAGAATAAAGCAATTTATTGAAAATTTAAGTTTTTAGACAGTTTTTAAAGGAAGCTGACTTAATTCAATTGCTGTTTTGCAAACAAGCCGTACATAGGATGTGTACTCAACAGCTCCTCGTGGGTTCCGATACCAGTAATCTCGCCATTGTCGATAAATAAGATTTTATTTGCATCTATAATTGTGCTCAATCGATGAGCAATCACAAATGTAGTACGCCCTTCCATTAATTTATTCAATGCTTGTGATACTATTCGTTCTGACTGGCTGTCAAGACTGGCAGTTGCTTCATCCATCATCAAGATCTTAGGATTTCTTAAAAAGGCTCTGGCAATATTGATTCGCTGTCTTTGTCCTCCAGATAGTTTGATGCCGCGTTCTCCGATCCTTTCATCTAGACCATCAGGAAAAGATTCAATAAAACCTTTTGCATATGCCATCTCGGCAACTTTCCATAGTTCATCGTCAGAAATCTTAGTATCTTTCGGAAGTCCGTAACATAAATTTTCTCTAATTGTTCCCGACATCATGGCATTTTCTTGTGATACATAACCGATTTGTCTTCTCCAAGAAGCAATAGAGATATCTTGAACAGGAATAGTACCCGCAATGATCTGCCCAGATTTTGGTTCATAAAATCTTTCGATTAATGCAAATAAAGTAGTTTTGCCTCCACCACTAGGGCCGGCAAAAGCAATTTTTTCTCCTGGATTCGTAGTAAACTGAATATTTTTCAGTATTGGATTACCTTCCGTATATTCAAATGAAACATTTTCAAAATGAAGAGGTAGATTAGTAATATCTACTTCTTCCCCTACTTCTGTAGGCTCTTCTTCTTCATCAAGAATATCAATAATTCGATTCGTTGCTCCTGCTGCTTTTTGTATCTGCATGAAAAAGTTCATGAACGTAACTGCGGGGAAAATCACTTGAAATAAGTAAAGCAAGAAGGCCACTAGAGATCCCGTCGACATTACGCCTTGAGCCACGCGATATCCTCCGTATCCAATGACTAATACAATAATTCCCATCATTAAAGTATACATTAATGGCGCAATCAAAGACATATATCTAGCTTCTTTTAACCCAATCTTGTATAAGCGATTGATTCCTCTCTTACCTTTTTCTTTTTCATACGGTTCAGCTGTAGAAGATTTCATCAGTCTCGCTTCAGAGATTGTCTGTTGGATTTTGCCCGAAAACACGGCTGTCTCATCTTGCATTTCTTTTGAAATCAAAGCAATTTTGTTTCCTAGCGGTTTAACCAGTATCGTAACTAGAGGTATCGCTATCAGCATAACTAGCGTCATTTGCCAATCCATAAAAATCAGTATAAAAAATACACCAATAACCGTGATGACTCCTGTAATAAACTGCGGGAAAAAAGAAGTAATCAGATTCTGAACAATAATCGTATCATTTGTTATCCGACTAACTACCTCTCCAGAAGCATACTGGTCAAAGAACTTGACTGGTAATCTTGTAACTTTTTTCCACAAAAACGATCTTAATCCTGCAATAACCTGGTGCCCTACTTTATGTAAAATAAAATTGGACATTGCATCTAATAAAACTTGTATGACAAATACTCCCACAATACCGGCTATCATCCGAGGAGTAAAAAAATCTAATTCGATTCCATCTATAAAACGCTGAGTTACTAGTGGAATCATTAACTGCGTAGCTGTAGTCAAAATACTTCCTAATAAACCGATGAGTAATAATGACTTAGACAAATCAGTCGACCAGATCAATCGAATAAACTTTTTAAGATCATGTTTATTTAATTTTTTTTGTACGATCAGTTCGTTACTCATAAAATCGCGTTGCATGTAAGTTTCTCCTCTATTTAGATTGCTTGCTAATCTAACTTAAATTCTATAAACACAGTGCATTAATATTTTATCAAACAATCGGAAAGGTTGCACTGTTTATTTAAATGATCAGACTTTAGACTGAGAAGTATTATTTAAGAGACAATCAAAAATATAAAATAATCGGCACACCGTATTTCATAAAAAGGAGACATAAAACGTAATGTCCTATGTCTCCTTGTATTATGCTTTATTTAATTAGGAGCAACAATATTGACTAACTTGCCGGGAACCACAATTACTTTACGAATTGTTTTTCCTTCCAGATGTTCTTTGATATTTTCATTTTCCATAGCCATCTGTTGGAGTTCTTCTTTTGAAATATTTTTTGAAGCTATCGCTTTTCCACGAATTTTTCCATTTACCTGGAAAACTACTTCCACTTCATCTGTTACTAATTTTGTTTCATCGTAAGTTGGCCATGGTTCATAAGAGATGCTCTCACCTGTTTGGCTGACACGACTCCAAAGTTCTTCTCCAACATGAGGTGCAATTGGTGCTAGCATTTTCAAGAATCCCTTGATATAGTCGACTGGCAGACCTTCTGCTTTATATGCCGCATTTACAAAAACCATCAGCTGGGAAATACCTGTATTAAACTGCAGATTTGCAAAATCTTGCGTAACTTTTTTGACCGTTTGATTATATACAATATCTAATTCTCCATTATTTATCGTTGTAATTCGGTCTCTCAAACGATCTTCTTCATCAATCAGCAGTCTCCAGACACGATCCAGAAACTTACGTGAACCTTCAAGCCCGTCCGTACTCCAAGCAATGGCAGCATCAAGCGGACCCATGAACATCTCATAAACTCTCAATGTATCTGCTCCAAATTCTTCCACAACATCGTCAGGATTTACGACATTTCCTTTTGATTTAGACATTTTTTCATTATTTTCACCTAGAATCATCCCTTGGTTATATAGGCGTTCAAATGGCTCTTTGGTTGGAACAATACCTAAATCGTATAAAAATTTGTGCCAGAAACGAGCATATAACAAATGAAGCACAGCATGTTCTGCTCCACCGATATATAGATCTACTGGTAGCCATTTTTTTAGTTTTTCTGAATCAGCTATTTGTTCTGGATTTTCAGGATCAATAAATCTCAAGAAATACCAAGAGCTCCCTGCCCATTGCGGCATTGTATTCGTATCTCTTTTACCTTTTTTCCCAGTTTGGGGATCGGTTACATTGACCCATTCTTCTATAACGGCTAATGGTGATTCACCTGTTCCAGATGGCTTGATTTCATCTGTCTTAGGCAATTCAATTGGTAAATCTGCTTCTGGGACAGTAGTTGTTGTGCCATCTTCCCAATGAATCACTGGAATTGGTTCACCCCAATATCTTTGGCGAGCAAATAACCAGTCTCTTAATCGATAGGTTGTTTTTCTCTCTCCAACCTGCTTCTCTTCGAGATAATCTATTATTTTACTGATCGCTTCTTCTTTATTTAACCCATCCAAAAAATCAGAATGAATGTGTGGTCCATCTTCTGTGAAAGCAGCTTCTTTTACATCTCCACCTTCTAGTACAGAAATAATTTCTAAATCATATTTTTTTGCAAATTCCCAATCTCGTTCATCATGGGCTGGAACTGCCATAATTGCACCAGTACCATAAGATGCTAGCACATAATCAGCTATCCATATCGGTATTTCTTTTCCGTTTATTGGATTAATTGCATATGCACCAGTGAATACTCCTGTTTTATCTTTATTTAAATCTGTTCGTTCCAAATCAGATTTAACACTTACTTCTTTTATATAAGTTTTGACAGCTTCTTTTTGATCTTCTGAGGTAATTTGATCAATCAATTCAGATTCTGGTGCCAACACTGCATATGTCGCTCCGAATAGCGTATCAGGACGAGTTGTGAATACAGTAAAATCTAGATCTGTATCTTTAATTGAGAATATAACATTTGCACCTTCAGATTTTCCGATCCAGTTTCTCTGCATATCTTTTATATGTTCCGGCCAGTCAACCTCTTCTAAGTCTTCAAGCAAACGATCTGCGTAAGCAGTAATTTTAAGCATCCACTGCTTCATTGGTTTACGATATACAGGATGTCCTCCGCGTTCAGATTTCCCGTCGATCACTTCTTCATTTGCTAGTACTGTTCCTAATGCCGGGCACCAGTTAACTGGTACTTCCGCCTCATACGCTAATCCTTTTTCATATAGCTTTATAAATATCCACTGAGTCCATTTATAATAGTCGGGATCAGTAGTATTGATTTCTCGTTCCCAGTCATAACTAAATCCCAAAGAATTGATCTGACGCTTAAAAGTCTGAATATTTTTTTCTGTGAATTCTGCCGGGTCATTACCTGTATCCAAGGCATACTGCTCTGCAGGCAAACCAAAAGCGTCCCAGCCCATTGGATGAAGTACATTATAGCCCTGAGCACGTTTCATACGGGAAATAATGTCTGTTGCAGTATATCCTTCCGGATGCCCTACATGCAGCCCTTGTCCAGATGGATACGGAAACATATCTAATGCATAGAAATTTTCTTTATTATCATCTTCTGTTGTTTTAAATGTTTGATTGCTTGACCAGAAGTCTTGCCATTTTTTTTCAATTGATTTGTGATTGAATGACATCTTGTTCTCTCCTTTTAAAACTATTTTATTAATATTCATAAATCAAAAAAACCCTATAAACCATACTATTGTATAGCTCATAGGGCGTTATTTATCGCGGTACCACCTAAGTTCATTGTCCTTGATAAAAGGACAATCTTAAATCTTTAACGCAGATCTACGGTTTAAGTTAGTAGAATCAAAAGATCATTTCACTTAAACGACTTCCAGGCGAGTTCTGTTTCTTTCATACGTATTTTCACCACACATACGCTCTCTATTAATGAAAGGCCAACATACTATTCCTGTTCAGAGTCTTTTATTTAATAAATAGTCACTAAAAATTTTATTTATTGAAAAATCATTTATTAGTAATCATCTTACCAAAACACTTACACTGCCGCAATAGTTTTCGTAAATTACTGAAATCAAAAAAAAGCTTTGACAGTTGTTTATTCTGTCAAAGCTTTAAAAATTAAATACTTAGTATTTGATCTATATAAATAAGATCAGATGACAATTGATTTTTATCTTTTAACTGTTGAACTGTTAGATTGAATTTAAGGGCAATACCAGAAAGAGTATCTCCGCTGACAACAAGGTAACTTCCTTTATCAGAATTTTCTTTTCCTGATTCTGCATTGACGATTAATACTTGACCGACGTAAATCATATCACTTTTTAATTGGTTCCACTCTTTAAGTTGTGAAACTGAAGTATCATATTTTTTAGCTAAGCCTGACAAAGTATCTCCTGACTTCACTTTATACTCTCCGCTTTGCGAAGATGTTTCTTCAGTTATTTTTGTGTTAGAACTACTTGAAGAACTTTGAGTCTTTCCAGCAACGACCAATTTCTGATTGACAAATATCAGGTCACTTTTCAGATTGTTCAATGACTTGATTGAAGAAACGGTTGTATTGTATTTCTTCGCAATAGATGTCAATGTATCTCCACTGACTACTGTATAACTAGTTGAAGATGTGTCTGGTTTTGCATCTGTATTTGTATCAGTTGACCCACTGCTTGATGAACCGTTTATAGTTAACTTCTGATTGACAAATATCAGATCACTTTTCAGATTGTTCAATGACTTGATTGAAGAAACGTTTGTATTGTATTTCTTCGCAATAGAAGTTAATGTATCTCCACTGACTACTGTATAACTAGTTGAAGATGTTTCTGGTTTTGCATCTGTATTTGTATCAGTTGACCCACTGCTTGATGAACCGTTTATAGTTAACTTCTGATTGACAAATATCAGATCACTCTTCAGATTGTTCAATGACTTGATTGAAGAAACGGTTGTATTGTATTTCTTCGCAATAGAAGTTAATGTATCTCCACTGACTACTGTATAACTAGTTGAAGATGTTTCTGGTTTTGTCTCTGTATTTGTATTTGTTGAACCATTATTTGTTGAACCTTTTATAGTTAATTTCTGATTGACAAATATCAGATCACTCTTCAGATTGTTCAATGACTTGATTGAAGAAACGGTTGTATTGTATTTCTTCGCAATAGATGTCAATGTATCTCCACTGACTACTGTATAACTAGTTGAAGATGTGTCTGGTTTTGCATCTGTATTTGTATCAGTTGACCCACTGCTTGATGAACCGTTTATAGTTAACTTCTGATTGACAAATATCAGATCACTTTTCAGATTGTTCAATGACTTGATTGAAGAAACGTTTGTATTGTATTTCTTCGCAATAGAAGTTAATGTATCTCCACTGACTACTGTATAACTAGTTGAAGATGTTTCTGGTTTTGCATCTGTATTTGTATCAGTTGACCCACTGCTTGATGAACCGTTTATAGTTAACTTCTGATTGACAAATATCAGATCACTCTTCAGATTGTTCAATGACTTGATTGAAGAAACGGTTGTATTGTATTTCTTCGCAATAGAAGTTAATGTATCTCCACTGACTACTGTATAACTAGTTTTACTCGTTTCTTGATCACTATCATCTGATGTATCTGGCTGAGAGGTATTAGCATCCCCGCTAACCGGAATAATGAGTTTTTGATTTACAAGAATTAAATCACTTTTTAGATTATTTGCTGTTTTAATTGCTGAAACTGTCGTTCCATATTTTCTTGCTATAGAGGTCAATGTGTCTCCACTAACTACTGTATAAGAATTTCCATTCGTATTATTTCCAGTTGATGGAGAGGTTTCTGGATCAGTAGGGGTTTCTGAACTATTTCCACCACTATTATTGCCTGTATTCCCTGTACTATCATATTGAGTCAAGTTATACATTTCGATTATACTATTCAACTTACTTGCGTAGGTAGGATCTGTTGCATATCTTCCCTGCAGCCAAGCTGTGGCATCTTTATAAGAAGTAGTGTTCTCAATCCAAGCACCAGAATAATAAGAATTATCCCAACTTGTCCCGCTTCTGATAAGACTTGCATTATCTTGTAGTGATTCAGCGTAACTTGGATACTTTTTAAAGTAATCTGTAATGGTAATCCAGCCAGTACTTTGGTAATATTCTTGTGTTTTCATAGCTACAGATTGTCCATTGTAACTACCTTTGATACCAAAAAGATTATAATTTGGTGGTGCAGCTAATTGACTTTTCCCATATCCAGATTCCAGACTTGCTTGAGCAATCATGACAGATGCGTATATTCCATTTTCTTTAGCTACCTGTTGTGCATAAGAAGCAATTTGTTTAATAAAATCGCTTGAAGACTGTGTTTGATTCAAATTCGCTGTTGACGAAGTCGAAGAAGTTACTGAACTAACAGCTGCTTGATTAATAGCTAATTTCTGACCAACTTTAATTACATTGGCATTAGATAATTTATTTAGAGAAACAAGACTGCTAACCGATGTATTATAAGTCTTGGCAATTTTAGTTAAAGTATCACCAGATTTGACAGTATATATAATTGCTTTTTCTTCTGTTTTTGTTGCTACTTTTTCTTCAGCTTTAGTTTCGACTTCAGTCTCAACTTTTGTTTGAGCTTTTATCTGTACTTCAGGTTCAGACTCAGTTTCTACTTTTACTTCAGGTTCAGACTCAACTGTTACTTCTTCTTTCACTTCTGTTTCTAACTGTTTGGACGCTTGTGTAGATTCTACATTTGCAGGCTCTGCAAAGTCTTCTTCATTAGATTCAACTTCTTTTACTGTTGAATCAGTATTTTGAATATCTTCTGAAACATTCTCAGATTCTTCAGGAATTATAGATTCGGAAGTTTCATTTATATTGCTTTTTTGAAGAAGGTCACCACTTTCAACAAGCTCTTCGTTTTGAAGATCCGCTTCGCTTTCTTCTGCATTATCCACATCAGCGTCATCTAAAGCTATTTCATCAGTATCTGTTGAAATAGCTTCATCTTCTACACTTTCACCATTTTCTCCTAATTCTTCTGTTGAAGTAGAATCTTTCAGAATTTCTTCGCTATCCTGAGAGGTAGTAGTTTCATTTTTTTCAGTTTCTTCTAGTTGATAAGTAAGTAAAGTTTCAAATACAGTATTTAGATCATTAACAGATAAGTTCTCAACGTCAAGTTGTACTAAAAGACTTTCGCCTCCAACTTTTTCAATCATGTTAATGAGTTGGGCTTTTACAAATTCTAATTCTTCTTTTTCGGAGTTTGTCAGTTCGACTTCTTTAGGGGCTTCATCACTTGCAACTTCATCACTTGTTGTAGGCTGTTCTTTGACAGCAGCTTGTAATTCGTTATACTGATTATATAATTCTTGTACTTCGTCTCTATTCAAGTCCATTTCTTCGGCTTGTACTGCTTCGCTGAATGCTGAAACCGCAACGACACTAGCTAATACACTTGAAGACATCGCGAGCTTCATTGAGCGTTTTCTGGTACTTTTTTTGTAAAAAGATAACATATCATTTGGTTTTCTCATATAATTATACCCCTCTCAAAAACAAGTTCTCTAAAGTTACTTTGTCCATTTATTATACAATTAGTAAGAGCTAAAAGGAACCTAATTGTAAGGTTTTTATTAAATGTCATTAACTTGTAACAGTAGATAAAGCGAACACTCCTTATAGTTTTTGAATATGTTTTTTTAAAAAAAGAATTACCTTCCCTAACAGCTTTAATTTAAGCTAATATTGTTACATATTAAAAATCAAGTTGGGGAACAATATATGAACACATCATTTTAACAGAAAGGATTTTAATTATGCTTATGACTCCTTTACGGTATTGTCACCATCTACTATCTCAATTAATCTCAACTGGTGATACAGTAATAGATGCCACAGTAGGAAATGGAAAAGATACAATAAAATTAGCTCAATTAGTTGGAAAGACTGGAAAGGTTTATGGATTCGATATCCAAACAGCGGCAATTGAAGAAACAAAAAAAAAGGCCCAATTGACAGGTTTAACTGAACAAATTGAACTGATTGCTGATGGTCACGAAAATTTTAAAAAATACCTGCCCCACAATATTCAAGTCCAAGCACTGGTCTTTAATTTAGGTTATTTACCCAGAGGAGATAAATCAATTATTACTTTACCTGCTACAACTTTATCTGCTTTAGAGCAAGGCCTTGATTTATTGAATGTAGGAGGTCAGATATTAATGATGATTTATTATGGACATGAAGGTGGTCCAGAAGAAAAAGACGCTGTGCTCTCTTATATTAAAACCTTACCTCAAGAAAATTTTTCCGTTCTTCAATATGGATTTATCAATCAAAAGAATACCCCTCCCTTTCTAATTGCTATTGAAAAAAGAAAATAAAAATAGAGAGCTGTTTCCAAGTAGAAGACAGCTCTCTATATTGTACTTTATAATTACTTTTATCTCGATTTAATGTAAGTAACTCCAAGTTTTGCTGGAGATTCTGCTCTACCAATTACTCCAACTAACACTAAAATTGTTAATAGATATGGCATGACTAATAACCATATTGAAGGAATATCTTGGATGATCGGGATATACGTACCGATACGTGCTAAACTTTGTGCAAACCCAAAGAATATTGCCGCACCCATAACCCCTAACGGATTCCACTTACCAAATATCATTGCTGCCATTGCGATAAATCCTTGTCCGGCAATCGTTAAAATACCAAATTCATTAGAGATCGCTTGAGCTTGAATAGCTCCGCCCATACCTCCAAGTAATCCAGAAATTAATACTCCAGAATATTTCATTGCATATACTTTGATCCCAAGTGTTTCAGCAGCATGTGGATGTTCACCAACAGAACGTAAACGTAGTCCGAAACGTGTTTTAAATAAGACAAACCATGCAATAACGGCTAATACAATTCCAAAATAAGCTGGTCCAGAAGTATTTTCGAAGAAAATTGGTCCAATAATCGGTATACGATCTAATAAGAAAATACTGGTTCTTCCAAATGACTCAGGCAATGGCCCTGTTTGTGCAGCTCCGAATATCGCCCTCGTTAAAAACACACCAATAGCTGGTGCTGCAAGATTGATAACTGTTCCTGAAATAATATGATCTGCTCTTAAATTGATTGTTGCAACAGCATGGATAATTGAAAATAAAATACCGATAAAGCCTCCGGCAATCAGCCCCATCCACGGAGTCCAACCACCAAATGCCGAAGCAAACTGGATATTAAAAACTGCGGACATAAATGCACCCATAACCATAATACCTTCTAGCCCAATATTAACTACACCACTACGTTCAGAAAATGTCCCGCCTAATGCAGTCAAGATCAAAGGAGCTGCATAGATCAATGAGCTGGATACAATCAACTGAATAATATCTAATGCGTTCATACGTCTCCTCCTTTTGTTGAACTTGCCGCTTCTTTTTTAGCGGTTCTTTTATCTACAAAATAGCGAATAATATAATTTGCTCCTACAAAAAAGATAATTGCTGAAGTAACAATATCTGCCATCTCATCTGGAACACCTGCACGGTTAGGCATAAATCCAGCTCCGATGTCTAATACTCCGAATAAAATAGAAGAAAAGAAAATACCGATTGGATTACTTAATCCTAGTAAAGCTACCGCAATCCCATTGAATCCAATATCTGGTAGTCCACCTTGAGTAAAGATATTTCCAAATGTACCAAGACCGTGGATTGCTCCGCCTAATCCTGCTAAACCTCCGCTTAAAAACATTGAAAGAATGATATTTTTTTCTGCACTCATTCCTGCATAAGTCGAAGCATATGGATTTAATCCCACAGCTCTAATTTCAAATCCGGCTGTAGTGCGAGTCATAAAAATCCAATAAAGGATAACGACCACAATCGCTAAGAAAAATCCTAAGTTTAACCGAGAACTTTGAGTTAAAGTAGAAAGCCATCCTATACTCAAACTTGCATTTTCTCCAACAGATTCAGTTGTATTTCCTGATTCAGAAAGAACATCTCTAATTAAAAAGTTTGTAATCTGTAATGCTGTATAGTTCAGCATGATTGTCACAATAACTTCACTAGTTCCAAAGTATGCCCGTAAAACGCCTGCAATTGAAGCCCATAAAGCTCCAACGAGTATACCGACACCTATACTAAGTGTAACGAGTATAATTCTAGGTAAATCTGGGAAAGCTAGTGCAAACCATATTGCACTGACCCATCCAGCTAAAGCTTGGCCAGCAATACCAATATTAAAAAATCCTGCTTTAAATGCCAATGCGAAACCTAAACCAGTAAAAGTTAGTGCAGTAGCTTGTCTTAAAGCTTCTCCAATAAAATAGGGACTTGCAAAAACACCAGATATCATTGCATCATAAGCTATAATAGGATTATAGCCGAATGCAATCATTAAAATTGCTCCGAATATAAACCCAAACACTATAGATAAACCTGGCACAAGTAAACTATTCAGCCATTTTTTATGTTGTCGAATCAACTGCATCTTTCTCCTTTCCTTTTTCATCGGACTTTTTCTTAGCTTCAGCAAGGGGAACCCCGGCCATTAATAATCCAAGTTCTGATTCATTTGTTTCATCAGCATTAACAATAGCAATTATCTTGCCATCGTACATAACTGCTATTCTGTCTGACACGTTCATTACTTCATCTAATTCATAGCTCATCAATAATACTGCTTTCCCATTATCTCTTAATTCTATTAAGCGTTTATGAATATATTCGATGGCTCCAACATCTAACCCACGAGTTGGTTGAGCAGCAATTAATAATGCAGGATCTCGATCAACTTCTCTAGCAATGATTGCTTTTTGCTGATTTCCTCCAGATAACGAAGCAGCCGTATGTTCTTCACTAATAGTCCTTACGTCAAACTCTTCAATCAGGCGCTTAGCATGCATTTTTATTTCTTTATAATTTAAAAATCCATGATTACTGAATGGTTTTTGGTAATAAGTTTGAAGTGAAATATTTTCTTCTAAAGTCATAGGTAGAATTAAACCATATTTCTGACGATCCTCAGGGATATGTCCAAGACCTACTTCTGTGATTTTTCTAGGCTTTTTGTTTGTTATATCTGTACCTGCAAGTTGTATACTGCCTGCACTGACTTTTGTCAATCCAGTTATAGCTTGAATCAATTCTGACTGACCATTACCATCAACACCGGCAATTCCTAAAACTTCTCCAGCTCTAACTTCCAAATTGACACTTTTTACTGCATCGTATCCTCGAGTTTCTTTCACAATCAGATTATCAATTTTCAGTACTGTCTCTTTTGGATTAGAAGGTTTTTTCTCAACTTTGAATGTTACTGAGCGGCCTACCATCATATCAGCTAATTCTTGTTGGGATGTATCTGCTACATCTACTGTATCAATACTTTTACCTCTTCGAATAACTGTACAGCGATCTGCAACTTGTTTAATTTCATCTAATTTATGAGTAATGAGAATAATTGATTTACCTTCACTGACCAGCTGTTTCATAATACTCATCAATTCTTCAATCTCTTGAGGAGTTAATACACCAGTTGGCTCATCAAAAATTAAAATGTTGGCACCTCGGTATAATGTTTTTAAAATTTCTACACGCTGCTGCATACCAACAGTAATATTTTCAACTTTAGCACTTGGTTCAACCTTAAGCCCATAATGATCAGATAATTCTTTAATCTCTTTTTCAGCACTCTTTTTATCGATATATCCAAATTTACTTTTTTCTCTACCTAACATAATGTTCTCTGTAACTGTAAATTTGTCTACCAGCATAAAATGTTGGTGAACCATCCCAATTCCCAGCTCATTCGCTACATCTGGAGATGATATTTTCACGTTATTTCCATTGACTTTAATTTCACCGGAAGTCGGTTCTAAAAGCCCTGACAAAATATTCATCAAAGTAGATTTACCTGCACCATTTTCTCCTAATAATGCATGAATTTCGCCTTTATTTAACTCTAAATGAATATTATCATTTGCTTTGAAAGTCCCGAACTCTTTTGTTATTCCATTCATTTCGATAACAGATTGTGACATCGGCAAAAGAAGCCCTCCTTATTAGATTAGTATTTAATTAATGAAACTCATAGAATCTCTGTCTTATTATCCATTATAGATCTAAAGTATTCAAGGTTCCTTGAAAAATTAAACGAAAATTTCTTGATAAGTTACTATTACCGTAAAAAAAGTTCATAATTACCTTTCTTCTTCAAAATAGATTAGGTATAAAAAAGCGCTAGTCGAGTGACCAGCGCCCTTTATTATGTTTGAATATTCTTCTTATACTGTTTAGTTTTACTCAGCTTCTGGAGCTTCAGGTACTTCAATTTCACCATCAAGAATTTGTTGTCTTGCTTCTTCAACAGCTGCCCAAGCATCTTCTGACATATTACCTTCAGTGATACCAACACCATCTTCAGCTAAACCGTAGACAAGATTCTCTCCACCAGGGAATCCTTCTTCCATTGCTTGATTAGAAGCTAATTGAATAGCAGTTCCTACACCTTTAAGTGAAGAAGTCAATGTCAAGTTACCATCAGCATATTCACCAAGTTCTTCTTGGTCCCGGTCTACTCCGATTACCCATAATTGATTTTCTGAACCAGATTCCATACGATCAGTTGCTTCTGTAAATACTCCATTACCAACTGCACCTGATGCGTGATAGATGACATCTGCACCTGAACTATACATTCCGGCAGCAATTTGTTGTCCTATAGCTGCATCAGAGAATGACTCAGCATATTGAATATCAATTTCAATTTCAGGATCTACAGATTCTACACCCGCTACAAATCCTGCCTCGAATTTATCAATTACAGGACCAGCGATTCCGCCAATAAATCCAACTTTATCTGTTTCAGTAGTGTGTGCTGCTGCAACACCGACTAAATAAGCTGCTTCGTTATCGCGGAAGTTCAATGATACTACATTATCTTTTTCAACAACTGCATCTACAATACCGAAATGTTGATCCGGGTTAGCGTCAGCTACTTGTGTAACAGCATCTGACAATTGGAACCCTACTCCATAAATGATATCATATTGATCTTGGATAGCTTGATTCAAGTTAGGAACAAAGTCTGCTGCATCATCTGATTGATAATATTTTACAGCACTGTCATCAACTCCATGTTCTTCTGCCCATGCCTGCATACCTTCCCAACCTGACTGATTAAACGAACGGTCATCTACTCCGCCTTCATCTGTAACCATACCCAGTTTAAAATCTGCAGTTTCTTCTGTATCAGTATCGTTTGAATCTCCGGCACCCTCTGATGAATCGCCCGCGTTTTCTCCCTGGCATGCAGCAAGTAAAAATGCAGATGCTCCAATTGCAAAAAGATTTCTTAATTTAGTCGTCATTACTAAATTCCTCCAATTAAAGTTGTATGTAGATTTGCTATTGAATAGAGACAAGCATATTATTTTTTATTAATAATGGCATTCTACTCAGTTCGCAAAATCTTTTATATCTCGAACTAATAGTACCATTTTTGTAAAGAAAAATAAAGTTAAAATACGATTATTAAATGTGTATTGTTGTCAGATTGTTCATTTGAAACCGCTATATAACAATACATTCACTATATGCGTCTATTTTTATTCTTAAATTGACATTTTTTGTACAAAAAAACCGACTGAATACTTTATCATTCAGTCGAGTCTTTACCTTATATTTACATTACGCTATTGTTCGGAAGAGTCTTTTGGTTGACTCGGTTCAAGTTCAGCTTGGACTAAAACTTCACGCGGTTTTGATCCTTCAGAAGGACCCACGATTCCTCTTAATTCCATTTCGTCAACTATTCTTGCCGCTCTATTATATCCAATTCTAAATCTTCTCTGTAACAACGAGATACTAGCTGTCTGCATATCCACAACTAAAGCAACGGCTTCATCATAGAGTTCATCTTCTGCTTCACCTTGTTCAGTTTTCGGTTCATCTTTTGGAATCATTTCTTCAACATAATTCGCTTCTTGCTGTTCTTTTACAAACTTCACGACTGCTTCAACTTCTTCATCAGAGATAAAAGCACCTTGAACACGGTTCGGTTTATTTTCACCCATTGGCTGGAACAGCATGTCTCCTCTACCAAGAAGTTTCTCTGCTCCATTACCATCCAGTATAGTTCTAGAATCAGTCCCGCTGGATACGGCAAAAGCAATCCGGGAAGGGACATTCGCTTTTATTATCCCAGTAATAACATCGACACTTGGTCTTTGAGTAGCTAAAATCATATGAATCCCTGCTGCACGTGCCATTTGCGCTAGACGAGTAATTGCATCTTCTACATCATTTGATGCTACCATCATTAAGTCTGCTAATTCATCTACAATAACTACAATATAAGGAAGAGGGAGCAAAGCTTCTTCTTTTTTTTCATTTTTCTTTTTAATGAACTGATTATATCCTGCCATGTTTCTAGTTCCACTAGCAGCAAATAATTCGTATCTTCTTTCCATCTCTTGAACAACTTTATGCAAAGCCTGAGCTGCTTTTTTCGGATTAGTTACAACTGGTGTCAATAAATGGGGAATACCATTATAGACATTCAATTCGACCATTTTCGGATCAATCATCATCAATTTTACTTCATTTGGCTTAGCCTTTAACAACAAACTCGTGATGATTCCGTTTATCGCTACAGATTTACCGGATCCTGTTGCACCAGCTACCAGTAAGTGAGGCATTTTAGCAAGATCTGCCATTGCTACATTACCACCAATATCTCTACCAAGCGGCACTTCGAGTAATTGATCTTTATTTTTGATTTGACCTTCAATTACATCTCTGAAAGAAACCATGCTTACTTCTGAATTTGGTACTTCTATCCCAATCAGTGCTTTACCAGGAATTGGTGCTTCCATTCTAATGTCCTTAGCAGCTAAAGCAAGTGCAATATCATCTGTCAAACCAACAATTTTGCTGACTTTAACACCTGTTGCGGGCTGTATCTCATATTTTGTAACAGCAGGACCTAGATTTGCTTTTGTAACGGTTGCTTTAACACCAAAACTTTCAAATGTTTCTTCTAATTTTTTAACATTTTCTTGAATAAGTGAATATTCATATGACTGATCGACTGCTTCACGTTGATTCAAGAGTGATATCGGAGGCATTTTATATTGCTCATTTTCTTCTTCTCCGATTTCGAAATCGACCGTTCCCTCATCAGACTGTGCCTGTTCTTCATTTTCATTTCTTTCGACATTTTTCTGTTGAAAGCCTTCAATTTTCAATGCCATCTGTCCTGTTGGTGTATCCTCTACTTCTTCTTGATCTGTTTTTCCATCAGCAGCAGATTCTTCTAGATCATCACTAGCAGGCATTTCAGTATTGACAGTGTCTTTATTTACACTTTTTTTCTTAATACTTTTAGATTTTTCTTTATTTACTTTTCGTTTATTCTGACTTTCTTTAAACAAGGTAATCTTAGCTTTAATAAAGTTCTTTATGTTTCGTCCACCGATGCGAAACTTTTCTAATAAATTTTTATAGGAAAACTGGAAAAATGTCATAATTCCTATAAAAGTTAAGACTGCCATCATCAAATAGGTTCCGACTGAAGAAAATAAAAAATAACTGATTGCATATAGTACTGCACCTATCATACCTCCACCGATATTCTGTCCAATTGCAATACTTTTAAACTGCGGGATGTACATCCTCCAAGTTGCATTAATAATATTGACATCAGCACTCATTATGGGAGAAAACAACTGAGCATGCTGCCAGACTATTAGAGCGCAAAACACAAGAAAGCTACCAATCCATTTAGGATTTTTAAGGCTAGGACGATTTCCTTTAATCAATAAATAAATTCCAATTATAACCATTGCAACAGATGCCATTATGTAGGTCTCTCCAACAAAGAAACGCAAAATATTTGCAAAAAAACGACCGACAAATCCGAATTGACCGATTGCCAGGAAATTGATTACAAGCAGGATCACTCCTATTAATTCTGTTGATACTGTTGCTTTTTTCTTTTTAGGTCTACCTCTTTTACGTGCTCGAGCCATTCTAATTAACTCCTTAAGTTGATTTCATTCTTGATTATTATAACATGAAACAAAGAGGTGCGAAAGTTTGTTCTGCCTATCCTTATTCATTATACAGCACACTTCATTACTTTTGACGTTTCAGTTCGTTTACCTGTAAACTAAGTATATCTAAAAAAGCTTAAGGAGGAAGAAAAATGGGATCAATTTTTGATGGTTTTTTAAAAAAAAGGCAAAAAAATGCCGAAGCTGCTGAGGTTGAATACATTAACGAAAGAGATGAAAACCTTGATAAAGTTAAAGTGTCTGTTAAAATCTACGGAACTGTACAAGGTGTAGGTTTTCGTTTCACTACTAAACAGACAGCCGATGAGATTGGAGTGACAGGAATTGTCAGAAATGAAAACGATGGGTCAGTTTATTCAGAAGCCGTAGGAACCCCTGAACAAATTGATCAATTTATTGAAGCCTTGAGTAAAGGACCAAGCCCAGCAGCTCAAGTTGACAAGGTTGTAGTCAAATTTGATAAAAACATTGAAGAAAAATCGAATTTTTCTCAGTCTAATTGAATTATTCAGCTTTATAAGGTATAGTGAGAATTGGCGTTTTAGCACCTCACTAACTAATCAAAGGATTGAATTAAATTGAAAACTAGAACAAAAAAATGGATACTTTCCGGCGGAATGTTATCTTTAATGTTATTCATGGCTGGTTGTATTCGTATTGATGACTCTGGCAAACCTGCTGGATCAATCTCTCAATTCTTATATGACTATCTGGTATTACCTACTCAGCAGTTTATTGAATTGTTACATGGTATATTCGGCAGTTATGGTTTAGCCATTATTGCTATTACTATTATCGTAAGGATATTGATTTTACCCCTAAGTATTCGTCAACAACGAGCTACTATGGAACAACAAGTTAAGATGTCCGTCATAAAACCAGCGGCTGATGAGATTCAAGCTGAATTGAAATCAGTAACTGATCCCAAGGAAAAACAAGAACTGAACGCTGAATTAATGTCACTTTATCGAGAAAACAATGTCAATATGCTGGGCGGTCTCGGATGCTTACCTTTACTCATTCAGATGCCAGTCTTTACAGCGATGTTCCAAGCCATCAGGATGTCTGAAAGTATTCAAAATGCTTCTTTTCTTGGGATAGGATTAGGCGAGCGTAGTATATTACTTGCTCTCGCAACCGGGGCTGTCTACTATATCCAGTCAAGAGTCATGCTTTTAGGGATGCCTGAAGATCAAAGAAAACAGTCTAACACTATGATGCTAATGAATCCGATCATGCTGTTGTTCATATCCTTCTCAAGCCCTGCTGGTTTAACACTCTATTGGCTCGTCGGTGGTTTCGTAGCCATCGCGCAATCTGTAATTACAACTTTTTATTACAAGCCTAAAGTTCAAGCAGAATTGAAAGAAAAACATGGTGAAGTACAAGTAGTAGAACGCAAACGTAAACCACGTAAAGAAGCAGAAAAAGTAGTAGATAATAGTCAAAATGCTTCTTCATCAAACCGAAATAAGAAAAACGCAAGTCCATTTGAAAGTAAAAATAAAAGAAATCAAGGCAAACAAAAGAGATGACAAATAAAAGAGTCACAAGTGAGGTTATTCCTCAGCTTGTGACTCTTTTTCTAATGTACTTTTTTCATTAGTGGTTTTCAAAATCGGTAAAATGATTCTAAAAATAGAACCATGATTTAATACACTTTCAGCCCAGATCTTTCCCTTATATCCTTCAAGTAATTGTTTTGCAATGGAAAGTCCCAATCCATTTCCACCTTTATATCGACTTCTAGCTTTATCAATGCGATAGAAACGATTAAAAATTTTCTCAGTGTCTTCTTCCGACATGCCCTCACCATAATCTTGAATGGCAATCTGAACATTTCTATCATCCAGCGATACTGATATGTGTACCTCTTTTCTATCTGTGGAGTATTTTACTGCATTATCTAGTAAAATAATAAGGATCTGTTCTAAATGATTTCGATAAATATTAACGTATACTTCTTTTCTCAAGTCATCATCTAAAATAAAAGTGAAATCCGGATGAACTAACTTGATATTATTATATGTTGCATTGATAATCTGACGTACTGGTGTCTGTTCATTTTTATAATGGATCTCAACTTGTTCTGCTCTGGAAAGGTCAAGCATTTCTTGAACTAAACTTTTCATTCTTCCAATTTCTTGCAGCGAAGCATCTAGAGATTCTTCCAGCACTGTTGGATCATCTTTTCCCCAACGATTCAGCAATTTCAAGTGCCCTTCTACTACAGCAACAGGGGTTCTCAATTCATGTGAAACGTCTTCTACAAACTGCTTCTGGTGTTCAATATTTCTCTGCATTCGATTCAACATGCTGTTATAGGCGTTTGCAAGATCTGTTAATTCATCTTGTCCATCCCCAACATCAATCCTATCAAGAGACTCAGGTTCTCTTTCGATTGTTTTCATAGCATCAGTAATTTTTCTAATGGGTTGTAAAAATCTACGAGCAATAATATACCCAATAATGGCACTAAACATTAATGCGATTAAACCTGTAACTAGAATAGCCATTAAAATACTGTTGGATAATCTGTGATACGATTCAAGTGTATTGACTACTTGCAAATATCCTATATGTTCATTATTCAGATAAGAAAAAATAGGCGTACGAGCTGAGAACGCTTCTCCGTTAGGTCCATCGATTGTATCTATTCTCATTTTATCTGTTCGTTCAAACGATGCTTCAACTGTTGATGATTCATATAATAATTCACCATCAGGATCATATACTCGTATAAACATACCCCCATGACTAGTACTCAAAGGGGTAGTTGATAATATACTTTCTTCAGTTGTTTCAGGATCAGTTTGTTCAGAATACGACGGTAGAAGCCGCAACTGACGAAGCTCAAGAGTTTCGGCCACTGATTCTTCTGTCAAAGCATAATATTGTTGTCCAAAGCGATCCGATAAGCTTTGAACCGTTTCTCTCAGTGAGTCTTCTTCATTTTCCAGCATAATCTGTTGAAAAGTAACATACAAGACTGTAGAAAAAATCGTATATGTTAAAAATATTGCGATAGCTGCACCAGTTGTCCATTTCCATCTTAGTGAAATTCTTTTTTTCTGGTTAATTGTATTTTCTACAGCTGATGACCGATTCACGTGCGCATCACATACCCTGTGCCACGTACAGTCTGAATGTAACTTTCTCGATTTGGAACATCAATTTTATTTCTTAAATAACGAATATAAACATCAACTACGTTAGTTTCCACTTCTGTTTCATATCCCCATACTTTGTTGAGGAGTACTTCTCTGGATAATACAACATTGACATTTTCCATTAACTCAACTAATAATTCATATTCACGTTTAGTCAATTCAATTACATCTTCTCCGCGACGTACAACTCTATTTTCTTTTTCAACAGTTAAATCTTTATACGTTACAGTTGTTTGTCTATTAGCATTTTCTTCTGTTTCGATTTCAATACGTCTAAGTAATGCGCGCATTCTTGCTAATAACTCTTCAATTGCGAAAGGTTTGACAACATAGTCATCTGCACCATGGTCAAATCCTGAAACACGATCAATTACAGAATCTCTTGCTGTCATCATGATAATGGGTACATTACTTACTTGACGAATACGACGAGCAACATCAATCCCATTCAATTCCGGCAACATTAAATCGAGTAACACAATATCCCACTCTTCATTCTCATCAATCGCTGCTTCAAGACCCGCACGTCCATTAAAACGAACTTCAGTCTCAAATCCTTCATGATTCAACTCTAATTCAACAAAACGAGCAAGGTTTTTTTCATCTTCAATTATTAAAATTTTACCCATTTCTTCAGCTCCTAGCTATCTTTTAATTTTTAGTAATGACTTTGTTTATTTGTTTTTTTTTAGATATATTAAAAAAAGATAAGAATATGTCTATGGACTTATCTGCCCATCTATACATAACTAGTTTAACATAGTTTACAGATAGAAAAAATGCAAGCTTGCAATTTTTTCTAATTTTATTCTCATATCTGACTTTATTAAATATTTTTATCTTTGCGCACAAAAAATGCGAGATCCAAAAAAGTGGATCCCACATTTTTTCATTTTCGTTTAGCCTTACAGCCTAATTTAAATAAAAAGAATTAATCCCATTGCTCTTGTCCATTATCTCCATACCAGTCAAAGTGGAACGTTCCTTCTTTATCAGTGCGTTCATAAGTGTGCGCTCCGAAGTAGTCACGCTGAGCTTGAATGATATTAGCAGGTAAGTTTTCTGTACGATAAGAGTCGTAGTATGCAATAGCAGAAGAAAATGCTGGTACAGGTACTCCAGATTGAACAGCTACTCCAACAAGATCACGAACGGCTTGTTGATAATTCTTAGTAATATCCATGAAGTATTCATCTAGTACTAAGTTTTTCAATTCTGGTGTTCTGTCATAAGCTTCTGTAATTTTTTGCAGGAATCCTGCGCGGATAATACATCCTGCGCGGAAAATCTTAGCGATTTCTCCATATTTCAGATCCCATCCATATTCTCTTGAAGCTGTACCCATTTGTGCAAATCCTTGAGCATAACTCATGATTTTACTAAAGTACAGTGCTTGACGGATTTTTTCTACTAACTCTTTTTTGTCTCCATCGTATGCTTTCTTTTCTGGATGAGGCAAGATTTTACTTGCAGCCACACGTTCCTCTTTTAATGCTGAAATATAACGAGCAAATACCGATTCTGTAATCAATGGTAATGGCACCCCTAAATCTAAGGCACTTTGAGAAGTCCATTTACCTGTACCTTTATTACCTGCACGATCCAGAATAACATCGACCATTGGCTGACCAGTTTCTGGGTCTTTTTTAGTTAACGCATCTGCAGTGATTTCAATTAAGAAACTATCTAGTTCAGTCGTATTCCATTCACGGAAGACTTCAGCTGTTTCTTCATTGGTTAATTCTGCAACATCACGAAGCAAATGATAGGCTTCAGCAATCAACTGCATGTCTCCATACTCGATACCGTTATGAACCATTTTTACATAATGTCCAGCACCATTAGGGCCGATGTATGTTACACATGGTTCACCGTCTGCAGGTGCTTTAGCAGCGATTTTCTCTAAAATAGGAGCGATTAAGTCATACGCTTCTTTTTGTCCACCCGGCATGATTGCAGGACCTTTTAGTGCGCCTTCTTCTCCGCCAGATACACCAGTTCCAATAAAGTTAATTCCTGATTCTGCTAATTCTTCACTACGACGAATTGTATCTTTGTAGAACGTATTTCCTCCATCTACAAGGATATCTCCTTTGTCTAAGAAAGGAAGAAGTTGTTGGATAACGGCATCTGTTCCTTTACCTGCTTGAACCATTAACAAGATTCTACGAGGTTTCTCTAATGAATCAACGAATTCTTTTAACTCATGTGTTGCGACTAAATTCTTACCTGGATTTTCAGCGATTACTGCATCTGTTTTTGATCCAGTACGATTATAGATGGATACACTGTATCCGCGACTTTCAATATTTAAAGCAAGGTTTTTCCCCATTACTGCCATACCGACTACGCCGACTTGTTGTTTACTCAAATTATTTAACTCTCCTCTCAGGATGATCTTGAAGACTAAGTACAGTCAGAACACAGAACAAAAGTTATGCCTTTATTCGAATCTACTCAATCTATCTGATCAAATTCCCAACGTTATGATTAAAGTATACACCCTCATCAATATTAAAACGACTGATCGCGCATAATACTTTTATTGCTTAGCTTTATAGTATCAAACTTTGAACATTTTTAAAACAATCTTCTACACTCTTGAAAAAAAAGCTCATTTTGCTTACACTAATAACGAATAATAACCATCAATAAGAAAGCTGGTGTAGACTCGTGGCAAAAAACGATAAAAATAAAAAATCAAACGTCATTACTAAAATCATTATCTGGGCAATGGTCATCACTATGGCTGTTCCAGCCATAGCATCCCTATTAGGCGCTATAATGTAAAGTTAAGTCATGGATATTTTTCCATGACTTTTTCTATTTTTTATTAGTATTTATCTGCTTTTTTCTTAGAAGCTAATATTAAAAGCTCCTTAGCAGTGTCAATCGTTAACTTTGTAATCTCGCTTCCCGCAAGCATACGAGCCACTTCTTCAACTTTACTGCCCTCACTTAGTTTTTCAACGTGTGTACTAGTTCTTTCGTCCACTATTACTTTACTGATGTAAAGATGCTGATCTGCCATCGCAGCTACTTGGGGCAAATGAGTAATACATAATACTTGAGAATATTGTGCTACAGAATATATTTTATCTGCTATTGCCTGAGCAACTCTACCACTTACACCCGTATCCACTTCGTCAAAAATAATACTTGTCATTCCCTGCTCTTTAGAGAAAATTGTTTTCATTGCTAGCATCATTCTCGATAATTCTCCACCAGAGGCAACTTTTACCAAAGGTTTTAAAGGTTCTCCCGGGTTAGTCACTACATAGAATTCTACTTTATCCATACCATTTTCATGAGCATCTCTGATTATAAATTCTTTCATTTCTTTACTGAAATTTACTGAAAAAACAACTTTATCCATAAATAATTCTTTTAATTGCTCATGTATAGCTTTTTCTAATCTTTTTGCTGCTTGTCTTCTGTATTTAGATAACTCGTAAGCCTCTTTCAACAATTTAGCTTCTAAATCTTTTATCTTCTTATTTAAATGATCCATCTGGCCTTCGCGGTTTTCTATTTTTTCTAGTTCGGCTACCGCTTTGTCATAGAAGGCTTTGATTTCTTCAATCGACTGTCCGTATTTCCGTTTGAGTTGCTGAATAAGATTCAACCTTGTCTCAATATCATTTAAGCGTTCTTCGTCGTATTCCAAATTATCCATTTCATTATAAATATCACTTGAAGCTTCTTGAATCTGAAAAAAGGCAGCCGAAACTGTATCAGAGATTTGTTTAAATTTATCATCCATTCCTTCTATCGAAGACAAACTATCCATTGCCTGTCCAACGAGATCCAACCCACTAATTTCTTCTCCTTGGAGTGCATTGTAACTAGATGAAAGAGCTTCAACTATTGATTGATGATTTGAAAGCTTTTGCTCTTCTTCTTTTAAGGTTTCTTCCTCATGATCCTCAAGCTGTGCTTCCCCTATTTCATCTACTTGAAACTTTAATATATCAAGTCTCTGAGCCAATTCTTGTTCATTATACTGCCATTCATTTTGTTCTTTTTTTACAGCTTTATATTCTTTGTAAAGTTCTTTATAACGTTTCTTTGCATTTGCCAATTTTTTATCGCCGTATTGATCAAGCAATTCAATATGGCTTTCCGGTACCATCAGTTCCTGATGCTCATTCTGACCATGTATATCAATCAATGCGGTTCCAATTTCTTTCAGAACAGCGATGGTTACAATGGTTCCATTAATTCGGCACACATTTCTACCTGTAGCAAAAATTTCCCTCTGGATCATGATGACTTCATCATCTGAATCGATCGCATGTTCATCCAGCAACTTCATAACTTCCTGATTTTCATTTAAAGAGAAGTGACCTTCTAATAAACATTTTTTTGTACCATATCTTACAAATTCTGTAGAACCTCTTCCGCCGGCAAGCAATCCGACTGCATCAATTATAATTGATTTACCTGCACCGGTTTCGCCAGTCAATACGGTCATTCCCTGGCTGAAGTCTAATGATAATTCTTGAATAATAGCAAAATTCTGAATATGCAATGCTTGCAGCAAAGCAAACCCTCCCACTCTAAAATTGAATAGACATTTTGGTTGATTTATACAAATGAAATCATTCTTCTTTGGAATGTATCTGCCTGGTCTTCTGACCGACAAATAATGAGTACTGAATTATCTCCAGATATACAGCCAAATATTTCTTCATAATTCGCCGTTTCAATTAAGGTTCCTAATGCAAAAGCATTTCCAGGTAATGTTTTTATAATAACAAATTCTTTTTGTGTATCAATTGATACGAAAGCATCTTTCATTAATCTAGATAATTTTTTTGATATATTAAAATTCATTTCTGGAGGTAAGCTGTATTGATATCCTCCCGATTGAGAAGGAACTTTAATCAACTGCATCTCTTTAATATCGCGAGAGATCGTTGCTTGAGTTACTTCAATTCCCCGTTCAAGTAAAATATCAACAAAATCTTCTTGCTTTTGAATTGTCTCTTGTTGAACTAATTGTTTTAGTAAATGATGTCGTTCCTTTTTTTTCACTATTATCACTCCTACTCTAAGTACTAGTACACTAAATCAATAATTGTTAGAAAGTATGGGCTATATTTTTTTAATAAGATTTTTCAGTTTATGCATACATATAGAGTATATTTATACATACACTTATTTTATAGTATACTCTAGAACTCTCACAGATAAAAGTGATAAGTTGATCAATCAATATTATTTTCTGAACTGATTAAAAAAATTACGATTACCCATCTAATTTTTTTTCAAACTATATTCTTCGCTATTTAAAACCTTTTCAATTACATCTGTATTTAAATCAGTTTTGGATTTGATATTTTTTAAATATGCTAAAAATTCAATATTTCCTTTACCTCCTGTAATAGGGGAAATTGTCAATCCAGATAATGTATATTCATGCTGATATACGAATGAAAGTATATCTCCCAACACCCGCTTATGGACCGCACTATCTGTTATAATTCCATTTTTTCCAACCTCTTCTTTAAACGCTTCAAACTGAGGTTTGATTAACGCTATAACTTCACCTTCAGCTTCTATGATTGGTCTCAAGACTGGTAATATGAGTTTCAGGGAAATGAAAGAGACATCTATTGTTGCAAACTGCGGCCGTCCTTCAATAAAATCTTCTAGTTTGCTATGTCTGAAATTAGTCTGTTCCATTACGATAACACGCTCATCATTTCTCAATTTCCATGCTAACTGATTGGTTCCCACATCTACCGCATAGATCTGTTTAGCTCCATTCTGCAATGCGGCATCTGTAAATCCACCGGTTGAAGAACCAATATCTAACCCTATTTTACCTGATAAGTCTAATTCATAAAGATCAATTGCTTTTTCTAACTTCAACCCACCACGACTAACATATTTTAACTGTTTTCCTTTAATATAAAGTTCAGTAAAAAGAGGCAATTTTTCTCCTGCAGTGAGCACTTGTACTTCCTCACGAGTATAGACCTTTCCAGACATAATTACTCTTTTAGCTTTTTCGCTATCTTCTACCCATCCTTGCTGGATTAATAATTTGTCAGCTCGTTGCTTTTTCAAAGATACTTCTCCTTTCAATCAGAAACACTCACTTTTAATTTATTTCATCTATCATTAGTAATTGACAAAGAATCAATAAATGTCAAGAGTATTTCTTCATCGAAAGAAGGAACTTTTTCACTGATTTTACTGACATTTTCTTTGGCTCTCTCTAATTCTGAGTTTAATTTTTCAAAGGCTGGTTCCAGTCCCAGTAAAGCAGGATAAGTACTCTTTCCTAATTTATTATCAGCTCCGGTTGCTTTCCCCAGTTCTTCAGCGTCACCTACAACATCTAATAAATCGTCTCTAATCTGATAAGCAACTCCAATCTTTCTCGCTACGTCTTCTAATAAAGTTAATGATTCCTGATCCGCATCTGCAATTACACCACCGGCAAACATAGAAAAGCGTAATAATTCCCCTGTTTTTCGTGCATGAATCGCTTCTAATACATCAATAGTCAAGCTATTATTTTCTCCATCTATATCTGCTTGCTGACCACCAATCATTCCTTCATAACCAGAACAGATTGCTAGCTCTCTGATTAACGTTACTTTTTTTTCAGCAGAAAGATTTCCAATAGTGATCAGTTCAAAAGCTTTCGTCAACAATGCATCACCAGCTAGAATCGCCGTTGAATCTGAATATTTAATATGACTAGTCGGTTTACCTCTGCGTAAATCATCATTATCCATTGCTGGAAGATCATCATGTATCAATGAATAAGTATGGATATATTCTAATGCTGCTGCTGCAGGATAACCTTGAACCAGATCTTTTCCATAGGCTTTAATAACTGCAAGAAGCAGCATGGGACGAAGTCTCTTTCCTCCTGCTGTAAGTGAATAAGACATAGCTTCTTCAATGACCGTTCCGCTTTTAGGTGCTATTAGATTAAGACCGTATTCTTCAAAACCATCAAATTCATTTTGATAAAATTCTTGAAACTTCATTTATTCACTCCTATTTTTCTTGATTATTTAGATCTTCTTCAAATGGTTCTTCTTCACCATTTTCATTGATAATCTTTGTCATCGTTTCTTCAGCGGCTAGCAAGGTTTTTTTACATTGTCTGCTTAACTTGATCCCTTCTTGAAATTGATCTAACGCTTCTTCCAAAGGAACATCTCCTTGTTCTAATTTAGAAACAATTTCTTCTAATTGCTTTAAAGCTGTATCAAAGTTCACTTCTTTTTCCATACTGATCCTCACTTTCAAAAAATTAATTTTATTCTTCTATATCGGTAATTTCTGCTGTAAATGATCCTTCTGACATCTGTACTGAAATTTTATCAGAAACTGATAAAGACTTTGTAGTTTTAATTACTTGATTATCTTTTCTTACATATGAATAACCTCGCCCTAAAATTTTCAATGGAGATAGATGCTCTAAAGATTGAATGTAATAGGTCAACTGTTTATCAGATTGCTGAACAATTTGCTTTTGTGCTCTAAGGAGTTGTTTTTCCAACTGCTCCACATTTCGTTTATATAGTTCAATTGATTGAGTTGGATCAAGAGCCTTTAATCTTTGAGTTAATAAATTACTATCTTGATTTAATAGTAGAATTTTTTCTTTCATAACTTGGATCAATTGTTGTTGTAGTTGGTCTACATTCTGGCTGTACCCTTCATAAAGCCGTTGCGGCTGTCTAAAAATATAAGACCGTTCTATTCTTTCTAATCTTTCTTTTAGTGCTGAAATCTGATTTTTATAAGATCTAAACAAACGATGTTCTTGCTGTTCTATCTTTATTAGCTCGTCTGATAAGACAGGAACTGCTAGTTCGGCAGCTGCAGTCGGCGTAGCAGCTCTAACATCAGCTGCTAAATCAGATAAAGTCGTATCCGTTTCATGTCCTACTGATGAAATAACTGGTGTATTCGCAGCTTCTATGGCTCTAACTACAACTTCTTCGTTAAATGGCCATAAGTCTTCAAAAGAGCCACCGCCTCTAGCTACTATCAGAATATCTAAATTGTTTTTTGCATCTGCGGCTTGAATATTCTCAGCGATAGATCCAGCGGCTTTTTCTCCTTGTACTAACGTAGGAAATAAAACAAGTTGAACAGAGGGAAATCTTCTATTAACTGTAGTAATAATATCTCTAATTACCGCACCGCTTCGACTTGTGATCACACCTATTCGTTTTGGAAACCTTGGAAGACTTTGTTTACGTGATTGATCAAAAACACCTTCTGCTGAAAGTCTCTTTTTAGATTCTTCATAAGCCTGATATAAAGCACCTATTCCGTCAGGTTCCATATGTTCAATATAAATTTGGTATGATCCTGTTCTTTCGTAAACCGAAACCCTGCCAATTACCAATACACTCATACCTTCTTCAGGCTGGAATTTCAGCTTTTTAAAATCTCCATAAAACATCACCGCTGATATTTTTGCCTGTTCATCTTTCAAACTAAAATATTGATGACTATTTTTACGATTACGATTAAAATTAGAAATTTCACCAGTTAAAAAAACTCTTTCCATATAGGGATCGTTATCAAATTTCCTTTTTACATATTTGGTTAATTGCGAAATCGTCAGGTACTGTTCGTTCAATCTATTATCCTCCTCTCTATACGTTTCTATTTTTCAAAAAAGAAATAGAGCAAAGAAAAAGGAATGCTTATAGCTCACTGCACTCCTTTTTCTTCCCTCTTAATTTTGACTGTCTTTATATCTTCCACTAAGACATAGCCGTAAACTTTAGAAGTTAAGTTGATGTGTACATTTTGGAGTCACTACTTTTTTAATTAGAAAATAGTATTAAGATTGCGTATCAACAATGCTTTGAAGTACTCCATTAACAAATTTGCTGGCTTTCTGATCGTTAAAATCTTTCGTTAACTCAATTGCTTCATTCATTACAACACGTTTATCTATCTCTTTTTGGTACAACAATTCATAAGCAGCTAATCTTAAAATCAGTAAATTAGTTCTTTCTAGTCTAGACAGTGTCCAGCTTTTCAAATGCTTAGTGATTGTTTCATCTATTACACTTTCATTTTCTTTAACACCAGAGACGAGTATAGATAGATAATCCAATGCATCCTTAACGATCTGATTTCCGTTTTTATCTTGTGGTAATACCTGCTTCATTGCTTCTTCTAAACTGAATTCTTTTTTCATATCCAGTTCACTTTCTAAAGAGTACTGAATTACTTCCTCAAATGTACAATCAATATCTGTGGACAACTGGAAAAGAGACTGAAAGGCTTTTTCCCGAATCACACGCCTAACCGTTCTCACTTTTCCTCATCTTCTTCCGATTCCAATTCAAATAGTTCTTGGAGATTTGATTTTTCAGGGACAATTCCTACAATATGAATATTGATTTCTGACAGCTCAATTTCTGTCATATGATATACTTGTTCTCTAATGCGTTGTTGAATATCAAGCGCCACTTTGGGTACGTTAACGCCGTACTTAAAGTAACAATAAACTTCTACTTTTAATCCTTCTTCGTTAGAAACAAGATGAACACCTTTATTATGACTTGTTTTTCCAAATATTGATTTAAATTCTGTTGTGAACCTACCTTGCATAGCGTATACGCCGTCAACTTCATTAGCTGCTATACCAGAAATAACTTCCAGCACTTCGGGAGCAACTTCAATTTCGCCATAAGGGTTGATATTATGTTTAGTAATATGCGTTTGTTCTACCACTTTTATTCCTCCTTCTTTATTTATCATTTAATATCAATTCAACTAAGCACGTGAGACATATGTTCCTTCTGACGTATTAATGATTAATACATCATCTTTATTTACAAACAAAGGCACAGTTACAACTGCTCCAGTTTCAAGAGTCGCCGGTTTAGATCCACCTGAAGTAGTATCTCCGCGAATGCCCGGTTCAGTTTCTACTACTTTAAGTTCTACTTTAGTAGGTAATTCCACTCCTAATACTTCATTTCCAAACATCATGATATCCACAAGCATATTTTCTTTCATATATTTTAAAGCATCCGTAATCTGTTCTTGAGGAATTTCAAGTTGTTCATATGTTTCGGAATCCATAAACACATGACTTCCGGCATTATCATACAAATATTGCATTGTTTTATTTTCTATATGTGCTGCTTCCATTTTTTCACCAGCGCGAAAAGTCTTATCTTGTACAGCACCAGTACGTAAGTTTTTTAGTTTAGAGCGAACGAAAGCTGCTCCTTTACCTGGCTTTACGTGTTGAAATTCAATTACTCTCCAGATATTATCATCATATTGGATGGTTAGTCCTGTTTTAAATTCATTTGTTGAAATCATTATTTATGTTTCCTCCTAGGGGGTTCTTATCATTACTTGCATTTTAAATTGGTTTTAATACCACTTTTTATATGAATTTCTTTAATATATATATGATTATTGTACCATGATTCTGGCAATAATGCTTTAATACACCGATAAAGTATATTACTTTATTTTAAGATTTATTGAAAGAATAGTCGTTTATAAAATAATCAATTCCTTAGATGACTTCATTAAATTAAGGTTACCTTCTTCAGTAATCAAAAGATCATCTTCTATCCTGACTCCACCTAATCCCGGGATATAAATACCAGGTTCGTTAGTAATTACATTCCCAACTACTAAAGGTTGGTCATTCTTAAAATTAATACCAGGTCCTTCGTGTACTTCAAGTCCAATACCATGACCAGTTGAATGTCCAAATGCATCTCCATAGCCTTGTTCAGTAATGTAACTTCTTGCAATATTATCTAGATAAGCTCCAGTTACTCCAGCTTTAGCAGCCTCTGTAACTTTTTGGTTTGCTTCTAAAACGATTTGATGGATTTTTTTTAATTCCTCACCAGGATCTCCTAGTGCGAATGTACGAGTCATATCAGATACATAGCCTTTATAATAGCAGCCGAAATCGATTGTGATCATATCTCCTGCTTCAATCACTTTATCACTTGCAACACCATGAGGCATAGCAGAACGAACACCACTGGCTACGATTGTATCAAAAGATACACCAGTAGCGCCTTTTTCGCGCATGAAAAAATCAAGTTCATTTGCAACTTTAATCTCAGTCATTCCAGGTTTGATATAAGATAATATATGCTCAAAAGCCGCTTCGGTAATATTAATGGCTTTTTGAATCAAATCTATTTCATCTCTATCTTTAATTTCTCTTAATTCCTCAATGAGCGTGCTCACTGGGACAAGCGTACAGTCAAACAATTCTTTCACTGACTGATAAGTAGCATATGTTACATGATTTTCTTCAAAACCTAATTTAGTAATATTTTCATCCTTAATGATTTGAGCAACTTCATCATATATCGAACCTGTATTTTGTATGATTTCAAATCCTACCGCCTGTTTAGCAGCTTGTTCAGTATAACGAAAATCAGTCACAAATAGTGCTTTATCCGCCGTAATCACACTCAATCCTGTTGTCCCGGTGAAGCCTGAAGCATATTCCAGATTATAACTACTGGTAACAAGCAGAGCATCAATCTGTTTTTCATTCAGTTTTCTTTGTATATTTTTTACTCGTGACATCTAAACACCCTATCTAATTAATTATCTCTTTTCCATATCAGCATGGACTATCCGTTTCTATTCATCCATTATCTTCACTATAAAAATGGATAAATATAGTGGATAGTAAGAGTTGTCTTTACATTCTTCATTATAACAAACCATTGAAAAAAAAGAAACGTAACTATGCATTCCCTATACGGTTATCATATTTTCAGTATAAATTTCAAATTAAAGATTTGAATATTTTACAGATTTGAATAAGTTTTATTGCTATGAATAAACGTCACCTATGTATTGAAGAGATCAACCAGATCAATGATCAAGTAAATCTCTTCAAAATATTGTTGTATTTTGTCATTATGCATTTTTCTATTCTGTATTTATACTACACTCTTTACTTACAGCATACCCATCGTCTAATGATGCTTTTAGCAAAAAAATCTTGTCTGATTGTTTCGTAATTTTTACTTCTCCATTATTAAACATTACCTTTCCATTTTTTAATTCCAGATTCTGTTTGAGCTCTTCAAATAAAATTGTCTCTGTCATAGAAATCATACTTCTAGCTTCATAACTATATTGTATTTGTTTTAATTGAGTTGTTTGCGTACTTACAACCTTAGCAATACCTACTATAAGAACAGCGGATACCGAGACAAATAATAAAGTCGATATCAGAATACTTCCTTTTTCATTTTCCATCACTAAACTGCTCCTCTTCTTTTAGCGGCAACAACAGACTAGCAGTATATGATTCTCCATCTTGAAAAGTAGCAGCTATCCATAGCTGATCTTCTTTACTTTTCATGTGGATTTCTCTCAACCTGGTCAAAACAGGTTGATGTCCTTCATTTCCAACTTTTCTTCTAAGCAGTTTATAGTATCTTTCATAGGAAATTTTTTCGATTTCATCTTCTTTATTTGGTCGTTCAACTACAAATCTCTCTGAACTAATAGAAATCAGTTTGCTATCTCTTAAATCATATTCAAGTTGATTCAGGAAAAGATGCCACTCAATCTGCCTGTCTGACTTAATATCCTTTTGTATTCTGGATGACTGTTCAGTAAAAGTGGATAGCAGTAATATTGCAAGGCTCATTAGACTTATAGCAACCATTGTCTCCAGTAACGTGAATCCACTATCATTCATTCCAACTGACAGATATGACTTCCAGTCTTTTTTCTGCACCTTGGTTCCCCTCCACTGTAATTGCATTTTCAGTTTCTATAATGTCTAAACTTTGGTTATAAGATTCATGAGATTCTGAAAAGGAGTTTCTTCGCTGCCAAACTCTTGATGAATCGTATAAAGCCCGATCAATCTCAACTTCAATTCTCTGCATTTCTAAATAAGAAATCAGATTTACTGTCAGTGGAATAGAAAACATCAAAATAAAAGTCAGTAAACTCAAACTCACCAGACTTTCTAACAATATAAAACCGTCTTGAATAGTTAAAAAATCATTTTTCTTCCGATAGTTCAAATCGTCCACTTCCTAATTTAAAACTGAGTGTGTAAAATTTATCTCCTACTTGAAACCTTGTCTTATTTAAATTCCCTTGATTTCCTGACTCTGATAAAAATCTATACACTTTAGAACCTCCTAAAATTTCTATTGTATCAGGTAACGCTATAGACCGATTAAGTATATGGTTTCGCTTTCCAATTACTCTAAAAACTATTTCACGAGCATTCGGGCGCATTTCGATTTCTGTCCATTCGTCATTCAATACTGACTCATTCTGCAGAAGTGTTATACTCGACTGTAGTTCTTCAAAAAACAAAGAATTTTCTATATCCGCTTCCATTTTATTAAATGGGATAACGGGTATGAGCAAGAATATACCAACTAGGCTTAAAACAATTAATGATTCTATCAAAGTAAATCCATTCTGTTCTTGCAATTTCTTTATCAATCCATTATTCTCCATTCAATTTGACTAGATTCCCATTAGAATCGATAGTAAACAATTTTTTCACTTCGCTATATTGAGATTCGCTTAAAAATCCATCCCCATGAAGATCTTCTAAAGTATCCGGAGCAGCGTGTTTTTCCATTTCGTAAAGATCCATTTGTGTCTGAACAACAGTTTCTAATGCACTGTTTCCTGTATCTTGAGCTGTCCCTTGATATGATCCGATATTTGGAATAATCAGCAGCAGCAATACTGAAATAATGAAAAGGACCAAAGTCATTTCTATCAAGGTGAAAGCACTTTCTTCTTTTAGTGTGTTTTGTACTTTATTTTTCAATTGTTTTATCATTTTCTACAGTCCTTCCATTATTGAAAACGTAGGCAGTAACAGTGCTGCATAAATTGCAATGATCATAAGCGCAACAAATATAAAAACGATCGGCTGAATACGTTCCATCATACTTTCAATTTTTTGATTTAATTCTGCTTCACAATCTGAAGAATAAAGCATTAGCTCAATTCCCATCCTTCCAGTTAATTCTCCATGCATTATAATCTCCTCGACTTCCGGCTTCAAAAAATCGAGGGAAGAAATCGCTTCTTTAAACGAGTATCCTTTTCTCATTTTATGTTCAATTAACCTACCAACTTCACGAAATAGGACTGAAGATTTATCTTCCTGCATCAAGTGAACAATTTGAATCAATGTACAGTTAGTTTTAAGTAGCTGACTCCACTCAAGAGTGAAAAACCTTGTCCAATATAGTTGCAGGTATGAACGTATCAGCCTATTTTTACTATAGAATTTCAGTTTTTCAATAGCTGATTTTTTCTTTGTAATTATAGAGAGTACAAAAAATGTTACTGTCATTAATAAGACAGTTCCAAGCATCCAATAAGGAGCAGTCTCGACGATACCTACAATCAATCTTGTTCCTGCTCCTAGGGATGCTTCTTCTGGAGAAGCTATTCTTTTAATATGAGGAAGCAAAATATAACGCATAGAAAAGAGCATAATCACAATAAATATAAGGAGCATTATTGGATATTGGATAATCGATTGTATTTTTTTCTTTCTTTTTGCTGATTCAATCATTTGCTCACCAGCCTTAAAAATTGTTTCAGAAAATTTCCCATGTATCGTAGACAGATAGATTTGCGTGCATATCAAGTCACTGAATCCAACGTCCCTCAACCCCTGGAACAATGAATTGCCTGTATTTACGTTCTGTTCAATTACTTTTACCCATTTCACCTGCTTACTGTCTGTGATCGTTAACAAGAAACGGAGTGCTTCTTTAAGCGAAAATCCTTCCAAGAGTAATGTTCCCATTCGCTTCAAAAACAATCCTTGTTCTCTGGTTTCCTTTTGGCTACGGTATATAGTATTGCTGGTAAGTTTTTTCTGAAATATACCCATACATTTGCACCTTTCTTAATAAATGATTAAACTCTCTGTTTGCTGATAATTTTTCACTCAGATTTAATTTAAAAGAAGGATCAAACAGAATTTTCAAATTTTCTCCAGACCTTACTTCATATAATGCTGCTCTTTTTTGTTTCTGAAAAAGATGTGTACAATAGGGACTACAATTTTTAACACAAAGCGGGCAATAAATCGGAAGCAATTTCTGGAAAGTAATTCCAATGATTGTTTGTTGTAATAATTCAATTGAGATTCCCAATTCCATCAACCTTGAAACCACTCCTTGAACATTTTTGGCATGCACTGATGCAATAATCAAATGTCCTGTTAAAGCGCCTCTAATGACCATTTTCGCTGTTTCTTCATCTCTGATTTCGCCGACGATCAAGACGTCAGGATGATGTCTAAGACTTGATTTAAGTAAATGCTCGTAAGTGATTCCTGCTTTTTCATTAACTTCCGTCTGCAGAAACTGCTCTTCATGAATTTCTACGGGATCTTCAACTGTGACTACCTGCTGTTTGTCATCTGAAATTCTGTTTTTGACTAATTGATAAATTGTAGTCGTCTTACCCGAATCAACTGGTCCTGAAAAAACGATCAAGCCACTTTTGAAAGTCATCAGCGTCTGCAGTTGCTCAAGTTCATATTTAAAGAAGGAACTTTTATACAGATCTGTTCGCTTTTTTTCCTGCAGCAAACGAATGACTAATGATTCTTTCGCATGATAGTTAGTGATTGTTGAAAATCTTAAATCAATAAATTTATTATTCAATTCATACGATAAAGATCCGCTTTGCGGTTTTCTTCGTTCTCCTACATCCATATTCGATATAAATTTAAAATAAGATATGAGCCTCTTTCCTTCTTCCATATCCAAGAAGAATTGTTTCTCCATTCTTCCATATAGTCTAAAGTAAGCAGAATAGTGCTTTTCTTCCGGTAAGATATGAATATCACTGGTATCATATGAATCTGCTAGTGTAATTAAATGTTTCGCAAATAATTCAATTTCCATTTTTCTTTTATCCTCCTTTTTACTTATAAGGTATTTAATTCTGATATTGCTGTTTGAGAATTATCTTCTCATCTATATATACTGTTCAAATTTCGAGAAGTTCATTTCATAAAAAAAAGGATGACAAAATGTCATCCTTCAGTAGTTCGTATAATTTGGATTTTATCTTAAATCTCTGCGTTATGGTAAACTTCACTAACATCATCATCGTCTTCCAATGCATCAATCATGTTTTCAAATGTTTGGATTTTATCTTCTGGAACTGCTACAGTCGTTTGTGGAACCATAGTTAACTCTGCCTGATCTAATGTGTAGCCAGCTGCTGTCAATGCATCTCGTACATCTGTAAAATCTTGAGGCTCGGTATAAATCTCAAATACTTCATCTGAAGTCTCTAATTCTTCTCCACCAGCTTCTAGTACACTCATCAACATTGTATCTTCGTCTACGTCCAGACCTTCTCTGTCAATCGCAATATAACCTCTACGATCAAACATATAGTTCACTGAGCCTTTTTCCCCTAATGATCCACCATTTTTATTGAAGGCAACTTTGACATTTGTACTGGTTCGATTCAAATTATCCGTCAGACCTTCTACTAAAACAGCAATCCCATTAGGTCCATACCCTTCATACATGACTTCAACAAAGTTATCTCCTTGACCAGCATCTGTGGCGCGTTTAATTGCACGATCTACATTATCATTAGGCATGTTGTTTGCTTTTGCTTTATCTACTGCTAAACGAAGCGCTGCGTTGGTTTCGGGATCTCCACCTCCGTCTTTAGCTGCTTTATAAATTTCTTTTGATAGTTTCTGGAAAATCTTTCCACGTTTGGCATCTTGTGCACCTTTACGGTGTTGGATGTTTTTCCACTTCGAATGTCCTGCCATCTTTATTCCTACTTTCCTATTTACATTTTCAAACAGACTTGGAACCTATCTTATTATAGCAAAATTTTTATTTTGTTCAAACACCTGTTGAACGCTTCCATTTTCTATATCTGTTATTTATCTAAACTTCAGTTTTCTGCGGTTACTTTTCTTATTCGACCCTCTTGTGCTCATTAACCAAGAGATGGCAATTCCCGTCATCGCTCCTAATGAATCCAGGTATACGTCTTCCATTAAAGCTGTACGATTTGGATTAAACGATTGTCTGAGTTCATCAAACCCGGCATATCCAGCAGCTAGTAACAAAGCTAATAAAGCAGCTAATATATAACTGCTGCTTTTATTTTTCAGCCCTAAAAACCAGAATACACCCAGCAAAAAGAAAGATCCAAAATGGGCTGCTTTACGGATAAAGAATTCTACAAAGCCTGCATAACCAGATGCTTGTATACTGACTTCATTACCGGCGTATGAAAATCTGACCACTTCCAGTAGACCTTTAAGCGGTTCTCCTGATAAGATTCTCTCTAAAAAGGGCTGAACATTCTGATCCTGATAAGACATGCTAGAACTAAAATATAATAAGATCATTATACAAAATGCTAATAAAATAAATATTGTATCTTTCCATTCATGAGTTTTCCGCATTTTTGATACCCTACTTTCTATCGAATATACATATTCTAGCTTATGTATATGGATATGAAAAGGAAAAACTTGTAGAATAAAGAAGTATACAATTTATATGAGAGGGAGTTATATTATGAGTTATCAACTTAATTGGGATATGGATTCAGTTTTTACAGGGGGAAGTCAATCATCCGAATTACGTACAAAGATCGAAACTCTAAAAGAACAGATCGAGCAATTTCATCAAACTGTTGAGCTTTGGGATCCTGAGGTAGATCGTTTAAATTATAACCATTTAAAAGAAGTTCTAAATTTAAGCGAAAAAATCGGAAATAGTCTTTCAGAAGCTATGACCTTTTCTCGAGGACTTTTATCTGCCAATGTTAGAGACAAAAATGCTGCTAAACTAACTAATGAATTAAGTACTTTATACAGTAGTTTAAGTAATAGCACCACAGTACTTACAAAAAAATACGTAGGAATTGATGACGCTGACTGGGCAGATTTATTAGAAATCGAACCTTTTAATGCTAGTGCCTTTCCTTTAAATGAACAAAGAGAACAAGGGAAAAAGCTGCTGTCACAAAATGAAGAAGCTGTCATAAATGCTTTAACTAACGATGGATTCAAAGGTTGGGGTGATTTATATAATTCATTAGTTGCAACTGTCCAAGTTGATTTTGAGAATAAAGATGGAAAAGTTAATTCTTATTCTGCAGGACAAGCTGCCAATCTTATGGGATCAGCTAAAGATCCTGAAACTCGTCAGAAAATGCTTGAAAAGTGGGAACTTGCATGGGCAAGTAAATCTTCTTTATTTGCAGATACGCTCAATCATCTTGCAGGTTTTCGCTTAGAAAATTATAAATTGCATGGTACAGAAGATTTCATGGCTCGTCCTTTAGAATATAATCGTCTAAAAAAAGAGACACTGGATATAATGTGGGATACCATTACCAAAAATAAACCTAAAGTGGTAGAATATTTGAACCGTAAAGCCCAATTGATGGGTATAGAAAAGTTATCATGGGTAGATGTTACAGCGCCTGTTTCTGTAGGAGATTTCGAGCCTCGTCACTATTCATATGACGAAGCAGCTGAATTTATAATGGAAAACTTCTCTTCTTTTAGTAATCAGATGCAAAAGCTGGCTAAAACTGCTTTTGAAGATAGCTGGATCGAAGCAGAATATCGTGATGGAAAACGTCCTGGAGGATATTGTGCCAATCTTCCCGAATCAGAACAATCGCGAATTTTCATGACATTTTCTGGTTCAGCAGGTAATGTTTCCACTTTAGCACATGAATTGGGGCATGCTTTCCATAGCTATGTCATGAGAGACTTACCTGTTATGAATCGCCGCTATGCAATGAATGTGGCTGAAACGGCATCAACCTTTGCAGAATTAGTCATCTCAGATGCAACTGTTCGCGAAGCTTCATCTGAAGCGGAAAAAATCAATCTATTAGACAGCAAAAATGCTCGTGCAGCAACAATGTTTATGAATATTCATTCTCGATATCTATTCGAAACAGCTTTTTATGAGGAACGCAAGAACGGAATCGTGACAGATGATCGCTTATCAGAGCTAATGGTCGATGCTCAAAAAGAAGCTTATCAGGATTCATTATCTACTTATCACCCGACATTCTGGGCAAGCAAACTGCATTTTTATAACACGGGTGTACCCTTTTACAATTTTCCTTATACTTTTGGGTTCTTGTTCAGTTTAGGGATTTATGCTCGTTCGCTTGAAGAAGGATCAGGTTTCGAAGAAAAATATATTGCTTTGCTTCGTGACACAGCTAGTATGACTACGGAAGCATTAGCACAAAAGCACTTGAATGTCGACTTAACGCAACCTGATTTCTGGCAATCTGCAATCGATATGGTCCACGCTGATATTGATGAGTATTTAGAGCTGACTGCAAAATATATTTAAAAAAATAAATAAAAAAGGAATTGATAAAATGAGTTATAGCATGAAATGGAACTTAGAGTCAATTTATCCGAGTGTAAACTCTACTGAACTTGAAGAAGCATTATCAAAATGGGAAAAACAAATTCCAGAACTTGGACAAACAATTGCTGCTTGGGATCCAGAGCAAGATAAACCTGATTATAACAAAATGAAACTCATAATAGATTCGTTAAACAAACTCCAGCCTGAGATTTCCGAAGCGGGTATGTTCATTAATGGTACATTATCAGCCGATGTTAATAATGGGAAAGCCAAAACACTTTTGGGAAGAATTTCTGTCTTATATAGTGAGTTATCTACTGTTACAGTTCCGTTTTATAAGAAGTTTGCTTTGGTGTCAGATGAAGACTGGCAGTCTTTATTATCTTTACCTGAATTTAAAGAGTTCGCTTTTAATTTAAATGAAGACCGTGAAGACGCTAAAAAATTATTGAGTGAAAAAGAAGAAGCTCTACTGTCTAAATTAGCAGTCGATGGATTTCAAGGTTGGGAACAACACTATGATACCCTGGTATCTAAAATCGAAATCTCAGTAACTGATAAAGAAGGGCAGGAACAGTTGCTATCTGCTGGACAAGCAGAAAATCGTATGTATAATGATCCAAACCCGGACGTAAGAGCTTCCTTATTTTCAAAATGGGAAGCAGTTTGGGAAAATCAGGCAGATTTATTTGCCGATACATTAAATCATCTTGCAGGATTCAGATTGACTGATTATAAAGCCCACGGTATCTATGATTTTTTGGAAAAACCATTAAAAGCAAGTAGGATGAGAAAAGAGACACTGGATGCAATGTGGCAAGCTATTTCTGATAACAAAGCCCCTTTCACTTCATACCTCTCTAGGAAAGCAGCTTTACTAGGAAAAGATAAATTAGGTTGGCAAGATGTCGAAGCCCCTGTAACGGTTGGAAATAGTGAACCAAAATCTTATACTTTCGACGAAGGCGCAGCGTTTATTATTGAAAATTTTAGAAATTTCAGTGAGAAGATGGCTGATTTTGCAAAAATGGCTTTCGAAAATCGCTGGATTGAAGCAGAAGATCGTCCTGGAAAAGCTCCAGGCGGATACTGCGCAGAGTTGCCGGTTTCAAAAGAATCTCGTATTTTTATGACCTATTCAAATTCACCAGGTGAAGTCGCAACCCTAGCTCATGAATTGGGACACGCCTTCCATAATCATGTTATTTTTGATTTGCCTTATCTTAAACAGCACTTTGCGATGAATGTAGCTGAGACTGCTTCTACTTTTGCCGAATTAGTCGTATCAGATGCAACAGTTAAATCCGCAATTTCAAATGAAGATAAAATAGCTTTACTGGATACAAAGATACAGAATTCTTTGGCAATGTTTTTAAATATTCATGCACGCTTTATTTTTGAATCTAATTTCTACCGAGAACGTGAAAAAGGACTAGTTTCAGCTGAACGATTAAATGAATTAATGGAAGAAGCTCAAAAAGAAGCATATCAAGATAGTCTTGCTTCCTATCATCCAAGCTTCTGGGCAAGTAAATTACACTTTTATATTAGTGGTATATCTTTCTATAACTTCCCTTATACGTTTGGATACTTATTCAGTTTAGGGATTTATGCTCAAGCTTTAGAATCAGGATCGAATTTTGAAGATCAATATATTGCATTACTCCAGGATACTGGATCAATGAATACAGAAGATCTTGCAAAAAAACATTTGAATGTCGATCTGACTTCTACTGATTTCTGGGTAAAAGGAATCAATATCATCAAAGAAGATATTCAAACCTTTATAGAACTGACAGAGTCCTATATTCCAGAATAATTTAATTTAGATTTTAAAAAAGTAAAAAAGCAGTGATTGAGAAAATCTCAATCACTGCTTTTTGTTTGGCCTATAATTTTATTTTATTAGTACCGTCCATATCCTATCAATTCCCAGTAACTGGCATTCACGTTGTCATAAGCAACACCATTATTTTGTGCTCCAATAAATTTTCCATTTCCTGCATAAATACCTACATGCGTGACAACTCCATTTTTGCCGAAGAATACTAAGTCTCCTGGTTGAGGATTAGAAACTTTCGTTGAATTGGCATATTGGGTTCTTGAGTCACCAGGAATTGTTTTTCCCACTTGACTGAATACCCAACTTGTAAATCCAGAGCAATCGAAGGAGTTTGGTCCTTTTGCACCCCAGACATATGGTTTTCCAAGTTTACTTTCTGCAATAGATTTAAGAGAACTCCAAGAAGTTCCAGTTACTGCTGGTGTACTTGGTTGAGGTGTTTCTTTTTTCTCTACTGTCTCTGTCTTTTTAGCAGGTTCAGAAGAACCACTATTTGAATTACCATTGTTACTGCCGCTTGAAGCACCAGAATTCGTGGTAGTCGTATTAGTATTGTTATTATTCGAAACATTGGCACTAGAATCATCAGAATTATCATTAGTTGAAGATACCGTATTTTGAGATGATGAAGTTGATACCACTTCATCATTTTCTTCTTCAGCTTGTGCTGAAGCTAATACTTCTTCTTGTTCACTTTGAGCTTGGGCTTCTTGAGCTGCTTTAGCAGATTCTTCTCTTGAAGCAACTAATTGGCTTACTTGTGCTTCTGCTGCATCACGTTGAGCAAGAAATTCTGAACGTTCAGATTCTACAGTAGATTTTTCAGCTGCTAATTGTGCAACTAATACTTCTTGTTCAAGTTGTTGTTCTTCAAGATCTGCTGCTGTAAGTTCTAACTCTTCAGCTAATGCATTTTGTTGTAAAATTGTTTGTTCAGTTTTTTCTTGTTTTGCAGCGACTTCTTCTTTGTCACTAACTTGTGCTTTCACTAATTCACTATTAGATTCCACTAAATTCGTTACAACATTCATACGTCCGATAACATCTGTAATCGATTCAGAATCTAGAACAAATTCTATGTAATTTGCTGTTTGACCATCGACTTGGATTTTACGTGCTTGTTCTTCAAGTTGTCCATTGCGCTTTTCAATGATTTCTTCCAATTTAGTAATGTCTTCTTGCAAAGTTTTATATTCTTCCTGAGCTTGTTCTAGACGCTTGACTGCATCTTGCATAAACGCTTTATTTTTTGATATTTCGTCATTGATTGCAGTTAATTCAGCTTCAGTATCAGTAGTTTCGTTTTCTAATGAATCAATTGTTTCATTTAAGGAGTTTACTTGCTCTTCGTTTTCTTCTACTTGTTTCTTTGCTTCATCGATTTTTGTATCGTAATCAGCAGCAGATACGATTGGAGCTGCCATGACTGAGCTTAATAACATTGTTGTAGTTGCGGAAAATAAGATTAATTTACTTTTCACTATTTTTTCCCTCCAAGAAAGTATCCTATATAAGTTAAGTTAGTTTTAGTTATATTTACAGTCAATTTCTGCGTTCATTTAAGTACTTTGTCATTGCCTCTTCTTTTTTGAGGTCTAGAAAGAGTATAGCTCTTATTTTCTGCTAAAAGGTTTCAATCATATTACATATAAATTTCTTTTTTGACTACATATCCTTGTCACTTAATGCTATCTTGCATTTACTTTAGTAATCTAGTATAATTTTAATGTTTAAGGATAGAAAATTTCCAATAACGAAAGATCAATCAAGGAGGAACATTACATGAGTGATTATCGTGTATTACTTTATTATAAATATGTAACGATTGAGAACCCTGAACAATTTAGAGTTGACCATTTAAACTTATGCAGAGAATTAAACTTAAAAGGACGTATTCTTGTTTCAGATGAAGGCTTGAACGGTACAGTTTCTGGATCGGTCTCTGACACTGATAAATATATGACTGCTCTACGTTCTGATGATCGCTTTAGTGATATAATGTTCAAAATTGACGAAGCAGATGCACATGCATTCAAAAAAATGTATGTCCGTTACCGTCCAGAAATCGTTTCTTTGAAATTAGGCGAAGAAGATCTTAATCCAAACGAACTAACGGGAAAACATTTAAAACCGGAAGAATTTCGAGCAGCACTAGAAGATGAAAATACAATCGTTCTAGATGCTAGAAATGATTATGAATATGATTTAGGCCATTTCCGGGGTGCCGTTCGACCAGATATTCGTAGTTTCAGAGAACTACCTCAATGGATCAAAGAAAATAAAGAAAAATTCATGGATAAAAAAGTTGTTACCTACTGTACTGGTGGTGTCCGTTGTGAAAAATTCAGTGGCTGGTTATTAAAAGAAGGATTTAAGGATGTAGGACAGCTACATGGCGGAATCCATAACTACGGTACCGATCCAAAAACTCAAGGAGAACTATGGGATGGGAAAATGTATGTTTTTGATGAAAGAATCAGTGTAGATATAAACCGTAAAGAAAAAACAATCATTGCAAGAGATTGGTATGACGGAACACCCTGTGAACGTTATGTAAACTGTGGTAATCCATTCTGTAACCGCCAATATATTACTTCTGAAAAAAATGAACATAAATATTTACGAGGATGCTCTCATGAATGCCGTATATCTCCAGAAAATCGTTATGTTAAAGAACATCATTTAAGTCGCGAAGACGTTGCTGCAAGATTAAAAGCCATTGGAGAGAAATTGCCCGAAACGGTTTAATGTATTCCCTCTGATAAGCCTCCATTAAATAAACGATTGATTTAATCAATTACTATTTAATGGAGGTTTTTTTATCCATACTAAAAGAACGTACATTCTTATATAATTTATCAATATACTGAATAAACTGATCTTTTTTATAGATGGCTTTCATCCTAGTTTTACTTTCATCCCCTATTTGCTATAATGTAGCAAGCTATATATTTTATATTAATGATAAATAACGAATAAAGGAGTCTAGCATGAATCGATCTGAACATAAAAACGAACATAATCCAGAAGAAACTACCGAGACTTCTTCAAAAAGAGGATTTTTTTATTACTTTGATATTTTTTATAGAGTATCAAAAGCACTTATTATCTTCTTCATTGTAACCCTCTTAGTTGGAGGTTCTCTTGGAGCCGGTGCAGCTGTTGGCTATTTTGCTTCATTGGTTCATAGTAGTGAAATCCCTGAATACGAAGAAATGGAAGCTCAAATTGATGACTTCGTATTAAAATCAACAATGTATTATGCTGGTGGTGAAGTGATCAGTGATGTCCGTAGTGACTTAATTAGAACGCCCGTTGATCTAGAAAATGTATCATCTTCCGTCGTTGATGCTATTGTAGCAACAGAAGATGAATATTTCTTTGAACACAATGGAATTGTACCAAAAGCAGTTGCTCGAGCATTAGTTCAAGACTTGACAAATAGTTCTTCCACTTCCGGTGGTTCAACTTTGACCCAGCAATTGATTAAGCAGCAATTAGTTGGAAATGAAGTCTCTCATTCACGTAAAGCAAACGAAATTCTACTGGCTATGCGACTGGAAAATTATATGTCAAAAGAAGATATTTTGCAGGCTTATCTGAATATCTCTCCATTTGGGCGTAATAATAAAGGTCAAAACATTGCTGGTGTGCAAGAAGCTGCGCAAGGAATTTTCGGTGTATCTGCTGCCGATCTATCGTTACCACAAGCAGCATTTATAGCTGGCCTTCCTCAAAGTCCAATTGTATATAGTCCTTATACTCAAACAGGTGATCTTAAAGAAGATCACAGCGTGGGACTTGGACGAAAAGATGAAGTCTTATTCAGAATGTACCGAGAAGGTTATATTACTGAAAACGATTATAATGATGCAGTTGGTTATGATTTGAGTCAGGATTTTCTTCCTAAAGCAGATGCTGAACAAGACAGCCGCTCTTATGTATATGACCTAGCCCTTGAAGAATCAAGAGATTTATTGATTCAATACTTTGCTGAAGCTGATGATCTTACGATGGATGAATTAAATGCAGATACTGACTTATATAATCAATATTTTGAACAAGCAGATTCCGCACTTATTAATGGTGGCTATAAAGTCTATACTACAATTGATCGAGACCTCCATAATGCTGTGGAACAAGTTGTAGAAGAGCAAGTTGATACATTAGGAGCTGACCGCAGTTACACTTGGGTAGACGATGATGGCGTTAGTCATACTGATACTATGCCAATCCAAGTAAGCGGTTCTGTGATTGATAATGCCACCGGTAAAGTTTTAGCATTTATAGGTGGACGAGAATACGAAGATTCAGAATACAATCGGGCTTTTGAATCAGAGAGAAGTCCTGGATCTATCATTAAACCTTTAGCAACATATGGTCCAGCTTTGGATATTGGTTTGATTACCCCTGCAACTATAGTACCTGATACTGACGTGTCTATACCATTGGTCACTGGTGAAGTATATGAACCTACTAATGCTGTTCGAACGACTAATCGCTGGATGACTGCCAGAGAAGCTTTAACCGTTTCCCAAAACATTCCTACTATCAAAATTTATAATGAATTAGTAAAACAGGTTAATCCAGTAAATTATATGACTAAAATGGGAATAAGTGAGGATGTAATCCCGGCTGAAGATTATATTGCCAATCCTTCTACGGCTATCGGTGGCGTTAGCGGCGGTGCTGCTCCTGTCGATTTGATCAGTGCATTTTCAAGTATCGCAAATAACGGAACTCATGTAGAACCTTATGTTATTGAAAAAATTGAAAATTCAGCTGGGGAAGCTATCTATGAACATGAACAAAGTGAAGCTCAAGTATGGAGCCCTCAAACTAATTTCTTATTGCTAGATATTTTACGTGATGTTCATACAGAAGGTACAGCTAGAGGAACAATTAGTCAATTGAATTTCAATTCAGACTGGATCTCCAAGACAGGAACATCAGGAACTTCAGATAAAGTGAATGATATCTGGTACATTGGAAGTACACCAAGTATTACCTTTGGAACTTGGATAGGTTATGATAACCAAGTTGTTGGTTTGATTGATGAATACGGCCAATCCCCTAGTCTTAGAAATCGTAATTTCTGGGCTAAGGTTGTAAATCAGATGTATGAAGTCCGCCCTGAACTTTTGGGAGCGGGTGAACAATTCCAACAACCTAGTAATATTACTCAGCGTTCTGTATTAGCAGAAACAGGTATGCTACCAGGAACTGTTGATTTACCTGAAGGTGGAACTCGTTCTATCTCTGGGGATACTTTTACTGAATATTTCAATACTGCTCATCTTCCTCAAACTACTGTTTATGATTTTGCTCTCGGAGCAACTGATGCAGAATTAAGTGAATTCTGGAATGCTGCAGAGACAAGTAGTAGCGATAATCAAGAAGATGATGAAGAGGAAAACAATGAAGAAGAAGACCCTTCCCCTCCATCTAATAGAGAAGAAACTCCTGAAAATGAGGAGAATGAATCAAGACCAAATGATGATAGTAATAACGGTGGTAACTCGAACAACAATTCAGAAAATGAACCCGAAGAAAATCCAGAAGAAAAAGAGGAAGAAGAGGAAACTGCGCCCCCTTCTCAACCTGAAGAGCCGGAGGAACCGGAAGAAGATCCTGAAGCGGATCAACCTGAAGAAGAAAACAATACAGAAGAAACACCAGATGATTCAGTTTAGGATCCTGAACAAGATTCAGAAAATAACAATAATTAATAAAAAGGAGTTTGAGGATAATCCTCAAACTCCTTTTTTAATAGTTTAATTTTCTTTTGTTGTTCCTTTATTAAGAATGTGAAAAGGCAACTTGATTGTTTTCTCGTCAATTTCTTCTTTGTTCATCATTTTAGTCAAAAGTCTCATTGAAACTGCCCCGATATCGTATAAAGGTTGTACTATCGTGCTTAATTGCGGACGAGTCATATCTGTCAGTTTAGAATTATTTGAAGTAATTAGTTCAAATTCTTCCGGCACATTAATTCCTCTATCCAAAGCAGCATTTAATATTCCAACAGCTAATTCATCATTTGCAACTACTGCTGCTGTGGCTCCTACTTTAGATATCTGTTCAAATACAGCTTCCCCAACTTTGTAAGTATACTCAGATTGAACAACTAATTCTTCGTCATAGTCAATTCCAGCGTTTTTCAGCGCAGATTTGTATCCTTCTAAACGATACATTCCATTGATTGGTTCATCGTGACTTTCAGAAATAAAAGCAATTTTCTTATTTCCGTTTTCAATCAGTGAAGTCACACTATCTTCAGTTGCAGTTTTATAATCAATATTGACACTTCCAACTTGTCCATCAGGATCAACTGTGCCTGCTAAAACAACCGGTGTGCGTGAACGAGAAAATTCTGCTCGTAGTTCTTCTGTAATTTTATTTCCCATAAATATTACACCGTCTACTTGTTTAGCAAGTAAAGTGTTCAATACTTGAACTTCTTTATGTTCATTTTCATCTGAATTAGCTAAAATTATATTGTATTTATACATTGTAGCAATATCATCTATTCCTCTTGCTAAAGATGAGAAATATAAGTTCGTAACATCAGGTATGATTACGCCAACAGTGGTTGTTTTCTTACTTGCTAGCCCTCTTGCTACTGCATTTGGTCTGTAGTCTAAACGATCAATTACATCCAAAACTTTTTTTCTAGTAGTCGGTTTTACATTAGGATTTCCATTAACTACTCTAGAAACAGTAGCCATAGATACTCCGGCTTCTCTTGCTACATCATAAATCGTAATCGTTTGTTTATCCATTTTCTTCTCCTTTTATTCATATTTTGAAGCGCTATGCATTCAAAGTGTCAAAATTCATCCTATTCATTTTAATTATGCGTATTCTTACTTTATTAACTTTAGCAAAGCATGTAAGAGATTTCAATAGGTAAATCATGTTTTCATGAAAATTTCTTTATTTTTTTCAGAAAAGGCTTACTTTAATTAATATGCTCTCTTATTATAATCATGTTACAATAGAAATATCAACTAATATGTAAGAAAAGAGGAATTTGATGAACCCTGCATTACAAAGACTTAAACAAAAAATACAAGATCAAAAATTAGATCTTATCTATATAGATAATCCGAACTTAATTGGGTACTTTACTGATTTCGAAAGCGAACCTCATGAGAGACTTTTGGCATTATTTATTATAGATAATGAGGAATTTCTATTTACTCCTTTCCTAGAAGAAAGTGATGCTAAAAATGTATCCACAGTTTCAGATATTATCAGCTATAAAGATGAAGAAAACCCATGGAAAATTATTCAGACCAAATTAGAAAGTTATGGTAATTCTTTCCAAAAAATCGGTATTATGGAAAGCAACTTGACTGTCGATCGTTATAAACAATTACTTGCCGTTACTAATGCATCTGAAACTGTAGATATTTCTAGTACGCTGCAATCTATTCAGTTAATAAAATCGGAAGCAGAATTTAATAAAATGACTATTGCTGGTAAAATGGCTGATAAAGCATTGGAAATTGGTGCAAATGCTCTTAAGGTAGGAATTAGCGAACAAGCAGTGGTTGCAGAAATTGAATATCAATTAAAAAAATTAGGGATTTCAGAAATGAGCTTTCAAACAATGGTCTTATTTGGAGATCACGCAGGCAGTCCTCATGGCACTCCTGGTTCACGTAAACTTAAAGAAAATGAATTGGTATTATTTGATTTAGGTGTTGTTGCAGAAGGATATACTAGTGATGTAACACGTACCTTTGCTTTTGGAGAGGTTTCTTCTGAGATCGCTTCTATTTATGAAGTTGTTTTAAAAGCACAAGAAAAAGCACAAGCAGCAGTTAAACCTGGAATCACAACTGGAGAACTGGATAATATTGCTCGAACGGTTATCGAAGAAGCTGGCTATGGAGATTACTTTACGCATCGATTAGGACATGGATTGGGAAAAACGGTTCATGAGTTTCCTAGTTTATCCAAAGGAAGTACTATGGAAATTAAAGAAGGTATGTGTTTTTCACTTGAACCTGGTATCTATATTGAAAATAAAGTTGGGATAAGAATAGAGGACTGTGTATATGTTACAGCAGATGGTTGTATTCCATTCACTACTACCAGGAAAACATTGACGAATGTTCAGTCACAAAAAAAATGATATTAAAGAAGACTTTCTATGATAACAGAACTTATTCATAGAAAGTCTTTTTTATTTATTTGCTTATATTTTCCAAAGTATCTTCTTTAGTGTTATCTGGTTGTTTCTTCAGAACTCAAATCTTACCGTCTGTTTCCAATACAACTGCAGATACAGAATCTGTAGATGCTATCCCTTCCGAGCGAATTGCTTGAGTGATTTCGTTTTTTGATATTCGTTCCTTTTTCATATGCTTATAATAATAGTTTCCCTCATAATACAATAATGATGGCTGTGACTTTAACAATGAATTTACCATGCTGGAACGAACTGATAGCCAGCTTGATAAAAATTGTAAAACTACTAGTAAACAAAATGAAACGATACCCTCCATTAATAAAGTTTCATTATTAATTAGAATATTGGATAATACTGAACCAAGTGCGACGGTAACAACAAAATCAAAAGCATTCATTTTTGACAATGTCCGTTTCCCGGAAATCCTTAGTACTAGAACAATCAAAAAATAACATACAAATCCAACAACTAATAACCTTAGAAACGACTGAAGTGTCATACTATTATTTCTCCCTTCTATTCTTTATCCTGACAAAAAGAGACACACTAATTAAAGTGCATCTCTTTTAAAAATGATTGAAATTAATTAAATTCCAACGTTTGTATTCGTTGTCCCTTTATCATTCTTGCCATCTTCGGTAGTTTGTTCAGTACTAGTATTTTCTGTTTTTTGGCTTTTACTTTCACTTTCAGTCATTTTCTTTTCATCATAATCAAATGACATTGTACGAGATTTAGCCTCTTCTGTTCCTATACCAGTATCATTGTTCAGATTTTTTCCTTTTTCAGTTCCACCACTGACAGCATCTTTTGCTTCTTCAGCCATAGAAGCTGCTTCTTTTTTGATTTCGTTTAATGACTCTTTATGTTGATCTTTACTGCTGCTTAATGATTCAGCCACTTGACCATATGTTTTTTTAGCATTATCCATATAGTCTGAACTAGCTTTTTGAGCAGTTTCTTTTAACTCTGCGCCTTTTTCTTTGGCAAGATCAGCATAATCTTTCAATTGACCTTTTGTACGATCTGAGTGCTGAGTAATGTCTTCCCGTAATTCTTTACCAGATTTTGGTGCAAATAGTAATGCACTAACCCCTGCAATCGCAGCTCCAACAATTGTTCCCAGTAAAAATCCTTCTGATTTACTTTGTTTATTCATAACTATCCGCTCTCCTTTTCACTATCAGAATTTATTAATGATATATTATAACTCTTAAATAAAATAACTACTTGGCAATTTTATTACTGATTTTTCTTGAAACACCTAGTTTTGCTCCACGTTTAGAAGCACTACCTAAAGAAGTAGTAAGATTTCTAGTTGAATCATTCAGGCTTGATACAGAAACACCTAAGTCTCCAACAGCTTTGAATAATGGGTCAGTTAGTCCCAGTTTACCATTTACGTCGTTCAAGGTTGTATTTGTTTTATTCAACAATCCTTCAACCTCGATCAATAAATGATCTGCATCTTTCGTAATTGTGCCCAAGCTTTTGTTTGCTTCGTCGATCGTTGTATTTAATTGTGATACCACACTTGCTACTTTGAATAAAACGTAACATAGTCCTAATACTAAAACAGCAAATGCAATAGCTGCAATTAATGCTGCAATTTCTCCACCCGTCATATTAAATCCCTCTTTCATAATTTATTTACATTTTTAGAATACCATTCTCTGAAACAAAAAAGCAAATAGTAAGATTGCTTATTTATTAGTATTTCAAATAATAAAGTACATTTATTGATTGTAACCGCACTTGTCATTTATATTTTATATTTTAAGGAAATAGGCTATAGTAATATAGATATTCCTAATTTCTCTTTCAGTTATTTAAATTTACACTAACTAAGAAAATTCTTACATTCTTAATATAAAATAATCTGATTTATTAGATTATACTCGATTATCATTTTGCCCAAATAATAGAACGAATAAATATTAAACTCAAATATTGAGTGATAAAATCTTTACAGATTACAAAATGTGAAATGAATACTCTGCTTTTTTTGTGTTAATCTGTTATTTTCTGGTAAAATGATGTCTTACGGTAAATTATATATAAGTAAAATTATAAAATTTTATAGAATTTATAGTATGCTATTATTAATAGATGAATTGTGCTGCATTTATTATCAGTAGCATTTATTTTTATTTTGATGTAATCTATTAAATGATTTTGAACACAAAATTGACCTTCAATTCAATATTCATTATGAAAAGGAGTTATAATATATGTATTTAGCAACAGAAGATGGCAGCGTAGATGAAGTAATTGGAGAAGTGACTAAGCAGAAAAATTTACTGACTCAATTTTGGGAGTCCATTGATTGGCAAGCAATCTTAGTTTCTGCCATTATTTTAGTTTTACAGTTTTTGCTTGCATTAATAGTATTTTTTATTTTGAGAAAAGTTGGCCGATATGTTATCGAGACAGTTTTCAGGAGATATATAAAAGAAAAACACACAGTTCCAAATAGATATAATACCTTATACAAACTAAGCCAGAATATATATAATTCTGTTCTCTACTTCTTTTTGATTTATACTATTCTCGAGCTTATGGGTATTCCAGTGGGGACATTGGTAGCAGGTGCTGGAGTAATTGGTTTGGCTTTATCTCTTGGTGCTCAAGGCTTCGTTTCAGATATCGTTAATGGCTTTATGATATTACTGGAAAAACAATTAGATGTCGGCGATGTCGTAGAAATCAACAGTATACTAGGTGTGGTGGAAGATGTTAATTTGAAGACAACTAAACTCAAGGACTTTGATGGAACTATCCACTTTATACCAAATCGTTCTATTACAGTTATCAGCAATCGTTCTAGAGCCGATATGCGTGTAATGATACAGATTAGACTATTCCCAAATACTGACTTAGATAAAGTCCGTAGAGTACTCGAAGGGGTCAATCAGACACTTCTTCCTCAATACGAAGAAATAACAGTAGAACCCTCGGAAATTGCTTTTGTTCCTATAGGTTCTGGGCAGACAGCAGCTCAAATTATTATGTATACGAAAGCTGGTAAAGAATTTGGTGTACGAAATGCTTTCTATGAAAATTACGTCGAAGCTCTTGCTAAAGAAGGCATTGAACTGCCTAGAATCAATTTTGATACAACAGTTTAGATAAATAAAAAACAGCTTCAGATCGTTTGCTGATCTGAAGCTATTTTTTACTTTATTGAATCAGTAGTCGTTTTTTCTCTAACATCATATATCCGCTCAAATTCGTGTGCAATTCTATTTGTACCTTTTAAAATCTCACTTCTTGTTATAATCCCTTTAAAAGTACGCTCTTCATCTATTACTGTAATAAAAGCATGGTTCACTAACATGTGCAATACATTTTCTAGTTCAAAATCTTCATAGACAAAAGGAAAATCTTTATCCATAATATCTTCTACATTTATTTTACCTAGCTTTTCAAAATGTACATCTTCTATATCCATAATTGCCTGCATTATTGAAGGCATTGAAATCAGACCTTGCATTCTTGATTTCTCATCCAGTACAGGAACCAGTGAATATTTGTCTGTTGTAAGTATGAGAAGCGCATGGTTCAATCGATTTTTCGTTCCTACTACCGCCACTTGATCTGCGGATTTGACTAGCTGATTGTCTTTGTCAATTAGTAAGGATTTAATTTTCTCACCAATCATGGTTTCACTCCTTGTAAACGTTATTGCTCCATTATCATTCTACTATCTTTTTATCCTATACCCAAACTTTTTATCGTAATAAGTGAAAACTCTTAGATAACTCTTAAAACATTTGAACTTTATTAACTTAAATCAGTATATAAATTCTAAAATAATTACATACGTTCTTAATAAATTAAGCAAATTCTATTATTTCAATGCTTCTGCATCCACAAAAAAAGAGTAGGAACGAGCATACACATAAGTCAGATTTATTCTAAAATATGTGTATACTTTCTACCCTTCACAAAAATTTATATAAGTTTAACCTATAACCTACCTTATAATTCGATTTTCTCATTTAGTTGAGGTACTGGATTATGCTCTTCATCATAGTAGCGAACGATTCCACTATTATCTTCTAATTCTAAGATAGCATAAGTGCCTTTATGGATAGGTCCACGAGGTTGAGAAATGCTGCCTGGATTAATGAAATAAATATTATCTTCTTTATCCACTCTAGGAATATGAGTGTGTCCGTAAAAGACTACTTGTACTCCTTCTTTTTCTGCTTCCTTTTTTAAAGATGAAAAAGAAGACTTCACGTTATGCAAATGGCCATGAGCAACTAGAAACGAATTGTCATAGTATTTAACGACTGTGCTTTCTGGAAAAGCATTTGTATTATCCATATTACCTTTTACAGTATGGTAGTTCTGCCACAATGGATTCTCTTCCGTAAATTCAGAATCGCCACAATGAATCCAGAGATCTATCTCTTTTTCATATATAGAGAGAATTTCTTCCATGTGATATGTGTCTCCATGATTATCGCTAATTATCAGTGCTTTCATAAAATCATCCTTTTCTATTTAATTTTGAATCCATTCTTCTAAAACTTTTTCTAATTTACGAACTGCTACTGCTCTATGGCTGATGGCATTCTTCTCTTCATGCGTTAATTCCGCAAGTGTTTTTTCTTTTTCAGGAACATAAAATAGGGAATCATATCCAAATCCATTATGTCCTCTTGGGACTCCTAATATATAGCCATCTAGTTCTCCTTCAATGGTCAGACTGTCCCTATCTGGACCTGCTAAGGCAAGTGTACAATGGAAGTGAGCAGTCCTTTCTTCAAAAGGTAATTCTGATAATTCTCCTAAAAGTTTGGCATTATTTTTTGCATCATTCTTTTCTTCCCCTGCATATCTTGCGGAGTATACTCCTGGTTGTCCTTGAAGTGCATCTACTTTTAGTCCCGAATCATCTGCTAAAACGATCGTATTTAACTCTTTTGCTATTCCTTCAGCCTTAAGTAAAGCATTTTCGGCAAAAGTATCACCTGTTTCATCAATTTCACCCAATTCTGGATAATCATGAAGTGTATGAATCTCAAATCCGTATTTTTCAAAAATCGATTTGAATTCTGCAGCCTTTCCTTTATTTCCCGTTGCGATAATAATTCTATTTTTCTGATTCATTTAAATCTAATCCTTTCAATCTATCTATTGATACGTGTTCAACTTCTATTTCGTTCATTTCTAACCAGCTGGAAGCAATCTCTTTAAACATGTTTACAGATCCAGTCGTATAAAATTTTCTTTCATTTACTTCTTCTGTTTTTTCTTCAGCCATGTCATAATAATCCAGCAATACACTAACCTCATTAACTGTTTCTGCTCCAGAATCAATCAAGGTCACTTGTTCTCCCATAACATTCTGTATCAAAGGTCTAAGTAATGGATAGTGAGTGCACCCTAGTACAAGTGTATCTACTCTTTGTTTTTTCAAACTTTGTAAACTTTCAGTAACTACTTTCTTTGCAATTGCACTACTCAACTGATTACTTTCTACAAGTGGAACAAACTTAGGACAGGCTTGACTGAACACATGAGTTGCAGATTGTTTTTTTATAATCGCTCGTCGATACTCTCCCGATAAAATCGTTCCTTCAGTACCAATGACTCCTATTCGATTCTCTTTAGTTGTTTTTATTGCCGCCCGACTCCCAGGTAAAATCACGCCTACTACAGGAATATCCAGCTTTTTTTTCAACTCTGGCAAAGCTGCTGCTGTAGCTGTATTACAAGCAATAATTAGCATTTTAATATTTTTTTCTAATAGAAAATTTGTCAAATCCCATGTAAATTCTTTAACTTGCTCTTTTGGTCTGGGACCATATGGGCAGCGAGCTGTATCCCCTATATAATAAAAAGATTCATTCGGCAGTTGTTTTATTGCCTCTTTCATTACAGTCAAACCACCAACACCAGAATCAAGTAAACCTATCGCCATTTTACTCATCTTATAACAACCTTCTTTATTTCATTGAGCCAAGTACACTTTGCTAATATGAACTCAAGCATATTTCTGATTTATAAATATTTTCCGCATTTACTTTCCCATTTTCCCTTTTTTTAATAAAAAGCGCAAGTAGAACGTTATACGAACAAATATTAACTAGAAGGCAAAATTAAATTTAATGTAAAAAACAAATCTACTAATAAAATTTAGTTAGAAAAGTTTAGTGAACTGCGTTATAATTAAATGCATACTAGGTTAAATCATGAGGTGAAAAGTTTGTCAGAGCAAAAGATGGAAATTCAACAGTTTGAGTCACTTATCCTATTGAGAGATCGTTTGATATCTAACCTTTTAGGCGAAGATATTGATGCTATTTTATATTGGGCAGGAAAAGATCTAGCCCGAAACCAACCTGTCGAAACCGAGATTGATATCGTCAAACTTTTTGGACATTATTCATTTGGATCACTTTCTCTAATTGAAGATAAAAAAAATAGAAAAGTTTATAAACTAACTGGAGAAATCGTAGAGCAGAGATTAGAAAACAGTCAAAATCCTTCCTTCTCATTAGAAACAGGATATTTGTCTCAGCAACTGCAAAAACTGTATAACATCTATTCAGAAGGAATATATGAGATAAAACGTAAGAAAAAAGAAGTTCTCTTAACTATTCAAATGGATCCTAAAGAACCAGTACCTTCAGTATAATAACAGGCTTTAAAAGCATTCTATTAAAATGAACAGACAGCTGTTTATTTTAATAAAGTGTTTTTTAGTACAAAACAAAAAAGCGCTAAGAAAAGAAGCGGCGCTAGTTGCACAAACTCAAGTCTTTTCAAAAACACTTTGTTATAATTCCTATTCACTTGTATTATTAATGATTACAAATTTACATTCAACGAAACACTATTTAAAATAGTTTCTTCTCCATCCACAATCTGTATAAATTTAACTTCCCTTGCATCCCAGCTCATCAAATCCTGAAAAGAATACTTATTCTTCCTCAAGACTACATCCAAGGGACAATCAATTTCATTATCTGCATTGTGAAACACATCTCTTGCTTCTACTAATAAATGAACTTGCTTATCCACGCATTCGACAACATACTCATACTGTGTAGTATCTTCAACTTGATTTTTAAAACTATTTCTCTGAGCCAATATAACACACTCCATTCATTCCTTTAAGTAGTCCTATTAGAATGCTGTAAGTAGTTCATAATAAAAAAGGCAGTCATTCTCTCAATTTATCTCTCATTAGATAAATCGTTCAGATAGTTCAATAATATTAGTATTTTCAACAATATCTTATGTTGGCTATATTTTATCCTAAACTATCGTATAATGATACCCGAATACCCTTATCTCTTTAATAATTATGATTATTGTTAAAAAATAGACACATTTATCCTTATTTAATTATAGTAATTTAAGCATAAAAAGACATTCTCCCAACACGACCCATGTTCAATCTAAAACGATTATAACAATTCATAATAATTTTAGTATTTAGGTTGGATCAGAAGAATGCCTTATTGTTTAGTTAGCTGTTTTTTTTTAAGAATTATTTGTGTTTAGAAAGCGTTTCTTCAATTTGCTCTTTGCTGTGATAACCAATCAATTTTTCTACGACTTCTCCATCTTTTTTTACTAATAAAGTGGGAATACTCATAATTCCAAATTTTCCAGGTGTTTCTGGATTAGCATCTACATCCATTTTATAGTAATTAACATCTCCGTTAGATTCTTCATCTAATTGATCGATAACTGGAGATTGCATACGACAAGGACCACACCAAGTTGCCCAGAAGTCTACTAATGTTAATCCTGAATCTGTTTGTTCATCAAATGTATTGTCTGTAAGTTCTTTAACCATTATAAATTCCTCCTAATAACTTTACTATTAAAAAGTAAGTTCCTATCATTGTTTTCAGTATACCAAAGATTTTTAAAAAAATCCATTAGTGGGTTTTATTTATTAGACTATTTTTATAATCTATTTAAAAACAACATTCGTAGCGCCATTTCCTCCTTGATTTGCTGGTGCATCATTAAAAGATTTGACTTGAGGATGTTTCTTTAAATAATTTTGAACAGCTTTTCTAACTGCTCCAGTACCCATTCCGTGGATAACTGTTACTTTGGGATAATTTGAGAGTATTGCCTGATCAATATACTGGTCTAACTGGTTCAAAGCCGCTTCCACTCTCTCACCTCTTAAATCTATTTCAGTCGATACAGAACCCATAGAAGTTGATTTCAATGAAGTCTGACTGTAGTTTGGTTCTTTTTCTTGTTGAGTAGGTGTTAGATCGCTCTCATTAAGTTTCATTTTTAGCATACCCATTTGTACGACCCACTGTTTATTCCCGGATTTTTCAACTATTGTCCCTTTTTGGCCCAATGACTCTACTTGAACAGTGTCTCCTGGTTTTAGTTCTTTCTTACGTTTTTGTTTTTGTAATATTTTATTTTTCTTCAGATTTTCTTCTTCTGATTTTAAATTGGATAATTTAGTCTGTGCTTCTATAAACTCATGCTCTTTAACCACAGATCCTTGTTGCCCCTGCAGCTGACGAACCCTTAGCTCTTCGATAATTTTTTCTGTGTCTTTTTGAGCTTTTTCTACAATTCGATTTGCTTCTTTTTGAGCTTTTTTCTTTAATTGTTCTTTTTCTGCTTCATATTCTTTAAAAGCATTTCTCAGTTCTTTATGCAAAGCTTGGGCATTTTTCAATTCTTCTTGGACTTTAATCGTTTCCAGATTAGCCTGCTTTCTTTTGTTTTCAAGGTCTTGGATCATTTCATCCACACTCTGACTTTCTCCACTCATCAGTTGTCTTGCAGATTCAATAATCATATTATTTAATCCCAGTCTTTTAGCAATCTCAAAGGCATTACTGCGTCCGGGGATTCCGATTAAAAGTTTATACGTAGGACTTAAGGTCTCTACATCAAATTCCATACTGGCATTAATTGTTTGAGGTCGATTATAACCATATGCCTTTAGTTCAGGATAATGAGATGTAATTAGTACATAACTTCCTTTTGCAGCAATAGCATCTAGCATTGCAATTGCTAAAGCAGCTCCTTCTTGCGGATCTGTACCTGCTCCTAATTCATCTAGCAAAACTAAACTCTGATCATCGATTTTACTTAAAATCTCAACAATATTCGTCATATGAGAAGAAAAAGTTGATAGACTTTGTTCAATTGACTGCTCATCTCCTATATCAGCAAATACACTAGAAAAAATTCCCATAACACTATGCTCAGCTACTGGAATCTGCAACCCTGACTGTGCCATTAGTTGAAGCAATCCTAGTGTTTTGAGCGCTACAGTTTTCCCCCCTGTATTTGGCCCTGTAATAATCATTGTCTGATATTCTTCGCCTAATATGATGTCATTTGCAACTACTTCGTTTTCTTCTAGTAATGGATGTCTAGCCTGTAAAAAGGAAACCGCATTATTCTCACTGATTAAAGGTTTGATTCCTTTAATTTCTTGTGCATATTTCGCTTTTGCGTTGATAAAATCTAGTAAAGTCAAGACCGTCATATTCTGATTGATTTCTGCTGTATGAGGCATGATTACATTTGTGATTTCAGCTAATATCTTTTCAATTTCGCTGCGTTCTTCACTTTGATACTGTTTTAAACGATTATTAAGATCCACAACACTTTGCGGTTCAATAAACAATGTTTGTCCCGTAGAACTCTGATCATGAACCACCCCACCGAATGTAGTTCTATTTTCCTGCTTGACGGGTATAACATACCGGTCATTTCTCATCGTGATAATTGCATCAGTAAGAAACCTTGCCTGGCTTCCTCTTACGATACTTTCTAATTTTTGACGTACTCTACTTTCTGTCTGCTTTATTCCAGTTCGTATACCCCTTAAAGCTGCACTGGCATCATCAAGAACATATCCACCTTCATCTACGACAGAAAAAATGGCTTTCTCAAGTGGTCTTAATGCTATAAATTGATCACTGGTTTTATATAGTTGTTTTAACTCGATTTCATCTTCTTTTAATTGTTCAAAAAACTGATCAATCTCGCGTACACTCTTAATTACTTTTCCAATTTGTGCAACTTCTTTTCCATTCAACGATGCTCCGATATTGGCTCGCTTCAGATGCGGTCTGACATCAATAAAAGGAGATAAAGGAATTCCACCTTTCATTCGTAAAATCCTTACACCATCATCTGTCTCTTCTTGCTTTTCTTTAACTTCATTATAATTTGAAGAAGGAGAAAGAGCTCGTATCTTTTCTTTTCCCAAATATGAAACAGCATGTTTAGATAGCTGATTGATTACTTTAGGAAAATCTAATGTTTTAAATGACTTTTCAATTTTCATCTTCATTCTATCAAGCCTCTCTAGTTTTTATATCCGTCATTAAAAAAGGTGTTGCTAGAAAAAAGCAGATTCGCTTTTCCTTTCTAGAGCAACACCATTCTTTATTCAACCTTGATGTTTAATATTGCTTTAAACGACCACAAGTTTTATTCTTCAACACTGTCTTCTTGAATGCCTTCTTCAATCCACCAGTTATATAGATCAGTGGACAATTCCGGTGTTTCTGAAACTATTGTTCTTGCAAGTACACTAGACTCAAATTGGTTTTGAATCATCTGGATTGGAATCGTTGATAACAAGAATAAAATCAGAAAAACTCCAACATATTCTACGATAAAGCCAACGATTGCTCCACCGATTGTATTCACTTGTTTCAGCACTGGAATTTCAGTTAAAAAGTTCAGCAGTCCTCCAACAAATCTAGTAATGATCCACCCAATGAATAGAATACCAATAAATGCAACACCATTATAGAATCCCTGATCTAAATTAAAAATGAATTCTTTTCCATAAAGTACGAAAGGACTTGTCTCTGATGATCCGGGACTAGGGTAAGGAACCATCATTTCAACCAGATCACTTATTTGCTGATAATATTCTAAGGCAAAATAAAAAGAGATTGCATATCCAATTGTCAAAACTAACTGTAATATCAGTCCTCTTTTAAACCCACTATATAAAGATAATAATAATAATACGAGAATGATTAATGTTAATAACATTTTTTGCTCCTTAATGGCTATTTATTTAATTTATAAAGTTTTTCTTCCAACTCTTTGATTCGTTCTTCAAGCTTAATCATTTTCTTCTTCATTTCTAACTGATCGGAAACTGCATTGATAGCCATCAACATTGCTCTTTTTTCTGAGTCTAGTCCTTTAGTCATTTTCTGAAGTTGAGTCATTTGTTCATCTACTGTCTGTGCTACTACTTGCATATGTTTTTCTGAACGAGGACCAACTATTGTATAAGTTTCCCCTGCTATTTTTGCTTTAAACCTTCTTTTTTCATCAGGCATACATCAGCCTCCTAGATATGCAAATTCTATATTATAATAACATGAAAAAATAATTCTTGCATCATTTGGTGACCGTTTTCTAATGTTGCTGGTAGGTCTCAGTGAATCCTGCTATTTTTTTATTATTTTGCCACAAAAAAAGGGCTCTTATTTGAGAGCCCTTTTTTTGTATAAATCTAGCTAGATAATTAATCTGTTTTATCTTATTTCTGCATCAAGATCTTTCTGCAAAGCTTCCTTCACTTTCTCAAAATCTTTATTTACTTCTTCTTCTTTCAATGTTGCTTCCGGGTTCAAATAGGCTAATGAATAAGCAATTGACTTTTTACCAGGTTGGATATGTTCCCCTTGATATAGATCAAACAGACGAACTTGTTGTAACCATTTCCCGCCATTTGATTTGATTACATTCATAACCTCTTTATGACTAACAGATTCTTGAACCAGCAATGCAATATCGCGTGAAGTTCCTGGATATTTTGGAATAGCTTCATAAAGTACAGAATTTTTTTCTGCTTTAACAAGTGCATCTATATTTAATTCAAAAACATACGTATCTTCTAAATCAAATAAGTGTGTAACTTGAGGATGAATCTGACCAATCAACCCAATCTTTTTCTCTCCCAGATAAATTGCAGCGGTACGACCAGGATGCAAATCGTCAAATGAGCTGGTTGCCACATATTGAATGGTCTCTTTAATTCCGATAGTTTCAAGTAATTCTTCAACAATCCCTTTTAATGAATAGAAATCAACTGGTTTAGCAGAATCCGACCATGTTTTTTCTGCTAAATCCCCTGATAATAAACCGGCAACATGTTCCTCTTCTAACGGTAAGGTTCCAGTTTGATTGTCATAAAAAACATGTCCTACTTCGTAAAGAGCAATATTTTTTGCTTGTCTTGCTGCATTATATGCCGCATTATCCACTAATCCACTGATCAGGCTTAATCTCAGTGTCTGGTGTTCTTCACTCATTGGCCAGTCCAGATTAGTCGTTGCTGATCGTTTCAGACTGAATCTTTTTGCTTTTTCAGGTGTCGTTAGAGCATAGCTGATTGTTTGCGCTAATCCACTGCCTTCTAAAAATCTATGAATAAAGCGTGTCAACCGTTGCTTATCATCTAATTCGCCTGGAGTTGACTCCATTACCGGCAAGGTCGACGGTATATTGTTATACCCATATACTCGTGCAACTTCCTCAAGCAAGTCAGCTTCAATTGAAATGTCCCATCTTCGAAGCGGAACCGAAACAGTAAATTTATCTTCAGTCAGTGTATATTCAAATTGCAAACGTGCAAATACAGAAGCAACTTCTTCTAATGAAAGTCTGGTTCCTAATACATGGTTGATTCTTTCCAGTGTAATAGACACTCTTTTTTCTAAAGGATCAGTAGATTCGATTTCAGCTATACCTGATACGATCTGACCTTCACTGATTTCGGCAATTAACGCAGCTGCATGATCTAAAGCAGCTTCCACAGTTCCTAAATTCAATCCACGTTCAAATCTTGAACTAGATTCACTTCTCAAATTCAAAGACTGTGCTGTCTTACGTATCAATGAAGAAGCAAATACAGCTGATTCAATCGCTACTGTCTTAGTTGTTTGTGTTACATGAGAATTCTGTCCACCCATAACCCCAGCCAGTGCCACTGGCTGCTGTCCGTTAGTGACAACAAGATTTTCTTGATTTAATATTCTTTCTTGCCCATCAAGTGTTATAATTTTTTCATCTTGATTTGCTCTTCTGACATAGATTTCTTTTGAGTCTAAAGCATCATAGTCGAATGCATGAAGCGGCTGTCCATATTCAAGCATAATATAATTTGTTACATCAACTACTGAATCGATCGGTCTGATTCCCGCATTCATTAATTTTCGCTGCAGCCACAGTGGACTTTCTTTAACTGTTACATCTTTTACTATACGCAGCTTATAATAGGGTGTATCTTGTTTACTTTCAACTGAAACATCCACATAGTTCTCAATAGACTCATCCGCATTTTCGGATAAAGACATTTCTTTAAAATCTGGTTTCTGAGACAGAATTGTTCCTACTTCGTAGGCAACTCCTCGCATACTCATCGCATCAGCTCTGTTTGGTGTGATATCTAAATCAATAATGATATCATCCAGCCCTAAATATGATAACGCTTCTTCTCCCACTATAGCTTCTTCTGGCAAAGTATAGATTCCGTCTTCTGTACGCTTAGGAATTACTGAATCTGAGAATCCTAGCTCATCTAATGAGCAAATCATTCCATTTGATACATGTCCTCTTAGCTTACTTTTTTTAATTTTGAAATTCCCAGGAAGCCTTGCTCCTGGTAAGGCGACGACTACTTTCTGGTTTTTGGCTACATTTGGTGCACCACAAACGATCTGGTAGAGTTCTGCTTCCCCTACATCCACTTGTGTAATATTTAAATGGTCAGAACCTTCCATTCTTTCGACTGAACGGACTTCTCCAACAACTAATTTTTTCAGACCTTCTCCTGGTACGATCAGACTATCTACTTCAATTCCCGTTAGTGTAATCTGATCAGCTAACTGCTCTGGAGTTGTATTTTCTAAGTTTAAATATTCTTTTAACCAATTATATGATGCTTTCATTATACCCTACCCTTTCACCTTGAATTGTTTTAAGAAACGCTGATCATTTAAGTAGAAGTTTCTGATATCATCTACTCCATATTTCAACATTGCAATACGGTCTGGTCCTAGTCCAAAGGCGAATCCACCGTAGATTTCAGGGTCTACTCCAGACATTTTTAAAACTTCAGGATGTGTCATTCCGGCTCCAAGAATTTCTATCCAGCCAGTATGTTTACAGACATTACAGCCTTTTCCTCCACACTTGAAACAACTTACATCTACTTCAACAGAAGGCTCAGTAAATGGGAAATAGCTTGGTCGTAATCGGATTTCCCGATTCTCCCCAAACATTTTTTTAGCAAGTGTTTCAAGTGTTCCTTTTAGATCAGCCATTGTAATATGTTTATCAATTACCATACCTTCAATCTGATGGAACTGGTGAGAATGCGTTGCATCATCTGTATCACGACGATAGACTTTCCCTGGACTGATCATTTTAAGTGGTCCCTTTGAAAAATCATGTGTTTCTAACGTTCTAGCCTGCAGGGGCGAAGTATGGGTACGCATTAAAATTTCAGAGGTAATATAAAAGGTATCTTGCATATCACGAGCGGGATGGTTTTGGGGTAGATTCACTCGTTCAAAATTATAATAATCCTCTTCAACTTCATTTCCTTCAACAATTTGATAACCCATTCCTAAAAATAAATCTTCAATCTCTTCTATGATCTGTGTGATTACATGGCTTTGTCCTTTTCTCGGTCTAATTCCCGGCAGCGTTACATCTAGTGTTTCTTCTGACAAGCGTTTATTCAATGCTTCTTTTTCAATCGTTTCTCTAGTCACTGCCATCTGATTTGTCAAATTGTCACGTACCTGGTTAGCTAACTGTCCAATAATTGGACGTTCGTCAGCTGACAGATTTTTCATGCCCTTTAATACTTGTGTCAATTCTCCTTTTTTTCCTAAATATGACACGCGCAAAGTCTCAAGCTCTTCTAATGTCGAAACGGATTTGATCTCCTGTGTTGCTTTATCTGCTAATGCAGCTAATTTCTCTTTTAAGTCCATTGATGTACTCCTTTATTCTTTTTATGTATTTTTATTTTTACTTTTTTGTATAGAAAAAGACCTCATCCCAATATAGGGACGAGGTCAACACGCGGTACCACCCTTGTTTAGAGACGGACTCATCCAGACTCTACACTTTTGCATAACGGCGCATACCGAGATTCCTGTTATCTGGAAATCTACTTTAATAGATAGTTTATACTTACTATGAACTATCCAAGCGGTGAAAGTGAACTTCATCCCGTTTCCTATCCGAACATTTTCAGCCTATGATATTCGGTCTCTTGATATTTCACTGAACTACTCTTTTTCACCATAGTTTTAATAGATTAAGTTATACTCTTAATTAAATTGAATTAGGCTTGATGACATTCTTCTTCACTGATCCATTCGTCCGCCCAGGATTGTACTTCTTTCATTACACTTTCCAGTGCAAGACCTTTAGTTGTTAAACAATATCCTGATCTAAGCTCACAATTTTCATCCAACTCTTTAGTAACGATACCAGTTTGTTCCAGTTCTTTTAATCTTTCTACAAGGACACGATCACTTACTTCTGGAATGGATTGAGAAAGGTCTTTGAAGCGATGAGGACCTTCCAACAAAACATCGATTATAAGTCCGGTCCATTTTTTCCCTAAAATAGAAAAAGTTTGTTCAAATTTAGGGCAAATGATTTTATCTTGTGTTATTTCAATCATGTATGTTCACCTCTACTTTCAGACAATTAATAGTATACCACCATTTTTTACTTATTGTAAGAACATATAATTATTTTCCATACATTTTATCTATTTTGTTCAAAAATTGCAAGATTTTATTATTTATAGATAGTTTATAAGAGAAGTTGCTATTGTAAAATACACAATCAGTCCCATTGTATCATTCAACGTAGTGATAAAAGGTCCTGATGCAACCGCTGGATCTATATTGAACTTGTTGATAATAACTGGAATAACGGAACCAGTAACTGAAGCCAAACTGACGGATAAGAAAATAGAAGCCCCAATAATAACTCCTAAAACAGGATTCCCATAAATGACCATAACAATTCCAATCATTACGACTGCTGCTAAAATACCGATCATCATTCCAGCAGTAAATTCTTGTCTAACAGTTTTAAAAAAACTATCTTTATCTTTGTCATCAATCGTAAGATTTCTAACAGCCACCGCTAATGATTGTGTTCCTACATTCCCAGCAGTTCCCATGATCATTGGTATGAATGCAGCTAATATCACTACAGATTCTAAAGTTTCTTCAAAATAACTGATCAGACTGCTTGTAAGTAATCCTAAGAATAATAAAATAATGATCCAAGGTGCTCTAGACTTTGCAGCTTTGAATGGAGACATTTTTTTATCATCCGTTCCTCTGCGGATACCAGCAAATTCATTAAAATCCTCCGTAACCTCATCTTGGATAACATCCATTACATCGTCAACTGTTACGATCCCTAACATAGAACCATCATAGGCTAGAACAGGAAGCGCAAGTAGATCATAATCCTGTATGATTTGTGCAACACGCTCCTGATCTTCATCTACTCGTACAGAAACTACTTGGGAGTACATCAAAGATTCCACTGTCTCTTCTTCAGAAGACAATAATAAATCTCTTAGTGAAAGTACGCCCAGTAAATGTTCTTTCTCATCTACCACATACAAATAATAAATTGTTTCAGCATGGTGTCCGATTTGACGCAATCTCCTGATAACTTCTTTAGTAGTGGCTTTATAATTAATAGAAATAAATTCTTTCGTCATGATCGAACCGGCGGTCTCCGGAGCATAGGAAAGTAATTCTTGTACTCTATCACTTTCTCGCTTATCCATCATCGATAACAGTAACTGATTATCTGTTTCATCACTATTTGTCAAAAAATGAGCAACATCATCGGCCGCCATATGGTTGAATACTTTTGCCATATACTCATCAGGCAAGTATTGAACAGCATCTTCCTGATCTTCTGTATCCATCCATTCAAAAATCTCTGAAAATTCTTCTGGAGTAAGGAAATCAGCTATTTTCGCTTTTTTTTCCGGATATAATAGATGAAAGATTGCATGCTGATCTCTATCATGTAATTGTAAAAATAATTTTCTGAATTTTTCCCGGTCATTTTTTTTTGCTGCTTGAAATATTTTATTGTAATGTTTTTGTTCTGTTGTTTTAACTATTCTCATTACTAGTCACTCATTTCATGTTTAAATTTTTGAGAAGACATACATTCTAGATGTCCACTTAACAAACTATGTTTTAATTCAAAGAATAATATCGAACTGGGAGCACTATCCATATGCCTCACCTCCAAAATTTAAATTACAAAATGACTAATTTAGTTTCTTGATTTTTTTAAGACTCCAGAGATTGAACACCTCTTTAATTCTTTCCATAAAAAAAACACGCCTTTGAGCATGCAAACAAAATGAATTACTAGTCATTAATACTGCACCTCTAAACTGGTAACTGCGAATATCCACATTATCCAATTTTTAAACTTAATACAAACTACTGGAATTAAAACTATAATCAGTCAGTTTAACTACTTCTAGAGGGCTTCAAATGTGAAATGGTTATCCATCTCACTCTTATCTTAACTTATGATCGTTTATCATTCTAGATAGATCTTACATATTAACTTTACCTTAATATCCTTGTTTTATCAATAAAAAGAGTTTATTAATTAGTTCAGTTCTAATCTTTGTTATTAAAAGTCTTATTTTGTATACTGAAATTTAATCATGAAACTTCAGGAGGGATTGAGTGAAGAAAATTTTAAGTTTATTCTTAGCAACTGCTTTATTAGGTGCCTGTACCGAAGGTGATTCTGGTAGTGAAACTATCACGACAGAAGAAGAGGCAGCAGTCGAAGAAGAAGTTTCAGATACTGTGGCAACCGATCAAGAAATGGCCCCTGCATCCGATTCAGAGTTAGAAGATGCCGAAGTGATCACTGATTTATCTGACTATGAAGAATTCAAAGAGCAAGATGTGTTTGATCCTACTCAATTCGAGACCTATGCAGTAGAAGATAATACAGCTGTTAGAGTAATCATATTTTTAGAGGATGATGAGCAAGTCTCTAAAACTATCTACATTAAAGAAGATAATCGATTCAAAGTAATTGATTTAAGAGAAAATGAATTATTGTTGAATACACCAATTTAAACTTTTTAGAAAGAAGGAGAAAAAGATGGATAACGACAAACAAATAAAAACTCAAGCGCCAAAAAAAGATTATCTAATGCCCGATGATAGAGGAAAACTGGAACCTACTCCTAAAGTAGATGATCCAGATTATAAAGCTGCCGGTAAAATGAAAGGATTTAATACAATTGTAACTGGAGCAGATAGTGGAATCGGAAGAGCTGTTGCAATCGCATATGCTAAAGAAGGGGCCAACGTTGCATTAGTGGATTTAGAAGATAAAGAAGATGCTCAGACAATTAAACAGGAAATCGAGAAATTAGGTGTAAATGCGTTACTATACATTGGCGATGTTGGAGATGAATCTTTTGTTAAAGATACTGTTAAGGAAATCGTTGAAAAATGGGGTCAGATCAATGTACTAGTGAACAATGCTTCAGAACAGCATCCACAAAAAAGTATTATGGATATAACTGCCGCGCAATTAGATCGTACGTTTAGAACAAATATCTTCGGCATGTTTTATTGGGCTCGGGAAGTTTTTCCTCATATGACAGAAAATGGCTCAATTATCAACTCGTCCTCTGTCACTGCCTATAAAGGCTCTCCCGGGTTAATGGATTATGCCGCAACAAAAGGAGCCATTATTTCATTTACTCGTTCTTTTTCACAGAATACAGAAGTTTTAAATAAAAAGGTTCGGGTAAATGCCGTTGCTCCAGGTCCTATCTGGACTCCTCTTATTCCAGCTACTATTGGCAGTGAATACGAAGAACATGGCAGCGTACCGATGGGTAGACCTGGCGAACCATCCGAGTTGGCTCCTGCTTATGTATATTTAGCAACAAAAGATTCAAGTTATGTTACAGGACAGACCATTCATATCAATGGTGGTACAATCGTAAACGGTTAATCAGCATATGCTCCTTTTATTTTTTATTAGTACTAATTAAAAAAGTGTCTTCGTTAGTTTTTAGCTATCGAGGACACTTTTCTATTTAGAGCTGCTTCCATAACACTTCAGTCTTTTATAAGTTGACAAACTTTTCTTTCATTATTGGTTCCTTTACTAGTTAACCCAAGAAAATCACTTATTCTGATGTGATATACAATGATTTTCTTTTAAGCAAAAATAAAAACGTATCAGGAGAACACTGCTCCTGATACGTTTCACTTTTTTATGCATGCACTAATCGAACTTTAGCAATCCAATCAGAAACTTTAATTCTCGTTTTTTCACGCAAAGGTTTGGATACTTCACTAATTGCACAGTATTTATCTACACATGTTACGATCATGCTCTCTTTATAGCGAGGCATACCGACTTTAGAACATAAAAACATATGCTTCAAGATGATATCGCGTTCTAAATCAGTTAATGGAGTAATTTTAGCAGCGTTTTCGACCGCAATTTTAGGGTGTACACAATTATGTGAGCCCTGTTCCATAGCTGCTATTTCTTCTCTTCCTTCATGAAAAAAATCATGCAATAATCCTGCTCGAGCGACAGCTCTCACATTTAAATTAAATCTTTTAGCGAGACGGTAACTCACATAAGATACAAATAAGGAATGAGTTAAGCGAGTCGTGTAGTGATGGTGTGTAATAGTATCTAATTTTAAAAGTTCTTCATTTTGAATTAAATCTTTGATCAAAGCCATATATTCCTGGTCATGTTCCCAGATAGATTGAACAAATTCCATGAAACTTCTCCTTTGTGCCTTACAGTTTAGACTTGTTTTTAATAGATTCAAGGTAATTTTGATATTCATAATCCTTTAATTAATATCTGTTTTCTATCTTACTCCTAAAAATGAAAAAATTAAAGTTGAAAATCTAATTATTACTGTTTATAAAGCAAACTACACTAAATTGTCAAATTTTCGTTTTATTTATGAAAAATTCTTTAACTGAATTTCATTTATTGATATAAAGAAAACATTAATATGCTCGCTGCTATAGCCACGTTTAGAGATTCTGCCTGGCCTTTAATAGGAATATATAAATTTTTATCCGTCTCTTTAAGTACTTCACTATTTACTCCAGCACCTTCGTTACCTACGATCAGAGCAAAATTTGTCTCTGGCTTCTCTCCAATGTATGAGACAGCTCTCTCATCCAGTGCTGTTCCATAAACTATTTTTTCTTCAGATTGAAATCGTCTAATCCAAGAAATTAGATCTCCATGGTAAATGTTCAAATGAAAATGACTACCTTGAGCTGATCTTAAGGTTTTGGGATTAAATAAATCAGCTGATCCTTCTCCTAAAACAACACCTCCAAAGCCAGCAGCATCTGCAGATCTAATGAGTGTGCCTACATTACCCGGATCTTGAACGGCATCCAAAAAGAGATATGGTCTGTCAATCTCCTTATAATTTATTGGTTCGGGAAACGGTAGTATAGCGTAAATTCCTTGTGGAGTTTCAGTATCTGAAAGTTCAGCTGATACTTCTTCTGATAATTCGATGCTTTCAACTGTAATGTTTTTCAGCCAATCATCTTGATTTAAGTTTTCACTTATCAGTAGATAATCGATCTGAACATCAGCTTTGATTGCTTCTTCTACTAGATGAAAACCTTCAATAATATATTTCTGCGACTTTTGTCTACCTTTTTTTGTTAACAGCTTTTTCCAGCTTTTAATTTTCTTATTTTTGATGGATTCGATTCTCTCCACTTAAAGACTTCCTCTCACAGTTTCTTTTAGATAACAGTTTACCACATTGGAAAAAGTTTCTATATACAGAAAAAGGAGATGCACCTAGGCATCTCCTTTAAGGATATGTTATCCACCAATATAAGAAATAGGATTAACTGGAGTTCCATTTTTTAATACTGAGAAATGTAAATGTACACCAGTCGATCTACCAGTAGTTCCCATGATACCCAGTTGTTGTCCTTGTGAGACGCTCTGGCCTGGAGCGACTTTCAAGCCCGGCTGCATATGAGCGTATCGAGTAGATAAGCCGTTTCCATGATCAATTAGTACCATATATCCATATGTTCCTGAGAAAGTAGCTTGAGTAACTGTTCCTGCTTTAGCCGCGACAATCGGACCACCTCCAGCAATATCAAGACCATTATGGAGTGATGATTTTTCTCCGGTTACAGGGTGAGTTCTATATCCAAATTGTGAAGTGATTCTTCCACTGGCTGGACGTGTCCATCCAGAATTAGATTGTACTGGAGTTTTCTCTACTTCTGTTTTAGTATTTGATCCACTATTAGTAGACCCTGAAGTTTGGTTGCTCTTAGAAGTTGAAGTTTTCACTTTAGCAGCTGCTGCCGCTTCCGCTTCAGCTCGTGCTAGAGCTTCCGCTTCTTCACGTTGACGTTGTTCTTCAGCTAATCTTTGTTCTTCTTGAATTCTTTTTTGTTCTTCAATGATTCGTTGTTGTTCTTTCTGCATTTCTGCAGAAAGTGTACTTGTACGCTGTGCAATTACTGATTGCTCATTCATAAAACTTTCTTTATCTTGCTCAGACATATTAAATTTCTCGGCAACTTGTAAAATCTTATCATCTAATTCCATACGCTGTGCAACTAAATTATTCCGATCAACTTCAAGCTGTGCTTTCGCTGATTCGACTGATTCACGTTCATTTTGAATTGATTTTTCAGCTTCTTCCAAAGCATTCTGATCATCTATTTGAGCTTGCATAATATCTTGATTTGCAGAAACAATCTTACTGACGACCCCTATTCGACCAACTAGATCCGATAGATTCTCGGCTGAGAGAATCATATCAATAATATCTGTCGTATTACCTTCTGTTTGTACCGATCTTGCCTGAGTTTCTAATTGATCGTTTCTTTCTTCAATAATTTTTTCAAGTCTAGTAATCTCATCTTGTAACTTTTGGATTTCCTGTTCAATTCTTTCGATCTCTTTTTCTTGTTCTTGAATATTTAAAATCAATTCATCTATATTTTTCTGAAGACCGGCAACTTCTTCTTCCAACTGATTACGTTCTTCTTCCAAGCTTTTCATTTGCTCTTCTTTTTCATTGATCTTTTCATCTAACTGACTATTTTGGTTATTTAATTCTTCTTGTTCTTTTTTCAGCTCTTCTATACGATTAGACTGAGCGGATACGTTTTGTGGTATGAATACTGGTAAGGCGAAACTTGTTGCAGCAACAGCTACTAATAATCTTTTTTTAATCAATTTATATACTCCTGATTCTAATTTGAATTTTAACTTTTATAAATAGGTGGCATGACCACTGTACTCTCTGCTTGACCACTAACCACATAATATCATGATGTTTTATATAATAATATTTTATTTCCATGACAAATTCTGTGTCACTTTGTTATATAACTGTATTATTTGAACACTTTTTGAACACTATAATAACAACAAATCCTGATATGACAGGAATAAAATAAAAAAACACCTTGATTTAACTAGAATCTTCTGTCAACTATCGTGAACAAAAATTGACAAATCCATATTGCCTATTAATTTTCAATCATATTAGATGGGGCTGGAAAAATAGTCTCTAATTATAAATTTACTATAAAATTACACAAATTGAAAAGCCGTCAACTCAAGGATTGAACATCCTTAATTTGACGGCTTTTTTCTTTTTAGCTAGTCTTGACTCAGACTCTATACAGTTTGTTAAGATTTAGTTGCGCCTTCTGTTACCCCTTCAACAATATACTTCTGTAAAAATATATATAGAAGTATGATGGGGATTATGGCAAGGACAAGGCCTGCTAACGCTAGCTCCCACTGTACTGTATACTCTCCAAAGAAATAATACATTCTAAGGGGAATCGTCCTCATTCCTTCTTGATTGATTACCAAAGAAGGTAATAAAAAGTCATTCCATAATCGTATTGCATTTAAAATAATGACCGTAACAGTTGTAGGCTTTAGAATCGGAAATATCACTCTCCAGAAAATCTGTAATGGATTTCCTCCATCTAAATAAGCTGCTTCATCCAATGATACTGAGATTGATCGCATTGCACCATAATATAAGAAAATCGACATGCTTGTTGCAAAACCCCAGTTCATAATAATCAAGCCGAAACGATTCAATAAGTTAACTTGACCAAACATACTAACCAAAGGAATCATAACTGACTGAAAGGGGATCAACATGGTCAAAGCACATAAGAAGTAGATTCCTGTACTAATCTTACTTTTTTTCCTAGCCAACGCATAGGCTGCCATAGATGAAAATATCACGATTACAACCAAGCTGACTGTTGTAATCAACAATGAGTTTAAGAAACTACTTGTAAAATCTAAATTATTATAGGCTGTAGGATAATTATCTCTTACCACCTCTTCTGGTATCCAGAGTGTGTTTGTAAATATTTCTGACCTGTTCTTAAAGGATCCGAAGAAAATAATGACAAACGGATATATCCATGTCAGAGAAACGATAATACCTAGTAAAGCAACAAGTGCTTTATGTCTTTTTACACTACTCATTATAAATCGACCTCTTTTCTCCGCGTTAGAAAAATTTGAGTTAAGGAGATCGCTGCTATAAGGAGTAAGAATACGATAGCTTTTGCTTGGGCATAACCTTGTTCATACTGGTAAAATGCTGTGTTATAAATGTTCATGGCAACCATTTCAGTTGATCCATAAGGTGCCCCGTTTGTTAAAGCCAAGTTTACATCGTAAACCTTAAATGCATTAGCCAAGGTTAAAAATAAACTGATTGTAAATGCTGGAGCTAACATGGGGAATTTTATTTTCCAAAATGCCTGCCAGTTATTAGCTCCATCCATCTGACCTGCTTCTAAAAGCTCTCCGGGAATATTTGCTAAAAACGAAATATAAACAATCATGATGTACCCACTCATCTGCCACAAAAAAACAATGACCAAAGCCCAGAATCCTGTCGTAGAATCTGATAGCCAAGAACTGAAAAATGAGATTCCTGTAGCAGATGCAATCCCCTCAAAAGCTCTGACAAATATAAATTGCCAGATAAATCCTAGAATAATTCCACCTATTAGATTAGGCATAAAGAAAATCGTTCGAAATATTGTACTGATTTTTCCTAATTTTTGTGTAACTAAAAGTGCCAGCCCTAATCCAATTGCATTGATCAGTATCACTGCAACAAATGAAAATCTTAATGTGAACCATAAGCTAGATAAGAACTGTTTATCTTTAAAAAGGCGTTGATAATTTTCCAATCCCGTAAATACTGCTTGGTATCCGTCCGAATTGGTTAATGATGTACCAATCCCTAACAATAACGGAATCAGTATTATAATCGATATGGCTATAACTGAGGGTAAAATAAACGCCCAGTAATAAGCAGTATTATGTTTTCCTTTCATTCAATCACCGCATTTCTTTGAAGGCTTCTGCTGTATTCGTTTCAAAATCTTCCCAAGTCTGATCGCCATTCAAATATTTTTGATATTCTGGATATAGTACCTGCTGGAACCATCCATCTGGATACTGTTTATGCGTCATAGCGCCTGTTTCCCCCGCTAATAAAGCACGATACAACTCTTGCGAAACCGGATCTGAAATATCTTCAGGCTCATAACCTTTTTGAGCTGGTACAAAAGCCAGATCTCCAGTAATCATTTCTTTACCTTCTTCAGAGGTATACATCCAGTCTAAGAAATTTTTTGCTTCTTCTACTACTGCATCATCTAGGTTTTTATTTACACCAATATAAAAAGGGGCTCCAGCAATAATTTTGCCTTCTGTATCACTTTCTCCATAAACTGGCAATAACCCTAATTTTTCTTTTGCAAAACTTGGATCGATATCATTAAGCGTAGGAACAATCCAAATCCCCTGATGAACCATAGCTACTTTATCATTAACAAATAGTTCTTCGACTGATCGGCTATAGTCAACTGTTAGAATGGGCTGTACATTATACTGGTTAAAAAGATCAGTATATTTTTTCATTTGGTCTCCATATTCCCAATTCAACTCTGTTGCTTCATATGATTCGATAATACTTTCATTAAATTCAGGACTTGTGAAATTTGCAGAAAACTGATTCGCTATATAATTTTCTCCACCACTAAACGCAAATACTTCATCAATGCCTAATTCTTCTTTTTGACTATCTAACGTCTCAACGGCTTCTGCAAAATCATCATAAGATTGAATTGAATCCGGATCAATCCCAGCCTCTTCAAATATTTCTCGATTATACATCCAGCCAAATCCTTCGAGATTAAGCGGAATACCTAAAGGAACACCATCAATGGTACCGCCTTCTAAAGTTCCGTCAATAAGAGTATCCGTTACCTCTAATTCAGATACATCTATCAATGAGTCACTGTAACGTTCAACTTCAGGAAGCCCTCCCAGCATCATTAATGCCGGTTCATCACCAGAAGAAAAGCGCGCTTGCAACCCTGCTGAGCCTTCTCCACTACCAACTGTTGTAATCGTAACTCGAGTATTCCCATCGGTCTCTTCACTATACATATCTGCAAGTTCTTCTAATTGTGCAGTGATTTCTGGTTTTTGATTGAAAAAATCAACTGTCACTACTCCATCACTTACACCGCTTTCACTGTCTCCTGAAGCCGGTGTCGATGTTGTACCACCAGTTCCACAACCTGATAAAAGAAATGGAACTGCGAAAAGGGGGGTCAATAATGTACTATATCTTTTTTCCATTTAATTCACTCCTCTATTTTTAAAGTCCTAAAAATAAATTATTTATAATTCTTGTTATGCATAATTATTCTTTTAAAGACTTTTTATTTTTTAATTTTAACATAATAGATTTCAAACCATGTACTATATAGCCTTAGAAATTTGTAAATTAATTAATATCATATTATTATCAATAATATATCAATATTTCCTTATTAAATTTCAAACATTATATATTCAGTGTTATCATTCGACTTAGCATAATTTTTGTTCTGTATTTTCGATTTATCTATTTTTATAATTATTGGTTATTATTAAATATGTACATTAACTAATTCTCATCTACATTAAAATTTTTTTAAAATTGATTAAAGAAGCATCGTTATAAATTTTTATCCAAAATAAATGAGACTTGATTGCAACTTTTTTTGTCTTTCAAGTATAATACTGATAGCAGTGAGACGTTGAACTAACTGTTAACCATTTTTATTCAAGATACTGGTTATATAATGATAGGAAGTGAGCTTGTCCATGTTAAGTTTCAGAAATATTGAGTGCTATAGTGAGTTAATTGATGAAAACGAATTCTTCAAACAGTTTTATAATCCCGACTTACCTTTAAGATATGATTCTAACTTTTTTCAATTAAAATATCAGCCCACCTTGTCGGAGTTTGAGTTGATTGAAGAAATGCAATACCAGTTCCATGCAAATGAAGGATTAAAGCATATGAAATTCTATTGGCCAGAGAATAAAGGCTTCACATCTGAAATCATGGCTTACTTTGAAAAAGAACATTATGCAATTGAAATGCTAGAACTTTATACAATTGATCCGAAAAATTTTGAATCTGATAAACAAACAAGCAATATAAAAGTCTATTCTCTTTCTAAAGAAAATTTAGTGGATTTCAAACGTATCAATTATCCAAACGACCTGATTTTCGGTAAAGAGTTCGCCGATATGAAAAAAAATATGTATGAACAAATGCTTGATAATCCATCTATTATCCCTTACATTGCCTACGTAGATAGCGAACCAGCCGGGTCTTTAATCTCTGTTATCGGAGAGGAGACTGTGGAAATCGATGACTTATTGACCGTTACACATTTAAGAAAACAAGGTGTCGCAACTGCTTTGCAAGAAGCAGTGATGACTTTTGCACAAAAAAATTCAAAACAAGTTATCTTAGTTGCAGACGGTGACGATACACCGAAGGATATGTATTTGAAACAGAATTACACCTGCATTGGTTTTCGATTAGGTGCACAGAAAGTTTTCGCAAAGTAGGAGGCAAAACATGACAAAAGAAATCAGACTATTGACTAAATCAGATTTTAACCTATACAAATCAATGCAAACTGGTTTAAAAGAAGATTATATGCTTAATATTTATCCAGGATTAACAGATGATGGCAGCAGATTATTTGGTTTATTTATAGATGAGCAACTTGTAAGTACTGCAGGATATACGGTTTTTGCAAATCATCAGGTGATGCTAGGTCGTTTGAGAAGTGACATTCGTTTCAGAGGTCGGAATTACGGTACAGAGATACTCCAATACGCTATGGAGCAAGCATTAGCATTACCGAATGTCGAGTTTGTAGGAGCCAATACTCAATCTGATAATTATTCTACTCAAAAAGTAATAAAAAAAATCAGTATGACTCACTTGACAACTTTATATGAGGGACAAACTCAAGATCTTTCATCCCTTATCTCATCTCAAAATCCTTCTGCAGAAACGACCAGCTGGTCTAAGATAGATGATTTAGGTCGTAAACAGGAATGGATCAAGCGCACTTACTTAAATGAAGAATTCCCAGTAACTATATTTCCTTTTGAGGCTTACTATCCTTTTCCAGTTTCAGAATCATTATTCAAAGATGAATTAGTAGAATCATGGAACTTTTACGAAAATGAAGATCAAACTCGCTATCTCATACTTTGGGAAGAAGATAAAGATGATCATTACCTCCATGTGACTTATCCGTGGACTGATTTTATGGAACAAACCGGCTTTTGGGAAACAGTTGATGAACAGCTTTCTATTACTAGAAGAAATAAACCTGAAACTCAAATGTGGATCGACTTATCAGAAGAGAAAATAAAGAAACTACCTGAAAATCATCCATTTGATTTATCATTTTCATGGTGGTTATATGGTACTTTTAACCCTAATGCTTACCACGAGAAGGAATCAGAAAATTTGACTACTGATCTATCTCAAGCATACAATTCATTAGAATTTATAGAAAATGAACTAAAGGAATTAGAAGTTGAACTGGATAAAAAAATAGAAAAAACTGAGAATCTTAAACAATCATTAGATGAACTTGATCAATAGTAAAAGCGTTGCTCCTTAATTAAAAGAAAGCAACGCTTTTTATTTATAAAATTATAGTCGGGTATCGTCTACTTTATCTAATTCACTGGCAATCGTCTCAACAACACCTCTTAGAGATCCTTCTTCAAAAGGCGAGCGTAAGTGTGCTGTTTCGATAATTTCAAGGAAGCTTTGTGTTCCACCTACTCGACAGATTTCAAGGTAATCGTTCCATGCTTGATCATCTTCGTCAACTAGTGCCCGTTTCCAGAACTGAAGCGCACAGATTTGCGCTAGAGTATAATCAATGTAGTAGAATGGAGAATCAAAAATATGCCCTTGTCGGTACCAGAACGTTCCTTTTTCTAAAAATTCACTCTCTGAAAAATCTCTCTCAGGTAAATATTGTCTTTCAAGTCTCCTCCAGACTGCTTTTCGCTCATCAGGTGTCAACTCAGGATTTTCATATACTTCATGTTGAAAATGATCTACAAGTACTCCATATGGCAGGAAGCGTAACGCACTACTCAAATGATCAAACTTGTATTTTTCTGTCTGGTCTTTAAAAAATAGTTCCATCCAGGGATAAGTAAAAAATTCCATACTCATTGAATGGATCTCACAACTTTCATAAGTTGGAAAGACAATCTCCGGCTGATTGATCCATCTGGATTGAAATACTTGAAAGGCATGCCCAGCTTCATGAGTCAAAACGTCTATGTCACCAGATGTACCATTAAAGTTAGCAAAAATAAATGGAGACTCGAAATCCGGAAGATAAGTACAGTACCCTCCACTTGCTTTCCCTTCTTTCGCGAGTAAGTCTACCAAGTTATGATCAAACATGAAGTCAATAAACTCTTTTGTTTGTGAGGATAATTCGTGGTACATTTTTCTTCCTTGATCAATAATATCATCTGAATTTCCTTTAGGTACAGGATTTCCATTTAAAAACTGTAAGGGAGTATCATAGTGTTTCATGCTTTTCAGACCAATTCTCTTAGCTTGTTTTTCAGCTAAATCAGTCGTTACAGGTACAACATATTCTAAGACTTGGTTACGATAAACTTCGACCATCTCCCGATTATAGTCATAACGTTTCATTCTAACGTAACCTAATTCCACAAAATCTTTAAACCCTAATTTCTTTGCTATCTGGTTTCTTGTTTTCACTAGTTGATCATATAATTCATCGATTTTTTGTTCATGCTCTTCAAAAAAACTCCATTGTGCATCTGAAGCAGATTTTCGAATCGAACGATCCGTATCCTGTAAGTAAGGACCGAATTGAGATAAGTTCAATTTTTGACCATCGTAGTCAATTTGTGCAGATGCAATTAGCTTTTGGTAGTCACTACTCAGTTGATTTTCTTTTTGAAGCAAATCAATAACAGACTTATCAAAAGATTGTAGCTCATATTGCATATGTTTTATAAATGTTTTAGGGAAAGTTCTTTTAATATCATCATAATATCTAGAATTCGTTACTGCTCTGTAAAAATTTGTATCGATTTCTTGGTAAAGCGGCAGGTACTCATTCCAATACTGATCTTCCTTTTCATAAAAATCATCTTTTGTATCAATTGAGTGCCGAATAGAAGCTAATGTCATCATCGTTTCTACGGAAGACATTAAATCCGACATTTGATTGACGGCCACAATTTCAGCATCTGCTGAATCTGATGACTTAACCTGGTCAATTAACACAGCGGCTTGTTTCTTATACTGATCATAACTCGGTCTTTTATACGTATACTCTTGAAATTTCACTATTTTAACCTCCACTTATGTATTTGTTTAAAATTAGTATATCACAGCCCAATAAATTAACTCTCCTAATTATCTTCTTTATATCTAAAATCCACTTTAGAATATTAAGTTAAATCAAAAATAATCATGAAATATTATTTCATTAAATTTTAAACAAAAATGAAAAGGTTTTTTATTGCATTTCTTTTTTTATCTGATACGATTATATCGTAGGAAGAATTACATAAAATTTACAATAGGAGGAATAGCATGGTAAAGCAAGATGAAAAAAGAATCGCCAAGGAAATCTATGAACAAATTGGCGGTACTCATAATGTCAATTCACTGATCAATTGTATGACTCGTGTAAGAATAGACGTCAAAGATTTTAGTCAAGTGAATGACCAAAAAGTTAAGCAAGTTAATGGGGTCCTTGGAACAGTTAAAGAAGATACGTATCAAATCATTTTAGGGCCTGGTCTAGCTGCAAAAGTAGCAAACGAAATGGGAACACTAGCTGATATAGCTGTAGAGGAAGAAGGTTCTCCATCTGAGGATCAAGCATTATTCTCTAAAGATATTAATAACCTTGATCAGCTAACTGCTGAAAATAAAGCAGCACAAAAAGGCAAACATAATCCACAGTCTCCTTTCAAAAAAGTTCTGAGATCTATTGCTAGTATTTTCATACCATTGATCCCCGCGTTTGTAGGAGCCGGGATAATCGGAGGAATTGCGTCAATTTTTACTAATCTTTTAACGGCTGGAGTAATTGCTGGAGAAAACTGGGAGTATATGGTCTCCATAGCAGGTCTAATACAAGGGGCATTATTCGGATTTTTAAATATTTATGTAGGTATAAATGCAGCAAAAGTTTTCAAAGCTACTGAAGGACTTGGCGGGATTGTTGGAGGAATGATTTATTTAACTAGTATAAGCGAAGATCTGCCTCTTCCAAATATTTTTACCGGGGAAGCTTTAACAGCAAACCAAGGTGGTATTATAGGTGTCATTTTCGCTGTATGGATTCTCTCTCTTGTTGAAAAACAATTACGTAAGTTTATTCCAAATTCAATAGACATTATTATTACACCAACAATTACCTTACTAACAGTAGGATTAGTAACGATCTTTCTAATCATGCCTCTAGCAGGATTTGTTTCTGCTAACTTAGTTGGATTTATTTCTTGGATTTTAAGTGTAGGTGGAGCATTTGCCGGCTTTGTTCTAGGTTCATTATTTTTACCAATGGTTATGTTTGGATTACACCAAATCTTAACACCTGTACATGTTACTATGATTGAACAAACTGGGTCTACCCAATTGCTTCCCATCCTTGCAATGGCTGGAGCAGGACAAGTCGGAGCTGCATTAGCTTTATGGGTCAAAGTTCGAAAAAATAAACAGCTTGTTACTATGATTAAAGGAGCTCTTCCTGTAGGTATCTTAGGAATTGGAGAACCCTTAATTTATGCAGTTACTCTTCCGCTTGGCAAACCGTTTATTACTGCTTGTATTGGTGGCGGAATCGGCGGTGCAGTCATCGGTCTGTTCGGTGGTGTTGGAGCTAGCGCGATTGGTCCAAGTGGTGTAGCTCTTATTCCCTTGATCGTCAATAATTTATGGTGGGCTTATGTTCTCGGATTATTAGCTGCTTATGCTGGTGGCTTTGTAGCTACTTATCTATTCGGTGTACCAAAAGAGGCAATGGAACCCTCTAGTGTTTCTTTATAATATATAATCAATTAAATAAAAAGAGGACGGGACAAAAGTCTCCGTTGAGCCAGAATTTGAAGTATAGAACAATTAAAAAACCCCGTCAAATCAAGAAAATTCAATCCTTGATTTGACGGGGTTTTACTTTTTAACTAGTTTTGTCCCATCCACTTTTTTGTTGTATTGATATCTTATCCCTACTGCTGTCTTTTATTCATTTGTGTTAAACTATAGAGACAGAAAGGCCACAAAATAATATATATATTTTACATTTCAAGAAAGGAGTATTTATAAATGGGATTCAGTCAACAATATGATTTATCTCAAAAGCAGCAGTTAAGTCCTTTATTACTTCAAAGAATCCAACTTTTAAGCTTTAATCAAGATGAACTGATTACATTTCTAAATTCAAAGATGCTAGACAATCCTTTTTTAGAAGTCAAAATGCCAGAATCAAAAATGCATTCAATTGGTGCAGGTCAAGACATGAGCTGGATCGCCGATACTAAACGCAGTTTACGTGATTACTTAATTGAGCAAGTTCTTATGACTTATAGAGACACGCTGATAAGAGAAATGATGTTCTGGTGGATCAACCAATTAGATCAGCGGGGATACTGTTCAAAAACACTTGTGACAGCCGCTAAAGAAACTAATACGGATGAAACTTTGCTTTTAGATGCATTAGTTTTGCTTCAGCAACTTGAACCGGCTGGAGTCGCTGCTAGATCTCTACAGGAATGCCTGATGCTCCAGACTGAACGGGATCAAAATGCACCAGAGACAGCTTACATTATATTAGAAGAATCTTTTAACGATCTTATTGATCGCAAGTGGAAAGAGATAGCTAAGAGATATGATGTCACTTTACAAGAGATTCAATCAGTCTTTGATTATATTAAAAAGTTAAACCCAAGCCCCGGAGATGACTTTTCTAATCCGTTAGATTATACGATCCGACCCGATCTCATCGTCCAACTGAACGGAAAAGAACTTACTATAAGGGAAGCTAAACAGAACACTCCCATACTTCAGTTTGACCAGGGATATGCAACTGAACTTAAAGAGCATAACAATAAGGAAGTCTTAAATTATGTAAAAGATAAACAGAAAGAATATAAAAGTCTTCAAGAAAATCTAAAGCAAAGACAAGAAACAATATTGCGCGTTGGAACTGCTATCATTCAGAAACAAAAATCTTTCTTTTTTGGTAAAAGTCATTCTTTAGTCTCTTTACAACTTAAAGAGTTAGCTGAAGAGCTTAATTTACATGAATCAACAATTAGCCGCACCATTAACGGAAAATATATTCAAACTGATTTTGGAACATACGAGTTTAAATATTTCCTATCCAGAAATCATCAGACTGATGAGGATACTTCCTTTTCAACTCATTCTGTACAGCAGCATCTGTTAAAATTAATTGAACATGAAAATAAACAGAAGCCTCTTTCAGATCAGAAAATTGCTGATCTATTAAAAAAAGAAAACTTTGATTTATCTAGAAGAACGGTAACAAAATACCGTAAACAATTAGATATTCCTGCTTCTTCCAAAAGAAAACGATATGACTAGTGATACAAAAAAGCTATGTCCTCCTAAAAAAGAGGGCATAGCTTTTAAATATGGCTAAAACAGTCTATTTCACAAGTATGATACTAAAAATATGTCAGTACCCGTTTCGCACCTAGTCTTTCTATTCTGTTTTTTTCAACACATCTATCAAGTTTATTTTTCGGTCACTTGGTACTTTTCTGATTTCTAATTCGATCCCCTGCTGGCTAAGAAATTTAAATGCTTCAATATCTGTTTCATCCACTGAAACAAAATTTGTAATCATCTTTTTCCCATGTGAAAATTTCATGCCACCAATATTAACTTTATCTATTGGCAGACCAGCCTTGACCAGCTGTGATACATCAGTCGGATTAGTAAATAACAGCATAACTTTTACGTTATCCAGTAAGCTATGATTTGAAATTTCTATAAGCTTCTCTACTGTCATCACGTTCGTTTTTACACCGGGAGGTGAAGCTTGTTTAAGTAGAAATTTTCTTAGATCGCTACCTGCTGCTTCATCACTTACAACTAAAATTCTACTGATCCCTGTGATCTTTGTCCATGTTGTTACAACTTGCCCATGAACCAAGCGATCGTCAATCCGGGCTAATTTTATATCCATCATTTCTTTTTATATTCCTTCCCAAAAATCAGCTGGTCTCTTTTATTGCTAAAATTCCCAGTTAATACTAATTTGATATAATCAAATATTAAACACTAATTAAAAATCGGATTGCCTGACTAGTATCGGCTTTCCCTATCTGTATGAATGCTGGTTCTACATTTATCTTTAGTCTTCAATAATTGAATCAATTTCATCTAATTCATCTACCATAGAACCATTTTCCAGATAATGATAAAGATAATAGTACTCACTATATGCAATTTTAATATTTAATTGCTTTTCAAGTTTTATGATAACCTTTTTTATTTCAGAATATAGTGGATGTCTCTTTATCTGTTCTAAGTCTGAATCTATCGTTAGTGTCTCATTTAAAACGGTTCGCTCTACTACACCTGCTAGGTGCATAATTAAATTAATATGAAAAGCATAATTCCCTTCTCTCTCATCAGAAAGATCATAAAATTCTTTTGCAGATATCCATAATGGATCAATTACTTTCGCGGGATTTATAAATGTATAACTTTCTTCTATAAAATTCTGACATAGTCTTTTAGCGTTTCCTTCGTCTACTTCTGGAGTGAATGATACTATGCTGTTTTGAGAAATAATATCTTTCAAAACAACTTCAACATCTTGTTCAATAAACTGCTCTAATGGAATAAAGGGAGCATCCAGCTTGGGATTCAGAATACCAGTAGTTGCTACAATTGAAAAATCTTTTTTCAACTTTTCTCTTTTTTCTTTTAATTCAGCAACTGAACAAGCTATAACACTTAGATTCGTTTCCAGATTATTATCAAGTGCACTTTCTACTAATTCTTTGATTCTTTGGGCTGTCCCTTCACCGCTTGCACAGACAGCTAAAATAATTTGTTTCTTTTTATTTTTTATTGATAGATCATATGGTTTGTTATTTACTGTATCGACATAACCTCTAAATTTTTTGAGTGATTCAAATAATGTGTTCAGATCTGTATCCACAAGAGAAGCTTTCCGAACCGCTTCAAGTACTACAGCGGTTGATACCATATCAATTGTTCTTACGGAAATACCTGTTTCTTCCATCAATTTTTCACCAAAAGTAGAAAGTGAACCCATATCTACCAGCAACAGTACTCCATTTCCTTCATCTACTTCTATTACAGCTTGCTTGATCCGTTCATAAGCTGTTTGCGGCGGCATGTCCAAGGGCATATCAATTGAATTGATTTTCTCAATATCAAGAAGCTCTTCTACCACACTAGTCATGCTGCTAGCTGTAGATTGTCCATGTGTTGCTACAATAACGCCCACTTTCCCCTGGGCTTGTTCATCTCTCAAAGAGACGAGTAAAACGGTAAGATAATATACTTCATTTTCCGGAATCGTTACATGCATTTCATCAGAAATAATTTTTCTGATTTCTTTTGCTACTTCATATTCTGCCGGGAAATCAATTGCCATTTCTTTAATATTATGATTTATATTACGCTCTTCACCTAAGAAAATCTTTTTCAGAAAAGAACTAATATGCAAACTCATTGCATAAATAAAATTCTGCTGAAATTCAGCACCTAATCTTCGTTTTACTAAATCATATAAAGTTCTGGTCAATTGGATAACTTCAGTATTAACAAATTCTGCCAATTTTGATTCTGTGTTAAAAGAGAAACCATGATTTCTATAATAAGACTTTAAATGAACATTAATATCCGTTGATATATAATGATTAATTGATTCCTGATCTAATCCTTCAGCCTTTAAGAGCGCAGCTTTATCCCCAATTATGTCATAAAGATTATAAGGCAATTCATAAGCGTCTGTTGTCATTTTTACGAAAGATTCATTAGGTGAAACACTAATCTCAGGCTCAAGATACTTGGATAGTTCAGTATGCCTTTTTCTATCAGAAGAAAGTTGGATCAATCCTGCTTTGATACCATCCGGAAGATCATTAACTGTTAAATTCACTTCTTCTTTCTGCATTTGATGCATAAATCCTCTTGCACAAACTAATTGGATATTCGACTTTAGTTGACCTACGTTCCCGTAATTCACACTAGTGATCAATGCTTTAACAACATCTTCTGTTAAACTGATTCTTCTTTGTATTCTATTTGCTTCAATACCTGCCATCAGCTTCACTAAATCGATTTGTTCATTAGCTGGTCTTTGTTTGAAAGAAGGCAGATGAATATTGATTGGAATTCGTCTCATAAAAGTATCTAATAAGGCAGATCCGGGATCTTCTGTTGTAGCTCCTACAATTCTTACAGATGCTTGCTTTGCTTTTCCTGTTTCTCCCATTCTATTATATGTTCCGTGATCCATGAAATAAAAAATCATTTCCTGACCTTCAGGAGGTAGTCTGTGAATTTCATCTAAAAACAGCATACTCCCATCGGCTTGTTGAATAAGTCCTGATTTATCGGCCATTGCGCCCGTAAAAGCACCCTTTGAGTAACCAAATAAATGACTCATCAATAATTGAGGATTATGAGCGTAATCGGCACAGTTAAATACAATCAACTCTTTTGAATGATCAATCATTCCATTTGATTGAGCAAATCTAAACATTGCATGTGCAAAAAATGATTTACCAGAACCAGTAGGTCCAGTAATTAAAGTATTTAAACCTTTAGGAGGGTATAAAACTGCTGCCTTGGCTTGTTCAACGGCGTTCTTCATACTACCGGTAGCCCCAATAGTGGTCTGAAAGATATCTTCATCTGAAGAAAAAGCAAAGTCATGAATACCCTGATCTGTTTCAATATCTTCAGGTCGTGTCTCTTTATAACTAGATACATACTTTGAAAATGGTTTATGCTGCATTAATTTGATATCGATATATTTAACCGGTCTACCTTCAACTTTATAAAGTTTTCCTTCTCGGACCAATAGGTTCAAGTCTTTTGAGACATTACTCCGCTGGATATCTAATGCATCAGAAATTTCTTTCGTCGTAATACCTTGTTTTAATTCTAACTCCTTTTTTGAGTAGTATTTAGTATTGTTAATGACATATTCATAGATACGCTCTATTCTTTTCATTTCCTGTTCTCCTTTCAAGATAATGGCTCTTGAAACTTCACCGTTAGTATACACTAGATAATACACAAATAAAACACACTAGAACAAAACAGTCTAAATTATTCAGGACTGTTCTATTATAGTGTGTTAAAATTCTTGAAATCTCTATGTTTAATTACTTTCTTTTACTGCTGTAACTATGTAATTGCCTTTTAAAATTAAATACACTAAGTAATTAGAGTGCAGCGAGAAGGAAGGGCCACACCTTCACTTCTCAGCTATCACCCGGTAAGGGATACCCGTTATGAATACACAAGTTTAGAAGTCACTGAACTTGTGCAGATCTATCTTTATAAGAGTTCATTATCAATAAACTTGCTATATCGCTAACTAAGTATAAGTATATAGAAAAGCTATGAACTGAACTCTGGATATTATTATATTAATGAAAGGAGGAGAAGAAGGAGAGAATGCACTAAAATAGGATGTTTCTTCTCCGTTTCATTACACTTAAAACTATATAATAATATTGTGAAATAGTCAACAATTTATTCAGATTTCTTTTCCTTCTCTTTTTATTTTATTCAAAAACTACTATATAGTAAGCTTTTTTTGTTTGATTTTCTGTTGCTCTTTTTATTTTTTTAAAGAGAATCTTCACATAGTACGAATTCGAGTAATCTTAGACTGCTGTATCATGGCAAAAGATAGTAATAAAAATTCGTAATTTTATTATGATAATCATCGGGAAAAGATATAGATGAAAAAAAGCCAATGCACTTCTACGAGCACATTGGCTTTCCTATTTATTGAACTATATCCTTACTCTCTTCAAAAACGGATATAGCTCTTTTTCTAGCTTCAGAGTGATTGACTATAGGATAAGGATAATGCTCACCCATTATTACACCTGCCGCTTCTTGTTCTTCTTTGCTCATTTTCTCCGGGTCATGGATGTACTCATTTTTAACAGCACTTAACTCTGTTACATATTTACGGATAAAATTACCTGAAGGATCATATTTTTCAGACTGAGTCGTGGGATTAAACACTCTAAAATAAGGCACTGCATCTGTACCTGTCGAAGCTGCCCACTGCCAGCCTCCTATATTACTTGAAGCATCATAATCAATCAGCATTTTCTGAAAATATCTTTCACCCCAACGCCAATCTATCAGTAAATCTTTAGTTAAAAATGATGCAACAATCATGCGCAACCGATTATGCATCCATCCGGTTTCGTTCAATTGTCTCATAGCTGCATCTACGAGTGGATAACCTGTATGACCAAGTTTCCATTTTTCAAATTGTTCCTTATCATTATTCCATTGAATATTTGAAAACTGAGTTTTTATTGGCTTCATTTTCTGATCTGGGTTACCTACATAAATCATATGATAGAAATCTCTCCAGCATAATTCTTTTAAAAAAGTTTTCTGGCTCTCGGAGCTTGTTTCTTTTTGCACTGCATTCCAGACAGTACGTATGCTGATCTCCCCTGTTCTCAGATACTGAGATAATCGACTTGTATTATCTTCGAAAGGATAATCTCTTGCTTTTTTATATTTGTCAATTTTTTCTTCAATAAACTTATTTAACTGCTTCTTTGCTTGTTCAGTTCCAGGCAGATAGTGAATATTCAAGCTAGATTCTTTTACCATTTTTTCTAATTTTTCTTCGTTCTCTTTGAATAAAACTTCTTTAAGTACCTTTTTCGGATTAATCATCACCTGTATAGGGGTCGGTTTTTCTAGTTCAATCCACTTATTATAATAAGGAGTGAAAACTTTATAAAGATCTCCAGAATTATTTTGTACTTCATACGCTCCATGTAAGTAATGATCCATATAAGAGTGAACGGCTATCTCATGTTTTTTGAAAAACTCTCTCATTCTATCGTCCCTTTGTTTTCCATAACCTCTCTCATCCTTATTAAAATAAATTTCCGACCAGTTAGGAAATGATTTTTTCAGATCAGAAAAACTCTTTGTTATATCCCCATATAATATTTGTAAATGTAGTCCGCTTTTCTTCAGTACTTCTTTAAAATGCCATACACTCGCAAAAAAAGCATCATGATTCAAGCTATTTTCCAAGAATTGTTCTGGATTAATATGAAAAACCAGAATCAATTGCTCCGCTTCTTCAAATGCTTTCGCAAGTGCAATATTATCTTCTAACCTTAGATCTCTTCTAAACCACATTACTGAAACCATAAATCTGCCCTTTCTCTTCTAATATAAACACTTTATATTTTTATATAAATACAATTCGTTTTTCTATATTTGATATCTAACCTGAAATAATAGTTACAAAAAAGGTTTACTAAACAGACTAGATATTCTGCTTAGTAAACTATCTTTGTTTTAAGCAATTCAATTTAAAGTAATTTTTCAATATCTTTTGCTATTTTCTTTGGACTAGTCGTAGGAGCATACCGATTTACTACTTCTCCATCAGCATCAATCAAAAACTTTGTGTAATTCCATTTGATCATTTTATTTCCTGTCTGATCTTTTAAATACTTAAACAGAGGATGCGTCTCATCTCCATTAACTTTGATCTTATCAAACAGTGGGAAAGAAACTCCATAGTTCATTTGGCAGAATTCTGCTATTTCTTCTCCTTCTAACGGTTCTTGATTCATGAACTGGCTACAGGGAAATCCTAAGACTACAAATCCTTTCTCTTTATAGTCCTGGTACAAATTTTCAAGATCCTTTAATTGAGATGCAAGTCCACATTGGCTGGCGGTATTTACAATCAATAATGATTTTCCAGCATACTTAGATAGAGAAATTTCATTTTCTGACATATCTGTCACTGTATAATCTGTAATCGGCATATCATTTCATCCTTTCTTTTCTAAAATCAATTTTATAGGCTATTATCTGGACTATTTTTTAAAAATTTAATTTTTATACCATTAGGATCTATAATCGCAAACCTATTTTCACCTTGTTCCATAACATTTACTCCGCAGGATTTTAGTTGTTCTTTTAAATTAAGCCAATATTCTTTCGAGGTAACAATAATTGAAAATCCCTCTAATCCCAAATCCTTTTCACTTGGTGCTGGCAGGTTTCTACCTAACCAGATATTTGTTCCAATATGATGATGATAACCATTCATTGCAAAAAAATTTGCCTGTTCACCAAATCTATCTTTTAAATCCATTCCTAAAATTTTCTCATAGAAATTTTGTGTCGCCTCTAAGCTTGAAACAGACAGGTGGACATGACCAATTATCGTTTGCACAGGAAATAAGGCAGCAGCATTTTCATCTCTGCTTGCTAAAACACCTTCAGTATCCATTTCGATCGTGATTCCAGCTATTCTACCATTTGGCTTGATATCCCATTTCGATTTTGGTTTATCACTATAAATTTCAATTCCATTTCCTTCAGGATCTCGTAGATAAACAGCTTCACTATACCCATGATCTGAAGCACCTTCTATCGGTATCTGTTCACTTAGTAAATGATATAATACATTACCTAAATCCTTTCTTTCAGGAAGTAAAAATGCAGTATGAAATAAACCTGCAACCTTTCTTGGTGGATTAGGCTCTTGCACTTTCTTCAAAATCAATAGTGGCGGTTTTAACTCACTAATTCCTAAAGTTATTTCTCGCTCTGTCTCAGTTAATCGCTTTAACCCTATTCGTTCATAATAGTCAGCTACTTTAACTAGATCTTTAACTTTTAATGTAACTGTTCTAATAAAAATTGATTGATCAATCTTAAATAACTGATTCATATACTTACTCCTACATAGATTTATTTTGGCATTCTGACAATAAATATCTCATGATTAATCTTGCCCTTATATCCTCTGTTCTTTAAGTCGCTTGATTCGTTCCAATCTTGGTCGATTGTATCGTTGAATCACAATGAATGGCGCATTGATGCTGACTCCATAAATCGCATTTATCCAAGCTGCCCAAGAGGGGTTCCACAAGAAAAATAGCGGAACTAATAGCATGATCAACCAGTGCGTCAGTTCAGCACGCTTAGTTTCCATGATGAATTCTTCGATATCTTTTTTATTAGAAGAATGTAAGTGTTTCTTCCTGTAACCTAAATTAAAAAGGGAAGCGCCATCTGGCAACTTATCTTTCCACCTTTTTACTAGAAAGACTATATCGTAGAACTGTCCTCTTTTTTCCCAATCATAAGAATTAAACAGAAATTTGAACAAACTATTAGTTAAGAAAAGATTTTTAGGCAAAAACAACAGCGATATAGATACAGACATATGGATAATAAACCAGATACCAATATTTAATAGTAACAGCAACATTGTTTGAGAAAGTGTCATAGTAGTTAACTCCTTTCTTAAACATCTATCTTACGATCACGCCAAGATACAGAATGCAAGATATGTACCTGAATGAATGACCATGAATAGACAATAATAAATGATACCAATAACATTGGATAACCCAAGAATAACCAGTTAGAGAACTTTCCTACCTTCTGTGCCAACCATAAAAATTGACCTGCATAAAAAAAATAAAGAAAAATAAAAGCAGGTAACCAGACAGAAGGATTTATCAGTAAACTGAACCCTATTGAAAACGGAATGATCAATCCACCCGCTATCCATAAGCCTACAGCTGACATTATCAGCGGGTGTGTATTGCTTGAACCACTTGCAATGCTTTTTGACCACCCAAGTAACCATTGTTTCGGTCCTTCTGGGTACATACGAAAAGAAACAGACCCCTTTCCACCAAAATTGTATACAGAAAGATTATGATCCTGAAAGAGTTTCGTCAACATAAAATTATCCAGATGTGAACCGAGTATCTCCTTATGTCCTCCGGTCAGCGTATATTCCTTTGCAGAACACATTAGAAATGGTCCGAAAGCTCCTCCGGTTTTGAATACATTTTTCAAAGGAGTAAAACAATTCAATCCTGCAATAACGACCATATTCATTGGGGCAGATAATTTTTCATAAAACTTCACAGTACGATGATACGGCTGAATCGTAAATAACCCTGAGTAACTAAGCTTTTTAAATTCTGCAATAATGTTTCTCAGTGCATCTTCATGGTCAAAAAAAGTATCAGCGTCCATAAATATCATCAACTCCCCTGTTGCGCCTATTGCGCCCCTGTAACAAGCTGCTGTTTTGCCAACGAGTTCTTCTTCGTTTTGCGTTTGATTTTTAATTTTGATTTCCACATTATACTTGGAAGCTACCTCAACAGTATGATCTGTTGACTCATCATCCACTATAATGACCTGTTGCGGCTGAAGCGATTGTCTGTTTAATGTATCAAGAAGATTAACGATATTTTTTTCTTCATTTCTGACAGGGATGATAATTGAAATAGTTGGTATCGGAACTGTATCATCCAATTCTTGAGATGATATATATGGGATTTTAAATAATATAAAAAAGCCACTAATCAACGAAAACATGATCAACAGTAAACCGATCCACAAAAAAATGAACATGTTTTCCCTCCTTTATAGTGACTTTTTATAGTAAATAAACAATAAAATCAATCATTCCAGCTGATTGAATCTGAGTTTATTTATAATCTTTTTTCACGATCATATCTCTTACTTGTTGTCCACTTAGAGTAACCATCGGCATTCCACCACCGGGGTTAACAGATCCTCCAACAAAATATAGATTATCGTAATGTTCGCTATGTTTAGGATGTTTAAATCCATTATTCATCTTTTTATCTGCAGCTACCCCATAAATGGCTCCTCGATTGGAGTAGTACGTTTGCCGAATATCTTCCGGTAACCACATATCTTCAAATACGATATGTTTTCGTAAATCAGTCAATCCCATTTTTTCTAATTTTACTAATACTCTTTCTCTTAAAGCAGCATACTCATCATCAGTAAACGGTTCGTCTTGAATATAAGGGATATGTGGTAGAACTTTAATATTTTCATGACCTGCTGGTGCTTGTGCAGGATCTGTTTTATTGACATTTACTAAATAAATCGTTGGATCTTCAGGTAATTCATGATGCTGAAAGACTGTCTCATAATTTCGGTCAGAATCTTCTGAAAAAAAGAAATTATGATGGGCTAATTGTGGATAAAGACGATCTACACCAAGATGCAGAACCATACCAGAAGCAGCAGGTTCAAATTTTTGTTCCAGCTGTTCAATCATCTTTTTGTCTTCATTAAGTAGATATTTATACGTCGGGATTACTTCCATGTTCGAGACAAAATAATCTGCTTCAACAAGACTTCCATCTGATAATTCAGCTGAATGAATCTCTTTGGTTTGTTCATTGTTCAACTTAACGACTTCTTTGCCAATATGAATAGACACTCCCACTTCGTTTGCTAAGGTACGCAATCCTTCTCCTAATCTATGCATACCTCCAGGAATATACCATAGACCTTGGTCATGCTGCATATATGCAAGCATATTCATAATTGCTGGAGCATTATCGGCTGAGGAGCCTACATATTTAATATAGTACTTTAGCATCTCCTGCATATGCGGATTAGTGATTCTTTTTTCAATTGCACTAGACATAGTAGAAAAAACATCGAAGTCTTTTAAAGCTGATAAAGGTCCATGAAATTTTAATACATCACCTAATGTATCTAATCCTTTATCAAAATATCCTTTTTCAGTGACCTCATATAAAGACTTGGAATATTCTAAAAATTTACGATACTCTATCAAATCTTGTTCATTTAAGTAAGGGTTGGCTTTTTTCATATCTGAAAGTTTTTCATATAGGTCAATTGTGATTCCGTCGGTAAAAAATGAACGCCACTGCAAGTTCATTTTTTGAATAGGTATATAGTCTTCCATACGTTTACCACTAACTAAAAATAATCTTTCAAAAATAAATGGCATAGTCAAAATCGAAGGTCCAAGATCGAATCCGTATCCTTCACGTTCCAAACGATTTAATTTTCCACCAATATGTTCGTTTTTTTCATATAAATCAACTTTATACCCACTTTGTGCTAATGCTATAGCTGCTGATATACCTCCTAGACCACCACCAATTACTGCAATGGACTTCTGCTTTTTTGATTCGACACCTTCCATAATAAGTTCTCCTTTTTAGTCAACTATTAGCCATCTTAAAAAATCAGCTATTTTTCAAACTTCTATTAGCCTCTCGATATAAACATAACTTTCTGATTAAAGAAGTCTTATTTCTTATAGTAAAACAGTCATACTGATTCTTACGAACAGTATTTAAAATTTCTTGATATATATTTGCTGAAAGCAGCACTGGAAAACGACTATCCGAATCGAATTTCAATAGATTCTGTTTCACAATTTTGTATAATTCTTCAGATCGAGAAGCCAGTAATTCCCATAATAGAATAAAAGATTGATTAACTGTCTGATTTTTTAAATCTTGACGAGAGTATCCTGTCTTTTCCATTAATTCTTTAGGCAAATATATGCGATTATTATCACGCTGGTCTTCTCCGACATCTCTCAATATATTTGTAATTTGCATTGCTACTCCAAGAGAAATCGCTATATCAGTTAGTTCCTGATGGTTTTCCGTTGCAATGATGGGTAATAGCATTAGCCCCACTGAGCCTGCAACAAAATAACTGTATCTTTCTAATTCATTTAACGTATCTGGTTGAACAAAATGATAATCCATTGTTTGACCTTCTAATTGATCATAAAAAGGTTCAAGTGACATATCATATCGATCAAACACATCCCTCAATGCTCTCCAGATAGGTGTATCAAGATTATTTCCTTCGCTAAACAGATCTAACTGTTTTTTTAATTCATCCAATGCTTGTTTCTGTTCTAAGGGAGATGATGCTTCATCAATACTATCGTCAGCTTGTCTACAAAAAGCATAAATTGCATATACAGCCTGAGCTTTTTCTTTCGGTAACTTAGAAAAAGCATAATAAAAACTCTCGGAATGTACTTTTATGATTTCTTCACAATATTCATAATCTAGTTCCAAGTTTTTTTGCTTTCTTTTTTCTTTTTCGATTTCACTTCCTCCTCGAAATTAATCAGGAAATTTCTAATTAATGTAAGATATAATAGATTAAATAATATTATATAAGTATACTGGTCAATTTTAAATGAACTTGGATATACTAAGCAAGTTATCTCTATTCATTTTAACATAATCCATGTTATTAATTAGTGTGATATGGTTTTAGCTCATAAATTTTGTTAAAAAACCTTATTAAATCTCATCTCATAACCTCAATATTAAATACTAAAAAACTTCTGATTTTAAACGCAGAAGTTTTTTAGTAACGGATCATTTAAATGGTTTTCTTTGATTTCAATGGTGGTTTTACAAATAATGATAGAAGTAGACCAACTATAGTTAATAGCGCTGCTACTAGAAATGCCGGTCTAAATCCACCGACTAAGGAAATCAGCATAGGACCTACAAGAGCAGCAATACCATAACCTTGATACACTAATCCATAATTTGCACCAAAATTTTGTATACCGTAATAATCGCTTGTAAGTGGCGGAATAACTGCTAAAAATCCTCCAAAACAAAATGCAATCATCGCTACAATCCCAAAGAATAACCAAGCATTTGGCGTTATTGTACTCAACAACCCTACTGCTATAGCAGTTAATACAAACATTATTGAGATAACACGCAGTCTTCCAAATTTATCTGAAAGAATCCCCCAAGTAATTCTGCCTACAGCATTAAAAATAGCTGCTAAAGCTACTGCATTTGCAGCTACTGCTGGTGCCAGTCCTGCTACATCTATTCCAATGTCGCGTGCAAGACCAATAACAAGCAGCCCAGTAATTGTACCTGTCAGATAAATAAACCAAATTAGATAAAAAGATTTTGTTTGCATCATCTGAGTAACAGTAAATTCATTATCATTAATAATTTTACTGCTTACTTCTTCAGTATTTACTTTAGGTTGTCTAAGTAATTGTGCACCTATCAATCCTATAATAATATAAATAACACCCTGATAAAAAAAAGCTTTTGATACGCCAACAGATGCAATAAATGATTGAATAAAAGAATTAAATAAGAATCCGCCTAGTCCAAATGACCCTACGGCTATTCCAGTTATAAATCCTTTTTTATCCGGAAACCATTTAACACAAGTTGATAGTGGACAGACATACACAAATCCGATTCCAACCCCAGCTATTACACTGTAATATAAATATAATTGCCACAATGACTCTGCCGTTGAAGTCAGCATCAAGCCTAAACTATACAAGATAATCCCAATCGTAGCTATTTTTCGTGGTCCATACTTATCTTGCAAGCGACCTGAGACTATAGTCGTCAATGCAAAAATGAAGATAACCATAGAGTAGGCTAAATATACACCATTGGAATCCCACCCGTATGCATCAGACAATGGTTGATTGAAAAGGCTCCAAGTGTATACTCCACCAATACAAAGCTGCACTAATACAGCGCCTATTACAACCCACCATCTATTAAAAGATATTTTCAATTGTGGTACCCCCTTAACATTCTATTATTCATTATATTGAATGATCTTTCAAATGCAATATTCTTGCCCCTCGAAAGAAATTTTCCTTTAATATTTCACTTATCATGGAAATGTAAGTCCTTTATTATACGTTTGCTTAAATATATATCAAAAAAACTATATATAGGTCGATTGTCCAACACATTTGACTTCAGAATAAAAATTTTGATATTCAAAGCATTTTCAAATTTTATTGTTTGTCTAATTTTGTTCACAATACTACCCATTGTACACTTTATTATAATTCACTGATTTTGAGATAATCATATTAAAAATAATTATATTTAAATAAAAGAATAAATATGCCCTTTTTATAATTTTTTTATAGATTAGTAACTGTAATTACAAACAGCCTGTTACTGAATCGATTTTTTTAATCACCAAATATACAATTGATTTATTCATAGTTATATTTAATTTATAATACAATTTTATCATAAAAAAATTGTATTATTTTGTATTTATCACTAGATTTCATATTTAATTTTTACAAATATAAACACTTTACTAATACATCCGATAATGATTTCAAAGGAGTGATATAAAATGGATAGGCAAGTAAAACAAGAAGAGAAAGAAAATCGTGTCAAAAATAAATCAAGAAGGATTCCTCTTTTACAATTCAAAAGTTTAAGAGCAAAAATTTTGTTTGGCTTCAGTTTAGTCATTATATTTATAATTGCATTGATGATTGAAACAAGTATTTCTACATTTCATACAAACAAGGAAACGGAATCAATGGTTGCACATGAAATACCTCTGATGATTGCTGATGAACGAGTAGGTTTTTCAGTGGCTAGACGTTCAACAAATGTTCGTGCTTACTTGATGACAGGTGATGAAAAATACAGAGATATGTTTGAAGAAACCGCTGAAGCTGTTCAACCATATATAGAGACATTAGGAGAACTTTCTAATTCAGATACCGTGGATGAACTTATTGCCACCCACGAAGAATGGACTCAAAGCATGTTGAGAGATGTATTTGAGGTATATGCAGCTGGTAATGAGACAGAAGCACTTGCTAATATGGATGTACTTGCTCCAACGACAACTTTCATGTTGGATACACTAGCAGAATCTGCTAGAAATCAAGAAGAAATAATCGAAGACTCTGGGGAAAACATTATGGAGATTGGGCAGACAGGTCTTTTGTTAAACCTCATTGTCTCTACTGTAGTTATAATACTAGCTGTATTCATCGCTTTACTCACAAGCAGATCTATCTCAATACCAGTTAAAAAAGTGATGGAAAGAATGAACGATATCAAAGAAGGCAACTTGAAAAACGAGTATCTGACGATAACCAATAAGGATGAAACAGGACAACTGGCAGACTCCGCTAATACTATGCAAGATCATCTAAAAGATATTCTATCAAATGTTTCAGAAGTGTCTTATCTTTTATCTTACAACAGTAAAGAATTATCTGAAACTTCTGCAGAAGTTATGGCTGGAACCGACCAAGTTGCAATGACGATGCAGGAATTGTCTGAAGGGTCAGAAACCCAGGCAAATACTGCTAGTAAGTTATCAGCAATTATGGATGACTTCTCTCAAAAAGTCTCTGCTACAAATAAAAATGGGCAGCATATCAATACTTTATCAGATAAAGTGTTAAAAGAAACAGCTAACGGTATAACATTAATGGAATCATCAGAAAATCAGATGATGAAAATTAATGATATTGTCAAACAGTCTGTTGAAAAAGTAGATAAATTAGATATGCAGACACAAGAAATTTCAAAATTAGTAGAAATCATTCAAAATGTAGCAAATCAGACAAATCTACTAGCTCTAAATGCTGCAATCGAGGCTGCGCGTGCTGGCGAACACGGCAAAGGATTTGCCGTTGTTGCCGATGAAGTGCGTAAGCTAGCTGAACAAGTTGATGTATCAGTATCAGAGATCACTGGATTTGTACAAACAATCCAACTGGAATCAAAAGGAGTAAGTGACTCACTTCAAGAAGGATATGCAGAAGTACAAACTGGAACTTCACAAATTAAAGCTACTGGAGATACTTTTAAACAGATATCTAAATCTTTAAATGATGTTGCTCAAAATATCCAAGGTATCAATACTAATTTATCTGAGCTGCAACATAATACAGATGAGATGAATGCTTCTATTGAAGAAGTCGCTTCTGTTTCTGAAGAATCTGCAGCAGGTGTTGAAGAAACCTCAGCGGCTACACAACAGATCAACAGTTCAATGGAAGAAATCGCTGGTGAAGGTGGAAAAATCTCTCAATTAGTTGAACTTGCACAAAATATGGACAATCTCCTTAAAGGATTCAAAATTTAGTACTAAGTAAGAAAATCCGTCAGCTCAAAATAGCTGACGGATTTTTTATCTAATTATTGATAGATTTACTAAATTATTTCATTTTTTTACATCCCCAGTTATAATGACTGGGTGTATTAGAAATAAAACAACTACCTATGCCCAGATTTCCTAGTTTAACGCCGAAAGTTATTTTCATCTATATCCTTCTGTTGGCGTTTGGGGGACATTATCCTTCATGCCTACGTCATACCAGTCAACATCATTAAGTGCCATCTATATAAATGCATCAATGCGTCTCTTATATTCTTATCACGATCCTCGAAATGAAAATTCTTCATTCTTTTTTCTTCAGGAATTGAATCAATTAAAGAAAATAAAGAAGTAAATTCTTTTTCTGCTGCCTCTACTAACGCTCCCTTTGTCTGGGGTCTAATTATCATTTGTTTCCTTTCCGTCCTTAGATTACCTTCATCATCTAATTATATATATTGGAATTGCTTGAACAAATCAGCTAAACACCTTATGATAAAACTACATTATTTTAATGATACTATTTAAGGAGTTTCTGTATATGGCCATGATTCTTATCCGATCTTTAAGTTTCCTTCTCGTTGTTCTGGTGGCCTATTTATTTAAAAAAGCCGGAATTTTACGTTCTACAGATGGTACCATTCTTCAAAAAATCATTTTAAACATTACTCTCCCTGCTACAATTATTGTCGGTTTTAATGCAGTACAGGTTGATGCAATTCTATTTATTATGATTGGATTGGGGCTGCTTACAAACCTAGTACTTGTTTTAATCGGTAGTTTATTCTGGCGAAAAAAAGACCCTGTTGATCACGCAATGATGATGTTCTCTCAAGGAGGATTCAACATTGGTAATTTTACTATTCCTTTTGTTCAAGGTTTTTTCCCCGCCGCCATTCCATTTATTGGAAGCTTTGATATGGGAAATGCTTTAATGCTGTTCGGCGGATCCCCCATGGTTGTAGATAAAATATTAGGTCAAGAAAGAGAAGAATCAAGTTATGTAAAAAGAGCTTTACGTCTATTTCATTCACCCTCTTTTACGACTTATACCTTGATGTTCCTTCTTGCCTTACTTGGTATTACTGTTCCAGTAACGATTACTTCAGTAGTAGAGTTATTCGCCAGTGGTAATGCATTCTTATCTATGTTTATGGTTGGACTTTATTTAGAAATAGATATGGATAGATCTTCGCTTAGAAAAATCTCTAAACTATTATCTGTGCGTTATACTCTAGCTATAGCAGCAGCATTATTGTTTTACTTTGTTCTTCCATTACCAGAAATTGTACGTTTCTCCCTAGTGTTAGTTACGCTTGCACCTGTTGGAACCGTCTCAACAATCAATATGATCGTTTATGGAAACAAGCGATCTACATCAAGCTTTTTATCTTCTATAAGTATCATATTTTCACTTATACTTATGACCATTGCTTTGACATTGTTAGCTTAAATGTCAAAGCTTCTGCTTTTTATTTGTATACAAACTGCTCAATTTCAACTGCACTATTCTCATTTATTTGATAAATTATAGCTGGTCTTCCTACCGTATTATAATCCATTTCCTCATCCAAAATCTGTAAATCAACCAAATATTGGATATATTTTTTTGTGGAAATTCGAGAAATACCTATTTCAGTTGCTATGTTCTCAGTCGTGAACCACTCTTTAGTAATAAGAATTTGTTTGACTACTTTTTTCATTGTAATCTTTGATATTCCTTTGGGAAATTCTATTGAACTTCTATTGGAAAGCTTGTTAGAATCCATTTCACTTTGTATAATTTGTTCGTTGCAGAAATACTGATCCAATGTTTTCTGATTCGTTACTTTCCCTTTCGATAATGCCTGATCAAATTTTATTATTTTTTTTAATGAAGCTTGAAATCTTTCAAAAGTAAATGGTTTTATCAAATAATCGGTTGCACCAAAATAAACTGCTTGCTGCACAGATTCTATGTCATCCGCTGCTGAAATAAAAAGTATCGGTATAAAGATCCCTTTTTTCTTTAATGATTCGGCAAACTCAAGACCAGTCTGACCAGGCAAATAAATATCAAGTAAAATCAAATCTGGCTCTTGTTGGTCAATTATACTCCAAGCATCTGCTGTCGATTCAGCTTGTCCAATTACCTTTAATCCTTCCATACGTTCACAAAATTCTTTATTCAACATTGCTACCATAGGATCATCTTCAACAATTAAAACATCAATCATGACCTTCCTCCAACCTATAATCTAATTCAATTAGTACTTTACTGCCAATTTGCTCTTTAGATTCGACATCTATAATCCCATTATAAGAGCGGATAATCGTTTGAACAGCATCTAATCCGTACCCTCTTTTATTTCCTTTTGTAGAAAATCCTCTTTGAAAAATTCTCTTCTTTTCTTCTGAGTTCATTCCAATTCCCGTGTCTGTGACTTTTATTGTCAATATTCCTTCATCTTTATCATAATGCAAATAAAGTGAAATTTCTTTTCTTTTTTGTGTTTGTACAGCTTCAAAAGCATTATCCAACAAGACGCCTATTGCCACAATCAGATGGTGAGTCAAACTATTTACTTCAATGTTTGGAAAATAAGAATCTTTATCAATTGTTAACAGAACTTGTTTTTCTTTCGCCTCACTTGATTTACCTAACAGGAACCCAGCTAGTGCAGGAGATTTAACTTTTTCGGTAATATATTGTCAAGGACATTATAAAATTGTAGGTTTATGACAGAATAAAAATGTAGGTTTTTGACAGTCTAATTTAGAAGTCCATTTATATTTTCCCTTTCATACGATATGATTTTCCAGTAATCTTGAAGACTTTAACATGGTGAACCAGGCGATCAAGAATGGCGGCGGCTATTTCAGAATTCTGAAATAGCTCCCCCCATCGAGATAAGATAATATTTGTCGTAATCATTGTTGATTTCTTTTCGTAACGCATCGTTAATAGTTGAAAGAAGAGGTTAGCTTCAACTTTTTGAATTGGTAAATAACCTATTTCATCAATGATCAAAAGATCATATTTGGCATATCGTTTCAGAACACGATCGACGGTCCCTTTTTCAAAGGCAGAACGAAGACGTAAAAGTAATTCATGACAACTGATAAACAGCGTACGGTAGCCTTGATGACATGCTTCAATGCCTAATGCAATGACAAGGTGTGTTTTCCCTACACCAGGGTTTCCAATGAAAACTAAGTTTTCTTTTTTCTCCATAAAAGCCATATGTTTCAAGTCTAGAATCTCTTTTTTGTTAACGCTTGGTTGAAAGTTGAAATCAAATTCTTCAAGTGATGTCCGTTTGGGAAAGTGTGCGCGCTGGATGACACGTTCCACAGTCTGATTCGTTTGAAAGTCTAATTCTTGATTAGTTAATTCTAGAAGAGCTTCTGTTAAAGAAAGCTCATCCCGATTGGCAATTTCAATATAGTTTGGCACATATTCTCTCATATGTTTTAAATTCAAGGCCTCTAGATTATTTAATAGCTTTTGATAGTTACTGCTCATTCGAAGGCACCTCCAGTAAATCATATTGCTTTAAACTTCGTTTAATATGTTCTTGGATGTCATCTTCTTCTTTGTGGCTCATGACATCTGATTTAAGTATCTGAACCAAATCTTCTTGGTTATAGTTCAATCTTTTTGTGGTAAGTGGGTGCGAACGAATCTGTTCTCCGTTATAATAAATGTGCACGTGCTCTTCGTTTTCGGAAAGATCCAAGTCAACTTCTTTTCCGATATAGCGAGGGTCTACAGAGTACCTACATTTGCGGAAAATGACCATTGCTTCCTTTGTGACTTTACGGCGAATAGAGTCTTCAAAATAAGGATTTAACAAGTCATCTTTTAGCTTATGGAGGTGCTCTTTTTCATTAATTTTCCAAAGTATATCAGGAATCTCATCCGTTGCTTGAGACACTTCCGAATTTAATTCATCACAAAGTTCGTCAACGATTCGAATGAGATCTGTCGAATCATAAAATTCATGATTGTAAACCCGTAACCGGTCCATTGTTCTAGCGAGAGCTTCTACGCTGCCTTTTGTTTGGGGGCGAAAAGGGCGACAGACCATTGTTCTGAACCCTGCATCTTTACTTAAAGAATAGAAGCGATCGTTTAAATGAACCTGAGAGAATTGAGTTCGTGACCGGTCGACGACAGTTTTCATATTATCGAACCATATTTCTTCTGGAACACCACCGGTGTGATAAAAGGCATCATTCATGCACTCAAACAATGTATCTTGTTTACGATCAAAGGTAAGCGTAATAAATTTCTTCTTTGAGTAGGGCAATATATAAAGAAAAATATTAAAGCGGAAGACTTCTCCCTGACTGCTTATGAGTCGCATTTCTTCTTTCCAATCGATTTGTGCTGAAAGACCAGGCGTATATTCGACGCGTACCGTTGCTTTCTGTATCCGTTCTTTTTTCACTCCACGGCAATAGTCTCTAACAAGACTGTAACTCCCATCGAACCCTTTCTTTTGTATGAATTTGAAGATACTTTTAGCGGTACATTGATCTTCTAACTTAGTATCTATGATTTGTTTGAATGAATCTAATTTACTCGGATATGTCCTCCTTGTTTTAGGTTTATTACCTTGTAACGCTTCTTCATACGCTGCTTTAACCGTACGATAGTCACATCCGTATTGTTCCGCTAACGCAGTATAATTGGGCTTTATGCCATCAATCATATGTTTTTTCACTCCTTCTCTGATATCTCTTCTCATTCCTATTCCACTCCAATTCTATAGGGGATAAGAAGAGTATATAAAAAATGTAGGAAAACCAACAATTTTACATTGTCATTTTCCTACATTTTATAACTGTTCTTTACAATATATCCTATTTCTTCATGGTAGTCTTTATTTAATATAGAAATATAGCTTTTAACTTCCTCGTATTTTTCTAATTCAATTAACCCTAAAATAACATGTAACTGGTTCAAAAAATTGTGACTTTGAGCACGCAGTGAGTCTATATATTGTTCAGTGCCACTCAACTCTCTTAATAGATGCTTCATTTCCGATTGATCTCTTACTGTCGCTACAGCCCCTGAAAATTCTTGATTAATCCATATAGGGGAAATATTTACCACGATATCTAAATGATTCAGGACGAGCGAATGATCAGAAACTGTCTCTTTAGTAGAAAAGCACTCTGAGAATAAAACCGTGTATAGTTCTCCACTCACTTCTCCATTCATAGAAACTATTTCTGGAAGATTAGCTTGTTTAAAAATAGCTTTTGCATTCTCGTTCATCAGCAAGACTTTTTTATCCATGGAAATAGCAATAATTCCTTCAACCACAGCATCTGTAATAATTTTTCGTTCTTTCAGTCTCGTAGCAATTTGTTTCGGCTCTAAACCTAACAATGTTTTTTTAATCTTGTTTGCTAATAAAATAGAACCTGTTAATCCAACCATTAACCCCACAGCTAATCCATAAATTAGTTTTTCTTGAGCTGCCTGATTTTGAATGGCAATCGTTTCATTTGTAATTCCTACACATACGATTCCCACCTGTTCTCCAGCTTCGTTTATAATTGGCGTAAAAAAACGCCTGCCAGCTCCTAAAATTCCAATATGTTCAGAAAAATGTTCACTGCCATCTAACGCCCGGCTAGCATCTTCAATATTAGAGAACTTTCCACCAATTACCGCTTTCTCTGGATGCGAGTATCTTATTAGATTATTATCCAAGACAACGATAAATTCTACATCTGTATCTGCTAAAACTTCATTTGCATACTCTTGTACCTCTGGATCTATCACTTCATTCGTAACAGCACCAATAACTCGATCATCTTTCGCTACAATTCTGGCAATGGATGAGATTTTATTTTCGATTACCTGATATTCTCTGTCTACAACATAATTTTGCACTAGTAATGCTGAAGCTCCTAGAGAAAAAAAGACTGTAAGCAATATCAATAAGATCATTAAAGATCTCAAAGATAAAAAGCGAAACCATTTTTGTCTATTCATTTTTATTTTCACAATATCCATTCTTTATAAATTTATTTAAGGCAATACTCTCATTAAATATAAACCTACCATTATATAAAGATCAAGTAAAGTTGATTTTTATGTGCATAAATTAACAATTTAAACTTTAGAAAATAATATTGGTTTATCTTATTCAAGAAATATATCCACCTTATATCATAGTATTTATTAAATCTCATATAATAATATCTTGCTTACATAAGTTACGAAACTTACTTTACTTCTATATTGTTCATTTAATCACAAAATAACTATATAGTTTTCTTAAAGGTAAATGTCGACAATTTATCACTTAGATTTATATGTGAATAAACGAACATACAGGAGGAATTACATGTTTTTCGATATATTAAATACTACTCTTACTGACATGACTATATTAAGTGCTATTTCATCTACAATTTTTATTATTCTCTTAGGCTTCATCGCACGTAAAAAAGAAATTTTCAATGATCAAGTTGGGAAAATCCTTTCAAAAGTTGTGTTAACAGTTGCTTTGCCCGCATTAGCTTTTAAAGCATTTATGCAAGATATTGATCCAAGTTCATTAGCTGAAGGAAGAAACGTATTAATCTGGGGAATTGCTATTTATATCATTCTGATCGTACTTTCTAAACCTATTTTCATGAAGTTCAAAGGTGATGAACAAGATACACTTCGTGTTCTAACTATTTTTGGCTCAACAACATTTTTCGGTATTCCGATTGTGGGCGCAATATATGGAACAGAAGGTGTGCTTTATGCTTCAATTTTTAATATTGGATACCGAATATTCTTGTATTCATATGGATACATCAAAATGAGTGGCTTAAAAATGGAAATGAAAAACGTTAAATCAATGTTTTTAAATCCGATTGTTCTTGCTACTTTTTTAGGATTGTTCATATGGTTGGTGCAAGGATACTTACCACAAGTTACTGTAGCAACCGAAACCGGATTAACTGAAGTTGCTTTTTTAAGAATTGATCAGACAGCTCCATGGTTGTTTCAACCCATGACTTATCTAGCAGGAATTGCTTCTCCACTAGCATGGTTAGCCATCGGTTCAACCTTAGGTGAAGTTAGCTTTAAAAAAGCAGCCGCTTCAAATACTTCCTGGTTTTACAGCTTTGCCAAAGTTATTTTAGTTCCAATTATCAACATTGCGTTTCTACTCATATTGACTTTAACAAATATTTTACCAGTCAGTCTAGTCGGATTAGGAACAATTGTAGTTATGATGGCAACACCAACAGCAACAGTAGCCGCAGCTTATGCCATTAGCTTTGATAAGGATGCCCTACTCGCTTCAAACGCATCTTTACTCTCTACCATATCTGCTGTTGTAATGATGCCTATATGGATTGTGATTATAAGTATGCTTGACTCATTAGGTATCTTTTAATTAAACTCAAAAATCGAAAATTACTATTACTTCCAAGGAGAGAATGTATATGACAGTCAAAATTGTTTGTTATGGCGTTAGACCAAATGAAAAAGAATATTTTGAAAAGTTAAATACTTTTCATTATAAATTAAACTTAGTAGAATCATTACTAAATCACGATAATGCTGAAGCTGCTATGGGAATGGATGCTATCATTCTCAGAGGTAACTGCCTTGCTGATAGAAAAAACATTAAAAAATTTGCTGAATATGGCGTAAAATATTTATTAACCAGAACAGCTGGATTTAACCATATTGATCTAGAAGCTGCGGCTGATTACGATATGATGGTAGCTAGAGTACCGTCATATTCACCCAATGCCATTGCTGAGTTATCATTAACACTAGCTATGTCTTTATTACGTCATACAACCTATACAACTAACAGAACAGCAAAAAAAGACTTCAGAATCGATACCACTATGTTCAGTAAAGAAATAAGAAATTGTACAGTTGGTATTATTGGAGTAGGTAAAATCGGTCAAACAGAAGCCTCATTATTCAAAAGTCTAGGAGCGAATGTACTAGGATATGATGTTTACCAAAGTGATAGCGCTAAAGAAACTGTAGAATTTAAAAGTTTAGACGACGTGTTAGCTGAAAGTGATATCATTAGTGTACATGTTCCCTATATTCCAGGTGAAAATGATCAAATGATTAATTCAGAATTTATCAATAAAATGAAAGATAAAGCCATTTTAATTAATACAGCTCGAGGTGAACTCCAAGATAATCAGGCACTTTTAGATGCTATAAACTCAAACAAATTAGATGGAATTGCTACAGATGTTTTTGCAAACGAATCCTCCATTTTCTTTAAGAAGTATGACGAAGATCAATCCTTAGACGATCCCGTCATACAAGGACTGGTTGATCTTTATCCTAGAGTATTGATTACACCACATGTCGGTTCAAATACGGATGAAGCTCTAAAAAACATGATTGAAACCAGTTATGAAAATTTAGACAGTTTAATCAGACAAGGTTACTCAGCTAACGATGTAGCCCTACCAGAAAAAACTCTATGACCGTATAACACTTTTAAAATAAGCAGTAGATGAAACAGTTTATACTGAATCATTTACTGCTTTAATTTTTACATATTATTTCCATACTCGTTTTTTTGCAAATATTTCATGAGAATATCCCATAATAGAAATCGGACTCATAATCAGTTGATAGCACAATACAAAAATAATAAATCCAAACCTGTTTTTCCGTATGCTCAAGTTTAACTCTTTGAATACTTTCTTTTGATATACATATAAAATATAGTTCTGCAATAACGCTAAGGGCAAAACCAAAAGTGTCATAGGTCCAATAATCCAGAAGAATCCAAATAATGCCAGTACCAGACCTGGTATCCATGCAAAAGTATATACGATATCTAAAAACGGCATCAGTAAATTGATACCTGTTAAAATACGAATGTACTTAATCGGTTGTTCCCATGGTTTCACAGCTTTAAGCCCTTCAATCATGCCTCTTGCCCAACGGCTTTTCTGTCTATAAAAGTGAATAAATTTACTAGGTACTTCTGTAAATGCGACTGCCATCGGTTCGAAATACACCCGCTTATTTTCCCTAAGCATCTTCCAGGTTAGTACAATATCTTCTCCAATCGCATCTGGCCATCCACCAACTTGCTTCAATATATCCGTTGTATACAGAGAGAACGCCCCTTGTGCTACTAATGTTCCTTGATACATACCTTGCATTCGTTTAATACTCGCGATCCCTAAAAAATATTCCCATTCTTGTAGTCTAGCTAGTAAATTTTGTCTACTATTTCTTACAAGTACTGATCCTGCTACAGCACATGTATCAGCAGGCGCTGTTAATATTCTAGAGACAACATGCTTTACAGCTAATTTATGCAATAATGTGTCAGCATCCAATGTAATCACATAGTCCGTCTCTACAACTTTAAGCGCTTCGTTAAGGGCATTAAACTTTCCAGGTTCTTTTGCATAAATCACTTGCAAATTCAACTCTAATTCTTCTCCTGCTTCTATAGATCGTTGATCCGTCTGATCAGTAGAGGCGTTGTCCACAACGATCACTTTAATTTCCCCATCATAAATTTGATTTTTTATATAAGAAAGGGTATTTGCAATAGTTTCTTCTTCGTTATAGCATGCGATAATAATCGTTATAGGCACTTCTGGATCTATCGTTTTAAACTTAGGCTGTCTGTCCAGTAACAAACTCATGATAATAAAAGAGTTAATTAATCCCGGAACATAACCTATTCCTGCTATAATCACCACTGCTATAAATGGTGTAGTTAGCACTCCTAAATCATGAACCCATGGTAGAGAAAAATAGATAGAAATAATAAGCCAAATAAATGCAAATGTTATAGAAAGTATAAACTTTTTATTAATAGAAATATAATGTTTCTTTATTGGTTTATTACCGATCATGAAAGAGCCTCCTATTGCTTAATTTATTAAGCATACTAATTGCAACGATTTAAGGCAATAGGATATCCATCAATATTATGTACAAAATGTAACAGTTTATAAATCTATTTCCTCTCATTAAAATGAATCAAGCAAATAATTGATTTATACTTTGTAGAGCGTATAGTTCGGTTACTTACAAATAGCAGATAAACATATCGAACGCTTATTTAAATAAGTTTCTTTTTACTGAACGATATGGAAACAATTATGGGGTAACAAAAATGCACCAGAATGTTATATAACATTCCAATGCATTCTATTTTATAAATAGTGTTTTCCCATCGTCTTGTGCACGATACCCACTTGTTTGTATTCATCACTAGTAAATATGAAACCTAGCTTTTGATAAAATGACCACGCATTGATTCTAGCATGTAACCAGATTTTTTGTACTTCATTATCTTGTGCCCATTTTTCTGCAAATAAAACTAATTTAGTTCCTACAGATTGTCCCTGGTAATCAGGATGAACAGCTACTTGCTTCATTTGATAACTATTTCGATCTGTTTCAATTAAAAATAGTGTTCCCACAACTTTATTTCCAGAAATAACCACAAAATGTATAGCCTTCTCTTCTTGGGAGAGATTATCTTGCTTTATATCCAAACCTAAGGGCTTTCTTAATACTAAATCTCTTAAGCTAAGTGAAAGCGTATATTCAGGATTATGTGTAGAGATTCTTTTTATGAGCATATTTTCCATACCGGTTCACCTACTTCAAATAAATATTAACTAATTAATAAAAAAACCTTATCTAATTTAGACCATTAGACAAGGAATGGAAAGTATTTATTGTTAATCCTCTTCTGGCATAACGAATGCTAAAATAATGTAGATCAGTAAGTTTGACGGCAAAAGCAAAAATAAAATTCTTATAGCCCATGCTGAAATACCCGTGAATTCTGCTATTCCCCCACATACTCCCGAAAAGACTCTATCGGTAGAAGATTTAGTAAGTTTTCCTCCCATTTTCAAATCACCTCTTCTATAAATAATTTTGTTACTCTTAAAATAACGTTCTTTAGCGAAAAAATCAACTAATTACCCATAAGACAACACAAGATTCTTCTATTCGCTTTTCAATTCGTTTATACTATTAATAGAATCGATTAATAAAGGAGAGATTTCATGAGTGAGTTAGTCACATTAGGTAAATCAGGGTTACAAGTTCATCCAATCGGATTAGGTGCCAACAAAATTAGTGACGCTGATCCTTCTACCAATACTGAATACGGTGGTGAAATTCTTTTAGATGCTATCGAAAAAGGATTGAACTTCATCGATACTGCCTTCATATATGGAAACGGCAAATCAGAGTCTATTATTGGTGAAACCTTGAAAAAACATAATCTTCGCAAGGATATTGTAATTGCTACGAAAGGGGCACATGAAATTATAGATGGAGAAATCAAATTGAATAATTCTCCTGATTTTCTGACTAAACAAGTTGAAGACAGTTTACAAAGACTCCAAACAGATTATATTGATCTTTATTATATTCACTTTCCAGACGAAGACACACCAAAGGCAGAAGCAATTGGTGCCTTATCTCGCTTGAAAGAACAAGGAAAAATTCGCTCGATCGGTGTTTCTAACTTTTCATTGGATCAAATTAAGGAAGCTAATGTTCATAACGATATCGACGTTGTTCAAGATGAATATAACTTACTGAATCAAGAAGCTGAATCATCTGTTTTCTCCTATTATAATGAAAAAAATATCAGCTTTATTCCTTATTTCCCTTTTGCTTCAGGCTTACTTGCAGGTAAATATGATAAAGATACCCAGTTAAGTGATAGACAAAGAAGTCGTCCACAATTTCAAGAACCCACCTATAGTGAGATTCTTTCAAAAGTAGATCGTCTAAATACATTGGCTGATCAGTATAATACAGGAATACAAAATATTGTTTTGGCATACTATTTATCTAAAGATGTAATAAATGCTGTGATTCCTGGAGCTAGAAACAGAAACCAAATGGAACAGAATCTGGAAGCTGCAAATATCAAGCTTACTCAAGAAGAAATTAATTTTATTTCAGAACTTTTTCCAAAAAGTTATAAATTAAAATAAGCTAAACCGAGTAACTACCAGAAAGCAACCTTCTGGTAGTTTTTAATATTCTTTCTTTTTTAAATATAAATAAGTTGTCCACCCTAATAATATAGCAAAGATTACAACTGATAGAGAGCCTAAAGGCGTGTCTTTCCCAATTAGTCCTCCTGTATTGATTCCCCATAAACTAAAAATCAGTGTTGGAATCGCAATCACTAATTGAGCAGAATCCAAATATTCCATAATGCCATTCAACTTACTATCGAGCATATCCGAAATCAACCCACCCGTAGTATCAATCAAATCTCTATTTAAACTAATGAGTTTATCTGTTTTCTTTATTTTTCGTTTTATTTCTCGTACATGCCTCTCTTCCGTAGTCATACTTTGGAACAACTCACTAGCAAGTAACTTTTCAATCGTTGCTTTCTGATCAACTAACGTTTGTTCTAAAAAGACCATATCTCTCTCCACATCCGCTAAGTCCGTTAAGACCTCTCGTTTAGTTGTGGAACGTGCTCGTTCGCTGATTTCATCAATAGCTCTTTTTAAACGATTAATCTCTACAGTATATATTTGATACATATTTAAAATACATCCAACAATCAACTGACTAGGTTGAACGGCTTCTGATAAATCTTTCTTTATTGAAGGCATGATTGACACATCCCTTTTATCTGTTATCGAAATCATTTTTTCCTTATTGTAAATAAAGGTGATCGGATAAAGACCTTTTTCTATTGAATGCGGTTTACTGGTTTTATAATTAATCAGCACAAGAAAAGCGCAGTTCCCTAATGTTTCAGAATTGAAATGTTCAATTTCAGTCATATTCTCTGGAAAATACTGAGTCACAAACATATCTAATGGAATATCATAATATTTCCCTAACTTTTCTACTTCATGACTAGTTGGATTATTGACCGCAATCCATTTTGCTAGATCCTCTAGACTATTATTTAACTGGTTATTTTGAAAGTTATAATAAGTGATCATCATTTTGGCTCCTTTCATATTGAATGATGATTGAACTGTATTTCTTTAGTTACCCTATTATCGCATGTTCAAAGAAAATAAAAAACTAGATATCCTTTTTTATCTGGGATCTCTAGTGATTATTCTATTATTCATTTATGATTTTTTCTATAGAAACCATCATCTGTTGGAAAAACACTTCTGCATCCAACTGACTATTTGATTTCCACTCATAGGCTGCTCCATATAACATCCAGCTTAAAGCAGTTGCTGAGCTTCTGATCTCTATTTCACTTTTAGAGCTATACCTAGACTTCAATGCCTGCAGTAATACTTGCTCTACTTCTTCTCGCAATATCGCTTCAGTACCTGAAGCTAAATCTTCATAACTTTTCGTACACATATCAGAAAGTTCTTCATGAAATTGAGTCAATGATAAAAATAGATTTTTCAAAGTATTCTCACAAAAATTTTTATTCTCGGCTAACTCACTTCGAATATTTTTCAACAAATTTTCTCTCGTTACAATTTCAAATAATTCATATTTATCAGCGAAGTAATAGTAAAATGTTGCTCTATTAATCATTGCTTCATTTGTTATATCACTAATCTTTATTGCTTCAAATCTCTTCTGTTGTAACAATTTCATGAAAGCTTCAATAATTGAGTGCCTAGTTCTGACTTTACGAATATCGATCGTTTTTGTAGTTTCCATACCTGCTGTTCCACCTTTATACGACATTTTCATTAATTTGTTGGATAAGCAACAAAACCAGTTAATTGTTGGTTGTTACTTATTTAAAGTAAGTTATAATAAGATTATACAACAGTTGTTGGAAAAACAACAGTAGTAAATAAAAATAAAATACAGACTAGGAGAATAAACAATGACTGAAAAATTAAATATTGGTATTATTTTAGGAAGCACTAGAGAAGGACGCGTAAGTGAACAAGTTGGAGAATGGGCAAAACAAATTGCAGATCAAAGAAATGATGCGACTTATGAGATCGTTGATATCGCAGAATACAACTTACCTTTCCTAGGAACAACAGACGGAACAGAACCAGGATTAGCAAAATGGACTGAAAAAATCAACTCATTAGATGCTTTTGTATTTGTAGTAGCTGAATATAATCACGGCCTTCCAGCTGCATTAAAAAATGCTTTAGACGTTGCTGCACCAACTTCATGGCATAATAAAGCTGCCGGTATTATGAGTTACGGTTCAACTGGTGGAGCTCGTGCAGCTGAACACTTACGTGGAATTTTAGGAGAACTGTTTGTAGCTGATGTTCGGACCCATCCAACTTTCTCATTATTTACAGACTTTGAAAATTTCTCAACTTTCAAACCAGCTGACTTACACTTTGAAAATATGACTTCTCTATTTGACCAAGTCAATTCATGGGGAAAAGCATTAAAAGCTATCCGAAACTGATATCGATTTCCAGACAGAGGTTTACCAAATGGTAGGCCTCTTTTTTTGTTAAAAGACCAGTACATTTATTAACATTAAAAACGCTTATTCAGCCTTCACAAAAGTACCTGATAGTAAATCATGGATTCCTCGTTTATCTTGTCGGAACAAAACCATTAGTCCACCTATTACAGTACTCAATCCAAATGTTACTACCCCTAAAAGGAATATACCTATTACTTCCCGTATAAACATATCCAAAAGAGTCAGTTTAGTGCCATTAACTTTTTCAATTTTAATATTCATCATTTTTTTACCGATTACATAACCTTTCCAAAAGACTGGCGTGATAACCAAATAAAAATAATAAACTATATTCCACACTAGCCCTTGTGTCCAAGTGAATGAAGCTTCTCCAGTAAACAGGTAAATCATAATTCCAATGGGTATGATCACAACAATCCAGTCCAACAAACTGGCAATTGCTCTTATTACAAATCCTGCTCTTTCAAATGCAAATCTCATGAAATCTCTCCCTATGTAAACTCGTTTCATTATTATACGATTGACCTCCACGAACAAGTCCGATTAATGTAAGAGGCATACATATATAGAATAATTGTCCGTTCATAATTTAATAAGTTTGATATAATTCTAGATTTTTAATACTCTTTTCACTTTAAATAATATATATGAAGTCATTGAGATACAAGCAGAGTAGGAGTGGACGCTTTTTTAATCGAGTTTGGATTTCAACTATGGTTTAAATTTTATTTTCAGCTCATCATTCTTGCTCCTTATTTTATAACAGGTGCCTATCAGTAGATACATTCTCTTCCAAATAGTTATGACTGTTTGACTTTATTCTTTACCAACCTTATTTCCTAGGTGCAGTCAAGTCATAACTCTTATTAATTTATATCTGTATCAAGTTGACACCTATTAAGTTACCTTTTTACATACTAAATAAACCTAGCGGTTATGTTTTTTTTTTACAAGCTAGGCATGTATACTATTAATATAAAGATTAGCTATGTGGGGACTTAGCATAATCATATAACTCATTTTTATTAACTAAATAATGAGTAACTTTTAACAGCTTGTTCATGCAAGCTATTACAGCAACTTTATCTCTTTTGGAGTAAGGTTGTTTTTTTAATTTATAATAGTAATCAACAATATGGTTGGGTGCAGTTTTTTGAGTTTTTAACATATTTCGAATAGTAAAAAATAATATCTTTCTAGCGCGGGCATTCCCACGTTTATTTATTCGGTCTTTCTTTCTCATCGTTCCAGATTGATGAGTGCGTATATCAATTCCAACATAAGCGTTCAACTGATTTGAAGTAGAAAATCGTCTGATATCCCCTAATTCAGAAATAATTAACGCGGCCGTTAGAGGGCCTATCCCAGGAATACTAACTAATACTGAAAATTCATTAAGCTTTTTTGACTGTTCAATCATTTTTTTAGATAATCGTTCTTTTGTATCAAATAACTGTTGTATCTGCTTAATTCTGTATTGAACTTTAGTTACTAAAAAATGATCTTTATCTACTGCTGGATAAGATACATCTGCTAAATGAATTAGTTGATCTGCTTTCAGTAGAGCTTCTTCTTTTGAGATATTTTTTTTAGTGCTTGCGAGAATTATATTTTTTATCCTTGTTTTACTTAACTCTTTAATATATGCAGGATGAGGAAAACGCTCAATAATATTTAATGCATATTTAGATAGGTTACTAGAATACAGCGTCTCTATCTCTGGAAAACACTGTTGGAGAACGGCGTGAAGTTGTACTCTTTGTTTTATTAGATTAGCGTGAACCTCATCATACAAAATAGATACTTCATGTATCTCTGAATAGATTGAGGTCTGATGATTCTTTTTTTCACGATCAAAACGATAATGTGACTGTGCTAATTTATGTGCATCTACTTTATCTGTTTTATTGCCACGCAAACCATCGGTTTGTTTTTTAGCTAATAATGGGTTTAGGATACAATACGAAATCCGCTCAGTCTTAAAAAAAGACTCAATCTGTTTAGAATAAACACCTGTAGCTTCAAAAACTACTTCAGTAGTTTCTTTACAAAGCTGGCTTTTAAGTTGGTTAAACCCTTCTTGATTGTGCTTAATTTCCCATTCTGCAACACACAATTCTTCTTCATAAATAACAACATAACTTTTTCCTTTACTTACATCTAAAGCCATGACTCTCATTTATTTTCGCTCCTTTCTATATTAAATTGAAGTACTCCACTATGCCTTAACGATTCCACTTTCCTATAGACGATCTCAAAGGACCAACATACTTCAAACTGATTCAATCAAGGATAGTGAAGGGGCCAGTTTGACATGCAGACTCATGGTCTTCTAACGTTGACGGCCTCATCTTCACCTCTACTATATAAAAAAATAGTAGTGCATATCCACCGTCGTGGATATTACACTACTAATCTTAGTATGTTTGACATAGAACCAAAAAAAGAACCTCAAGCAAGTGCTTGAGATTCTTTAGGATATTCAATAAACGTTTTAGTTAGAACCAGCGTTCATTGATTCTTTTTCTAATTCAGCTTCGTGAGCCATAGCTGCTTGTCCTAATAAGTTCAAGTAGTTCCATGGACGGTCAAATACTGGTTGGAAGAAGAAGTCTACTAAAGCTAAATCTTCAATTGTCATTTTGTTTTGGATTGCTAATGACAATGTGTTTGCAGATTGAGTGATGTCATATTTAGACATTACTTGTCCACCAACGATACGTTTTGTTCCAACTTCATAAACTAGTTTCATCATGATTTTTTCATTAGTTGGCATGAATTCCGGACGATAGTTATCTTCAAACATAACAGCACGAGCTTCAAGACCCATTACTGGAGCACTTGCTTCACTCACGCCTGTTGAACCAATGTTCCAGCCGAATAAGTGTAATCCAGATGTAGATTGAGTTCCTCTGTATTCCATTGTTGGTTCTTTGATGTTTTTACCTACTAATAGTCCCATACGAACTGCATTAGTTGCTAATGGGATATAAGCGTGTCCACCAGTTGGATTGTAGTTTACAGCACAGCTGTCGCCTGCCGCAAATACGTCTGGATTACTTGTACGCATATAGTTATCAACGATGATTGCACCATTACCAAGCATTTCAACTTGTCCTTTAACAAGTTCGGTATTTGGACGGAAACCAACACACAAGATAACCAATTCTGATTCGTATTCTCCACCAGATGTTTTAACTGTAGTAGTTGTTCCATCTTCACTATCTACAAATCCTTGAACCATTTCATTTAACTGAACTTTTACTCCACGTTCTCTTAAATCATCTTCTAAAACAGTTGTGAATTCAGAGTCAAGATATTTATTTAAGATACGGTCAAGTCCATCAACTAATGTTACTTCTTTACCATCTTGAGCGAAAGCTTCCACTAGCTCGATACCAATGTATCCTCCACCTACGACAGTGATTTTCTTTTTATCTTCTTTACGGGCAATAATTTCTTTTGCCTGATTATAGTTTTTACATAATACTACATTTTTGCTTTGGATTCCTTCAATTGGAGGAATAATTGGCCAAGAACCAGTAGTTACAACTAATTTATCAAAAGTATCTTCTGTTTCTTCCCCAGTTTTAAGATCTTTAACCGTTAATTTTTTCCCTTTAGTATCAATGTTTAATACATCATGTTCCATTTTTACTTCAGCACCAAAAGAAGCTAATTCTTCAGGGTTTGAATAGAATAATCCTGCAGGGTCTTTAACAACTCCACCTACGAATAAAGCAATACCACAAGATAGGAAAGAGACATTATCGTTTCTTTCATATACAGTTACTTCTGCTTCAGGATTTTCACTTAATATAGTTTTAACCGCCGATGTCCCAGCGTGTGTACAACCTACTACTACTACTTTCATTCTTAATTTTCCTCCTAGAAAATATATTGTGTTTTCTTTAACAACGAAGAACAGAGAAATATCAGGCCGAAAGTTACCAAATTCACAATTCAGAATAAATAGTTTTATAAACAGAAATTGAAAAATTCTGTTTTCTTCTATTCTAAACTAGTGAATATTTCCAATCGTATAATTGAATGCTTTCTTCAATATCCCTTACCCGGTGATTCACTGCACTAGTTACAACTGAAAATAACATTTTTGTCATTTCCATAATCATTATACTCCAGAATGAACAAAATACAAGAGAATTGCTCAAATTAGTTCAATAAGAAATCCCTATACTTATAGGTTTTTTCTCAAACACTTATTATTAATAAGTAATATTGTGTATTAATTCTTTTAAATCGGTTCTAATATTCTACAAGCAGTGGATAGTTTCATAATTTTTTGATTACGAATAAATAGTGAAATATTAAAGTAAGATTGTTATAATATGATTTATGTTTTGAAAATTCAACTATTACTTTTCAAGAATGGAGAATATAAAATGGAACAATCCCCTCCCACAAAACAACTCGATCAGAAAGTCGTCCAGTATGACAAGGCTCAGAGTCTGGCAAATTCTATCATCAGTTTAATTATCTGCAGTATTTTAATTATGTTTACTCTTTGGTTAAACTGGCACACTTGGCTAATTCCAATATATATCATACTACTGATTTTCATAACTAGTATAGATTATTTTATACTCCCTGTTCTGCGGTTACGGTCAATTCGTTATGAAGTGCATCCTTTATACTTAGAAATTATGAAAGGAATTTTTTTTAAATCGCGTGAGATTATTCCAATTGAAAGAATTCAACACGTATTAATTGAAGAAGGACCTCTATCCAGAAGATTTGATGTTCGAGATGTAAAAGTATTTACTGCTGGTACTTCTCATGATATCCCACTGCTGCTGACAAAAGAAGCTTCAACTCTACATGATCAAATACTTAACCAGATCAAGGAGGTTGATTCAGATGTTTAATAAACAGCGATTACATAAATTAACTTTAGTCACTCAATTCTATAATATTCTGGTAAGAATTTTATCTGGTTCATTTTTCATTATTGTATTGGCTTTCTTTCAAGAACCTGATTTATCAAATATCTTAATTTTTTTAGGCATTTTTTTGGCTTTATCCTTACTTCTATTTGTAGTAGAAACTGTAAAATATTTCCGCACTTATTATTGGATTGAAGGTAATCGTTTGGTACTCCAAACCGGTTTATTTATACAAAAAGAAAAAGATATTCAAATCAGTCGAATACAAAGCATTGATACTAGTGAAGATATCGTGCATCGACTGCTTAAAGTCACCAAGATTACGGTGAATACACCTGGTCAAGGTCTTATCCTGGATGCTCTTTCTGTCAGTCAGTATAAAGCGTTGTCCGATTACTTGAACCAATTAAAAATATCATTAAACAAAAGAACTGAAGATGAATTTCCTGAAGATAAGCTTGCAGTAGATGACACCTCAGAAGTCATTCGATCAGAAGCTGAAGATGCTCCAGCAGAAACTACATTGCTTCAGTTATCTGTTGGAGAGATAGTCAAAATGACTATATTGAACGGTGCGATTTTTCGTGGATTTTTCATTTTTTTAATAGGGTTCAATTTTCTTACTGACCTGCCTTTAGATGACTTATTCACTGAAGTAGGCTCCGTTTTCATCAGTGCTTCTATCATTATTTTATTGGCTTCGATTTTTATCGGAATGATTCTAATTTATACAATCGGCATTATTGCTTCAATCATTAAAAACTATGGCTATAAAGTAACCTTGTCTGGAGAACACTTAAATATAAAAAAAGGATTATTAGAAACACAAAGTCAGACAGTTCCACTAAAAAATGTTCAAACATTAGAAGAAAAACAAAACTGGCTGATGAAATTTTTTGGTTACACCACTTTCTCTTTAGGTCTTACTAGTGATTCATCTCAAAAAAACAATGAAAACAAAACAGAAATTAAAGAAGATGGACAAGTCGTTTTGTTTCCTATCGTTAAATCCGAAAAATTGAATCCACTAGTAAAACAATGTTTCCCAGAGTTTGTATTATCTCCTGTTGAAAATGTTGTTCCAGTGCGATCAATCAGAAGATTTATTCAATTTCCCGTATTATTCTGGCTGATCATCGCTGCTACTATCAGCATAATGTTCTGGGTATATGCCTGGATTGCTGGTCTTATATTAATTCTTTTTTACGGTTTTTATGGATATCGTTCATACAAGCTGACGGGATATCATCTTTGTGAAAATGAAATTACAGTACAAACGCCTACACTATTTGCACTGACTAAGACATATGTACCAAAGAATAGAATTTTAAATTTACAAGTTAAGCAAAATCTTTTTTTGAAAAGAGCCAACTTAATGAAAACTAATTTCAGTACTGCTCATGGTATAGCTTCAAAGGAATTCAAATTAAAGTATATTGAAGAAAAAGATGCCTTTAAAATATTTGAATGGTTTAGAAATGGAGGAATTAATTGATATGGATATACGAAAAGTCGATTCTAAAGTAATCAAACTTTGGCGAATAAAAGCTGTATTACAGGTAGTCACTTCTTCTATAGTTGTTTTAGCAGCTTTAGGGTCCTTACATTTCTTTGCCGAATTAATGATTCCCAGATGGATGATAATTGTGGCTTTATCTCTTATTTTCATCAGCTCAATTTTCTTCATCTTTCTACTTCCTGATTTAAAAGGAAAATATTGGAGGTATAGTTTTGATAATGATCGAATCATGTTAAAAACCGGTGTATGGTTTCGAAATAAAGTAACGATTCCTATGATTCGTATCCAAAATATAGAATCAAATGTCGGACCGATTGCAAAAAAATTCAATTTGACTTCCTTGCGCATTACAACAGCATCAACTACCTATAAATTACCTGAGATAAATTCTCAAGAAGCTTTAAAATTACAAAAATGGATTCAACAAATTATTCAGAAAACCATATAAATTTAACCCATACTCTGCATAGATTACGAGTATGGGTTTAGTTATTTTATCAATAGTCAGTTCCTTTCAGTCTAAGGTAAATCCACTTGAATAGTAATGCGAATGTGAAGATTGTAAATAAGAAAAATCCTAAATAAAGCATAAATCTGCCTAGCGGATAATTCAGTGCGACTTCCTGTTGTACACGGTAAAGCTCTGCATCACTCATCATGTCGAGGTCTTGGATTGGTATTAGTATCGTCCATAAAAAGTAACCAATGACTATTATACCTAGACTAAAAACAGCTCCTGAAAACAAGTATGTATTGATTTGGTTTTTCATTATTTTCTCCCTTCTATTTTTTTCAACTCTATATAAAATCTATCATAATAAACATCTCTAAGTTTAAATTTTCTTATAATAAAAATTTATTAAGCTAAAATATGAATGCTTCTTATACTTGTTGATAATTTTATGATTTTAAGATTAAACATTTAAGTTATTGAATCAGTCTTGTTATCATTAAATTATCGAAAGGAGACGACTTAATATGTACAAAATTAATGTATCTAAATTATTAGCACTTAGCTTGACTGGCGCACTGTTAGTTGGCTGTTCTGATGATTCTAGCTCTAGTGATGAATCCACTTCCGAAGAAGTCGGGACTGCTGAGGACTCAGATCTTTCTTCTGAAAGTACTGAGGATTCAAGTGAAGAATCGACTGAGGAAGATGGATCTTCTACAGAAGAAAATGGTGAAGATGAATCAAATGATGAATCTGATAGTCAGTCATCCTCAAACGATATCCAATTAGATATGGACTCCAGCAAGGTACTGTTACCGACTACCTTTCCTGATGTGGAGAAATCTTCTCTTTCTACTAATATTGTAACAAATAATCCAGACCAATATACAGTAGAATATTTAACTGAACAGGATCAGTCCTTTGTAGAAGTCTCAGGAACAATGTATAAAAATTCTGATTTGGCAAATGAAGAACTGCGTACTTTTACTGATGGAAAAACAGTTGGTAAAATAGAAGAAAACAGTACCGATCTAGGACATGATATTACCGGATATGGTGAAGGTGCAGCGGGTACTCAATATTTTGGATGGTCAGAAGGAAATTGGCAATTCTTAATTGAATCTGCCAGTGAAGATCAGATGAATAATCCTGATATTGCTAAGCAGATGGTGGAGTTTCTAGAAGAAAATTATCTCCCAGCCCCAGATGATACTGGAATGGTCTATGTAGATTATCCAGCAGGTGGGGATGAAGTAAGTATTGATATCAGATGGCAGGATCAAGAAATGGTCTATCAGCTTATGACATCTGAAGTGCCGCTTGATGCACTTGAAATGACAACCTCATTCGAATAATAAATAGAGCTGAACCTTTATAAAGGTTCAGCTCTGTTCATTTAGTTAAGATGGATCCTTTCGGTACAAAATAAATGAATATACAGTTGGAACCAAAATCATGAGTATAATTGTGCTTATAGTGATAATGAAGTGTAGTAAACCAGGTTGACTTCCTAGCTGAAATAGATTACTTATAAATATAATAATGCCTCCTGCTATAAAGCAAACACCGCCTAATCTATGAGTTTTATTCCAATTATCTGCATCATGTAATGTCCAAGGTAATTTAATCCCAATTGTATAATTCTGCCTTGATTTAGGTAAATAATTTCCTATCAAGATAAATAAAATACTAATCAATAGCGTAACAACAAAAGGAACAGAGATACTGATTCCGATTGAAATAAACAAAGAAATAGGTAATAAAATTACTGAAAGTGCAGGAACCAGCCAGATGATCATTCTCTTCATCCACTTAGATTGATTTTGTCGCTTGGGATCATTGGTTATGGCTGTAATGCTAATGATGTTTATGACAGCAAAAAATACAGGCAATCCAAATACAGCCCACGGTTTGGACATATAATTATCGATTTCTCCAGCAGCGTTCCAGTGGACTGGTATCTGATCTGGCAAATCTCTATACATAAATACCCCTAATACTATTGGTAATAAACAGACGAGAGTTGTAATGATTAAAGTCTGTTTTCTGAAGTTAATCATTTCTATTTTCCTTTCTAAACTGAGAAAACCAAAGCATGGTTTCTTCAAATACTGATATATTTAATTCATAATAAATAAAATTTTTATACTTCTCTTCATGAATCAAATCTGCTTTTTTTAATTGGTTCAAATGATAAGATAGTGTTGCTCCAGCTATATCAAAGTGTTCTTTTATCTCTCCCACTGTCATCCGCTGATCTTTCAGTAATACCAGAATCTCTCTACGAACCGGATCAGATAAAGCTTTAAAGGTCTCGGGAAATCCCATTATATTTTCCTTTCTATATTATCTAATTAATAAATTTTCTATTTCTAATTTCATCTAAATAGTACGCCTATCTAATTAAACTGTCAATATTATTTCTAAAATATTCGAAATAGAATTCAAAAAAAGAGCAGTTCATATGTTATGCCCTTTAATGTTGATCAAAAAATCAAGGTATAGGATAGTACATTACTGAACTGCTGCTTTTAAAATTTATTTTATGGTTTCATCATTGTTATAATACCGTTCAGCTGATAGTCTAACCCCTCTGCACGAGCAGAATGAAGTCTAGGATCTGTAAAAGTTGAAGCTTTCTCGATCTCAATATTTTCTGAACGGATTCCGGCATTCTTTAAAATATCAAGGTTGGCATCAAGCATGCTTAATTGATATTTTTTCCCCTTTGGACTAAAAAACTGATCACGATTTCCAAATGTTTCAAATGCATCATAGACTTCTGATCCAACTTCGTAATGATCTATATCTATTGACGGACCTAAATATGCTAGTATATTTTCTTTTTTACATTTAAAATCATTAACCATCATATCAACAGCATTTAATGAGATACGCTGAGTTGTTCCACGCCACCCAGAGTGAATACTTGCCAGTACTTGTGCTACTGGATCAAATAATACCACAGGAGTACAATCCGCAAACTTGATCAAGAGGGCAACATTTGGTTGATCAGTAATTAATCCGTCTGTTTCTTTGAATGTTTTTCCAAAAACAAACGCTTCACCGTTTTCACCATCTACATAAGTAATATTTGCACTATGTACCTGTTGACCCGTATAAATCTCGTTGGGATGTATATCCATTTTGCTGATCGCTTTTTGAACATCCTCTATTACTGCTCTCCCGACTTTTTGATAGCGGAAATTATAACCTGTTCCTGCAATATAATTTTGTAAGCCATATTTTGATAATAGTTTTGACTGCACTGTATAACTCCTATCTTGTGGTAAACACACTTTTATAATCTCATAACTTTTTCTATACTTCAATACTTTATAAATCATTATTTTGATCTATACTGATAAATATACCATTAAGCTAAAAGGAGTTTTTTTTTGAAAAAGAAGAATGATATATTTAAAGCCTTAGTTCTGAATCCATTAGTGGTGATAATCTATATGATTGCTGCTTATTATCTGTATTACCTGTCCATGTATGGTGGGGTAAGAAGAAATGCCCCTATTATAATCGGATGCGCCATTTTGTTGCTCATTTGGCTCTTTGTCTGTCTATTCATATATTTCAGAAATAGAAATACTAATAAGTATACTGAAGCAAGCACTCGCTTAAAAAGCATCAGTACTTACTGGTTCTATACCGCTATAATTTTATTACTTAGTATAACAGCTACCACTGGATATTTTGTTTATCAAAGTGCTCAACCCTATAATGGCAAACTTTCATGGGTGATTGACGACCTAGTCAATACTAAGAAAATCGCCTTCGAACATAATAATATCTTTAAAAATTCTTTAGAGGGGATTTTTACAGATATTCAATCAGAAATTGAATTACCTGCTGAATTATATGTATCTTCTGATCTCAATTTGACTTATGATTCTACTGGAAAAATAACATCACTCTATACACTTATTTATGGGAAAAATCAAAACGAAGAAACTGAAGCCTTTCTCCTTACTCTGGATAAAGGCAGTGACGAAATCCAAGTTAGATTAAATGGGATTATAAATTATGAATTGAATGAAACGAAACGATTGCAGCCTTTAGTCGATACTATTAAAGCTATACCGCTCCAAGAAATCACTATGGATTGGTCAGAGGAAGAGACTTACAGTATTTATTATCAAGGATATAGGAGCTGGGGAAACAATTCAGAAGGGATCTACTGGATCAATGATGAAGGCAATAACATCAGTGTGCCAGATTCGTATTCGGATGAGGAATACGCTGGATATGCCGTTTCTGTTTATATAGCTGGTAAAGAAGATACGATTACACCTAAAAGATTTATCGATCGTTCATTTACTCTTTCTGACGACTATATAGAAAAACAGGAGAAAGAAAAAAATTCGTTTGACTTAGGGTACAATTACAAAGATCAAGTCGAATCCTATTTTTTAACCGAAGAAATAGGATTTCAGCTACCCATTACTGATGCTGCAACGGGAAGTCGCTACTACGCTTTAGAAAAAACCGTTGACGGAGGTGCATCTTGGGAGCGAATCAATCAAGAACCTTTTTATCCCAGTTCTGGAGTTTCTTCTGGTATCATCTTTTTTGATGAACAGCTTGGATTCATCGGACTTTCAAAGAATGGTGGATCTGAAGGATTTATCTATAGAACAGAAGATGGTGGAGTAACTTTCGAAAAAATTGAAATTCCTGAAGTAGAAGTAACAGTAAGTGAAGACTTAATTTATAATCCATTTGACTTACCTGACATGCCTTATATAGAAAACGAAAAACTGTACATGACCGTTGGACAAGGAACGGATGGAGATTATAATGGCGGGGTTAAAGCTCTTTATGTATCTGATGATCTAGGTCATACTTGGGAGTATGTTGAAGAAATAAATAATTAAAGCTCCTTAAGAAACTCTTGTTTCAAATAAAATAATACTACTTTAAATAATACAAATCCATAATACATCAGAGTATAAAGACGTATTATGGATTTGATATTTGTTGAATTTTTATACTATATAGTTTAATTAAATGAATAAACGGTTTGATAATCAATTACATTTATAGTAATCTTAGTAAATCATAGTTAACATATATTTTATTTTTTCTTTTAGTTTTATCAACATCTATCAATTTTAATTCTACCAATAAGTTCAATCCATTACGAGCAGTCGATATTGCTATATTCAATCTATCTGCCATTTCTCTAACCGATATAAAAGGTCTAACGAACATGGTTAGATAAATGTGGTTTGTCATACTTCTGTCATTATTGATTTTTTCTAAACCCTTTTTCGCGAGTGAAGTAATGCTCTCTAATTTACCAAGCATATTATCTGCCATTCTCTGACAGGCATCTAAAAAGAAGTCAATCCACGAAAACCAATCTGGTTCTTTTCCTCTTACTCCATTTAGAAGATTGTAATATCTTATCCTTTCCTTTTCCAGTTCTTCACTTACGAAAAAAACAGGCTTATCTATTAAACCATCTCGCATTGTATTCAAAACTATTAAAATTCTTCCCATACGTCCGTTACCATCTAAAAAAGGATGTATAGATTCAAATTGAGCATGCATGATAGCAGTTTTTATCAAAGGATCTGAATCTTCATCTAATAGTACTTCAATAGAGTCATTGATTTCTTTTGTAAATGTAAAATGTTTTTCTGAATTAATATAGTATTCTAAATTAGTAATATAATTACCGATTTCGTTAGCATTTATTGGAATGTATACAGCATCTTCGATCTTATTAGTTGGTCCAATAAAATTTTGTATCATTCTATAATCACCAGCTGAAGATGTAGTACCTCTAGTATTTTTTCCCATTAATATACGGTGAAGCTGTTTGATTAATCTTGAAGATATTGGCATGCCGCTTTTAATTAAATCTATTCCTTCAGATAAAGCCTCTACATAATTTTCTACTTCAATTACATCGTTGCTTTTATTTTTCTTAGTTGCTTCTTCTATCATATCGGCAAAAGTAACTTGTGTCCCTTCAATTCTAGTTGATTGCACAGATTCTTTAAGCGTAAGCATCTGAATCAGTTGAGTATTCACCACAGAATGCTCTAACTCTGAATTCAATTTTCCTATAGCTGATTTTATTTGAGCTACTTTTTTGTATAACTGTAAAGCTTGAGCAGTTGTGACTTTCGGTGGTAACAAGTCTATTCCCTTTATCGCTGACACTTTTTATCCTCCTTAATAGATAGTTTAGATTTATTATATCATTTTATATGATTATTACGATAGAAATTAATCATATAATTTTTTCCAAACCTACTCTATATTGAAAGGATAAACATCTAGTAAGAGTATGATCCTTTTATAATTTCATTTATTTTCAATGATTTCCGGCATGTCCCAAGGTGTGATGATTCCGGTCAAATCACTTGGACTGGTCACATTATCTGTTTTAGCAATCAATAAAAAGTAAGCCACAATTCCCTCTTCTATTTTCTTTGAATAAATAGACTCAATATCAAAAATCGACTTATTTTCTGGTATGATTTCATATGAGTTTTTTTCGTTATCATTATCCAGTATGTCTTTAACAGTCGTTCCACTGATTGAAATCAGATCATCAGTAATTGAATGAGCAAGAAAATTAGTAATCCCATTTTCAGAAATCAGTCCTACTAATTTATTTTCATGAAAGACTGGAAACTGTGAGATCTGGTTTTCTTTAATTGTTTCTAAAACATCTTTCAATTTATCCTTTTGATTAAAACTGATAACCTTTTCCAAGAACAGATCACTGACCACTTTTGGGTGCTTAATTTTTTCTGTGACCTCTTTCATTTCTTCAATCAGTGCTTGACTTGGATTAGCGATTGATTCATGTTCATTAATCGTACTATGGATGAGTATATTCCTGAACTGTCTATAAATATCTAATTTTCTTTTATACGTTATGATCACTTTATCTTGTTTTTCTTTAGCAGCATATAGTAAAGACCCAAAATTTGTATCGGCATCTTCTCCTAACTTAGAAGCAATCACTTTTTGAAGTTCATTGAATACATGGATAAATTCTCTTACATTATCTTGATTCATTTTCTTACTCCTAGCGTTTAATAATATTTTTGAGAGTACAGCTACGATACGCTTTTTATGTATGCCTAATGATACATAAAAAGCATATCGTCTTTATAGAACAATATGCTTTTTATATCTGATAATCAATCTCTACTTCATAATTCCAGCTGCCAGTGCTTTCTGAATCGCATTGATGCTATCATCTTTTCTAAACAATAGAGTTTGAGCAGGTTCTAATGCTCCTGAAATATATATTTTCAACTCAGCATCTAAGTCAAAATGTCCCGAAGTTTCTACGCTGAACCGAGAAATACTTTTATATGGGAAGGTTTTATAATCAGTTTTTTTACCTGTCATACCTTGTTTATCTACTACAATCAGTCTATACTCCGTAAAAACTACGAGGTCCCTTACTAATTTATATGCCAATTCAATTTTCTCATCTGGTAAAAGTACGTTTTCCAAATCTTTTCTTACCTTATCATGATTAGCATCTGTTGCATTCCCCATTAAGCCGTTGAACAGTCCCATTTTATCCCACTCCTTTTATTAATAATTAACTTACCTACATTCTACCTGATTCAATCAAAAATGAAAAACCAAGTTTTTAATACTTTAAAAATAAAAGATACATCTTTAATAGAACAAAATCTTACATTTTTCCATGCTACGCATAACTTTCAAATTGAGAATGATATAAATCGGAATACAGACCTTCTTTTTCCAGCAGTTCCTCATGGTTGCCTTGCTCAACGATTCGACCATCTCTAACAACTAGTATGGTATCGGCATTCCGTATAGTAGATAAGCGATGTGCAATCACAAAGGATGTTTTTCCATTCATTAGTTTCTGCATGGCATCTTGAATTTTCATTTCTGTCTGTGTATCTACATTTGAAGTCGCTTCATCTAAAATAAGCAAGTTAGCATCCAAGATCATAGCACGTGCAATCGTTAAGAGTTGTTTCTGCCCTTGAGAAATATTTAAACCTTCCTGATCAATAATTGTCTCGTATCCATCTGGCAAACTCATGATATAATCGTGGATTTGTGCAGTTTTTGCTGCTTCTTCCACTTCTTCAACTGTAACATTCTCTTTGCCGTATGCCAGGTTTTCAAAAATCGTGCCACTGAATAGCCAGGTATCTTGTAAAACCATTGCATAAGATAACCGGAGACTTTCTCTTGTAGCATGTGTCGTATCAATCTGATCCAGTTGAATCGTTCCAGCATTCGGGTCATAAAAGCGCATTAGCAGATTTACGAGCGTTGTTTTTCCAGCTCCTGTAGGTCCCACAACAGCAATTACGTTTCCACTTGGAGCTTTAAAGTCTAAATCTTGAATAATCATTTTATCTGGTGTATATCCAAAAGAAACATTTTCCATCTGAACATTTCCTTCAGGGCTATCGTATACATGGGCATTTAGGATATCTTCTGCTTCCGACGGCTCATCCATTAATAAAAATACCCTTTCTGCTGCTGCAAAAGCAGACTGAAGTTCACTGATAATATTTGCTAATTCATTGATTGGACCAGAAAATCGTCTAGAATATAAGACAAATGACGAAACAGCTCCTAGAGTGAGATAATTAAATAAATAAAGTAAAGCACCAGCTACACTTACAAGTGATAGGGATAAATTATTAATAAAGTTTATAGAAGGACCCACCATGCTTCCATAATAATCTGCATCATAGTAAGCTGACACAGCTTCTTCATTCTTTTCATCAAAGCGCGAAATCATATTTTCCTCTTGATTATAGGCTTTGATAGTTTGCTGACCAGAAATCATTTCTTCCACATAACCATTTAGTTCCCCTAGTTTAACTGAACGTTTTTTAAATAATGGTCGGAAACGAGTGACCATGTATCTAGTCAAAAAAATGGAAACTGGAATCGTTACTCCAAACACTAAAGTCAATACTGGAGAGATCAGTAACATCATCAATAATGAACCAATAATCGTAATTGCGCTCGTTACGATCTGAATAAAATCATTTTGTAGTGATTGATTGATTGTATCAATATCATAAGTAATACGGCTGATGATATCTCCAGTTTGATGCTGATCAAAAAATCCCACAGGTAATTCTGACATTTTATTAAATACATCTCTTCGCAACCGTCTGATCGTTCGTTGAGTCAGTCGAATCATTATCATCTGCATGATATATTCTAATATAGAAGAGAGCACAAAGAAGCCAATCATTAATGCAACGTAAAAGAAAACTTGCTGAAATAATACGTTCCCTGGTCCTGGCTGGATCGCATTAATGGCTAGTCCTGACAAATAAGGACCAATCAGTGAAAAAGAATTACTAGTAACCATCAAAACAGTTGCAGTAATCAGCATCCACTTATAATAAAATAAATAGCCCCATAATCTTTTTAAGACATGCAAACGACTTGTCTGTAATTCTTCTGATGCTTTTGGATCAGAAGATCCTGTTCTGCTTCCGCCTCTATGCAATTTCTTCCCCTCCTGACTGGTTACGATAAATTTCTCTATACGGCTCACTGCTTCGCAGCAGCTCTTCATGAGTTCCTTTTCCAATTATTCGACCTTTATCAAGCATAATAATCTGATCGGCTTGTTGAATTGAGCTGATACGTTGAGCAATCATAATCGTTGTGGTGTCCTGGTACTGTTCCGTCAAAGCTTTTCTTAATTTGGAATCCGTCTTGTAATCTAAAGCACTAGAAGAATCATCTAACAGGAGTATCTCTGGATCGCCTGCTAAAGCCCGAGATAACAATACGCGCTGTTTTTGGCCTCCGCTCAAGTTCGTTCCTTTTGGAGTCAAGCGATGTTTTAAGCCACTGTTTAATGAATCGATAAATTCTTTTGCTTGAGCTGATTCAGTTGATTTCAAAATTTCTTTTTGAGATAGATCTCGTCCAAAATCAATATTCTCGCTTAAAGTATCTGCATACAGAAAATCTTTCTGAAAGGTTACACCGAACTTCGTATGAAGCTCTTTTAAATTCATACTATTTACATTCATACCATTGATCCGTATAATTCCATCATCTGGATCATACAACCTCAGCAGCAACTTCATTATTGTTGTTTTCCCGCTTCCTGTCGCTCCAATAATTCCCAATGTTTCTCCCTTATTTAAAGTGAAATCAATATCTTCGAGAATAGGATTCTTCCCATAGCCAAAAGAAACGTGGTCAAAACGGATATGTGCAGAGTCATCTTTTCGGTCAATCGATTCTATTTCTAGATCGGGCTCTGTGTGTAAAATTGCATATACACGATCTGCGGATGCAATCCCTCTGGAAAATAAAACAAAGATCCGGGTAATACTCAGCATCGCATTCAAGATAATAGTGAAGTAAGTCATAAAGGCGATAATCACACCCGGTTGAGTTAAGCCTTCGTTTACACGGTAGGCACTGGTCAGCACAACAAAAGTTAAACCTAAGTTCAAAAAAAGATTCATTAATGGCGTTGTAGCGGCCATGGTCTGATTTGCTTTTGTCTCAGCGTTGACCACTCTCTGGTTCACACCTTCGAATCGCACTTTTTCGTATTCTGATTTAGATAATGCTTTAATCACTCTTGCTCCTGTGATGTTTTCCCTTACGGTCCTCACCAGTCGATCTACTTCTTGTTGAAGCTGATCAAATAGCGGAACACCTTTTTTGGAAACATAATACACTGTTACTGTTGCAAATGGTAAAACCCCAAGCATAACCAGTGTTAATACTGGATCTAAAGTGACAGTCATTAAGATCCCACCAATGAGTAAAACGGGGGCTCGGACGCCTATTCGCTGCATCAATCCGATGGTACGATGAAGGTTATATGTATCAGAAGTTAATCTTGATATTAAGGAAGGAGACCCATACTGATCTGATTGACTAGCTGATAAATAAGAAATCTTTTCATAAAGATCGTGACGAATAACTTGTACAGCATCTTTTGCAACACTTGAAGCCATACGGTTTGCTTTAATACTCAAGGTTACAGCTAAGATAGAACAGATAACCATTGCTCCGCCCCATAAAAGGACACGATTGATATTTCCCGTGGGGATAACCGAATCAATAATATAAGCTAGGATCAAAGGAAGAAATAAGTCCATAATCGTTCCGATAAATTTTACAGAAAATCCCTTGAGTATTCTATTAAATAAAGGCTTTAAGTATTGAATAAATAATTTCATGTCTACTACCCTTCTGTTAAATAATTCATTCTTTTTCCATTGTATCTACTGCTGTTTTTGCTTTTTTCATAACATCTGACATTGTTTTCTCCAGTAAATCCTTTTCAGCAGATGAAAAACCATCTAGAATGATTTCATTCCATTCTTTCAAGATCTCCACTACTTTTGGATACACAGTGTGAGCTTTTTCAGTTGGATATACAAGTAATTTTCTTCCATCACTTGGATTTGGTTCTCGCATTACAAACCCACTTTTTTCCAATACAGCCAACTGTCTTGCTACATTACTTTTATTTACGAAAATAATTTCTGCTAATTGATCTTGCGTAACTCCTGGATTATTACAAATATTCAAAATATAGGTATGATGCATACCGCTTAATCCATACTTTTTCAATTTTTCGTTACGATACATTTCGGATAGACGAGACGTTCTATTAATAAAGCGCATTAATGACACTGACTTTTTCTCCCTTCTTATCAAATTTAATTATTTTCTATGGAATCTACATATTCTAATTTTATCTTATTAGACTACTCTATCAATCATTTGTTGCGAGTGCAACGAATAGAGTGGAATAAATCCATTATTGTTTAAAGTTAGTCTAATGATAACTATTCTGATCTGTTAATGTTTTTTTTGCGTAGAAAAAAGAACTTTATACTTTGATAGCATAAAGTTCTTTTTAATCATTTCGTTTTTTTATACTGCTTACACTTTTATGTGTTTTCCAATACATATTGATAGGCAGCACCAATCAGGTTAGAATCACTGAAAAATCTGCATTCCTGAATTTCAAAATCAAGTTCTTTTGCCCCTTTATCTTTCAGCAAATTCTCTGTTCTCAATTTAAGCTCTGGTATCAAACTCGCATTTTTAGAAATGCCCCCGCCAATCAGAATTTTTTCTGGATTGATAGAAACAAGTAAATTGTAAATGCCTAAACTTAATGCATCCAAAAGTTTACTTCTCATTTTCTCAGCTAGTTCATCCCCGTTTTCAGCAAACTTAAATACATCTTCACCATTATATACTGTGCCGTCTGCTTTTTGTTTTGTGTAGTTTTTTGCCATTTTTACGGGGCTCCCAACTTCACTTAAAGTCGTTGAGCTGTTTGAATCAATAATCTGATATCCAAATTCTCCTCCAAAGAGATTATGACCACTATGAAGTTTGCCGTCAATAATCACTGCACCGCCTATTCCAGTACCAATAATCATACAACAAGCAGAACTAGCACCTTGAGCATTACCTTTCCATAACTCAGCCAATCCAGCACAATTCGCATCATTTTGAATAGAGACCGGAAGCCCGAATAATTCTTCGAATGCTTTCTTAATCGGAAACCGATGGATGTAGGGTATAGCACTGATTCCATTAATCACACCATTTTCTGTATCAACCGCTCCTGGACAACTAATTCCTACGCCACTGAAAGGTCCATCGTTATAACGATTAAATACGATTAAAAACTGTTCTTTCATTTCATCCCAAGAATCAGGCGTCTGTATATTATCTAAATTCAATAAATTTTCGTTCTCCCAGATACCACATTTAATAGAAGAACCGCCAATATCAAATAGTAATAGTTTTTCTTTCATAACAATCTCCTTATAAATTTTGATTATGTTTATTAATAAGGTAAAAATGATTACTGATACCTTGAGTTTACCATACTTTTAGGACTCGTTATCAAATAAAACAACATTGATTGATTCTGACAATGCTAATTATTTAACACTTAGCTAATTGACTTGAAACAAATATTTCGCTTACTCTATCTTGCATTTTATGTTACTATATCAATTAGAATGCGCTTACATATGAATGATATTTTTTATCAAACTTGTATTATATATATATCGATTCGTACAATGAATGCAGGAATGACTTAATTTAGGAGGACCCAATATGACAAATACTAATGAAAAAACAAAATTATATCATTTTCTTCAAATTCATTTTCTTGAAGAAACATCTATCACCTTTCAAGATTTTCCGCCTCTGGAAGAATTAGCTACTTGGTTCTCAAAATCAGGAAAAATCTGGACTTGTCGAAATAAAAATCTTACCTTAGAAGAATTCAAAAAACAGTTCCTGGAAATTACCCATATTGACGAAGACAAAGTAATGATCACAGACGGAGGTATCGGTAGAGGTATCGGCGGAGCCATTTCCCCATTAAGCTAAAATTAATCAGCTTACGCTATTTATTCAATTCACTATCTCTAAACCTATGTTATAATTCTAGAAAATAATATTTTGAAGCCCGTAGCCGATAGGAGCCTTTTCTTGAAACAGCAAACTATCAATTTTACTAAAAAACATAAATATCTGATTATTACCTTAACTATAACCATTATACTAATATTTTGGATGCTCTGGGGAAACTATTCAATTCAAACCACTCATTTCACTGTACAAGATGAGGAACTGCCAGAAAGCTTTAACGGATATAAGATCGCTCAAGTCTCAGATTTACATAACAAAGACTGGGGCAGCCAACTTATTGAGAAACTACAAGAAGAAGAGCCGGATATTATTGTTCTTACTGGTGATTTAATTGATTCGTCAAAAACAGATCTGCCTACTGCTCTAGAATTTATTGATCAGTCTAAGGAGATTGCTCCTTTATACTTTGTAACGGGAAATCATGAAGCTTGGAGTGAGGAGTATGTTCAATTAAAAGCAGAGTTAGTTGAAAGAGAAATAACCATTCTAGACAACCAGTCTATCTTTATAAGTAAAGGTTCTTCTCAGATAATGTTGGCTGGACTGCAAGATCCGGCATTCCAAAATTCCAGTCCTGAGGAAACCTTAAAAACACTATCTAGTCGTTTTGAAGGTTTCAAAATATTACTTTCTCATCGTCCTGAATTATATGAAACCTATGCAGCTCAGGATTTCCAGTTAGTATTCAGCGGACACGCCCATGGAGGACAATTCAGAATTCCTTTCATCGGCGGACTGATTGCTCCAGATCAAGGAATATTCCCTGAATATACTGCTGGTATCTATACTGAAAATCAGACTCATATGATCGTTAGTCGTGGTTTAGGAAACAGTATCATTCCTGTTCGAATCAATAACAGACCTGAACTGATAACTGTTACTTTAAAAAATTAATCATACAAAAATAGCCATTCTCTATTTATAAAGACGAATGGCTATTTTACTGCTCTTTATTTTTACATCTTCTCTTCTCTGAAAGCAGCTCTTTCCTCTCTTGATTTTTTGGTTCGTTGAATTTTCAGTTTAGCTAAATATTCCACAACTTCTTTTGGCTTGCGGATATCAAATAGTTCAACAGGTTCCGGACCTCTCATGGTTTCCCTTTTGATATACAGCAATCCATCATCATTCACTTTTTCTTTCCATCGAACAAGACGAATCATTCCTTCAGAAAGTTCTAATGCAGTAATACTAGAAGGATAAATCCCGCACCCAGTATTAAAGTAAGGAACTGCACGATTTTTAGGAAACTTGAAGCGATGTGTATGACCGCATATCAGCATTCTTCTATTTTCCTTGATCCATTTACTATAATTACGTTCAATTTTATGTCTTTTTGAAACATTTTTAATTGGACTAGCAGGATTGCGAATTCCAAATCGATGTAAGAATCGCCAGAAGTATTTCAATGAAAGCATAGTAAAAAACCAGAACTGATCATTGGGTGCATCCCCTTGATGTCCGTGCAAAACAAACATTTCCTGACTTGTCTGGCGATGCTTTAGAACAAGGGATTCTAATGGATCAATTCCTTTCAAGAAATCAAAATATTCTTCACTGTATTCGTCATAATTAATATAGTAGTTCTTTTCAACATATTTCTGCTTTTTTAAAAAGATATCATGGTTTCCAAAAATACGAATGTAACGGTCTTTATCATAAAACTTTTTGATTAATCCATACACATCTGTATGCGCATTTTTAATATGTTCAAATTCTGAATACTCTAAAAGTTCTTCTCCATCGCCTACTTCTACAAAAGTATAATCACTTTCATAATACTCTTTTAAAGCATGCACAAAAAGATTGCGACTGCGTAGAAACTCATCTGATACACTGCCATCTCCACGATGTGCATCACTCATAAATACAATACGAGAATAATCATCATAATACATTCTTTTGGCATTCTTATAGGCTTCTGTCAATCGTTTTTCTGTAAACATCCATTATTCTCCCACCCGTAGCTAGTCTATTATATATCAGTATACTTTATTTGAAGATCTTTGCGAAAGAATTTGCATAGGCAAAGTTATTATCCAACCAATATTATGTAATGCATCCGAGTCTCAATTAGTTTATCTTCTTAGGTTAATGATTGAAACAAATATTATAAGCTGATTACAGTAGATTTTTATTTCTGAGTTTCAAAAAACTATTAAAAAGGCCTCCGAAGATGCTTTTTAATACCCTCGGAGACCTGATGAATCAATTATTATTTTTCATTTATTTTTTTAATTGGACAACCATCTTCATCGTAAATATAATCTTGTAACTTTTTGGAATCTGCCATTGCAATTACTAGTCGATCTCGTAATGGCTCTGCTAATTCATCAAATAGATAAGCTTCTTCGTGAAGGCTATGTTTAAAGCGCAGAGATTCAATTTCTCCAGCTTTTCTTAATCGATACTTCTTAGAAGGTAATGCGCCTTCTATTGTTCTTTTTTCAATACGATAGTAGTGATTATCATCATCATAGATGACTTCTAGAGCTCCGGATTGTGTTCGATTGAACTGAGCATGTGGATAATGTTCACTGTGCAGATCCCACCAAGCTTTAATCCCATCTATTGCTTCTTCTTCAGTTACGTAGCTACCATGCTCTTTCTTTACATCACTAAGTCGGTTCAGCCAATAATTAGTATACACAATTTGTCCCATTCACTTCACTCCATTCATAAATTGATTATTTATAGTTTAAAGCAAATGAATCAAATAGAAAACTGAATTATCCTTTTCAGATTCAATTTTATACTTAAATTTCTAAGGAACAAGATTTATAGCATACTGACTAATTACTGCAGTAACCTTTTATTCGTTAAAACTCAAATTCAAAAAGCCCTTAATGTTATATACTCGCTTATTTTCTGCTGGAAACAGCTATATAATCTAGTTCTTTACCTGATTTATTAAAGAATCGCATCATTTGTTTGAACCTCGTTCGATTTTTTTTTTTCATACCATTGAATATAATTTTTCCTGTATTCCAGCATCCTTCATCTCTCAGCATTCCAACGGGTGACATCAGTGACATTGGTCCACCTTTACTTTTAACTTCCGTAAATCCTGAATCAAGGAATAATTTTTTCCAGTCATCTCTTTGTAAAGGCGCTACATTAATGTTAATGGTATCTCTCAGTTCATTTAGCTTGGGCTCCATACTTCTGTTCATATAGGAAATATCATGCGTCAGTAACTGTCCCCCCGGTTTTAATACTCGGTAATATTCCTTCAAAGCTTTTGCTTTAGCCTTGTCAGCATAGCCTCATTGAGGACTATATCAAATGATGCATCTTCAAATGGAAGTTTCAAAGCATTACCTTGGACAACTTGTATGTAAGTAGATAAGTCAGCTTTTCGGATATTCTTTTCGGCTTGTTTTAAAGCCTGCTTATCTAAATCTATTCCTGTAATATGACACCGATACTCTTTAACCAGTTCAATAGAAGTTGTACACATATTACAGGCTACTTCTAACACTGAGAGTGTAAAATATCTTGTGTAAATAGAAAAAAGGAAGTCCCTTCTGTAGAATAGAGTTACCACACTACATTCACAGAAAAGAGGACTTCCCTATGAACAATCTTACTACAGATATCTTACAGACTCTAGCCACAAAAGGTGATTTAAACGAATGTTTTCGTTCTCATCTAGAATTAGCCGTTAACACCCTCTTAAAAACAGAATTGACTGCCTTTTTGGATTATGAAAAATATGATCGGATCGGTTTCCATTCAGGAAACTCTCGGAATGGCACCTATGATCGTAAGGTCAAAACCGAATACGGCGAACTTCAGCTTCAGATTCCACGCGATCGGAATGGTGAATTTAAACAACAGACTTTCCCAGCCTATAAGCGAACCAATGAGACCTTGGAAGAAACGATTATCCATCTTTTTCGAAAGGGGATCACGATGTCCGAAATTGCCGATCTAATTGAGAAAATGTATGGCCATCATTATACGCCACAGACGATGTCCAATAGGACGAAAGTCTTTTCTGAAGAAGTCGCTGCTTTTAAAAAGCGTTCACTAAATAAGCACTATGCCGCTATTTATCTGGACGCAACCTATATTCCTTTAAAACGTAAAACCGTCGATAAAGAAGCCATTCATATTGCCGTAGGCATCCGTCCAGACGGCGCTAAAGAAGTACTGGGTTATGCCATCGCACCGAATGAATCAACCATAACTTGGAAAGAGCTACTAGAAGACTTAGTAAGTCGAGGCGTTCAGTCCGCTCTCCTCTTTGTGACTGATGGGCTTAAAGGGATTAAAGATACCATTCATCAAGTATTTCCCAGTGCAGCGTATCAACACTGTTGTGTGCATGTTTCTCGCAATCTTGCCAGTAAAGTACGCGTAGCAGATCGAAGAGACATATGCGAAGACTTTAAAGCTGTTTACCAAGCGGACTCACGAGAAAAAGCAATCGAAGCTCGACTAGATTTCACAGAGAAGTGGCACACCCGCTACCCTAGAGTAACCAAATCTATTTTAGAGAACGATAGCTTACTGACCTTTTATGACTTTCCCGCTTCAATCCGAAGAAGCTTGTACTCCACTAATTTGATTGAGTCTTTTAACAAACAAATTAAAAAATACAGTCGGCGTAAAGAGCAATTTCAAAATGAAGAATCTATGGATCGCTTTTTAGTCTCAAATTTTGATCTGTACAATCAGAAATTTTTAACTCGAAGCCACCGCGGTTTCCAACAAGCTGAAGCAGAACTTTGGGAAATGTTTGGAGAACTAGAAGAAAGATAAGTTTTTTACAGAAGGAACTTTTTATTTACACAAACTTCTTGACGCTCTCACTTCAGTCTTCACTGTATTCAATATTTTAATTGTACTATATAAATTTCATAGTATATACTCAATTTATCTCAATAGAATTTCAGTTACCGAACACTTCTTATAACTTTAGATAATTCTTCAGGATATTTCAACTTCTTGTCCTTGTTAATGCATTCTAAATTCTTAATCTTATCAATCTCTTTTATAAAAGCTCACTTAAAAATGATAGCTCGTGAACATTCAACAAAAGAAATCATTGCTTCAGGCCTTTTGTCGGGATTTTCTTCAATAAATTGAGCTGTTGCTTTAATAATCACAGCTGCTCCGATAGATACATGCTTGGATTTTACAAGGTAGACGTTTTTTGAAATCTTGAGTTGCAATACTTGCTGCATTGATGGAAACCATTGTTACTGGAGAACATTTAATGTGGATTGTATGCATTCAGGTATTCGCACAAACATGCTTAAACACTTCACTATTATTTTGGAGTGAAAATCCAGCTGTTTTAAGTGGACTTCCTATCTTTTCAAAATACACTCATTTATCTTGTTCCTTCTCTTCCTTTTCTTACTTCGCATTCGTCTACTAGAAATAGGAAACATTTCAAATTTTGGCTCAAGAAACACTCATTTAATTCTTTCGGTTTCTTTTGGCGACCAATAAAAAGAATACTATCTCTTAATATCATGATCGTTTTAGTATATTACGATATACTAAATTACGATATACTAAAAATGTCAGACTTATAGAATAGTTAGATGTCTGTTTAAAAACTTGAGAACTTCACCTCTAAAAAATCTAACATTGTAAAAATATCAAATCCAATGAATATATACTAGGGAACTAGATTTTTCTGTTTTGAAACTTAATCACTAAAAATTCTAAAGCAAAAGTGTACATATGGAATTCGTTTGGCTGCATTTTCTCTTTAGGTCTATTAATAGAATTCGCGTATAGAAGTGAAATTGAGAGACTGATAAAGTACTCTAATTTCATTTGATTTAAGCTCTTTGTATGTAATAATAGTGATAAAATGTACTGTTTTAAATCGAGGAGGTTGGAACTAATGAAACAAACTTTGCTAGTGATCGATGCGCAACAAGAGTTGATAGAAGGTAATCGTGAACAGAATCCTGTTTATAAGAAAGAACAATTGATCAAGACAATCAATAAAGTGATCGACAGAGCTCAAGAACTTGGTGTTCCTGTTACGTTTGTTAGAGATTTTGGATTTGAGTCAATTATCGTTCGCTATTACAAGTGATTTCACGATGACTTGCAGCCAGACTTCTTTGGTTTATTACACTGATCATAATAAGCTCTAACCTTAGAAGCTATCAATTTGCGCCTATGTCTCAGAGATTCTTGGTAATCCGTTACGTCCATCTCAAACAACTCTAGTGGTACGGCATTCTGATTGAATAAGAATTTTAATCCATTAGCGATATAATCCCCAACGACATTCCCTAATGCCCCTAATAAAATCAATGTATCTAGAACATAAAAAACAAGTGAGTTCTCCTGTAAAGTGATAGTCGACTAAAACGCTTTTGGAAAAAGCTATTGAAGAAAGAATCGGCAGTGTCTTATACTGCTTATCAATATTTCCCCTTATTCGGACAACGATTAGAAGCAGCAATCATTTTTAAGATGTTGGCATACGATTCGAATTAAAAGAGACTTAGAGGGTGTATCAATCAATACCTAAAGCAGTCGAATACAATGATTCAAAACAGTTAAGACAGCTTTTGGATCAATCAACTTCTCTCGAACTGTCCGGCTATATGAAAACAAGCTTAAAGACATTGAGAACCCATTTTCCTCACATCCAAAACATCTTCTACTATCCCTATAACAATGGAAAAATAAAGGGAATCAATAACAAAATCAAGGTTTTGAAGCGAGTAGCCTATGTCTACAGGAACTTTATTCACTATAAAAATCGGATTATATTGCACTTCAACTTAAAACCAATCAGAAACAAGCTCAACAGAATAGAAAAAGGAAGAGATTGTACGGCCGCATAAGCAGCCTGTACATCCTCTTCCAGCATTTATTCATGGTTGACTAAATTCTCTACCAACCTCATTTGACGGAGAACCTAAATGACAGTAACCATTCATGGCACAAAACATTTTGTTTATTTATCTGTTCACTTGACAGGAGGCAGTTCACCCCATCGTCATTGACGATTTTATTGTTTTAGTCTTTTATAGATCATGTAACAATAATGGGTATAAAGATAGACTCTGTTTACTGCTCTTCACCAACGACAGTAAAACGCTCATTTAGATTTTGCGGATTTTCAATTTCATCTAATACTGCAATCGCGTAGTCCGCATAACTGATGTAACTTTCGCCTTTGGAATTGACCAATAGGTTATCTTTTCCAGTTTTGTAAGACCCTGTTCTTTTTCCATCAGCGTCAAAATTGGCAGATGGGCTGATAAAAGTCCAAGAGATATCGGGCGTTGCCTGTAATTCTTCTAGATTGCGGCCCTGTCCTTTAGCTGTAGGTACGAATTCATCTGGAAAATCAGGAGTATCGCTTAATTGAACGGTTTTATCTTCATCTACATAAAGGCTACCCGCGCCGCCTACAACAACTGCTCTTGTATTTGTTCCTTTCAATGCTTCAATCAAAGTATGTCCCGCATCAACATGCGCTTGTTCTTCTCCTAAAGGTGCACCAAATGCATTTACCACCACATCCAAATCCTTAATATCCGCTGATGTAAGGTCGAATATATTTTTTTCAATTACTGAGATATTTTTTTCCTTTAATTTCGTCGCATCTCTGACAATTGCTGTCACTTCATGGTTCCGGTTGATTGCTTCCTTCAAGATGAGATCTCCTGCTTTTCCGCTTGCTCCAATAATTCCGATTTTCATGATATAGCCTCCTAATAAATTTAAACTTGTAATTACTTTTAACAAACTCCGATTGTAACCAAATCAGTTACAACCAGAAGTTGTTTAGCAACTTAATATAACCATAATTGTTACAGGTTGGTTTGTCAACCGTAAGCATATAAATTTGAAGAAAGATCATCTCCCTTATGTAGAGAGATGATCAATCACTTCTTGCAAGGTATTATGTTCTAACTCATTTTCCATAGACTTTTGAACGCCCTCAAAAGTCACATCTAATGTTTTCTGTATATTTTTTCCAACGAGACAATTGGGGTTTGGCTTTTCATGTATAGAAAATAGTTCTCTTTCCAAATTAATTGCCTTATAAATATCTAAAAGTGTAATTTCTTTAGGGTTCTTGGTTAATGATGATCCAGTAACTCCAGCCCGAGAAGTCAGCAATCCGGCTTTTTTAAGATCGCTGCTAATTCTCCTAATAACAACAGGATTTGTCGTCACACTATCAGCGATTTGATTAGAAGAAAGATTGGGCTCAATGGCGATCAAAGCCAAGATATGAATTGCAACAGAAAGACGGGTATTAATCATATAAATCACTCCTACGTAACAATAATAGTTACATATAAGCATTCTGTCAATCTACTTTGTCATGTAATCTGTTTAATTGAAATTTAACTCTAAATATTTTAAAACGTAAATATCCCCGTTGTCTTAAGTAACATACTAACTCTTTGATTTTACAACAGTATAAACCTCTTAGACTAATTATGATTTCATCTTAGTTCCTCAAAATCACTCTTAATAATCCTTATTCTTGGCAGCAAACATTAACGTCATATTTTCAAAATTCTTGAAAATAGGTTACTTTCACTTCGATTTTATACAGTGCTAACGGCAAGGCATTTTCTTCAAAAGCATTAGATATAATCACCCAAAATAAGACTCATTGAATTTCACTGATTTCTTTTCTGCATCTAACGCAGCTTCAATACCGTAGGGCAACAAACATCTAGGGTAGGCATGTCCGAATGGAAGATTATATAAAATGAGTAATTTTTCATCGGAAACCACATCAAGGATAACTGATTTGTATTCCTCATAATACATTTCGTTTTGTGGTTTCCCAACTAAAATACCATTGATAACATCAAATAGTCCATATTCTTTTAAGACAGTTAACAGTTCTCTTAATTTTCCCGGACTAGGCTTTTCTTCGCTTGTTTCAATAAACAGCAACTTACCTTTCCACTCATCCAATGAAGGAAAGATATTGTAGAACTGAATCATCTCTGCCTGCTCTCTGTACCGTTCTCCAGTCAGACACTCAACTAAACTTTCCAAGCAACCCCCTAGCAGTTTGCCCGAAACATTGCCCGTACCTTGCAGAACCTCTACTCCTCGTTTTTCTAAATGTTTCTTCCTATCTGTTCCGACCGCATCCTGAGAAAAATCATTCCGTTCTTCATACCAAAACTCACTCTCAGGAATTCCGTTAAGTTCTCGTTCTTCAAAAAATCCAGAAATGGTCTTTCTAGTATAAGGAAGCAGTTCCTCCCCTAACTCAGCGAAATCATTTAAAATATTTGGTCCATAAAAAGTATTCATACCTAAGTGTTGGAACATCAAGTGGTTAATGGTTGTGTCCGAAAAACCTGTAAAAATTTTGGGAGAATTTTTTACATTCTGGATAAAGTCTTTGTCCTCCATTAAAAAAGGAAGCAGTCGATATGTATCATCTCCTCCTATAGCGCATATGATTCCTTTGATAGAAGGATCACGAAAAGCAGCTTTCAAGTCCTCTGCTCTCATCTCAGGATGGTTCTTTAACACTTCTATTCCTTTTAAGGCATTAGGCATAAAAATAGGATCCAATCCAAATGACTTCAACCGTTTTGTTGCAATCTCTACCTGATGTTTTGCAAAAGCTTCTCCTAGAATTCCACTAGAAAGACTAACAATGGCTACTTTATCTCCCTGTTTTAATCCCATCGGTTTCATATATTTCCCTCTACTTCACAACTGTAATTACTTTCTTTAATTGTTTTCTTCTAAAACAAATATCCGTTTCTCAATCAATTTTTACTATACCAAGCGTCCCGAAATGATTTAACAGTAGGATATCTTTTTTCAGGATTTAACTTAACTGCCTGCAGTGCTACGTCATACAAATCTGATGACAATGTCCAATCATCTTCTCTCAAAGGTATAAACCGATTTTCCGTATTGATTTTTTTCAATAACTCTCCTGAGAAATTTCCATACAAATTGAAGAATAGTGCACCTACCGTAAATACATTGGTTCTTGAATCTATTACAGCGCCAAATTGATATTCTTCCGGAGCTTTCATTCTTTTTGTTCCCCAATAGTCTGTACCTATATCATTGATCACTTTTCCCTTTTTAAATAAGTCTATATCACAGATCGTCAATTGATTCTTTTCAAAATCATACATGATACTTCCATCATAAAAGTCGACAGCCACATAACTTTTTGATTCGACAAAAGCCATAAAATCGAGTAATTTCTTCGAGGTATTTATTTTTTCTTCTTCAGGTAGCTGTGCAAACTTCTTCTTAGGAGATTTTACCTCCGGATAATCCTGATAGAAATCAAAGTTCCAATGATCATATAAACAATCTCCTTCTGCCCAAAGAAATACTACATAAAATAACTGTTGATGAGTTCCGGAAGAAATCATTTCAATTAAGCTAGGATGTTTCAAGTCAGAATAAATGCTTACTGTATTCTTTAATCTCTCAATTGCTTCAGAGGTGCTTCCAGAAAACTCCAAAGTATGTGCTCCGGCTACTTTTATAAAAAATTTTTCCTGATTGTCATTTATTACTCCGAAGCTGATATTTCCAGAATCATTTTGATCAAAGACGCAAAATACTTTTCCAAATTGTTCTAGAAATGAAAAATCTTCTTTAGCTTTTAACTTGAACTCTACTCCATCTAGTTCTTGTACTACTATGTCATTTCCCAATATAAGTATATTCTCCTTTTACTCTATATGATGTTATGAAGTTTTTTAAATACAGGTGTTAAGAATAGTTTTATATCATTTGCTGTTAGACCTTTTTTTTGTTTTACCACCTAAAACACTTACACTCACACCTAAGACAGTTGCAACACCCACAGCAGCTGCGGAAGCTATTTTCCAGTTAAAGTTCTTGTTTTCTGTATCTTTCTTCTCGGCCATTTTTGCCACTTCGATCATCTTCTCAATATAGAACTGCTTTTCTTCAAATGTTAAGTTTTCTTTTTCGATACTATCTTTCAAAGTTCCAATTATTTCATCATAGATATTAAAGGTTTGTTTACTGCTCTCTGTGTTTTCATCTAGAGTTTTTTCCAGTAAACTTCGATATTCAGTCATAGCCTCTAAAGACATCTTTGCGAATTGAGGAAACAGTTCTATAGCTTTTTTAGCAACTTCTGGATTCATTTCATTCAATAAAGAAGTAAACTCCATTAATTTATCTTTTGTCACTTGTCTAAAATTTGAGATACCTAGCTGCTTTAATACATCATTTTCTGATAATAATTTACTCATTTCAATCCTCCTAATTATACATTTCATTTAATCCAAGTGAATAATGATAAATCGATTATAACTTTCATATAATTTCTAGATGCTTATCAGTCGCGCAAAATCTATTTGATTGAATATTTTGATTTCAGTATTTTTCGTTTGAAGTTATTGCATCATGTCTAATACAATCAATCTATACTTTTATTTTCTATATCAATATTATTTTGTTACAAAAAATATCAATTTTAAAGTAGGCATTGATTCATAGTCTAATGGTAAAGAAGAGTGCTCTTCCAAAGCATAATCGTAGTATACCTTCAAACCATTTTTCCGATAAAAATATGCTACTACCTAAGTTCATTAGAAGCTTTTCGGTCTTCTACTAGTTAGTTAATAAAATCCGTATTAGATGGCATAACACCCCTTTTTTCTAACTTAGTTATTGTGTATGCCTATACATAGACTAATATATTTCTAAGTTTAAGTCCATTGGATATATCAAGTTTATGTAACCAAGCTGTACGTTTTCCTTCACTAATACAAAAGGAGGCAATATATTTGAAACATAGAAAACTAGAAACTACTCCTGAAATATCAAAAAGAATGTCCAATGTTCGACTAAAAGGGGGTAAAGCAGAGAGCCTTTTGGCTAAAGCTCTTTGGCACATGGGCGTTCTGTACAGAAAAAATTATAAAAAACTTCCTGGTTCTCCTGATATTGCTATCACTAAATATAAAATCGCTGTATTTGTTGATGGAGAATTTTGGCATGGTGAGAATTGGGAAGAGAGAAAAACTCGTTTGAAAAAGAACAGAGATTATTGGATTGAGAAAATCGAAGAAAATATGGCGAGAGATAAAAGAAACGATATAAAATTAGAGGAAGAAGGCTGGGTGACGGTCCATTTTTGGGAGAAAGAAGTTATAAAAAATTTAGAAGATTGCGTTAATAAAATTGTTGATTTGATCGATAATAAAGAAACAGTCTAGTTTTTTAGTTGTAATATGTTTAATGTTGATATCATTTCTATGCGAATGCTCTATCGTAGTCATTTACTAATTATGTCTTAGTTAAATTAAAAGCTTAAGCTTTTTTATGTTAGTATATAATCATATAGTTAAAAAAAGAGGTGCACTATGTCACAAGGCGATAAGATATTCACTAGGCAAGACAGGACTTTTACAAGGAAAGAAATAAATGATATTTTAGGAAGCGTAATCAACAAAACTCTTGGTGAAATAGATAAAAACAATGTATTCAAAAAAACAATAAAACATTCAAAAATTACAGGCATAGCTGGTGATGTAATAGAAGAATCAGTTTTAGAATATCCAAGTGATAATAAACAAGAAGCAGACATTTTTGTTGATGGTATAGAAACAGAAGTTAAAACAACAGGCATAAGGATTAAAGAGCAGAAGAATACTTCTAACATTTATGAAGCAAAAGAACCTATGTCAATTACTGCCGTATCTCCAGAAAAAATTGTGTTTGAAGACTTTCTTAGCTCTATGTTTTGGCACAAATTAGAACATATGTTACTGGTGTATTATCTATATGACTCTAAAAAAACAGTCCCAGCAGCTGATTATGCTAACTTTCCTATCAAAGGATATGAGCTGTATGAATTTAATGAAATTGAAAAAGGAATTCTCGAACAGGATTGGATAAAAGTCAGAGACTTTATAAAATTTTTACACGCAAATTATCCTGAACCTACTAACGAATATCCAAGGATTTCGTCAGCACTGCGTTCCGATTTAATGATGATAGATACTGCTCCAAAATGGCCGAATCGTCCACGTTTCCGATTAAAAAGAGCAACTGTCTCAACAATTGTTCAACAATACTTTGGAAGAGCTTTCGAACAACTAAATGATCCAATAACATCTTTCAGCGAATTAGATGCGCGATTAAACCATTTTTCAACTTTATACAAAGGTAAATCAGTGAAAGAATTGCTACATATACTTAAAATACCTACTAAGTTAACACCTAAGAAAGATGTTTCTAAAAATGTAACTGAGCGAATAGTAACAAGTATGTTTGGGGCCAAATCGAAAAAAATATCAAATATTGAGCTGTTTAGTGAGATTGGTTTAATGTCTAAAACAATTACAATTACTACCAACGGCTATCGTACAGAGGATACTAAACTTGAACCAATTGACTTTACCGAATGGAAAGATGAGACAATAAATTTCGAAGATTCAAGTATTTACGAATATTTTAGTCAAAATCAATTTTTGTTTATAATATTCGAAGAAAAAAATAGTAAGGATAAACTTCTAGACAATAAGTTTTTAGGTTTCAAACGTTTATCTTTTTCAGATGAATTTATTGAGCAAGAAGTAAAAAGAACTTGGGATGATACTCGAAATTTACTCATAAATAATAATTTAGAAAAGACAGTAGTTAATTACACATCTGGCATTAAAAAAGGACACCCTGTAATAAACAAAAATGGACAAACAAAGACTAGTATCAATTTTCCAAAATCTAGAGATTACGCAGTATTTTTACGTGGTACTGGACGTGACTCTTCGGATAAAACTGAAATCGTCAATGGTATAGCGATGTATAAGCAGAATTATTGGATAAAGGGACATTGGATAACTAATAAACTTTTGGAAATTGATTATATATAAACTTCCAATTTCGAAAAGCCACCTACTATGAGGTGGCTTTTAGTCTTTAGCAAGTGTTGTATACTATACGTTCACTTTATACATAGACTCCATATTAAAATGTAAACTGTATGACAGATTATTGAGTATTACATACTTTTTTACCCGGGGTGGTGCATCTGTTGGCTGTAGTTGATTAAATGGCTCTCTAGCCTGCAATAGGTTACTTTAGTTTCCACATTCGCTGACTCAAAATTCCATGCACTTGGCTCTATTCATCCGCAATATTCATTAGTCTTTATTTGTCACTCAATCCATTTTTTGTCTATTTTATAGTAGTCACTATTCCTAAGTAAGGTATGTATATCTATTTCTCTATGATTATTGTTAAAAAATACCAACCCAATCGTTCTCTATTGCATTGCCTATCCAGCCTTTGTTTTGTTGGTTGAGCTCATACTTTGCTAGTGTTTCTGATAAGACTAATGATTTAATAGGCTTATCGACCGCTGACAGAGCGTGCTCATGAACTTCCGTCAAAGATTCCCTTTTTTACAGTATCCCTTTTTTCTAAAATTAATTAGATTATTTTACTAATTCGATCTTGATCTTTTTTGAAATTTAGTGTATAATACTTTTAGTTACATCGAAAGGACGTTCGTATAATGGAAGATAAGATTAAAGTATTAGAACTATTTGCTGGTGTTGGTGGATTCAGGATAGGTCTAGAAAATTCAAATCCTGAACTATTTGAGACTGAGTGGTCCAACCAATGGGAACCTTCCCGTAAATCACAAGATGCATTTGAAGTGTACGATTATCGATTCCCAAACAGTATGAATATTAATGAAAATATCGAAGATATATCTGATGAAGAATTTGAGAAAATGGATGCTGACATGATAGTCGGCGGATTCCCATGCCAAGACTATTCTGTTGCAAGAAGTAAGAAAAATGAGCTTGGAATCGAAGGCAAAAAAGGCGTACTGTTTTGGCAGATCATTAGAGCTACTACAATTATTAGACCAAAATACCTTATTCTTGAAAATGTCGATCGTTTACTTAAAGCTCCCTCTAAACAACGAGGAAGAGATTTTGCAATAATGTTAGCTTCTTTCAATGAATTGGGCTATTCTGTAGAGTGGCGAGTAATCAATGCTGCTGAATATGGCCGTAGTCAACGTCGTCGTCGAGTATTCTTTTTTGTATACCGTAATGATACAAATTTCGCTAAGAAAATCGATGCGAACTATGAATCACATGCTTCTCATACATTATTTGATGAGACACTTTATGATGATTATATTTTCACTGATGGTTTATTCGCTAGACAATTTCCTATTTTAGATACGCCTGTTAAATCTAGACATGCTTATTATGATTTACCTGATGATATCGTTGAGATTTCTGATGAGTTTACAGGAAAAGTCTGGAACACTGGTATCATGAGGCATGGAAGATATTTTACTATTGATACTAAACCTACAATGGAAGAACAACCAATCACTCTCGGAGAAATCATCCAGCCTGAGAATGAAGTATCTGAGAGATATTACCTCACAGATAAAGACAGATTGGAAAAATTCGAGTATCTTCGTGGCGCAAAAAAAATCGAAAGAACGACTAGTGAAGGACACACTTATACTTTCGCTGAAGGTGGCATGTCCCCTTACGATAACTTAGAACTTCCCGGAAGAACCATGTTGACGTCAGAAGGATCAGTCAATCGTTCTACTCACTTATTAAACATCAATGGACGTTACCGTTTGTTGACTCCAATAGAGGCTGAACGACTACAAGACTTCCCTGACAATTGGACTAAATACAAAAAGACTTCAACTGGAGAAGTTGTCGAAGTCACTGATCGTATGCGTATGTTCTTTATGGGGAATGCTCTTGTAACTGAAATCGTTAAGCGTATTGGTGATGAATTACAAAAATCTATTTGATAAATAGGGCTTTAAGGAATAGTATATTATCCTCAAAGCCCTTTTATTCCTTTATACTTTAATAACAAATTGCAGATAATCATTTAACGATTTCAGTCTAAAATTTGATAATAATTAAGTAGTTCCTTTTTTGAGATTTCAATCCCGAACTTGTAATACTTATCTTTTCTTTTTTCAAAAAGTTTATTAATCATTTCTTTTTTCTCATTCTTTATTCCGTTATGTATTTTCCGATGGCAGTTAGGACATAAAGTAACAATATTATCTGAAAAATCTATAGTATTTTCGTAAAATTGTTGTGCAGCCATTGGTATTAAATGGTGCGCTTCTATATATTGCTTTCCGTCTTTCATTAAAAACGTTTTATGCGAACTTTTATACTCACATTGTCTTTTACTTTTATTTTTGGCTTCTTCAGCCTCTTTAATATTCCTAGGGTAAATTTGATTCTTATTTACAATAATAGGTTGTTTTCTTGGCGCTGGTCCTAGCTGTATACTATTATTAACAATAAACTTATTATTATCTTTTTCTTCAATTTCGTAACTGTTCTGATTGAACTGATATTCTACTATCGTTTCAGATATTGATTGCTTTTTCACTACAAACGACTGATAACAAGAAATGGTAGCGCTATAGAAATGTCCAGTTTCACTATTAAATTCTTTAAATCCTTCAACTTCTAATAGTTGCTTAAGCTTATTAAGTGAGTTTTTCTCTGTTAATTTCCCTAACTCTTCTCCATAAATATCCTCATATCCAAGAATCAATCTAATCAGGTGTCTTCTGTATGAACTTGCTTTCCCACTTTTTCCTTTAGATTTACCTGCTTCTATTGTTAACTCATCTGCAAATTTTTTAAACATTTTAAGTTCTTTATTGTATAAATCTTGAATTTTCTTATAACGTTCATCTACTGTTGTTATTTCGTGAAAATTAAACTGATTCATTGTTACACTCCATTACTAATTAATAATATTTATTCAAAATGTCAAATTGTTTAAGAATAGATTTCTCTGTTAATAAATTTAATGGTTGTTCCGGCTGTAACTTTTCACTATAGTACAGTCTCGGTTTGTCAAAACCATTTAAATATCCAGGTAACGTGTGCTCATTTCTAAACTTGGAAGATACATCCCTATCATCATTCTTAATTTGAATATCTAAATCTTTGTTTTCTTTATTTACAGATTTAGTATTCAAAAAGTTTTTTATATTGAGAGCAAATTGTTTTTTCTTGATGGTTCATATTGATTTGACCAATCAATTTTAGAGTTTTGACTTGCTTGTGTTGGTTTCAAATGAAAACCACCTACACCATCAAACATTTCGCCAACCTTAATTTTTGAATTTATCATTATTTGTATTTATTCTCTTTCTTTCTTCATCAATAATTCTAATTGCATCTAGTATCTCATTAGTACTATATTCAATTGATAATGTACTGTCATCAATCGCACCGTACATAATTTGTTCCTTTTCTTTTAAACGCCCATATATCTTTTCGTCAATATAACCTGGTCTGGTACTTAATGCGTCTTCAGAAAGGGTTTGTAAATAATAGTAACGTGTATATTGATTTTGATCAAGTCCTAATCGATGGATTCGGTCTCTGGACTGGAGCATAAATGTTAAATTAAAATCATACTCAAAATATACTGCGTCATGAACACTTTGGTGTAGAGAAATAGACTCCCCTAAAGTTTGAGGATTAGAAACAAGAACTTGAACATCTCCGTCTCTAAACTCATTAATTAAGTTATCACGGCTTGTCTTTTCTGTTCCTCCATAGACTAAGTTAACCTTAATACCCTTATCTCTGAGTCTATCAGTTATTTTTTGAATTGTATTTACGAATATACCCCACACCAATACTTTTTTACCTTCATTAACAAGACTAGATACCAAATCAATTCCTTTATTAAACTTGGGTGAAACGATGGAGTCAGTTCTTAAATTTAAATAATTTTTCTTATTCTCTTTCTGATTATTTTCGTAGAGTAATCCATTGAAGTCCTCTTCTGAAATCCCTCTAATATCCCCATCATCATCAAACGACATCAATTCATTATAGTCGATGGATTCATTCACTAATGATGGATTTGTTGAAGCTTGGATCAGTCTAATCAATTTTGCTAGGCTAGAGGATTCATTAAAGTGTATAGACTCTGCTAATTCAAGCTGTTCTAGACTAGGAGGCACAACTTCCACTATATCTGATTCAGCTCTTGGGACATTTAAATCATCTTTATTAGTTCTCCAAAAAAAGGGATAAAGTTTCTTGTTTATTTCTTTTATCTCACGAATTTTAGGATTATTTAGGGCTTGAGGATCCCATCCAAAAAAGGAATTATATTCATTACCATAAAGGATATGCAAAAAGTTATAAATATCTTTATATGTATTAGGAATAGGCGTTCCTGTTAATACATATTTGAACTGGGGTATTTTCGCTAACTCTAAAGCCTTACTTGCGCGTTTTCCATTGGGATTTTTGATACGATGAACTTCATCAAATACTAACATCGTTTTAACATCAATATTTTGCTTTAATTGATTTATATACGTAGGGAGCGATTCATAATTGACTAATACAAGATTACTTATTCCCCAGTTTACATTCATGTCATATTCAAAATCTTTAGCGCTTTGAGAGTCTATATATTTCAATTCTTTTTTATCACCAAAAATAGCTTTAAACTCTCGTTTCCAACTGTCAAACGCGTTAATTGGACAAATCACTAACATTCTATCAATTTTTTCATTTTCAGGTGCGCTGTTGCGATTTAAGTAAGCAAAAACACCTAGTAACATAGCAGTTTTTCCCGATCCAGGAACAGAAAAATTTGCAGCATTAGCCATTTCATATTTATAGTATGCTGACCTCAAGTGCAAATCATACAAAGGTCTGGTTACTTCAGATTGTATTATTTTTGAAAAATCTAAAAAACTTATTTTTTTATCCTCAGGAAACTTTCCTACTTCTCTCTTATATACATTACCGAGAATTTTGTATTTTTCAATAGAGTATTTGTTACGAGCTAAAAATTCGTAAACTGCATCAGTAACTATAACTTCAATATTTTTTCTACTTGCACGTTCTCTCGTAACTTTAATAATACGTTCGATATCTTTGTAAGTTGTTAATTCTTTAATTCTTTCATTATCATTCTCAAAAAAATGTGATAAATCACTACCTATTCTTAACTTTCTGTCAGTTGAAGTTAATTTTGGTGAAGTATTATCAATTCGTACAACTGAGCTACCGAACAGTTGAAAACCAATAGCATCTTTAGGAATTGTAGAATTGTCAAAACAATCATTGATTAATGTTTGCTTTTCAATTTTGGCTTGCGATTGGTACTTTGCTATTTCTTCGTACGCTAATTCAGAAGCTTCAATAACTTTAACTCCAGGTTCATTATCATTCCAAAGACGATTAAATCTTTCAACATTAGACTGGATACGTGATTTAACATTCTTACTAAAATCCTATGAAACATCTACACTTATGCTCTCATAATTTTTACTAATTCCACTTTTTGTTTCATTAGCTGATCCGCTAAAAAATACATATTCAGATTCTGACGAAATCAACCCAAATTTGTCGTGAAAAATCCCTTGACTAGTTAATGCTACTTTTATGCGTGCACGACCCATAGCAATCATAAATGCTAAATTACCTAATTGTTGCTGTGCCTTTGAAGTTAATTTATCGTTACGTTCCGCTAATTTAAGAGGTTTTAATTCATTAAGCAATTCGTATCCTGCTTTGATTTTCGTATAATCACTTTCACTAATTTCCTTTGAAATAATAAATTGTACTTTTCCACCATTTTTTGCCAGTTCTTCAAGACCATCAGCATATAAGTCTAATCCTGCAGTACTAAAATATCCTGAAACTCGTTGGTATAATTTCGCTTCATTTAGTAATGGTCTATAAAAACCATCTACTAGATTACTAGTATATTGAGATTGAATTGTTTTTTTTACCTTGTCAGAAAATGTCATAATTTCAAGTCCTTTTTAAGTTTATATAAAACATCTGTAATCTCTATCAATACGTCTTTAGCATCTAAGTTTTCATCCACTGTAAGTTCTGAAAAATCATCTGCATTTATTTCTGCAAGATTATCTCGAATATTTTCTAATTCAATAAGGGTTTTTTTTCGTTCTGAATCGTTTTTACCTTTATGAATTAAACGATTTGTAGATCTTGTAAGTTTTTCAACTGATGATTGCAATTCCTTATCTTGATTAATCACTACTTTAATATCATTTGAAGATTGTATAGGATTCTCTTCAAAAGCTTCCATAATCACATCTACTTTGTCATCTACCGCCGCTACATAATGTCTTAAAGTGTCAGAAGTATTTAAAATATGAGTCTTTAAGTCTCGCATGATTCGAGTTGAATCTTTTTGATTCTCATCAGACTTTGCCACTGCCAAGTGCACTAGTACTGCTTCAGTTATTGCTTCTTTGTCTGCTGATTTCAGCTTATTGATTGTTCCTTCAATTTCTTCAATCGGACCATCAAGTTTTAAATCACGTGCTAAATAAAACTTATCAATTGGGTTATTACCTGGAGAAACAATTTGAATAAATTTTAGAATTAGATTAGCTAATCTAATATCTCGATTGATTCCCCTAGTATTCTTAGCTCCTGAGGCTTTTTTGTACTCTTCTGTTGTCATTAATTTTTCGACTTCAATAGTACTATATACGTCATAAATACGATCAATTGGATCATAATTGACTCTCTCTTCACGACCAAGTTGCAAATCTAATTCAAGCTCTTTAATTATTTTTTCATCGGTTTTAGACTGAGCATCTAACTGTAGGATAACAGCATTAAACTCTTTAGGTATACCATCTTCTTTTTGGTATAATCTAAGTGCAGTGAATCGACGGTTTCCATCGATTACCCGCCCATCAGGTAAAACCACACCTGGTTCTTGTTGGGTTTTATCTTTAATTGATTGTAATGTATTTTTCAACGCTTCCTTATTTGAATCTATAATAAATTTTTCAAAAATATCATTGTATTCTGAATCTCCAACTTCAGGTACTAGAGCTACGTTCTGAGTTTTGTATTTTTTATATGTAGTATTAATGCGACCGTTTTGATCATTATAATAAAGATACTCTACTGGAATTGCATAAACATCATACTTATCATTTACTTGCCCCGAAACTGACAACTTTTTCTTCTCACCCGTTTTTTTAAACTGATTGGCCACAGCCATTTCTAATAAGTTCAACATAATTTTCTCCTTTCATATCTCCGTAATTACTAATGTATTTTAATAAAATTATCAAAATTAAAAATCTTATAATTATTATAACTGTTCTCCTTCAAAATAAAAACTTGAAATCCACTGAATATCAAACTTGTTGAAGACAATTATAAAAAGATGCTATATTCACTCCAATGGTCTGTCGTCCCTTCTGTCCGCAGACAAACGGAAGTGTAGAAGCACTTGCGCGTACAATGGACCGGCTTCATGTTTACAATCATGAGTTTCATGATACGACGGATATTATTCTGATTGTTGACGACTTATGTGAGGATTGAATCTAGAATTCTTCCAAGCTACTGATGAAATACCGGATATCTTATGGAATTACAACGAAAAAGACTTGGTTCAAATCCTTAAATCAGACGTGATGAGTCACAAGGAAGAGCGAGACATACAAGAACACATCGCACAAAGTTTGAAACAATATGATCTACTGGAGGTGTCTTTAGATGAGCAGTGACTACCAGAAACTCCTTAATAATCTAGACGCCTTGAACCTGAAGCACATGCGGGAATACATTCCAAATTATATCGAAGCAGCGAATCGAGAAGAGCTATCCTTGACAACGTCTTTATTAGAATTGACGAACCAAGAGCTAGCTTTTCAAAAGAACCAGAAGTCGAGCGGGTCATTCAGCGGGCACGGTTCCCTGAGCGGTCTTCACTGGAAAATTTTGACTTCGGCTTCCAACCGAGTCTCAATAAAAAAGAGATTCTCGACTTAAAGCATATGGGATTTATGGAAAAGAAAGAGAACCTCGTTTTTATTGGCAATCCAGGTGTATGTAAGACCCATCTCGTTATTGCCGTCGGCATTGAAGCTTGTCATCAAGGATATCGCACCTTATTTAGCAGCTGTCATGAACTGCTTTTACGTCTTCGTTCTGCCTTTGAGAAAGGAACCGTTGACCGTGTCCTCAGACGTTACGCTCGGTACGACCTTTTGATCATTGATGAGATCAGATATCTGCCCATCCAAAAAGTGGAAGCCAATCTTTTCTTCCAACTCATGACCATGCGCTATGAAAAGAAACCAACCCTGATCACGACGAACATTATTTTATCCAGATGGGGCGAACTGTTTCAAAACACGGAAATAGCCGCTGCCATCCTGGATTGGCTGATCCATCATGTTAATATCTTCAAGATGACCGGGAAATCGTATCGTATGAAAGGGAAAACCTAACTTTAGCGAAGGGGATTGTCATAGACCTACATTTTATATTGTCATAACCTGCAAATTTAAACTGCCCTTGACAAACCCTTTATTACTTTCAGAATTAGCTGGATTTTATAATGAAGTTAGCCACCTGGCTAACTTCATTATAAAATCCAGCATACTCAAACCAACCAGCAAACTGTTCAGTATTGATCTCTATCTTTAATAAATAAACACAAATTTAAAAATATTAAGTAAATTTTTAAAGCTAATATTTTCAACTTTTATATTTCATTTTGATGCTCCTCAAACGAATTGTTCTTATGCTTTTCTATTGAGTAAAAATTGATCGGTCCATTTATATTTACATTTATTTTTTCAGTCATCGTTTATTCCCCATCTATTTAAATTACATATTCACTGAGTAAGTATATCGACATTCCTTTATCTTAAATCTATTCTTCATATCCTATAAAAGATTATAATTTTATTTCGTATATTTTTTGTTCAGCCCAATAGTTAGTAATATCTATTATGACAAAACACTTTGTTTAAATATTTGCCATTTAAATTAAATTAAAAAAGATTAAATTCTCTTTTAAATAGATTGCGAATACTAAACTATAAATTGAACAATTCTAGTTGACAGTTACAAAATTACAATATTCCACTAAAATTTAATGATGCGTGATAGATTAATCCATTTATGATTGTTTCATATACTAATATATAAATTTAAAAACTTATAAAACCCTTAACTGGAATTTCAAGGTTTCCACAAGTACTGTAAGCTCTAGAAAGATAGACTTAATATAATTGGAGATGATAGGCATGCAGACATAAAACAGATGTAGTACTTGCCATACTACATAATTTACTGCATCTGGAATCAAATATATTAAATGCTCTAAGAGCTTGCTATTATTGATTACTAAATTCAAAAGAATTTACAGAGCAGATTAAATAACTTATAAACTTTTGAGCTGTAATACATTTATGTTAATAAGGTATATTTACTTATTATCACCAGGAACGTATACTACTGTCAATCTTATCAAATACTTACTGAACTATACTTATGTTCAAGGGCGTCGCTTATCGTTTCAATAATCGAAAACTCAAAATCCTTCTTTGATATTTCTATTGAAGATAAAAATTTCTTGTTTCCTTTAAAAAACTTCCATAATAACTTCTTGTCTTTTTCATCTAAATTTATCTTGTACAGGAGATTTGAGAGAAAAATAACTATTTTTGTCTTCTTATCATCAACTTTGATTTCGCTAGAAGCAATGTATTTCTTCAGATCATTCATGTCATATCTTAGCTGCAATCCAGTTATTGGATTAACCAACAATTGAGTAGAAGAGTTCATCAGATTTACATAAGAACCTAATTCATGCTGCTGAGCTTCTGTCATTCTATTGTAGTCCAAGCCAAATTCTCTTGTTCTTTCGATCGAATATCTGAGTTTTTGACTTTCATCTATAATACGTTTTATACGCTCATTTAATTCTACGATTGCAAGTTCGTATGATTTGGCATCACGCTTGCTGATGAGAGTGAAAATATCTTCAAGTCGGTTCTTATCATTTTTCCCTTTCCAGAGTAGAAATCCACTGCCCACAAGCGCAACTCCGCTAATCGCCCAACCGACAGGTCCGGCGAGACCCAGTAATGCTTTCCCGGCAACCATTCCTCCCCCTTTAGCCGCAAGCGTCCCACCTCCCAGCCATGCTAACGCCGCATTGGTAGCTGCCGTGCCACTCAATGTTGATATAGCTGTTCCTGTTGAAGCAACACCGAACGTTGTCGCAACTCCCATTGCAGCAGTAGGGCCAAGGGTGGCAACTGCGATTCCTACACCTGCCCCCGCAGCACCCTTCCCTGCATTCTTTGCGGCGGCAGTTTTGGAATCTGACTCAATTTTTTCTGCTTGCTGTTTCCAGTTCAAACGTATACTCTTCAGTTGTTCATACTCTAATTTTGTATCTATTGGAGCATTTCTTATATCTTCAAAGAGTTTTTGCAAAGTTTTCAATTCATCATAAAGTTGGCTTGTATGTATGCCTAACTCGCCTATTTTTCCATTTGTTTTTTGGATAACCAATTCCACCTGCTTTTGGGCAAGTTTTAACTTCGATTTTTTCTTGCTCATTGTCTGTTAGCCCCCTTAAAATATGAATCTATATCGGATTTTGTCCTGAGCACCTTACTATTAGGGACTTTTCTGAGTTTTGCCAACCGTGTAGATTTCTGAAACGCCTCAACATACATATCGCTGTTCTTAAAATCATCGAGAAAATCTATAAGCTCCTTATCATCGTATAACTCGGATAACAATGTGAGTCCACTCAGGTAATTTTCTACTATTATTATTTCTTTTCTTGAAAATCGAGCTTTAGACTCAGCTTTTCGTATTACAACCGCCCGCTTTACTTCTCCATACAATGAAATAGTGAAACGTCCCACTCCAACTATGTTAAGACGAAGAAAAAATTCAGTCATGTTGAAAGTGCCACCTCCAGTTATGAAGGCCCTTACTGTAGCATCACTGAGATCCATCATGCAAAAGGTTCCATGCGCTACTGTAAGCATTCTTTTTACTGTGGGATTTGAAAACGGCTCACAGGCTTTCCACATAACGGATGCCGAATGGTATTCTTTGTCTGTAGTTACGAAATATTTTACCAATCGTCTTATCGAATATACCAACCTGACAATGATTTCATTTATAAAGACTGGAATAATCTGGGTCGCTTGAAAGCGGATGTCGTAACCTTCTTTGTATATGCTTAGAGCCAATTCATTTAGTGTGTTGTCAAATTGTGAGACAGGAATATTAAGTTTACTCTTTAATGCAATAATATCGTTCGTCCATGCCCAAAACGGAGAAGGTATTCCCATACCTCGTCCTCTACTATTCGATGATCCGGACACATCAGAAATCAAATGACCCAACCAGTTGCTAAAACCGCAAAACAATTTTGCTGGAACACTACTACCTCGAAGTTCAAATTTCCCATCAGCATTCTGCAAAGATATCAGTTCTCCACCAGAAACAAAATGTGATTGATTTGTAAATTGATCTAATATCGAAAAAAACAAGCCTAGCAAAGTCGGATTATGGCCAAGTGATTTAAAATGATGATTTGAAGGATTCAAGTCAAATATTATACTTCCAGCATCGCCGGCTCCGCGCTGATCATAAGGAATTTTAAATCTTTTCTCAAGAAATCTAATTGCTGATGATGCATCTCCTTTGCCATCCCATCCACAAAGTTTAGCGAAGTCAGTTGTCCGATTCAAAAACCACTTATCAGTAATATTACCTGCTGGAGACTCTCCGGGTTTTCCAACTATGAAAATATCAATAATTCCACACAGAACTCCTGAACTTGCAGCTAAAGCATAATCCAATTTATCACAGTCGGGTCTAATACTCTCAACTGATTTGATAGTATCTTCAAGTCTCTGTATTTCAGTTTTTGCAGTTATTAAGGCATTTTCGATGGGAGACGTAAATTTAAATCCATTTTCATTAACACTTATTCCATAGACAAATTGCTCTGTTTCTTCTGTATTATTCACAACCCTAGTCTCCTTTCCTTTTAGTCTTTGGTAGGGCAACGTATATTTTGACACAACCACAGTTATTACGGTTACAAATCTCCGACTTAATCTATAACATTTAGAAATTGTTAGACTGACTAACGCCTCTGAAACGTGACCCCATCTGCACAATATAGTTTAGTATGGAAATTAGATAATAAAGTTGAGTACATCACTTCTTTTCCAAGACTGCTTTCTAGCTCTTCAATTTTATTTTTAGAAAGTGAGAATATGTCAGCATCCCAATGCTTCATCTGGTCATTATTAAGATACTTATATAAAATCGAGTGATAAATTGACGGTAAAAAATTTGTTTTAGGAAATAGGGATAAGAATGTTTCTTTTACATCCTCTAATCCCTTTTCTTTATTCTCCTCCCACCAATTTATGTAATCACTTACCTGCATTTTTACCCCCCATCATTTTGTTTAATTGTACTTTCCTTAAATACATATTAGAAGTAAAATCAATCAAAGACAAGAGCCTTTTCCTATGATATTCTCTATACCTTATTATCACGACGTGTCTGGTGAAGTCAATTACGCGGGTTTTCTTTGGAAAATAAAAGGAAATTTAAATTCTGACCACATACGAAGTAATGTAAAAAATGACCAATTGGAAGATCAAGAAGTTGATATAACTCATATTGATGGACCATACTGCATCCATGATTATCGTAAAATGAAAAAACAACGAACATATTGGGGATTTTACAAATATTCGTGTGCGAAATGTGGGTACAAAAAGACATTAATAAAAAACAATTTCACCTTGGAGTGTGAATTAAAAGATGAAATTGAATCCAGACAGCGGATGAAAAGTAGAAACATTCCGTTGCATTGATTCTCTTATAAGAAATACATCTTCTAAGGGATTGTTACAGTCATGAACCTGATGTCAAAAAGTAATCAAAATGTTATTACCCAAAATATTAACATCACTAGGAGTAGATAACATGCACATCCGATTCATAAGAACATATACACCAACTTCAGAAATTTATGTTTCTATTTAACTTTCAAAAGTTAATGTATTGATAAGTTGATTTTTCCAATAATTTTTACGCTAATATAATTTATATTTCATAGTTCCCATATACAGATTCCCAATCATTTCCAAAATCACTTACTGCTATGGTGATATTTGCATTTGCTAAGAAAGCATCAATCACATCTGTTCCTACGGTTACGTGTGTAGAACCAGATTGAACTGCTTTTAAAACTTGATCTACATTTTTAAAGCTGGCTGCTAGGATGCGCGTATCGCTGTTTGTAGCAGATATATTACGATAGATATTACTAATCATTTTATATGGATCTGTGTTTAGGTTGCTCATACGATTGACGTATGGCGCCAAGTAGTCTGCTCCTAACTCAGTGGCTAGTAACGCTTGAATCTCAGAATAAATAGCTGTCGCTGTTATATTGAACCCTTCTGCTTTTAACGTTTTAATCGCAGCTAATCCATCTTTTGATACAGGTATTTTTATATATACCTCTCTATCAATTAAATCGACAATTTTACGAGCATCCTTAATCATACCTTCGTAATCTTCGGCAATCGTTTGGATATGCAGTGATTTTTCCTTTCCAATTAAGGAACGGATTTCTTTCATATGGTTAACAAATTCAATGTTCCCCTCTTTTTTCAATATACTGGGGTTCGTCGTCACACCTTCAACTGGCAAATAGGTTAAATAATCACTAATTTTTTCAGTATTGGCTGAATCAATAATTAATTTCATTTATATAAACTCCTTCACTTATTCTTCAGTTCTTGTATATTTACTTCTGAAAAATCTGTAATAATCTCGTCGGCAATTGATAAGTCTTGTTTAGGATAATCTGGATTTGCGAATCCAATAGTATACATATTCGCTGCTTTTACTGCCTTGCTTCCATTTTTGGTATCTTCGAAAACAATACATTCATTTGGGCAAACTTCTAACAGAGACGCCGCATATAAAAAGATATCTGGTTCTGGTTTGGAATTTTCTACCTCTTCTCCACTCACTAAAAACTCAAAATATTGATTTAAATCTAATGATTTTATAGCAAATTCTATATCGATTTTCGGAGATGATGATGCAACGGCCATTCTGAATTCTGATTTATATAGTCTTTTGATTAATTTTTGAATGTTTTTAATAGGTTTAACACCATCTTTCTCAACTATATCTTTTCGTCTTTGATTCATTTCCTTGATATAGTCTTCAACTTCGAGCGGCAATTTCAATTCATCTTTCATAGTTTGCAACATATAATTATAAGTTGTTCCCATAAACTGATATTGATAACTTACACCTACATCATATCCTGCATCATTTAATATATTTGTTTTTGATTCAAAATATGTATACTCCGAATCAATCAACACACCATCCATGTCAAATATAATCGTATTCATATGATCTCCTGTATTATTTAAGCCGCCCCACAATTGTGGAACGGCTTAATGATTTCTCATTGAATTGAGATTTTTGTTCCAATATTAACTTCTGGCATCTCTTTATCTTCAACATATAGAGTTCCACCTAATTCAGCAATACTTTCTCCGTTAAATTTAATAGTTATATGACCTAAATCTTGTAAGTTCTTTTCTACTACATCCCCAACCGCTGTAATTTCAAAAGGAACATCTCCAAAATATACATGCTGACCAACAGCAATATGGCCTTCTATTGGATTAACTTGAATATTGTAGCAGTACTCTGCTAGTTCTGCAGGCGCATTTTCTCCAAACAATATAACCATTTTCTCTTCTTGAAATAATTCTGCTTCTTCTCCAATGTTATTTACTTTTGTTTTATAAACTGTCATAATAATAAATTATTCCTTCCTATTCATTCAAACGACTTAACTATACAAACCGAAACTCGCTAGCCAAGCTACTACTACACGTGGAAGCCCATTTAAGAAACGAGAATAGAGAACTGCAGGTACTCCTACCTCTACTGTTTCTGATTTAGCTTCTGACAACCCCAACCCTACAGGGATGAAATCACAACCGTTTTGTGTGTTAATTGCAAATAATGCTGGTAAGGCTAATTGTGGTGGGATATTACCTCGACCAATTTCAACTCCGATTAAAGTACCAATAACTTGTGAAATAACTGCTCCAGGTCCTAAGAGCGGTGATAAGAAAGGTACGGAACAAATAAAACCGATCAACATTAAGCCCCAGATATTTCCAGCCAAAGGAGCCATCGTATTAGCGATCCAATTTCCTACACCAGAGCCCTCGATTAGTCCAATAATTAATGATACAAAAGCCATAAATGGTATAACTGTATTCAACATCGTTTGAACCGCTTCACGAGCAGCTTGATTTACAGTAGATATGAACTTGCCTGCACCCATACCGATTTTGGCAATCATACTACCTCCCCCCTGCTGGGTCATTTTTTTACTAGTATCATATTTAGGTGTCTTTTCCAATTTTTGAGAGGATTTTTCTTCAGTACTATTCGTAGGAGACTCTGCTGGATTGGCATCGGTTGATTGTATTTGTGCTTTACCTACATTAGATACATAATTTTCTTCAGTAATATATTGCGCTAATGGACCAGCTTTTCCTGTAGGAATAATATTAATAGTGGGAATTCCTTTTTTAGGGTAAATTCCACAACGTAATGTTCCACCACAATCAATAATGGCTAGCGCAATCTCATTGTCTGGAATAGATGTTTTAAATCCATTTACTGCTTCCATACCTGTTAATTCAACAATTTTATCTACAATTTCAGGTTTTTCTCCACCACCGACTACATAAATAAACTTATGCTTTTCTTCCGTAGGCGTAATCACAAGTGGTCCACCAAAACCACCGCTTCCCTTTGTAACTTTTATACTATTATACTTTGTCATTTTTATCCCTCTTTTATTAGTATGATTAAACTACTGTTTCTACTTCTTTACTTAATTCAACATTTTGTTGTTTGCATAACTTTTCAGTGATGAAATCAGTTACCCATCCACCAACAAAGTTCATTACTAATCCTACCAACAAGTATCTAATAGCTAATTCCATCTCATTTAACCCTAAATTTATTATGCCTTGAGCAATCCCTAACCACACGAACAGTTCCCCTGGATTGATATGTGGAAAAACTCCATTACTTGTATGACAGAACTGCATTTGGGCTGCAATAAAGCTTGGTTTATAGAATTCTGGTAAGAACCGACCCATTGTCATCGACATTGGATTTCCTAACATAAATGCTGATACAAATGGTAGTACCATATATCTTGTAACGGGGTTCCTTGCAGAAACATGGGCTAATTTTGTTACTCGTTCTTCACCTAATATGTTAATGAGTGTATTCATTGCAATCAATAACATTAATACTAGTGGAACAATTGAACCCATCCATCCAATGAATACATCTGCACCCTCTTGGAATAGGTTCATAAACCCTTCAGCTAATTTAACTATAAAATCCATATCTATACACTTCCTTTTATTTTAGTTGAAACTTTATGTTTCATTATATTCAATGATGTTGATACGTTTTGTAATAGTGAATTTGGTTTTTCTTCTGTATAGTTGCCAATTTCCACACGTAAATATATCTCTCGAGCATTTTCCATTGCAAGTTGTGTAAGTTTATTTTCTTTTTGAACTAATGGATGACAATGATCAATAAAGTGAATATCCTGCCCGATATATTGTTCTTTCATCTTGAATTTTGACCAAATAGTCACACCTTGCATCAATCGCGCATCAAGTATTTTAGCATTATTATCTACCGCAAAGAAAATGATCGTTCCTGCTCTAATTTTTCCTGAACGTCTTCCGATAGCCACTTTCCCTTTATTTCTTAATTCTTGGTAAATTGTATTAAAATGTTTGATTTGAAAATAGCCTAATATTGTCTGAAAAATAAATGCGGCAATCGCAAATGCTCCAAATATATAAACAAAACTCATTAAATCACCTCTTTTCGAATTAATTCTTTTACTTCAGCATTATCCTTTGCGTTTAATAATCTTTCTTTTATCTCAGGTGTATTTACCACCATAAAGAAAAATTCATAAACTTCTAATAATACATTTTCAATTACTGCCGGAGCATCTTCAGGTATCCCAATCATAAAAACAATCTCAACTTCTTTACTTCCAACTAGAAACGGTGCTTCAAATTTCCCTACATTTAAAACCACTTTATTGCTTTTTTTATTAATGGCATGTGGCATTGCTATCCCATTGTCAAATACAGTACTTTTAATTTCTTCTCTTTTAAAAATCCTCTTTACAAAATCCGGATCAGTCAATAAGTGTTGCTCTAATGTGTCAGTCATTTTCTTTAAATTTTCTTTATAATTTAATGTGTCATCTAAATTAGTTACTAACACTTTTATATAAGCGCTATCAATTGTTTTATTCCGCTCAACTCTCTCCCATTGTTCACGAACGTAATTATCATCAAAAATAGTGCTTAACTGGATAACTGGTATCGTTATTGCATCTTGTCGTAAAGGAATTGTGGTGAATATAGCAAAATATTTTTCGAGTAATTCATTGTTTACCTCATTTTGAGAATAAACAGAGATATTTACATTATTTCCCAATACTCTTTGTAATTGCTGTTTTATCATTTTGGCAGTTCCTCGGCCAGTATGACAAATAACTGCAATATCTTTGTTTGAGCTATCACTACCGCGATTTAATGCCATTTCAAAATAAAGTGTTAAATAGCTGATTTCCACATCTGGCACAGGTCTTCCTATTAACTTCTCAATAACTTGACCAGCTACTTTAGCCATAGCATTTGAAAGTGGGTATTTTGCCTCCAATTGAATCGAGAATAAATCTTTAGCTTTTATTCTCATTAGTAACCGATTAATCAAGTGTGATAGGTGAACTTTTATTTCTTCATATAACTTATTTTCATCAAATTCTATGATAAAAAGTCCATGTATCTTCTTCATCATAGCTGAAAAAATATAAGCTGATATATCAAAGTTATATTCTTTCTGCGGTTCATTACCTTGATTATATATATTAAATGGAAAACCAATGAAATCCCTTTCATTACTACTAAGTGTAATATCATATTCTTCCTCAAGAAAAATTATGAACTGTTCAAAAACATCAGTATTTGAAATGAAATTTTGATAGTACTTAATTTCGTCAATCAAATTATGTCCTTGTGCGATTCTCATAAAGGAAGTTTCAACTACTCGAATTAATAAATTTATTGATTGTTTCGGAACTTTTAAATCTCGACATTTTGACAATATTTTTTGCTTTATTATTTCATTGACTCTTTCCATAGAAAAATAATCTAATACAATATTTATATAAAGTAGTCGTAAATTTAATTCAGATCCAGAAATAACTAAGCCTTTATTCGTTACCCCAATTATCTTAACTTCATATAATTGAATAACATCTCTAATACTATTAATATCATTCGTAACTGTCCCTCTACTTACGGAGAGCTCTTCAGATAAATCATTAATAGTAATTGGGGCATCATACTCTATGAGTCTTTTCAAAATATAAGCTATTCTTTTGCTAGATGAATTAAAATCACTTTCTTTTTTTAACTTCCCAGAAAGAATTTTTTCATACTCCTCAAATTGAATAATTGATAAACTATATTGATGGTTATCTAAAGTTATTCTTGCTATTCCGTTCAGCTCTTTATTTAATAATTGTATGTTTTTTTTCAAAGTCTGGCGACTTGTTCCTAACGAATCTTCCAATGCATTTTGTGAAATATTAGAATTTGTTTCTAATATATTCAATATTTTATACCATCTATCTACAAGCGCCATTCATTCACTCCCTATCCTCTTGTTTTACCTCCAGCAACATTGATTGTTACACCAGTAATATAACTAGACCGATCAGATAATAAATAAGCAACTACATCTGATACTTCACTTAATTTGCCACTACGACCCATTGGGGTTGTACTAGTACTAGAATATCCTTCTCGAAGTTTTTCAACTGTAATTCCACGTGTATAAGATAATGATTCTTCATATTCAAGTGTTCTAAGACCAGTTGCTTCCATTATTCCTGGAGCCACACCTACAACACGCACATTATGCTTTCCTAATTCTTTTGACCATGATCGAGTATAGCTATATACCGCTGCTTTTGTTCCCGCATATGGACTTTGACCTTCAGACCCTTCTAATCCTGATTCAGATCCCATATTAATAATGACACCTTGTTTTTTCTCAACCAAAATGCGACCAACTGCTTGAGCAACTAAATATACACCTTTTTGGTTAATCGCTAACATTTTGTCGAATTCATCATCTGATAACTCATATTGTCCATGAGGATTTGTTGGATCAACTAATAAGCGAGGTATATTAATTCCAGCATTATTAACAACTCCATCAATTGTACCAAATTCATCAATAACCTTTTGAACACTTTCTTCGACATTTTGACGTGAAGTGACATCTGTTTTAATAAACATTAAATTTTCATGTTCTAATTCATTATTTTCTATATCAAAATTCGCAACTTTTACACCAACTTTCAATAATTCTTTAACCATTGAAGCACCAATCCCAGAAGACCCCCCCGTTACAATTACTACTTTTCCATCGATGTTTAACCAATCTGTCATTACTGTATCTTCCTCTCTTGTAAGTTGAGGTCATTATAGCAAGCACTTACAATATAATTAATACAAGGATATTTTGAGGTTCGGTTAAAAATTTAGTTTAATAGATTTAAGATAATGAAAGATGTTCATAATGTCTGGAAAATAGGATTCCATTATTCTTTTTCCGTTTTCTTGATACTTAGTTTTTCTTTTTGTTACTCTTCTAACTCGGATTCAAAAATAGTATATACACTTTTGCAACTTTCTAAATACATAAAAAGACCATCCACTTATTATGGACGATCTTTTTGTGTTTATTAACTTAAATATTTTCAATAAAACATTGACAACTTTTCTTATCACCAACATGCTCTTCTATCTCATAACTAATCAATCAATTCAACTACATATTCAGGAGAAATCTCTTGGTAAAGGGTTATATAAGTCTCAGAATGATCATTTCAATGGAGACAATATAAGTTACTGAATATTTGGTAATAGATCGATGGTTTAGCTACTCCATTTATATTTGTTTATCCTTTTGACTTTACAAATGTTGACTGTATTAAGCTAATCACTTTATCCAAGTCTTTAGTATATCCCCCCCTCCCTGTTTTTTCTACGATAGATGTCACATTGTTAATGAAGTCAGATGACAATTTAGAATTCATTACACTCTTTACCCATTCAATGTCTTCAATACTTTTTTCTCCAGTATATATTTTATCGAATACATAAATTGGTATTACGTCAATATCTTGGACACGATTTAAGAGAATTTCTTAATGAAACATGGACCCGTTTTGAGGCCTCAAGGTTTCGGTAAACGTTCTAACCGCTGACGCTTTTTAGAACATTTACCGAAACCATGAGGATAGCTAAAGTCTTTCTATTTAACCGTCCTGTGGTTCCGTCTAACTTAAATGACTGCTTGATCTAAGTATGCTTGCTCAATGGCCAGGGGCGTTCGGTTCCCAAGTGCCGAGTGGATTCTCTTCCGATTGTAGAAGGCTTCAATGTATTGAAATAATTCTCTATAAGCCGTATCGAAATCAGGATAATTTTTTTGATAAACTTCTTCCTTTTTTACGATAGAATGAAAGGATTCGATTACGGCATTATCGTGAGGACTCCCTTTCCGACTGAAACTATGACGAATCCCTTGTTTTTCCAACGCAGATTCATACGCTTCGCTTGTGTACTGTGAACCAAGATCAGAATGGAGAATGAGGCCTTCGGCCGCACCGTATCGTTGGGTTGCCTTGGTTAAAGTATCTAAGACCAGATCCACAGTCATCTGTCGGCTAAATGACCAAATGGCTTTCCGTGAATATAAATCAAGGATCGTGGAGAGGTAACTCCATTCATCTTTCCCTGTCCAAATGTAGGTTATATCCGTTACCCATATTTGGTTCAATCCAGTGGTAGAAAAATCTTGATGTAATAAGTTTACCCGATCGTCTGGCACAGGATCAGCGGACCTATGTGGCCGCCATTTCTTTTGTGTAATGGAACGAATGCCCTGTTTATGCATCAGTTTTTGAACACGTTTGAGACTGCAGTCTTCGTTTTCTTGAGTAACCAAGATTGCATGAATTTTCGGGGCACCATACACACGCCCACTTGATTCCCATATGCGTTCAATTTTTTTGAGGATACGCCGATTTTCACGATCTCTATGCGATTCCTCGCGATTAATACGTTCATAAAAACTTGAGCGTGGAATCTCAAACAATTCCAGTGTTCGCTTTAAATTGATGTCGTCTTTAATTGCGTTGAGTTCGAAAATAAAGTCATCGCGGTCTATTTTTGAGTGAACATGGCTAAGACCTTTTTTAGGATATCATTGTCTGTCTTAAGACGGGCATTCTCTGCTTTGATTTTTTCGATATCTGCTTCAGAATACCCGGTTTTTTCATCCGTGGAATATTTTTTGATCCACCGATAAATGGTTTGTTCTGCTATGCCATGTTCCTCACTTAAATTCTTTACTGAATGACCATTTTCGTACAAACTGACTAGTGTTTTCTTATAGTCGACATCATAGGTTCTTTGGTTTGACATCGATAGACACTCCTTTTCGATAGTTTATATTCTATCAAAACGTGTCCAGGATTTCATACTAACATCAACTCCTATTGCAAAAGTATCCCTCATGTTAGCATGTCGAGTTAATACAATGTCTAATGGTGTAAGCAGAGATGATAAAGAATTACTTGAGTTACTGGTTAATTTTTCCGTAAAAATCTAATAACTAATATAGACCAAGCGGCTATAATGGATAACACTAAATGGATATGTTGAATGGCTGAGAAAAACTGGCACTAATGAGATTTATGATTTTCATATAGTTCATCATACGAATGATTGTATGTATGATGAGCAAAGAAATTTCCAAGAGGATAAGAGTGATACTCCTGGAAATCACCTGAAATATTATATTGGGACAGAAGGTCTAATTAGACTCTTAAGATTACTAGGTGATGATAAAGTAATTAATCGTCAAGAATTAATTACTTTAGTTCAAAGGATTCAAGTCCCTGGGTATGATATTGATCTCAATAGCTTTGACGAGGCTTATGCTGAGAGTTAATATAGGGACCACGAGAAGGTGTCTATTATCCCTCTTTGAGCCAGATAAAATATATCAATAATAGAGAGTAAAGTACTTCCTGCTTACTTTTATGAATGATGGGGATTTACTATACTTTTAGTCATGTTTTAGAATGACACGATTTATTAAGCTCCATAACTAAAAAGTTTCTAAGAACTTGAAAATTTATTATTCTTCGTTTCAACAGATATTATAACAAATTGTTAACTTATATAAGAAAGGAGAAATGATTTTGTCTGAAAAGAATATATATCGAGATATAATCTATTTTGATACCGATAAAGTCCAGTCTATATTATCGCAATTGAATAAAGGTTTACTAACTTCCATGGTGGAGTCTAATGAATCAGAGCACACTGGTGAAGGTAGTTTAAAAACAGGGAAAATTTTGGAACTCTTATTGCAGCTACCTGTCGCTGCTGAAGGGAGCTATAAGTATACTAGGAATAAAGGACTACAAGAAGAAAAGGCCTTACACGACTTTGCGTTAACAGAACTACTTGATTCATTATCTTTGAATGATGTTTCTTCACTCGAGAGAAAAGCGTTTAAAACGGGAAAAGAAAGACTATTTGTGAAAGTAAGAGGAAGTTTTGCTCTATACGATTATGAAGATCTTGCAAGAACAATTGAGAGGTTCAATATCATATCTTCATTATTTAATGATGAAACTGTTAGTGATGAGGCCATGATTAAATTTTCAGATTTTATTAAAACTGCCTACGAAGGACTCACAGCACTTGAAATTACTAATAAAAAAGGAATCAAGTTCTTAGGAGCAATCAATACAAGTTACTTAAGGGAAACAATGAGGAACTTACTCTTTAAATATGGTGGTAACCCTAAAGGTGATTGGGAAATGATATGTCAAATAACTAATATACCTAAAAATAATGGTGAAACCCTAGAGAATTCTTTTGAGAATTTTGGTAAAGACATAAATAGTACTAATTTAAGTAAAGCAAAATCAATGAATGCTTTCATGAATGATATAGTTACAGAATTTAGTAAAGTTAATGATATGTTTTCATCTGTTTCATATCCTAATATTTCAGTAGAACCTATTGCTGTTTATAAAAAGATGGATTTGTAGTAAACGTCTACATGCAGTAGTACGATTATCCAGAAACGATATAATCATATCATCAATGATCAGTCATAGATTGCAATAAAGAAACTGCTCTCAATATAAAGAGCAGTTTCTTTTGGATTTAAACCCAATTTATTATTGACTCCTAAAGGCAATTCTCTTCAGCCTAATAAACATACACAGAATTCGATTCTTATATAATCAAATTTTTTGGAAGTAAATTCCGTTCCATAACTTAACAGTTTTGGAACGTATAATGGAGTGCTATTCTGTCAACACTTTTAGGGTCTCCTTACTTAGTTTCATAAGTATGTGATAAAATAGTAATACATAAGACACCAATAAGAGGAATGATTATATGAGACAAATCAAAAAAGAGGTTTACGAAGAAATACAGAAAGATCTTCCAAAGATAGAACAAGCAATGTCTTCCAGAAATGGTTCATGGAACTTGTGGACTAAACTCAAGAGTAAATACCCCATTTTGCTACCAGGTATAATGGCACACGTAAGACAATCAGCAAAAGTCAGCTCAGTGGGTCTAGAGGCAGATTTCCGACCAGAGCTTACACAGTTAAAAGAAGCCATATTAGCATATCTCATCGTTCACCCAGTAGAAGAAGAATCAAACGAAAAGATAGAAAACAAAGCAAGTGAACAATTGAGTCAAAGTACTTCTGAATCAGCAGACGAGATTGGAAACAAAAAAATAGAAGAGTCAAAGGTTTATATAAGAGACAATGATTCTGATAAAAAACAAATTGCTTTAGAAAAAATCTGGGATGGCTTTGAGAGGTTAAAAACTGTTTACGGAGAAGATAAGAAGAAATCTGTTAAAGAGTTGATTAGTGTCGTCAGTAAAGGATCTATTAAAACCGAAGAACTACTTAACCTGAATAATTCATACTTTTTAATTGAAACCGTCTGAAACTGCCTAACGGCAGTCTGATAATTACTTTTTTATTTTCACCCCTTAAGTGATGAAAAAAGAACCCCATTCTGCTATGGTAAAGGTGACGAAACCAACCATAAGAAAGGAGTTCTTCTCATGACTAGATTACACGAAAATCAAGTTAAATTCAATTCAAATATCACTATTTCACATACTGGTGGTCGTCTATCAAGTGATTCGGGGTTAGTCCTGGTTAAAGAATTGATGAATACCTTCGGCTTTTCACAATTAGCTAAACAATGGCTCCATATCACAGATCATCGGGCTTATTTTACCCATCATAACTTAGCGATATTGGAACAGCTTATTATGCAGTTAATTGCTGGTTACTCGGCAGACTCATCAGCTAATCTATTAAGACAGGATCCAGTCTTTCAAGCTGTACTCGGTAAAAAGCAGTTGGCCTCACAATCGTCAATCTCACGGTTTCTGGATCGTTTCACCGAGGAGAACATCGATCAACTCCAAGCATTAAATCAGTCGCTGATTAATAAAGCGCGTTTGATTCGCAATGATACCGAGTTAATCATTGATGTCGATTCCACACATTCGGATACCTTTGGACGCCAAGAACAAACAGATTATAATGCCCATTATCAAACCTACGGCTATCACCCATTAGTTGCCTTTGACGGACTGACCGGAGATTTCTTAAAAGCTGAACTGCGTTCAGGCAATCAGTACACATCTAAAGGGGTAAAAGCTTTTATCGCCCCGCTGTTATACCAATACAAGAGCACGTTACCTCATACCGAGATATTGGTTCGGGGGGACAGCGGCTTCGCCACACCAGAGGTGTATGAGTCTTGTGAAGCAACTGAAAGCCAGTACGTTATCCGATTAAAGAGCAATCGGAGGTTAAGTCAGTTAGCTGAACACTCTGTTCTTTACGGGGACAATCAAGAATGGGAAGAGCGAGAAGTGCAGTATTTTTCACTACCTTATCAAGCACAATCCTGGTCGAAACCCCGTCGTGTCTGTATACGTTCCGTCCGTGAAGGAGGAGAATTGCTTTTTCATCATGCGTTTATTGTGACTAATCTATCCGACAACGTCTCGCCTGAAGTCATATTTTCTCTTTACGGCAAGCGTGGAACAATGGAAAATTTCATCAAAGAAGCGAAAGGTGGCTTTTACTTCGATAAAACAGATAGCCCGCGTTTCTTAGAAAATCATGTCAGAATGATGATCAGTGTCCTTGCATACAACCTCGTCAATTTTTTAAAAACCATTGGTTTTGATAAAGTGAACCAGGGCATGACGATCCATTCCATCCGGCTGACATTGCTTAAAGTAGCCGGTAAACTTGTTCAAACTGGGAGACAGGTCTATCTCAAACTGTCAAGCTATCATGTGTATCAAACTGAATTTTATAAGGTTTTTGAACGCCTGCGGCGATCCAAACAATGGATTTAGACTAGTTATCACACAAATTTTTAAACCGATTTTTTTCAAGGGATTCGTCTGCCCTTAAATAGACAAATTTTTTTATTATGACCTTCTTCCGTAGGCATCCTGTTCGAAAACACATTATTTTGGAAGGAAGTATCTGCCTAATTTAAAAATGGGCAATTTCTTCAAAAAAAAAAGCTTGAATTTAGATCTATGAATTATTCAGGTTTATTCCTTATTTCTATAATTTTTACAACGTCGCTCCATACATTCTTATAGGTAGTATCCTCTTTATTGAAGCCTGCTTCTTGTAAATTTTTCAAGGTTTGTCTATTGATATTTGCGCCCCAAATATGCAGGGGGATAAAATTGATACGATCCATAATTTTTCCAACAACTGGCTTGTTGCTTCGCATATGTTCCAACATAATAACCTTGCCGCCATTCTTGCAGACTCTTCGTATTTCTTTTAATCCTTTAACAGGATCAGGAACAGAGCAAAACACGCAGGAGGTGACCACTGTATCGAATGTATTATCTTCGAAAGTCATGTTTTCTGCATCCATTTCCATTAACGTGACATGATCCTTATCTTTACTCTTATTTTTAGCCTTTTCTAACATCTTTTCGCTGAAGTCTATTCCGGTGACTTCTTTATCTGTCGAATAAAACTCTAAATTTTTACCTGTGCCCACACCGACTTCCAATATTTTTTTCCCTTCTATTTTTTCGAATAATTCTTTTCTCCAATCATCCATCATCATAGATTCCATTGGTTTTTCCATGAGATCATAGACTTTGGATATTCGATTGTATCTGTTTTTTATTTTAGTGTTCTGGTCAGTCAATCTCTCACCTCCTGATAATTTTGATCCAATATTTTATACAACCTATAGTCATATTGTTCTGACATTTCTTACTTAATTAGTGTAATTCGGCTTACAGATCTAAATTCTTTTTACGTCTACTGTACTCCTGATCATCGATTTCTCCACGGGCATATCTTTCATCCAATGCGACAAGTGAAGAGCTTTTTCCCGATTGATTTTTGTGCTGATTATTTTTTGAAATCATGATCACTGACAAAACAATTACTAACAGCAGGACCGCTGGTATCGGCCAAAAGAATCCACTACCTGCTATTCCTGAGCAAACGCTACCGTACATTTTATCCTCTCCATTACTTTATTTTTTTGTTCTATTCAACTAAAAACTGCCCCATCATGCCTGAATCTTCATGCTCCAGTATATGACAATGGTACATAAATAGTCCTTTTTTATTGAATTTAGCTAAAAGCCTTACTTCTTCGCCGCTTTCCACCATCACAGTATCTTTCCAGCCTTGTTCATTTAAAGGCGGTTCACCGCCATTTCTTTCAATCACCTGAAATTGAACACCGTGGACGTGAAATGGATGCGGTGTATCTCCCATCATCATTCCCATTCCTGATGATTCGTTAGTTACGACCCATTCTTCCAGTTCATTCAAATTCAAGGTTTCATCGATTCTGTCCATATCCATTTGTTTACCGTTGATTGCGACCATTGGCCCCATGCCACTCATCACAAACTCTCGGGTTATAACGACGTCATCTCTGTCATATGGAACGATATCGACCAGTTCTTCAGGTATACCACTTGATTGCTGTGCTTCTTCAACGATATTTATCCTCATTACTTCATAGTCGCCGTCTCTTAAAACGACTTGGTCTCCTGCACTATATTCTCTGAAATCTACCAGTATCTCTGCTCGTTCAGCCGGCGCCAGCGACACTTCCTGCATTTCTATACTGTTTTTTAAAAATCCTCCATCAGACGCAATTTGATGAAACGCACGATTATCGCTGAAATTAAAATCATAGGATCGCGCATTTGAACCATTTAACAATCTGAGTCGAACGACTTCACTTTTCACATCCAATTCAGGCGAGATCGCTCCATTGACCAATATGGTATCTCCTTTAAATCCATCCATCACATCTCTCATGCCTAAGTCATAAGGAATCTGCCCATCCTGTGTAAATCGTTTATCCTGTACGACAAGAGGAATATCATTGACACCATGTTCTTTCGGCAAATCCAATGCTTTTGACTTTTCGTCTTCGATATAGAAAAGGCCAGCTAATCCTTTGTATACTTGTTCGCCTGTTTTATGGAGCAGATGTGGGTGATACCAGAGTGTGGCGGCAGGCTGGTCTATAGTGAAATAAGGTTCCCAAGTGGTATCTGGTTCCACCACTTGATGCGGTCCACCATCCATTTCTCCCGGCACCTCCAAACCATGCCAGTGAACTGTTGTCTGCTCATCTAATGTGTTGTTCACATTGATTTTTACATCGTCACCTTTATTCACTCTGATAATAGGGCCTAAATAATCACCATTATATCCTAGGGTTTCGGCTTCTTTACCTTCAATAAATTCCTTTTTTCCATATTGTACATTCAAATCAAATTCAGCTTTTCCTTCTTCAGGATTTTTATCCTCTAAAAGGGGCGGAATAGGTAATTTATTTCTTTCTTCATCAGCTCTATCATTTGTATTTTCTATATCGACTGACGGCCTATTTTGTTCTTCCATCGTTTCAAAACCTCTCCTTGAATTCACGAAAAAGTAACCGATATACATTATAAGCAGGATTATGGCAATCACTATGACCGCGTACCACTTTCTGTTCTTATTCATTTAATCATCCTTATCCTTTTCGCTCTATCCTTATTACTCAGGAAAAAAGCCACCCTAAATAAAATTTAAGATGGCTTTGATTTTTTTTAAAGCGCCAAATCTATTGATTTTCTGAGGATCTCTTCGATTTCTTTAGCCATATCTATTAAGCCGGGCTCATCAAATAAACCAATCAGAGCTTCTGGTCGGGTCATGCCCATATAAGTCTGACCATTTTCTTCTCTAACAATCATTTTACATGGCAGGACATAGCCTACATGACTGTTTTTATCCAGCACTTCTTTTGCTTTTTTAGGGTTACATACTTCTAATACAACGTAGTTATTTTCAAAGTCCAACCCTTTTTCATTTAATTTATCTTTGAAATTCAGCTGCCACAAAACGCCAAACCCATTTTCCTTTAAGTGTTCAGTTAAAGATTCAATAGCCTCATTCAGTTCTTTGTCTGTCTTTTTTTCATATACGACGTTCATTATTATCCCCTCCTTGATTTTCAAGTTATTATTTTAATTACTCACTTAATTTTTTCAATTTATCTCTATACTCTTCCTCAGATATTTCTCCTCTGGCGTATCTTTCTTTTAAAATATCTATGGCGTGGTTCGACTGTGACGATCGATTGTTACTTGAGCGGTTCATTAATAATTTGGCGATAATTACTATAGCGCCGATAATGACTAGAAATTTCAATCCATCATATACCATAAACCACCAGCTGTTTTCATAGCCAAAATTCATCATGTTATCAAAACCGTTACCCCAATAGCCGTGCATCTAATCCCTCCTTATCTATTCAATGATTCTTTTTTGTTCCTGTATTCTTCTTCTTCAATTTCACCTTTGGCATAGCGTTCATTTAAAATGTCCAGTGCACTGTTCTGTTTTCTTGAAGTACTTGCTCCCCCCTGATTATCTTCCATGTATTTATAAATGAAATAACCAACTACAACGATCAATATGATTCCCATATAGTCTCCTCCTTTTCCTTCTTTGCTTACCTTAACTTTACTGCCAAGTTATGGAGATTTTATGGATTCACGAATATACCTGAATTCACTAGTGTTGCATAAAACTTAGAATAAATGATTTTTATACATTGTTACTTTAATCACAAGTGGTTTTCGTTAAATTTTCCAAAAAAGTCAATTGCTGGCGCAAGGGATGACTTTTTCCAGAAATTTTTAGGGTTATTCAGTTGTCGCTTAGTCTATTTGCACTTTCTTTCACTTAACCAGGTGCGAACGATGCTTTGAAACATTCAAACGGTTCATACTGTAACGCTCTGATTTGTCTCAAAATTGTGAAGAGGCTTGATTTCAACCTTAATTCAAGTTTCATCAGTAACGTCAATAAGTAGACTATCATCGCAAGAATCACCTGATTCTCTACACCTTGTTCAGACTGCGAATAGTACGTTTTAATGGTCAAATGTTGTTTGATATGCTTGAAAAACAACTCGATCTGCCATCTTGATTGATACATTTTTCCGATGTCCTCTGCTGAAAGATCCATTCGGTTCGTCAGGATACGCAGATGCAATCGATGCTTACGTTCAATCGTTATTAAGCGAAACAACCCCGTCAGGTAGGTCGATTTGCCCAGCTGAACCAATTGGTCACTGATAATCCCTGATTCATGAGACACTTCCAAGTGCGCTTGAACATGAACGGCTGTATTCTTTTTAATGCGGGAGACGAAAAAGTAGCCCTCCCAGTTCATTTGATCAAACTGAGTGAAATCCAGATACCCGCGATCAAAAACATAGGTCGCCCGTTTCTCGTTAATAAAGACGTTCAAGTGATCATGAAGGGAACGTCCAGAATAAAACAGACGATGGATTTCTGATGTACATCGATACCACGACATGTTTTAATCATCCCTTCCATGATGAAAACCTCCATCTATAAACTAGGAAACAGTCCGTCTTACAAACTACTGTAATTTCATTTCCACATTCACTGATGTATTTGGCTTACTGCAAAAGATAAGACGATCATCGATTTTTATGTTGAGGTTCGGCATAACCCATTAAAAAGTCGTACTAGAGTTTCTTGAGATCATTATAGAATAAAAAGGTTTTTCTATCCTGTTATAGTTTGAGAAGTAATCATAAAGTTTTATATGTTTTATATGTTGAAAGAGTTAACTTTTTTAATTTTTTAATGTAACCCTAGTAGTATAAACCATTAAATAGATTCTCCACCGTATTTGCATTTCGAATTTCCGTCTCAATCTCTTCTGAACAGACAGCATACGCTGTTCCTTTAATAGATATCCATGTTTTCATTTTTTACATTTCCTATCTGGTATGAGGTTTTGAACCCTTCGCTTACTGAATCAACCCAGATGTGAGAAATACTCCAAAAGTCGAATCATATTTGAAACAAAACCATATTCATTATCGTACCAGGCAACAGTTTTTACAAGCTGCCCATCATTTGCATCCATTACCTCGGTCAATGTTCCATCAAAGATCGAACCGTGAGTATCACCAATGATATCAGAAGACACTACTTCATCCTCGGTGTAGCCATAAAAATCACTTTCAGCACCTTTCATTACTCTGTTTATTTCATCCACTGTAACCTGCCGGCCGAGTACTGAATAAAGTTCTACAAAGCCTGCAGTAATAACAGGAACACGCGTTGAAGTCCCTGTTATGATTCCATCCACCTCTGGAATAACCTTGCCTACTGCGCTCGATGCACCAGTTGTTGTGGGAATAATATTTTGTGCGCCTGCTCGTTTCTTTCTACCTCCAGGGGCATCTTGAAGAGATTGCGATGCCGTGTATGCACGCGAACCGGTTATTAATCCTCTTTGAATACCGAACTCATCCACTAAAATTTTTGTCATCAAAGCTAGCGCATTTGTTGTACAATAAGCAGCAGAAACGATTCTATCATCCTTAGTCAGAGTACTCTCATTAACTCCATATACCCCAATTTTAGTAACTTCATCTTTAGGTGGAGCAGAAATCATTACCTTTTTAGCTCCGGCTTCCAAATGGGTCCGGGATTTATCTGCAGACGTATAAGAACCAGTACATTCCAATACAACATCTATATCCAACTGTCCCCATGGCAATTTGCTGGCATCGGTTTCTGCAAATGTCTGGACCTCTTTACCATCGATAAATATAGAGTCTCCATCAGTTTCTACAGTATATGGCAGAGGTCCCTGTGCTGTATCATATTTCAGCAGATAAGCCAACTCCTGCTTACTAACTAAATCGTTGATTGCAGTCACCTCTAACTCTGTACTGTTTAACTCTTGAATACGACGATAAGCAAGTCTGCCAACACGGCCAAACCCGTTAATTGCTACTTTTACTGTCATTACTAAAATAGCCTCCTTTGGATTGATTTGAAACCTGTATTAATTGCTTTCATTAAAATGGTCGAATAAATGAACTATCGATATATCGCCTTCGTTTAATTACTCTAAGGTAACTAGTTGTTTAGTCTTAATGTCATTGCATTAACGGCCACGATAACTGTAGACATTGACATTAATATTGCTGCTACCGCAGGTGTGATTGTGATACCTATCGGTGCCAGTATACCTGCCGCTATCGGAATAGCAAAGATATTGTAACCCGCACCCCAAATAAGATTTTGTTTCATTTTACTTGTTGTCTTAGTTGCCAGTTCTATAAATGCTTCAATATCTCCGGGATCGGATTGAGTTAAAATTACATCTGCAGAATCTATAGTTACCTGGGTTCCTGCTCCAATGGCTACACCGACATCTGCCATAGCAAGTGATGGAGCGTCATTAACACCGTCACCAACCATTATTACTGTTTTTCCCTAATTTTTCAGTGATGTAACTAAATCGTATTTGTCTTGTGGAGACTGGTTGGCTCTATATTCAATACCTAAAATTTCGGCCACTCCCTGAGCAACCTTTTCATTGTCTCCGGTAGCCATGATAGGTTTAATATTGTTATTCTTCAATACCTGAATCAATTCTTTACTTTTTCCTTTCAATTCATCACCTAAGGCTACCGTACCAATAGCTTCACCATCCTCAACCAACACACTTAATGTTGCCCCTTTTGGAATATCGATCGCTATTTCGTCGCCAAATGCTTTCTGACTAATCAACTTATATTTACGATTATTAGCATGACCTTCTACCCTAGCACCTTTTTTTCGAACTTCTATGCAAACCTGAATGCGCGTCTTGCCTTTGCGATAAACTGTATACATCATTAAAAGTGGAAATGAAATTTGACCTTTGTATTTTTAATAAAATAAATAGAACGGAGAGTTACAATGAAAAAAGAATCCAATCAACTGAGCTCACCCTCTGCTTTGGCCGGACTTTTCGGGCTTCTGCAGCCTTGATAGCCGTCGTTGCTGTCATTTATATCTTTGGCAAGAAAATCGACACCACAGACAACATCACAGAAAACGAATAACAGTTAATATAGCTTAGTCCTATAGTATAGTGTGAATGCCGATTCCCGGCTTTCTACACGTAGCTATGTGGACTAAGCATTTTATTTGCCTAAAATTAACCTGAGGTATACCATATTGATAAGAGAGGCACAAAGAAACAGGCGTGATCGTTTTCAGCGGGCATTAACCGGACCCAAAATTTGAATGGGAGACCAGCTGACGATCATGGAGCAGACCGAGTTATCATATTTATCTAAAGGAGGACGTCTATGAAGTGGAACGTGCATAGAGGCGACATCACAGAGTTGGAAGTCGACGCGATCGTCAACGCCGCTAATAAATCATTATTGGGTGGTGGAGGTGTTGACGGAGCCATCCACCGCGCGGCCGGACCGGAGTTGAAAGAGGCATGCAGAAAGCTGGGTGGTGCAGAGACCGGTGAAGCCAAACTGACCGAAGGCTTCGATCTGCCAGCTGATTACGTCATCCATGCGGTGGGCCCGGTTTATCGGGATGGTAAACACGGCGAAGCAGAAGAATTGGAAAATTGCTACCGGAACAGCATCGAAATCGCTAAGGAAAAAGGCATAAGTTCCATCGCTTTTCCGGCCATTAGTACCGGCATTTACGGCTACCCGCTTGAAGAAGCCAGTGAGATCGCCATCCGTACGGTTTATGAACTAATAAAGGACGATGACACGATCGATAAGGTCCTCTTCGTTGCCTTTGATGATAAGACAGAATCGGTATTAAGTGATAAATTAGAAAAAATACACAGAGAGGAAAATGACTAAATGAAAAATTATATACGCTTTGGAATTATGATATTGACTTCAACCGTCATCATGTACTTTTTAATGTACTTCAATATTCTTGAGATCGAACATTTCACGTACAGCGAGACACGTCTTTATATGACGCTGATCATGGGCTCGGTCATGGCGATCATCATGTTGCTCTTCATGTGGCATATGCACGACAATAAAAAGGTGAATGCAATGATCCTGGCAGGTGCCGCGGTCGTTTTCGGCGCAAATTTGTATCTGGTAAGAAGTCAGGCACTCGTGGACCAGGTTTCATGGATGAAAGCGATGATCCCGCACCACTCCATCGCCATCCTTACAAGTGAACGGGCAGAAATCACCAATCCGGAAGTTAGAAAACTAGCCGACGAGATCATCAAGGCACAGGAAGAAGAAATCGCTATAATGAATCAGTATATCGAAGAGCTGGAAGACGGAGACGAGGAAGAACTGCAACCTTTAGATGAATTAACAGGAAATTGAGATATTTGTATTGTAAGCGATGAATAGCTAGGTACCTGTGAGTCCTCGCGGCCTCCTGTTAAACTTGAGATATCTTAAGTACACAGGAGGTTTTATTTTGGAAAAGAATGAACAGTCTATCATACCGGTAACCCTGCATGACGATCAAACTGATCGCCAACACATTTCGAAGGTCCTTTCACAGAAGATGGTGGCACATTTAAAAAATAGTCAGACAGAACTACTTATATACGAGGGGATCAAACCCTCGACATTGAGAGTTCTCCTCGCGGAGATGCCATTCAATGAAACTCGTTGACTTTACTCAAGTAGAGAATATTTTTATTGTGTGTGGAAAGACGGATATGCGCCGTCAAATTGACGGATTAGCTGCGACGATTACAGAAGAATATGATATGGATGTTTATCATGAGGCCCTCTTTCTCTTCTGTGGTGGAAAGAAAGATCGGTTCAAAGCACTTTATTGGGAAGGCGACGGCTTCCTTCTCTTATACAAGCGTTTAGAGAATGGGAAATTGAATTGGCCGCGTAACCAGAACGAGATTCAAAAGTTAAGTGCGCAACAGCTGCGTTGGTTGCTTGAAGGATTATCTGTTAATCAAAATGTTTCTATAAAACCTGCGGTTAAAGGGAGTATAGCTTAAGAAATGAGAGAGAAATTGATAAAAAAATCAATGGCTCTCTCGTTTTCTTTTCCTGATTAGTGTAAAAGTTAAGTATTATTTATGTGAGGAGAAGCAGACATGTCTATCAAGAGTGAAAAACAGTTTGAAGTGATTATAGAAAAGTTGGACCAGCTGTTAGAAGAAAACAAACAACTGAAGACCCTACTCGCTCAGAAAGATGATGAGCTTTCCTTACAGAAAGAACAAATCGAATTTTTAACTCAGAAATTGTACGGCTCAAAGAAGGAAACATTGAAGGATGATCCTAACCAGGGCAACCTCTTCAACGATCGCCTTTTTAGCGAACCAGAGCAGACTGGTGACCAAAGCGACGAAGATGAAGTCATTATTACAACAAAACGTCGCCGCAAGAAACGTAAAGGATTAAAAGACCAGCAGTTGTCATCTCTTCCTACTGTTGACCACATTCATGAACTTGCATCTTGTACGTGTCCAACATGCAAGGAAGCAATGAAAGAAATCAGCACGCAACTTATTCGTCAGGAAGTTAAATTTATCCCGGCGAGAGTTGAAAACCACAGACATTTCCAGAAAACATATGCCTGCGCGAACTGTGAGAAAAGCGGAACGCGCACGCCGTTTGCGAAATCTGAAATCCCCAGACTTCCTTTAAATAACACAGTCGCTTCTGCGTCATCGATAGCGGAAACCATGTATCAAAAATTCGAGCAAAAAGTCCCGGGCTATCGCCAAGAGGCTTTTTGGAATCTGCTTGGCTATCCGATCCCTCGGCATACCATTGCGAACTGGCACATTAAAACGTCCCAGTATTATTTCGAAGCGCTGGTGGCTGTAATGCGACAAGAACTGTTGAACCAGAAGGTTCTACACGCTGACGAAACGACATTCAAAGTACTGAATGACAAAGACCGACAAAAGTCCTATATGTGGTTATTCAGTACCGGCAAATACAGCGAACGTGCCATACATATCTACAAGCTTGGTCCATCACGCATCGGCTCTGTCCCTAGAGATTTCTTAGAGGAGTACACTGGCTATCTACATAGTGATGGGTTCTCCGGGTACAACAATCTTCCAGGGATGACGATGATTGCCTGTCTGGCGCATATCAGACGGAAGTTCTATGACGGCCGTCTCGTGCTATCCAACAATCTAGCCGAACGTGGCATCAAGTCACTCGTTATGGGCAGAAAGAACTGGCTGTTTTCAAAATCTTTTGAGGGTGCTCATGCCGTTGCGACTATTTTGAGCCTCGTCGAGACGGCCAAATCCAACGGATTACATCCACGAAAATATCTGGACTACCTCTTAACTTACCTTCCAAATCGACAAAATACACCCTTGGAGGCTTATTTGCCATGGAATCCAAAGGTACAGATGGAATGTCGCTAGACATTCAGTATATTATACTCTTCGGACATTTCTCATTATAGAGGTGTCCGATTTTTATTTGTAGGTACTCAGCTATTCATCGCTTACTTTGTAATAAAGACTTCTCATCTTTAAAAAAAAATGAAAACCGATCCGGAGGGCAACGTTTACATCACGTCGCCCTCCGGATCGTTTTAAATATTACAGAAAGTATGAACTGTCAGGTTCAATTATCATTGTCGTTGAGGGTAGCGTCCTGGATATCGTTTGAAAAATCGATGATAAAGAAGGTAGAATAAATCTATGGATTATTCAAAGATAGCTACGATGAAAAAATTAGTTGAAGATCCCTACAGTGGTTTTATCAGCACACTCGAACATTACGTGCCTTGAGTAAACAGATACCTTCACAATAGCTCCTTCTCAACTACTAGTTGTTTATCGAACTGTTTGCAATAAAATGCGGTATTGCATACTTAAGAGGTAAGATAGAAATTTATTATCCGGCAACTTTAAATAGTTACTTTACAAGTTAGATAGATACATAAATTAATACGCCGGAAATCAGCACTCATTGAGTTCTTTTTATTCCAACAACTATTGTACGATGATCGTTAGATCTCGATCCTTAGGTGTTTTTAGTTCGACTTCTATGACCAGCATAAGATTAGTTACTCTTCCAACATCAGTATTTGATGTACAGTCGACGGCGTCAACCGTTATAGTATAAACTTCTTCTATTACTACAACCGCTTCCGGCATGCCTTGTCCTGTTCCACATCCAGAATAACTTCATTACCGTCTTTTTCTAATATATCTATCTTAACTTTTGAACCCGTTAGATTCGTATTACCTGTACATCCCATCAGTATAAACAGTATACTTTGTCCTAGAACTGTTTGTTTTTTAAACTACTTCCTTTTTCTATATCAGTTCAATCTTTTTATATTTTCTGACTTTCGGGAAGGACGACCGTAAAGGTAGTTCCTCTTCCTTCATCACTCTCAACTCTAATATCCCCTTGATGTGCATCTATAATGCTTTTTACAACTGCCAGACCGATTCCTTGACCCTGCAGTTTACTGTTCCGTGAAGGTTCTACTTGATAAAAGCGCTCAAAAATGTAGTCTAACTTATCTTCTGGTATCCCCTTCCCGTTATCCTGAATCATTATTATAATTTCATTCTTGATGCGTTTGGATATTAAACTGATTTCCCCACCTTCGGGTGTGAATTTAACTGCATTGGCTAATAGATTTGTTATCACCTGTTCCAGCTTATTTCTATCCGCTTCAATCATTTCCGACTGTGCTTTTAGATTTAGAGTCACCTGCTTTTCATTAACCTGCGGTTCAAATGAGATGGAGATATTAGATAGCAGTTCTTTGATATCAAACGTTTCGAGATTCAATTGCTTATTTGTGTTTTCTGTATCGTCCAGCTGATCAATCAGCTGGACTAAATGAGCGAGACGTATGACCTGACGATTCAGGCTATTTAGCCGTTCAGGCGTGACCTCCCAGACACCGTCCAGCATGGCCTCAACATTCCCCTGCAGCGTAGTCAAAGGCGTTCTCACCTCATGAGCCAGATCCGAAACCATCTGATTCCGAATTCTTTTCTGCTCGGCTAACCGAGCGGCTAGAACATTGACGCTCTGCTGCAGCTGGAAGAGCTCGCTGATTTTTTCATCTTTGGTTTCAGCTTCTCCAATATCCCGTCCTTGAGCGATTTGCTGTGTCCGTTCGCTGGTCGCTGCAATTGGCCTGCTCAAACGTCTGGATATGAGGTAGGCCATAACCCCGGCAATAACAAAAGTTAGCAGACCCATCAATGCAATCAAAATGATCAGATCTTCAATGAACTCTTCTTCTTCAGAAGTATAGTCCTGAAACCCCGGGTAAGTGATAAATGCTGTCCCGATATTATTCTCACCTGAAAACAAGTCTACTTCTTCTTCAAACCAGTCTTCCCCAGGCAGCACTTCAATCATTTGCATGCCCCGAATATGCTGTCCCATCGGGGAGGACTGACTGATTATTTCATTACCGTCTGCATCCACGATCCGCACAAACATATGCGAATGCATGGCATTCTGAATAGCGCCAGAAAGTATTTCCCGGTCCCACTGACTTTCACCGTCATATGCTGTTTCGATGGTTTCGATGACTGTTTCTCTTTCATTTATAAAACGGTCACTCAAGTAATCATTAAATCTGTTTTCAGTAAGTTGAAAGGTCAAAAAACTGAATAAAGAAATCATGAGTATACTTCCACTTAGAATATAAATGAATAAATGACTAAATAAGGTTCTCTTCATAATTCACTCCAAAACGGTAACCGCTGCCGTGTACAGTTTCAATATACATCGGTATTTTAGGGTCTCTCTCGATTTTTGCTCTCAAATTTTTTATATGGGAGTCGATCACTCTGTCCATTGCCGTGGCTTCCAGTCCTTTTACCTTTTCAAGCAATTGATCACGAGAAAAGACGTGACGCGGTTCTCTTGCCATGATCTCCAGAAGTTCAAATTCTGTGTGAGTTAATAACACATTGTCTCCATGCGCAACTACTTCCATTGTATTAGGGAAGATGACCAGATCACCTTTATTAAAAGTCAGTTTATCCTCATTATTGACTGTTTTCATCCTTCTCATTACTGTTACGATTCTGGCAAGCAGTTCTTTAGGACTAAAAGGCTTCGTGACGTAATCATCTGCCCCAAGTTTCAGTCCCTTGATAACGTCTGATTCATTCGATTTAGCGGTCAGCAAGATAATAGGTACATCCGACGATTCTCTAATTTTCTCGCAAATCTCCCAGCCAGTATAATCCGGCAGCATAATATCTAAGATGATAAAGTCAATGCTGTGATTATAAAATGTTTCAAATGCTTTTTCACCAGTAGATGCTATATAAACATCATGGCCGTCAGCATTTAAATAAGCCTGGACGATTTCCAGAATCGACTGCTCGTCATCAACAACTAATATGTTCATTCACCTGGTCCCCTTTATCCACTATTCATCAGAAAGAAATGTATCCGCAATACATTATACTGCACTGCTCTACTTCGATAAAAGTGCATCGATTTTTCGAAAGATTTCATCTGACGATGTTCCACTTATTCTAACTAATGTATCTCTTCTTTTGTAGTAATCTAAAATCGGTCGGGTCTCGTTTAAGAAAACTTCAAAACGCTGTTCGATTACCTTTTCGGTGTCGTCTGTTCTTCCACGATTTATAAGCCGCTCTTTTAAGATATCCTTTGGAACATCCAGATAGAATACTCTCTGTTTTGTCTGGGTTATATCCTCCAAAGCTAATGACTGGTTTAAATTGCGAGGATAACCATCTAAGACAACCGAGCATTTATGCTGATGTTTGCTTATTTTTTGTTTAATAAGTGCGGTGATTATTCTATCCGGCACTAATTTTCCTGAAGATACATAACTTAAGACTTGTTTTCCAATTGCCGTCTCCTGTTTCATTTCGTTACGCAATATTTCCCCCGAGGATACAATGGGAAATTCATACTTGTTTTGAATGCGTTCTGCCACTGTCCCTTTACCCGATCCCGGGGCGCCAACTAAAATAATAATCATATCGAACTCCTTTTGTAAACTTATTATACATTGAATATTCCTGCAATAGAATCACCAGTAGTTTAATTTTTTACCGTAATACCGAAATCTCTTTGGATTTTATGATAATAGATTTAAAAAGAGCCGATATTTTTCATCAACTCTTTTTCCGTCTGCTTCTCTATAATTCAGCTACATATTCTATCAAACGAACAAGATTGGAAACAAAACCATACTTAATGTCATACCATGAAACTGTTTTAATAAGTTGAGTATCTTTATTTTTTATAATATCCGTTAACGTGGCGTCAAATATTCCTCCTGCAGAAGTACCAATAACGTCCGAAGATACAATCGGTTTTCAGAATATTCGAATGAAGAATCGGTGGCTTCGTTCATTGCTTTATTCACTTCTTCAATCATCACTTTCTTTTTAAGAGTAGTATAAAACTCCACTATTGCAGCATCAGGAAATGGCACTCGAGTTGCTGATCCATCGACACTGTTTTCTATAGAAGGAATGAACTACCCGACCGCCTTGGCCGCCCCGGTAGAAGTAGGGATAGCCTTCATGGCTCCCGCTCTACCCCGACGCATAACCGAAGAGTTGGGGCTATCGTGTAATGACTGCGAAGATGTGTATGCCTTAACCACCGTCATATAACCGGTTTCGATTCCAACTTTATCATTCAGAACTTTTGCAACAGGTGCCAAATCATTTGTTGTGCACGAACCGGAAGAAAGGATTTTGTTGTCTTATGTAATGATATCCTCATTAACTCCAAAAACAATGATCTTCGTTTCCTCATCAGCCGGAGTCGTAAGTATAACTTTTTTCGCACCAGCTTTGATGTGTTCCTGCGAATTTTCAGCCGTTGCATTCACTCCCGTCGCTTCTATTACTATGTCAACCCCTAAATCTTCCTACAGTAAATTCCCTTCTTCTGATTCCTGATAGTAGTTGATTTCATGCCCATTTTATAACCAAAGTATTCTCCCGAACCTGGACATCATGCTTTAAACGTCCGTATGTTGTGTCAAATTCCATCAGTTAATCTAAGTTTTCAATATCACTTAAATCATTAACAGCCACAACCTTCAAATCTGAATCTGTATCTAATAATCTTCTCAGTACTGTTCTTCCAACGCGTCCGAATCCATTGATTGCGATTTTTGTAGACATTTTAATTCCTCCAGTTTCTTATTATTTTAATCTATCTCGAATATTATGTTATTTGCAAACATCTCCTACTCAAAGACTACCTGTTTTCCTAACTCTTTCTATTTCGACAATAGACTTTTGTCTCTCGTTTTTCTCTTTGTCAAAACGTAGCCAGTTATCAGTAAGATTTCAACCAATCCAAAAGCTAACAAAAAACTATGCATAAAGAACTCAGCCGGTAAAACCAGAATTATGGGATCTGTAGTAGGATTGAATAACCACGCATCATTGTTGAAAAATGACTGATGAAATAATAGAAATAAGCTATCAAAGCTAATCAGAATACCCAATATAACTGTTAAAGATAGAAAAATCCCATTTTTAAAATATATAAGCAAACTTTTGTATAAATTTCTACTTTTTATATACCTCATAAAAAAATACGTCCCTGATCCCGCAGCAGCAAGAATAAGGTAATTAAACATGAATAATCTTTTCACTTCATAGAAATGAAACAGTCCCCTTTCGGAACTTGGAAAATCAGGCATTGCCAAATCTGTTATCCAAGGTATATTCAAGTAATCCAATAGTATTCGATAATTTAATATAATTTGTTCCTTAGATATATTTACATAATCTGTGATGTTCAAATAATCAATATCAAACATATATAAAGGAGTAAAATTAATTGTAAAAGCTATTGATACGGACATAATGAATAGCGAAAGCATGATATATCCTAATGCTTTTATAACTCTTTGCCTCAACACGATGCTCCTCACCTTTCCTTATGTCCAACTCTAGATTTCAGCTCATGTAATTCTTCTTTTAACTTTCTGTTTTTTTCTTCTAGTATTTCTTTTTCTAATAAGCTATTATCAGCATCACTAACTTTTTTGTGAGAATGGCCCCCGTGCATACCAGGCATCAAATACATCATAAGCAAGTGACCAATAATCATAACAATGATAAATAGTATTGTTTCCATTCATTCTTCTCCTTTGTTATCGACTGTATATAAAATGGATTCCGTAATAGAATACTACTGATACAATAAAGCCTAACGCTATAATTCCATAGACCATTGCATTTTTCAATGTACCCGCTTCGCTGGTATATTCAATTTGATCATTATGCTTGTTTCGCATGAACATTAATAACAGCAAGCCTAAAACAATAATCAGCAAACTTATTACATGAGCAATACTCAATGACCCGATGACCAGCGGATTTGATCTGAAGAACTCTACAATAAATCTGTTGAAAGCAAAACCGATGACATATATGAAGAATAATTCGCCGTCAAATTGGGCTGTTTGTCTTCTTCTCCATATAATCAGAAACAATATATAGTTTAACGCTACTTCATAGAGCTGGGCCGGGTGCAGCAGTTCGCCACCTACCATGACTCCCCATGGCCAGTTTCTGCTCATCGGCACACCGAAAACGTCACAGCCGACACGGCCTATCGCCTGACCTAATATAACCCCTGGAACGATTGCATCTGCTGTTTTCCAGACAGCCATTTTCTTCTTTTTCATAAACCAGAATGCAAACGATCCGGCAACCAGAATGGCTCCTTGAATAGATAAGCCACCCTGAGTGATCCTGAACACAGCCATTGGATTTTCCATGTAATAAACTGGATCAAAAAATACTATGTATCCCAATCTCGCACCTAATATCCCAAATACAACGGTATACAGGCCTAAATCCATCAGCTTGTCTTTATCCAGCCGTTTACGTTCTCCTTCTTTTTGAATGAGCAATAATCCAATAATCATACCCAGGGCACTGGTCACGCCCAATAAAGAAATACTAAAATGTCCGATACTGAACAATTCTATCATATAAACATTCTCCTATTCTATTTAAAAGAAACGAATACAACAGGATGAGTCATCGATCCTTGTTGTATTCACACTTAACTTTTTCTATACTAATTGGAATTAAGGAAATTTAATCTCTCCATAAATTCTCTTCCTTCGTTATTGTCTAACTCCCGCTCATTCCAATCCATCATCCCTCGATTAAAGTTAAATGAACGGTGCATCTCGCCCATCCAGTCAAACATGCCATTAAAGGAGAAGTCGTTAAATCCTCTCATATGATTTCTCATATCACCAAAAAACGACTCACGATCATCTGAGCTATCATCTATATTTTCATCTCTAAATTCCCACATTCTATTGTGCCAGTCATTCCAGCTGTCGGTTTCATCATCTTCACTTTGGTCAGTGTTATTTTCAACGTCATCCTCGTCTGGACTGCTGTTCTCTCTATTTCGATAAGAGCCTCCATGCATGGTTTCCATATGTCCCCACATCGTCTCGTCATCCTCGTTTCGATCCGTATTTTGTGACTGCTCCTGATTCCCATGCGCTGAAACATTGATCTGTTCATTGCTATATAGATTAACTCCAGCCAGTCCTCCAATAGCCAATAAACTTGCGATATATTTTCTTCCTTTTTTCATTTTCTCCACCTCCTCTTATTCTGTACTTTTAGTATAAATAAGAATTATGGAGAAAAAATGGAGATAGCATTTTTTATAATTTTTTGTTTGCTAATTAGTAATTTGCTCAAAAAAAAGACGTCAGCGACTGTTCATCCACTGACGTCATAATTTTACACTGACACGTACTAAATTTTGAAATTACTAATTGATATAGTTCATCGGATCAACGGTTTCTCCATTTTTAATGATTTGAAAGTCTAAATGAACGCCCGTAGAAGTCCCAGTTGTTCCCATAATACCAACTTGCTGTCCTTGAGACACTTCTTGTCCCACTGACACAGAAAGATTCGGTTGCATATGTGAGTAAACAGACTGATAGCCATCTCCATGATCGATTTTTACATAATAACCTAAACCACTGTTGTAAGTCGCAGTGACTACTTTTCCGGATCGAGCCGCTATAATGGGTCCACTCCCCGCAATATCTACCCCTTTATGAAATCTCTGACCACCATAAACAGGGTGTGTTCGCCAGCCATAGGGTGACGATATTCTCCCTCTAGCGGGTCTTGTCCATCCATTACTTGTTGGAGCGACATTCGATGAAGCCTCAGTCGAACTTGCATTATTTGAAGATATTGTAACTTGAGAGTTATTATTTTTTTCTTTTTGTGCCGTTGCCTCTGCCTTGGCTTTTGCAGCTGCTTCTTGTTTTGCTCGCTCTTCCTCTAATATCCGCTGTTTTTCAACTTTCATTTCTTCAGTTAACGTGCTAGTCCGTTCAGCTATGATCGATTGTTCATTGATGAATGACTCTCTTTCTTTATCTGTCATTTCATACTGTGCTGCGATCTGAATGATCTTGTCATCCAAGGCTCCACGCTGATTGACCAGATTACTGCGACTGACTTCAAGCTGAACCATTACATTTTCCACTTCTTCCTGTTCACGTTTTACTTGTGCTTCCGTTTCTTCCAGTGTCTTCTGGTCAGCAATCTGAGCTGCCATGATATCCTGGTTAGCAGAAACCAATTTGTTTACGACCCCGATACGTCCGACTAAGTCAGTCAAGCTCTCTGCTGACATTAATAAATCGACGATATCAGAAGGATTAGCATTAGTCTGAACTGAACGTGCCTGTGATTCTAATTGTTCATTACGCTTATCGATTTGTTCTTGTAATCGAGCAATTTCAACTTTCAATTGTTCGATTTCTTCTTTAATGTGGTCAATTTCCTTTTCCTGTTCGCTGATTTCAATAATCAGGTCATCAATATCAGCTTGAAGTACTGCAACCTCTTCTTCCAGTTGGATTTTTTCATTTTCAAGTGCTTGCATTTTTTCTTCACGGTTCTGGATCTCATTACCTACTTTTTGTGATTCACTTTCCAGTTCCTGCTGCTGAATTTCCAGTTCTTCTAATTTTTGAGAGGCTTCAACCTCTATCGGCTGCATTAAAGGTCCTGCGAGAATTACTGATGCTATAAATGTTAAAATGTGTTTTTTTTCACGATATGTAGCTCCTTGTCCTTTGATATCTGTTTAGGTTGATAGTACATTTTTATATTTTCTTTACGGCTAAGTGATTTCTACTTTTTTCTTTGTCAAAAAATAGTATAGCATAAACACTGCCAAAGTTATGTTTTATTTGTATGACATATTTAACTTATATTACAAAATAACTTTATTATCATCATAATCCAAGATATGTGTGGTGTACATGCAAAAGTAGCACGTGATTAGTTATCTGATATAACCAAATATAAAGAAGCCACTAAGTATTGCTTGTGGCTTCATTTCTAATTTAACCTTTAATACATGCTGTCCATACCTTTGAAATTATTAGTTTGAGAGGATCCGCCAGTTCCATGCATTTCTTTGTAATGTTCTCTTAGCTGCTGATTAGTTAACTCAGGATGCATTTCACTCATATGCATTTTTATTTGGCCGAAGTTGATTATTCCCTCTTCCATTAAAGTTTCCATATCCTCAGAGTCTTCTGCGTCCATCACGTCTGACATATAGTGATGATCGATACTGTTCTCTGCACCAACGGTCTCCTGGTTCGTCGTATCTTCTTCAGCAAAACCTGACATACTCAGTCCACCTGATAAAGCTAAAACTCCTGCTAGCATTCCACTGATCAAATTCATTTGTCCCATAATGCTTAATTTGCTGCTTTGGACAGTTTGGTCTCATCCTTATAATAGGGTACTGGCGGATAGGTATAGTACCTGCGATACATCAAAACACCCATTGCTGCTACGAACAAAACGAGGGACAAGCCTTGTGAAACTCGTAAGAAATCGCTTATCCATAAGCTGTCTGTCCGCATGCCTTCAATAAAAAACCTTCCTGCTGAATACCAAATGACATAGCTGAGCGCCACTTCTCCTTGGCGAAGGAATTGATTTTTGTTCCGCAAAAGGAGCAACAAGGCGAAACCAACTAAACTCCATAAAGACTCATAAAGAAAAGTGGGATGGTAATAGGTTCCGTTGATGTTCATTTGGTTAATGATGAATTCCGGTAAGTACAAGTTTTCTAAAAATTGTCGGGTGACTGGACCGCCATGTGCCTCTTGATTGATGAAATTTCCCCAGCGACCAATCGATTGAGCTAGGAGGACACTAGGTGCCAGTATGTCTAGTAAAAGAGTTAGCGTCATTCTCTTTCTTCTTGCAAACCAGTATACTGCGAGACCACCCGCAATTAGCCCCCCATAAATGGCAATTCCACCATTCCAGATTGCGATGATTTCACCCGGATTCTGTATATAGTAGTCCCATTTGAATAAAACGTAATAAAGTCGGGCACCGATAAAGCCAATTGGTATGGCCCATAATGCCATATCTACCATGGTATCTTCTTCAAGTCCCAGTTTTTGAGCTTCCTTTGTAGCTAATGAAATGCCGATCAGCATCGCTAGAGCAATAATAATTCCGTACCAATTAATTTTTATCGGGCCAATTGAAATAGCAACTGGATCGATTACACTAAGTAAAACATTCATTCTTCAATCCCCTTCATAGCTTACATTAGTTAATTGTTTTAAATCACATAATTTAAGTTCAATTTGTGTAGTTATTTGTTTACAGACAATAAACCCTCATTTATATTGTCAAACACATTGTCAAAATCCCCTTCACCATTGATAACGTAAAGCAGATTTCGCTCCTTGTAGAAGTGAATAAGTGATTCCATTAATTCCTTATTAATGTGTAGCCTATTTTCAATCACTTCTGGTTTGTCATCCAGTCGAATTTTTTCACTTTTTGCTTCGATTTGGGAATTTCCTTGTTTTTCTTTTGAACGAAGATTCCCTCGTTGCGCTAACCGATGACTTAACGTATCCTGACTTACATCTAAAAAGAAAACAGCGTCTAAATTCTGATTCTGACTTTGTAGGTAAGCTTCGAGCACTTTTGCTTGCTGTAGGGTACGTGGGTAACCATCGAGAACAAAGCCATTTTCAACATCTTTTGCTTGTAAGCGACTCTTAACCAATGAGTTTATCCACTCATCTGGAACTAGCTCTCCTTTATTCATATATTCTTGCACTCTGAGTCCGAATGTATCTTTCTCCGTGGCTGCTTCTCGTAACATTTCACCAGTTGAAATAGCCGTCAGGTGGTACTTCTCTGCGATTCTTTTAGCTTGAGTGCCTTTCCCAGCACCGGGTAACCCTAAAAGGACCAGCCTCATAATTTTTCCTCCTTATAAACTAAAAAAGGAAGAGATGATTTTTTAAATTATTCCATCTCTTCCTTTCCTGTGAAACTATTGTATTTTTACACGTTAAGGTGATTCAATTATTCGACATGTTAATCGACACTTGATTTAGGATCTAACCTTAGGAACAAAGCGTTGATTGCGACAACAACCGTTGACACCGACATAAGAACTGCTCCAATCGCTGGACTTAATGTGATACCAATTGGTGCTAGTATTCCTGCAGCTATTGGGATCGCGATAAAGTTATACCCTGCTCCCCAAACAAGATTTTCTTTCATCTTACGTGTGGTCTTCTGAGCCAACTCGATAAAGGATTCAATGTCGCCAGGGTCTGACTGTGTCAAGATGACATCGGCTGAATCCAATGCTACTTGAGTTCCGGCACCAACAGCTATACCAACGTCTGCTAATGCAAGAGAAGGTGCATCGTTGACCCCGTCACCGACCATGATAACTTTCTTTCCTTCTGCTTTAAGTTTTTCAACTAATTCATATTTGTCTTGAGGAGATTGACTAGCTCGATAATCAATACCTAAAATTTCTGCAGCTCCTTGAGCCGCTTTTTCATTGTCACCCGTTGCCATAATCGGCTGAATCTTGTTCTTTTTAAGGGCTTGTATTAAGTCTTTACTTGTTGGTTTTAATTCATCCCCTAAAGCTACAGCACCGATTGCTTCGTCGTTTTCTACTAAGACACTGAGGGTTGCTCCTTTTGGAATATCCATATCCAGATTACGTCCATATGCTTTTTGACTGATTAATTGATAACGATGTCCGTTAGCTTGACCTTCTACACCAGCGCCAGAAATAACATCAATCGAATCAAAACTTACTGGACGTATCCCTTGCTGTTCTGCGTAACTAATAATTGACTGAGCGATAGGGTGACTAGATCCGCCTTCGATACCTGCCAATAAGGCAACAATTTCATCTTTCGTATATTTATCATTAAAGAGTTCAACATCTGATACTTTAAACTCACCAGTTGTTAAAGTTCCCGTTTTATCTAAAACCATAACATCTGCGTTTGTAGTCAACTCTAAAGCGTCCCGGTCTTTCACTAATAATCCCCGACTGGCCCCTAAGCTGGTACTACGAGCAGTCACCAATGGAATAGCCAGACCCAGGGCATGCGGACAAGCAATAACTAATGTGGTGACTGTAAAAATAACTGCCGTTGGTACATCAGCTATAACCATCCATAGGACAAGGGCAATAAGCGCTACAATAACCGCAATATAAAAGAGCCATGCTGCAACTTTGTGTGCAAGATTTTCTGCTCGAGATGGTTGGCTTTGAGCTTGACTGATTAATGCCTGAACCTGAGAAATGAAGGACTTATCGCCCGTCTGCTTTATTTCCACATAGAGGACTCCGGCACCATTGGTTGATCCACCGATGACCTCATCTCCGGGATTTTTTTCAATTGGTTTCGATTCCCCGGTCACAAGCGCTTCGTTTACACGTGATTCGCCGCGCTGAATGGTTCCATCTGCTGGAACATTTTCTCCAGCCTGAACACGAATCAAATCGCCTACTTGCAAGTCAGCAACTGGACGTGTTTCAATTGAATCGTCTTCCAATACAACGTGAGCATCTTTCGGTACCAATTCAGCTAATGCTTTTTGTGCATCTCCGGCTTCTCCAACAGCTTTCATCTCAATCCAGTGACCTAACAACATGATTAATACTAATGAAGAAAATTCAAAGAAAAAGTCCATCACATGTTCACCAGTCACATATCCAGCAATGACTGCATAAACACTGTAAAAGTAGGAAACCGAGATACCAAGAGTGACAAGAGCCATCATTCCAGGAGCTTTTTCTTTAAACTCATCCACTGCTCCCATATAGAAAGGTTTACCGCCATAAATGTACAAAATCGTAGAAAGAAGAACCACGAGTATATCAGAATACTGAAATGTAAACTGAAATGGTAGTTGGACCCCAAACATAGGGGATAATAACATAATAATGATTCCTAATGGGAGTGACTTCAAGAAAATCTCCTTAAAGCTACCGTGATGGTGATGCTCGTGCCCGCCATGCCCACTGTGGTCATGACCAGCATGATGATCGTGGTGCCCCCCGTGAGCCCCTTCTTCTACCTGTTCTTCATGATAAGCGTGACCAACATGTTCGTCATGTTGATGATTATGGTCTCCGTGATGTTCCATTTCACTATGGTTGTGTTTTGAGTGATCCATGTCGCCGTGATTATGATGACTATGTGACGAATGTTTTTTGTTATTACTCATTTTTAATTCCTCCTTATTAGATTAGAGACTGATTTTAAAGTTTTAGAACCCTCTCATCTAACACTGCATATAATTCTCATGAAAAGGGTTCTATACTTTATCTATATCTATTATCTATGAATAAATGGTATTCGTACTTTATGCACTTAATACTGAATAGTTAGTTTCTGCTAAAGCAGCATTGAGCGTTTCGGTATCAATCTCTGTTTGACTTTCAAGTACTGCTTTTTTAGTCGCTAAATCAACCTCTACAGATTCAACCCCTTCAATAGCTGAAAATTTTTCTTGCACTGTATTGGCACAACCTGCACATTTTACGCCATCTAATAAGACTTCTTTTTTCATCATTCATTCTCCTTTTTCTTTTAATTTTTTTATCTTCTTCAAATCGAAGAAGGTCAAAAATAAATCCAATAAATAATTAACCGGTCGGAAAGTCAAAGTGGATTTCTCTACAACAGTGACAGTGAGCCGCTTCAATGATTCCCTTTAACAACAGAGGCACGTCCATCAGCGAAGAAAGGAAACTTTTTCGCGTGACATTCTTACTTATATGGACGAAAATCATTTTTTTGTGTATTCCGCTAAATACTTTTTCAACGGTCGATTTGGCCATAAACTCCTCTTCTATTGCTTCGGCGCACTTAACACAACCAATCCCTTCAATAATCAACCCCGGTCTCATCTTTGTCCTCCTTTAACATTTGTTTCACTTAACAGGCGAAGGGTTGAATCGTCTTAACCGTAAAGCATTGAGCAAGACCGACACCGAACTGAAACTCATTGCGACTGCCGCAAAAATCGGGCTCATCAGCGGGCCGCCGAAAATATACAAGAGACCCATTGCAACTGGAATACCTACAAGGTTGTAAGCAAAAGCCCAGAACAAGTTTTGTTTAATGTTTCGTAGCGTTGTATGACTTAAATCAATCGCAGTCAATACAGCTGTTAAATCATTACGCATGAGGACAATATTAGCTGATTCAATCGCCACGTCCGTACCTGATCCAACTGCAATTCCGATATCCGCTTGAGCCAATGCTGGTGCATCATTAATGCCGTCCCCAACCATTGCGACCTTTTTGCCTGATTCTTGTAGTTTTTTGACTTCCTCTGCTTTATCTTCAGGTAATACTTCACTTAATACGCGGTCAATACCCGCTTGCTTAGCTATCGCTTTGGCTGTACGTTTGTTATCTCCAGTAATCATAATGACTTCGATGTTACGTTTTTTAAGTTCTTTAACAGCCTTCATACTATTTTCTTTTAATGTATCCGCTACTGCGACAATTCCAGCCAATTCTCCGTCTATAGAGAGATACATCGGTGTTTTTCCTTCGTCTGCTAAACGATCGGATTCTTTTTCCATGCTTGATAAATCAATATTCTGCTCTACCATCAGCTTGCGGTTTCCAATGTACATATTTTTGCCATCAATTTCTACTTTAATACCGTGTCCAGGAATGGCTTCAAAATGATCCGGCTTAGTTAATGACATATTCTCTTCTTTTGATTTTTGTACAATGGCTTCGCCTAATGGGTGTTCAGATCCAGTTTCACCAGAAGCTGCATAATATAAAAGCTCTTCTTCAGTAATCAAAGGAGTCACTAAAATATCCGTCACGATAGGTTTACCTTCTGTCAGGGTTCCTGTTTTATCAAATACAATCGTCTCTAGATTATGAGTGGTTTCTAGCGCCTCACCATTTTTTATCAAGACACCATGTTCTGCCCCTTTTCCGGTTGCAACCATAATACTTGTTGGAGTCGCCAAACCTAAGGCACATGGACAAGCAATGACAAGGGTTGTTATGATAACGGATAAAGCAAATATACCTGTTTGACCTGCAATTAACCAAGCAACTCCTGCTAAAATGGCTAATCCGATAACAATCGGTACGAAATATCCTGTAATGATATCGGCCATTCGAGCAATGGGTGCTTTAGACCCTTGTGCATCTTCTACCATTTTTATAATTTGGGATAGGGTTGTATCACTTCCCACTCGAGTGGCGCGGTATTCAATGGAACCATTATTATTTATACTCGCCCCAATAACCTCGTCTCCATCTTGCTTTTCAACAGGAATACTTTCTCCTGTCAGCATCGATTCATCAACTGTAGTACGTCCTTCAACAACAACACCATCTACAGGCATTCTTTCTCCCGGACGAACTCTAATGATATCTCCTATAGCGACAGCTTCCACAGCAATTTCCTGTTCTTCACCATTACGTATCACTCGAGCTGTTTTAGGAGCCAAGCTAACTAATTTCTCAATAGCTGAGGACATTTGCCCCTTTGAGCGGTCTTCTAAAAATAGTCCTAAAGTATGGAGCGCCAAGATAACACCGGTCACTTCATAATAAAGTACCTCTGAAAAATTACCATAACCTAAGCCAGTTCCGATTGTCGCAGCAAGGCTGTAAACAAATGCAGCCGCCGTACCAAGCGCAATCAGGGAATCCATATTTGGATGACCTTTAAATAAACTTTTAAATCCCTTCTGGAAATATTCCCAGCTTACTACCATTATCGGCAAAGTCAGAATAAGTTGTAAAAGAGAAAAATTAAATGCATTTATCATTGGGTCAACGATATTTGGTAGAGGCATACCTACCATATGACCCATGGATATAATTAATAAAGGGATTGTAAATATAATGGATATCCCAAAACGATTTAGAAGTTGCTTTATTCTTTTTTCTTTTTTCTCACGCTTCTCTGCTCGTGAATTATCTTGAGTATCCGTAGTCTCTAATACGGCTGCATAACCACTATTGGATACAGCACCAGTCACATCAGATACTGAAATTGCTGACGGGTTATAGGAAACTTGCATTTTTTCTGTCGCTAAATTGACGGAAGCTTTATCTACGCCCGACAACTTTCCGACGGCTTTTTCAATTGTCTGTGCACAGGATGCGCAGGTCATACCTTCAATTGCAAAGGTTTGCGTCTTTCCCTCTTGGGCAATCAGTTCATACCCTGAATTATCCACCGCTTTTTGTAGATTTTCTACCGAAAAAGTTGGTTCATCGTACTCAATACTTAACTTCTCTGTTGCTAGGTTTACGGAAGCCTGTGTGACCCCACGAACCTTTTTTGCTGCTTTTTCTACTGTCTGTGCACAAGACGCACAGGTCATACCTTCTATGGCAAATGATTTATTCTCCAATTTTTTCGCTCCTCATTCTCCATGATGATGTAAATGGCAATCGCATTGCCCTTCTGCACACTGACAATCAACTTCTTCTACTGCGAAAGCTTTTTTCATCTCTAATATTTCTTCTAGCCGTTGGATATCATCGAAACTTAAAGTATGATCCTTAATGATACTCTCTATTACATTCCCGACATTCTTTCGACAAATACGATCGAAAATATCGTTTGTAAAACTTCTTACCGCTTCTTTCTCTTCGATATTTGCCGAATAAATATATTTTCTACCTTCTTGTTCTGTATTCAGTACGCCTTTTTCCACGAGTCGACCTAAGAGCGTTTTGGTTGTCGCTTGTTTCCAGTCCATTTTCTCTCCCAATGTAGAAATGACTTCTTTACTAGTCACTTGGGTATTCGCCCAGACTACACGCATGACTTCCCATTCAGCATCGGTTATATGAAGGTCTACAGCTATAGTACTCATATTCTCTCCCTCTTTCGTTTTCGTGCGTAAACATTAATGTTAAATAGAGTTTACACTAGTAAACGATTATTGTCAAGAGTTTATGTAAATGAATAATTTGTGATGTATTATTTTTTATAACTTTTTAACTTTCGTTTCGATGCGACACGCCTGACGAAAATATGGATTGTGTTTTAGTTCATTAATTAGGGATTGGTTCGTCGGACACTTCTCTTTTAAAAAAACACCGAAAATAAGCTTTTTCAGAATGTCGGCGGATAGACATCCCACTGTACGGGTTTTCTATCCCCCGATTTCATTTTGATTACAAATTTGAGCCTAACAGGCTCAAGGGGTCACAGCATCGCAAATTATTCATCTACAAACTATTTCAGCTTTAAACACAAAAAAAGTAAGGTGAGAGCCCTGCCTTTTTGCGTCTTTATCGGACTATAATTGTATGAGTAGCTCATTGGGGAGTACCATCTTAAAATCTAGGAGAATGATATGCTACTCTCTGTCTATACTATAACTCGAATGTAAGTTCTAGTATATGAATATTGGAAGTTTTTTGCAAAGATTTAGTTTTTTACAACAGAAGCTTCATAAATAGAATCCACTGCTTTTTTTAGTTTTGCATCAAAGTCTGCATTACTTTGATTAACAGATAAGTCCTGCGTAAGCGCCCGTGAAAAACTTGCTATAACATTGTCATTTTGACTAAGTATTTCGTTCGCTTCGTCTCTTTCATAACCACCTGATAAAGCAACAACACGTAAAACTTGTGAATGATCGGCTAATTCTTGATATAAATTAGCTTTCGTTGGGATAGTTAATTTCAACATCACATAATCATCAGTAGCTAATGCATCTAAATGGTTTTTAATGGATTGGTTTAAATATTCCTCAATTTGTTCTTTATCTTCAGAATGAATATTCACTTCAGGTTCAACGATAGGAACTAAGCCAGCATCAATTATTTCTTGAGCAACTTGAAACTGCTGGGTGACTACATCATCGATGCCTTTTTCATTATATGAAAGAATGTTTGAACGCATTTTTGTACCAAACATATTTTGTTCTTTTGCTTGTTGAAGTAAATTATTAAGTCCTGGAATTGGCTTCATTAATTGTACACCATGTTCTTCATCTGCAAGTCCTTGATCTATTTTAATAAACGGAACAATTCCTTTATCGCTTAAATAATCTCCAGCATACTGACCTTCTATCCTATTATTCATCGTATGTTCAAATAAAATCGCGCCAATAATTTTATCCGGAGTAAAAGATGGAGATGTGATGATTCGTGTACGCATTTTGTGAACAAGATCAAACATTTCATCGTCATTTGAATACTGGTCTTCACTGACCCCATAATCATTCAGAGCTTTTGGTGTACTACCACCGCTTTGATCAAGTGCCGCGATAAAGCCGTCTTTATTCTTTATAGTATCAAAATGTTCTTGATTCATTGATAAATTCTCCTCCATAGATTTTCTGAAATTCCCATAGTTATCCTTCACTAATTAGTTTATTAAAAATTTTCATCCTATACCACTTTTTTAAAAAAATACCAAAAATAAGCTTTTTCAGAACATCGACGGATAGAAATTCTATTGTAGGGGGTTTCTATCCGCCGATTTCATTTTTATTACAAATTTGAGCCTTACAGGCTCAAGGGGTAAACATTCTAAATAACAGGTCTTCTTTGCCTATTATCGCTGTTATTACATTTTCTGATTATAAAAGTGGCAGGACTAACGCAATTGCCCCAATAATAATCGCTGTCCAGTTGAGTCCTTTCTGTGGGGAAAATAGCCCGATGATTCCTAGAACGACTGCAGCTACTCCCATCCATACCGGTTGCCAAAAGAAAGCGATTATCCCTACAAGAATTCCAATCCATCCTAACCATTGCCCAGTTGTATTACTCATGATTTATCTTCTCCTTATGCATATTTTTTAATTATTTATTTAATCGAGAAACATATTCTGTTAAACGCACCAAATTAGAAACAAAACCATATTCGTTATCGTACCAAGCAACTGTTTTAACCAATTGTCCCCCATTTGCATCTAATACTTCTGTTAACGTTGCATCAAAAACGGATCCATGTGTAACCCCCACGACATCGGAGGAAACAATTTCATCCTCAGTGTACCCATATGAATCATTCGCGGCTGCCTTCATCACTTCGTTAATCTGATCAACGGTTACCTCTCTATCCAACACCGAGAACAGTTCTACAAAGCCCGCAGTAATGACAGGAACCCGTGTGGTGGTACCCGTAATGATCCCTTTAACCTCTGGAATGACTTTTCCTAATGCGTTGGCAGCGCCAGTCGTAACAGGAATAACATTTTGAGCACCTGCGCGACTTTTACGTCCCCCGGGAGCATCTTGCATGTTTTGTGTCGCTGTATAGGCACGCGATCCTGTCATCAGGCCTCGTTGAATCCCAAACTCGTCCACTAATATTTTTGTCATTAAGGCTAAACCATTTGTCGTACAGGAAGCGGCGGAAATAATTTTGTCACTTGGACTCAAAATTTCTTGGTTGACACCAAAGACAACGACTTTCGTTTCTTCATCTTTAGTTGGTGCTGAAATAATTACTTTTTTAGCTCCAGCGTCTATGTGTGCCTGTGCTTTTTCATTAGTTGTGTAGAAGCCTGTACATTCCAAAACGATATCAATGTCCAAATCGGACCATGGTAGTTTTTTGGCATCCTTTTCTTCGAATGTTTTAACTTCTTTGCCATCAACCAGAATTGAATCGCCTCTTGCCTCGATATCATAAGGGAAAATCCCATATGCAGTATCGTATTTTAAAGAGTAGGCTAAATCCTCATTATTTGTTAAATCATTTACTGCAACAACCTGTAGTTCTGAGTCCCTCAACTCTTTAATACGGCGAAATGCTAAGCGTCCAATACGACCAAACCCATTAATTGCTATTTTAGTAGTCATTATATTCCTCCATTTAATTTTGTACTATTTTTCTTGATGAATATGTGCTGGTTATCCTTAATTAGCAGCCAAAGTTTAACATTAACCCCTCCTCTACGTCTACTCGTGTAAACCATAAGCTGACTTGAGTTTACATTAGTAAATGATAGTTGTCAAGAGTATTTTTAAAATAGTTTTTTTCGTGATCTTACTCTTACAAGTCTTCGAGATTCTTAAAATATCTGATAGAAGTTATATAAATGAACAATAGATATAGACTATGTTCTTAGTTTATGGCTGTCTATCTACATTGTCAAACATTTCGATTTTTTATTAATTACAAGTAAAGACTTATGTCTGTTTACCATTTTTTCAATAGTTGAGAAGCGGTTCTACAATAAAGAAGTAGACCGTCCTAGAAATTAAAAACAGAGTAATTATTCGTTAGATCGTCTTTAAATCGTTTATTAATCTCACTAAGTTTTATTTTAATTGTTTTAGAGGGCTTCTTTTACAAGTTCAGTCAAGCCCATAATCTTGTGTAAAATACTATGGATTTATTCCTCTGGAAACAATGGTGGACTGGTCTAAGAAAGAAGTGAAACTGCATGGAATTGCGCTCAAAAAAATGTGGCACACTTACGGAGAAGGAACCATTAAAAGATAAAAACGTGACATGGAGAGCCTGAATGAAATGGACAATGCCAATCCATCATTCATCAGCTCGACGATGTACTGCCCGAATTATGGAGATCTTTAAGAGAGACGGATAAAGAACAGTTCTTGACCAAGTATGGACGGAAATGGGAAAAATTCAGGAGTCCGATCCCAAAACAGACCGGACTTCAAAAAGTTCCAGATAATTCTTAATATCACTTTGTCATGAATATAGTATTCGACCTGAATAATTCATAGCTCTAAATTTAAGCTATTTTTTTGAACAAAGTGCCTATATTTAAATTAGGCAGATACATTCTTCCAAAATAATGTGTTTTCGAACAGGATATCTACGGAAGAAGGCTATAATAAAAATTATTTGTCTATTTAAGGGCAGACTGACCCCTTGGAAAAATAGGTTAAAAATTTTTACGATAACTAGCCTAAATCCATTGCCTAGATCGCAGTAGGCGTTCAAAAACCTTATAAAATTCAGTTTGATACACATGATAACTCGACAGTTTGAGATAGACTTGTCTACCTGTTTTAATGAGTTTTCCGGCAACTTTGAGCAATGTCAATCGTATAGAATGAATCGTCATCCCCCGATTCACTTGTTCAAATCCAATGTTCTTTAAAAAATTGACGAGGTTGTAAGCCAGGACACTGATCATCATTCTAACGTGATTTTCCAGGAAGAGCGGGCTATCTGTTTTGTCAAAATAAAAGCCTGATTTCGCTTCTTTGATGAAATTCTCCATTGTACCCCGTTTGCCGTAAAGAGAGAATATGACTTCAGGTGAGACATTATTGGATAGATTAGTCACAATGAATGCGTGGTGAAAGAGGAGTTCTCCTGCTTCACGAACGGAACGTATACAGACTCGACGGGGTTTCGACCATGATTATGCTTGATAAGGCATTGGAAAATACTGAACTTCCCGATCTTCCCATTTTTGGTTATCCCCGTAAAGAACGGATTGCTCAGCTAATTGACTTAACCTCCGATTGTTCTTTAATCGGATCACATACTGACTTTCATTTTCTTCACAAGACTCATACACCTCTGGTGTTGCGAAGCCGCTGTCCCCACGAACCAATATGTCAGTATTCGGTATGGATTCATTGTAGTGGTGTAACAATGGGTCGATAAAGGCTTTCACCCCTTTAGATGTGTACTGATTACCTGAACGCAGTTCAGCTTTTAAGAAATCTCCAGTCAGTCCGTCAAAGGCAACTAATGGGTGGTAGCCGTAGGTTTGATAATGTGCATTATAATCTGTTTGTTCTTGATGGTCAAAGGTATCTGAATGAGTGGAATCGAGATCAATGATTAACTCGGTGTCATTGCGAATCAAACGCGCTTTATCAATGAGCGACTGATTTAATGATTGTAATTGACCCACATTTTCCGTGGTAAAACGATCCAGAAACCGTGAAATTGACGATTGTGAGGCTAATTGTTTTCTGCCTAACACCATTTGAAAGACTGGATCATGTCGTAACAGATTAGCTGACGAGTCTGCCGAATAACCAGCAATCAGTTGCATAATGAGCTGTTCTAATATCGCTAAATTATCATGCGTGTAGTAAGCACGGTTATCTTTAATGTCCAGAAGTGATTTTGCCAAATCAGAAAACTTGAAGGTATCCATTACTTCTTTAACTAAGACTAAACCCGAATCACTCGATAAACGACCACCTGTATGCGAAATGATAATGTTTGAATTGAATTTTACCTGGTTTTTGTGTAAGCTAATCATGAAGAGAACTCCTTTCTTATGGTTGGTTTAGACACCTTTACCATATCAGAATGGGGTTCTTTTTTCATCACTTAACAGGTAAAAATGAAAAAGTAATTGTAAGGTGCCGTGAGGCAGTTTCACATGGTTTTAATTAAAAGTATGAATTATTCAGGATATAATAAACTTGCAAGTGCACTTGCAAGTTCTTTTTCCAAAGCAATGAAGAGAATATATAACACATAATATCATTAAATTTCACGCACTTAAGTAAATAAGTGTGTTTTTATTATAGAAAAGCTATAATTCTTGACCCCGTACCTAACTACAGACTATATAATGAAGTAGAATTTAAAATAGGAAGGTGAGAACAGAATGGCAGACACTATACTCAAAGCAATAAATGTAAAAAAAGATTTTGTTCTTTCTAAATCTCGAAAGATTGAAGCCGTTAAAGGAATCAATTTAGAAGTTCAAGCGGGAGAAATATTTGGCTTTCTAGGACCTAATGGTGCAGGGAAAAGTACCATGATTAGTATGCTGACGACCCAGAGTAAACCAACATCTGGAGAGATATTCATTCATTAATAATCAACAGATTTTAGAAAATCCTGCTCGGGCTCGCAAAAAAATTGGTGTCGTTGCTCAACATAATAATCTTGATAAAGGACTGACAGCACGAGAAAATCTCACTTACCATGCTAAGTATTTCGGGTTAGATGATTCCACCGCCAATCAAAGAGCAGATGAATATCTCGAAAAGTTTGGATTGAAAGATCGCCAACATGATTATGTCAAAAGTTATTCCGGTGGAATGGCACAACGTTTAAAAATTGCTCGAGCAATCATTCACCAGCCAGATATTTTATTTTTAGATGAACCGACAACAGGGTTAGACCCCGCTTACCGAGCTATCCTTTGGGAACAAATATTAACATTGAATAAAGCAGGCACGACTATCTTGAGGAAGGTCTGTTGGAAATCTACCCGGATAGGAAACAAGTCTTAAAGAAAGGCGTAGAGGTCGACCTTACGCCCACGGAGTACGCTTTGTTATTCCTATTAGCCTCTCATCCTAAACAATTATTTTCCCGTGACCAGCTGCTAGATGCGGTCAAAGGGCTAGATTTTGACGGAACGGATCGAATCATAGACACTCACATTAAGAATTTACGACAAAAAATAGAGGGCGATAAACGAAACCCTCACTATATTCTGACAGCATATGGAACGGGATACCGATTTGGTGGTCAAAAATGAAGCGAACGATAAAATGGCAACTCCTCCTTTCCTTTATTTCTCTCTCTTTTATTCTTGTAGGGGGTTCAGCTGGATAACATTGAACTTAATGGAAAGCCATTTTGCTGACTATGTGAAGGAAAGGCAGGAATCAGAGTTAAAAGAATACACCTCTGAATTAGAGGCTCTTTATCGAGAAGATGGCACCTGGGAAGAGGATTCACAAGCAATCCAAAGTTTGGGTCGAAATGCTCTTCAACACGCAGTGATTCTGAATATATATGACGAAGATGGACAGCTATTATGGGGCCCGTCTCCCTCTGAGGAAAAAGAAGCCGAGGACAAGATTCAGAATCATCTACTGCATATGGAGCAAATAATGGGAAATGTGGATAGAGTCTATGTGCAATCCCGTATTCCGCTCTATAATGGCAGCGAAGAAGTGGGCTTGGTAGAGATACAGTTCGGAGGTCCTTTCGCTTATACGGAACATGAAGCTTTCTTCATTTCTGATATGAGAAATATCTTGATTCTGGTGGCCATTATCTCTCTTCTTATATCTTTCTTCTTTGCGGTACTAGTAGCCAAAAAACTAAGTGCACCTATTGTCGCAATCAATGATTTCACCACGGAAATTGCGAAAGGACGTTACAGTAGTCTTCCTTTGGAAGAATCGGGAATTCGAGAGATTGACGATCTTAGAGATGCAGTAAACGAGCTCTCTCTGCAACTTCAACGCCAGCAGGAGATTCGAAACCGTTTGTCTTCCGATATTGCCCATGAAATCAGGACCCCTTTGACGACGTTAAAGGGAAATATTGAAGCCATGATAGATGGTGTCTGGGAAGTATCAGAAGAGCGTCTCTATCGTTGTTATGAGGAAGTGAACCGCATCACTCGTCTAATTGGAGAAATCGATCGAATCAATGAGATTGAAAGTCAGGAGTCCCAGCTACAAAAGTCCACCTTTGACTTAAAGGAACTATCTCAGCAAATCTGGGATAATTTTCAGGCATTACTAATCGAGAGACAGATTCACTGTTCCATTAGTGGGAATTCTGTTCTTGTTTCCGCAGATCGAGATAAAATGCATCAGGTCATAACCAATCTTTTATTCAATGCTATTAAATTTACTCCTTCTGGTGGGAAAATTGACATTCATGTTTCGCAAAGTAGAGCCACTGTTTCCTTTCGAATAGGGGATAATGGACAAGGAATCCCTCCGGACGAGGTAAGTCAAATCTTTGAACGTTTCTATATGGCGGAACCATCTCGAAATAGTCAGCTGGGTGGACAGGGAATTGGGCTTTCCATTGTAAAAAGTATTATCCATGCCCATCATGGTACTATTTCTGTAGATAGTGTCTATGGAAAGGGTACAACTTTTACGATTACTCTTCCTAAAAATAAATAGAAGCGTACAAAGAGGCTGGGACAAAAGTCTTAACAAACAAATAAGATCCGCTGAAAATCTACTTGAGATTTCAGTGGATCTTATTTGTTTATGTAAGCAAAAGGAGCACGGCTTTGATATAATAAAGTCACCACAACAAATCATAGAAAGGGTGCTCCTTATGTATACTCAATATACCATGAACCAAACAACCTTGCCATTAGAAATGAACTGTTACTTACCAGAAAATCATATCGTCTACTCTATTCATCAAGTTGTGGAAGATTTAGATGACTCGCAATATCACTTAATTGAAAACGACTTTGGTCGCCCGGCTTATCACCCGAAAGTATTACTCAAAGCGCTGCTATTTGCCTATTCAGAAGGGATCTTTTCCGGTCGAAAAATCGAGAAAATGATGCAAGAAAATATAGCGATGCAATGGTTAACAGGTCAAACGTTAGTGTCTTATCGTACAATTAATCGATTCAGAGTATCAGAAGTGACTAAGGCTATTTTACAAGATCTCTATTGCACGTTTTCTCTTCGTTTAAAAGAAGAAAAACTGATTGAAGGAAAAGCGTTATTTATAGATGGTACAAAGTTCGAAGCAGACGCCAATAAATATACATTTGTTTGGAAGAAAGCCACGGATCAATTCTACTCTACTTTAAAAGAAAAAGAAATTCACTACTATGAAGAAGAGATCGCCCCACTCATCGATCAAGCGGTCGAAAAAGATCAAAATCAGGCGTTTACTAAAAAAGAAATCGAAGAACTATATGAACTTCTTCAAAAAGAGCTGGAAAAGATTGAAACAGAAATTAATCAGGCAAACGAAAAAGAAGTACTTATGAAAAAGAAGAAAAAGCGTCGTTCCTTGAAAAAACATAGAAATAGATTGAAAAAGGACTTTATACCTAGAGAACAGAAATATGAAGATTACTACGGCACATTTGACGGTCGAAATAGCTTCTCTAAGACAGACAAAACGGCTACTTTCATGCGTATGAAAGACGATCATATGAGAAACGGCCAATTAAAGCCAGGCTATAATATCCAAATCGCAACGGAAAACCAGTTTGTTTTGCATACGCAAGTCTATCCTAATCCAACGGATACAAGAACCCTTATCCCGTTTTTGCATTCGCTTCCTAAGCCCATTCAACCGTCCACTTATATTGTCGCAGATGCAGGGTATGGTAGCCAAGAAAATTTAGAATATTTAGAACGGTCCGGATGGACTGGCTTGGTTAAATACGGCATGTACGAAAAGGAACAGAAAAAGAAATACAGACTTTCGGATAGAAATAGAGAGAATTGGATTCACGATGAAGCTCAAAATACCTATACCCATCCTGATGGAACTCTCTATGCGTACGGTTATGTTAGTAAGCAAAAAACAGATTCTGGATTTGTACGATTGTCCCATATTTACCAATCAACGGATCCAAATTACAAAAATGGGAGAAAATCCTTTTCCATTAACTATGAATATGAGGAACAAAAATTAACGATTAGAGAAAAGCTTTCATCAGAAGAAGGAATTCAATTTTACAGTAAGCGTAAAATTGATGTAGAGCCAACTTTCGGACAGGTGAAGGCCAATTTGAGGTTCACTCGATTTTCAGTTCGTGGGAAGTCGAGTGTAGAAAATGAAACGAATCTGATCTTCATGGCCAATAATCTACGAAAATATAATAAAAGAAAGAAGAAATAGAATCATTCAGTAAGTAGAACCCCTGAGAGAATTGTATTCTACAATTTTCTCAGGGGTTTTCTATATTTAAAGACTTTCAGAGACTTTTGTCCCAGCCTCTTTTGAGTGGTTAATCATAGTCTCATACACGCAGTATAATATTATCCATCTTTACTATTATTGCACCAGGACATCAATCTCTGTCAGTTCAGGATTGTCGGATACAATTTCGATTAGCAAGCGATGAGGCAAGTTAAGACTGGTTTCTCCAGGAGATTGAATCCAATCTGTCCTCACCGCAACTTGGTGCATGCTGTTATCTTCTTTATTACGAATCCGCTCACCATCAATCTCAATAATATTATACCGTCCTGGGGCGGGGTAATAGGTAATGAGCTGATGCTCCTTATTTCCTGTCAGGAGAAACCGATCTACTACCTCTCCATTAATCGAGATTACTGCATACAAATCACTGCTCTCACTGCTTGTGTTCTTCATCGCAAAGACCACAACTGGGGAAAAAGAAAGAACAATCAACAGAGAAACAATAATAATATCAAAAGGTTTTACCATTTTCAGATACTTTTTTATCGGGAATGACCTCCTCATTTGTTATCCTCTGTTTTTAATGGTTACTCCAAATGTTTTTTTCTCTTCAAGTACTCTTCTTCCGTGATATTTCCTCTAGCAAATTCTTTTTGAAGAAGTTCTAAGGGAGTCTCTTTTCCACTTCGATTATCTGTCCGGTCAGAAAGGAGCTTAATAACAAGGTACACTATTACAACAATCAGTACAATCCAAAATAGTCCCATCAACATCATCCAACCCATTCCTCCTTGTGTAAATAAGTTCGCACAGTCCCACATGTTTAACACTCCCTTTTCTATAATTCATCTATGCCGGTTTCTATTTATTATTGTTCCTTTTTGAGTCGCCATCCTTCTAAATAGTAAGATTTAGCGGGGTAATCCCTTCTGCGGTATATCCAAATGCCGATGGCACCAATAAATAGAAGTAAAGATAGCCCTTGTGACACCCGGAGTAAATCACCAATCCATAAGCTGTCGGTTCGCATGCCTTCTATAAAAAATCTTCCTACTGAATACCAGATTACATAGCTAAGTGCCACTTCCCCTTGCCGCAATAAACCTTTGCGGTTCCGAATAAAAATGATTAGACCGAAGCCTAAAAGGCTCCACAAGGACTCGTATAGGAATGTCGGATGATAGTACACGCCATTAATTTGCATCTGGTTAATGATAAAGTCTGGGAGATACAAGTTTTCTAAAAAGGTACGAGTTACTTCTCCTCCATGAGCTTCCTGGTTGATAAAGTTTCCCCATCTACCGATGGCCTGCGCCAAGAGAACATATGGGGCTAATACATCAAGCATTAAAGCAACTGGAATTTCCTTTTTCTTGGCGTACCAGTAAACGGTTAATCCTCCCGCAATCAAGCCTCCATAAATGGCAATACCACCGTTCCAAATGGCGATGATTTCAAGGGGATTTTGTATATAGTAATCCCACTCAAATAGTACATAGTAAATTCGGGCTCCTATTAATCCAATAGGAATAGCCCATAGTGCCATATCTATTAGCGTATCCTCTTCAAAGCCTCTCTTTTTCCCTTCTTTTGACGCTAATGAGATAGCGAGAAGCATAGCTACACCAATAATAATTCCATACCAATAGACGGTAAATGGACCAAACGAAAAGGCGACGCGATCGATTGTTTCTGTTGTCATGTCCATGTTTTTCTCCTTGTAAATATATATTTATCTTCTGTTTGTGAGTTGATAAAACTAAGGAGTGCGTAGACTCATTTTAAATTCTTTTACGCACTTTTTTCAATTGAAATTAATGAGCCTTTCTTTTTTTATATTCCTAGGTATTGAGAAGGATCCACCGTTGAGCCATTTTTATATATTTGAAAATCCAAATGTACACCGGTCGAGACGCCTGTTGTCCCCATGATTCCAATTGGTTGCCCTTGAGCAACTTCTTGTCCCGATGAAACCAACATATTCGGTTGTAGATGAGAATAAACTGATTTATATCCATCCCCATGATCAATCTCTATGTAATATCCTAAGCCGTTATTGTAAGATGCCGTAATCACTTTACCTGAACGCGAAGCTATAATAGATCCGCTCCCAGCAATATCTATGCCTTTATGAAACCTCTGATTACCAAAAACGGGATGTGTCCGCCAGCCATATCGAGAAGTGACTATTCCATTTGCTGGCAAAATCCATCTAGAGTTAACATTCGTTTCCTTATCATTGTTTGGTTCTGGCGGATTAACAGTCTTTAAGTCCTTGTTTGCTTGAACTTTTTTTTCAACCTGTACTTTTTGATTTTTTTCTTGAATTTTTTGGGTTAAAGCGGTCGTTTGTTTTGCAATAATAGTTTGTTCGTTAATAATTCCTTCTCTTTCAGTAGCAGTTAAATTGTATTGTTCGACTATTTGTATAATTTTGTTCTCTAATGTACTACGTTGAGTGGACAATTTCTCTTGGTCTACTTCCAACTGATTTCTGATGGCTTGCATTTTTTCTTGTTTATTTTTGTATTGGCGCTCTTTATCTTCTAATGTTCGCTTATCATCTATTTGGGTTTTCATAATATCTTGATTTGCATCCATCAACTGACCTATTACATTAATACGTCCAAGAAAATCAGATAAGTTTTCTGAAGAAGCTAATAGACTAGCAATATCTTGAGGATTTGCCTGCGTTTGAACCGATCTTGCTTGGGATTCTAAACGAGCGGTTCTGCTGTTAATTTTATCTTGTAATTGAACCGTCTCTTTTTGCAGTTTCTTAATCTCTTCCTCAATTTGATTCATTTCTTCTTCCTTGCGCTTAATTTTTTCTATCAATGTAGAAATATCCTTTTGTAATCCTGCCACTTCTCCTTCTATCTGCTCTTTTTTTTCTTCTAAAGATTCCATCTCTTGTTCTTTACTTTTAATTTCCTCGTTTAGCAACTCTGATTGTTTACCTAATTCTTGCTCTTGTTATTTTAATTCTTCCGTTTTTTCGGAAGCGGCTTTTACTTCTAAAGAACTAAACATCGGTGTCATCAAAAAGATTGTCGTTGCTATAGGAAAGAGGTACTTTTTCTTCATTCTTCCTTCTCCTATGTATATAGTTAGTATTGACTGCTTGAAACAACTTATTTCTTCCTTTATCGTGTATCAATATAACAATGAATTATGTAGATTTTATGGAGTTATTTAATCTACATAAAATCTACATAATTTTTCTTTATTATCGCTACAGAAAGGTAAAAAATAGCGGTCACTTCCAGAGTTAAAATAGCATTTTCAGTATTTTTTATCTTATCGATAGCCAATACGTTATTTCGATGCCTAATAAAAAAAGAAAAAGGAGGAATGGAGATGGAATTAATTCTATTTTTAGTGCTTATGGTCGTAGGACACATGCTCATGATGTTTGTTATGCCCGGTATGCATGGAGGACACAACCATAAGGAACACAGTCATACAAAAAACAATTCTAAAGATATGGAAGCTCTTGAAGAGGAAAACAAGCAATTAAAAGAAGATTTAAACATACTCAAGTCAAATTCAAATCGAAACGAATGGTGAGGACTGATCTGCTTTGAAACAAAAAATTATTCACTTTTCTGGTTTTATCGCCTTGTCCCTTTTCATCTTATCCTTAGCAATAGCTATCACAATTAACTTTTCCCCCCTATATTCATTCAATATTAATTACTTGAATATAACAGAATACGTAAACATGCCAAAAGAACAACTATTAACTAATTATCGTATTTTACTGGACTACTTAAATTTCCCCTGGGTAACCCAATTAAACATGCCTAATTTCTCCAGCTCAGCTAGTGGGCTGTTCCACTTCTTTGAAGTGAAGAAGTTATTTATGCTAGACTATTTGATTCTAATCGTTTCTGGAATATGTGTCTTCTGGTTTTCACGGTATATGAAAAGAACCAATCAATACCAGAAGCTTAATCGATACTTTAAGTGGGGAATGCTTATCCCACTTGCTATACTTTTTGCCCTCTTGATCAGTTTTGATACGCTGTTTGTGTTATTTCATCAGGTATTCTTTAACAACGATGCTTGGCTTTTCAATCCAGCAACAGATTCTATCATTTTAGCGTTACCAGCTGAGTTCTTTATGCATAGCTTTATTCTTGCCTTTGGATTGATTGAAGTATTTCTCCTTATAGGTTCACTAGTGTTGCATAAAACTTAGAATAAATGATTTTTATACATTGTTACTTTAATCACAAGTAGTTTTCATTAAAATTTCCAAAAAAGTCAATTGCTGGCGCAAGGGATGACTTTTTCCAGAAATTTTTAGGGTTATTCAGTTGTCGCTTAGTCTATTTGCACTTTCTTTCACTTAACCAGGTGCGAACGATGCTTTGAAACACTCAAACGGTTCATACTGTAACGCTCTGATTTGTCTCAAAATTGTGAAGAGGCTTGATTTCAACCTTAATTCAAGTTTCATCAGTAACGTCAATAAGTAGACTATCATCGCAAGAATCACCTGATTCTCTACACCTTGTTCAGACTGTGAATAGTACGTTTTAATGGTCAAATGTTGTTTGATATGCTTGAAAAACAACTCGATCTGCCATCTTGATTGATACATTTTTCCGATGTCCTCTGCTGAAAGATCCATTCGGTTCGTCAGGATACGCAGATTCGATCGATGCTTACGTTCAATCGTTATTAAACGAAACAACCCCGTCAGGTAGGTCGATTTGCCCAGCTGAACCAATTGGTCACTGATAATCCCTGATTCATGAGACACTTCCAAGTGCGCTTGAACATGAACGGCTGTATTCTTTTTAATGCGGGAGACGAAAAAGTAGCCCTCCCAGTTCATTTGATCAAACTGAGTGAAATCCAGATACCCGCGATCAAAAACATAGGTCGCCCGTTTCTCATTAATAAAGACGTTCAAGTGATCATGGTCGTGTTCAGAGGCATTGGACAGTTCGAATTGTTCAGGGTGCACCCATCCTTCTTTCATATGACAGACTTTTAAGTGCAGTTTGATTCCCGACTTAGTCGTGATTATTTCGCGTTTTGGAGTCCATGAATATCCATTTCGAGTCCACTGTTTCACGAACTGAGTCCACCTTATTTTTTAATCAAATTCGCGGTTCAAGACCACTATTTCGCAGTTCAAGACCACTTTTCAGTCTCTTTTGTGTATAGTAAATTTAGAAGTTCTTACTTCTAAAATACATGAAGGAGGCTATTTTTAATGGCTAGAAAAATCCCAGTTAAACGAGTGATTCAGTATCGAGATCAAGGATTTTCTCGAAACATGATTGCTAAAACTCAGAAAGTAGGTCGCAGTTCAGTTAGTGATGTCTTTAAACGAGCAGATGAACTAAATCTCTCATATGAAGACATTAAGGAATTGTCTGACAAGGAAGCGTATCGCTTATTCTTTCCTGAACGCTATCAATCAGAAGTGTTATACACACTACCTGAATACGATAAAATCCATAAGGAGCTTCAGAGTGTAGGGGTTACCCTCAAGCTTCTATGGCAAGAATACGTCGATCAGTGTAACGATACCAACGGTATTGCAGTAGGTTATACAAAATTCTGTGAAGACTATCAAAAGCACATTGACCAGTACCGTTTAACGAATCATTTAACACATAAGCCGGGTGTTTCTATTCAAGTCGATTGGAGTGGAGCTACCATGCAATTATTGGATCCGGCTACTGGCGAATTAAGGAAAGTCTATTTATTTGTAGGAACCCTTCCTTATAGTCAGTACACCTATGTTGAACCCACTCTCGATATGAAAAGTAACACATGGCTTCATTGTCACATGAATATGTTTGCCTTTTTTGGTGGGACAACCGTTAGATTGATTTGTGATAACTTGAAGACAGGGGTCATTAGCCACCCAAAAGAAGGAGACATTATCTTAAATGAGCAGTATGAAGCCTTAGCGAATCACTATGTGATGGCTGTTATGCCTGCTCAAGTACGAAAACCAAAACAAAAAGCAGCTGTTGAGGGCGCAGTGGGTAAAATTGCAACGGCTGTTATTGCTTCTTTAAGGAATGAACTATTTACTTCTATGGGTGATCTAAAGATCGCAATTCGCGAAAAAATGACGGCTTTTAATGAAACACCTTTTCAAAAACGTGAAGGAAGCAGACAGCTTATTTTTGCTGAAACCGAACAGGCTAAATTGCGTCCATTGCCACTTGTCCCCTATGAAATTGCAGAATGGGTTTATGGAAGAAAAGTGAAATTGGACTGTCATATCTCTTACCAAAAGAATCATTACTCTTGCCCCTATCAATACGTTAAAAAGAAAGTAGATTTAAAAGTAACCCATCATTTTCTAGAAATCTATTTCCAAGATGAACGAATCGCGACTCATAAACGTTTCCCTCAGTACAAAGAATATGCTTTCTCTACTTCCCCAGAACATCTCCCCGACCAATTCAACCAACTCGAGTGGAATGACCAACGGTTGTTAAATTGGGGCCTTAAGATTGGTCCGTATACGCACAAAGTTATCCAGCGTGTCTTTGAGAATTTATTACTCAAAGAACAAGGATATCAGTCTTGCTTATCTATTCTTAATCTATCTAAAAAATATTCGAACGCTGCTTTAGAGACAGCTTGCCAGGTTGCTTTAGAGAAAGTCTACTCTCCAAAATATCGCCAGCTGAATGCTATATTAACCAATCCTGCCAATAATAAGACCATGGAAAACGCTCAAAGTACTTATACGGAATCCATGGGATTTGTTAGAGGGGCAGACTACTACGGAGGAAAACACAATGATAAATAACGAATCCATAAGAAAATTAAGAAAAATGGACTTAAGTGAGTTAGTCGATCATTTAGAAATGCAAGAAATAGAGAATGATACCCGTTACCTGTCATTTGATGAACGATTGCAGCTCAGTATAGATTATCTGTATCAAGAGAAATACAATAGCCGAGTAAAAGGATTGATCAAGCGATCTAAATTCCGCATTCAAGATGCTCATTTTTCTGCCGTTTATTATGAACAGCGAGAGATCGATCGTCATACACTTCAAGAATTGGCAACCTGTAATTATGTCACCCACAGAAGAAATATCATATTTCAAGGATTTACAGGTTCCGGAAAAACGTATCTCGCCTGTGCTCTAGGACGAGAAGCCTGTAAGCAAGAGATCCGTACACGTTATATTCGCTTGCCTGACTTGTTAATTGAGCGAGACGAAGCGACGCTTAAACCTAAAGGTGTAACGAACCTCATTACTAAATTCTCCAATTATAGTCTGCTCATTATTGATGAATGGCTGCTAGACGACGTATCGGAAGAAGATCTAAAATTTTTATTCGAGATTATTGAGCGTCGATACGACTCCGGTTCCACCATCTACTGTACACAATTTCGTAAAGGAGACTGGCATAAGAGATTAGGAGGAGGCGTCCATGCGGACGCAATCATGGACAGAATCGTTCACAATGCAGTCTGGTTCGATACTGGACAATTAAATATGAGAGAACAGCTTGCTCAAAATAATCATCAATAAAGTATGACTCACTAGCCACGCTCTCACACAGCGTGGCTATTTAGCGGACTCAAAGCACGGACTGATGGACTGCTATTGGATATTGTAAGACTCAATACTTCGAAAAGGAGGTCCTGAAAGCACGAAATAATCAGTCGGGCGAAACGTGCCCCAGGGATACCGCATTCTATTCAGTGAAAAAGTGGACGAATCAATTAAGAACACTCTTTCTTTTGATTGCACCGCTGTTTTTTCATGAACCAGTGAAAGTAATTGCGTGAAAATATCCATCAATACGGAGGGTTCCATCTTTCGCAGGGCACGTGACAATTGAGAATAGCTAATAGACTCAATACCCATCACTTTTTTTAATTTTGGGTTGACCAACTGTTGATCCAAATGCCGTAGGCTATCGGTTTCATCATTAATCGCATAGAGAAAGAGTTTCAGTACTTTCTTAAACGTTAACTTTTTTGAATAGCGATTAAACTGACCGATAACCTGTCGAGACGTTTCACTTAATTTTTCTAAAGAAATGTACGAAAACCATTTATTTATGGTCATTTTTGTTTTATACTTATCCATGCTATAAGTCCTTTGTTTTGGTCTTGGATAAGTCATCCAACCCCATTATAAAGGACTTTTTTATGTGTTGAAACAGTTAAATTATTTAATGCAACACTAGTGTTATAGGTTATTTTATTACAAAAAAAGAATCGCTACTCTTGGTGAGCGAATAATACAATCACGTATCTTTAAAAATGGCTCCTATCTGAAAAAGATAGGAGCCATTTTGCATCTATGTTACTCTTTTGCTACTAATCAATTTTTAAGAGTCTAGCGTTCACAGCACATACTATTGTACTAATGGACATTACCACTGCCGCCATGGCTGGAGTAACCAAAAAACCTTGATCAGCTAAGACACCTGCAGCCAACGGAATGGCGATTACGTTATAACCTACTGCCCAAATTAAGTTTTCCACCATTTTACGGTAGCTTGCCTTGGATAGTTTGATAATGTTCAGTACATCTTTCGGATTACTATTCACCAAGATTACATCAGCTGTTTCGATTGCCACATCTGTACCGGCACCAATGGCGATACCCAAGTCAGCTTCCGCCAAGGCGGGGGCGTCGTTGATACCGTCACCTACCATGGCCACCTTCTTGTTATCCGTTTTTAAAGACCGGACATTTTTGGATTTCTCGTCAGGGAGTACTTCTGCAAAGACTTGTGCTAATCCTAATTTATCACCCACATAATTAGCGACACGCTTGTTGTCACCTGTCATCATGATAGACTCAATATCTTGTTCCTTCAAGGCTCGAACGACTTCATAGGAAGTGTCCCGTATGATATCGGCAATAGCAATGACTCCTTGCAGGATGTTATCTTTTAACACAAAAACTACCGTCTTTCCTTGCTGAGCCAAATAATCAAAACGCTCATGATCATATTCAAGACCTCGTTTTTCCATACCACCTGGGCTGATTACTGCCACCTCGGATCCATCTACTATTGCTTGCAGGCCTTCTCCAGTGAGATTCTGGTAATCGCTGATGGATTATAAATCGACGCGCCGTTTCTCCCCTTCGCGAACAATCCCTTTCGCAATCGGGTGATCCGATTGGCTCTCTACCGAGTAAGCTAAGGAAAGGATTGACTCTTCTGTGGTCCCATCAGTAGCAATAATATCTGTTACGCCGAAGTTTCCTTCGGTCAAAGTGCCGGTCTTATCAAAGACAATCCGGTCAATTCTTCGGGCATCTTCAAATTGGGTCCGATTACGGATAAGCAAGCCTTTACGGGCAGCGATGGAGGTAGACACAGCATTTACCAACGGAACGGCTAATCCAAGAGCATGTGGACAGGCAATGACAAATACGGTCACCATTCGAGCTAAGGCAAACTGTAAGTCCGCAGCGAATATCCAGTAAACAAAGGTAATGACTCCAATTACCAAAGCAATATAGAAGAGCCATTTTGCAGCGGTATCAGCGAGTCCTTGGGAGCGGCTCTTTTGCTGCTGTGCATCATTTACCATTTGAATGACTTGAGCCAGATACGTTTCCCCACCTGTTTTTTCTACTTCGATTTTTAGAACTCCGCTACCATTAATAGATCCGCCGATGGCATCTAATCCTGGGCCTTTTTCAACTGGAACGGACTCTCCGGTCAACATGGATTCGTCTACGGTAGATTGGCCCTCATAAATTTTTCCATCCAAGGGAACTTTTTCACCAGATTTTACCAGAATGCGATCTCCGGGAACCAGGTCCTCGACGGAGACTTCGACAATGTTGCCTGCCTTATCAAGTTTGTGCGCCTCTTTGGGCATCAGCTTAATGAGTTCCTCTAATGCTCGGGAAGCCCCCATCTGTGACTTCATTTCAATCCAGTGACCTAGCAACATAATAAGGATTAGCGTAGCTAATTCAAAATAGAAATCCATTCCTTGAATGAAAAAAGTAGTTAAGCTACTGTAAATATATGCGGAAATAATGGCTAGTGAAATCAACATCATCATTCCCGGTGTGCGAGACTTGAACTCGCTCCACGCACCTGTTAGAAATGGCTTTCCACCATAAAAGAAGACGAAAGAGGACATGAGAAATAGTAGAATGTTATCTCCTACAAAACTGATTTCATAATTGAAAAGCATCATCATGAATTCAGAAAGAAGTGTAATTGGAATGGTAAAGACCAAGGCTACCCAAAAACGTTTCCGGAAATCGGCTACCATGTGTTCGTGGTGATTGCCATGTCCCATATCGCCGTGGTTCATTCCACCATGGTCCATGTCACTATGATCCATCTTGCTGTGGTCCATGTCATCATGATCCATCTTACTATGGTCCATGTCACCATGATCCATCTTGCTATGGTCCGTTGCTTTGTTTCTTTCTTTATGCTGCTTGGTGTTCATAAATCTCTCCTCCTTGTGCCTTCGCTAAAGGGATAATTTACATTTTTTCCTCTGTTTTTAATGAAGTCATAAAACTGAAGTTCACCGAATAGAGTTTGAATCCAAATAAACAGCTACATTGCAACCAATCAACCTATTTTATTTACACCGCTATTATACTATAGATAACTGCACCTCTTAAAAAAATAGAGTCCCAGCTTATAATCCTAATGTCTAATTGAAAAGGATAAAGCTGAGACCCATAAAACAAACCTATTAAAATTTTTCTAAGTTATATGCTATTTACTAACTGCTCTACTCTGCTACAAAGTATTTTGTGTCTTCTAGTACAGAGTCCAATTCTGTTCTATCAATAGCAACCGATGTTTGAATAGTAGCTTTTTTGTTCTCTAAATCTACAGAAGCTGATTCTACTCCTTCCAAGGATTCAAACCTATCTATTACAGTGTTGGCGCATCCTTGACACTTCATGCCTTCTACTAATATATCTTGTTTCATCATTATTTCCTCTTTTCTTTATTGTTTTATTTAATTTCTTCTTCACTCTTTCAGAAGAAGTTTTAAACCGTTTTTTTAGTCTAACACCAGGTTAAAATAAAACTCTGTGCAGCAATGACAGTTAGCTGATTCACTGATACTTGTCAAAATATCTGGTGTATTAGACAAGATGTCTAGAAAATCTTCTTGATTTGTTTCTTTTTCTGCTTGGATAAGAGCCGTTTTAGTACTTTTATTGATCTTTACTTTTTTAACCAATGGATTTTGTCCCGTTTTTTCCATTACTAACTGTAAGCAAGTCAAACAAGTAATTCCTTTAACCGTTAAATTCATGCTCATCTTATAGCCTCATTTTTTATTTCATGACAGATGGTTTGAATCGTTTTATGCGTAATGCATTTAATAAAACAGAAGTAGAACTAAAAGTCATTGCCCCTGCCGCAATAACCGGGCTAAGCAATGGACCGCCAAAGGCATAAACTACACCCATCGCGAAGGGAATACCTAAAATATTGTACGCAAATGCCCAAAACAGGTTTTCCTTAATGTTTCGGATGGTAGATTTACTCAATTCCACAGCCGTAGGGACATCCATGAGGTCACTACGCATTAGGACAATATCTGCTGATTCCATCGCTACATCCGTACCAGATCCAATGGCAATTCCTACATCGGCTTGCGCAAGTGCAGGAGCATCATTAATTCCATCGCCTACCATACCTACTTTTTTGCCTTCATCCTGCAACTTTTTCACTTCGTTAGCTTTATCTTCCGGCAAAACTTCGCTCAATACACGGTCGATTCCCACCTGTTTTGCAATTGCTTCTGCCGTTCGTTTGTTGTCACCAGTAATCATGGCTACTTCAATGCCCATCTTATGCAACTTTTCAATGGCTCGTAGGCTGCTCTCTTTTACCGTATCGGCGACCGTAATGATTCCGAGAATTTCACTACCTCTGGAAAGGTACATTGGCGTTTTACCTTGACTAGCCAATTCATCGGATACCTTCGCCAACTTGCCTAGTTGGACATTTCGCTCATCCATCAGTTTTCGGTTACCCAACGAAAGGGTAGCTCCGTCGATTTTTACCTCGATTCCATGACCCGGAATCGCCTCAAAAGCTTCAGTTTTCTTCAGAGACAATCCTTTTTCTTCTGCACCCTTAACTATTGCTTCCCCTAGTGGGTGTTCAGAACCTTTCTCACCGGAAGCTGCCAACATCAAGAGTTCCTCTTGAGAGATCCCTTTTGCAGTAATAATATCTGTTACCTTAGGCTTTCCTTCTGTAATGGTTCCTGTCTTGTCAAAAACAATGGTCTTCAGTTTATGAGTTGTTTCCAATGCTGTCCCACTCTTAATCAATACGCCATGTTCGGCACCTTTCCCTGTTCCAATCATGATTGCTGTAGGGGTAGCTAACCCGAGTGCACATGGGCACGCAATCACCAGTACCGAAATGGCTATGGTCAACGCGAATACCCCTGTTTGTCCAGCAAAGTACCACGCAAGCGCAGAAAGGATTGCAATCGCAATAACGATTGGTACGAAGTAACCGGAAATAATATCTGCCATCTTAGCAATCGGAGCTTTAGATCCTTGCGCGTCTTCTACTAGTTTAATAATCTGAGATAGTGCGGTATCTTTCCCAACTTTTGTAGCTCGATAATGAATCGTACCGTTTTTGTTGATACTTGCTCCAATAATCGCGTCCCCTACCGATTTTTCTACGGGGATACTTTCACCAGTTAACATGGATTCGTCTACCGACGTCAACCCCTCTGTTACCATACCGTCCACAGGCATTTTTCCACCTGGGCGCACAACAACGATGTCACCCACTGCCACTTCATCAATCGAAATCTCTATTTCCTTTCCGTTTCGTACTACCAGTGCTGTTTTTGGAGCCAATCCCATCAGTTTCTTAATGGCTTCAGATGTCTTCCCTTTAGTCAGGGTTTCTAAATACTTCCCTAGAACAATTAAGGCTAGAATAACAGCCGCTGTTTCGTAATACAATTCGTTGGCATAAGATGCCTCTCCCAAGAAAATCATGACCGTTGCAAATACACCGTAAAGGAAAGCGGCACTTGTTCCCAAAGCGATTAATGAGTCCATGTTGGGATGTCCCTTAAACAACGCTTTGAATCCAGTCTGGTAAATTTTTTTATTGACCACGACAACCGGAAGCGTCAGCAAGATTTGAATGATAGCAAAATTTTCCGGATTCATCATCGGATCGATAAAAGCAGGTAGGGGCGCATTTACCAAATGACCCATTGCGATATAAAGTAATGGGGCTGTAAAGATGGCCGAAATCAAAAATCTCTTCCAGAGGCTCTTGATTTCATTCTGTTTCTTTTCTTGGTCTAAGTCCACCGTGTCCGCAGTTGCTCTCTCTTCATGTGCCTCATATCCCGAATCGGATACGGCCTGAGTGATATCGGAAATATTTAACCTACTTGGATCATACTCTACCACCATTTTTTCCGTGGCTAAGTTTACCGATGACGTATTTACTCCGGTAAGTTTATGAGTAGCTTTTTCAATGGTTTGTGCACAAGAAGCACAAGTCATACCTTCAAGATTAAAAGTCTTCCTTACGGTATTAGGTATTGCAGCATATCCTGCATCTGAAACGGCTTTTTGAATGTCAGCCTCCGAAAGTGACGCCTCATCAAACTGAATGCTCATTTTTTCCGTTGCAAGATTCACATTAGCGATTTTTACGCCTGATAACTTCTGGGTCGCTTTTTCTACTGTTTGGGCGCAAGAAGCACAAGTCATGCCTTCTATGGTAAATGTTTTATTTTCCATCTTTTATTCCATTCCTCTCATTTTCATTCCATGGTGTTTCATATTGCATTCACATTGCCCTGGCGCACAGTGGCAACTAACTTCTTCTACAGCAGATTTTTTTTTCATTTCCAAAGCTTTTTCCAAGCGCCGTATATCATCGAAACTCAAGATGTGATCTTCAATTAAACCTTCAATTACATAACCTACCTCTTTATTGCAAATCCGACTAAAAACATCATTTGTGTAATCTTTTATGGTCTCATTTTCCTCAATTTTTGCGGAATAGATATACTTCTTCCCTTCTTGCTCAGTAGACAATGCACCTTTCTCTACCAATCGGCCTAATAGCGTTTTGATTGTAGCCTGTTTCCAATTCATTTTGTCTTCCAAAATAGCGATAACTTCTTTACTGGTGACTTTTTTATTTGCCCATACCACGCGCATGACTTCCCATTCAGCATCTGTTACGTGGGGCGGTAAGACTGTAGCAACCATCTTTCATCCTCCTCATTTACATTCGTAAACTGTTTATTATAAGATCACTTTACATGTGTAAACGCAATTTGTCAACAACTTATTTCTATAAAAAAATCAAAGTTTTTGTCTCCTTAAAACGGCTGAATCAAGAGTAAACTCAAAAGAAGCGTTGGCTACCTAACATAGCCTGACTAACCTAAATACTTATATATTAGAAAAAGAACCATTGTATAAAAATGCTTAAAGCATCTCTACACAATGATTCTATTTCTACGTTTATTATTTTCTACAAAATTGAAAAATCGTATCTTTTATACAAATAATTTTCTCAAATTAGTTATTTCGGAGCTAATTCCTCTTCGGTGAGCCATTTATGGTTACGAACGACTTCTCCACCATCAGTTGGTTTGTAATCTACCATGTAAACAGTTGTTGTAGCAGCATCTTCGATTGTCGCAGTTGCTCCTTCCATGCCTTCCATATGTTTAGCCTCTAGCGTCACTTCTGCTCCAGGTTCGAAGGATTCTTCACCTGCATCAGCAATTTCTTCATGAACCACCCAGCGATGATTTTCTACTCTTTCTCCTCCGTTAGTTGGATCATAAGATACTTCATAGGCTGTTGTATCGAAGGCACCCACAACAGTTGCTTCTGCGCCTTCCATACCTTCCATGTGACCTTGCTGGAGAATAATTTCTTCTCCTACTTCATACGTTGGATTTTCAGCTTCCTTTAAGCCAGTTGGGATTTCCCCGGAATCATCATGCATCATACCTTCCATATCTTCCATCCCTCCATTCCCTGATTCAGTGCTTTCAGTGTTATCCATCATACTAGATTCCATAGTTGAAGATTCTGAGGTAGAAGTATCGTTTTCTTCAGGTGAGCAAGCACTCAGAAGCGCTATTGAAGAAACTGTTAATAGTCCTTTTAAAAGTAATTGTTTTGTCATTTATGTGTCCTCCTCTTTGATAGCTGTCAAGGACATTATAAAATTGTAGGTTTATGACAGAATAAAAATGTAGGTTTTTGACAGTCTAATTTAGAAGTCCATTTATATTTTCCCTTTCATACGATATGATTTTCCAGTAATCTTGAAGACTTTAACATGGTGAACCAGGCGATCAAGAATGGCGGCGGCTATTTCAGAATTCTGAAATAGCTCCCCCCATCGAGATAAGATAATATTTGTCGTAATCATTGTTGATTTCTTTTCGTAACGCATCGTTAATAGTTGAAAGAAGAGGTTAGCTTCAACTTTTTGAATTGGTAAATAACCTATTTCATCAATGATCAAAAGATCATATTTGGCATATCGTTTCAGAACACGATCGACGGTCCCTTTTTCAAAGGCAGAACGAAGACGTAAAAGTAATTCATGACAACTGATAAACAGCGTACGGTAGCCTTGATGACATGCTTCAATGCCTAATGCAATGACAAGGTGTGTTTTCCCTACACCAGGGTTTCCAATGAAAACTAAGTTTTCTTTTTTCTCCATAAAAGCCATATGTTTCAAGTCTAGAATCTCTTTTTTGTTAACGCTTGGTTGAAAGTTGAAATCAAATTCTTCAAGTGATGTTCGTTTGGGAAAGTGTGCGCGCTGGATGACACGTTCCACAGTCTGATTCGTTTGAAAGTCTAATTCTTGATTAGTTAATTCTAAAAGAGCTTCTGTTAAAGAAAGCTCATCCCGATTGGCAATTTCAACATAGTTTGGCACATATTCTCTCATATGTTTTAAATTCAAGGCCTCTAGATTATTTAATAGCTTTTGATAGTTACTGCTCATTCGAAGGCACCTCCAGTAAATCATATTGCTTTAAACTTCGTTTAATATGTTCTTGGATGTCATCTTCTTCTTTGTGGCTCATGACATCTGATTTAAGTATCTGAACCAAATCTTCTTGGTTATAGTTCAATCTTTTTGTGGTAAGTGGGTGCGAACAAATCTGTTCTCCGTTATAATAAATGTGCACGTGCTCTTCGTTTTCGGAAAGATCCAAGTCAACTTCTTTTCCGATATAACGAGGGTCTACAGAGTACCTACATTTGCGGAAAATGACCATTGCTTCCTTTGTGACTTTACGGCGAATAGAGTCTTCAAAATAAGGATTTAACAAGTCATCTTTTAGCTTATGGAGGTGCTCTTTTTCATTAATTTTCCAAAGTATATCAGGAATCTCGTCCGTTGCTTGAGACACTTCCGAATTTAATTCATCACAAAGTTCGTCAACGATTCGAATGAGGTCTGTCGAATCATAAAATTTATGATTGTAAACCCGTAACCGGTCCATTGTTCTAGCGAGAGCTTCTACGCTGCCTTTTGTTTGGGGGCGAAAAGGACGACAGACCATTGTTCTGAACCCTGCATCTTTACTAAAAGAATAGAAGCGATCGTTTAAATGAACCTGAGAGAATTGAGTTCGTGACCGGTCGACGACAGTTTTCATATTATCGAACCATATTTCTTCTGGAACACCACCGGTGTGATAAAAGGCATCATTCATGCACTCAAACAATGTATCTTGTTTACGATCAAAGGTAAGCGTAATAAATTTCTTCTTTGAGTAGGGCAATATATAAAGAAAAATATTAAAGCGGAAGACTTCTCCCTGACTGCTTATCAGTCGCATTTCTTCTTTCCAATCGATTTGTGCTGAAAGACCAGGCGTATATTCGACGCGTACCGTTGCTTTCTGTATCCGTTCTTTTTTCACTCCACGGCAATAGTCTCTAACAAGACTGTAACTCCCATCGAACCCTTTCTTTTGTATGAATTTGAAGATACTTTTAGCGGTACATTGATCTTCTAACTTAGTATCTATGATTTGTTTGAATGAATCTAATTTACTCGGATATGTCCTCCTTGTTTTAGGTTTGTTACCTTCTAACGCTTCTTCATACGCTGCTTTAACCGTACGATAGTCACATCCGTATTGTTCCGCTAACGCAGTATAATTGGGCTTTATGCCATCAATCATATGTTTTTTCACTCCTTCTCTGATATCTCTTCTCATTCCTATTCCACTCCAATTCTATAGGGGATAAGAAGAGTATATAAAAAATGTAGGAAAACCAACAATTTTACATTGTCATTTTCCTACATTTTATAACTGTTCTTTACAATTGAATTTCGAAGATTTGATTTTATCATAATAAATAAGCGTCCTTACAAGTCTAATGTAAGGACGCTTTTCTATGTAAAATATATATAGAATCTAAAAGTATAAAGAGACCGTCTACTCTTTTATAGACGATCTCTTTTGAAACTATAGTAGTTGATTATTGTGAGAATTACTATCATTTTCACCTCACTGATCCTTCCATTTTATAACTAATCAATCGGTTCAATTCAACCGCATATTCCATTGAAATTTCTTCTTTTGTGAAGGGTTCTACGAATCCTATGACGATCATTTCCGTGGCTATTTTTTCGTTCTGATCACGGCTCACGAGGTAGTAGAGTTGTTCTTCGGGTATTTCGGAGCCTTTTATTTCCTGTTTTAGTGCGACATTGGGGTTTTGGATTTCGTTATAAGGAATTGAATCTGATTGCGACTTGTAATACATTATGAACATATCGTACTCAATTATTTATTTTTTACAAATATTAAATAACGATTTTCAAGAATAGTATACTGACTCACAGCTATCTTTCTTTCAAAAAGTACTTTGAACAAATCTTTTTCAACTATCATTAATAGTTAATATTTCAAAAACTATTAATTCCTAAGCCATTAAGTAGTATCTAAATAGTTCTGATTTCTTATATTAACAAAAAACCTTTTCTTAAGTATTGACTTATATAACTCAGTTAAAATTTCACTTAAAAATTTTTTATTGGTATTAATCAATTTCTCTCCTCAAATTTTCTATTTCCAACGGGGACAAAACTGTGGAAAGTTTAGAATGGTTAATAAGCTTCTTTTTAAAATCTAAATTAAGAAGCTTTATAAGCTTACCCAAACTCCTACTTCCAAAATAACTTCTTTCGATATTAGCATTATCTAATAATATGAAAAATAGTCTAATAAATAATTCTTTTTTTTGTATATCTTCCTGTCCACTTATTCTATCAGGCAATAAATCGATATTAATTTTACCTATATAATTGACACTATACTTTTGAAATATCTCAAGAATTTCTTCGGATTTATCTATTAAAGCATCCTCGTTAGTCAATGAATATACAATTCTTCTTCCATATTCTCCATCCTTATCATTTAAGATAATTTCCTCTGTCCATTGATATTCATATTGATATTTCATGTTGGTTTTAAGAATGACATCTATCATTTGGGAAAAGTTAATATCAGTCCAATTAACCTCCGTATTACTAGGATTTATCATGGACAGCGATAATATAAAAAGGTTATTTTTGTTAAAATCATTAACATATCCTTTTCTTAACAGCTCTTTTCCAGCAGGTACAAATTTTTCAAATTCTTCTTTTTTAAATCCATATATTGAATAACAATATCCTTGGAATGTATTAATAGTAATCTTGTCTATGTCTATAGAACTTTCAACAGTTGTTAATGCTCCTTGTGTAAATTCTTTAAACTGATTTTCTTTTATAATGGATACAATACTTTTAATTTCACTATATTTTGAAGGTGCCTTTTTGTTAAGTTGTATAAGTACGTCTAAAAATCTACCTAATTCTGTGTTGATGAAATCATTAATATCAAGTAATTCAGGTCTTTTTTTATTCGCATAAACGTACTCGTAATTAAGTTTGTTAACATCTACTTTCAATAATTTACAAAAAGCTGGATGATCAAATTTCTCTTTATCAATCAGCTCTTTAAAAAGATGTTTCTCTTCCCAACTAAAACGATCAAAATGATAATTCTGCAGGAATACATTTAAAGCTTTAGTTTTTAATTCAGAAGCATAATCGTCCTTAATAATCAATTCTACAAAAAGTTTTTCATATTTCGGATATAGTTGCAATCCATTATCAATTATTAACTGCTGTACTTTTTCAGAAATTTTATCCTTCCGATTTAATGAACTTATTAAGAAATTTGACGTCTCTTGATATGTCTTTTCTGAAAAAAAATCTTCTCTTTTGGAAAATGATTCATCTTTACTAGTTAATAATATTTGCGCAAGTGTTTTTATGTCTTCATTAAGAATCTGATTTTTATCAATAAACGATTTTGGATGTACTATCCCGGATTCGCCTCCACCAATTCCATCATAGTAATCCTCTAAAACTTCTATTCCTAATTCTTCAATAATATTTTTACGGTTATTTATAAAATCAGTTAGTTCACTACCAAAAATGGCATCAGAAAAATCGATTTTATTTATTAATTTATTCAAAAGACTATTGTTGAGACCTACTTCATTGTCAATATTTACCAATATTCTTTGTAATAGTCGAGTTTCTAGAAAAGATTCAGGGAAATTTTCTAAAATTTGTTTGTCATTAAGAAAAAACTTCTCATTATAAAATGATTCATATATTATTCTTATCAAATCATCAGATATAATATCTTTAAATACCGAATACCGATAGCTAAATTCATCATTTATTGATTCAATAATTAGTGGAATCATTTCTGTTTTAATTTTTATTGAAATTATCTTATCACCATAGAAAATATTTCTGTAATACGAGTTACCCGATTGGAGTTGCTCAATCAACCAGTACCCCATCAGACAAGCATCGCTTGAAAAAGATGTCCTCACAAGTTCTTGCTGATGAGAAAAGTTTATCCTTATATTATCTAAATCTTCCTGTTTAATTTCTTCCAAATTTTTTAATTTTTCAAAAATATTAAAAATTTCAGTCCAATGAATATTCAGTTTCATATTTTGATAACCTAGTATTATCGAATTAATTTGTGATCTATCTAGAATATCAAAATTATTATTGAGCATAGTCCAAAAGCTACTAATGTTGATAACTTTTCCAAATAAAACTTCACTATTAAATACGGTTCTTAATATTTTTTTTCTAATTCGAGATCCTCCGTTTTAAAAATATCAAATAGAAAACGGTCATCCTCAAGATATTTCTCAAGAGTTTTCTTGTATGATTCATTATCAGTCGCTATTGTATGCAAAGTATTCCAGTCATCAATGCTCTCAGGCACTTCCAGTTTGCTTTGAACTGCAGTTACAATTTCATTTAATCTTTTAGGCAAATCATCATGACTATCTCCGTACCAAAATATAGTTGTATTATTATTCTTTTGATATGTTTTATTATATATACTTCTAAACATTTGAGTTTCGTTTAAATTTGCTTTCATCAGTGCAAAATTTTTTGTAGTAGCAGGAAGTAACGACAAAATTTCATCTTCTTCCATACTACTTCCAAGAAATAAAACTACAGGATTTTTCTCTTCAAACCATAGTCGTAATTTGTTAAATTCTTCTGATTGTTTCAAATATTGACGAGAATAGTCATTGGATGAATTGACAAAAAAGTCCCAATCGCCATCGGTTGTGCCATGCAAATGCAAGATATCATTTGAGCGTAGAACATTATTCAAATTTGTTAATTCATGAATATTATTGATGGGGTTGAATGTTCCCTTCTGTTTAGATCTTTTTAAGTGTCTTTCAATTTCAAAATCATAATTCGAGGTAATAAAGACCGGGTTCAATTTTATCAAATCTGTTAAAATACTATTTTCAATATAGTCTGGCGCAACATTGTTAAAAAAATACTTTTCAAAATCTAATTTTACATCAAAAAATTTTTCACCCAAAATATCGTGTAGTAAAGTGTGCAGTAAATCAATTTTTCTTTTATTGGTATTATTGGATTGCAGTATTCCATCAAAGCTAGATAACAACCTATTATCTATTTTACCCTGAGCTTCTGGGAAATTACGGATATTGAACTGCCAAAAATGAATTAGTTTCTCAATATAGCCATTCCAATTTGGATAACCCTGAGAAAGTGAAATACCCGCTCCTATAAAAACAACTAAGTTAAAATTTTCAACTGCATTTACTAATGAATCTACCAACTCATTAAATTCATTTTCCGTATAATAATTCTTCATAATCTTCTCCTAATTTATCGTATAAATAAAAAGTTTTTTACAAATTATATTAATATGTTTCCACCAGAATCTCCAATACTTTTATTAACGGTGTACACGTTCTTATTATATCAAAGAAACTATTTGTGCAATACTTTTTCAAAAAGTTCTTTATTAGTGATACTTTACAAGCTGCTTTCCTAATACTCAAACAGAAAAAGCCAGAAACACCTTCACACTGGCATTTCTAGCTTATAATATTTGGCTTTTCCTACTGACCCTTCCAATGACTCTTTTAAGACTCGTAACCAAAGAATAGGTATTATAGAAGGATTGTGTTCATACAATTATTATTAAGCGATAGCCTTTGGTAATAAGTACTATCAAATCGAACGTATCCAATAATAACAGGTAGAGAAATTATTTGAGGAATCAAATTGTTCAAATTTGGCCATGAAATTATGTTCCTGGCCGATAGTTAAGGATAGTTGATATTTCAATAGTTTGAAAGTCAAGTTCATTAATTTATTGATTGTAGTTTTTATTGGTTGATTTACTTAGCGTATTCAAAAACGGATTCAAGTTGAGTGGTGTGTTTTTTATGGGATTAATCTTCAAAATATAATTACCCCTTATTTATTTGATTCGTCTTCTCCACTGTCTATCGTCTCATTTTCTTTGACCTGATGTTCAATTGCCAACTCAGAATTTAATATTTCTTGAGTCATACTTCTTTGTGCCAATGAGACTTCTTTTAATCCTTCTAAAGCTGATTTTGGCATAGCCATTTGCTGTACCAAGCCTTGTTGTGCTGAAAAAGCCTCTCTTAATCCTTCTAAAGCTGATTTTGGCATAGCCATTTGTTGGACTAAGCCTTGTTGTGCTGAAAAAGCCTCTCTTAATCCTTCTAAAGCTGATTTTGGCATAGCCATTTGTTGTACCAAGCCTTGTTGTGCTGAAAAAGCCTCTCTTAATCCTTCTAAAGCTGATTTTGGCATAGCCATTTGTTGGACTAAGCCTTGTTGTGCTGAAAAAGCCTCTCTTAATCCTTCTAAAGCTGATTTTGGCATAGCCATTTGTTGTACCAAGCCTTGTTGTGCTGAAAAAGCCTCTCTTAATCCTTCTAAAGCTGATTTTGTTGATTCTGAAGCTCTAATGGCACTTGCTACATTAATATTACTGAACTGATTGCCTATATACCCTTCAAAGTCATCCGTCATATCATTAAGAGCTTGGTTAGTAATTTCTCCAACCAATATTTTTTGAAAAGCTTCCTCTAGTTGATTTGTATATTTTTTCAGTTTTTTTACTAACTCTTGATATAAAGAAACTTTGATTTCTTTGTTGTGACTTACAATGTTTCTACCTTCTCTAATTAGCCTCATATCCAATTGAATTTCTTCTAACTTAACGTCCATATATTTGCTAAAGACTTCACTCCATAAGGAATATGGATCAGATATAGTAAGACTGTTATCCTGAAATAAACTCAAAAGCTTCTCCTGAGACATTTCTTTATACCTTACAACACTTTCTTCATTTTCTCCTGTAACCAAAATATAATTTTCACCAAAAAGATATTCTTCAAAATCAAATAGATCCATCCATTGCAAAAAATTTTTTAAGTCATACTTCCCTTTTTGTTTTCTTTTTATTGTCGAAATAACTTCCGATGGAATAGATTCTTCTACCCAGTTATCAGAAAAATATGTCGGAGATAATAAATAAATTAGTTTCCTTAAAGCCCATTCGTAACTATGCAAGTGTGATAATAATCTTTTTGAAAAAAACAACGCATTTGTATCTAAAAGAGTTGTGTAATTTAACTTTGATTTACTTGCACAAATGTTTATTTCACCTAAAAATTTCTGAAAGGTTGCTACCTCTTTTATTCCTATTCTATTTGGCTTATTATATATAAATATTACATGTAACGAATCATTATAGGGTTTTACATCGAAGTTAATTTCAAAAACTTTCTTTCGATCATAATACTCTAAAACTGATCCCTTAATATAAGGAGCCAAAATTTCTAGAAATATTTTATCAATATTTTCTATGCTATCTTTTTTAGGATAATATAAATATTCAACAACTTGCTCACTAATATGCCATCACCTTCTTTGATTTCAAAATTCCCAAATTTGTAAAATAATTTTATGATTTATTGGTGTAAATTAACCTTGATAAACTGATACTGTTAACGATTTTTGATTTCTATTTCTTTATAATATTGAGTTTCTTTTTTTAAAATCTTCTTTGCTTCTTTTTTCATCCCTGCATACGTAGCAATACTATTGTCATTGCGATTAAAGCAATGATAATTCTCACCATCAAAGTCGTAAAAAACCGTATTACTTATACTTCTATCAAGATTAATTAACTGAAATTTAGTATCATGTAGCAGCTCACTTTTTTCTTCGTTTAACCCCATTAAAACTGGTTTAATTTCATTTAAATAATTTGAATATATTTCAGTTATTACCAAATTGAATTTAGCAATTGTATGAACATAAGAAATATATGGTAAATGTCCAAATTCATTATATATATCTACCTTTAATTCCCTTATCTCTTCTTTCAATGATTTTTTGAGGTCAAAATGAGGCATTGATAATATGTCATCCAAATCAAAATAAGCTCTTTGATCATGAATATTTACTGGCAAATGACCATGTTGAGAGTAATTCCTCAAATGCAATAAAAATCTATATGAGAAACATTCATCGTATGGCTTACTCAGAATTCTAAGTTTAAATGAATCAAAGGTTTCTTTGGGTAAGAAATTTTTCATACAAACTTCTATTGATTCAGTTAAAGTTTTAGCCGAACTAATCAAATTTATTGTTAAAGCATTTATTTGATAATAATACTGGTCTTCCGTTAAGTCGTTGTCTAATCTTTCAATCAAATCATTGGTGTAAAGTGTGAAGTGATCAAGCAAATTTTTTAAATTATATCTGAATACATAAAATAGTTTATCTAGTTCTATAATATGACGAGTTAACTCGACATATTTCGAAAATATTTTTTTATCAGATTCGCTGATTACAGATAATAATTCCTCAATCTTACTTTTTAGTTCGGTCTCATCAAAATCTGTCAAAAAAAATATTGTATCCTTTTTCATGAATTATTATCTCCTACTACTAGAATATAAGTTATTTTCTAAATCACAATGTAACATGTAACATATGCCTATACCCTAGTATCACATTTTCTTTATCTCATTATACCAATATTTATATGTGTAACATAAGGGGGTAAAACAAATATTGTACCCTTACTTGACTACTCATAGTCAAGTTCGTATGTTATCTGCTGAATGATCTTAATTATTTTTAGGTGGTTCAACTTAAGATGTTACCTCCCTCCCACAATTTCGACCAATTGCTTTCTTGTCATACCGATTTTGTTGAGTTATAACTCTCTAATCGATTCTGTTCATCCAATTTCTTTTCTAATTAAATCTGTTTGATAAAGCTCTTAATAATACTATTTTATCCAAGAATATTCGTTAATCAATAGTTTTCTTCGAAATTGGATTTATTCCCCATTGGTGCTACTTTTGGTGTTACTTTCCTCATGCAAAATCAAAAAAAGCTAGAAATACCTCCAAACAGGTATTTCTAGCTTATAACATTTGACTTACCCCACTGACCCTTCCATCTCATAACTGATCAATCGATTCAATTCGACTGCGTATTCCATTGGAAGTTCTTTGGTGAAGGGTTCTACGAATCCCATGACGATCATTTCTGTGGCGGTTTCTTCATCTAGTCCGCGGCTCATGAGGTAGTAGAGTTGTTCTTCTGATATTTTAGAGACTTTTGCTTCGTGTTCCAGGGCGACGTTTGCGTTGTGGATCTCGTTGAACGGAATGGTGTCAGATTTCGACTTGTCATCCATGATGATCGTGTCACACTCGATGTGCGAGATTGATCCGCCGGAATTTTTTCCGAAGGTCACTTGTCCACGGTAGTTCACTTCTCCGCCGTCTTTGGCGATGGATTTTGATACGATCGAGCTGGATGTATTCGGTGCATTATGAATCATTTTCGCGCCTGTATCCTGGACTTGTCCTTCTCCTGCCATGGCGATAGACATAGTCGTTCCACGAGCGCCGCGTCCGTTTAGGTGGATACTTGGATATTTCATGGTTGTTTTGGCACCCAGGTTTCCATCGATCCATTCAACCGTTGCGCCTTCTGCGGCTGTGGCCCGTTTGGTTACCAGGTTATACACGTTATCTGACCAGTTCTGGATGGTTGTGTAACGGCAGTACGCATCTTTTTTAACGATGATTTCAACAACTGCGGCATGTAGGGAACTTTCTGAAAAGGTTGGTGCAGTACAGCCTTCTACATAATGCACACTTGCCCCTTCGTCTACGACGATCAGCGTCCGTTCAAATTGCCCCATTGCTTCATCATTGATACGGAAATACATTTGCAGCGGTACGTCACAGCGCACGCCTTTTGGTACATAGATGAAGGTTCCACCTGACCAGACAGCAGAGTTCAGTGCTGCCAGTTTATTGTCAGTTGGTGGTACAACGGTTCCAAAGTGTTCTTTGAAGATTTCCGGATATTCTTTTAAGGCTGAATCCGTATCGGTAAAAACAATGCCCAGTTTTTCATATTCTTCTTTCATGTTGTGGTAAACCACTTCTGATTCATACTGTGCGCCGGATCCGGCTAGGAATTGTCGTTCAGCTTCAGGAACGCCTAGACGGTCAAAAGTTTCTTTGATTTTGTCTGGTACATCATCCCAGCTGCGTTCTGGTCGTTCACTGGATTTGCGGTAATACGTAATGTTATCAAAATCCACCTCTGACAGATCTGCGCCCCATTCTGGCATTGGGCGTTTCAAAAAGTGGTCATAGGATTTCAGACGGTAATCGAGCATCCATTGCGGTTCTTCTTTCCGTTTGGAAATGTCTCTGATGATGTCTTCGGTCAGTCCTTTACCGGTATCGTAAATCGACTCGATATCATCGTGGAACCCGTATTGGTATTCGCTTTTTTCTGGTACATTCACCATGTGTGCGTTCCCCTCTCGTGATTGGTTGTTCTCTGTAAGTATTCGTTCATCAGTTTTATTCAGTCATATCTTCGTGCTTTAGCTGACCGTCCACACCAGTACCTTGGTTTGCCAAGGCTTTTTCCAGGGCTTTCCAGGATAGTGTGGCACATTTGATTCGGGCTGGGAATTTGGATACGCCTGACAGCATCATTGCGTCTCCTAGTTCTTGTTCATGCTCGACATCATTGCCTTGGACGACTTGCGAAAACTCTTCTGACAACTTCAGTGCTTCTTCAACAGGCTTTCCAATAATTGCCTCGGTCATCATACTGGCACTGGCCATGGAGATGGTACAGCCGCTGCCGTCAAAACGGACATCTTTTACGATACCGTCCTGGACATTGAGCTGGACTTGAATGACATCTCCACAAGTCGGATTTCTCAGTTCGATTTGGGTGGTCGTTTCATCCAGTACGCCCCTTCTTCTCGGTGACTGAGAATGATCTAATATGACTGCTCGATATAATTGATCTAGTTTAGTTAAGGCCATTTAAGAAAAACTCCTTCGTGGCAATAATCGCTTCTACGAATTTGTCTGCATCGGCTTTCGTGTTGTACAAGTAAAAACTCGCTCTGGTTGTTGCCGGCTGGTTCAGATACGTCATCAAAGGTTGTGCACAGTGGTGTCCTGTTCTGACAGCGACTCCTTCCATATCCATCGCCGTTGCGACATCATGGGGATGAATACCATCAATATTGAATGAAATAACACCTGTTCTGTGTGCAACATCTTTGGGTCCAAAAAGCGTCAACCCATCAATGGCTTCTAATTTCGGTATAATGTATTCTACGATTTCCCGTTCATGCTGCATGATGTTGTCCATACCGATGTTATTCAGGTAACGGATCGCTGCCGCTAATCCGATCGCGCCGGCGATATTAGGCGTGCCCGCTTCAAATTTCCAGGGTAGTTCTTTCCATGTACTATCTTGTTCTTCAACGAAATCGATCATCTCACCACCGAATTCGATCGGCTCCATTTGTTCGAGTAATGCACGTTTCCCATATAATACACCAATGCCAGTAGGTCCCAGCATCTTATGCCCACTGAAAGCATAAAAGTCTGCATCCAGCGCTTGTACGTCCACTGGCATATGCGGAACGGCTTGAGCACCATCGACGACCAAATAGCCGTTTTGTTCATGAATCCAATCGGAAATTTGCTTGATCGGATTCACGACACCGAGGACATTTGACACGTGTGTTAAGGAAACAATCTTTGTTTTATCAGTGATTTTATTTTTAACATCTTCCAGATCCAACTGTCCGTCTTCCGTTAACTCAATATATACAAGTTTAGCCTTTTTTTTCTTGGCTAACTGTTGCCAAGGGATAATATTGGAGTGATGTTCCATATAAGAGATCAGAATCTCGTCTTCTGGTTCAACGATCATTTCCCCAAAGCTTCTGGCTACCCAGTTCAAGGAAGTCGTTGTGCCTCGAGTGAACAAGACTTCAGCGGTTTCACTGGCATGGATGAATGCCCGAACGACTTCTCGTGATCTTTCATACTGACTTGTTGCGCGTTCAGCTAGTGTATGCACACCCCGGTGAACATTGGCATTGGAGGTATGATAGTAGGTCTCCAGTGCCTGCAGTACAGCTTCTGGTTTCTGCGTCGTTGCGGCATTGTCCAGATAGACTAATGGTTCATCATTGACGATTTGATTTAAGATGGCAAAATCATTTTTTAACTGTTCAAACTGTTCGAATGGAACGGTCATCTGCTGGTCAGCTTCCTTTCGATTGTTTCGACCAATTCATCTCGGATGGCTTTCAGTGGAATTGCTGAGATCACTGATCCCAGGAATCCTCTTATGACTAGTCTTACGGCTTCGCTTTTGGCGATTCCACGACTCATCAGATAGTACATTTCTTCTGGGTCCACTCGCCCAACTGAAGCAGCGTGTCCCGCTGTTACTTCGTTTTCATCGATTAATAAGATCGGATTTGCATCTCCGCGTGCTTTATCTGAAAGCATGAGGACACGGGATTCTTGCTGCGCATCAGATCCTTTAGCGCCTTTGATGATATGTCCGATCCCATTAAAGGTTAAGGTAGCACGATCTAAGATTACGCCATGCTGGAAGATATTCCCGGTAGTGTGGCTTCCGTAGCTGACAATATTTGAATCGACTACTTGTATTTGTTTGCCGCTGCTGATTGCTACAGCTTTCAAGTCTGACTGAGAACCGTCTCCAACTAGATTCGTATCAAAATCAGCAATGGTACTTCCATTATTCATTACACCGAGTGCCCAGTCGATTGAGGCATCCCGGAAAGTATGTCCGGCACGGTTAAAGTAGGTTGTAGTATTTTCGCCTAATTGGTCCACAGCGGAGAATTTGACTTGTGCCCCTTGTTTGGCCACGACTTCGACTAATATGTTCGCTGCGTTTTTCTCTTGTCCGGCGGTTAGGAATTTTTCTACATAATTGAAATTTGAATTCACATCCGCATAGATCAGAACATGCTTGATAAAGCTGTCTTCTACTAAACTATTTTGAATGAAGATGGCTTCTAATGGTTCTTCAACGACTACATTTTTTGGCACATATAAGAATAACCCCGAGTTCATAAATGCCGCATGAAAAGCAGTGACTTTATTCTTATCTGCTTTCACTGCCTGATGCATATAGGCTTCTTTGACAAGATCAGGATGTTCTTTTAAAGCAGTCTTGATATCGGTAAAAATGACGCCTTTTTCTTTTAACGATTCTGGTAATGTTTCAATTACAGATTCATTTCCCGCTTGAACGACTCTTGCGGCATCTGATTTATCTTCTATAAATTCAGTGATGTCGATTGCTTTTTGAGCAGGCGCACCTGTCAGGTCAGGGACTTGCCAGATCGGCCAGCGATTATACCGCAGACGTTCGATTACAGGAAGGTCTAATTCGTCTATTTTATCTAAGGAATCTAACCGTAACTGAGTCATCCATTCTGGTTCACCTAGTCCTTTTGAGAAGGCTGTAAGGGCATCTGCATATTCTACATACTGCTTTTCTTTTGTTACCATATGGTTTGCCTCCTCTTTTTTATTCGTGTTCTTCCACGTTATATTCAATTCCTAATTCTTCCATTAAACCTTTATAACCTTCTGCTTCTAATTGTTGTGCTAATTCTGCGCCGCCGGTTTTCACGACATGTCCATCCATCATAATGTGGACAACATCTGGAGTGATATAGTTTAATAATCTTTGATAATGCGTAATAATCAATGAGCCAAAGTTATCTCCACGCATTTCATTGACCCCTTTAGAAACGACTTGAAGGGCATCGATATCTAGGCCTGAGTCGATCTCATCCAAGATGGCAAAAGTCGGTTCGATCATCAATAATTGCAGAATCTCGTTCCGTTTTTTCTCTCCACCTGAGAAACCTTCATTCAAGTAGCGTTCTGCCATTTCTTCCGGCATATCTAGTAAGTCCATTTTTTCATCCAGCTTTTTGATGAACTCCATTACGCCCATTTTATTGTCATCATCTCGTCTTGAGTTGATTGCGGCACGCATAAATTCTGCATTGGTAATCCCTGCGATTTCACTTGGATACTGAACGGCTAAGAACAGACCGGCGCGAGCTCGTTCATCCACTTCCATTTCGAGGATGTTTTCGCCATCTAAAAGAACTTCCCCTTCCGTCACTTCATATGTCGGATGCCCCATGATCGCTGCAGAAAGTGTTGATTTCCCTGTTCCGTTCGGTCCCATGATCGCGTGGATTTCTCCCGTTTTCATTGTTAAGTTGACACCTTTTAAAATCTCTTTACCTTCAATGGATACATGTAGGTTCTTGATCTCTAATACTGCCATTATGTACCTTCCTTTTCTATGTGTTTTTTATTAGGAATAGAACTATGCAAACGTATTTACCCGTTACATATACTCCTTTATTTTAATGTAATTGAGAATGCATATCAAGGCGAATACGTCTCTTAAAATGAGGAGCTATGTAGAAAGGTTTTCGGTATAGGCTTTTTCAGATTATAAAAATTATTATCTAGTAAATAGGACAAAAATATTCGCTAAGATGTTTTTCAATACACTTCATGTACTGCACCTTCGACTATTCATTTGAAGTCCTATTCATATCTCACTCCATAATAAAAACGCCTCTTTACCCCCCTTATGCATCAGGAAATCTTGAAGACGTGTTTATTATAATCCACTCGTATAGAATTTATTATGAAGAAAAAGGAATCATATTGTCTCATTTTCGGTAGGGTCTTACACGGAGAGATCAAAAAGCATTAAAATGGAGGCAAGATTCTAACTGAAAATGATTATCTATGTATTTGATGATAATTTCCTTTTTAAATTAATTTGTTATCCAAGTTATCCATCCCAAAATAAATGGAATTTGATAAACTATAGCAATTATAGAAAGTATAGTAACCCATTTATTATATTTTCTCATTTGAGAATGTACTAGTATAAATATAGAAAACAAGACACCTACTAGTGGAATAATGTACGACAATACCAGTAAGATTATTGTTATTATAAATAACTTTGTATCTTTATTCTCTTTCATTAATCTCACACCTCCTTTTAAAAAATATATACAACAATACATCAATCCATATGACTTATTAGTTAAAATAGTATCATAAAATACAATAAAAATTAAAGTGCTATTTATAAAGTGTTTTTGCAACTACGCAAGAAAATACAATCTATGATTATGTGGGACATACTTAGCTACATGGGGTTTCAGATCTATTCATCCGTAATATTCACTTTTATCTATTTTCTATTATTTTAAGTAATTCCTATCCAATGTAGATGATTCGTATATAGAAATCTAGAGCTTAAATTCAAAAAATGCAGGTTTCAAGTCCAAAAAAACTGGATAGGTTACACTGAGTTGGACAGAAAAGATAAGGTGTGTATACTAAACACAACATACACAGGAGGAATGGATCATGTCTACTCGTCGTCCACGTCGAACTTATACAGAAGCATTCAAGAAGCAAATTGTTGATTTACACAAAGCAGGAAAATCAAGAAAAGAAATCATAGAAGAATATGACCTTACAGGATCTACTTTTGACAAATGGGTACGTCAACATAATCAAACCGGGTCATTCAAAGAAAAAGATAATTTAACACCGGAACAGAAAGAATTGAAAGAATTAAGAAAAGCCAATACCCAGCTTCAAATGGAAAATGATATTTTAAAGCAAGCGGCGCTGATATTCGGGCGAAAGTCGAAGTAATCAAACGCAATAAACATAAATATTCTATATCAGCGATGTGCCGTGCCCTTGAGATCAGTAGAGGATCTTATTATTATGAAGTAATAAAGAAAGAAAGTGATGCGGAACTTGAACAAGCGATCATCGAAGAATTTAGCAAAAGTAAAAACACTTATGGCACACGTAAACTGAAGAACCGATTGAAGAAGCGGGCATTTACCGTATCCCGTCGTAGAATTGGACGGATTATGAAAAAGTTTCATCTAGTATCCAAATATGATAAACCGTCATACAAACCGCAAAAGAGTGGCGTCAATCAAGCGAAGATTGAAAATACATTGAACCGAGAGTTCGATCAAGAGCAGCCGATGAAAGCGATCGTCACGGACTTGACTTATGTAAAAGTTGCCAACAAGTGGTTCTATGTCTGTTTTATTTTAGACCTGTTTAACCGCGAGATTATTGGATATTCCGCAGGACCGAACAAAACAGCTGACTTGGTCCTACAGGCTCTCGCTACAGTTAAAGGAGATCTACATACGGTCAACGTGTCCCATACTGACCGGGGAAAGGAATTCGACAACCATACCATTGATGAGTTACTGGACACCTTTGATATTGTGCGTTCGTTAAGTAGAAAAGGGAATCCTTACGACAATGCCGTAGCGGAGTCCACGTATAAATCGTTTAAGTTTGAATTTGTCTACGAGAACACATTCCATACACTCTATGAACTGCAAGTCCAACTGATGGACTATGTTCATTGGTGGAATCATTTCCGGCCACATGGATCATTGGACTACGAAACGCCTATCGATTATCGAAGAAGTTGGGAACAGGAACAGTCTGAAAGAAAGCTTACATGTCCTTCACCGATCAGTTGAGTGAGGGAAAGGAACTTAAACTGAATGGTCATTTACACCTTATAATTTTTGTTCAAAAAAGTGTTGACATACCATATGACATTTATCGTCACTTCAAGGTTGTATTGTGTTGTATCCATTACTCCATCATCAATTATTGGATAGATCATGTTAGGTAAGTTCAATACCGTGAACACTGCTATCCCGATAAATGCTACCCCTGAGTATTTAATATATTTTTTCAAGTTATTCTCCCTGTTCTTCATTTTGATGGAAGTCCGATATTAAATCCTCTTCCTGATACCTTTTTATATCTCGCTTCTAAGGAAAAGAATACTACTTCCCTTAAAATAAAGCTAGCAAGTTTTTATTAAACTTGAACTAAGTTTTTTCTTTTGAATTAAATGATCCTATGTAGAAAAGACGCCCGTTATATGCTATACTAGTGTCTCATATGGGAATGAATGTCTCCCAAGGCGTAGCCTAAACTGCTGAAAAGCTGATGACTTCTGTGATGAAATGCTTCATCCAGGAGTCTCGGCTTTTTTCTATGCTTTGATAGATTGGATCGAACTTTCATCTCATCATATTATCTGAGAGGATTGAAGAACATGTTAACGAGTTTTGCTTTAATTTTTATAGCTGGTTTAGCTTTAGGAGGGATATTTAAGAAGATCGCTTTGCCAGCATTGATCGGAATGATTATTGCGGGTGTCATCATGGGCCCGTATGCATTAGATATACTGGACGATTCTTTGCTTTCGATTTCAGCTGATTTACGAGAAATTGCTTTAGTTATTATTTTAACCCGTGCGGGACTTTCTTTGAATTTGGCTGAACTTAAAAAGATTGGCTGGCCTGCCATACTCATGAGCTTTGTTCCAGCATCATTTGAGATTGGTGCCATTACGTTACTAGCACCTTTATTGTTTAATCTGACTTATATAGAGGCAGCGCTGATGGGATCAGTTGTTGCAGCTGTATCACCGGCTGTTATTGTGCCTTTAATGTTAAGAATAAAAGATTCTGGTTATGGACAGAAAAGAGGTATTCCCCAGCTTATTTTAGCTGGCGCTTCTTTAGATGATATTTTTGTTATCGTACTGTTCACTTCCTTCTTGACCCTGGCTTCTGGGGGCGTTGTATCTGCAGGACACTTTTTAACGATTCCTGTATCCATCGTACTCGGTATTCTGGTAGGTGTTTTGACTGGTTTTGTCATTGGGAAGTTCTTTACGCTCATTCGAATGAATAATTCCGTAAAAGTTCTTGTACTGCTCAGCACTTCGTTTTTCTTGTTGGCTTTAGAGGACTGGTTAGCAGGTACTATTCCTTTATCCGGACTGCTTAGCATTATGAGTATGGGGATTGTCTTGAATCAATTGTACCCTGATCTCTCCAAGCGACTATCTGGAACGTATTCAAAACTTTGGATTGGCGCAGAAATCCTTTTGTTTGTATTAGTCGGAACAACTGTCGATTTAAGCTACGCCCTTTCTGCTGGAGTTGCTGCGATAATCTTGGTTCTTGGTGCTTTAGTCTTCAGAATGCTTGGCGTCTATCTCAGCTTGACACCTTCTACTTTGAACAACAAAGAGAAACTGTTCACGATGATTGCTTATACCCCCAAAGCAACTGTACAAGCTGCCATTGGTGGTGTACCTCTTGCCATGGGGCTAGCCAGTGGGCATTTAATCGTGACGGTAGCTGTACTTTCAATTTTGATTACTGCTCCCATCGGTGCTTTTATTATTGAACATACTTTTAAAAGGTTTCTCGAACGGAAGGAATTGAACTAAACCCATCATTTGTTTTTAATATTTGTCATTACTCAAGAAAACGATTTATTATGGAAAATCTATTTGTCATACAATTTATAAGTAAGGTATACTAAATACACTTATGAATGGTTTTTGAGAGGATGAGACAAAATGAAACCAGTTATCGGAATTCCTGGAAATATATTGACGAATTTCAGTCCACGGTATGAGAGCTTTCCAATTACTTACACGCCTCAAGGATTCGTGGAAGGACTCCATAGGGCTGGTGCTTTGCCTATTGTTTTCCCAATTTCAAATGAAGAGAATGCTAAACAATATGTCAAAAGTGTCGATGCCATTGTTCTAGCTGGTGGGCAAGATGTCTCTCCTTTAAGTTACGGTGAAGAACCTCATATCAAATTGCAAGATACCAACCTCGAACGTGATCGTTTTGAAATGGCCGTCATTAAAGAAGCTTGGGCAGAAAACAAACCTGTATTAGCTATCTGCCGTGGCTTACAGATTTTCAACGTGGCTCTTGGTGGCACACTCTATCAAGATGTCTCTATGTATCCCGACTTGGCTGTCCAGCATGTACAAGTCTCCACGCCAGAAACGGCTGCTCATTCTGTCAATATCGTGCAAGATTCTTGGTTAGGTCAATTATATGGAGCTCAAGCTAACGTCAACTCCTACCATCATCAAGCCATTAAAGAGTTGGCAGCTAGTTTACAGCCAGTAGCTTGGTCGAAAGATGGGCTTATTGAAGCCTTTGAAAGCAAAGACGATCAGCATATTACCATTGGCGTACAATGGCATCCTGAATTGATGATCAGACATAATCTATCGGCGCAAGGATTATTCGATGCTTACGTAGAAACTGTTAAGAACTGGTCACAAACAAAAGCATCACATTTATAGAAATAATTATTTATAAAAGAACAGTCAAGAGGGAGATTTAATCTTCCCTCTTGACTGTTCTTTTTTCAACTTTAAAAAGCTAATAATTGTACTCGGCGGCTCTATAAGAAATCTTTTTTCATGAAATATCTGGTTTCTCCTTCAGCAGGAGAATTTTCAATTTGAGCCAGAATGTTATATCCATTCTTTTGATAAAACACAGGGGCATTAAAACTCATTGTCTCTAGAAATGCATATTTACAATGCTTTTCTAAAGCAATCTTTTCAACTTCTTCTAATAATTTTGTTCCTACGCCTTTCCCTCTGGTATTCGCTTCTATATAGAAGAGCTCAACAGATAAATGATCCCAGTGGACATGACCGACGATTCTTCCCAATACTTTATTCGCTTCTTTATAGACAAAACTAACTTCTTCATAGCGCATATCCAGATCAGGCATTTTTTCTTTAGTGTATGCTTCAATACCCGCTAAGGTTTTTTCTCTATTTTCTTTATAAGGTGCTTGTTCAATTGACATAGGTTGACTCCTCACAAAACTAAGTTATTTACTATAAGCATCCTAGCTGATTTAAATTATATTGTCATATAAAATTTATTGAACTAAAATTCAAATTGAGCCTTTGATTATATAGACCTATAGCCTGTACTATCATAATCGTTTTTCTTACTTATTTTTTTCATCTTCAAAAAACTGCATAAAATCAGTATATAAGAGATCCGTATCAATGATGTAAGAACTGTGATCATGCTCTTTTATAATCTTCAAGGTGGCATCTGGAATTTGTTTTTCAATCGTTCGGTACACTGATCTATAGAACAGATCATTTTCTCCTGCTGTAATTAATGAGGGGATCCGTATCTTTTTCAATGCTTTCGGATCAATATTTGGTTCATTCAACATCAGATAGAATGCTGGATCTTTAGTTTCTTTATATTTCTGTTCTAAATACTGCAATGGTTTTTTCTTCCAGTCTTTTGGAGACAGGTTTGGGCTTAAGCTGGCTATTTTATTTAAATACACTTCTTGTCTGATTCCTAAGAGGAGGGCGATAATCCCGCCATCACTGAATCCAACGATATTGACTTCCTTTAGTCCTAACTGATTAATCAATAAATGAATATCTTCAGCCATATCATCATAATTAAACGTTGTCCCTGTTTTTGTACTTTTTCCATGCTCTCGGCTATCAACCGCATAAAGTGTAAATTGCTGTTGTAACTTTTCAGCAATTGTATCAAAAATATGATGATCTTCTCCATTTCCGTGCAACAAAAGCATAGGCGGTCCCTGACCACTAATTTCTACATTTAAATCCATTCCATTTCTAATATTTACCAGCATTATTTCTATTTCCTTTTTCAGTTCATTTCTTTAAGTATAAACCATTTTAATGCTTTTTCGAAATAAAAAAAGAATCAGGTTATTTTAAGAGAAAAATAACCTGATTCAATAAACTTCTTAGAGCTCATCATAACTATGATGCGTATTTAATTCTTGAATTTCACCTGTTTGGAAGTATACAATCCACTCAGAAATGTTTGTGATGTAGTCTCCAATTCTTTCAATGTACGTACTTGCCATAATATAGTCCGTAGCTCCAAGCACTAATTCAGGATCTTTTTTCATTTCTGAAATACAAGCTTCTTTGATGTCATGCGTCAAACTATCTACTAGATAATCATAATTCGCAATTTCAACAGCTTTCTCTGTATCATATTCAATGTAGGCAGTGATCACTTCTTCCCCCATTTTTTTGATTTTTTCTCCGGCATCTGAAATCATACCTTCAATCATGCTGTTTCTTTTGTTTCCTTTAACACGGATAGTAGATTTTGAAATACTGACAGCATGGTCACCCATACGTTCTAAGTCTGCGGAAGCTTTCATTACAGTAATAATTTTTCTAAGGTCCGTCGTTACTGGCTGCTGCAAAGCAATTAATTCAATACAAGCTTGTTCCAAGTCATGTTCGAACTGGTTGATTTCTTTATCTTCTTCAATAACGCCTTTAGCCAGTTCTTTATCGTGATTGACAAAAGCTTTGATAGATTTATAAATTGCTTCATTTACCTTGCATCCCATTTGATAAAACTTACGGTGCAATTGTTCTAATTCTTCATCATATGCTCTTCTCATAATCCATTCCCTCCTATTAATAAAAAGCTGTTACCTGCTATTATCCGAATCTACCAGAAATATAATTTTCTGTTTCTTCTTGATCTGGGTTTGTAAAGATTTTACGGGTATCACCATGTTCAATGATATGACCATTCAAGAAAAAGGCTGTTTCATCAGAGACACGGGAAGCTTGCTGCATATTATGTGTGACCATAACGATCGTATACTCTGACTTCAAATCTGAAACCAATTCTTCGATTTTAGCTGTAGAAATTGGATCCAAGGCACTAGTGGGCTCGTCCATTAACAAGACTTCTGGTCCAACTGCCAAGGCTCTAGCGATACAGATTCTTTGTTGTTGTCCTCCTGAGATAGAAAGGGCATTTCGATCTAAATAGTCTTTCACTTCATCCCATATTGCGGCTTGTTTTAAGCTGCGCTCAACAATTTCATCTAGTTCTTTTTTGTTTTTGATTCCATGTGTACGTGGTCCATATGCTATATTATCATAAATACTTTTTGGAAAGGGGTTTGGTTGTTGGAACACCATTCCTACCTTTTTACGGAGTTGGTTGACATCTGTTTTAGGATCATAAATATTTTTACCATCTAACTCAATGGTTCCTTCGATCCGACAAGTCTCGATCAAGTCATTCATTCTATTTAGTGATTTAATAAAAGTAGATTTACCACAACCGGATGGTCCGATAAATGCTGTGATTTTTTTCTCGGGAATGGCTAAGTCCAATCCATGTAAGGCTTGAAAATCTCCATACCATAATTTCAAGTCTTTTACTTCCATTTTATATGTTGGTGTAGACATCTATTTTCCTCCTTTAGATAAACGGGCACTAACTAATGTAGATAAGCCATTCAGGATTAAGACAAACAGTAATAAGACAACTGCTGTAGCATAGGCTTGATCAACATGGAACCCTTCGTTAGACAATACGAACATGTGCAGTGCGAGTGTTCTACCTGAACTGAACAAGCCGCCTGGAATATTAGAAGCAGAGCCTAATGTATAAAGGAGTGCTGCTGTTTCACCGATTACACGTCCAGTAGCTAAAATAATTCCTGATAGAATTCCCGGCATGGCAACTGGAAGCACAACTGTAAAGATCGTTCTCAATTTGCCGGCACCCAGAGCGTAACTAGCTTCTCTAATCGGGCGCCCAGTAGAAATCAGGGCTTCTTCAGTTGCTCGAATGATTAAAGGAAGCGACATGATCACTGATGTCAAAATCCCTGCAATCAGAGAAAGTCGGAAACTCAAGAAAGTTACAAAGAATAAAAAACCAAATAAACCATATACGATAGAAGGAACAGCAGCTAATGTGTCTGTCGCCATACTAACAGCTTTTACAATAGGATTTTTACGATTCGCATATTCAACTAGATAAAAACCTGTAAAGACACCGATTGGAGTTGTAACCAGCAAGGTTCCTCCAACTACATATAAAGTGGTAATGATTGCCGGCATCATAGATACGTTTTGGGAAGTGGAATTCCAGGCAAATAAGTCAGGCGTAAGAAATCTTACTCCGTTTATTAGAATAAAGATAATGACATATCCCAGCATTCCAAACGTTATAGCCGCTGAAAGATAAACGAACCCTCTTATGATTTTTGCGCTCATAACTATTTTGCCTCCTTATTTTTAAAGTAAAGAAAAATTGAATTGATCAGTAAAATAAAGCCGAATAATACAACAGCTGTAGCAATTAGTGCTTCTCTGTGTTCACCAGTTGCATATGCCATTTCAATAACGATATTCGTTGTCAAGGTTCGAACGCCTGAAAGAAGACTATCAGGTATGATTGCCTGATTTCCGGCAATCAACACGACAGCCATTGTTTCCCCGATCGCACGACCGATTCCTAAAATGATACTGGATATAATTCCAGACTTGGCAGCAGGGAGTAACACCCTGAAAATACTTCTTTCATGGGTAGCACCTAAAGCTACACTACCTGTATAGTAAGTACGCGGTACAGCACGCAGAGCAGACTCAGAAAGACTGATTACCGTCGGCAGGATCATAATTCCTAGTAGAATCGAGGCAGTAAGTACGCTATACCCATTTCCGCCAAAATACTGTCTAATCAGTGGTGTGAAAACCTGCAAAGCAAAGAATCCATAGACAATTGAAGGAATGGCAGCCATTAAATTTACAGCTGGTTTTAATATTTTATATAAAAACGACGGGCAAAATTCTGCCATAAAAATTGCTGTCAGTACTCCAATCGGCACCCCGACAACTGCAGCGCCTATAGTAACATAGATAGATCCAATAATCATTGGAAAAATTCCATATGAAGCTGGTGCATTAGTAGGCGTCCACTCCATGCCAAAAATAAAATTGAAAAATCCATAATCAAGCATAAACGGAACACCGTTAGCAAAAATAAATATTACAATTAATAATAGTGCAACTATAGAGAAACAAGCCGAAAGAAAAAAGATTCCCTTCATAACCATTTCTTTACTATTTTTCAATATTAAGCATCCTTTCCAGAGTAAAGATAAGTACGTTTATGTTCATAATAACCAATAAGATCGACAAAATCTACGCTATACACTTACTTATCTAAACTGTACAATATACACGCAAAAAAGGTATGGAACCGAATTGAACTCAATCCGGTTCCACCCCTCTATTACTCATTTCAAATTATTTAATTGTAGACTACTGACTACACACTTTATAAGATCGATAACAAGGGGAGACTTATTAAGTGATAATCTCATATCAATGCAGGAATAAAGATTATTCCATTACGTCATCCCAATTTGTGATTTCTCCAACGAAGATTTGACGAACTTGATCTAAAGTCAATCCTTCTAGAGGGTTGTCGTTATTTACAACCACTGCGATTCCATCATTAGCGATCGCTTCAACAGTTAAACTAGCAGCTTCTTCTTCTGACAATTCACGAGATGCCATCCCAATATCTGCAGTTGCGTCTTGTGCAGCAGTTACCCCAGCACTTGAACCAGTAGCAGAGATTTCAAATGTAACATCTGGATAAATTTCTGTGAATGCTTCAGAGATTACTGTAGCAACGGGTTCTACTGAAGTAGATCCTGCAAGACTGATTGTTCCTTCGATACCTTCAGCTTCTTCGTATGCAGCAGCATCAGGTTCTACAGGGATGTAACCTTCTTCTTCAACAAGTGCTTGACCTTCCGCACTAAAGATGAAGTCCCAGAATTCTTGTGCTTGTGGAGTTAAGTCTTCCCCGTAAGCCATGTTGAATGGACGAGCGATTGGATAAGTGCCATCAGCTACTGTATCATGTGTTGGTTCTACATCATCAATCATTACGCCTTTAACTGTATCATTTAAAGAACCTAATGAGATATAACCAATTCCGTTAATATCTTCAGATACGGCAGTGATTACGCCTTGAGTACCACTTTGGATAATTGCGCTTTGAGCAGTGTTGTCAGTTTCAGTGTCGCCATCTTCTACTAATACTCCAGTAATTTCGTTGAATGCTCCACGAGTACCTGAAGCTGTATCACGAGCTACTACAGTAATTGTTCCAGAAGTATCGAAATCTCCTGAAGCTTCGTCTGTTCCAGTACCTTCTGAATCAGATCCTCCATCTGCACATGCTGCCAGTAGTGCAGTTGCGCTTAATGCCATAATCCATTTTGATGCGTACTTAAGTTTCATTTTAAATCTCCTTTGATTTAATAATGTGATAGACAGTCGATCTTGTCCTCGGTTCCTATATTACAAGCTGAATGTTGATTCATTACTGAATTTATGTGTATTTAATGTAAACTTATGTAAATTTTTTGTAAATATATCATTCGCTTTCTTATTTACCTTTTAAAAACCCTTTACCTAAAAGCATCTGGACTAAATCTCCTTTGTAAAAAATAAAAGCTCTGAACATCTTTTTACTCAAATAATCCTTTTAAGTAAAGATAGATATTCAGAACTCTTTTACTATAGTTTATTTTTAAAAATTCAGTATGATAGGCTGCAGGAAATAAACGGCCAGTACAATTACTACAACACTGACTATATTCATCCAGAATCCAGCTTTAACCATATCCTCTATTTTTAATTCATTGGTACTGAATACTGCTGCATTAGGCGGTGTAGAGATCGGAAGCATGAAAGCACAGGAAGAAGCCAGCGCTACCACTGCCATGATGCCATAAGGCGCTACCCCAATACCTGCAGCTAGCCCCACACTGATTGGCATCAGCATATTCGATACTGCTGTATTAGACATGATTTCTGTCATGAATAAAATCGTAGCTGTCAGGATAATTAAGATGACCAGATAATTAAATTGTTCCAGATTAGATAAGACATCGCCGAACCAGCTTGTCAGCCCTGAAGATTCAAATGCTGCTGCTAATGACAGGCCGCCACCAAACAATAATAGTAATCCCCAAGACAAATGTTTCATATCGATCCAGTCTAGTATTCTGCCACCTTTTGAACTCGGAATCATAAACAACAGAACTGCTCCAGTCATAGATATCGTCGTATCAGATAATGCAAAAGGCAAAAAGCCGCCAAAAATCCACAAAGAGCCAATCAGACAAAAGATAACTGAAACCATTTTCTCTTCTATAGACATTGGTCCAAGATCTTTTAACTGCTGTCTGGCAAAATCCGAAGAAATTTCTCCATTTTGTTCAACTGGAAACTTGATTTTTGTAATGTAAAAATATAATACAACCATTAAAACTGTTGTCACTATAATCCCAAACAAAAACCAATCAGAAAATGTAATGTCCTGGTTAAGCATACTGTTTGCAACCGCAACGAAGGCGGCATTAGGAACTGAACCAACGATGGTAGCTAGTCCGCCAATAGACGCTGAATAGGCAACCATCAGTAATAATCCTTTTGAGAAGTTCTGAAGTGATTTTTCATTAAAGAATTTTTTCTCTTTGATTTCTGTAATCAATGCAATCGCGATCGGCAGCATCATCAAAGCTGTTGCTGCATTTGAGATCCACATGGATAAAAAGGCTGTTGCAAGTCCTACACCTAAAATAATCCGGTTGCTGCTTGTTCCTAGAATAGAGATAATCGACATGGCGATTCTTCTATGTAAATTCCATTTCTCGATGGCTATTGCAATGGTAAAGCCACCCATATACATAAATACAATAGGGTTTCCATAAGCCATTGTTGCAGTAGCCTGGTCTGCTCCACCTGTCAACGGGAGTAAAATAATGGGTAAAAGTGACGTTGCTGGTATAGGCAGAGCTTCAGTAATCCACCAGATTGCTACCCATGCAGTAACGCCAAGTACTGCTCGCGGCGAATTCTCTAAACCGGTAATGGAAGGTATAAAATATAATAGGAAAAATAATGATGGTCCCAGTATTAAGCCTGCTTTTTTTAAATTGAATTGCATTGTAACCACTCCTTAAATCTGATTATCATACGATTTTTCACTCTTGCTTAAACAACGAAATAGTGCACGTTCAGAATAAACATTCTGAGATGCACTATTTCTTAATTACCTTATTTACTTATTAAACAGAGTTTAAGCTCAAGTATATTTATTGAAACAACTTCCAGCGAGTCAAAAAGGTTAAGCTACTATCCTTGGTACTCGCCTTTAGTTGCAATATTGTTTTTCTCAACATCGTTAATAATGACCGTTATGGCATCTTTACTAGCACCTGTATGCGTTTCAACAGCTTTAACAATATCTTCTACTAGTCCCTTTTTTTGTTCATCAGTACGCCCTTTGATCATATCCACGTGAACGATTGGCATAGAACTCACTCCTTATGTTTAATTCACTCAATCATAGCATACTTCATATTTGGAAAACAGCTGGCTAAAATTTTAAAAGTATTTTGTCAAAATGCTTAATTTTAAAAAGTGAACCATTCAATATTACAATTAATATTTTGCATCTTCCCAAATGTTGTTTTGATTATTCAGAAACAGGTACAACAGCTCCGCCCCATGTTTCTAAAATATAATCTTGTGTTTCTTCACTATGCAAAACATCTACTAATTTTTGAACTGCTTCGCTATCAGCATCTTCTGAACGTACGGCAATAATGTTGGCATAAGGAGAATCTTCACTTTGGATTGCGATAGAATCTTCTACCGGGTTGATGCCATTATCTACTGCGAAGTTTGAATTAATAAATACAACGTCTCCTTCATCACTATTCAATAATTGAACCATAAGCGCTGGATCATAGTCGTACTGGAACTCAAGATTACGTTCGTTTTCAGCGATATCATCAAAGGTTGCTTCTGTAATATCTACACCTTCTTTAAGTGTAATCAACCCATGATCTTGTAAAATTTCTAAAATACGTCCATAATCTGGTGCGTTGCTGCTGACTAATATTTCTGCACCTTCGGGAAGGTCTTCCAGACTTTCATAACGTTGTGAATAAGCTGCGATTGGTTCAATATGAATTCCACCAGCATTCACAAAGTCATACCCATTTTCTTCTACTTCTGCATTAAAATAAGGAACATGCTGGAAGTAGTTCGCATCTAAGTCTCCATCTGCAAGTGCCTGATTGATCAGCGGATAATCGGTGTACGTTACAATCTCTAAGTCTACTCCCTCTTCTTCTAGTGTCGGTTTAACAAACTCTAGAATCTCTCCATGAGGTGTGTTCGTTGCCCCTACTGTTAAAGTTGTTGTTTCTTCTGAACCTGAACTTTCGCTAGACTCCTCGTTAGATGAATCACTTTCGTTTCCACAAGCACTTAACAACGCTACCGCTCCTGCAGATAATAAAACTTTCTTTAGTAATGATTTTGACATTTGATTTTCCTCCAAATAATTTTTTAGTTTTTTCCAATAGTTAGATATTACCTTTTATCAATCTTCTTAACGATGAAATCCCCTGTAGCTTGAAGTACAAAAACGATTGCTACAATCGTAACTGTTGCCACTAGCGTTACCGTATTACGACTTCGCTGGAATCCATCCAGATAAGCCATATTTCCTAACCCGCCAGCACCAATAATTCCTGCAATGGCTGAGAACCCGATCAGCGAAATAGCTGTTACGGTAATTCCTGAGATTAGTGATGGCAAACTTTCTGGTATCAGCACTTTAGTGATAATTTCCAGTTTACTGGCACCCATTGCCTCGGCTGCTTCAATAACGCCTCTATCTACATCTCTAAAGCTAGTTTCAACTAATCTGCCGTAAAATGGCGCTGCCGATAAAATCAGTGCCGGCAGGCCGGCAGTAGGGCCAGTCATTGTATCTAAAAGTGCCCGTGTAAATGGAATGAGTAAAACAATTAGTATAATAAATGGAATAGAACGAAATACATTGACAAGAAGTGTCGTAATATAATAAATAGCTTTTGCAACTTTGCCTTCTCTTTTATTTGTCTCGTATAGAATCAGTCCTAAAATCAACCCTAGAATCAATACAGCAACAAGGGAAGCGAACGTCATATATAGCGTATCCAATGTGTTCGTCCATAATTTAGCTGGTTCCACTTCTTCCCAGTTCGTATAGGACTGTATAATTTCTATAAAACTCTCTTCTTTACGCATAATCGATCACCTCGATTTCTATATGGTACGCTTTAATTTTCTGCAAAGCCTGCTCTATTGATTCAGTACTACCGGTAATCTGCACGTATAATGAGCCTAATGAAGTATCTTGTGACTCTTGGACACTTCCTTGGATGATATTGATGTCCACATCATATTCTCTTGATATTCTAGAAATAAAAGGACTTCTGACTTGATCTTCCAAAAAGACCAGCCGGGCTACTTTACCTTCTGGGTATTTCCGAGCCAGTTCATGTAAAATTGTTATGGTGTCTTCTGAATCGATATTCGTATCTTGTCGAATGAACTGTTTCGTAATCGTTTCTCTAGGATTTTTGAACACTTCTTTTACTTGACCTTCTTCTACTACTTTACCGTCACTCATTACAGCTACTCGGTCGCAGATCCTTCTAATGACTTGCATTTCATGAGTAATCAATACGATCGTTAAATTCAACTTTTTATTGATATCAAGCAAAAGCTCTAAGACATCTTCTGTCGTTTTCGGATCTAAAGCACTGGTTGCTTCATCACATAAGAGTACGGTAGGGTCATTGGCCAGTGCCCTGGCAATTCCAACACGCTGCTTTTGACCACCAGACAACTCGGAAGGATAAGCCTGTTCTCTTCCTTCGAGCCCAACTAATCTGATCAATTCAAGTGCGCGTTGTTTTCGTTTTGCTTTAGGTACACGCGCAATCTCCAGAGGAAAAAGAATGTTTTCCAATACCGTTCGACTCCAGAGTAAATTGAAATGCTGGAAGATCATCCCGATTTTCTGTCTTTCTTTACGTAATGTGGATTTCTTCAAAGTATTTAATGCTTTTCCTGCAAGTGATACTTCTCCGCTTGTCGGTTTTTCCAGTCCATTCAGCAATCTGAGCAGAGTACTTTTTCCAGCACCTGAGTATCCCACAATTCCATAAACTTCTCCGTCTTGAATAGCTATATTTACATTGTCTAATGCCGCAACATCAGCTTGTTTGGTTTTATAGATTTTCTTGATTTCTTTTAATTCGATCATGCTGCTTCCTCCTTTAAAAGTGGTGATAAACGAGTAAATTATTCATTTGTCTGCTTTTCAACTTATAAAATCAGAAAAAAAAAGCTTCTGTCCTATAGAATCTGATCATAGATTCCAAAGGACAAAAGCTTCAGCTCTCGTGTTACCACCTTTATTCGTCATATACTCGCGTATATCACCTCATCCAGTACTTAGACAATTCCTTAATCTGTATACTGCGGCACGATATCGGATGCATCCGGACCAAGCTTGTGAGTTATCATTCACCTGATCTGCTCAAAGATCATTTTCCATCCCGCCTGCATTGCCGCTTTTCACCAAATCACAGCTCTCTTTGAATGTTTCTTGGATGTACTCTTCTTTTCATCGCATTTAACTTCTATTAACATAATTTATTTGTTTTAAGTGATTTTTATATTATCAGTCTGTACTTTAGATGTCAAGCTTATTTTTTACTTTCCCAGGGATCGTTTGAAAATGTTTCGACAAAGGCTTGATCTACTCCACTTAATTCAATAATCCAATTCTCTTTTTTTTCAGGTGAATTCAGTAATTCCGGCTCATCTTCTACTTCTTCATGAACTGCCTTCACTTCTCCAGCTACTGGTATGGTCAGTTCGGTAACAGCTTTAGCTCCCTCAACGCCTAATAGCACATCTCCCGCTTCTAACTTTGTACCATATTCAGGAAGATCTACAAACATAACCTCACCAATATCATCTTGTCCTTTTTCAGATAAACCAATTCTATGATTTTCTCCTATTTTTTCGATCCATATCCCTGACTCATGATATTTAACTGTCATTTTGTGTTCTCCTTTTCTCCTGATATCCATACTTCTTCATATTCATTTTCTTTAAATCCAATTGTGCATTTATCTTGTTTTATAGCTAAGGGACGTTTGATCAACATACCGTTTTCTGAAAGCAGTTCTGCTGCTGCTTCTATCGACATATCTGATACTTTGTCTTTTAGCTCATATTCTCGATAGAGTTGTCCACTCGTATTAAAAAATTGTTTTAGTGGTCGGTTTGAATGTGTCATCAGTTTGATTAGTTCTTCTTTTGCCGGAGCTGTTTCTTTTAAATTGATAAATTCATAAGCAATATTCTGTTTTTCTAACCATTTTTGAGCTTTTTTACACGTTGTGCATGTTGGATGACAATAAAACTTCATTACAGATTGTTCCTCCCGCTGAAATCGTCTTTTACTATTATAATCTATTTGATCTAAAAGAAAAAGAGGGCAAACAAAAATGAAGCAAGCTCTGACAGCCACTTCATTTTCATTCTTTTAATACCGATTAGTTTATTCCGTTTCTCTTTTTTCATAGACTTCCTCTAATTCATCTTCTTTTAAACGGTTAACTTTGTACAGCTTTCTTTTCATAATTACTGTATCTGCTTCATTAGGATAACCTTCCCAAGAAGTATCTTCGAGCTGTTCTTGATGTTTCAGCTCTGATTCATATTCTGGTACAGATTTATGCTGCTGCCATTCAAAAATAATCACATTGAGTAACCCGCCCAATAAAATAATTATACTAGACAGATACAAGAATAGCATTAGGGCGATGAAAGCTCCAAACGTTGCATTTGCTACAGCATCTCCACCAGCAAAATTAAGATAGAATGAAAAACCTTGTACAAAAGTTAACCAGCCAATCGTTGTAAATAACGCCCCCGGGTAAGAATATTTGATAGATAAACTATGATTCGGAACAAATCGATAGACTATGAAGAAAACAGCAAACAAAATAACAATTAAAACAACATATCTTAAAACTAAAAATTCCCGAATAAACGGCATGCTTATTCCTACAAAATCTTGTACAAGATTCAGTATCTGTTCTCCAAATACAAACAGAAACACGGTCAAACCAATGACGACTAAAATGGCCATCATGACTAATACGGAAATAATTCTAGCTACAATAAAGTTGTTTTCTTGATCAACACCATAAACATCATTCAAGTTGTTTCTTAAGGTATTAATCACTCGGCTAGATGACCATATAGCTGCCAGCAAACCAAAAGAAATGGCTCCTCCACTAGCACTCTGCAGATAACTTTCAATCGTCGGTTCCAATACCTTATAAATATCAGCAGGAATCAGATCAGACATAAAACTTAAAACATCGCTAGTTGCCATAGGCAGCAATGGAATAATATTTGCGATAACCAGCAAAACGGGTAATAAAGATAATAGCAAAAAATAAGCCATTTCAGCGGCACTCTGAGTAACTTCAGCTCGCTGCCAGTTTGACTGCAGTACATGGATCAAACGAATCAGCTTTTGTTTATGCGGAATCTTTTCTTCAAACTTTTCCATTTTTAATTCACTTCCTTATTCTGTTAAGTACTCAACAGTTCTTTATATTATCATATCATAGAGTGCCCTCTAAGTAATATTGAAATGCATTAAAGCCACACACAGAAAAGAGGGCAAAATAAAAAGCCTTCTCAAGGCAAGGTCCTCGTGCTCTAACCACACCCGTTCATGGTCAAGCAGACTCTTCCTTAAAAGGCTGATATCTTGTTTTACTGATCGTGTAAATTGTATTCTGCAATAATCATTTGAATGCCTTCATCAATCGTTTTAGCTGTCATTTCTTTTTCTGCCTTGTACAAGACAGTTACTTGTTCATCTAAGAGTTGTCTAACTGTTCCGATAACCTTATTTTTCACTAATACTTCAAGTTCTGTTAATGAGTCTGACTGATTAGTGGTTTCCTTGATTTCTACTTCAATGTTTTTATTTCTATTAGCCATTTGAATCCTCCGTTTTTCAATCTTACCTATACTTATTCTTTCTCTTTAGCATACTTCAAACTAAGGCTATGAGCAAGAAAAATTCGATGTCTAGTTCATTATAATTTTATATTCGAATCCTTTTCGATATAATTATCTGACAGAACATAAAAACGCTTCACAGGAGGAGCAGATCAATGAAACTTGTTCAATATTATAAGAAAACTTCTGCACTAACTACACGACTTGGAATTGAGACCCTTCATGGTTTGGTCAGTGTAAAACTATTATGTGAGTATTTTAAAGAAAGTCGTGAATTCACAATGGAAGCAGTCATTATAGATAGTGATGGTCAATTAGAGCAGTTACAAAAATGGATCGAAAAAATAGAATCTTCAGAAATTAAAATTGAAAAGTTTATTGAACGAAAAGATCAAATAACTTATCTTCCTGTGATTCAAAATCCAGAGAAAATTATTTGTGTTAGTATGAATTATTTGGATCATGTGAAAGAAATGGATGGACAAATTCCCTTAAATCCTATTTTGTATAATAAATTTAACAATACACTAGCTGCTCACAAACAGGATATTCCACTTCCGCCTGTAGCCAGACAAGTAGATTATTCTGCTGAACTCGTTGTTGTTATTGGAAAAATAATGAAAAACGTTCAGAAAGAAAACGTATTTGATTGCGTATTGGGATATACGGTTGGAAATAATCTAACTGACCGTAAACTTCAAAAGAAATCTTCACAATGGATGCTTGGGAAAACGTTAGATTATTTTGCGCCTATCGGACCTAATGTTGTCACAAAAGATGAAATTTCTAATCTAAATAATTTGTATGTTACTTTGAAAGTGAATAACGAAATTGTTCAAAACGGAAATACTAAAGATATGATTTTTGATATCCCCTCAATTCTTAGTTATTTATCTAAACATCTCACCTTAAAACCTGGGGATTTAATTTTTACTGGAACGCCAAAAGGTGTCATCTTAGCTAAGCCAGCTGATGAACAAAATTGGTTGTCTCAAAATGATTTAGTCGAAGCTACCATATCCAATATTGGTACATTGCGTAATCAGATAAAGTAACGAAAAAGCAATGTATGCTTCCTTCTCAGGAAATACATTGCTTTTTCTAATAACATTAAGGTAATTCGATTGGCTCTGCTACTTCTTTTATATAGCCATGTCTTGGTATTTTTGATTGTTTCTGGAATGGATAACGCATGCCTAAAGTATGTTTGGCAATTTTTGTTGAGTGATCAGACATTCTTTCCAAGTTGGATACAATATCTACAAAAAGAATACCATCTGACGGTAAACCAACGCCTTTATTCAATCGCTCAATAAATTTGCTGCGGATATCATCTTCAAGTTTATTAACATCTTTTTCCCGTTTTAACACTTTTCCGGCTAGTGAATAACTATCCTTAGAGAAAGAGGCAACTGCATCTTTAATGTTTTGCTCAACTAGTTCGAATAATTTTACCAAATCATCATCGTAAAAGACTTTATCAACTTTTTCTTTATTATTTTTATTGTGCTTTTTATTAGCCCTCACAGCTTCTTGAATGTTTTTAATGACATTTTCAGAGTGATCTCCAATACGTTCAAGATATTTAGTCACATCTACTAATTTGGCATGTTCCGTTGAGTTCTGTAATGGAAGGTCTTCAACAGATATAAGCATCAGATATTCTGTCAGATATCCATCTATTTTATTAACAACTTCCTCAAGTTGCAACGTATTCAATCGACTTTTCTCATCTTGATTTTTATAATAATCAAACATAGATTTGAATTCTTCTGAAACGAATTCACCCATTTGTTCAATTTCAAGTTTTGCCTGATTCAAGGCAATTGAAGGAGCTGTTTGAATAATTGAATAGTCCAAATTAGAAGAATCATATTCAATCAATGCATCATCTCCTGGAACAAGCTTAGTCACTAGAGCAGCAATCTGGCTGATAAACCACATTTGGACGAGAACATTGAACACATTGAACATACCATGCGCAAATGCAATCTGCATTGCTGCATTTAAGCTGAATTGAGTGGATAAGAAACTGACTAGACTTGTAAATGGACTGAGCAGCAATAGAATAATGGCCGTTCCAGACAAGTTGAATATTACATGAGAAGCTGATGTCCGTTTAGCAGCTACACTTGCTCCGATTGCGGCTAAAATTGCTGTAATCGTTGTTCCGATGTTGCTTCCGAATAAGATAGGCAGCGCTGCATCCAGGCTCATACTTCCTTGGCTATACAACTCTTGAAGAATTCCAATTGTTGCTGATGAGCTTTGCAGCATAAATGTAAATAACGTCCCTGAAATTACACCTAGAATTGGATTATGCGATAAAGTTACCATCGCATTTGTAAAGACTTCTAAATCTTCAAGCGGACGTAAGCCGTCTCCCATTAATTCCAACCCATAAAATAATGCTCCGAACCCGAAAATTACTTGTCCTAAGCTATTAATAAACGGTCGTTTGAAGAAAAAGAGTAAAAGCGCACCTACTGCGATAATTGGCAAAGCATAAGCTCCTATATCAAACCCAATAATAAAAGCCGTGACTGTCGTTCCAATATTTGCGCCCATCACGATTCCAATTGCCTGTTTCAACTTCATGAATCCGGCACTTACCAGACCGACTGTCAAAACAGTAGTTCCGCTACTACTTTGAATCAAGACTGTTACAACGATTCCAGCTAGAACCGCTCGAAATGGTGTTGATGTAAATTTATTTAAAATATCACGCAAATTATCTCCAGCTGATCTTTGCAGGCCATCTCCCATATATTTTAATCCAAAAAGGAAAATACCAAGTCCGCCTAAGAACTGAAAAATGATTTGTTGTACATCCACTATTTTATACCCTCCGTATAGTCGTTACATATTTTGGTTATGGATAACTTGAAGCTACACATACTGTATATTTCACCAGTACCGTAACAATCGAATTCAGAGTTTCCAATCTTATCTTAAATGTTAATTTACAATAAATGAACAAAAAATTTACAAATTAGAGTATTTTAATCTCACTTATAGACTTTAAAAAATGTATTTTGCATTCGATACTGATCTCAATTTCCTCAGTATGTCTTATTTCCGAAACCAACCATTATTCAGCTATTTTATTGTTCGGAAAACACATGGAAACGACAAAAAGATTCCGCTTACATTATCTTTAAATTCGCTCATCTGAATTCTAACAATTTTCGCTGTTCTTTACAAAATGTTCACATAAAGTTAACAATTTAGTTTGTTCATTAATGGCTGCTCTTTTACACTTGTTATTCTTTCTGTTTAAACACCTTTCTTATGTAAATTTCAAGCTAAAAAATGATTGATTTTCTATATTCAATAACGATTTTTGGTAGAATAAATTAACTACGTCAAAAGGAGTGGATCTACTATGAAAATGAAATATACAAAAGCTGAACATAGCTGGATGTTTTATGATTGGGCTGGTTCAGCTTTTTCCATTATCGTGACGACTGCTGTGTTTCCAATATACTACAGCAGCGCTGCAGAATTATCGGGAGTTTCTGATGCAAACTCTACAGCCTATTTAGGCTATACGATATCTATTTTCACTTTTATCGTAGCACTTCTTTCGCCCTTGCTGGGCACAATAGCAGATATTCAAGGTTTCAAAAAACGCTTTTTCCTTACTTTCTTTTCACTTGGAGTATTAGGAACTTTAAGTCTTGCATTGGTTCCTCACACATCATGGATATTTTTACTGATTGGTTATGCAATTGCTTCAATCGGAACGTCTGGGGCTAATGTCTTTTATGATGGCTTTCTAGTAGATGTGACCGAACCTGACAGGATGAACCGCGTTTCTTCAAGGGGATTCAGCTTAGGCTATATCGGAAGTAGTATTCCATTTATTATTAGTATTGGATTTATTTTACTTGCCCAGAATGAAGTGATTCCTATTTCTACTGTCAATGCTACTCGTCTGGCTTTTGTCTTGACTGCCTTATGGTGGGGATTGTTCAGTTTACCAATGATTCGAAATGTAGAACAGATTCATGGTGTTCCACGCAGACCACGATTAATCAAAAGTAGTTTTAAAAGATTATTCAGTACGTTTCAACAACTTAAGCATTACCGGGCAGCTTTCACTTTTCTGATTGCCTATATGTTCTACATTGATGGTGTTGGAACGATCATTTCAATGTCTACTGCTTATGGAAAAGATTTAGGTTTGGCATCCACTGACTTACTGGTTGTTTTGTTCGCTGTTCAAGTCGTAGCTGCTCCATTCGCTATTCTTTATGGTCGGTTAGCTGACCGCTTCCCGGGAAAGACGATGATCTATGTAGCAATCATTGTGTACATAGGTGTTTGTACTTATGCTTTCTTTATGAATACACTGACAGATTTCTGGATTCTAGCTATGTTGATCGCCACTTCCCAAGGGGGAATCCAAGCTTTAAGTCGAGCATATTTTGGACGAATCATCCCTAAACATAAAGCAAGTGAATTTTTCGGACTTTATGATATTTTCGGTCGGTTCGCTTCCATCATCGGCCCAGCATTAGTTGCGGTTATCACGCAAGCCACTGGACAATCCAATTATGGAGTATTTAGTCTGATTATTTTATTCCTCGTCGGGTTCTTTGTTTTAACTCAAGTTCCTGAATCAGAGACCAACAGCGATGCTATTCAAGAATCTATCTGATTTCAAGCTTTTTATTCAAATGATTTAGTCTGATAGAAACGAAAAAGACCTTTAAGATCAGATATTTTTATCTGCCTCTAAGGGTCTTTTCGTTTTGTTTATTTTTATGAGCCAAAATTGCTCAATAAAGTTACCATATGTTCTATTCCCTGATAAAAGTCTTTTAACCTGACATTTTCATTAGGAGCATGTGCACCTGATTTAGCCCATCCTGTTCCGCTTCCAAGAATAGGAACCTTTAAGTACTTTCCAAATCCATGCATTGGCCCAGTTCCTGGAGAATTAGGATTTAAGACAACATCCTCACCATAAACTTTCTTTGCTGAATTAAGTACTATGTCTACAAAGGGATCACTCAAGTCCGTTCGAAAAGATTTTTCTCCCGTCAATAATTTTAGCTGAACATCATTGAACCCATTTTTATCCCAATGTTTTCTAATGACTTTATAAACGTCATTCGGATCCATTCCCGGTACTAAGCGCACATCAATCTTAGCTTGTGCTTTTCTTGGTAATACCGTTTTGGATCCTGGACCTATATAACCAGATAATAACCCAGAAATGGTTAAGGTCGGATATAAGATCAATGCTTCTTGAGGTGTTCTATCCATTTTTTCTACAATCAAAGGATTTTTCAGCCCATAGTTTTCTTTTAATTTATCCGCATTAAAAGGGATCTTTTCAACAAAGGATCTTTCCAGTTCGGTCGGTGGTTTCATCATCTCATAGAAACCGTCAATGGTGACCTGATGATCTTTTGTCCTGAGCGAACTTAGTGCGTGTGTCAGTCTCCAGGCTGCATTATCTACTACGGCACCTTTTGAAGAGTGAATGTCAACATCAGCACTTTCTACCCAGGCGTCAAAATAAGCAATTCCTTTAATTCCGGCATCAATAGTAAAACGTTCTTCACTATCTTTGCTTCCAGATTCCCAGATACAAGCATCAGCTTCGAATAAATCTGCATATTTCTCTAAATACAAATCGATGTTCGGACTACCAATTTCTTCTTCTCCCTCGACTAGAAATTTCACTTTACAAGGCAGACCTTCTTCTGATTCGTTCAACAACTGGATAGCATTCAATCGTGCCATAAAGTTTGCTTTATTATCAGATACTCCCCGGCAATAAAGGATCTCATCAATAATTGTAGGCTCAAAAGGAGTGGTCTTCCATTCATCCAATGGGTCTTCTGGCTGAACATCATAGTGATTGTAAAAGAGTAACGTTTTTTCAGCATTTCCTTTTTGTCCTGCTTCAAAAAATCCATAAACGATTGGATGACCACCAAGATCATTCAATAATTCAGCTTTACCACCAAATTCTTCAATTAAACTTTTTACAAATTCGGCTGTCTCTGAAATCATTCTTCCCTGCGTTGAGACAGATTCTAATCTCAAATAGTCAAAAAATTGTTTCTGATTCTGTTCAGCTGTTTCCTTAAACTTAGTCTTCGGTATCTCTTTCACTATATTCCTCCTTTACTTTCCAAAGTCTTGTAATAAATACGCCATATGAGCCGTTCCTTCAAAGAAATCTTTAAGACGAACAGATTCGTTTGGTGCGTGTGCTTTTGAATTAGCCCAACCACAGCCACTGCTTAAAACAGGTAAGTTCAGATATTTATCAAAATTATACATCGGTCCTGTCCCCGCATTGTTAGGTGACAATACAACATCTGTTCCTTCTCCGTAAGCTTTTTTGGCTGATTCAACAACTATATCGACAAAATTGTTTTTCAAATCTGATCGGAATGCTTTTTGTGCTTTAATAAGATCTAATTTAACATCCTCAAATCCATTTTTGTCTAAGTGAGTTCTAATCAGTTTATGGATCTTCTCTGGATCTTGACCAGGAACAATACGGCAATCCAGCTTGGCTGAAGCAGCTCTAGGTAAAACAGTTTTAGATCCAGGACCAGTATAACCGGAAATAAATCCACAGATTGTCATTGTCGGATAAAAGGCTAAAGCTTCATTTGGTGTCCATTCTAAATCTTTTGTGATGAGTGGATGTTTTAATCCATAAAGTTCCTTTGTCTTTTCTTCATCAAATGGTTTCCGGGCAACGACTTCTTTTTCAAAGTCAGTAGGCGGTGTAATATCATCATAAAAACCTTCTACTAAGACTTGATTATCTGCATTTCTCAAACTTGCCAATGCATGAGTTAATCTCCATGCTGCATTATCTACTACCGCACCAATTGAAGAGTGAATATCAACATCGTCACTTTCAACATATAAATCAAAATAAGCCATTCCTTTAATCCCGGCTTCGATAACATAATTTTCATCTTCATCTTTGCCACCGAACTCCCAGATACAAGCATCACTTTTGAATAAATCAGCATATTTTTCCAAGTATCCGCCTAAAGACGGGCTTCCATTCTCTTCTTCTCCTTCAATCAAAAATTTTACGTTACAAGATAGACCTTCTTCAGAATCCAGTAAGGCCTGGATCGCATTCAGTCTTACCATCAAATTTGCTTTATTGTCAGCTACTCCACGACAATAAAGGATATCGTCTTTTACTGTAGGCTCAAAAGGTGCACTTTCCCATTCATCAATTGGGTCTTCTGGTTGAACATCATAATGATTGTAAAAAAGTAATGTTTTATCTTTATTGCCTCCCTTACCCGCTGGGAAGAATCCATATACGACTGGATTTCCACCTAGATCATCTAAAACTTGTACTTCTCCACCAGTTTTTTCCAGCATACCTTTAACATATTCCACTGTTTCAGGAATCTTTCTATCTTGGGTTGAGACTGAATCCAGTCTCAGATAGTCATAAAATTCATCCATCCTGCTATCAATCACATCTTGCAATTTCATTTTTAATGTATCCATGAGTGTTACTTCCTACTTTCTGATAATGTTTATAGTAAAAGTAAATATGTTCCAAGACTTGCTCAATATCAAAAAAAGCTGACTTTAAGTAATCTTTTAAATTCTAGAATTAAACCTAGATTTCATTAAGATTTTACTTAAAATCAGCCTCCATATAATTTTTTATTATTATGTTTATGCGTATTTCTGTCCTTCTCTTAGTAACTTTTCACGTTTTTTGCGATACAATTCTACTTCGTCCTGATGACAATAGATATAGTGCTCTGGCGCAATTTCGTGTAACCCAACTTTAGTCAGATCTTCGTATTGATGATACTTAGGATCATATTCTGTTCTGATTCGATTTCGCTCCGATTCTGGATCAGGAGTGGGTATAGCTGATAAAAGAGATTCAGTGTACGGATGAAGCGGCGCCTGATACAATTCATCTGCCTCAGCAATTTCAAGTATTCGACCACTATTCATTACACCTATCCGGTCACTAATATATTTCACCATAGATAAATCATGCGCAATAAATAGGTAAGTTAAGTTATTTTCCTTTTTCAGTTCTTTTAATAGATTTACTACTTGGGCTTGAATCGATACATCAAGAGCTGATATGGCTTCATCTGCTATAATAAAATCAGGTTCTACTGCTAGTGCCCGGGCAATCCCTACACGTTGACACTGTCCTCCAGAAAACTCTTTTGGATAGCGGTTAGCAAATTCTTTACTCAAGCCTACTTGTTCAAGCAATTCATACACTCTTTCATTGCGTTCACTACTATTTTTGTAGAGACCATGAACTTTTAGGGCGCCACCAATAATATCTTTCACTGTAATTCTCGGATTAAGTGATGCATAAGGATCTTGAAAAATCATCTGCATGGATTTACGAAAATCTAAAAGATTCCGTCGTCCTTTGATCTTGGTGATATCTTGTCCTTTATACAGAATTTGTCCACCAGTAATATCTCCCAGCTTAATCAATGCTCGACCAGTTGTTGATTTACCGCTACCAGACTCTCCAACTAATCCAAAAGTTTCTCCTTTATATATATTAAAACTAACGTCATTTACGGCTCTAACTTCATTTCTTTTGCCTTCGTTAAAATACTGCTTGTATCCGGAAATTTCAACAATCGACTGTTTTTCTTTAACCTCTGCTACCAACTACTTCACCTCCTACCTGATTATTGATCTTTTTTTCAGCAAATAAACGCTGATATTTTGCTTTACGTCTAACGACTTCTGCTGGAGGGGTTACATCCGGTGCCTCATTATGCAATAACCACGTTTTTGCATAATGGGTATCAGTGACTTTGAACATTTCCGGTTCTTGTTCAAAATCAATGGCTAAAGCAAATTCATTCCTGGAAGCAAATGCATCTCCAACTGGTGGATGCAGTAAGTTCGGTGGTGAGCCTGGAATATTATAGAGATCCGTCTGGTTAACATCCAAGGTCGGCATAGATGCTAGTAAGCCCCAAGTATAAGGATGCATTGGATTATAAAAAATTTCATCTGCTGTACCGATCTCAACAATTTGGCCTGCATACATTACCGCAACTCGGTCTGCCATCTGGGCTACTACCCCTAGATCATGCGTAATAAAAATGATTGATGTATCCAGTTCCTTTTTCAGATTATTCATCAAGCTTAAAATCTGCGCTTGTATCGTTACATCCAATGCTGTAGTTGGTTCATCAGCAATTAAAATTTTAGGTTCACAAGCTAACGAGATAGCGATCATAACCCGCTGTCTCATACCACCAGAAAACTGATGCGGATAATGTTTATGTGTTTGTTCCGGATTCTTGATTCCTACTAGTCTCATTAATTCTATAGCTTTATTTCTAGCCTTTTCACTTGATAAATGCTGATGCTTGATCATCGGTTCAGCAATTTGTCTACCCACTTGCATTGTTGGATTTAAAGAGGTCATTGGATCCTGGAAAATCATGGCTATATCATTACCGCGAATCTCTTGCATTTCTTTATCTGAAATGGTTAATAGATCTTTGCCTTCAAATAGTATCTGACCACTTTCGATAATCGAATTTTTTTTAGGTAACAATCGGTTAACTGCTTTGGTAGAAACAGATTTACCTGAACCTGACTCGCCAACGATTGCTAATGTTTCTCCTTTTTTCAGTTCAAAATTCACCCCTCGAACAGCTTGGACTTTCCCCTCAAAGGTTTTAAAAGAAATAGCCAGATCCTTAATTTCCAGCACATTTGTGTTATCCATTTTGTTCACCTCTATCTTTCCTTTTCCTACTATTATAATAGGGCGCAGACATTCTTTACGCCCTATCATAATTACCACTAATTATTTTCACATTCGATTACTCTTGTGGATCTAATGTCCATTCATGGACATTGTATAGAGATCCTGCCCAGTACTCATTAATTCCACCATTCAAGTAGTCCACTTGAACTGAGAATTGAGAATCAGAGTACAACGGAACGATTACAGCCTGGTCTTGCATATATTGTTGTAATTCTAGATAGATTTCATATCTTTCATCAAAGGTTGTTGCTTCATTACCTTGAGCCAATAAGTCATCAATCACTGGGTCAGCAGTTGCTGTATTATTGGAAGAGGCGCCCGTTTGGATATAGCTTGAAACATTTGGGTCCACTGTATGTCCAAATCCCATTAGACCTATATCATAATCCAAGTCTTGAGCTGTTTGCAGCCATGTCGGGAAGTCATAATTCTGTTGATCAACTTTGACTCCAATATCTGTTAGTGCTTGTTGGATCAAGTTACCATTTTGTTCTCTGACGGCATTTCCAGTTGGAACACCAAATTTAAGTGTCTGACTGAAATCAAAACCAGCATCTTCCAGCATTTGTTTTGCTAATTCTGGATCATATTCCAACGGTTCGATCTCATCAGAATGGTAAGGGCTAGCTGAAGTATACATACTTGATAATACTTCTCCCCGTCCTTCTAGCAAGTTATCTACAGTCAATTGACGATCGATTGCGTGAATGAATGCCTTACGCACTTCTGGATCCGGGAATTTTTCATTATTGATGATCATATATTGACCATTGAAACTTGGATTTTCTTGTACTTCTAAACCTTCAATATCTTCTAAAAGTGAAATATCTTGAATTGGAACCATTCCGATACCACCACCTGCAGCCATGTGTAAATTACCTGCCTGGAATTCAGTAACCATCGCTGTACCATTCATGATTCTTCCATAGATTGTTTCAATTTTCGGTGCGCCTCTATAGTAATCTTCGTTTGCTTCGAGCTGAACATAGTTATCATTGTCATATTCTACGAATTTATATGGTCCACTAAATACAGAGGGTTGTGTTGCTGCTTCAGAGTTTGAAATTTCTGATGGTTCCATTTCTCCAAAAATATGTTCCGGTGCAATCAGAACATCAAATCCTACGAATTCTTTCATTAAAGCGACATCGACAGGAGTTTTTGTTGTAATGGTTAATGACTTATCGCCTGTTACCTCTACTCCTGAAAGTTCTTCTGCGCCTTCTTCCAAGACACCTGAATCATCTGTCCCTTCAATCATTGCGATACGTGTACCTAAAGATGTTTCAACTTCAGGATTAGCAATAGCATTCAACGTGAAAGCTACGTCATCTGCCGTAACAGGTTCTCCATCTGTCCAGTTAGCATCAGGATCAATTTCAATGCTGAATACTTGATTGTCTTCAGTTTCAAAGCTAGATGCCAAAGCACTTTCCCATGAGTCTGCTTCTGGCATGACGAGTAAGCTGTCATACATAAAACGTTGAATCCATTTCCCAGCAATACCTGGAGCATAGAACGGATTAAAACTGTCTGGTGCATTGGTCATCCCCACCATTAGTGTACTGGTGTCGCCTTCTTCTGCTTGCGGAACACTACTTTCTCCTTCAGCTCCACCTTCTGCTGCATCTTCTGGACCAGGAACTGCAGAATCCCCACACGCTGCAAGAACCATCGTTGAAGCAAAAATCGTTGCTCCAAATTTTAATTTTGTTTTCCAATTTGACATGAAATTTCTCCCCTTTTAAATAGACTTTCCCCGTGTAAATCTTTTTCTACTATGAATTGAATGCCTATAAATCTTTTTTCTACTATGAACTGAATTCCGTATAAATCTATTTTTATAAAAGCTTTTGAATCACTAAATCAACTTATCTCTTATCCTTTGTTTTCTCCTTCGATTGCTTCTCTTAAACCTTCTCCAATAAAGTTGATAGAAAGTACTGCCACGAAAATCAGAATACCAGCTGGTACCCATCGCCATGGTTCGGAAGTCAATACTCGAATGGATTGTGCCTGAGACAAGATATTCCCCCAGCTGGGTCTAGGCGGCTGCACTCCAACCCCCAAGAAACTAAGTGATGCTTCAGTTAGAATGGCTGTAGCAATCCCAAAAGTAGCATTAACCAGAATAGGAGAAATAACATTCGGCAAGATGTGTACAAACATAATTCCAAATGTTGAATATCCTGTAGCTTCTGCTGCCAAGACAAAATCCTGTTCTTTCAATGTCAACACTTGTCCACGAACCAGCCTACACAGCGGTGGCCAACTCAACACTCCTAAGACAATCGTTACCACCCATATTCCTGAGCCAAGGAGTGAAACCAAGGTCAAAATGACTAAGAAAAACGGAAACGACATAAAGGCTTCTGTCACTCGCATGATTGTGGCATCAATGAATCCACCAAAGTAACCTGACACTAATCCTAGAGATGTTCCAATTACTACATAGATAGCAACCGAACAAATCCCGACAATCATAGATACTTGTGTTCCGTGAATCAACCTGGTCAAGGTATCTCTACCAATATCATCTGTTCCTAAAAAGAAATTATCGTAAGGAGCAGCTTGAAATCTTCCCACAGAAGCGTCTCTGGCATGCGGTGCAAGCTGATTCGCAAAGACTGCAATTAAAATCATGGTTATAAAGATCCCCAAACTTACGACAGCTACTTTATTTTTGAAAAATCGCTTAGCAATTGTCTTAACGTAACTATCTCCATTAGTAACTACCTGTTCTGCCGAACTTCCAGGGAAATTTGCACGTTCAGCAGTATCTGCTAAGTGAAAAAGTGACTCTGACTTACTATTTCTACCTACATTTTGAGCCATCTACTCTCTCCCTTTCATTAGTTATATTTGATTCGCGGATCGACTACAGCATACATAATATCTACTAACAAGTTCGCGACTAAAACGACTACAGCAGATAACATCGTAACAGCCATCAAAATCGGATAATCCCGCTGCTGGATCGCTGTTATTGTTAATCGTCCTAAACCCGGCCACTGGAAGATCTGCTCTGTAACGATTGCTCCCCCAACCAATCTAGGCAGATCCGTTCCAATAATTGTAATAACTGGAATCATTGCATTTCTTAATCCGTGCTTTGTTAAAATTGTTTTTGAAGCTAACCCTTTTGCTGTAGCGGTTCGCATATAGTTTTCTCCATAAACTTGTATCATCGTTGAACGCATATACCTTGACATGTTCGCTATATAAAATGCTGAAAGTACAATAACAGGTAGTATGAGGTGTCTAATGACTTCAAAGAACCCACCATCTCCACCTAATTCTGTCATCCCGCCAGTCGGCAACCATCCTAACTGAACAGCAAAGATATAGATCAGTCCAAGTCCCAAGAAAAAGTTAGGAATTGAGACACCGATAAATGATCCACCAGTCAGCAGGTTATCAATCCATGTACCCTGTTTTCTAGCACTGATAATCCCCAGTGGAATCGCAATGATATATGAAAACAACAATGTTGAACCCATCAGAACAACTGTCGGAATCAATCTAGAAAGGATAATGGGCAGTACTGGATATCTAGTTGAAAATGAATTGCCTAAATCCAGTGTTAATGCTCTTCCTAACCAGCGAATATATTGAATCGGCATTGGTTGATCTAACCCTAGAGCACGTTCAGTTGCGGCAATCTGTTCTGCAGTAGCATCCGGCATAACATATAATTCAGCTGGATTCCCAGGCGTTAAATTCACCATTAAAAATGCAGCCATCGAAATCATAATCAACACTGGAATAGCTGTTAATAGTCGTTTCGTGATAAATTTTTGCATATTTTCCTCCCCTTTGCTTCGTACAAGTCCACCTTATACTTTGAATTTTCAACTAAGATATTCATCTATAATGGCTAAAAATACTTCTCCTGATCTTAATAAAGAATCTTCATGAATAACAAATTTAGGATGATGATGCGGGTATGGAGAATCATCATCAGGAAACTGTGCACCTACTCTTAAAAATGCCCCCGGTTTTTCCTTTAAGAAGTAAGCAAAATCCTCTCCGCCCATAGATCCTTCAACTTCTTCCATAATATCTTCATCAAATACGGTTGAAAATTTTTGTTTGATTCTTTCTACTTGTGCTGGATCATTTTGAATAGATGGATAACCTCTAACATAATCGACAGCTAAGGTAGCATCAAAGGCTTCTGCAATACCGGCACTGATAGACTTTAACTTGCTCTCCATCAGGTCTTGTATTTCTTTATGCATGGTTCGAATCGTTCCTTTAATCTCAGCTGTGTCTGCAATAATATTATATGCTTCTCCACCCGCATTAAACCCTGCAAAGGTCAAAACTGCCGGCTTAACCGGATCAGTCAGGCGACTCACAATCTGCTGTAAGCTCGATACGATTTGTGTTCCGATCGTCAGGGCATCATGAGTATCATGTGGAGCTGCCCCGTGACCACCTTTTCCTTGAATATTTAATGTAAATGTATCTGAATTTGCTGAGCCAAAACTATAATTATAATAAACCTTTCCTAATTCCTGCGTTGCCCCCAAATGTATTCCAAATACATAATCCACATCGTTCAAGGCTCCTGCTTCTACCATTGACTTGGCTCCCCCAGGTAATACTTCTTCAGCATTCTGATGAAGTAACACGACATTGCCTTTTAATTCGTCTCTATGATTGACTAATACTTTTGCGACACTTAAGAGTGAAGCAGTATGTCCGTCATGCCCACAAGCATGCATGAATCCTTCTTTCTTTGATTTGAATGGGACATCCGCTTCTTCTTTAATTCTTAAGGCATCAAAATCAGCGCGTAAAGCAATAGTAGGTCCGGGATGGGCTCCTTTAATTTTTGCAACGATTCCATAACCATTCCCTACATTCGTTTGAATGTCTTCTACGCCGAATTCTTTTAATTTTGTCAAAATAAACTGTGCTGTTTCTTTTTCTTCAAATGAAGGTTCTGGATGCTCATGTAAATGTCTTCTCCAGCTGACGGTTTCATCAAAATTTTGTTTTAATTCATCTGCCCATGTTTGGTATGCCATGATCCTTCTCCTTCTTTCTATACTTTATTCATTTAGTACAAGTGAGCTATTCTCCAACTACTGCTGATTCTTTGACTTTATTGATTTCTTTCTTGGTCAAGTAATGATCGATGATGGCTAAAAAGCACTTGCCACCTAACAAGAGCGCACGTTCATCAAAGTCAAATTTTGGATGATGATGAGGATAAATGATTCCCTTTTCTTCGTTACCTGAATTAACGAAGAAAAATGAACCAGGCTTTTCCTCCAAGAAATAAGCAAAATCTTCTCCACCCATACGTAACGGGGTTGATTCGACCGTTTCATCTCCGAATGTTTCTTTAAATATATCAGCAATTAGTTCAGTTTCTTTTTCATGATTATAAAGAGCTGGATAACCACGTCCATAATTGACTTCACACGTTGCATCATGTGCTTTACAGATTTGTTCTGTCATGGATTTGATTTTTTCTTCTATCATATCTCTTACTTCCGGAGCAAATGTACGAACTGTTCCTTTAAGCAAAGCAGTATCTGCAATAACATTATGTGCTCCGTCTCCCGCCTTAAACGTTGAGAATGTCAGTACGCCTGATTTAGCAGGATCTTTTTTACGGCTAATGAGTGATTGAAGCTGGTTCACTACATAAGAAGCTACGACAACTGAATCCACTGTTGAATCAGGATGTGCTGCATGTCCACCTTTACCTTGAATCTTAATCTCAAAGAAATCTGGAGCTGCCATAGCATAGCCTGAACAATAAGTAACCTTACCGTATTCAAGTGGCGATCTCAGATGAAGTCCATATACAAAGTCCACATCGTCCAGTACACCTGCGTCAACCATTGCTTTGCCGCCACCCGGTAAAACTTCTTCTGCATGTTGAAATATAAATTTCACTGTACCTGATAAACTTGACTGGTATTCTTTCATTACCTTGGCTACACTAAGCAAGGTTGCTGTATGCCCATCATGTCCACATGCATGCATAACACCGGGATTTTTAGATGAAAAAGATAATCCGGTTGCTTCCTGGATCTTCAAAGCATCAAAATCAGCTCTAAATCCAATTGTCGGTCCATCATGCTTTCCTCTCAGGTAAGCAACAATTCCTCCACCACCAATTCCTTCTTCAACTTCTTCATATCCAAATGATCTTAATTTCTCGGCAATATATTTACGGGTTTCATATTCTTCGAAAGAAGGTTCTGGATTTTCATGTAAATGTCTTCTCCATGAAACAGTTGCCTCATAATTAGCTGCTAATGCTTCTTCCCAAACTTTGTACCCCATTTATCATCCACTCCTTCTACCCAATGAATCAAGTGCTCATTTTTTCAAAATTAGAATAAACACATTTTTATAATGTTTTTCAAATCTTATCTTTATTAAATGATAAAGTCAATGGTAATTGTCAGTAAATTTAAAATAATTTACTTATTGTTATTAATTAATAATTTATGCATTTGATAATTTAGAGTTTGGAATCGATTACAAATAATTGTGACATCTTTTTGAACAATTTAGTTATATTAATAATAAGGTTTTTCTTTTTTTTTAACTTACGCTCTCTTTTTTCCATATATTACTTCTAATCGAATATTCAATGAATTTATTCACTAATTGGAATTTTATTCAGCATTTTATACATTATTATTTTCTCATTTTATACTTATATTCACTTTTAACAACTTCTGTGTAATTGTTACTGTTATTTATTATAGATTTCTAATAATTCACTTTTTTTATTTACAAACTGGCTCAGACCTTTTAGAATTGTAATAGATTTAATACTGAGAATATAAATTCGTTAATATTTTATCAATGTATTAATGGAAGAATGTAGAGGTATATCTGGATGAATGAAAATATGGAATATAAAGAAATTATAACCTTCGCTGAAAATTTGGGGATGACGGTAGAGGACTATCTTGTTTATCTTCATCGGAAAAATAAATCTGTAAAGACTGTATTGTTAGAAGACAGTCATGGCTTCAAGAATTTCCTTAAAGATTTTCATAATGTATTAGATGATCTGACTATATGTACAAAAGCAGATGCAGCTAGAGCCGCAAAGAAAGATCAGTCGCTGCAGGCCGCTGCCAATCTTCTTTATAAGGTCAGTTCAGACCCTATGCTGTTAGCTCAAATGTATGAACACTATCAGTATGATTCTGACGAAGGCTCAAATAGAATTATGAATTATTAAAAAAATACGCTCAGTATATAAAGAAGCTTATTCTCTATATATTGAACGTATTTTTTATTATTCATTTATAGCCTTAAGGGTCTCTCCTACTTTTCCTTCTATATAAAGGTCAACTTTTAACTTTCCGGTATCTATCTCTTCATTATTGATGACTACTACTCGTTTTCCCTTAAATCGATGGATTAAGTTTTTAGCTGGATTTACAGTTAGTGAAGTCCCGGCAATAATCAGTAGATCTGCTTTATGGATCGTCTCTCTACTTTTCTCTAATACTCCTTTATCTGGGTTCTCTCCAAATAATACGATACTTGGCCTGACGATTCCCTGTTCAATTGGACATCTTGGTATATGCCGTTCATCTCTTTCAACTTCTTCTGGCTCGTAGACTCTTGAACATTCCATACAGTACCAGGTTCGATTATGCCCATGTAATTCCAGTACAAATCGATGCCCTGCTTTCTGGTGAAGACCGTCTACATTCTGTGTAATCACACGTGTATCTTTCCCAGCTTGTTCCATTTTCGCTAATGCTTTATGGGCATCATTTGGTTCTGGTATAGCCACACTTTTTTTAGGTCTATTAAAGAAGGCTTCTGGATTCTCTATCAGATATTTACGACTCATGATTACTTTAGGATCTAAATTCTGTTCTTCCATTTCAGTATACTGACCATTTCGTGATCTATAGTCTGGCAAACCACTTTCAGTAGAAACACCCGCTCCACCAAAAAAGACGACTATTTCTGCTTCGTGTATATAATCTTTTAATTGCAATATTTTTGAATCCATTTTTCTGTACACCTTTCGCTTGTTTTAAACTATTATAACAAGTGGTCATTTGAATCACACGGTTAATGTCCTATAAGCGAACAGACTTTCATTTTCGAGACATTTGTGCTATACTATTTTTAGAAATGGATGGTTTATACAATCCATTTGCTATCAAGTTATACTCTATATCGGGGTTGTTACGGATTCGACAGGCATAGATTGAGCTTGAGTTGCGTTCTGCAGGTGACGAGACTGCATATCAACGTCACAGTTAAATATAACTGCAAACAATAACAATAACACTTACGCTTTAGCTGCGTAATAACAGCTTATTAGCGTGATCCGAACTGGCATCGCCCACGTGTCACGTTTGGGTCCTATAATTAAGTGGGATACGCTTATTCTTTCCGTCTGTAAGAATAAGAAGAGATTATCAGACTAGCGACACATGATGCCTGTTATACGGCTAGTGTTGAGCGAAATCTAATAGTGTAACTATGAACGTAGAGGCTTGAGTGCCAATGTGTCTGGACAGGGGTTCGACTCCCCTCAACTCCATTAAAACATCCGTATAGGAAGAATAAAGAAGAGGAACGCCGATATACTGGCATTCCTCTTCTTTTGTTTATGATAAATGCTATAAGCTAAAGAGAAAGAGAATCAAATTCTAACGAAAAAAGAGCAAACCAATTTTTCTGTTCTTAGGCGTCTACCATATATTCTTTATAGAATTAAGCGTTAGAAGCAGAAAATATCTAATTTTATTTATAATTCAGGTATGATTTAATATAATGATAAATGGTCAATCCTGAATCGCTGATTTTTTCTATAGATCAAAATACAAGTACACCATAACTCATTTGGTTACGGCATACTTGTATCTTATTTAAAAATTTTATTTTTAACGTTTAGATTGAATGTACATCCATATATATCCTATAGCTGTAATCGCTAATCTGACAAATCCAAAATATAGAAGAAATCTTCCTAAAGTGGGATTTATAGCTGCTTCTTTTTGCGCTTCTAGCAACTGCTCCTTAGTCGATAAGTTATAATCTTGGATAGGTATCAAAATATCCCAAAGGAGATAGCCAATTATTATACTTAAAATCGAAGCGATCAAGCCTATAATTAATAATTTATCGCCATTGGTTTTCATAATTCTAACCTTCTTTTTGAATCCTATTCTTTAAAGATTTACGAGTTGTTAATTCATTACATATGAAATATAAATATTGTAAGGTCTAATATAACCAGCGGTTTCCATAGCTTTTGCACAATTTCCGGCAAACCCAGCATATTTGTCCCACTCAAAATCATATACATATGAACTTTGACAGGTTCAACCAGAAGAGATTGAAGCTATTAAAAAAAACTGACTCTTTGTTTAGTTTAGTCTTTTATCAAAATAATATTTCGTTACGCCTTCTATAGGCATATCTTCTAATTCAGCAAAAACTGTATAGCCATTCTTTTTATAAAAGTCGACTGCCTGATAGCTTCTCGTTGTAAGGGTGATATGGATAATGCCTTTTTCTTTTGCGATTATTTCAATTTCACGCAGTAATTTACTGCCTATTGATAATCCTCTAGCGCCTTGGGTAATCGCTAATAATGAAACATGAATAGTCTGGTATTCTTTGTCAGCAACGATTCCTCCCACTAACTTCTTGTCTAAGTATGCACCTATGGCTATTTTTTCTTTATTTTCTTCCACTATATTTCCAAAGTGACTAATATCTTGTTCAGCAAAAACTTGTTCAATCATTGCATCTAACGTTGCTGATTCTACTCTTTTCATTTCTATCATTTCTATTCACCTTCTATCAAAAATTTTCCCCATACATTATGGTTCGATCACCAGCATATTGTCCTTATCAAACTTCCAGCTATCTGCATAGGCCACTTCCCAATAATAACCATCGGGATCTTGAAAGTAACCACTATATCCACCCCACGATACCGTTTCAGGTGTTTTTGCAATTTCACCGCCATTTTCTTTTACTAATGCCATTAGTTCATCTACTTCTTCTTTTTCTTTCGTATTAATAGCAAAAGTGATTCCACTAAAACACTGGTTCGTAATAGCAGGTGGATTCTTCGCATTAATATCTTGTGCCAACTCGTTTAAAGGGAATAACTCTAATTTTGTTCCCTGATTATCAAAAAATACTATAGGTGGATTTGGAGAATCATCATAACATTTGAATCCTATTCCTTTGTAAAACGCTAGTGCCTTTTCCATATTTTTAACGCCTATTGCAATAAGATTAATTCTATTCATTTTAGACTCCTCCTTATTCTGTCTTCATTTACCCATAGTATAGTGGAACAATAATTTTAATACAATTGTTGTCTTTGGAACTCTTCTTCTAAACTATAAAATGATTTATTCTCATCATACGGACTCTAGCGGTTAGTAGAATAGTTTAAATCATTATTAAGAAATATAAAGTATTTCAAATTATTCCACTTGACTTATGGAACGTTTGTTCCTATTATTAAAATATACAAACATATATTCGTTTCAGGAGGAATCAATATGGCGGAAGAAGTAGTTCTACTCAATCCAGATAAATTAGGATATAAAGATAGAGGAAAAATGAAGTGGATGGGCATGATGCTATCAGATCACTCTGAGGCATTAAAAAAGATGAAAGCAGAAGACGAGAAGAGCGACATCCCAGCCAAAGAAGAAATGACTATGGAAGAAATTTCTACAGTACTTTATGAGGCTTATCTTACAAAATCTCCCGTTGCAATCCAAGCGAATGTACTAAGAAACGGGCGATTCTACCCGGACGTTAATTGCTTAGTTATGGGATATTTAGGTGACAAGATCATACTGAAACTAAAAGATGGACGAGTTAAAAGAGTTAGTATAGATCTGATTAGAAATGTGGAAGTCTTTAATGTATTAAAATGGCATAATAAAAGAACGAATTAATTCTATTCTACTATTCAATAGGCTTTGCCTTCTATGATTCTCTCATTAAATAGGGTTTGATGTGCGAAAGCATTTTGATAATGCTATAATGAATTTGAAAAAGGAGGTGCGATAAATGAATTTTGACCAGATGAGAATACTGGATAGTTTATTAAAAGAATTCAACACAATGATTGATGAAGATCCAAAGTTAAATGATATTGATATCAAGAAATATAAGTTGCTTTTTGAAATGGATCAGGAGCTTTATTCTGCTGACTTTATTATTTATGATCGTGAGAGTGATTCCTTTAAGTTACGTTATATGACTCCCACCAGCCTTCGCTTTGTATCTGCTCTTCGACCAGATAATGACTTTACCGAAGAATTCTTTAAAAGTTACCGACTTAGCGATGACGATTTTAGAAATTTATTAAAAACACCAGATATGCTGCTGCTTGCTCTGATTGATGTGGTTAAAAAGTTGCATCCTTCTTTGTTCCGTAAAGATCGACTGCAGAATGGTGAAAATATCGTATATAATCTTCAAGGATACCATAATGATTTTGAATTGAATTTTCTACTTTGCAAAGATAAAGAATTTCATCCTGTTTCTTTAGTAGAAGACGATGAATGAAACATATACTTAAATAACAAAAACGCACATCCCGATTTCATTTAAACAAAAAATGAAACTGGAATGTGCGCTTTTTATTTACAATCAAATTAATCCAAAATGTTTCAATCCATCTACGATGCCACCATTTATATTACTCTTTGCAATATAATCAGCAACTGCTTTTACTTCAGTTGTGCCATTTCCCATTGCTACACTGTAATCAACTTCTTTAAGCATCTCCAGATCGTTTGGACCATCTCCGAATGCATATGTCGGTACATCTTCAAATCCTAATTTTTTAACTAAACGATTTATTCCAATTGCTTTTGAGTTTTCCTTTAGGATTGTATCGATAGAAAAAGGCGAATTCCGGTAGAATGATAATTCCGGAAACTCTTCTAGAAATTCTAAATCCAGCTCTGTATGCTCTGTAAAAAGTAAAGCCATCAGAATTTCATGATGATCCTTATATTCTTGATCGACTTCTGGAACTTCAGTGTGAATAAATTCATATGCTTTAGTGGAGTTCTTGTCTTTTCTAGTAACTCTGAATCCATTTTTACTGTAATAAGCAACTGAAATACCAGTTTTATCAACTTTAGATTGGATTCTATCTAAAAGACTCTGCTCAAAAATGCCTTCATAGACATCTTCACCTTCATATTGAATATAATGTCCATTTAAAGAAATAAAGGAATCAATAGCGGTCTCTTTTAAAACATGTTCAACTTGCAGATGGCTACGACCTGTAGAAATAAAAGGCACTCCACCATTTACTTTTAATTTTTCCAGTGCTTCAATAACATCCTGGTCTAGTTCTGACTGATTATTTAACAGTGTTCCATCTAGATCAAAAAATACTAATGCTTTAGGTTTCAATACTTTATCCTCAAATCTAACTAATTTTATTCTTCATCTCTAAAATGAGAAACATCATTGTAACGGTCAAGATGATATTTACCATCGTGATAAGCCGCTACAGATACACTTGCGTTCAGCAATGCTTTTGTATCTGTTAAATCCGGGATCAGATTCTGCAAGATATAACGAATCGTTCCGCCGTGAGCAACTAGTAACAAAGTTTCTCCGGTATCACGATGTTTATCAATCAATTTGATTAGGCCTTTTTCCACACGATTCCAGAACATCATAAAGTTTTCTGCATCATGATAAGGATCTGCTTCTCGAAATGCATTCATTCGATCAGGAATTTCTGTATTTAAGAACATATCGCGTGAAGTGTCGTATCCCATATGTTCAGCGACTTTCCCCCATGCTTCTGATCCGGGCATGCCTTCATATGAACCAAAAAACACTTCTCTAAATTCAGGCATTTGAACCATATCCATTTTATCAGTCTGTTTATTTTCCTCTAGAATAATAGAAGCTGTATCTTGAGTACGTGTTAAATCACTTGTATATACTGCATCAAATTTCACATCAGATAATCCGCGTCCACAGCGGCGAACATCTTCAATTCCGTTATCCGTTAATGGAGCATTGCTCCATCCTTGCATACGTCCGTAATGGTTCAAATAGGTTTCTCCATGACGAACAAAATAAATCGTGACACCTTTAGTAGTCATAATTAGTGTTGCTCCTTCCAATTTATGTCTTCTTATTTATTGTAACAGACTTATATGACGGATGCTAAGAGAATGAGGTAAAGTTCATATTAAAGTTGAGTATATTTAGAATAAAAAAGCATCGGAACAATTATGTTCTGATGCTTTTAACCTTAATTAACGATAATCCTTCAACGCACGTTCAACTTGACGTTTCTGATCTTTGCGTTTGATTGATTCGCGTTTGTCATATTGTTTCTTCCCTTTAGCTAGTCCGATGAGTACTTTAGCATATCCATTTTTAATATAGACTTTTAGTGGAACGATCGTCACTCCACCTTGCTTCACCTCTCCAGTGAACTTGTCGATCTGCTTCTTTTTCATCAGCAGCTTTCGTGTTCTTAATGGATCATGATTGAACTGATTTCCTTTTTCAAATGGCGCAATATGCACATTATATAAGAACATCTCACCATTTCGGATACTTGCATAGCCATCTTTCAGATTGATTCTTCCAGCTCTGATAGACTTTATTTCTGTCCCGTTGAGTACAATTCCAGCTTCAACTGTATCCAATATGCTATATTCATATCTAGCTTTCCTGTTTTGAGCAATCAGTTTGCCTTCTCCTTTAGGCACCTATATCACCCTCCTTCTATTTAAGGCTATTTCTTACGTTTGCCGGTTCTCTTTTTCTTTGTTTTCCGCCTTTGTGTATGCTGATTTTTACGATCAGCTTTTTTATCTTGTTTCTTTTTCTTGGGCTTTTCACCTTCTGGTAAATCAGCTAATTCAAAGTCAATCTGATATCCTTCTTTATTCGCTGCTACCAGTTTGACTTTTACAGGTTCTCCAATTCGGAAGATTTTACCTGTATGTTGTCCAATCAATAGAAGTCCACGTTCGCTGAATTCATAATAGTCATCATTCATTTTTGAAATATGAACTAATCCTTCAACAGAGTTGGGTAATTGGACGAACATTCCAAAGTTTGTAACCGATGTAACCAGACCTTCAAATTCTTCACCAATCTTACTTTCCATGAATTCTGTTTTCTTCAACTCGTCTGTTTCTCTTTCAGCATCTACTGCACGACGTTCCGTTTTGGAACTATGTTCCGCGATTTCAGGGAGTTTTTTCTCCCATCTCTTACGTGCTTTTTCATCTTTAGCTATTTCATCATAGTAATGAATCAGACGATGTAAAATCAGATCTGGATAACGTCTGATTGGAGAAGTAAAGTGGGAATAATAATCAGCAGCTAATCCATAGTGTCCAATAGGATCTACATCATACTTAGCTTGCTGCATTGATCTCAGCATCAGCATACTGATGACCGTTTCTTCCGGTTTTCCTTTTACTTCTTTCATTACAGCTTGTAAGTCTTTAGGAGAAACACTGTCTTTTGTTCCTTTTACATTGATTCCAAAACTAGTAACGAATTCCAGGAATCGCTGCATTTTAGCTTCGTCTGGACGAGCATGGATACGATAAAGTATGGGTAGATCTCGTTTTGCGTAATATTCTGATACAGTTTCATTTGCGGCAAGCATGAATGATTCAATCAATCGTTCCCCCACACCACGTTCACGAATAACAATATCAGTTGGATTCCCTTCAGAGTCCACTTCGATTTTTGCTTCTATCGAATCAAAATCAATGGAACCTCGTTGTTCTCTTTTCTTCTCCAATATATGGTGAAGTTCTCCCATTGTTTCAAACAAGTCTACAAGGTCAGCATGTTCCTCCATTGCTGCAGGATCTTTTTCCATGAGTATATCGTTCACAGCTGAATAAGTCATCCGACGATAAGACCGAATCACACTTGGGAATATTTCATAGCTGACAACGTCTCCTGAACGATCAATTTCCATCTCACAACTAAGTGTCAATCTGTCAACATTTGGATGGAGGGAGCAGATTCCATTTGATAATCTCTGTGGCAGCATTGGAATAACTCTGTCAGTTAAATAGACACTAGTACCACGTTCAAATGCTTCTTGATCCATAGGACTGTCTTCTTTTACATAATGAGAAACATCTGCAATATGAACGCCTAAGTGGAAATGCCCATTTTCAAGTCTCTTGACGACCACTGCATCATCTAGATCTTTTGCATCTGCTCCATCAATCGTTACGATTACTTCGTCTCGCAGATCTCTTCTACCCGCTAAGTCTTCTTCTGCAATCTTTTCTGGTACAGCTTCCGCTTCTTCAATGACTTCTTCTGGAAATTCAGATGGAATCCCATATTTGTTTACAATTGTTAAAATTTCAATGCCTGGTTCATCTTTATGTCCGATTGTACGCATAATGATTCCGTACATGTCTTCTTCGCTTGATCTCGGGTACTGTGTTACTTCAACTTGAACGATACTGCCTTCGACCGGTCGAATTCCTTTAGCAGTAATCTGAAGTTTCATACTTGGCAGCTTTTTGTTCTGTGTCTTAACATATCCAAATAGACCAAATTTTTCTACTTCATCATCTGTATACGCATGAAATTCTCCAACAAGTGATTTCGTCGCACGTTCAACTACTTCAAGTACCCTTCCGACTGGTCCTTTGCCTTTCCATGGAACAGCTTCCTTGGTCACTTCAATCGTAACTAAATCGCCATTCAAGGCAGAATTTGTCTCATGCGGTGGAATAAAGATGTCTTCTTCAAATTCTTCGAGAGGGACAAATCCAAAACCTTTATCTGTTCCGCTAAATACCCCTTGCATAACTGGTTCTGCCTCTTTAAGTTTAAATCGCCCTTGCTGTGTCAGTATAATTCTCCCTTCACGTTCTAATTCTGCTATGGCATTGACCAGTTTTTTAAAATCTTTAGAGCCCGTACTGTTTAGTCCTTCACTGATATCATTGACTTCCACACTGTTTAATTCACTTTTTTCAATAAAGGTTAAAACTTTTTGCTTTAATTGTTCTATTTCTTCGTTTACTTCCTCGTTCATTTCCTTACTCATGTATTGCCTCCATTCCATTCTAATGTAGATAAGAATGATAATAAATCTACTTGTAATTGTTTACCTGTTGGCCCCGTTGTAATACTATGCGGACCTTCTTCATACCAATGAAAATCTACATTTGCATTGATTAAGGCGTCTCTATACTCACCAGATTGATGAGGATTAATCATTTCATCTCTTCCGCCTTGACCTATAAACACATTTCCTTTGACATTTTTATATTGCGGTACCATCGTTTGAATAAAATCGTTTAGTCCTGTTAGAATTATTTTCAATTGAGGTTCTGCCGCTGTTTTTAATCCAGCAACTTCTTCTCTAGAATATCCTGCTTGTTCCTTCATATTTTCATACCAGATCATAAAGTTCTTCGGCACATGGCTCTCTTGATTGTCAATCACTGGTGAAGAAAAAGTTCCTGCCGCTAAGATATCTTTTGTTAGCATAAGATGTGTAGCAACAACACCTCCTAGTGAAAGTCCAAAAGCCGTAATTTCTTCATATCCTTTTCCTTTTAAAAATTCATAAGCTTTTTCACCGTCTTCTTTCCAGTCTTCAATTCCATAATTAAATAAATCATCTGGATTTTCTGTTCCATGACCAGATAAAGTCGGTGCATAAACTGTATAATCGGCCCGCTCTAAGGCACGTGCTAAACTTCTCACATCATTTGGCGTACTTGTAAATGCGTGAAACAGCAAAACGGCTCGCGGTCCTTTTTCTAAAAAGATTGTTCTATCTCTCATTCTTTTCACTCCTTAAATCTATACCTCTATTTTACCTTACTTGATTCTTTTTTAATACCAAAATACAATGCCTGCCAAATTGCCACTCTTTCACCGCTGATAAGTCAAAATAAAAAGAGCAATCCCATTGTTCACTCAAGCATGCTGGATCGCTATGCTCAAGTCCTTTGGATTTGCTCCTTGATCAGTTTGTATTTTAAATCAATTAAAAGAATCGAGTCAGGGCTATTGCAAGAATAAAGAAAAGTACAATGCAGACGATTGTCGTTTTAATCAAAACGGCTTCAAACCCTCGTGCTTTTTGTTTTCCAAATAATTGACTTGCCCCACCTAAAAAGGCATTAGACGCATTCTGCGTTTTTGTTGGCTGCATTGCAACTACGATTATAATAAATACTGATAATACGAGCATAAATCCTAATAATATATCATACATCTCGGAATTGACCTCCCTTTCATAAGTCTCTCACTACCTAATATAGCACAAACGTTTTCGTATTACTAGAGGGATTAGTAGATCCGTATTTGTGAATACCTCTTTACTCAACATATTCTAAACTTACCCTAATGCAACGTCCAGGATCATCATAATCACAAAGCCGACCATTAGTGATAAGGTAGCAATATCTTTATTTCCGTTCGTCTGAGATTCTGGAATCAGCTCTTCTACTACGACAAAAATCATAGCTCCGGCTGCAAATGCTAATGCATACGGTAAAATAGCTGCCATTGAAATAACTGCAACTGCCCCGATAACTGCAGCAATTGGTTCAACGATTGCTGAAAGTTGACCATAATTGAACGCTTTAAGTCTACTACTGCCTGCCGCTCTAATCGGCATGGACAAAGCAGATCCTTCTGGTATATTTTGAATTCCGATCCCGATAGCTAATCCCACAGCACTTAAAAAAGCATCTCCGTTAGCTGCACCTGCCACGATAGCTCCAAATGCAACACCAACTGATAAACCTTCTGGTATATTATGTATGGTAATAGCTAGAAAAAGAAGCAAGTTCTTTGAAGCTTTAGTTTTTGGTCCTTCACTATTTTCTTCTGGTTCATTCAAATGTAAATGCGGAATCACTACATCAATTAGTCTTAAGAAGAATCCTCCGACCATAAATCCAACAGCAGCTGGTACAAAAGCCCAGATCCCATACCCACTATCTTCCGCATTGGCAATCGACGGAGCTAATAGAGACCAGAAAGATGCTGCTATCATAACTCCGGCTGCAAAACCATTCATCACATCTAAGAATTTTCGGTTGATATCTTTAAATAAGAAAACAAATGCAGAACCGAATATTGTACAACTCCAAGTAAAAAGTCCCGCTAATAAAGCTTGTAGAACCGGGTGAAATGAACTAAGTGTTTCAAGCATGCTACTTTTCTCCTTTTAAATAAATTTCTGTAGTTCTTATAATTTTGTTCCACAATCAAGGAACAGTATAATTAATGTAAGAATTTGGTTACTACTAGTATACTATACATCATATATCGGAGGAATCAAATTGCCTATTCAAAATAAAAATAACCATGACTCCCATTTTGGGAGTTTGACACTTCATTTCTCTAAAAACACTCTTAAGCCTTGATATGGCTTATTTTTTTGTCAAATTTCTACTTTAAATATTGAGTACTATTTAGTACTATGTTATAATAAGAGTAACTAATACTGAATCGAGGCGTTGATTATGCGTATAAAAAAGAGTGTTTCTAAAAATTCCATTTCCTATTCTGTCATTGAAAATGTTCGAGATATTAACGGCAAATCAACCACGCGCGTTATAGAAGCCTTGGGAAATGAACAAGAAATTCGTAAAAAACACCCAGGTGTTGATCCTGAGGAATGGGCACGTCAATACGCCAAGAAACTAACAGAAGAACAAAAGAGTCAACGAGAACCTAGCATCATAAAATTTAATGCAGAGAAACTTATCGACGCTGATGAACAGCGTTCATTCAACGTTGGTTATCTCTTTTTACAGTCGCTTTATTATCAACTTGGCCTCTCTAAAATTACGCAAGATATTCAATCTAAATATAAATTCGAGTATGACTTAAACGAAATATTATCTAAATTAATCTATATGCGCATTTTACACCCGAACTCCAAGCGGAGTTCGTTCGAACAAGCAAAACAATTACTCGAAGGTATTCAATGTGAGCCACATCAAATGTACCGGGCTTTAGATATACTTAAGAAAGAATCAGATAATATTCAATCTGCTGTCTACAAAAACAGTTTGAAATTAGTTCAACGACACAAGAAAATCTTGTATTACGACTGCACAAATTTCTATTTTGAAATGGAACAGGAAGAAGGCTTGAAAAGGTATGGAGTGTCAAAAGAACATCGCCCAAATCCTATTGTTCAAATGGGCTTATTTATGGATGCTTCCGGCCTTCCCCTTGCTTTTTCAATATTTGGTGGGAATGAAAATGAACAAACATCTCTTAAACCGTTAGAAAAGAAAATCCTGAAGGATTTTGAGTTGTCTGAGATCGTTGTCTGTACAGACGCAGGCTTATCTTCTAAAAATAATCGCATTTACAATACATTAGGTAGTCGCGGATTTATCACCACACAATCCATCAAAAAATTAAAAAAGCACCTCAAAGAATGGGCACTAGACCCTTCTGGATGGCGAACAAAAGCAAGTGATAAACCCATTAATTTAACAAGTATTAAAAATATTGAAAACAACAAAGAAACCTATTACAAAGAAAGATGGATTAAGGAAAATGATTTAGAACAACGCCTACTTGTAACATTCTCACCGAAGTATAAGCATTATCAAGAAACTATTCGGAAGCGCCAAATAGAACGCGCATTGAAGAAAGTTGAAAATCCTTCATCATTAAAAAAGAAACGTGCCAATGATCCATTACGATTCGTTACAGTTAAACACGCAACAACAGACGGAGAAATAGCCGAAAATATGCATGTAACGCTTGATGAGTCCGTTATAGAGAAGGAAGCACAATATGATGGATTCTACGGTATTTGTACGAATCTGACATCGGATCCTTTAGAGTTGATTCGTGTGAATCAACAGCGCTGGGAAATAGAAGAGAGCTTCAGAATTATGAAAACAGAGTTGAAATCGCGACCAATCTACGTAAGAAACGATGATAGGGTTGAAGCCCATTTCTTAACCTGTTTTCTCTCTTTATTGATTTATCGTATTTTAGAACAAAAGCTGGATAACAATTTTTCTTGTCAAAAAATCATTAAAACTTTAAGGGAAATGAATGTGATGAAAACATCGGGAGATGGCTACATACCGCTCTATGAACGAACACATTTAACAGATCAATTACATGAGATATTTGGATTTCGAACGGATTATGAAATCAATACCATTAAAAAAATGAAAAATAATTTAAAGCTATCCAGAAAAGCAAAATAGTACTCACTTTTTCAAAAGCAAAAAAACTCTCTAAATCCCTGAAAAATAAGGGGTTAGAGAGTTTTTGTTTTAATTAAGTGTCAAACTCGAGATCATATATCGGAGGAATCAAATTGCCTATTCAAAATAAAAATAACCATGACTCCCATTTCACTACTAAAAATGACAAAATTGTCAAAAACATTGGAATAGTGTTTATCTTAAACCTTGTATTTTCTGGTCTAGAATTTATTTTTGGATTCATTTTCAACAGTTCAGCTATTTTATCGGATGCTGTACATGATCTAGGAGATTCTGTTTCAGTAGGGCTTGCCTTATTTTTCCAGAAATATTCTACCAAAAAAAGCAATGATAAATTCAGTTTCGGTTATCAACGGTTTTCTTTACTAGGAGCCTTGATTACAGCAGTCGTTTTACTAGCTGGATCCATTCTAGTCGCTTTTAGGAGCATTCCTTTACTCTTCGATCCGCAACCTGTCAATTCATCTGGAATGCTGTGGATTTCAATTTTTGCGATTGCAATCAATGGATATGCTGCCTGGCTTATGAGCAAAGGAAAATCCAAAAATGAAAGTTTTCTGAATCTGCATATGCTAGAAGATGTTCTTGGTTGGATAGGTGTTCTCCTTGCAAGTATCATTATGGAGTTTTCAAACTTATATATATTAGATCCTATACTATCCATTGGTATTGCCATTTACATTTTTGTTCAAGCTGTTCCAAAGTTTTATAATACTTTAACGATTTTTCTAGAAAGTGTGCCAAAAGGAGTAGATTTGAATGAATTAGAAAAAAATATTCTTGCCATCGAAGAGATTGATGACTTTTCACATTTTCATTTCTGGTCTATTGATGGACAAGAGAATGCTTTTTCAGTAACTTTACTCGTCTCTTCTGAAAACATGGGAGATGCATCAAAAATCAAAACACAAGTACGTAACCAGTTACAGGATTATAATGTAACTCACTCTACAATCGAACTTGTAACTGACAAAGAAGATTTACGAAAGCATAGTTAAAAGATATGAGAAAACAAGCTTCTCTATTTATTTTACTATAGTAAAGCAAATTTCTTTATTTAGTCATCTGTTAAATTTCAACGACTAGCTTAGTTAAAAAAATAGCCGCTTACTGGAGTCTCCAGTAAGCGGCTATCGAATTTTCTTGATCCGTTGATCAGAAGATTAAATTATTTATTTTTTAGGTTGTAGAATGCATCTAGACCTTCGTATACAGCTAAGTCGCCTAATTGGTCTTCGATTCTTAATAATTGGTTGTATTTAGCGATACGGTCAGTACGGCTTAATGAACCAGTTTTGATTTGTCCAGCATTTGTTGCAACTGCGATATCAGAAATTGTAGAATCTTCTGTTTCACCTGAACGGTGAGATACTACGGCAGTGTAACCAGCTTTTTTAGCCATTTCGATTGCATTGAATGTTTCAGTCAATGTACCGATTTGGTTAACTTTGATTAAGATAGAGTTACTGATGTTGTTGTCGATACCACGTTTAAGGATCTCAGTGTTTGTAACGAACAAGTCATCTCCAACTAATTGAACTTTGTCGCCTAAGCGTTCAGTTAATAGTTTGAAACCATCCCAGTCATTTTCATCCATTCCATCTTCAATTGAAAGGATTGGATATTTGTTTACTAATTCTTCAAGGTAATCCACTTGTTCAGCAGCAGAACGTTTTGCTCCGCCTTCACCTTCGAATTTAGCATAGTTGTATACGCCATCTTCGTAGAATTCAGAAGCAGCACAGTCAAATCCAAGGTATACATCTTTACCTGGCTCAAGACCAACTTTTTTGATTGCTTCAAGAATTGTTTCAACGCCGTCTTCAGTTCCTTCGAAACGAGGAGCAAATCCACCTTCGTCACCAACTGAAGTTTCTAGTCCACGGTCTTTTAAGATGGCTTTAAGTGCGTGGAAGATTTCAGCTCCCCAACGTAAAGCTTCTTTGAATGTTGGAGCTCCAACAGGCAAGATCATGAATTCTTGGAATGCGATCGGTGCGTCAGAGTGAGATCCACCATTAACGATATTCATCATTGGTGTTGGCAACACTTTAGTGTTCGTTCCACCTAAATATCTGTATAGAGGAAGATCTAAATAATCAGCAGCTGCACGAGCAACAGCAATTGATACGCCTAAGATAGCATTAGCGCCTAATTTACCTTTGTTTGGAGTTCCGTCTAATTCGATCAACGCTTTATCAACGCCCATTTGATCGCGGATATCCATGCCGATGATTGCTTCAGCGATTGTATTGTTTACATTTTCAACTGCTTTAGTAACACCTTTACCTAAATAACGATCTTTGTCTCCATCACGTAATTCAACAGCTTCATGTTCACCAGTTGAAGCACCTGAAGGAACCATTCCACGTCCGAAAGCGCCTGATTCTGTAAATACATCTACCTCAATAGTTGGGTTACCACGAGAATCTAATACTTCACGTGCTAGTACATCTGTAATATATGGCATTTATAATTATCTCCTTTGACTTTTGTTTTTTTATTTATACTCACTTTTTAAGTGGTTAAATACATCATTAATGTCGAGACGATGAAAATATTAATCGTTAATGATTAAGCTTTCCCCTGTCATCTCTTCAGGCTTTTCAATCCCTAATAAATCAAGCATTGTAGGGGATACATCTGCTAACTTACCGTCATTACGCAAGTGTAGTCCTTTTTTAGTTACAATGACTGGAACTGGTACAGTAGTATGAGCTGTATGGGGCTTACCTTCTGGAGTCAACTCAGTATCAGAATTTCCGTGGTCTGCAAAGATAATTGCTGATCCACCTTTTTCTAAAATCAAGTCTACTACTCTACCAAGATTCTCATCAACTGCTTCTATCGCTTTGATAGTCGGTTCTAACATACCAGAATGGCCTACCATATCAGGGTTTGCAAAATTCAAGATGATTGCATCGTGCTTATCATTTTGAATATCTTCAACTAATGCATCTGTTACTTCATAAGCACTCATTTCTGGTTTCAAATCATAAGTTTCAACTTTTGGAGAAGGAATCAAGATACGATTTTCTCCTGGAAATTCATCATTTGTACCACCATTCATGAAGAATGTAACGTGTGGATATTTCTCAGTTTCAGCAATGCGAAGTTGAGTTAATCCATGATCAGCTAATACTTCTCCAATAACATTTTTCAAGTGTATTGGTGGGAACATAACATCTGCTTTCATATCCGCAGTGTATTGTGTCATCGTAATGAATTTGATATTTTTTGGTGTGTTTTTACGGTCAAACTCATCAAAGTCCGGTTCAGTGATTGCACGTGAAAGTTCGCTTGCACGGTCAGGACGGAAGTTGAAGAACACAATTGCATCGTTATCTTGAACAGTTGCCACTGGTTTACCATCTTTTTCGATAACAGTAGGCACGATAAATTCATCCATTGTTTCGTTTTTATAGCTTGATTTAACAGCTTCGACTGGATCAGTTGCTTTAACACCTTCACCATTGAAAATTGCATCATAAGCTTTTTGAATACGCGGCCAGCGATTATCGCGGTCCATCGCATAAAAACGTCCAGACACAGAAGCTACAGAACCTACGCCAAGTTCTGACATAACATCTTGCAGATCCTGAATAAATCCAGCTCCTGAATCAGGGGCAACATCTCGTCCATCAGTAAATGCATGAACATATACTTTGCTGATGCCTTTTTCTTTTGCTGTTTTTAATAAAGCAGTTAGATGACGAGAATGACTGTGCACACCACCGTCTGAGATTAATCCAAAAAAGTGTAGTGCTGAATCATTTTCTTTTACATGATCGAACGCACCATTTAATGCTTCATTTGTCTGTAATTCTTTATCTTCGATCGCTTTGTCGATACGAGTAATACTTTGATATACAATTCGGCCAGCACCAATGTTAGTGTGTCCAACCTCAGAATTCCCCATTTGTCCTTCTGGAAGTCCTACAGCAAGTCCAGATGCCTGCATAGTAGAATGTGGATAAGTTTCCCAGTAACGATCAAAATTAGGCTTATTCGCTTGCATTACAGCATTCCCGTATGACTCTTCTCTCCATCCAAATCCATCTAGGATGATGATTGCTACAGGTGCTTTACTCATATTACTTAGCCGCCTCCAATAATTTCAAGAATGAATCTGCTTCTAAACTAGCTCCCCCAACTAATGCACCATCAATATCAGGTTGTGCCATCAATTCAGCAATATTAGCCGGTTTTACAGAACCACCATATTGAATACGAACTGCATCCGCTACTTCATCACTGTAAAGTTTTGCTACAGTTTGACGGACTACAGAAATTGTGCTGTTCGCATCTTCTGCAGTAGCTGTTTTACCTGTTCCGATAGCCCAGATTGGTTCATAAGCAATAACAGAAGTTTTAACTTGTTCATCAGATAAACCTTCTAATGCTTTTGTTACTTGACCAGAAACCAGTTCATTTGTCTGTCCAGCTTCTTTTTGTTCTAATGTTTCTCCAACACAGATAATCGGGATCATACCATGGTTAAAGATTGCATGAGCTTTTTTATTCACATCTTCATCTGTTTCGCCGAAATATTCACGACGTTCAGAGTGTCCAATGATGACATATTGAGTACCTAAATCAGCTAAGGCAGCAGGAGAAGTTTCTCCAGTGAACGCACCTTCATCTTCAAAATAGCAGTTTTGAGCTGCAATTTTCAGTTCTGAATCAGCAGTCATATCAAGTAAGCTTTGGGTATATAAGTTAGGTGCACCAATTACAGCATCTACTTTATCTGAAGAAGGGATATTATTTTTAACCTCTTCGATGAATGATGCAGCTTCAGTAGCCGTTTTGTTCATTTTCCAGTTACCAGCAATAATAGGTTTACGCATATTACATTCCTTCTTTCGATTAGTATTTTCTGATCAATATCAGAAAGAGTGTTGCGGTAATTTTCACTACCGCAGTTACTCTTATTGTACTCTTTAATGGTTCCATTTTAAACTAAATTATTTATCTGAAATAGCAGCGATTCCTGGTAATTCTTTGCCCTCTAGATATTCTAATGAAGCTCCTCCACCAGTAGAAATATGACTGAAATCATCTTCAAATCCTAATTGTTGAGCGGCAGTTGCAGAATCTCCTCCACCGATGATTGTTGTAGCATCATCCAGTTTAGCTAAGACTTCACAGATATCACTTGTACCTTTAGCGAAATTAGACATTTCGAATACGCCCATTGGCCCGTTCCATACAACTGTTTTTGCGCCTTCAAGTTCTTTAGCGAATAGTTCAACTGTTTTAGGTCCAACGTCTAATCCCATTTTCCCTTCAGGAACGTCTCCTTCTACTACTTCAGTTTCTACATCGTTAGAAAACTCAGAAGCGACAACAGAATCAACAGGAAGTACTAGTTTGTCTCCAGCTTTTTCGATCAGTTCTTTTGCTAAAGAAACTTTGTCTTCTTCTAGAAGCGAACTACCGATACCTTTCCCTAAAGCTTTATAGAAAGTATAAGTCATTCCGCCACCAATCAGTACTTTGTCAGCTTTAGAAAGTAAGTTTTCGATTACACCAATTTTATCTGAAACTTTCGCGCCACCTAAGATTGCAACAAATGGACGTTTAGGTTCATCAACTGCTCCACCAATGAAGTTGATTTCTTTTTCTACTAAGAAACCAGCTGCTGATTCAACGTTAGAAGCAATTCCAACGTTAGAAGCATGAGCACGGTGTGCTGTACCAAATGCATCATTTACAAATACGTCACCTAAGCTAGCCCAGTATTTGCCTAATTCCGGATCATTTTTGCTTTCTTTTTTGCCGTCTACATCTTCAAAACGAGTATTTTCAAACATTAACACTTCGCCTTCTGAAAGTCCGTCAACAGCAGATTCTAATTCTTCTCCACGAGTTTGCGCTACGAATTTAACGTCTTTGTTTAATAATTCGCCTAGACGCTCAGCAACAGGTGCTAGAGATAAACCAGCCTTGTCCTCTTCAGTTTTCACACGGCCAAGGTGAGAAAATACGATAGCTTTTCCGCCTTGTTCCAATACATATTTGATGGTAGGTAAAGCTGCTTGGATACGGTTATCGTTTGAGATTTTTCCGTCTTTCATCGGTACGTTAAAATCAGCACGCACTAATACTTTTTTACCTTTAAGTGCTAGATCTTTTACTGTTTTTTTAGGCATTAATAGTCTACCTTCCTTTGATTAAATTATTTTCAGGTAATTCAAATAAAAAACTATAATAGTCTATAGTAGATTACGTCAATAAAACTAGCAGCCACTCTAAAAGTTTATTTGAACAAAATAAAAAGCAGGGAAGCGCGATACTAAATCGATAGATTATGAAAAGATTTCAGTTAAAACGATTCAAATCGTCAAACATTTTCTTTACCATAGTTTATCGCATAGAGTGAGTGCTCCCCCGCTTATTCATTCATGTTCTGTTCAGTTAATGATCAGTTAGTGTAGCTTAACACTTTTCTTCTTATAAAGAAGCGAAGTATTCAAGAGTACGAACTAATTGAGCAGTGTATGACATTTCATTGTCATACCAAGAAACAGTTTTAACTAATTGTTTTCCGCCAGCAGAAATAACTTTTGTTTGTGTTGCATCGAATAATGAACCATAAGTCATTCCTAAAATGTCAGAAGAAACAATTGGATCTTCAGTATAGCCATAAGACTCGTTAGCTACTTCTTTCATTGCAGCATTAACTTCTTCAGCAGTTACTTCTTTAGAAAGAATAACTTGTAATTCAGTTAATGATCCAGCTGGAACTGGTACACGTTGAGCTGCTCCATCTAATTTACCTTGTAATTCAGGTAATACTAGACCGATTGCTTTAGCAGCACCAGTAGAGTTTGGCACGATGTTTGCAGCAGCTGCACGAGCGCGACGGAAGTCTCCTTTAGGATGTGGTCCATCAAGAGTCATTTGGTCTCCAGTGTAAGCATGAATAGTAGTCATTAAACCAGTTTCGATTCCAAACTTGTCGTTTAACGCTTTAGCCATTGGAGCTAAACAGTTAGTTGTACATGAAGCTCCAGAAATAACTGTTTCTGATCCATCTAAAGTTTCGTGGTTTGTGTTATAAACAATTGTTTTAACATCGCCAGTTGCAGGTGCAGAAACAACTACACGTTTTGCTCCAGCTTTAAGGTGTAATCCAGCTTTTTCTTGAGAAGTAAAGAATCCTGTACATTCAAGGACGATATCTACTCCAAGCTCTCCCCATGGAAGATCTTCAGGATTACGTTCGCTTAATACTTTAACGTCACGTCCGTCTACAGTGAATTTGCCGTCGCCGACAGATACTTCACCATTGAAGCGTCCTTGAGTTGTATCGTATTTAAGCAAGTGAACCAACATATTTGGATCTGTCAAGTCGTTTACTGCAACAACTTCTAATCCTTCAACATCGTTAATACGACGGAATGCTAAACGTCCAATACGTCCAAATCCGTTAATAGCTACTTTTACTGACATAATACAATTTCCTCCTTAGAAAATTGAAAACTTTTTTATTTTAAATCTTAACTGAAGCGAGTCAATTAAGTCTTAAATACATTAAGTTAGGTGTTGATTTTTATAGGTTAGCCATAAAGTCTAACGTTCTGACCATGTTTCCTGTGAAGCCATATTCATTATCGTACCAAGCTACAGTTTTAACTAACTGGCCTGATTCGCCTTCGATGATTTTTGTTTGAGTTGCATCGAAGATTGATCCAGCAGGAATTCCGATGATATCAGAAGAAACAATTTCATCTTCATTGTACAAGTATGCATCTGAAGAGTACTCTTTCATTGCTGAGTTGATGTCATCAACAGAAACTTTTTTATTCAATACAGAGTATAATTCAACCATTGATCCTGTAACTGTTGGGATGCGGACGGCTGTTCCGTCGACTTTTCCGTCAACTTCTGGGATAACTTTCCCTACTGCTTTAGCCGCTCCAGTTGAAGCAGGAATTGCATTTTGTGCTCCGGCACGACTTTTACGTCCGCCTGGTGAGTCTTGTAATGACTGAGTTGAAGTATAAGCATGTACTGTACTCATCAATCCGTGATCTAGTCCGAATTCTTTATTCAAAACGTTGATCATTGGAGACAAGCAGTTTGTTGTACATGAAGCAGCTGAAACGATTTGGTCTTCAGGCTGAACTGATTCGTGGTTAACGCCGAATACGATTGTTTTAAGATCGCCTTTAGCAGGTGCTGAGATCAATACTCTTTTTGCACCAGCATCGAGATGTGCTTGAGATTTATCGCGTGAAGTATAGAAACCTGTACATTCTAAAACGATATCGATTCCAAGGTCTCCCCATGGTAATTGACTAGCATCTTTTTCAGCGAAAGCTTTAATTTCGTTTCCAGCAACGTAAATTGCATTATCTTTAACTTCTACTTCGTGTGGGAAACGTCCTTGTGCAGTGTCATATTTCAATAAATAAGCTAGATCCTCATTATCTGTTAAGTCGTTGATTGCTACGACCTCTAAATTTGTATCTGATTCTAAGATTCGACGAAGAGCCAAACGTCCAATACGTCCAAACCCGTTAATTGCTACTTTCTTTGACATACTTGTTTCCTCCTTAAATTTTCGTTTCTATTTTAAAAGGTTTCCTTTAAAGGGTTCCCCCATTTAAAATCTCGTTAGCTGCTGCCTCATCCGTCACTAGCCATGTGTGCGGAGGGACAGTTTTTACATAAGCTTCGATTGCTTTTGCTTTTCGTTTTCCACCTGCTACTGCAACTACATGAGGAATACGTCCCATCTGTCCTGATTGCAGACCGATGCGAGAGAGCTTGTAGACGATCTCTCCTTTAGGATTAACAAATTCTCCAAAAGCTTCAGCAACAGCATTTTTCTCTTTTAATAAACGCAGTGTTTCTTCATCCATGCCACGACGTTCTGCCATTTCAAAAGCACTACCTATACTGTACAAAACTAAAGAAGCATTTTCAACTAATTGAAGCGTTTCTTTAATTTCCGGTTCTTCTGACAGAAGTGAATACGTGTCTGAACGCACATGCTCCGGGGCATAAAGCGCTCTGCTTTTTCCACCGGATTTTCTAGCCATCGTTTCTGCAATTACATTAGCTTGAATATCGACCGATTCGCCTAGTCCTCCACGAGCAGGAACAAACAGCAATTGTCGTTTTTCACCGAATTTCTCATCCATTGCATGGGCAACTTCTACCATTGTTGTACCACCCATCACGGCGACAACATTCTTTCCCTCAGGCAAAAGAAAATCCAGAGCCTTTATCGCAGCGTGTCCCATATCTTCCAATATACGAATATCATCATCAGAATTCCCAGGAACAATAATACAGTGACTAATTTTTAATGTGTTAGCCAGCCTTGTTTCCTGATCTTTTGACCTGACATGTTGTCCCATCATACGTTCGAGCTGACGAAAGATTTCTATACCAGCAGAAGTACATTCCATTCCCGCAGAAGAGATCTTGATTAATCCCTGATCACGCAGAATTTCTACTTCACTTCTTAAAACCCGTTCGGTAAACCCGAGTCGACCTGCAAGAGAACGTCTTCCTATTGGCCCAGATTTTTCAATCTGCTTCAAAATATGATAACGTCTTTTTAAAGTCTGAAATATATCCGGTGCAACTTTTTCGATAACTGACAGCATTCTAGACCTTCTTTCCCGGCTGCAAACACACCATACTATTGAGAATAACTTCTCGATCGAAAGTGCAAAAAGTTCGCAGCGAAAAAGTGCTAGCGTTCATACTGCATACAGATTAAATTCTTTTCACTTCTTAGCAAAAGAATTTTATTGTTGCGACCTTGTTAACACTTCTTATTTACCTACAAATTTATTATAACAATATGCGGGGCAATTTTCAACCCGTACACATAAATTAAAAGGACGGATTTTGCCCACCTAATCATAGTTCCTACGATTTAATCTTTCTCAATTTAAGTTAGTTTCAATGATTTCTTTCAATTCTTCATTCGAAATATGTTCATCAAAGATATGCTCTCCTATAAATACAGAAGGAACGAGTGTAACATTCGCTTTTTCTGCTTCTAATACAATCTTTTCAGCTTCTGCTAAATTTTCTTGTACTTGCAAATTACGTTTAGAGACAGCATATTCTGCGACTTCTGGTTCGTCCAAGTTTCCCCACTTATTCTGGTGTGCAAGAAAGTAAGAAATATCTTCTTTCGTTTTGTCCGAGTTGTTGTAGTCCAGATAACGATGAATCACATTACCCTTTTTCAAACTTGGTTTTTCTTTATCAAATAGTTTAACGATTCTTTCAACTTTTCCTGCTTCTACATAAGAATCTAAAAGTGGAGTAGCATTTTCCCACCACTGCTTACAAAAAGGACACTTTAAATTTAAGAATTCGACTATTTTTACAGGCGCATTTTCATTTCCAAAATGTATGCCCCCTTCAGTCGTTACCTCTGAAACTTTGATGCTCGAAATATCCAACATATCCTCTCCCTTCTTTATATTCTTAACTCTTTTTATTATAACGCTCTAAAATATATATGACCAGTGAGACGGTTGTTCATAAGGAACTAATTCAGGATTCATTCCAACTTGTTATTTGTATTTTATTATCTCAGATCAATCAATACTGTTTTGTTATGTAAAAAACAGGACCTGCATCATATACAGATCCTGTTTCTATTTATACAGTTTTATCTATTTTTAAAAATAGATGATTATTTATTCAAATCAGCTGTGCTATCCATAATTTCATCTACTAAGCCGTATTCTTTCGCTTCTTCAGCCATCATGAAGTTATCACGATCTGTGTCACGTTCAATAACATCTAGTGGTTGACCAGTACGTTCTACTAAAATATTATTTAGTCTCTCACGTGTTCTTAAGATGTGTCTTGCAGCAATTTCAATTTCAGTTGCTTGACCTTGAGCGCCACCCAATGGCTGGTGGATCATGATTTCTGCATTAGGTAGTGCGAAACGTTTTCCTTTTGCCCCTGCTGCTAGTAAGAAACTTCCCATTGAAGCAGCAAGTCCAATCGCAATGGTCTGAACGTCAGACTTGATGAAATTCATTGTATCGTA